>JARLGW010000010.1 GCA_031292565.1 Paludibacteraceae bacterium
CTATGTCGCCATCCATCACGGATTGTACGTTGCTGGTCTGGTAGTCGGTGCGGTGGTCTTTTACTCTGCGGTCGTCGAACACGTAGCTTCTTATTTGGGAGCCCCATTCTATTTTCTTCTTCCCGGATTCGATCTTCTCTTATTTATTAAGGTGAGGGATGGGATGCGTATATATATAATGACAGTATAATTCTAAATAGAGTTGGATTCTATACAAAGCCGAGTTTTCTAATTCTACTGCTTATAAGGTACAGGGGGCAATATTATTGGTAGTACATAATTAAGGTGCGATTTAACGAACCGGACTGGTAAATTACAAATAACAAAAAACGCTAAGCATCATTTGACACTTAGCGTTTACTTTTTAATGGCGGTATGGACGGGACTCGAACCCGCGACCCCCTGCGTGACAGGCAGGTATTCTAACCAGCTGAACTACCACACCATTTTTGCTTACCCTTGAGGCGTTCCTCAATTGCGATGCAAAGATAGTGCAATTTTTTCATCTCACAATAGGCTGAATAAAAAAATCTACATTTTTTCCTCCGGCAGTGGGCTCCACAGCTATAAAACATGGAGAAAAACAGCTAGTTAGTGTTTATTATAGATCTTAAAATAAATGAAGATTATTTTTAATAACGATGGATATATTTTTAATTAACTTTGCAACCGATTATAAAGAAAACAAAAGAAAATGACCGACAATACTGCAATTCTGCTTATTCATTGTCCTGATAAACAGGGCATATTAGCTGCCGTAACTGATTTTATCAATGTAAACAAAGGAAATATACTTTACCTGGATCAATGGGTTAACAAAGAGGAGGAACTGTTTTTCATGCGTGTGGAATGGGATTTGGGCAAATTTGAGATTCCCCGTGAAAAGATAGAGGAATATTTTGCTACCCTGATAGCCAACCGCTTTGCAATAAAATTCAACCTTTACTTTAAGGACATCAAACCTCGCATGGCTATGTTTGTATCTAAAATGTCGCACTGCATGTACGACATTCTAGCTCGTTATTCGTCTGGTGAATGGAACGTGGAAATACCTGTAATTATAAGTAACCACCCTGACTTGGGTCATGTGGCTGAAAAGTTTGGTATTGATTTTAAATATTTTCCTATTAATAAGGAGAACAAAGATGAACAGGAGGCCGCAGAAATAGCTTTGCTGAAAGAATATAACATCGACTTTATCGTGTTGGCTCGCTACATGCAAATTCTGTCGGAAAACTTCACTAGAAGCTACCCTAACGCGGTGATAAACATTCACCACTCGTTCTTACCAGCTTTCGTGGGGGCTAAACCTTACCACGCGGCTCATGCTCGCGGGGTGAAACTAATTGGTGCCACTAGTCATTATGTAACAGCTGATTTAGACGCGGGTCCTATTATTGAGCAGGACGTGGCTCACATCACGCATAAGGACACGGTGGAGGCTCTTATCAAAAAAGGCCGTGATTTGGAAAAAATAGTACTTTCACGTGGCGTTGCCAAACATATTGAGCACAAAGTGCTAGCCTATAGTAACCGAACCGTGGTGTTCGATTAAAAGCAGAAATAATAGGAGCCGTTAAGCTGTAGTATCTGGAAGACTCTCTCCCACCACTACTGCTTAACGGCTCCTTTTTTCGTGTAAGATTATCGATGCCGAAAACACAATCTTTAGTTTTTCTTCGCGTCAAATGTTGAATAGACACCGTTTGCGGTGTATCTTAAAACAAGCATTTCGGAATCCAACCGCACTATTTCATATACCTTGGCTTCGGTTTTATGGGTGGTGGAATTTGATACAATATATCTTCCTTGTGAGGCTTTGCCTACCATGGTGGAATCGAATGCCATTGGTATGCTTTCCGAGAAATAATAGGAGCCTTCGGTTTTTACTTCTTTATCCTGATACGTCAACACGCTTTCCACTTTACCATTTTTATAGGTATTAGAACAGACAACATCCTGCGGAGGCGAGAACTGCATCAGCCATGTTTTGCTTTCCAGCAATTCTTTGGTGTATGGCATTGCCTTTTTTCGTGCAACGGAATAACTGCTTACTAGCAATAAAACAGTGAGCAAGGATATGATTTTTTTCATTGATCTTTTATATATAACCCAAAGATAATGGCTAGATTTAGTAATCGACAAAAGGTTTATTCCTTTTTATATAAAATTAGATTCAATTATTCTTTAGATTTAGTAGCTCTTTTTAATCCAAGAAAATCAATTAATCCAGGATGAACTCTGTAAGCTCTCGCTCCTTCTTCAAATTGATTTCTTGTGTTTTTATATTTAAAAACATACTCAGACCCACCATATCCACTTCCTCCAGCCTTATAATATCCAACTATTGAAAATTCATATAAATTTTTCAAAGATTCATATGAACTTATTTCTTCTTTGAATAAAAATCTTTTCTTTTTTATAGCTTCATCAAAATCATCCATGTCAAATTGATGATAACCAATGCTTTTAATAACTTCAAGCAAATTCTCATAAATTGGAAGATGTTTATGTATTTCATCGTCTAATTCAGCCATAAAATATTTACTATATTCTACTTTTGCATCATTAATATCCTTATTACTAACCAACAAGGCTTTTTCTTCATTTAATTTATGAGCCTTTATCACTTCATTACAAAATTGTATAGCATCTCGTGGCCTTAAAAATGTTCTATCAATAATGTAATTATATTTTAATTGTTTTCCTGTCATCAATTGACTTTCATTAAAAACATTTTCCCATTTAATTATCTCATTATCATCCTCTTTTAGTAGTTCGGTTAATCTTTTCTCAATCAATTCTTTTAACGTATGACTTCCCGGCACATCCCATTCAATAATTGTTGAAGCAAACTGTGTTAGCTTGTTCTTATCTTCAAATTTTAAAGAATTGAAAATATCATCTCTCAAAAATATTATTATAGACATTTTTTCGTGATTATCCTTAGCTACTCTATTCAACTCTTTTGCAGCAAGAAGTAATCCAATTAGTCTATTATAATACTCTTGATTTGTCGGATCAAATCCTAAATCTAATTGATCAAATAATATGTGGTATTCATTTGATGGATTCAGACTTGTTATTACACATTCAGATAGATTTAGATTTACTTCTTGAATTATTGTAGGCAAATAATCCATCGGAACTCCTTCTGATGTAATATTATCTTTTATAAATCCTAAATCAATTTGAAAATTATTTTTAATTTTAAGTTTCTTTGAAGGCGTAAATATCTGAGTTACATCAGGATCTCTTGTTCCATAAGTATCAACAATAAAACTTTCAATTTTAGATAATTTTTCGAGTGAATTTTCATCATACGGTATTGATTGATCTTTATTTAATAATATTTTAGATAAACTTAGCAATATTAAATATTTCCAACTGTGTGTATATTTATCAAAATCCGGGACTCCAATTTTTGCTTGTTTATCATGATAATGCCATGGATAATCCGAAAACGTGTGCCCAAAACTATAATAAGCAGGATCTTTTTGATTTAATAATTTTTTAAATATCGCTGTTTTACCAGTACCTTTTCTCCCTAATATTATAAATTTTCAAAAATTTTTTATTTCATTATAAGCATTATGGTTTTGAAAACATTGCATCAATAAATCATCTGTATCTGCATCAATACCACCTATAGTCGTTATAGAATCAAGCTTTTTCATAACGCAATCTGTTAAATTTTAAGTTTTTCAAAGCTATCAAATATTTCTCTTTTACACAAAAAATCATACCATAATCTCAAAAACCATTTTTCATTGAACCTATTCAAAATTCAAGAGTAAAGGTTTCTTCCTTACTCCGTTCGGCGTAGGCTTGGGCAGAGCCTACGTCGAACGACAACACAAACAACAAACTAAACTACACAAAAGACTTTACCACAACAAAAAAGGTTGCCCAGATAGGCAACCTTTTTCACGTATATTATTTCTATTTATTCAAACAGTATTTTATTGCTTATCGTTCCGCTATCGGTTTGCAACTTCACGATGTAGTAGCCTTTGGCAAAGGCTGACACGTTCAGGCTAATAGTGGATTGTTCTTGGTAGTTGCTTTGCTTTACAAGCTTTCCGGCCAAGTCGTAAATAGCCACTTGATTTACAGCTGAGGCATTCTTAATGGTAAGTACCCCGTTGTTGGTTGGATTGGTAATTATAATATTACCACCCAGCTCAATAGGTGCTATGCCCGAAGCCGAAGCTGTGCTTACGGTAACAAAAGCGGTATCTTCAACCCCACCAAAAGAACCATCCAACTGCAACCAATAGGTTTTGCCACTGGTTAATCCTTTTGCCAACTTAATAGTGGCTGCTGACTCGGTTGCACTATAATCGTCGTTGGCCGCCAGTAGTTTATACTTGCTTGCATCGCCACTGATAATATCGGAATATGTGCCGGTGGAAACGGCATCATAAAGAGCTATTTTGTCGTCGAACCCGGTGGTAACAATCTTTACCGCTCCGGTGCTTGGTGCTGTAAACTTAAACCACAGCGTGCTATGCAAATCAGCCTGACCGGGGCACCAACCCATTTGAGAGGTACAACTGTCAGCCGGGGCATGGGGTTCGTTTTGCTCCCACGTAGCACAGGTATTAATAAACGGCCCTTCTTTGGTATCAAGGGTAAGTGTTTTAGCATCCGCGATGTCGTCATACGGAGCACAATGATCCCACACCGATATTTTCACAGAATCGGTAGCGGTGCATTGTCCCAGCGTGGCTGTTACTTTAAATAGTTTGACCGATTCTCCCATTTGGTAAGTAAGCACATTCCCTTTGGAGCCATTAACATCGGATGGAGCTACCCAAGTATAAGAATCGGCACCGGCAACTTTAAAAGAAAGGATTTTATTCTTTAAGATGGAATCGTTTGTTGCATTGCTTTCTATGTATAACGGAATGCCACTTACTATTTCTACCGCGGTTCCTTTTACAATAGAATCCTGCACCGAGCCGGTAATACCCGTTAGGGTAACCTTTTTGGTTCCGGAGGTGGAATACACCACTTTTACACTGTCGTTGATAGACGTTGTAGTGGCTGTAAGCGGTGTTGCCCCATCGCCAAACGACCATTTATAGGAATCGTAGGTGCCGTAGGTGTTGTTTTTATACACCACGGTATCGGCTACACAATATTTACTCTTTGCCGTGGTAAATAATGGCTGATTGGCAGCATTCTTAGCATACACTTTCAAGCAGAGATTAAAAGAGTTGCAATACTTGGCATCCGAACCTACAGGTACCCATACATCGGAAGCCGAAAACTTGAGCCATTGACTACCTGTGGGCAATATGGTGGGGCTAGCAAAATTCTTTACAGCACCCTCAATAGGAATAGGAAATAAATATCCGGGAGTGTGGTACCTTACTTTTACATAAAAATCGCCACTATCCACTTCTGCTTTTATATCAAAAGTATTGTAGCCGGGGTATTCACAAAGCAACCCTTTTCGGGAAGCTATTAAGCCGGAGAGGTTCACCGTATCTTTTTTCTGTTTATACACCTCAATATCTACCACCGATGCAGCTACCGAAGTATATACACCCACCGAGGTAATTACTTGTTTTTTAGGTGCTATAAATTTTTGAAGCGTGTAGGCTGAATCCACATAATTTCCCCACGAAGTAGTTTGTCCTAATTTATCAAGGTAATAGATGGTATCGATAGGATCTTTTTCCTTCCGAAGTGGATACACGGCTGCATAGTTTCCCACGAAATAATCTTCGTAAGAAGCATAATAATATCCATTGTCGAACTTGGAAGTTCCATAAGTTCCCTTCACAATCCAAGCTCCCTTACCCGATGGCGAGGTGTATCCGGGAATAGTAACCGTCATGGTGTCGTTCCAACCCACGATGGTTCCTGCATGGTCAAAACTTCCTCCCCCATTTTTTTGCGAATAGGTAGCATGGGTGGTGGAGTTATAATATTTTGAAAGCCCCAACGTGGAAAGAGCCGTAAACACCCCTCCATATTGATATACCATTTGCTTAATCAAATTGATATTCTTATTAAGGTACAATGCTTGCGAAACGATGGCCGGCTTATCTGATTTAGTAACCGTTTTACAAGTGCCCGAAGCTGAATTTACATACGGATCGGAGGTTTCATACACAGGTCCTCCGAAACGGGAAAGGTAGGATATGGCCATGCTAGCATTTCCACCCATGTTCTTAGTATATAAAAATCCGTTGCAATTAACCAGATTCTCCACGGAATAATTCGTGGTGGCAAAGCCCATACGAGCCCATACCGACTGGATGGCATCCATCGTGGCAAAACCCCAACAAGTATTCACAGAGCCTTGAGCTCTTGGTGTGGTAAGCAAGCCGGTGGTGCGTAAATCGAACACCGAAGGGAGTGCAATTGCACTTCGCATCTGAGGCAAACTATCAAAAGAATAAACCAAAGGCGAAGGAATAAATCCACGCGAAGCCGTATCCATTGATGACGAATAACTAACAAAGTCGGGATTAAGAGGGGCAAAATGCCCTGCCCCACTCTGTGCATGTAAACAAAGGCTTAAACTTGTTATTAAAAAAATCAGTATTCTTTTCTTCATACAAAATTCAGTTTATTGTTTCTTGAGTTCCGGGTAACTAACACGGGTATGGTAAATGGTTTTTAATTTTTCTTTGAAAACGGATTTCACTACTTCTACATCCATAAAGGTGATTTTGGCATGCCGGAACAACCCGTCGGCTATTTGCTTATCAATAATGGTATCGACAAGCAGGTTAATGCTCTCGTCGGAATATTCGCTCAAGCTACGGGACGAAGCCTCAACAGCATCGGCCATCATCAACGCGGCTTGCTCTTTGGTGGTTGGGGATGGGCCTTTATACATAAACGCGGATTCGTTCACTTTAGCGTCCGGGAAGTTATTTTTAAACGAATTGTAAAAATATCTAGTACGGCTTGCACCATGATGCGTACGGATAAAGTCAATTATCTTTTCAGGCAAATTGTGTTTGTGCGCAATTTTTATTCCATCATCCACATGGCTAATAATGTGTTGTGCAGCGGTTTCATAATCAATATTGGCTAACGGATTTACCCCGGACAACTGATTTTCAGTGAAAAACATCGGGTTGTTCATTTTTCCAATATCATGGTAAATGGCTCCGATTCGAACCAATAACGAGTTGCCATTTATTTTTTTAACTGCGTCGGTAACCAAATTGGCTACTTGCAACGAATGTTGGAACGAACCGGGTGCTACTTCGGCATACTCCTGCAACAACGGACTGTTTACATTGGATAGCTCAACCAAGGTAACGTTGGACAGGAAACCGAACATTTTTTCAAAAATATAAATAAGCCCATAGGCAAAAAGAAGAAGCGTGGAACTGATGCCAAAAGAAATAAATTTCTGCCACTCTATTTTTGTTAAATCACCCTCCACCAATAGGCTATTGCCCATGTACATTACCGCGTAGCTTATAAAGATAAAAATGGCTACTCTCACCAGTTGCGAACGCTGAGTTAGATCCTTCAGGCTGGACACAGCCGTCATACCGGCGGCAAGTTGCAACAACACGAATTCAAACGAATCGGGTACAATAAGGGCTATTTGCAACGTGGTGATTATATGGGTAAAAAGGGCGGTACGCGAATCGAAAAAGATACGAACAATGATAGGCAGCAAGGCAAACGGAACAATATATACATCAAAAATATTGAATTTCACGGCCAACGATGCGAAAGACACAATAAGCAACACCATGAGTAACAGAAACACGGTGTGTTTTATGTTTTCATAAATATTGATACGAAACAAGTACAGGTATAAAAACAGTAACATCATGAGCCCGGCTATAAGTATAATTTGCCCCATCCACATGAGGTTGTACTGGGTGGCCGTTCCTTTTTGTTTATCCAGTTCTATTTTCAACGAATTAAGCAAGCTGGACGTGCGCTGGGTAACAATCTCGCCCCTATCTACAATACGCTCTCCGGCTTGAATCATGCCGGACGTGAGCGACACTTGCTTCAACAAGCCCGTGCGGTTGCGGTCGGACAACAATTTATCGTAAGCCAGGTTCTCTGACAAATAGAAATTAATGTTACACGACTTCAAGGCGCCTTCATCCAAACCCAGCGGACGATTGTTGATAATGTATTCGTAGGCCGATTTTACGGTGAAGAAATTTTTAAGTTCCAACTGATGAGATACTTGCTGAGAATCGATAAGCAACACAGAGGTATAACCGTTTTCTGAAAGCGTATCCAAATCTTCCGTTTTTATCAAACCCACTTCATATACATGCTTTATTTGAGCTGCAATATATTGTTTGTATTTCTGCGGAAGATTCTGCAATTTCACTAACGAATCACCTAGGGCGTGTAATTGTTTCCTAGCAACCTGATTATTGATTCGGTAATAGGCCTCGAAAGACCGAAGCCGGTCTTTCTGTTCTTGATCGAATTCCTTTTTATCTTTGTAGATGGGGAAGTTAAAGGGAGCCGTAACTAATTCGTACGTCCAGGGCTTACCAACTTGAAATTGGTACTTAAAAGATCCCTGACGGGGAAAGATCTGAACGATAATGGTGATGGCACATAAAAATAGCACTACCCGTGTGAGTATTTGCAATCTTTTTTGTGTAATTTTAGGTTTCATAAAACAGGAATATCTATAGTATAGAACACAGTCTTACATTAAGCTGTTCGAAAAAAAACAAAAACTTTTCAAAAATACTGAAAAAGAGCGAAGATTCTTTAAATTTGCGAAAAATCATTACGCTATTATGTTTGGAATAAATTTAAACAGTGTGTTGCCCATGCGCGGCGAGGCAAGGGAACAGAGTGAAATGGTGAATCAAATCCTGTTTGGCGAACATTTTGCCATACTAAAAGAGGATAAAAAATTCTCCCTTGTGAAAAGCCTGTGCGACAACTACGAAGGATGGGTGGACAAAAAAATGATTACCCTGATTCCGAAAGAAATAGCGGACGAACTTACCACGGAAGATCACGCGGTAACCAACAAGCCGATAGTGAATTGTTTTATTGAATCGAAAAACGAAAATATTGTTTTAACGGGTGGAAGCACCCTGCCGCTTTACAACCCCAAAACCGAATCGTTTGCTATTGGCGACAAAACATTTCACATTGCCAAAGAGCAGGTAAACTTGCCGTTGGTAAAAAACTTTGCGGGCGATGAAATGCTTTCCATCGCTTTCATGTATCTCAACACGCCTTACCTGTGGGGTGGACGTAATGCCTTGGGCATAGACTGCTCGGGGTTTGTACAGGTGGTGCTAAGTATTTGTGGCTACAGCTTTCCACGCGACGCTTACCAACAGGTGGAAAAGGGCTCATCTATTAGTTTCCTTACCGAAGCCCGCTCCGGCGATTTGGCTTTCTTTGAGAATGCCGAAGGGCGCATCACCCACGTGGGCATCCTTATTAACAACAACCAGATTATTCATGCTTCGGGTCGTGTAAAAATAGAGTCGATTGATTCACAAGGAATTATTAATGAAGAAACGGGAAAATATTCTCACCAATTGAGGGTAATAAAGAGAGTGTTGTAAGATAATTGATAATTCACAATTAATAATTAATAAACCCGTAGTACATTTAAGAATATCCACCTAAAGCTGGCTATTTTATAATACGTTTCACCTACAAAAAAACGTTGTCAAACAACCCTTCCTACATCGGATCTACATCCAAATTAATTTGCAAGGATTTGAATAAATCCAAACTTAAAATATCTTGCGAAACCTCGTGGATTAATTTTTTGGCTTCTTCGTTGGAGGCTTCGGCTTCAATCTTAATCATAATGCGTTTCAAGAAAAGATTCTGAATACGGGTAACGGGGGGATTATCAGGGCCCAGAACCCGAACAGTACCAAACATTTCCCGTAGCTTTTCGGCCATATAATGCGATGCTTTATTTACTATCTGCAAATCGCGATGCTTGAGCTGCACATAAATAAGGCGATAATAAGGCGGATATTTAAACGCCTTTCGCTCTTCCATCTGCAAAGTAAACATAGCCTTATAGTCATTATTAATCACCTGCTGGATAATAGGATGATTCACATTTGAAGTCTGCAAAATCACCGTTCCCTGTTTATTCTTTCGTCCCGCACGGCCACTAACCTGAGCCATGAGCTGAAAGGCTCGCTCGTGTGCCCGGAAGTCGGGATAGTTGAGCATATTGTCGGCATTAAGGATACCCACCAAGCTCACATGCTCAAAGTCCAAGCCCTTGGAAATCATTTGTGTGCCCACCAGTATATCTACCTTCTGCCGCTCAAAATCGGAAATTATTTTCTCATACGCCGTTTTGGTTCGGGTAGTATCTAAATCCATACGGGAAATGCGGGCTTCGGGGAAAAGCTCTTGAATTTCGTCTTCAACTCGTTCGGTACCCAAGCCCTTGGTATCTATATGGTCGTGATCGCATTTTGGGCACTTCGTCGGAATCGTTTCGGTGTAACCGCAATAGTGGCAAGTAAGGGCATGGAAAGCCTTATGCACGGTGAGGCTCACGTCGCAATTTTTACATTTGGGGATATAGCCACATGCAGGGCATTCGATGTAAGGGGCATATCCCCGTCGGTTTTGAAACAGGATAACCTGCTCTTTATCAGCCAACGCCTGTTGCATCCGCTCTAGCAATTGGGGCGAGTACATGGATTTCATTTGTTTCTTCCGGCGCAGTTCTTTTACATCCACGGCAATTATTTCGGGCATGGCTATTTCTTCATACCGTTGGGAAAGTTCCACCAGTCCGAATTTACCCATCAGCGCGTTGTTATAGCTTTCGATAGATGGCGTGGCAGTACCGAGCAGCACTTTACCTCCATGCAGGTTGCCCAACACGATAGCTGCATTGCGGGCATGGTAGCGGGGGGCGGGGTCGTACTGCTTATAGGTGTTTTCATGTTCTTCATCCACGATAACCAGCCCTAAATCTTTAAACGGCAGGAATATAGAGGAGCGAACACCGAGAATAACCTGATAACCTTTGTCGTGCAACAAGTTGTTCCATATCTCCACCCGTTCGGCATCAGGAAACTTGGAGTGATATACGCCCAATTTGTTGCCAAACACTTTTTTCAGCCGGGTGGTTAGTTGCGAAGTCAGGGCTATTTCGGGTAGCAAGTACAGCACTTGCCTGCCCAGCTTTAAGGTATCTTCAATGAGCCGGATATAAATTTCGGTTTTGCCACTGGAGGTAACGCCGTGCAAGAGCACCACGTTTTTTTGCTGATAGAGGGACAGAATTTCGCCGTAAGCTTTTTGCTGAAAAGGGTTCAACGGATTCCGTTCGTGTGTTTCCACCACCGACAGGTTTAATCTGCCTATCTCTTTTTTGTATAGTTCCAGTATGCCTTTTTCCACCAACCCATTAAGAATCGAGGTACTTGCACCCGTGGTTTCGAGCAGACTTTTCTTTGACAGTTCGGTTTTTTCTTTCTGAAAAGCCCCGGATGCATTCAGATAAAAGATAAGTAAATCAAGCTGTTTCTTACTTCTGTTCAGCTTATCAAAAACGGCTTTAAGTTTATCCTCATCACGCAAGTCTTCGCTCAAACGCACAAAATCTTCTTTCTTGGGTTTGTAGCTTTCAATCACTTTTTCGGCAATGATAACCGCTTCTTTTTCTAGCAGAGTTTTCAGCACGGGCAAGGCATTTTTCACCCCTATATTTTTTTCCAGTTCTTTAATGGAAAGGCTTTGCTTGTTTTTCAGCGCATCTACAATTTTCCATTCGCGGGTGCTGAATTGCTCTTCCATCTCCTGGTAATTCACGCGCAACATTACCTGGGTTTCGCTTTCAAGTTTTAAGCCTGAAGGCAGGGCGGCTTTGTACACGTCGCCCAAAAACGCTTGATAGTAATTGGATATCCATTCCCAGAATTGCATCTGCGGGCGCCGAATGATGGGGTATTGATCCAGTACGGATATAATATCTTTGGTTTCGTACTTCTCTGGCTTTATCAGGTGGATGGAGTAAACAATTCCGGTATAGATTTTCTTTTGCACGGGTACCATCACGCGCATACCGGTTTTGAGTATCGGCTCAAACTCAACCGGCACGGAATAGGTAAACACGTTGGCCAACGGCAGAGGTAAAATTACGTCGGCATACTTGGTTTGCGATAAAGAAGTGTCCATCGGGTTTCTTTAAATTGTATAGAATCTAATTTCTTCTTTGCGTTCTTCCTTTATCAAAAAAGAAGTCAAAATACTTACATGGTTTTCTTTCCACGTAACTATTTTGACAGAAATGAGTTTATGAATTGAGTACGTTAAATACCATACCGGAATTGACGTTGTAAAAAGCTTTTTTCGGGCACTCCCACCCCACCCTTATTAATACTTTCGCTAGCACTCATATCTTTTATCATCATTTGAATGGTGGTGTTGCCATTGAAATTGTTTTCTTCCAAGGTGTAGCAAATATCAAGGGGATTTGAAGCTTTCAGGTAGTCGTTGTACTCGAACATGCGGAAAGCGATGCCGCTCATCACGGTTTCACAACTTGAATCGAGCAATTCGAGTTTAAGGTGTTCCTGCTCTTTGCCCACTAAGCGGCTGGTGCCATAGTCGAATACCTTTCGGGTACAAAAAACAGGTTTCATGTTTTCAGGCCCGAACGGACTGAATTGCTTCAATACACGGAAAAACTTAGGGGTTATTTCCTTGAACTGAATTTCCTCATCAATATCTATTTGCGGCTGCGTTTGAACAGGTAAAATATTGTTTCTGACGAATTCATCAAAACGGCGTTTAAACTCATCCACGTTTTCTTCCTTCATGGCCAATCCGGCTGCATACATGTGCCCACCGAAGTTTTCCAACAAATCACGGCATGACTCGATGGCTTTATAAATGTCGAACCCAGGAACGGAACGTGCCGAACCGGTTATAAATCCGTTGGAATGAGTTAGCACCACGGTAGGACGGTAATAATTTTCGGAAAGACGGGATGCTACAATGCCAATCACGCCTTTGTGCCAATCGGGATTATAAACAACGATGGATTTCCGGCTCTTGGTGTTTTCATCGTTTTCGAGCATGCTGATAGCATTGTCCGTGATGGATTTATCCAAGTCCTTGCGGGTTTGGTTGTGTTGGTCTATTTCCTCACAACGCTTTTTAGCAAAGGGCACATCGTTGGTAACGAGCAGTTCCACCACCTCGCGAGCCAATTGTATTCTACCCGACGCATTTATACGAGGGCCTATTTTAAATACAATATCGCTTATGGTTATTTCTTTTTCGGTTAAACCTGTAATATCTGTAATCGTTTTCAAGCCTAAGCTTGGATTCTGATTAAGCTGTTTCAAGCCATAAAAAGCAAGAATTCGATTTTCACCTGTAATAGGCACAATATCAGAAGCAATGCTTACAGCCACAAAATCAAGAAACGGATAGAGGGTTGTTATATCTATCTCGTTATTAATAGCAAATGCCTGCATAAACTTAAAGCCTACGCCACACCCGCAAAGGTGTTTGTAAGGGTATGGGCAATCCGGCCTTTTAGGATCTAAAACGGCCACGGCGCGAGGAAGCTCGTCGTCGGGTACATGGTGGTCGCACACGATAAAATCCACTCCTCTTTCCAAAGCATAGTCAACCTTTTCCACTGCTTTTATACCGCAATCGAGCGAAATAATTAATGAAAAACCATTGTTTACAGCATAGTCTATGCCTGTAAATGAAATTCCATATCCCTCATTGTATCTGTCGGGAATATAAAAATCGAGGTCGGAATAAAATTGCTTTAAGAATTTAAAGACTAACGCTACGGCCGTAGTTCCATCCACATCATAATCGCCGTAAATTAATATTCTTTCTTTCTGCCTTAACGCTTGATTTAACCTATCTACGGCTTTATCCATATCCTTCATTATAAAAGGATCGTGTAAATCAGCTAGTTGAGGACGAAAAAATTTTTTAGCCTCATCAAAAGAAGTAATACCTCTTTGTACGAGTAATTGAGTTAATATTGGACTGATTTCCAGCTCTTTTGCTAATTGTTCTTTCTGTTCTTCTTGTTGTTTAGTTAAGGAGTAAAGATTCCATTTGTTTACCATTTATATTGTTATTTATTTCTCTCAAGCAGTAGGGGTATTACACAAATAATACCAAGAAACATTTGAAGTTCTTTGTCAACAAACACAAAAGCAACAGGTTAGGGAATCCCTCAAATGTTAAATATTAAAGTGTAAAGCTAGCAAAAAATATAGAACTCAAGGCAGAAAAAGAATAGTTATAAAACATAGATTTAAATCTACAGCTAAAATTCCGAAGCAAAAAATTTCGTAAAATTTCATAAATAGCTATTATTTTGTTTACCTTTACACTCTTAATTGCGTTTTGAAACAGGTATTTAATAATGATTGAGGAAATAAAAAAAGCCGTTGAAGTGTTAAGACAAGGAGGCATTATTTTATATCCAACAGATACCATTTGGGGGTTGGGTTGTGATGCTACAAATGAAACTGCTGTAAGAAAAATATATTCCATCAAAAAGAGGGAAGATTCAAAGTCTATGTTAGTACTATTGGATTCTTCGGGTAAATTACAAAACTATGTTGATGAAATCCCCGATATGGCTTGGGATTTGATTGAGTATGCCGGCAAGCCACTTACCATAATTTACCCTCAAGCTAAAAATTTGGCACCTAATTTAGTTGCTCAAGATAATAGTATAGGCATCCGTATAACAAATGAAGCCTTTTCTAAAAAGCTTTGCGAGGTTTTTAAAAATCCGATTGTTTCAACTTCCGCCAACGTGAGTAAACAACCTTCACCAGCTACTTTTGCCGATATAAGCGAGGAAATCATTTCGCAAGTGGATTATGTAGTAAATTTCAGACAGAATGACTCTCAACCAGCTAAACCATCCTCTATAATTAAACTGGGGAAAGGTAATTTGATTCAAATAATCAGAGAATAATCAGGTAAAATGAAAAAAAGGATTCAAACAACAAAATACGTGTTTGCTGATTTTTTTTCAGCAATGCTGGTTTGGACACTTTTCTTTGCATTTAGGGTATGGGTTGTTGATGCAAATTATTACCCCCCGGAAGAAAGATTTTGGATTCTGCTTGGTATTTATCCTATTGGATGGGTCTTTCTTCACTATCTTTCTGGATATTACAATGTTCCATTTCGAAAATCTCGATTAAGCGAATTTTTCACCACTCTTTTTATCACACTGATTGGTTCTGTTTTTTTGTTTTTTATCATGTTGCTGAATGACAAAGTAAGATCGTACGACATCTACTACGAATCCATATTCACACTTTTCTCCCTACAATTTATCATAACTTATCTTGCTCGTTTTTTTATCACTCAAGATGCCACCAAACGAATTCATAGGAAGGAATGGGGATTTAAAACATTAGTTATTGGTACCGGTATAAATGCCCGGAAAATTTCAGATGATTTGAATAACATGAAGCAATCATTGGGATACGAAATTATTGGTTATTTATCAGTCGGTGAGGATTGCAAAATAGGAAAAGAACGGGTTTTAGGGCAGATCGAGGACTTGGAATACATTTTAACCGAAAATAAAATTGAAGAGGTTATTATTGCTTTGGACGATTCTTTGCGCGACGATGTTTCACATGTACTTAGCAAGTTATATAAACACCGGGTTGAAATAAAATTGTTGCCGCGTTTGTATGAAATATTAATTGGGAGTGTGAAGGTAAATACAATCTATGCAACTCCATTGGTAAACATTTCTGATAGCTCGATGCCTTATTGGCAACAAAACATTAAACGGGTTACAGACATCTTCTTTTCTATTCTTGTATTAATTCTCTTATCTCCTATGTATTTGTATGCAGCCATCCGGGTTAAATTGGACTCGAAGGGGTCGATAATTTTCACTCAAACACGGCTGGGAAAATATGGCAAGCCATTTAAAATGTATAAATTTCGTTCCATGTTTGTTGGAGCCGAAGACGAAATTCCCTTATTATCATCCGTGAATGATGCTAGAATTACTAAATGGGGAAAGGTTATGCGTAAATACAGGATGGATGAGTTCCCTCAATTTTGGAATGTACTTAAAGGAGACATGTCCATAGTAGGCCCTCGCCCGGAAAGAAAATATTATGCCGATCAACTCATCGAAAATGCTCCTCACTATAGCCTGTTGCACAAAATAAAGCCGGGTATAACCTCTTGGGGCATGGTTAAATACGGATATGCCGACTCTGTGGAGAAAATGTTGGAAAGAATGAACTATGACATTCTTTATTTAGAAAACATGACTCTTTTTGTTGATCTAAAAATTGTGATATACACAATTAAGATTTTAATTACAGGGAAAGGAATATAATGCAATGATTAGCATACAACAAATATCAAAAAATCTCTCAAGCCAATTTCGCCTCAACTACTATTATCAAAATATGATTTTGTGGAGAGAACGAAACATCAAGCAAGATCAGTTTATTATAATTCTGAGCCTTCTTGTAGGAATTTTCACTGCATTAGCTGCCATTATTTTAAAGAATATCATACATCTGATTAAAAGCTTTTTAGTTGACAATATCAATATTAATGGCGTAAACTACCTTTTTCTAGCCTTTCCGGCAGCGGGAATTTTATTAGCAAGCCTGTATGTCCGACTCTTTGTAAAAGATGATATTAGCCATGGTATAACCAAAATCTTATACGCAATATCGCAACGAAAAGCACGAATCAAACCACATAACATGTGGTCGTCCATCATTGCCAGTGCATTAACTATAGGGTTCGGTGGTTCCGTGGGAGCCGAGGCTCCTATTGTACTCACAGGCTCGGCTATAGGTTCAAACTTGGGGCGTTTCTTCAAAATGGATCAAAAAGTGCTGATGCTAATGGTGGGTTGCGGTGCGGCAGGAGCTATCGGCGGCATCTTCAATGCCCCTATTGCAGGGGTTGTATTCACGCTGGAAGTATTGATGGTTGACCTAACCATGTCGTCCATCATACCGCTTCTAATTTCATCGGTGACCGCCACGGCCATGTCTTATTTCTTTATGGGATCAGAGGCCATGTTTAATTTCAAAACATTTGAACCGTTCGCGTTGAGCCGTATCCCTTATTTGTTGTTACTAGGTATTGTTTGTGGATTTGTATCCTTATATTTTACCCGTGGGGTAAATAGTATGGAAACCTTTTTCGGTAAAATGAAGAGTCCATACACAAAACTGGCTATCGGCGGGGTAATTCTTAGCGGACTGATATTCTTTCTTCCGTCTTTATACGGAGAAGGATATGATACTATTTCTGTCCTGTTGAATGACGACCCAAATAAAATAATGGCCGGGAGTTTATTTTACGGCTACAAGAACTACGAATGGGTTCTATTCATTTATTTGGGGTTAACCGTTGTTTTTAAAATAGTAGCCACCAGCTCTACCAACGGGGCCGGAGGTACGGGAGGTATTTTTGCACCAAGTCTTTTTGTAGGTTGCCTCACCGGGTATTTAGTGGCCTTGCTCCTTCATTTTATGGGAATAAATATTCCTGAACGTAATTTTGCTTTTGCCGGTATGGCGGGGGTAATGTCCGCGGTAATGCACGCACCACTTACCGGAATTTTCCTTATTGCTGAATTAACAGGTGGTTATAGTTTGTTCATGACCTTAATGATAACTTCCACGGTAGCTTATCTCACCATTATTATATTTGAACCGCATAGCCTCTACGCGATGCGACTAGCTAAAAAAGGAGAACTGCTTACACACCATAAAGATAAGGTTGTGCTAACCTTACTAAAAATGGACAACTTGATTGAAACAGACTTAAAGCAAGTACATCCTGATATGAACTTAGGCGATTTGGTAAAGGTTATATCAAGTTCCAAACGGAATATATTCCCTGTAGTGAGCCGAAAAGGTCTTTATTTAGGTGAGGTTCAATTGGATGAGGTTCGGAATATAATGTTTAGGCAGGAACTGTATTCCCGCTTCACGGTAAGAAGGCTAATGATTTCACCTCCGGCCATAATTACGGTAGAAGAATCGATGGATAAAGTGATGAATACATTTGATAAATGCAAAGCCTGGAATTTACCCGTAGTAGATCAAGAAGGTAAGTATTTAGGATATGTATCTAAATCACAAATATTTAATTCATATCGTCAAGTATTAGTTCATTTCTCCGATGATTAGCATTTTTTTCACCAAGGCTCGCCATATCCTCCTATTTATTATTTTCTCCTATCCTTCCTTTTCTAGAGCAATTACAAACTTTCCTCGTAATAGTAAACCCGATTTACTTAAAACCATCATACCGTAGCGTAAATAATAATTAAGTTAAATTTAATACATGTTACACAACAATGCGGTATATTAACACATATCTATAAATACTTTATATATTTGTACAGTTAGTTATTTATATATATAAGTATCTGGATGGACAAATTTAGCCCCATACTAAAAAGGCATAATCCTAAGAGGTTAGTTAAGTATCTTTACAAGCTAAATGTTCAGCATGTATGTACTATTACATGGGTGAGCATTATTTTATTGATTGCCATAATCTTATATGGCTATGTAAAGTTATTTATAACCCTTTTCTAAAAATGGAAAAAGGAGAATATAAAATTACATTCTCCTTTGCTTATAATATAAGTATTTTCTTTCTTTAGTTTCTCAATTCCTCGTTGCCTAAAACACCATCATCAAGCTTGTCATCTTCCGCGTTACCCTCTTCTTCTCCTTGACGTGAAAGCAATTTCTTGATGGAAAGAAGTTCTTCCTTTATGGAAGATAACCGACTATGTATTTCCTGATTTTTCAACGCGGAGGTTTTGTTCTCTTTTATTTTTTTCTTTGCGCCTGACAGGGTTAGTCCTTGTACGCGTACAAGATAATGTATCAGCTTTATGGTATCAATATCCTCTTCTTTATAGAAACGGGTACCCTTGGCATTCTTATGGGGCTTGATGAACGTTTCAAACTCTTTCTCCCAAAAGCGTAACAGAGATTGGTTTACATTGAGCATCTCTGCTACTTCCGATATGGAATAATAAAGCTTCGACATCTTTTATTTTCGAATAGTTATTCGTTGTCCGGCCATTATTTTATTTTTCCGTATTCCGTTCCACTTTTTCACGTCGGAAACATTAACATTATACTTATTAGCAATGTCTATCAAGTTATCTCCTTTTCTCACTTTATAAGACACATTCTTAACTGACTGTCTTCTACCCTTCTTGCCTTTGGCTCCTCGTCCTCTAGCACCACGAGCATCGCGGATTGGAGCATAAGCCACCTCCTCATCTTCGCCTTCTTCTCTCGAACTCTGCATGTTCGTAGATGAGCTATGGGCATAAATAGAATCTTTATATTGAAGGAACTTTGAGGCATAATGAGTAGGGAGCCTTAAATAATATACACCGCCTCCGGGAATAATATCTTTTCTGTATTGAGGATTTAGTATTTCCAGATCCTCAATGGGAATATTTATCGCCTTTGACACTTCCGAGAAAAGAGCCTTTTGTTCCACTCTTACCGAGTCGGTATAAACAGGCATATCTATTTCGGCTGGACACAAATTATGATTGGAATAATAATTCATGATATAATTTGCCGCGATAAAAATAGGCACGTAACTTCTTGTTTCGGCGGGCAGATAAGGATAAAGGCTCCAGTAATCTTTTTTTCCACCCGAACGGCGAATGGCCTTATTTATGGTTCCGGGGCCACAATTGTAAGCCGCGATGGCCAAATGCCAATCGCCATAAATACGATGCAAATCTTTCAAATACAACGCGGCAGCATGAGATGCCTTAATGGGGTCGCGTCTTTCGTCAACCAAGCTGTTCACTTCCAGCCCATACATCTTAGCCGTGGATGGCATAAATTGCCACAAACCGGCAGCCCCAACTGGCGATACGGCTCCGGTATTCAATGCCGACTCTATTACGGGTAGGTATTTGAATTCCATCGGGATGTCGTACTTATTCAAAATATCTTCAAAAATAGGAAAATAATATTTCCCCAATCCGAGCATGTTTTCCACCTGCCGTCTTTTCTTCACGGCATAAAAATCGATAAACGACCGAACCGCGTTGTTATAGGGCATCCCTATTTCATAAGGCAAATTAGCTAAACGCTTTTTATACACGGTATCGGAATATTCAACATTAGCATCGCTTACACGTTTACATCTCCCTTTCTTGGCATGCTTGGCATAATAAGAATACACTAAGCTATCTAGTGCTGAATTAAATGCTTGAGGTACAGCAATAGTGTTATCTTGAACATTTGGGGCGGAAGCTGCTGGGGTTGCTTTATTTGAGCGATTATTTTGTGCAAATAAACATTCAATACATAATAATAGTATAGCGATAAGTAATCCGAGTCGTTTGTTTTTCATTTTCAGTAGTTAGAATGTTAGCTGGCAACGTAATCCAATTGTTGCACCGGTGTTATTCGTAGCATTTTGCAAAACAGGTTCCATGTGTAATGACAAGTTCGGACTTATATCAAAATCATACAATTGGGCATCAACATAAGCATCCAAAATAGTTAAACTATAAAACCCGACAAGCCCGATAATACTCAAATCCCTATATCTCCGATAGTACAATTGCTTGTCATTCAAAACCCCTGTAAGCCAAGTTTTATCAACATTAGCATCAGTCTTTCCTACCGGTATATATTGTAGATAATCGTTTGTTGATCCATCAGCATCCGCTATTGAAACGTAAGCCTTCTTATATTTATTATAATAATGTCCGTTCCAGGAAATAGCATAAACCAACGCGGCACAACCTGCCCATACAATGGGGGCTTTCCAATAACTTCTGTTATAAATCTGACCTAATCCAGGAATCACGGCACTCATAAGCATAGCTTTGTGTGGATTGGGCTTGAATAATTTCACTACTTTAACCGAATCTTGTGTTGATTTCTTTACCGGTACCGGATCTTGTGTTGACTTTGTTACTTGCGTAGAATCAACGTTTTCTTTTGTCTGAACCTGTTGTGCATAGCCTGTCGCGTATGAAAACAACAGGAATGGAATCATTATAAGCAAAAACCTTTTCAATGTGAAGTTTGTTGTTTTTCGTCCAACATATTTATTAGTAAATTCAATTCCTTGTCCGATGAAAATGGAATAACAATTTTTCCTTTTCCCTTGTTGTTTCGGGTAAATTCCACTTTAGTTTGGAATATAGAGGAAAGCTTCGTTTTCAACGATTCATATTCAGCTAACGCCTCATCGTGCTCATCCGTACTCTCTCCTACCAGAACATCGTCTTCGGTACTTGCATCTTTATCATTTAATTTTCGTACAAGCTCTTCCACCTTACGCACCGTGAGGTCTTGTGCAAGAATCTGTTTGTAAATGTCCAATTGCAACGCGGGGTCTTCCACATTAATCAAAGCCCGCGCATGCCCCATGTCAATTTTATGACTGGTAATGCCCAGTTGTATTTCAGCAGGTAACTTCAGCAATCGTAAATAATTGGCCACCGTGGCACGTTTTTTCCCCACCAAATCGCTCAATTGCACCTGAGTAAGCTTGTATTCGTCCACCAATCGTTGATAACCCAATGCCTCTTCTATAGCGTTTAAATCTTCACGTTGAATATTTTCAACCAACGCCATTTTCATTACATTTTCGTCCTCAGCCGTTTTTATATAAGCCGGAATTTTAACTAATCCGGCTTTTTTAGAAGCCCTGAAACGGCGTTCTCCAGCAATAATTTGGTAGTATCCGTTCTCCATCTTTCGTACCGTGATGGGTTGGATTACCCCTACCGCTTTGATTGAAGCTGCTAATTCTTCCAGCGCTTCTTCATCGAAATGCGTTCGTGGTTGGTGTGGATTGCGTTCTATCTTTTCTATCTCGATTTCTCCGACAGAAGACGACCCGCTGGTGGTTACCTCGTCAATTTCGAGTAAAGCACCCATTCCACGACCTAAAACTGATTTTGCCATATTTTAATTTCTTAAAAAAACTTTGTTCGTCACAAATGGAGTGAATTTTTATTTCACTTTATTCTTTTTTATTAATTCTCTAGCCAAATCTACATGATTTTGCGAACCCTTTGATTCTGGATCATAAAGCAACACGGGTTGACCGTAACTAGGTGCTTCGCTCAGTTTTACATTACGCTGTATAACCGTGTTGAACACCATCGTTTCAAAATGTTTTTTGATGTCTTGATAAACCTGATTTGCCAAGCGTAAACGGGCATCAAACATGGTAAGCAAAAAGCCTTCTATTTCTAATTCAGGATTTAACTTACTTTTGATAATTTTAATCGTATTAAGCAACTTGCTAATACCTTCCAGCGCGAAATATTCGCATTGAACAGGAATAATTACCGAATCGGCAGCCGTTAACGAGTTGACCGTAATTAAGCCTAACGAGGGAGAACAGTCTATTAAAACATAATCATATACCTCTTTAAGAGGCCTTAATACCTCACGCAACACCTTGTCCCTATTTTCCATGTTAATCATTTCCAATTCGGCACCAACCAAATCGATATGCGAAGGAATAATGTATAAACCATCTACCTGAGTTTTACACACAGCGGTTTTAGGATCTATTTTATCCAATAAACATTGATAAATTCCAAGTTCGGTTTTTCTAACGTCAATGCCTAACCCTGATGATGCATTTGCTTGAGGGTCTGCATCCACTATCAACACCTTCTGTTTCAAGAAAGCAAGTGAAGCGGCCAAATTAATAGTAGTGGTAGTTTTTCCTACACCACCTTTTTGATTTGCTAAGGCAATTATTTTTCCCATTGTTTATAGTAACAAACGATTTATACAAATAGCAAATTAAACAATAAAATCTCGTCTATGGAAGTTAAAAAAGGAAAAAGTAAGTTTAGGATTCAACTTAATTCGTCTGTGTGCAAGAATTAGTGGACAAAAGAAACCATTTTTAGCCTCCTTGGCAAAAGTAAAAAAAAAAACAACGTGCCACAAGTCATGATTTGTAATGAGTGAATAAAGAAATGAAATTTAGGCACCTTCCAACGAATTATTTTTCTATTTTTGCGGGGATAAAAAAACAGATTCTACATATAATATATTTAGTAGTAACATGAATAAAAATAACATACGCTCATTTGGCATTGTTGTGGCGTGTATCATTGTATTAAACATTGTTTCGGCTTACGCTTTTTTTCGTCTTGATTTAACTTCAGAAAAGCGTTACAGTATTTCGGAAAACACTAAAAAACTGATGTCGAGATTAGACAAAGACAAAAAAATGCACATACGCATCTATTTGGATGGTGATTTGAATCCGGGATTTCTTCGCTTAAAAAAATCAGTAGGCGAAATGTTGGACGAATTTAAAATATATGCTGACAACGACTTTACCTACGAATTTGTGAATCCGTCAACAGCCTCTTCGCAGGAAGAACGAGATAAAGCATACGCCACCCTCGAAAAAAGGGGCATGAAAGCTTCCGTGGTATATGATAAGGACGATGAAGGAAAAGCCATACAAAAAGTAGTGTTCCCTTGGGCTGAAATATATTACGAACACGATACAATTCCGGTTAATCTATTGGAAAACAACCCTCGTTTCAGCGGAAGCCAGAATTTGAATAACTCCATCGAAAACCTCGAATTCCAGTTGACCGATGCCATCCGTGTTAAAACCACGAAGACTATTAATAAAGTAGCCTTTATAGAAGGACATGGAGAGTATCCAGCCGAATTGGTATATGATGCTTCGGTAGCCTTTAGCCGCTATTTCCAAGTGGACAGGGGGCAACTGGGTACCGACCCCAACGTGCTGAAAGCATACAAAGCCATCGTTATAGCCAACCCGCAAAAGCCATTTACAGAACAGGAAAAATACATCATCGACCAATATGTTATGAATGGTGGGCGTGTACTTTGGCTTGTAAACGGCGTACGGCTAGCGGAAGACAGCTTATCTACCGTTGGCGTATCGCCTGCTATACCTTTAAATGTAAACCTAGACGACCAGTTATTCAAATACGGAGCCCGAATAGAACCCGTTCTATTGCAGGACATGCAATGTACGCAAGTGCCCATGAATGTTGCCCGTCCGGGCGAAGCAGCCAAATTTGAGCCCATGCCTTGGTATTATGCACCATTATTACTGGCTTCGCCGGAACATCCTATTACCCGAAACCTGGTAGAAATAAGAGGAACCTTTGCGAGCGCGTTGGACTTAAACGTGAGCTCATCTACTAAAATAAAAAAGACGGTGCTACTTGTAACATCCAATGCCACTCACGCGGAGATGACACCAACACGCATCGACCTCAGTACCATGTACAACATGGATAGCAAAACATATTTCAACACCGGCTACGCTCCTGTTGCCGCCGCGCTAGAAGGCCAATTTGCATCCGTCTTCGCCAACCGCATGATACCCGACGGAATTATAAGCGATGGAAAAACGATAACCGAAAGCAAGCCTACCCGCATGATAGTAGTTTCCAATGCCGATATTATTCGCAACGAAGTAGAAGGCTCAGGGCCTGCCATGCAATTCCTGCCGTTGGGTTATGACAGATACACGAAGCAAGAATATGGCAACCACGATTTCATTCTTAATTCCATTCTTTATTTGGCCGACGACGATGGCTGGTTGCAACTTCGCTCTCGCGAATTTAAACTTCGCCTACTGAATAAAAAAGTAGTGGTTTCGGGCAAGAAAAAATGGGAAATTATCAACGTGGCATTACCTATTGTGATACTACTAGCATTTGCATTCGGCTACTCAGCTTTCCGACGTAAATATTATACTCGTTAATGTTGAAGATATTTGCAAATAACAAACTTTTCTTTACCTTTGGTGAGTTCAATTCTCAAGAAAAATTTAATAATATCAGTATATGAAATTCATTGTCTCAAGCACCAAATTATCAAGTCATCTACAAGGAATAAGTCGTGTAATATCCAATAAAAGTACACTTCCTATTCTAGATAGCTTTCTATTTAATTTAACAGGCAATACGCTGACAGTAACAGCATCCGATTTAGAAACAACCCTAATAACTTCCCTTGAATTAGACAAGGCGGAAGGCGAAGGTGCCGTGGCTATTTCAGCTAAGATATTGTTGGACACGTTGAGGGAATTTCCTGAACAACCGCTTTCATTTGATATAAACGATGATAACCTGTCGATGGTGATTAAATCGGACACGGGGTCTTATAATTTTATCGGTCAAAACGGTGACGAATATCCACGTATGCCAGAGCTTAGTAACGAGGCAAACAGCTTGAGCATTCCGGTTGAAACAATTAACACCGGTATTACAAAATCCATTTTCGCCACAGCCGACGACGAACTTCGCCCTGTGATGAACGGTATCTATTTCGATATTACCACCGAAGGAGTTACCATGGTAGCTACCGATGCACATAAATTGGTTCGCTTCAAAACTTCGGCTATACAAGGTTCGGCCAATGCAGCTTTTATTTTAGCTAAAAAACCTGCCACCTTATTGAAAAACATTCTACCCAAGGAAAGCGGTGAAGTAGCTATTCAATTCGACGATAAAAATGCCATATTCACCTTGTCAAACTACAAAATGGTATGTCGTCAGGTAGAAGGCCGTTTTCCAAATTACAATGGGGTAATTCCACAAAACAATCCATACAAACTGATTATTGACCGCCTGGCATTTATGAATGCCTTGAAACGCGTATCCCTGTTCTCCAACCAAGCCAGTAACTTGATTAAGTTACAACTTACGGCTAACGAGATGCACGTGTCGGCTCAAGATATTGACTTCTCCATTTCGGCGGAAGAAAAAATTACCTGCCAATATAGTGGCGAACCGATGAGTATCGGTTTTAAATCTACTTTTCTGGTAGATATTTTGGGCAATATCAATTCGGGCGATGTGATTCTGGAATTGGCCGATCCATCACGTGCTGGGCTTATACTTCCGTTTGAGAACGAAGAGAACGAAGATTTGTTGATGCTATTGATGCCAATGTTGCTAAACGATTAACGAATAAAAAGAACATAATAAACAATGAAAAGTGAGGTATTAAAAACTTCACTTTTCTTTTTTGAAACCACCACTACCACCATGAATTTAATTTTAAAGAACCCGATCATATTTTTCGACCTGGAAACTACCGGTACCAATATTGTAAAAGACCGCATCGTGGAGATGTCCTACCTAAAAGTGCATCCCAACGGCATGGAAGAATGTAAAACCATATTGGTAAACCCCGAAATGCCTATTCCTGCCGAAACATCAGCCATACATGGTATCTTTGATAAAGACGTGGTAAATGCACCCACCTTTAAGGAAATAGCCAAAACCGTAGCTCAGGATTTTGAAGGAGCCGATTTGGCAGGTTACAATTCCAATCGGTTTGACGTACCTTTATTAGCCGAAGAATTTTTACGCGCGGAAGTAGATATTGATATGAGTAAACGCAAGTTCGTGGACGTGCAAACAATCTTCCACAAACGCGAGCAACGCACCTTATCAGCCGCCTACAAGTTCTATTGCGAACAGGATTTGGAAAATGCACATACCTCAGCCGCCGACACTAAAGCTACCTATGAAGTACTGAAAGCTCAATTAGACCGATACGAGGATTTACAAAACGATATTGCATTCCTGGCCGATTACTCATCCTACTCTAAAAACGTTGATTTTGCCGGACGCGTAATCTATAACGAAAAAAATGAAGAAGTAATTAATTTCGGTAAATACAAAGGTCGCCTGGTAAGCGACGTGTTGCAAAAAGACCCCGGTTATTACGGCTGGATTATGGCTGCCGATTTCTCACTGAACACCAAGCAAGTATTTACTCGATTAAAATTGAAAGGATTTAACAAGTAAAATTTAGCTTGTTAAAAAAACAGACAATCATGCCCAATCCATATTTCCAATTCAAGCAATTCTCCGTCTATCAGGACAAATGTGCCATGAAGGTGGGTACCGATGGCGTGTTGCTGGGAGCTTGGGTCGATTGCAAAAATGCCATACAAATACTGGATGTAGGTACCGGGACAGGGCTAATAGCTATGATGCTTGCCCAACGGAGCTTTGCCCGGATACATGCCGTGGAGGTAGATACAACCGCCGCGAGGCAAGCCGAAGAAAACATAAGAGAGAGCCCCTGGAAAAACAGGATAGCCGTATTCCCTATCCCCTTTCAAAACATTGAGTCAACCGGGAAACAGCAATACGATTTGATTGTAAGTAATCCGCCCTACTTCCAAAATTCGCTCAAGCCACCACACGAAGGCCGCGGCATAGCCCGGCACACGGATACACTCCCATTCTCCGATTTGATTAACGGAAGCAAACGGATATTAAACCCTAACGGAAAACTGGCGGTAATATTACCCGTCACTGAAGGTGAACAGTTTATCATCATGTCCGAAAAAGCAGATTTGTTCTGCCAACAGAAAACCATCGTCATTCCACGCCCTGGAGCCGAGCCCAAACGTCTATTAATCTCTTTCGGGTTGAAAGCGGTTCCATGCACCACTTCCGAACTACTTATCGAAACAGGAACCCGCCACACGTATTCGGAAGAATATATCGAGCTAACCAAGGATTTTTATTTGGATAAATAATGGTTCTCCTTTTACCGCAAGGAGCGCAACGCTTTTCGCAAAGAGCGCAAAAAAAGGAGGAACACCGTCCCTCCTTATCCTATATCATATCTAAACTTTCACACTACCATTTCCGTAGCATCCGTGATTCTACAGCGCAATCGCCAACCTGAGAAACACCTACTGCCGGATAAAAATTCTGTTTGGAGTTTGGGTCGTCGGCCTTTTTAGCTTTCTTCTTATCTTTTTTGTCTTTAGCCTGATCGTCGTCATCAGTGGCAGCGTCTTTAGCATCCTTGTCGTCAGCACCCGTGTTGTTACTTACATCCAAGGCTACTTCACGCTTCTTATTCACCGTGGCTGAAAAGTTGTAGGGGTGTACCACTTTCCCGTTTTTCATTTTGGCACCAAACTGTGTTACCTCAAAATCGTACACGTTGGAACCGAAAACATATCGATATACATATTCATACGTGGTGTAGTCCGACCACACATTATTATCCGGGCCATCATAATTTTTCATCACTTCGTAGCCCATCGTAGGGTTGCCCATCTGTGTTAGTACCATTTGTTGCAATTGCTGCACCACCGCCACATCATCAATATCTTCCACGTTAATGGCAATCAACCGCTTCGTATCATCCTTAAACTGTAAGGTAACCGAAGCCCCTTTATCTTTGAAACGCACATCCTCCCCCTGTTCGTAATACTGCATTTCGGTAATCATTTCCATATTCTCCCTAACGGTGCAGGAATCTATATCCGCTTTTTCCACATCCGTGTTCAACACGTAGCAACGGTACTTAAAGCGTTTATCGTTAGCCTCGATAGCATTTCCGCTTGTTTCCGGTTGAACGGATTTTTTATCGGCATCAGTCTTTGTTTCCTTTTCTGTTTTAGTTTTATCTTTCTTTTTCAATAAACGGTCAAAGAGTTGAGCATGTAAGCCAAAACTAATTGTAAAAAACATGGCACAAAATAGCAACCGGGGAAATGTCTTCATAGTTATAGTATGCATTGATGAAACAACGGAGAGTAAATGCTTTCAGCAAACAAAAATACGTTTATTTTTGAAAAATCATTTATTCAATAGTGTTTAATTTCAGCTAAATTTCATTTGGGCAAATGACATGGAAATCCATTTTATACAGTCATTTTTCATATCTTTGTGGTTTCAAAATATATAACTGATGAATATCGAACAAAAACTAACAGGAATAGTCATTAATGCTATTCAAAACTTATATAGCACGGAGGTTACTCCCGTACAGGTACAATTTCAAAAAACCAAGAAGGAATTTGAGGGCGACATCACTCTGGTGGTGTTCCCGTTTGTAAAAGCAGCCCGCAAATCGCCCGAACAAACCGGGCAGGAAATTGGCGAATACCTGCAACAGCACGAACCTATTATCAAAGCTTTTAATGTAATCAAAGGCTTTTTAAATCTTTCCATCTCCAGTGCTCATTGGGTGGAATGCCTGAACGGTATCAACGCGCAAGAAGCATTTGGTACCACAACGGCTACCGAAACTTCGCCCTTGGTGATGATTGAATACTCCTCACCCAACACCAACAAACCACTTCACTTAGGGCATGTACGCAACAACCTGTTAGGGTTCAGCCTCAGCGAAATAATGAAAGCCAACGGCTACAAGGTGGTGAAAACCAACATCGTGAACGACCGTGGTATTCATATCTGTAAATCCATGCTGGCTTGGCAAAAGTTCGGCAACGGCGAAACGCCTGAAAGCACAGGCTTAAAGGGCGATCACCTGGTGGGGAAATATTACGTGGTGTTCGACCAACAGTATAAAGCCGAGATTAAAGAATTGATAGCGCAAGGGCAAACGGAGGATGAAGCCAAAAAGAATGCTCCGCTCATGCTGGAAGCTCAAGACATGCTTCGCAAATGGGAGGCTCACGACCCGACGGTGTACCAACTTTGGCAAACCATGAACAACTGGGTATATAAAGGTTTCGACGAAACGTACAAGAAACTGGGCGTGAATTTCGATTGCATCTATTACGAATCGGAAACATACCTGCTGGGTAAAGAAAAAGTGGAAGAAGGCCTGGCCAACGGGGTACTGTACAAACGTGAAGACGGCTCAATATGGGCTGACCTCACCGCCGACGGCTTGGACGAAAAGCTTCTGCTTCGTGCGGACGGTACTTCCGTGTATATGACGCAGGACATCGGTACGGCAAAACTCCGCTTCGACCACTACCCTATCGACAAGATGATTTACGTGGTGGGGAATGAACAAAATTATCATTTTCAGGTTCTTTCTATTATACTGGACAGGCTAGGATTTAAATGGGGTAAGGATTTGGTACACTTCTCCTACGGCATGGTGGAACTACCCGAAGGTAAAATGAAAAGCCGTGAGGGTACGGTAGTGGATGCCGACGACCTGGTGGATGAAATGGTAAACACCGCACGCGAAACTTCGCAAGAACTGGGCAAACTGGACGGATGCACCGAAGAGGAAGCTCAAAACATAACCCGCATGGTGGGGCTTGGTGCACTGAAATATTTTATACTAAAAGTAGATCCACGCAAAAACATGACGTTCAATCCCAAAGAAAGCATCGACTTTAATGGGAACACGGGGCCATTTATTCAATATACGCATGCGCGCATTAAATCGGTATTGCGCAAAGCAGGCGAACAAGGCATTACAATACCAACCGCCATTGATACCACCATTCCGTTAAGCGAAAAAGAAACAAGCCTGATTCAGCATATCGCCAATTTTCCGGCGGTGGTAAAACAAGCTGCCGACGAATATAGCCCATCAATAGTTGCCAATTATGTGTACGATTTGGTAAAAGAATATAACCAATTTTATCACGATTTTTCTATTTTGAAAGAAGATGACGAAGCGGTAAAGAAAATGCGATTATTGCTTTCGCAAAACGTGGCCAGGGTAATAAAAACATGCATGAGTTTGCTAGGCATCAACGTGCCGGAAAGAATGTAAGAGATTGGTACACTTTCAGTAATACATAAATTAATAATACTATGGATGCAAAATTGATAGAACAAATTGTCCGGTTTCAGCAAAATGAAATTACTGAAAGTATAGTATATGCCCGTTTGGCTGAGATAGAAAAGAACCCTGAAAACAAACTGGTGTTAAAACAAATATCGGATGACGAACATCGCCATTATGAAACCTTAAAGAAATACACCAATCAATCTCCTGCTCCTAGAAAAGGAAAAATCCTTTTCTTTTACCTCATTGCCCGCATCTTTGGGGTAACCTTCGGCATCAAGCTAATGGAGAATGGCGAAAACACAGCTCAAAATAAATATGCCGCTTACGAGAATTTACCCGAAATAAAACAGATAGCAAAAGAAGAGGATGCCCACGAGCAAGCTTTAATCGAAATGATTAAAGAGGAAAAACTGGATTACATGGGTTCTATCGTGCTGGGGTTAAATGATGCTTTGGTGGAATTTACCGGGGCGTTGGCCGGATTCACACTAGCCTTGCACAGCTCCCCGTTGGTAGCATTGACCGGAAGTATCACCGGTATAGCGGCAGCACTGTCAATGGCCTCATCCGAATACCTGTCCACCCGGGTGGAAGATAAAAGCAAGCATGCCGTGAAAGCCTCCGTTTATACCGGGATAGCCTATATCATCACGGTGGCTTTGTTGATTCTTCCGTTCGTATTATTCCAAAATATATTTATTGCACTTGGATTAACTATCTTAGCGGCTGTAATTATCATTGCCATTTTTAATTATTACTATTCCGTGGTGAAAAATGAAAGCTTTAAACATCGATTCCTCGAAATGGCTATATTAAGTTTGAGCGTTGCTGCTATCAGTTTCATTATAGGATACTTGCTAAAACAATTTACAGGAATAGAGGCATAATAAATTGAAAAACGATTAACCATGTCTGTTTTAACCATCATACTCACCGTACTAGGTCTGTGTTTATTTGAAATAATTTGCAGCATTGACAATGCCATTATCAATGCCGACGTGCTAGCCACCATGGGCAAAAGAGCGCAACGGTGGTTTCTCTTTTACGGAATCATATTTGCCGTGTTCGTGGTTCGTGGTTTACTGCCATTAGTTATCGTGTGGGTATTAAATCCCCACTTCTCCTTATTGCAAGTATTTGAGTCGATGGGAAACAAAGAGGTGGCTGAAACCATTGCAGGCACGGCTCCTATCCTATTTATGGGCGGTGGTGTGTTTTTGGTTCTACTATTTCTACATTGGTTTTTCTTGGAAGATAAAAATTATGGGTTGCACATCGAACGTCAGATTGAAAAAATAGGCGTTTGGTTCTATGCCGTTGCTTCCATTTTTTTAGCCATAGTCGTTTGGTACTCCATGAAAATAGATCAAATGTTGGCATTTTCCGCCGTGGTAGGTTCTACCGCTTTTTTCATTACACACGGGTTTAAGCAAAACGCGGAGGAGCAGGAATCCAAATTGGTATCGGGTACCAATGCCATGTCCGACATCGCAAAAATTCTATACTTGGAAATAATTGATATGACCTTCTCTATCGACGGAGTGCTTGGTGCATTTGCCTTTACCTTAGCTATTCCTATCATATTGGTGGGAAATGGACTTGGAGCTTTTGTGGTAAGGGAAATTACAATTTCCAACGTGAAGAATATAAAGAAATACCTGTTCCTGAAAAATGGAGCCATGTACTCAATCATGGTTCTGGGACTTATTATGATGGCCGATGGCTTCGGCATGCACATCCCGGAATGGTTATCACCTATCTGTACTTTCGGCATTGTAGGGTTCTTCTTTTTCAAATCGAAGATCTACATGAAAAAAGAAACTTTATCCGAAGAATAATTATTCTCTTTGAAGCATAAAAAAACGAGTTTGTCCGAAAAGGACAAACTCGTTTTTTATATCTGTATATTACGTTCTCTTATTCGTAAGCACCCATGCGAAGCATGCCTACTTCTTTTTCCGACAAGAAACGCCATTGACCACGTGATAAGTTTTTCTTGGTTAACCCGGCAAAGAAAACACGATCCAAGCGAACCACCTTATACCCTAAGTGTTCAAAAATACGACGCACCAAACGGTTACGCCCTGAATGGATTTCGATACCGATTTGTTTTTTGTCGTCTTCCTCCACAAAGTGAACATCATCGGCTTGTATTGGGCCGTCTTCCAATTCTATACCATCTACAATTCTTTGCATATCGGCTTTGGTTAAAGCTTTATCCAAATGTACGTGGTATATTTTTTTCTTGTTGTATTTAGGATGCATCAGTTTGGCGGCCAAATCGCCATCGTTGGTAAGTAGCAACACCCCTGTAGTGTTTCTATCCAATCGGCCTACGGGATAAATGCGTTCGCTACAAGCGTTTTTAACCAAGTCCATCACCGTTAGGCGGGCATTGGTATCTTCGGTAGTAGTTACACAATCCTTAGGCTTGTTGAGCAACAGATACACTTTCTTCTCCGAACGCACTAATTGGTCGTGGAAAAGTACACGGTCAGTAGCGGGAATTACTTTTGCACCCAGTTCGCTTACCACTTCACCGTTCACGGTAATTACACCTGCTTTAATGTATTCGTCGGCTTCCCTACGGGAGCACAACCCTGCATTGGCAATAAACTTGTTCAAACGCATGGGTTGCGAAAGGTCAACATTGCTTTTGCTATATTCTATTTGTTTCTTTTTGCTGTATTTAGCATTGGGGTTGAAGGAATCTTCGTCACCGGCGTTTTTAGCACGTGGACGCATTTTTCGTCCCTCGGTAAAACGTGTTTCGGTGTACGTCTTCATGTTTTCACTTTTGGCGTAACGCTCAAAAGGTCTTTTCTCGGTTTCAGGAGCACCTCCAGTTCTTTTTACCAAACTAGGTTTAAATCCTTCGTCGCTACTGTCGGCATTAAAATCATTTCTTTCTCCGCCTTTATAACCACCACGACTGCTATCCGAATAATTACTTGATCTGGGTTTGTAATCGCTACCTTCTGATTTTTTATCAAAACGTGGTTTGAAATCCGGTTTACTGCCGTAGGAATTTTCACGTGAACCACCACGACTGTCGGAACGACCACCTCCTTTGTAATCGTTGAATTTCGGTTTGTCAAAGCTTGGTTTATCAAAGCTTCTGTATGGACGTGGTTCGCCACCCTCTGTACGATTGTCTTTGTAACCTCTACCTTCACCTCTTGGTTCGGAAGGTTTTGCTTTGTAATCACCAAATTTTGGTTTATCAAAACTTCTGTACGGACGTGATTCGCCGCCCTCGCTACGATTGTCTTTGTAGCCTCTACCTTCGCCTCTTGGTTCGGAAGGTTTTCCTTTGTAGTCGCCAAACTTCGGTTTATCAAAGCTCTTACCGCTTCCACCACGGAAAGTGTTAGAACTTTTTTTGTTGTCAAAACTTTTACCGTCGCGGCCGGCTCCCGATCCCCTCCCGGGTTTAGGTCGCCTGTTGTCATCGTTAAATCTCATTTTTGTATTCAAATAATATGTTAAGTATCGCCACAAAGGTCGATAAAATATTTGTATTTAAGATATTAATAAAAAACAAAAAAGCACTTCAAACAATTTGAAGTGCTTTTTTACGTGACCCCGACAGGATTCAAACCTGTAACCTCTTGATCCGTAGTCAAGTACTCTATTCAGTTAAGCTACGGGGCCGATTGCGGGTGCAAAGATACAATATTTTTTATTTGTAGCAAGGCAATCCCGCATTTTTCTTATTATTTCATCAACTCAATGCTACGTTTCACGAAGTTGCTTAGAGCTTCTCCTTTCAGCATGTTGTTGGATAACAGGGCTAAATCTATCAGTTGACGCACCTCTTTGTTTTGTGCGGCAAAACCTGAAATAATTGTTTCTTTTTTTGTTTTTAACTCTCCTGTTTTACTTTCAAGGCTGCTGATTTCTTCTTTTTCGGCTTGAGGTACCTCTTCGTCCTTCTTATCCTTGTGTGCATCTTTAAGCGATTTGATCTTGCTTTCCAATTCTACAGATTCTGCAACCAACGGACTTACTTCGGCTTGGCAAGCAGCTTCTTCGTCCGTCAAAATCTTTTTCACCAACGGATGAGCGACGTTTACCACCAAATTGTAGCTGTCCGGCATCTCGCCATAAAAGCCCATCATGCCTCCACCACCTGTTGCAGCCATTTCTTTCATACGGCGCATAAACTCTTGTTGGGTAATGATAATGGGTTGTGCTTCCGCTCCAACGTTTTCAAACGACACGATAAAATCAGTTTTTTCAATTGTAGGCAATTGCGAACGGAACACGGTAGTTAACGCGCTTTGTTGCTCTGCATTCAAATTGTGTTGGCTTAAATCGGTTTTTACAATGAGTTTTTCAGGCACATCGGCATCTACACGCACGAAACGACTTTTTTCGTTCTTCTGCTCCAAGGTGTTGATGAAGTGGGTGTCCAACTGTCCATCCAGTACCAGCACATCGTACCCCTTGGCCTTGGCAGCTTCCACATAGCCGTGTTGTTTGGTAGCATCGTTTGTGTATAGATAAATCACGTTGCCGTCTTTATCTGTTTGCTCGGTGCTGATTAATGTTTTGTATTCGTCCAAGGTAAAGTATTTGCCGTCGGTGTTTTTAAACAGCATGTATTTTTCTGCCTTGTCGTAGAACTTTTCATCGGTAAGCATGCCATACACGATAAAGAGTTTAAGGCTATCCCATTTATCTTCAAAATCGGCACGGTCTTTCTTGAAAATATCTTGCAAGCTGTCGGACACTTTCTTTGTAATGTGGCTGGAAATTTTCTTCACGTTGCTATCACTTTGTAAATAGCTACGGCTCACGTTTAACGGAATATCGGGCGAATCAATCACACCATGAAGCAGGGTAAGAAATTCGGGCACGATGCCTTCCACACTATCGGTTACAAATACTTGATTACAATACAACTGAATTTTGTTTTTTTGCAGCTCGATGTTGCTTTTTACTTTAGGAAAATAAAGAATACCCGTGAGGTTGAATGGGTAATCTACATTCAGGTGAATGTGAAACAATGGATCTTCGGCCATCGGGTAAAGATCGTGATAGAATTTGTTGTAATCCTCATCTTTGAGGTCGGCTGGTTTCTTTACCCAAGCCGGATTAGGGTCGTTGATGATGTTGTCTTCATCAGTCTCCACGTTTTTGCCATCTTTCCATTCCGTTTTTTTACCGAAGGCAATTTCCACGGGAAGAAATTTACAATATTTACTCAGCAAGCCATTTACTTTACCATCTTCCAGGAAATCTTTGTTTTCGTCATCGATGTGCAGGATAATATCTGTACCTCGGTCGGCTTTTTCTACTTCTTCCAAGCTGTATTCGGGGGTACCGTCGCAAGTCCAACGCACGGCTTTTGCTCCTTCCTTATGAGATAGAGTAACTATTTCCACTTCTTTTGACACCATGAACGAGGAATAGAATCCAAGTCCGAAATGGCCAATAATGGCATTGGCATCATTTTTATATTTTTCCAAGAACTCTTCGGCTCCTGAGAATGCAATTTGGTTGATGTATTTTTCAATATCGTCGGCAGTCATCCCTATACCACGGTCGCTGATGGTAATGGTGCCTTTGTCTTTGTCCACGGATACTTTTACTCGCAATTCACCCAATTCGCCTTTAAACTCGCCCACGGAAGAAAACGTTTTCAACTTCTGGGTGGCGTCTACTGCATTAGAAACTAACTCGCGAAGAAAAATTTCATGATCGCTGTACAAGAATTTCTTAATAATCGGAAAGATGTTGTCCGTAGTTACGCCAATGTTACCTTTCATAAATATAAACCTCCTTTATTTTGTGTTAATATAATAAACTAAAAAAATCAAAGATATTCGTCGCACAAATATCCTTTGAACGCCCTTTCTTTTTCAAAAAGGATGCCACAAGACAGAATGCTGACATTTTGGCGGAGATAGCAATTAAAGAAGATAGAAATGTCAATAACTTATAGAATAGGAGGGATCCGTATTTCTTTAGTAAAAAAGCATACAGAAGTGTTTCGGCACCCGACACGATTTACAATCCAAGATAGCGATCAAGGGAGGGCGGCAGTCTGTTTCTTTTTTAATAGAAGAATGATTTAGCTCAAAAGGAACATTTGAACCAATATATAAAATTTCAGAGGAAACTCACAATCATTTAATAAACCTCATCATCCGTAATTTCCTCCACCTCTTCTACTTCTTTTTTAAAGATGCTACCAATGTTTTTGCTAATTTTTTGCACACTCTCAATTCCTTTGCTGATTGGTGCCGATATGTTATCATAGCCCTGCTGTTTACTTTGACTTTCGTATTGCTGAGGGTATATCACAATCTTGTTGTTATCAACAAAATGCTTGTCCAGCTTGATCGGTATTTGTTCTAGCAAACTGATATACGAAGGCGAACCTTTACGAGCCGAAGCAAGGATAATCAAGTCGTCAGACTTAATGTAACGGGATAGCACCAGGAAGTCTTCCCAGTCCTCAAACTTACGGAAACTTACAGATAAACTTATTCGCTCCTTTTTCAGCATTTTAATAATGTCTTCCTGCGATTTTTGATTGCAAAAGAAGGTAATGGGCAGGCTTAACTCTTGCGACAGTTTGGATATTTTACTAAACCACAACGGGAAACCGCTTTCCTTTTCGCAGAATGGAGGTGCTATTAACAGGATATGCTTATGGGTAATCAAGGGTTTGGTTATCTTACACATAAACACGGTTTTATCCGAGTTCTTCACCACGCTGTCGGCATTTTCGCCAATCAGTTTATCAAGCAACCCCATTTGGCGTGGCCAACCCATGATGATAATATCGGCCAACACTTCACGTGCCGTACGCACAATGCCACTGGAAATATTGTAATCCAACGTGGCTACTATATTTACTTTCGACTCCGAAGCGGAAGCCTGTTTTACATAGCTTTGCAGCTTGTTTCGGGTAGAAAGTAAGGTTAATTCGGCATCCTTATTATTAGGCAGCACGGTGAGTACCGTGAGTGGGTTCACCGATTTTTTATCTTTTATCAAGATGGTAAAGTCGAGCAACTTTTCAAAGCGGGTTTCCATGGCAATAGGCATAAGCAGGTGCTCACTTTTCAAATTAGCCATTCTATCCGTATCTTGATGGAAGTCCGAACTCAACACAATTTTTTTGGCTGCTTTTTCGGTAACAAAGGAAGCTACAATACAGGTAATGAGTATTAAAATTACCGTTCCGTTCAAGATGTTTGCATCCAAAATACCGGCACGATAACCCACCAATATAATAGCCAGCGTGGCTGCTGCATGCGAACTGCTCAACCCGAATATTAAATCGCGTTGCACTCTGCTGTATCTAAATGTCAACTGGGTAAATAAGGCAGCTAAAAACTTTCCACACAAGGCTACCACCGTAAGCGTACCGGCAACGATTAACGCTCCGGGGCCACGCAGGATAACGCTAACATCCACAATCATACCCACACTAATGAGGAAGAAGGGGATAAACAAGGCATTCCCGATAAATTCAATCCGGTTCATCAAAGCCGAAGAATGCGGAATTAACCGATTTAATGCCAACCCGGCGATAAATGCCCCAATAATAGGTTCCAATCCTGCCATTTGAGCTAAAAACGCGGAAAAGAACAAAACGGCCAATACAAATATATAATGTGAATGTTTTTCACTCTCCAACTTCCTGAAAAACCACTTGGTTAAGATAGGAATGATTTTGAACATGATGAAGAACAACAATACCAACGATACGGCTAGCTTGATCCAAAAAACATTATCAAGCGAACCTTGATGCTTCCCTATAATAACAGCCAACATAATGAGCACCGCGGTATCGGTAAGGATAGTTCCGCCCACGGTAATAGCCACCGCCTGATTTTTGGAAACACCCAATTTGCTCACAATGGGATAAGCTATCAGCGTATGAGTGGCAAACATGCTGGCCGTAAGTAAGCTGGAGTCCATGCCATAGCCAAGGAAATAAAAACAAACCGGATACCCGATGCCAAGAGGAATGATAAAGGTGAAAAGGCCAAACAGAAGGCTCTTATATTTATTTACCCTAAACTCATTCAAGTCCAAATCCAAACCGGCAATAAACATAATATATAGGAGACCGATGGTGGAAAACAGTTCGACAGCCGAATTTTTCTCCAACACGTTAAACCCATGAGGGCCAATAATAACACCCGAAATAATAAGTACAATAATACCGGGAATGTTAAACCTGCGCAACAAAATGGGTGCTAATAAAATTATGAACAAAACAAGGGCGAAAATAAGAACCGGGTTTTGCAACGGTATCCTAAATGCGGCTAAAATATGTTGAAGCAAATGATCCATCATGGAAGCAATGTATTTTTCTTAAACCTGATAACACGTGTTTTTTAGCCCGAACAAAATAACGTTAATGCTCTGCTTTAATTATAAACTTTTAAGTTCAATCTTTCAATGTCTAAAAGTAAGCAAAAAATATTCTTGTCCCGTATTTTTAATCGTGTTTTTTAACATCCACCACCTCTAACACCACGAACAGAGATAGCCCTTTGAGATAGTACCGGGCAATTATAATTTATCTTTCCGCTGTTCAAATATTCTCATGGCATATTCGTACCCAATGTCGAATATCTTTTTGCTTTTCGACATATCAAACATGCTAAAGTTCTTTGTTTCTATTGTTTCTATCACAATATCGCAGGCTTCTTTTTCCTCTAGCGTATTGGATTGAATAGTGAGATGAAAAACCCGTTCGGCAATTTCAAACACATTGCGCGAATGTCCGTTGGGTACAATAGGATTAACATGCACCCCTATCAAAATATCACATCTATCGCGAATAATTTTTGCCGGGATGTTGGAAAAAATACCCCCATCCACATACTGATCGCCATGAATAACCTTCGGTGCAAAAACAATCGGGATGGACGATGAGGCGACCAATTTATCAACGATAGTTCCAGTATCAAAATAAACAGGTTTCCCCATACTTATGTTTGTTGCATTAACAATTAGTGGAATTTTTAGCTCCTCAAAGGTTTTAGCTTTAAGGGTTGCATGCAATACTTTTTCCAGTTGACGGGTTGACAATAGCCCTTTTTTAGGAATGTTCAATGTTACCAACCGAAAGAAATTGGATTGTTTTAAAAACGACATTATTTCTTTTGGGGTCATCCCATCGGCATACAAAGCACCAATCATAGCCCCGGCACTTACACCCGAAATAATATCCGGCTGTAAATTTATTTCTTCCATCGCGGCCAACACGCCCAACTGGGCTATTGCTTTAGCTCCACCACCACTAAGGGCTATTCCAACGGTTTTTTTATTCATTATCTTTTTAAATCAAACTGTAATAAAGAAAAGAAAAAAATGACGACCAATTATCCATTTTTCGTTGTACTTTTGTGCAAAATTAGAAAAGGTAAAAACAAAAGCCTCTTATATCTGGTTAAATTATTCCAAAACAACGGGTAATAATGGATAATAAAGAAAAAAAGAAAGTACACTTTATCGCTATTGGAGGTGCAGCCATGCACAATTTAGCCCTCGCGTTGAATACAAAGAAAGGCTATAAAATTACAGGTTCGGACGATGAAATATTCGAACCATCCAAAAGTAGGCTGCAAGCTGCCAGATTATTACCTGAAACTTTCGGGTGGTTTCCCGAAAAAATAACTAACGACCTGGATGCCATCATACTGGGTATGCACGCTCGTGAAGACAACCCCGAACTGATACGTGCCAAAGAACTTGGCTTGAAAATATATTCCTTCCCCGAATATTTATACGAACAAACCAAAGATAAAACACGGGTGGTAATTGGCGGTAGCCACGGAAAAACTTCCACCACGGCTATGATTTTGTTCGTACTGAAAAAATTAGGCATCGCTGCCGACTTTATGGTTGGAGCTCAAATCGAAGGTTTTGACAATATGGTGAGTCTTTCCGACGAAGCCAAAATTGCCGTTTTTGAAGGAGATGAATACCTCACCTCGCCTATCGACTTGCGACCTAAATTTCATTTATACCGTCCTCACATCGGGTTGTTAACAGGTGTTGCATGGGATCACATCAACGTGTTCCCCACGTTTGAAAATTACGTGGAGCAGTTCCATATTTATACCGGACTAATAGAACCTAACGGAAAATTCATCTACTTTGAAGGAGATGAAATATTACGTGATATTGCTTCAAAAGTACGCACCGATGTGACGGCTATTCCATACAACACCCCTGCCTATGAAGTTGTAAATGGAAAAACAACCATAACATACCATAACGAAAAGGCAAATCTGCAAATATTTGGAGAACATAATTTGCAAAACATAATGGGTGCTTGGGCGGTTTGCTCTCAATTAGGAATAAGCGAACACGACTTCTTTACCATTATAGCCGAATTTGGAGGTGCTGCCAACCGACTACAAAAAGTAGCCGAAAGCTCCACTTCCGTTGCTTATAAAGATTTTGCTCATTCTCCATCAAAGCTAAAAGCCACGGTTAATGCTGTTAAAACACAGTTTCCCCACCGTCAGCTGGTAGCCTGCATGGAGCTGCACACCTTCAGTAGCCTTACCAAAGATTTTTTACCCCAATACAAGGGTGCGATGGCCGAAGCGAATATAGCTTTCGTGTATTTCAACCCCGAAGTGATTGAGCATAAACACCTAACGGCCATCACCACCCAACAAGTGGCCGAGGCTTTTGGTGGTACAAATTTGGAAGTTTATACCGACACTGAAGCTTTGCAACAAAAACTTCGTTCGATAGACTACACGAACAAAAATTTATTATTGATGACCTCCGGTAATTTTTCAGGAGTAAACTTGATAGATTTTGCAAACGAATTGATTAAATAAAGTTCTTATGGATAGCAAACAACAAATGTTAGACCTCAGGTATATGAAAATGGCTCAAATATGGGCTGAAAATTCATATTGTAAACGTCGGCAGGTGGGAGCTTTATTAGTCAAAAACAAAATGATTATTTCCGATGGATATAATGGTACCCCTTCGGGGTTTGAAAATGATTGTGAAGACGAAAACTTCAAATCCAAACCGTATGTACTTCATGCCGAAGCAAATGCCATTACAAAGGTAGCCCGTTCGCACAACAGCAGCGAAGATGCCACTTTATATGTAACCACCTCACCGTGCATTGAATGCGCCAAGCTGATTATTCAATCGGGCATTAAGCGGGTAGTTTACTGTGAAAAATATCATATTTTGGATGGAATTGACTTGCTTCAAAGAGCAGGGATTGAAATTGAATGTGTAGATCTCAAGACAAATAACGATGAATAAAAAATGGAAAATTTGGTTGCCTGTGTTTTTCGGAATGGCAATCGCAATTGGTATTATTGTTGGAAATTTAATAGCTAAAAAAGCCTTTACAGGAAATGGTAAAGGGATGAACTCCTCATACTTCTCAAAGACTTCCAAGCTTGAATCTATTTTGGGTTTAATTGATGCCGACTATGTTGAAGATGTAAATGTAGATTCACTCAGCGAGGATTTGATTCCTAAATTGCTGGCAAACCTCGATCCTCACTCGGTATATATTCCGGCTTCGGACATGGAAATGGCTAACGAAGATCTAGACGGAAGTTTTAGTGGTATTGGCGTTCAATTCAATATACAAACCGATACCGTGATGGTTATTTCGGTGATACACGGAGGACCATCGGATAAGTTGGGTATTTTGCCCGGCGACCGGATTGTTTCGGTTAACGACTCCGCTTTCGTGGGAAAGAAAATAACCAACGAACGGGTAATGAAGAAACTTCGCGGTAAAAAAGGTTCCAACGTCAAGTTGGGCATCAAACGCAGGAGCTCGTCCAAAATACTTACCTACGTTGTTACCCGTGGCGATGTACCCGTGAAAAGTGTAGATTCATACTACATGCTTACCCCTCAAATAGGGTATATAAAAGTTAGTAATTTCGGGGCTCAAACCTATCAGGAATTTATCGGAGCCATAAATAAACTGCACAAAAGCGGAGCCCAAAAATACGTGGTAGATTTACGTGGAAACCCGGGTGGATACATGGATGCAGCAACCAACATGATAAATGAATTCTTGAAAAAAGGAAGTCTGATTGTTTACACCAAAGGAAAATCCTATCCAAGAAAAGATATTTATGCCAATGGAAACGGCACATGCCAAAAGGCCGATCTAGCGGTTTTAATTGATGAATGGTCGGCCTCCGCCAGCGAAATATTCGCGGGAGCCATGCAGGATAACGATCGCGCTATCATTATCGGCCGTCGCTCCTTCGGAAAAGGATTGGTACAACAACAAATTCCTTTCAACGACGGGTCTGCTGTTCGATTAACTGTTGCCAGATATTACACGCCTTCTGGCCGATGCATACAGAAACCATACAAAAAAGGTGACATGATGAGCTACGAGAAAGACATTATGAACCGATATATACATGGTGAATTTAACAATAAAGACAGCGTCAAAATATCCAAAGCATCAAAATTCAAAACCGTGGGTGGACGCACCGTGTATGGCGGCGGTGGAATTATGTCGGATATTTTTATCCCTAAAGATACCAGTTGCTATACCCCTTACTTCAATAAAGTGGTGGATGCCGGATATATATACGAGTTCGCTTTTCAATATGCCGACAGCCACCGGGCTAAATTAAAACAATATAAAAACTGGCAGAGTTTATTTTCTTATTTGGAAAAACAACCTATGCTAGTGGATTTTGCAGAGTTTGCAGAAAAGAAAAAAGGAGTAAAGAAGAATATCCGTCAAATATTGAAATCAGCTTCCCTTATAGAGCAACTGATATATTCCTACGTGGCTAAAGATGCCGCCGGTGATGAAGCTTATTATCCTATTGTAAATAGCTCAGATGATTGCCTAAAAGAAGCCGTAAAACAACTCAAGCATAAAGTAGATTTAACGGCTCAAAAATAAAAGCTGATCGGATAGTCATTCGATTAACAACTAAATACAAAGGTTACTGAAATCCGTTTTCAGTAACCTTTTTTTAATTCTGACAACGGTTACAAACTTTGTATGCAATTGAAAAAATCGTAGCCAGCTAAATAGGATGAACCGTTATCGAACCGTTGTCAGAGTCTGACGACTGCTGACAAGGTGGTTTTACCAACCCAGCTAATTCAATTTTGAGATCTTACCTTACGGAATAATGGATTGATAAATCACCTCTTCAATGCGAGTGCGAACATTCATGTTTTGCAATTTCATGTTCCAACTTACGGGGCAAATTCTATTGGAAAGGAAAATATAGATCAATTCCTCCTTGGGGTCAACCCACACGCAAGTTCCGGTAAATCCGGTATGTCCATACAGCAAATGCGTGTTTGAAACATCGGCCTCATCCTCAATCTCCTGACGGTCGAACCCTAAGCCTCTGCGACTAATTTCGCTATGATGCGTGGTGAAAATAGAACAGGTTTCCGAACTCAAGAAGGTTTCGCCTCCATAGGTTCCACCATTGAGAATCATCTGATACAGTTTTACCAAATCGTTGGCATTAGCAAACAACCCGGCATGCCCGGCCACGCCACCCATAAAGGCGGAATTCTGGTCATGCACATATCCTCGCAACAATTGCTTCCTTAAAAAAGAATCTTGTTCCGTTGGTATAACGGACGATTGAGGCATCCGTTTCGTGGGGTTAAATCCAACAGAGGTAGCTCCTAGTTTCTTGTAAAATTCGTCGGAACAAAACTTATCCAACTTTTCGTTAGCCGTTTCCTCCGCTAATTTCTGCAACATTAAAAAGCTTAAATCACTGTAAACATATTTTTTAGCGGAGCTAATAGGAGTTGTTTTTATCTTTTCCCAAACGCTATCTCTAAAGGATTTGATAATAAACATACTATCGGCCACCTGGAGGGTATGAACGGAATCGGCCAGTTTCGTAATAAATCCTTTTTTATACGTGAATTTTTTATTGGCATACAAATCCTTATCCACGGGTAGGGTATAGATAGAATCTCGTTTCTTTTCAAGCAGCTTTCCATTTACCGACCGAAGGTCTATTGCCTGCTGGTAAAAAGGCACAAAGGCTGGCAATCCGGCCTGATGCGTTAGCAAATCGAGAACGGTAATATTCCGTTTATTTGTTTTTCTCAAATCGGGGAGGTAGAAAGCAACCCGTTCCTGTAACTTCAATTTTTGTTCGTCATACAGTTTCATAATCATCGGCAAGGTGGCCGATGTTTTTGTTACCGAAGCCAAATCGTAAATATCCGTGTTCTTTACCTGAACTTTGTTTGAATAATCGTGGAATCCGAACGACTTTTGATAAACCACCACTCCCTTGCGGGCTACAAGAACCTGACATCCGGGCATCGCTCCCTTGGCAATGGCATCGTAGGCAATGGAATCAATGCGCTGCAAGGTATTGGAATTTAAGCCTACATCTTCGGGAAATCCGTAACCTAAACGAACTTTATCAGTTTGCGTACCCGCACCTTTGGGGTAAAAACTGGGTAATGCAACTGGTAATTTTCCGCTTATACAAGTTCCACCAAAAATACTTTGAGCACAAGCCGATTGTATGGACAACAAATTCTCGTAGGCCAACACACAAGCATCGGCTCTGCCCACGGATTGCTTATACTTTGCCAGTTGGTAGGGCGACAAAAAATACACTTGTACTACTTTCTTCTTGTTTTCACACAGCTTAGCTATCACACTGTCGGGCACTTGCGTGTTGTATATCGAGAAAATAGTTACATCATGCTTTCTTATTATACTGTCCATTGCATGCAATCCTTCGGGGGTACAATCGGGCGAACAAAGGGTATAATTGCTTATTGAATCGTACAACGAAAGTGTTTCCTGAAATTGTTTTTGAGCTTCGTTGCCCACCGAAATAAGAGCTATCTTGGTGTTCTTTAAATTTTTCAGCGGTAAAACATTGTCTTTGTTTTTAACGATGGTTATACTTTGTTGCGCCAGTTCCTCCTCCAAACGTTTTGCTTCCACCGAATTCACTCTATCCTCAAGGCCTTTAAGCTCTATCGGAGTATAATGCTTTAACCCGCATTGATATTTATAAGTCAGCACCTTTTTGCACTTTTCGTTAATTAAATCCATACTCAAGCGATTTTCGCTCACGGCCTTTTTTACCGTTTCTATTTCCTTGTCAATGTTCGTCACATCCAGGATAACATCATTTCCGGCTAACAGCGCTTTTACGGTAGACTCCTTTGTGTCCGACACGGCTTTCATTTTCATGGCATCGGTAAAAATCAGCCCCTTGTATTGCATCTTGGTTTTCAACAAACCGCTTACAATTACCGGTGATAAAGATGCCGGGGTGCGTGTGGTATCGAGAACGGGGACTGACAAATGGCCTACCATAATTCCATCAAGCTCTTTACCTAGCTGCTTATACGGATACAAATCGATGCTATCCAATTGTGCCAAGCTGTGAGTTACCACAGCCAGTTCCTGGTGCGAATCCTGCGAGGTATCGCCATGTCCGGGGAAGTGCTTTCCTACGGCAAGGATGTGTTTGCTGTGAAGCCCCCGGATGTAGGTTCCTGCCTTTTGCACTATTTCCCGTGGGTTTTCACCAAACGAGCGGGTATTTATCACCGGGTTCTCCGGGTTCAAGTTAACGTCCAGCACAGGGTCGAAATCAACGTTAATACGCATTTCATTACATTGACGGCCTATTTCGGCACCAAGATTATAAATCAAATTCTCGTCGGCCAAGGTACTCAACGTCATTTTTTTAGGATATCGCAATGCGTCCTTCAAGCGCATATACAAGCCCCACTCGCCATCCAACGTTACCATCAACGGCACTTTGGATGCGGCCTGAGCTTTGTTGGTTAAATCGGCCTGCCCTTGAAGCGTGCCATCCCAAAACAACAACCCGCCCACCTTTCGCTCACTTATTACCTTTAATAAGGTGGCCTGCGTGCGTTTATCATTTTGAGCGGGTATATTATATATGAACAGCTGCCCTATTCGTTCGTCGGAACTCATCGTTGCAAAAACAGAATCAACCCAAAACTTACATGCCGTGCTATCATTTGCCTGTATGTTTTTTACAAATAAAAAAGAGAATAATACCACGAATAAAAATGCTGACTTTCTTAACCTCATTTCGCTTTCTTAAATTTTATATCTACGCGCCCTATGTACGCACCGGTTTTTCCGGCCTGCACAATGGGGACACTATCGCCAACGGCATTGGCAACTTTCAATCCTTGTATTAATTTATGTGTATGCCCACCCACTATCATATCAATGCAGGTGGATTTAGCCGCAACAACTCGATCCGAAACCTCAACTCCCGTATCGCCCAAATGTGAAAGGCAAAGCACAAAATCGCAATGTTCTGTTTTTTTCAGTCGTTGAGCATAAAAGTTTGCCCATTCAACAGGGTCGAGGTAAATAACACCTTTAAAATTCTGATCGGCCACCAGTCCCTTGGGGTTAACGCCAAGGCCGATAATTCCTATTTTCAATCCGCCTCTATTCAATATTAAAAATGGCTGCACTTTATTTTCAAGCGGGGTACCCTTAACATCGTAATTGGAACAAACTACAGGAACCTGCATTTGAAGTAATACATTCGCTAACGCGTCCACCCCGTTGTCAAACTCGTGGTTGCCCAACGTTATGGCATCATAATGCATGGCACTTATCGCCTTGGCTTCCACCTCACCTTTAAAGAAATTAAAATACGGGGTACCTTGGCAAAAATCTCCGGCATCTACCAATAATACGCCCTGATTTTTTGCTCGTACTTCGGCTATGAAAGTAGCTCGCCGGGCATAACCGCCTTTCCCGCCATACGCCTCTTTGGACTGGCGATTGGCTTCTACCTGACTATGGGTGTCGTTGGTATGCAAAACCACCAGTTCGCGGGCAGTGGTGCATGCCCATAGCAACATAAGCAACAGGCAAATTACTGTTTGACGTATTTTATTTTTGAACCACATAAACGCGTTTATCTAATGCTGATTGTATTTGTTTTCCTGCTGCCGTTTGCTGCAAAATATATTCAATAAAAGCATCCCTCATTTTTTTATTGAGCAGGGTGCTACTGCTAGAGTTCTTCAACGGTAGCATCCCATCGTTGCCTTCTGACAAGTAATCGCTGGTAACCACCGTATAATACGTTGCGTCATCCAACGGAACATTATTGATTAAAACACTAACGGATTTTCCATCGGCGATACCCATCCTTACACCGGCCAGAACCTCGCCACCCTTTTGTGCGAAAACATCAAACAGCCGATGCAACTCTTTCCCGGAAAGTTGAATTACAACCACCTTGTTTTCAAAAGGCATCAATTCAAACATATCTCGTACCGTCAAATCACCCTTTTCCAACGGTTTTCTCAATCCACCAAAGTTAAGTATGGCTATGTCGGCCTGTATTTTTTCAGTAAAACGCACGTAATTCAACAATGCATCGGCACAAAAATTAGAGAGTAAACTTTCAGGAGAGTTTGCCGCCATCCGCTCAGGCAGGAATCCTATTTTTTTATTCAGTTGGGTATCCATCTTATTTTTGTAAGGCAAAATTAGTTGCCTCATGCCATCGGCTTCTTTGGACACAACATCGGTATCCAACGCAATTAATTGCCCCGACAGCTTCTCCACTTTGTAAGAACCTGTTTTACAGGAAATAAAAAGCAGAAAACAAATACAGATAAAAACCAATTGTTTCAGCATGATAAATCACATTACTTGAATGTCAAAGGTAAAAAAATAGGTTCGGATAAGAAAAGTATTTTTAAAACTTCACATTGTTTAAACAAATGTTATCACACCAATTAATTCGGAAATAGTTGGTTAAGAACAACGTGTGTGGGGTAAAAAAAATAGTTGTAACAGATTTTCTCACAATATTTTCTAAAAGAATTATTGGTTACTTAAAAAAAACAGCTAAATTTGCGCTCCGTTTTAGATAACCTCTGACAGAATGAAGTGAGGTCTGTGAATGTTGTCTTAAATGCCGTCTAATCAATTATTCATATTAAAAATGGACTTAATTAAAGTTGCAGAACAAGCTTTTCAAGCAGCAAAAGAATTTCCTGCATTTAAAAGTGGCGACACAGTAACCGTAGCTTACCGTATTATAGAAGGTAACAAAGAACGTATTCAGCTATACCGCGGTGTTGTTATCAAAATCTCCGGACACCAAGAAAAGAAACGTTTTACCGTTAGAAAAATGTCCGATAGTATAGGTGTTGAACGTATTTTCCCAATGAATTCACCATTCATCGAAAGCATCGAGGTGAACAAAATCGGAAAAGTTCGCCGTGCTAAGTTGTACTATCTACGTGCTCTTACCGGTAAGAAAGCTCGTATCAAAGAAAAAAGATTTTAGTCGATACTCTCAACGTATTAAATTTAAGGAAATTATATCAATATATAATTTCCTTTTTTTTTTAAGATTAAAAATTCATGTTATCTTTTTATCTTTTTTGTTAAATTTTTCCAAAATAAAAGGAATCAAACATTCTTTTTCTACATTTGTAGTGCTTAAAAAGTCGTATTACAGAATAAAGCAGGGTGGCACTTTCGAGAAAAAACGGTTCAACTGTTATTTTTAAACTGAAAGTATCTCTTTTCGTTTTATTTATTGAGGTTTGAGAACATTTTAATTCGCATATTTTTATAATCCATAGAATTTTCAATATTTATAATCAATAATACTATTATTTATGAAAACAAATTTCAAAACTTTATTCTCTTCGCTGGTAATCCCAGTTGCATTAGGTATTGCTATCTGTGTTTATTTATTCGTTTTTGGTGACGGTAGTCATTTCCAAGGTGGAAATCATGATAATCTTCCTGTTCCGGGCGATTTCTTTGGAACAATATACAAAGGTGGTGTAATTGTACCTATCCTTTTAACTTTGCTTCTTACTGTTATAACTTTCTCTTTCGAACGTTTTTTTGCTATCAGCAAAGCTACCGGTAAAGGTAGTGTTACAGGTTTCGTGCTTAACATCAAGAAAAATTTAACTGATAACAAAATTAAAGAATCAAAAGAACTTTGTTTGGAACAAAACGGTTCTGTAGCTAACGTAGTATTCGCCTCTTTAACTAAATACGAAGAATTAGAAAAAGTAGAAGACCAATCTAAAGACCAAAAATTAGTTGCTATTCAAAAAGACGTAGAAGAATCTACAGCATTAGAATTACCAAGTTTGGAACAAAACTTAGTTATCCTAGCTACTATTTCTTCTGTATCTACATTGTTAGGTCTGCTCGGAACCGTTATCGGTATGATCAAAGCATTCTCGGCTATGTCTAACGCCGGAGCTCCCGATTCTACAGCGTTGGCTACAGGTATTTCTGAAGCGTTGATTAATACTGCATTAGGTATTGGTACTGCAGCTGTCGCTATCATTATGTACAACGTATTTACAACAAAAATAGACAAGCTTACTCACAGCATTGATGAAGCAGGATACAGCATCGTACAATCATATGCTGCAAATCATAAATAAATGATTGAATCTAATTTATTAAAAAGTAATTAATCAATCGTTATTATGCCAAAAGTAAAAATTAAAAGACAAAACATAGCATTGGACATGGCTCCTATGTGTGACATGGCCTTTCTATTGCTTACTTTCTTTATTTTGACTTCTAATTTTATTCAGAAACAGGTGGTACAAGTATCAACGCCGTCTTCCATTTCTGAAATAAAAATTCCGGAAACAAATGTGATACTTATCCTCGTTGATAAAAAAGGAAAAGTCTATTTCGGATTAGATGGTCAGGAAAAGAGAAAAGAATTGTTGAGCAAGATGGGTGAAACGTATAAAATCAACTTTACCCCAACAGAACTCAAAGAATTTAGTAACATTAATAACTTCGGAGTGCCGATAACCATGATGAAACAATTTCTTGCCATACCTGAAGAAGATAGGGACAGAAAAGAAAATGCCATAGGAATACCATCCGACAGTATTAACAACCAAATAAAAGAATGGGTTAAAGCTGCTCGTGAAGTAAACCCTGATGCTCGTATTGCCATAAAAGCCGATCAAGGATGTGGATATCCGACCATTAAACGGGTAATGAACACCTTACGGGATATAAATGAAAACCGGTATAACTTAATTACCAGTTTGGAAGAAAACCCTGAAAAAGTAAAACTTTAAATTTAGACTAATATGTCAGAAATAAATACAGAGGGCAAAAATTCGGGGAAAAAAGGGAAACCTAAAAAAATGTCAACCAGAGTCGATTTGACTCCGATGGTTGACCTTGGATTTTTGCTTATAACATTCTTCCTTCTTACCACGACCATGATTAAGCCTCAAACCATGGAATTGGCAATGCCTTCGAAGGACAAACCGAAAACGGATCAACAACAAAATAAGATTAAAGATACGCGTGCCGTAACTATTATTTTGGGGAAAGGGAATAAGGTTTTTTATTGGGAAGGAATGACTAAAAATGGTGTTAAACCTCAGGTTAAAACAACAAACTTTTCTTCAACAGGAATAAGACGGTTTCTTATTGAGCGTAATATTGATATTATGCAACAGGTAAGAGACTTGGATAAACAACGGTTGAAGAAAAACATGCCGGACAGTATCTATAATAAAAAGAAGTTGGATATTCAAAAACAAAAAACAGCTCCTTACGTTATTATTAAAGCTACCGATGATGCTACGTATAAAAACCTGATTGACGCATTGGATGAAATGGCTATTTGCAACATTGGTGGATATGCTATTGTGGATATTACACCTGATGATTTGTCCATGATAAAAACGGTAAATTAAACTTTATACAAAAAGAATAACATGGCTAAAATTAATATAAACTCAGACCAATGGTGTGACATGGTGTTTGAGGACAGAAACACATCTTTTGGTGCTTATGTCCTTCGTACTGAGTCATCAAAAAGGCATCTGCGGGCTTTAATTATTGCATCCATTCTGTTTGTTTTTGCAATAACAGCTCCTATCCTTATCACAGCAGTGATGAAGAGCGTAAAAAAGACAGACACCACGGTACGTACCTTAGACTATTTGGATCAGGTTAAAAAGCAAGCAAAACCAGAAACACCTAAGGAAGAAATGCCTAAGGAAGAACAACAACAATTGATTCGAAGCACAATAGCTTTTCCACCACCTGTAATTTCGGAAAAAGCTCCTGATACAATCATAAATCAGGCAGACTTAAATAAGAGAACTGAAGCAATTAGTACAATAACCGTTGTTGGTAACACAAATAGTGGCGCAGTACCTGTTACAAATAATATTGCACCAGCAACAGAAGCAAAACCTGAGGAAAATAAGATATACGATGTTGTACAAGTACAACCAAATTTTCCCGGAGGTATGAATGCTCTTTATGAATATCTATCAAAACACATTAACTATCCGCCAAGTGCTCGTGAAGCTGGTGTTGAAGGAAAAGTTATTGTAGGTTTTGTGGTAGGTAAAGACGGACGAATTGCCGACGTACAAGTATTGCGTTCTTTAGATCCTGCTTGTGATGATGAAGCCGTAAAACTAGTAAAATCAATGCCGGCTTGGACTCCAGGAAAGCAAGGAGATAAAATGGTAAGAGTGCGTATGACTCTTCCTATTGTATTTAAACTGGACAACTAACGAGAAAGACGTTAAGAATTTCTCTTAGCCATTTTAGATTTTATTCACTTGATATATATAATATATCTTTAATTTTTGTGTTTAAGAAAACAACGAAAATAGTTATAGATTCATTTCTATTACTATCGTTTTCTTAAACACAAAATATTATGACACTAGTTGAAATCAACGTGTCATTAATTTATCTTTCGGTGTTTCACTCAAAATATAATATGAAAAAAATTCAGTTTTCAGAGATCTATTTTTACATCAAAATAGCAATTATTGCTTGTTATTTTGCCGTGGGAATTTATATCCTATCCACTGAAAACATATTCAGTTATTACTCTGATACACTAAAATACGGAGCCGGAGTAATCATTATATCTTATGGAGTATTCCGGGTGGTACGCATTTATAAAGAATATAAAAACAGGAAAAATGAACAAGAAGAACTTGACTAGAATTGCTATCCTTTTTTTGCTTTGTTCTTTTTGTTTGGCCTGTAATTCAAAAAAAGGAAATAAAGAACAGACAGAGACACCCACTTCAGGGAAAATAAAAATCGCAGTAGATGAGTCGTTCCGGCCTATCATTGATGCCGAGTTACTCGTTTTCCAAGGAATCTACAGAGATGCACAAATAGAGCCAATCTATTTGCCCGAAAATAAGTTATCAGAACAGTTGCGAAAAGGAACGGTAAATCTGATTATTTCATCAAAAACCCTAAGTCAAAAAGACAAACAATTTTTCACAAATAACAAATTAGTTTCCAAAGAGCTTGCTATTGCCAAAGATGCCATAGCCATTGTAATAAACAAAGAAAACATAGATTCGATTCTAAGTGTAGATCAGGTAAAACAAATTCTTACCGGCAAAATATCCTCTTGGAAAGAACTAAATCCAAAATCGAAAAGTGACAATATAGAAGTCGTTTTCGACAACAAAAATTCCGGAACAGTCCGCTATGCCATCGACTCCATTTGTAAAGGAGAAAAGCTTACCAGCCATGTAAGTGCAGTGGATAAAAACACGGACGTGATTGAATACGTAAACAAACATAAAAACAGCATAGGATTTATAGGCGTGAGTTGGGTGAGCGACAAAGATGACAGTACTCAACTTTCATTTTTGAAAAAAGTACAGGTATTAAGCATAAGCAAACAACCTAAAGCTACATACGACAACTCCTATCAGCCATATCAAGCGTACGTGTTTAAAGGATGGTATCCTTTTACTCGCATAATGTACGCTATCAATACTGACCCGACTAACGGACTGGCTACAGGTTTTGTTTCCTTTTTAGGAAGCGACAAGGGTCAACGTATTATCTTAAAATCGGGAGTGCTGCCCATTGTGGCACCTTCACGAGTAGTTAATGTAAGAGATAGTTATTAAGAAACAATAAACCCTCAAGATAATAGAAAACTATGAAAAAGGCACAATTCTTATTGCCCGTATTGATGATGGCAAGCAGTATATATGCTCAACAGACAATTGAACAAGGTAAAAATCTTTTCAATGGCGAACAATATAGCAAAGCCAAACAGGTATTTTTGGACATCAACAAACAAAAACCCAGCGAAGAAGCTTATTATTATTTAGGTGAAATCTATTTTTTAGACAATAACATAGATTCGGCTGCAACGGCTTACCAACAGGGAGTAAATGCAAACTCCAAATATTTATATAACTACACCGGACTTGGAAAAATAGCTTTACAAAAAGGCAACACAGCTGTTGCCAACGAAAACTTTGAAAAAGCAAAAAAGGGAGGCAAAAAAGATTCTCAACTGCTTTTATCAGTAGTAGAAGCAGCCATTGCTACACAAAATAAGGATACCGCTTTAGCCCGGTTGTGCCTTAATATTGTAGAAGAAAAAGATCCTAAATTACCTTTATTCCACATTGTATCAGGTGATTTTGATTTTCAAACAAAAAACTTTGGCAAAGCAATAAACGACTACAACAACGCGTTGTATTACGGCGCAGATGCTCAAACAGTGAGTTTGCGTTTAGGTGCATTATACACTAGAATAAACAATTTCAAAGAAGCAGAAAATGCTTACAACCAAATAATCAGCACCAATCCGAACGCGGCCATTGCTTACAAGAGAATTGGTGATCTGTGTTATACCTACGGAAAATATGAAAAAGCAAAAACAGCCTATACTACCTATTTTTCAAAAGTAAGCCCTACGGAAGATGACAAAGAAAAGTATGCATTGATTTTGTTCTTCAACAAAAACTACGACCAAACTGAAAGCTTAATAAAAGAAATAGCCGCTCAAAATCAGGATAACGCCGTGCTGTTCCGTGTTAGAGCTTATACGGCTTACGAAAGAGCCGATTATGAAAACGGGATTAAATATATCAACCAACTGTTCTCAAGCTTAAAACCTGAAAGAGTAATTGCATTAGACTACTTGTACTATGCCAAATTACTTTCTCAAACGGGAAAAGATTCGTTGGCTATAAACAACTATTTAAAAGCATACAACTTAGATACGGCTAAATATGATTATTTAGAAGAAATTGCAAAAATCTACGTCAAAAACAAAAGACATGACAAAGCTATCGAATACTATTCTATGCTAACAAAGAATCCTCAACAAGACAAAGCAACACTAGCTTATATCATTGGAAAAGAATATTATTTCAGTGCAAACAATTTAAAACATGATGCCGATTCACTAGGTAAAAAACCTTCGGCAGCCGGTTTGCGTGAAAAAAGCGTAGAGCAATATCTCAAAGCAGACAGCTGCTTTAACAATGTAATCATTCTTTCTCCAAAATTCACAGCAGGATATCTATGGAAAGCCCGTTCATTAGCGTTGGTTGACCCTGATGCAAAATCAGATAAGGCTAAAAAAGCGTATGAAGCCCTTCTGTCAGCCATCCAAAGCTCCAATACTCCTGATAATAATAGCACTATAGAATGCTACCGTTATCTTGCTTCATATTACTATCTACAATATGAAAGAGAATCAAATGGCGAAAGCAAGAGATCTTTAAAGAGAAACTCCATGGATTACTTTGAAAAAATCCTTTCAATAAGCCCTTCGGATAAGCAAGCAAGCGAATCTTTGAACTTATTAAAGAAGTAATTTAAAAAAATAACACTTTTTTTTATGTATTTTGCAATGTAGAGATTACATTTGCATTATTCTATTGCTTTGTTTTTCCCAAAAGGAAAAATATTTATAACCTTAAATAAAAACTTAGTAAAAACATGGGTCATCACCAACCTCACGAAGAAAGTGGCTTAGCTGCTGACGTGAAAAAAGCGACCGGTGTAGTCGCCGAAAAATGCTACCAGTGTGGTAAATGTTCTGCCGGTTGTCCTGTAGCAGATGAAATGGATCTACCACCAAGTTTGGTTATGCGTATGTTGCAAACCAACCAACCCGAAAACGATGAAAAAATACTTCGTTCAAAAACCATTTGGTTATGCTTGACATGCGAAATGTGTATTGCACGTTGTCCAATGTCTATCGACATTCCGAAGGTAATGGACTTTCTACGCGAAAAATCTCGCACCGAAAAGAAAATCTCAAGTAACGCCAACGACATTGTTGCTTTTCATGATTCTTTCCTCCTTTCTGTTGAAAAAACAGGAAAACTCTATGAACTTGGACTTATTGCAGCATACAAGTTGAAAACGTTCCACCTTATGCAAGATGTTGCAATAGCACCGGCTATGATTCAAAAAGGGAAACTGCATTTCATACCTGAAATGGTAAAAGACCGCGGTAACCTTTCTTCTATTTTTTCAAAAACAATCAAGAAAAAGTAATACAATATGACATTAGGATTTTATCCGGGATGCTCGCTTACAGGCTCCTCGCGCGAATACGCGGAATCAGTTGTAGCCCTTTGTGAAGAACTTGGCATCGAGTTGAAGCAAATTCCCGATTGGAACTGCTGTGGAGCCACTGCCGCACACAATATGGATAAGGAACTCTCGTTATCATTACCCGCCCGTATTCTAGCGTTAGCGGAAAAAGACGGAATGACCGAGATTGTAGTACCTTGTGCTGCTTGTTACAGCCGATTGAGTACCACTCAATACGAACTCAATCAAGACGAAACGCTAAAAGCAAAAGTGGCTAGTATTATTGGCATGCCATACAAAGGCTCCGTGAAGATTTTGAACGTGATTCAAATGCTGCAAAAATATGCAGTAGATAAATTAGCCGACAAAATTAAAAAACCATTTGACAAAGAAGTAGCCTGCTACTATGGTTGTTTATTAGTACGACCTCACGAAGTATTGCAATTTGACAGAGTGGAAGATCCTCAAACAATGGATGTGCTAATGGCTCAAGTAGGTGCCAAACCTATCGACTGGGCTTTTAAAACCGAATGTTGTGGAGCCGGATTCTCCGTTTCTCAACCTGATATAGTAGGAAAACTTTCCGGAAAAATTGTGAAAGATGCCGTTGATCGTGGAGCAAAAGCAATTATTGTTGCATGCCCAATGTGTCATTCTAACCTAGATATGCGTCGTCCGGCAATTGATAGCTACCTAAAAACCAAAGTAGATATTCCTGTGCTTTATGTAACACAGGTTATAGGGTTGGCTTTAGGCATCAATCGTGAGAAACTTGGATTACCTAGACACTTTGTACCGGTAACGTTTGCATAACATCGGGTTTTTTAAACTTGAATAAGAAATAGTAAATACATAATATATGTCTCGAATAGGGGTATTTGTTTGTCACTGTGGCGAAAATATTTCGTCCACGGTAGATGTAGAAAAAGTAGCGCAAACAGCCGCCGGTTTTGACGGAGTGGCTTACAGCGTTGACTATAAATATATGTGTTCCGATCCGGGACAATCGCTTATAAAACAAGCCATCAAAGATCACAACCTTACCGGGGTTGTTGTATCAGCTTGTTCGCCTCGAATGCACGAACCTACGTTCCGCAAGGCATGTGCCGAAGCCGGATTGAACGGTTACATGTGTGAAATGACCAACCTTCGCGAACATTGTTCCTGGGTGCACGAACGCACTGAAGAAACAACAGAGAAAGCCATCGACTTAGTTCGCATGTTGGTAGAAAAGGTTAAAAACGACAAACCTCTTGAACCAATTAAAGTGCCTATTTTCAAAACAGCATTGGTTATTGGTGGTGGTATTGCCGGTATTCAAACCAGTTTGGATATTGCCAATTGCGGACACAAAGTTATCTTGGTGGAAAAAGAACCTTCCATCGGAGGACACATGTCGCAATTATCCGAAACATTCCCCACGCTGGACTGTTCGCAATGTATTCTTACACCTCGAATGGTGGAAGTAGCTCAACATCCTAACATTACGCTTTACACCTATTCCGAATTGGAATCGTTGGAAGGATATATTGGTAACTTCAAAGCCAAAATCCGCAAAAAAGCCAAAAGTGTAGATCACAGTGTTTGTACGGGTTGTGGCGATTGTTGGACAAAATGCCCAAGCAAAAAAATCCCAAGTGAATTTAATGCCGGATTAGATAACCGGACGGCTATTTATGTACCATTTCCACAAGCCGTACCAAACAAGCCTGTTATCGATAAAGATCATTGTACCTATTATCAAAAAGGCAAATGTCGTCTTTGCGAGAAAAACTGTAAACCGGGAGCCATCCATTTCGACCTTGAAGATGAAATAATAGAAGTGGAAGTAGGTGGAATTGTAGTAACTACCGGATTTGATGTAAAAGGTACCGATTTCTTCCCCGAATACGGTTACGGAAAATATAAGGATGTAATTACAGGCTTGCAATTCGAACGCCTGGCCTCTGCATCCGGCCCTACCCTTGGCGAAATCAAACGTCCATCGGATGGAAAAGTTCCTGAGAAAATTGTATTCATTGCCTGTGCCGGTTCCCGCGACCCAGCCAAAGGCATTGACTATTGCTCCAAAATCTGTTGTATGTACACCGCTAAACACGCGATGCTATACCAACATAAAGTACACACGGGAAAATCGTACGTGTTCTATATGGACATCCGTGCAGGTGGTAAAAACTACGAAGAATTTGTTCGTCGTGCCATCGAAGAAGATAAAGTCAATTACGTACGTGGACGGGTATCAACCGTTTATGAAAAAAATGGCAAACTGATAGTAAAAGGTGCTGACACCCTAATGAATGGTCAACCAGTGGAAATCGAGGCCGACATGGTGGTATTGGCAACTGCAGGAGTTGCAAATTGCGGATCGGAAGAATTGGCACAAAAACTACATGTTTCTTACGACCGTTATAAATTCTTTGCCGAAGCTCATCCAAAATTGAAACCGGTGGAAACAAACACTGCCGGAATCTTCCTGGCCGGAGCTTGTCAGGCACCAAAAGATATTCCCGAAACTGTGGGCATGGCATCCGGTGCAGCAGCTAAAGTGGCCGCGTTGTTCTCGCAAGACGAGTTAAAACGCGAACCATTGATTGCTGTGGTTAACCGCCAAATGCCTCCTACATTCTCTTCATGCGTGGGATGCTTCTTGTGCGAAACGGCATGTCCTTATCGTGCCATCGAACGCGAAGAAATTAAAGACCGCGCCGGAAACGTAATTAAAACCATAGCCAAGGTAAACGACGGTTTATGTCAGGGTTGTGGAACCTGTGTGGCATTCTGCCGTACGAAGTCAATTGATATTCAAGGCTTCACCAACGAGCAAATGTATTCGGAAGTAATGGCTTTATTAAACGATTAAATAAATAGAGTAAATGAGCGAATTTGAGCCAAAAATTGTAGCATTCGTGTGCAACTGGTGTACATACGCCGGGGCCGATTTAACGGGGACAAGCCGTATTAAATATGCTACGAATGTAAAAATAGTACGCTTCCCTTGTACGGGACGTATCGATTTCATGTTGCTCCTAAAAGCATTTGGCGAAGGAGCCGATGGAATCATCATTTCAGGTTGTCACCCTAACGACTGCCACTATACTTCAGGAAATTTCCACGCGCGTAGGCGTTGGGTAATGTTCCGCGGACTGATGAACTTCATGGGCATAGACACACGCCGTGTTCAATTCTCATGGGTATCGGCTGCCGAAGGAGCCAAATGGGCTGAAATAGTAAACACTACAGTGGACGAGGTACGCGAACTAGGACCTTATACTGATTATAAAAAAGTAGCCGACTATCTTGAAACGGAGGTAACCAATGGTTGATGTAAAGAAAAAAGCCGCCGAACTTCTCTCATCAGAAGCGGTGAAAGTAATAATAGGTTATACCGAAGGTACCGGAGGTAAACCAAGAGCTGCGTTTATTCAAAATGTAGCCGACGTTGAAAAACTTATTTTCAACAGTCAATGTGTAATGAACTTAGCCGTTTACCTTACCAAAGCTGAAATTAAAAAGCTGGGTAAACCTGCCATTGTTGCTCCAGTAAATGTATTAAGAGCGATTATCCAATTGGCATTCGAAGTGCAAATACAAGAAAGCGACATTGTTGTTTTAGGTATAACTCCAGACGAAAAGCTGGTGGAATTTCAAAGTTTCGCGGCCATCGAAAGCTACTTGGAAGACTTCAAAATGGAATTGGACGCTAAGGAAAAAGAAACGTTGGCTAAAATTTCAGGCATGAGTTTGGAAGAACGTTGGGCTTATTGGACGGAAGAACTTTCGGAATGTTTTAAATGCTACGCTTGCCGTGCAGCCTGCCCTATGTGCTACTGCCACAAGTGTGCGGTAGAGCAAAACAAACCACAATGGATTCCGGTAGCTGCTCATCAACTGGGCAACATGGAATGGCACATTATGCGTGCTATGCACCTGGCGGGACGTTGTGTAAACTGCGATGCCTGCCATAACGCATGCCCCAAAGGAATCAACTTGAACTTCCTCACCAAATTAATGTTGGCAGATGCTCAAGAACAATTAGGATACACAGGGCCTACTTTAAAGGAAGGCAATTTGCTATCCACTTACAATCCAAACGATCAAGAAAACTTTATAAAATAAAGCCATGACGATTGAAAAATATCTCGTAAAAAAAACATCACTTCCGGTCTTGTTCGACAAAATTAAAGCAAGCGGTAAAGTGGTTAAGGCTCCTAAAAAGAAAAGTCACACCACGGATTTTGCCGACGTAGCTTCGTTTAGCGAAGTTACCGATGATTATATTGTAACCACACAATCAGCCAAATCGGTTGCATTTCCTCGTGTGGAAAAACTTTTCAACTATGTAAAAAGCAAAGACGGTGTACAAATTACCGACTATGCTTTAAATGCAATTCCCGAAGTGGTAATGTGGGGCGTTCGCCCTTGCGATGCAGCCGGATTCGATCCGCTTAACGCTATTTTCACTTGGGACATCAACGATGTAATTTTTACTACCAAGCTAAAAAAGACTACTATAATCGGTTTCAGTTGTCAAAACGCCGACGAAAATTGTTTCTGTACCTCCGTGGGTGGAAATCCGGGAAGCACTCAAGGTAGTGATATCCTTTTCACAAAATTAAGCTCAGGCGATTATTTGGCTGAGGTAATTTCAGAAAAAGGAAAAGCTATTCAAGCCTTAGCTCCCGAACTTTTTGAAGCCGCTCCAAGTGAAGACAAAGAACAAAACTTAGCTAAAGTTGACGTTAAGTTTACCAAAGAAATAATCAAGGAAAAAGTAGATAAATACTTTGAAAGCGATGTATGGAAAGAACAAGCCCAACGCTGTATCGGCTGTGGAACTTGTGCCTTTGTATGCCCAACCTGTGCTTGTTTTGATATTCAGGACGAAAATCATGGCAAAAACGGACATCGTATTCGCACGTGGGATTCTTGCTGTTTCTCTCAATTTACCTTGCACACTTCGGGACATAACCCCCGGCCAACGCAAGACCGCAGATGGCGTCAGCGCATTATGCACAAATTCTCTTACATGCCTGACCGTATTAACGTGTACGGCTGTGTAGGTTGTGGTCGTTGCTCTAGAGCATGTCCTGTGGATATGAACATAGCAGAACATCTAACGAACATCTCTAAAATGTAATAATTATTAAAAACTAAAATGCGTGTAACTGGTATTTATAACTTGTAACTCGTAGCTAGTAACTAAAAAAACATGGAAGAAAAAAATATATACAAACCCTATTTGATGCGTGTTGAGAAAATCACGCTCGAAGCTCCGGGTGTACGCACGTTCAGACTTAAATTCGAGAACGAGGAAGAAGCGAATGCTTTCGAATTCAAAGCCGGTCAATTTGGCGAATATTCTGTTATAGGCGAAGGCGAATCTACTTTCTGTATTGCCTCCTCTCCTACCCGCAAAGGGTATATTGAGTGCACCTATCGTGAAGCAGGCCGTGTAACTTCGGCCTTGGCAAAATGCGAAGAAGGCGATGTCGTTGGTTTTCGTGGCCCTTATGGTAACACGTTTCCTATTGACGAATGGAAAGGCAAAAGCCTGCTATTCATCGCCGGAGGTATTGCCTTGCCACCTATGCGTTGCGTGATTTGGAACGCTTTGGACACACGCGAAAATTTCAAAGACGTAACCATTCTTTACGGTGCAAAGAACGTTGGCGATTTGGTTTATAAAAACGAGCTTGCCGACTGGGAAGCCCGCCCCGATGTGAAACTAATAACCACGGTTGACCCAGGAGGCCAAACTCCCGATTGGAAAGGCGAAGTAGGTTTCGTGCCCGCCGTGTTGGAAAAAGCAGCTCCTTCGAGCGAAAACACGGTTGCCATCGTTTGCGGCCCTCCAATCATGATTAAATTTACACTTCCTGTATTGGAAAAATTAGGTTTTACCGAAGATACCATTTATACTACACTCGAAAACCGTATGAAATGCGGCTTCGGTAAATGCGGACGATGCAACTGCGGTCCCGTATATGTATGTAAAGATGGTCCCGTGTTCTCTTACAAACAATTGAAAGCATTACCTGACGAATATTAATCAATTATGGCAAATTTATCTGTAAAATATTTAGGGCTTGACCTTAAAAGTCCGGTTATAGTTGGTAGTTGCGGACTAACCAACTCGATAGCTAATTTAAAAAAGATAGAAGAAGCCGGCGCGGGTGCCGTGGTGCTAAAATCCATCTTTGAAGAGCAAATTCAGTTGGAATCCGAAGCCCGTTCGCATTCCGATAAAGACCAAATGCCTTCTTGGAATACGGCCTTTGATGAAATTATCAGCAAAAATCCATTTGCCTACGAGGAAGCTCTTTCCTACGTGTTGAGTTATGCCAAAGAAAACACGCTGAACGAATATTTAGCATTTGTTTCCGAAGCAAAGAAGGCATTGAAAATTCCGGTTATCGCCAGTGTTAACTGTATTTCATCTTTTGATTGGGCTGATTTCTCCAAACGGATTCAACAAGCCGGAGCAGATGCTATCGAATTAAATATTTATATATTGCCCTCCGATTTCAATAAAACAACTGTTGAAATAGAAGACGTTTATGGAAATATTATCCGTGAGGTAAAGAAATTTGTAAGCATACCTGTTTCACTTAAAATAGGCTATTATTTTTCAGGATTAGCCAATTCGGTAAAAACAATATCCGAATCGGGAATTGAAGGTTTGGTGTTATTCAACCGACCTTTTACACCTGATATTGACATTGAAAAGATTTCGCTTACCAATACTTCCATCCTAAGTAATGGCGACGAATACCTTACCACGTTGCGTTGGATTGCCATCCTTTCTGGCAAAGCGGGTTGCGACTTGGTGGCATCTACCGGCATCCACAACTATGAAACGGTGGTAAAACAACTATTGGCCGGAGCTACCGCCGTGGAAGTGGCATCGGTATTATACAAAAACGGGATTGATTCTATCAGCAATCTTAATGAAGGATTGGCTTCATGGATGGACAGACAAGGATTTAAAACCATTGCCGAGTTCAACGGTAAATTAAACAAACAAAATTTGGGTAATTTGGCCGCTTACGAACGCGTACAGTTCATGAAAAATATGTCGAACATAGAATAATAAAGACAAAAAATCATTCAATATAAAGCCCCGGTTAATTTAATCATTAACCGGGGCTTTTTGTTTAGCCCGAACATGCCCTAAAACACAGCATCCTTATGTTGAAAAATATCTTTATTTTCCGACCGTTATTATTAACTTTTAGAAAGATTTTTTTTAAATTGCACCTATAATAAAACCAACATAACTTTACTATGAGTTATTTGAAATTTGATAAAAGTCTGCTCATTAATTTGGAAAAGTCACTGACCAAAGAAATGTTGAGAACAAATCGTTCGGGAGCGTATAGTGTAACCACCATTGTGGATTGTAATACCCGTAAGTATCATGGTTTGCTAGTGGTACCTATACCCGAATTCGATCACGAAAACCATGTGCTGTTATCCTCTTTGGATGAAACGGTAATACAACATGGTGCGGAATTCAACATGGGCATTCATAAATATCAAGGCGATAATTACAGCCCTAAAGGGCACAAATACATCCGCGAATTTAATATCGAAACCGTGGCTTGTACCACTTACCGGGTGGGCGGTGTGGTATTCTCACGCGAGCGGGTGTTTATTTCACACGAGAACCGTATTTTAATCAAATATACCTTACTGGAATCTCAGTCGCCTACCATTTTACGTCTAAAGCCTTTTTTGGCTTTTAGAAGCGTGAATAAGCTTTCGCATAAAAACGATTTCATCAATAAGGAATACAAGGAAATAGAAAATGGCATTGTTACCTGCCTGTATCCAGGTTATCCGTGCTTGAATATGCAGTTTTCCAAACAGGTGGACTTTATTTTTGAACCTGACTGGTACAACGGCATTGAATATTTCAGGGAACAAGAACGCGGATACGAGTACCAGGAGGATTTGTATGTACCCGGATATTTTGAATTCCCGATGAAAAAAGGCGAAAGTGTTATTTTTTCGGCAGGAGTTGAGGAAGGAAAACCCACTCAATTTAAAGCCATGTATCAGGAAGAAATTTCCAAACGCACCTCAAGACTGGATTTCTACAATTGCTTGAAAAATGCAGGCCAACAATTCTATAATAAAATAGACGACGGCCATTACATCATGGCAGGCTACCCTTGGTTTAAATGCCGGGCTCGCGATCAGTTTATTTCACTTCCAGGCATTTCACTATCAGTAGGCAATACGGATTTGTTTGAAAAGGTAATGAGTACCGCCATTAAAGCAATGAATGACTTTATGGATGGAAAAGAAAACGTTAGCCAGATACACGAAATAGAAAAACCGGATGTTCTATTATGGTTTATTTGGACTATACAACAATACGCGGCTGAATCTTCACTGGAACAAGCTGCACAAAAATATGGCAAAATTGCCATGAAAATAATTGCCTATATTCGCAAACAATCGCACCCGAACCTTTTTCTACATGACAACGGGTTACTACACACCAACGGACACGATACACCCGCAACCTGGATGAATGGCGAAGCTTGGGGTAAGCCTACCAACCCTCGTAGTGGTTATATTGTAGAAATAAATGCCCTGTGGTACAACGCGCTAAAATTTGTGTCAACTATAGCAAGAGCTAGTAAGGACGATTATGAAGCGGATGTGATGGACTATCAGTCCGAAATTGCAAAACAATTCTTTGTCCGTACGTTTTGGAACGGCACCTACCTCTATGATTGCGTGGAAGGCGATTTTAAAGATCAGGAAGTACGCCCCAATATGATTTTTGCCGTATCGCTGCCTTATTCTCCGTTGGAGAAATCGCAACAAAAATCAATTGTGGACATCACCACAAAAGAATTATTAACGGCCAAAGGGTTACGCAGTTTAAGCCCCAAAAGCGGGTATTACAAGCCTGAATACAAAGGCAACGAAATAGAACGAAGCTACGCCTACCACAATGGCACAGTATGGCCCTGGCTTACCGGAGCATTTGCCGAAGCTTACTTAAAAATACACAAAACCAGTGGATTATCATTCCTTGAAAGAATGACCATCGGCTTTGAAAGTGAAATGAGCGAGCTATGTATTGGCACCCTAAATGAACTTTTTGATGGTAATCCGCCTTTTAAAGGACATGGGGCTATATCTTTCGCCATGAACGTGGCCGGAATTTTACGTACGGTACGTTTACTCAAATCTTATGAAGAAAAAATTCATATAGCCAAATTAGTCGAAAAGAATTAACGAATAGAACCTTTGAAAATATTTATATGAAAGCATTAATGTTTGGTTGGGAGTTTCCTCCGCATATTTTAGGCGGGCTTGGTACAGCCAGTTACGGGCTTACTAAAGGCATGTCTCTACAACCCGATATGCAAATAAAGTTTGTAATACCTAAACCCCTTGGCGACGAAGATCAAAGCTTTTTGAAAATTATAGGAGCCTGCAACGTACCCATCGTGTGGAAAGATGTAAATTGGGATCATGTAAACTACCGTATTGGAAAGGCAATAGATCCTAAAGAATTTTATCATTATAGAGACAATATTCGTTATGATTTTCACAGAATAGGCACAAACGATTTAGGCTGTGTGGATTTTTCAGGGCGTTATCCTCAAAATTTAATGGAGGAAATATCCAATTACGAGGCGGTGGCCAGTGTATTGGCTCATGCCGGAGATTTTGACATCATACATTCGCACGACTGGCTAACCTATCCGGCTGGAATTTTTGCCAAGCAAATTAGTGGAAAGCCATTGGTTATACACGTACACGCAACCGATTTCGACCGAAGCCGTGGAAATGTAAACCCGGAGGTGTATAACATTGAAAAACGGGGCATGGATGAAGCCAACCACATTATCACGGTGAGCAATTTAACCCGGAAAATTGTTATAGAAAAATATCATCAAAACCCTGGAAAAGTAACAACCATACACAACGCTGTTTCGCCTTTGGAACATGCCGAAAAATTCACAAAAAAGGAACGGAAAGATAAGGTAGTAACCTTCTTAGGACGCATAACTATGCAAAAAGGGCCTGAATATTTTGTAGAAGCAGCTCACCGGGTATTGGAGAAAACGCAAGGCGTACGCTTTGTAATGGCAGGAAGTGGCGATATGATGAACCAAATGATTCATTTGGCAGCCAAACGGAATATTGCCGACCGCTTCCATTTTACAGGGTTCTTGCAAGGCGACCATGTACATGAAATGCTTGCTGAAAGCGATGTATATATTATGCCTTCTGTATCGGAACCTTTCGGTATTTCGCCTTTGGAGGCCATGCAGGTAGGCACCCCTACCATTGTGTCCAAGCAATCGGGCTGTGCAGAGATACTGAACAATGCGATCAAAATTGATTATTGGGATATTGATGCCATGGCGGATGCCATTTACTCCATCGTAAAGTACCCGGGTATGTACAAATCCTTGCACGAAAAAGGAAAAGAAGAAGTTGATAATATTACGTGGGCAGCTGCCGGATTAAAAGTTAGAGACATTTACAATATGGTTTTAGGCTTATAATCCGCAAACACAATTATTTAAATATAAATTTGAAATTAATATATGAAAACTATCTGTTTTTATTTCCAACTACATCAGCCTTTACGATTAAAACATTATCGTTTTTTTGAAATCGGGTCGGATCATTATTACTATGATGATTATACGAATGAAGCGACTATATGCCGACTTGCTGAGCATTGCTACCTTCCGGCAAATGCCGCTTTACTGGAAATGATTCATAATTCAAACGGCAAATTTAAAGTGGCGTTCTCCATATCGGGTACCGCGTTGGATCAACTAGAACAATATGCCCCAGAGGTGATTGATGGGTTCAAGGAATTAGCCAAAACAGGTAGCGTGGAGTTCCTAGCCGAAACCTATTCGCATTCCCTAGCATCTATCTACGATGAAGATGAATTCAAATTACAGGTAAAAAAGCATGCCGATAAAATAGAAACCTTATTCGGAAAAACGCCCTCCGTGTTCCGTAACACCGAGTTAATATATTCGGATGAAATAGGTCGTTACGTTTCCGAAATGGGTTTCAAAGGCATGATTACAGAGGGAGCAACACATATTTTGGGTTGGAAAAGCCCTAACTACCTATACGCCCATCCCTACTGCTCCAAATTAAAAATAATGCCCCGCAACTTTAAGTTGAGCGACGACATTTGCTTCCGTTTTTCCAACTGGAGTTGGGATCAATACCCTTTAACCGCGGATAAATACATTAAATGGATAGCACAAACGCCCGAAAAAGAAGAACTATTTAACATAGCCATGAGCTACGATGCCCTTGGCGAAATTAACAAGTCCGATTCTGGTATTTTCGATTTCTTCAAAGCACTACCATATCAAGCCATGCTAAAGAAAATCGGATTTGCCACTCCTTCGGAAGTAATGGAGAAGATGAAACCAACCGAAGTAATTACTTCTCACGAACCTATTTCGTGGGCAGACGAAGAAAAAGATTTGAGTGCATGGATAGGTAACGATCTCCAAAACGAAGCGTTGCATAAACTTTATATCGTGGGCGAACGTGTACGTTTGTGTACCGATAGGGCATTGCAATATGACTGGCTGAACCTGCAAAACAGCAACCATTTCTATTACATGTGTACCAAACACTTCACCAATGGTGGAAGTGCTCACAACAGCCCATTTGAGTCACCCTACGAAGCCTTTATGAACTACATGAACGTGCTATCGGATTTCTTGCAACGGGTGGACGAGCAATACCCCACCACTATTGATAACGAAGAACTAAATGCTCTGCTTAAAACCATTAATAATCAGGAATCTAAAATTGTTTCTCTCGAAAAACAAATAAAAACACTAAAGTCAACTAAACAAAAAATAGTTCCAACAGAGAATCAGCCAAAAATAATCAAGAATTAACTTCATAAAAAACGGGCAATAGTTATAAAACTATTGCCCGTTTTTTTTAACGATAGAAACAATCAATATCCATATTTAGATTGCCCGGCCAATTGCTCCTCAATACGAAGCAACTGATTATATTTGGCAATCCTCTCGGAACGACTAAGCGAACCGGTTTTAATTTGTCCCGCATTAGTAGCCACGGCAATATCAGCAATAGTAGTATCCTCAGTTTCACCCGAACGGTGCGAAATGATGGCCTTATAACCGTTCCGATGAGCCAACTCTATGGCATCCAAGGTTTCGGTTAACGAACCAATTTGGTTTACCTTCACTAAAATTGCATTAGCACAGCCCTCGGTTATACCCCTCTGCAAAAATTCCACGTTGGTAACAAACAAATCATCACCCACCAACTGACATTTCTTTCCAATTCTGTCTGTTAGTAATTTCCAACCTGCCCAATCCTCTTCTGCCATACCATCCTCGATAGAATCAATCGGGTATTCACTAATCAGTTTTTCAAGAAAATCAGCTTGCTGCTCCGAAGTAAATACAGCTCCTTTATCTCCTTCAAATTTCTTATAATTATATTTCCCATCCTCGTAAAACTCGGAAGAAGCGCAATCAAGTCCGATAGTAACCTCTTTTTTAGGCTCATATCCGGCATTTTTAATGGCTAGAATAATACTATCCAACGCATCCTTAGTTCCGTTAAGAGTCGGTGCAAAACCACCTTCATCGCCTACTGCCGTACTCAAGTCTCTGTCATGAAAAATCTTTTTCAGTTGTTGGAAAATTTCAGAACCCATCCGCAAACCCTCAGCAAAGGTTTTTGCCCCAATAGGCCGAATCATAAACTCCTGAAAAGCAATAGGAGCATCGGAATGCGAACCCCCATTAATGATATTCATCATCGGCACGGGTAATACATAGGTGTTAACCCCTCCAATATATTTATATAAAGGTACATCCAAATACAAAGAAGCAGCCTTAGCCACAGCCAACGAAACACCCAAAATAGCATTAGCACCAAGATTTGACTTGGTTTTAGTTCCATCAAGCCGAATCATTTTACTGTCAACAGCCCGTTGATCGAACGCCGACATGCCAATAATGGCAGGAGCTATTTTCGTATTCACATTTTCTACCGCTTTAAGCACTCCTTTGCCCATATACTTGCCTTTGTCACCATCTCGCAACTCAAGGGCTTCATGTATCCCTGTTGAGGCTCCTGATGGCACGGATGCCCTACCGATAATTCCACTTTCCAATTCAACATCAACTTCTACTGTTGGAAAGCCTCTCGAATCCAGAATTTGTCTGGCATGTATGTTAGCTATTTTCATAATAAAAATTTGATTAATTAACGTGTCATAAATGTACGATAAATTGAAACAAAAAAAAGAGGGATAAGTTCAATAACTTACCCCTCTTTAAATATTTTTTTTGAAAGAATCTTATTCTTCAGCTTTTGCTTCTTCTGCTGCAGGTGCTTCAGGTTTAACTTCTTCAACAGCTACTGCTTCTTCAGCTTTAACTACTTTTTTAGTAGAACGTCTAGTTGTTTTCTTCTTAACAACTGTTTCTTTCAATAGATTTTCATTGTAGTCAACAAGCTCAATGATACACATTTGAGCAGCATCTCCTAAACGAAAACCGGTTTTTAAGATACGAGTGTAACCTCCTGGACGATTTGCCACTTTTTCAGCAACATCTCTAAATAGTTCAGCCACAACTTCTTTATCTTTCAAATAAGAAAACACTGTTCTACGAGAGTGTGTTGAATCTTCTTTCGATTTTGTAATCAAAGGTTCTACATACATCTTTAAAGCTTTTGCTTTAGCCACAGTGGTAGTAATTCTCTTATGTTTGATAAGAGAACACGCCATGTTAGACAACATAGCTTTTCTGTGCGATGCAGTTCTGCCTAAATGATTGAATTTTTTATTATGTCTCATCTCTTTTAGTCTTTATCTAATTTGTATTTTAAAATATCCATTCCGAAGGATAAATTCAAGCTCAACAGTTTAGCATCAAGCTCTGTAAGCGATTTTTTTCCAAAATTACGGAATTTCAATAAATCATTTCTATTGAATTGGCAAAGTTCACCCAATGTTTCTACATCAGCAGCCTTCAAACAGTTCAAAGCTCTAACCGAAAGATCCAAGTCAGTCAGTTTTGTCTTCAATAACTGACGCATGTGAAGTATTTCTTCATCAAATTCATCTCCACTTTCACCTTCTGTAACGTCCAATGTGATTTTATCATCAGAGAACAACATAAAGTGGTAAATCAAGATTTTAGCAGCTTCTTTCAACGCATCTTTTGGATGAATTGAACCGTCTGTCATAATCTCAAGAATTAATTTTTCGTAATCTGTTTTTTGCTCTACACGATAATTTTCGATAGTGTATTTCACATTACGAATAGGAGTAAATATAGAATCAATTGGTATTACACCAAATTCAGTGATTGCATTCTTATTTTCTTCTGCAGGAACATATCCTCTTCCTTTGGTAATATTAAGTTCTATTTGAAAACTTGCAGATGGATCTAATCGGCAAATTACCAAATCAGGGTTTAATACTTCAAATCCGGTGAACGATTTATTCATATCCCCAGCTTTGAACTCTTCTTTCCCTGCAACTGTAATAGTAACTTTTTCAGTTTCTATTTCATCCACGATTTGTTTAAATCGAACTTGTTTTAGATTGAGGATGATGTTTGTAACATCTTCCATTACTCCCGGCACAACCGAGAATTCGTGATTAACCCCATCTATTTTAATGGAAGAAATAGCAAAACCTTCCAAAGAAGATAATAGAATACGACGGAGGGCATTACCTACGGTAATACCGTAACCCGGTTCTAGCGGACGGAACTCAAACTTTCCGTGAAAAGCGTCCGCTTCTAACATAATTACTTTATCAGGTTTTTGAAATGCTAATATAGCCATGGATTCAGGTATTATTTAGAATACAATTCAACGATAAGTTGTTCTTTAATGTTTTCAGGGATATCTGCTCTATCAGGCATATGTAAGAATTTTCCCGACATAGAATTTGAATCCCATTCCATCCAAGGATATTTGCTATGGTTAAACCCGTTCAAAGCATCTACGATTACTTCCATAGATTTATCTTTTTCACGAACAGCGATTACCTGACCTGCTTTTACCATGAATGAAGGTATGTTTACTACAGAACCATTAACAGTAATGTGTCTGTGGCTAACTAACTGACGAGCAGCAGATCTTGTAGGTGCAATACCTAAACGGAATACAACATTGTCTAAACGTGATTCTAGAAATTGAAGTAAAACTTCACCCTTAATACCTTTAGTACGGGATGCTTTCTCAAATAAATTACGGAATTGTTTTTCCAATACACCGTAAGTATATTTAGCTTTTTGTTTTTCTTTCAGCTGAATACCGTATTCTGATGTTTTCTTTCTTTTATTAACGCCATGTTGTCCTGGAGGGAAGTTTCTACGAGAAAGAACCTTATCCGGTCCAAAGATAGCTTCACCGAATTTACGAGCGATTCTCGATTTGGGGCCAATATATCTTGCCATTTTCTTATAAATTTTATTTGTTATCGATGGATCAATTCTATTTTTTATGTAGCCGCTTATTACAGAGAGGTTTAATTTGTAATCCCACCATAAAAAATAACCTTGATTTAAAAAATATCTTTAGACTCTTCTTCTTTTAGGAGGACGACATCCGTTGTGTGGTAGAGGTGTAACATCTACGATTTCGGTAATTTCAATACCTGCACCATGAATTGTTCTGATTGCAGACTCACGTCCGTTACCCGGCCCTTTTACATAGGCCTTTACTTTTCTTAAACCAAGATCAAATGCCACTTTAGCACAATCTTGGGCTGCCATTTGAGCAGCATAAGGAGTGTTTTTCTTAGAACCCCTAAAACCCATTTTACCTGCGGAAGACCAAGAAATAACTTGACCTTCACCATTGGTTAGGGTTACAATAATATTATTAAAAGACGAATGAACATGCAACTGCCCTACTCCATCGACTTTAACAACTCTTTTCTTTGTTGCAACTGATTTTTTTGCCATATCAATTTAAAATTTTTAGCTTACTAATTCGTAATCAACTACTAGTTGTTATTTAGTTGCTTTTTTCTTGTTAGCAACGGTTTTCTTTCTACCTTTACGAGTACGTGCATTGTTTTTTGTACTTTGTCCTCTCACAGGAAGACCAATACGGTGACGCACACCTCGATAACAACCAATATCCATCAAACGTTTGATGTTTAATTGCACTTCGGAACGAAGATCTCCTTCTACTGTGTACTTTGCTCCGATGATTTCACGAATTTTAGCAGCTTGGTCATCAGTCCAATCTTTTACTTTGATGTTTACATCAACACCAGCTTCTTCTAAAATTTTTTTCGCATTACTGCGACCTATTCCGTAGACATAAGTCAATCCAACTTCTCCTCTTTTATTTTGAGGCAAATCTACTCCAACAATTCTTATAGCCATAAACTAATTTTTTGCAAAAATAATAAATTATCCTTGACGCTGTTTATACTTTGGGTTTTTCTTGTTAATAACATACAAGCGTCCTTTTCTTCTCACGATTTTACAATCAGGAGTACGCTTTTTTACAGAAGCTCTTACTTTCATTGTTATAATGTTTTAAATGTTTTATTTATATCTAAAAGAGATTCTACCTTTTGACAAATCATAAGGCGACATTTCTACTCTTACTTTATCTCCAGGTAATATTTTAATATAATGCATTCTCATTTTTCCTGAAATGTGGGCTGTAATTTCATGCCCGTTTTCCAATTCAACACGAAACATTGCATTAGACAATGCTTCGGTTATTGTACCATCTTGTTCAATAGCTGATTGTTTGGCCATATAAAATATTAAAATTCTTTATCTCCTAGTACCTGTTCAATAAATTCAAAGCTTGATAAAATATCGGCTTTCCCTTTTCGGATAGCCACCGTATGCTCAAAATGAGCAGAAGGCTTCCGGTCTATGGTTCGGGTTGTCCATCCGTCTTTTTCAAAAACTAATTCCTTTCGACCTAAATTTATCATCGGCTCTATTGCAATAACCATGCCCAATTTTAGCTTAACGCCTACGCCTCTTTTGCCGTAATTGGGAACTTCAGGGGCTTCATGCATGTCTTTGCCAATACCATGGCCAACCATTTCTCGCACGACACCGTATCCTTGAGTCTCACAATGATTTTGAACGGCATAACCAACATCTCCAAGACGTTTACCTTCCACTGCCTGCTCAATTCCTTTATACAGAGCTTCTTTGGTCGTTTTAAGCAATTTAACAGTTTCAGGGTCAACTTCACCTACACAAAAAGTATAAGCGGAATCTCCATGATAGCCATTCTTATATGCCCCACAATCTATCGAAACAATATCTCCTTCTTTAAGGAAATCTTTCGCCGAAGGGATACCATGTACTACCTGCTCATTTACCGAGGTACATATTGAAGCAGGAAAACCACCATATCCGAGGAAGTTGGGTGAAGCTCCATTATCTCTTATAAACTCTTCAGCCCTTTTATCTAAGTCAAAGGTTGAAACTCCCGGAGCAATCATTTTAGCCATTTCAGCCAATGTTCTAGCAACAATTAAGTTACTTTCTCTCAGGAGTTCTATTTCTTCATCTGTTTTTAAAAAAATCATTTTTAATATGCAGCAGCTGATCCTGTACGACCCTTTATCCTGCCAGATTTTAATAATCCATCGTAATGACGCATTAACAAATAACTTTCAATTTGTTGCAAAGTATCCAATACAACACCCACAAGGATTAACAGGGATGTTCCACCAAAGAATTGTGCAAATTGAACGTTAATATTCATCAAACGTGCAAAAGCAGGAAGAATAGCTACAATTGCCAAGAATATAGATCCTGGGAATGTAATTCTCGACATAATTAAATCAAGATATTCTGCTGTTTTCTTACCTGGCTTTACACCTGGTATAAATCCGTTATTACGCTTCATGTCTTCCGCCATCTGAGTTGGATTAATTGTGATGGCTGTATAAAAATAGGTAAATGCAATAATCAAAACAGCGAATACAAAGTTATACCAAAAACCTGTATTATTCATAAATGCTTGCGCAAAAGAACTTGCCGCTTGAGAATTAGAGAAACCAACTACCGTAAGAGGTATAAACATAATTGCTTGGGCAAAGATAATTGGCATAACACCGGCTGCATTTATTTTCAACGGAATGTATTGTCTTACACCTCCATATTGTTTATTACCAACTACTCGTTTAGCATATTGTACAGGAATCTTTCGGGTTCCTTGTACCAACATAATACAAGCTGAAACTACAGCAAAAAGAATTACAATTTCACCTAAGAACATAATTAAACCGCCACCTGCATCACCTAAACGAGATGCAAATTCTTTTATAAATGCTCCTGGTAGACGTGCTATGATACCGATTAAGATGATAAACGAAATACCATTACCAACACCTTTATCTGTAATTCTTTCACCGAGCCACATAACAAACATACTCCCAGCACACAAAATAACGGTTGACGAAACTGAGAACCACCATTCTGAAGGTAGAGCCGAATTTGCATGTCTAAGCTGAACGCCGAGGTTTATTAAATAGGTAGGGCCTTGAATTAAAAGGATAAGAACCGTTAAATAACGAGTTATTTGGTTCATCTTTCTACGTCCACTTTCACCTTCCTTTTGCATCTTTTGAAAATAAGGAACGGCAATGGTTAACAATTGAACCACAATGGAAGCAGAAATGTAAGGCATAATACCCAATGCAAATATAGAGGCATTTGAAAATGCTCCACCGGAAAACATATCTAACAAGGATAATAAACCTCCTCCAGCCTGATTGTGCAAGCTGGAAAGATCTGCAGGATTTATACCCGGAAGAACAATATAAGAACCAAAACGATATATTAATACGAACAAAATTGTAGTAAGAAGTCGAGTCCTTAATTCTTCAATTTTCCAAATATTCTTAATTGTCTCTATAATCTTCATGCTATTATAGTTTTACAACGGTTCCACCTAATGCTGTAATTGCTTCTTCGGCTGCTTTAGAAAAAGCATGTGCTTGAACGGTTAATTTAGAAGTAATGTCACCATTACTCAAAATCTTAACCAAGTGTTTCTTGGAAATCAAACCAGCACTACGTAATTCATCAACACCAACAGTTGATAGATTTGCCGTTGTAGCCAAATCTTGAATAGTACCTAGGTTAATTGCTTTGTATTCTACTCTGTTTATATTTTTAAACCCGAATTTAGGTAAACGACGTTGCAAAGGCATTTGACCTCCTTCAAAACCGTTCTTTCTTGAATAACCAGAGCGAGATTTAGCTCCTTTATGACCTCTTGTAGAGGTTCCGCCTAAACCTGATCCAGTACCACGACCGATTCTTCTTCCTGTTTTTACAGAGTTGGCTGCAGGTTTTAAGTTATTTAGATTCATATCTAATATTATAAAATTAGTTGTACTTTGTTATTTTTCAATTTCAACCAAATGTTTCACTTTGGCTACCATACCTAAAATTTGAGGGGTAGCTTCATGCTCAACAACAGAATTGATTTTATGTAAACCAAGAGCTTCCAAAGTTAACTTTTGAACTTTAGGACATCTAATCTTGCTCCTTACTTGTTTGATTTTTATTTTTGACATAGGAATATTGTTTATCCTTTAAATACTTTTTCTAAACTAACTCCACGATTTTGAGCTACAGTGTATGCATCACGCATTTCACCAAGAGCTTCAATGGTAGCTTTTACCAAGTTATGAGGGTTTGACGAACCTTTTGACTTTGCAAGCACGTCTGTAATACCAACGCTTTCAAGAACCGCACGCATAGCACCACCAGCTTTAACCCCAGTACCATGAGAAGCTGGTTTTAAAAACACTTGTGCACCACCGAACTTAGATAGCTGTTCGTGAGGAATAGTTCCTTTCAAAACCGGTACGCGAATCAAGTTTTTCTTTGCTGCTTCAATGCCTTTGGCTATTGCAGCAGTAACTTCACCTGCTTTACCTAATCCCCAACCAACAATTCCGTCCTCATTTCCAACCACAACTATGGCTGAAAAACTAAATGTACGACCTCCTTTTGTAACTTTCGTTACACGATTGATAGCTACTAGTCTATCTTTTAACTCCAAGTCGTTAGTCGTTTTTACTCTATTATTAATTCCTGCCATAATCTTTTATAATTTAAGTCCTCCCTTACGCGCACCTTCAGCTAGTTCTTTTACACGACCGTGGTATAGAAAACCATTACGATCAAAAACTACTTCAGCAATGCCAGCTTCAAGAGCTAATTTTGCAACACTTTCGCCCACTTTTGCGGCTACTTCTTTTTTAGTTACTTTATCCTTGATTTCAAGGGAAGATGCAGATACAAGGGTTTTACCTTGAACATCATCAATTATTTGAACATAAATTTGCGCATTGCTTCTAAACACGGTTAGGCGAGGTTTTTCAGCTGTACCCGTAATCTTACTACGAATATGCGCTTTTATTTTTAGTCTTCTTTCTAATTTTACTGACATAGTTTCAACTATTTAATTATTTAGCACCGGCTGATTTACCTGCTTTACGACGAATATATTCACCCACAAACTTAACACCTTTTCCTTTATATGGTTCAGGTTTACGAAAAGAACGAATCTTCGCACATACTTGACCAATAAGTTGTTTATCGGCACTTTCCAAAATCACAATAGGATTTTGATTTCTTTCACTCTTAGTCTCAACTTTAATTTCTTTAGGTAATCCTAAAAATATTTGGTGAGTATATCCTAAAGAGAATTCAAGAACTTGACCTTGATTGGAAACACGGTAACCGACTCCAACCAATTCCATTTCTTTTTTATACCCTTCAGAAACTCCAATAATCATATTATTGATTAAAGAACGGTACAAACCATGCTTTGATTTGCTATCCTTTTCTTCGTTTTGACGACTTACGATACATTCATTTCCGTTTATTTCAACAGAAATATTTGGAGAAATTTCTTGAGTAAGTTCTCCTTTTGAACCCTTTACAGTTACTAATGAATCTTTTATAGAAACAGTAACTCCAGAGGGTATATTAATTGGTAATCTTCCTATTCTAGACATGAGTATTTTTCCTCCTATACATTAATAAATGAAACATAGAACTTCACCACCTACATTTTCATTGCGAGCTTCTTTGTCAGTCATCACGCCTTTTGATGTAGATAGGATTGCAATACCCAAACCGTTAAGAACAGATGGAATTTCTTTGTGGCTTACGTATTGACGTAAACCAGGAGTAGAAATTCTAAGTAATTTCTTAATTGAATTAACTTTGTTGATAGGATCGTACTTCAAAGCAATTTTGATTGTGCCTTGAGGTCCGTCTTCAACAAATTTGTAATTTAGGATATAGCCTTTTTCATGCAATATCCTTGTAATTTCCTTCTTCAAATTAGAAGCAGGAATTTCCACAACACGATGGTTAGCTTTGATAGCGTTACGCAATCGTGTTAAATAATCTGCTATTGGATCTGTCATAAAAGATGTTTTTAAATTGATCTCGTCTATCGAGACAATATTTACTTAAACAATAATTGAAATTTTTTGCTGAATGTTACCAGCTTGCCTTTTTCACTCCGGGAATTAACCCTTGTGAAGCCATTTCTCTAAATTGAATACGAGAAATTCCAAACTGACGCATATATCCTTTTGGACGACCTGTCATTTTACAACGATTGTGTAAACGAACAGGGGATGCATTTTTGGGTAAACTTTGTAGCCCTTCGTAGTTACCATCGGCAATTAATTGAGCTCTTTTTGCTGCATACTTAGCAACTAATTTTGCTCTTTTTACCTCACGGGCTTTCATCGATTCTTTAGCCATAGTATATTTTCCTTTTAATTAGTTTTTCTTAAAGGGCAAACCGAATTCTTTCAATAAAGCAAACCCTTCTTCGTCTGTTTGAGCTGTAGTTACCAGTGTAATGTTCATACCCAAAATTCGTTGTACACTTTCGATGTTGATTTCAGGAAAAATGATTTGCTCTTGAATACCTAAAGTATAATTACCACGGCCATCCAATTTGTTTTCAATTCCCTTAAAGTCACGAATACGAGGAAGAGCTACTTTTACTAATCTTTCAAGAAATTCATACATTTGCTCTCCACGAAGTGTTACTCTAACGCCGATAGGCATTTTTTTACGCAACTTGAAGTTTGATATATCTTTCTTTGAAGTTGTAGCAACGGCTTTTTGACCAGCAATAGCTGTAATTTCAGTGATTGCACTTTCGATAATTTTTTTATCAGCAACTGCAATACCTAACCCTTGATTGATAACAATTTTCTCAAGTTGAGGAACTTGCATAACTGAACTATAGCCAAATTCTTTTATTAAAGCTGGCACAATGCGATCTTTGTAATCGGCTTTTAAACTTGCTGTATTCATTATTTAATATCCTCCCCTGATTTTTTAGCAAAACGAACTAATTTTCCGGTTTCGTTTAATTTACGACCGATACGAGTTGGTTTTCCTGATTTAGGATCTAACACATTCAAATTAGAAATGTGTATAGAAGCTTCTTTTTTTACTATTCCTCCTTGAGGACTTTTTGCATTGGGCTTAGTGTTTTTTGACACCATGTTAATACCTTCTACTATCGCACGACTTTCTTTCACAAGAACCTTCAATACGCGGCCGGTATTCCCTTTATCTTCTCCGGCATTTACAAATACGGTATCGCCTTTTTTAATATGTAATTTACTCATTACTGTAATTTTTTAAGAGGATTAAAGCACTTCAGGGGCTAACGAAATAATTTTCATATTCGTAGCACGAAGCTCTCTGGCTACCGGGCCGAAAATGCGGCTACCCCGAATTTCACCTGTATTATTTAAAAGTACACAAGCGTTATCATCAAAACGTATATATGAACCATCTTGACGACGCACTTCTTTTTTAGTTCTCACAATAACAGCTTTTGAGACAGCTCCTTTTTTGACATCACTAGCGGGAATCGTACTTTTGATTGCCACTACAATAATATCGCCTACGGTTGCATAACGTTTTCCGGTACCACCTAGTACACGAATACATAAGGCTTCTTTTGCCCCGCTATTATCTGCGACTACTAATCTTGATTCTGGTTGTATCATAATTACTTAACTCTTTCGATTATTTCTACTAATCTCCATTTTTTTGTTTTGCTCAATGGTCGAGTTTCCATAATTTTCACAATGTCACCAATGCTACATTCATTTTTCTCGTCGTGAGCGTGATATTTCTTCGTTTTGTTAACGAATTTCCCATAAATCGGGTGTTTTTCTTTCCACTTAACTGCAACTGTAATGGTTTTGTCCATTTTGTTGCTGGAAACTATACCTGATCTTTCTTTTCTTAAATTTCTTGTTTCCATCACAATATTATTGTTGGTTAATTTCCCTCTGACGCAACTCTGTTGCCATTTTGGCAATTGTTCTTCTCATTGCTTTAATTTGCAAAGGATTATCAAGAGGAGAAATACTGTGATTCAAGGCCATACGCACTAACAATTCTTTGTTTGTGTCTAATTGTTCTTGAATTTCTTTTGTAGTTAATTCTTTAATTTCTCTTGTTTTCATTTCCTAGGCATTTAAAGATGTTGTGTCATAATCTCTCCTGATAACAAACTTTGTTGTAATAGGTAATTTTTGTGCTGCAAGGCGTAGTGCTTCTTTTGCAATATCAAATGAAACGCCTTCCACTTCAATAATCATTCTACCTGGAGTTACCGGAGCAACAAATCCTTCTGGGGATCCTTTTCCTTTACCCATACGAACTTCAGCTGGCTTCTTAGTAATCGGTTTGTCTGGAAAAATTCTTATCCAAATTTGTCCTTGTCTTTGCATATAACGGGTTACAGCAATACGGGCAGCTTCGATCTGACGACCGGTGATCCATTTTGTCTCTAACGATTTTATACCAAAAGAACCGAATGCCAATTGATTCCCTCTTTGAGCATTTCCCTTCATTCGACCTTTTTGTTGTCTTCTGAACTTAGTCTTCTTTGGTTGTAACATATTCTTTACAATTCAATTTCGTTTCCTAATTATTTCCTTTTTTTCTTGAACCCTTTTGAGTTCCCTTCGCGTCGATCATTACCAGATGATGCATGAGAGGTTTCTTTGCTAGAGGTAAACGATGGAGCTAAGTCTTTTTTACCATAGATTTCTCCACGGCAAATCCAAACTTTTATTCCAATCAAACCTACTTTTGTCAAAGCTTCAGCATTGGCATAATCTATATCTGCTCTTAATGTATGAAGAGGTGTTCTTCCTTCTTTATACATTTCAGAACGAGCCATTTCTGCTCCATTCAAACGACCTGAAATAAGCACTTTAATACCTTCCGCTCCCATTCTCATGGTTGATGCAATAGACATCTTAATTGCACGACGGTAAGCTATTTTTCCTTCTACTTGACGGGCAATATTACTTGCTACGATAACGGCATCAAGTTCCGGACGCTTAATTTCAAATATGTTGATTTGAACATCTTTGTCTGTGATTTTCTTCAATTCTTCTTTTAACTTGTCAACTTCTTGTCCACCTTTACCGATGATAATTCCCGGACGGGCAGTACAAACTGTGATTGTAACAAGCTTCAAGGTTCTTTCAATAACAATACGCGAAACACTTGCTTTAGCTAAACGAGCATTTAAGTATTTTCTTATTTTGCTATCTTCTAACAATGTGTCACCATAATTGTTTCCACCATACCAATTAGAGTCCCAGCCTCTGATGATACCTAAACGATTACTGATTGGATTTACTTTCTGTCCCATTTAGTATTAATTTTGATCGTTAGTATTTTTAGTGTCAACAAACACGGTTACATGGTTTGAACGCTTGCGAATTCTATAACCTCTTCCTTGTGGTGCTGGACGAAGTCTTTTTAGCATACGCGCTGAATCGACCGATATACCACTTACATACAAAGTAGCAGTCTCTGCTTTTTGTTCTGTTTTTTGTTCCCAATTGGCAATTGCTGAACGCAATAGTTTTTCCAATTTATCAGAAGCCTCTTTGGTTGAAAATTTCAACACTCCTAGAGCTTTACTCACTTCCATTCCACGAATTAAATCTGCTAAAAGGCGCATCTTCCGAGGAGATGTCGGCACATTATTTAATTTAGCGAAGTAAAGAGACTTTTGGGCTTCTTTTCTTTCTTCTGCAGAAATTCTTTTTCTTTTACCCATTTTATTAGATATTTTTTATTTTTCCTTTGGTAACGGATTATTTTTTCTTGTTTCCTGCATGTCCTCGGAAGTTACGAGTTGGAGAGAACTCTCCTAACTTGTGTCCTACCATGTTTTCTGTAACATAAACAGGGATGAATTTATTTCCGTTATGAACTGCTATCGTATGACCTACAAAATCAGGTGAAATCATGGATGCTCTTGCCCATGTCTTAATCACGGTTTTTTTACCGTTTTCATTCATGTCAAGCACTTTCTTTTCAAGCTTCAAATTAATGTAAGGTCCTTTTTTTAATGAACGACTCATATTATCTACTTAATTTATGCGATTATTTTTTTCTTCTTTCAATAATATATTTACTTGAAGCCTTTTTAGGAGCACGAGTTTTGTATCCTTTAGCTAACAAGCCTTTACGAGAACGTGGATGTCCTCCTGATGCACGACCTTCACCACCACCCATTGGGTGATCTACTGGGTTCATTACAACACCTCTCACGCGAGGACGACGTCCTTGCCATCTTGAGCGGCCTGCTTTACCAGATTCTTCAAGAGCATGATCTGAGTTACCTACACTTCCAATTGTTGCTTTGCAAGCAGCAAGTATCTTACGTGTTTCACCTGAAGGCAATTTAATAATTGCATAATTTTCTTCTCTCGAAGTTAATTGAGCAAATGAGCCTGCAGAACGAACCAATGCTGCTCCTTGTCCGGGATTCATCTCAATGTTGTGGATGATTGTTCCTAGAGGGATGTTTAACATTGGTAAAGAATTTCCTACTTCTGGTGCAGCTTCGGCTCCCGACATAAGTGTTTGACCTATTTGAAGGCCATTCGGAGCTAAGATGTAGCGTTTTTCACCATCAGCATAAAACAACAAAGCAATACGAGCCGAACGATTTGGATCGTATTCAATTGTTTTTACTACAGCAGGAACACCGTCTTTATTTCTTTTGAAATCAATTACTCTATATTTTCTCTTGTGACCACCACCAATGTAGCGCATGGTCATTTTACCGTCATTGTTACGACCTCCTGACTTAGAGAGTCCTACCAAAAGAGATTTTTCTGGAACACTTGAAGTAATTGTGTCAAAAGTTCCAATAATTTTATGTCTCTGCCCCGGTGTTGTGGGTCTTAATTTGCGTACAGCCATTTTATTTCTTAAATATTGCTATAAAAATCAATTTGTTCTCCTTTTTTCAAAGTAACAACAGCTCTTTTAAAATCGCTCGTTGCACCTTTAATCATACCGCCTTTTGTATAACGAGATTTTTTCTTTCCTGCTACTACGGAGGTATTTACTGCTACTACGGTTACATTGTACATGTCTTGGACAGCTTTTTTGATTTCGATTTTGTTAGCACCTTTATGTACTCTAAAACCGTATTTATTAAGCTTTTCACCTAACATAGTCATCTTTTCTGTAACGATAGGTTTAATGATAATTGCCATTGTATAACCTCCTTATGCGTTAAAAATTTGTTCAATAGCAGTAACAGAACCTTCAGTCATTATAAGCGATTTTGCATTCAAAATCTTATAAGTATTTAATTCTGAAACCATTACAACTTCTGCGTTTTTCAAATTACGAGCCGACAAATATACATTTTTATTTGGTTCTGATAAAACAATAAGTAACTTTTTATCAGCAACTTTCAAATTATTTGTCATCGTAATGAAATCTTTTGTTTTTGGAGCTTCAAAAACGATATTGTCAATTACTAGAATACCTTCTTCTTTCGCTTTGTAGGAAAGGGCTGATTTTCTAGCTAATTGTTTTACCTTCTTATTTAATTTGAAGCTATAGTCACGAGGAACTGGTCCAAAAACACGAGCACCGCCTCTTAACAATGGTGAGTTAATATCACCGCGACGCGCTCCGCCTCCACCTTTTTGTTTTCCTAGTTTACGAGTACTTCCGGAAATCTCATTACGTACTTTTGACTTATGAGTTCCTTGACGCTGATTGGCCAAATATTGCTTTACATCCAAATAAATTGCATGGTCGTTAGGCTCCAATCCATAGATAGATTCATTTAATGAAATCTGTCTACCGGTGTCTTCTCCTTTGATGTTATATATACTAAGTTCCATTCTATTTGTTGATAATTACGATTGAACCTTTTGCTCCTGGAACCGAACCTTTAATTAATACAAGGTTGTGTTCTGGAATTACTTTTAACACTTGAAGGTTTTGAACGGTTACTGTGTCACCACCCATACGGCCGGCCATTCTCATCCCTTTTACAACTTTTGAAGGGAAAGAAGATGCACCAAGCGAACCGGGAGCACGCAAACGGTTATGTTGACCGTGAGTAGCTTGACCTACCCCACCAAATCCGTGGCGTTTAACAACTCCTTGGAATCCTTTTCCTTTTGATGTACCTACTACATCTACCCAATCCGATTCTTGGAATAATTCTACGGTGAAAGCTTCACCTAATTTGAATTCTCCTTCAAAATTTTTGAACTCGGCCAAGTATCTTTGTGGTGCTACACCCGCTTTCTTCGTATGACCCAACTCTGGTTTAGTTGTGTGTTTCTCTTTCTTTTCGGAGAAACCTAACTGTAGAGATGAATAGCCATCTGTTTCGACGGTTTTAATTTGTGTAACAAGACAAGGACCAGCTTCGATAACAGTGCATGGTACATTTTTACCATCGGCACTGAAAACGGATGTCATTCCGATTTTTTTTCCTAATAATCCTGGCATTTCAATTTTTATTTAGTTACTAGCATAGGCAGGTAAAGTGGGGAATTAATCCTTCACACTTTTGCCTGCTTACTTTTTTTGTTATGTTATACTTTAATTTCTACTTCTACCCCGCTTGGCAATTCAAGTTTCATCAACGCATCAACAGTTTTAGCTGTTGAACTATAGATGTCGATTAATCTTTTGTAAGAACATAGTTCGAATTGTTCACGTGATTTCTTGTTCACAAATGTTGCACGGTTTACAGTGAAAATGCTTTTGTGTGTAGGCAACGGAATTGGACCACTTACAACAGCACCTGTTGCTTTTACCGTTTTCACGATCTTCTCAGCTGACTTGTCAACCAAGTTGTGATCGTACGATTTTAATTTGATTCTAATTTTTTGACTCATTATTTATTTATTTGTTTTGAAAAAGCCCCCGACTAAGAGTCATACGCTAGTCGGGAATTTTTTCAAATATTGTTTTTATAATAATTCTACTTTACCTTTTGCTTCAGAAATTACTTCTTTTGCAATAGATGAAGATACTTCTGCATAATGTGCAAATTCCATAGAAGAAGTAGCTCTACCTGAAGAGATGGTACGCAATGAGGTTACATATCCGAACAATTCAGCCAAAGGAACTTTTGCTTTCACAATACGTGCTCCAGAACGGCTTGATTCCATTCCTTCCACTTGACCACGACGTTTGTTTAAGTCGCCGATTACATCACCCATGTTTTCTTCAGGGGTAACAACTTCAAGTTTCATGATAGGTTCCATCAACACTGGTTTGGCTTTGGCACAAGCAGTTTTAAATGCTATTTGAGCACAAATTTCAAATGATAATTGATCGGAATCCACAGGGTGAAAAGATCCATCAGTTAGAACAACTTTTAATTGCTCCACTGTAAATCCGGCTAACACACCGTTTTTCATAGCTGCAGCAAAACCTTTTTGAATAGAAGGAATAAATTCTTTTGGAATATTACCACCTTTTACTTCATCTACGAATTGCAAACCACCTTCAAAGCCTTCGTCTGCAGGACCAACTTTTACAATGATATCGGCAAACTTACCACGACCACCGGATTGTTTCTTGTAAACTTCACGGATCTCCACTGTTTTTGTTATGGCTTCTTTGTAAGCTACTTGAGGGCGACCTTGGTTACATTCTACTTTAAACTCACGTCTTAAACGGTCGATAATGATTTCCAAATGGAGTTCTCCCATTCCTTCAATCACGGTTTGGCCTGAATCAGGGTCAGTTTTCACACGAAATGTAGGATCTTCTTCTGCTAGTTTAGACAGACCTATTCCTAATTTATCTATATCTTTTTGAGTTTTAGGCTCAATAGAAATACCAATTACTGGTTCCGGGAAATCCATAGATTCCAATACAATAGGATGAGCTTCATCGCATAATGTATCTCCTGTACGAATATCTTTAAAACCAACTCCAGCACCAATATCTCCAGCAGCAATTACGTCTACCGGATTTTGCTTGTTAGAGTGCATTTGGAACAAACGAGAGATACGTTCTTTTTTATCGGAACGAACATTGTAAACGTAAGAACCTGCATCTATTTTACCTGAATAAACACGGAAGAAACACAAACGACCTACAAATGGATCGGTTGCAATCTTAAATGCTAACGCGGTAAGAGGTTCGTCTTCATCAGGTTTACGCGTAATTACCTTTTCAGGATCATTAGGATCTGTTCCTGTAATAAATTCAGTATCAAGTGGACTTGGTAAGAATTTACATACAGCATCAAGCAATGGTTGTACTCCTTTATTTTTAAAGGATGATCCTAAAATCATAGGATTTATCTGCATTGCAAGAGTTCCTTTACGGATAGCTCTATTTATTTCTTCTTCGGTAATTGTAGATGGATCGTCAAAGTATTTTTCCATTACTTTGTCATCACATTCTGCTACTTTTTCCAACATTTTATCTCTCCACTCTTGAGCTTCAGATAAAAGTTCGGCAGGGATTTCATCTACTTCATAATCGGCACCCATAGTTTCATCATGCCAATAGATTGCTTTCATAGTAATAAGGTCAATAATACCTTTAAACTTTTCTTCAGCACCAATTGGAATTTGAATAGGACAAGGGTTTGCACCTAATACAGCTTTTACCTGACGTACTACTTCGTAGAAGTCAGCTCCCGAACGATCCATTTTGTTCACGTAACCGATGCGAGGAACGTTGTATTTATCAGCCTGACGCCATACAGTTTCAGATTGAGGCTCTACTCCACCTACTGCACAGAAAGTAGCAACAGCACCATCCAGAATACGAAGAGAGCGTTCTACCTCTACGGTAAAGTCCACGTGTCCCGGGGTGTCAATCAAGTTTATTTTATATTTATTTCCATCATAAATCCAACGAGTGGTTGTAGCAGCAGAAGTAATGGTAATACCACGTTCTTGTTCCTGCTCCATCCAGTCCATAGTGGCAGCACCATCATGAACCTCTCCGATTTTGTGAGTTAACCCGGTATAGTAAAGGATACGTTCTGATGTGGTAGTTTTACCAGCATCAATATGCGCCATAATACCGATGTTTCTTGTATAATGTAAATCAGCTCTTGCCATTTTATTGTTCTTTCTAAACTAATCAATTAAAATTTAAAGTGTGCAAATGCGCGGTTAGCTTCTGCCATACGGTGCATATCTTCTTTTCTTTTAAACGCACCACCTTGGTTATTGAAAGCGTCAACAATTTCAGCAGCTAATTTCTCAGCCATTGAACGACCGCTTCTTTTGCGAGCGTATAAAATAAGATTTTTCATTGAAACGGATTCCTTACGATCAGGACGGATTTCGGTAGGGACTTGGAATGTAGCACCACCTACACGACGAGATTTAACCTCTACTTGTGGGGTTATGTTTTCTAGTGCCTTTTTCCAAATATCAAGAGGAGTTGACTCTTCATTAGGGAGCTTTGTTTTTACAGTTTCAAGAGAACCGTAAAAAATATCATAAGCAATACTTTTTTTACCATCATACATAAGATGGTTAACGAATCTGGTTACAGATGCTTCGTTAAATACAGGATCAGGGATAATGACCCTCTTTTTTGGTTTTGACTTTCTCATTTTCTTTTAATTTTGGTTGCTTTTGTTCTTTTCTTCAACAATTCCCTCTGGAACGTTTACTCAACCTTTCAACCACGATAAAAAACTGTTTTAACTTCTTTTAGTTCAGTGTATCACTGACTATTTCTTTTTACCTTTTGCAGGGGCAGCTGCTGCTTGACCTGGTTTAGGGCGTTTTGCTCCATATTTAGAACGGCGTTGTAAACGACCACTTACACCAGCAGTATCCAACGTACCGCGAACAATGTGATAACGTACACCTGGAAGATCTTTTACACGACCACCACGTACTAACACGATTGAGTGTTCTTGTAAGTTGTGTCCTTCTCCCGGAATGTAGGCATTCACTTCTTTTTGATTTGTCAAACGAACACGGGCAACTTTACGCATTGCAGAGTTTGGTTTCTTAGGTGTTGTAGTGTACACACGCACACAAACACCTCTTCTCTGTGGACATGAATCCAACGCTGGTGATTTGCTCTTGTCGGTCAGATCAGCTCTTCCTTTTCTTACTAATTGCTGAATTGTAGGCATTTTCTCTTAAAATTTAAACTTTATATTCTGATAGAATTTTACAAATTGGGCTGCAAAGATATGGAAAGTTTTTAGCTGAACAATAGTTTTCTATCTTATTTTTAAGCTTTTCTTCATTTTTTATTTTTATTGTAATACAAATTACTTATCGGAATGTAGTTGATGTTTTTTTTTACTTTTACTTTTGTATTTTTTCGAGAAGCTTAATTTTTTATGAGAAAGAAATCGATTTTGTTTGTTTGCTTGGGGAATATTTGCCGTTCGCCTATGGCCGAGGCCATTATGAAAAAAATAATTGACAATAATAACCTTTCAGGTTCATTTACGATTGATTCGGCTGGAATACAAAATTATCATCAAGGACAGATGCCCGACCAACGTATGCAGCAACATGCTTTCGCACGAGGATACCTGCTCAACCATCATGCCAGACAGGTAACTTCTTTGGACTTTGAAGCCTTTGATTTAATTATCGGCATGGACGATAGCAATATTAATTCACTGGAACAAAAAGCCTCAACGCTTGAGGATAAACAAAAAATAAGGCGAATAGCGGACTTTTTCACCAACAAGGAAATAGACCATGTGCCCGACCCTTATTATGGAGGTGCGCAAGGTTTTGATTTGGTAATTGATTTGCTAGAGAACGGATGTAATAATTTATTGAAATCACTTCATGAAGAAACGGAATAATTAATTTCTACATGATACATATTTGCTAAAAACTAATGGTATGAGTATTAAGTTTCGACTGATTATCTTGAGTTTTCTCCAATTTTTTATTTGGGGAGCGTGGTTGATTTCATTTGGAGGATATGCAGGCGGAACTCTTCATTTTACCGGAGCCCAAATAGGGAGCTTCTATGCTACCATGGGCATTTCGGCAACTTTTATGCCTGCTTTACTGGGTATCTTAGCCGATCGGTTTATCGGGGCGGAAAAGTTAGCGGGTATTTGCCATATACTGGGAGCAGCGTTTTTATTTCTTGCCGCCAGACAAACGGAATACCTCCCCTTGTACCTTTGTATTCTTGGGGCGGTATTGGTTTATATGCCTACCTTATCGTTGTCCAATAGTGTGGCTTATTTTGCCCTCGAAACCGAAGGCTTTAATATTGTAAAAGACTTCCCTCCTATACGGGTTTTTGGCACCATCGGATTTATTTGTGCCATGTGGACAATTGATTTATGTGGATTTGCATTCAAAGCAAACCAACTTTACATTGCATCGGGAGCCGCTTTATTGTTGGGCATTTACAGTTTTTCGCTTCCCCGATGCCCCACCAACAAAATTAAATACAAATCGTTTGTAGCCGCGTTAGGGCTGGATGCTTTCGTGTTGTTTAAACAACGAAAGATGGCCGTGTTCTTCCTGTTTTCGATGCTATTAGGTGCTTCGTTGCAAATAACCAATTCGTTTGGTGGCTCATTTCTGAATAGCTTTAAAGATGTGGCTCAATACGCTGATTCTTTTGGGGTAAACCATCCTGTTATTCTGTTATCCGTATCTCAAATGTCCGAAACGCTGTTTATCCTTTGCATCCCTTTTTTTTTGCGCCGGTTTGGAATTAAAACGGTAATGCTAATCTCCATGTTGGCCTGGTTCTTTAGGTTTGGTTTATTTGGATTGGGAAATCCGGGCGAGGGCTTGTGGATGCTTGTGCTTTCGATGATTGTTTACGGGATGGCTTTTGACTTTTTCTGCATCTCTGGTTCACTTTTCGTTGAAATGGAAACCAAGGTTGAAATTCGTTCCAGTGCACAAGGACTATTTACCATGATGGTAAACGGACTGGGTGCCATTATTGGTGGATATGCCAGCGGATGGGTGGTGGACTTGTTTTCGACCTACAGCACGACGGGGCAATTGCTCAACCGCGATTGGCAATCCATTTGGTTTACTTTTGCCACTTATGCTTTAATTATATGCGTGACGTTTGCTTTTGTATTCAAATACAAACACGACCCGAAAAGGGTTGAAAATTTTCATCATTGAAAATTGAAAAAAAAGAATAAAATAAAAAACGCATGCTGTAAACTAAATTCAGTATGCGTTTTGTTGCTTTATTTTCTTTCACTTAATGGTGGATAATTGTCCGCGCAAGGATAAATATTCTTATATGCCGGACGGATAATACGACGGGAAGAGAATGTTACTTCTTCCAACCGATGTGCCGACCAACCCGCCATACGCGAAATGGCAAAGATGGGTGTAAATAATTCTTTCGGAATACCAATGGCTTCGTACACGAAACCGGAAAAGAAATCGACATTAACACATACCCGTTTCGTATCTCCCTTATATTCCTGAAAAGCAATAGGGGCTAATTTTTCTATCAACGTGTACAAATTATATTCATCCAACATGCCTTTTTCTCTAGCCAACTGTTCGGCACGCTCTTTTAGCAGCACGGCACGCGGATCGGAAATGGTATATACGGCATGCCCTACTCCATATATCTTTCCTGATTTATCATAAGCTTCACCGCGTAGAATTTTCATCAAGTATTCTTTCACTTCGGCTTCGCTATCCCAATGCTTTACATGTTTCTTAATATTTTCTATCATTTCCAACACTTGCAAATTGGCACCACCGTGCAAACGGCCTTTCAGCGAACCAATGCCGGCAGCGATAGCCGAATATGTATCAGTCATGGTGGACGAAACCAATCTGGTAGTGAACGTGGAGTTATTACCTCCACCGTGATCGGCATGTAGCATCAACGCCAAATCCAACAGCTCCGCTTCAATCGGGGTAAAGGTTCTGCCTTTTACCATGTACAAGAAGTTTTCGGCAAATGAAAGTTCTTCATTAGGGTGACGGATGGTCAACGTCTTCCGATGGTAGGCATGACGCATGCCGGAATATGAATAGGCCACGATGGCCGGAAGTTTGGCAATTAAGTTTAACGATTGGCGCAGCAAACTTGGCAATGAATAATCTTCCGCCGTGTCGTCCAACGTGTAAAGTACAAGTACCGAACGGGCAAGCATATTCATCATATCTTTTCCGCGCAAGGCTAAAATCATTTGGGTGAAGTTTTCATCCAAATCCCGGCTGGCAGCCATGTGGGTGGAAAACAAATCCAATTCATCCTTGGTCGGTAATTTACCTGTCAACAACAAGAAAACAGTTTCGTCAAAACCATGACGATGATCGGCTTGGCAGCCTTTCACCAAATCATTGATTGAATATCCACGATAGCGCAAAATACCTTCTACAGGAATGATTTTCCCATCGGCATCTTTTTCATAGCCTACTACATCTCCTACGTTGGTTAATCCCACGAGTACACCGGTTCCGTCGGCATTACGCAACCCACGCTTCACATTATATTGGTCGAACAAGTCCTTGTCTATCTGACAAGCCTCATATACCGACCCCGATATTTTATTCACAATGTCGTTCATAATCATCTGTTTTATAATTGTTTTACGATCTCGTTAGAAAACTCTTTGGTACCCAGCTCGGTTGCACCATCCATAAATTGGGCAAAATCCTGCGTTACGGTTTTATGTATAATGGCTTTGCCCATCGCTTCGCGCACCAAGTCGGCAGCTTCCGTCCAACCGATGTAATCGAGCAACATAGCACCCGATAGCAGCAACGAACCGGGGTTAGCTATATTCTTCCCCGCAATTTTAGGTGCCGTGCCGTGCGTGGCTTCAAAGATGGCATAGCCGGTGTTGTAATTAATATTACCTCCCGGGGCAATACCAATACCGCCTACCATGGCAGCCAGTGCATCCGAAATGTAATCACCATTTAGATTCAAAGTAGCTATAACCGAAAATTGTTCGGAGTGAAGCAACGAATCTTGCAAAAAAGCATCAGCTATGGAATCTTTAATTAAGATTTTGCCTTCGGCTAAGGCAGCTTTCATTACCTCGTTAGCAGCCTCTTCTCCTTTTTCTTTTTTAATTTTCTCCCATGTAGGCCAGGTAAATACTTTGCCTGCAAATTCGGTTTCAGCCAGCTCGTAGCCCCAGTTTTTGAAAGCTCCTTCGGTAAATTTCATAATATTACCCTTGTGTACCAACGTTACCGATGGCAATTTTCTATCCAAGGCATATTGAATAGCTGCACGAACCAATCGCTCCGAACCGTCCTTACTTACAGGTTTTATACCAATGGACGAACTTTCGGGGAAACGAATTTTCTTCACACCCATTTCGTTTATCAAGAAATCCTTTACCTTTTGATTTTCAGGTGTGCCGGTCATGTATTCAATTCCGGCGTAAATATCTTCGGTGTTTTCGCGGAAGATGCACATATCCACCAGCTCCGGTTTCTTAATAGGCGAAGGCACTCCTTCAAAATAATTTACCGGACGCAAGCACACGAACAAATCCAAGTCCTGACGCAAGGCCACGTTGAGCGAGCGGATACCGCCACCAACAGGTGTAGTCAAAGGGCCTTTGATGCCCACCAAATAATCTTTAAACGCTTGCATGGTTTCGGCAGGCATCCATTCGCCCGTCTTAATAAATGCAGCTTCACCTGCCAATACGGCTTTCCACTCAATTTTGCGTTCGCCTTTGTAGGCTTTTTCTACTGCCGCATCCCATACTTGCTGAGAGGCAGGCCATATATCTACACCAATACCATCTCCCTGAATATAAGGAATTACGGGGTTGCTTGGCACTTGTAATTTTCCGTTGCTAAATGTGATTTTTTGTGACATATATTTTTATTTTCTATATTGCAAAAATGTTTTTTGTTTTTGTGTTATTTGTAAAATAATCTTTATCTTGAGTAAGCTCATCAATTGATTTATTAAGATCATCTGCAATTTCCGTAAAAACTAAAGCAAAGCCTTTTACATTTGTTTTCCACTTTAAATTGATTATTTGTAACTCTTTCAATATCTCTAAAAATGAATATGCAAAGTTATTAGAGTTTGAACTCTGAACAGTTTCTTCAATAAATATTGAAAGGGGGTTAATTAAATTATTTACACATTGATTTACTGAAATTCCACCGTTTGGACAAGAAGTAATCCAGTTTTCTCTTATTTCTTTAATTTTCTGATAGAAAGGATACAAATCATGGGTTGAATTATCTCCAACTTCTTTTGATATTTCTACAAATAACTTATCTAAAAGCATGAAATTTTTGTTCCATTCATTCATAATTTCATACATTTGTTTTTGATGTAAATCATATTGAGTTTTTATAACAATCTCCATAGATTTTAGATAATTAAATTGAGCTACAATGGAATACGTATGTTGGCTATTATCTTTAGATTTTGTTGTATTCGTCATAAAGGTATTAATAAATCGCTCAATATTAATTTCATCTACTTTGTCTGCTAACATATTTACTAAACCCAATCGTTCTGGAAGTATTTTCTCGGATTCTTGAAGATTTTTCGCAAATGATCTGCAAGATTTAATTTGGTTTTCAACCAATCCCGTAACAAAATCAACAGCACTAAATATTACACTCTTGTAATTCTTTGTTTCTCTTTTAAGTGTTATTTTTCTAGTACGCCAAATAAGTACTTGAGTCAATACAAAAACTAAAATAGTAATAACTGTTGGTATTATAATTTGTGCCAATTCAGGCCTCATCCACCAAATTGTTTGAGATGAGCTTTGAACTATTGGTTGTACAACAATTTGTTTAAACAATTTGGCTGAATCATATACTAGTGCTTCTTTCATTGAGTAATTTCAATTAATCTGAAAAGTTGTTCTGTATCAGCAACATCAGTTAAACGCATCTTACCATCAGGTGCAGGCATTTTCAAACCGTGACAATTTGTCACGGTTTCATTGCCTTCTTCTTTCAATCGTTGTTTGAGCTTTCTCCAATACGCATTTGAGTCTATACTTTCAGTTAATATTGCAACAATATCAACAATAGAGAAATACCATTTCTCAGCCTCATCATCCCATAGCGAACGAATTTGCTTGGAATCAAATAATTGGATAGTGTTCTTCTTCATCATTTGTTTTTACGCGTTCTGCTTCCGTATCAAATTCAATGCACCACCATTTTTGTACCACTCAAACTGGCTGTCGTTGTAAGTATGATTCACTTGGATGGTGTCCTTGCTACCATCGGCATGTTTGATTGTTAAAGATAACGGTTTATCGGGGCTAAAAGTTTTCAATCCCGTTAAATCGAACGTATCGTCTTCTTTTATTAAATCGTAATCGGCCTTGTTGGCAAACGTGAGTGCCAACATACCTTGTTTCTTCAAGTTCGTTTCGTGGATGCGGGCAAACGATTTCACCAATACCACTTTCACTCCCAAATGGCGTGGCTCCATGGCAGCATGCTCACGGGAGGAACCCTCGCCATAGTTTTCATCACCCACCACGATGGTAGGTATTCCTTGCGCTTTATATAAACGAGCAGAAGCGGGTACTTCTTCATACTTTCCGCTCAAGGTGTTTTTCACCTTATTAGTTTCTCCGTTAAAGGCATTTACGGCACCGATAAGCAGGTTGTTGGAAATATTATCCAAATGTCCGCGATATTTGAGCCATTTGCCGGCCATACTAATATGGTCGGTAGTACATTTGCCTTTGGCTTTGATAAGCAACGCCATGTTGCTAATGTCCTTGCCATCCCATTCGGCAAAAGGAGCTAGCAGTTGCAGGCGGTCGCTGGTCGGGCTCACCGCTACACTCACCCCGCTACCATCAGCGGGAGGAGCCAAAAAGCCGGGATCTTCCACCGCAAAACCTTTGGTTGGCAATTCAAATCCCGTTGGTTCGTCAAGCTTCACCTGTTCGCCATTTTCATTCGTCAACGTATCCTTTAGCGGGTTAAACGTCATCGAACCCGCAATGGCCAAGGCCGTTACAATTTCGGGCGATGCCACGAAGCTATGGGTTTTAGGGTTACCATCGGCACGCTTGGCAAAGTTGCGATTGAAAGAAGTGATAATGCTATTTTCCTTATCCGGGTTATTATGTCTGTTCCATTGTCCGATACAGGGGCCACAAGCATTAGCCATTACTACTCCGCCAATAGCATTGAAGTCGGCCAACAGACCATCACGTTCGGCAGTATATCGCACTTGTTCCGAACCGGGATTGATAATATATTCGGCCTTTACCTTTATATTCTTTGCTTTTGCCTGACGGGCAAGCGAGGCTGCACGCGTCAAATCCTCATACGATGAGTTGGTACACGAGCCCAACAGACCCACTTCCAATTTTTCAGGATAATTATTCTTTTTGATAAAAGCGGCAAACTCGGAAAGAGGCGTTGCCAAGTCGGGAGTGAAAGGCCCATTGATATAGGGCTCCAATTCCGACAGGTTTATCTCAATCAAGTTGTCGTAGTATTTTTCGGGGTTAGCCAGCACTTCGGGGTCAGAAGCTAAATTTGCTTTGTTCGCATCTGCCAACGCTGCAATTTCAGCACGCCCGGTAGCACGCAAGTAATCGCTCATTTTTTTATCGTAGGCAAACACGGAATTAGTTGCACCAATTTCAGCACCCATGTTGCAAATGGTAGCTTTACCCGTGCAGGAAAGAGACTCGGCTCCGTCGCCGAAATATTCAACAATGCACCCGGTGCCTCCTTTCACGGTGAGTAACCCGGCCACTTTCAATATAATATCTTTAGGTGATGCCCAACCGCTCAATTTTCCGATAAGCTTTACCCCTATCAGTTTAGGCATTTTAAGTTCCCAAGGCATCCCGGCCATTACATCCACGGCATCAGCCCCTCCTACCCCGATGGCCACCATGCCAAGCCCTCCGGCATTCACGGTGTGCGAATCGGTTCCAATCATCATCCCTCCGGGAAAAGCATAGTTTTCCAGCACCACCTGGTGAATAATACCGGCGCCCGGTTTCCAAAAACCGATACCATATTTGGCGGAAACGGATTTCAAAAAATCATATACTTCTTTGTTTTGTTCTAGGGCTACACCAAGGTCTTTGGCTGCGCCAGAATCAGCTTGTATCAAGTGGTCGCAATGCACAGTAGTTGGCACGGCGGTACGGGATTTGCCCGCATTGATAAATTGCAGCAACGCCATCTGCGCCGTGGCATCCTGCATGGCAATACGGTCGGGGTTGAACAACACATAGTCTTTCCCTTTGGCATAGGTTTTCAGCTCGGCTTCGGAGGCCAGGTGTGCATATAATATTTTTTCACTTAGCGTCATGGGTCTTCCCAATATGCTTTTGGCTTTAGCTACTTTAGCTGAAATGGCTTCGTAAAATTTTTGAATAACGGGTAAATCGAAAGGCATATTATTTAAGTTTAATTTTTTAAGCAGTATTTTATGCATATAACCTTCAACAAAAAGCATATATATGCATTATTAAAGTAATTAATAGCTTATTTTACAAAAATAATAAATATACCAATAAAGTATGTGTTTTATAGCATAAAAAAAGCGTTTACCTTAACTATTCGTAAGGCAAACGCTTTTCCGGCACCGTTTTTTTTGCAAATCTTTTATTCGGCTTTTTTTATTTTTTTTTCAACTAAATAAGTTAGAGGACATGTGTGAGCAATACCGGAAATCAATAAAACTCCCGAAAGAGAAAACAAAATCAAACCAACGACTCCTGTTAGTACATGTACAATAAAAAGAGCCAACAAGATTAAACCTGCAATAAAACGAAATGTACTTTCAGCTTTGCTAATGTTGTTCATCATAATATAATTAATTTTTAGGGTTTTCAAAAACAAGGTTTTCAAAATTACAACACACTTAGAACGGATATTTTTAGATTTTAGTTTATCCCTCTATGTTAAAAAATACCCTTTCATGTGTTAATTAACATTTCAAGCGAAAAACTATACAATATACCATGAAAAGGGCGTTTGCAAACTATCGATTGGTCTGATCCTTCTGCTCTTTATATGTTGTTACGGTATATACTTCAGGCACAAGAAACTCACTATCCAGTATCGGGCGTTTAAGCACTCGTTTAGCTTCCATAATAGTAGTTTCGCCACCGTTGGTTTTCTCACTTCTGAGGATAAAACCTTTAAGACCTTTATACATCAAGAAGTTTATATCAGCACCACCAATAGCCTCCGTGGCATACACGATGTCCGTCATTTGTTCCTTGCTCTCCTTATTCAATATGGCGATTTCGTACTTTTTGCACTTATAGCCCAGAATCAACATTTTATCGTTCGTTGGCTTGATGGTAAACTCAAGGCCGGCAGAAGCATCGGCAATATCATCCTTATAATATACCAACGCCACACGGTCGTCGCCAATATCCGTTAAGTTCGCCAAAAAACTACTATCGGCATTTGCTATAACACGCATCACCGATTTTGGCGTAACCACAATTTGTTTGGTATTGCTACCCGAAATAAGAAAGGTAACCTGCGTGGGTAGATCAGGTAAATCGTCCTCCGACACCCCTTTAATAGGTAACATCAAAAAGCACCTCGGCCGAAGTAACTTTTTTCCGTTGTGCTTGCACGCACAAAAGGCTACCGACCAACAACAATATAAGTAAGGTGACTTTTTTCATATTATCTATTTTTTTTATAACGCTTTATCTACATTAATCCATTTGGCATCTGCGGCCGATTGCTTGCAATCGTTGATAACCGGCACTTCCACCTTATCCGTTTCCTTAGAGCGTTTGTTAATCAACTTGAGCAACTCTTTTTCGCTGCAAAACCCGGTGTTGATATCCAGGCACACCTTTGTTTGAGTGTTCACCACCAACGCCCAACGGTTGGGGCATTCCTTCCCATCGCAGTAAAACTCCTTCCCTACAATAATATAATACGTGGCCGCATTGGCTATTATCTTTTCACCAAAAATTTCTTTTTCATCATAAGCATGCACCGTTGGTTTGTGGTTCTCATTGTTCGCCGTAAGCAACGTACCGTTGAGAGAAACACCCACTTTTTCCTCCAGCTCCTGATAGTAGAAAGAAAAATCGTTCGGGTTAAGGTATTTGTATCCGGCTTCCACCTGCACGGTATCAGTTCCAAAAATAAATTTACGGGTAAGGTAAATGCGTTTACCGTCCTTAATAGTGTCCGTTTTCAGCACGGGGCGGGTTTCGTCCACCTTCACCGGATCCGTTACTTGTTGAGAAAACAGGTTGCCTGCAAATGCAAGGCTGATAAACAGCATAGCAAATTTCTTCGTCATACGATTCTTTTTTCTGTTTTAAAGTTAGGAGTTCAAATATAATACTATCCGTGGAAGTTTTAGAAAAAAATACCGTTAATATTTAAAGAAAAAATGCCCTATTCAACTAAGAACAGGGCAATCCGAATATAACACAATGTATTTCCTTTTTATTTCACTTTTAATGTTTCGGATTTTGCACCGTACAAATTGCAACGGGCTTTTACCTCTACAACCGAACCCGGTTTTATTTCGGGAACCTCCACCTCCACCAGTTCTTCCTGAGCCGACAACTGCTGTTTTAGATTGATCTCCTTTACCAATTTACCATCTACTTTGATGCTTATCAAATTAACATAATGGGTTTTCACATCTTTAACCGGGTGGATGGCTTCCACCTTTAGTTTACCAGCGGTGTAGGACAGCACTACTTTTTTAGGCGGATTGGCCATTAAAAAGGCAGGAATGAAAGCAACGCAGATGAAGGTTAACAATAGCTTTTTCATACGTCAATTAATTTTGGGTGAAAATTATTTATTCAAAGAAAAAGAAATACAGCATCACAAGCGCGTGAAAGGCGACCAAGGAAAAACCGGTAATGCCTGCATACCGATGCCATTTGAGCCGACGCTTGAACTTGATAACATGCAGACCCGTGAGAAATACAAAAATCAAGAATAAAAACCCGGCAATGCCCACGTAAGCACTTATTTGATAAATAGGTAAACTATCATCCACAATACACTATATTAAAAGGTTACAACTATCATAGAAGTAAAAAGCGCACCAAAAGCCGTAATGGCCGCAGCTCTATGTAATGCTTTTGTATTTGAACCGGAACCAGAATCGCGCTCAGAATCGTGAGGAGCCAGTAAATTGGTAGCTATCATAGCCGAAAAATGGATTACCGCCAATGCCTCGTGTGCCTTCAGCGCGTTCATGCCCGGATGCATACTATGCCCACGTGGAGGGGCAAACAAAGCCAACCCTGCAGACGTGAAATAGGTAATGTTAACCACCGCGGCCAACGTGCTGTGCAAATCGCGCAGGCTATTATCGCCATTGTACAACTTCATACCCACAATGCCCTCGGCCAGCATACCCACCAAGGAAACATAACTCAGGTAGCGATGCGCGGTGAGCATTTTATGACGAATCTGCATTTCCCGGTCGCGTTCGTCCTCGCTCAATTTAAACGTGGAGAAATTGCGCAACAGTCCTTTTTTGCCCCACAACATACGTTGCGTGAAGGGATACTTGGTGGGGAGCAAATCCTCGGTAGAATCAGCCGAAGCAACGAGGGTTTGAGCAGGCAACGCCTTTTTTACTTGCGCCGTGGAATCCAACCCTATCGTGGCAGGTTGCTCCGTTTGTGCATATATGGAAACGCCTGAAAGAATAAACAAAAACAATAGTATTCTTATCTTCATATTAAATTCTAATTAAGCATTCAGGTAATTATATGTCAAATATAAACACTTCTTTTATGATAGCATTTAATGTCCTCGTTTTTTTAACATTCTTAATGAATAAACTCCATCTACCCTATTTCCGGGTAGTAAATTTTCAATAATTGGCTAACGTATCGTTAAAACACATGAAGGTTGCGAATGTTTAGCAGAAAAAAACGATTGGCTCCCGAAACAGGGTTCGACTTCGCTCACGCACCATCACGACTCACGGTGACTGAGCGGAGCCGAAGTCCCGAAAAAAACCTCCCCTCCCCCTCTAAACCTTCCAAGTTTTGAAAACTTGGAAGGTTTCACCGTAAGCCCTTATAAAATATTTAATAGAAAAACCATTTGATTTGAGACGGATGTTTTTATATTTGTAGTTTATCTGAAAAAGATAATTCCGATTACAAATCCACCTAGAAGGGAAAACTAAAAAAAAAGATATAATGAATACAGAAAAAATACTTGATGAAAATGGACAAGGATTTACTCGATTTTTTTCAAATGATAATGTTGAAAAAGTAAATCCAGTCAAATACTACAAAACACATGAACTTAAAAAAAGAGCGATTATATTACGTGACTTGTTAAAGGCTAAAGATCCTTCTTCTACTTCTTCATTAAACGAAAAGTTTTTTATTGAAAAGGCTGAAGAAACTCTAACTGTTTTTTTTGAACATTTTGAACAGACAAAAGTTCACAATAATTTCATTGAATTATTAAAAACAACTAAAAAGAAAGATCAAGAAAAATTACTTAAAGGAATGACATTAAATCCTGACGAATTAATGTCGCTAATATTTAAATCATATAACGATTTTGGATTTTTATATAGTAAATATCTTTTTGAAAATTGCCAAAATGGATTCGAAGAAAAAAAGCTACCAAAATTTGTTCATATAGAAGAAGACGGAGCTATCAAAAAAGTTGGAGAAACTGATTTGACTAATGGAGAACTCAAAAATTTAATTAAAGACAAAAAAGCCATTGTTGCGCATTTTTTCGAGAAAGATGAATTTTGGCACTGTTTCTTTTTAACATATAACAGCATTAAAGGAGAAGAAAGGGGGAAAAACGGACAAGCTCATCTTCATTACGTTTCAAGCTCATTCGGAATTTCTAAAACTGATTTTATTGAAAGTATGAAAACAGGTAAACATAAATCAACTCCAATTCATATAGCCTTATTAGACTATGGGAATCAAACAGAGGTACAAAAAAAAATGACAATGACCATCGCTGGTGCGATTTTGCAAATCGTACCTGTAACCAAATTAATGCAGTATGGATTTGGAAATCCGCATTAGCGAAAAGGGATCAAGATTTGTCTAACCCTACTTTTCAAATAAAGTGATACCTACCCGATTGATATGCTCCAACAAGTCGTTGTTGGATATTTGGTGCAATAGCGATATATCGAAGAAGAAGGGAAAAAGGAGGTCGTCTATTTCGGTTTCAATGGTATTCAAATCGGTTTTGCCAAGTTGCGCCCCCACCAATGTAATATCCACATCCGAACCCTTGCGGTAATTACCTTTTGCTCTGGACCCGTACAAGATAACTTTTTCCACACGAGGGTGTTTTGAAAACAGCTCTTGCAGTTGGGTTAGTTGTATGTCAGTCAGTCCGTAGCTCATTGTATTTCAGTTCAAAAAGAATTAAAAAATCGTGCGTTACTCTCCGCTTCTAAGTTCTTCCATTTTTGTTTCAAAATCCACAAACAAAGGGAAATACACGTTAACAATATCATCCAGAATTTCGTATGTCGTACTTTCGTTGTACGTGTGCGAGGTTCGGTTACGGTCGCCTATGGTGTTCATCCATCGTTGGTCGGTTATTAAGCCCATTGATATAGCTTCACGTATTGCATCGCGCGAGCCTGTAATCGAATTGTTGCCCTGATATATCACGTAATCTTTCATCACGTTCCAAGCCAGTTCGTGTGTATATTCAAAACGTTGAATGAGCCCTTCCAACTTTAGGTCGTCAAGCTCCTCCATTTCCGCTCCGGCATCCATTTCCTCATGCACGTAATCCACCGCGTCGGATAGTTTTTTCAAAGCCTTGCGGTAATTAGCAAATCGTTGTTGCCAACGAATATCCGTTTCATTATTTGGCATGCTGTTTTAATTTAGATTCATGTTTTATGTTCAAATATAATATAAATCAATTTATTTCGGATATTAAAATTCGATTTTCGATAGATTGTTTTGATTCTTTCTTACTTGAGTGTATTTACAATCCGACACATTACAAACCACTAACCCCTCCGCTTCGCTCGTCCCCTTTAGCAAAAGGGGACAATTTAGTCTAGCTTTAGTTTTCATTCCATTGGCATGCGTAAACAAACATCAAGGGTAAAAATTAAAAATGTCAGCACAATTATTCTTCCCCGTTAGGCGTAGGCTCTGCCAAACACTGTAAAACACAACTCAACTCGGTGCCTGAGCGGAGTCGAAGGCACACAATAACACAACAATCCCCACCGAAAATAAATTCGATGGGGATTGTTGTGTTTTATTAATGAGAGCTAATGATGATTTGCGTAAATTATTATTGGGGCAAATGATGATTTGCCCCTACTTTACTAATGCTACGGCTTGGGCAATGGCTTTGTCTATGCCGGCGGGATTTTTACCGCCCGCGGTGGCCATAAATGGTTGTCCGCCACCGTTGCCGTCAATTTCCTTGGCGGCTTCGCGCACGATGTTGGTGGCATTGAAGCCTGCATCTACTAGCGGTTGGCTCATGGCCACGGTAAGCGATGGCTTGTCGTTGGCTACGGCACCTATTACCAACAAGAATTTTTCGTCGGCAAATCGTCCTCGCAATTGCGAAGCAATGCCTCGCACCATATCGGCAGCAATTTCCGCCTTGTAGGTAATTACCTTCACGCCGTTGGTATCCTGTGCTTTGGCTGCCAATTCGTTGGCAATAGCCCCTACCCGCTCCTGTGCAAATTGCTCCACTTGCTTTTTCAAGTCGGCAGCCTCTTCCACCGTTTTCTTGATGGTAGCTATCAGGTTAGGGGCGTTATTGAATAGCTCTTTGGCTTCACGCAACTGATCTTGCTGTTCGTCAACAAACACTTCGGCTTTTTCGGCGGTTACGGCTTCCAAACGGCGTACTCCTGCTGCCACCGACGATTCGGCCACGATTCTTACCAGCCCTATTTGTCCGGTGGAAGACACATGCGTACCCCCACAAAATTCCACCGAGGTGCCATATTTTACCACACGCACCTTTTCGCCGTACTTTTCGCCAAACAGTGCCATAGCTCCCAGTTTGCGAGCCTCATCGATAGGCATTTCACGCTCTTCTTCGAGCGGCATGTTCTGTCGTATTTTTTTATTCGCCAATCGCTCCACGGCACGCAACTCCTCGTTGCTCACTTTTTGGAAGTGCGAGAAGTCGAAGCGCAAGTAATCCGCCGTTACCAACGAACCCTTTTGCTCCACGTGCGCACCCAGCACTTCGCGCAAAGCCTCGTGCAGCAAGTGGGTAGCGGTATGGTTATTTTCTATCGCCTGTCGTTTTTCGGCATTTACCACGGCCTTGAAGGCAGCAGTAACGTCTTGAGGCAATTTTTTACATATATGAATGCTCAACCCGTTTTCTTTCTTGGTGTCGATAATTTGGATGGTTTCCGTGTCGGACACCAACACACCACTATCGCCACTCTGACCTCCCATTTCGCCATAGAAAGGGGTTTTGTCAAGCACCAGTTGAAACAGCTCTTCTTTCTTTTGTGTCACCTTGCGGTAACGAAGTATCTCTACATCGTTTTCCAGCAAGTCGTAACCCACAAATGAGGAATCACCTTCGCGCAGCATTACCCAGTCGCCGGTTTCCACGGCAGCCGCGTTGCGCGCACGGGCTTTTTGTTTTTGCATTTCCACGTCGAACTCGTCAATATTCACCGTCATGCCGTTTTCACGCAAAATAAGTTCGGTCAAATCCAACGGAAATCCGTAGGTATCATATAGCGTAAAGGCAATTTCGCCATTTACTTGAGTTTGTTTTGTTGCTTTGGTTTCGGTAATCACTTTGTCTAGCATGCGTATTCCGGTTTCCAAGGTGCGAAGGAATGATTCTTCTTCCTCCTTTATTACTTTTTCCACCAGGCTTTGTTGCGCTTTCAGTTCGGGATAGGCTTCACCCATGCTGTCGATAAGCACCGGAATAAGCTTGTACATAAAGGCTGAACGTTGGTTGAGGAACGTGTAGCCGTAACGCACCGCACGGCGGAGGATTCTACGGATTACATAGCCTGCCTTGGCATTGGATGGCAATTGCCCGTCGGTAATGGAAAAGGCAATGGTACGAATGTGGTCGGCAATTACACGCATGGCAATGTCGGTCTTCTCATTATCGCCATATTTCACACCCGCTATGGAGCCAATCACCGTAATGATGGGTTGAAACACATCGGTGTCGTAGTTCGATTGTTTACCTTGAATAGCCATACACAAACGCTCGAAGCCCATACCCGTGTCCACGTGACGGGCAGGTAGTGACTCCAGCGAACCGTCGGACCTGCGGTTGAACTGCATAAACACGTTGTTCCAAATTTCCACCACTTGCGGATGGTCGTTGTTTACCAACTCCACACCGGGCGTTTTGGCACGTTCGGCATCCGAACGCAGGTCGATATGTATTTCGGAGCAAGGGCCGCATGGGCCTGTATCGCCCATTTCCCAAAAATTATCTTTTTTGTTGCCGTTTATAATGCGGTCTTCGGGCAGGAATTTAGCCCAAATGGCGGCTGCCTCGTTGTCTTTTTCCAAGCCTTCTTTGGCATCGCCTTCAAACACGGTGGCATATAGGCGGCTCGTGTCCAGTTTCAGCACCTCGGTGAGGTACTCCCACGCCCAGGCAATGGCTTCGGCTTTGAAATAGTCGCCAAACGACCAGTTACCAAGCATTTCAAACATGGTGTGGTGATAAGTATCGTGCCCCACCTCTTCCAAGTCATTATGTTTCCCGCTCACGCGCAAGCATTTTTGCGAGTTGGCTACACGGGGATATTTGGCGGGCGCGTTGCCCAAAAAAATCTCTTTAAACTGGTTCATCCCTGCGTTGGTAAACATCAGAGTGGGGTCATTCTTTACCACCATAGGTGCCGAGGGTACGATGTGGTGCCCTTTGGAGGCGAAAAAATCGGTAAATGATTTGCGAATTTCTTTAGCTGTCATGTTTTCTAAATGTGCAAATGAGCTAATATGCAAATGAGCCAATGTAAGACTCTTCTACATACAAAATATGTTATTACAATGTGCATTTCCAAAAATAAGAAATTCTAAATTGACACATTAGCATATTGGCTAATTAGCTAATTGTCTAATTATTCCTTGTATTTTCTTGAAACAGTGCGCAAAAATAGCAGAAAAATCCTTACTTTTGGCAAGTTTTTCCGAAAATAACACTACCAACCTCTTAGAACCCATATTTCGTGGGGACAGGTAGTTTTCATGTCAAAACGCTATGCCAAAAACAAAATATCATTTTAATCCTGAAACACTTAGCTACGAAAAGATTGATAATTCGTTCACGAGTCGGCTCAAACGATATTCAATCCATTTCCTTACGAGCTTCTTTTTAGGGTTTATCTTTTTTCTTGTTTTTGTTTTTTCGGTAGAATCGCCTTACCAAAAGAATTTACGAAAAGAGAACAAACAAATTGTGGCTCAATATAAGTTGCTGGACAAACGACTGGATCAGGTACAGGAGGTACTGTCGGACTTGCAGCTACGGGATGATAATTTATATCGGGTTATTTTTCAGGCGGAACCAATACCGTTGGCTATTCGCAAAGGCGGATATGAAGGGACGAGCCGTTTTAATTATATCAAGGATTTTACAAGCTCGGAAATTGTATTGAACACAAGCAAACGAGCTACCGAAATAAACCGTGAAATTTATATTCAATCAAAGTCGTTCGACGAGATTGTGCTGCTGGCTAAGAACAAGGAACAGATGCTGGAATGCATCCCAGCTATTCAACCCGTGTTTAACAAAAACCTGCAACACATGGCTTCGGGCTATGGCATGCGTATTGACCCGGTGTATCACACGCCGAAGTTTCATGCGGGAATGGACTTTGCTGCTCCTATCGGTACCAAAATTTTTGCTACGGGCAACGGGGTGGTTACTTCCGTGGGTTGGAAGCAGGGTTATGGCAACTGCATAACCATCAATCACGGCTTTGCTTACGAAACGCTTTACGGCCACATGAGCGGCTTCAATACTAGAGCCGGGGTGAGAGTGAAACGTGGCGACTTAATTGGTTTCGTGGGTAGCACTGGGAAATCAACCGGGCCGCACTTGCACTATGAGGTTCACTACAAAGGTTCGCCGGTAAACCCTCAGAATTTCTATTTCAGAGATTTGTCGCCGGCTGAATATGACAAAATGTTGCAGTTTACAAACAATTCGGCTCAAGTGTTCGATTGATTTTTTGCTTATAAAGAAAAACAATTAGCCTTTACTGTATTTTCTTAACACAAGATAGCTAAACCTTTCTAATTGAGGATTTGTTAGATATTTTAACGGGTAAATATGGATCAACTGATAGATAATACATGTATTGAAGAAAAAGCGATGTCACCTGAAGAACAAATGATACAAGATGAATATGCTCTGCTGCTGGAAGACTATCGGAATTCCGGCCACGGCATGAACTTTGAGCTGGTGGACAAAGCTTTTAATTTTGCCAACAAAGCACATCACGGGGTTAAACGTCGGTCGGGTGAGCCATACATGATGCATCCGCTGGCCGTGGCTCGCATCGTGGTGAGGGAAATAGGACTGGGTACTACTTCGGTTTGTGCCGCCTTGCTGCACGACGTGGTGGAGGATACCGAATACACGGTGGAGGATATTGAAAATTTGTTTGGCAAAAAAATTGCCACTATCGTGGACGGGCTTACCAAAATAGCCGGAGGGGTGTTTGGCGAACAGGCTTCAACGCAAGCGGAGAATTTCCGCAAACTGCTGCTTACCATCTCGGAAGACGTGCGAGTGATTATGATTAAAATTGCCGATCGGCTTCACAACATGCGTACGCTAAGTTCCATGCCGGCAGCCAAGCAATACAAAATAGCAGGCGAAACCCTGTATATATACGCCCCCCTATCCTACCGCCTGGGCTTCTTCAAAATAAAAAGCGAACTGGAGGATCTTAGCTTTAAGTATGAGCATCCTGAAATATTTGAGCAAATAAAAAGCAGGTTGGCCGCTGGCGACCCCGAACGGGAGGATGTGTACAAACAATTTATTGCTCCTGTTCAGGAAAAATTAATTTCGATGGGCTATGAATTCCAAATAGAAAAACGGGTAAAAACCGTATATTCCATTTGGAACAAGATGAAAACCAAGAATATCCCTTTCGAGGAAATATTTGATCTGCTTGCCGTAAGAATTATTTACAAAACACAAGATAATATAGGGGAAAAGGATCAGGCGTGGATGATTTACTCCACGGTGACAAACTTTTACCGTCCTCACCCCGAACGTATACGCGACTGGGTGAGTACCCCAAAAGCAAATGGATACGAGGCGTTGCACGTTACCGTGATGGGGCCTGCCGGGCAATGGATAGAGGTGCAAATTCGTAGCGAACGCATGCACGAGATTGCTGAAAAAGGAATTTCCGCCCACTGGAAATATAAAACCGGAGAGAACTCACCGGAAACGGAACTGGACAACTGGCTAAAAACAATAAAGGAAATACTGGATAACCCGGAACCGAGTGCTATTGATTTCTTGGACACGTTTAAACTGAATCTTTTTTCCACCGAGATATTTGTTTTTACTCCAAAAGGAGAAATTAAAACGTTGCCTCAAAATGCTACGGCATTGGATTTCGCGTTTTCGCTCCACTCCGACCTTGGTATGCAATGTATCGGGGCTAAGGTGAACCATAAGTTGGTTCCGCTAAGCCACACCCTGGAAAGTGGCGACCAAGTGGAAATTCTTACTTCGAAAAAGCAAAGCCCTCAGCCAGAATGGATAAATTATGTAACCACGGCAAGGGCTAAAACGAAGCTTAAATCGGTATTTAAGAAAGAAAACCGCACTGTCATCACAAAAGGGAAACTAATTCTTGACGAGAAATTTAAAGACATTAACCTCCCGCTTGATAATCAAACGATACAACGCTTGCTAAACTATTTCAAATTAAATCAGCGCGACGAGCTTTACTACGAATTGGGTAAAGGGGTAATCAGCCTGGTGGATATTGAGAAAAAGATATTCAAGCAAAAATCGGGCTTCCGATGGATGAATTACTGGAAGCTACAATTCGGCTCCTCCAAAAAGCAGGAAGACGAACCTGCTGAAACTGACAAGAAAACCCCTTTGCCTAAAATAGACCGGAAAAAAACGCTAAAACTAACCGATGATATTCAAGGTGAAGTACAATACAAAATAGCAGAATGCTGTAACCCGATACCCGGCGATGATGTGCTTGGATATATCAATGACGACGAAACGGTAACACTGCACAAACGACAATGCCCGGTAGCGGCAAAACTAAAATCGAACTTTGGCGAACGACTTGTTTCCGCCGAATGGACTAGCAAAAAGATTCTTTCCTTCCCTGCTATACTCGAAGTAAGGGGTATAGATGCCCAAGGGGTACTGATTCAGATTATAAAAGTTATTTCGCAAGATTACGAGGTGAACATCCAAAAAATCAACCTGGAAACCAAGGATGGTATTTTCGTGGGACGATTCAACATCTTTGTGCATGGCACGGAAGATGTAAATAATCTTTGCATGAACATATTGAAAATAAAAGCGGTAAACTCTGTAAAAAGAATCGAGGAGGATGTAAAACCAGACTTAGAGTCTTAGACCTGCGTACGACAGCAAATATCAAAAACGGACAAGATAAAAGCCTGACTTATCACAAGCCAGGCTTTTATCTTTAAAAAAACCCATAGAATACAATTAAAAAAACTAATCAATAAATGCCATTAGTAATTTTGCATAAAACAAAGTCATCAAGATGGCTATTACAATAATCAATATCCAAGTAATACTACAGGTATAACGAGGAATATCTTTTGCTGTATATGATTTTTTGAGTACATTTTTTTTCATAGGCTATCAACTTTTTATAGAAAATTCTATTCCTTATATATTCTGCCTAATAAAAACATTCCCCCTTTTTGGATCGATCTTATTTCATTATGTTATCCTGTCCCTATACTTTCGGAAGGTTTAATCATTTTGTCATACATCCTAATTAGGCTTCTCTTTTTAAGACTTATTTTTTTAGTTCCGGTTACACGATCTGCTATTAAGTCTGTCGTTATACAAATCAGCAGAACAGCACAAGCCGTCAATAAAACAAGCGGAACTAAGACCGTTGTTTTAAGAAGAACCTTATGAAAACCTATTTTGTTCACCATAAACAATAAAATATTATATATTTCCCAATAAGTTATTTTGGCACGTTACTCTTCTATTTTGATAATCAAACAGATATCTTATAGCTCAAATAAAACATGCTTTTAATTTTTACGAAAGAAAACAAATATTCGTTATTTTTTATGCATGACTTATTTTCTTTTAACACCTTTATTTTGTTCTTTTCACATTTGCATAAAAAGAAATAACTTTTTTATGCTCAACAACATACGCAATGAATTATCCGTCAAATTATTAGCGCAATAAAATATAAAAAAGGTTAAAAAATATAGATCTGTTTTATTGATACAAATTCACACCCTAACAAGGTTAGGTCAAAAACCTTGTTCATTTTTTAAAATGTTGCCTTATAGTTGCTGTACTAAAAAAAACTCTGTTTTGCTTAATAAACAAAGCTATCCACAAAGATCTTCTCCTTGAGAATTGAATATTTATCAATGACTTTAGGTTGACCTCGAATAAAAAGAACAAAAAAATGGGTTGTCCAATGCTTTTTGGACAACCCATTTATGTATATTCAAAATTAGAATGCTTGTTCCAAGATCTTTTGACTTACTTCCAATGTTACCTTTCCTGTTTCGGAAAGAGCAGTCAGTCCATGCGCTTTTAGTTGTTCCACCACAACCGGAATCTTATCGGCTGTAACTCCATAATCCGAAAGACGAGTTTTCACCCCTAGGCTTTCAAAAAAATCTTTGGTTTTTTGAATGGCTAAATCTATCTTTTCATCGTCGGTACCCGTTGCTATATTCCACACCCGTTGGGCATATTGAACCAGTTTGGCGTGCTTTTGTTCGCGGCATACGTTCATCACGGCAGGGTATATAATGGCTAGGGTTTGCCCGTGATCGATGCCAAACAGTGCGGTAAGTTCGTGCCCAATCATGTGCGTAGTCCAATCTTGAGGAACACCTACGGCTATAACTCCATTCAAGGCCATCGTTGCACTCCACACAAGGTTGGCACGAGCATCATAATTTTCAGGTTCTGCTTCTGTTGTTGTTCCAATTTCAATCAGAGTTTGCAAAATGCCCTCGGCCATACGATCTTGCACCTTAGCATCTACAGGGAAGGTGATATATTGCTCCAAGGTATGAACAAATGCATCAATCACCCCGTTTGCAACCTGAGTTTTAGGAAGCGTAAAGGTAATAGTGGGGTCTAATATGGAAAATTTAGGGAATGAAAATTCGCTCATAACCGGAAACTTTCCGTGGTTATAACTAACCACTGCTCCGCTATTCATTTCAGATCCGGTGGCAGGGAGGGTTAACACCACGCCAAAAGGAACAACTTTTTTTATTACCTCCGAAGTAATTGGCGTAAAGCCATATTTAAGCAAATCGGTAGCATTGCCTTGGTAATGGGAAGACAGGGATATGAACTTGGTGCCATCAATTACCGAACCGCCACCTACAGCTATAATAAAATCAATATTTTCATTACGAACCACTTCTACAGCCTTCATCAAGGTTTCGTAACGTGGATTGGGTTCTATCCCACCAAATTCAATCACTTTCCGGCTACCTAGATTGGCTTTCACTTTATCAATGAGGCCACTCTTTTTAGCACTTCCACCGCCAAAGGTTATTAATACATTGGCATTGGCCGGAACATTTTTATCAATGACATCCAGTCTGTCTTTACCAAAGAAAATCCGTGTAGGATTATAAAAATCAAAATTAAACATACGCTTTATTATTGTTAGTTTTTAAATTGTTTTAAAGATCTAATTTGCGAGAACCCATCCATTTTATCATTTCAGGATCGCGATGGTCGAAAAAGCTAGATGTTTTTGTGTCGAGCGTTTGAATCGCTGCCATATCTTCGGGTGATAAATTGAAATCAAAAACGTTGAAGTTCTCCTTCATCCGCTCCTTTTTTACCGATTTAGGTATAACCACTACCCCACGTTGAATGAGCCAACGCAGAATAACCTGTGCCACGGTTTTATTGTGTTTAGCGGCTATAGAAAGAAGAAGCTCGTTTTCAAAAATATGGTTGCGTCCTTCGGCAAAAGGCCCCCACGATTCAATTTGCACTTTATTCTCTTGCAAAAACTGTTGAGTTTCGTTTTGCTGATTGAACGGGTGTGTTTCAATTTGGTTTACAGCAGGCACAATCTCGTTAAACGTGATTAAATCCATCACCCTGTCGGGGTGAAAGTTACTAATGCCTATCGCACGTACTTTACCTTGTTTATACAATTCCTCCATGGCACGCCATGAGCCGTATATATCGTTATACGGTTGGTGTATGAGGTATAGGTCAAGATAATCAAGCCCTAACTTAGTAAGCGATTTTTCGAAGGCCTTTTTGGTGCTTTCGTAACCGGCATCCTGCACCCATAGCTTGGTTGTGATAAATAATTCTTCGCGCCTCACTCCGCATTTTTTAATTGCTTTGCCTACAGCCTCTTCGTTTAAATAAGAAGCCGCGGTATCAATTAAGCGGTATCCAACGTTGATAGCATCAAGTACACTTTGTTCGCACTCTGCGGCATCTGGTATTTGAAAAACACCATAACCCAATATTGGCATTTCCACGCCATTATTCAATGTGATTTTTTCCATAGTTTTTTATATTTCTTATTATTAAACTTCTTTTGATTGTTCGGGAATCACTTCATTTAAACATCTGATAGCGTTTAAAGTTCGGGGGTATCCCACGTAAGGAAGTAACTGAGTAACTGCACTTAGCAATGTTTCTTTATCGTTTCCAATATTCAAGTTGCCTTGTATGTGTCCTTTCAATTGTGGTTCACAACCGCCCAAGGATAGGATGATGGAAAAGGTTAACAGTTCTCTTGTTTTCAAATCCAACCCATTTCGGGTATAATAATCGCCAAAGCAATTGGCTGATAAGTATTTCTGAATGTGAATTTGATTCTTAGGCGAAGCTTCATACATTTTATAAATCATGTCACCAAAAATTGATTTTTGAACGGCCAACCCTTCTTCCAATCTAGTTTTTGGTGAGGTGGTGGATTGCCCTTCCAATGGCAGACTGATACCTCTGTTTATAAATGTTTCATTGGTGGCATGGATAAAATCGAATACTTTGGCTATGCCCACGTAAGGCACGGCTTGATATACAATTTCTTTCACTTCAACAGGGGCTACTCCTACATTGAGAGCCCCGGTAAGCATTACTTTATATTCGCCCAAAGCCTGACTGGCTATCATTGACCCCAAAATCATCATCAACCTCGTGTGGGTATCCAGGTTTCCATAAGCCAGCACCTCATCAAAAGCAAAGTTATCAAACACCTCTATCAGCTCAGGATCTGTTTCCTTTAATATAGATTTATACTTCGGGAAAAGCTCCTCGTGATTTTTATTTGCTGTTTCACTTATATTCATAGTTTATTTTTTAATTATACTATTTTCCCCATTTTGTAGGCTTGCTTCATGGCTTCGCTTTTTTTGATGTCGCCCATGTGCCAGGCTCCCGTACCATAGATAACACCCATTTCATGGGTTTCATCCAGGCAGTAAGTAAATCCTCTGAATTCTTCCAACGTCCGTTCCATCGCTTGCTTGCTCTCGTCGGCAGCCGAAACAATAAAATAAAAATCTTTATCATTAATTTCGGTGTAACGCGAGCAGGTTCTGTCTATCAAGGTTTTCATCTGCCCACTCATGGTGTAGAAGTAAACGGGTGTTGCCATTACAATTACATCTGCATCAATCATTTTTTCCAAAATTTCAGCCATGTCATCTTTTTGCGAGCAAGCTTTATCACGGTTAAAACATACTCCGCAACCTGTACAATAACTAATTTTTTTATCTTTAAGAAAAATCTTTTCTGCTTGATGTCCGGCTTCTTTTGCTCCGGTTACAAATTGGTCGCAGAGCAAATCAGAGTTTCCTCCTTTTCGAGGGCTGGAGGATAGTATCAATACTTTTTTCATATATGAATTTCCATTATTTTGTTATATTTTATCTTATCGATTAATTAATTTTTGAGCACCCTCAGAATATCGATTTCCTTGAACCTCAATTTTTTCGGCAGCCGTTTTTATTTCTTGTAATTCCGACGCGCTGAGGTTAATGGCTACAGCCCCCATGTTTTCTTCCAAACGACTATTTTTTGTAGTACCGGGGATAGGAACAATCCACGGTTTTTCGGCAAGTAACCAAGCAAGGGCTATTTGTGCAGGAGTGGCATTTTTGCCTTTTGCAAACTGAGAGAGTAAGTCCACCACGGCCTGGTTGGCTTTTCGATTTTCGGGCGATAAACGAGGCGTTGTGTTGCGAAAATCATTTTTGTCAAAAGTGGTATTTTCGTTTATTTTTCCGGTAAGGAATCCTTTGCCAAGAGGGCTGTAAGGCACAAAGCCTATCCCCAGTTCTTCAAGTAGCGGTAAAATTTCGGCTTCGGGTTCGCGCCACCAAAGTGAATATTCGCTTTGTAGAGCTGTAACAGGCTGCACGGCATGAGCCTTGCGAATGTTGAGTACACTTGCTTCTGAGAGGCCAAAGTGTTTTACTTTTCCTTCGGCAATCAGGTCTTTCACCGTACCGGCCACATCTTCAATAGGCACATTGGGGTCAACACGATGTTGATATAGGAGGTCGATAACATCAGTTTTGAGGCGTTTGAGTGAACCTTCTACGGCTTTGCGTATATGTTCGGGGCGGCTATTTAAGCCTAGCCATTGAGGCCCTCCATTAGGATCAATCTCAAAGCCGAATTTTGTAGCAATTACTACTTTATCACGAATAGAAGAAAGGGCTTCACCTACAAGCTCTTCGTTAGTAAGGGGGCCATACACTTCGGCTGTGTCAAAAAAAGTTACACCTAGGTCAACCGCCTTATGAAGCAGTGCTATCATTTCTTTTTTATCAGGAGCCGGACCATACGAAAAGTTCAATCCCATACAACCAAAGCCAATGGCCGAAACTTCCAAGCCACTATTACCTAGTTGGCGTTTTTCAATATTTGCATTCATAATTTTAAGTTTTAAATTACGGATACAAAGATCGGTTTGATTTAGGCAGAAAAATAACGAAAAGCAAACAAAAAATTACGAAAATCAAACATTCCTAAATTTCAACGGCGTAGTATTAAGATGCTTTTTTATGAAGTTATTGAAATGGGTAACTTCGGCAAAACCCAACGCGGTGGCAATTTCACCCACATTCCAATTGCTATGTTTTAGCAAAATCTTCGACTCTTGCAAAACGCGTTCGGCTATGATTTGGGAGGTTGTTTGCGCTGAAGTTTCTTTTATCGCCCGGTTTAAATGATTCACGTGTATATTTAATTGGCTGGCAAAATCGGAAGCCGAACGAAGATTAACTTGCTGGTGGTTTTCATCAATGGGAAATTGTCGTTCCAATAGCTCTAAAAACATCATCGATATTCTCTTATTCGCATTTATTTGCTGATTATCAAGACTTGAAGAGGGTTGCATCTTCATAGCAAAATGTAGCAACTCGAGCACAATGGTGCGCAACAAATCATATTTATGTATGTAGTCGGAGTTTATCTCTTCGAGCATGAGTTCGTAATAAGAGCTCGCCTTTTCCACCTGCTCGTCGGTCAACTCAAACACGTGTGTTCCATTGGGTTGAAACACTTCATATTGGCTCAAGCCACCGTATTGACTGAAAAAATCTTGTGTAAAAACACAAAAATATCCATTTGTGATGTTTTCTGGGTTTTCCCAATTATAGGGTATTTGAGGATTGGTGAAGACCAATGCCTGTTTCTCCACATCAATTACCTTATCGGCATAATTAATTCTATTTTGCCCCACCATCAAGGTTATTTTATAATAGTCTCTTTTTTTATATGGCACAGGTCTTGCCTTATCTCCAATAAAAGGATCTAGTCGAAACATGTTAAATTGCCCGATGCCGTTTTCGGTATTTTCAATAATACTTTTCAGGCAATAATCTTCTATTATCTCTTTTTTCTCCATGCTGCAAAGTTACAAATTTCAAACAATACATTCAAGAGCATAATGTTTTCTTAAAAATATTTACTACCAAAGAGGCACCTAATTTTAAATAACGGTTGTGCAAATTATAGTTGTATGCGATTTGACGAACCGTTTTTTCAAAAGGAACCCTAAACAGAATAAAAGCCCGACTTATCACAAGCCAGACTTTTATATAAGCACAACAACCAATGTAAAAACAATTTAATATATTATTACAAAAATGAATATAGACGGGTATTTTATTTCTCGGAAGAACTTAAAATTTTGAGCTTGTGAATATTTATAACAAAAGCATTTTTATACATCGCTCCTAGCTTGTGAATTCTTTCACAGGCTGCGTTTGCTTCTGCTTCAGTATTGTATCTCCCAGCCAAGTAACGTGTAAATTCGTCGGCACAAGCTACAACAAAAACGTTGTGCAATTTCTTTAAAGTTCTAGGGTTCTGAAGGGTTCCTTTCATTGCCAATATTTGCACTGAGAATCCCTTTGTTTCAGGATTCTCTGTTGTGATATTTTTTTTGGGCACTGGCAACCTCGACGATTTATTTTCCTTGGCTACCGCTTCAATTTTCTTTTCCAGCTCATATTTAGTCATCGGCTTATTATTAATAGCTGTAACATCATTTCTAAAGAATCCTGTAGGTAGTTGATTTGTATCCAACTCTTGACCTGCTTTAAATATTGAAGGATCAAAATTATTTATAACGTTGCCTTTTGAAGCGCTTGCCAGAACTTTAACTTCGGTACGTCTATTGGCTTGATGCTCGCTTTCTTTACATGGAACGCCATCGGCACAACGGTTGACCAGTTGATATTTTCCATATCCTTTGGCTATGATTCTCTTGTCGTTGATTCCTTTAGCTAAAATGTAATTTACGGCAGACTGTGCTCGCTTTTGGGATAGCCAATTATTGTATTGATAAGATCCTCTACAATCTGTGTGAGAAGATAATTCAACTTTAATAGGATAATTTTTTAAGATTTTCACTAAGCTATCCAATACCGGATAAGCATCGGAACGAAGGTTCCATTGATTAAAATCATAGTAGATGTTTTTTAATTTCCACTTGAAATTTTCCGGGTATTTATCTATCAATAAATCCTGAGGAATCTTTTGTGTTTTTGCTTCTTCTGCAGGTTTGCTTCCTTTTAGAGGAAAACAATCTGTCGAAAATTCTGGGCCAACGGCTTTAAATACAACATCACAATCTTTAATTAATGGGAAGATGTATATTCCGTTTTCTGTAGTTTTTGCCACTAGAACTTTTCCACTACATTTATTAAGCATAAAAACAGTAACATTTTTCATTGGGTCCATAGTCTGTCGATTTAACACATAACCCTGAAAATCGGATGTTTTTTTGTCTTTTTCCGGCATAGTCATCTGCGTCTTTGGCGTTACAGCATCATATCTCACATTGTAGATATTATCGTCACTGGTAATTCTATCTGACGTAAAGTAAGCTTGCAAAGCCGAACTTTCCTGTGCCCATCCAAAATCATCACCCGAACTATTTATGGGATAAGGAAGGTGTTCCAAGGTTCCAGTGCCTGCAAGTGCATCTTGTAACGAGATCCGGTATATGTCTAAACCACCTAATCCTGATCTACCGTCGCTACTGAAATAAAGATAGCCATCGGAAGTAATGGTAGGAAACACTTCATTGCCGTTTGAATTAACTTGGGAGCCAAGCAATCTAGGTTTTTGCCAAGGTTCTTTGTTATTAGCATGCTGAGTTACATATAAATCATAACCACCAAAACCTCCGGGCTTATCACTACTGAAAATAAGCACCGTACCCTCAGCATTAACGGCAGGATGCATTACAGAATAAGTACCTTTATCAATATCCAAGGGGAGAGGATGAACATCTTCTATCGAACCATCATTTTTATAATCGCCAGCCATCATTTTAATCCTGACAACACCTTTCTTATCTGCTTTTGCATAATTTGCCGAAAAATAAACACGTCCATCTTTGTCAACCGATACCGGGCCTGTATTATATTGCTGATCATCTAGTCCCGACACCAGTTTTCCCATAAATTTATTATTTCCATTGGTATATTGCTTATTTAAAAATGAGCTAATGGTGCTTTCGGGTACTTTTGCATCACTTCCTTCATACACGCCTGACAATTGCTTCGTTTTCTTTGTATTGGCTATCATTTTTTGTTTTTTTAAACTTGCAAGAAGAGAATCGTTTACAGGTTGGAGTTGCGATAAAGGAATTTGCCACAAATGTACATAGGACTCTCCATCCCACCCGGAAGCCTGCTTTACACCTTCGAGAGGCCTATTGCTACTAAACAACAATAAGGAATCGACCACAAAGGGACAAAAATCTCTAAATTCAGTATTGAAGTTCAGTAGTTTTACCTTCCAATTTAAAGAATCTTTCATCATCATGGATAGTTTGTTTTTTTCTTGGTAGGATGACGCATGGGAGGCATAGGATTGAATACCATCTAACCATTGAGAAGCTTTATCATAATCCCCTTGTCGAGCATATAACTCGCCTATTCTAAATTGCTCTTGATGATTTGTACCTTCTTTGCCATTTGGATGAAGTTGCTGGTAAACTCTTAATGCATTTGTATAATCACGCATTTGCCAATAACAATCGGCCAACTGGGGCAATATGTTTTTTTCTTCATTCGGATAAAGCTTCAAATATGATTCATAGTATGTTGTTGCCAATGAGAAATTCAAATTATTATATGCCGCATTTCCTCTATCTAATTTCGTTCCTGAGACGCTTCTTGATGTTGGTTTTATAATTGATGATTCTGTTTTTTCTTTATGAATCTCTTTTTTTATATATGGTCTGTCAAATTCCCTGCAGAACAGATACATAAAAACAAGTTCTGCGGCTATAATTAAAATTAATTTTCTCATAGGTCACTGTGCTTTTAATAATTTATATATGAAAATAGATACAATAAAATTGCTTGCCGAGTTTACCTCCTAGCAAGCATTAGTAATAGCGTGGGGAAAGAACGCGTCGGCCTTTTTGTACAACATTATTAAATTCATACCTAAGCATGATTTCATGTGTACCTTTGCTATATTCGTTCAAAGAGGAAATAGTATAATCATAAGCATACCCTAATCTTAATTCGTCTATTAATTGCAATTCAAACATCACAACCACGGCATCTTGCGTACGATAACTGACCCCAAAACACATGGTATCATATATCCATGTGTTCAAATTAAAGTCTTCTTGCATGGAGGAACCTTTTACGGCTTTCATTAAAAAAGAGGGTTTTAACTTAACGGCATCAGAAAGCGTAAAGAGATAACCTCCTACCAAAAAATAATGATTATCTCCCCCCACGGTTTGAACATATCCACTGTTTTCAACCTTAATTTTAGTAGAGAATAAGGCGGGTACGGAAAATCCCGCATACCATCGGTCTGTAGCATATAAAGTACCAAAACCGGCTGTTGGTTTGAGCCCCGAAACATCGGATTGAAACATTGCGTCACCAGATTTCAAAGCATCAACTTCCGAAAACGAAGCACTATAATTGAGCACTCCGGCACAAACACCTAACGCTAAAAATGAATTGTCTAACGGAATGTGATAGGAATAAAAGGCTTGCACCCCCGTTGTTTTTTCCACTCCTAGTTGGTCATTGTAGAGCTCCAAGCCATATCCTACATTACTCTCAGACTGCCGTCTATCCCACGAAAGGGTTGCTGTTTGAGGGGATCCGGGTATATTCATCCATTGCTTACGATACAATAGGGTAATATTATCGGCCGCCCTGTTGCCAGCGTAAGCCGGGTTAACATGCAGCATATTGAACATGTATTGCGAATACATTTGCTCTTGTTGTGCCTTCATTTGCAACACGAACAGGAAGCTGAGACAGGACAGAACCAGTGGCTTAAGTGTGATGAAAAAACAAGGCATCGACCGAAACCGGGGGGCTGATTTTTTCAATTTAGATGTTCTTCTTCTATTCATGATTTTTTTATTAACTATAAGTTAAATAATTTCATAGCATTTTCACTTTCTCTTTATCCTGTCTAAATTTATCGTCTCAACGTCAAATAGCCGACATACTTCTTAGTTCTGCCCGTATTGGTATTTTTGGCTTGTACCACATAGTAGTAGGTACCATTAAGAAGGTCTCTACCCATGAATTTACTAGAGCCTTTGCCATCCCAATCGTTTTGGTAATCACTGCTCTTATAAACCAATTCGCCCCAACGGTTAAATACTTCCAGTTTTATTATCATTTCACTTGAATGCGGTATTATAAACACATCGTTGTATCCATCTCCATTTGGCGAGAAGCCATCAGGAATGGTAACTGTTGCTTCTTCATTATTTCCTGTAATAGTTAATTCTACAGTTGCCGTGGATGAATCGCCATCCGCGTCGGTAAGAGTATAGGTGAAGCTATCAGTACCTGAATAGTCATTCTCCGGTGTATAGGTATAGTTACCCTGGGTATCCATTGTAACAGTACCATGCAACGGATTTGTCAATAATTTCCACACATTACCACCATCGGCACTGGTGGTATCATTCGTAGCTACAGAACCTTCTGTTTTTGTATTTTCAGTTAGGGTTACAGTGTCGGTTACCGCCACCGGTAAATCATTTAAAGTAGCAATGGTAAATACCCCGTAGGTACTTGCCTTTGCTGTAATGGTACCCGACGTGGCATTCCCTGTTGTTGTTATATTACCTTCGTTTACCCACTTGGTTCCATTCCATCTGGCTATAACTATGTTTTTCAAGTTAGATGGTACTATGGCACTGGTAGTATTCACATCCCAGCCTAAGGTTATTTGTACATTGGAGATGCCGTTTGTACGGTTTATTATCCAATATTCTTTATTGCTTATGGATTTTACATCGCTTTCTCTGCTAGTACGTGTGTAGCCCGACGAGTCGGGATTAAGATATACATAGCGGGCGGTAAAATGATCGGTAGTGTAACTGGGTGATGAAATGGATGCCGGACGCAGGTAGCCTTTGTTACCTACGGGGAATTGAAATGCCGTATTTCCTATTTTACGTACAAAGCCGTCAACATAGCTATTATTTGAAGCGTTAGTACACGAAGCTCCGGCTTCAAAAACGACCATGTTTTCCATGGTGCTTATCAATGTTTGTTTGGCAGTTATTATTCCTTGAGTAAAATTGGCTTGATGGGCGATGCTGATATTTTGCTGCAAGCTGAAGGCTGTGGCTATTAATGAACTATTAAACAGCACATTATAAAAACGAGTGGTACCTGTACCAAAGATTTGTTGTTTTGAACTTCCTGTAAATTGACTTAGTGCGGGAGAAACAGGTAAGCTTGCATCGTAATTGACAGCTCCATCGTTTTCAAAATCTTGCAAATACCATATAGAGCCGTTAACCATCCACATCCCGGAAGGGGCATTGACAAAGCCGGTGTTCACATATTTTTGTGCTGTAGGATGCACCCAACTATTGCCTTTGTTATATTCTGCCGCCCATATTCTTGCTATGAAGAACATGAGAACGAATAATATGAATATTAAAAAAACTCCTCGTTTTTTCATTTGTATTTATTTTTAGTTTTTCAACTAATACAATGTTAATATATAGGCTTATTTACTGGCTACTGGCTCTTTTTCTAATTTATTCACAAGCCTTTCCAGCTCGTCTATCTGTTGTTTTTGTATTTCAATTTGCTTGTCCTCAGCACTATTTGTTGTTTGCTGTTTTTCTTTTAATGTATCATTTTGGTTCGATAATTCTCTCACCGCGCCCCAAAGAACAGCCACCAGCTGATTTTTATCCAGCAATTGTATATGATCTACTTTAACACTATCTATTGTTTTACTTTCATCTGAAATGGTAATGGCTTCCCCTATACCTCCGTTTCCTACTTCCTGGGCTATCCAGCCCAGTTTTGGCGATTTACTTTTATCTTCTTTCCAGTTGTACCTCACCGCTCTTATGGCTTTTACTTTGGCTAATGCCAGGGTATCTTCCAGCGACACAATATTTTCTTTCAGCCGCACATCGGAAAAGGCATTTACTTCCCCGTAAGAAAAGATACGACCAACACAATACAGAGAAACAGGCCGGCCGGCACCGGTTCCATAAATATTTGATCCACACCCAGCTACACTATTAAGATAACCATAGGTATTTGTATTGTTTGGCGCGGAATAGTATCTACTGATTGTTAATGGGAATCGGGGGGATAGTGTATCCACGCCAACAGCTCCTTGTAAAGTCAGCGTGTGCGCGGTGGTACCTATTACAACCTGATTATCAGCAGACGCAATAGCACCATTTCCTATAGCAATGCTATTCGTGTAATATCCGGTAGAAGCTCCATAACCAATGGCGGTTGATTGAATCCCTACGGTTTTGTTTTGATCGGCATTATACCCAATAGCCGTACAACTAACAGGTGCAACATGCGAAAACAAAGCTCCATAACCGACAGCTGTATTGAGTCCCCCTGAAGTACTATTTTTTAAAGCTTCATCACCCAAAGAGGTATTAGACGTTCCTGAAGTATTATTATACAAGGAATTCTTTCCCAAGGCCGTATTGTTTGCTCCTACTGTATTAAGAGCCAGTGCGTTATATCCTACAGCCGTGTTATAATTGGCCGTGTTGGCTGCCAGGGTACCATACCCCAGAGCAGTATTGCCTGAGCCCGAAGAGTTACTGCTTAACGCATTATAACCAAGAGCTGTATTATAAGAAGCTGATGTATTATTTGCTAAAGCGGAATAACCCAACGCGGTGTTGTAATAACCGCTATTGGCATTTAACGCCAAATAACCCAACGCGGTATTAGAATTTTGGGAAGCACCGCCAGACATGGCTCCATACCCTACAGCGGTATTGAGTGACCCCACACCACCCGATAAGCTTAAAGCCCCAACTGCAGTATTATAACTACCTACGCTATTGACATTTAATGCGGAGGCTCCTACAGCGGTATTTGAACTTCCACCGGTATTGGCTCCTAACGCGGAGGCTCCCACGGCGGTATTGGCACCAGACGTGGTGTTGGCCAAGGCGTTGTAGCCCACGGCAGTATTGGTGGCTCCGGTGGCGTTGGCACTTAAAGCTCCGGCTCCCACGGCGGTGCAATAGCCGGCAGTGGTATTGGTACTCAAGGCATTTAAACCCAACGCGGTGTTGAACGTTCCGGTGGTATTAGCTTTTAATGCTCCGGCTCCTACGGCGGTATTTAACCCCGTGGTATTAGCACTCAACGCATTGTAGCCTATAGCCGTGTTGTAAGCCGCGGTATTTTGAGCTAATGTATTGCAACCCACTCCTGTATTAACATCACCAGTATTATTGGCTAAGCTACCCGCTCCCACAGCGGTATTAGCTGAACCAGTGGTATTCTTGGCTAACGTACCTTGACCAAACGCTATATTATGTCCTCCGGTGGTATTGGTCGAAAGCGCATTCGCACCTATGGCTATATTATAGGTCGCGGTATTAGCTGCCAACGTGTTATAACCGATAGCAATATTGTCACCACTACTAGTAATACTGCTCAGACTGCCTGCTCCGATAGCGGTATTATAGTTAGCGTTTGTTAGTTGGGCTAAGGCTCCCTGACCTATGGCGGCATTCGAGTTGCCAGTTGTAATCGCCAAGGCACCGGCACCCACAGCGGTGGAGGAGTTTGTATTAGTGTTCAGCGCATTATACCCAACCGCAGTATTGAGGGTTCCTGACACATTGCTACTCAAGCTGGCAGCCCCGATAGCCGTATTGTAAGTAGCCGTATTCAAACTCAAAGCTCCCTGACCCAAAGCGACATTGTAAGCGTTGCTTGTATTCGCACTCAATGCCCCTGCACCAACCGCATCATTCTGAATGGCTGTATTCAAATTCAACGCGTTATACCCTACCGCGGTATTATTAGCTCCTGAAATATTGCTAACTAGACTGCCCACACCAACAGCGGTATTTGAATATCCGGTTGTATTCACACTTAACACCCCTTGGCCAAGGGCTATATTGTTGGTACCACTTGTATTTGCTTTTAAAGCACTGTAGCCTATGCCCGTATTCTCAGCACCTGTATTACTTACCAACGCGTTAACACCCAAAGAGGTTGTTTCCAGCGAATTAGTTAACAACCCGGATTGAATGCCATTACGCTTAAACATGATATCCACGTTGTCAGTAGTACCCATAAAATGGGTGCCGGGTGTAGTACCGGTATTTCCATTGGTGGTCCAGGCTTCTGCCGAGCTAACAATTTTTATCCACTGGCTGCCCGTCCAGTAATAATAACCGGGGGACACCGAGTTGGCACCGGTTACGGTAGCCGTGTTATAGATCAGCAGGCTGGTGGCCGGCGAACTAATTGTTGTGGCATCCGTGGTGCCGGTTAAAGCAACCCGTGGCACTAACAGGCCTTTGGTGCCGGCTGTGAGATCCAAAATGGAACAGGAGGCGGGCGATGAAGTACCAAAACCTTGCTGTGCATCAACCGATATGCTTAGAACGAACATAAGCGGAATTACAATCCATTTTTGTAGCGTAGTTGTCATGGCTTTATTTTTTTTGTTAGTTGATGTTCTTAAAAAATAATCGATTTCTTTTTCCCTAAATTTTCCACCCGTTGGCGCAATTCATTAATTTGCGATTGCTGCGATTGAATATCAATTTGTCGGGATGCCGCCGTTTCCTGCTGGATTGTTTTTACATTGTCATTTTGTTTTGACAATTCTCTCACAGCCCCCCAAAGGATGGCTTTAAGCTGATCTTTGTCGAGCAGTTGGATATGATCCACGGTAATGCTATCCAATTTTTTACTTTCAGATGAAACGGTAACCGCTTCTCCTATCCCGCCCTCTCCCACTTCCTGGGCTATCCAACCCAATTTCGGGCTCTTGCTTTTATCTTCTTTCCAGTTGTAACTCACGGCTCTGATAGATTCTACCTTGGCCAAAGCCATGGTGTCGCTTAGCGATATAATATTTTCCTTAAGCCTTGCATCGGAGAATACATCCACCCCGTCGCCCGTCCATATCCGGCCTGCACTATACACTGAAACAGTTATAACGCCTGTTGAATATCCATCGAATCTTGATCCTCCTGTATTAATATAACCATAGTTGCTGTTGGCTGAAGTTGAAATAGTATTCGCAACGGTGAATGGATACGTTGGGGTTGGGGTGCCAATGCCCACATAACCATGCAAAACGGTAGTGCTTACGCCAGTATTTCCCAACACTATATTATAATCGGAAGATACTGTAGCTCCATTACCAAGGGCAATACTATAATTAGAATTTCCGGTAGATGCTTGATTGCCCACGGCGATAGAATTGTCGCCCGCCGTTTTTGAGTAATTGGCATAATACCCGATGGCGGTATTAAAACTACCCGTTGTATTATTATACATGGCGGTATATCCGATGGCGGTATTTGCACTTCCCGTGGTATTATTGTCTAAAGCATTGTTTCCAAAAGCGGTATTGTTAGTCCCGGTCGTATTATAATATAAAGCATTGACTCCCACGGCAGCTAGCTCTCCTCCTGACGTATTTGATAGTAAAGCACGATAACCAACCGCGGTATTATAATTATTCGCATTAACATTCAAACAATTATATCCAAGACCTGTATTATAGTACACACCGCCGGCTTGGCTGTTCATGCAACTATACCCCATGGCAGTATTGCCATAGCCGGTAGTGTTATTTGGCAATGAGGCTGCACCCAAAGCGGTGTTGGCGTAACCGGTGGTGTTATTCCACAAGCATTGAAACCCAACGGCGGTGTTATAGTTTGCCGTGTTCGTGTAGAGAGCCATCGAGCCCACAGCAACATTTGCAGCCCCGGAAACATTATTGTACAAACTTTTATAGCCGATGGCTGTATTACTACCACCCGTGGTATTAGAAATTAAAGCGTTATAACCTAACCCCGTATTACCAGTCCCGGAGGTACTATTACTCAACGCGGAGGTACCCACGGCTGTATTGTTGTCGGAATTGCTATGCATCAAAGAGTAATACCCGACGGCGGTGTTGGACGAACCGGTAGTGTTAACATTCAAGCCATATTCGCCAATGGCCGTATTATAATTTCCTGTGTTATTACTAACTAATGCATACGGCCCCACTGCAGTGTTGGAGGTTCCCGTGGTGTTATTTTGCAGCCCATTATATCCTATAGCCGTATTTCCACTGGCGGTATTAACATATAATGCAAGCTGACCCATGGCGGTATTTGAATTTCCCGAAATATTTTGAGCTAAAGCATTGAATTCTATGGCGGTATTATTACTACCCGTGGTATTAGCACCTAGTACATTATATCCAATAGCGGTATTATTACTGCCCGTGGTATTATAATCTAACGCACTGGCACCTAGTGATGTATTGGAACTGCCGGTGGTGTTACGACTTAATGAGGCAACACCAACAGCCGTATTATTATCCGCGGTATTGAGAAGCAAAGCATTATACCCTACAGCCGTGTTGGACGAACCGGTGCTATTGCTGCTTAAACCAAGGGCTCCCACGGCGGTATTATAATTCCCGGTGGTATTGTCTGCTAATGCAGCATAACCCAAGGCCGTGTTGGAGGCACCCGTGGTGTTGGCTCCTAAAGCGGTGGCTCCCACGGCGGTATTATTACTGCCCGAACCGGATGCGCCTGCCAGGGAATTATACCCCACGGCGGTATTGGATGCACCCGTGGTATTGCCGGTGAGGCTGCCATATCCGGTGGCGGTATTATTACTGCCCGTGGTATTGGCTTTCAACGAAGCATAGCCAAACGCGGAGTTGGAAGCCCCGCTGGTATTAGCAGCCAACGCGGCGGCTCCCACGGCGGTGTTTTTACTAGCCGTGTTAGCAGCCAGAGCGTTGTACCCGATTGCCGTGTTGGACACTCCACTCACGTTGGCAGCTAAACTGCCGGAGCCTGCCGCGGTATTATAGTTTCCCGTGGTATTGGTACTTAATGATGCCTGCCCTATCCCGGTATTGGAGCTTCCGGTGGTATTCGCACTCAACACGGTGGCTCCTATCGCGGTGTTATTAGTTCCCGTGTTATTGACCAACGTGCTTACACCGAAAGAGGTGTTGCCACTGCTATTATTCATCAACCCGGCTTGAATATTATTTTGTTTAAAAACTACATCTACGTCATCCGTGGTGCCCATAAAGTTAGTGCCCACGGTGGTACCGGCATTGCCGGTGAGGGACCAATAAGAATCGTTCATGTTTAACAGACGCATCCATTTACTCCCGTTCCACGAATAGTAGCCGGGGGTTACCGCGTAAGTACCTGTAACCGTGGCCGTGTTGTAAACCAACAAGCCCGATGACGGCGAAATGATGGTGGCTACATCGGCAGTGCCTGTTAAGGCCACGCGTGGCAAAAGCACTCCTTTGTTAGAAGCGGTCATATCCACGATGGAGGATGAGGCCGGGGAGGATGAGCCAAATCCTTCTTGCGCGTTGATTGATGTATTTATAATCAACAATACAAACAGTATTATTTTTGATTTTTGTAGGTTTTTCATGGTCGTATTTATTTTGTCCGGTCGGCTTAATCTATTTTTTATCGTGTATTCCTATTGTGCTTCTTTTTTTTCCAGTTCGTCTATTTTTTCCCTAAGGTTGTTTATTCGTTGTTGCTGCAACTTGATTTGTTGCTGTTTCACTCCATGCTGAGTTTGTTGGGTCTTTTGCAACGCCTTATTTTCTTTGGACAATTCTCTTACGGCACTCCACAAAACGGCAGCCAGCTGGTCTTTGTCCAACAGTTGAACATGATCCACGACGGTTCCGTCCACCGTTTTGCTTTCGTTGGAAACGGTAACGGCTTCTCCTATTCCACCCTCTCCTACTTCCTGGGCAATCCAGCCAAGCTGCTGTATCTTGCTTTTATCCGATTTCCAGTTGTAACTTACCGACCTGATGGCATTTACCTTGGCTAATGACAGGGTATCATTTAGTGATACAATATGTTCCTTGAGCCGGGCATCGGAAAACACATCCAATTCGGCACCGATCCAAATACGCCCAAAAGAGTATATTGAAACCCCAACATATCCCGTGTTCCCACTCGTGGTGGCACCACAAGCGGTGGAAGATAAATAGGCATACGCGCAACCATCACAATTGTTAGTAATGGTAGAAGCAACCGTTAGCGGATAAGCGGGATTCGTGGTGCCAATTCCGACATAATTGGGTAAAATGGTGGTGCTTATGGAATTACCAACCACTACCGTATTGTCAGCGGTAGCCGAAGCATTATAGCCGATAGCCATACTATTGGAATAGTTGCCGGTGGAAGCAATAGTCCCGATAGCGGTTGAGTTACTTCCTGATGTTTTTGAAACATCGGCCTGATATCCTACAGCCGTATTGTAATAGCCCTGGCTACTGATCAAAGCAGCAGTTCCTACCGCGGTGTTATAACTACCCGTGGTATTAGTTCGGAGTGCTGCATTTCCAAATGCGGAGTTAAACGTTCCCGAAGTATTAAACAACAAAGCCTCGTAGCCTACAGCTACATTATCATTTCCCGTATTGGCATTTAATGCATTATAACCCACGGCCACATTGTAACCCGCCCCGCCACCTGTATGTGACCCGTAACCAAAAGCAGTATTGTATGAAGAGGTGGTACCATACATGCTATAATAGCCCATAGCCGTATTATAAGATGTTGATACATTAGAAAACAATGCTCCCGTGCCGAATGCTGAGTTGTAAGCACCATTGGTGTTTGAAACCAAGGCATTGGCTCCTATTGCCGTATTAGAATTGTTTGTATTGTTTGTTAATGCATTATACCCGATTGCTGTATTTTGAGCTGATGATACTTCACTGGCTAAAGAACCTGTTCCTACAGCCGTATTGTCTCCGCCTGTAGTATTCTTTGCCAACGCGTTACATCCTAACGCTACGTTTTCAGTACCACTCGTGTTTGCCGCCAGTGCCTTATACCCTATAGCCGTCGTACCACTTGCAGTGCTGGCTTGCAGTGCATAATAACCTACCCCGGCATTCTCTGTCCCTGTGGTATTGGTATATAAACTGCTATCACCAACCGCTACATTGGTACTACCTGTACTGTTATTATATAAGGCATACGTGCCGAAGGCGGTATTGTCATGTCCGGAAGTGTTCGTGTATAAAGATTTTGTCCCTATCGCTACATTACCGGTTGCTACATTGTTGTACAGAGCCTGATAGCCTGCGGCTATACAATAGCCTGATACGTTATTATATAAAGCATAATAGCCGATGGCGGTGCAATTGCCAACGCCTGTTTTGTATAATGTACCTTCTCCAATAGCCGTATTATAAGATGCTGATACAGTTGAATACAGGGCATCCTTACCCAGGGCTGTATTGCAATAGCCTGCTGTTGTCAGGTTGTATAATGCATTAGAACCAATAGCAACAGCCGGTGTAGCATTATTGTATTTATACAGCGCGTAGGTACCTATGGCGGTACTATTGGATGTGCCCGTTGTGTTGGTATATAACGACTCATATCCTATAGCCGTGTTATAATTTGAGGTGGTGTTGTTAATTAAATTATATCCTACAACCGTATTATAAGCACCCGTGGTATTAGCATACAAAGAAGATACTCCAAAAGCTGTATTATATGTACCCGTGGTATTATTAACTAAAGAGTAAGAGCCAATGGCAGTATTGTAACTACCGGTATTTCTTTGCAAGGACGAGTATCCAACAGCGGTATTGAAAGCCCCGGAAAGATTATTTGTTGAACTTCCGTTTCCGGCAGCAGTATTATAATTACCGGTTGTATTATATTCTAAAGTAGCTAGTCCTAAACCGGCATTACAAGTACCGCTGGTATTACCTTGTAATGCATTGAAACCAAAAGCGGTATTATAACCAGCTATATTGGAAACGAGGGCATTACCTCCTATTGCCGTGTTATAACTTGCCGTAGTACTAAGATTTAAAGCATTCCATCCTATCGCGGTATTGTAATTACCTGTGGTACAGCTAAACAAGGCCCGTGCACCCAAACCCGTATTGTAGTTACCACTGGTATTAGCAAATAATACAGTCCTACCTATAGCTGTGTTATTAATTCCGGTGTTGCTGGATAGCGTGTACATACCCCAAGCAGTATTGCCGGCATTGTTATTCAGAAGCCCTGCTTGAATATTATTCAGTTTAAACACTACATCCACATTATCCGTGGTGCCTAGAAAGTTAGTGCCTGCCGTGGTGCCGGAGTTGCCCGAGAGAGTCCAACCCGAACCTATAGGAAGAAATCGGTACCATAGGCTTCCTCCCCAAAAATAATAGGCGGGTATTACCGGAGTGTTTCCGGCTACGGTAGCTGTATTATAAATTAACAGGCTGGTGGCGGGAGAGCTAATCGTGGTTGCATCGGTAGTACCGGTTAAGGTAACGCGTGGCAGTAGCAACCCTTTATTACTTGCTGTCATGTCAATAACGGAAGATTTATCGGGGGCACTTGTGCCAAACCCTTGTTGTGCTCGTGTTGTGGTAATTAGAATAGATGTAAACACCAACAATATCGTCGTTATTTTAGTCAATATTTTCATGATGTTATGCGTTTTGTACATTGATTTAAAATATAGTATAGATTCATGCTATCTCTTTTTAATCATGCTTGGTTGTTGCGTTTGCTTTTAGTGGAAAATTTTATGCTGTATTTTTAATTTTATTAGTTTTTATCGGTAGGGTAAGCCCTACCGATAAAAACAGGTGTGTTGTATTTTTTTTAGATTCTACTAATGACGTACCAATTGGAGCCATCGAATTGAATAACCCAGCCTTGCCAAGGCAGGGTGCCTGAAATTCCGGTTGCAGCAGCATTGCCATCAATGGTGCCTGATGTGGCAATTACGTTGACGGCATTGGTGGATGTATCAATTTTCTTCACGATGTATTTCTTTCCGGCGATAGCTACCGGAAGGGTAATGGTAACGGCTGCCGAGGAGGCATTTACCAAAATGGTTTCATCAATGATAGTTGGTGTATATGCTGAGGTTTTGGTAACGATTGAATTTCCTGAGGTTCTTTTGCGCAATACACCATTAACATCCACGGTTAACACACTATCGGTTACCGCTCCAAGTTGTAGCCCGGTCAGGGTAAGGGTGTTAGCGGCTGTTGCAGCAATAGTGGTGGCTTTTGTCAATGCTCCGCCTAATTGTACATTGCCTGTGGTGGATGTCAAGCCATTATTAGCGGATATTAATACGGGTACGGAAGCTGAGGCTAATCCATTTATGGTAGATATTAAATTACCACTTGTATTGCTCAACACATTTGTATTAATAATGGGTACCGTAGTACCTGCAACACCGTTCACGGTGGTAGCTAAGGTATTGGCAGAACTGGTATTGGCTACCGAATTTACAGCGGGGGCGGTGGCTACTATTCCATTTACCGTGGAGGTGATGGTATTCACCAAGCTAGTTAAGGTATTGGTGGTAGTTACCGAAGTTGGCGACTGTAAAACCAAGGCTCCGGTGGCATCAAACCCCAACATATTAGCAATGGTTCCGGTGGTTGGGGTTAAGTTGGCGGTTACGCCGTTTACCGTACTGGTTAATTTGCTGGAGGCAGCGGTTAACCCGTTCGTGTTAATAATCGGCACGGTACTACCTGCTACGCCATTTACTGTTGTTAACAGGGTATTGGCGGAACTGGTATTGGCTACCGAATTTACAGCAGGGGCGGTGGCTACTATTCCATTTACCGTAGAGGTGATGGTATTCGTGGAACTGCCTAGGGTATTGGTGGTAGTAACGGTGGTTGGTGACTGTAAAACCAATGCGCCGGTGGCATCAAAGCCCAGAGTATTGGCTATGGTTCCGGTGATTGGGGCTAAATTAGCCGATACACCGTTTACCGTACTGGTTAATTTACTGGCGGCGGCGGTTAATCCGTTCGTGGTAGTTACCGAGGTTGGAGCTTGTAATACCAACGCGCCGGTGGCATCAAAGCCTAAGGTATTGGCTATCGTTCCTGCGGTAGGGGTTAAGTTAGCAACCACTCCATTTACCGTACTGGTTAATTTACTAGCGGCGGCGGTTAACACGTTGGTGTTAATAATTGGCACTGTACTGCCGGCTATTCCATTTACCGTTGTCAACATGGTATTGGCGGAACTGGTATTGGCTACCGAATTTACAGCGGGTGCCGTTGCTGCTAATCCGTTTACCGTGGAGGTAATGGTATTAGCGGAACTGCCTAAAGTATTTGTTGTGGTAATTGTTAGTGAGGTGGGCGATTGTATAACCAACGTTCCGGTGGCATCAAAGCCCAGAGTATTGGCTATGGTTCCGGTGGCTGGGGCTAAATTAGCCGATACACCGTTTACCGTACTGGTTAATTTACTGGCGGCGGAAACCAGAGTATTGGTTGTTTTACTGGCTAAGAACCTGTCGGCAGAAACTTGCTTCAAGACTCCTGTAGTAGCATTTGCTACTACCACACTATCAGTAGAGGGTGATCCCGATTGAAGTCCGGTCAACGCCAAGGTATTTGTACCTGAAGCTGCAATAGTAGTAGGCTGCGTTAAAGTACCGCCGAATTCCACATCACCGGAAGTATTTGTTAAGCCATTATCAAATGTGAGGTCTGTAACGGATAATAAACGTATCCATTTAGTTCCATTCCAATAATAATATCCGGGGGTTACATCATTGGGGGCGGTACCTGCCGTGGCAGTGTTAAACACCGTCAGATAGGTGGCTGCAGAAGGAATGGTTGTAACATCGGTGAGTCCGGTTAAGGCTACTCGTGGATATAATACGCCTTTATCACTGGCTACCATATCAAGAATGGATGATTTATCCGGTGAGCTGGTTCCGAATCCTTGCTGTGCATCTGCCGTAGCGGCTATGCCTATGAGCAGTACTAGTGTTGTTACTATTCTATATAAAATTTTCATCGTCGTATTATTTTTAATAAATATTCTTATTCTTTGAGAATATTATAGATTATGAATCTTAAATTAATTTCCGACTTGAATCCATTCACTATCCAGCGCATCCCATTGAATGGCCATTTTATTACCTAGAATGTTGCCATTAACGTAGGTTGTACCAATACCAAGGGTAGAGGTTGTTGCTCCACTCATAGTTCGGATGGCTTGATTAAATGTGATTGTATTGGCTGAACTGAGATTGACAAACCGGAACATTCTTCCATTTTCGGGAGAGGGAGGCAAGGTGAATGTTACATTTACCGTAGCGTTTTTGCTCAACACGATGGTGTTATCAGTTAAAGTAACTGTATAGTCCGCTGTTTTTACAGACAATGGCTGAACTGAGGAGACATTGGATACGGATATTCGATGTAGCACTCCCGAAGTTGGATCGACAGTAACGATGCTATCCGATTTTGTCCCCGATTGTAACCCCGCAATAGCTAATGTGTTTGTGCCCGTTGTGGTAAGTGTAGTAGCTTTTGTCAAAGCTCCTCCAAGTTCTACTTTGCCTTTGGTCGCGTTAAGACCATTGTCGGCAGTTACAGCGTTTTCTATCAACGAGGTGACACTGTCTTTCATTATTGTGTTTTTGGCTACTGCTACCGCCAAACTGTCAGCTACCGGAGAGGTATTCAGTAAATGCCCTAACGCTACACTATCCAACTGGATTTGGACATCTTTTAGTGAAGCTCCGGTACCGTTAATTACTTTCAACGCATGGCTGACACTGGTCAGATTTTTACCGTCAATTGTTCCTTTCGTAATTGTATTGTTTACTACTTTTACGATGGAATCCATTACGGTTTTGTTCTGTGTGATATAAGTTGAAACCAAGTTAGCGAGTTCTGATTTGTTTACCACCTGAAGCCATTTTACGGAATCGGTATTCCAATAATAGATTCCTTTTTTAACACTTCCTGATTCATTACAAATCATCATACCACTTACCGCACTGCCATCCAACGTCCATTTGGTAACATCGTTGAGAGGAACACGTGGCAACCTAAGCCCTTTGGTAAGGCTTTCCAATTCGAGAACTGATCCGCTTTGTATTGTGGCGGGGTTATCCCCGATTTTTACTTGTGCATGTATTGACATTGCAATAACAGCAAACACAAATAGCAATAGTAATTTTTTTGTTTTCATACCATTTTTATTTAAAAAATTATTATTCAATTCATTTTCAATAATAAACACTATATATTAGAAATTATAATCCGTTAAAAAAGGAGTGTGTTAATAGAAAAAGATATTTTAGGTGAGAATAAAATGAGGGATGCTATAAATCTTTATTTATATACACCGTGTGAGAAATTAAGAAACGTAGAAATAGTTGGTTGGATGTTGTGTTTATTTTTTTGAAAAGATTAAAATGGTTGAGGCTTTTCTTTTTGAAATGTATTAATATATTGTAATTGATGACCTGAATCAAATTCTGAATTGCATTTAATATTGTCATAAATTATAACCCAACTAGGATCATTTGAAGCTTGAAATGCAATTTAATTTGATGATGGAGAATATGGAGAATTAGAGTTTCCCTCTTGGAATAAGAGTCTCTATAACGAATGGGTAAGCATTGACCGTTGTCAATGAATAAATAAGTGTGAGTGCAGAAAAAAAATGGTTGTTGAGAAAAGTAAAATAAAAATTTCCTTAAAACAAAAATCTAAAATCCCCTTTTAGAATATTGAGTTATGTGTTAAAAAAACTCAATATAATTTGTTGTAAGATTAAAACACACAATACAAGGAATTTGTTCCGAAAAGATAGAATTTGAATAGTATCAATTCAATAGTTAATACTAATATTTTCCTGCACAATAGTTAGTCAAAACAAATATAAAAAGCTGCATATCAAATACTTGAAAAAAAATAAAGATAACGAAACAAAGTGTAAAATAAAATAAATTTATCAATAAAATATTTATGTTATATTGACATAAATTGTGTTTTATCGGGTTGAATTAATAGAAAATCCCATTTATAATTGATATGGCTAATTTTACATAAATCCAAGTCATTACAAGCATCAGTATAAGAACTAATATCCAAACAATACTACACGCATATTGAGGTATCTTTTTCGGAGGTGTGGATGCTCTAAGTAGATTTTTTTTCATGTAGCTACTTTTATTTAACTGATTTTTCCTTTGAAATCACTCCGTCCTTATAAATAATTTAAGATGCGTATTACTTCGTTATATTTATTTTTAGTATTTTATGAAATTACAGAATCACATTCCGATGGTTCTATCATTTCATCATATCCCCTTAATTTATAAATTAAGGTTCTCTTTTTAAGATTTGTTTTTTTAGCTGCGATTATAATGTTTGTTATTAAATCTGTCAACAAACAAAACACAAGTACTAGACAAACCGCAACAAAGAAAAAGGGAACGAAAAAAGTTGTTTTAAAAAAGACTTCATAAAGATTTATTTGAGTTTCCATAATATACTTTTTATCATTTTCTCAATCAAAAAAAAGAATATCAAAGTAAAATTCTAAATCTAAGAACAAACATGTTTTATTTGGGAAATTTTTATCTGCCTAACCTAAATTATTAGAAGAGGAATAAGACTAGTCGTTTTTTTTTTAGATTTTATTTCTTCCACTCAAAGTGGTTTGACGAGGTCTCATTGTTTTTTTATTTCTGTAGAAAAAATAATATCTATCATAATCCTATTCCTCTTTTATGTTATGACATATTCTCAAACAAAAACTAGTTAATTGCTTGCTCTAACTCGGCTCCAATCTTAAATTTAGCGGCCTTTTTAGCCGGAATTGATATTGCTGTTTTTGTTGCTGGATTGATTCCTTTACGCGCAGCTCTCTGCACCACTGAAAACGAGCCAAAACCAACTAAACTCACTTTATTACCGGAAGCCAAAGCTCCAGAAACACTAGTAACAAAACCCTCTAAGGCTTTTTTTGAATCCATTTTGCTAAGTCCGGTTTTTTGGGCTATAGCATTAATTAATTCTGCTTTGTTCATAATAATTTTTTTTTATTAGTTAGTGGATATAGATTTCATGGAAGTTATCTTCCATTTTATTTAAGGCTAAACTAGGAATAGAGCGTTTGGAGGTATTATTAATTGATAATATAGCTGTTTACATAATACTACAAGGATTCTCTCAAAGAATCTTTCAAGGCTCGGAAAATAGGTACATATCCGAGGCCTTGAAAGAAAATAGGGTGGATAGGAAGGTTTGTGTTTGCTGCCAAGATTTATTAATAACTCCACCCCGCGAGGAGATCCATATATTTTTCCAACCCACAGAATCACTATTATACAGATTGGGTTAACTTACATATTAGAAGATTATTTCTTTTTATATGCAATACAAGTTATTTCTTTGGTTGAGTAAGAAAGATTACCTTTGCTGTTAAACAACACATAACTTATACATACTGAAGAAACAAGTATGTTCTGAAGATAAGAGTAATAGATGTCATTCCATTTAACAAAACATAAACAGAATGATTTTTACTCTATATAAAAGAAAAGTAGAATATGCCGCACGACGAGGAACAAACGATAGTATTTTTTAAAAGTGTATTTTTTTATCATATTCTATTAATTTTTTGTTAAAAAAAACAATAAGAGGAATGAAATATGGAATGAAATATGTTTCCTAAAAAGATTTAGATATATTCACCTACACAGGAAACAGAATTATATATTTTTTTACCACTTTTATATTTTTATTATATAAAAGAATGGACGGTTCTGTTTGAAATTATAATAAAAGGTGAACCACATCTAGCATGAAGAATCGTGTGTTTGCTTCATTTGTAGTTATAAAAGAGCAACGAGTGAGTCAAAAATAAAAATTAATGCCTTTGCAAATATATAGATAATTTTCTATAAAAAAATAAAAATTCAAAAAAAAAATTCAAAAATGTTTATTATTTCTCAAAACATAAAGAAAATAATTCATAATGAACAAATTAGTATACGGATGTTTGAGCAATCCATCGGATGTTCGAATGGTGTAATTGGGCGATGTATATTAAAGGGGACTGATATAAGTAGCGTCTGGTTGTCGAAAATTATCGAAGCCTATCCACAATATAATGCCAGATGGCTTTTAACAGGAAAAGGAAACATGATTTTGTCTTCCCAGAACAAAGAACCGATAAAAATAGAAAATTTAAATATCTTCATAGATAAAAAAGAAGTGCTCGGAGACTGTAAAAAAATAGAAAAAGAAAACGGACAGCTAAAATTAATTATCGCAATTAAATGGGAACAACAATAGAAAGAAAAAACACACATTTGTTTTTGATTATAAGTGATCCGAACACAGTTCAATCTTTTTATAAATTATTATTACCATTATTTTTCAACAATCAGGATTAATTTACCCTATCCTGAAAACGTAGCATAACCAGGCACTAATGCTTCAATAACAGCAAAAAAAATCGCACAACCGAGAATAAAACAAAATAATAATTATCTTTGGATTACAAACAACCGATAGGAACAGCCCTTGTTTTTTAACAAAAACAATCTGAGAAGAAGTTCTCCATTGTTAAAAACATATCAATGGAAATTATGAGATCAACGAATTTTAATTATAAAAAAAAGGCAATATGGATCTACATAAAATTACTTCAATAACCGAGATACAAAAAGTTTTGTGTCTTGTCGATTTAAGTTTTGTCTTTATACTACTCCTTATCCTGTCAATGAGTATATGGGTATGCTTCTTTCGATCGCTCGTTAGCCGGTTCAAGTACCTGTTCTATGCCATTGGCTTTATCCTTTTTGTGGGCACCTATTTCCTTATAAATAAAATTGATGCCATCCCCAACGACGGCACCATTGCTATTGTTGCTTTTGTTATTATTGTATTGATAGTATTGATTAAAAATATTCACGAAAACAGTCTTCGTAAGGATTACCCCTAAAATAGTTTTTAACGGTCGGACATGGAACAAAATGCAAAACAACTCGAACTGGAAATAGAATGGTTCAATAAAATATTGGAAACCAGAATCGAATTATATTTCAATCAGGGAAGCAATTATCAGGATATTAAAGAGATAATTCCGCCTGAATTGACTGACTGTTTTTATTCTCAAACACTCCAGCAATTCAATTTGAGTTTTGAAGAACGGGTTATTTTAATCCTGTCATTAATTCCTCATATCCGCCCTGAATTATTAGACACTTTTTTTACTCAGAATAAAAACTTCGAACGGCCTTTTACTGAATTTGGCGGTTGGAAAGGCATTACGCATGGAGGCTTTTTACCTACTGGAGAAACCGCAGCCTTCATTTTAGCCGGAAACGATTTATCCCGCAGATTTGACATTATCAAACTTTTTGAGGCCGATCATTATTTCCATAAAGCAAATATAGTACAGATAGAAGACAATGGCGAGAACGAGCCCTTCTTGAGCGGGAAGCTCTCCATTTCAACCGAGTATTTATATAAATGTACAATAGGCGAAACTCATAAGCCTGATTACAACATTCATTTTCCGGCAAAGCTCATCGAAACAAAATTAAACTGGAACGATTTGATTCTAGCTCCCGAAGTTTTTGATGAAGTGAATCAAATCCTCACGTGGATAAAATATGAATCGACGCTGATGAACGACTGGAATATGAAAAAATATATCAAGCCCGGCTACCGTTGCCTGTTTTATGGCCCTCCGGGTACAGGTAAAACATTAACCGCAGGGCTTATTGGGGAATCGACAGGTTTCGATGTTTACCGTATCGATCTATCCATGCTAGTTTCAAAATATATTGGTGAAACAGAGAAAAACCTCAGCAATGTATTTGATCAGGCTGAAAACAAAAAATGGATACTGTTTTTTGACGAGGCGGACTCATTATTCGGCAAACGAACACAAACATCTTCCTCCAACGACCGCTACGCGAACCAGGAAACGTCGTATCTGCTACAACGTATTGAAGATTTTCCGGGAGTAGTTATTTTAGCTACCAATCTTAAAAACAATATGGATGAAGCATTTTCACGCAGATTCCAGTCTATCATTCATTTTCCGATACCGGATTATGAACAACGATTGAAACTATGGCAAAATATTTTGCCGGAATATCTTCCGCTAGAAAGCTCAATCGATCTTAAAAAAATAGCGTTAAAATACGAATTAACCGGAGGTGCCATCATCAATGTAGTACGATTTTGTGCCCTAAAGGTTTTAAAGAACAATGCAGCTAATATCCCACCCTTCTTATTAAGCGACGGAATAAAAAAAGAAATGGAAAAAGAAGGAAAGGTATTTAGTAATATCTACGATTAATGTGTAGTAATTATGATAGTTCGTCGCCTTATTCTAACAATTCAGTTATTTGCTTTTCAACGAAATACCCTATCGACGGATGTTTGCCAAAACACCTAATTTTAAGATAAAAAAATTATCGTTCGTTTGTGAAATATTGATAAATAATATTAATTTTGAACAATCGGATAAAGCAACGATTCCCCTCTTCAAGCATAAAACTTTAAAATAGTTAACAACAACAGCTCTAAACATTAATTAATGATTTACAGTGCTTTAAATATTATTGTATCAAAGATTAATGACTATTTGAAATTACGATTTTCAAGTAATAGCAATTACTTGGAATTATGCAATCTGCTCGATCAGGATGGCAGCTTGGCTATTGTTGATTCAAATAAAATAATAGCCACGTTAATAAACATCGAAAGAGAAACCGCATTCGGTATAAACCATCAAATACTTCCAAATAACAACGGTAAGCATGCTTTAACAAACCCTCCGGTCTATATTAATCTATATATATTATTTACATCCGTTTACACCGGTAAAAATTATTCGGAAGGATTAAAATTTATTTCTTCCATTATTGAATACTTACAGGCAAACTTAGTTTTCGACCATGCTAATACACCGCAACTAGGACCGAAAATTGAAAAACTGACTTTTGAAATAGTGAATCTTGACATACAAAATTTGAGTCAACTTTGGGGAGCCATTGGCGGAAAATATATGCCATCCATCCTGTATAAAATCAGAATGCTATCATTCGATCAAGGTCAAATAAAATCAGAATTATATAGCGTAAGCCAACCCGATTTTAATATTGAACACTAATGGCAGATTATAAAAAACTAGTTGAAATATCAATATATCATTCATTCTTCAAAAACAATGAATGTAAAAATCTGTCCGTCATTCCGTCAGGAGACACAAAAACAGTCTTTCACAAAACTGATTTAATATTCAATACCACAGGCAATAAAAATACCGTGTATTATAATGCTGATTTTATTGAATCCCTATTAGCCTATAAAAATGATGACATCAAATTATTTTTCAAACTCATAAAAACCGATCATTCGTTCTCTGCTTGCACAGAATTAGAACCCATGCAAGGCAAAATTCTCTATTTCGATTCCTCTTCCACTCGGAATATAGAAGATCAGCTTTACTTAAACAGTTCCGAGTTTGTTACAGCAAACGATTCAAAAGACGTTAACGACGAGCTATTTAATAATGTTCTAACAAGAGTTGAGCGGGTGAAATTACCCGTGGGAATCATATGCATTAACTTATCCGACTTGATTTTAAATGATAACCTGACCGACAATAAAAATCACTATGCTATTCAGTTTAAAGCACGTCAAACCTATTGGCGATACAACATTATACAAACAAATAATAACCCGTTTCACAATTTAATAATAAAAGACAATCGTCAGAATATAGAATTCTCAGAAAATGAATCGGTTAAGCTGTCAAATGGAGATCAGGCAAATCGAATTATCAGTACGCAACCCATACCACATTGCCAATATCAAGATCAACAGTTTGATTTGGTCGGCATAAAAGATAATCAGGAAACCATTTTGATGAAACAATTGGAAACCCCTGACATTAAGAACGTTTCGAAAGAGAACAACAAAAGAATTTCTGAATTATATATTTATTGTTAACTAAATTGTTTTTATTATGGGACAAATGAAAACCCCCGGCGTGTATATCGTCGAAAAAAATGCTTTCCCCAATTCGGTAGTTCAAGTACCGACTGCGGTTCCTGTGTTTATTGGACACACATCAACTGCCGAAAACGGAGGAAAGTCTTTACTTAATAAGCCATGGAAAATAACCTCGATGGCGGAGTATATCAATTATTTTGGTGGAGGCCCCAAACCAGAATTCTCAATTACCGAGAATGCCCCGGCTACTCCTCCCGCAAAAGACGGAGCTGCTGACGCTGCAAATGCCACCCCGGCACCAGCTGCCAGTACAAAGTTCTCCATTGACAATTACAAGATTGCTCAATCAAACAGCAATTACAACCTGTATTACAGCATCTTGTTGTTTTACCAGAATGGTGGTGGCCCCTGCTACATTGTTTCCATTGGTGATTATAAAACAGATTACGACCCTGCCAAATTTAGCAATGGTATCGATTTGCTGATTAAAGAACAGGAACCCACTATTATCGTGATGCCCGAATTAATCAACTTGGGATTTGACGATTGTATCAAAATTCAGCAGCAAGCCCTTATGCATTGTGGCAATGTAATGCAAAACAGAGTAGCCATCCTGGATGTTTATAATGGCAGTAAAGACCGACAAGACCCGGATGCTGGAGACGTAATAAATAAATTTAGGGAAGCTATCGGGATTAACTATTTAGATTTCTCAGCGGCCTATTATCCTTGGTTAAACACCTCAATTGTGGAAGATAGCTCTTTGAGCTTTTTAAACTTTAGCCCCAGCGTTGACGTGTTGAAAACAATACTAACCAATGAACTAGTAGCTCCAGTTGATGCACAATTAGCCCTGTTGGACAAGGATAAAGACAAAGACAGCATAGCCCGCCTAACGGAACTAAAAACTCAGTATACAGCATTACTCGCTGAAATAAAAACCGATTACGATTTGAGTGACGGCGTTAGTTATAGCAATTTTAATAATGTGAACAAATCCATCATTAAAATCAGTCCTATCTTCAACATGCTGCTAAAAGAAATCAAATTACAAATCAATTTATTGCCCCCTTCAGCAGCCATGGCCGGTATTTACACTATGGTGGACAACAGTAAAGGCGTGTGGAAAGCCCCCGCAAACGTAAGCCTCAACGGAGTGGTATCGCCCTCGGTAAATATTACTCACTACGATCAGGAAGACCTCAATGTGCCCCTAAGCGGCAAATCCATTAATGCCATCCGCTCATTTATAGGCGAAGGTGTTTTGGTTTGGGGAGCTCGCACGTTAGACGGTAATAGCCTCGATTGGCGATACATTAGCGTTAGACGTACGCTCATTATGCTTGAACAATCCATAAAAATAGCCTCAAAAGCATACGTTTTTGAACCCAACGTGGCCAATACCTGGATTACAATCAAAAGCATGGTGCGCAATTTCCTTACCGGAATTTGGAAACAGGGTGGTTTGGCAGGAGCTGTGCCCGATGACGCGTTTAGCGTTCATGTAGGGCTTGGCGAAACGATGACTGCCGACGATATTCTCGAAGGCATCATGCGAATCACTGTTCTTGTAGCAGTATCAAGGCCAGCCGAGTTTATCGAAATCACCTTCCAACAACAAATGCAAAAATCATAAGAAACTTATTATTAATAATTTAATACATTATCATTATGGCAGATGACGGTTCAGCACAATCAACAAATGTATGGGCATTACCAAAATTTTATTTTCAGGTAAAATGGGATTCGGAAGTAATGTCGTTTCAAGAAGTATCAGGACTTGAGTCGGAAACCCAACCCATAGAATATCGACATGGAGATAGCCCGGAGTTTTCAACCATTAAAATGCCCGGCATAAAAAAATCGGGAAATGTTACCATGAAAAAAGGAGTATTCAAATCCGACAATAAATTCTGGGATTGGTATTCTCAAATAAAAATGAATACCATAAAAAGAATACCGATAACCATCAGTCTGTTAGACGAAGCCGGAGCCCCCACTATGGTTTGGACACTCACCAATGCCTGGCCAACCAAAATAACGGGTACCGATTTAAAATCCGATGGCAATGAAGTAGCAATCGAAAGCATAGAAATTGCTCACGAAGGGATAACAATATCTAACGGTTAATTCAATGTCGGACAATTCAAGCAACTCATGGCTGATATCTAATGAATATCAGCCATCCGCTTTTTATTTTAAGGTAGTTTTCTCTGCCTCGCTTGGAATTACAGATACCAGTTTCAAAGAAGTTTCAGGCATTAGTAAAGAGATGCTCACCGAAGATGTGAAAGAAGGAGGCGAAAACGGGGTTATTCATAAACTTCCAACGGGGTTTTCCCATCCGCGACTAGTGATGAAAAGGGGCATCGCCCCCATAAGTTCACCGTTGGTTGTTTGGTGTACCTCTATTTTTAATGGAGAATTGGATGTTCCCGTGTGCAGCATGCCCATCATGGTTTACCTTATGAATGAGGAACAAACACCCGTGAGAGGATGGGCATTCACCAACGCGTATCCGGTGAAATGGGATGTTGACAGCTTTGAATCGTTGAAAAACGAAGTGGCAATAGAAACTATCGAATTTGAATACGAATCCTCTTACAGGGTAATTTGAAATGAAATTATGGCAATTGAAATTAAAGAAATGGTAATAAAAACATCGGTTGATAATAGTGACAATGAAACTACTGATGAAAAATCACTTTGTGAAGACTTGAAAAAAATTAGAAACGACATTCTAAAAGAAAGTTTGGAAAATGTTATTGAATATTTAAACAAGCAAAAAGAGCGATAAATGAGCAAAGATTATCTAACCATAAATTCATGCCAGGTAGATCAAGCCTCCGGGAAAGTATCAACAGATGGAAAAGGACAATTTGTCGTCATGATAAATCCCGCCAATTTCAACAACTCCGAAACGATATGTTACAACGACGACAAATCATTCGGGCAAGCCGGACAAGCATTAAAGTTCGGTGCCGTGGGACCTAAAAAGATCAGCTTTGAAATTATTCTAGACGGAACCGGAGTATTGAATTCCCCACTGGTTGGAAATCCAGTTGTAGAAGTAAAAGACCAACTGACGCAATTGAAAAATCTCGTTTCAAAATACGAAGGTTCAAAGCATACCCCCAATGTAGTACAAATAGTCTGGGGCACCTTTTTGTTTTACGGTTGTATGCATGCAATGACGGTGAAAAATACCCTCTTCAAATCATCGGGAGCACCGTTGCGGGCAAAGGTGAATTTATCATTTACACAGTATAAAACACCACAGGAAATAATTAAAAGTGCAAATACAAACTCTCCCGATTTGACGCACATTATAGAAGTAGTGGCTGGCGATACACTTCCCTTGCTATGCAATAAAATTTATAAAAACAGTGCTTATTACCTTCAGGTTGCCCAAATAAACAATCTCACTAATTTCAGGCAGTTAACCCCCGGTATAAAGCTAAAGTTTCCACCCTTAAGATAAGTTTATATATGGCCGATTCACCAACAATTAAAGGAGATGGAACTGTAAAAATCACTATTTATAGTGAGGGAACAGCCATTGATGAAAACTTTAGGGTACTCTCGATTTTTATTTCAAAAAAAGTAAATCGAATTCCTTATGCCAAGATTGTTTTCATTGACGGAGACATGCCCGAAGGAGATTTTCCGTTAAGCAATCAAGACGTCTTTGCTCCAGGAAAAGAGATAAAGATTGATGCCGGATACGGTCAGGATCAGCAAACCATTTTCGAAGGAATAGTAGTAAAACATGGCATCTCCATCAACGGGCGTAATTCATCACGCCTGGTTATTGAGCTGAAAGATAAAGTTGCAAAAATGACCGTGGGAAGAAAAAATGCCACTTTCGTAAAATTAAAAGACAGTGATGTTATCACCCAGCTCATAGGCAATTACAGTGGATTGACCGCCGATGTGGATGCAACAAATACCACCAACAAGCAGTTGGTACAATACTACGCCACCGACTGGGATTTTTTGATGACAAGAGCCGAGATAAATGGGTTAATAACAATTGTTGATAACGGTAAAATATCAGTGAAAAAACCCGCCACGGGAGATGCCGCGGTACTAACAGTATCCTATGGCATAGACCTTATGGACTTTCAGGCTGACGTTAATGCCGCCACACAATTAACCGCGGCCAAAAGTACAGGGTGGAGCATCTCCGAACAGAAAATAACCGAACAGACTGGTACCGCCCCCAGCCTTAATAAACAAGGCGATTTAACCGCAGACACATTAGCCGCGGTAATAGGGTTGGATAGCTATCAATTACAAAGCGGGGTGCCGATGGAAGATACAAGCCTCAAATCGTGGGCTGATGCCTGCTTACTGAAAGCCGGGCTCTCAATGATTCGGGGAACAATGAAATTTCAGGGAAATGCAAAGGCAAAACCCGGTGCAATAATTGAAATAGCACGACTAGGAAACCATTTTAACGGAAACGTCTTTGTAAGCTCCGTTCATCATGTTATTGAAGATGGAAATTGGGTATCCGAAGTTCATTTCGGACTGTCCGACGAATGGTTTACCGAAAATAAAAATAGTATATCCCCACCCGCTGCCGGGCTGATACCCCCTGTTGAAGGCCTACAAATCGGAATCGTTGAAAAATTGGATGGTGACCCGGATGGCGAACTACGAATTCAAATTAGATGCCCATTACTGGGAGCAAAAGCCGATGCTCTATGGGCCAGGCTGGCCAACTTCTACGGGTTAAATCAGTTTGGAGCCTTCTTTATTCCTGAAATTGGTAGTGAAGTAATATTAGGTTTTTTCAACAACGACCCACAATTTCCGGTAATACTAGGAAGCCTTTACAGCAGCAAAAACAAAGCTCCATATGAAATTACCGCCGATAACTACACCAAAGCAATCGTTACAAAAAGCAAATTAAAACTAGAGTTTAACGACGAGAAAAAAATTACCACCCTTGAAACTCCGGGAGGAAATAAAATAATAATTAGCGACGATGGTAAATCCATTTTACTAAGCGACCAAAACAAAAACAAAGTAGAACTAAACGCCGACGGCATTGTGCTGGATAGCCCGAAAGACATTAAAATAACATCGAAGGCTAAAATCACACTAAGCGGAACCGGAGGTATTGAGTTAACATCAAATGCAGACGTGAAAATATCAGGGATGAATATAAACGAAACCGCCAATGCAAGTTATGCCGCTAAAGGCTCGGCCAGTGCCGAAGTTTCAGCCTCCGGTACAACCACCATTAAAGGCGCCATGGTAATGATAAACTAAAAAACAAAAATGATATGGGACAACCAGCAGCAAGACTTACCGACATGCACACCTGCCCGATGCAAACACCGGCATTCCCCGCCCCAATCCCACACGTGGGTGGCCCCGTGGTAGGGCCGGGAAAACCCACCGTGTTAATCGGCAAAATGCCGGCCGCCGTGGTAGGCGACTCCTGCGTGTGCGTGGGGCCGCCGGACTCTATAATTAAAGGCTCATCCACGGTGATGATAGGCGGAATGCCGGCCGCGAGAATGGGCGACAGTACGGCTCACGGAGGCTCAATCGTATTAGGATGTATGACAGTACTAATAGGAGGATAATAGTTGAGTATGGCAGACGATAAATCTTTTTTAGGCAATGGATGGGCTTTCCCTCCCGAATTTATTAGGGCAACAGGCGAAACCAAAATTGTATCGGAGGAGGAAGACATAAAGGAAAGTCTTTACATCCTTTTATCTACCTCGCCGGGCGAACGGGTCATGTACCCGGAGTATGGTTGTGGTCTCAAATCGTTGGTGTTTAGTGCCATTTCGGAAAGCTTGATAACCATCTTGAAAGATATGGTATCAAAGTCCATTCTATTTTTCGAGCCACGAATCACGGTAAATTCTATTGAGGTAAATACAACGCAGGTTAACGAGGGCATCTTGCAAATAAATATACTCTATGCCATTAGGATGACCAATACCCGGAGCAACCTGGTTTACCCTTATTATTTTATTGAAGGAACCAACGTTAAACAATAATAAACAGATAGATGGATATTAACGACGGCATAAATCAGCACGAAAGAAGCAGCTTTCTGGTTCAGGACGATTTCTTGAAAATCGATGAATTGTCGTTTCACGAACTCGTTTGTTATGCCCGTGATTTTGCGAAAAAAATCAACTACTTCAACCTGCAAAACCAGCAGGAGGGCAATTGGGATGCGTTATTATCCACCGATGAAATTGTGGTGATTGCTGAAATATTAGCCCTAAATATCAGCGAAATTGAAAAAGAATTTATTGATACCATCAAACCTAATTTTAATACATTAAAAGAATATTCCATTCGCAAATCAAATACGATTTTCAAATTAGTTCAGCTCGTCGATTCCTGGTACAAACGATTTAAAGTAATTGATAACTTTCAAATTGATGGCCTGTTCAAAATCACGGATGAACTAATCCGCACCAAATTAACCGATGAATTTCATAACCTGCTGGAAATACTTCAACATCAAAACATCCTCGACTTTACGAATATAGACTCGTTAAGTAGTATTTGGAGGCTAGACCTGATTAAAGAAAGTAGTACCCTGCCGGATGAAAAGCACATAACCAATCAATTCAGTACAACATTTTATGCTTTTTTCAATACCATAAATTATTTAAAACAAATTAGCCCCGACTATTTAGCTAAGTCGCTCAGAAATCAATCGCATGCACCCCATCTAAGTCTCTTTTTCACCTTCCTGAAATTATATTCCAATATCAGGCAGGAAACAAACGCTTTTCCTCAAAAATATTTTCGTTTCTATTACGATGAAATTCTTAAAATTGAGCCTAAAAAATATTATCCAGATAGCACCTTTTTGCTTTTCTCGTTGAAAGAAGGATTTGACAATTTCCTTATCCCACGAGGCACCCGCTTTTTAGCAGGCAAGGACGACACCAACAAAAACCTGTATTATTCGGCAGATTGCGACACGGTAATCAACAAAGCAAAAATTGGCCGGATACATACCTTTTACCAGGAAAACAACAAGTTAATTTATCCCGAATGCGATTGCACCGGACTGTTTGTAGATGAAATTCCCTGCTCGGCAATTGAAGATTTCAAACCCGGCAGCACCAACAATTGGCCACTCTTTGGTGGAGTAACAAGCCCCGGTAAAAAAAATGCAGATCTGGGATTTATCATCAGCGATAATAACCTGTTGCTACTAGAAGGCAAACGCAATGTAACGGTAAATATTTCTTTCACCGAAAAAAGCTGTGCAGAATTCAAATCCAAGTTAGATAAATTGAATGAAAATAGCCAACAGGAGGAAATACTCATAAACCTGTTTTCAAATATCTTTTCAATATACGCCACCACCGACGGCGGTTGGTTTAAAATTAACAGCTATAATTTCAAATGCTCCTTAGCAAACAATTCATCGGAATCAGATTCATTTCAATTTAATATTCAATTCAATTTGGCAGTAGCCGATCCTGCCATCTCCGGTTACAACAGCGATATTCATGGCTACGATTTAGCCGATGGCATCCCGGCGTTGAAATTCATAATCAACAACGAATCCTATCTGTTCCCCTACACGCTAATCAGAGATCTTGAATTGGAAAAAATCGAAACGTCAGTTCGGGCTAATGGCTTGAATAACATATTAATATACAATGAACTAGGTAAAATAGACACCACCAAGTCCTTTTTTCCGTTCGGTGTAATTCCACAAATAAACTCTTCCTTTATTTTAGGAAATTACGAACTGTCTCGAAAAAAAATATCCAAGCTAGACATTCTAATCAAGTGGAACAATTTGCCTGACAATGAAAACGGCCTACAGGATTATTTTTCGGATTACAACGAAAACATCAGTAAATCAGATTATAAATGCAACATAACATGGCTGAATAACGGCTACTGGGTGCCAAAAGAAAAAGCGATGCAGCAACAAGTAAACCTATTCACAGCCAATTCGTTGCACAACAATGAACCCAAAGAAAAACTAATCCCGGTTTCAGCATTCAGCAACATCAACACCCTTTATTTTCAGGTGGATAAACGAAAGGCAGGGATAACCGATTTTGATTACAATAAAAATACACTAGGCGGATTTGTGAAAATCAGTTTAAGTAACCCTCCATTCGCATTTGGCTACAATAAATATCCCGAATGCATCATTAAAATTACCAAAGAAAATGCCAAACGGAAAGTGCCCAAGCCATTACCCAATGCACCACTGTCCCCCATGGCCGAAGGGTTAACCTTAAACTACGCATCAACATCCGTAATAGAATTTTCGGACAAAAAGAAACCGGACAAAGAGCCTACAAAACAATTCTATCACATACATCCCTGGGGATACCAGGAAATACAGCAAAGCTCTATCACGGAAAAGATAAAACTGGCGCCCTGCTACACCCAGCACGGCAACCTGCTTATAGGCATGCAGGATGCCCAACCCAACATGACCGTTTCTATATTCTTCAACCTGCTGAACGACTCGGTTTTTGAGGAAAACGATAAACTGCCTGAAATCAGTTGGGAATATTTAGCCTCCAACCAATGGACTCCCTTGCCCAAGCTTAACTTACTATCCGATTCCACCACTAATTTTCTGAAATCGGGCATCATCACGATGTTGCTTCCGGCAGATATTAACAAGGAAAACACCCTGTTGAGTAACGAATACCACTGGCTCAAAATCTCCGCCGAAGGCCATCTGGCGTCCATCTGCAATGTGATAAACATTAGCACCCAAGCCATTAAAGTTACCTGGCAGAATGACGGCAACTCCTTGTCGCACCTCGGCAAACCATTACCATTGGGCACCATCGCCAAATCCGAAATAGCATTGCTCGGAATAAAAACCATTTTACAACCTGTAAATTCCTTCGGTGGCAAACCGCTGGAAAATACCGAGCATGGCAAAATAAGGATGGGCGAACGGCTGATACATAAAAACAGGGCGGTAACCACCTGGGATTATGAAAGATTAATTCTGGAAAACTTCCCCAACATATACAAGGTAAAATGCTTCCCACACATGAGTTCGGACGAGCCATGCAGCCCCGGTAACATTCTAATTGCGGTGATTTGCAAAATAGAAAAAGACAATCTTCGGATTGACTACGAACCCATGGTAAACCAACTAACCTTGCATAAAATCAAAGCCCTTGTGAGTGGCATGGCTTCGCCGTTTGCGAACATAGAGGTGCGGAACCCGTGTTTTGAACGGCTACAAGTGCGGTGCGCCGTTAAATTCAAAAAAGGACTGGATGCCGGTTATTTTATCAACAAACTGAATGAGGCTATTATCGATTACTTAACCCCCTGGCAAACAAATGGAGGAAACGAACCCGGCTTTGGCAAAGTAATTAAATGTTCGGACGTGTTATCATTTATCCAAAGCCTTGACTTTGTAGATTATGCCACCGATTTCTCCATGCTACAGGTTTCGCGCGACACCCATCGGAAATATCACATAAAAGATACAGGCAAATACACACGCATTGAATATAATGAGGACTCGGAAGAGGATACCGAAACGGACATCGACCGGAAAATATTAAAACCAACACACCCTTGGGGCATTTTAATATCCGCGGAAAAGCATGCCATCGAAATTATGAATGAAAAAAAAGAAATAGAACCCGAAAAAACCGGCATTGCCGAATTAGGTATAGGCGAAACATTTATTATTAAGTAATAAATATCCGTTAGGGAAACAACTAAGTAAAATATTGAATAATATACAGGCAACATTATGGCAAAAAGGAACAGGAAGACCTTAAAAAACTTTTTTCAAAAAGGGCAAATGCCATCCGAAGAGCATTTCTCGGACTTAATTGACTCGATGGTAAACCTCGTGGACGAAGGTTTTTCAAAGTCGATCAAGGACGGGTTGGAAATTTCTTCCGTGGGCGATTCTACCAAGTTAATCAGTTTCTATAAAACCAACGAAGATGAAAATTCCATTTGGGCCATAGAAACCGAAAAGGAAAGCAACAACCTGGCCTTTAGCAATGAGAAGAAGGAAAAAGTACTTTCGCTGAACGAAGAAGGCCGCGTAGGGATAGGTACCAATCACCCGGAAAACACATTGGATGTAAACGGGATAATCTCCTCCCAAGGCAGAATAGGCACCTACAAAACGGGGCTGGTACCTGCCAATGGCAAATGGCATCCCATTGTTACCGAGCTAGACGGCTGCCATGCCTTCGAGGTGATGGCTGGGGTGGGGAAAAAGAAATCGGGCAAATACGCCTTGATGCACGCCCACGCCCTAAACACCTTCAACTCCGAAAGCCGCATTTATTACCATCAGGCCTTTTTCCGCATCCTGTACAACAGAATAAAGCTGCGGTGGACAGGCAGCATGCACAATTACTCGCTGGAAATGAAAACCCGATCCAATTACGGCGAAAACATATCCGTCAATTACTCCATCGGCAACCTGTGGTTCGACCCCTTTATGGATCAATGTTCTAACCCGAATGATATGAGTAAATAACCATTTAAAACTTTTGGATTATGCATACACGAATGGAAAAACCGAAAGAAAATCAAAGCCGGGCAGTTGCTAATTCTGTTGGACAGAAGAAAAGTAGCGGAAACGGTGTTGGATTTGTGAATAAACAAGAAAATGCCTTACAGAGACAAACAGTAATTGATGGTATTCCTAACTATTACAAATACAATCAAAACACACTTCAGGAAACCGCAGGGGAAAAAGCATGGGCTTATCTAGATCCGAACAATCCAGTTAATGGCTCTGAACCAGGCAATTCTGAACTATATGGTTCGATGAATGATCTAAAAAAACAGGGTTATAATTCGATGATCAAAGGACATTTAATTAATAGTCAGCTTGGAGGCCCTGGTGGATCAGAAAATTTGTTTCCTATAACTACACAAGCCAATAATCTTCACAAGTTATATGCCGAAAATAAGATTAAACAGGAAGTAACAAACCGTAATGGGACGAATAACGGTGTATATTATTCAGTTGAAGCTACCAAAACAACGCGTTCAACCGAGTTTCCATCAGCTGCATTTACTTGTGAAGCCTATGAGTGGGATGTAAGCAAAGGAGCAAATCTAGGCGCAGTGAATACTAATAAACCTATTTTAAAACAGTTGGATATTGAATCAAAACCAGAAAAAGGAACAACTGGATCTGGATCTGTTGTTCCTATTCTGACTGGTAAGAATGCGTTTAAGAAGAAGTTTAAATATAAACAAAATAAACCAATGAGTATAAATTATCCAAATAGGAAATTAGGCAAAGGTTGGGGAGAGGTTGGTAGTGGAAAAGGTCGTGGGTCTCGGAATTGGAATCATTTAGGAAAGGGTATGAAGGATGGTGCATACCTTCGTAAGCATTATTGCGTTCGTAAGGATTCACATTGCCTTCATAAGCGTCCTCATAACCTTGATAGTCCGTATTGTCGTCGTATTAACCGAAACTCCAAATAAAATTCTATTTAATAAAACAATGCCCCAAGAAAGCACCTACATTAACCGCTTAGATACCGAAAAAGACATCCATTTCGAGAATATCCGTAAAGAAGGCATCCGCCTGTTGCAGGAGCTTTCGGGGAAGATATGGACGGACTATAACCTCCACGACCCCGGTGTAACCATACTGGAGCAGTTAATATATGCGCTTACCGAACTGGTTTATTTTACCGGGTTCGATGTAAAGGATTTTATCACCGCTGCCGATGGGGAAATAAAATACCACGACCTGGCTCTGTACAAACCGTTGGAGATTTTCCCCAGTGAAAACATTACCTCCAACGATTATTGCAAAACCATTTTCGATACCATCGAAGGTGTACGCAACCTATGGGCTATTAATTCCGACAAATCGCTCCCCAAAGGCTTGCATGTATTCCTCATCGATTTAGCCTACGAGCAAAAGAAGCAGGAAGCCGAAGTACGGGAGAACATAAAAAAATACTTCCATGCCAACCGCAACCTGTGTGAAGACCTTGACGCTATTCAATTCCTAACAAGAGAACCCATAGAAATAGGTGCCACCATAGAAATTAATGGCAGCCGAACTCCCGAAGAAATTATGGCGGATATTTTCTTTGCCGGGTTCAAAGCCATTTCGCCACGCATCATACTGCATTCGTACCGCGAACTGTTGGCTTCCGATGTCGCGTTGGATGAAATTTTAAGCGGCCCGGAACTCACGCACGGGTTTATTAAAGACGAAGAAATACCCCCGCTAAGAGAGGAATTTTTTGTATCCGAATTGATGAAAGAAATCTTTCTGATTGACGGCGTGGAAAGCATTGTTGATTTTTACATGGAGAAAGGCGGGCAAAAGATTCGCACCAAAATTGATTTTCCCAATCCTGAAATAGCCGCGTATATTAAATTTCCCCAACACAACGGCGATTTAAAAATCAACCTGCTGCGTAACGACCGCCTTTGTAGCATCAATATACCCGAAATGCTACGGATGCTTTACAGTGAATATTACAAGTATAAATCAATCTACAACACCAGTCAGGATTTAGCCAACCTGTCCAAACTGCAGCACGGGCAATACGTGAACTTCAGCAACTACTATTCCCTTCAAAATCAGTTTCCGGCCATATATGGTATCAACCAGTTTGGCGTGCCGTTTAGTGCCCCACCCGAACAAAAAGCCAAAGTGAAACAACTGAAAGCCTATCTGCTTCTATTTGAACAAATACTGGCCAATGGCCTCACGCAGATGGAAAATATAAAAGAGCTTTTTTCGGTGAACCAACACGAAAAGGTTAGCTACTACACAAAAGCCCTGACCGATATCCCGGACATACGCGAGGTACTGGACAGCAACTGGAAGGACGACCCCAAGAAACATCAAAAAGAGTTGCAACAAATCATCGCCCGGTTTGATAACTATTACGAGCGGAAAAACAGGTTTCTGGATTTTATTCTTTCCATGTATGGCGAGAAGTTTTCGTACAACACGTTTCAGCAGTTCAACTATTATTACCCGGCAGAAGAGTTGCCACGAATTATTTGTGAAAACAAAATCTTCATGCTGAAAAATCTGCTGAAAATCAACCGTTATAAAGCCCGTTCGTTCAACTATAGGGAGCCTTCGTGGAACACCGAAAACGTTTCCATGATAAAAATGAAAATATCGCTGTTGCTAGGCATCACCGATTTCAGGCAAATAAGCTATTCGGATGTGTTGGCCAATTATCATCTCCACTTCATGGACAAAACAGAAAACGGCAAATGCAACGAATGTATTTTTGATTATAAAGATTTTAATATTGATTTAGATAGCGAATTTATAGAAGAAGAATTTACGAATGTACCCACGGACAAGAAACAGAAAGAAAATTATACCTTGATAGACATTACCAAGGAAATTGTTTACCTGAAAGACGGGCTGATTAGTGAAGACTTTTTCCGATACGGAATCAATTCCGGCTGCTATAAAATAGGGAAACTAAAGCATCGGCATGAATATACCGTAGTGTTTAAACACCCCAAAAACAAAACCTACATTTACATTAGCGACTTTAACGAGCGCAAAACAGCAATTAAAGCCGTAAACAGGCTCCGACGGCTGCTAGTGAAACTAAACAAGGATAGCGAAGGGATGCACATTGTAGAGCACCTCCTTTTGAGGCAAAAAACGGAAGGTTATGTTTCAGAATATCAAATTGTTATAAATAACGAGAAGGTTGTTTTCTTATCCACCCCCGATTTCGTGTTGGACGAAGAGGACAGTGCTAACCAACTACTTGCCGAGATATTAACCGAACGGGAAAACTATTCAAGCGAAGCGGTAGCCGATGGCGGTTATCATATCGTATTGCTCAAAGAACATAAAAAAGTGCTACGAGGAACTCAGGTTTTCAGTTCGGCGGATGAAGCACTATTGAATATAGAAATATATTGTAACCTCTTCCAGGTGTTAACCAACCAGGGGCTAATTAATCAGCAGATAAGGGCACCGAAAAAAAACGTGGTTCCCGAAAACTTTTTCCCGTTGCGCATCAGTGTGATATTACCGGCTTGGAGTGCCCGATTCAACAACGAACGGTTTCGCGATTACGTGGAAGAAACTTTCCGGCTAAACCTCCCGGCACATATTTATCCTGAATATTACTGGTTGGACATCCCTGCTTTGAATCAGTTTGAACGGCTTTATCATAATTGGCTTAACGTGAAACTAACCGGCGATACGGTACGCACGGATGAATTTGCAGGCAGGCTTATCCGTTTTCTAATAGAACACCGTCCAGTAAAATACAAAGAAGATGCCCGATGTCCACAAAATAAATAGAATTGTTTACGAGGTGAATTTCAACTCCGAGCAACTTGCCTATAATTTTCAGGCAGGGGTAAATACCTTTATGCAATCAAACCTGGTACCTGTTATTGATGAGGTGCTTAATAGCTTCGACATTAAAAATCAGGTGGTTTCCATCGACACACTGGAACTCGATTTGGGGCGTGTTGATTACGAAAACAGCGAGGCGGAAATAAAGGACAGACTGCGCGACGAACTGACAAAGATATTGAGAGAAAAACTTGCCGAAATAAAACAAGCCTCAACGGAAAATGAAAGGATTATTTCCAACGAGAAATCGGATTACAGACATCTGCTTTTTTTCTTAGAAAAAGGATATTTACCTTGGAATAGCAGCTACAATTCTTTTCAGTCAGTAGAGAAAATCCTTGCACAAGCATTAACCCATAACCGGGAAACGTTTGTGCAATGGCTCAAAGGGCTTGGCAAAAATGCGAATATCCGGCTTCGGATTATCAACCAATTCAACGACCCGCAAATCAATGAAATAGTAAAAGCGGTAGATCCTGTGAATGCTACATTTATCATCGGGTACTCCGCCGACCTGCGCCAGATACATAAAAAAGAACCGATAGTACCATTTACTGAAACCGGGTTCAGAGAAACCACTTGGGCTATTATTCTAAGTTACTTACTCACCGACAGAGGAAGCCGATTTAATAAAAAATCATTTGTAGCACACACTATCCAGCAACTAGCTATCAGCCAAAATATAGATTACGGTGCCTTGTTGCAAGTACTAAACCGATCGGTATCAAAAATGTTGGATACGATGGCATTTAAAACCGAATTTCCATCCATCATTTCGGAACTGGCCACGGAATACCATGGAGCAGACAACAAGAAGGAAGAAAATCAACACCGAGAGGAACAAGAAAAAGCACAAGCAATAACGATGCTGCAACAGTTTTTGAATGGAGATGAAAAACGACTCGACTTCCAACGGCTAAAAAAGCTGGCGAAAGAATATCCTGCCGAATTGATAGCCCTTTTGCTACATCACCTTGCTCACGAAGCTTCACGAAAAACGATGGTGGAACTATTGTCCGAAGAACAGGTAAAATGGATTATTCAAGTGCTTGAACCTCTGCAATGTGAATTTATTTTTCAGTTTGCTGAAAAACTCGATCGCGGTTATGAGCATCATCAAATCGATTCCTCCCAACAAAATTTCAAAAAAGTAAAATGGCACATTATACTCACCACGTTGCACGAAGAACGAGGAAGCCAGTTTAACCGAAAAGCGTTTATCAAAAGCAGTATTCTCCGGCTGGCTGCACAATATAACATCCCTTATGCCGAATTGGTGCAACACCTTCAATCGGCCATTGAAGCCACCTCCTCGCCATTAGGCATCCTCAACGAGGTATTGGATGAATTAACGGAAGAAGGACACGTGGAAAATCAAAAACGGCTCCAACCCCATGATTCCATCTCCCACTACTTTGAGGCTCAGGATCTGTATGAGCTACTATTATTTTACATGGAAAATGGGTTTACTGCGGCAAACGTTTATGCGAAATTCGGCGTTTACTCCGTTAGCGAACTGCTTTTGAAGTTGAATACGCTATCACCCGAATTAACCCGACATTTTTTAATACAGGTGAAAGAACCTGCCCGGCAAAAACAGCTTCTCGAAAATGGAAGTGATGATTTTATTCTTCTTGTTATCCGGCTCATTCTCCTTACCGAGAATAATGCAGGCCATGAGGATGCCACTGAATTTATCCGGGCATTGAAAGAGCATGTCCTATCGGTTATCAATGTGTCGGAATATTATGCCGTTGTATTAAAGCTAATTACAGAACACCATCAAATTGATTTCACCAAAATAATTTCAGATATTAACCGTTCGTGGAACGAACGGATTCAGTTTACCCCCCACCATCCAATTCCTTATAGCACCATCAAACAGCATTTAATCAGTCTGTTAAAAAACAAACCGGGTTCTTTAATGTGTAACCTAAGCTACCCTGAAACATGGGAATACCTGTCGGCTCATTATCAGAACAATAGTTCTTCCATTCTACAACACCTTGCCAACGAACCCCGGCTTTGGGAATTGTTTATAAAAAACACACCCGACAGCCTACTACTCACTATCCTAAAAAACAGTAATCTATTGGATTTCACCTTTCGGGTTATTCATCATTTTTCTGCATCCTACGGGTTGCAAGTACAGCAGCAATCGTTTAAGCAACGAGCCTTTTTCTGGCAAATAGTGATTGAAACAATTTTCAATCCTGCAATTACCAATACCGATACCCAAATTACAGTGCTATTAACAAACATCGTGAGTGGAATAAATAGCAAGAAATTACAAGAAAAAGCCATCAAGGATTTTCTTACTGGGTTAGCCGTGTTTTCCACCTCCGAAAGGCAAAAACTGGAAGCTATTATCCTCTCCGTACAAAAAAATTTGTCCATAAGCGCTGAGGTTGAGAATAAAGCCAAAGCAAAGAAACTAGAAACACAAGCCTTATTGTTACTAGAAGAATCATCAATCAATGATTGGAATACCCCTATGTTGGAAACACTTATCCGGTTGATGAAAGAAAAACCGATTGTGGTAACTGAAATCCTTTTGCGGAATATACAAAACTCGAAAACCAGACAATACTGGATAAAGAATTTACCCGAATCCATTTTAAAGCGCATCTTCTTCCTGCTGTTTCCCAACGATTTTATAAGAACCCAATCAACATTGGATATTCTCTGGAATGCATACCAACATTCCATTCATAAGCTGGGCATATCCATCCGCGTTACCAATAAATGGCAATTCATGTTTGACGTGTTGGCCAATACGCTGCCCTGCTCGTCGTCCAAAAACTTAGCACGTTCTTTTATCCGAAGTTTATTGAGTTCTATTTCTCCATACAACGAAATGGTTTTTATGGATGCCCTCTGCAAGGAACTGGACAGCAACCAACAACCGATACAAAAGGAACTATATGTTACACTCATCAATCAAATTAAAATGCTAGAGAAAGAACTAAAGGAAAAAGAACCCAATAGGGAAAAAGCATTGCCGGAAGACAAACAACAACCAGAAACGGCAAAAGAAGAGGAACCCGGCGAAACCATCTATATCCGCAATGCCGGGCTGGTGCTGGCAGCCCCTTACCTACCCGAACTGTTCAAACGATTTGAACTGACCGAAAACGGGGCGTTTAAAAACCGTGAGACTGCCGAACGAGCTATCCATTTGCTGCAATACATGGTAAATGAACAAACGGTGTTGCCTGAATTTATGCTCTTGCTAAATAAGATTTTATGCGGCATACCTACCGGCATACCTATCATACGTAGTATTGAAATCAGCCCCAAAGAGGCGGAAACCATTCAGCAACTATTGGAGGCTATGATACAAAACTGGAAAGTTATTGGCAACACTTCGATAAAAGGGTTTCAGGAATCTTTCTTACAACGTGAAGGGAGCCTGCAATTACGCGACGGACAGTGGCACCTACAGGTGGAAAGCCGGGCTTATGACATGCTACTCGACCAGCTTCCGTGGAGCTACACCACCATCAAATACCCGTGGATGAACAACGTGATATATGTACAATGGCGATAACCTAAAATAATAAACAGTATGAAAAAAACGGTAAGACAAAAAAAAGCATCCCCGATAAACCATACCAATACTGCCGAAATGAGCAGTAAAAAATCGGGAGTAGCACAAGGCTACGGCATATTACCACCCACGGTCGGTGCCATTGCAAACAGTCCGATGGTTACCCAGCAGCAAAAAAAGCTAGATACTATGTTTGGTACTGCCCAGCGAGAGAAAAAACCGGAGGAAGACGAAAAACTAATGCAACCCAAATGGGTAGCTATACAAAGAGAAATTGACAACGATGCCACAGCAAAAGAAAGTGACAACAAATCAATAACAGGCTCCTTTCAAGCCAAAATATCAGGGACAGATGCCAAAGAATTGACCCAGCAAAAAGCCATTCAACGAAAAAAAGGCGAAGACGATGAAGAAAAACTGCCCGGGCAGGCGAAAGCCATTACCCAACGGGTGGAAAACAAAACCGGCATGCCCGACAACCTGAAAGTGGGGATGGAACAACTGTCGGGCTTAGACATGAGCGATGTACATGTGCACTACAACTCGGCCAAACCGGCCAGCGTACAAGCCCATGCCTACACCCAGGGTACCGATATTCATGTAGCTCCCGGGCAGGAAAAACATGTGGGGCATGAAGCCTGGCATGTAGCACAACAAAAGCAAGGACGCGTACAGCCCACCACCACCGTAGCCGGAATACCCGTGAACGACAACCCGGGGTTGGAGCACGAAGCTGATGTTATGGGAGCAAAAGCGAGTAGGTTATAAAGTTTTACTTTAAAATGACAACATTATGTACACAAAAATAGAAAAACCAAAAGGGAATAAAAGCCGGGCTGTTGCCAATTCTCTCACTCAAAAGAAAAATAATGAGAAACCAATATTGGGGGTTGTTGATAATAGGCCAGAAGCTAAACAATCTGCTCAACTACAAACTATAGCTAATAATTATACCACAAAGGAACAGCAACTCATCCCAAAAACAGAAAAACACAACAAATCAATACAACTTAAGAGTAAAGTTTACACACAAAAGGATCAGACATATAATTTTGGTTCTGGAAAAATCAATGTTGGAGAGATAATGGAAGTAGGCCTTGATCCTACAGATATGAGGCAAGGGCAGAGTGCAAACTTAAACACATCACAAGATGACATGATGAGTGCTATTCGAAAAAAATGGGGAATTACAGGTGGTGATCTTGTTAAAGGACATTTATGGAATGACAATTTGGGAGGAGAAGCTATGAACTACAATTTATATCCTATTACAAAGGCCGCTAATAGTGATCATCTAGGCTATGTTGAGAATGCCGCAAAGGAATTAATTTGGAAAAAAAGACCGATATATTATAAGGTTGAAGTTGATGCAAAACCAGACATTAGTGAAGCCAAAGCGGAATTTGATTGTGAAATACGAGACTGGGATCCAAATACGGGAGCTCTAGGAAAACATATTCTTCCTCCTGTTACTATTGAGTCAGATTTGAATAATGTTAGGGCAAATAATGAAGCTTATGAAACTTACACTGGCTATTATGCAGACAGACAAAAGACTCCTAAAAAACCAAAGTGGTCTAAAAAGCCAAAGACAAAAGTTGGAGAATTAACTAAGCAAGAATTTCTTGATCGACAGAGCCAATAGCTTTGAAGAACACAAATACAATAGGTAAATGCTTAATTGAATCCTTATTATTCAAAAAATATTTTATTCATTTAAAAACTAACATTATGCCATTTATAAAAATCTCAACCCTACTCAATTCGTTGGACAAAGCAGCGATAATGAAAAACATTGAAAACAAGTTATATAATTGTGACTATCAAAAGGATAAATTAATGCCTCCCAACATGGCCACCTGTATATGGCAAACAAATGATTGCGTGGTGCACAAACTGGAATCACACACCCAATTTGACCCAAAACAGGAAGAGATTCCCGTGTTTGTAGATTTATATGTAAACACCCAGTTTAAATCAGATCAGGTAGCCATTATTATGCAAGTAATAGCCGAAGAATTGAGCAACGATACCGGGATAGATATCAAATGGGTATTTATTCAGGTTCATATTGGTTTACCTGGTTATGTTTTTATTAATGGAAATGTTTTTACCGGAAAACTATAATTGAGATGTAAGCACCTATGGAGTTTTCCATAAATGCTTACATCTCAATTGTAGCCAAAATGGAAAGGAATTTGAAGCACTATCTCTAGATTATAATTGTCGTTTTAAGTCTTTATGCCGCAAAAATTGGGAAGTCAAAAATCTAAAAACCTGTTATAAGTTTAGATAAATCTCATTGCTAAAAATAGATCTTATGGTTTTTTATATTTTATTTGAAATAAGTCAAATAAATATTTCGTAAATTAAAATACATTTGTAAATGTAAGTAAATTTTTTATTGATAATTCAATTGCCGGATGGACAAGGCTACCGGCGACACGGTTAACAATGCGCTCAGAGCTAAAAGTACAGCTACTCTCGGATGAGGAACGTATTGGCACCATACAATTGAACATGCAAACGCTTAGGTTAATTGAATATTTCGGTGGGGCTAATATTACCTTTGATATCATGTTATTGATAACACCTTGGAATCTAATCAAAAATGACGAGTTTATTTCTCTTGCTTTTTCCGCTATTTTTTTCTTTTCTGTGGAGTTGTGGCTACTTGTGTGTGAAATGGTTTATAATATAATGCAATATCGATTTTTCTGCACTTGCAAAAAAATCGATACAACAAATTATTTAGGTTAGTAATGCAATATGTTATTTTTTTTATCTAAGATTCAACGGTTTTGTGTGAAATATCTCTTCATTTCCGGGATAGGATACATCACCCACGTCTTCGGCAGTTACAAAAATTTGAATGGGCTTTGATGCACTTACGGCTTTTAAATATGATTTATTGCTTTTATTGCTTACTAGCATGCCTACATTAATAGCCTTATCTTTATCCGTGGATATCCAAACCACATAATGCTGACGGGGGGGTGTAAGCCGATCAGGATTCGCGAAATACTTCACGGTTATTTCCATTACATAATTTTTATTCTTGTCTTTTGTTATTTTTGCTACACCCTCAGCCGCAGGCGTTATGGGTGAAATGGAGAATTTTGCATTCGTGGCGCAGGAACCGAATGTGGCTAGGAATGCCAATAAAATAAGATAATTAATTGTTTTCATTTTGTCTATTTTTAGTGTAATATTCACCTTAGTAAATAATAGATAAAGGTCGGTTATTTTGAATACTAATGTGTTACACAATTATAGAGAAGTGTTACAATATTCCTTGTTTATTCGTAAAAACTGATCTTGTTTTTGAGTGTAATCAATTCTTGTTGCAGGGTGTCTATTCGTTGCAATAAATGAGTAATTGTTTCTATCCCTTCCAGGTTGATGTTTAATTCGTAATAGAACCGAACCATTCTCTCTAATTCCCGGAGTTGATCGGCTTCAATAAATTTTGTTTCTTCAATAATAGAAATCTCAATCAGACCGTTTTGCTCCAGCAAACTAATAAATGAAGTTTCAACATTATTGTTGAAGCAGAACTCATCTACGGCTATTAAATTTTTTGGTTGAACTGATTTCATCTGCATTTATGATTTAGACAATTCGGTGAATAATGTTTTTTGCTTATCGGTTAAGTTGGTAGGAATCTTAACTACATAGGTAATGTATAAATCGCCAAATTTTCCTTCGTTTTTATACACAGGGAAGCCTTTGTCTTTTAATTTTACCTTACTCCCATTTTGTGTTTCGGGAGCCACTTTCAGTTTTACTTTTCCATTCAGGGTGTTTACCACAATTTCGCCGCCCAACACAGCGGTATATAAATCCAGATCCACCGTGGCGTATAGGTTGTCGCCCATTCGTTTGAACACGGGATGAGGGGCAATGGCAAAAGTGATATATAAATCGCCATTAGGTCCGCCATTTGCGCCAACGCCTCCATGTCCGGCTATTTTTATGGTTTGTCCGTTCTCAATGCCGGCAGGAATGGTAATCCGTATATTTTGTCCGTTTACCGTTAATTCCTGTTTATGGGTTTTATACGCGTCGATGAGGTTGAGTTGTAATTGCGAATTATAATCTTCCCCTCTAAATTTTGATTGCCTACCTCTCCCCGGGCTTGCTGCTCCACCAAACATTGACTCAAAGAAGCTGGAGAAATCGCTTTCTGGTTGCTGTCCGGCATAGCTTTCCCTACGGTCATTAAACGATTGTTCCTGTTGTTGTTTTTGTTTCTCAAATTCGGCAGCATGTTCCCAATCCTTTCCGTATTGGTCGTATTTTTTGCGTTTATCAGGATCACTCAATACCGCATTGGCTTCATTAATCTGCTGAAAATTCATTTTTGCCTCCGCGTTGTTCGGATTCAAATCGGGATGATACTTACGGGCTAATTTCCGATAAGCATTCTTAATTTCCACCGGTGTTGCCGATTTGTTAATCCCTAAAATTTTATAGTAATCTAAAAAGTTCATTTTCTGCGTATTGAGTGCTATTTATTAGTCTTTATGAAATGGATAGTCAGTATATCCTTTTTCTCCAGGAGAATAGAACAAATCCATCTTGAGGTCTTCGGATAAAGGCCAATCGTTTTCCATCCGTTCCACTAAATCGGGATTATTGATAAATGGACGACCAAAAGCAATAAGGTCGGCTCGCCCGCTTTGTATATCAGCCTCTGCTCTTTCTTTGTCATAACCTCCTGAGAGAATAAGCGTATTTTTGAAATTATGCCGAATGGCTTGTTTTATTTCCAACGGTACGGCGGGAGCTCCCATGGCAGAATGATCTACCAAATGAATATAGGCAATACCCAGGTTGTTAAGCTGTTCCGACAGGTATTTGTACGTGGCATCTATCTCCGGGTAATGGGGCATGTCGCTAACCACACCGTAAGGTGAAAGTCGGATACCTGTTTTGTCTTTACCTATCGCGTTGGCCACCGCACTTACTACTTCAAATACAAACCGGCTTCTTTTTTCAATGCTACCACCGTGACTATCCGTGCGAATATTGCTGACTGGAGAAAGAAATTGTTCCAACAAATAGCCGTTTGCCCCATGTAGTTCCACCCCGTCAAATCCTGCTTCTATGGCATTTTTTGCCGCGTCAACATATTCGGCTCTTGTATTTATAATGTCTTCGGCGGTCATTTCCTTGGGTATCGGGAAATCTTGCATTTGCTTGGCATCCGTAAACATTTGTCCTGCGGCTTTTACTGCCGAAGGTGCCATTAGTTGTGCTCCTTGGGGCATGTTGAGCGGATGGCCTATTCTTCCGGTATGCATCAGTTGAACTATTATTTTTCCTCCGGCTTGATGTACTGCCGAAGTGGTTTTCCGCCAGCCTTCTATTTGTTCTTTGCTAAACATGCCGGGTATGCGGGCATAGCCAAGTCCGTTTACTGAGGGTGATGTTCCTTCGGTAATGATTAAACCGGCACTTGCACGCTGTTTGTAATATTCTGCCATCAACTCATTTGGCACATTTCCGATGGCACGGCTTCTGGTCATGGGTGCCATTACTATATGGTTCTTCAACTCAAGATCTCCAACATTAGCGGGGGTAAATAATTTATACGTTTTCATGATAATTGATTCTTTTAATTCATATAGAACAATAACAATTCATGGATTTAAAAGGTTGATCTTTTTAGTAATTATTGTGCCAAATAACCACCATCTATATTGAGTGTAGTTCCTGTTACAAAAGAACTGTCATCAGAAGCCAGAAAAATAAATCCGCAGGCAATTTCATCCGGTTTACCCAGGCGATGCATGGGGTGCGCATCCAATATATGTTGCTTTAAATCGGGACAATTATTGAGGTCTAATTTATTAAGAAGCGGGGTTTCTATAAATCCGGGGCAAATCACATTCACCCGTATGCCTTCGGTAGCATATTCGAGCGCGGCGGTTTGCGACAGGCCTATAATGCCATGCTTTGCCGCCACATAATGGGCTGATCGGGCAAAGCCTACTTCGCCTGAAATGGATGATATATTTATAATCACCCCCTTTTGTTGTTTTGCCATTTGGGCTAGTTCGTGCTTCATGCAGTTGAATATTCCGGTTAAATCTATGCCTATTACTTTTAGCCAATCAATTTCTTCCATGTCGCCTATTTTGCTCGGTTTTCCGCCAATGCCTGCATTGTTGAGTGCTACATCCAGTGTACCGAAGGTGCTTACTGTTTTTTCTATGGCAGCTTTCACCTGAGCAAAAACAACTACATTACATTCTATAAAAATGGCGTTGGGTTGTAGCTCTTTCAGTTCGTCCATGGTTGCAATGTTTGTTGCCGTTTCTCTATCGGCAATAGCCAGGTTGGCTCCTTCTTTTGCAGCTGCAATGGCGCACGCTTTGCCTATGCCGGATAAACCTCCGGTAATGAACACGGTTTTGTTTTGAAGATTTTTCATGTGTACCTGTTTTAATTTTAGTTTATGAGGTTTATATCGAATAAGGACTCTGAATTTTCTCAGTTCGGGGAAGCATTTCATAATTACCTGAGCATAAAAAAATAAGTACAAAAAACTTCACTGATAAACACAGAGTTTCCTTATCCGATATAATGTCTTTTTGTTTTTTTATTTTAACAACCAATTTTCAGGATGTAAACAACTAATTTTCAAAGACGTAAGTTGAGGATATTTGAGCAGATAATCTTTATAGAATTTACGTAAAGAGTTACATCATTCACACATGATTGGGAAGCCGTTTTGTTTGATTTTTCAGATTGAAAAAAACAGGAATAAACAAGGATGAGATTAGCTCAACAAAGAATATGTTTTTGAGTAAAAAACTTCTTCGACGACTTAATTATTATGGATGGAGTTAAGTATATCCGCTAGGAGTCAAGCCCAAAGCAACATGCCGGGTTCTTTTTATGTAGAATGCGAACGAGCTGTAAGCCCGATGTTTTTCTGATATTATATGAAGTTATTTTTTCCGCCCGATGGGTTCTATGTCATTTAGCGACAATAACCAGCATTGATAAAAGGCATTGCCGATCGTCGCCTACCACGATACCTTCCATGTAAACAGAGGTTGTGGTATTGTTTTCCGATTCCAGTTTTACTTTGCATGATTCTTTTGTATTACTTACAAAAACCTTAGTAAGAAACGTATTAAAGGCCGGGAGTGTATCTTTGGAAATATATAGCTTCAAGTTACTGTCTATTAAGCTATATTTACGATCCTTTAGTATCTCGGCACCCGTAAAATTAAGTTCACGGATAGAGCCTTCGGGTGTGATGGTAAAATAGCCCATCGGGGCAAAATCGTACAACATGGTGTACCGCTTCAACGCTGATTCTGTAATTTCATACGCACGACGCAGCTCTTCGTTTTGCATTTCGAGTTCTATCTGATGTACTTGGAGTTCGTGCAACAGTTTTTTTATATCCGTTTCGCCCTCTGTAATACCTGTCTTATGTTTCTTCTCGGTTAGCTTTTCTTCTGCTTTTACGCGAAGCATGCGGGCATCGGTGAAATCAAGTTCTTCTTTATTCATGGTTCGTTGTGTTTTTAATGATGAGAATCATTTCTGATCCTGTTTTAATGCTGTTGGGTTGAATATTTACGGAACAATCAATCGTGGACGAATTTCCGCTGGCAGTTATTACTTCCATTTTATAGTGGGAATCTAGCCCGCCGTGCAACAGTTCTTTTAGCTCTTTTTCAGTCTTTTCTTGAACTGATTCGGGAATAAATAGCCGGATGTAATTCTGGTTTAGCACTTCTTTATGCTTTTTTCCAAAGAATTTTTCGGCTGCCGGGTTAAATTCCAAAATGTTCCATTCGCCCGAAACTTTAACAATAATATCGGAGGAAGCTTTTAGTATCAAACGGTGCATCCATTCTTTTTCCTGTAATTCAGTTTCCAGTTTTTTGAGGTCGGAGTCATTGATAAATGTAATTACCAATCCGTCTATTCTGTCGTCGAAAGTGCGATAAGGCATTACACGAACAGAGAACCATCGCCCGTCTTTGGTCGGAATTTGTTTTTGGATAAATGCCAGTGTCTTTAAAACTTTCAGGGCATCAGCCGCCAAGTCAGGATATTCAAGATCGGAGACCAAATCGGTAAACGGTCGGCCAATGTCACTTTTTATCAGTTTGAAAATTTTGGTAGCTTCGTTGGTATACCTGCGTATATTCAATTCCTTATCCAAAAATAAAGTAGCTATATCGGTACTGTTCAACAGGTTTTTCATATCATTGTTCACCCTCGAAAAATCGTCAACCTTCGATTGTAATTCGGAATTTACCGTTTGTAGTTCTTCATTCAGGCTTTGCATTTCTTCTTTGGAACTGGTAAGCTCTTCGTTAGTGGATTGCAATTCTTCATTCGTGGATTGTAACTCTTCGTTGGCCGATTTGAGTTCTTCCTGCGAAGTTTGCATTTCTTCGAGTGTGTTTTGCATCTCTTCATGTGCTTGTTGCAACTCCTTTTCCAACTCCGATTGTTTGATGCTCTCTAAGGTTTTCTTCCCGTTTTTAGTTTGTTTTTTTACTTGTACGGGTTCCGGCACATCATTAAAAATTATCATCACCATGCCGTTCAAAGGTTCCGGTTTATCAAGTCCATGAATCGTGATCTGTATGGTTTTTATGCCCCCATTTGTCTCTACTTTGAGGTTGTTCAGAACCACGGTTTCTTTCGTTGATATAGCTTTGTGAAAAGCCATCGGGAACTGCTGGCGCAACCCTTCGCGGAGCATGGCGAAGATATTCAGGTTTGCCTTTCCCACCGCGGGTTCAAGGTATTTCCCCGTGGGCCCGCTGATGTAAATAATGTCACCATTTTCGTTTACCAAAACACCAGGAGGTGAAAACTGCTGCAACAGCAATTGGTCGGCCAGCATCTCAATGTTTTGTGGCGGTTTAATCTGTATTTGTTTCTCTATTCCCATATTTTCGCTTCGAGAAAAAGAGGAAGGAAAATTTAATAAATCATGCTTCATCGGAATGATGGAGCGTTTGTATATTTTTAATTTGGCATCCACGGGTGTAAAGAGATGACTTTGTACGCCTAACGATTCCGAACTACCAAGCAGCATGATTCCTTCGGGGTTAATGCTATAATAAAACAAACCGAGCAATTTCTTCTGCAATTCAGTATCCATATAAATAAGCAAATTGCGACAAGAAAGAATATCTAATTTGGTAAATGGCGGATGCATGATAATGTTATGCTGCGCAAAAATTATCATCTCACGTATCTCTGCATTTACTTGATAACCTTCGTCCGTTGTATTGAAAAAACGAGCTAGCCGGGTAGGCGAAACATCGGAAGTGATATTGAGGGGAAACATGCCTTTGCGAGCGGTTTCTATAGCTTCATTGTCTAGATCGGTAGCAAATATTTGCAACGAAATGCCTCCATGCGGGTTTACTTGCTCCAATACTTCTTTAAAAATGATGGCTAACGAATAAGCTTCTTCGCCCGTAGAACAGCCGGGAACCCAAGCCCGTAAGATGGAGCCTGATTCTTGATTGGTAATGATAGCGGGAATAATGGTTTCTTTCAATTTCTCCCAAACAAGAGGATCGCGAAAAAAATTGGTTACGCCTATTAATAACTCTTTGAAAAGAATGTCAATTTCTTTAGGGTTTTCTTGCAAAAAGCCTACATAGGCAGGCATTTTATCTATCTTATGGATGCTCATGCGTCTTTCAATGCGACGGTACATAGTATTTTTTTTATACAAGGTAAAGTCGTTGCTCGTATGAGCCCGGAGCAATACAATTATTTTGCCAAGTGCCGTTTTGTCCTGGGTAGCTATTTCTACATCCAATTTAGCGGTTGGAAGATGTTTAATGAAGTCAACCAGCTTGAGGGGTAATTCATTTGCCGAAGCCACAATATCAACCGCCACCGAATCAATAGCGTTGCGAGGCATACTGTCAAATTTAGCCGTGGTGGGTTCCTGTACCATCACGATACCGTTTTGTTCTCTAATAGCACGCACTCCGGCACTGCCATCGGAACCCATGCCCGAAAGAATAACCCCCACGGCCTGTTCTTTACAATCATCGGCTAGCGAACGTAAAAAGAAATCTATAGGCAAACGCAGGCCTCTTATTTCAATGGGATCGGACAAATGAAGGCGACCTTTTGAGATGGACATACTATTGTTTGGTGGAATCACATACACGCGGTTTGCCTGTACAGCCATGCCATCGTTTACCTGAAACACCTCCATTGGGGAAACGCGCTGAAGTAGTTCTGGTAGCATGCCTTTTTGATTGGGATCCAGATGTTGGATAACGATATAGGCCATGCCGCTATTTTCCGGCACATGGGTAAGAAATTGCTCCAAGGCTTCGAGCCCACCGGCGGATGCACCTATACAAACGACGGGAAATAAAACAGCTCCTACCTCAGCAATTTTTTCTTTTGATTTCATGTGTTTGATGTTTCCAGCATGTGCTTAATGCTGAATTTATATTGTATTAAATCATGCAGAAGCCGTTCTTGAATGAGTGTTCCCTATTCTATAAACAAACATACACGATTCTGTCCTTACAAATTTGATGATAAAATACCACATAAACTAAATTCTACACATAAAAGGATGAATACAGTAACAGCGCAGTCTGTTTTTAGTATATGTTCATAATGCCGGTTTATCTCAAACCTATTTTAGAAGGGCTTCTTTTTTGCCATTAAATTAAGTTTCGGCATAGTAAAGGTTACTGTATTTAATTAAACATCTGTTGTATAATTTCGGGGAAAAGTTATATCATTCACAGGTTTACCGGAATGAGAAATACGGCTATAGTTTGTTATACTTTAGGTTTTCTTTTTTTCAAAAGTTCGTAGATTAACAGACTAATAGCAAAAGCGGCAATGGGGAGAATCCAATCCAACACATGCAATGGTGCCGTGTGAAAATAAAGATTGAGAACGGGCACATACACGATAAGCAGTAGGCAGGAAATAGAAAAGGCAAACGCCCAAAGCAGATGCTTGTTTGAGAATAAATATTTACCCAACGCGTTTCCATAAGTTCGGCGGGAAAGCAGATTGGCATATTGACCGAAAGTGACCGAAACAAATGTAATGGTGATTGCCCTTTCGTACTGGTGCTGACTTAAATACGAAATAAGAAAAGCTACATAGGCAAACAAGCCCACAACGGTACCGGAAAAGACAATACTTTTCATGACTTCTTTAGTTAATATTTTGTCTTTCGGATTACGTGGCGGATCCACCATCATACTTTTTTCGGGCGGGTCATACGTAAGCATAATGAGCGGAAACAGCTCTCCCACGATGTCTATCAATAAAATTTGAACCGCTAATATGGAAATAGGTACTCCAAAGAAAATTCCGGTAAATCCGAATAACACGCAGGTGAGTTCCGCGATGTTGGACGACAGGTTTGTTTTGATTGTTTTCTCCAGGTTTCTGAATATGGTTCTGCCTTCTTTTACCGCCACCACAATGGTAGCAAAATTATCGTCCAGCAAAATCATATTTGCTGCTTCCTGTGCCACCTTGGATCCATTCTTGCCCATGGCAACGCCAATATCAGCTCGTTTTAAACTGAGGGTGTCGTTTACACCATCGCCGGTTACGGCTACTATTTCGCCCTCCTTCATAAGCAAATCCACGATTCTGAATTTGTCATCTGGCGACACTCTTGAAAATATCACCGCTCTATTTTTAAAAATTTCTTTGAGCTGATCGTCGGTGGTAGATGCTAAATCGGCACCTTTTATTACCGTTGGATAGGCATCACCTTCATTCATCAAACCAATGTTTTGAGAGATGGCTTTGGCTGTTACTTCATTGTCGCCGGTTATCATAAACACCTTTAGGTGTGCTTTGAACACGGTCTCAATAGCAGCTTTTACTTCCTTGTGCGGCGGATCGAACATGGTAACGAATCCGGCAAAGGTTATATCTTTTTCAGCATCATCCAGCGAGTATTCGGCTTTACTATCCAAGTCTTTGTACCCAATGGCAATCACACGCAAGGCTTTTTCCGAGAAGGTGGCCGACGAAGCCAGAATTTCTTTTTTTTGTGCCTCGGTGAGTTCTGTTATCGTTCCGTTTACATCCGATTTTGTTGAAATGGATAAAATGGATTCAATGGAACCTTTTACAAAAGAGATAACTTTGTTGTTGTGCGAACGAATAATGGTGGCTCTTTTGCGAAAGGAATCGAAACTAAACACTTTTACCGAGGGATATTCTTTTTCAATTTCATCTAATTTGAATCCCGCTTTCATGGCCAAGGTGGCGAAAGATGTTTCGGTGGGATCGCCGATAGAATACCAGTCGTGATGATTTTTATCGGGAGCTCCAAGTTTACCCTTGGAGGATAGAAAACCTGACAGGAAGAAAATTTTCAAATCGCCCAACGAATTTTTTTGCAACGTGGCACCTTGTTCATCCTTAATATCACCTGCCGGATTATAGCCCAAGCCATCCACCATGAATGATTTCATACTGAAATAACAGCCCGTAATGGTCATTTCGTTTCTGGTAATGGTACCTGTTTTATCCGACGCTATAACGGTAGCCGAACCCAATGTTTGAGCAGAGGCAATTTTTTTCACAATGGCTTTTCGTTTTGCCAAACGACCCACTGCCAGTGCCAGCGCCATGGAAATTTCGGCAGGTAAGCCTTCGGGCACCATAGCCGCCGCAACGCTTACCGAGAACACGAGTGCTAGAGCAACGGTATCCTGCATGAATAAACGAATGGTAAAAAGCACTGCTGCTATAACAATGGTGGCATACGTTAGCTTTTTGGCTACATTGGCTATTTCTACCTGTATCGGAGCATCAACGGGTTTAATTTTTTCGGAAGTAGTGCTTATTTTACCTATCTCGGTTTGTATTCCGGTGGCATACACAATGCCTGTTGCTTCGCCTCTTGCCACGGTGGTACCCATGTAAACGCAGTTTTTAATTTCAGCAAAAGGCAGGGTTTTATCCGTGGTAAATAAATGGTCTTTGTTTGCTGGCAAGGACTCCCCTGTCAATATAAATTCGTTGGCCGCGTAATTGTTCGAGGTAATTAGTCGTATGTCGGCAGGGATGCCATCACCTTCGTTTAGCTTTACCACATCACCTGGCACAAGCTCCTCCACCGGAATTTCAATCAACTTCCCGTCCCGAATCACGTTACATTTATCCACCACCAGGCTCCGAAGCGAAGCCAGAATATTTTCCGATTTCCATTCCTGATAAAAACCGATCAGGGCATTCAGCACAACGATTACCAACAGGATAGATGCATCCCTATACTGAGCTAAATAATACGATACAGCGGAAGCTACAATCAGAATTAATACAAGCGGACTAGTAAATTGACGAAGAAGAATTTTAAACGCGTGTATTGAATTGGTTGCTTTCAACACATTTCGGTCATACTTTTGCCGGGCTGATTTAACGGCTCTTTCGTTTAATCCGTTGGTACTATTACTCTCCAACTGATGTACAACCTCATCAATCTGTTGTTTGTAAAATGCCATAAATGAATTATTTATTTCATCGGTTCTGCAATCTCTAACCAAATTGTGGAGAGGTTGCTCTGTGGAAACCCTATAAAATTACCCGTATTTGTGCCGATAGCCGTTACAGAATATTGTGAAAAAGTTACATTATTCACATATCGCCAAATGATTTATGTCTTTTGTCGTTACTTCCCTGCAAAGAAGATTTTTGTTGTTGAAAATATTTGCACGCTTTAAAGATTCGGAATTTAATTCCATCGAATTCAATGGAATTAAAAATATGTCGGGTGCAATTACTTTCGGGGCGCGAATGAAAAGTCAACACTTAGGATATAATAGCCAATGCAACCAAGCATCAACACTAAGAAAACCCAAAATATCCAACTATGATGTATCCGTCGCCAGTTAAACTTTGGGTTCAGATAACTCTTGATTCGACTTTGTGTTTCCGCGCGATGATGTCTGTTTCTTTTCATTCGTTCTATTTTTAATAATTCGGCTTATAATTTGTAATCCTGATTCCATTTCCAATTAAGAATTTCCGGCATATCCAGTCCATAAGCATTGATATACCGTTTATGCTCAATTAGTTTATCAACCATCAGTTGTTTTAACGATGCTTCTTTATCTCCTAACTTCGGTAAGCGATTTATCACATCCTGCACCAAATGGAACCTGTCCAAATCATTTAAAACAGTCATATCAAAATAAGTGGTAATCGTACCTTCTTCTTTGTAACCACGCACATGCATGTTTTCGTGATTGGTGCGCCGATAGGTTAACCGATGAATCAACCACGGATAGCCGTGGAAGGCAAACACGATGGGTTTGTCTTTGGTAAATAAAACATCAAAATCTTCGTCACTCAGTCCATGCGGATGTTCGACTTGTGGTTGTAGCTTCATCAAATCCACCACGTTGACCACCCTGATTTTTAACTTCGGCAAGTGCTGGCGAAGGATGGAAACGGCAGCCAGCGTTTCGAGCGTGGGCACGTCGCCACAACAAGCCATCACCACATCGGGTTCAGAGCCGTTATCGTTGCTAGCCCAAGGCCACACGCCAATTCCTTTGGTGCAATGCTCTATAGCCTCATCTATGGTCAACCATTGTGGAGCCTGATATTTACCTGCAATTACTACATTCACGTAATGCCTGCTACGGAGGCAATGATCCCACACGGATAACAGGCAGTTGGCATCCGGAGGAAGATAGACCCGCACCACGGAAGCTTTTTTGTTTACCACATGATCCAAAAAACCCGGATCTTGATGAGTGAAACCATTATGTGCCTGCTGCCACACGTGGGAAGCCAATAAATAATTGAGTGAGGCTATTTTTTTTCGCCACGGCAGTTCGGCTGACACTTTCAGCCATTTGGCGTGTTGGTTAAACATGGAATCGATGATGTGGATAAATGCCTCGTAGCAATTAAACAGGCCATGCCTTCCGGTAAGCAAATATCCTTCCAGCCAACCTTCGCATTGGTGTTCGCTCAACATTTCCATTACCCTACCCTCGGTTGCCAAAAATTCGTCGTTAGGTTTTGTGTCGGCATCCCATTGGCGGTCGGTTACTTCAAAAACAGCATTTAAGCGATTGGACAGTGTTTCATCCGGTCCAAAAATTCTAAAATTTCGTTGCTCCTTGTTAAGGGTAATCACATCACGAAGAAATTCGCCCAGTTCGTGCGTATCAGCAGCCTCAACGGCTCCGGGTGAAGGCACCTCTATCGCGTGGTCTCTAAAGTCGGGCATAACGAGGTCTTGCAACAGCAATCCACCGTTGGCATTTGGATTTGCACCCATGCGTCTGTTGCCCGTTGGAGCCAGTTCTTGCAGTTCGGGCATAAGCCTACCGTTTTGGTCAAACAGTTCTTCGGGCTTATAGCTTTTCATCCACTTTTCAAGGAGCTCAAGATGTGTGGGATGATCGGAATCTACCAATAAAGGGATTTGATGTGCACGAAAAGTGCCTTCATTGGGTACTCCGTCTACTTCTTTGGGCCCCGTCCAACCTTTGGGCGAGTTGAGTACAATCATCGGCCAACGTGGTCGTATTGCATTTTTATTTTCTCGGGCATTGGCTTGTATTTGTTTTATTTCCACGATTACTCTTTCTACCGTCGCGGCCATCAACTGATGCATTTTTTCGGGGTCGTCGCCTTCCACAAAATAGGGAGTCCAGCCGTAGCCATAGAGTAATTGCTCCAGTTCTCTACGCGAAATACGAGCCAGCACGGTAGGGTTTGCTATTTTATACCCGTTGAGGTGCAATATGGGGAGCACGGCTCCATCGGTAACCGGATTCAAAAATTTATTGGAATGCCATGCGGTTGCCAATGGCCCTGTTTCCGCTTCGCCATCGCCTATAACACAAGCCACAATTAGTTCCGGGTTATCAAAAGCCGCCCCGAAGGCATGGCTCAAGGAATAGCCCAATTCGCCACCTTCGTGAATAGAACCGGGACACTCCGGCGATACATGACTGGGAATGCCTCCGGGAAAGGAGAATTGTGTAAATAGTTTTTTTAGTCCGGCCTCATCGGGAGTTATGGTGGGATAAACCTCGCTATAAGTTCCTTCCAGGTAGGTATTGCCCACTAATGCAGGGCCACCATGACCGGGGCCGGAAATATAAATCATATCCAAATCGAACATTTTGATAACCCGGTTCAGATGTACATAGATAAAATTCTGTCCGGGCGTTGTGCCCCAATGGCCCAGCAGCATGGATTTAACATGCGCCTGTTTTAATGGTTCCCGAAGCAAGGGATTGTCGTGAAGATAAAGTTGACCAACAGAAAGATAGTTGGCAGCACGCCAGTAAGCATTCATTTTTCGCAATATATCCTGCGATAATGTTTTATTTTTAGTTTCCATGTTTTTAGATTATAATTTGGTTGACAATATGTTTACTCTCTTAATCTTTTGTCTTTGATAGAATCAAAAATCCGGCATGCCAAAGGAAAAATAAAAAGGGCTTTCCCGCAGCCTATCGGAATCCATAAACGGCTATTAGCATTCTTTCTCAAGCCCGAGGATTCTTTATATTAGAAAAGCTTTTCTTTTATATTTTCTTTTGTTGCAGGAAAAACCAATCCGGAATTATTTGATACTATTTTTTCGTCCTTATCCGTATATTTTAAATGTGCTAACAGATGTGTAATAAGGGCGATGTGGGCTTCGTCCTTTTCTTCAGCATTGACCACAAACCAGGGAGCATATTTAAAATTTGTTTTCAACAACATTTCATCCCGGGCTTCGGAATAATCATCCCAATACTTCTGAGCTTCCTTATCAATAGGGCTTATTTTCCATTGCTTTAACGGGTCATTCTGTCGGTCATTTAGCCTTTTTTCTTGTTCTTTTTTGCTGATGTCTAAATAATATTTCAGAATGATAACACCGGCATCGGTGAGCATCTTTTCAAATAATTCCACTTCTGTAAAAAAAGATTTGTATTCTTTTTCCGTACAGAAATTCATTACTTTTTCCACTCCAACCCGGTTATACCAGCTTCGGTTGAACAGTACAAATTCGCCGGATATGGGCAAATGGGTTGTGTAACGCTGGAAATACCACTCAAGGTTGTCCCTGTCCGAAGGTTTGCCCAATGCTACAATTCGAGTTTCTCTGGGACTTAGGTGTTTGATGATTGTTTTTATAGTTCCGTCTTTACCGGCGGCATCTCGTCCTTCCAATATTACGAGTAATTTGAGTTTTGAAGATATAATTTCCTTCTGCAGTTTAACCAACTCTATGTAGAGTCCGTGCATTAATTCTTTTTTATTTTTCATTTTGTTAAATTTAGGAATGAGTTATTTTTATTTGCTCCAGACCTTATTGATAATAAAAAAGTCTGCAAAGATTAACAATCACCGCTGCCAAAGTATATGGTTTATTTCAAGTGGTACTGAAGCCCCATCGAACAAGGGTATTACCCTTGCGGTATAATCAGTTGCCTGGCGGGTTGATGTCACCTTGGCCTTGTAAATGTATCCGTTGTTTGCACATTCAATTTTTTCTCCACGTATCATTGGTTGAATAATTGGAGCCTCTCCTCCATGCCCATTGGCAAATAGCTGCACTTGAATTGCTTCGGGATCAACAAAATTGAAAAATAGCTGTACTTCGAACTGGTGTTGCGTGTTATTCGTGACACTCTTCATTTCTCCAAAATGCATTGAATTCCAGTTTTCATCCAGACATCGCTGCCAGTCGGCAATTTGCTTTCCTATTTTCCCCTTATGGGCAGAGCGTTCAAGATACGCTTTTGCAGCAGGCAGGTAATGTTGTTCGGTATATTCGCGCACGGATCTGTCGGCAGAGAAACGAGGTGTTAGCTGTGCCATGCTTTCGCGCATCCGGGCAATCCAAGCGGTGGGGATTCCTTTTTCATTCCGGTTGTAAAATTCAGGTATAATCTCTTGTTCCAGTAAACTATATAGTTGTTCGGCTTCGATGGCATCCCAGGCCGGGTCGTCGCCGTGTTCATTACCATCGCCTATTGCCCAGCCTACTTCGGGTGTGTAAGCTTCCGCCCACCAACCATCGAGCTCGGAGATATTGATACCGCCATTCACGAGTACTTTCATGCCGCTTGTTCCGCTGGCTTCCCAAGGGCGACGCGGTGTGTTAATCCACACATCAACTCCCTGAACCAAATGCCCGGAAATATGCATGTCGTAGTCACTTAGAAATATTACGGGAGGATGCACCAGATTTTGCCTAATAAAGTGTATCCATTCTTTAATTAAATCTTGTCCTTCCTGATCCGCCGGATGTGCTTTACCTGAAATAACAAGCTGTACCGGGAACTTGGGATTGGTTAATAATCGAAGCAGGCGTTGCTTATCATGTAGCAACAGATTAGGTCGCTTGTAGGTGGCAAAACGCCTGGCAAAACCCAGCGTCAATACATTGGGGTCAAATAAATGTTTTGCCTGTTCCACAATATCAGGGTTATGACCTGAACTGCTTAATTGTTTTGAAAAATATTGATGGGCAAATTCAATGAGTGCTTTGTTGGCACTTATACGCAAATTCCAAAGTTTTTCATCGGGAGCACAACGAATATCCTGTTCGAGAGTTTTGCTCGTCCCCCGCCATCTGTCTTTACCACAGAATTCCGTCCATACCTTATCGGCATCTCTCGAATCCCACGTGGGCATGTGTACGCCATTGGTTATATGCCCTACCGGCACTTCATCCGTGGGCCATTTAGGAAACAGGGGTTCAAAGATATGTCGGCTTACCGTTCCATGCAGACGACTTACTCCATTCACGGCTCCACTACCTCGAATAGCCAGATAGGCCATCTTGAAATCTTCTGATTCATCGAAAGGGTTCTTCCGCCCTAATGCCAACAACTGGGGTAATGTAATGCCAAGTTTCCGTCCAGCGTATCCTCCAAGATATTGTTCCATAAGCAATGGCGAGAAACAATCGAAACCGGCTGTAACAGCCGTATGCGTGGTAAAAAGGTTTCCGGCTCTGGTAGCTACCAGGGCGGCATCAAAAGCCAAACCTGTTTCTTTCATGAAATCAGATGCTCGTTCCAATATGGCAAACGCGGCATGCCCTTCGTTGAGATGGCAAACTTCCACGTCAATACCAAGGGCTTTGAGCAAACGCCATCCGCCAATGCCAAGCACCATTTCTTGTTTTAATCGAAGTTCGGATCCTCCGCCATATAATTCGCTTGTTATACCCCGATGGACGGGGAAGTTAGCGGCATCGTTGCTATCCAAGAGGTAGAGTTTGATTCGACCTACCTGCACTTGCCATACGCGCAACCACACAGAATAACCGGGCAGCACAATTTCCAACCGAAGCCATTCGCCATTGGATTGGCGTAAGGGTGAAATGGGTAATTGTCCGGGGTCGTTGTATGGATAAAGCTCTTCCTGTTCTCCATTTTTGTTAATTTCCTGACGGAAATAACCTTGCTGGTATAATAAGCCGATTCCAACGATGGGCACACCCAAATCGCTGGCTGCCTTGAGCTGATCGCCGGCCACATTACCCAATCCACCGGAATAAATAGGCAACGCTTCACTTAACATGAATTCCATGCTAAAATAAGCTACGCTGGTAAGTTGTGGGGTTGGATAATTTTGCTGAAACCAGGCGGGATTAGTTGTGGCTCGTTTTTTGGCTTCTAATAGTGTGTTTACTTTTTCACGAAAGACGGGGTCGGACATTTCCTTTTGAAATTTGTCTCTTGATACGGTCTGTAATACTACCCATGGATTTTGGGTGAGATTCCATAATTCAAGATCAAGTTGCAGCCAGATTTTATCGGCACCATGATTCCACGACCACTGCATATCCAACGCAAGTTCGGCCAAGGAATCGAAGCCTTCCATGTTTTTAGGCAAAAAACTGTAAACGGGTTTTCTTGCATCTATATTTTTTTTCATACTCTCTTATTCTAAGAATGATATTTAAAACAATAAATATAAGCATTTTACAAAAAAATACTTATATTTATTGTTTTAATACTTTTTCATTAAGATTTTTGTTTTTTTGTTGTAAAGAATAAAGCCTGATTAAAAAATGCCTGAAATAGAAAAAGCATGTTTATCACATGCCTTTTTTATCTCATTAATCTTCTTTTTTCTTTTTCAGCAGTGGTATTACCCCGGCCATTTCTCCAATAATATTTACTAAATCGCTTCCTGTCGGCACCACAATTTTCGCATTGTTTTCGAGCGATGTTTCTAGTGCTTCAAGTTTCCGCAATAGTTGTGCATTTCCGGTGAAATATTTATCGGCGGCTTCATTTACCAACTTAATGGCCTCGGCTTCACCTTCCGCGTGTAGTATTTTAGATTGTTTGTAGCCTTCGGCTTCTTTAATCTTTGCCCGTTTTATTCCATCGGCAACGGTCTCGGCAGCGGTGGCAGAGTCAATGGCGGCTATTTTCTCATTTTCGGCTTTTACCACTTTATTCATGGTTTCCTGCACATCTCTTGGCGGATCAATTTCTTTCAACTCTGTACGCACAATTTCAATACCCCAACTTTGGGTTTCGTTGTGTAGGGTTTTATATAGTTCTGAATTAATTTTCCCTCGTTCACTGTTGGCCGATTTCAAGGTTAGCGTGCCTATAATGTTACGCAGCGTGGTGCGTGCAAGGTTTACTATCTGCCATTGAAAATTATTCACATTGTAGATTGAGCCTTTTACACTTTCTTCGTTGGCTTTTACCCGGAAATAAACCTGGGCATCAACGCTTGCATTCAGGTTGTCGTTGGTAATTATTTCCTGCGGGTCGGCATTTACCATTTGTTCGGTTACATTTACCACAAATATACGGTCGATAAAAGGAATAATCCAATGGAACCCGGGGTTGGCATAATGGTGGTATTTTCCTAACCGTTCAATTAAACCTCGCTGGGTTGGTCTTACAATTTTTATACCTATCATAAATATAATTACGATAGGTATTATTAAATATAAATAGCTCATGTTGATTTTTTTTATTAGTTAATTATTTTTTTGCCAATTTGATTCGTTCTGCATTAAACTTGTGTATTCGTTTCTAAAACAACGCATGAACCTTTTTTGTTTTGCAAAAGGAAGTATTGATAATGACAAAGGAGTGCTCCTCCCCCTATAAAAAAAATAGTTAATTTTACCCTTTGCAGGATGCAAACATCTCTTCTGAATTTATTAGCAAATCAACATATTGACCTCTATTGTAGGCGGAAGCATTATCATTGAGTTTCTTTTTAGATAATTTGCCTCTAAAATCATCAATGCTGCTATAGTTTTTAGTTTCCATCCAGTCTTCTATTTCTTGCTTAATGATTCCAATTTGAGGCAATCCGTTTTTATATAAGGTACTTACCACTTGTACGCAAGAACACCCAGCAAGAATTAGTTTGACAACATCGGCACCGGTAAATATGCCTTGGCTACTACATATATTCGCGTTTATATTTTCAAATAACAACCCGGCATATCTCAACGATTTTTTGTAATCGCCTTCATTACTAAAATTGATAGAATCAATATGTTTCTCACTCATAATATCAATATCGGGTTGAAGAAAAGAATTAAACAGAACGACTGAATTTACACCGGACAAGTCAAGCTTTTTTACAAAATTCAGTATACTAGTGTAATCCGGGCTTAATTTTACACTAATAGGTATTGAGATGTTCTGTTTAATTTCTTTTATAATGTTAATTTGTTGTTCTTCTATCTCTTTTGCCCCTCTATCAAAATCGGAAGGAACTTGGTAAAAGTTGAGTTCAATTCCATCTACTCCGGTTTCGGCTAATAACTTGGCATATTTAATCCAAGTGTCATGGTTAATAGCATTAAGGCTGGCTATGAGGGGGATCGATATACTTTCCTTCGCTTTTCTTAAATTCAACAGATGTTCATCCGGCCCGGCATATTTGATATTCGGGTGCATGGTGAGCATTTCTGCATGAATATCATTAAATTCGGTAAGCTTCTCATCCAGTTGGAATCGTTCAAGCTGTATTTGTTCTTCAAACAAGGATTTGTAAACTACAGCTCCAGCCCCAAGCTCTTCTGCTTTTTTCAGTTTATCCAAATCTGTCATCAGGTTGGATGCTCCCACTATGATAGGGCTCTCTATTTCGAGGCCTAGATATGTTGTCTTTAGATTTTTCATGGGTGTAAATTGAATTTACTCACTGTATTTTATAACTTCTGCTGGGCAATTATCTGCAGCTTCCTTTATTTTGTCTTCATAATCGGCATAGTTTACGCCTTCAATTACGGTTGCGGTGTCTTTCATTAAGAAAACAGCGGGGCAAGAGTCTTCGCACATGCCACATCCGGTACAACCGTCTTCTATCCAAACTTTTTTTATAGCCATGATTTTTTATTTTTTAGTTAATTGAATTAATCCATTTTCATATCTGATGGCCACTTCCGGCCAGTTTACAATATTCCAGAACGCATCTATATAATCAGCCCGGTTGTTTTGATATTTCAAATAATAAGCATGTTCCTAGATATCAAGTATTCAACCTGCCTGACTTCCGACTTGGCTAACCAAATAATTTTCTATACCCATTTGCTCTATTTGAGCTTGTTGTTTTTCCGCCCAATCGACATGATCTTCTTCCATGATTAGTATTTTGGCAAGTAGGTCAACCGTGGCTTGATCGTCAACCTCACGTGCGAGTTTGATTGCTTCGTTATAACTAATTACAGCTTTAACTTCGTCGCTGTTATCGTTGCCTATCATCGCTGCAACGGTTTTCCCAATCTTCATGGCATTTAGCTTGGATACAATTGGTAAACCTTCTAAAAATATAATTCTCTCAATAAGCCACTCGGCATGCTTCATTTCTTCCATCGCCTGTTTCCTAATAGCCAGGTATAGAATGTTGTATCCCCAGTTTTCACACATTTCAGAGTGTACCATATACTGGTTTATAGCTGTGAGTTCTTCCGCCAAAAGTGAATTTAAGACGGTCAGTAATTTTTCATTTCCTTTCATTGCTGTCTATTTTTTAAAGTTATAAATTGCCATACCTGTTTCATAAATAAATTTGTTATTTCTTTTTAGTAGGGACGATGAAAAGGGGTATGGTGGTATGCCGCAATACGTCTTCGGTAACGCTTCCCATAATGATATTTTCCAACCATCGCCTACTGTGCGAACCCATAACAATAACATTTGCTTTCATTTCCTGCGCTGTTTTTAATATGATTTTACCAAAATCGCCTTCTTTAACTATCGTTTTTATCTCTTTATCACCCAGGTGAGTTTTTGATTTTTCAAGGAAACGGGTCATGGCATCTTTCAAACTATTGTCGAATAAATGTGCAGCTTCCATTCCTTGAATACCCATAATGCCGGTGGAAGGGTAAGTGTCAAGCACAGAATAGTCCGAATAATAAGTTACATCGGCTACCACATGTATCAATGTTACTTCCGCGTTCATGGCTTTAGCCAAAAAATAGCCTGCTTCGGCTACTTTTTGCGCGGTGGGGTCAAAATCTAATGCTATCAATACTTTCTTCATGGTTGTAGTATTATTTATTTTTTAATTGATTTCCCCTTTGTCTTCTTCCAAGTCGTCATGGTCGTCACCTCCCAAGCTGTAATAATTATTTTCTTCATCTTCGCTGCCAATATTTTCTTGTTTGTCGTCCAACTCCGATCCAGGGACATCCAAATCGCCGCCCAATATGTCATCATTGTTTGTTGACTCTTTGTTTCTAGAAATATCCTCTGGGTCAATCCCTTTTGCTTCGTTATCTTGAGCATAAAGATCTTCTTTGGAAGGATACATAGGGTAGCCTTGAAGGCTCATATTCGTGTTGGTTATATGTTCTCCGTTCTTTTTCATCTTATTTAAAATCTTATATTTTGTTTTGATAATTAAAACTTACTTGGCATGCTACGCCTTTATATTCCAGTCATCAATAAAATCGTCATTCTTTCCTCGCCTTTTCTTTGACTCTTTATTTTTGGATATATTTTCTTTGCTTACATTGTTATCTTTGTTAAATTCGGACTGATTGTTTTCTTTAGAATCCATTGGAGAATTGACTTCCTTTTCGGCATTCATCGGTTTGTTCGACGGGTTGCTTTCATCATTGTAGGTTTTCATACATATTGCTTTTAACTGATTGTTTCTTTTAAAAAATATAACGAATGGAGAATGCCCAACCATCTCCCCAAAAGCCTGTATAGCCAATAATGTTTAAGGATGGTTTCCAGTCAATTCCTATGTTTATAGGTATTTCTCTGAAACTGTATTCCAACCCTAAGATTCCATCAATGCCCACAACGGTATAATTTGTACCGAGATCTCCCCAATCAACATAATTGCCGTCCCAGAAGCCAACATGTCCACCAACACCATAATACCATTTCAAGCGTTGGAGATTGAAAGCCTGGTTATGGACTTCATACAGCCCGGTAACTTGGAATCCTCTCCATCTGCTATCGAAAATTCCTTCGACTGCTGATCTTGAACTAATAAAATGTTTAATAGTCAACCCATTGAAATAGCCTCCTCTAAAACCAATTCCGGTACTATAATCTTGTGCGCTACTTATTGTATATAAACAAATTACAAGGAAAAAAGTTAGATTTATTTTTTTCATTATGCTGATTTTATTAAATACATTTCAAATTCATAATTATCATTGGTCCTTGTGTTTTCCTTGTAATGACCAATTTCTGTGTGTTTTTTATTTTAAGGATACAATAATTTCAATCACTTCTTCTTTTGTTTTTCCCAACTTATTGCCAAGCATTTCAAGCATCTCTTTTTCTTTACCTTCGGGAAAAAATAAGTCTTCATCCGTGATGATTGTGAATTTTTGTTTGAGCTTTTCTTTTTTCTCGTTCCAGTATCCAATTTCTTTATTATCCATGTTTTTTTATTTTTAGCGTGAGCATGAATGTTGGGTTATATAAAAATACGGTATATCTTGTTGCTTGATGTTATACAATTCTTTGGTTCTGTTGCATAATTCACACATATCCAACTTATTTATCCGTGTACTGGCTAAGCTGTGTAATACAAAAAAACAGAGGCCTTTTGAGGAGCCTCTGTTTTTCACTACGGTAACAATTGATTTGAAAAATTCTACTTACGAGGAATTATATCTACAATAACGGTACGATTATAAAAGCGTTCTTCTGGCAGGTTGTTTTCAAATGTAGAAAAAGTTTTGTCTGCACCAAATCCATATACTTTTAAGTTCACATCGGTAATTTTTGCTTTGGCCATGCTTTTTTCGAGAATTACCTTCACATCATTTGCACGGGCTACGGACAATCTTTTGTTGTTGGCCGAATCGCCAATAATATCGGTATGTCCGTGTATGATAACCGTTGCACCCGATTGGATTTTAGGTGTCACAACATTGCTAAGATATTTTTCATACATATAAATGGCTTTAGAGTTATTGAACTCATAGATGATACTGAATCTCATCATTTCCTCATTTTCAGGTGGAGTCCATAGCACTATGGATACAGATGTTTCTTGCGTTACGGTTTTGCCGCTTTTGGTTCTACCTATCATGGTTACCTTATAGTCTCCTTTGGTTTTGTTACCCAAAATAGATTTTCCGGGAATACTCACGCTATCTTCCGTGTATGGACCAAGATGTTGCACCACCCCGTTTTCATCTTTGATGTCCAACGACCATGACGAGAATCCTTCGGTTGCACCTTTCGCGTAAAAGGTAACATAACTATCCAGAGGAGCTTCTTCCACCCCAACAAGTTCTATCGGTTTAAGTGGGGCTTCCTGTCCACTCTGAAATTCCATCAGTAAGGCTGGTGAACTGCTCTCAATAGACACACGACGATCTCCTTGGCGAAGTAAATCCAGCTCTTTGGTTCCGCCGGGTTGTTCTGATGGAATTTTTGGTTTATATCGTCCTTCAATACTGATTCTTGAAGCATCAATATCAAATACGGTTACCAAGTAATGCTTTATTGATTCAGCCATCTCCTTACCATCTTTCGGTCCTTTTTCCGACGAGCCTACTAACACAATGGTTGCCGATGGATTTTCATTCATACGGTCGCCCAAAATATTCAGGATATTGTGATATACATTCATTTCTCTTTCCGAACGGCCAGAAAGCCTTTTCGGAGCAAGCACTTCCATTTGGTTTTCTTTGAATGTTTTCACGTCACCTTTACTAAGTAGAATATAGCGTTTAGGAATCTCGGTTGATCCTAGATCGAAAAACACATAGTTACGCAATGGAAAAGTTTCCCTCACCCTGCGTTCAACAGGAATGTTGGTGGGTGAATTAACAGAGAAATTCACGGTGGAGTCTTTTACAATAACCGCCGCGACGGGAAGTGTTGCCATGGTTTGCGCCTGTTGTGGAGCCACTTTGTGCCCTACCCCAAACTTAAAGGCTGCACCTACTCGGAGCGTAGTTATGTTCAACGTTTCTATGGAACGAGGGTTTTGACCAAAATAAGGATGATAGGATACAAAAGGCGAAAGAACAAATTGAGTACGCTTGTTTTTTGAGGAAAGATGAATATCATACCCGGCTCCAACTTGCATGGATAGTATTGTTTTTTCCACATTACTAAAATCACCTTTTACTTCCGCACCGGAAACTTGATCCACATAAGCAGGATTTGTTCCCAACTGGTAATCGAAACTTTTTTCCACGTTAACAGCCAGACGTGGACCGGCATACAAATACAAATCGGATTTGAATGGTGCAAATCGCAAACTCGGTTCTACCGTAATATAACTAATATCAGCATCCAGATCTGCCGGGCAGTTGCAAGGTGTTTTTATCTGGTTGAACTTAGCGTTGCGGTTATCATACCCCACTTGTAGCATAGCTCCCCATCTACTATTCGGGCGATGAAATTCTACGAGCGGTGCAAGATAAAGACCTACACCATTACCATTGTGAAAAGTGGATGGAACCGTAAGGGTTGAATTCAATTCTTGCGTGCTTCCACGATAGAAATTGAAGTTAGCACCACCGGCTACGCCAAGCCACCACGAGGGTTGAATATACGCTGCTTCTTGTGCTTGAATAGTAGTGTGTAACCCGATCAACATTAAAGCACCTACAAAAAGGCTTTTAATGATTGAGAAACAAGGGAACCACGCTATGCGTGATTCCTTTTGTAAATTAATTTTAGCTTTCATATATATTATGGCTTATTGATAATGTTTGTACTGGTTAATACTACAGCTCCATTTTGAACAAGCATCCGGCCTGTTGCTGTTGAATTCGAGTTCATCGTTATGGATGTGAGTGCTAAAACATTTCCATAAAATGAGGTATAATCTCCAATAGTAGCGGAACTGCCCACCTGCCAATAAACATTTTTAGCTTGAGCACCATTGGCAAGAACTACACTACCTCCTGTTGTGGTAATAAGGGTAGATGCAATTTGGAAAATCCAAACGGCATTCACATCGCCCTGTGCATCAAGAGTTAAACTACTTCCATTTATGGCAAGTGAAGAGGTCGATTTCCAAATTCCAGGGGCAAGTGTTAATCCACTCAAATCGCCAGATACTGTTGCAGGTGCGGGTGCCGTTGCGCCTTCAGCATAAAGATATGCATCGGTCAAATCCTGTTTCGCCTGTATTAACATGGCGGGTACTGGTGCCGCATCAGTAGAGGTATAAATAGCCCCATTCACTACCGTGGCAGGAGGAAATCCGGTAACGGCGGTGCCGGGATATATACCCACATCCAAATTATTTATCACGCTAGGGCCTGCATTGTTGGTAACCGTGGAATAAGCAATAATTCCGAATCGGGCAACCGATTTAAGATCTGGAGCTATTGGACCTAAATGAGCCACGGTACTAAATGTCCATACATAGTTACTTACCAACGGGGTACCGGCTACATTCTTAGCTCCGGTAGTAATGGTAACGGTATATGTGGCATCCGACAAGAGATTTGCCGTAGGCGTAAAGGTTACCATTGACCCACTGTACGAAATGGTTCCGGCCACCGAAGTAGTTCCATTTTTCACTGTAAAGGTGGAAGCCGTAAGAGTGGCTGCATCCATCGGTACACTAAAGGTTGCTGTAATAATTTTAGTAAGAGCCACACCTGTTGCATTGTTCAATGGGTCGGTTAGTATTACGGTAGGTGCAGTTAATGTTCCTGTTGTAAACGTCCACACATAATTGCTCAATAATGGGTTGCCGGCTACATTCTTAGCCCCGGTTTTAATCGTGGCTGTATAAACCGTGTTTGGAGAAAGAGCAACGGTTGGTGTAAAACTTGCCGTGGAGTCTATGTATGATACGGTACCTGCTATAAGCGTAGAACCTTGTTTTAACGTGAAAGTGCTATCAGTGATAGTTGATGAGTTCATCGGCATACTAAACTTGGCTGTAATAATTTTGTTTAGCAGCACGCCTGTTGCATTATTCACCGGATCAGTGGCAATTACTAATGGCGACACAACCGTTCCGGTACTAAAAGTCCACACGTAATCCGCTTGAAGCGCATTGCCTTTCAAGTCTTTTACTGAAGTTTTAACTCTACCTATATAGGTGGTGTTGGATGCCAAATTGTTTGTAGGGGTAAACGTGGCTACTAACCCGTTGTAAGAAAGAGTACCTGCCACTACATTTGTTCCGTTTAATATCGAAACAGATGACGAAGTGATTGTGGAGGGATTCATTTCCTCATTGAATGTGACGGTAATAATCTGATTTAGGGCTACGCTCGTAGCCAGATTAGCGGGATTTGTAGCCGTTACAACAGGGCATACCCCAACGACTTCCGAGAATTTATCATCTTTACACCCCCCTAATAAAACAACTGCTATTAATATAGGAGTTGTCAAAAGTTTTTTTATGCTCATTATGTTTGTTTTTAGTAAGTGAAAAAATCTTCACAAAACAAAGATGGGCTGTTTGCAACTCTATAGTATTACATAATTTAAGAAAGGATTTACATTATTCACACATACGGTTGTGAATATCTCGTTCGAACATAGCCATTTACACTGATGTTTCGCTACTTATTAACGAACGTGGAATTAAACGGTAAAGCAGAGTCTCCTTAATAATGTGGGAATAATGTAACAACTACAAATAGTTATGTAATAATAAGAATACAAAAACCTGCACCTTTGTTCCACGATTAATTGTTACATCTTTTATTCTTTTACCCAAGATATGAAGGGACTAGAAATAGCTCTTAATAATTTTACAGTATATAATTAGGAGGAGAAGAGGTTGGCGACTCCTAATTATACAAAGACTGATTTTTCAATCAGTCTTTGGCTTTTTTAATACACTTATATCCAGCTATAAATGTGAGAATAATGTAATTTTTTCATAAAGTTATGTAAGGTTCCTGATGGGTAAAAAACACAACTTTGTATTGTTGCGAAAATGTTTTCACAACCATAAGAATGAAATAAAATGAAAACAAATGAAGAATTGCAAAAAGATGTTCAAGATGCCATAAAATGGGAGCCTTTATTAAATGCAGCTGAAATTGGTGTCACGGCAAAAGATGGTGTTGTTACCTTAACCGGAGTTGTAGATTGTTATTCCAAAAAATCGGAAGCAGAGAATGCCGCTAAAGGGGTGACCGGGGTACAAGCCGTAGTGGAAAAAATTGAAATCCAGTTTGGAGCCACCTGGCGTAAGACGGATACTGAAATTGCCACTGAAATATTAAATGCTTTTAAATGGACTTGGGACGGATCTGACGACAAGGTACAGGTAAAAGTTGAAAACGGATGGGTTACTCTTAGCGGTGAGTTGCAATGGAATTATCAAAAAGAATCAGCCCGAAAAGCAGCAAGTAATCTACTGGGTGTTAAAGGCGTAACAAATAATATCACGATTAAATCCGAATCGCACGATCAGATTGAAAAAGAAGGTATTGAAAAAGCGTTATCCCGCAATTGGTCTATTGACGAACAAAGTATTTTAGTAAAAGTTTCAGGCAACAACGTAAGTCTGACAGGTATCGTTCATTCGCTGTTTCAAAAAGATGAAGCCGAACGTATCGCGTGGAATGCACCCGGAGTTTGGGCGGTTAACAATGAATTATCTATTGTATATAAATATTAAATAGGATGGATTACAATAACAATTATTACTGGGGAATGGGTGCTATTTGGTGGATCGTTTGGATAATATTCCTTGTTTGGATATTTGTTCTCCCCTACGATATTCCTTTTCAACGAAAAAAGAAAGATTCACCTCTTGACATCTTGCAAAAGCGATTTGCTTCGGGTGAAATTACGAACGAAGAATATCAAGAAAAAAAGCGAATTCTTGAAAAGAAATAAGCCGAAAAATGGTTTGTTTTTTTTCATTAAATTAGCCCAAGTTACATCACCGTGGGACAACACCCACGGTTTTTTTATTGAACAAATAACACACGCCAATGAACCCACCTATTTTAGTAAAAGAGGCTATCCTCATTTACCATACATCTACCTTATCCAGGAGAGAAATAAGAATCTAATTATCTGTATTTCAATAAGTAGATGTGTGAATAATGTAACTTATACCTAAAGTTCTGTAACACTTTTCGCCATTAATTAGCCCACCTTTGTTATGTGATAATTTATTCACAATTTAAAAATTAGAAATAATGAACACAACAGAAGTAAAAGAAAATTGGGATGAACAAAAAGGAAAACTCAAACAAAAATTTGCCATCTTAACTGACAACGATTTACTCTTTGCGGAAGGAAAAAAAGACGAAATGTATGGTCGGCTTCAAATCAAACTGGGAAAATCGAAAGAAGAACTTTTAAAGATTATCGAAGCGCTTTAGTCCTACGTTTTTTCATACAAAAGAATTACGCTTATGGTTACTCAATAAATAATAAACAAACCATGAAAAAAATAATTTTTACACTAGCGGTAACATCCCTTATAGCAGGGGCTTTCTTAACAAGTTGTAACTCGTCGGCCAAAAAGGTAAAAGACGCACAGGCTAAGGTGGAAGAAACACAAAAAGATGCCACCGAAGCAAAAACCGATTTAAAGAAAGAGAAACAGGATTCGATTAACGAACATCTACAGTTTAAAAAAGAAGCCGAGGATAAGATTAATGCACACAACAAAAGCATTGCTGACTTCAAGGCTCGAATTGTAAAAGAAAAGAAACAAAACAGAGCCCAGTATGAAAAGAAATTAGCAAAACTGGAACAAAAGAACAGCGATTTGAAAAAAGAACTGGAAGACTATAAGGATGGAGGAAAGGATAAATGGATAAAGTTCAAAAATGGATTTAACAAGGATATGGAAGACCTTGGAAATGGCATAAAGAACTTCTCTTTTAAAAATGTCAAATAATAGTATTAAGATAAATAAAAATGAAAACAATGAAAAAGATATTTTTTACAATAGCAGCACTTGCCTTGCTGGTGAGCAATAGTAATGCACAAGATGAGAGTAGCAGTAAAAACGTTCATTTAGGAATTAAAGCCGGTGTAAATATAGCAAACGTGTATGATACGAAAGGCGATAAGTTTGATGCTGATGCAAAAGTGGGCTTCGCCATTGGTGCTTTTCTAAGCATTCCTCTTGGTGAATCTTTTGGAGTTCAACCTGAAGTATTGTTTTCGCAAAAAGGCTATCAAAGAAGCGGAAGCATACTTACCGAGGACTATAAGTACACACATACCTCCAATTATATTGAAGTGCCTTTGTTGGTTGCATTTAAACCAACCCCTTTGCTAACGATATTAGCCGGCCCTCAATATTCTTATTTAATTAGTGAAAAGAATGAATTTACAAACACACTATTTTCTGATCCACTAATACAAAAAAGCGACTTCGATAATCAAAATGTACGTAAAAACTCATTGGGATTCGTTGCCGGTGTGGATGTAAATCTTAGCAATTTCGTAATTGGATTAAGAGCCGGATGGGACATCCTGAACAACAATGGAGATGGAACATCAACAACGCCTCGATACAAAAACAGATATTGCCAGGCAACAATCGGATATCGATTATAAATAAGTTCAATAGGCATTTGCACTACTCTTGATTGAACAAGGCAAATGTCTATTCCTTTTCTGTTTTTTAATTACTAGGAAACAACAACACAATAGAATTAAAAACCATATGAAAAATTTACTTTATGCTGTCGCGTTAATCCTCATTATAGCCTGAGCTATCGGATTCTTTGCTTATAGCGCGGGAGGCTTTATACACGTGTTGCTGATTATTGCCCTTGTTGCAATAATTTTTAGAATTATTCAAGGTAGAAAACTGTTTTAAAAAATAGCATATTAACCACATTAAAAATTAACATTATGAGTGCAGGAAAAGTATTTTTAGGCGTATTGGCCGGCGCAGCCACCGGTGCGTTGTTAGGCGTTTTGTTTGCTCCGGCCAAAGGTTCGGATACACGAAAAAACATATGTAAGAAAAAAGAAGATTACACCGATTCGTTAAAAGAAAAATTCAATGAATTTCTTGACGGTATTAACGAAAAATACGAACAAGTAAAGGAAGGAATTGTCGATTGCACAAAACAACACCCCACAGACATTGAAAAAGAAAAGAAAGGGTAATAGAACTTGTCTTTAAATAAAAAAGAAAACCCATGAAAAAAGAATCAATAAAAAATAAATCACCCATTAATGGAATTGACGGAATGCTTAATGAGTCATTACTACGCTTGATTTACTCACACCAATAACAGATATGAAAAACATATCTGTGAAAGTGTCAAATTGAACGTAATGATTCACATCAAATTCAGGGGTTGTAATTTATAAATTTTATAAAAGAAAATCATGGAAGATAATACGATGCTAGTAGAAACATTACTTGTGAAAGCCACTAATTATGGCAAAACAAGTTTTAAATTGGTTAAACTAAACGCATTAGATAAAACTACGGATGTGGTATCCTCCATAATACCACATCTGATAGTTCTGATTATTACATCCACCAGTATCCTTTTCATCAATTTAGCATTGGCTTTATGGATCGGCGAGCTAATTGGCGATGTGTTTTATGGGTTCCTACTGGTAGGTGCATTTTATGCCCTAGTGACACTCGTGTTTCACTTCCTGCTGCGCAACAAGCTCAAGAGAATAATAGGCGATTATATAATCAAACTAGTGCTAAACTAAAATTATCATGGAAAAAATAACCTCCACGGCAGCACTCAAAATCGCCATTCAACAGTTGGAAGATGAACAGGTACTGGACGAGCAGTTGCTAAAAGAGCAACTCTTAATTACCTACAAAGAACTAAGGCCGGCAAGTATGTTACTCTCGCTGCTAAAAGAAATTGTATCGCCACCCAACGCGGAAGATAATTTGGTTCGTGCCGTTACAAGTTTAGCCACAACCTATTTGTCCAAAGAAATAATTATTGGTAAGTCCGACAATCCGCTAAGAAAGTTTATCGGGTCCGTGTTACAAGTTGGCATCACAAGCATAGTTGCCCAAAACACCAACGCCATCGAAGCATTCTCCAGATTCCTTTTTCAGCAAGTTTTCCATAAAAAGAAATAAAATCCAAACCGGCTCCATGAAAGATAAAGAAGTAATATTACCATTTTATGCAAAGGCAAGCATCTTTATCGTTGGCTTAATCGGCTCATTCGCTATTTTGTATATCACCCAATGGATCCTTATTCCGTTGGTTTTTGCAGTTATTATTGCCATGGTGCTTCATCCCGTGGTATTCTTTTTAGTTCGGCGGAAAATGAATCGAATCGTTGCCATTATCGCCATTCTGGTGCTTAGCTTTCTTCTACTCGCGGCGTTTGGTCTTTTACTTTACACTCAAGCCAGCCAGTTTAGCCAATCATGGCCTACATTGGTGGATAAATTCACCAATCTGCTAAATCTATCTATAACAAATGCCGCCAGCTATTTCGATATTAACCCACAACTAATCCACGACGGGCTTACAAAAATTAGAATCGAACTGATAAATGGCAGCAGTACCCTTATTGGGCAAACGCTCATTTCCGTTGGCAGCGGAGTAGCCATGCTGTTTCTCATCCCCGTTTATGTTTTTATCTTATTGTTTTATCAACCCCTCCTGATGGAGTTTATCCACCTGCTTTTCATCAAGAACAATCAAAGCCAGGTTAAAGAAATTATCACTCAAACCAAAACACTCATTCAGCATTATTTAATCGGCCTGTTTATCGAATTTATTTTGGTAGCAACGCTTTATTCCATTACCCTGTTTTTGCTCGGCATCAACTACGCCATTTTATTGGGTATTATTGGTGCATTGCTCAATGTGATACCCTACATCGGCGGTATTGTAGGCACCGCGCTACCCATGATGGTAGCATTTGTAACCAAAGATTCAGGATGGTATCCCATCTATGTACTGGTAATTTATTATGTTATCCAACTGATAGATAATCACTACATAGTGCCTTGGATTGTGGCATCCAAGGTAAAAATCAATGCACTTTTTTCCATCCTCGCCGTTTTTGTGGGGAATGCCCTATGGGGTGTTGCCGGCATGTTTCTAGCCATACCCATGCTTGCTATTATAAAACTAATTTTCGACCATATAGAACCGCTTAAATCTTGGGGCTTTTTGTTAGGTAACACCACGACTTCAAGAGTAAAAAAAGAAAACTGACTTTAACCGAAATTAATAAAAATCATCATGATAGAAATTAAACGAGAAGGTGTTTTATTATCAAAGACCCAATTTGAATTTGAATCCGAGGGAGTACTAAATCCCGCAGTAATACGCGAAGGAGATAATGTTCATCTTTTTTATCGTGCGGTGCAACATGATAATTATTCAAGCATTGGTTATTGCAAGTTGAATGGCCCGCTCACGATAACCGAGAGATGGGCTAAACCCTTTATGATTCCCGACCTCGACTATGAATCACATGGTATTGAAGATCCGCGAATTGTAAAAATTGACGATACCTATTACATGACCTATACTGCCTACGACGGCGTAAATGCACGAGGAGCGTTGGCTACCTCAAAGGATTTACTCACATTTGAAAAACAGGGAATTATTGTCTCTTCTATTACGTATGCCGCCTTCGTTGCGTTAGTTGAACAGGCCGGTAAGGTAAACGAAAACTATTACCTCAATCATCATTTTTATTATCAAGAATCCGACCCCGAAAAGAAGATGATTCTTTGGGATAAAAATGTAGTATTCTTTCCTCGAAAAATCAATGGGAAACTCGTATTCCTGCATCGTATCCGACCTGGTATACAACTGGTTGCGGTAGAGAGTCTAAAAGAACTCACCGAAGAGTTCTGGGAAACCTATTTTCTTAATTTACAAGACCATATTGTTATTGATCCTCTTTTTGCACACGAATCAAGTTACATAGGCAGTGGCTGTCCGCCTATCGAAACCGAACACGGCTGGCTATTAATTTACCACGGCGTGCAGGAAACCGATGGCGGTCGTGTCTATTCCGCTTGTGCAGCGGTTTTGTTGGATATAGATAACCCGTTGAAAGTAATTGCCCGTTTGCCCTATCCATTATTAGGGCCGGAAACTGAATATGAAACAAGAGGAGAAGTAAATAATGTGGTATTTCCTACCGGTACAGCCTTGTTTGACGACACGTTGTTTATCTATTATGGAGCGGCAGACTCCGAGATTGCCTGTGCATCCGTGAGCATATCCGGGCTATTAAAAGAACTGTTGACTTATCTCTCTGACGGTGAAATTCCCTTGTTGTAACATAGAACCGAGTTAATACAATACAGGTGAGTTTCATTAGAACATTAATAATTTAAACCCATATTCTAATGAAAAATAAAACAACTTTAAACCCAATCAATGATGATGTAAAACATCAGAAAGAAATATTCGTAGAATATTCGGGAAGTATTAAACACATATCCACTAGAAACAATATAAACGCCACGCGAAGTCGTGCCAATCAGTTGCCAGAAATCCTGTTTGTTACCTCATATCCTCATCGGGAATGCGGCATTGCAACTTATTCCGAGGATCTAATCAAAGCGTTGAACAATAAATTCAGCAATTCACTGTCTATAAAAGTTTGTGCGTTAGAATCCGGGGATGCCAGTTATAACTACCCCGGAGAGGTAACCCATATATTAGACACCTCCGATGCCGAAGAATATATTAAATTAACAGCCGAGATCAACCGGGATGATAACGTGAAAATAGTACTGGTTCAACATGAATTCGGTTTTTTTAGCAAACAAGAATCCGCTTTTCTGGGATTTTTGGCTAAACTAAAGAAACCCGTGGTTATTGTGTTCCACACCGTACTACCAAAACCTAAGGCAGAACTAAAGCTAAAGGTGCAAAATATTGTAGCCGCGTGTAAGGCAGTCATCGTGATGACTAATAACGCGGAAGGCATATTAACCACCGATTACGAAATTCCGGCATCCAAAATATCCGTAATAGCCCACGGCACCCATTTGGTACCGCACTTGAGCGAGAGCTTTTTAAAGAAAAAATATGGCCTCACAAACCGAAAAGTGCTCACTACCTTTGGTCTGCTTAGCTCCGGCAAAAGCATAGAAACCACGATAGAAGCCCTTCCGGCCATAGTGAAACAATGCCCCGAAGTAATATTCCTGATTATAGGAAAAACACACCCCGAAGTAAAAAAGACTGATGGTGAAAAATACCGGAAGTATTTAGAACAGATGGTTGAAGAACACGGACTTGGAAAGTATGTAAAATTCATTAATAACTATTTGGCATTGCCGGAGCTGCTTGAATATTTGCAACTTACCGATATCTACATCTTTACCACCAACGATCCCAACCAAGCCGTGAGTGGTACTTTTGCCTATGCCATGAGTTGCGCCTGCCCCATTATCTCTACCCCTATCCCCCACGCCCGCGAAGTATTAAGCGAAGACACCGGGATCATATTCGACTTTCGCAACTCCACGCAATTGGCCGAAAGCGTAATAAGTTTGCTCAACGACGATGAGTTACGAAAAAACATCAGTTCCAACACCTTACAAAAAATAGTTTCCACCGCTTGGGAAAACTCAGCCGTGGCACACGCCATGCTGTTCGACAAAATTGGAGGCGAAAATATAACGGTAACATACAACCTACCGCCTATCAACCTGAATCACCTACAGCAAATGACCACGGATGTAGGCATCATTCAATTTTCAAAAATCAATCAACCCGACATAGAGACAGGTTATACGCTGGACGACAATGCCCGTGCGCTGATAGCCACTTGTATGAATTTTCAATTAACAGGCAATAAAACCAACATCCCGGAAATCAAGAAATACCTCAACTTTATCAAATTCTGCTTACAACCGGGAGGCGATTTTTTGAATTATGTGGATAAAAATCTAACGTTCACCGTGCAGAATTACAGTACCAATCTGGATGACTCCAACGGGCGTGCCGTGTGGGCACTCGGTTATGTCATTTCATTAACCGGGCTACTCCCCAACGGAATTAGTACTGAAGCACAAGAAATACTAGATAAAACACTTCCTCGCCTAAGCACGGTACATTCCACCCGGTCAATGGCATTTTTCATCAAGGGGCTTTATTATGCCTACACGGCAAAAAAGTCAGATCAACTACTCGGCCTCATCAACACCTTTGCCAACAGGTTAGCCGGAATGTATCAGCACGAAGCCGAACAGAACTGGGAATGGTTTGAAAGCTACCTAACCTATGCCAACAGCATTTTGCCCGAAGCCATGCTTTGCGCCTGGCAAATAACCGGCGAACCTCAATACAAAGAAATAGCACGAACGTCGTTTGATTTCCTGTTGTCAAAGATTTTCAACAAAAACGGTATCGAAGTAATATCCAACCGTGCTTGGCTTCTAAAAGGAGAAGAAGCTGAAAAATATGGTGAACAACCCATCGATGTGGCCTACACCATTTTGTCGTTAGACAAATTCTACGAGGTATTTAAACAGGAAAAATATCGCGAAAAAATAGCCATCGCTTTCAACTGGTTTTTGGGGCACAACCGCTTGAACCAAATTATATACAATCCCTGCACCGGCGGTTGTTACGATGGCCTGGAAGAAGCGCATGTAAACCTGAACCAAGGAGCCGAATCAACCGTTAGCTACCTGATGGCACGCCTTACAATGGAAAAATATAAAAAGCCCATTCATCAACCCACACTGGCAAAATCGGTTAAAATGAATGTATTTACATCCTTAACAAAATAAAGTAACAACCCGCCCCAACAGGAGCAATAAATAATAAAGAAACAACATGAAAACTACAAAAAAATTAGGCATCTGGATGGATCATTCCATTGCATATCTAATGGAACCAATCAATAATGGAATTATTACAACAACAGTAGAAGCACAAGCCTTCAGCCCTGTAAAAGAAGAGAATTTAAGTTCGCACGAAAGCCTGCTACATCATAAAGAGCACAATCAATTAGCCGATTATTTCAAGCAATTAGCCAAAGTAATAAGGGAGTACGACCAAGTATTACTCTTTGGCCCCACCGGAGCCAACAAAGAATTGTTCAACCATTTAAGAGAAAATCATCTGTTTGACAAAATTAAAATCGAACTCAAACAAGAAGATAAAATGACAGAGAATCAACAAGAAGCTTTTGTGAAAAAATATTTCAACATAGCGAACTAAATGGATGAGGACAAACCTAGGTCGGTAGCCATTATTGTAGCTCATCCTGACGACGAAACCCTGTGGGCAGGCGGAACCATGCTCAACCATCCCGGTTGGAAATGGTTCGTAGTGTGCCTTTGCCGAAAAAGCGACAAAGATAGAGCACCCCGATTCTACAACACGCTCAAAATACTTAGAGCGGAAGGCATCATGGGCGATCTTGATGACGGCCCCGACCAAAATGCACTGAATGAAACGGAGCTGGAAAACACCATCCTCAGCTTGTTGCCCACCCAACATTTCGACCTGATAATAACCCACAACCCCACGGGCGAGTACACCAAACACCTTCGGCATGAGGAAATAAGCCGGGCTGTTATCATCCTTTGGGAATCGGGGCAAATCTCGGCCAACGAACTTTGGACTTTTGCCTACGAAGACGGCGATAAAAAATATTTCCCGCAAGCGATGGAAAACGCTACACTTTATTGGCCGCTTAAAAATAGAATATGGAAAAAGAAATACAACCTGATAACCCAAACCTACGGCTATAAAGCCGAAACATGGGAAGGCAACACAACTCCGCGAGCGGAAGCCTTCTGGCGATTCACCAATCATCAGGATGCTAAAAAGTGGCTTCGAATGGGAGGCCTGCTTTAGTTAGCTGGCACCCTCCGTTAGGGGAATAAAATCGAAGTTATTCCATTTGTAAGTTTAACTAAACGATTAATAAAAAACTGATAATGTGTGAATTATGTAACTTTTATTTTTTATTACACAACATATTTCCATAAAATAAGTCTATCTTTCACTCTTTGAAATGACTACCAACTCAATTGTGTGCATGTACCTATAGTATGTGTATTGAAATAGTATGTATATTACTTATTTTCTTTAAAAAAACAATTAGGTTGAAGCTATACATCAAATATATGGTGAGTATGCGCTGTAAAATGCTTGTAAGAGATGAGCTAAGTAAACTTGGCCTTCACTTTGTTATGCCCGACATGGGTGTGGTAGAGATTATGGAAGAGATTACCGATGAACAACGAATGGATCTACGAACAGCATTAAGCATATCCGGTCTCGAACTGATGGAAGATAAAAAGTCAGTATTGATTGAAAAAATCAAAGCCGTTGTGATAGAGATGGTTCATTATTCAGATGAATTGCCTAAAACAAATTTCTCTGATTTTCTAAGTGAAAAACTACATTACGATTATACCTATTTGGCCAATCTTTTTTCCGAGGTACACGGCTCAACCATCGAACAATTTATCATTCTACATAAAATAGAACGGGTAAAAGAATTGATTGTTTACGATGAATTTAACCTCACTGAAATTGCATGGAAGATGCACTACAGCAGCGTGGCACATCTGTCTAATCAGTTTAAAAAAGTAACGGGTTTAAGCCCTTCACACTTTAAGCAACTGAAAGATAAAAGACGAACGCCGATAGAAAATATATAACCCCCTAAAAACACAAGTATAAATGCATGTACACCCCCAATCACATTTGGGAGTGGGGCTTATCCTTAACCAAATATGGAACAAATAAGAACACATAAATCTCTTTACTCCAGCCGTTTGATAGAAGCTAGTTTTGATCCGCTTATTGCCATCGATGCAGAAGGCAAAATTACGGATGTGAATCAGGCAAATATAAACATCACAGGCGTAGAAAGAGAGGATCTTTTGGGCACCGGGTTCATCCATTATTTTACCGAACCCGAAAAAGCACAGAAGCTATATAAAGAAGTTTTTGCAAAAGGTTTTGCTACCAATGAGCCTCTCACCGTTAAGCATAAAGATGGAACGCTAACCAACGTGCTATTCAATGGATCTTTGTATAAGGACGAGCAGGAAAATGTACTGGGAGCCTTACTCGTGGGCAGGGATATGACAGAACAAAAATGGTCCATAAACTTACGCAATGCCAACATAGAACTAGCTTTTCAGCAGGGCGAGAAGAAAAAACGGGCAGACGAATTAGTCATTGCCGATAAAGAACTTGTATTCCAAAATCAAGAAAAGGAAGAACGTAAAAAGGAAAATAAGGAACTGGAAGCCTCCAGCGATTTGTTGAAACAGGCGTTCCAATACTCACGCAGTTTGCTTGAAGCCAGTCGCGACCCCCTGTTTACCATCAGCCCCGAAGGTAAAATAACGGATATGAATCAGGCCTCAATATCTATTACCGGTATTTCGCACGAGGGATTAATCGGCACCGATTTTTTTGATTATTTCACCGAACCCGAAAAGGCGCGTGAAGTATATCAGGAAGTGTTTGCCAAAGGATTTGTAGTGGATTCCCCCCTCACCATGAAAGATGGAAAATATACCGATGTGCTATTCAATGGGTCGGTGTATAAAGACGACAAAGGAAACGTACTGGGAGTAGTAGTGGTGGCACGCGACATTACGGAGCAAAAAAGATTTGAAACCGAGCTTACCGAAGCAAAACTATTTGCCGAAAAGGCTACCTTACTGGCGGAAGAAGCAAGAAATAATGCCGAAAAAGCCACCCAAACAGCCGAAAACGCGGTGAAAGCCAAACAGCAATTTCTCTCCAACATGAGCCATGAAATTCGCACACCGATGAATGCCATTATCGGATTCACCAAAGTAATTTTAAAAACAGAATTAACCGCCAAGCAAAAAGAATATCTTACCGCCATTAAAATGAGTGGCGATGCCCTGATAGTGCTTATCAATGACATATTGGATTTGGCAAAAGTAGATGCCGGCAAAATGATATTTGAGCAAACACCGTTCAAAATGGCATTGTCATTATCAGCCATGCTTCATTTGTTCGAGTCAAAAATTCAAGAAAAAAACCTGGAACTGATTAAAGAATATGATACCAACATCCCCGAAGTGTTGGTAGGCGACCCGGTGCGTTTGCACCAAATTATTTTAAACCTGGTGAGCAACGCGGTAAAGTTTACGTCCAAAGGAAAAATCACCATCAGTGCACGCTTGCTGAGTGAAACCGACGATGGGGTAAACATTGAATTTGCCGTGGCCGACACCGGAATTGGAATTCCAAAAGAAAAAATGGAAAGCATCTTTGACAACTTCCAGCAAGCTACCAGTGGCACCTCCCGCCTATATGGCGGCACAGGTCTGGGGCTAGCCATTGTGAAACAACTGGTAGAGCCACAGGGTGGAGACATCCGTGTGGAAAGTGAAGTAGGCAAAGGCTCTACTTTTATTTTCACGTTGCCTTTCTTGAAAACAAACGCGGAAGCCGACCCCGACACCTATTTTGAGGAACCCGAAACGACGGAATTAAACACGGAATTTAAAAACATAAAAGTGCTGATAGTGGAAGATATTCCACTCAACCAGTTACTGATGAAAACGCTCTTGGACGATTTCGGATTTGAACGCGATGTTGCCGACAACGGGAAAATAGCCATTGAAAAAATGCAAGATAAAGAGTACGATGTAATTCTAATGGACTTGCAAATGCCTGAAATGAATGGGTTTGAAGCCACGGAACACATCCGCCATACTATGAAATCAAAGATCCCTATCATTGCTTTAACCGCGGATGTAACCACGATGGATTTAGCCAAATGCAGAGCCGTAGGTATGAACGACTATATAGCCAAACCCGTGGATGAACGCCTGCTATACACGAAAATAATAGGGCTGGTAAAAAAGCCTCATCCCATTAAATACAAAGCCGAAAAAGGAAATTATAAATGCATCAAATCCAAATGTATAGATCTCGAATATCTTGTTCGGCGCACCAAATCAAACCCCATCCTGATGATGGAAATGATTTCAGCCTATCTGGAACAGACACCGCCACTGATAATAGCCATGAAAGAAAGTCTGGAGCATAAAGATTGGCAGGCTTTGCACGCGGCGGTACACAAAATGATTCCTTCGTTTGCCATCATGGGCATGAATGTGAACTTTGAAAACATGGCAAAGAAAGTGCAGGAATACGCTAGCACACAACAACAAACGGATGGCATACCCGACTTGGTGTTGCAACTTGAAAATATCTGCGCACAAGCATGTGAAGAACTGAAAGCGGAATTTAATGTGATAAAGAATACCAATTCATGAACAGGAATAAGATAAAAATCTTTTTAGTTGACGACGACGCTGTTTTTCTAAAATCCTTAGAAATAGAGTTTCTAGACCATGCTGATTTCATAATAGAAACGTATGCCACAGGGGAGCAGTGCATAGAAAACCTAACACATTATCCTGATGTAATTATTCTGGATTATCAACTGGATGGCATAGAAAAACAAGCTATGGATGGTATTGAAACGCTGGATAAAATCAAAGCTACCAATCCCGACATTTACGTGGTAATGCTATCCTCTCAGGACAAAATTGACGTGGCCATCAACTGTATGCACCACCGGGCTTTCGATTATGTGGTGAAAAGCGAAACGGCCTTTATCCGCCTACAAAAAATTATCACCACCATTTTCAAATACAAGAAAATGGAAAAAGAATTAAACTGGTATATGTCAAGAATATAGGTTTATTTCTTAGCAAAAAAGTAAGAATGAAAAAACAAATCCCCATTGAATTTCTTTCAATAGGGATTGATTGTTTATAATTGTCGGGTATGAATTTATCGCTCTAGTATAAAGCTTCTAACTTGAGCTCAATATAGAAAAAGGTTTCGGTGCTCTGCACCTTCCGGTTTTCTATATCGATATTTTTACTACAAAGATGACGGGACTCTGTCCCTTTGAATTACTAAATACATCTGAATTTAGGTGCAGAGCACCGTCATCTTTGTAGCCTTAATGTACAACGAAACACACAAAGTACAGAGTACCGAAACATCTTAACGTGAATATTTATATTAAAGCCCTTTACGGGGCTAAGAATAACCATAATAGTTGATCATTATAGCTGACTTGCAATGATAATCCAACGAGCACTTTCCGCATCATACTGCAAGGTAATAGTACCTGCCGCGGTCGTGTACAAATCAATACCCGTGAGCGTAAGTATCCTATTGGCTTCAATACTGGTGGCATCATTCAGAATAGTCATGTTGTTTGCCGTGCTATTATAAAGTGTTATAATCCTACCATCATAACCTCCGGCAACACCCGAAATAGAAAATCCGGCGGTAGTACCAATTATTTTCACAAAGCTACTGGTACCCATATCGCAGTCGGCATTCGTTCCATTTACAGCTGTAAAGGTTGACATACCCGTGCTATGGTGCGTCCATCTTATTCCATCCCAATATTCAATTAACGAAGTCGTCGTATTGTAAATAGTCAATCCTGGAGCAGTCGTAATATTCCCCGTTACACCGGTTAAAGCGTCTCGCTCGGTGGTGGTTAACTGTGGCAAACGCAAACCACCCTTAACGGTGGAAGCATCCAATTCCAACAAAGAAAAAGCTTGTGGAATGCTATTGCTACCCACCATAACCTGTGCCTGCGCTACACCTGAAGCAAATGCAAAACAGCCGATAAAAGCTAAAATAAAATTTTTCATATTCGTAATTATTAATGTTGTAGTAACTGTTTTTTTATATTCTAAGCTAGGCTTTCAGCCTGTTTATTTCTAATTTTTCTACCGCTAAACCATCGAAACGCACCATAACAAAACGCGAGCAAGAAACTAATAAACAACCCTTCACCTACGGTCACATCATTATACGCGTTAGGGTTATCCGTTCCGGCACCCGGATCAAACGGATCTTCAGCCACTCCAAGCAATACCGGTTGTTGAATTGGTGACGCCATGCCTACCATTTTATTTAATGTATTTTGACTGGGAAGCATGGCACTACTTCCGACAATAATCGTGTATGAAGCTGAATTTGTAGGCTGATATTTATTTCCATAAGTTGCACTAAAAACAGGTAACGTGGTTAAAAGCACAATCAGTATCAATATAGAGACAGCCTTTCTCATCAGGTTTGTTTTATCAGCTTCAAAGTTGCTGTTCGTTGTCCTTTTAATTTAAACACATAACTACCTTTAGCATAAGCAACAGGAATAGTCATTAAAGGATAATTACTTACAACCGCCGTTTGCACTAACTTTCCTTGCACGTCATAGACGTATATTTTTGCCTGAAGATCTAATGCTTGAAGCTCATTAATCTTTAAGCTTCCATCTCCGAAAAAGGCAACTAAAGTTTGATTATTATTTACATTCCCAATGCCGGTTGCAGCACTTTTAAAACGCACCGTGAAACGGGTTTCCGGATCCGTGGGGTTAGAAGTAAAACTATAGGTGGCATTTGATTTCAAATCTACCGTGGTACTGGTCAATCTATCTTCCAACCAAATACCCGTGGTGCTAAGACCATCTATATAAGAAGCACTAATTTGATAGGTACCACTTACAGGGGCAGGCTTTAAACCCAATATCACTGTATCCACATCAAGCGGAACACCGTTGGCTGATAATTTGGAACCGGTAGCCGAAAACGTGTATAATTGAAAGCCTTCTTGTCCTTTGGTATATACTTTAGCCACATCATATACATCACTGCCTAAACTGGCGGTGGCGCGAACACCAATAGCGGCTAAATCATAAATTCGTTCGTTGTTGATGGGCGAAATTTTAAAAAGCACTTGATCGGGCGATGTCACCGTGGCCGCTCTAAAGCCTAAATCCTGTGAAACCCGGCTGTGGGCAAGCGACTCTTTTCCAACACTAAACGTGTTACTAGCCACCGTTTGACCCTTGGACACCCGAACCATAAAAATACTCATGGCTGGAATTTCCGTCGCGTCGGACACCACGATGGCATCTCCAGTACCCGTAATGGTAAGCGGCTGATAAGAAGTAGATCCAGCAGGGAAAATATAAATGGTTGGTGCAAACTGCAAGCCGCTACTTTCCATTTGTTTAGCCAAGAGCTTGGTGGAAATGGGGCAGGTATAAGAGTTGCCTATCAACCAATTCACCGTACTGGGCAACGTAACACCCGTTGGGATGCTGTTGGTATATAACACATCTTCCGCGAACAGTTGTTCCTGATAAGCAGGGATAGTATAAACCACCCCGTTGAAAAATAATTTATCTAAATCGTACGCCCCGGCAGAAGCTCCCGTCACGCTCAATCCATTTGTGGTTTGCAGCGTGCTGTAATCAAAACCTGTAGGCCGGGGTTTAATAAGATAAGCCTGCGCGGGGATTAATGTTGTCTGTGCATCCGTTACATATTGATCGGCATTAATAACAGTTGAGTCACTCACACTCGGTTTGTTGCCCAATACGTAAGTAGTACTTCCATAAGTACCTGTTTGAGGTTTGCGCACCCAGTTGCCGGCAAAGTAGCCTGAAAGCTGGGTATTTTTAAAAGGCGAGGCAAAAGCAAAAAGCTGTGTACCTGTTCTAAAAGCTTTCATTTCTTGCTCAATAAGCACGGCACCCAAATCGGCCTGATTTTCAGAGATTACCCCTGTAGCTGTAAGCCGCAAGGAAGCATTAAAAACATACATGCCAACCGTGTCCGAACGCAAAACCAAATAGCCCGTGCTTCCTCCTGCCCGTTTCATTGTCAAAGCATCTATCCCCATTTTAGCAGGAAGAATAATAGAATCGTTGGTACCGATCTCAACATTTGGAAAAGCAATATAATACAGCCCCCTATCAAAAGTAGATAAAGGCTCCGATTGTGTAGTAACAAAGCGATTCACCCCACTAGTATTTACGAAGGAAAGCGTACCAGTGGAACGTGTTCTTCCTCCTACGGAATCCACATCAAACACCGAGGTATGAGCATCTTGATAAAAGTTTCCACCTAATTCTACGCGGCCATTCAGCACAATTTTCACCGAGTCGCCCCCACTCACGCTAAGCATCCTTATAGCATCCGGGATATACATAGAGGTGCCCGCTTGCGAAGCAATATACATCCGCCCGGTATTTACAAATACCACATGGCTAGGGTCGTTTGCCATAACAGGAGATGTAACCCCCAAACAGGTAAAACAGGTAAAAAGTAAAATAGCTTTTTTCATCATCAAATGGTTTAACAAGATCCGTATCCGATAGCTTTTTCAGCTATACGAAACGTTGATTTTATATTTAGGATAAAAGTACACTTGGTTGGAGGAGGAAATGTTACACAATTCTGTAAATGAATTACATAATATCTATGTGTGAATAATGTAATTCCTTCCTTTAATTGTGTAATGCTTTGGGGCGGTAAAGAATGCACCTTTGTTTGACGAAAGACTTTTCCCGTGAAAACGCAACGGATTAAACTCAAATTTACATTACAATGAAAGTATTAGTATTATATGATTACCCGCCTTCCCCCGGAGGGTTGGCTACACAAGGAGATTTACTTTATAGAGGTTTGAGTGAAATGGGTGTAGATGTGCGTGCCGTACATTTTGAGTCGGCACAAGAAAAAGAATGGTACTACCGCTGGTATAAACCGGATGTAGTAGTAGGCGTAGGTTATTGGGGACATACCCCGCAATTGATACTTCACCCTCAACGCTATGGTGTACAACCAGTGCCTTGGCTAGTTGCCGACGGTTATATAGCAAATTATCAGGAAGTACTGAACGAACTACCCCTTATACTGGTAACTTCCAATTGGGTAAAGGAAATGTATGTACGCGACGGTATCAATGGTGATAAAATAGAAGTACTACCTGTGGGTTGCGATACCGATTCATTCATCCCCTTTAGCAAAGACGACCCGAAAATCACAGCCGTACGTGAAGCTTTAGGTATTTCGCCCGACCAGCTAATGATACTCACCGTGGGAGGCGATGCCGCATCCAAAGGGGCACAAGAAGTAATGCAAGCCTTGGCTATCATTGATAAAGAAGCCCCGGACTGGAAATATGTATGCAAGGTATGGCCTCAACCACGAACAAAACTTCAAAACCTGGCCGATTTGGAATTGGCTACCAAACTAGGTATTGAAAAAAATGTAACCTATGCCACCAATACCATCTCCCGAAACTTTATGCCATACCTCATCGCGGCTTGCGATATATACGCTGCCCCATCTAGACTGGAAGGCTTTGGCATGCCGCAGGTAGAAGCCAATGCCTGCGAAAAACCGGTTATCAGCCTACGGGCAATGGGAATGCTTGATACCCTAATCCATGGTGAAACAGCCTTGCTGGCAGAAGTAGCACAAAAGATAGTGGTAAACGAAGTAATATTGGGTACCGAATCGGGCTTTGAAAAAAAACAAAAAGTAACTTTTAATGAACCACGTACCGTGGACTATCGTGCCAATGTACAGGACATAGCAAAATATTTGCTCATGCTTATGCACGATCCGGTCATGAGGGATAAACTAGGTAAAGCAGGCCGAAAGCGTGTAGTAGCAAACTTTGACTACCGCATTGTAGCCCAACGCTTCGTGGAGTTAATGAGCGATAAATTAGGACTGAAATAAATAGGATGTACTAACAAGCCAATGCCCGATGTGCAAATTCTCTCATTGACAAATTAATAAGAAACCATGCAAATAGAAAATAAACAACTGATACAAGAAGCCAAAAAAGCCGCACTGGAAGTACTGCTACATAATGCCCACGGGCCATTTGCCGGACTTCCACGCACCGCGGGATGGGGATACCCCGAACCTTACACCCGTGACTTGATGTTCTCCATCCTGGGAATAGCCGTTTCTAACAACAAAGTACTCATGGACAGCATGCACAAAGTATTAGAGACACTAGCCAAGAATCAAACAGATCACGGGCATATCCCCTCGTTGGTACATGACAAAGATGACCGGGGGTCGAGTGACAGCACACCCCTGTTCCTAATAGCCATAAGCATTTTCCGAAAAAAAACAGGCGAAGAAACTTTCCTACAGGAAGCCGTGGAAAAAGCATTGATTTGGATGGAATACCAGAGCCCGTCCGACCGGTACCTCGTGGCACAGCAACCTACCAGCGATTGGCGCGACGAACAATGGGTAACCGGGTACGGCCTGTTTGTAAACACGCTCGTATATAGCTACCTCAAATTGCTAGGCCTTGACGAACGAGCCAACTGCGTGCGCCAGGAAATGGGTAGGTTCACCATTACCAACGGGGTAATGCACCACCATGTACATGAAGGGTTGACGGTAAAATATAAACCTTATTATGCCTTTTGGTCATACAAAATACACAGTAGTGAACGTTTTGATTTGCTTGGCAACAGCATTGCCATTTTATCCGGCATTGCCTCACCTAGCAGAGCTAATGAAATGATTTCGTGGATAGAAGAAGAATGTGCCAGCATGCAAGCAAAAGGCGAACTGGCTCTGGATTTGCCGCCAAACTTTTTTCCATATACCAAACCGGAAGACCCGGACTGGCATGCCCGATATGCCCTTTACAACAATCCGGGAGAATATCACAATGGCGGTATCTGGCCTTTTATATGCGGGTTTTACGTTGCAGCCCTAGTTGCAGCCAAAAGATATACACTAGCCGAAGAAAAGCTGGTAGCACTTACCAATTGCATAAAGATGACCACCGACAAAGAACTTGCCTTTGGATTTAACGAATGGCACAAAGCGCAAGACGGCAAACCGATGGGGCAAAACTGGCAAACATGGAGTGCCGCCCTATACTTGTACGCGGCCACATGTGTGGAAGAAAAACATACTCCATTCTTTGACGAAATGCGAACAAATTTGATGTTAGCATAATTGGCCACTTGTATTTATAGCTCATAGTGCATTTAGAGAAAATCTAAAACATTCTTTTCTCTGCTGTGCTACCAAATTATAATATGCTGTAGTATGAAAAGAAATCACAGCACTTAAAATTAGAGCTTTTTAAAAGCTTTTTAAAGAAAAATGTCTGAGTGCAAGTTGTGTGCAAGGACCCAAAAAAAGCGCCTAGGAAATACATCATAAGTACCTTATTATCAATTTGTAGTGAGGGGGGGGGGGGGGCTTGAATCTCCTACCTCATGATTGTGAAGCTTAAATATCTGATTATAAACATTTTAATTCGTTTTTACATAGTGTCATGGGGAATGGTTTCCAAGCTTTTGTGCAATTTTTTCTTTTCGCCTTTTTTCACGCCTTTTCTTCCTTTGGAATTAGGTGTGTGCAAATTGTGTGCAAATAGAATTTCCCAATAAAAATTTCAAAAATAAATTCTATATTTTTAATAGCAGTCTATTTGTTTCTTCATTGCCTAAAAAACAAATTTACATACCTTATCAATCCTCCTTCATCTGACGATTTACACCCTTAAATTTTTATGCGGCTAAGATTAGGAAGTCCAGTAGTCTTCTTTCTCTGATAAAATAGTAACTTTTATTTCTCGAATCTTCAAAATAGTTTCACTAGCCTTAATAAAATTATCGTCTAAGGCTTTATGCTGAACAGATTAGGAAGGTCAAAGTTCAGAAATCTGTTATAAGTTTAGATAAATATTATTCTTGCCGAAAATAAACTTTACAATTTCTTATGTTTTGTTTGAAATTAATCAAATAAATGTTTCATAAATTAAAATATATAAAATACATTTGTAAGCATACAAGATAAGTTAATAAACGCATATTAATTTATACTATAAACAGATCTTTATATTCAAGAATATGTTTTTGGCCTACTCAAAATGTGAATGTTGATAAATTTATAAAAATAAATTTATTATACAAAACACATTCCAATAGCTCCTTTTCACAATAATCAAAAATTCATCTTTTTTTAACTTTAAAATAATACAAGGTCTATATTTTCACGAACAAAACATCTTTTTCATCTACCAAAACTAACGATAGCATCTTTCTCTATTTAGCAAAAACAATTTATATTTCAACCGGTCTATAGTACCATTTAAAGCCTTAAGGATCAATTAATTTCAACACAAGAAAATAAATTATTACAACTTAAAGAATGCAATCGGAAGTTTGTAAAGTTGTGCCGTAATTTTCACTTCATATTATAATATCCACCTACTAAAGAATTATCAGGAGCTACATAAATAGTTCCTGTTAGAAAGATTTTATGAAGAAGAAGGATATGAACACCCTTCTTCTCTTTTCTAATACTTAAATTTTAAACTTTACGTGTATGAAAAAATCTGTGAGAAAATTAGTTTTAATTTCGGCACTAATTGTTAGTGCCTGCCTGTATGCTGAAGCGCAAAGCGTTAGCTACACAATCAGAAATGAGGTACAAACCTCCGACAGAACATTGGAGTTCGATTTATTTCTGTTAAACACAGAAACTTCTATTCCGATTCAAATAGCCGAATTTCAGGCGGGTATTTACGTTAACCCGGATATTGAGAATGGAGGTACTATTTCTGCTTCTATTGTTCCGGGAGCTTCGGATATGAAACGGAGCCAACAGCCTACGGCTATTACGTATGCGTCCAATTGTGTGAAGATTGCTACCCGAATGTATCTCGGTTGTGGCAACGCTACGGTAATTAGTACCTCTGCTCCAGGTACTAAATTGTGTAGGGTAAGGCTTACCAATTCGGTTGCTTTTGCTTCCCAAAAAGCGAATTTGGGCTTCAACTTTTTAGCTCGTCCGTATGCCTCTAGATTGTTTTATTACAATTCTAACTGCGTAAGTACGCAATTGGTTACTGACAGTACGAATTGCTTTAATTTGACTTCAAACCCGGTACTAAATTATTCATTCTCAACAACTACGAATTCTAATAACAAGATCAAGAGTACCTGTGTAAGCTCGGAATTATCAATGGCAGATCCGAAAGTTTTTGTGGCTTCGGGCAAATTGACTATCGATTTGTCGGCTTGCGATAATGATGCTTATTCTGCTTATTTATTGGATGTGAACGGCCATTCTGTTTGGTGCAAATCTTTGTCGGGTGGTGAGTCTTACTCGTATGGGTTGCCAGGTAGAGGTATGTACTTGGTGAATTTGGTTTCATCAGGTGGACAAAAGGTTTATAAAATAGTGTTTTGATTGTAAATCAAACGAATAACGTATTTTTAATTAAAAACATAAAAACGAATACATATGAAAAAAATATTCTTCTTTTTCCTCTTATGCCTAGGAATTGGGCAAATTGTACAAGCAACAGACTTGCAGGTAACGCTGAATTATATATATAATATAACCCAAACAACCGCTTCGGCAGATGCAACCCTTCAAAGTTATTCCTCAGAATATTATACATACACCTATGGAGTATGTTACAGTTCAACCAACGCTACTCCTAGCACCTCAGATACTAAAACTTCGTCGAGTGTCTACACGGGAGGTACCGGTAGAAATTCGGCTCAAACGATTTCTATGACAGGGTTAACAGTAAATACCACCTACTATGTACGGGCTTATGCAACATCCGCGGCTTTAGGTAAAACTTTTTACAGTTCAGTAGATACATTAAAAACACCTCCGTATGTCAGCAGAGCTTTGAAATTCAATGGGACAACCGATTATGTGGCAATACCCAATAACAGTTTATTAGATTTAACTACTAATTATACTATTACCGCATGGATTAAACCGGCAATATGCTCTCAATTTGCAGGCATTGTATCTAAACGTCATACAGGAACTTCTATTCTTCAGGGTGGTGTGCCAGCATATCCTAGCAGTAAAGGTTACGTTTTAAGATTAGCCGGCAATAGTCCTTACAAAGGTTTAGATTTTGATGGAGAATACACTTCCAATTATACAAATCTTTTAACTATAAATTCATGGTATCATGTAGTGGCTGTTTATAATGGCTCAACTAGAACTATTTATGTAAACGGAAATAGTGTGAGTGTCACCAGCACAGGAGATGTTGCAACAACTACCGATTCTGTTAAAATCGGGGCTGATAACGGTAATTTTTTTCCGCCAAATACTCATTATTTTAATGGCACAATAGATGAAGTGAGTATTTGGAACAAGGCTCTTTCTCAAAGTGAGATAACATCCGGCATGAATAATGGCTTTACCGGTAACGAAACAGGCCTTGTGACCTATTACAAGTTCGATCAGGGAACACCCTCCGGCACCAATACAAGCATAACCACGTTAAACGATGCTTCAACTAATGGACTAACCGGGTATTTAAGACATATGGCTCTTACTGGTAGTTCTTCTAACTTCGTTACAGGAGTATATTTGGGATCAACTGTAATTAATAAAACTATCTCAACACTATACGTCGACTATCTAACTGATGTAGCTATATACATGTTGTATGGTAGTGTTTATATGCAATCAGACAACACGAATAGTACAAGTGAATCGCATAAATGCTCATATGGAATGTGCTGGAGTAGCACCAATTCCATGCCAACAATTGCTAATTCTACCTACTATGAAAATAATACTAAATATACAACAGGCAATGGCAATATATCTGATCTTTTTCAGGTAAACACAAACAGCAAAGGAGCTCTTACTGCAGGAACTACTTATTATGCGAGAGCTTATTGTACTATTGACAATGCAACTACCTATTATGGCGATGTTCTAACATTTGAAACCTATGGAACCCCTACAGTTGCTACCTCGGCGGTTAGCAGCGTTGGTACTACCACGGTTACCGGCAATGGTAATATCACCTACTTGGGTAATCCGGCATCTGTATCTGATTACGGGATATGCTGGAGTAGCACGGCTACCACACCTTCCTTGTCGGACAGCCATGTTAGCAACGGAACAAAAACCACCACGGGAGCCTTTACGTCTTCTATGACTGGGTTAACCCCCGGAGTAAAATATTATGTACGTGCCTATGCCACAAATTACATGGGAACCGCCTATGGAAGTGTGGTTAGCTTTACCACAACAGGCATTGCTCCTACAAGTATTTCTTATCCTACTCCGAACACATTTTATGTCGATACTGCAATTACCGCTCTTAGTCCAACCATTGTGGGTGGTACGGCCATTACTTCTTACACTATTAGCCCTAACTTACCTGGAGGTTTGTCCTTCAATTCTTCTACTGGAATTATCAGTGGTACCCCTACTGCTGAAAGTTCCGCTACTAACTATACCGTGACCGGATCAAATACCGGTGGTAGTGTAAGTGCTGTGGTTAATATTAGGATTCTCAGTATCAAACAGCTATCGGTTAAAGCTTATTTGGAAGGTTTTTGGAATAATGCGACTGCGAATATGGATCAATGCAAGAATACAACTGGTACCGCGGTGTTTACTTCTGCCGTTGATACGGTAACTGTAGAATTGCATAGCTCCTCTTCATATTCCAACATCGCATACAGCATACATGGTTATATCGGCCAAGATGGTAATATCTATAGTGGCAGTTTAACTTACCTGAAAATGCCCAGCAACTACAGCGATAGCTATTACATTACGGTAAAAACCCGTAACCATTTGGCTACTACCACGGCTTCGGCCGTTTCTTTTGCAGGAAGCAGCATCAGTTATGATTTTACTACAGATGCAAATAAAGCCTACGGAAGTAACATGAAGCAACTTGCCTCTGGGGTATATGGGTGCTATGCCGGTGATGTGAATCAAGATGGAACTATTAATTCCGTTGATGATAATACTGTTAACACACTCTCTAAAAACTTTACAACCGGTTATCGGCCTGAGGATATTAATGGCGATGGTCTAGTGGATACTTCCGATGTTTCTATTGTTGACAGAAACATGAATAGTTCCGTTTCTGTTTCGCACCCTTAAAAAATGATTCTTATATCCTTTTTCTGTTTTTTTTAAATACTTGATTTTTTTAAACATCAAAAGATTCACAAACATGAAAAGATTAATCATATTCGTAGCCCTTTTCCTGAGCATCCAGCTGATGCTGCAGGCAAAAGATGTGGTAAACCCATCCGGTGGATTGCAGTTTACTTCCTCAGGCCATATCCTAATGTTTCAAAAACAAGGCATCACCGTGGCTTCCGCGAGCCATGCCATGAACGTGAAGTTTGTCAACGCCCGGAGCGTAGCTCCCCAAGGTGCAGATTCTGCGGCCACAACACCAGCTTCTTCCCAAGTTCTTTCCGACACTTCCCTCCAAGGTTTCAAGCCGGGTGGAAAGGATAAAGCTGCCCCATTGAGCCGGGTAACTTATTCGCAATTGTGGAAGGGCGTAACCGTGATATACAACGCCTCCCCGGGAGGCATTTACGAGAGCACGTATCAGCTCGACCCCGTGGGCAACACCACCAACGTGGGGAAGATACGCTTACAATATAACCGCTCCATCAGCCTGGACAGTACCGGCAATCTGGTAATTCATTACCCTATGGGCACCTTGACCGAAAGTGCCCCCGTGGCCTGGCAAATGATAGATGGAAAAAAAGTACCCGTACCGGTAGCCTACAAACTTTATGACCACAACCGGGTGGGCTTTATATTAGGTACCTGCAAGGCAGGTATCCCCGTAACAATAGACCCGACATTAACCTGGAATACTTTTCTGGGGGGGAGCAGTGATGATTACTGTTTCGGAATTGCAGTGGATGCTTCAGGTAACGTATATGTATGCGGACAGAGTGCTACCACCTGGGGGGCACCCATACGAGCTTTCAGTGGCGGTAACTATGATGGATTCGTAGCAAAACTCACCTCTGCAGGTGTCCTAAGCTGGAACACATTTTTGGGTGGTACCGGAGATGATATCTGTCGCGGAATAGCGTTGGATGCTTCGGCTAATGTGTATGTAGTCGGTTATAGCAATGCCACCTGGGGGTCACCCATACGAGCTTTCTCCGGTAGTTATGATAATGGATTCGCGGCCAAACTCACATCTGCCGGCACCCTAAGCTGGAATACATTTTTAGGGGGTACAGGAGATGATTTAGGTTCCGGAATAACCGTGGATGCTTCGGGCAACGTGTATGTATGCGGACAGAGTGGTGCCTCCTGGGGAACACCCATACGGGCTTACTCCAGTGACGTTGACGGTTTCGTGGCCAAACTCACCTCCACCGGCATCCTAAGCTGGAATACATTTCTAGGGGGTACAGGAACTGATTTCTGTTATGGAATAACCGTGGATGCTTCGGGCAACGTATATGTATGTGGCGAGAGTAATGCCACCTGGGGAGCACCTATACGGGCTTACACCAGTGGCCGGGATGGATTCGTGGCAAAACTCACCTCCACCGGTGCCCTAAGTTGGAATACATTTCTAGGGGGCACTGGGATAGAGTCCTGTCGTGGAATAGCGTTAGATGCCTCGACTAATGTGTATGTATGTGGTTTTAGCGATACCTGGGGGACACCCATACGAGATTACACCTCTTCCCCCTTTGGTGGTGATGGATTCGTGGCAAAACTCACCTCCGCCGGTGCCCTAATCTGGAATACATTTCTAGGGGGTATCAAGGATGATTACGGTTGGGGAATAGCGTTGGATGCCTCGGCTAATATATATGTATGTGGTTATAGCAATGCCTCCTGGGGGACACCTATAAATGCATACACTAAATACGATGATGGATTCGTGGCACAGCTCTCCCCTGCCGGTATCCTAAGTTGGAATACATTTTTAGGGGGTACTGGATATGATGAAAGTTACGGAATAGCATTAGATGCCTCGGCTAATGTGTATATATGCGGACAGAGCGCTGTCACCTGGGGGTCACCTAAACGGGCTTTCGGCGGTAACGGTGATGGATTCGTGGCTAAAATTCTAACGCCACCGGCAGTATCCACGCAGGCAGCAACGGCAGTAAACTTCACCACCGCCACGCTCAACGGCAACATCTCCAGTTTTGGTGGTACCAGTTCGGCTACCGCCTATGGTTTTTGCTATAGCAGCACGAATACGACTCCTACCACAGCCGACGTCCTCGTTAATTTAGGTACAACTTCCACCAAGGGTGCTTATAGCTCATCCCGTACCGGATTAACCCTCGGCACAACTTATTATGTGCGAGCCTATGCCACAAATAGCTACGGTACCAGCTATGGCACTGTGGTTACTTTTAAAACGCTAGCTTCACCAACTGTAACAAGTGCGGCTGTAACAAACATAACTGCTACCTCTGCAACAGGCAATGGCAACATATCCGACCTCGGCGGTCCGGCTTCGGTAACTGCCTACGGGGTGTGTTATAGTAAAATTCATACGGCGCCTACTATTTCCGATAGTATTGTTAACAATGGTGCTACCACTACTACAGGTGCTTTTACCTCTTCCATCACGGGGTTAAGCCAAAATACTACTTATTACGTACGGGCTTATGCTACCAATTCCACAGGTACTTCTTACGGAAACATGGTTAGCTTTATCACCTTAACCTTGCCTACTCTTGCTATTAAGTCGGTAAGCAGTATTTCCAATACAAATGCCATTGCCAACTGGAGCATAACCAATTTGGGCAACCCAGCCAGCGTTACTGCTTGCGGAGTGTGCTGGAGCAATACAAACTCATCACCTACCATAGCTGATGCTAAAATTGACAAAGGTGCCAAGTCTGCCGCGGGAGCTTTTGCCGATACGCTAAAGGGGTTGACTAAAAACACCACCTACTACGTGCGGGCTTATACCATAAATGCTGCCGGTACTGCCTATGGTGCAGTAGTAAGCTTTTCCACCATTCCGCAATGTTTCACATATACCATTCAAAATGAGGTGCAAACTTCGGACAAAACGTTGGAGTTTGACTTATATCTGTTGAATACCGATGCTGCTACGCCTATACAAATAGCATCTGTTCAGTCTGGTGTTTTTGTTAATGCTGCTATTGCAAATGGGGGGACTATTACAGCTTCTATTGTTTCCGGTTCATCGGATATGAGTTCGAGCCAACAACCGTCTGCTATTAGTAGTATAACAAGTGGTAGTGGGTATTATGTAAGAATTGCGGCTGAAAATTACCCGGGGTGTGGCAATGGAACCATCATGAGTACTACCTTTCCAGGCACAAGGGTGTGCAGGGTAAAGCTCTCCAATACCAATGCGTTCAGTTCAACTAAAGCCAATATGGATTTTAATTTCTCTACAATTCCTTATCCTACAAAAGTGTTTTATTATCAGTCGAGCTGTTCTAACATAGCTTCTATTCAACTGGTTACAAATTCAATCAATTGTTATAGATCTAGCTCTGCAAACAATCCTACTTTAAATAGTTTGCCTACCGTAAGTACCGATTCTGTTATCAATGTTAACTCCAGCTCGGTTACTGCTAACGGTACGATAACAGCAAGTGGATCGCCTTTCCCTACGCAACTGGGTTTCGTGTATAGCTCGTCGGCAACTTTTTCCAACCCAACTACGGTTACTTGTTCTGCAGGTACTTCGGGGGTATTCACCTCTTCTATTACTGGATTAAGTGCCGGCTCTACCTATTATGTGAAAGCTTTTGCTTCTAATGCTGCCGGAACGGTTTATGGTGATGTGATACAATTCTCAATTCCAACTATAAGTATAAGTTATACTACACCAAATTCTTTCTCTACCGGGGTGCCGATAACAGCTCTTAGCCCAACGGTTGCTGGGACGATAATCGGCTACAGTGTTTCGCCTGCTTTACCAGCCGGATTGTCTATGGACGTTACAACAGGTGTTATTAGCGGAACGCCAACGGCAGGAAGTGCTGCTACTGATTATACGGTAATAGGGACTTATTCCAGTGGAAGCATTAGTACAGTTGTTAACATTTCCGTAACGAGCATTATCAAACAGCTATCGGTTAAAGCCTATTTGGAAGGTTTATGGAGTAATGCTAATGCTAATATGAATCAATGCAAGTATGAAAATGGCACGGCGGTGTTCACTTCTGACGTAGATACGGTAATCGTGGAGTTGCATAGCTCTTCTTCGTATTCCAATATCGTGTACAGTCTGCATAATGTATATATCGGCCAAGATGGCAATATTCATAGCAGCAGTTTAACTTACTTGGAAATACCTAGCAACTACAATGGAAGCTATTACATTACGGTAAAAACCCGTAACCATTTGGCTACTACTTCGGCTTCGGCTGTTTCTTTTGCCGGTAACAGTATAAGTTATGATTTTACTACTGCTGCAAGTATGGCTTATGGTAGTAACATGAAACTACTTGCTACTGGGGTATATGGTTTCTATGCCGGTGATGTGAACCAGGATGGAATTATTAATGCCTCTGATGGTGCCGCTATTCAAACACTCTCTGACAACTTTATAAATGGGTATTATCCTGAAGATGTTGATGGCGATGGTTCTATAAACTCTACTGATGGACATTTTGTTGATAATAATAATTTAATTTCTGTTTCGCATCCTTAAATATTATTGTGTAGAAGGAGGATTTTTATATTCTTCTTCTACTCTTTTTTTAATACTTTAATCTTTAAAAACTTTACGTGTATGAAAAAATCTGTGAGAAAATTAGTTTTAATTACGGCATTAATTGTCTGTGCCAACTTATCTGCTGAAGCGCAAAGCGTTAGCTACACTATCAGAAACGAGGTGCAAACCTCCGACAGGACATTGGAGTTTGATTTATTTCTGTTAAGCACTGATGCGGCTATTCCGATTCAAATAGCTGAATTTCAGGCGGGTATTTACGTTAACCCGAACATTGAAAACGGGGGTACTATTTCGGCTTCTATTGTTCCGAGTGCTTCGGATATGAAACCGAGCCAACAGCCCATGGCTATTACGTATGCTTCCAATTGTGTGAAAATAGCTACCCGAATGTATCCCGGTTGTGGCAACGGGACGGTTATTAGTGCTTCTGCTCTTGGCACTAAGTTGTGCAGGGTAAGGCTTACCAATTCGGTTGTTTTTGCTTCCGAAAAAGCAAATTTGGGTTTCAACTTTTCTCCTCGTCCGTATGATTCGAGACTGTTTTATTACAATTCTAACTGCGTGAGTACGCAATTGACCACGAACGCCACGAACTGCTATAGCTTGGCTTCAAACTCGGTACTGAATTCTTTGCCTTCGGTAAGTACTGATTCTGTTAACCAAATCAATGCTTATACCTCGAAAGTGAAGGGGTCTGTTAGTGCGTTGGGATCTCCATTCGCTACCGAACATGGGTTTGTGTATAGTACTATGCACAGATTGCCTACGTTATCGGACAGTGTGGTTTACTTGGGTACCGACTCTGTGGCTGATTCTTTCTCCAAAACTTTAAGCGGACTTGCTTCGGGTACGTTCTATGTTCGGGCGTTTGCCTCGAATGAAGTGGGTACTGTTTATGGTGATTTCCTGTCTTTTAAGAGCGCCAAACTAAGCTCGGAATTATCTCCGGCCAATCCGAAAGTTTTTGTGGCTTCGGATAAACTGACTATTGATTTGTCGGCTTGCAATAATGAGACTTATACTGCTTATTTATTGGATGGGAATGGGCATACCGTTTGGAGCAAATCTTTGTCGGGTGGCAGTTCTTACTCGTATGGGTTGCCAGGTAGGGGTGTGTATCTGGTGAACTTGATTTCATCGGATGGACAAAAGGCTTACAAAATTGTATTTTGATTATAAATCAAACAAATATTAGTTTCTTATTAAAACCATAAAAATAAACAGTTATGAAAAAAATATTCTTCTTAATTGTCCTTTGTCTAGGTATTGGGCAAATTGTACAGGCTGCAACTATGCGGGTGATACTGGATGGTATTCGTAGTATAACTCAGACAACGGCTTCGGCATATATAACCCTTCAAAATGATTCTTCTGAATCCATTCTGTTCACCTCTGGAGTATGTTACAGTTCAACTAACATGAATCCAAGCATTTCAGACAGTAAATTTGGAGGTTCTGGAACTATCGAAGTGAGTGCCAATACTCCCCAAGAAAAAACAGTTTCTATATCGGGTTTAACAGCAAATACAACTTACTACATAAGGGCATTCATGACATCAAATGCTTTAGGCAAAACATTTTATGGAGTTGTGGATACATTAAAAACACCTCCATATACTAGCAATGCTTTGTATTTCGATGGGACAAATGATTATATAGCTATTCCTGACAACAGTAAATTAGATTTAACCTCTGACTATACCATTACCGCCTGGGTGAAACCCGAGAATTTTAATTATTTAGCTGGAATTGTGTCAAAATATCATACTCCAGCCACTCCAAGTTATGTTTTAAGACTAGGCCGTTATTCTCCTTATCAAGCATTTAATTTTGATGAAAAAAACACTTCCAGTAATACTCTTTTAACTTCAAACACATGGTATCATGTAGCTGCGGTAAAAAGTGGAACGACACGGACTCTTTATGTAAACGGATCGGCCGTAAGCCTAACAGACACTGCGAGTTTTACTCCTGTAGCAAATGGAGATTCTCTTCTAATAGGACTTGACTATAGAATGGACAAACGTTTTTTCAACGGCCTGATAGATGAGGTGAGCATTTGGAGCAAAGCTCTTTCTCAAAGTGAGATACAATCAGGTATGAGTAATGGTTTCTCTGGAAGTGCAACAAACCTGGTGGCCTATTACAAGTTCGATCAGGGAACGCCCTCCGGCACCAATACAAGCATAACCACGTTAAACGATGCTTCAGCCAATGGACTAACCGGGTATTTAAGAAATATGGCTCTTACAGGTAGCTCTTCCAACTTTGTTACAGGAGTATATTTGGGACCAACTGTAATTAATAAATTTAGCACTACCAAATATGTTAAAAGCATAACCGCAACAGGTGCTTCTGTATGGGAAAGTGCTTATATACAAACAAGTAATACCAGCAGCACCACCGAGAGCCATACATACAGATATGGGGTATGTTGGAGTAGCACAAATTCCAATCCAACAATTTCCAATTCAACTTATCAATCACAATCTGCTGCCCATGGAACAATAATAGGAAATGACTTAAGGGCTAATTCCGATGTTGTTGAAAAGCTAGGGTCTTTAACATCCGGTACCACGTATTATACTAGAGTCTATTTAACTATAGACAATAATACTTATTATGGTGATGTTATCTCATTCAAAACCTTAATTATCCCTACAGTTACTACCTCGGCGGTTAGCAGCGTTGGCACTACCACAGCTACCGGCAACGGTAATATCACCGACTTGGGTAGCCCTGCCAACGTAACCGCTTACGGGGTATGCTGGAGTAGTACCGCTACCACACCAACCGTGTCAAACAGCATGGTGAACAACGGAACAAAAACTACCACGGGTGTCTTTACGTCTTCCATGACAGGACTAACACCCGGTACAACTTATTATGTACGGGCTTATGCTACTAACTCTACAGGTACGGCTTATGGTAGTGTAGTAACTTTCAAGACACTGGCTACACCAACCATAACGAGTGCCGCGGTAACGAATATAAGTACTGCCACTGCTACCGGCAACGGCAATATATCCAACCTTGGCAACCCGGCCTCGGTAACTGCTTACGGGGTGTGCTGGAGCAGTTCTAACAAAGTGCCTACTATTTCGGATGGACACGTAACTAATGGCAGCATAGCTACCACGGGTGCTTTTGCTTCTTCCATAACAGGGTTAAGTGAAAAAACCACTTACTATGTACGAGCTTATGCCACAAATGCCACAGGAACGTCCTACGGGGATACGGTGAAATTCACAACTACAAGTATTCTGCCCACAAGCATCAGCTATACCACACCGAACTCATTCCCTGTTGGAACCGCTATAATGGCTCTTAGCCCAGCGGTTGTGGGTGGCATGCCAATAACCGGGTACAGTGTTTCGCCTGCTTTACCCGCCGGATTGTCTATAAACGCTACAACAGGTATTATTAGCGGAACGCCAACTGCAGCAAGTGTTGCTACTAATTATACGGTAACCGCTACTAATTCAGGAGGTAGCATTAGTACCATTGTTAACATTACCGTTACAAGCACTACCAAACTGTTATCGGTTAAAGCCTATTTGGAAGGTGTATGGAATGGTACTAATATGAATCAATGCAAGGATGCAAATGCTACTCCGGTATTTACTTCGGCTGTAGATACGGTAACTGTAGAATTGCATAGCTCTTCTTCGTATTCCACCATCGTGTACAGTATGCATGGTGTATATATCGGCCAAGATGGTAATATCTATAGTGGTAGCCTAACTTACATGGAAGTACCTGGCAGTTACAGCGATAGTTATTACATTACGGTGAAAACCCGTAACCATTTAGCTACTACTTCGGCTTCGGCTGTTTCTTTTGCGGGAAGTAGCATCAGTTATGATTTTACTACCGCGGCAAGTATGGCTTATGGTAGTAACATGAAACAGCTATCCACGGGGATATATGGTTTCTATGCCGGTGATGTTAATCAAGATGGAGCTATTGATGCTACTGATGGGACTATGGTCAGTACTCTGGCCGACAACTTTACGACGGGTTATCTACCTGAAGATCTTAATGGCGATGGCTCTGTAGACGGTAGCGATGTTTCTCTTGTTGATAACAACGATAATGGTTCCATTTCCGTTTCGCACCCTTAATAAATAAAAATAGAGGAGAGAATATTTCCTTTCCTCTATTTTTCAAATTCAATTTCTGATTATTTATTGGTTGCTCTTAAAATTTAAAACAAACTATGGTCGGCATTTAAAAGCCTTATTAGAATTCTTTGGAATATGTATTCTGATTTTATAAAAAGAGCCTTCTTTAACGACAAACAAGCTTTGATTATGCTTTTTCTTTTTATTGAAGAATTTTGTAATGTTTTGCTTCACCTTGTAGGCTCCTATTTGAGTATAATAGGAATCATCTAGCCCTATACTTGAATATAGCAGATTATTAATTCTTCGGAAATCACAGTTATCAGAATTGTTATAAATCAGAATTTTGAATTTAGCTGTTTGTTCCTTAATTTTGAATCGAGATAATTCAATTTTGTTTTTAATCAGTTTGTTTTTAATCAAATTACACACGGAGGAATCATTCCATTCGCTTATTTGAATTTTTAAATTGGGACTGCATTTCATAACAGAAGCTATTGCATCGGCCAACTTATCGTTATCTTTAAAAATTGATTTATTAAGGATTAAACATTTTGGGGAAAATAGATAATATATTTCCAAGGTGTTTTTGTTTTTAATACCATCTTGATTTTTCAAGGAGGTTTCTTTCGTAGCTGTTTTTGATGTTATCAGAACGGCACCTTGATTCAAATTTTCAACTGTAATTTTTCCGATGTCTTCGGATTCGCCACTAATGCTTGGATGGATAGTGCAAAGAACTTTCTTTGATTTCATCTTCAGCAATTTGAGTTGAGCGGAATCTACTTCCACTTTATAGTTACCAGGAGGAAGTCCTAAATATGAAAAATAGCCATCCGATTCAGTCTGTGTATTTGCAACTATTTTTCCTTGTTCGTTATAAATATTCAGCAAGATACGACCTTTACCTATTCCATCATTATCCAATAACATACCTGTTACTTCGCCCATCGGATGGATGGCTAAACTGATTTTCTTAAATTGATTTGGGTCTGTATATACTTTAATTTTCTTTTCTGATATTTTCCATGACAGATTGTCGAAACCGGATTCATCCATCGTAATATTGTAATCGACAAATGGATCCAAATTAGCAATTCGTACAATGGAATCTTTTTCCCTATTATATATTTGTCCTCCATTACATTTCACATTCAAATTACCTACCAATGGCTCATTTGCATCTCGCTTATTGTTCCAATTTATATCTACATAAGGTTCAATGGCTATACCACATTTGCCTACGGCATTGTATCGAGAGGCCAACACATAATTGTTTCCGCTTCCAAACGCAAAGCTGCCACTTGCTCCTTCGGATGTTTGTACCTTGTTATCATTAAAATAAGATGATGCATAGGCCGACATGAATGAAAAATCATATCTGAGGGTTACATTAAAGCTAGTATTATCGGTTAATATATTTCTTTCATATCCTAATGATAAATATCCTTGATTAAAGATTTTGCGCTCAGCATTTGCTTTGTAAGAGATAAAGCTTTGCGTTGAATAATCATATTGTACGGAAGGGCGTAGAGTACATATTTTGCCTAATGTGGCACTAACGGCCAAATCGCTATATATATTTGAGGCTCCTGTTGTTACCCAGTTGGAATAGTGTGTTAAACTTACATTATAATTTAAATAATAAGCAGAAAGCATAAGTTGAGCCAAATTGTATTTAAAATTGGTATAACCATCTTGCCGGTACGAAGCCTTTGTAGTTCCTGAAAGTTTGTTTATTCGGAATGGAACGGATAAACTTCCTGTTGTCTCGTCCAAATAATTGTAAATAATTGCCTCCTGCCCTTTTTTATACTTTGTATAGTTTAAATCCAATACGGAATTATTTAGGAAGGTATAGTTTAATGCCCCTTTTGCACAAACATTATGGTCATATTCGCCCGTAAGTATCATTTTGGGTATGGGTTGCAATGTAAATTTCACAAAGGGCATTTCAGGATGGGTACTTATAGACGATAAATATTCGGCTCCAGCATCCACACACAACCACCGTGTTACTCCATATTTTGCTTCTGCTCTTGCGTATCGAGAATGAGTTGTATCAATCACACTCGCACCTATTACGTTATATTCAAATTCTCCTTTCGGAAGCATGGTATAAGGCATATCAAACTTTTTTTCTTCCGATTTTTCTTCTCCATTTGGCCCATAAAACCGTAAAGTAATATTACTGGTTCCATATACAATGGGTACTTTAAACGAATAATAACCGGAAGCATCGGCTCTAGTGAAATTAATCAATACACTATTTATATATATTTCTACCAACCAACTCGGTTGAGTGTAATTTGCAATTTGATATTCTCCCAAGGCTTTCCTTACCGTGGTAGGTGCATTCGTCACCATAAATCCATCCATCGGGTATAACAATGATGCTACTGAGGTGGTATTAATTCTTCCTATTTGTACTTGTTTTGCTATAGAATTTTCATTCTGCACCCAACGCAAATAATAGCGTTGTTGCTCTCTTTTAAAGCGGTATCGATCGGAATTAGTTAGCCATACATCAGCTTCTCCTCCTAATACCTCTGCACCCAAACCAATTCCGCCACGCGATTCTCCGGTGTATTTTTGAGCTTGACTAGAGGCATAAGACCAATCCATCATTCCAAATTTAAACCAATGATAATTACGCCAATATGTAGTATCAACTAACTCTTCGCCCTGTGCCTTTCGCAAGTTTTCGCGGGCGTTTTCCAGTTTCATCAATCTAGCTAATGGTAATTCTTTTTCACTGCCAAAATTTGCTGATAAACTATGAAAATCAAAATTTATTTTGAACCCAAAAACCTTTTGCAATACTTCTTTTTTGATGTAAAGAACACCCATATCTAAAATCATTTCTTTGGCTGAAACAACTGTTTTTTGCCCTAAATAAATAATACTACGCTCGGAATAATTTATTATATACGTATTCTTTTCTTGATTAAAAAAGCCTTGCATTAAAGAGCCATCTTCATTTACTGTTATCGGTATTTTCAAATACGTAAAAACATCATTTACCGGCAGAAATAGTCCTGCCGGATCTTCATAAAGTGCTTGGAAATTTTTGTACCCAATTTTATCGAAGTTTATATTTACATTAAATGATTCATAGGGTACCACGGTTGCCTCATTCTCAGCATATACTTGTATGTTTATTATAAATATAAATGCTACATACAAAATTCCGTAGGTTATCTTTCCTATGCTATTCTTTTTATATTGTTTCATCTTGGATAAAATTGAGTTTTTATTAATAAACACTCTAGCACATAGATTATCAACATAGAACTAATAATTAATCTTTAGCGGAAACTAATTCATGACTAAACAGATCAACATGCAAGAATTTAAATTTATCTTGCTCTTGACTCGTTTCCCATAGTGTTACTAGCAGGTTGATGTCATCAGGTGCTATATCCAGCATCCGGGCAATTTTTCTTTCGGACACCCCTCGGTGGCACAACAATAAACTTAAACTGTTTTTCTTTTCGATAACATTTAGCGTACTCTTATACATTTGCATTAAGAGTTTACGGTCTTCTCTTGTCAATTTAATTGAGTTCATTTCATTCTATTTTTTATTGAGAATTAATAAATACACAGATTACTGTTGATTAAATGTCAAATCAAAGCTTCCGGTATATAATCCGGCTTGATTAAAGGACATAGGAAGAATATCAATGGTACCTCCAACTTTGATTAAATGAGTGTCATCACACCCTTTATTGGAAATAAATATAGCACCACTACTACCCAAATTGGTTGGCCCTATGTGGAGTGTAATTGTGTTGCCATTACTTGCGGTAAGAGGCACTGTGAGCGAATAGGTTATGGTTACTGTTCGTCCGGGGCATAACTTAAATTCAAAAATGGCAGGTTTAGCTGTATTTCCCATATTTAGCAATATAACATCACCGGCAGGGATTCGGGTACCGCCAAAATCAACTGTTACCGATCCACTGGAAGTAGGCGATTTCAATGCTATATCACCAAAATGAAGCGTTTGAGTAACCCTCAATGTTCCCGTTCTATCCGGTGGATTCGGCGCACTCTGCCCCATTGCAACTTCCAGTCCGAAAAACAGATGGACGCATATAAAAAAAACAATGAACCTTTTCATACTTATGGAGTTTAGTTATTCATTTAAACTAAAGAGTATATTCTGTTCTCGCCATTTCTTTACCACCATCTTCTTTTCTCATGGTATATCGTATTAATAGTTTACCACTCTTAAGGTTAACTTCTTTGGTCAAATCCAATAATAAAGAAAAGGTTCTTTTATTCAGTTCCGTATAAACAGCTACGCCATTAGCCACACCTATCCGAATCGGTTTGCCGGCTGTTGGTACATATTCCACACTTATATTTCCATACACCGATTTATTCCCGATGCGATTAATAGATAAATCTATTCGGGAAGCTGTATCATTAACAGCTGTTAGGGAAACATCAGAGAGACTGATTTTTGCTTCCGTGTTTCCATTTCGAATAATAACAGGAATACTGATTCCAAAAATCGGAGTGATTTTAACTGCCATGTGCATGGTATCTGATTTTACATCTAGCACACCCAACGGAGATACGTCTTTTTCTGCACGGAAATAAAGATGTGACCGAAATTCTCCTTCTTTCATATCTGCGGGTTTCCGAAATTGTAATCGAATCGTTTGTGATTCATTGGGCGGCAAAGTAATTCTGCGCGGGAATATTCTTAAATAATTATCGGCACAGGTTGCGCTATCCGGTTTGTCTAATTGCTTAAAACTACCATCAACAAGCATTTGATAATGCAAAAATGAAATGAAATAAACCGCACTGTCTTTTCCTATATTCGTAAGAGTAAGGTCTTCTTTCTGCTTGCCATTTTCCATTATTACCCGAATCGGGCTTATTAGCAAATTACCTTGAGAGAAACCGGACACTGTATAACATAGGAATAATACGGAGACTACTATTTTTATTGTTTGTTTCATATTGAAAACCTTTAATGAATTTACATGCTAATTGTTTGGGAAAATAATTTCGTACGTACCGGAATAAATCCCGGATGGATTAGAGGTATAATTACCAATATTAAGAGTTGCTCCAACATTTATTTCAAGTTTTCCTGAAGAGTTTGTTAATTGCCCATTTGTAGGAATGTTGGAAATAAATTGATCTACGGCAAGTTCATAAGAACCATTGTTTGAATAGATTTTTTGGACTGACTGTGGTAATATCATAGAGATCAATGTGTTTGGAAGACCTGTTACAACAAAGCCAGCTGCACTATATTGATCATTTGTTAATGTAACATTACCACCAGAAACTCTATTGTTCTTTGGAGAAAGAACTACGGAACCTCCGTCCGATTTTGAAACAATTTTTCCAAAGTTCAATAATTCTGTTTCCGCAATTGTTGTCGGAACTACAATCTCCGTTTGAATATTCCCCACTATACTTGTTTGAGCAAGAGAGGGGATGGTTATGACGAACAATGTCGTCATAACCATAAATAAACCCCTTTTCATTGTTTTAAGGATTAGCTACTGTAACAGGAAATACTCCAGTATAGACACCTTCTACTTGAGAAGCTCCTACAGCTAGTACAGCACCTACAGTAAAATCATCAGTACCGGTTGTAGCATTAAATGTTCCGGTAAGACCATTAACACCTGCAGATAAAGTTCTTGCCACGAAACCACTAACAGTCATGGTTTCATTGCCACCTGTACGAGTAACATTTACTGCAGCGGCTGGAAGTGTAATGTTGTAAACAGTTCCGGCAACGCCACTTAATTTAAAGATGGCATTTGTTCCCACAGCAGAAGGATTGGGAAGTGTTATACCTCCGCCTGAAATACGAGTTGCCGTAGCAGTAGTTAAAGTACAGGTTCCGGCAGTGGCAGATGCCCTTATCTGACCGAAATCCAAGGTTTTGTCTGTACTTGCACCTACATCTACAATAGAGGTTGCTGATACGATAGTAGCTGAGGCGGTTCCACTCAACGTGAGGGAATTTGTTTGCCCCATCATTTGCGTTGGCAAAACAATGGCTGCACCAACGATTCCTAAAAATAAAACAACTTTTTTCATAATAATAAAAATTAAAAAATTAATAATAAGTAACTATAAAACTCAGTGATTCTTTCTAATTGTAAGCCACGGTAACATTAAAGGTGCCTGTATAAGCACCAATAGCCTGACCTGCAGGAACTGTTAATGTACCTCCTACGGTAAAAGCATCAGTACCAGTAGCACTTAAAGTACCGGTAGTTCCATCAGCCATAGCAGAAGCAGCCCTTGCTACAAGAGATGAAATGGTCATTGTATTGCTTCCATCGGATACCGATATTGTAGGCGGCAACGTAATTATATAAGTAGTAGATACTGCACCTGTTACATTATAAGCTGCTGTAGTTGCTGTTGGTACTGCTGTTGACAGATTAACACCTCCGGTTTGCGATCGAGTTCCATCTGTCTTCAGCACACAGGTTCCGGCAGTGCTGGCCTGCACACTCATCGTACCAAAATGCAAAGGCGAAGTTTGGGTTAAAGTAAGCGGGGTAATCAAATTAACGGCTGCTGCGGTATTTGCAGTTTGTGCCATCATACTGAGAGGCATTGCAACCATAACTACAATTGCCACAATAATCAACTTTTTCATACTGAAATAAATTAAATGGTTAAATAATTAGTTTCTCACTTCTAAATCAATACACAACCTTATATCCTTTGCTTATACCTGAACCTTGCAGGGTTACTATATAAATGCCATGTGCATTGAACGGATAGGTGAACTTGTCGCCTCCCGACATCGTTTTCCGATAAACTACCTGACCACTCACATCACGGATACCTGCATCATAGGTGCCCGAAACATTGCTTAAATCAATAATCAGATTATGTGATGTGGCATATACTTTTGCATTAAAATTCAGGTAGCTTGTTTCTCTTACCGATCCGAAATGCAAGACAAATCGATCGGAGTTGTCATCGATGGCCGACTTGAATGCATAACTTTCTCCGTCACTTAAACCGACAACTGTACCGGCCAACCGATCTTCCAAATAGAGCGTTCCTACAACCGATGCATCGTACTTGCAAGTCAAGCTATAATTTCCTTCCTTCCCGGCTTTAAAGGATAAGGGGGCTGAATGGTTCTCCGTGGTATCGGTCATGTACCGGGTTGAATATGACTCGTTGTTATTCTTGAGGTATAGGCTTGGGGCTTGCTTTACCGAACTAAACATTTTCATGGCTCCATTTTCATTTGATGGGTATCCGAAACCTATTTTTACTTCATCACCTCCTATATTTGCTTCCGAATCTACAGTTACTCGTAAGCGGTTTTCTGTATTTCTTAGTGTTTGTGATTTCAGCCAGACATTGGCTCCCGTATGTACTCGTGCGGCGTTGTTGAATGAAAAAGTCCCTGCAGTTGTTGCTCGCACAAAGAAGGCTTGCATAGGTGCTATGTAGCGACTCACGTTGTTGGTACCGTCATTATTTGGATCGGCTGAATTAAATACGCCATAGTTACCCTTTGTTGAATTCCAAGTCCAAAAATCGTAACCGCTCCCATTCATGTAAAGCATGCCGCGGCTGAATCCGACATCGACTTTCCAGTCTATACTGCTTGGGTAGGGGTTGCCTATTAAATTAAAGCCTTGGTAGGTGCCGGTGCCCGATGTTGTGATGGCATAAGTTACCGTGCCATTATTCAAATTCCCTACGAATGTTTTGGTTGGGGTGTTTTCTTGTACGGAATAGAGATACCCTCTACCTGGTACAAAATAACTTTGAGGATGCACGCTACTCCAGGTTGGAAACACTTCAGTATTTAAGTTATAAATCCAGCACGAGGATGGTTCATCCCACACGAAAAGGTCATAACCCACGCTTCCGGGATGAGATCCTGTTGGTAACCAACTTCCTGCTATATTTTGGGCTGCTACCGGGGTGGACAAGAAATGCCATGTATCGGCTACTCCACCTATATAGCGATTCACCGTGGCGGGTACATTGTCCGTGGCATGTATCAAAGAACCTGTGCCTACGGATGATGACCCGATTACGAATCCACCTGTACCGGCATTGTTGGTTAGCATGCCGTTTGCCGTGAGGGCTTTAGCCGGAGGGAGCGTTAATAATGCTCCTGTATTAATGCTCATGGCATTAGTTATGGTCAAAGAGTCATTATCGGTTACACCTGAAGCATTGGCTATGCTCAGGTTATATATTTGCTCATTCAGATAGGTTCCTTTTTCGATGGTTTGAACCGCAGTGCCGGCATAGCTTACGGTGGGCGATTGGCTTACGGCATCGAGCAAGCCCGAAGGTGTTGTTAATGTGCCTAATAGACTGAGGGTTCCACTCAATGTTACATTGTTCGGATTGTTTACCGTGAGGTTATATACCTGGTTGTTGTAAAAAGCTCCCGTGGGTATGCTTTGTGCTACACTTCCGGCAAAAATCATGTTGGAACCGGAGGTTGAAGCATCTATTTGTCCTCCATTACTTAGTTCTAATGATCCTTTTACGGTCAAGGTATGTCCGTTGGTTACTACACGGTAGGTGGATTGCGGATTGGTTAGCGAATCGATGGTTCTATCTTGATCTAACACGCAGTTGTTCTGTGGGGTGCTATGGATGTATATATCGTCGCCTACGCCCGGAATGGTGTCATTTGTCCAGTTCAATGCTGTGTTCCAATCGGTACTGGTGCTTCCCATCCAACGATTATAATTATCAAAAGTTACGGCATTACCATAGCCTGTTCCTATTAAGTTGGTGGCATAGGCTCTAACATAGTATTTCTTTTTTATGCCTAACCCAGCCATTGCCCCGGTAAATGTTCCTAGGCTTTTGGTGTTTCCTTTTGCTATAAAATGGTCGGAGGTGGTGGGCGTAGTATTGGGGCTTTCACTCCAGCATATGCCATAAGTTGTTACTGAGTCTGGGATGCCTAGGTCTATTATTGTTCCATTTCCGGTTGCCGTATATGTTTTTATATTGCTCACTGCTTGGGTGGTTACTGTGGGTGGAGTAAATTCGTAGGCGCCCATAGTTGGGGCGGTTGTACTGCGGATATTACCTGCATAGTCGGTTGTTATTGCGGGTATGGATGCCCCTAGTATTGCAAGGTTGTAGGGTATGTAGCTTCTGGCGGTACTTCCGCCGGCTGATACAAATTTTGGATCTACATTCATACTGTTGGCATCTTGACCGGATATCAAGGGTACGGAAGTAACATTAGCACTGTTGTAATACCCTAGCACACCACCGGTACCGGTGGCTCGATAATCATTATTATTCAAGGTCAGCGTAGTAGAAGAACCGGAATTAAAATAGGCGGCATAGTGCAAGCTACTACCTCCGACAGTAGAACGGGCGTTGATAAACAGATTGTTCCGAACATTGCGTATATTGACAGACACATTACTGTACAGGGCATACGACTTATACGTGGTGGAGGTTGGGCTTCCGCCTATATATACCGTATTATGATATACCTTGCTACTGTCTACACTGATTCTGCCATACCCGAAAATACCATACATTGTACTGGCGGTATTGCCCCCTAAATTGATGATGTTATTGGCATACGTGGTATTGCCATAACCCGACATTTTGATTCCATAAACAGTTGCTCCGGCGGAGGTGGGCGATACCGTCACTCCGTATATGTAATTTCCGGACACTCTATTCGCACCTGTGCTTCCAATAAAATAGACTCCCATTATATGACCAACAAAGGAAGCATAGGTGTTTGATATATTGTAAATCGTATTGCCTGTAGCTGTATTGTTATACAATTGGTTATTAAAACAGATTCCTATTGCCGAAGCATTTGAACTTGAAACAGTATCGGCACTCGCGACGGTCAGGTTGTGAATTATATTATTTGTTACGGTAGCCGCAATGGAATTACAAAAAACACCCGTTACAAATCCAGCAATGGATGGAGCAGTATTGGTAGTGCCATTATTCAAATTGGCTATAACATTGTTGCTTATTGTTACTAAACCAGTACCTGTGCCACTACAATAAATTCCATATAAAGTTTGTGCGGAAGTTGAACTTGCCGAAGAGCAATAAATACTATTAACCTGAGAGGCGTGGCCTATTAAATTGCCACTAATTGTTAATGTATTGGTAGTGGATAAGCCAGCATAAATTCCATAAAATCCTGTGCCACTTGTGCTAACAGAAGAGGCTGCTTCCAATGAACCGACAGTATTGTTTGATACGGTTCCTCCATTGCTTGAAATGCCATACAAAAATCCTCCTCCTGCATTCGTTATCTTTATAGCCCCTAACCCGGAGGTGGCTCCAATAATATTACCCGTAATATCTGCCGTAGTGGTATTGTATATCCCATAGAAACTAGGAGATGAGGCTGAAGAATTACTCCAATCAAAATGGCTAATAGTGTTTCCCTGTACCGAATTAAGACTTCCATTAAAACTGATTCCGTACAGGGTACTTGCATTTGAATTGGTTTTAACCCAGGTGCCGGTACATTGAGGTCCGCTTCCGCCCAGGTAGTTGCCTATTACCTTCTGGCTGGTACAGCCTGCCATATGAATTAATCGATAGAGAACAGCTGTGGCTGGTGCAAACGATGTGGTTTCGTATATACTGTTGCCGGTGATGATACACGCGGTACTGTTGGAGGCAAAGTGTATGGCATAGGAGTTTGCCGTTTTACTCAAACAGTTATATATATTGTTGTTGCTTATTACTATTGCCGTGTTTAGATACGAAGCACTTCCCGCTGAATATAGTGTATATGTCGGCCGGTTGCTATCATCGGCGGTAGTTATATCATTGCTGTCTATGGTATCATTCATATTGCCGGTTGCGGTGCCGGTTGAAAAGAAAATTACGCCTCCTGATCCATCCATGGAGGAACCTTTGAGGGTGCAATATTTCACCGTATTGTTGCTTGCATCGTGGATAAAACGAAGGGTGGAGGTGCCGGCGGTGCCACTGGTGGATGTATTACTGATGGTTAAGCCTTTGGTATTCCCCGTTGCATTTACGCGCCCGTCTATCACCACGTTGTTGGCACCATTGATGTCGATCAACGGCAAGGCTAGCGTACCGGTAATGCTTAAACCACTTGCCGTGGGGTACACATGAATGGAGGTGTAGCTGGAGGTGCTGTTGTACCCGCTTTGGTATAGCACGGCCGTACCCGTTTCGGTGGTGGAGCCTAGTATTTTTACATCTAGTGCCCCCGTTTTATGCGTTCCGGCATTAATGGCGGCAAAGGCGGCTTGCAGGGTAATATACCCGGCTTGCAGGGTTCCTCCGCTCCATACCTGTACATTCGCACTCAATGTGGTAAATGGTTGTACCACCCCGTAGCTAGTACCGTAGCTATTGGTGGCATAGGCTCGCACGTAGTAGGTGGTAGCGGGGGTGAGGCTGGTGAGGGGGGAGCTGTAAGCTCCCGTGGTGGAGGTGGCGCCTAGATTAACGAGGACGTCGGCTATGGTAGGGATGGCGTTTGTGCTGCTGTAGCAAAAACCATAGGCGGTAGCCGAACTAGTACTACCAAAGCTGGTGATGGTGCCGTTGAGCGTGGCGGTGGTGGCATTTACAGCCGTTGCGGCCTGTGTGGTTAGAGCCGGTGGGGTTAGAATTTTAGCCACGAAAGCATCAACGTCACTAGCGTAAGCCCGTATAGGTGACCCCCAGGTGGCAGTAGTAGTGCCACATACATACACATTAGCCGAAGCATTCATTGCGATTCCATAACAGTCATCAGTCCCGACACCACCTAGAAAGGCATTCCAACTTAGGGCACCGGCAGAAGAGAGCTGAGCCACGAATCCATCAGTGCCACCGGAGTATGCCCATGTCGGAGCCCCCCAGGTAACACCACTATGACCACATACATACACGTTAGCAGAAGCATCCAACACTATTCCGTTACAATAATCACTACTTCCACTTCCCAAAAATGTATTCCAACTTAGGGTACCGGTGGAGGTGAGTTTGGCCACAAATCCATTACCGCAACAGGTGTAAGCCCGTATGGGTGACCCCCAAGTGGTATTAGTAGTGCCACATACATACACGTTAGCAGAAGCATCCGACGCTATTCCGATACACTCATCATACCCTGTGCCTCCAAGAAAGGTATTCCAGCTTAAGGCTCCAGCGGAGGTAAGTTTGGCCACGAAGCCATCAAAGCCACCTGTGTAAGCTCGTATGGGTGACCCCCAAGTGGTATTAGTAGTGCCGCACACATACACATTAGCCGAAGCATCCATCGCTATTCCATAACAGAAATCAGTCCCTGTACCCCCTAGAAATGTATTCCAGCTTAGGGTACCGGCGGAAGTGAATTTGGCTACGAAGCCATCATAGTTACTAGTGTATGCTCGTATAGGCAACCCCCAGGTGGCAGTACTATAGCCGCATACATACACGTTAGCAGAAGCATCCGACGCTATTCCTTGACAGAAATCGTCCCCAGCCCCCCCACCCAGAAAGGTATTCCAGTTTAGGGTACCGGTGGAGGTGAGTTTGGCCACGAAGCCATCTTTGTAACCTGTACCACTACCGGTGAAAGCCTGTATGGGAGTCCCCCAGGTGTCATCACTATAGCCACACACATACACGTTGCCCGAGGCATCCGACGCTATTCCTTGACAGTAATCGTTCCCAGTCCCACCCAGAAAGGTATTCCAGCTTAGGGTACCGGTGGAGGTGAGTTTGGCTACGAAGCCATCTTTGTAACCTGTGTATGCTCGTATGGGTGACCCCCAGGTGGCATTACTATAACCACATACATACACGTTGCCGGAGGCATCCAACACGATTCCTTGACAGAAATCGCCCCCAGTCCCACCCAGAAAGGTATTCCAGCTTAAGGTAGGGTCTATCGTTACGGGTACACCTGCCTTGCAGGCACCTAAGGTAAAGCCCACCCGGTTGCGGCTGTATAGTTTGTAGGCCACGGGTACGGGTACTCGTTTGCCGTCTATCGTTTGCCAGGCCACGGGGGCACTTTCGGTCAGGGTGCCCATTGGGTAATGAATTACCAGGTTGCCGTCATTGTCCAAGCTGATGGGGCGGCTGTATTGCAGGCGTATCCGCCCCACGTTGGTACTATTGCCCACGGGACTGAGCTGGTAGGTGCTTTCGTAAACGCCTCCCGTAGAGGCTTTGTATATCACCGTTACGCCTTTCCACAATTGTGAATAGGTTACTTGGCTCAACGGGGCGGCTCTATCCATCCCTCCGGGCTTGAAGCCTTGAAGGGAAGTATCAGGAGCAGCTGCCACTGCTCCCGATACGGGTAAAGAACTAGGAAGGGGTTGCGTAGCTTGTGTTGTGACCGAAGAGTCTAGGCCTTGGGGATTGACCTGCCGGGCGTTGACAAACTTCACGTTCATAGCATGGCTGGCGGATGCCACGGTGATGCCGCCTTTTTGAAACAGCAGGATATGGCCGGCGGAGGTAAACTGCAATCCACTGGATGGGTTTACCGTATTTTTTGCCTGCAACATCAGCTGGATGCTCAAGAAAAGGGCTACAAATATGATCGATTTTTTCATGGTCGTGACTGTTTTGATGTTCTCTGATAGCGTGATAGTTTCTTTAATTTCCTTCGAGGGCTGTTGGATGATTTAACATCATCGTCAATTTAAGTAGAAATTGGAAAACCCATTTTGGGGTTTTTGAATAGAATAATGGTGAAGTTGTTGCTTTATCTTAATTTTTTTTCAGCATGGATGATTTTATCTTCATATATAATTCAGCAATAATAAACTAAAGCGGCACTTTGGATTAACAGTTCCTAAATATCAAAAAGAATACATAGGTTGGTAATTTTAGGACAACAGATTAATGAATAACGTAAAACCCATTTGATCTCCAAGCAAGGGGGCTACCTGATTTCTCTGTACATTAACCCAAAGCGACGCTTCGTATGTCATTTTTTTCCTCAAGATTGGATGATCGTTGATTGGGGGATCAACCAACGATCATTTTAAAGGGGAGGAGAAGTTTAAAGTAGACTAGAAACGTCTGACTTTGAAGTGTGTATTTTGTTTTTGCATATCATAATTTCAAAAAGTATTAGCGTAAAAAATACCGTTTTTATTATTATTTTCTAATAGTATATTCCTCTTTACAATATTGATTTTAAGCTCTTATTAAAGCATTTATAAGATAAATATAAAGTCCAATCAGAAAAAAGAAAATCATTATAGTAAGTAAAACCCATACTGCCTGAAAAAAAGCAACTTCCGATTGTTTTCGTAGAACATGTGAAACATTTTTCATTGTAATGCATTTTTTGTTTTCTGTTATGAAATCAATTAAAAAATAATTGGATAGGTATTGCTACCCGTAATAGTGTTTTTATAAACAAATTCAATCGGTCGGCCAACCTTTTGAAAATTTAAGAAGAAAAAGCATGTTAGATTATGCCCAAAGCATACTTAATAGCATATTTGTGGATTTATTACCCTTTGCTCAACACGTTGTTTGAACGTCTTATTAACGAATTCAGCAAAACATATGGGATATTTTGTTCTATTCAGCCAACAGGATAGGATGCTAAAAATAGATCCAATCCATATACGCAAAAACAGAACCTGAATAACCGGAAGATTCGGCAATAGGGAGATCAAATTTCTTTTGGAAGGAAATGTGGAAGCATAAAAAAACCCTTGAACGACATCAAAAAGTCGACCAAAGGTAAAACTATAAAAAAATAAGGATAAAAAAACAAGAGGGTTCTTGCTTATTCTTTGATTTTTAATATCATGTGTGCGCGATGATTCTAGGTTAGTCTCTCTCTCTCTCTCTCTCTCTCTCTAACATAAATTCGCTCATTAACAATAAATCATTGTTAATAAAGCTAAAATCATTGATAATATTTAAATGTGCGTTATTCATGTTGGGGAAATTTAATTATGTCTCTAAAAAAATAATATTTCTGCTCTTTCTTTAATGATAACCTATGTGCAAATATATAAATTGTTTTCAATAAAGAGATATAAGTTTTAAATGTTTTTTATGCCAAAATACTAAATCTATTTAACACAATATGAGTTGAAATAAAAAAAATTAATAGGATTATTATGATGCTTTAGAAATATAAACACTAAACCCATAAAATCATTTTTTCTACTTGTAACTATAAAACAACATTGCGGAGAAATTGTTCAGCAAAACATGAAAGTATAATTCTCCAGTTCATTTAAAACACTGTATTCAAGTGGATTATTTCTTATTAAGTTTCGTCTATTATCATATATTTTCATTTAATAGATCAATACCGTTATCTCAAATTGAAAAAAAGGCAACCTTTTCCAGCTGTATTTTTATTTTAATTGTATTGAAAATTGATATAATCTCTTTTCGATCAAAAAGATGCATGTATGAAATAGAGAAGAATATCTTTTAGTTTCATTCTATTAGCAAAGGCTATCTGAATTAAGAAAAGAAGAAACTTTTCTTGTGTGCAAGGATATAAAGTGGAGTTATGTAGGATGTAATGCATTTGTCTGACAATCTGACAGTTATGCAGCTATAGAGATCTCAAAGCCCCATGATCAATAGTCGCATTTACGCTATAATCACCAATAAAACAGCTATACAACAGCCCATAGGGTCATGAGGTTAATAAAGCCTTGGAAACAAAGCTTTTTAATCATCGTTTGACATGTTTTTCAAACCACGTTCAACAATCTTGTTAATGAAGAGTTGAAGATAATAATTTTTTGGTCTGATCTTTTATAATTTAAAAAAAAGAAGGATTAATATACTTCTGGAGCAAAGTTGCCCTAGAGTTATGTGTAATTCTATGTTTTACTATTCTAAAGATTTAATCACGGTCGCGGTGATTCTGGATACTCGTACCATTAAAACGGATGGCTCAGATTAGGGGGGACTCAAAAACGGGTGCGGCAAAGAATTTAAGGGAAAGTATTGAAAATAGCTTCTCTATCGTAAAATGGAACGTGCTGATGATGGCGGAAAAGGGTAACTTCTCCTTTGATGCGCTTAAATTACCGGGTGGGCAAGGCTATGACGCGGTTAACAATGCTCTCAAAGCCAACATACAATTGCTCTCGAATAAGAAACGTATAGACACCATGCGATTGAACATGCAAACGCTGAGATTGATTGAGGATTTCAGGGGTGCAAAAGCACCCAGCGTGCAAATAGCCTTCCAAAAACGAAAAAAGCACCTAAGAAATTAATCTTAAGTGCTTATATTATATTTGTAGCGAGAGGGGGACTTGAACCCCCGACCTCATGATTATGAATCGCAAAATATTGATTGTCAGCATGTTTCATTACTTTTCATGTAGTGTCATGAGGTTTGATTTCCAAGCCTTTATATAAAATCCAATTTTCGTATATTTTCACGCTTTATCATCTATTTCAGGATGTTGTGTGCAAATCGTGTGCAACAAGGTATTTCTACAATATAAGATCTCATAATTATTTGCTCTCTGCTCCTCTGAATTTCTCTCAAAACTATGTATTCTTTTTTGGAACAACACCAAAAGTAAATCCGGACTTAACTCGCTCTATCAATTCAGGTAAAATATCTTGGTATTCACCTACAATCCCAAAATCGGCGTAATGGAAAATGTTTGCTTTGGGATTGTGGTCTATTGCTATAATTTTTTCAGATTCTTTCATACCTGCAATGTGTTGAATTGCTCCCGAGATACCAACTGCGATATAAACTTTAGGGCGAATGGTTTTACCGGTTTGACCTATTTGTCGTGCATATTCTACAATACCTTCATCAACAACTGGGCGGCTACATGCCCATTCGGCATTTATACCTTGACTATCTAATGCTTCGGCTAGTGCTTTAATCAAACTTAAATTATCCGTGGTTGTACCTCTTCCTCCTGATACAATTATATCAGCATTAAACAGATTCTGTAAACCGCCTTCACCTCTTTCTGTTTTTATAATTTCAACAACAAAATCCTTATCACTTAATGTGGGTTTGTAAGTAGAAATAATACCTTGTCTACCCTCAATCTGCTTTGGCACTTCGAAAGTACCAGCTCTGGCTGTTGAAATTTGCGGACAAACAAATCCAAGTATAGTAGCTAATTTACTTTCGCCATAAGTTGGTCGGCGCGATTCAAGAATTGGTGAATATATCAGTTTTTCTTTTTTATTTATGTATTCACCTATTTCAAGACCGGTACAATCAGCCGTTACGCCAGAGTCAGTTTTCATGCCAATTCTTGGGGCTAATTCTCGGCCGGAGGTCGTGGCTGCAAATAGTGCAATTTCCGGTCTCCTGACTTTTATAACTTGTTCAAAAATAGATGCAAATGGCAATACTAAATATTCTTCCAATGCTTCATTCTCAACAACAATTACTTCATCAGAACCATATTCTATAAGAGTTTGAGCCAAAGGCTTCACCTCTTTTCCAATTAACAAGCTTATTACCTTTGTATCATTACCTAATTGAGTTGCCAAATGTCGTGCTGGTGTAAGCAATTCGAGTGAAGGACGGGCAATATATCCGTTAGTTATTTCTACCCAAGTAAGAATGCCTTTTGCCCCATTTCTGAAATCTTTTATAGGGAAATCTGGTCGTTCGGTTTCTGCTTTTTGTAAAGTCTCTTTTTTCTCCAAAACATTTCCACCTTTTTTAAAGTTAGAAATTAAACTATCTACCAAAGAAGTCTCATTATGACCTTCAGACATGGTAATTGGTGCTCGTTCACTAACGATATTAGCCACTTTTGCCACAATAGTGGGCGAACCATTAATACCAATTTTTTCTGTTCCTAAACCTATATCATCAATACCAAAAGTGGTTATTGTTAGATTTCTAGCTTTGATGGCTCCAATTAAAGAAGGTTTGCGTGGTGGAATGCCAGTTGGCGTTAATGAAATAACACAAGGCATTGGTAATTTCATCATTTGATAACCACCCTCGATAATCCGTTTTGCAATTACATTACCTTTATCATTAGCATTTATACTTTCCACAAAAGTAGCTTGCGGTATACCAATGCTCTCTGCTACTTGCGACGGAACATGTGCAGTATCACCATCACTGGTTTGACGCCCAGATAATATGATGTATGGTTCTTTCGATTCTTTGGAAAAACCTAAATGTTTTAACATTGTTGCTATTGCCAAACCAGTTGCATAGGTATCACTTCCACCTAATTTTCGATCGGATAAAAGATATGCTTCATCATACCCCATCGAAATTGCTGTGCGAAGTGCCACTTCAAAGGATTGCGGCCCCATGGAGCAAACAATCAATTTTGCGTCAGGATATTGTTTCTTAAGTTGCAAACCTGCCTCCAGTCCAAACTGACAATCAATATTTATAATTGATTTTGCTTTCGTTCTGTCCATCAAACCATCGTCTCCCATTCTCATTTCGCTGGGAAGTGGAACTTGTTTTATTAAACTTATTATAGTTAAAGCCATTGTTTCCTTTTCTTTTAATTTTACATATTTTGAAAATCCGGACCATTACCGCCATTAGGTACTACCCAAGTAATGCCATCTGCGGGAGATTTAATATCACAAGTTTTGCAGTGCATACAGTTTTCCGCATGAATTCGAATCTCTTTCTGACCTGCTTTGTTTGTATGAAGTTCATAGACTTCCGACGAACAAAGAAATTGCTCTGGTGCACCGTATTGCTCAATGTTAATAGCATTAAATTGCTCTGGATTATTGATATGTAAATGCACCACTTGTTGTTCATCATGGTGAACTCCAGAATGATAAATATCGGTCGATTTGTCAAAAGTCAATACTTTATCGAATTCTAATTTCCCTTTAAATCTTTCTTTGAAAGGTTTTTGTTCAAGTTCGGCTATCTTTTTTGTAGTTTTATAATCTGCTTTTGATTTCAATCTGCCTAAGAATCCAGCTCCTCCTGTTATTAATAAGGTCGCAAAATTTAGCCCTCCGACAAATAATCCATGCTCGAATCCTTGTCTAAAATTTCGAACCGGGTACACGTCTTTGTAGATTACACTATTATTTACCAATGTTTCGTATTGTTGAAGACTTTTCTCCGAAGTATCATTGTTTGATAATGCATTGGCCGCAGTTTTGGCTGCTAACATGCCTGATGTTATAGCCAGATGTATGCCTTTTAAGGCAGGCATAGTTAGAAATCCAGCACTATCTCCGACGATCAAGGCATTGTCAACATATAATTTGGGGATTGCATAATACCCACCTTCGGGAAGAGTTTTAGCACCATATTCAATTAATTTGCCACCTTTTAATATATTGGAAACAAAGGAATTAGTTTTCCAAATCTGCATGGCATCATGCACATCAAACGAAGGGTCTTGATAATCCAATCCAACAACAAGTCCAACGGCAACTTTGCTATCATTTAAGCCATAAATAAATCCGCCGCCAAACTCATGGTTGTTAAGCGGATAGCCCATAGTATGATAAATTTGACCCACTTCGATGTTTCCCTCTGGTACTGACCATAATTCTTTACATCCTAAGGAATAAACCTGTTCGTTTTTACCCTCATCGAGATTGAATTTCTTGATAAGCATCTTGGTTAAACTGCCACGTGTACCTTCGGCAAAAATGGTAATTCGTGCTTCAATTCGTGTACCGGCTTGAAAGTTTTCCAACCGATTACCGAGATGATCCAAGCCTGTATCTTTGGTTTTGGCACCAATTACTTTCCAGTCTTTGTACAGAATTTCATCTACAGCAAAACCAGTATATATTTCTACACCTTTTTCTTCTGCTTTTATTGCTAAATATCGACAAATCTGACCCAAAGAAGCAGTATAATTACCTATATTATTCATATAAGGCAAATGAAACGGCAGGGCTATGTGAGCTTTTTCACTAAGCAATACCGTTTTGTCCTTTGTTACTTTGGCATTAAAAGGAATTTCTTCAAAAGAAACCTCAGGCAAAAGCTCTTTAAATACATCTGGTTTAACTACTGCTCCAGATAAAATATGACTTCCAACTGTACTACCTTTTTCAATAAGTAATATTCTATGATTTTGACCTGTTTGTTTTAATATATCCGCTAAACGGATAGCCGTAGCTAAACCAGATGGGCCAGCCCCTATTATTAAAACATCAGTTGATATGGTATCGGTATTATTCATTTTGACCTCCAATTTTACTGTTTCTTTACTAAGTTTCTATAAATCAGATTCTATAAATACAAATATACTTTTTTCTACAACAAAACAGGTACTAGATTGCCAATTTATATAATATGAGATTTTATATAATTAAAGCAGACACAAACTATAATTTAGGTTTGAGCAAAATGCATAATATTATAAAATGAGCCAATGAATAAATCTCATTGGTTCATTTTATTAACTCTTAGAATGTCGGGTTACATGAAAATATTTTCTGCATTTAAAAGCATATCAACATACTGAGCTCTATCATAAGCATAAGAGTTTGGGCAAAGCTTATTTTTTGATAATTTACCTCTAAACTCATTTATACTTGTATAGTTCTTTGAATCCATCCAGAGTTCTAATTCTTTCTTAATGGTTTCTATTTGTTGTAAGCCATTTTTGTATAATGTACTTGCTACTTGCACCGAAGAAGAACCTGCTAAAATTAGCTTCACAACATCTTCTCCCGTAAATATGCCATGACTGCTACAAATATCTGCCGTAATGTTCTCGAATAATAATCCTGCACATCTCAAAGACTTTTTGTAATCTCCGTCATTGCTTATATTTAATGAATTTAGATGCTTTTCATTCACAATATCAATGTCCGGTTGAAGGAAAGAATTAAATAACACAAAGGAATCTGCACCAACAGCATCGAGTTTCTTTATAAAACTTAGAATATTAGTATAATCCGAACTTAATTTCACGCTTACAGGGATGGTGATTTTTTGTTTAATTTCCTTAACGATATTGATCTGCTCATTTTCTATTTCCTTGGCATCTTTATTAAAATCCGACGGAGTTTGATAAAAATTTAATTCTATCCCATCCACTCCTGTTTCACTAATCAACTTAGCATACTTTATCTAGGTATCGTTGTTAAGTGCATTCAAACTTGCAATGAGTGGGATAGATATACATTCTTTTGCTTTTCTTAGATTTAGAAGATGTTCGTCTGGTCCTGCATGAGTAATATTGGGATGGATAGTAAGCATTTCTGCATGAATATCGTTAAACTCTGTAAGTTTTTCATCTAGTTGAAATCTTTCCAATTGAATTTGTTCCTCAAACAAGGATTTGTAAACAACGGCTGCAGCTCCTAATTCTTCTGCCTTCTTTAGCTTATCCAAATTAGTCACCAAATTTGATGCTCCAATTATAATGGGGTTTTCTATTTGAATCCCCATGTATGTAGTCTTTAAATTTTTCATTGAATCTTATTTATTATATTAATTCTGAGTACATTTTTGGAATTATGAAATGATATTCCATTAGTATAAAGATACTTAATATATCAATAGCTATTTCATTAAGATTTATATATTTTCATGCTTAGTAAAACGCAATTGGGGTAAAAAAGCATTTGTTTGGAGTAGTGGAAAAAAGTTAGAAATGATTAATTGAAGGAGTGGTTTGAGAGGGGATTTTTGTATTAAAAGTAAAATTATATAAGCGCAAATATATTAAATTTAGGCTTAGGGTATTTAACGATATTTGATATGGAAAAATTCAGTATTTCAAAAAAACAAATAGATTACCAACCTCATGACTAAAAATCATTTCCTCGAAGTTGTGTGCAAATTGGGTGTAAAAGATGCAAAAACATGCAAAATGAATTACCATAAATAACTGACAACCAAAATATTAAAATAACATTCAAGCGAAAAAACCACACTTTTATTAAGCTTAAATGTCTGATTATCAATATTTTTCATTCGTTTTCATATAGTGTCATGGGGCATGGTTTCCAAGCTTTTGTGCAAATTTTCCTTTTCACCTTTTTTCACGCCTTTTCTTCCTTTGGAATTTGGTGTGTGTAAATCGTGTGCAAATAGAATTTCCCAATATGGATTTCAAAAATAAGTTCTGTACTCCTATTTTTGATTTTCTAAGAACAAATATAGATACCTTACCTGTCTACCTTGATCAAACAATTTTCACCATTAATTATTTTTTCAATAACCACTCAAATACATTTTTAGGAGTAATGCAAGCTCTACTTTGAGGAAACAATTCAGAGGAAAGCGAAAATTTCGGATAGTTATTTTTCACTTTTTCCAATGGTGCAAATTCTAGTTCTTCTGTCTACATATCATTAAAATTATCAAAACTTTTAAAATTTGCAGGTTTTGATAATATGTGTTATTTTTTGTTTCAAGATTTACTTTCATCTTAAGGATATTTTGATAGAAGATATACCCTTTAGGGTGTAGAAATAATGTGTCGTCATATCTTATACCTTAAAAGGTATAGTTTCAATAAAAAATCGCTATATTTGTACCTTATAGGGTATATAATACTTTTGGATTATGACATTAAGAGAATTCGTGAAAAATAAAAGAAGTAGTGCGAAACTAACGCAACAAGAGTTGGCCGAAAAGGCGGGTGTCGGGCTTCGTTTTATTCGAGAATTGGAGCAAGGGAAATCTACCCTTCGAATGGATAAGGTAAATCAGGTTCTAAAATTATTTGGACACGAACTTGCCCCCATGAAAACAAATATTAATGACTAATCAATAAAACTATGCGAAACGCTGAGATAAGGTTTGAAGACAAAACTGCAGGATGGTTAACGCAGGATGAGGATGGTTTTCATTTCGGGTATGACAAATCTTACTTGGAAAGTGAATTACCTATTCCTATAAGTCTCACCCTACCTTTACATGAATCAAAATTTGATAGCCCGATTCTATTTCCATTTTTTGATGGGTTAATCCCTGAAGGATGGCTACTGGATATTGCCGAAAGAAATTGGAAACTTAATCCGAGAGATAGAATGGGACTTTTGTTGGCTTGTTGTAAGGATTGTATTGGTGCGGTAAGTGTTATTCCTGTCGAAATTAATGATTAATTATGAAGCATTGTTTATATTGTTACCAGCCATTAGCAGAACATGAAGTTGATTTTCATGCTTCTTGCTGTAAGAGGATTTTTAAATCCGTTCTTCCACCCGAACTTCCATATACTAACGACGATATGGAAAGATTGGCCATACAAGTAATAAAGAGTAAGATGGCTGTCACCGGGGTACAACCCAAGCTTTCTTTAGAAATATCAAAGGGTGAAAAGAAAAACGAATCAAAACGCTTTACCATCGTTGGGCTATGGGGTGATTACATCTTAAAACCTCCTACTCCAAATTATGAGCAAACAGCGGAGGTTGAAGATTTAACAATGCACCTAGCCCATATTGCCAAAATCAACATAGTACCCCACTCGCTTATACGATTAAAATCGGGGCAATTAGCTTACATAACAAAAAGGATCGATCGAGTGAACAAACGTAAAGTTCACATGGAGGATTTTTGTCAACTCACGGAAAAACAAACTGAATATAAATACAACGCTTCGTATGAGCAAATAGCTAAGGCGATCTTGAAATTTTCAGCAAATCCGGGTTTGGATTTAGTCAGCTTTGCCGAAATGGTTTTGTTTTCTTTCATCACCGGAAATGCGGACATGCATCTCAAGAACTTTTCCTTGATTTATGATTCGGCAAATAATCCGGTATTGGCTCCCGCATACGATATGTTATCTACTGCCATAGTTAATCCAAATGACAAGGAAGATCTTGCCTTGAATTTAAACGGGAAAAAGAAGAAACTAAATAGAAAGGATTTTGAAATGGCTTTTTCTACAATGGGATTAGATGCAAAGCAAAGGGCTAATATTTTCTCCAAAATGGAAAAAGCAAAACGTGCTTGGCTCGATTTTATAAAAATCAGTTTCTTATCCGATGATTTTAAATCTACATATATTCAACTTATCAACGATAGATTTACCCGACTTAACCTAATCTGCCTTTAAATAAAGAATCTTGAATGTTTGAAAAATATTTTCTATCAAAAAGCTATAATTTTGTTATAGTGGAAAATATTTTCCATTAAGAACCATGATAAGTTAAAGCTCAACAAAATTTATCTTAAGTACTTATATACAGCTCATTGATAACACTAAGATGAACCACCAACCTCATGACTAAAAATCATTTTCTCGAAGTTGTGTGCAAATTGAGTGCAAAAGATGCAAAAACATGCAAAATGAATCACCATAAATAACTGACAATCAAAATATTAAAATAACATTCAAGCGAAAAACCGCACTTTTATGAAACTACCTTAATGTTTTTTCTTGGCTTCTCATTTGTTATAAGATCATAGATAACACATTGGAATACAGGAGAAAATGTCTGGTCTGTTTTTCTTGCTTTTTCCGCTATTTTCTTCTTTTCTTTGGAGTTGTGTGCAAATTGTGTGTAAGGTGATTTTTACGATAAAAATTTCAAAAATAAAGTCCACGTATTTAATTGCATTATTGTCATTACTTAAGGACAAGATTTACTCACCTACTGATCTGCCTTTTAGTTGATAATTTACACCTTAACTTTTTATGCGGCTAAGATTAGGAAGTCCAGTCTGCTTGTGTTCCTTTTACTAAACCATTAAACTTACCTCGATTCACCTATGCCAAAACTTGTGTGAAAATCGGCTGACCGATTAAATTTTTCCTCCTATTTTTCCTCATACTGTATAAATTGCTAGTTTACACAGTAAAAATACAAGTTGGCTTACTTTGGCTGGTCAACTTGTTAATTATTCTTTTTTTCTCAGCTACTAATATTCTAAGAATTTAAAACTCAACAGGGCTAAAATACAGTCCTAATTCTGCTTTATCACTTTAAATTGATATGATTTTTTCCCTTTAAAAAAGGAAATCATATATATTCCATCAGCATAATCTTGTAATGAAATTCTTGTCTTTTCCTGAGTTACTTGTAATGTTTTAACAATCTTACCCAAACAATCAATTACATTAACATCAATTTTATCATCTTTGCCAATATTAATATTTAGGATAAAATCATTCCGAATTGGATTTGGATATACTGATTCAATATTCTCTGATCCTAATATATCTAGATTTTCATAATCGGTTGCATAAATCGACGCTTTCGCTGTACGGTTGCAGACACTTGGAGTACCGATATAAGGCCAATATTTATAAGAACAAAGTTCTTCTGGATTTTCGTTACATCCATAAATCCTTGCCCATTCTATCATATTCTGTGAATGTGAAGATGTATAATGTCCATCAGGGAAGAATTGTTGTAAATCGGACCTGCTATTCCAAACTTTTCTAATATTTGAATCGTATGAAAATAAATTATATGTATCCTTAATATTTAAATTTGGATATTCATTTTTACCATAATTTTCAGCCCAATATAACAAATCAAAATTGTTACCTGCTGACCAATTGTGAGTCAAAGCATAATTATTATCAGGATAATTTCCAGTGGGGAATAGTAACATTAGATCATCTGGTCTTGACCTCCAAATCAGAGGTATCGGACAGCGTTGTTGGTTATATTCATTATAAAGTCCAGACATTATAGCATATTTACCTTGTCCATTATCATTATAATATGTACCATTTATGATTCTAATATTCAAATCATTTCGCAATAAATTTAAGTATGCCTGATTAGATATATATTTACTACTTTGAGTTAAACAAAGCAATTGGTAATTGTTTTGAATATAGTTGGGAGAGTTTGAAATCATAAAATTAGTTACGATGTCACATTGCCCATCATAATTATAAGGATTATTTATGTAATTATTATGGGGAGTAACAGAATATAACATAAATTGTGTTTGATAATCGACAGAATCTCCTTTAGAATAAGCTCTATTAACAATAGGATTTGTATTCTCATAAATATTTTCCTCACAACCTAAATGCACTGCTTTTGAATAATTTACGTTTATTGAACCCTTGTTTGAAAGGCTATTTAATGTATTTTTCCAAATTCTATATCTATCCTCATAATTGGCAATACTATCTAAATCCCAACATACAATATATGCTGCATCAGCACCCTTCTTATAATAAGCTTGAAGTTGAGCAGACCAGTCTTGACACAAAGTTGAGTCTAAATGATGATTATAATTAGGCCAATTTGTTTCACTAGAAAAGTTTATTTTTTTATTTTTAATGATTCCCCAATATTTACATGTAGATCTTGCATAATCAGCCCCAAAGTCAAAATTTGGTTTATATTCAATAATATCTGCAATACGTAATGCATCTACATTTTCCAGTAATGGTGTAATCTCATAAAAGCCTCTTCGTGGTAGAATTGCATCATATATTGAACCAATTTGAAGCCCCATTTTGTAATATTTTGCATGTGTAAGTTCAGCACAGCTATCTACAAAACATTTTAATAATGAAGTTTTCCAATTAATCCAGTCCATTCTTCCAATTGGATAAGAGTAACTTATACCTACAGAATCCCAATTAAATGCTTTGGGGTTTATTGAATCAAAATTATTAAAAGAACTTCCCCAATTAGCATTTAAATTTGAGATATTGATATATTTATCTTGTAAGTATTTCTTAAATTTTTCAATCTCAGGATTTGAATATCCACACATTCCGTAACCAGGAAATTCCATTTCAGCATCTGGACTAATTGAAGGAACAACTTCTTTGATAATATTTAATGAAGCAGGATAATTTATATTTATGTGGTTTAATACATTCTTATAAAAATTCAACAAACAATTTGTGGATTTAAATGATCCAATATTTAAGGTATACTTTCTCCCTGAATTAATATTTAACAAAGAATCAATATTTAACAAAGATCCATCATGTAATGTGTGAAAATCGTTACTGGTTAAGTCATAAGAACCTGGTTTTACCCAATCCGGTTTTTCTTGTCCCATAATTACTCGAATGTAAACATCAAGTCCCGCATCAATAATATTTGAGATAGCTAAATCCGCGTTATCCCAATTAAAATTTTCCGGTCCATCTGGACAAATTTCAGCCCAAAGAAGTTTTAATGAAACACCTGTAGCTCCCCACTTTTGTTTAATCTGATTTAACCAGTTTTTGTCTAAACATCTAGTAATAGATGATACAAAGATTATTTTATAATTACTATCAAATACTTGGGTCGGCCTTTGCTGATTCGAATAATTACAATCTTTATATGCTTTTAATCTAACATTACTTCCCATGCAAATCTTTGTGTTTTTTAAATCAATATGTTGAGCCATAAAACTTTTAGTTACAAGAGGATCAACTTTTACTGAATAAGAACTACCAATATTTCCAATATTTATGTTAGATGCTGTTTCAAAAGGATAAAACCCAATGTTAGATGAAGTGTCATAAACAAAATCACATATGTTTGTTGTTATTTGATTAGATGGTGATGAAGTTGCAGTGAATAATTTAGCTTCTCCAGGTTCTAAATGTACTATTTTAAAATTTGAATTAATATATTGTCCATTTAATAGATCTTTAGATGGATTGTTTAAGTTTAAAGAAAGAGTCATCTTTCTTTCTAAACTTTTGTTGAATAACCAAAAATAAATTTGATTAGTACTATCAGTTAAAAATGTTATTGCTAATTCTTGAGGAACTGAGTTAGATATAGAATCAATTACGGGGTAGTTTAAATCACTAAATATTTGTTTAGCAAAATTATCTTTAGCAAAATTTGACCAGTTACAAAACTCATGAATTTGCTCATTATTTTCAAGATAGGTTGTTGAAGTAACGTTAACATGATAAGCACTTGCAAAATTTAAATGAAGTAATATATTACTATTTTTAATAAGTTTTTCATGTAGTGTGGCTAAGTAGTTATATACTTTATCATCATCTTTTAAAGCGAATTGATGAAATGCATCATTTCTTACCCATTGAAACCCTGGCCAATATGATATTCCTTTTGCACCATATGCTAATGCCGCATAAATTTCATAATTAAATTCTGATTTACTTTTCACATTTATTCCATAATCAGATGGCTGTGGCACTGAGTCTAAGTAGTTTGAGTTATTTTTAAATGGAGTTAATCCATATATAAATGGTATAGAATTCTCAACACTTTTCATTCCAAAATCATAAAGTGATGTGAAAAAAGATAAACTAGGATCAAATATTGGATATTGATCAAATGCAAATAAGTTTGGTTTAGAAGTGTTGAAATATTTTTGAATATAATTTTCCCTGTAGAATATGTCAGTATTATAAAATGGAAATAGTTTTGCGTAACGAATAAGAGAATTGTTTTTTTTGCAAATAAAATTTGTGAATTCTGGGATATATTCGATTAGATTATTACATTCATTATTTGAGCTTGTGTTGTTACATGTTGATAAAGTAAAGGGTTTATCTGATACTAAATAACCTATAACATCAAAATCAGAACTACTAAATTTATCAATGGTAGAATTGGCATTCACTTCATTAAAACTTGAAGTACTGATTATATCTCTTCTAGATGTCAATTCCTTCTGAATTAAAATTGATTTTAGTCCGGCATTTTTAGCCATTTTAAAGAAACCATATTCACTACCAGTGGGCTGAGAGTCTGTTTCAAAGAAAACACAATTAAAATGATATTTATCTTTCATATCATTAAAAAAAGTTTGAGGATATGGATCGGATTTTCTCCAAGGTGCAGTATTTGTTTCGTTCTTTTCTCCTTCACTAAAATACCATTGAACCATAAACTCATTTAACTGAGCATAAACATTGTGGCTTAAAATCAAGAGTATTATAAATAGACTTCTTTTTATAGTGAAAGATTTAATTATTTTTTGATAAAATATTCTCATTGATTAATTCTTGATTCTGGTTTATCAATCTTATTTTGTTGTTCTTTATAACAATAGTTGTTGTTGCTCTATTTTAAGAGTGTTTTGAAAACTTATTTCTTCTTCAAATTCTCTATCTCCGATCGCAGAGACTGTATTTCTTTTTGTTGTTGGATAGTATATAATGTTAATTCCTCTACTTTTTGAAGTAATTTTACCTGAAATTCACCCATATCCACGCCGTTTTTTACCATATCGGCAGCAGCAGGTACATCTGGTAGATGCTTGTTCTCCTTTACGTATTCCGACAGCTCGTTTATATTTTTCAACTTATAATTATCTTCAAACACAAAGTCGGCACCTCCGTCAAGATTCACTAGAACTTCTTTTGCTCGGATTGTACCGTTAACATCTAATGGATATGCAGGGCTACCGATTCCAATACCGACATTACCATCACCACGAATTATAAATGGGGTAAACGAAGTTGCGCCCAAATCAGCAACCTTAAAATAATAACTGGCTACTTGATTTAATTCTGTTTGAAATGATGACACATTAATCGTCATTGCACGTATGGGATCAGAACTACTCGGGGCTGTAACATCTAAAGTTGAAACTGGAGAAACAGTTCCAATACCTACTTTTCCAAGAGTACTAATATTAAAAAATGGAGCAGAAAATGCATTATCATTCATAGTTCCTTGTCCGATAGCAAAAGTGTTTGAATTATAAACTGTTCCTATTGACCAAGCGGTAGAAGCTTCTCTGACCAAATTAATATATTGACCACTAGCAGCCGATTTGGTTATCATCAGATTACCATTGTATCCTTCATCGGGACTAGCATCACTGGAAGTAATAGACGCATGACCTATGACACTTAAAGCTTGCTGCGGAGCATTGGTGTTTACGCCTAAACTTCCTAAAATATAAGAAGTTCCTTCGGTACTAAGTTTAACTTTTGATTCTGAAGTGAGATCTGTTTTTGTATTAAATATCTCCAGAGCGGATTCACATTGTCCTAATGATGATCCTCCGGGTTTAAGTTCTATCCTATTATACATATAATTTCCAACAGGTGACCCCATCACCAAAGAATGTCCCGGCCATTGTAAATGAGTATAGTCCCAGCTGTTTACTGTTTCTGTATTCTGCAAAAATAAAATCCCTCCGGTTAAGGTTAATTTTCCAGAATCGGCTAGCAGCCTTACATCATAATCAGAAGTATATACATCCGTACTATGAAAATCAATATACTTTCCAATTTCCATACCTCCATCATTACCAATAGATGGCGTTTTATTAAAGTTTTGAGCAAATGAATAGTTCACAAGACAGCAGGTGAAAAATAAGACTAGTTTTGTTTTCATAATTATATTTTTGTTTGTTTGTTTCTATTATATTTTTATAATTTTCGATTCTGTCGTTTTTTTATCTATAGTCACACGAAGAACGTAAGTTCCCAAGGGGGTATTGGTGAAATCTATTTGATTATTCGTTTGCAAACGCTTACGACTTACCACTAGCTGGCCTTTCAAATCAAAAAGAACAAGTGATGCTTCTTGTTTTTCCTGTAGGTTTTTTATGTCTACGGCAAGTAATCCTTCAATAGGATTTGGATACACATTTACTCCATCGTTAGTTAAAATCAAATCGGTAACGGATTCTTTATATTCTTTGTCCGTAACTTAAACCGACTTAACTTCGATAATGCTCCGTTGAACTCTGTTCCTCCATGCATCATAGGTATGGAAAATTGTATTGGTAGAAAAAACTAATTGTTGACAGAATAATAAGCTGATCAAGATGAAGACTGTTTCATACTTCACTTTTGAAAAAGAGGATGTTATTTTCATCAATTTATTATAGAATTTAATTTATTGTTGCAAAAGTAAAATTTTATATAATTTTTAAGAAATTTCACATGTTAAAATTCTATTTAAATATTAAATTTCAAAGAAAAATCATTTGTTCAATTATTTTTTAATCTTGTATTATAAATTGTATTCAAAATTGATACAACATCTTTTCAATCAAAAAAATGCATGTTTTGAATAAAGAAGAAACTTTTCTTGTGTACAAGGATATAAAGTGAAGTTATGTAGAATAGAATACATTTGTCTGAAAGTCTGACAGTTATGCAGCTATAGAGATCTCAATAGCCCCATGATCAATAGTCGCATTTACGCTATAATCACCAATAAAACAACATATTACAGCAACCCATAGGATCATGAGGTTAATAAAGCCTTGGAAACAAAGCTTTTTAATCATCGTTTGAAGTGTTTTTCAATCCACGTTCAACAATCTTGTTAATGAAGAGTTGAAGATAATAATTTTTTGGTCTGATCTTTTATAATTTTTAAAAAAGAAGGATTAATATACTTCTGGAGCAAAGTTGCCCTAGAGTTATGTGTAATTCTATGTTTTACTATTCAAAAGATTTAATCACGATCGCATCTATTCTGGATACTCGTACCATTAAAGCGGATGGTACTTACCCTATTAAGATTAGGGAGACTCAAAAACGGGTGCGTGCGCATTATGCCACGGGCAAATCGCTTACTAAAGAGGATTGGGAGAAACTGCCTACAAACAAAACGGGTGCGGTAAAGAACTTAAGAGAGAGTATTGAAAATAGCTTCCCTATCGTAAAATGGAACGTGCAGACGATGGTGAAAAAGGGGAACTTCTCTTTTGATGCGCTTAATTGCCGCATGGGCAAGGCTACGGGCGACACGGTTAACAATGCTCTGAAAGCAAACATACAGTTGCTCTCGGATGAGAAACGTATAGGCACCATGCGATTGAACATCCAAACGCTGAGATTGATTGAAGATTTCAGGGGTGCAAAAGCACCCAGCGTGCAAATAGCCTTCCAAAAACGAAAAAAGCACCTAAGAAATTAATCTTAAGTGCTTATATTATATTTGTAGCGAGAGGGGGACTTGAACCCCCGACCTCATGATTATGAATCATGCGCTCTAACCAGCTGAGCTACCTCGCCATTCCTGTTTTGCGGCTGCAAAGATAGTTATTTAAAGCGTTTACACAAACATTTTTAAAATAAAAAAGAAAGAAACTAATCAAAAACTCTTTCTTTTTTCACAACTTAAATATTGGCAATACGCTTTATTTCTTCAATAACAGCCTGAGCAAATTTATTAGCCTGCTCTTCCGTTGGTGCTTCAGAATAAATGCGAATGATGGGCTCCGTGTTCGATTTACGCAAATGCACCCATCCTTGAGGAAAATCAATCTTCACCCCATCAATATCGTTGATCTGAAATTGTTTATAGCACCCTTTTATTACAGTTAAAATGCCATCTACATCAATTTGAGGGGTTAACTCAATTTTATTTTTTGATATATAGTAAGCCGGATAAGTTGCCCGTAATTCAGATGTTTTTTTACCCGATTTTGCCAAATGAGTAAGGAATAAAGCTATGCCAACCAAGGCATCACGGCCATAATGGCTGGCGGGATAAATTACTCCACCATTTCCTTCGCCACCAATTACACAGTTTGTCTGCTTCATGGCTGTAACTACATTTACTTCACCTACGGCCGAAGCGGTATAGGTGCAACCGTATTTCTCGGTTACATCACGCAAGGCACGTGTAGAGCTCATGTTTGAAGCCGTATTGCCCGGCGTATGAGCCAACACGTAGTCGGCTATCGCAACAAGCGTATATTCTTCACCAAACATGCTACCATCTTCGTTAATAATAGCCAATCTATCCACATCTGGGTCAACCACAAAACCCACATCAGCCTTAGCTGTTTTCATCAGATGAGATATCTCCGTTAAGTTTTCAGGTAACGGTTCAGGGTTATGAGCAAACAAGCCATTGGGCTCACAATTTAGTTTTTCTATTTGCTGCACACCCAACGCGTTCAACAACACCGGAAGGGCAAGAGCTCCTACAGAGTTAACGCAATCGATAGCCACTTTAAAGTTAGCTTTCTTTATAGCCTCAACATCCACCAGCTTTAGTTTCAGTACGCTGTCAATATGTTTCTGAGTGTAAGTAAAGTCTTCGGTAAGTTTACCTAGTTTATCCACTTCAGCAAACGACAAATCGTTAGAAGCAGCTATTTTGAGCACATCCTGCCCTTCGGCGGCATTAAGAAATTCGCCTTTTTCGTTGAGGAGTTTCAAGGCATTCCATTGTTTGGGGTTATGACTGGCCGTTAGTATTAATCCGCCACTGGCACCTTCCATCGTTACCGCAAGTTCGGTTGTAGGTGTGCTGGCCAACCCAATGTTTACCACATCGAAGCCCATACCAAGCAGGGTTCCGATAACTACATGGCTAACCATTTCGCCGGACACACGAGCATCCCGGCCTACTACAATTTTATGGGATGTGTTTTTTACTGTTTTTTTGTTCCAGGTAGCATAAGCTGCCGTAAACTTTACAATATCAAGAGGGTTTAAACCTTCATCCGTTTTTCCGCCAATAGTACCACGAATACCGGAAATAGATTTTATAAGTGTCATTCTGCTTAAAAATTTTAAAAATAGAGATTAGTCGCCTAACTTTATTTTAAGATCATAAAAATATGGAATTACATTATTCACATCCGTTGTTGTACCCAACTTTGACGGAACAATAAGTTTAGCCACTGCATTGTTGTGTTTCATGTATTTAACCGCTTCATGAAAAGCTGTAGGAACCGTGGTTAGTGAGCTAACTTTATAATTAAACTCTAAAGGATACGGATAATCTGCCGAAGTCCAGTCTTTTATTATTGTATCGGGAACCGCATCCAATGTTATTTTATTGTATCGGGAAATAATTAGTTGACCCGAAATTACCGTAGCACTGCTTACTTCCCCTGTATCAACAATATGGATATATAAACCCGTTGAAGTTAAAAGATAATCCTTATCACCCCACACATTATTAGTCGGAGCTGAACTAATTACATTTATATTGTTTCGGGAAATATAACTGGAAATAGAGCTTTTCTCGGCTTTCAATAAATTTTCGTAGCTCGATGAATCGGACGAACACGAAACAAACGTAACCAATACTGCTATTAACGAAAAAATGAATGAAAATATTTTTTTCATTTGTTTAAAATTATGGGTGAAAATCACGATTCAAATATCTGAAACTTTTACTAGGCAAAAAGATAGTTAATGTTAAATTTCAACTTATTATACTTATTTAAGCTTAACGGATAATACTTTATAAACCAACGTTGCCCTTGGTGGAATTTTATTTGCATCACCCAGCATTCCATAAGCCAAATACGAAGGTATTATGAAAACGCCCTTACCTCCTTCTTTCAACATCGTAATCGCGTTATTAAATCCTCGTTGACGTTCATCTTTACCTACAATCATTTCTTTTGTATTTTTACCTGTGTAAGAATAACAAAAAGCACCTTGCAAGGTTTGCATCTCATATTCAACAAGAATTTTATCACCCTTTTCTATGCCATTACCTGTGCCTTGTTCGGTTATAACATACAAAAAGCCAAGATTTGATAATTTAAACGGAAAAGATGAACTGTCCACATAAGATTTTATATCCTTATTTTCAACATCCGTCAACAATTTATTCAGCTTAATCATTTCGTTGGATGTGGAATCGCGCTGTACAAATTTATTGGATGGAAGCTGAACTTTTTTTTCGCACGCGGCTAAAAAAAGAACAGATGCAAAAATTACAATTATATTTCTTATTAAACGATTCATTTTACTTTGTATTTTCCAATCATCGAATGTTAGCAATACTAATAATATCGGCAAAAACACCGGCAGCGGTCACACTGGCTCCGGCTCCATAGCCTTTAATAATCATTGGATGATCCAAATATCTTTCGGTGGTAATCATAATAATGTTATTGCTGCCTTCCAAGTTGTAGAATGGATGTTGCATACCCACAGCCTGAAGTCCAACAGAACATTTTCCATCCTCCATTGTGGCCACAAAACGATATTTCTTGTTTTCGGCATCGAGCTGCTTACGGGTTTTATCAAACTCCTCGTCCATTTCATTAATGGTTTTCCAAAAGTCGTCTAGCGAACCTTCAAAATATTTATTCGGGATAAAGAGGTTTTTCTCCACATCGGCTTGTTCTACTCGATACCCTGCTTCGCGCGACAAAATAACCAACTTACGAATAACATCGGTTCCGCTCAAGTCAATACGAGGATCGGGCTCGGCAAAGCGAGCTTCTTTAGCCATCAATATTGCCTTACTAAATGGGATGTCGGCACTAATGGTATTAAAAATAAAATTCAGCGTACCCGAAAGCACTGCTTCTATTTTCAATATTTTATCGCCAGAATTAATTAAGTTGTTTATCGTATTTATAATAGGAAGCCCTGCACCCACATTTGTTTCAAACAGATATTTGATACCTTTCTTTCGTGACAGGTTTTTCAGCTCTTCATATTTTTCATATTCGGAGGATGCTGCAATTTTGTTAGCCGCAACCACGGATACATTATCCGAAAGCAAGTCTTTGTACAAGGAGGCAATTTGATAACTGGCTGTACAATCCACAAAAACGGAATTGAAAATATTCATTTCCAAGATGCCGTTTTTTATAATCTCAGGAGAAGCTGGAACTCCGTTTTGTTTAATTTCCTCTCTATAGCTAGCCAAGTCAATTCCTTCCCGTTTAAATAGCACCTTCTTTTCCTCTGCAATACCCACCACTTTCAGCTTCAAGCGGTTTTGCGCCATTAATTTCGGTTGTTGTTGCTTAATCTGGTCTAGCAATCCACCACCCACGGTACCTGTACCTACTAAAAAGATATTCAGTTCCTGATAATCGGTCAAGAAGAAAGATTCGTGAATGATATTTAAAGCTTTTCGCAGTGATTTTGAATCCGTTACAAAAGATATATTCGTTTCAGAGGCCCCTTGTGCAATAGCAATTACATTGATACCATTCCGGCCCAACATTCCGAATAATTTACCTGAAATTCCGGGAATACGCTTCATGTTATCACCCACAATGGCAATGGTGGCCAAATCTTTTTCTTCTTTTACCCTATTTATTTCGCCCATTTCTATTTCGGAAGCAAACTCTTTGCGAATAACTTCTACAGCTAAATCGGCTTCCGAATTTTTCATCCCCACGGAAATAGTATTCTCCGACGCGGCTTGCGAAATCATAATCGCGCTGATGCCCACGTCGGCCAAGGCACCGAATAAACGACGACTCACGCCGGTAACACCCACCATGCCTAAGCCTTGCATGGTAACCAAAGCCGTGTCGTTAATAGACGAAATACCTTTTATCGTTTTTTCCCCTTGGTTTTTATCTCTCGAAATAAAAGTTCCGGGAGCCGAAGGGTTGAACGTATTTTTAATAACTATCGGGATGTTCTTATGATATACGGGGAAAATAGTAGGCGGATAAATAACTTTTGCACCGAAATTACATAGCTCCATAGCTTCCACGAAGCTCAACTTATCAATCACGTATGCTTTGCTAATTACACGAGGATCGGCAGTCATAAAGCCATTTACATCTGTCCAAATTTCCAACAGATCGGCCTCCAACGTTGCAGCCAAAATAGCCGCGGTATAATCCGAGCCTCCTCGGCCTAGGTTAGTAATATGCTGTTTGTCTTTATCACTGGAAATAAAACCGGCACAAACCGTTATTTTGGGGATGGTAACAAATTTTTCTCTGACTAATTTTCTTGTACTGTCAAAATCAAGCACATGTTTATTGAATTGAGTCGTGGTTTTAATAAAATCGGGAGAATAAGCATACTCTGCTCCTTCCAACACCTGACTTATAATGACTGACGACATTCTTTCGCCGTAACTTACAATTGCATCACTAATGATTTGCGAAAGCTCGCGAGTTTGATATACGGTATGATAAACATTTAGAAGCTCTCCCAACAATTTTTTTATGGTAGCTGTAACGGTTTCTTTCTTCGTGGCGGGTATTACACCCTCGATCACTTCCATGTGCCGGGCATCAATTGCTTCAAACTCCTTCGTGTAGGACGAATCACCTTCGCAGGCTAATTTTGAAACGGCTATCAGCTTATCGGTTAATCCGCCCAAAGCAGACACAACTACTATTACAGACTCCTGTTCTCCCTCAACTATTTGTTTTACATTAAGAATGCTGTTTACGGAACCTACGGATGTTCCGCCAAATTTCATTACCTTCATTCGTATAAATCTAGATGTTTAATTTACTATTTTCTACTGCTTTTCAAAAAGTGTGTAAAGGTACTATTTTATTGTAAAAACAAGGGGGAGGGATTTGAATATTTAGAAAAGATTTGCAGGATTGATGAATTTTAGCTTATTTTGCAGCTCCAAATTCACAAGGTCGGGTAGCTCAGCTGGATAGAGCAACAGCCTTCTAAGCTGTGGGTCATGGGTTCGAATCCCATCCTGATCACGTTTAATATAGCCACTTACAAGCGTTTTTGTAAATGGCTATTTTTATTTGCAACAAACATACAACAAACAAGTATTGTCTAAGTTATGAAACTGCACCCTCAAAAATAGTTATCATATTGAGGATAGTTACTACATGTTTTCTTACCTTTCGGAAACCAAAATTAAAGCTTATGAAATTTGGATTAAGAACGCCTTCAATAAACAAAAGGATAGCCGCCAGAATTTCGGAGAAACGTACGTTCGACAAAATTTAAGTGGTAAAGTTCCTTTGGGGACGGGATGGGGAACTAATTCCAAGAAAGCAGCATACAATAAGGTTTATAATAAAACATCGTTTGATAGATGAGGTCGAAAATAAATTTTGCGCTGAACTTTTACAAAACTCTAAATTAAATTTATCTTTGAAGTAATTATTAAAAAGTGTCTATTATTCTTTTGTTATAAAAGTCAACTTTGTTTTGCAGACAAACAGCACTATGAATCGAAGCATAGAACAAACCAACTTAGCAAAGCTACAAAAACGAAACAAGGGCTAATGCAAGATTTATTAACCGAAAAAGCAAGAGTAAAAAACAAAACGTATGAGTTACAAAATACCTGATTTGCCATTAGGCTTCGAAGTCGAAACCAAAGCGGTGCTTAAGCAAACCATTGAAGCAAACAAGCGGTTGGCAGAACTAAAAGGTGTGGTAAAAACAATGCCAAATGCGTCTATTCTTATCAATACACTGGCTTTGCAGGAAGCAAAAGACAGTTCGGCTATTGAGAGTATCATTACCACTCACGACGAACTGTACAAAGCAGAATTACTTGTGCAACAATTTACAAATGCCGGAGCAAAAGAAGTACAAACCTATGCAGAGGCTTTAAAAAAAGGTTTTGAGATGGTATCAAAAAAGCATTTACTTACCAATAATGCGATAATTGAAATTTTCAGAAATGTAAAACTAAATAATGCTGGGTTTAGGGTCACACCTGGAACAACACTTAAAAATGAACGAACTCAAGAGATTGTTTATGAGCCACCTCAAAGCATTGACTATATTCAAAATTATATGTCTAATCTTGAAAAGTTTATCAATGACAACACAATAAGCGATTTAGACCCTTTGGTGAAAATGGCTATTATTCACCACCAGTTTGAAAGTATTCATCCATTTAGCGATGGAAATGGACGCACTGGGCGTATTATTAATATCCTTTATTTAGTACAACAGGGTCTTTTGGATTTACCTGTACTATACTTAAGCCGATATGTTATCAAAAATAAAGCGAAGTATTATGAGTTACTTCAAAAAGTGAGAGATGAGCAAGCATGGGAAGAGTGGATATTATTTATACTTAAAGGAGTTGAAGTAACCGCTATCGAAACAATTAACCTTGTAGAAGGTGTTAAAAAACTAATGGCTCAATTTAAAACGGAAATTCGGGATAATTTGACGAAAATTTATTCACAGGATTTACTCAACAATTTGTTCCGTCACCCCTATACTCGTATCGAATTTGTCATGAAAGAGCTTTCAATAAGCCGACCAACTGCAAGTTCTTACCTAAAACAATTAGAAACAAGGGGATTAGTTGCAAAAGTAAAATTGGGCAGGGAAAATTTTTATTTAAACGAGAAATTATTTGATTTATTAATCAATGCTTTCCATTTGGATACAGAGGTTGTCGACTCAATAGACTCAAACGGATAATGTGTAAAGAAAATCGCATTTCTTTTACATATCTTGCATAATGTGTAAAGAAAATCGCAAAATCTTTCCATATACAAAAAGAGCCTCAACGGTAAGGATGAGGCTCTGAAGTGTATTTTTTCAGGGTTGTAGAAATGAGGATAACGGCAAATTGCTTTTCTCGTTCTTTAGTTGGTAATATTCAACCTTTTTTGACGGGTAAAAGGTTATTTTCTTGTAAAACAAAGTTGGTACGTTAACGGCTCCTATCTTTTTTAAATCAGTAGTCAATATTCCGCTTTCTACAACAAGGCTATCATTCCCCACAAGTGATTTTCTACAATATGTTTCAAGTTTTTTCCAAATTCCACGGTTAAAAGCGGCTAGTTGTGGTGTCATGTTCGTCATTACGAAACAATCGCTTTCCGTTTGTTGTGAATAATTGGCATCGTTGGCCGGGATTAAATGGCCACGGTCGTAACCTGTCGGGTAATTATAAGGAACGGCGCAAAGTTCTAATGAATCGACATGAAATTTACCTTTCCTTTCGTATGCTTTTCCCGGATGAGGCTTAATGGTTTCAACTGCCTTTATAGGCAAACAAATAGCCTCATCGAAATAGACGGTTCCGAAGCTGTATTTTAGTTCCTTTACCTGTCCAAAAGCTGAAATAAAAAGGAATAAAATACTGATTAACAATATATTTCTTTTCATACGCTTGTTTTTTTAAATAACAAATGTGCTATCTGCTTTGTTTTTTTAAGTAGGCATAGATAAGATTAGTCTCATCAATTTAAAGAGCTAGTTATAAGTGTTTTCATACTCAAAAAGGCTGTAATTGCATGGGTAGGGATAATATTATACTTGGAATAACAACAATCTCAATATTAACGATTACGAAAAAAAGCCGCTCCTTTCCAAGCGGCTTTCTGTGATTAGTCATATAGTCAAGATTTTATTTTCAACTAGATAAACAAACAATTTTTCTCGCATTGAGAAAATAAATTTCCTTATACTATCCTCCTATGTTTTTTGTTCTGAATTTGTTTTGAATTTGTTCTCTTTTTTCTAATTTAGGTTTACTATACTCTTCTACCATGTTTACAGGTTTATTACTTTGGTTTTCTTCTACTATATTTACAAAATTCTCCCATTTTTTTGTTGAACGATAGATGTTTTTAGCTCCAATAGGGACATATAATGTACAATAAGTATAATTTATATGATTAAAGAAATTATCATCAATATCTAAATTCTCAGGGTTATTGGAATACACATGTATTGATGTCAAATGGTCACAAGAAAAGAAAGCATCCTTGCTTATTTTAGTGGTAGATGAAATGTTTATTTTCGTTAATAGATAACCATTAAAAGCGTCTTCTCCTATTTCAGTAACGGAAGAGGGTATTATTAATGAGGGTTTATTGTTTTCGTCTTCATAAAAACAATCTAAAAAAGCAGCCACTCCTATTTTTTGTACTGAAGAAGGAATAATCACGGATGTTAAACTACTGCAACCTTTGAATGCGTAATCTCCAATTATTTCAACTGATAATGGTAAATTGATGAAAGTTAAATTTCCACAACCCCAAAAAGCCATTAGAGGAATCGTATTTTCTAAATATGTGGTATTTTCATCATAACTACCAAAAGCATAACCACTAAGATCTTCTATATAAGTTCCCATTTCCCCTGCATAAGAGGGTATATTTACCCTGCTTATATCTAAACTTTTTAATTGAGGCATATTATCCCGCATTATTTTAAAATCACGAGCATCAATAGCACCTACAACTTTCAGATTTGTTACGGTTTGTTTTTCTTTAGCACTTAGGGCATCCGACAAACCGCCGGCTTCAATCGTTACGGTTTTTGTATTCGTGCGTGGAGAGGCTTTTTGTGCAGAAACAAAAGACGAAAGCAACATTAACGATATTAATACTGTGTTTTTCATTGTCAGTACACTTTAATCAATCTTGAATCTTTTACAAAAACATCCGCATTTACTCTTCCGTTTCCAATTCCTTTTATTGTTATTTTTTGATGTGGTTTTGCGAATGTATCATGCAACCAATTTACGGAATCGGGAAAGTCTACTGTTACTTTCGGCATCCAATCCTCAATATTTCCAATATCTTTATATTTTTCTTTATGCGAAATGTAGTATAATATAGAATCGCAGTTAACGGCATATATTAATAAAGATGTTACGCAAAGATTTCCAACACACTCAGTTGTAAAGGTATCTGCAATTCCTGTAATATAAATTTCCTTATCCTTGTACAAACTATCCGCTTTGTTTCCATTATCTATATAATCGTTGTAATATTTTTCAGCCGTTACTAAAACAATCTTTTTTTTATGGGTTGAAGAGGAACTACAAAAGGTTAGAGTTATAGAAAGGAAAAGAATTAAAAATGATTTTAATGTTTCCATGATCTCAATGTTTAGTTTTACACATATTAATAATTTCTTATTTTTATAATTGTATTTTTAATACTGCTATTTTCCCACAATATTGGTAAAATTATTCCATTGTGGAGCTGCTTTGTATAAATTTACAGAACTGTAAATACATACAATTTTTTTCATGTTTTTTGCAACTTCATTTTAATTATTAAAAGACAATATCTAAAAATATGTTTTCAATAACATACCAATAACACCAACCAAAGAAAGGCCTAAAGCCCACCAGAAAGGTATTCCTATCCAAATCAAAAAAAGTGAAAGGAGAACGAAACATATTAAAATGGAAATTTTACCGATTTTTGTTTCAAACATTTCTTTCTGGTTTGTTTTAGTCTCTAAATCTTCTCCCGGGTTAAACTGTTTTCCACATTTTAAACAAGTAATAATTACTTTGTTTTTTCCTGCTGTCCCTGCCAATAAGCCAATATCTCCTAAGAGCAAATCTCCAACAATTGCGTTTCCCGCATTAAATCCTTTTTTATTGGCCGTAATTTGATTTGAGCCGCATCGTGGACATTTTATTTCATTTTCCTTTTTTGTTTCCATTAATGTAGAACATTAGTTTTTTAATAGCACATGTGTATTCCTTTTGATAGCGGCTTTTTGTGATTATTTTTAAATAAATCGAATTTTTATTCTGTCACTGGGCGCACCGCTAAGCCGTGCGCACGGTCGCCGCTGTCGTACCAGTCGGCGTCGCTGCCGTAGAAGGTCAGGTAGTATGCGACGCCGGCAGCGACGGACGAACAGCCCCAATAGCAGCCGAACGAACCTGCATCAAGGAGCGTACCGTCGTCGCCGTTGCGATAGCCCGAGGCAGGCAGGAAAATAGAATTGCCGGTGGTTTTATCCGTGAATTTTTCACCGTATGCGCTGTTTTGGGTTGTCCACACTTGTTTTACTTTGGAAGTGTCTGTAAGTGTTTCTATTTCTGCATAAGTTGGTACCCGCCAGCCGGAAGGGCTCGGGTCGTTGGTGGATGTCCATGTGTCGGAGCCGGATGGAGTGGTGTATCCGCCTTTCCAAGAGCTGTTCCATGTGGTAGTGCCGTCAGTAGCGATGATGCTGTCTATGGCACCGGTAGCAGTCCAGCCGACTTTGCTGTTCCATTGGTAAAACATGCCGGCATCGTAGGGGTTAGTGGTAAAGGTGCCGGGGGTGGCTACATTGTGGGTAGCCCATGTTATCCCGTTTATTACTACACCCGTATCGGTATTGTTCTTATTGCTACATGCGTTGAATAAAAGCAGGGTGCTTATCGCTAAAAAACTTACTATTTTTTTCATAGTTCAAAGTTTTATGCCTCAGTTCCCAAATGGCAGGTTAATATAAAAAAAGAAGGCGTGGGAACTGTTAAACTTATCTATCTTGAGGGTCTGGACTCCCGATACCTAGATAAGCAACAGCCCCACGCCTATATTGAATATAGACGCAGAGCGTTTGTTGCTATCATCCTAGGTATCATGAAATTGTCCAGATTTCAAGAAAGGATAATATTTTAAACGCTTTCTATAATGCTATGTATAAAATGCTAACTTAGTTAGCTGTACAAATGTAAAACTATTTTTGGAAATTTGTTCTTAATTTTCCAAACTAAGTTTCTTTGAGAAAAATGGCAAACTCAAATTCTTAAGACAAAAACAAATTCTCAAACCACTTTTGTAGACACAATGTAGACATATGTAGACACCCTGTATATTTTGTAGCCCAATGTAGCCCAAAGTAGGCAAAAATAGGCATGTAACCCCCTAAAATGGCTGCCTACATTTGTGTAGGCAAAAAATAAAAATGGATTAAAAGTATAGATAAAGCCATGTAGCGCATTCCAAGGGTTTCAAATAAAGGTCGACAGGACCCACTCGGTTTATCAATCTATTTTTGGTTTATCTCTTCCAAATCCAATTTATCTATTAGGGTCAACAAAGTGTTAATATTAAATAGAAATTCATCAAAGCTATGCACGAACCAATAACAGCCGCCTGAAGCCTCAACCTCTTTTTGTACCTTTAACTGTTCGGCTCGTGGCCTGTCCTTTCCGGCCTTAATTTCAATAGATACATGCTTGCCTTTGATTACAGCCGTAATGTCGGCCATACCAGCCCTTGCGCCGGAATGAATGTACTTGCCAACCTTTGCGCTGTATGTGCCTGTACTGTTTACTCGTGCAGCAAAATAGCCATGTACTTTGCAATAAGCAACTATCAATTTGGTGAGTTCGTTCGCCTTGTCATCTCTAAAAGAGGATTTTACTTTATAGGGGACATCCTTACCAGCATAGTACCAGTTATCATATTCACGCTCAAATAGCTTTATACTATTTGGTTTTTCGTATCTTGCTTTAGGAGTTTTACGCTTCGGATAAGTTTCTAAAAGCTGTTTTATATCATTCATTTTGTTGTTAAATTAAATTGTTTACACATCCAAAAAAATGTACTTATGCCTGTTTGGGTGCATGTGTTTAAGCATTTATAATATTGATTGTCACATTCAGCCGGAATATATTTAACTGATTGCTGACTGACAATGTGAAACAAACCCCGCCCGCTTTCTCCAAATTCCGAAGCCAAAGCTCTACCAACTGCATACCAGTCAAAATAATTATCCGTAATGTCAATATGGTTATTTTGAATAGTTTCAATAAGCCGTTTTACTCGTGTTTCCGTTGTGTCTGCATTAGAGCTTAATTTAACGGGACGTTTAAGCCATTTTGGGGCTGTTTCATTCCGTTTTTCGTAAACCTCTGCCATTGGCATGTAAATTGGGGTTTCGTCAAAGCTAATACAGCGTAAACGAGCAATATCCTTGCAAGCCTCATCAATGTTGATATTCAATTTCTTAAAATCAACTTTTAATGCTGTGAAGTGCTGTGCGTGATATTCAGGTTTTTCAATACGAATAAGACAGAATAAGCCGTTGCCACTTACCGACAAACCACAATAATACAAACCCGTAAATGTTGATAGCTTTTTCTTAATCAAATCCCAGTTCCTAATGTGTTGATTGTCTTTGCCGTCTATATCAATACAGATGAGGCCACTATGCTGAATTAATCCGGCATTGCTTCGGGAGCTAAATACCCCCGAAGGTGTGATACAGGGCAATTTTGATTTTAAGGCTTTTCGTTGTTCTTTATCTTTATAGCTTCGCACCTCATTTACTCTATTCTTATATTTCTCATTAAATAGGAAAATATCAATGTCGATTGTTGATATTGGCTTAGTTTCTGTAAAGCTCTCGAATAACGAGACACAAAATTTATTTTTTGATGCAATCATAATAATTCTACCTAAAAAAGATTTACTTTACTTTAAACTACTTTACTTTATATTGGTACAAATCGAATACAACCGTACAAATCGTATACGACCGTATACGACCGTATCAAAAACCTTGTTCTTTTTTGATTTTTGACTTCCAGTAATCTTCGATGTTTTTCTTGTTTTTTTCACAAGTCTCATTGTATTTTTTCATTTGTTCGTCTATCAATGAGATAATGAAGCTTAGAAACATTGTCATTTCAGGGGGTACATCAGACGGCAAAACTCCGTTAAACCGATAATCCATTAATATTTTTAAAAGTTTGCCACATTGGTCGTCTGGCAGTTTTTCAAATGCTTGCGACATTGCTTTAGTAATAACAATGCCTGGTTCTTTACGCTCGTTCATGGCTGCACCCCTCCTTTGGCGAATAATGATAATTGGCTATCGGGAAGCAATCGGTATTCTTTCCGTCCATCCGGCAAACGGCAGTCAACAATATTGTGGCCTTCACGGCGTAACTTGGATATTACTTTTCGGCTGTCATTGAAAAAGAAGCGAACATTTAACTCTTTTGCCGTATATTTTGCTCCGGTAGAAAATGCACTTAAAACTTTGTTTTTCAATGAAATAGTTGTACATTTGAGGTGCATTCCCGTAAACGTATTTGCCTCTGTTTCCGTTCCACCGGTGCAGGGGCTTTCTTTTTTTATTTTCATCACTTATACCCTTTCATCTTTCGTGTTGCACTTTTTGCCACAGCAATAGTTATCGGACTTTGTTCCGTATTTGCATTAACACGACTTTCCGCCCACCCCTGCAATTCCTGAGGGTCAAATATTACTTTCCGTCCAAAACGCTTACATGGAACTTTATTTTCCATAGTGAGCTTGTATAACTGAGATTTGCTAACTCTAAATCCTTTTTCAAATAAAAATTCTAAGGCTTCATTTAGAGAGAGATTCTTTTTTTCTTCTTTCTTTGTAGTAAGCGTAAGAACACCGACTGCCTCACTTACTGCATTTTTTACAATCATTGCCAAATTTTCTTGGCTTGTTACGATTAATTCCATTTTGAAAATTGTTTGATAATAATTAGATAAAAGAAGGCGTCCCCTCATGTTTATTTTATCAAATTTGATATGTAAAGAAATAAACAATTATCTATATAATTCATTCATTATCAAACAAATAACCGACACCTGCCAGGTCGGCTGATGTCGGTTATCACATTATAAGTATCTGTTATATAGCTATTTATATAATATTATTCGGTGTCGGTTATTTGGCTTAAAATGGTATTTATATCCTTGTCTATATTTTGCCATTTATCATTAGTTTTTATTTGCACATCAAATATTTTGCGTGCCTTTGAATATAAGGTATCATTTTTTGCTGCTATTTTTTCCACAAAATAGCTTAATGCTCTTTTCTCTCCTTTATTGTATTTCCATTGAATTTGTTTCGGGTTGTCGAAAGGAATACCGCCAAACCAATATAACCAAGAATTGAGATTACAGGATAAGAGTTTGGCATCTGTCAGCACTTTATGTGCGTTGGTCAATTTAGTTTTATCCTCTCCGTAAATAGTCAATAGGGTGGGTTCTGGTTTTGTTTGAGGAGGCTGTGTTTTGATATTTTCTTTTTTTCGATGTAAAAAGCTAATCCAATACCGTAAAACTGGAAATTCATCAATTATATCCTTATCATATCTTTCAAGAGAATATATCTCCTCGTTAATGAAAAAGGTTTCATCTTTAATACCTGAATCATTGAATTTTAAATTGTAAAATTGTTCAATATCATTCGGGTCAATCTCATTTGCCTTAATAATCATAGATTCTCCGTTAAGCTCTTGAATAGGCAATAAATCACTATTAAGCAATAAATCACTATTATGAGGTTCTAACATTTTTTCACTTTCCTTCAAAGTTGCACGGTCTGATTCTAAAACTTTGAGCGCATGGGTTTTGTCTCTATAAACAGGAATATAACATTCAGAAAATTGATTGAATGTAGCAAGTATTCTTAGTCTATCGCTCACCCTTTTGTGTTCTGTGGCATGTTCTGTCAGAGAATTAAGCAACTGTTCATTAATCAGATTGTCTTCTTCTTTTAATATTTTTCCCATAGTTTTAAGATAATAACATTGAATTATATTTTATTCTTTCTTCTTTTGAATAGCTACCGAAATAGTTTTGCGTTATAGTTTGGTGTGCATGTCCCAATTGCTCGGCAATATAACTTTCTGGGACACGCATTTTAGCCAATATAGTAGCGTAACTATGTCGGGCGTTATATGTACTTATATCAGGCAGCTCCAAAGCCTTTGTAACGAGTTTTATTTGTTTATTTGTCAAACGAGTAATATTGCTAATAGCAAGCTTTAATTGTTGCTCCGTGGTGCATCCATTACAGAATGGGAATACGAATACATTTTTATCCGTGTTATCATTCCCCCATAGGTCTATAATAGTTTGCATAGGTGGAAGTAGGGGGGCTACAATCTCTTTTTTATCTTTGGTCTTATTGAACGTCTTTTTGCGGTAAAAATATATTTCCCCCTGGTCAATATCGCTATATTTGAAACGGCACATATCACCAAAATTAACCCCGTTGCAATAAAATGAAAACAGCCAAAGGTCTCTGCACATTCTCATGGTTTCTGTTTGGCAATCAAATTCTGCAATTTTTCTAATGTCGTCAAGGGTTAATGCCATTTCTCTGCCGCCGCTTGTTGGAATTTCAAATTTTCCTTTTCCAAAAGGATATACTGACTGTTTAATTATGTTTTGGCGAATTGCATCGTTTATAATAGCCCTTAGCGTACGAAAACGCATGCCCATTGTAGCATAAGTTATTTTTTTCCCTTCCATGTAGGCCTGATATTTTACAAGCCACCTTGGTGTAATTGCAGAATAGGGTATTTTATCCCCTGCGAACGCTTCTATTGCATTTTTTACCCCCTGATAGATACTTGCATTGCCAATTCTATTTGCTGCGCTTAATTCGTCTATTTTAATTTGAAAAGCAGAGTTAACAGTATTAACAACGGCTTTGTTTAATCTAACATTAAGTGCATCAAATGTAAACTGGTCTATTTCGGCTAATTCTCTAATATGCTTTTTTATTACTTCGTCAAAATATCTTTGTAACGAATTCCTATACTCTTTGAGGATTGGTTTCTTGGATGTTTCAAAGTATTCCCATTCGTTTGGTAACAAATTAATACCGGAAGAGTAATAAAACACCTTTCTTTTGGAAATAACACGCCATTTAAGCGGGCAAGCTTCCTCTTTGTCTTTATATCTCGTATCTCTTACAAGTCCTAAGGATACGCCATTTAATGAATATTCAAACATGGTTTCTTATATTGTATTTGCAACAAACATGCAACAAACAAATATAGTGATTCTTTGATAAAATAAGAAATTTAAAGAAAATTGTTTTTATCTTTACGCACTGAATATCAACTATTTCAATGAAACGCAAAAAAGGAGAAAAGTAAAGAAAACAGAATTGCAAAGCCTTCTAAGCTGTGGGTCATGGGTTCGAATCCCATCCTGATCACAAAAAACCTGAAAGAAATTCTTTCAGGTTTTTTTGTTTTTTAAGCACTTTTCATAGAAAAATAAAGAAGGGATACACAATGTATCCCTTCTTGTAAAAATTTTAGAGTAAAATTTTATTTAATAACATCAGCTAATTCAGCACCGGCTTTAAATTTAGCCACTTTTTTTGCTGGAATGTTGATCGATTTTTTAGTTGCAGGATTGATACCTGTACGAGCTGCTCTCTCAGAAACCGAGAAAGACCCGAAACCAACTAAACTTACTTTGTCTCCTGAAGCCAAAGCTCCTGATACTGCACCGATAAATCCATCAAGTGCTTTTTTAGAATCTACCTTGCTAAGTCCTGCTTTTTCGGAGATAGCGTTAATTAAATCTGCCTTGTTCATAATAGCTTTTATTTATTGTTTAACGAAAAGAAATCCTTGTTTTTCTATTGATTAACATTGCAAAAATAACTGATTACAAATTGTTTCCAAATTTTTAACGGTTTTTTTTTAGAGTTCTTTTCTATTTATTCTTAAAATATGTTTTACGACAGCGTTTTTTATTGCTTTTTCCGTAATTTTGCCTTATTAATAATTAATTTACAATAATGTTTAGAAGCGACTCTTCCTTTTTAGGAAACATTCCTCCTGTAGTAAAGAACCTACTTATCGTTAATATACTTTTTTGGTTTGCAAGTTTCACACTGGCCAGCCGATTAAATTTAGATTATTACTTAGGATTGCATTATTGGGGTGCCAGTATGTTTAATCCGGCACAAATGATAACCTACATGTTTCTACATGCCAATTTCTGGCACCTGTTTTTCAACATGTTCGGGTTATACATGTTTGGGCGGATATTGGAACAGGTGTTAGGCCCCAAACGATTTCTTTTTTACTATTTCACAACCGGGCTGGGTGCAGCAATTGTGCAGCAACTTATGTGGACAATTGAAATACATCCCATCATAGAAAGTGTCAATGCACAATTGGCCAATGGAGCCGCGGCCAACTTACTGGCTCAGAAAGATATGTTTCTGAATCAATTCATTACTATAGGAGCTTCGGGTGCGGTTTTCGGGTTGTTGTTAGCGTTCGGGATGATGTTTCCCGACCAACCTCTTTTTTTAATGTTCATACCCATCCCCATTAAAGCAAAATATTTTGTTATTGGCTACGCTGCTATTGAATTAATATTTGGAGTAGGCAACTTCAGCTTCGACAACGTGGCTCATTTTGCTCACTTAGGCGGTATGTTGTTTGGTTTTTTTGTACTTTTATATTGGCGAAAGAAGCGTTAATTAAAAAATAAATTTTAATGAGCATACGATCAGAACTCCTTCTGTCCTTCAAAAAAGGCAACTCTCTAACCAAATTAATTTACATCAATCTAATAGTTTTTCTGCTGGTTAGTATATGCCACATCGTTTGCAGGCTTATGCTCTTTGACGACAGCCAGCTATTAAGCTATATAGCCATGCCGGCCAACCCCATAGAGTTGCTACACAAACCGTGGACGTTGATTTCATACATGTTTGTGCACCAAGGCTTCATCCATATTCTGTTTAACCTGTTAAACTTGTATTGGTTTGGCAAATTGTTTCTTACCTATTTCAACCAAAAACAACTGGTGGGCTTGTACCTATTAGGAGGCATCTTTGGCGGTCTGGTTTATCTCCTCACCTTTAATTTGTTCCCTTATTTTCAACCGGTTGTAAATAACAGCATTCTATTCGGAGCATCAGCATCAGCATTAGCCGTAATGACAGGTGTTGCCGCTTACAACCCTAATATGGAAATTGGATTGATGCTAATAGGACGAATAAAGTTAAAGTACATTGCCATTGTATTCTTCTTTTTAAGCCTCTTTAGCGTTGCAGGTCAAAATGCAGGAGGCAATTTAGCCCATTTGGGTGGCATCGCTATAGGATACCTGTTTGCGCTCCGAATGAAAAAGGGTAAAGATTTAACAAAAGGCCTCAATCGTTTGATTGATTTTTTTGTAGATTTGTTCACTCGAAAACCAAAGATGAAAGTTTCGCAAGGCAAACGCCCCATAAGCGATTTTGACTGGAACGCGAACAAAGCACGGGAAAATAAGACCATTGATGATATTCTCGATAAAATAAAAAAATCCGGATACGACAGCTTAACTGCCGAAGAAAAGAAAAAGCTTTTTGACCAAAGCAAGAAATAGTTAATGGTAAAGAAATTTTTTAATATATTCAATATACTGGTTAACCTGCTATTCGTAGCATTGTTTTTATTATCCGGCCTTTCCACTCAAATAAGTCCTGAAAAGTTCATTTTACCGGCCTATTTGGGGCTCGTTTTCTTACCATTGCTGCTTATCAATATTCTTTTTGTTTTTTTCTGGGCTATAAAATTAAAATGGTACTTCGTTTTTTCACTGTTCGTGCTAATACTAATGTATGGCAATATTAGAAATGACTTCCCGCTAAACGGTACTAAAAAAAATGACATTGTACTCAACGACTCTACCTCCCATATAAAAATCCTTACCTACAACGTGAAGCTCTTTGATTTTTTCAAAAAAATTAAAGGTCAGGATCACTACAATAAAACGGTTGATTACATTTTAAAGCAAAATGCCGACGTGGTATGCCTACAAGAGTTCGGGTATTATAACTCGGATCATTTTTTGACAGCAGACAATATTTTGTCTTCGTTCAACACAATATATAAGTATCATCATATTTGCTACCACTTAAATTTCAATAGTAAAAGCACATATGGCGTAGCAACCTTTTCAAAATACCCGATTCTAAACAAAGGGGATATTGACTATGACTCCAAATACAACCACACCATCTATTCCGATATCCAAATTAAAGACCGAATTATACGCCTGTTCAATTGCCATTTGGAATCGAACCAATTAACCTATGACGACAAGAAAAGGATGATGCAACTGGTAGATAGCACCGGAAAGAGAAACTTCTCGGAAACAACCGGGCTTCTTACCCGGAAACTTGGAGCCGCTTATAGAAGAAGAGCGCATCAAGCCGATATGGTTGCCGAAGAAATAAAGAAATCGCCATACGAAGTTATTGTATGCGGCGATTTTAACGACACCCCCATTTCCTATGCCTATAAAAAAGTGAGAGGCAACTTATCCGATGTTTTTGTTAACACCTCTTCCGGCCTGGGTATTAGCTATAACGAATTACCATTTCTATATAGAATAGATTATATTTTTCACAGTAAAACATTATCGGCGGGAATGTTTAAGGTGGACAAAGAAAAACTGTCCGACCATTATCCAGTTTCATGCGTTATTAATTTAAACTAACAATAATTTTATAAGAACGAAGATGAATCCACTTGTAAGCATCATTATGGGCAGCACGTCCGATTTACCTGTTATGGAAAAGGCGGCTAAATTATTGAACGATTTTGAAATCCCTTTTGAAATAAACGCGCTTTCGGCTCACCGGACACCTAAAGAAGTAGAAGCATTTGCAACCAATGCACAAGCTCGTGGCATAAAAGTAATTATTGCCGCAGCCGGAATGGCAGCACACCTACCCGGTGTAATTGCGTCCATGACAACTTTACCCGTGATAGGCGTGCCTATCAATTCTTCGTTGGATGGCATGGATGCGCTATTAGCCATCGTGCAAATGCCTCCCGGAATACCCGTGGCAACAGTGGGCATTAACGGAGCAATGAACGCGGCCATACTTGCAGTTCAAATTCTTTCTACCGACAACGAAGAAATAAAAGCTAAATTAGCTGCCTACAAGGAAGAGCTAAAAAAGAAAATTGTGATGGCAAACGAGGAACTGAAACAAGTTTCGTATCCATACAAAACAAATTAATTGCTCAACGGCAATAGAACATTATACTAAATGGCTACTGTTTATTTAGGATTGGGAACTAATTTGGGAGACAAGCCCGCTAACCTTCAATTTGCATTGGATAGTATATCCGGCCAACAAATAGGAGTTATAAGCAGCATGTCGCCCGTATATCAATCCGAAGCATGGGGATATACCTCGGACAACAGCTTTCTGAACATGGTGGTTTGTGCTGAAACGGAATTAGCCCCCGAAGCATTGCTAAACGCCTGCCAAAGGATAGAGATAGCTGCCGGACGAGAAACCAAAAGTGGCCGGGATTATGCCGATAGGGTATTGGATCTTGATATATTATATTATGACAAACTCGTTTTGCATCAAAATAAATTATCAATACCACATCCGTTAATTGCCGAAAGAAAATTTGTATTGCAGCCTTTGTGTGATATTGCACCATTTTTTGTTGACCCTGCTCTAGGCAACACGATAACAGATATGCTGATGGCATGTACGGATAAAACACGGATACAGAAAATAGAGCTAACGCTAAGATAAACAACCAATAAATGGACAACAACATTTCACCCGATTATATTTTCGAAACCAGCTGGGAGGTATGCAACCAAGTGGGCGGTATCTACACCGTACTTTCCACAAGGGCAAAAACTCTTCAAGACGAGCATAAGGATAAAATAATATTTATCGGCCCCGATTTTTGGCAAGACAAAAAGTGCCCTTTTTTTACCGAAAGTAAAACGCTATTGAAACCGTGGGTGAAATATGCACGCGAACACGAAAACATAAATATACGGGTAGGCCGTTGGGATATTCCTGGCAAGCCCATTGCCATACTTGTTGATTTCAAACCTTTTTTCAACAAGGAACACCTTGATAAAATATATGCACAAGCGTGGGCTTCGTTTGGCGTGAATTCCATTGCCGCTTTTGGCGACTATGGCGAAGCCGCAAGCTTTGGTTTTGCCTCAGGTTTGGTTATTGAAAGCTACTATCATTTTCATAAGCTAAAAAAAGAGGACAAGGTAATTGCTCATTTTAACGAGTGGATGACAGCTTTCGGTTTATTTTATATAAAAAGCCAAATGCCCGACATTGCCACCATTTTCACCACGCATGCCACATCCATAGGCCGATCCATCGCGGGCAACAACAAGCCTCTTTACGACTATTTGTCAGCCTACAATGGCGACCAAATGGCTCGAGAACTTAACATGGAAGCCAAGCACTCGGCTGAAAAAACAGCCGCTCATATAGTTGATTGCTTCACCACGGTAAGCGAAATTACTGGCTTGGAGTGTAAACAATTGCTGGAAAAACAACCCGATTTTATTACGCCCAACGGGTTTGAAGACAACTTTGTACCCTCGGCCTCAACATTTAATGACAAGAAAAAAGAAGCAAGAGATATTTTGACTACCGTTGCCGAAACAATGCTTGGCTACAAACTGGATGATGATGCCATCTTTTTAGGCACCTGCGGACGGTATGAATACAAGAACAAGGGAATTGATGCGTTTATTGATGCCTTGCAACGTCTTTCGTCCGACTCTCGATTAGAAAAAGAATATGTTGCCTTTATAATGGTACCTTCGCATATAAAAGGAGCAAGAGAAGATTTGCAGGAAAAGCTTCGGAACAATGATAAAACAGGCCAATTGCCCGATAACTTTATCACCCACGAGCTATTCAGCCCCGAAGGTGACAATATTTCCTCCGCCATAAAATGGTTCCGGTTGGACAACAACAAGGAAAGCAAGGTAAAAGTTATTTTTGTGCCCAGCTATTTGAATGGCTCGGATGGCATTTTCAATAAATCGTACTACGAGCTGCTTATCGGGCTTGATATTACGGCCTTCCCGTCCTACTACGAACCGTGGGGCTACACCCCCTTGGAAAGTATCGCATTTGGCATACCTACCATTACCACCAATTTATCCGGGTTCGGCATGTGGGTAAAAGAAACCAAGCACGACCATACCAATAGTTTGACTGATGGTGCTGTAATTTTAAAGCGTACCGATTATAATTACCACGAAATGGTGGATAACTTAAAACTAACGCTGCTAGAATATTCTCGCTTAGATAAAGGTACCATTACCAAAGTTCATCAAAAATCGAAGGAATTATCGCACGCCGCGTTGTGGAAAAATTTTATTGTATTTTATAAAGAATCATATACCTTTGCTTTAAAGGCAAGAAAAAATAATTAAACTACTAACCTAATTATAACATTGAATCATGAAATTAGAAGCCTGTAAAACCAATCAGCCCAATTGGAAGGAAATTAATGTAGCTTCCAGGCTACCCGAAGGATTGGAGAAATTACAAGAAATATCTCACAACATTTGGTGGGTATGGAATGAAGAAGTGATAGACCTTTTTGGTGACATTGATCCTGAACTGTTCAAGGAATGTTCGTTCAACCCTGTTTTGTTTTTAGAAAGGCTTAATTATGAAAAAATGGAGGAAATTGTAAAAGACGATTCTTTCATTAATAAATTAGACGCGGTATATGCTTCTTTCAGAGAATACATCGATGTTAAACCCGATCCACAGAAACCTACGGTTGCTTATTTCAGCATGGAATACGGATTGACCGACATCTTGAAAATTTATTCGGGAGGATTAGGTGTATTGGCAGGTGACTATTTAAAAGAAGCCAGCGACTGTAATATTGATATGACGGCTATCGGGTTCTTATACCGCTTCGGGTATTTCACTCAAAGCCTATCTACCGAGGGGGATCAACTTGCGGTATATGACCCTCAAAACTTCAATCTATTACCGTTGGATCAGGTAAAAGATGAAAACGGAACCCCAATGGTTATTGAAGTGCCATTTCACGACCGCATTGTTTACGCCAACCTATGGAAAGTAAATGTAGGTAGAGTTACCTTGTATCTATTAGATACCGATACCATGCAAAATAGCGAGTACGACCGCTCTATTACGTACCAACTTTATGGTGGTGACTGGGAAAACCGTTTAAAACAAGAATACCTGCTAGGTATAGGTGGTATTTTAACCTTGAAAAGACTTGGCATAGAAAAACAGGTATATCATTGCAACGAAGGACACGCGGCGTTAATCAATGCTCAACGCCTGACCGACTACGTACAAAAAGGATTGACCCTGAACGAAGCCATGGAGGTGGTAAAAGGAAGCTCCCTTTACACCGTTCACACCCCGGTTCCTGCCGGACACGATAGCTTTGACGAAGGATTATTCCATAAATATATGAATGCTTATCCCGACAAATTGGGTATCAGCTGGGACGAATTTATCGACCTTGGCCGAGAAAACCCAGGCAACAACGGCGAGAAATTCAGCATGAGTGTATTTGCCTGCAATACCTGCCAGGAAGTAAACGGAGTAAGTTGGCTACACGGTAAAGTTTCGCAAGAAATGTTCCAACCCATTTGGAAAGGCTATTTTCCCGAAGAGTTACACGTGAGCTATGTAACCAATGGGGTACACTTACCTACCTGGGCGGCCAGTGCTTGGAAAAGACTCTATGAAAAAGCTTTTGGACCCGAATACATCTACGACCAATCCAACATGGCCATTTGGGATAAAATTTACCAAATAGATGACGAGGAAATTTGGAGAACACGCTGCGAACTGAAAAAGAAACTTATCGACTATATAAAACAACAGCTACAGGATCAATGGACAAAAAGCCAGGGTAACCCTTCGAGCGTTGTTGCCGCCGTGGAAGCCATTAACCCTAATGCACTAATCATAGGTTTTGGTCGTCGGTTTGCCACGTATAAAAGAGCACACCTGCTGTTTACTGACCTAGAGCGTTTAGCTAAAATAGTAAACAACCCGAACTACCCGGTTCAATTCTTGTACACGGGTAAAGCGCACCCTGCCGACGGTGCTGGGCAAGGCCTCATCAAACGTATCGTGGAAATTTCGCGTATGCCACAATTCCTAGGCAAAATAATATTCCTCGAAAACTACGATATGCGTTTAGCAAAACGCTTAGTATCCGGTGTGGATATTTGGTTAAACACCCCTACCCGCCCGTTGGAAGCTTCGGGAACGTCGGGCGAAAAAGCGCAGATGAACGGGGTATTAAACTTCTCCGTACTTGACGGATGGTGGCTGGAAGGCTATGTAAAAGGTGCCGGATGGGCATTGACCGAAAAACGCACCTTCGACAACCAGTCGCATCAGGATCAACTGGACGCGTTAACCATTTATTCAATACTGGAAAATGAAATCGTGCCCATGTATTTTGCCAAAAACAGCAAAGGCTATTCACCCGAATGGATTCAAACCATCAAAAATTCCATTGCTAAAATTACACCAAGATATACCACCAAGAGAATGCTTGACGACTATATCGATCGTTTCTACACCAAACTGGCCTCTCGCGGTACAGCATTAAGAGCGAACAATTTCAGCAAAGCAAAAGAAATTGCAGCATGGAAACAAAAAATAGCCAAGCTGTGGGATGGCATCGAAGTTACCTCGCTATCCTTACCCGATGGCCTGTTGCACTTCCCTCAAGTGGGCGAAAACTATCCTATAAATGCACAGGTTGACACCAAGGACGCTTCGGAAAAAGGTATCGGGTTGGAATTGGTTGTAACGTATCAGGACAGCAAAAACGTTACTCGCATTTACGAAGTAGAAGAATTCCAGTTGGCTAAAACCGAAGGTTCCAAGTTGTTGTTCACCTTGGATTACCGTTTAAATAAAGGAGGTACCTACAAATATGGTATCCGTATGTTCCCTAAAAACGTGGATCTACCTAACCGCCAAAACTTCTGTTACGTGCGTTGGATTTAATAGAAACTAGATATTAAAAAATGGTGTAAGATTTCTCTTACACCATTTTTATTTTATTCTGATTTTCAAAAACTTATTTCAAAAATATTCCACTCAACAATCGCCCCGAATCATTACCCAAGCGGCGGGCTGAAAAGAATAAATTGTTGTCGGAATACGTACAATAGGGAGAAACCTCTATATTGGAGATGCCTAAAGTTTGAAGCTCTAACAGTACGGCTTGGCGTACATCGAAAAGATATTTTTCATTGGCAGTTTGGATAAACAACGCATCCGTGTTAAACCCTAGTTCGGCAAACCCGACATACAGCTCCCGCCCCACTTCATACTTGGGTTGACTGATACATGCTCCAATAGCGGCTACAAGGTGTTGTGGTTTGGTGTTAAACCGTGTTTGCATCACGGCCACCGTTTCAGCACAAATATTCTCAAGCGTGCCACGCCATCCTGAATGAACAGCCGCCACAACCTGGTTTTCTTTATCGTAAAGGAGGATGGGTACGCAATCGGCAGTAGTTACGGTAACGCATTGCTGGGGGATGTTGGTAATCAGTGCATCAAAGCCCTCCAGTTCGGCTTGCCGCTTATCCAGTGGCAATTGAAGGAAAGACCGATCAATCACTTTCACCTTTTTACCATGCGTTTGATGCGCGTTGTGCAAACAGGAGAGGGGAATCCCTAACTCGTGGCACAACAGGTTTCTGTTTTCAGCTATATTTTCCGGCACATCGTCGGTGAAAAGCCCCAAGTTTAAAGAAGCATAAGCATCTTTGCTCACGCCTCCCACTTTTGTAGAACAAAAATGAGCAATCAGATCCTGATGCTCATTTAAATTAGTATAGGTAATAAGTTTTAATCGACTCATGCAAACAAACAAAACGTTACTTTTCGTCTTCCCAATCCAGCTCGTCATAATCCAGTGGCTCGTCCTCTTCTTCAACAGGCTCCAAGTCAACAGGTTCTTCTTCTTTCTCAATCTGAGTAATTTCAATAGCACGGTGGCTAATGGTCATCACACGGTTTTCCTCCTTGTTAATTTCCTCCCACAGCACATCTTTCAAGTCCATCAGTCCTAGCCCTGATACGGACGAGATAAACACCGTCTGGATATTATCCGGCAATTTATTTTTCACATCCGCCATCAATTCATCATCTAGCATATCGCACTTACTGATAGCCAGTATGCGCTGCTTATCAAGCAATTCAGGGTTATATTGACCTAATTCATTTAAAAGAATATCAAATTCTTTCTTTATATCATCACAATCAGCCGGCACCATAAACAAAAGGATGGCGTTGCGTTCTATATGGCGCAGAAATCTTAGTCCCAATCCTTTTCCTTCGTGAGCTCCTTCTATAATACCCGGTATATCGGCCATACAAAAGGAACGATTGTCACGGTAAGGCACAATACCCAAATTCGGCACCAACGTGGTAAACGGATAGTTGGCAATTTCAGGTTTTGCAGCCGAGATAACCGAAAGCAAGGTTGATTTTCCCGCGTTGGGGAATCCCACCAAACCTACATCGGCCAACACCTTTAGTTCTAGCACCACTGTTTTCTCAATAACCGGCTCTCCCGGTTGTGCATAGTGAGGAGCTTGGTTGGTTGGCGATCGGAAATGCCAGTTACCTTGACCTCCACGTCCGCCTTTCAGCAAGATAATTTTTTGATCGTGCTCTGCCAACTCGCAAAGGAACTCACCGGTTTCACCATCGTAAGCAACCGTACCTACAGGTACTTCAATAATTTGGTCTTTCCCGTCTTTCCCGAAACTACGGCTACGGCTACCGCCTTCGCCATGTCCGGCATAAATATGTCGGGCATATTTAAGATGAATAAGCGTCCACAGGTTCTTGTTTGCTTTCAAAATTACGTGTCCGCCACGGCCACCATCACCGCCATCAGGACCTCCTTTAGGAATATATTTTTCACGATGAAAATGGGTAGAACCAGGCCCTCCTTTGCCGGAGCGGCAAAATATCTTTACATAATCAACGAAATTCGATTCAGCCATAAGTATTTTAAATTGTGGGGCAAAGGTACAAAAAAGAATGGATAAGGTTACGAATAGATAAATCTACAATTAATACTACCACCCAAGGTTTTACAAATATTACCGAAATATTATCAGGGGAAGCAACCTAAATGAATCAAACGAAAGCCATCAAAACGTATGAAGTAAAAAAAACGTTTATTTTTTTCACAACAAAAAATAGTAACTTTGTCATTCTCATAAATTAGTATGAGTAGGGCAATTTTTATGTGTATGAATGGATTAGTAATAAAAAATACGGGAAGTTGGTACTCTGTAAAAACCGACGAGGGTCTTTTGTTCGACTGCAAGGTGAAAGGTACGTTTCGCTTGCAAGGCATCAGAAGCACGAATCCGATTGCCGTGGGCGACCGTGTTATTTTTGATGTTTCGGGCGAAGGGTATGGTTTGATTTCAACCATAGAGGATCGGAAAAATTACATCATTCGCAGGGCTTCCAACCTGTCCAAGCAATCGCATATAATAGCAGCCAATCTTGATCAGGTTTTTTTACTTGTTACCATCAATTACCCGGCAACATCCACCATGTTTATCGATCGATTTCTTGCTTCCGCCGAGGCATACAAAGTGCCGGTGAAATTAATTTTTACTAAAATAGATCTATACACGGAGGAAGAGCTACACTATTTAGACGCCCTTATACATTTATATAGCACCATTGGCTACGCAAGCTTTAAGGTATCCTCCGCACGACACATAGGGGTGGAGGAGCTCCGAACGGAACTTCAAGGTAAAATAACCCTCCTGTCGGGGCATTCGGGAGTAGGTAAATCAACCCTCATTAATGCTATTGACGAAAATTTGCGAATAAAAACCAGCATCATTTCCCAATACCATAATAAGGGGATGCACACCACAACGTTTTCTGAAATGTACCCGTTATCGCTCGGTGGATACTTGATTGATACTCCGGGGATAAAAGGCTTTGGTACCATAAACATAAAACAGGAAGAGGCTTCTCATTATTTCCCCGAAATATTCAACGTTTCCAAAAAGTGTAAATTCACCAATTGCACTCACGTGCACGAACCCGGTTGCGCCGTGCTGCAAGCCATAGAAAATCATGAAATAAGCCAATCCAGATACACGAGCTATTTAAGCATATTGGAAGACGCGGGCGAGGGTAAATACAGATAAAAAAGAATCTCTAACTATATAAAAAGTAGAACAGACATGAGAATCACTTACTATTACGATCAATATCAAAAATTCAAATTAATCTTTATTTTGATAGCGATAATGATCGTTTTGCCATCCATGTATCTAACCCATTTAATAGTTAACAAACTATCGCAACAGGAAACGCACACCATGGAAGTTTGGGCTGAAGCAACCCGACAATTGGCCGTAGCGGATGATAACGCGGACATGACACTGGTGCTTAAAGTACTAAATGGCAACACCACTATTCCAGCGGTACTGGTAGATGATAAAGACCAGTTGGTAAACCCGCAATATGGAATTTGCAACATTGAACTACCAAAGGAAAACAAAGATGAGTTTCTCAAAGAAAAAATTCAGAAACTAAAAAAAGCAAATCCACCCATCGTCATTCAAATAGACCCACACACCAAGCACTATGTATATTACGATGAATCGTCCTTAATAAAAAACCTGGGAAATTTTTCCTACTCCATTTTCGCGGTAGTTGGTATCTTTCTGGTGGTAGCATTCATGGTTTTCTCCAACACAAAAAAGGTGGAACAAAACCAAGTGTGGGTGGGCTTATCAAAAGAAACGGCACACCAGCTGGGCACCCCCATATCCTCCTTACTGGCATGGGTGGAACTGTTGAAGAGTAAACACATGGAGGATAAGATGATAGATGAGATGAGCAAAGACGTAAACCGGTTGAGAATTATTGCCGACCGATTTTCAAAAATCGGTTCTAAACCATCGCTGGAAGCCGTGCTATTACCGGGTGTGCTGGATAATGCGGTGACGTATATAAAAAACCGGACATCCAACAAGGTTGTTATAACCACTATTTACGAGGCTTCGGAAGAGATGAGGGTGAACCTAAACGTACCGCTTTTTGAATGGGTAATTGAAAATCTTTGTAAGAATGCCATTGATGCGATGGACGGCGACGGACGGATAGATATTACCGTGACGGAAATCTCCGATTCATGCTATATTGATATAAAGGACACAGGTAAAGGCATCCCAAAATCGAAATTCAAAACCGTATTTAATCCCGGATATACAACCAAAAAGAGAGGTTGGGGGCTTGGCTTGTCTCTTGTAAAACGAATTGTTGACGATTATCATGCTGGAAAAATATTCGTAAAACAGTCAGAAATAGGCAAAGGCACCATATTTCGCATTATTTTGAAGAAAGCAATTGAAAATAAAAAACTGAATTACAACAGCTTATCCTGATTTTATGAAAAAATAGGATAAAAAATAATCACTATTTTTTTATTTGTATGGTAGAAATATATACCTTTGCACAGTTTTTATCTAAAGGGAATAGTGGGAAAATTTGATTTGTATAAAATTCAGCTGAACTCTCTATCAGAAGAATCCCATTCTTTTGATTACGAGTTGGATAATGATTTTTTCAAGAAAATAGACAGCCCTGAAGTTCAAAAAGGTGATGTAAACGCGTCTGTTTCTTTGAAAAAGATCAACAATACCTTTGAACTAAACTTCAATTTAGAAGGAGTTGTTTTCGTTCCGTGCGACAGATGTTTAGACGAAATGGAGCAACTCATAACTTACAAAGGCAAGTTATTCGTTAAGTTTGGCAAAGACTTTTCACAAGAAGATGACGACATAGTTATAGTACCGGAATCGGAAGGAGAAATTAACATCGCGTGGTTCTTATATGAATTTATCGTGTTAAGCATCCCGACCAAACATATTCATCAACCGGGCAAATGCAACAAAACGATGTCCTCAAAATTGAAAAAACATCTCGTTTTAAGTGAAAATGACGAAGAAGAGGTACTTGACGAAGAAGATGATGATTTTGTAATTGAAGATACGGAGCAAATATCAGACCCGAGATGGGACGAACTCAAAAATATAATAGATACTAATTAAAAGGAAAAGAAAAAAATGGCACATCCAAAGCACAAGCAATCAAAAAGAAGAACAGCTGCAAGAAGAACTCATTATAAAGCTGTAGCTTCTACGTTAGCAGTTTGTTCAAACTGTGGAGCAATGCACATCTATCACACTGTATGTGGCGAATGTGGTTATTACAGAGGAAAACTAGCTATTGAAAAACTAGCTACAGTTTAAGCAGCTATTACTGAACAAAATTTAATATAAGTCGGTAAAATATTAATTGTTTGCCCTAGAAAATATTTTAGGGCAAATTTTTTTAGTGCTTCCGGCAAAAAACTAAATATTGAAAATGATACATGCTGCAATTACTGGAGTAGGTGGTTATGTGCCTGACTATATTCTCAACAACGAAGAATTAAGTCATATGGTTGACACTACCGACGAATGGATTATGTCTCGCATCGGAATTAAAGAACGACGCATTTTAAAAGGCGAAGGGCTTGGTTCTTCTTATATGGGTGAAAAAGCAGTAAGACAATTACTTGAGAAAACAGGCACAAAACCTGAAGAAGTAGATGTTTTAATTTGTTCCACCACCACACCCGATCATTTTTTTCCCAACACAGCATCTATTTGTGCAGAGAAGAATGGAATAAAAAATGCATTAGCATTTGACATGAGTGCTGCTTGTTCCGGGTTTTTGTTCGCGTTAGAAACCGGTGCAAACTACATACTATCAGGCAAGTATAAAAAAGTAATTGTGTTGGCAGCCGAAAAAATGTCTGCTATCACGGATTATACAGATCGTACAACATGCCCTTTGTTTGGTGATGCAGCCGCTGCTATAATGCTGGAACCAACAGAAGAAGAAATTGGATTAGTTGACACAATACTGCATACAGATGGCGTTGGTTACCCTCATCTTATCATGAAAGCAGGAGGTTCTGCTCATCCTTCCAGTGTTGAAACAGTTACTAAACGTCAACACTTCGTTTACCAAGAAGGTCAAGCAGTATTCAAACATGCCGTAACCGACATGGCCAATGTGTCAGCCGAAATTATGGAACGCAATAACCTGTCAAAAGATGATGTAACATGGTTTGTGCCTCATCAGGCAAACCTGCGTATCATTGATGCTGCCGTAAAGCGTACTGGAGTTAGCTATGACAAGGTAATGATTAATATCCAACATTACGGAAACACCTCAAGTGTATCTCTACCCCTATGTTTATGGGAATGGGAATCCAAACTAAAAAAAGGCGATAATATCATCTTTGCAGCATTTGGTGCAGGATTTTGCTGGGGTTCAGCCTATTTAAAATGGGCTTACGACGGGAAATAAAAATAAAATAAATATAGGAAAAAGCACGATCATTAGTGGTCGTGCTTTTTTATTAGGCATAAAAGCCGAAAAAGTGCTATCTTTGCACACTCATTTAGTTAATATACAATGCATAAAGCTGGTTTTGTAAATATTGTAGGCAATCCTAATGTCGGGAAATCGACATTAATGAATGCCTTAGTTGGTGAACGAATTTCTATCATTACATCCAAAGCACAAACTACCCGTCATCGCATCATGGGTATTGTGAATGGAGATGATTTTCAGATAGTTTACTCTGATACACCGGGTGTGTTAAAGCCCAATTATCGCCTGCAGGAATCCATGTTAGGATTCTCGAAATCCGCGTTGGCCGATGCCGATGTGCTATTATACGTTACCGATGTTTTCGATTCGCATGAAAAGAACATCGAGTTCGTGGATATGGTGAATCAGAACCAAGCACCGCTTATTTTAGTTGTCAATAAAATAGATTTGATAGACCAAAGCAAGTTGGAAGAAAAAGTGGAGCATTGGAAATCAGTGCTACCTCGTGCCGAAATTCTGCCCGTATCAGCATTAGAAAAGTTCAATCTTGAACCTCTGTTACGCCGTATCAAAGAATTGTTACCCGAATCACCTCCGTTTTTCGATAAAGAATCGCTTACCGATAAACCCGAACGATTCTTTGTAACCGAAATCATACGCGAAAAAATCTTGTTGAATTACGAAAAGGAAATACCCTACTCGGTGGAACCCGTGGTAGAAGAATTCAAAGAAGAAGCAACCATTATCCGCATTCATGTGGCCATTAACGTGGAACGTGATTCACAAAAAGGAATTGTAATCGGGCACGGTGGAAAATCATTAAAAAAAGTAGGCACCGAAGCCCGTAAAGATATTGAAGCCTTTTTTCAAAAGAAGGTGTACTTGGAGCTGTTCGTCAAAGTGGAAAAAGACTGGCGAAATTCAGACAACAAGTTGAAAGGTTTTGGATATAATCTCGATTAATTAACCTTGAGGGCTTATCTTATTTTGCTTCCAAAAGCAAACAGGGTAGGATACTCTCCATTTTTATCAAAATGAATAATATTGTTGCTATTGTGGGTCGCCCGAATGTGGGAAAATCGACCCTGTTTAACCGACTAACCAAAAGTCGTAGAGCTATTGTTACCGAAGAAGCTGGAACTACCCGCGACCGCCAGTATGGTAAAAGCGAGTGGAACGGTCGTGAATTTTCGGTCATTGATACCGGAGGCTGGGTAATCAACTCGGATGATATATTTGAATCGGAAATCAAACGACAAGTATCGCTTGCCATCGAAGAAGCCGATGTAATTTTGTTTGTTGTGGATTTGCTGAATGGCATTACCGACTACGATCAGGACATTGCAAACATGCTTCGTAGAGGAAAGAAGCCGGTTATTTTAATTACCAATAAAGCCGATACGTACGAATTCCAGTATCAGGCCGCCGAATTTTATGCCTTGGGGCTGGGCGATCCGTTTATCCTGTCAGCCTTAAATGGGCTGGGTTCAGGCGATTTGCTAGACGAAGTGGTGAAACACTTTAAAGAAGATCCGATTGATGAAAGTTATTTGGATGAATTACCCCGTTTTGCCGTGGTAGGTAGGCCAAACGCAGGAAAATCATCGTTGGTAAATGCTTTTTTGGACGATGAGCGAAGCATTGTAACCGACATTGCCGGAACTACCAGGGATTCTATTTATACCCGATATAATAAGTTCGGTTATGATTTTTATTTGGTAGATACCGCCGGTATCCGCAAAAAAGCAAAGGTGAACGAGGACTTGGAATATTATTCCGTAATCCGCTCCATTCGTGCCATCGAAAATTCCGATGTATGCGTGTTGATGCTCGATGCCACACGAGGCATTGAAAGTCAGGATTTGAATATATTTTCCGTCATACAAAAGAACAAAAAAGCCTTGGTGGTATGCGTAAACAAATGGGATTTGATAGAAGAAAAAGAGTCAAAAGACATTAAGACTTTTGAAAAAGACATCCGCGAACGCTTGGCTCCATTTGTCGATTTCCCTATCATTTTTACTTCGGCCACATCCAAGCAACGTATTTTCAAGGTAATAGAAACGGCTGCTCACGTGTTCGAAAATAAGAAACGAAGGATAACAACCGCGAAACTAAACGAGTACATGTTACCGTTGATAGAAAACTATCCGCCTCCGGCGTTGAAAGGAAAGTATATCAAAATAAAATATGTAACCCAATTGGCAAACACGCAAATACCTACATTCGTATTTTTTGCAAACTTGCCACAATACGTAAAAGACCCTTATCGACGTTATTTGGAGAATAGACTTCGTGCGGAGTTTGATTTTAACGGTACGCCGATACTCATATTTATGCGTCAAAAATAAATATTGACTCATACCTTTTATTTTTAAACGGTAATATTTTAATCCTAAGGATAAAAATATTACCGTTTAATCTTTTCTTTCTAACCTTATTCCCTATTTTTGTGAACACGAACGAAATAGGCATAAGATGATTACACCCAAAGGACAACCCAAAGGTTTATATTTACTATTTGTAACCGAAATGTGGGAACGGTTCAGCTACTACGGTATGCGAGCCATTTTCTTTTTGTATATGATGAAGGCTCTGCTGCTTGACAACAAGAGTGCTTCCAACATATTTGGCAACTACACCAGTTTGGTTTACCTCACTCCTCTTATCGGCGGCTACATGGCCGACCGCTACCTGGGCAACCGAAAATCCATTATTCTTGGCGGATTAACCATGGCCTTAGGGCAATTTTTTATGTTCCTCAGTGCTTCGGGTTTTGATAACATCGGCTACGCTAAAATAATGATGTTTATCGGGCTCGGATTTTTAATTGTCGGTAACGGATTTTTCAAACCGAACATATCCACCATGGTGGGGCAGCTTTACGAACCAAGCGATAAACGCTCGGACTCGGCTTATACCATTTTTTACATGGGTATAAACGCAGGGGCTTTGCTTTCACCTCTTATATGTGGTGGACTCGGTGATACGGGTAACGCAGCGGATTTCAGATGGGGATTTTTGGCAGCATGCGTCGGTATGTTATTCACCGTAGCCGTGTTTATTTGGTTAAAAGACAAATACATCGTAACGCCCGATTTGAAACCTATCGGCATAAGCCCAAACAAAAGCAGGGATGCAAACAAATCAAAAACACCTTTCGACATAAAATCAATCGGGAAACAAATCTTCTTTTACGTGGGGTTGTTTGCCGTGTTATCTGCCCTGTTTTATTTTTTGCTACAGTTTGATGTATTCGGCTCGTTTATTTTCTCCAGTTGTATCGTTGCCCCCGTGTACATTATCAGGGACAAATCACTCACAAAAACGGAACGCAGCCGTATTTGGGTCATTTACATTATAGCCTTCTTTGTTATTTTCTTTTGGTCGGCATTCGAGCAGGCCGGGGCTTCGCTCACCTACTTTGCCGAAGTGCAAACGGATAGACATTTAGGCTGGTTCCTACCCTCGGGTACCGTGATGGGTGTTTCGGCATTACTGCTACTGGGGTTGGGTTATTTACTATTCCGTTGCTCCAAAGAAATAAAGAAAAGTATCCGTTGCCTCGAATCTGTTTACAGCCTATTTATTCTAGCAGCCATCAGCCTCATTCTAATTGTAAACATTCCCATTCTTTTTTTTGGTGAAAAAGGCATTCATATTGACGAAATGCCGGCTAGTTTTTTCCAAATGTTCAACCCTATTTTTATCGTAGTGTGTGCCCCTCTTTTCTCCATCCTATGGAATTTTCTTGGAAAAAAGAAACTAGAACCTAGCTCACCCCGGAAACAGGCTATGGGGCTTTTCCTACTCGCCATCGGGTATTTGTTCATTGCTTACGGATCAAAAGAAGCAAATGGAAATGCGAAAGTAAGCATGATGTGGCTTATCGGACTCTATTTTATCCACACCATGGGCGAATTAAGCCTGTCACCCATCGGATTGTCGATGGTAAACAAGCTCTCGCCTCCCCGCTTTGCCTCCTTGCTGATGGGCGTTTGGATGCTTTCATCCGCCACGGCCAACAAATTTGCCGGCACGTTGAGCGCGTTGTACCCCGAAAAAGGAAAACCTGCCCCTATTTTTATCGGGTTTAAAATAGAAAGTTTACACGCTTATTTTATGATCTTTGTATTTATGGCTGGAGCCGCTGCCATCATTCTATTTGCACTTTCCAGTTGGCTAAACAAAAAAATGGAGCAAGAATAAGCTATTCTTCGAAACAAATAATTAGTACCTTTGTTATTTAAAGCATGAAACCAACCGTTCAAATTAAAGATAAGACATTTGAATTGAGCATCCCTGCTGCTCAAATAGACCTAGCCGTGGATACAATAGCGAAAGAGATTGATCGTGACCTAATAGGTAAGGAACCGCTCTTCCTCGTTGTACTCAACGGGGCATTTATGTTTGCTTCCGACTTGATGAAGAAGGTGACCATCCCCTGCCAAATCAGTTTTGTTAAACTGGCATCCTATCAGGGCACAGGCTCAACCGGTAAAATAAAAGAACTTATCGGGCTGAACGAAGATATTACCAACAGAACCGTGGTAGTGGTGGAAGACATCGTGGACACGGGCATCACGATGGAAAAAATCATCAACACACTACAAGCTAAAAACCCCAAAGAAATAAGAGTAGCCACGTTCTTCCATAAACCCGAAGCATTGCAACGGCCTGTACCATTGAATTACGTGGGCATGAAAATTCCAAATGACTTTATCGTGGGCTACGGCTTGGATTATGATGGTCTGGGGAGGAATTTACCCGATATTTATACGCTGAAAACAGAATAATGTTTTACTTTGCAACGCAATTTTAATATTTAGGATATAACTATTTTTATTAATAACGATAATGCCTTGATAATGGCATATTTTAAAAAAAACAACATGAAATATTTAGTTCTATTTGGTCCTCCCGGATCGGGCAAAGGCACACAAAGTGAAAACATTATCAAAAAATACGGTTATGGTCATATCTCTACCGGCGATGTGCTTCGTGCCGAAATGGCCAATAAAACCGAATTGGGGAAAACGGCCAAAGACTATATAGAAAAAGGACAATTGGTTCCCGATAGTTTAATTATTGATATGCTTGCCAAAACCTTGGACGGATTCAAAGAAGCCAACGGAATTATTTTCGACGGATTTCCTCGCACCACAGCACAAGCCGTGGCTTTGAAAGAAATGTTGAAAGCCCGTGGAGCAGATGTTACCGTGATGCTTAACCTCATTGTGGAAGAACAAGAATTAATTACCCGCTTGCTTAAACGTGGCGAAACCTCAGGTCGCTCGGACGACAACCTGGAAACTATTCAGAAACGTTTGGACACATACAACAGCCAAACAGCCCCTGTAATTGACTTCTACGAAAAAGAAGGCAAACTGGCTAACATCAAAGGTGTAGGTACTATTGATGGTATCTTTGCATTAGTTTGCAAAGAAATTGACGCTAAATAAAAGAATCACAATAACAAAGACAAGAGTTTTTCTTACTGCAAGGTAAGGGAAACTCTTTTTTGTTTGGCAAGGTAATTGCTAATGTTTTGAGCATTAAGTTCTAAACAACCAAAAACTATGAAACACATTTGCTTATCCATTGCCCTCTCTTTATTATCCTTCGGGATGATGTTCGGGCAACAAATTACACAAACCGAGGTAAACGCACAACTGCAAAACTTACCTTTCGCATCTTACTCCATCACGCTACCAACCTTCCCCGACAAAACATTCAACATCACCGAAGCAGGAGCCGTGGGCGATGGCCTCATCAAAAACACACAAGCCATCAACTCCACCATCGAAAAATGTTCGAAAGCCGGAGGTGGTAAAGTGCTTGTCCCTGCCGGATTATGGCTTACAGGCCCGATAACGATGCAGAGCAACGTAAATCTATATTTGGCCGAAGGAGCCATCGTGATTTTCAGTGCCGACCTGAACGATTACCCAATAATATCCGACGACGGAAAATACACGATACCCGACCTGATTAACGGCTCCAATCTTGAAAATGTAGCGATAACGGGTAAAGGCGTGTTTAACGGCAACGGCCAATACTGGCGAATGATAAAAAAAGGAAAAATGACCAACAGCCAATGGAACGAATATGCAAAAACAGGTGAAATAACGGAGGACAGTGATTTATGTTATCCTCGTAAAGGAACGCTTGCTGCTCTAAATTTATTAGCTAATAAAAGCAAATCGGAAATAACAAAGGACGAATGGGAAACGAAAGTAAAACCGAGCCTACGCCCTTACATGCTGGCTATAAAGAAATCGAAAAACGTACTGATAGAAGGTGTTACGCTCAATAACTCTCCAAAATTTGCCATGAACATAAGTGACATAAACGGGTTAGTGCTTCATCAAGTCAACGTGCAGAACGAATGGTGGGCGCAAAACGGCGATGGGTTGGACATAGGCCGCAGTAAAAACGTGTTGGTGTACGAATGTACTGTAAACACAGGCGACGACGGCATTTGTATGAAATCGGCAGCCGGGAAGAAAAATGAATTCAGCCTGGAAAATATCGTTATCAAAAATTGTAAGGTGTACCATGCTCATGGCGGGTTTGTAATAGGGAGCAACACGGACGCAAATATGCACAATATATATGTAACCAATTGCTCTTTTATTGGCACTGATACCGGCATCCGGGTAAAAAGCAACGTGGGGCGCGGTGGTAAGGTTACCAACATCTTTTGCGAAAACATTTACATGAAAGATATTGAAAATGCCGCTATTGTATATGAATTGGAATATAATGACGTTGGGGCGGTAAAAACCAAAGATGCCAGAATTGATACAACCAAGGTGCCTGATTTTGATGGCTTCTCTATTAAAAACGTGTACTGCGACGGGGCTAAAATCGGGATCTCGATCGGTGGAACCGAAGCCAGCCACGTGAAAAATGTATTGTTTAAAGATATAATAATCAAAGCTAAAGATGGTGTTAAAGCCAAATTAAGCGAAAATATTACATTAGATAATGTTACTATCATCTCGGATAAGAACCCGACATTTAGCCTTAACAACGTGAACGGCTTTACCTTTAAAAACATAAAAAACGTTGCAACCGACGGAATCTTTATTAAGGTTACAGGCAAAGCATCCAAGGGCATAAAAGTGGAGAATTCGGCTATCAAAGCCAAGCAAATAGAATTATCGGATAATTTGAAACCTTCCATCCTAACCCATTAAATAAGCTGCGAAAAACACAACACAGCAAAAAAGCCCGGCGTTGTAAAACGTCGGGCTTTTTACTATTTTTATCGGTTCTTATTAAATGGACAGCAATCTTAATACATCAAACATGTATTTATCCACCGGCTTTTCATCCTTGATGGCTTTATTGAAAGGTACATGTACTATTTCATTGTTTACAATCCCTATCATAATACTACGTTGTTCATCAAGCAACGCGTCCACAGCGGCAACCCCGATGCGGCTAGCCAAAATACGATCATTGGCCGTTGGCGAACCTCCACGTTGTATGTGACCTAGAATGGTAACATGCGGATTGTAACCTTTTTCTTTCAAGCGATTGGCAATACCCATAGCTCCTCCCGTAATTTCACTTTCGGAAACCAATACGATACTGCTGTTTTTCGACTTACGGAACCCGTGTTGAATAAGCTGTTCCAATTGATCCACCTCGGTAACTATTTCCGGTATAATGGCAGCCTCGGCACCGGAAGCCAACGCCCCGTATAGAGCCAAGAAACCTGCATCACGCCCCATTACCTCTACCAAGAATAAGCGTTCGTGCGAGCTGGCGGTATCACGTATTTTATCCACCGCTTCTACTATTGTGTTTAAAGCAGTATCGTAGCCTATCGTGGTATCGGTTCCATACAAATCGTTATCAATAGTGCCGGGAATACCCACGATGGGGAAATTAAATTCCTGTGCAAAAATGCGTGCTCCGGTAAATGTACCATCACCGCCAATTACAACCAGACCATCGATACCTCCTTTTACTAAATTATCATACGCCTGCTTACGTCCTTCGGGCGTACGGAACTCCACACATCTTGCTGTTTTTATAATCGTTCCGCCGTGCTGTATGATATTGCTTACACTCTCCGTTTGAAAAGGCACTATTTCATTCGTAATCAATCCTTTATAGCCACGATAAATAGCCTTTACTTGAAGGTTATTAAAGATAGCAGTTCTTGTTACCGCACGTATGGCGGCATTCATTCCAGGAGCATCCCCACCAGAGGTTAACACCCCTATACACTTCATGTTATACATAATTCCTGTTATTTTTATTTATTATATCTTCAATATTCTTTGCCACGTCTTCCATCAGCCACTTAGGCGTTGATGTAGCCCCACAGATACCTACATTGTTTATTTCGCCTTGCAGCCATTGCTCTTGTATTTCCGAGGGTTCGGATATTTGAAATGAATTCGGATTTACCTTCCGGCATTCTTCAAAAAGTATTTTTCCATTCGAACTCTTTTTACCACTAACAAATAAAATGAGATCGTGGGCTGATGCAAATTTACGAATGTTTGGGATTCGATTAGCTACTTGTCGGCAAATTGTATCGTTAAATTCAAAGGAATGTAATGCCTCCACGTGGCTTTTAATCTCCGAAACAATCTCATTAAACTCGTCCACCGACTTGGTTGTTTGGGAAAATAAACGAATCTCTTTGCTGAAATCTATCTTCGATAAATCGTTCTTGTTTTCAATTACTATAGCCTCGTTATTAGTTTGCCCCACCAACCCATTTACCTCGGCATGGCCTTCTTTGCCAAATATAACCACCTGTGTGTCAGACGGCATGACATCATACTCCTTTTTTATTTTGGTTTGCAGCCGAAGCACCACGGGGCAGGTTGCATCAATGATGGTAATATTATTTTTCTTCGCTATTTCGTATGTAGCGGGGGGTTCCCCATGCGCGCGGAGCAATACTTTAACGTCGTGCAGCTGCTCAAATTGCTCCCGGTTGATGGTAATCAATCCCATTTTTTCCAACCGCTCCACCTCGCTACCATTATGTACAATATCGCCTAAACAATATAAGATACCATCTTTTTTAAGTTCTTCTTCGGCTTTTTGAATGGCATTAACCACTCCGAAGCAAAAACCCGACTGTGAGTCTATCTCAATTTCCATGTAGCTTTTCTATGCAATTGGTAAAGGCATCGCACAACCATTTTTGTTGTTCCTCCATGTTGATATGGCTATTATCAAGCACTATGGCATCAGTGGCTTGTTTCAAAGGGCTTTCGGCTCTGTTCATATCCCGGCTGTCGCGTTCGATGGTAGTGTCCAGCACTTCTTGGAAAGAAACGGTTTCACCTTTAGCCTTCAGTTCGTCAAAACGTCGTTGAGCCCGTACTTCGGGCGATGCAGTTACAAATATTTTCAATTCGGCTCGTGGGAAAACCACCGTACCAATGTCGCGACCATCCATCACGATGCCTTTTTCTTTGCCCATTGCCTGTTGCTGTTCTACCAACGCCTTACGCACAAATTTCAGTTCACTTACCCGGCTGGCTCCAAGCCCGGTTTCTATGGTGCGAATAGCGTTTTCTACATTCACGCCATTCAAATAAGTATCCGATGTGCCTTGGGCGTTCAATTTAAATTGAATGGAAATAGACGAAATTCTTTTTTCAAGCTCCACGGCATTTATTTCGTTTTCATCCATCAAGCCTTCTTGCTGACAATACAATGAAACCGCTCGATACATAGCTCCGGTATCGATATAATTATAACCTATTTGGGAGGCTAATTGTTTTGCCATCGTACTTTTACCACAAGAGGAAAAGCCATCAATAGCAACAATAATTTTTTGAGTTGACATTTACAATTTAAATGAATTTAAACTGGTACTAATCGAAAATTGGTACGACATAATACCTTTCTGATATTGGGATGCGGCAAAGCCTAGTTGAAATTTGGAAATTTTTATACCCCCACCAAATGAAAAACCGGCAATGCTTTTTACATCAGACAAGGCCAATTCTTTTGCTCTTCGGTGATTGTAGCTTACCGTTAAATAAAAATTTTTAATAGGGACAAAATCCAGCCCGAAAACAGTGTGCCGAAACAACATATCCACGAATCCCACTTTTGCAGTATCCGTACCGGTTAATGTACTTTTAGTTATCGTGTTTGTATATTTTAAATCCCATTCGTGCAAATGATCTGCCGTGGCATAAACTCGCAACGGTGCATGAGCAAACTTTTTAGAAAAACTTATTGTGGAGTTGAACGGAAGCGAACCTTTTTCATTATCAGCATAAGAAGTTATCTGTCGTCCGATATTAGTCATGGCAAACCCAACGCAAACGCCATTTTCTTTATCTACATAAGAAGCTCCAAGATCTACCCCCAACCCAAAGCTGGTATAGCTTTCGTAGGCCGAATAGATAGGTTTAAAAGCCAGCCCCACCTGCCATTTAGGATCCAATTTTTTGGCATACATAAGGCTCATAGCAAAATCGTTGACCGTAAACGTTCCGGTTGACTGGTTATATTCATCCGTACCTTGAAAGGTACCGTAATTCATATACTGAATGGCTACGCCAAACATGTTGCCTTTCCAATTCTTGCCATAGGCTATAGATCCGGTATTTACATCCGACAAATAATTTGTATAATTCAATGCCAGCTGATTATCCGTTTCATCGGATAGCAAAGAGGGATTGGACATGGTTCCATTGATACCATCATCCGACAAAGCAGCATTAACACCACCCAAAGCTGCTTTGTGGGAATAGAAAGGTAACTCCAGGAACTCGTACACCGTTTTACCAGTTTGAGCCGAAAGAGATAGAGATAGCAGTATCAACAAATTAAAAAGGACGAAGTATCGCTTCATAGCTTTTTGCTTTTAGTGTTCAAAGATACATTTTTTCAGTATATTTTATAACGGCTAAAAGTAATACGCACAACTAATTCTGGTTAGAAAAAGAATTTTTAACAAAAAAAGAACCTTTATATGTAAAAATACAACTTCTTAACACAAGCGGGTTTTCTTTCACATTCAATACACAAAAAATAGTATATTTGCACTTTACATCTATTTATAATGGAAACAGAAACAACAGATACATATCAAGATAAGGCGGTATTAATCGGATTAATAACGCCTTTGCAAAACGAAGAACGATCAAATGAATATTTGGACGAGTTGGCTTTTCTTGCCGACACCTCGTACATTGCCCCTGAAAAAATGTTTTTACAACGGTTGGAGTTTCCTAACTCCAATACCTATGTAGGTCAAGGGAAACTGGAAGAAATAAAGGAATACATTGATAATCATGACGATATAAATATCGCCATTTTTGATGATGAACTATCACCCCGACAACTTAAAAACATAGAGAAATTTTTGAATGTCCGGGTACTGGACCGTACGATACTGATACTTGACATCTTTGTACAGCGTGCACAAACCTCGTATGCCAAAACGCAGGTGGAGGTAGCCCAACTGCAATACATGCTACCAAGGCTTTCGCGCCTATGGACGCACTTGGATCGTCAGCGAGGCGGCGGCTCCACATCCCGTGGTATGGGTGAAACCCAGATTGAAACCGACCGCCGTATTATTCAATCCCGAATTTCCTTCTTGAAAGATGAGCTAAAGGTTATCGACAAGCAAATGGCTACCCAGCGCAAAAACCGGGGAAAACTGGTACGTGTAGCATTGGTAGGATATACCAACGTGGGAAAATCAACCTTGATGAACCTACTAAGCAAATCGGAAGTATTTGCCGAAAACAAGCTTTTTGCCACGCTGGACACCACCGTGAGAAAAGTGACTATAAACAACCTGCCCTTTTTGCTTTGCGACACGGTAGGATTCATCCGTAAATTGCCACATCATCTGGTAGAATCGTTCAAATCGACGTTGGACGAAGTGCGTGAAGCCGATTTACTGGTACACGTGGTAGATATTTCGCACACAAACTTTGAAGAGCAAATAGAAGTGGTGAGCAAAACGCTTGCAGAACTGAACAAAACAGAGAAACCTCTCATTATGGTGTTCAACAAAATAGATGCTTTTACCTACACGCCAAAAGAGGAAGACGACTTAACGCCAAGAACGAAAGAAAATACTAGTTTGGACGAATTTAAAGCCTCGTGGATGAACAAAATGCACGAAAATTGCATTTTTATTTCAGCCAAAGGAAAAGAAAACATCGAGGAACTGAAAAGCTTAATTTATAGTAAAGTGAAAGAAATTCATGTTCAACGTTTTCCATACAACGATTTTCTCTATCCTGAAATTAATTCAGAAGAAGATAACATAGACTAAAATACCGGTTATGAACAACTACCGCCCTCTTACTGAAAATGAAATTAGCCAATTAACAGCACGGCAATGTCGGTGCACGGATTGGACACTCATTCAGGTTGACGAGGAATTTTGTGCCGATAGTTTTTTGGATGTTCAATTTTCAGGTACCATTCAGCTGGGAAGTTTTAACCATACATTCACATTAAAAAACGGCATCCAGCAAAGAGCCGGGATATACCATGCCCAAGTGCATAATTGCACCGTAGGCAACAGCGTTTACATTGCCAACATACACAACTACATTGCCAATTACGACATTGAAAGCGAAGCGTATATTGAAAATGTAGATTGCCTTAGCGTGGATGAAGCATCTTGTTTTGGCAACGGAACAAAGCTTGCCCTGTTGGATGAAACAGGCTCCCGTGAATTGGTTATTTTCGACGAATTATCCGCGCAATTAGCCTATATCCTCACGCTGTGCCGGCATCAACCCAAAGCCATAGAGCGTATAAACAGCTTTATAAACGAATACACAAACAGGAAGAAATCGACACGAGGACATATTGGGCAACAAGCACACATTACAAACTGCGGTACTATTAAAAATGTTTTCATAGGGAATAACGCGAGCATAAACGGTGCATCTCTATTGCAAAACGGAAGCATTAACAGCCATGCAATAGCTCCGGTAAACATTGGAGCCCAAGTTATAGCCAACGATTTTATTCTTGCATCGGGGGCAACATTGACCGATGCGGCTCAAATAGAGCGTTGCTTCGTGGGGCAAGGCACCATCTTATCCAAACAATTTTCGGCTACCGACTCCGTGTTTTTTGCCAATTGCCAAGGCTTTCATGGCGAAGCAGTTTCGGTTTTTGCAGGGCCATACACGGTTACGCATCATAAATCCACCTTACTGATTGGAGGCATGTTTTCGTTTTTCAATGCCGGAAGTGGCTCCAATCAAAGTAACCACATGTACAAACTTGGCCCGATTCATTACGGCATTGTGGATCGTGGTACCAAAATGGCCAGCGATTCGTACATCCCTTGGCCAAGCCGTATCGGGGCTTTTTCGCTCATTATGGGCAAGCATAAAAATAAGGTTGACACCTCAAGTTTGCCTTTCTCCTATTTGATAGCAGATAATAATGAAACCATCATCATCCCCGGAATAAGCTTGCTAAGTATAGGCACGTATCGGGATGTAAGCAAATGGCCTACAAGAAATAACCGAAAAGATGAAGTGAAAACGGACATCATCTCGTACCCACTTTTCAGCCCATATACCATACAGAAAATCATACGGGGGAAGCACCTACTTATAGAGCTGCTGGAATCAAAAGAAAATACGGATACGTTTATCTATTTCTCGGACAAAATAAAGATTAAAGCCAACGCCGTGGAACGTGGAATAAAATTATACCAATCCGCTATAAATCTATATGTTGGCGAAATTATCTTCAAGAAACTTCAAAAGGAAGAATCGCTAAAAGGAGATGAAACCGCTTATGCCGAATGGATGGATTTGGCAGGATTCATTGCACCACGGGAGTTAGTTAACGAATTGCTTGCCAAGATTGAATCGGACAACGTGAATTCGTTGGAAGAAATTAACGCAGAATTAGCCCAATTACAGGATAACTACGAGCGTGATGAATGGAATTACGTACTTAGCATATTGCCCGAAGCCAGCCATATTACCTCCACCCGCAAAGAAGAACTTATTGCTTTCCTCTCCAATAAATGGATTCAGGCAAAAGAAGACCTGATAAAACAATTAACCAACGATGCCCGAAAAGAATTTGCCGATCCGGTAAAAGTAGTGTTTGGCATAGATCAAAACGAGGACAATAAACAAACCGAATTTGAGCAAATAAGAGGATGCGTGGAAGATAATTCATTTATAAAGCATCTTGTAAAAAGAAACGAAAAGCGGATTGAAGTTATAAAGCACCTAAAAGCATAGCTATAAAAAAGGCTATTGAACGTTTTCAATAGCCTTAATTTCAATTCAATGAAAAATCTAAATCTTATAAAAGGGTATCTATTTTTTCTTTAAGAACAGCCTTCTGTGCAGCACCTACCACCTTATCTACTACTTCGCCATCCTTAAAATATAATAAAGTGGGGATGTTACGAATACCGTATTTTTCACATACATCAGGATTTTCATCCACATCCAATTTTCCAATCATTATTGCTTTGCCTTCATATTCGCTGGCCAACTCTTCAACAATAGGGCCAACCATCCGACAAGGGCCACACCATTCCGCCCAAAAATCGATTAAAACTACCTTGTTTGTCTTTATTATCTCCTCAAAAGTTGCATCAGTAATGCTAGTTGCCATATCCGTGATTATTTTATTTGTTACATACAAAAATAAAGAAAAAAATCTAGCATTAAAAAATAAAGTTATAAACAACTGACTCTATTAATTTTAACTATTTTAATATTACGATAATTTATAGTCCAGTACCTCCTGCTGCTGCCGCTCTCGGAGAAAGCTTTTCAGGTTTTTATTTAATTTAACTTTTATGTTTCTGGAGAATAAATTTAACGTTCTATTCCCATCTTTTACGTCAATAAACAACGATATTTTACCTTGATTCTCATTTAATACCGACGATATATCACTGATAAAGTTATCGTCCAAAGCCGAAAGGGATAATGTAAGCGTTAATTTGTTTACCTCCTTCTCGTCAGCCTCACTCAATAATGACATTTTACGAATTTTAAATTCCAATGGAGCAGGTATATCGCTAGGAGGTGCGTCTCTGCGCTTCCAATCCGCACCACGCTCTTGCACAACCCCTTGCACTAACACACACAAATCCTTTTTCAGAAACTTACTGTATTCAACATAATCGTTTCCGAACAACATAAATTCATGGTTTCCGGCAAAATCCTCCAACACGAAGCCTCCATAAGGTTTCCCCGTTTTAGTTATTCCCGTTCGGAAAGAATTTATCATTCCACCCAATTTTAGCTCACGGCCTCTAAGAGGTTCCAGGTCTTTCAAATCAGAAGTTTGCGCGGTACAAAAACGGTTTATTTCTATAAAATATTCATCCAACGGATGGGCGGACAGATACACTCCCACCAATTCTTTTTCCTTGTTAAGCTTTTCTATTGGCGACCAGGCCTCCGCCGCAGGAATATCCGGTTTAGATATTTCTATCGCTTCATCACCACCAAAAAGAGAAGCCGTTGCCATTACTTTATCCGTCTGATACTTATTACCATAGCGAATAATGGCATCCAGCACATTTTCATTTTTACTATTGGTGGTAAAAAACTGCTCCCGCTTGATGGTATCACAATTTTCAAAAGCGCCCGAACAAGCTAAACTTTCCACCGTTTTCTTATTGCAGGAACTTAAATTTACACGTTCCACAAAATCGAACACGCTTTTATATTTTCCATTCGCCTGCCGTTCGGCTACAATAGCATCTACCGCTCCACCACCGACACCTTTAATTCCGCCCAAGCCAAACCGAATCTGCCCGGCTTCGTTCACAGTAAAGTTAAGCATACTCTCGTTTATATCAGGGCCAAGCACCTTAATGCCAAGAGCCTTACACTCATCCATAAATTTGGTAACCTCACCAATATCATCCTTGTTTCGCGTTAAGTTGGCAGCCATATATTCCGCCGGGTAATGCGCTTTTAAGTAAGCCGTTTGGTAAGCTATCCACGAGTAACAGGTGGCATGCGATTTATTAAAAGCATATTTGGCAAACTCCGACCAATCGCTCCATATCTTTTCAAGTTTTTCTACCGGGCCAAAACCGTTTTTGGTTGCACCTTCGATGAATTTCACCTTCAGCTTTTCCATCTTGTCCACCAGTTTCTTCCCCATCGCCTTACGAAGTTCGTCGGATTGACCTCGCGTAAAGCCGGCCAAATCCCGGCTCAGAAGCATGACCTGTTCCTGATACACCGTAATACCATAAGTATCTTTCAAACGACCTTCCATTACAGGAAAATCGTACGTTATATCTTCTTTGCCATGCTTACGATTAATAAATTGCGGAATATATTGCATTGGCCCTGGACGATACAGTGCATTCATGGCTATCAAATCCTCAAACTTGGTAGGCTGCAGTTCTTTTAGGTTCTTTTGCATTCCGGGCGACTCAAACTGGAACACCCCGGTTGTTAACCCTTTACTATATAACTCGTAAGTTAAAGTATCATCAATGGGGAGAGTTTCAACATCTACATCAACGCCCTTGGATAGCTTTATGTTTTTCAGGGCTTCCTTTATAATGGACAAGGTTTTCAGTCCCAAAAAGTCCATCTTGATTAAGCCAATCTGCTCGATTACAGAGCCTTCATATTGCGTAACAAGTAAATCCTCGTCACTTCCTTTTTCTTTCGCGGTACTTAGCGGCACAAAATTAGTCAAATCCTCCGCCCCGATAATTACTCCACAAGCATGCACCCCCGTTTGCCGAACCGTACCCTCCAGCATCTCAGCATATTTAAGGGTATTCGCCATGTTCTCGTCACCATACTCCAGCTCTCGCTTAAGTTCAGGGATCCGAGCCAAACAGTTCTTAATAGTTACCTTAGGAGCTTTCCCCGTATCTTTATCTTCAGGGAACCGATCGGGAATAAGTTTCGTTAGCCTGTCCGCATCAGCCAACGGTAACCGCTGCACCCGAGCCACATCCTTAATGCTTGATTTGGTAGCCATCGTGCCGTAGGTGATAATATGCGCCACCCGCTCTTTACCATATTTCTCCGTAACCCACCGCAACACATCGCCACGGCCATCATCATCAAAGTCAATATCAATATCGGGCATGGATATACGATCGGGGTTCAAGAAACGCTCAAACAGCAAATCATATTTCAGCGGGTCAATGTCTGTGATACCCAAACAGTATGCCACCACCGACCCGGCGGCAGACCCACGCCCGGGGCCCACGGCTACCCCCATACCCCTAGCGGCCTGAATAAAATCCTGTACAATAAGGAAATAACCGGGGAAACCCATTGTTTTCATGGTTTCCAGCTCAAAGTCAAAACGCTCTTGCTTTTCGTTATCCCAATCACTTCCATACCTAACTTTAGCCCCTTTCGTGGCAAGATCAGTTAAATAATCGGCTTCCAGCTTAATCCTTACCACCTTATTATATCCACCCAGTTTCTCATATCTATCGCCAAATTCCTTCAGCAAATCTTCCTCGGTGAATTTTTTCCGATAGGCATCCTCCGTTCCAAACTCCTCAGGAATAGGGAAAATAGGCATCATTGCATTGGAGTCGAGGCTATAATATTCTACCTTATTAGCAATTTCAAGCGTATTTTCTATTGCCTCCGGTATATCTGCAAATATAGCAGCCATTTCTTCCGGTGTCTTTAGCCACTCCTGCTTGGTGTAGCGCATCCTGTTCGGGTCGTCAAGCTCCTTACCCGTACTTAAACAAATCAATCTATCATGGGCTTCGGCATGTTCCTCTTCTACAAAATGGACATCGTTTGAAGCTATAATTTTGGTATTCGTTTTTCTCGCAATCGCTATTAAATGTTCGTTTACCAGCTTTTGCTTTTCATACGTTTCCTGGTCAGCTCCCTGTTTATCTGTTTTGTGGCGTTGCAACTCTATATAATAATCGTCGCCAAACATTTCTTTAAACCAAAGCACCGCTTCCTCCGCGCCGGCCAAATCGCCCTTGGCTATCTTTCGGGAAATTTCGCCACCCAGGCAAGCCGACGACACAATTAATCCTTCCCGATATTGTTCCAGTATTTTTTTATCTATTCTGGGGCGATAATAAAACCCGTCAATCCACGAGGCGGAAATCAGTTTACAAAGATTCTGATACCCCTTTTTGTTTTTTGCCAACAAAATAAGATGGCTTCCGCTCCTATCGTGCTCTGATTTTTTATCGTGTAATGAATTGCTAGCAACGTAAGCTTCACAGCCGAATATCGGTTTTACAATTTTCTTCTCTAAGTCCGCTATTTTTTCTTTTAACGTGGCTTGAGCGGAAGCTTCGGACGAGCCTTCCAATTGCTCTTGCAGTTCTTTTATCTCTTTTTTTACAGCACCATTCTTTTTCCCGGCATAATCGAAAAACTCCTTGATGCCAAACATATTTCCATGATCGGTGAGCGCGATGGCAGGCATGCCTGTTTTAATCGCTTTATCTATCAGCCCTGAAATAGTGGACATTCCATCCAACAGGGAATAATGGGAGTGTACATGTACGTGAACAAAACTCATAGTAAAATATAATTAATGAAAGAGCTTAAAGTTAGCAAGAAATAAGGAATGAATTATTTAATAATTCAAAAATTGAGGCAGAGTTTATCAACAAGTTGTGGCTCCTCTTAATATTGCTTCAACGCCTTTGCCAGGCTTGCTTTAATTTCATCAATCAGGCGTTGGGGCGATAGCACCTTCACGCTTTCGCCATGCGAGAGAATTTCCTGCACGAAATCGTAGGTGGGATAAACCGTGAGTTTCACACGAAGTTCCGTGTCATTGTCAATAAGCGTTTGCTGGCTCTCGTGCAGCGGGAGGCTTTTAATGTATTTACCTTGAAAGGGCTCGAACGAAAGGATAACCTCTTCCGGCTTGCCCGACCCGGAACCGATAATGCCAAAATAGTAACGATAATAGGTGTTTATATCAAAATGAGCCGGCCACTCAAATTTAGTCTGGCTTATCGCCAAGTCCGACAGCCGATCCAGTGCAAAGCTTTTTATTTTCGCGTCTTTCAAATCGCGAGCCAACACGTACCAGCGGTTTTTAAATTCCTTTAACGCGTAAGGCTCCACCATCCGACGCGTGGTACTATCCTCCCAATATTTGAGGTAAGTAAACACCACCCGAACCTTGCTTTTAATAGCATGAAGCAGCCCGTACAAATGCTCGGTGCCTCGTGGACGGCGTTTCTCAAAATGGATATATGCCGATAGACGGTCGGTAACGTTGAGCGCGTTGAAAGTATCAAAAGCTTCAAAGATACGCTCGTTGGCCTCCGGCTCCAGTTCGCTGTCAATGATATATTTACGTTCACTATGGTCGTACCGTATTTCTATATTGAAGAGCGAAGCAATATCCTCTTTATCCCGATCAAAAGTCCGCTTGGATATGGTAAAATTATAGCCTTGCAATTCGGACTCCCGATTCAAATAACCGGCAATCTCCTCGAATGTTGCCGGAGCTTTTCTTAGCTTCTGTATTATCAGGTTATATCGGGATATGGCTTCGCGCTTAGACATGGAATATTTATCTTATTTGTATTAATCAATTATTAAACCCAACTCTTTCTATTCTTTTTTCTTCAAAACCTTGCGTATTATAATTGTAAATATCAGCAACAGTCATTGGCTTTTCAATTACTTCATTAATACCAAGTTCAGTTGCTAATTTATTTGCTTTAGTAATTTCAAGTTCTTTAAATTCATATTTAGCTATCAGCCTTCCTTTTCGCATAAGAGCTTTATCTATCGTTTTTAAGTTGGAATTAAAAGTGCAAATAACCGTTATTTTCAATACATCACCTAATAAACCATCCGTAATGTTTAACAAAGTAGATATAGATGTTGAGTTTCTCTGACTATTTTCTCTATCCATTATTATGGTTTCGCAGTCTTCCAATATTAAAACGGAATTTTTCTGCTTAACAATAAAAGGTAGAAAGTCTGGAGCACTAATGTGCTCCAGTAAACTTAAAGGCAAAAAAATAAACCTGCGATTCAAGGTAGAAATTAAATGCCGAATATAAGTTGTTTTTCCGGTACCATTTTTTCCATGCAGGAAAATTATTCCGTTCTTACGTTCTGTCAGTGATGTTTTTATTATACTGTTTATTTCATTAAAATCATCGTTATAATTTAGATTTACATCCATTAAACAGTCTTTAATTTCACATTCACTCAAACTGAACTTACCACTAACTTTATCTATTAAATAAAACTTTTTTAGAGATAATTCTGGCTTACGGTTCCTCTTTATTATTCGATACAATTTGAGTAAATCGGGCTTTATTACATCAGAATCAAAGAGTATCGTTGCACTACTTGTTCGATCAATTCCTACACAAAATCTTTCTTTTATGATAATAAAAAATGAAATGTAATCATAATCAATTTTACATTCTTCTTCAAAAGCATTTGTAAAGATTTTATCTTTAGTCACATTAAATTCACGAACAATCTCCCCAAAAAGCTTTTTTACAAAAACCTCACGATCTATTTCTAATGAAGAATAAACAGAGCCGAACAATGACATATATAGTTTTCCAAAATCAAACGATTCATTATAATGACCTCCCATTATATCTGAATCCAAATTTCTTTGTAATTTAATTACACACATAATATTTACAATTTAGCTTGATTAGCAGACTTTTCCAACGATTTCTTTATGAAGCTCAATCCCTATTTGATGCCAATCATCATTAGTCATATTCCTGCTACCCGAGGTATGTAGAATGCCATAGGTAGGAATGCCACAAAATTCACCTTTTACCAACAACCTGATTTTATTGTTAAGTAATAATTCCGTTTTAGCTGCTTCGTTTAATCTATTGAAGCATTCGGGGATACTTAAGCAAATAATAAATTTTGGTTTTATAATATCCGAAATTAATTCCTTAGTTAACCCAATACATTTATTAAAAACCTCATTTGAATTTGGAAGCTTGTAAAAATCATCCATATTATTGGTATTAAAATACAAGGCATTCATATAAACAAATTTAGGTTCATGACCATTTTCACAGGAATTTATTATTTCTTGTAATCTTTGAGTGTTAAAAACCTTTTTTATATTTGGCCAAATTGGAGAATTCCATGAATCTCTATTTTCCCAAGTTGGATTTGCATGCCGAAAAACTTCTGCTGTTATTTTTTGTTTTTCAGCCCTCCATAGTGGATTATTGTATTGATCCGCATAAGAATAATTTCCATGAGGATTAATTCCTAATATCAATACCTCTGGACTTTCTACTGGTTCGGATTGAAAAACATAAAATGTTTTATCAATTCTTTTTGAAGAATCAGGGTCTGTTGCTACCGAATGACAATAATTAGCGGCTTCTTCTGCCCACTTAATTAGCTTAACATTAAATTCATTTTCCATAATAATTAATAATTTTATTTAATATAAACGCAAAGAAAAAAATCTTTTTCTATAAACTAATAAATAACCATATAATTAAATTGCAAACACACAATAAAAACAACAATGCATTACCCGATCATTTTGCAACAGGACGAACCGGGAAAAACAAAGCACGAGAGTAGCTGCTGTAGTCATCCCAGCCCGAGAGACCAATGATACATAGGTTGTTGGCAAAGCTGGTGATACTACTATCAGCCGTACTACTCCAAAAGTAGCCGCAGAGGCCTGCGTTGGCAACCATACCCTCGTAATCATCACGGAAGCCCGAAGTGGATAAGAAAACACTTTTAGTGGTGGTTTTATCTGTGAATTTTTCTCCATATACTCCGTTTTGGGTTGTCCATGTTCCGGTTACTTTCGTGGTATCAAGCAAGGTTTGTATTTCTGCATAAGTTGGTACTCGCCATCCTTTAGGACTGGGGTCGTTGGCTGTTGTCCATGTGTCGGATGTGGAAGGAGTAGTATATCCACCTGCCCAAGTAGTATTCCATGTGGTGGAACCATCGGTAGCAGTTATACTACCCATAGCTCCTGTTGATGGCCAGCCTACATTACTATTCCATTGGTAGAAATAACCGTAAATAGCAGGAGCAGATACAAAGGTGCCAGGAGTATTTACATTACGAGTGGCCCAATGTACACCGTTTATTACTACTCCTATATCAATAGTGGTACTTTGGGCTATCTTTGTGTGGGTGAAAGAGATACTATCTACAACACTTGTTAGGTACGACGCTACAAGTGTTCCCGAATGATGGATATACATGCTGTCTTGCTTCGACGAGAATATAATACTATCTATGGTTGATATTAATTTAGCTTCTATCGGTCCTCCGGTTTTGTAGATATACAAGCTGTCTTGTGCCGTGACCGTCATTGTACATAATAAACAGCCAAAAAAAATATATATTATCTTTTTCATTGTTTCTGGAATTTTATAGTTTGGTTGTTTATACGTAATAAGTATAAGCCTTGTGCAAGGTTTGCTGTATTTATCTGCACACCGTTATTTACAAGGCTGTAAGAAACAATTAATTCATTCCCTGCTAAATTGTAAAGAGAAATATTGTCTATTTTACTTATGCCGTCAATGTTGAAAATGCCTTTGGCGGGGTTGGGGTAAGCTTTCAAGGCTGTATTGCTTGCCTCCTTTATCGCGGATGTGCTACTACTGCTAAATAGAAGTTTTTGTACGCTATTAATGGTAAAATCGGTTTCGGTAGCATCTGTTTTTACTACACTCATGGTAGTGCCCGTAAAGGTAATTTTACGCACACTACTTAGGGCGTAGGTGCTTTTTGTGCCACCTTTAGCTTGCACAGTAAGATTTTGCACACTTGCAGCCCATGTAATCATAGTGCCGCAGAGCAGAACGCAGATAATTAATCGTCGTTTTTTCATTTTATTAATTTCTTAAATGTACCTACCATTCCGGCCTTTGGCTTTTCCGGCGTTGCAAAAAAGAGAAGGGCGCAACACTACCCTTTGTCTTATTTATCCGGTTAGGCTCTGGTAAGCCCGAAATCAAAATAAGCAAAAGTAGCCCGCGCCCTTGTTCAGGGTACATGCTATCCTTTAACTTATTATTCATGATTTCTATAAATTTACCAGATTTAACCGAATAGAATAATAGTCTGAGAGAGATGTAAATATGTCTTTTAAATTAGTTTTGTCTGTTTCGTGTTATCAAATTTGTTCTGCAAATCTAATAGAAACATTAATTAAAAACTATTTTTTCAAAAGAAATATCACGGGCTATTTTTATTTCCGAAGGCAAAGGTAGGTCTGAGGTAAGCCAATATATGGCGTGGTGTAATTTTTTTTCAAAAGGAAGAAGGGAAAGATGAAAGAACAAAGATGAAAGAAAAGAAGATTAAACGCTGGGACGCTAAGAATAAAAGAAAAAGACATAAACGCAAAAAAAACAGCTTGTATATTCCCCCAGCCCCTCCTCTCGATAGCTATCGAGAGGAGGGGCAGGGGGAGGCCTTGGTGCCTGAGCGTTGGTGCCTGAGCGGAGTCGAAGGCAGAAGTCCAAAATGCAAAAGACCCTCACAAATTGCTTTGCAAGGGTCTTGTAAAAAACGGCGGCGACCTACTCTCCCACATAATTGCAGTACCATCGGCGTGATTAGGCTTAACTTCTCTGTTCGGAATGGGAAGA
>JARLGW010000011.1 GCA_031292565.1 Paludibacteraceae bacterium
AGGTACCGATGCAGCTAACTATACTTTGAGCGGACAGCCTACTGGTTTGACAGCAAGTATTACAGCTTCATCTACCACATTGACTATTACCGGTGTAACCGTAAGTAACAAAGTATATGACGGAACTACCACGGCAACCTTAACTGGAGGTACCCTAGTAGGTGTTAATCCGGGTGACGTGGTAACTCTTGTTGCAGGTACAGGTGTATTCTCCGATAAAAATGTAGGCACAGGAAAAACAGTAACCGTTTCAGGTTATACTTTGTCAGGAGCTAATGCAGGTAATTACACTGTATTACAGCCAACAGGTTTGAGTGCTAATATCACAGCTGTTCCATTGACTATTACTGATCCTACTATTACTCTTAGCAAGCTGTATGATGGCACGACTACTGCGGCAGTAACAGCCGGAACGCTATCCGGTGTATTATCTGCCGACGTAGCTAATGTAACGCTTACTGCCACCGGAAGGTATGACAATGCAAACGTGGGTACCGGAAAAACGATTACTGTAAGTTACAGTTTGAGTGGTTCTGCCGCAGGCAACTATATTGCACCGATTGATTTTGTTGTTACGAATGGTGTTATAACTGATAACATCATACTAAGTCAATTGGTTACACTTTCGGCAAGTTGCGAAGGTTCTGATATGGATTTGTCATACAATGTACTGAAAGGAGTTCCAACTCAATATAAACTTTCCTTTAATGACACAGCTCATGCTGCCGGAATTCAGGATATAGCTTATACGAATTTGGCATCGTCTGCTACAAGTGGAACAATAACATTTGCAATTCCAAGTGGAACCGCAGATGGTACTTATCAAGGTACACTTGTGGTGCGCAACACCTCTGGAACTGAAAGTTCGTCGTATAGTTTTAACTTCACAGTTAATGTTTCATCCGATTATATTGTTCAGATGTACAGCGATGTAGTAACTTGTAACAACAATAGCAATCGTTTTACAGCATACCAATGGTATAAAGACGGTGTGGCAATAAGTGGAGCAACTAAACAATTCTATTACCAAAATGATGGTTTGAACGGATCTTATTCTATCAGACTAACAACTACTGATGGTCAGATTCTTTATACATGTCCGAAGGCACTTACCAGCACTTCGTTTAAGAGTGCTAGCGTATATCCAAATCCTGCGAAATCTAATCAGCCTTTCACGATAGCTCTTAGTGGCTTTGTAGGAGAAGAATTGGAAAATGCAACATTATCCATTTATGCTATTAACGGATCTTGTGTATATCAATCGACCAAAGTGGAAAACCTGAATACGATAAACCTTTCGTTATTGCCTCAGGTATATATTGGTCATCTCAAAGTTAGTAATGGATCTGATTATGAATTTAAAGTAATTGTTGAAAAATAACAGCAAATAGTTCACAGAGACTTTATGTCTCTGTGAACTATTTAAAAGTTAAACTACAAACTAATTACAATAAAAAAAAATGAAAATGAAAAAACAAATCATATTAGGATTGAGCCTCTTTGCTTGTGTGGTTTTGAAAGCTCAAGACCCGGGCAGTTATCTCCACTTTAATGTGGGGGGAGGATTGCATAATTTTTCGTATGATCTGACTAACGGTACAAAGCAAAATGCAAAAATTGGTTATACCGTTAACGCGGCCTATAGCTATTTTTTCTCTTCACATTGGGGTTTTCAAACCGGTGTTGGAGCCCAAACAATTAGCGGGCTTTCTACCCTTAATTATCAGTCGTCAAGTTCTGCAGTAGATGGTGTTGGGAGGTCGTACGATTTTCGCGCCAATTACAATAACTGGGAAGAAAAGCAAGAAGCCATATTTATCGATGTGCCATTACTGCTTCAATATCGACACAATATTAGCGAAAGTTTTGGTCTTATTGCATCCGTGGGAGGCAAGGTGGCAATTCCAGTTTACCAGCAGTTTAAATCCACCGGTAACGGAGAGATTTCAACAACAGGTTATTATAGCCAATGGAACACCGAATTGAGCGACATACCTAAATATGGATTCTCTACCATTACCAATGTTCCGAAAGGAGACCTTTCGTTGAAAACATCTTTTATGGGTGTTGCTGATTTTGGCGAACTTATCCGGTTGTCGGACAAAACCGATTTATATATCGGCTGTTATGTGAACTATGGTTTGAATAATGTTTTAAAATCAAGCTCAAAAGAAGTTTATCAATCCGATGGAACTTACAATGGAGTGTTTGCCTCTACTCAAACCACGAAAGTAATACCAATTACATTTGGAGTAAAAGTAGGGGTGTACCTTAGAATGCGCAAAAAAGATTCCGATCATGATGGCGTGCCAGATAGTAAAGATAAGTGCCCGAACACTCCTCTCGGTGTAAAAGTGGATCTTTTTGGTTGCCCTCTTGATGCTGATGGCGATGGCGTACCCGATTATTTAGATAAATGTCCAAATACCCCTAAGGGTATAGCTGTCGATTCCACAGGTTGTCCGCTCGATGCCGATAAAGACGGAGTACCAGATTACTTGGACAAATGCCCAAACACTCCTCTAGGTGTAAAAGTGGACTCCGTTGGTTGTCCTCTTGACGCTGATGGTGACGGTGTGCCTGATTATTTAGACAAATGTCCAAATACTCCTACAGGTGTAAAAGTGGACTCTGTTGGTTGTCCTTTTGATTCGGATGGCGATGGAGTGCCCGACTATTTAGATAAATGTCCAAATACACCGAAAGCAGCGATCGGATTTGTTGACAAAAATGGTTGTCTTCTTGATACTGATGGCGACGGGGTTCCCGATTATTTAGACAAATGTCCGAAAATTGCGGGGTCAGCATCAAATCATGGTTGCCCGGAAGTGAAAAAAGAGGTAAAAGCATTGTTCAAAAAAGCATTGCAAGGTATTCAATTTGAATCGGGAAAATACATTATCAAACCGGTATCGTTCAATTTGCTCAATCAAATAGCCGTTATGCTAATCGCGAATCCAACTTATATTATCGAGATTCAAGGACACACGGATAATGTTGGTAACCCTGCTGCTAATATGATTTTATCTGATAAACGTGCTGAAGCCGTTAAAAACTATCTGATAAATGCAGGTGTTGATGCCAAACGACTCACTTCTCATGGTTATGGTGATACAGTTCCTGTATCTACAAACGCAACCCCCGCGGGTAAAAAATTGAATCGACGAGTAGAGTTTGTAGTTACGTTTGAGCAAGTAGTGCCTAGTAATTAAAACAGTGCGGAAAAATGATAGTTAATGATTTTTTCCGGCTAGTTAACAAATAAAAATATGAAGTAGAATTCACAGTATATGTGTTTTCTACTTCATTTAATCAATCGGCAAACTTTTGATTCGTATGATCTTATAACGTCATAATAAAGAAATGGGAACAATTCAATTAACAAAAGAAGAACGGAAGTTTCTGATGCAGTTGTATAAAAACAGTTCTAGCAAAATAGAGAAGGTTAACAGCCTAAGTTTGTTATTGGCTCACAGAGGCGTTTCCGAAAAACAAATAGCAAAGACACTATGTGTAGCTCCCGATAAAGTGAATCTTTTGGTTATTTTATGGAAAGTAACTCAAGGGCAGGAAAAGTATGAATTTTTACATATGGATTTTTTTAATCTGAGTTTGGCTTATTGAAAAGAGTTTTTGTTTTGTGATTTTTTCCGACAGTTTTTAATATAACTGATATGTAATATTTGAAGAATAGAAGCAGGATATGAGTTAATGAACTTAAATCTGTTTTTGGGGGGGGATTGAACACTGTCCATTTTTGGTAACGATGTCAAAAATAGTTGGTGACTTGATAGTTAATCGCTATAGATATCTCAATAACCTCTTGACTAACAGTCATGTGCTAACGAATAAAAATGTTTATTCGTAAAAAACTGCCAAATATTGATTTCAAAATAACGCTTTGGCACAGAACTGTATAGATTATAACTTAGGTACAATTTGTCGAAAGTAGTTTGGCACAGGCCATTCAACAACCGTTGCCCGTGTTCCATAATGCAACGCATAGTAGGAAGCCATGTGATAATGACCGAGACAAAACACGGGAATAAGAACTTCGTTGTAGCAATAAATACAATAAATTAATAAAATTGAGGTTAATAGTATCCGTAGTGTAGAATAACGGACAGCTTGCCATTTGGATTGAAGAAGGATTATTGGAATATGCCGATGAAAAAAATAATTGATTGGATTAACCAACGGCAGTCCAATTCCGCTGAGGTTAGAAAATTGTTCAACCGTGTTCCAAAGACAGTAGAAAGTTTTATAATCTAAACTTATTAGGTTGAAAGCTATAAGTAAAGTAACTTAAAAATTTAATCGTTGAAAAAATAAGTTTTGAATTTGAGTTAGTTTATATTTTGTATTATTGTCAAGTCTTGTTGGAATAGCTGAGGCATTGGGCTATTATTTCATTATTCTTACAATTAATTATTATTTGTATCTTTGCAGAAACAAGGTTGAGATACAAGTGTTAAAATCTTTATTTTTACACCTGGTTTACACCTTAATATTTTAAATCCCGTTTTTGTCGTTTATTTTCAGATAGATATAAATCAATGGGCCTGTTTGGTTTTGACAGCGGGTAGAAGTGGTTTGTAAGCATGCAGTGCGTTGTCGGATAGCACTTAAATCATAGACGGCAAAATTCAACTGGCGAAAACAATTACGCTCTTGCTGCTTAATCGAATTATAGTAGATTTAGCTTAATCCTGGCACAGGTGTCGGGACGGGACATCGCTCGGAAGCTACGCCCTGAAGCGTCCGATCAAGCGGTGTAGGAAAATCGGGGATAGCTTGAGTAGGCCTTGATGCTCAGGTTAAAATAAAGAGGATAAGGACAGTGTTGGTGGCTTCGGTCTTGCCCTGTCTCGAAAATTTAAGCGAAGATAAGCATGTAGAAAGCGAATTAATTCCTCGTTTGGACACGGGTTCGACTCCCGTCAGGTCCACTTTTGAAAAAGAGTGAGTAAAATATTTTATTTTATTCGCTCTTTTTTGTTTTAGAATATCTATTTTTAGGCATTTCCAAATGAACTTTTTTTGTGAATTGCTGTTTTTACTTAAGTATTCATTTCTAAAAAATATTTAAAATTTTGAGTTATGAAAAGAATAAGTCTTCCCCTCTTATTTTTATTTGTCATTTTCTCTTATGCCTATGGGCAAGCTGATACGTTACGAAGAGATTCGACAGCGTTGTTTAAAGTGTTGGTTACAAACTTGAAAAATGTGCCAAGCAAAGGTGATAAAATTACGTTTGCTAATGCCAAAACAGGAAAAACCTATTCAGGTGTTTCCGGGCAGGATGGCCGATTTGAAATAGCTATCCCCAAAGGAGAGCATTTGGAGGTGCGATTTCTTTCGTTGGGCAAAGACTCTGTTTTGCGTACCATTGATGTGCCAAACAATAAGGGGAAGGTAACGCTTAACTATACATTGAAATATGAGTTGCCTAAAATTATTACGTTAGACAATGTGTATTTTGATACCAATAAAGCAACCTTAAAACCTACATCGTTTCAAACCCTTGATAACCTGGTGGAATTGTTGAACCACAAACCAACGATGGAAATGGAGATTGCAGGGCATACTGATAACGTGGGTGGTGCTGACGTTAATAAAAAATTATCGCAAGGCCGAGCTGATGCTGTGAAGGCATATCTAGTAAAAAAAGGAATTAATGAAAGCCGCATACAAGCCGTTGGTTATGGGCTTACTCAACCTATAGATACTAACAACACTCCCGAAGGTCGGAAAAATAACCGCCGAACCGAAGCTCATATATTAAAAGAATAATGTCAGACGGGGTTTGTGCTAACCTTTGCACTATTTGTGTTTGTGTTTGATTTCGTGTTTATTCTATATCGGAAACGTTTTTTACTTCAAAACGAATTAGATAGGGAGTGCATGTCGAAGTATTGCCATGTATAAGAACGAGCCCTTCAGTATGTTTCTGCTTGGTGAGTGTGATTTGAGCGGTAATAGTAAAAGATTCTCCCGGAGCTATGCTTGTTAGTCGGTCTCCAATTATGTTACATGAACCAAGCGTTTCAATATCCAATATTTTTAGCATTTCGTTCCCCATGTTGGTTAAGGTAAGGGGTATTTCTACACTAGAGGCATTTCCTTCTAAGGGAATGCTAATTTTTCTACCGTTTTCAATAAGGCTTGTACCATTTGATACTTGCAAGAGGTCATTCCCCAATATATCTACATTGTCAAGTATTATATTGTAATTACTGCCGTCGGGGCTTGGTTTTGTGCGTATAAATTTGATTCGTACATCGTCGTTTTTTTCGTTTATGGTTACTTTATATTGCTTGTAATTTGTGCCGGAAACCAATACTTTTTCTATTGTCGTGTACTTTCCTCCATTTACTGACTTTTGTATTGCCAACCAATTACTTACTTCACCCACAGTTCGTGCATTAAAACTTAGTGTACTAGGCCTCGTCAGTAAGGGCGTTATTATATAGCCCATATCCAATCCAGTATACTTTAGCACGGCACATTCTGTTATGCTATTATAATTTTTGTCGGTATAGTAAAAATACCAGTCTCCACTGCTAAGTGTTTTAAGGGTTAAGCTTGTACTGTTTTGGGTGTTTCTTTCAAATTCTTCTTTCAGAATAGTGTGTTGTGCATAGAGGCAATTAGCCAACAGAGTGAGGACTATAAATAATTGTGTCTTTTTCGACATCGTTTTTTTAGTTGTTTGAACGAAAATTAGAAAATGAAAGGGAGTCGATATTTTATCGACTCCCTTTGTTTAAATTATTTTGTCAAGATTATCTTTTTAGAATAACGTTTTCCATTTTGATGTGCTACAACAAAGTAATTGCTGCTTTCCAAATCAGAAATATCTAATATTGAAACTGCAGGCTGGTTTGTCCATGTTTTCAAAAGGCTTCCTTTCAAATCGTAAAGACTAATGTTTGTTGATTCGTCAGTTGGAAGTGTGACTTTAATTCTTCCTGTTGATGGATTTGGAGATACTTTCATTTCTTCGTCAACTACGCTATTAGTTGCATCTGCTTCGTCGAGCAATTTTGCCGAACGGAATGTAGGAGGCACATTTATCATGCGTGTTTTACATCCAGCAGAATTAGTAACAGTAACAAAGAAATTAGAAGCTCCAGAAGTTAGAAGACCACCAGGTAAGTCTGTTTTTGTTTTATAGTAATCTGTTCCTGTCGCATCTGCATTGTTATAAACCCATGTGGCTGTATGTGAGAAATACCAAGGATCATCGTTTGCTTCAGTAATAGCATACATGTATTGGTTTCTTCCTGTATTTGAGGCTGTTACAGTAAATACTTCTTTAACAACAGAAACTGAGAATGGGTCACATAATCCGCTATTTCCACAAGTGTTGTATGCTGTCGCTTGCACATTATATGTATCCACAGTTCCTAATGTATTTACCTTGATTTTACTAGAGTCGTCAACTGGAGGGTTATAGAACATATCTTGTGCGCCAAAAGCAGGGTCAATCGTCCAAGTATAAGTTTGACCTTTTACATGGTTTTTCACTCTAAAATAAGTTACACCCGGTAGTCCGGCATCAATACAGCCCACTTGCTCAATGGTTGGTTTATCTGGATTGAAGCCAACTTTAACAGGAGTACTAAATTCACTATCCTTGCATCCCAACGCTTTTACTTTTATTTCCCCTGCAGTTTTTCCATCCGTTTTTATCGTGATTGTTGGGTCTGTGGTTGTTCTATCAGCTAAAGCTAAAGGTTCCCAAGTGGCAGGGAAATCCCATTGATAGCCGGTAGCTCCATTATCCTTGGTTGTTGTGAAAACTTGATCGGTTTTATCTTCGAAGGCTAAACATTTTTTGCCTTCGTTGATGATTGGAACATTTGGTTTCACTTTACACAGTTGAGGAATAGCCACCCCACAACTAGCCGTAGCATAAACAGTTGCCACTCCTGTTCCGGTATGGATAATAGGTGTAGGCAAATCTTTCTGGTCGTTGGCTATACTCCAGCCATTTGTAATACCCTCCGGCGATATTGTCCATCCCATAGGTATTCCTTTTGAGGCTCCGTTAACACTAAATGTTACATCCGTATTTTCAGGAAGGCAATCAGCATACGCGGTTGTTATTGTATTTACCACCGGATCAAATGAACGATTGATTTGCAGGTCGTATATTTTTTCGGTACAGCTGCTTTTTGCTCTAAGGCGGATATACTTGTTGTCATCTTTTGGACTCAGCACTATCTTATTATCTGATTCCACCACGTATTGATCCGTACTATACCATCCCGAAAGTTTTTCCCAGGTGTAAGTTACCCCTGACTGAGGATTGGCAATTGTAAGTTCGTAAGTGCTAGCACTTAAAGGAATACAAAGGTTATCTACCCATTGGGTGTTACCTACTAAGTAAGGAGCATCCGGCTCGGATTTCAACGTAATCGAAGATTGTGCTCCTGTAGAGTTACATGCACCTAAATCGACCGTGATGGTTTGGCCTCCGGCTGTTGCACTTGGTTTGAAAGTAATCGAGCTTTTGTCTGACGAATAATACAAATCGTTTATTTTTGCACTGCTAGGAACATTCCACGTGTAAGTGTCGAAAACCACGTTGCTTACATCGTCCAGACTAACCCAAGGTGCTACCGAGTAAGTTACGTTTTCTCCTGCCACTACGCATTCCGGGCCTACAATAGGATTGGTAAGTGATCCGTCGGGGATACTAAACGTTTTGCGGATTTCTAATTCTGTTGTGTAATCTGCATAGTAGATGTAAGTTGCTGTACCTGGGTTTTGATAACAATCAGAAGTATTATAAGTATAACTATACTTAACATGGCAAACGGCTCTTATCTTCCCTTTGGCATACTTGCTATAGAGGCTGGTATAATCGGTGCCGGTTCCGGAAGCAACGGAGATGTTGGTGCCCGACGCTGATAACTTTTGAATACCTCCAAAAACCGTCCATGCTGTGCTTTCAATAGTTGCCGTAACATTAGGATCAGTAGATAAATTCACGCCTGCCACCGAGAATGATGTCCCCGTATTGTCTGCCGGCATACAATAATAACCTGAGGAGCTACCACTCGGTGTAATCTTTACCGACTGTGCTTGTGCTGCCACCCCAATGGCTACACATAGCCATAAGGTAGTAAGTAATCTAACAAAATTATTTTTCTTCATTTTTTTTGATTCATTTAAAATTAAATTTTCCTTGAGAATGAATTCTTCAAGGGTTTAGTTGTGAATGTCATTTGGCGATGAGGAAGCATTACCCCTCAGTACTAATAATTCTAAATTAGGCTATTAGATACTTGATTAATTTTTATATTTGTACTTTCCTGATGATGGGAGTTACACCTCCTTTCTTTTTTAAGGTTCCGTGTCGGTGTTGCAGCACCGGTGCGGAACTACTTTTATATTTCGGTTATTTTACAATTACTTTTTGCACGTTATTGCCTACGCGCACAATATACACCCCGGCAATTGGCATTGTGAACTCGGTTTTCACCCCTTGAGCTACGAGTTGTCCCATCGTGTTGAAAATGCTTACTGACGAAGAACCATTTTCTATACAGATAGTTTGATTGTGGCTGTATATCTTTTGCATGGCTTCATGGTAGAGCAGAACAGCCGATGGCGATTGATACTCATAAGCTCCCATGTCTATCGTATTGTTGCTAATGCGTTTGTGCCCGGCAATATCAGTGGTTATGGTGTCGGGTAGGTAGCTGTTGCTTCCCATATTAATGGCAGGGCTACTCTTTTGCAAACTATAGTCTCCATTACCTACAAAGAGAGGATCGGTGTTGAGAATATTCCCGTTACCTGAAAGGTTAAGGTTGCTAGAACCAATTAGGTTGTTGGTAGCTGTGATGGTACCAATACTATCATTGTATATATCTTGAGTAGCATTGTTGTTGGTCACAATGCTGTTGTAAAGTTTTAGCTGTTGATCGTTATAGATGCCTACACCTACATTATCAACAATGGTTGAATTTGTAATTGTTAGTGATGTTGTTTTTGGGTCTAAATTGTCTAATTTATAGTTAATTACAGTTCCCGCATTTGACGTATTACCCGTAAAAAGACAATTGATTACTACGGCAATACCTCTATTTGTTAATCCAGCATAATTTCCTTTGTTTCCTTTAAATAAACAATTATTTAATATAATACTTCCTCCGTTATGATTATAAAGAGAGCCTTGATCAGATCCATAATTATTCGTAAATATTGTATTATTTATATAAGCTTCTCCACTATTACTAATAGCTCCTATTCCATTTGAATTGCAAGTATTATTATCAAATAAGCAATTATTTATTTTTAATGTACCTGCATTCTGGATTGCTCCGGCAAAATCTCCCGATTTATTATTTTTAAAAAAACAATTATTTAATATTACATTATTGTTGGGGGCAATAATCATGGAACCTCCACAGGTATAAAAATAACCATCCTTTAATGTCAAGTTGCTGAGAGTTGTTGTTACTCCAGTATTTGAAAGCACAAAGTGGCGGGAATTTGGAGCCAACATTGTGATTGTGGTAGTACTATTTTTGTTGCCTGTGATTGTAATGTTTTTTTCTAATCGAATTACAGTCGATAGCGTTATTGAAGTTACACTACTATCAAAGATAATACTGTCGTTAGCATTAGCATCTAGCACAGCTTGGCGCAAGGTGCCCGCGCCGGAGTCGGCACTACTGGTTACGGTAATTGTTTTAGCACACATACTGCTTGCTACAAGTAGTAGTGCAATAAGGATTGGAAGTGTTTTTTTCATAATTATTTTAGGTTAATGTTTTTTCATCCTGTTTTAATTAATAGAACCTTCGGCAGTATTCCTGATTAGTGCTTATTGTATAGTTTGGAATTTTTTTTTCTTGCATAAACGAAGAAATAAACTAACAAACAATAGGTTTCTTTGTGGTAACACATAAATATTGCTGTTAAAATAATTGCCATAAAATAATACAAATATAAGTTAAAAAATTTCATTCATTGTGATTCATTTAAAATTAAATTTTCCTTGAGAACGAATTCTTCAAGTGTTTAGTTGTTAATGTCATTGGGCGGTAAGGCGACACCACACCTTAGTGCTAATAATTCTAAATTAGGTTATTAGGTATCTGATTATATTTTATATTTGTAACTTCCTGATGAAGGGGGTTACACCTCCTTTCTTTTTTAAGGTTCCGTGTCGGTGTGTCAGCACTGGTGCGGAACCGCCGTTTATACTAATATTTATTTTACAATTACTTTTTGCACCACGGCACCAGCTTTCAGGATATAAATACCCGGTGCCGGCACGGGAAATTCTACGCCGTAGCCACTGCTTATCCGTTGTCCACTGGCGGTGTATATTTGTTTCTGCCCGGTGATGTTGGTTACTATTATTCGTCCACTAGTGGCGTACACTAGGATGCCACTAGTGGCAGGTATGTTTTGAATAGACAAGCCATTAACATACTCATACGCACCCATGTCTATCAGGCTGCCTGATACACGTGCTTTACCCTGTAGGTCGAGCTTAATACTGTCGGGCAAGTAGTTATTGTTGCCTGCATTTATGGCAGGACTACCCGCTTGTAAACTATAATCTCCATTGCCTACAAATTTTGGAGCAATATTTATTATGTTATTGTTTCCGCTCAAATCCACGTTGCTACTGCCTATCAGATTGTTGGCAGCGGTTAACCCGCTATTGGTTGTGTACACATCCGTGGTGCTGTCCCACACGATGTTGTTGTAGAGTTTTGCCGTGCCATAACTATTGTACACACCTATGGCTTTATTACCGGCTATGGTATTATTTACAAGCGTTAAAGTGCTGCTATAGCCACTTGATTGCCCGTTGAAAATGGTTGCAGATGATGATGAACTACAAATGTTATTGACAAACAATGTATTAGCAATAAATACCGTGCTATTCATATCGTTTGAAAACGCACTGCAAGAACTACCACTATTGGCATTGAATGTGCAATTGATTAGATTGATGGCACCACCAAAGTTGTTAAACACGGTGCCGCCATATATTCCTGTATTAATGTTACTGCTAAATGTACAGTTTATTGTATTCATATTTCCTTGATTGAAAATGGCACTTCCGGAAGGAGCACTATTATTTTCAAAAAAACTATTTGAAATGTAAGCTGTAGAATTTGGAGCAGTTCCTAAAGCCCCACCTTCACCACAATTATTTTGATAAAATTCACAACTATCAACATAAAGAGTTGCCCCTGTACAATTGTTAATGCCTGCTCCAAATCTAAGTATTTTGTTATTGGTAAATACACAGTTGGTTACAGTCAAAACTCCATAGTTAACTACAGCACCTGCACATGTGGAAACAACGTTTACATCTCTAAAAATCAAATTATTAACTTTTACTGCCGCTCCTGTTTGAATCACAAACTCCCATAAATAGTATCCGGCAGATACTGATATTGAGGTTTTTGTGGTAGAACTTCCGTTGATAGTAAGATTTTTATCAAGTATTAATTGATTTGAAAGAACTATCTTTGAAATATTTGCATCAAAAACAATACTGTCGTTAGCGTTGGCATCCAGCACGGCTTGGCGCAAGGTACCCGCGCCGGAGTCGGCACTACTGGTTACAGTAATTGTTTTGCAAAATGCAGAACTAGAGATTACCGTTAAGATTAAAAGAATTATTAGTTTTTTCATAATATGTTTGTTTTAGGATTTCTTTTTTAAGGTTCCGCGTTGGTGTGTCAGCACTGGCGCGGAACTGCCGTTTATACTAATATTTATTTCACAATTATTTTTTGTGTTTTATCTCCTACTCGCACAATATACACCCCAGCTACAGGCACCGTGAATTGGGTATTTGTTCCTCGTGTAATGAGTTGACTCATTACATTGTAAACGCTAATCGGCGAGGACGCATTTTCTATATAAATAGTTTGGTTCCGGCTATAGATTCTTAGGTTGTCATTATAATTAATAGGAATATCAGCCGACTTATTCTGAAATTCGTAGGCTCCTAAATCTATCGTCTTATCACTAATGCGTCGATTGTTGGCTAAGTCTATGTTTATTAAACTGGTATCTATAAAGCTATTGTCCCCTGCATTTATGGCAGGGCTACTTTTCTGCAAGCTAAAGTCTCCATTGCCTACAAAGAGGGGGTCTGTGTTGAGTATGTTCCCGTTGGCGGATAACGCAACATTGCTGGTACCTATCAGATTGTTATTCGCGGTTATCGTACCGATGCTATCATTGTAAATATCTTGGGTTGCATTGTTGTTAGTTACAATGCTGTTATAGAGCCTAATCGTCTGATCGTTGTATATACCTTTGCCAACATTGTTAGTGATAGTTGTATTTACAATCGTAAGTGAAGTTGATCCAACGTCATAGCTCCCTAAGTTAAAGTTAAATATTGTTCCCTGATTTTTAAAGTCAATAGAAGTATTGCCAGTGAACAGACAATTAACAACATTCGCACTACCTCTATTAAGAAGCCCTCCAGAAACATCCCCTTGATTTCCTTTAAACAAACAGTTATTTATGGTAAGAGTGCCTTGTCTGTTGTATAGTGCACCTGCTGATGGGACATACGATGTTGAAGAATTTACTACCTCTGTTTTATTACTTATAAATGTTGTATTACTTATTTTTATCTCTCCATCATTTATAATTGCCCCAGCACCATATGAGCTACAAATATTATTATTAAAGACACAATTGTTTATTGTAAGTTTACCTATATTATCAATAGCTCCTGCAATTTTATCGGCCTTATTGTCAGTAAAAAAACAATTATTCAGGGTGAGAAAATTGCCCTGTAAAATGTATATTGATCCCCCGCAAGTGTAGAAATAACCATCCTTTAATATCAAGTTGTTAAGAGTTGCTGTCACTCCAGTATTCGGAAGCACAAAATGGCGGGAATTTGGAGCCAACATTGTAGTCGTGGTAGTGCTATTTTTGTTGCCTGTGATTGTAATGTTTTTTTCTAATCGAATTACAGTCGATAGGGTTATTGAAGTTACACTACTATCAAAGATAATACTGTCGTTAGCATTAGCATCTAGCACAGCTTGGCGCAAGGTACCTGCACCGGAGTCAGCACTACTGGTTACCGTGATTGTTTTAGCACAAACACAGCTTGCTACAAGTAGTAGTGCGATAAGGATTGCAAGTGTTTTTTTCATAATTATTTTAGGTTAATGTTTTTTCATCCCGTTTTAATTAATAGAACCTTCGGCAGTATTCCTGATTAGTGCTTGTTGTATAGTTTGAAATTTATTTTTTGTTTCTTGCATAAACGAAGAAATAAGCTAACAAACACTAGGTTTCTTTATAGTAGCACATAAATATTGCTATTAAAATAGTTGCCGTAAAACAATACAAGTATAAGTTAAAAAATTAACAATTAAAGGGGTGATTTGTGTTAAATTTCATTTAAAATACTGTTTCTTTTTTGTATCGGTAGAAGATGAGTTTTAGATGTTGTTAAAAAGGAGACAGAGCGGTTATAAATTTACGTTCAGCAATTTTACATTCATCCGTATATATGGAGTAAAAATAGTAAGGGTGACAACTATTCGATGTTGCTCTTATTGTTACAAAATACGCTTTATATCTAAGTTTAATTCCGTTTTCTATACCGGGCTACGGCTAATGAGAATACGGCTGCACCAAAAATAAGCATCGTGTAGAACTCTTTAGATATGTCGTTGAGCGACGCTCCTTTTAAAATGATGCCTCGCATTATTTTTACAAAATAATAAAGCGGGTTTACTCTGTCCATGTACTGAGCCCACATGGGCATGCTTTCTACCGGGGTAAAGAGTCCGCTCATCATTACAAATATCATGATAAAGAAAAATCCGCCAAATGTAACTTGTTGCTGCGTTTCGCTGATGGTTGAAATAAATAGACCGATTGACAATACCAATATTAAATATACGGACGTGGCTCCGAAAAGCGTGACTAAACTTCCGCGCATAGGCATCCCGAATACTATATGGGCTAGCGTTAGTCCAAATGCCAGTTCAAAAAGTCCGATAAATAAGAATGGAATTAATTTGCCCCCTATTAATTGCCATTTTTGAATGGGGGTAACGTTAATTTGTTCTATTGTCCCTAATTCTTTTTCACGCACTAGATTCATCCCGCCAAGCATCATTCCAACCACCGTGATAAGGATAACCAATATGCCCGGAGCCATGTAAATTTTATAATTCAGCTCCGTGTTATATACGTAACGACTAACCACGTTGATTGCATTTCCGTTTTGTCCGTCTGCTTTTTGTATCAAAATTTCTTTATTGAAATCCATAATGATGGACGAAAGATAACCTGACCCTAATTGGGCTGCATTGCCTACAATGGCATCGACTAGTATTTGTACGTCGGGATTTGTTTTTGTGTTTAACTTTTTGTCAAAATCACGCGGAATACATAATGCGAGATCAATTTTGTTTCCGCGCATCAGTTTTTCAGCCTCATCCTGCGAGTTTACAATATAATTGACATGAAAAATAGGGTTGTTCCCGATGCGGTTGATTAATTGTGTTGAGCTAGTGGAACGGTCGTTGTCAACCACTGCCATATCAATTCGCTTTACTTCAAATGTGGCCGCGAAAGCAAGCACCAGCAGTTGGAATAGAGGCAGTACAAATATGATGGGTAACATGGCTTTGTTACGAAATATTTGGATAAATTCTTTTTGGAGAATGTATAAGAAAATTCTCATAATAAATTGATATTTATAATGTTATTCCAACCTTATTTTAAATTTCTTGAAACTAATGAAAAGGAACAACGCGGCAAGGCTCATTAATATAAGCGTTTGGTACCACAAAATATCTAAGGTTCCTCCTTTAAGCATGATACTCCGGTTGATTTCGATAAACCATCGTGGGGGTATAACATTGGATAATATTTGTAATGCTATCGGCATGTTTTTTACAGGAAAAATAAAGCCTGAAAGCAAAATGGTGGGCATCATCAGGCCGAACCCGGACATGGCCATAGCCGACATTTGGCTTGAAACCAAGGATGAAATCATAATACCCAAACTTAGAGCTAGAAAAATGTAAAGGAGTATCTCGAACATCAATAGTACTAAACTCCCTTTTACGGGGACACCGAAAACCTGAGTGCCAACAACGAGTATCACGATGGCATTGATGATAGACAGGCAAAAATAAGGGGTTACTTTTCCTAAAATAATTTGCAAGGGTTTCAAGGGTGAGGCTAACAATATTTCCATAGTACCGGTTTCTTTTTCGCGGGTGATGGTAATGGCTGTCATCATGGCTGAAATAAGCATCAGTATCATGGCAAAGAGTCCCGGTACAAAGTTATAGGACTCTTTCATGTTTTCATTGTAAAGCATCCTGGTTTTGATGTTGATGCTTGCCGGGTTGTTTTTCAATACGGATAGCGATTGACTGTAACTGCTTATAATGGCGTTGGTGTAATTTATAATCAATTGGGAGGTATTCGGTTCCGAAGCATCGGCCAGCAACTGGATGTTTGCCTTTCCGTTTGCTACATAGTTTTTAGAAAAATTGGGCTCAAATACGATGATTTCTTTAACCCGTCCGCTGCGGAGCAACTCGTTGTATTCCGATGGTGAATGAGCTATCTCTGTAATTTTAAAATAAGAGGAAGCATTAATCTGTTGAATTAGTTGCTTGGTCATTTCATCGTGTGAATAGTCGGCAATGGCAACCTTAATGTTTTTCACTTCGTTGGTTAGTGCATATCCAAATAATAAAAGTTGTGCCAACGGAATGCCAAACAAGATAATCAGTGTTCGTCGATCGCGCAAAATATGTAGAAACTCTTTGTAGAGAAAGGCTCCAAATCGGGTGCTTCTAACTTTTCGGCTTATGGTGATGAATATATTTTTCATTTGGTTTTCGCCCTTTTGATTAATTTTCACCTCGTGCTATGCGTAAAAACACTTCATCCATGTTTTGAACGTTGTATTTCTCCTTCAATTTCTGAGGCGTATCTAAGTCAACGATTTTTCCTTCCGACATAATGGATACCCTGTTGCAATATTCGGCTTCATCCATGTAGTGGGTGGTTACAAATACAGTAATTCCTTTTTCGGCAGCTTCGTAAATTAAGTTCCAAAACTGTCGGCGGGTTACAGGGTCAACACCTCCGGTAGGTTCATCCAAAAACACAATTTTTGGTCGGTGCAATATGGCAATGGAGAATGCCAATTTTTGTTTCCAGCCTAGTGGCAAGCTACCTATTCGTTCGTTGGCATACTCAGTAAGCTCCAAGCGGTTTAGCATGTTGCGTGTACGTTCTTTCCGTTCTTTTATCGGAATGCCGTAAATGCTGCCGTAGAAACGTATGTTCTCGTTAATAGTGAGGTCTTCGTAAAGCGAAAACTTCTGGCTCATGTACCCGATGTGTTTTTTTATTTGTTCGGTTTCTTTATAGATGTCGTATCCCGCCACTGTCAGTTTGCCTGAAGTGGGTTTGGAAAGCCCACATAGAATTCTGATAGCCGTGGTTTTGCCAGCTCCGTTGGCTCCAAGGAAACCGAATATCTCTCCTTGTTCTACTTCAAAATTAAGGTGGTCGTTTGCAACAAAATCCCCGAATTTCTTCACCATATCTTTTACTACAATAGCTTTATCCATATTCAATAAATTACAGTGAAACAGGGTTTGTTTTTTTTTCGGTGGTTAGTATAAAAACGTCCTCTATGTTGGCTTGTATCTGTTCTATTTCTATGTTAGTTTCCCCTTGTTGTTCTAAAAATGTTATTATATCTGCCTTGGTTACTTTCCCTTTTAGTAGCACTACATGTAGGCATTGCCCGAAACTGTTTACCGAAATCAATCGTGGTAGGTTTTGCAGTTTCTTAGCCGTTTGGTATAGGCTGGAGGCGGTTTTCACGCTCCATAAATCTTCAGGAAAATTTTCCATCAACTGTTGTGGAGTATTTACTCCAAATATGTTTCCTTTTTCTATCAAGGCAATACGGTCGCACAGCGTAGCTTCATCCATGTAGGGCGTGGAAACCAGGATGGTGATGCCTTGGGCTTTTAGCCGCATAAGCATTTCCCAAAATTCTTTTCTCGACACGGCATCCACGCCCGTGGTGGGGTCATCCAATATTAGTATTTCGGGCTTATGAATCATGGCGCACGAGAGGGCTAACTTTTGTTTCATCCCGCCCGAAAGTTTTCCCGCTCTACGTTTCTTGAATGGTTCTATCTGAACGTAAATGTCTTTTATCAGGTCGTAGTTCTCCGAAATACTGGTGCCGAAAACGGTGGCAAAAAATTCCAAATTCTCTTCTACCGTGAGGTCTTGATATAGCGAAAACCGTCCGGGCATGTAGCCTGTTTGCATTCTTATTTTTTTGTATTCCTTCACTACGTCGTAGCTATTCATGGTGGCTTGCCCGCTATCGGGTAGGAGTAAGGACATCAATATGCGCATGAGGGTGGTTTTCCCCGCACCATCAGGACCAATAAGCCCAAATAGTTCTCCCTTTTTTACATCAAGAGAAACGCCTTTCAAGGCTTGTGTTTTTCCGTAAGATTTAGTGATGTCCTGGATGCGAATCATAGTCGATTTTTAGTGATCTGTTAGTTAAACATGATTTCGCCGGGCATACCAATTTTTAGCGTACCGTCATTTTTTACCCTTATTTTGATGGCATATACGAGTTTTACCCGTTCATCCTTTGTTTGTATCACCTTAGGGGTGAATTCCGCTTGTGAGGAAATCCATGTAATGTTTCCTGTAAAGTTTTTAGAGCCTTTTTCATCGTCTATTTGTACTTTTACCTGTTGCCCTATTTTTATTTGTGGTAATTGAGTTTCACTTACATATACGCGTAGGTTCAGGTATTGTATGTTTGCCATTTTGTACAAGGCTTTATTAGGAACAGCCAGTTCTCCTTTTTCGCAATACTTTTCTAGAATGGTACCATCTATTGGGGCTGTAATGACTGACGATTTGATTTTGTCCTCCAATACCTTAATTTGCGATTGTACGGCATCCGATTGCTTTTGCACGGCGGTTATTTGGCTGCTATAGGCGCTCTTTTGCTTGTTGGCCAGTGCAATTTGCCCGGTCACATCATCCAGTTGCTTTTGAGTAGCAGCCCCGTCCACAATCATTTTTTTTATGCGTTGCAAGTCTTTATTCACGTTGCTTATTTGTTGGTCGGATATGGCTATTTGCGATTTGAGCGTGGCCTTTTGAGCTTCGGTCGAAGTCTTTTGCGAAATTAACTGTTGCTTTTGTAGGTATAAATTAACTGTGTCGCTTACTGCTAGTGTTGTTCCGGCTTTCACCACGTCGCCTTCATTCACGGGAGCTTCGGTTATTTTACCGTTGTTTTCGGCTGAAACAATTACTTCATCTGTTTCAAAATTTCCGTAAGCATCCGCTTGCCCTTTTTTACCGGAACAGCTCATTAGTAGTGTAATCAGCGTGATGTAAAATATAAATTTTTTCATATTGTGTTTTTATTGTTTTTAGGTTCAGTTTCCTAAAATTGTATTGTAGTTTACTTTAGCTTGAATCAATTGCAGGTTGTGAATGTTTTGCGATGCTTTCGCCTGTAAGGCTGAATTTAAATCGCGTATGTAATCGGCGGAGGTGATGGTACCATTATCCAACGCGGAGGCCGAACGCTTTACTATTGTTTCTTTTATCGATACCAATTCTTTGTCGGCAGTTAATAAAACGTCGAGTTTCTTGATGTCATTTTTCTCCTGTGTTAAGGATATGTTTATGGATCGTTCAAAATTTTCGTTGGCAATATCAATGCTCTTCTTCTGTATTTCCAACGCTTTACGGTCGTGTTTGGTTTTGTTGCCGTCCCATAAATTCCAGCTTAGCCCGATTCCCCCAAGATACCAATCTTTAAAACTATTGCTGAACATGTTAAGCCCCGGTCGGCCATAGCCGGCTTGTGCAAAGGCATACAGGTAGGGTGTGTGGCTGTTCTTTACTAGAAGTTGGCTTTGGTCTAATTTTATTTTTTGGAGTTCAAAGAGTTTTTTCTCCGGTCTGTTGTTTGTGCTTGCGGATGTTTCTCCCACTGTAGGTTCTATCAATGTTGTATTTTGGTCAATATCAGTTCCGGTTAAAATGCCTAGGATAGAAAGTGTGGTTTGTTTGTTCATGGTAAGTTCTACCTGCTGCTGGTCGGTTTGTATCCGTTCGGCTTTCAGGGCATCCAGTTCGTTAGGAAGGCTCATCCCGTTTTTCACGGCGGAACTTACCACCTTGATGCGTTCGTCTAGACTTTGTTTTTTCAGGGAAAGAATCTCGTTGTTTTGTTGCAAAGCCAACGCGTTGAAAAAAAGTGAATTTACGGTTTCCTTTATTTTATATAAGTCCACCTCATTCTGTTGCAAGTTTATGCTTTTGTCGGCGGCTTCTACTGCTTTTTTGTTTTTAGCCAGTCCGAAGTCGTATATTTTTTCCTTTATATCGACGTACAATTTGTATTGGTCTTTTGAAAATTCGGGAAATTGAATGCCTTGTATGGGAAGGTTTAGGTCTATTTTCGTTACATCCGATTGATAAGATGCTCTTCCTGTCAGGTCTATTTGTGGGAGGTTGCTTGAGTTGATGCTTTTTACGTGTAGCTGGTAGAGTTCATCTATCACCCCCTCCTGTTTAAGCAGCGGATGATTTTTGCGTGCTAAAGTCTGGCATTCGTCCAACTGTAAGCTTTGACAAAAAATAGTAGAGGATCCCGATAAGCCGATAAATAACAGGATGATGATTTGTTTCATTCGTCTAAAAATTTTAACAACATTTTTTTTACATATTCTTTCCGTTCGGAGAGAAATTGATCGTACTCGTTACTGTTATCTTCAAAGTAAATGATTTGCAACAATGGCCTTGCTATAAAAGGGAAAAGACATAAAGCAAATACACTTATCACCAGTTGACGGATGTCTTTACCGTTTTTCAGCACTCGGTTTTTAAACAGTTGCATGAAAGCCTCCGGTTTTAAACCGGAGTTTGATAACAGTTTGTATAGAATCTTTGGATTTCTGTTTATTTCGTTAATCATAAATTGAGGAATAAACGGATTCGAGGCTATAATCTCCATGTAATTATCAACAAAAAGAGATATTTTTTCTTGCATGTTTGTCCCTTCATATAGTAAAATCTCATTCACCTTCTTAAAAAATACGCCCACAGTATCCATAAATACGGCTTCAAATAAATTTTCTTTACTCTCGAAATAGTAATGCACCATCGCTTTATTAATACAAGCTTCGTCAGCAATTTCCTGCATGCGGGCTCCATCAAGTCCTTTTGCAATAAATACACGACGGGCTGCCTGAAGAATTTTTTCTTCCGTATTACAGTCTTTATTCATCTTTTTGGATTGGTTGAAAACGATGCCAAAGGAAAACACTTTTTTTGAATTAACCAAATGGTTAATATTAAAAAATAAAGAAAAAACATATTTTTTTTAATATTTTTTTACACGTTTGAAAAATCAGTCGGATTTCTCAGGTTTTATTTTGTGTGTTGATAATTAGCATTATTGTTTGTTTTAAGTGATATGAAATTTTAATAAAAACAACTTGTGCTATGATTAATTTTTCATGCAAGCGATTAAAAAATAGCTCAACGGATTGTTTGATATAATGTAGAATAGTTTAATTTTGGAGTCTGGGAAATAATGGTATTATCCGAATAGAAAGAGTTTGATTTTGGCTTTGTATTTTACTCTTTTTGGGGAAGAATCTCATAATATAAAATGAGAATAGGGTATGCTGAAAAATGAATCTGAAAATATATATTCATGAAAACAAAATTATGGTTACTGTTAATAGTTTTGCTTTATGCAGGTATGGGTTATGCTAAAAGTGATACCACAATCTATTATAACGTGGCGGTGGGAGATACCTTTCAAGTAAAGCTTACCGAATGTAGTTCGTGTGGATATTCATGGCAATGGGTAAACAAAAGCCGGGTGGACAATGTGGACAGCATCCGAACTTCCTATGTTGACGGTGCTCACCCTGAAGGTTATGTTGGTTATCCACAAATTTTTGGTATAACATTTAAAGGCTTAAAGGCAGGAACAGATACGGTGAAGCTCGTGTATGGTAGGTCGTGGGAACGCTTTGTGCAAAAAAATACCGTGTTTATAATTGTTCGGGTTAGTGATAAACTAAAATTGAATGGTGATGGTATAAGTGGAATATATTCCAATCCTGTTAAAGATAGTTTAAACGGCAAGCAGGGACAATAAGATAATTTATAAAAATCGCATCATAAGGGAATAAATATAAATATAGATGTAATTTCTTTTTTACATCAACTAAGGAGGGGCTTCCTTTAAAAAAAAGAAACCCCTTATTTATTCTTTGTTTTATGTATAGTATAAGATGTTAAAGCCAATGGATATCAGCTTTTCCACGTGCCGGTATTTTGCTATAGCTATATTTAGGATAGCCTATCATCAAAGCCGAGTGCACGGTGACGGTATCGTCAAGTCCGATTATTTTTTTCAAGTCGGGCGAGTATTGTAGTGCTACCATCAGATAACCACCCCAACAGCCACCCAATCCGAATGCAGGAAGTAATAGTTCTAAATGCGATGTAGCTATAACCACGTCTTTCGATGCAATTGTATGAGCAACGTTTGCATATCCGATTATCAAATGCGGAGCATTACGGCAAATAACATCGTTTCCTCTTTCAAAAGAAGCAATAAGCCCCGCGAAGTTTAATCGCTTGGCTAGTTCCGGGTTAGCCGCAGAAACGCTTTGCATCCAGTTGATAGTACCTTCTTTTAGCTGTTGCATCACTTCTTTACTTTGCACTATTACCCACTGATTCTTTTGTTGGTTGCTACCCGTGGGGGCGTAGCGTACGATGTCCATCACCTGTTTCAACAACTCTTTCTCCACCGGTTTTTGTAAATACTCGCGGATGGAACGTCTGCTACGAAAATAGGTGCCCAAATTAACAGCGTTTACCTCTTTGTTTTCAGCTGGGATAGTTACTTGCGATTCCGGTGGATTATAAATCAATGCAAATTCGGGACAGATGGCTTCACAATGGCCGCATACGATACATCTTTTTTCATTTCCCGATTTTACGAAAGGAAAACTTTTACCGTTATCAAATTCCACGATGGAAACCGGACAGGCTTGAACGCAAATGCCACACTTTATGCACTTTTCTTGATCTACAGATAATAGACTCATACTATGATTTTTTTTAAGTTTTGCTTATTAAATATATACTCAATGCTATTTGAAGCAATAGAACAAGGGGTACGCCCACGCTAAATTGCCAATGCTTCGTTTTGTGCCTGAATAGTAGCATGCTACTCCATGCACCCACGCTACCGCCAATTATAGCAAGTAGTAACAAGTATTTTTCGGGTACACGCCGGGCATTTTTCTTGGCCAACCATTTATCGGCGGCATAAATTATAAATGCCGCCACGTTGACTATCATCAACAGCAGTAATATGAATTGAGCATTTGTCATTTAGAAATATATTGTTTGCTATTGGCAAAATAACAAACAAGATAGGAATTAAAAAAGAAAGACAAAAAAAATTAGGTTAAATTAAACCATTGGTCAATTATCCAGTCATATAAGCACAAAATGAAAAGAATAATAAAAACATTTCTAAATTTTTATTAGTATGAAAACAAAAAAAATTATTATGTTTGCGGCCTGTTTGCTGGTAGGTCTGGCAGTTTCGGCTCAAAATGGCTCTGACAAGGTAAAAAAAGCTAAAAAAACTCCTGAACAAGAAGCAAAAAAGCAAACTGAATCGCTAACAAAAGATCTCCAATTGACTGACGATCAGGCAAAACAAATTGAAGACATTAACTTGAAGTTTGCTAAAGAAGGAAAGGCTAAAAGAGAAGAGTTAAAAGCTGAACATAAAAAACAGAGTGCAGAAAAAGAAGCCGAATTCAAGAAAGTATTGACCTCTGATCAATACGCGAAATTTGACCAATTGAAAAAAGACAAAAAAGCTAAAAGAATTGAACGAAAAGAACAGCTGAAACGATGCATGGAAGAACAAAAGGCATCGAAAGTGCCACAGGTACCGAATGAATAAAACCTTGTAACCGACCAAAACCAACCATAAAACACAAGCGTAAGAAGAAATTCTGAGCTTGTGTTTTTTTATTTGTCTTCTTTTTTATCCGATTCTTCTTCTTCCACGGTATCAAAAACGGTTATTTGCCTTTTAAATATTTCATCCAGCGATACCTGGAATGTTTCGGTGGTAAGCACTCCCTCTATAGTTCCCAGTTTTTCTAGAATAATATGTAACAGGTGCCGGTTATCTTTGGCATATATTTTCAAAAACATGGCGTATTTTCCTATCGCGTAATGGCATTCCACCACTTCGGGTATGTTTTTTATTTTTTCCACCACATCATTGAAGTAGCTCAAATCTTTCAGCACAATACCTATAAAAGCACAGGTTTGATACCCAATTTTATATGTGTCGATAACAAACTCCGAACCTTTAATTACGCCCAGGTTCATCAGCTTCTGCATCCGTTGGTGGATGGCCGCACCGGACACGTTACACTCGCGGGCAACTTCTAGATACGGAACACGTGCGTTGTGGGATACCAGTTCCAATATTTTTTTATCCAGTTTATCTAATTGATGATAAGCCATCTGATGTTCAAAATTATTTTAAAGTGAATTATACTATGCAAAATAAGCAAAAAAATAATTTATTAGAGCCAATTTCACCTTGGTTTTTAAAAATAATCGAAGCGGAGGAGTCAAAGTTTTTAGTTCAATGCCCCATTTATTGAGACTAAATTCATACTTTTGGGGTTCAAAATAAAGTCAATCAATGTATGTTTGAAGATATTAAAGCGATTTTTAAAAATGACCCTGCTGAAAAAGGGCTGCAATGGATATTATACCCCGGTTTGCATGCTATTACTTGCCATCGGTATTTGGCTCATCCTTTGTATAAGGCTCATTTGTTTTTTTTGGCACGGTTCGTTTCTCAATTGAATCGTTTTATGACCAATATTGAAATTCATCCCGGGGCAAAGATAGGCAAAGGTTTGTTTATCGATCACGGGAGTGCCATTGTGATTGGCGAAACCGCGGTGATTGGCGAAAACTGTACCTTGTTTCATAACGTTACCCTTGGGGGCACGGGGAAGCACACCGGCAAAAGGCATCCTACCATAGGCGACAACGTGTTTATCGGTACCGGAGCCACATTGCTTGGCCCCATCACGGTAGGCAGCAATGTGAAGATAGGCGCCGAAAGTGTTATTATTATGCACGACATTCCATCCAACTGCACCGTGGTAGGCGCACCCGGACGAATTGTGCGTTTGAATGGCGAAAAAGTAGATATAAAACCTGAAAGAACAAAAGAATAATGAAAAAGGCTCTTATTACCTTGGCCGCTTGGGCTATTTTTATAAGTGGTTTTGCTCAAATTAGCCAAAATGAAAAGCTCACTTATACAGGTGCTTACCGTATGGGCGGGATGATGACTACACTGGCTCAGGTTTCGTTGCAAACCAACCCGGTTAAAACCTCAAAAAAAACATATCTTCATTTGTGTATGGAAGCTCAAACTTTCAGCAAATGGGATTATTTTTTCAAAATAAGAGATTTGTATGAATCGTATGTTGACCCTACTACGCTAAGACCCAGCTTGTACAAACGCAACATTTTGGAAGGCAAATATGCTAAAATGGAAAAATACATATACAAGGGGAACACAATTAATAGCACCAGCGACTCTAAAAACGGTGCAACAAAAAACTTTAACGTGCATGGAGGTTCGATGGATGTTGTAGCAGCCATGTATAAGCTCCGTGCTGTCGATTTTTCCAAGATGAGGCCGGGGCAGGTTTTTGCCGTTACTGTAATTTTTGATGAGAAAGAATATCCCGCTAGTGCCCGATTCATGGGGAAGGAAACAGTTTCAGCCGGATGCCTGGGCAAGCGGGAATGCTATAAATTATCCATCGCCGCACGAACAAACAAGCTGAGAGGAAAAGACCAAAACATAATATGGTTTACCGCCGATAGTAAAAAGATTCCGGCATTAATCAAATTCAGTATTCCTGTTGGTGTCGGTCAGCTAGTATTATCGTCAGTTCATTAAAAAAATAAGAGATATAGAAATGAGAAAAATCATCATTATTATTGCCATCGTTTTTGCAGTAATCGGTATTGTTTTTACCATTCTCCCGATGGGTACGTTGGCTCTTTTGCCAAACCTACTAGCTTTAGTTTTAGCCGTTTTTGCAATATTCTTATCAAAAGGCAGCAAACAGCTTAAAAAACTTCCCCTGATAATTATTATCGTTTCCGCTTTGGCCACCCTCACGGTGGTAGGAAAATCGCTGCTGGTAAAAGATGAAGTAGCCCCGGATAAACAATTCGAGCAAAAGAAAGTACAATCGGAAAAAGAAGATGTAAAAGACCTGGAAGGCTTGCAATAAGCTTATTCAGCCAAATTGCACCACGCTAACCATGCCATTACGCCAACCGATGTTTTGAATGCCTCCAAATCAAGTTGGAAGGTGGAGGTATGCAACCCTCCGCAGTTAGGATTCGTTGCGCCTCTAATGCCAAATCGGTAGAACGAACAAGGGTATTGATGCGTAAAGAAACCAAAGTCTTCGCCTGTCATGCGCACCTCCAATTCCTCAATGTGGTCTTTTCCCACCATTTCCGAGGCAAACCGGATCGCATCCGCGGTAATTTTAGGGTCGTTGTTCACGGTAGGGTACCCGTCTTGAGCCTCAATTTCGCAGGTACACCCGTAAGCCAAAGCCGTTTCGGTTGTTATTCTTTTCACGTGTGCTTTACATTCGTCCCTCCATTTTTCATCCATCGTGCGCAGCGTGCCCGATAGCTTCACCTCATCGGGAATCACGTTGGTGGCACCATCGGCAATAAATTTACCGAACGACAATACCATTGGTGTGAACGGGTAACTTAGCCGAGCCCTGATTTGCTGCAACGAAACCACTATTTGCGAGGCGGCCAGCACCGTGTCGTTGAACAAATGAGGCAACGCCCCATGTCCGCCCTTGCCCTTCACCGTGATGTGAATTTCGTCAGCCGAAGCCATAATAATGCCGGGGCGGAATGCTACCGTACCCACCGGGTAATCTACCGACACATGTTGAGCCAGTATCAAATCCGGTTTATATTCGTCGAACACACCATCCTCCAGCATTAATCTAGCTCCACCCGGATGCCTTTCCTCGCCGGGTTGGAATATAAACAACACCGTGCCTTCCAATTCCTCTTTGATAGAGGCTAAAACTTTAGCTGCACCTAGTAGCGACGATACATGCGCATCATGTCCGCAAGCGTGCATGCAATGTTCGTTTTCCGATTTATAGGGCAAATCCGTTTCTTCCGTTATAGGTAGGGCATCCATGTCCGCCCGTAAGGCGATGATTTTCTTGTTCGGATTCTTTCCTTTCAGCACACCCAAAATGCCTGTTGTACCGATGTTAGCTCTGAATGGAATGCCCATTTCCGTCAGTTGGCGTTGAATAAAAACAGCGGTTTCCGTTTCGTGGAACGAAAGTTCTGGGTGCATGTGTAGCTGCTTGTAAACATCACAAACATAAGGAAATATGCTCTCTGCAAGAGTTTCTATTTTATGCTTCATTTTTTCTGGATATTTTAAAAAAAAGATAATTCTAAAATGCGTTTTATATATTCACCTTAATCATTTAATAAAAGGAAAAACGTTACAAAGATACTGCTTAATAAAATATCGTGTTAAGTGAAACGTTATTTATAAACTGAAGCCTCTAAAGTTTTTTTTATTTTAGGCTTTCACTTTGATATAAATTTATAAATTTGCATTTCTTATCATGTTAAACCAATAAAAATTACAAAAACTATTCGCTATGAAAAGACATTACTTATTGAGCCTGTTATTACTCGTGAGTGTCTTGACAATGGGCCAAAAAACTATTGCCAAATTTAACGAAACAACTCATGATTTTGGAAGTATCCTTGAGCAAAAAGGCCCTGTAACCTACAAGTTTGAATTTGCCAATGTTGGGAAAACCGATTTGTTGTTGACCAACGTGCAGGCCTCTTGCGGATGTACCACCCCTAAGTGGAGCAAAAAACCCGTACCTGCTGGTACCAAAGGGTTTATTGAAGTAACCTACAACCCTAAAGATCGCCCAGGCCCGTTCAATAAAACGATTACCGTAACCACAAATAGCCAGGACGAAAATAAAATATTACTCTACATTAAAGGCGAAGTAGTGCCTAAACCTAAAAAATAAATTTAAAGGAATTTCATAAATTATGAAGACAAAACTAATATTAAGTGCGATTGTTCTATTGTTGTCAACCGCGTTATTTGCTCAAAAACCGGGTATCCATTTTGCAGAACCAAATTATGATTTTGGTACGGTAAAAGAAGAGGACGGAAAAGTATCGCACGTGTTCGAGTTTCTTAATACAGGAACTTCCGATTTGGTTTTAACCAATGTGCAAGCCTCTTGTGGCTGTACCACCCCACAATGGTCAAGAGAACCCATTGCACCTAAACAAAAAGGTTCTATTACTGTAACCTATAGTGCAGCAGGTCGTCCAGGCCCTTTTACAAAAACAATTACCGTTACCAGCAATGCCGACAAGCAATTGTTGTCCATTAAAGGTACTGTTACCCCCAAAGGACAAAAGGTAGAAGATGTTTATCCTATTTTATTCAACGATATACGCTTGAAATTTAAAGCCGTTAAATTCGGTGATGTAAGCAAAGGCGAAACAAGAAAAGAACAACTTCCTATTGCAAACATTTCCAATAAAGACGTAACCGTTACTATTAGCGGCTTGCCTAAATACATCACAGCCGAAACTAAGACATTAAAAGCCGGCGAAAAAGGAAATGTAGCTCTTACCATCGACCCCGACAAAATAAAAGAGTGGGGTAACGTGAAAGCTGACATTACATTAACTACAAGCGGAGAAGTTAAGGATAAGAATTCATCCAAATTAATTCTTTCTACACAAGCCAACGTGTATGAAAAATTCACTGACGATCAAATTAAAAATGCTCCCGTGGCTCAATTGGAAAAAGAAGTAAACCTTGGTAAAATTGCCGTTGGATCAAAACAAAGCGTTAAAGTAGCCATCTCCAACACAGGTAAAAGTCCGTTGTTTATCCGTAGCGTATTTAACGAAGATTCCGAAATACACGTATCAGCACCTAAAAGCGTTGCCGTAGGAAAATCGGAAACCATTAAAATTAAAGTAGATGCATCTAAACTTGCAGTAGGTACATATACAAAAGTGGTTAACATACAATTGAATGACCCGAACAACATTCATAAATTGCTAAAAGTAATTTACACTGTTGAAGCTGCTAAGAAATAATTATTCATTCGCATAATTAAAAGAGGATAACTATGGTTATCCTCTTTTTTATTACCTGTGCATTATGGCTAAAAAGAGCGAACACATCGAGAATGATGAAAAATACAAGGCACTTGCCGTAAACAAAGGCATAGCCCAGCCACCCATCATAAACCCATATCGTACTAAACGCATGCAACGCAAGCATTATTCGGTGGACGAATATGTGCAAGGCATCTTGGGCGGAGATATATCCATTCTAAGTCAGGCCGTAACGTTGATTGAAAGCTCCAGGCACGAACATCAGCTTATTGCCCAGCAGGTGATAGAGCAATGCTTGCCACATGCCGGAAATGCCCGGCGAATAGGTATCACCGGGGTGCCCGGTGCAGGCAAAAGCTCATTTATAGAAACCATGGGGATGTATATTACCAACCAAGGCAGTAAACTTGCCGTGTTGGCTATCGACCCCAGCAGCGAACGCTCAAAAGGCAGCATCCTAGGCGATAAAACCCGCATGGAAGAACTCTCGGTGAACCCCAAAGCCTTTATACGCCCTTCGCCATCAGCAGGCTCGCTGGGTGGCGTGGCTAGAAAAACCCGTGAAACCATCGTGCTTTGCGAAGCAGCGGGGTTCGACACCATCTTTGTAGAAACAGTGGGAGTAGGGCAGTCGGAAATTGCCGTACACTCAATGGTCGATTTCTTTCTGCTCATTCAGTTGGCCGGAACGGGTGACGAATTGCAGGGCATTAAGCGAGGCATTATGGAAATGGCCGATGGAATTATTATTAATAAAGCCGACGGCAATAACCTGAACAAAGCCAAGTTGGCTCGCGTTCAATTTCAAAATGCCTTGCATTTATTTCCCATACCCGATTCAGGCTGGTTTCCGCAAGTATTAACCTGTTCGTCTATCGAAAAAACTGGTATCCCCGAAGTATGGGATATGGTAGAAGAGTATATCAAGTACACTAAAACGAATAGCTACTTCATGACCAAACGTTCCCGACAAGCCAAGTACTGGATGTATGAAACCATTAACGAGACCTTGAAAGAGAATTTCTACAACGACGAAGCCATCCAACACTTATTGGCTGAAAACGAACGCAAAGTGCTGAACAGCGAAATAAGCTCCTTTGTAGCCGCCAAAAATATGCTCGATTATTATTTTGGGAAAAAATGATGTCAACGGATTAAAATCCATTGCTACAAGATAAACCGTCCCTATGGGACTTCGTTTGCTTTTGCAATCTGCTAAAAATCAATCTTTTTGTAAACCTGAAAGGTTGATATTATTATAGAACATTCAATGAATTATGTATTTAGAACCCCGTAAGGTGGTGATATTATAATGTCATCCCTCACGGGGCTTTTTTCAATTACCAAGGTGCTTTTCTATAATAATGTCAATCCTTTGGATTTTTAATGCGAAATTTAAAATAGTTTTCTAGTGTGAAATTGTAAAATATAATATCTTTGCAGGAGACTAAGCATATCTTTGTCTTGTAGTTATATTTTTACAGAGTTATGGTTAGAGGTAAGCATCGTTGCAAAATAAATACATATAATATGATTGAAGAGACTGAACACCAACAAGCACAAAGACTTCTTCAAAAGGCCTTAGATTTAGACAATATTACGGATCCAGCAGAATTGAAAATTGCAATAAACAATAAATTAAGGGGATTAAATAAAATTGATGAAATTGCCTTGAAAATGAAATTAGGACAATTACAACAGGAAGAAAAGGCTGGCCTTGGATTCCAAAAGCGGAAATATTATTACTATGTTATCATTTTCCTAATAGCCCTTAGCTTTTCGGTTCTATCACTATGGCTTTTATTCACATTTAACTTAATTTTACTTTGGGAAATTATTCTTTGGCCTTTTTGTATCATAAATGCATTATTATCATTTAGAACCTTATATAAAATAATGAGTCACAAATTTTAAATTTTTATAGTTAATTTAAAAGATTTCTTGTTTTCTGTTTTGCCTTTTTAAGAGCCGTAGGCTCGACCTATATTGTAGCACCGGATTGAAATCCGGTATAAAAATATTCCAACGGTTATTGACGTATCAACTTATCCCAATGGTCGTGTAAATCCTTCATGTTGCCAAATACGAGGTTGGCTCCGGCTTGGTGCAGTACTTCATCTTCCAGGATGCCCGTGTTTACGGCAATGGTAAAGATGCCTGCCGCTACACCTGCTTGTACGCCAAGAGGTGCGTTTTCTATTACCACTGCTTCCCACGGTTTTACATTTGCTTTTTGTAGAGCCATTAGGTAGGGCTCCGGGTTGGGCTTGCCGTGTTTTACATCGTAAGCGGTTACCATGCGTTGGCGGTTAAAGATGCCGGGGTAAAATTGTTCCACCCGATCCAATAAGGTTTTTTCACCCGAACCAGTTACCACCAGCCTATCAATATTTTCCGCTTTAATTTTCTTTGTTAGCTCGTACGTGTAGGGTATCGGCATTGACTCGCCAAATGACAGGAAGTGTTCGCTTTTCTGTTTGTAGATGTGTTGCTTTTCCTCCTCCGTGCTATGCCGGCCGAATACTTTCACAAATTCGTTGTCGATGGTGGAAGCCCCTGTGCGTCCCTCGTTAAGGTAACCCTGATACTCGGTAAAATGCAGCCCGGCACCGTTCATGGCGATTACCCAGGCTTTGGCATGTGCCGGCATGGTGTCGAACAGCACGCCGTCCATATCGAAGAAAACGGCTTTTATATTTAATGCAGGATAGTGATGCTGATTTAAAAATGATTGAATGGCAGTTGAAAACATGATGTATTGCGGTTATTCTATTTCTATATCGTATTGTTGAAGCAACCCCCATAAGCCGTTGGTAGAGAACTTAGTTTTTTTTAGCTTGTTTTCAGCGGGGTTTAGGGTGTAATTGTAGGCCGTACGGAAATCGGTTTTCTCCAAGTTGGTGTGCGAGAAGATAGCCTGTTCCATGTTGCAGTTTTGAAATACGGCTTCCGACAAATCCACGTTGCTGAAATCGGTTTCTTTCAGGCTGCAATCCGTGAACTTGGTTTTCTTCATTTTCTTTTTAAAAAACGACGAATAGTCCAGTTGCGACCCCTTGAAGCTTACAGAGAAAAGAAAATCGCTGCATGGCTGAAAATCGACCCCGGTCATCTTACAATCGATAAACTCGCACGTTTTTAAGCCCGTGTTTGGCAGCTTGGCCAACGAGAAGTTACATGCCTCGAAATGACAGTCGATAAAATCAAGGTTGGATAACGTGCACTGTGAAAAACTGCAACCCGTGAATTTACAGTTTTCAAATTCCCTATCCGGCAATGGTTCGAGGTTAAAGTCGATATTCTTGTATTCCTGTTGGTACATCTGTATTTTATCAGTGGTTTTTGCGAACAAAAAGTTATGTAAGAAAAAAAGGATACGTTACCGTATCCTTTTCGAAAAATATTTATGATAAACGTTTCTTTATTTCTTTCGAGGCCTCTTCATATCCCGGCTTTTCAAGCAAGGCAAACATATTCTTTTTGTAGGCTTCCACTCCCGGTTGGTCGAATGGGTTAACGCCTAGTAGATAACCGCTGATGCCGCACGCTTTTTCAAAGAAGTACATTAATTGCCCCAAGTAAAATTCGTCCAGTTTAGGTATTTCTACTCGTATGTTAGGCACGTTGCCATCCACGTGAGCCAGTTGCGTGCCCAGTTCGGCCATCTTGTTTACCTCATCTACCCGTTTGCCGGATAGGAAGTTCAAGCCGTCTAGGTTCTCATTATCTGTGGGGATAACCACTTTTTCGTTTGGTTCGGCTATGGATATTACGGTTTCGTAAATGATGCGTTCGCCTTCCTGTATCCATTGCCCCATGCTGTGCAAGTCGGTAGTGAAGTCAACCGAAACAGGATAAATTCCCTTGTTCTCTTTGCCTTCGCTTTCGCCGTAGAGTTGCTTCCACCATTCGGCAAAGTAATGCAACTTAGGATGGAAGTTTACCAGAATTTCTATTTTTTTACCTTGTTTGTAAAGCTCGTTGCGGGTAGCGGCATAGATGGCTGCCGGGTTTTCGGCAAACGGAACATCCAACGCGCAAACTTTTTCCATGCTAGCTGCTCCGGCTACAAGCTGGCGGATGTTGAATCCGGCCACGGCGATAGGCAGCAAGCCCACGGGAGTGAGCACGGAGAAGCGTCCGCCCACGTTGTCGGGGATCACAAATGTTTTATAGCCTTCCTGTGTGGCCAAGGTGCGAAGGGCTCCTTTGCTGGCATCGGTTATGGCTACAATGCGTTGGCGGGCTTCGTCTTTACCTGCCTGTTTTTCCAGTTGGGTTTTTAGCAGACGGAATGCCAACGCGGTTTCGGTAGTTGTGCCCGATTTGGAAATATTGATAATGCCGAAATGCTTTGTTTTAAGGAACTCCGAAAGTTCGGCCAGGTAATCTTCGCTGATGCTGTTTCCGGCGAAAAGAATTGCCGGATTTTTGCGTTCCGTTTGCAACCAGTTGAAGCTGCTTGAGAAAGCTTCTATTACCGAGCGTGCACCCAAGTAGCTGCCTCCGATACCGGCTACAACAATTACTTCACATTTTTCGCGCAGCAGCTTGGCCGTGGTTTCGAGTTCGGTAAATTCTGCATCCGAAATGGAAGAGGGTAGGTGTAGCCAACCCAAAAAGTCACTGCCCTTGCCTGTGCCTTTTTCAAGAGCGGAGGCGCATTCTTTTACTTTTTCTTCATACCCGTAGATGGTTTCTTTGGAGATAAAACCAAATACCTTGTTGATGGATAACGAAATATTTTTCATACCTAAAATTAATTTGGTGATGGTTATAGCTTTCTCAAAAAAAAAGTGTGTTATCTAAGCTTTTCCGTTAGTTCCCGAATTTCGATGGTTGGCGAAATGCGGTTGTATAGGATATTATAAACAGCATCCACTATCGGAAGGTTCACGTGATATTTATCATTTATTTCGCGAATACACTTGGTGCCGTAATATCCTTCGGCAATCATTTCCATTTCCATCTTGGCCGTTTTTACAGAATATCCTTTACCAATCATGGTTCCAAACAGGCGGTTACGGCTGAATTTGGAATAGCAGGTTACCATTAAATCGCCCAGGTAGGCTGATTCGTTTATATTGCGTGGCATAGGGTACACGGCGTTGCAAAAACGGTTGATTTCCTGAATGGCGTTGGATACGAGTACGGCCTGAAAATTGTCGCCATATTTTAGCCCGTGGCAAATACCGGCACAAATGGCCACGATGTTTTTCATCACGGAGGAGAATTCAATTCCATTCACATCATCCGTGGTGTTTATTTGCACAAAGTGGGAGGAGAAAGTTTGCACCAATGCTTTATATTTGTCGCGATCTTTGCATGCAAAGGTTAGATACGACAAGCGTTCCAACGCTACTTCTTCGGCATGACATGGGCCTGAAAGCACGGCAATGTTGTTTTCGGGAACGCCGTATATTTCGTGGAAGAAATCGGACATAATCATGTTCTCGTCCGGCACAATGCCTTTGATGGCCGAAATAATAAATTTATCCGAAAGCGGAAGTTTTAATTTCCGCAGATGGCTTTTCAAGAAAGGTGAAGGAGTAGCAAATATAAGGGTATCGGCTTCTTCTACGGCTTCGTTAATTTTATAGGTAAAATGGATTCGGCTAACGTCAAATTTAATGTCTGAAAGGTAAGAAGGGTTTCTGCCATGGGCTTTGAAATCCTCAATTTGTTCAGGCCTACGCATATACCAAATAATGTTGTCGTTGTTTACCAACAAAATTTTAGCAATTGCAGTAGCCCAACTGCCTCCACCCATAATTGCAATTTTACCGGGAAAATTCATAGTTTTTATAATATTTTTGGTAGTATTTTTACATCGAAACTACAAATGTATAAAAATTATATGTTTAGTCAACTAATATCTTCAATAGCCTTTGTAAAAACGTTAAAAATAGTTTTCATTCAACTAATTCTGTATAAAAATACAAAACGCTCAACATATATACATGTTGAGCGTTGTTGTTTTATATAAATGGGTTATCAAATTTTGCTAATCCACTCGGCTACCTCTTCTTTGCTTGGGTTTTTGAGTCCCAATTTATTCTTTTTGTTCAGGCCACAAAGGTCTTGGTGTAGCTTGTTGGGGTTTTGGTCTTTTAGCGAGGCCACGGTTATGAAACCTGCTTTTTGGATTACGTCCACCCATTCCTCCGAAATACCGATGACGGTATATTTGTCGGCGGTATCTTTTTTAGCTACTTTTTCAGGACGCATTTGAGGGAACAACAGCACTTCCTGAATAGTCAACTGGTTGGTCATAATCATTATCAAGCGGTCGATACCGATACCCATACCGGAGGTAGGAGGCATACCGTATTCCAACGCGCGTAGGAAATCCTGATCGATAAACATGGCTTCGTCGTCGCCTTTTTCCGATAGGCGGAGTTGCTCTTCAAAGCGCGCACGTTGGTCTATCGGGTCGTTAAGTTCGGAGTAGGCGTTGGCCAATTCTTTTCCGTTCACCATCAATTCAAAACGTTCCGTTAGTTCCGGGTTTTCACGGTGACGTTTACACAGGGGCGACATTTCTATAGGGTAATCGGTGATAAAGGTTGGCTGGATGTAGTTGCCTTCGCATTTTTCGCCGAAAATTTCATCAATCATTTTGCCAGTACCCATCGTGTCGTTTGCTTCAACATTTAGTTGCTTGCACACCTCGCGCAGTTGTGTTTCATTCATCCCGTTGATGTCGATACCCGTAAATTCCTTGATGGAATCTATCATGGTAATGCGTTTGAACGGACGTTTGAAGCTGATTACTTTATCGCCCACAGGTACTTCGGTAGAACCGGTTACTTCGATGGCGATTTTCTCCAACATTTCTTCGGTAAAGTTCATCATCCAGTTGTAGTCCTTGTAGGAAACATAAATTTCCATCGCCGTGAATTCGGGGTTGTGCGTTCTGTCCATGCCTTCGTTACGGAAGTTACGGGAGAATTCATATACACCTTCAAAACCACCTACAATAAGGCGTTTCAAATACAATTCGTTGGCCACACGCATGTATAGATCGATGTCCAACGCATTGTGGTGGGTGATAAACGGGCGGGCGGAGGCTCCGCCGGGTATGGGTTGAAGCACGGGGGTATCTACTTCCAAATAGCCTTTGTCGTTGAAGAAATTACGCATGGTGTTGAACACCTTGGTGCGTTTGATGAACACCTCTTTCACTCCGTCGTTCACTACTAAATCCACGTAGCGTTGGCGGTAGCGTAGTTCGGGGTCTTCAAAGGCATCGTAAGCTACCCCGTCTTTGTATTTCACGATGGGTAGCGGGCGAAGCGATTTACTTAGCACGGTAAGCTCTTGGGCATGTACCGAAATTTCGCCCGTTTGGGTGCGGAACACGAATCCTTTGATGCCGATAAAATCGCCGATGTCCAATAGTTTTTTGAACACGGTGTTGTACATTTCGGGTTGTGCCTCAGTGGCAATGTCGTCCCGGCTTACATATACTTGCGTGCGTCCTTCGGAGTCTTGTAACTCGATGAAGGATGCTTTACCCATGATGCGGCGGCTCATAATACGGCCGGCTATGGTTACGGTGCGTTGTGGTGCATCGTCTTGAAACGTTTTTTTTATTTCGTCGGAATAACCGGTTACTATATACTCGGCAGCCGGGTAAGGCTCAATACCTAATTTACGAAGCTCGTCAAGGCTCTGACGGCGTAGGGTTTCTTGTTCGGATAGTTCGCTCATTTACTATTTGAAAATTTACTATTTTACACAAAGAGTAAGCTGAATTTCAGATTACTAAAAAAGAGTTTGCAAAAGTACAATTTTATTCAGAATCAGTCAACAAAAAAAGCGACTCGTTTGGGGAATCGCTTTTTCTTATATTGTTTGAAGTTTATTATTTTACTATGAATCGATTGGATATGCCATTGTAGGTGTAAATATATGTGCCCGGTTCGTAACCCGAAACATTTAAAAGAATCTTATCAAACACGGAATCGATTGTTTTTTGTTCTATAAGCAACCCTTTCGTGTTGTATATCGACATTGTAGTGGTGGTGCCCGATGCGATTGAATAAGGCAATGTTACCGTGGTGGATGCAGGGTTAGGGTATGGGCTATCTGAAACCGTAGCCGATTTAAGTGATACGCTTGATAATGTTCCGGGTAAAGTGTATATGCTTGTTACACTGTCGGTTGAATTCAGTCCTATAATTAGTTTTAATTTGCTGTCGGTTGTTTGTATGATTTTAGCATATCTTTTTACTCCAAAATCTTGTAATAAAGTACCGTCTTCATCATATAATTGCAAGGAATAGGTAGAGCTACACATCATACACCATGATAGCACTAAAAATTCAATTTTGTCATCCGAATTAAATAAGTGTTTAGTAGCAAATACGCCATAAGGGTTTAAAAATAAGTCTGTGTTATAGTCACCTTGATCTATGCTCTTGGTTGAAGGGATTGCCAACGTGCTTTCTTTGTACACACTATAATCCGAGTTGTATATTTTTATTTTGGTATTTATGTTTGGACTTGTTCCTGTACTTGAAACTGTGTAGAAAAAAGAAGTTGTAGCTTCATCAGAAGGATAGATGGGGGTTGTCAGTGATGTTTCCTTGGTAAGGTAATCGGCAGCTGAGGCTGTGGTTGTACATAATAATGCAAAACAAATGGAAATAATGGTTAGTATCTTTTTCATTTCTATATGGAATTAAATTGTTTGAATTGCAAATGTAGAATATTTTTTGATTTATTTGTCTGGAGGATTATTTTTTTAACTAAAAATCGGAATGGGTTGTTATGAGCTGGGCAGCGTTTTTAGTTCGGAACGTTTGCTCATTTACTATTGATTTTTATTCAATATATGGATAAGAAGAAGTGATTCGTTGACTCATTTGAGTTTTTTATAATCAATTTTTGTCAATGCTTAGAATTGCTGTACAAGTCTTTAAAAATAGATGAAAATGTTTTGAAAATGGTTTTTTCTTCTATCGGCGATCTTTGTCTTTCGTCGTTCGTATAAAATATAAAATGCCTAGTTTGTTTGTCGATGATAACCATTTTTGTTGCTAAGTTTGTGCTATTACCACTGGGTAGATTGCTAAATAACACCCCTGCAAGTAGACCTCCAGCCAGTCCGCCAACTACGGCTCCTACTACAATTTCGGGGTACATGTTGGGTGTAGAATTGCCTTGGTAAAACACGATGCCAAAGTATCTTCCTTTTTGTTTTTTAAGTAAATTTTCCAAATCGCTGCCAATCCCTATTTCGGAAAAGGCATCTTCGGATATGTTTTCAAATTTTGGAATTACATTAACTAAATATTCTGTTGCAGCTAAAGAAAAAGTGGTATCATTATTCTCGTAAGTTATAGCATATTTGTTTGTTGTGCTTTGAATTATTTTTTTGAATCTAGTAAGGAAAATGTGATTAAGAGAGTCGTTGGGTATTATTTTTGATTTTGCACTACATTTTATACACCCTATAGCGGGTAGAATATGAATTGTGTCAATTGTATTCTTGTGAAGAAATTCCGTATTGGCTAAGCTGTTTGCAAATAGGGTGTTTGCGAATAAGCTGTTTTGTGAAGGTGATAAGATGATGATGAAAATTGCTAATAGAAAAATTTGTTTTTTCATAGAAAGAATATTTTTTATTTATGATCCTCCACAAGTTCTTTTATTTTTTGTCGTTCGCCTACCAGCCATAGAATATCTCCCGGGCGGAAATCCTCCGTTACGTCGGGGTTCATTTTGGAGCTGCGACCACGTTCGATGCCTATTACCATGCAGTTGTATTTATCGCGTAGTTTGGCGGTGCTGATGGTTTTGCCTATCAGATGTGAATTACCGTCCAGCAATATTTGTTCCAGGAATACTTCTTTTTTTGATTTAATGTCTTTGTCGCGTTCAGATATACATTCGTCCATAGAGTAATTGAATTTCATCAATTGCTTATCCGTACCCACCACCACTATTCTATCGTGAGGGTATAGAAATTCGCCTCCACCGGGTATGTTAATACGGTCGTCGCCCCGGATAATGGATACAATGTTTACCCCATAATGTTCGCGCATGTGTATTTCACGCAGCGGTTTGCCCACGTTGGGTGAGTGTGGGTGTATTTCAAATTCGGCCAGGTGAATGTCGCGCGAAAGCAGGTGGCGAACAAACTCTTTGCGCATAGGGCGTTCGCTGTCGGCTTTTTTCTGCCTTGCCGTGAGGTTGCTCAAGAAGCGGGTTTCTATATTGATGGAACCACGTTTCAGCCAGTTGGAGAACATGGTGAAGGCTATTACCGAGAACGCTATAAGGAACAGGATAGTCCATCCAAACTGAAAGAAATTACCCAGCACATACATTACCAAGCCGATGCAAAGCATAATACGTACAATCATCAGGCTGATAAGGGGGCCTTTGTTCATGTCCTGTTCCTGCAACAAGGTGCGGATGGTTTTGTTTTTCTTTACCATGATGGCTCGCAAAAACGGAGCCATAGCCAGGATGATAACAAAAGCCGAAACGGTGTGCCCCCACACTCCGTTGTTTATCTTGCAGATAAGAGGGTCAACGTACCTTAGCCCCAGAAAGATAATGGTAATGGTGATGGCCAGGTAGATGAGTACAATACGTGTAAGATCTTTAATTAATTCAGCCCAAATGCTTTGGGTGTTGGCTAGTTGGGGTGTAAACGATAGCTTCTGTATCGCTTTTAACCAACTTGCCGGAAGTATATGCACCAGTCTTTTATAAGCGGGCTCGGACAGGCGGATAAGAAACGGGGTGAGGAAGGTGGTAAGCACCGATACGGCTACAATGATGGGGTAAAGTTGGGCATCGGTTACTTTAAGGCTAATACCTAGCGAGGCGATGATAAATGCAAATTCGCCCACTTGAGCCAAACTGAACCCCGACTGTATGGCTACCTTGAGCGTTTGTCCCGAAAGGAGCATACCGATAAAGCCGAACGTGATTTGCCCGAACACTACCACGAAGGTAATGAGCATAATGGGTAGCCAGTATTGCGTAAGCCCGAAAGGGTTAATCATCATCCCCACGGATACGAAGAAGATGGCTCCAAACAGATTTTTCACGGGGCGGGTTAGGTGCTCTATGCGTTCGGCTTCCAAGGTTTCGGCTAATAACGAACCCATCACGAATGCACCCAGGGCTGCCGAGAAGCCTATTTTGGTGGCAAGGATAACCATTCCTAGGCAGAGGGCTAACGAGATAACGAGCAGGGTTTCGTCGTTCAGCCATTTTTTTGCTCTTTTTAGGAACGTGGGCAGTAGGTATATGCCACTGATAAACCATATAAGGATGAACATGCCTAAGCGCAGGATGTTGAAAATCATGTCCCAACCCGAAATTTCTTTGCTCACCGAAATGGTGGAGAGTAATACCATCAACACCACGGCTACTAAATCTTCCACGATAAGCACCCCGATTACCAACCCTGCAAACAACTGGTTGCGCAAACCCATATCTTCAAACGACTTGATAATAATGGTGGTGGACGACATGGCCAGCATTCCGCCTAAGAACATACAGTTGATGTGCGACCAGCCTAGCACTTTACCCGTCATGTAGCCCAACGTGAGCATGCCTATTACTACGGTGATAGCAGTGATAAAGGCGGTGCCGCCTATGTGAAAAAGTTTTTTGAAACTAAAATCAAGTCCTAAGGAAAAAAGGAGGAAGATAACGCCAATATCGGCCCAAGTCTTGATGTTTTGTATATCGGCCACATGAAAGATGTTGAGCGAAGGTCCCGCTATAATGCCGGCTATGATGTACCCTAGCACCACCGGCTGCTTGATGGCTTTAAACAGCAGGGTTATAATACCCGCGGAGAGGAGTATTACCGCTAGATCGGATATGAGCGTGGGTAAATGATTCATGAAAAATTAATGCTTTTTGCAAAAATAACGATTCTGAAAAGGTTTTCCGTAAATTTCTTTTCTACGGCTTTATAATTATGAAATTTTTATGATTTACCACGTTAGCCAACAATGAAAAGCAATGAAATATAAACAAAGGAAGAGCTGAAATAGTTTTGCCTAGTGCATCAAGTCTGTTATTCGGCTTATTTTTTCTTCCATTGGTAGCAGGGCATCAATCCAATGAATTTTCAATCCCCGCTTTTCCATGCCCCTAAACCATGTCATTTGCCGTTTGGCAAACTGATGAATGGCTATTTCGAGTTCGTGAAACATGTCGTTGTAAGGTAGTTGCCCGGTGCAATACAGCGTGAGGTACTTGTATTCCAGCCCGTAATACAGTAAGTCGTCCGGGTTGATGCCGCTGACCAATAAGTTTTTCACTTCATCTACCATACCCTCATCCATCCGTTTTTGCAGGCGTTCGCTAATGCGTTTGCGTCGTTCCTCCCGTTCAATATCCAACCCTATGATGAGGCTTTGTATGGGTGGATAGTCGGTTATATTTACGTCATGGGTTTTATAATATTCGGCTATTTCGATGGCTCGGATGGCACGTTTGGCCGTGTCAACATCCGATTTGTTGTGTAAGGTAACGTATTCGGCCAGCATCAGTTCCAGTTCGGGCAATGTTTTATTTTGGAGGCGTTGGCGTAAGTCGGGGTTCTCTGGCACCTCTACCAGCTTGTATCCTTTTAGCACGGCTTCGATGTATAAACCAGTACCTCCGCAAAGGATGGGCAGCTTTCCTCTCTGTTGAATATCCTCGTAAGCGTGTACAAAATCCCGTTGAAATTCATATACATTGTACTTGTAGCCGGGGGCGGCGATGTCTACCAAGTGATAAGGAATCGTCGTCCCGTCCACGGTGTATTCATTCAAATCTTTTCCCGTCCCGATGTCCATTCCCCTGTATAATTGCCGGGAATCGCCACTGATAATTTCGCCTTCGGTTCTTGCCGCTAACCGTGTGGCTACGCTTGTTTTGCCACAGGCAGTGGGGCCTAATATGGTGATTAGATTGTAAGCAGACATGAGTGTTTTTATTCTATGCTCAAAGATAAAAAGAAATAGTGTAGAATGGCAACGTTATTTCCTATTGATAAATCTTTATATTTTCTTTATACAATTGGACATAAATTTGCATACTTTCTATTCTTTTAGAAAGAGAATTCAAATTAATACAAACAAAAGAATAAAATTAAGTTCATCTTTTTTATCTAAAATTTTTATTTTTCATGGAAACAACAAAAAAAAGTGCTGTGAGTAAAGTAACAACGGCAGGGTTGCTTGTTGCCCTAGGTATTATCTATGGTGACATTGGTACCAGTCCGTTGTATGTGTTGAAGGCCATTGTTGGCACGCGTCCTGTTACCGAAATTTTGGTTTACGGAGGGGTCTCGTGTGTATTTTGGACGCTTGTGTTTCAAACCACCGTTAAATACATCTGGTTAACCCTTCAAGCGGATAATCATGGTGAGGGGGGTATCTTCTCGTTGTACGCGTTAGTTAACAAGTATGGTAAAAAACTGGTGATCCCTACCATTTTGGGTGCTACCACGTTGCTGGCCGATGGTATTATTACACCACCCATTTCGGTTGCCTCGGCTATTGAAGGCTTGCAAATAGTAGTGCCTAGTTTGCAAACGGTACCTATCGTGATTATCATTCTTTCCGTTTTGTTTTTTGCACAACGTTATGGTACACAGAAGATAGGAAGTGCTTTTGGTCCGGTTATGTTTGTTTGGTTTGCTATGATATTTGTAATGGGAGCCTTGGAAATTTCGCATTACCCCGATGTGCTAAAAGCTCTAAGCCCTTATTATGCTTATGTATTGCTTACTCAATATCCCCAAGGTTTTTGGTTGCTAGGTGCCGTGTTCCTTTGTACTACCGGTGCCGAAGCTTTGTACTCCGACCTGGGACATTGCGGTAAGAAAAATATTCGTATTACCTGGACTTATGTAAAAATATGCTTGGTAACCAGCTATGTAGGGCAGGCTGCCTGGATTATGCACAGTGGTGGAAGTTTCTTGAACGGTAGAAATCCTTTTTTCGAGATGATGCCACATTGGTTCCTTATCACAGGTATTATCATTGCCACACTGGCCACCATCATTGCCTCTCAGGCTCTTATCACGGGTTCGTACACGCTGATAAACGAAGCCATGAACTTAAATTTCTGGCCACGTATAGCGGTGCATCAACCAACTAAACACAAAGGACAGATATACATCCCCAGTGTAAACAATATATTATGGTTCGGCTGTATTTTGATGATTTTGTATTTCAAAAGTTCTACCCACATGGAGGCAGCTTATGGCTTCTCTATCACTATTGCCATGTTGATGACCTCGTTGTTACTTTGCTATTACCTACTGTATAAAAAACAAGTGGCATGGGGTTGGGTTATTTTGTTCATGGTAGTGTTTGGGTCTATCGAATCTTCTTTCTTTATTACTAACGTGGCTAAAATCAAAGAACGATGGATGTTCCTTTTCTTTGAACTGTTTATTTTCCTAACCATGTACACGTGGTATTATGCCCGAAAGGTGAACAACCGCTTTACTAAATTTGTGGAAATAAAACCTTATGCTTCCTTAATAAAGGAACTTCGAAATGATGAAAGTATTCCATTGGAAACATCACATTTGGTTTACCTAACCAAGGCGAATAACCCGCATGAGATTGAAGAAAAATTGATGAATTCCATACTTTCCAACAGACCTAAACGGGCTTACTATTATTGGTTTTTGCATATCAATCGCGTGGAAGAACCGTATGAGCTTACGTGGAGTACGTTGGAACTGGCCGACCATATGATTAAAATCAACGTGAATGTGGGCTTCCGAGTACAGATGCGTTCGGAACTTTATTTTAAACGAATTATTCGTGAACTGACAGCTAGCAAAGAGTTTGGGTTGGATGCAGAAACAAATAAGATATGTAAATACACCAACGAGCATAGCTTTAAATTTGTGGTGATAGAGAAATATCTTTCTATTGAAAATGAATTCTCCTTCCGAGACGGTATTCTGCTTAAATCTTATTTCTTCCTTAAACGCTTAGGTTTGAGCGACCGGAGTGCTTTTGGTTTGGATAAAAGTGATGTGCTGGTAGAGCAAATACCATTGATATACAAACAGGTGAAGGTGGAGAATATGCAACGGGAAGAGTATGCCGTGCACAAGAACTTAGTGTTTTAGAAACTTGTTTTGATTATTGAATTATTGAAAAGAAAGAGGGATAGTTGAAAAATTGTCCCTCTTTCTTTTTTATTCTCCAAATCGGTACCCGATACCCGATTCCGTGATAAGCAGTTTCGGCTTGGACGGGTCTTCCTCTATTTTTTTTCGCAGTTGAGCCATAAACACCCGAAGGTATTGCGTTTGCTCTATGTAACTGTATCCCCATATTTCTTTTAAAATGTGCTGGTGGGTAAGCACGCAGCCTTCGCTTTTTATGAGCAAAGCCAGCAATGAAAATTCGGTAGAAGTAAGTTTAATTAATTCGTTGTTCTTTTTTGCCGTGTGGTTGAACAAATCCACGGAAAGGTTGCCAAAGGTAAAAACAGGGTTGTCCGACGAATCTTTTGTCTGCCTGATGGCCGAACGGATGCGAGCCAACAATTCTCCCGTGCGGAAGGGCTTGGTAAGGTAATCGTTAGCCCCGTTGTCCAACGCACGAACAATATCTTCTTCGCTCGTTCTGGCCGAGAGTATGATGATGGGTTTTTGATACCATTCTCTAAGCTTTTTTAGCACCGAAAGCCCATCTTCGTCGGGCAATCCTAAATCGAGAATAATTACCGAAGGGTGTTCAGCCGCGGCTTTGGTTAGCCCGTCTTTAGCCGTATCGGCTTCCACTATTTTGTAATTATTGGCCGAAAGGGTAATAAATAACAGACGGCGTATTTGTACCTCGTCGTCAATTACTAGTATTGTACTGCTATACTCCATCTGTTGTTTTTATTCCGGTGTTACTTTTTTACATATAGCGATTCGTCGCCACTTTCTTTAGTTCTGATTCTCCACGATTCATCCACTGGAGATACAAAAATCTTACCATCACCCACTTCGCCCGTGTAGGCATATTCAAGTAGGCAATCCACGGTTTTGCGTACATTCTGGTCGCGAACCACGATAGTAAGTAATCGTCGGGGAATTAAAGCCGTGCTATTATGTTCGCCACGGTAAGTTCTGTTGGTAGTTGTTTCGTTGCCAACACCCGTTGCTTCCCAAAAAGAGAAAAATTCAATATCAATTTTTTGAAGAGCATCTTTAACAGGCTCAAATTTTGACGTGCGAATAATTGCTTCGATTTTTTTCATAAGGCATTTGTTTTTAAATGGTTATTAAAATCTATTTGGTATATGATTTTTGCTAATTTATAAATTACCCCTATATTCCCTAAAGGGGACTTTGGGTTAATGCAAACAGTTTGTATTATCAATCGCCCCCTTTAGGGGGTTGGGGGTAAATTTTTAATTTTTCATGTCTAAATGTACTACAGATTAAATTAATCTATCATCGCTATTGATTTCCGAAATTTTTGTTGGAATTTTGATGGTAAAGCAAGCACCTCCATGTGCCCGGTTTTCGGCTATTACCGTTCCGTTGTGAGCCTCCACGAATCCTTTCACGATAGAAAGCCCCAACCCGGTGCCTCCCGCTTTAGCTCCCTGGCAGCGGTAGAATTTGTTGAACACGAAGCCTATTTCTTCGGGAGGAAATCCGGTGCCTCTATCCATTACCTGAACGGTGAGAAACCCGGTGTCGTAAAACATTTTAAGGCGGATGTTTGTGCCTTCCGGTGCATGTTGGGTGGCATTCACCATCAGGTTGTAAATCACCTGTTCCATCAGTCCGAAATCCAATTGCACCAGCGGCATATCGTCGTCAATAACCACCGGCACGCCGTAAGGTTTGAGCTCTTTCGACAGCGAATTTACCACTTTATTGGCCAAATCGTGTACATCGCACCAATCCACTTTAGCCGTGATGCGTCCTGTTTCCAACCGCGACATATTTAGCAGGTTCTCAATCAGCCTGTTTAGCCGTTCCGAAGCTACATTTATTTCGGTAAGTAAATCACGGCGGGTTTCTTCCGGGTAATTTTGGGTAAGCAAGGTATCCGAAGCTCCCATAATAGTAGCCACGGGTATGCGTAATTCGTGCGAAATGGAGTTGAACAGCGTTTTGTACAGTTTGTCTGACTCGTCTAGAATCTGTGCCTTTTTAGCCATATCTTTCAGAAATTCCCGTTCCAGTTTGTTGGCTATTTGGGAGAGGAATGTATCCCAAAATATTTCCAAATCGCCACTTATCTTTTTTTGAGATGAAATCATAAGCACACCGGGGTTTATGGTGTTGCCCATTAACGGGTAGAAAGTGTAGGCCGACGAGGGCAGGGTGTCTGTATATTTTCCAGCCTTCTGCTTGTGCTTATAAGCCCACGATGCTACGCTAAACTCGTTTCCCGAAACGCTTAAATGATGAGTTTGTCTAGTTGGCTTAATCAGTTCGTCAATCCCGTTTTGAAGGATAAATTCCGCTTCAAAATCAAAGTATCGTTTGATGTTATTTTTCGATATTTTGGCCACGTCTTTGAATCCAACTACCTGATTGAGCTCTTTGGTGAGCTTAAACAAGGCACTGGTTCTTTCTTCCCGTAAGCGGGTGAGCCGTTCCTGTTTCTTTACCCGCACCGTGAACACGGCGTTTACCATAGCAATAAGAAAGAAAATAGCAAACATCAAAACATCCTGAAGTTTATCAATATGAAAGGTGAATCGGGGGGGGATAAACAAGTAATTCCATAGCAGGGCGGATAGTGTGGATGCCAGCAATACCGGCCCCATTTCCATGGAAATAGCTAATATTGATACTTCAAAAAGCAACACGTATGACACAATCTGGTAGCCCAGTTGCGGCGTAAGCATGAATAGACCTAAGGCGGAAAAAATGATAACAAAAAAGGCGGTGATATACTGCCCCCAACTGATGGAAACTAATGTAGGGCGCCTTGAAGCTGATTTTTCCTGCTTATGCTCAAAGCCCAGTATGTATAGATCTATATCACCGGAGAATTTCATCAGCTTGGAAATAAATCGGTTGGAATAGAACCGTGAAATCACTCCTCCCGTGTTTCGTTTCCCCACGATGATGTGGGTGATGTTTTCTTTCATGGCCACGCTCACCAGCGTTTCCACCAGGTCGGTACCCGATGTAGTTACAAGTTCGGCACCCAGTTGCTTGGCTAGGTTAATATTCTTAGCCAGCTGTTCGTTTTGTTCGGTAGTGAGTTGTAAATCCGTTTCCACGTACACAGCCAATACCGTGGCTCCCATGCTGTCGGCCAACGTTTTGGCATACCGGAGCAAGCGGGTGGAGTTAGGGCTGGGGCTGATGGCTACCATCAAATGCACGCCCGATTTCCACGGGCCTTGTATGCGTTTGAGGTGCATGTAGTCGCGCAGCTGTTTGTCCACGCTTTCTGCCGCGATGCGCAACGACATTTCGCGCAAGGCGGTAATATTCCCTTTGCGGAAAAAGTTTTGAATGGCTTCTTGTGAGCGTTCGGGTGTATATACCTTTCCATCTGAGAGCCGCTGAAGTAGCTCGCTGGGTGTGAGGTCTATCAGTTCTATTTCGTCCGCTTTTTCAAAAAAATCGTCTGGTAAGGTTTCCCTCACTATGGTACCCGTAATTTGAGCCACCGTGTCGGCCCGGCTTTCCAAGTGCTGCACGTTCACGGTGGTATATACATCGATGCCGTTGTCCAAAATTTCAAGCACATCCTGGTAGCGTTTGGCATGTCGGCTACCCGGCGCGTTGGTATGAGCCAATTCGTCCACCAGCACCAGTTGCGGTTTGCGGGCGATAATGGCATCCAAATCCATTTCCTCTACCGAGGTGGATTTGTAGCTGTATGTTTTTCGAGGAACTTGTTCTAAGTTGGCAATTTGCTCTATGGTATCCTTTCGGCCGTGAGTCTCCACCAGGCCGATAACAATATCGGTGCCTTTGGCTTTTTCTATTTGTCCGGATTGAAGCATGGCGTAGGTTTTCCCCACACCGGCACACATGCCGAAAAATATTTTTAGCTTGCCTTGCTTTTCTTTTTCCTCTTCTTGCTTAATATTAGCCAGCAATTCGTCTGGATCAGGTCTGTTTTCAGTACTTTTATTCATAGTTTGTAAAAATAACAGGTGCCAATTATAAAAACAGGGTTAAAGCTCCCGAATTTGTATCCGGTAAGCAATAATTATTTTTTGCGTAGAGTTTTAGCCTCTTCATGTAGGGCGATGTCTTCTGCTGTTTTGGGTGTTATTTCAATGTTATGTGATATTGGTTTTGTGCTTTCATCTACATAAATAAAGGTGATAAAGCCATTTACAAAAGGTTCTTCATCCTCGTGTAGTGCCACTTTGATGTAGGCTACAACACTGCTTCTGCCTGTATATACTATTTTGGAAACGAAACGTATAATTTGCCCCGGACGAACGGGTTTGGTAAAATTCATGCCATGAATGCGCAAACATACAATTCCTTCGGGATTGAGCAAGGTGGCAGCAGCTATAAACCCTGATTCAACAAACCATTCAGCTGTTCTTCCTGCAAATAAAGTCCCATGATGATTCAAATCCTCACTTTTTACCAGTCTCGTTGAATAAACGGGAGTTGGCTCAACCAATCTTTTTTCCATTTTCTTTTGTCGCTTTTTTAATTAATAAAGTTATAAAGTTACCTAAAACATGAGAATATTAACTTAAAAACGAGATTAATTTATGTGAAAATGCTTTTTAAGCAAATGAAATAATAACACTTGGATAATTAAACTATATTTGAAAACCGACGGTTTTATATTTGAAGTAAAACTCCGTGTTTGCTTCATCCGGAATGAGGCAGTGACACGGAGTTTCTCCTTCATGGAAACAAAGGTTCTTTAATATCTTTTTCAGTAAGCTTTTTTCTTCTTTATGCTTCTAATACGTTCGAAATAAATATTTTACCATCGCCAATTACTCCTGTTCGAGCCACATTGTGAATACAATCAATAGCCTTTTGTAGATTCTCGTCGTGCACAATGATGGATAATAGCTGGCGTGGCATGTAACAGATACTATACGTTATATGTTGCCGAAGTGATGAATTAGTCATTTCATTTCCAACTCCTGTTGTTTCAGAATAAGTAAAGAAATCAATGCCAATATCACTAAGTGCTTTTCTTACAGCTTCAAATTTTGAAGAACTAATAATAGCCTCAATCTTTTTCATCGTTTTTTCTCCTTTCTAATAATGTGACTTTTTTTAAATTGAGAAATAGATCCCGTATAGGTATATTAGATAAATACTAGAACTAATACGTTTATTCCTTTATTTTGTCCAAGGCCAAATTCAACTCCAATACATTAACACGGGCTTCGCCTAATATTCCACATTGTGGCTGTTCCGTGTGTTCTTGTATCAACTGTAGTAATTTGAGTTTCTGCACGGAATTGAAATTTCTGTTTTTAGCAATTCTGTTTACTTGCCACTCTGCGGCTTTGGGCGAAATATGAGGATCTAACCCGCTGGCTGAGGCAAAAAGCATTTCCGATGGAATAGAACTTGGGTTGTTGGTTCCGTTCTTTTTCAAGAAATCGGCTTTTCTATCCTTTACTTGTTTAATTAATTTGGCACTGGTCAAACTCAGGTTTGATCCGCCGGATGGCAACGGGTTGTAGCCGATAGCCGAAGGGCGTGGGCTAAAATAGATGCTGCTGTCCATAGCCTGCCCGATAAGGCTGCTGCCTATTACCTTATTTTGTTGGTGAATGAGGCTCCCGTTAGCCTTTTGGGGCAACAGTGCTTGTGCTATTCCTGTTATTGCCAATGGGTAGGCTACTCCGGTAATAAGTGTGAGCAGCAGGAATATCCGTAAGGCGATTTTAATTGTTTTCATATGCTTGGTTAAAACAAATTGATTAACATATCTATAATTTTAATTCCGATAAAAGGAGCTACAAGACCACCCAACCCGTAAATAATGAGGTTTTGGCTAAGAGCTTTGCTAGCCGAAATTGGTTTGTATTTTACGCCTTTCAAAGCCAGGGGTACCAGTAGCACGATGATGAGTGCGTTGAAAATAATGGCACTCAAAATGGCACTTTCGGGCGAACCCAGGTGCATGATATTCAAGGCTGACAAGGGGCCTACGCCGCTTTTGCCGCTATACAAGGCAATGGCAATGGCGGGAATGATGGCAAAATACTTGGCTACATCGTTGGCAATACTAAACGTGGTAAGTGCGCCACGGGTCATTAGCAATTGTTTGCCCACTTCCACCACTTCTATCAGTTTCGTCGGGTTGCTGTCCAGGTCAATCATGTTGCCGGCTTCGCGGGCGGCTTGAGTACCAGAGTTCATGGCAATACCCACATCGGCTTGCGCCAAGGCCGGAGCATCGTTTGTTCCGTCGCCAATCATACCTACCAGGCGGCCACTGGCTTGTTCGTCCCTGATACGTTGTAGCTTATCTTCCGGTTTGGCTTCCGCCATAAAGTCGTCCACGCCTGCTTCGGCAGCGATGGCCGCGGCGGTTAACGCGTTATCACCCGTAATCATCACGGTTTTAATACCCATGCTGCGCAGTTGTTCAAACCGTTGTTTGATACCGCCTTTTACTATATCTTTCAGGTGAATAACACCCAGTACCTTATCATCTTCGGCAACCACCAGCGGGGTAGCTCCCATTTGAGCCAGTTCGGTTACCGTGTCTTCTACATTTTTAGGGAAAAATCCATCTTGGTTTAGAATAAAGTTACGAATGGCTTCGGATGAACCTTTGCGTATATGCCGAATTTTTCCATCATCACCCGTTAAATCTACTCCACTCATGCGCGATTGGGCAGTGAATGGGATAAACACGGCATTGTGTTGCTGTACGTCCCGTGCCCGCAATCCGAATTTCTCTTTTGCCAGCACCACGATGGAGCGGCCTTCGGGCGTTTCGTCGGATAGGGAGGATAGTTGCGCTGCATCCGCCAGTTCTTCAGGGCTTACGCCTTCAGCCGGAACAAAGTTGGTGGCCATACGGTTCCCCAAGGTGATGGTTCCTGTTTTATCCAATAGCAATACATCCACGTCGCCGGCAGCTTCTATGGCTCTACCGCTGGTAGCAATCACGTTGCGTTGCAGCAACCTGTCCATGCCACTAATGCCGATAGCACTTAGCAGCCCGCCGATAGTAGTTGGAATCAAGCAAACCAATAGGGCTATAAGCACGGGTATGGTTAGGTTTTGAGTCATGGGTAGGCCGGATGCTTTTAAGCTGTAAGCAAAAAAGGCAGGGAGGGTAACCACGGCTAAGAGGAAAATAATAGATAAGCCTGAAAGCAGGATGGACAGTGCAATTTCGTTTGGCGTTTTTTTACGTTGAGCCCCTTCTACTAGCGAAATCATACGGTCGATAAACGTATCGCCCGGTTCGCAGGTGATGCGGATTAAAATCCGGTCGCTAATTACCTTCGTACCTCCGGTTACGGCGGAACGGTCGCCACCGCTTTCGCGGATAACGGGAGCCGATTCGCCCGTGATGGCCGATTCGTCCACGCTGGCGATGCCTTCAATTACTTCTCCGTCGGACGGAATTACATCCCCGGTTTCGCAAACCACTACATCGCCTTTTTTAAGTTGCGGTGCAGGCACGGCTTCTTCTTTGGTACCGTTCATTTTGCGTGCTAGAGTTTCGGTTCTGTTTTTCCGCAGGCTGTCCGCTTGCGCTTTACCACGACCTTCGGCTATGGCTTCGGAGAAATTGGCAAATAGCACGGTGAACCATAGCCAAATAGCTATTTGAAAATTAAACCCGGAGAAACTACCTTGAAAAATATTGGTAAAAACTACCACGGTGGTAAGTACGGCTCCGATGCCGACGATAAAAATAACCGGGTTTTTCATTAATGAAACCGGGTTCAGTTTCCTAAAACTGTCTTTTGTTGCCTCCAACAAGATTTTCTTATTGAACAGGCTTGTATTTTCTTTTGTACTCACGATTATATAAATAATGGATAGTGAATAATAATCATTTTAAAATGCTACACCGGAATTCATCAACAGATGCTCTACAATAGGCCCCAACGCCAGTCCTGGGAAGTGGGTTAATCCGCCTACAATAAGAATTACACCTATTAATAGCCCTACAAACAGCCAATTGTCGGTGCGGAAGGTACCTTCCGAAGGTGGGGCAATTTTTTTCTTAGCCAAGCTGCCCGCGATGGCCAGTACCGGGAATATTACTCCAAAACGCCCGATAAGCATCACGATGCCTAGCATCACGTTCCAAAACGGTGTATTAGCGTTCAGCCCGGCAAAGGCACTCCCGTTGTTCCCGGCCGCGGAAGAAAAGGCATACAGTATTTCGGAAAATCCGTGAGGCCCGGCATTGTTGAGGCTGGAGAGCCCCATCTGGCTTACTGCTGCCCAAGCCGTGGGTATTAGTATCGCCACGTTGGGAGCCAGTACGGCTATCATGGCCATCTTCATTTCAAAGGCTTCAATTTTTTTACCTAAATATTCAGGTGTACGACCTACCATGAGCCCGGCAATAAACACGGTGAGTATGATAAATACTACCATCCCGTAAAGCCCGCTACCTACTCCGCCGAAAATAACTTCGCCCAGCATAAGGTTTATCATGGCTACCATGCCCGATAGGGGCGAAAGGCTGTCGTGCATACAGTTAACAGAGCCGTTGGAGGCATCGGTAGTGAATGTTGACCACATCACGCTGTTGGTAATGCCGAAGCGAGTTTCTTTGCCTTCCATCAGTGGCAGATGCGCGAAAAACGGATTGGATGAAAATTCTCCATACAGCGAAATGCCTAAGCCTGCTATCATTAAAAGAAACATGGCTGAAAAGATAATCCATCCATGCCGAACGGAGCCTACCATTTTGCCATACATATAGGTCATGGCGGCAGGTATAAGCAGGATGCACAACATCTCCAAGAAGTTGCTCAACGGGGTGGGGTTTTCAAACGGGTGCGCACTGTTGGTATTGAAGAAACCTCCACCGTTGGTACCCAGTTGTTTGATGGCAATTTGCGAAGCTGCAGGCCCCATGGGTATTACTTGTGTTTGTCCTTGCAGCGTGTGGGCTGTTTCGTACGGACTAAAGTTTTGTACAACACCTTGCCCTACCAGGAATATGGCAAATAAAATGGATAGGGGTAGTAATATATATACCGTGGCACGGGTTATATCCACCCAAAAGTTACCTATCAGGTCGGTCGTTTTGCGCGATAGGCCTTTAATAACGGCTAGTATAACGGCAATACCGGTGGCGGCACTCACAAAGTTTTGCACCGTTAGTCCAAGTAACTGAACCGTGTAACTTAGCGTGGTTTCGCCCGCGTAACCTTGCCAGTTGGTGTTGGTCATAAAGCTCACGGCGGTGTTGAATGCCGAATGCCACGACACGGCAGGTAGATGGGCGGGGTTAAACGGCAGTTGTGCTTGAAATAGCTGCAACAGGAATACAACGATAAACCCTAACAGGTTGAAAACAAGTAGGCCGAAAGCATATCCTTTCCAATTGGTTTCCTCGTCGGCTTTTACGCCTGAAAATTTGTAGGTGAAGCGTTCCAACCAGCCTAGCACTGGTAACATAAAGTGTTTTTTGCCGCTAAACACTTTGTACATGTATGTTCCTAAAATAGGGGTAAGCCCTATCAGTAGAACTAAAAAGAGCAGTATCTGCATCCAGTCATTTGTTGTCATAATGGTTTGTCATTTTTTGATCGTTCAATTTTTTCAGTTTTCTTATCTTCTTCTTTTTCATAGAATTTGTCCAAGTGCAACACTTTACCGACCAACCATCCAATAAGGATAAGTAAGAGTAAACCGCCGAAGAATTTCAACATAAATAGGAACATGGCTTTTAGTTTTTTAAAATTTGTCCGGTCTAACCAACGTGTAAACCAGATACACTAAAATTGCCAATGAGATAACTGCTCCCAGCAGATACCATCCTATACTATTCATAGTGCTTGAGGCACTTGCTATAACTAACATTGTTTTCATACGATTTGTTTTTAAAGTACATTACAAAGATGGCACGATAAGTATAAAGACGGTATAAAGATTGGGGGTGTAGGCGTAAAGATTTTATAAAGAAAACCACGTAGAAGAAAGGATGTAACGTGTTTTGCTTTTGTGAATAATAATTTAATTTTTAGGTTGGTTGTATGGCCTGGATTTGTTAGTTTTGAAAACTGATTAATATAACACATATACCTATGCCTCCTTCACATATAAAATCTGTACGGCAAATCCTTTATTGGCAATATGCCAAGATAATATCCGAAGCTTCGGGCTTTGGTAAGAAAAACTATGGTATGATAATGACCAAATGCAAGCAGCTTGAAAGCGGCGAAATTCATTGGTCGAGTTCTGTGCGCGAATGGCTGAAAGAAAAAGAGGAGCCGGATACCTGTATCTATTGCGGAGAGAAGAAAGACCTCACGGTGGAACATATATTGCCTCGATCATGTGGTGGTGAGGATATACCGGACAACGTGGTGATGGTGTGCAAAAACTGCAACTCATCCAAAGGTGGCAAGCGGCTGTATGAATGGCTTGGGCTAGACATGAAAGACAAGCATCACCGAATAGCCGAAGGAAAATACCTGAAATACCTTTATAGCTTGCATGAGAAGCGTGGTACGCTCGATGTGAGCGATGTGCCCACGCTATGCGGCGAATGCAACATGCGTAAAAAATGTGAGGCGGAAGATTCGGTGGAGAAATTGTCAGTGTATTGCATTGAGGGGTGCTTTCATAAGTAAGCAAAGTTCAGTAATTACGATTTCTTTCGTGGGCACAGATTTTAATCTGTTGAAGATTGTTGAATTAATATTTTAAAAACAAAGCTGTAAATTTTGTTATATATGTTTTGGACACGGGTATATCAATCGTATTTTCGCAATCCAACTCCAGATAAATGCCGTCTTTTTCCCTGCGCATAATTTTTACCTTCTCAAAATTCACCATGTAGGAGCGGTGGCAGCGAACCAACGTGTTATGGTGGGGCGAGAGTAATGTTTCTAAATTTTTGAGTGAGTTGCGCAGCATGAAGCCTGAAAGTTTTCCCTTGTTCAGGTATTTGATGTTTACGTAGTTATCGGCAGCTTCCAAATAAAGTAGATTATCAGTACTCACGGTAAGTCGCAAATCCCCTTTTTCGTCTTTAAACGGTATCATTTTGGCCGTGTTCTTTTCCGGCATGGCTTCTTCTTGTAGCTTATCCAATGTATTCTTTTTATCCATCCATGAGAAATAGAGCCACGAAACGCTGTAGGGTAACAAAAGCACCAGGCTTGTATTTATCGCAGACTTTTTGAAAATGTCAATAATATCTCTGCCTGAATCTACTGCATGTGTATAAAGGGTGTAGAATAAGGACATGAAAAAGATTTCGCCTGCTATCCACACCCCGTATTGCCAATATAGCAAGGCATTTTTCCTGTTGACATAGAACATGATGATACGGCTGATAACCACTACCAACACCCCTGTAAGGATAATAAGGCTTGAAAAAACGAGAAAGCGCAGTTCCGACACATGATACCAGCGTTCGGAACCGAAAGGTGTGTAGAGGTTGATAAACACCAGGGCAAACAGGGCGGTGAATAATATCAACTTGATAATATTACCCTTTTCATTGAGATAATTTGGAATCTTGTTGCCCATCGTTTCCTTGTAAAAGGTTTATGCAAATGTAATTTATTCCACTAGCTTTATCAATAGTCAATGTAAATTGAACGTGAATTTCACCCCACATAATGAAATTTCATCCCGCATTAGGCTGTTTAGTCCCTCTCGCTTAGAGAGCATCCCTTTGATTTGGAAAGGAGGCTTGTTCCAGTGTTTCTTTGCATACAGATTAATGATAGGCTCTATGAAAACGTATGTAGAAAGATCGAACGAGTTGAAGCATGAATTTTCGTTAAAAGCAGATATGCAACTGAACGAATCTCCATTGGAAGTGAAATTATTGTCATTTTGATTCCTCTGTTGGGGTGGAAGAACTCGATTTTGCAGATAAAACGCAATTGTCGTCATTTGCCGCAATACATGATAATGATATTAACGAAAATGGCCATTTCGTGTATCCGGTATTCAAGCTAAAAAAAGAATCGAAAAGTAAAGGCGTTATTATCTTATTGCATGGGCTGAATGAGCGTTCGTGGAACAAGTATTTGCCTTGGGCTGAACGACTGGCGTTGGAAACAGGCAAATTGATTGTGCTTTTTCCTATTTCGTTTCACATGAATAGAGCTCCGCGCACGTGGAGCGACCCTCGAGCCATGATGCCATTCGTGGATGAAAGGCGGAAACGAATGGGTAACTATAATTCGTTGACCTATGTTAATCTCGCGCTGAGCGACCGTCTTACCGATTCGCCTTTCCGATTCTATTCTTCGGGCAAGCAAACGGTACTTGATGTGATGGGTTTGGTGCGACGCCTAAAAGATGGAGGTATTCCGTACGTGGACAAGGATGCTTCGGTGGATATTTTCGCGTATTCCATCGGCGGTTTTTTATCCCAGGTGTTGCTGATGGCCAATCCTGATGATTTGTTTTCTGACACCAAGCTATTTTTATTTTGTAGCGGGTCGGTCTTTGGTGAGATGGATGGAAATTCTAGAACTATTATGGATGAAAAGGCTTTTGGAAAATTGAAACAGTATTTTGAAACGGATTTCCATGAAACGGAAAGTAAGGATTTAAGCCCGACGCTGAATCAGCGGGTAAACCAAGCATTTAAAGCGATGCTGAATTTGAAAAATTTTATTCGTTTGCGTGAATCGTTTTTTGAAGAGGCTAAAAATAGAATCAGAACAATTTCGTTAAGCAAGGATATTGTTATTCCTACTCGTGGCATTGTGGCTTCGTTGGGAAGCAGTGCTTCCACTATTTTGGAAGAGATTGATTTCCCGTATTCATATAGCCATGAAAATCCGTTCCCGGATAATAAAAATGCGATAAAAGATTTGGTGAATGCTTCTTTTAACGGGGTGTTTTATAAGGCTTGTAGTTTCTTATCCTGACTTGAGCAATAAATTTCATATTGAATAAGCAACAATTATTTAATGCTGGAGCAGGATAAAAAAAGTGCCAAGTAAATTTTTTACTTGGCACTTTGTCTTTATTATTTGGAACCGATTATTTTACGGTACTCATGTGAGCGATAAGGTCAAGCACTTTGTTTGAATATCCCCATTCGTTGTCATACCAAGATACAACTTTAACGAATGTATCAGTCAACGCGATACCTGCTTTAGCATCAAAGATAGAAGTACGAGCATCACCAATAAAATCGGAAGAAACTACATCGTCTTCAGTATAACCAAGGATGCCTTTTAATTCGCCTTCAGAAGCAGCTTTCATGGCAGCACAAATATCAGCGTATTTAGCTGGTTTAGCCAAATTAACTGTTAAGTCAACTACAGAAACGTCTAATGTAGGAACACGCATAGACATACCGGTTAATTTACCATTCAAAACAGGGATTACTTTTCCTACTGCTTTTGCAGCACCTGTAGATGAAGGGATAATGTTACCAGAAGCAGCACGACCACCTCTCCAGTCTTTGATAGATGGACCATCAACTGTTTTTTGAGTAGCTGTAGTAGAGTGTACTGTAGTCATCAAACCATCAGCAATACCGAATTTGTCGTTCAATACTTTAGCAATAGGAGCTAAACAGTTGGTTGTACAAGATGCGTTAGATACGATTGTTTCACCTTTGTAAGTATCGGTATTAACACCGCAAACAAACATAGGGGTATCGTCTTTTGAAGGAGCGGACATAACGACTCTTTTAGCACCGGCTTGGATATGAGCTTCTGCTTTTTCTTTAGTAAGGAATAATCCTGTAGATTCAACTACATATTCAGCACCTACTTCATTCCATTTCAAGTCAGCTGGGTTTCTTTCGGCAGTTACACGGATAGCATTACCGTTAACAACTAATTTACCGTCTTTAACTTCAACTGTTCCTTTGAATTGACCGTGGATAGAGTCGTAGCGCAACATGTAAGCCATGTATTCTACGTCAATAAGGTCATTGATTCCAACAATTAGAATGTCTTTTCTCTCTTGAGCTGCACGGAACACTAAACGACCGATGCGGCCAAATCCGTTAATACCTACTTTAATCATTTTATTAATTGGGTTTAAAATTAAGTTAGAATGAAAACAGAACAAAAATACAAATTTATTGTTCTACAACATAAAAATACGGAAACTTTTAAAGAAAAATTTCCGTATTTAACATATTCCTTCATTGTTTTGATTCGATGAAGGATACATCTCATTTGTTTTTTTCGCAGAACCCGAAACTTCTAAAATTTTGCAGCCAACTTTACCAAGAGAAACTATTCCTTGTTGTTGCGGAATATTGAGCTGATGATGGAGCTGTTTTAAAGCCGGAATTGGTGCGGCAAACAATTCTTTCAGGAAAGCATCCTGTTAATAAGAGAGTTAATAGTACAAGTAGTACTATAATTTTGGTCCGTTTCATAATAAAGTAGATTTTTCATATATTATAACAACCGATTGGAGTTAAAGTTTACGGAAAATCAATTTTCACTAGGGAACGGTAGCTTTTTTCTCTTATAATGGATTTTAAATCCGATTATTGACGGGTTGAGTTATATTTTCCGATGTGTTGTGTTTTGGATAACCAGCACCGCCAGGACATCCACAACCACCTGATTTACAGGACGACGCTAAGAATAAAAAAACAGTAGAAATCAAAATAATTATTATACGCTTCATACTAATATATGTTTTGAGGAAGTATCTTATTCTCTGTCAAAAATAAAATATAAAATTCAATCCTGTTTCTTTTTTGTTGGAAAATATCGAAAATATATTGCTTCTAGTTGGTGGGATAAGGCTATTCCTTTACATAATAGCCTTTTATGTTTATCCTAGCTTTTCGGCCATTTCTTTTGCCAGTTGCTCCAACTCTGCAAATCGTTCGGGTTTTAATGCTTGTTTTTCTTCTACTGCAGTGCTGCACACGTCCCAGTCCATTTTTTCACCAAAAGCATGAAGCTTTTTCACCGCCGCTCCAGCCCAAGTAAATGAACCGAAATACCCGTAGATTCTGTTTTTAATGTCCCGTGTATCTATTTTCATCAACAGGCTAGAAACTTCTGGATAGAGTTCGTTGCTATAAGTAGGGCTACCTATTATTAATCCTTTGTATTTGAATATATCGCTGATAACAAAGGAAGCATTGGTGCGTGATAGGTTATGAACCACAATGTTTTTCACACCATAGTCCGAGAGATAATTGGCTAACACTTCTGCCATCTGCTCGGTGTTGCCATACATGGAACCGTAGGCGATAACTACCCCGTTTTCTCCTTCGTAGCGACTCATCTTGTCGTACATAGATATTACCTGAGCGATGTTCTCTTTCCACACCGGGCCGTGGGTGGAGCATATCATGTTTATTTGCACGTTGGCAAATTTGTGAATGGCTTTTTGAACCGGGTTTCCGTATTTTCCTACAATGTTGGAATAATAGCGGCGCATTTCTTCCCAAAAATCGCCCACGTTAAGTTCGGAATCCAACACGCCTCCATCTAATGCCCGGAATGACCCGAAGGCATCGCCAGAGAATAGCGTTCCGGTAGTTAAATCGAAAGTCATCATGGTTTCAGGCCAATGAACCATAGGGGTCATGATAAATTCCAACACGTGTTTGCCCAACGATAATTTATCTTTTTCTTTAACTTCGTGCAGGTTATCGGTTATTCCATAATATCCTTCTATCATGCCGAAAGTTTTGGCATTGCCTACAATCTGAACGTCGGGAAATATGCGTTTAATTTGTTTGATTGACCCCGAATGATCGGGCTCCATGTGGTTCACAACCAGATAATCGAGCGTACGGCCTTGTAATACGGCTTGAATCTTTTCGATAAAGATTTCAGAATAACTGATTTCTACCGTGTCTATCAATGCTGTTTTTTCATCTACAATCAAATACGAATTGTATGAAACCCCATAGGGTAGGGGAAGCATGTTTTCAAAAAGATGGGTGTGACGGTCGTTTACACCTACATAATAAATCTCATCTGCTAACTTTTTCATCCTCATAGTGGAAAAATAATATATGGTGAATATAAATTGAACCTTAAACAGTTGTCGGTTTTTGGCGTAAAGCATGAACGATTAACCATACCCCCCATATAATAAATGGTATGCTTAGCCATTGACCCATATTCAGCAGCATGTTCTTTTCAAACGCTTCTTGTTCGTTTTTAATAAATTCCAGTAGAAAACGGGTGAAGAATATGATAATTAAAAACACACCGAATATTAACCCTTTTTTTTCGTACCCTTTTTTCTTCCAATATAGATAGGAAGTGGCGGCAAGGGCTAGTAAGCAATAGAGTACTTCGTAAATTTGAGTAGGATGGCTAGGCAATATTTCTCCATTCCGCACGAAAATAAATCCCCAAGGAGCAGTGGTATGCTCGCCATATATTTCAGAATTCATCAGGTTACCAAATCGGATACATGCCCCGGTGAATGCCACTGCAAGCACCAGCCTATCAAAAATCCATATATAGCCTTTTTTTGCCACATTCCGGTTGAATAAATACATGGATACCATGATACCAATAGCTCCTCCATGACTAGATAATCCACCTTCCCAAATTTTCAGCAGATTGAGCGGATGGCTTAAATAGCCTTCCTCTAAAATCTTGCCGGCGGCATTATAGCTGTCGAACCACGGGCCATAGAAAAGGCAGTGACCAAGTCTTGCCCCTGTAATGGTACCAACGGCCATGTAGATAAATATTTTATCAGCCCATTCGGGGGGACATTTCTCGTTTTTAAATACACGAAGAATGATTTCATATCCCACTAGAAACCCGATACCCCACATCAAGCCATACCATCTTACACTTATTGGCCCAAGGGTAAAAATAGTAGGATCTACATTCCAGGTGATGTAATTTAGCATAATGGTTTAATTATGTATTATCGTTTATTCTGCATGACCTGCGCCGTGGCAGTTCTTGTATTTTTTACCGCTTCCACATGGGCAAAGGTCGTTTCGACCCACTTTTTTTTCAACTCTAATTGGTTGAGTTTTTTCCTGTTCCCGTGTATCTTGTTTTGAGGGATCTTCGGGAGCTGACGAAAGTTCGGCTTTTTGTGTACGGTATTTGCTGAAATCCTGTCGGCGTTCTTGTTCTGCCTGTTTCACTTGTTCGGGTTCGTTTGAAGGAATTTTCCCTCTCATAAGTGTGGATAATGATTTGCGATTGATGGTGTAAATCATTTCCTTAAACAAGTTGAACGACTCCAGTTTATATATTAACAACGGATCTTTTTGTTCGTAAGTGGCATTTTGAACGGAATTGCGCAATTCGTCCAATTCACGTAAATGTTCTTTCCAAGCTTCGTCGATAACGTAAAGTAGAATAGCTTTTTCAAAAGCTTTAATCAGTTCTTTTCCTTCTGTTTTATACGCGTTGGTTAAGTTCACTGTTACGTTGAACGTCCGTTTTCCATCGGTAACAGGAATCAAAATATTTTCGTATAAGTGACCTCGGTCTTCGTACACTTCTTTAATTACCGGGTTGGCTACCGTGGCTAGTTTATCCATTCTCCGCTTGAAGTTTTCAAGAACAGCCACGTCTAGTTTATGTATTGATTCCGATAGTTTTTGTCCTTTAAAGTCATCTTCGGTAAATGGGATGTCAATACTGAATGTTGATAGTACATCGAGAGCAAGGCCTTCGTGATCGCTTTCTTTATGATACGTTTCCACAACTTCCGAAACGGAATCAAAAATCATGTTGGAAATATCCACCCCGATGCGTTCGCCCATTAAAGCGTGGCGGCGTTTTGTATAAACCACTTCACGTTGAGAGTTCATCACATCATCGTATTCCAACAATCGTTTACGAATACCGAAGTTGTTTTCTTCCACCTTCTTTTGAGCTCGTTCGATAGAACGTGAAATCATAGAATGTTGGATTACTTCACCGTCTTCAAAACCGAGTCTGTCCATCACACCAGCAATACGTTCAGAACCGAACAGACGCATCAAATCGTCTTCCAACGAAACGTAGAATACGGATGAACCTGGATCGCCCTGACGTCCGGCACGACCACGCAACTGTCTGTCCACACGGCGAGATTCATGTCTTTCCGTTCCTATAATAGCCAAACCGCCTGATGCTTTTACCGAAGGCGATAGTTTAATATCGGTACCACGACCTGCCATGTTGGTGGCAATGGTTACGGTACCCGGTTGCCCGGCTTGAGCTACAATTTCGGCTTCCCGTTGGTGTAGCTTGGCATTTAACACGTTGTGTTTTATTTTGCGCAGCGTAAGCATACGGCTAAGTAACTCGGATATTTCCACGGAGGTAGTACCTACTAGCACGGAGCGACCTGCTTCTACCAGTGCTATTGTTTCATCTATTACTGCGTTGTATTTTTCGCGTTTGGTTCGATACACGCGGTCTTCTATGTCGTTACGAGAAATAGCCTGATTGGTTGGTATCACTACCACATCCAATTTATAGATGTCCCAAAATTCACCAGCTTCTGTTTCGGCAGTACCGGTCATACCGGCTAATTTTTGGTACATACGGAAGTAATTCTGCAACGTGATGGTTGCAAAAGTTTGGGTGGCGGCTTCTACTTTCACGCCTTCTTTGGCTTCAATGGCTTGATGTAAGCCATCGGAGTAACGGCGGCCATCCATGATACGGCCTGTTTGCTCGTCAACAATCAACACCTTGTTATCAATAACTACATATTCGGTGTCTTTTTCAAACAGGGTATATGCTTTTAATAACTGGTTGATGGTGTGTAGTATTTCCGATTTTACAGCGTATCGTTGTAATAATTCATCTTTTTTCAGTTGCTTTTCATCATCGGAATTTGCTGATTTTTCTATTTCAGCCATTTCGCTTCCCACATCGGGAAGGATGAAGAAACGAGCATCGTCCGACCCTTTTGTTAGAGCATCAATACCCTTATCTGTAAGCTCTATTGTGTTATTTTTTTCATCAATAACAAAGTATAACGGATCAGTAGCAATATACATGTTACGGTTATTTTCCGCGATGTAATATTCTTCTGTTTTAATTAACGTGTGTCTAACGCCTTGTTCACTCAAAAATTTGATTAATGGGTTGTTTTTAGGCAAAGCCTTAAACGAACGGAATAAAGCTAAAGCTCCAGCTTCCTGTTCTTTTTTATCGTCTGACTTCATTAGCTTTTTGGCTTCGGTCAGATAGTTGGTTGCTAATGTTCGTTGTAGGTTTACCAACTTATCTACTTTCGGACGTAGTTCTTCAAACATTTGGTCGTCGCCTTTCGGTATGGGACCTGATATGATAAGTGGTGTACGGGCATCATCAATTAATACGGAATCGACCTCATCCACGATAGCGTAATTGTGTTTGCGTTGCACCAAGTCGAGTGGCGAAGTGGCCATGTTGTCACGCAAATAGTCGAAGCCAAATTCATTGTTTGTTCCGAAAGTAATATCGGCTTCGTAAGCTTTGCGTCGTTCGTCGGAGTTTGGTTCATGTCTATCAATACAATCCACCGTTAACCCGTGGAACATATAGAGAGGCCCCATCCATTCGGAGTCACGTTTTGCTAAATAATCATTCACTGTAACGATGTGAACACCGTTTCCGGTAAGTGCATTAAGAAATACAGGAAGTGTAGCAACCAGTGTTTTACCTTCACCTGTTGCCATCTCGGATATTTTACCTTTATGTAGTACCACACCACCAATTAACTGTACGTCGTAATGGCACATGTCCCATGTCACGAGATTACCCCCGGCAGTCCAACTGTTTTGGTAAATAGCCTTGTCCCCATCAATGCTAACAAAATCATGTTCGGCAGCCAATGTTCGGTCGAAGTCCTGAGCAGTAACAACAATTTCAGTATTGTTTTTGAATCTGCGGGCGGTTTCTTTAATGATAGAAAAAGCTTCGGGTAAAATTTCGTCTAATGCCTTTTCCGATTTTTCCGTGATTAGCTTTTCAAGCTTATCTATTTCGTTGTAAAATTTTTCTCTGTGGTCTATATCCGTGTTTTCTATTTCCTCTTTTAGTTCCAATATCCGATTCTTCTCGGAAGTAATAGCCTCTTCAATTCGTTGTTTGAGCAATTGCGTGTGTGCTCTTAATTCGTCGTTTGAAAGTTTTTCTATATCAGGATAAACGGCTTTTATTTTATCAATATAAGGTGTTATTTCCTTTAAGTCACGATCGGACTTGTTTCCCAATATTTTGGTTAATAGTGAATTAAATCCCATGATTTTTGTTTATGTTTTGTAGAAATCTTGTTTTGTTATAATGAATTAGAGAAATAAATTTACGGTAAACTACATGAATAGAGTAATATGCAAATTTTATAATTTCACAAAGATAACAATTCTACTTATTTTAGGTCGTAAAGCATAAAACTTTTAATTATTTTTTCAAGATTAGGGAACGAATAGATTAATAAGGCGAGAGTCTTGTTTTGATAAACAACAAAAAAGACCGTTTTTGTTAAGAAACGGTCTTTTTTACGTATGTTGGTTTTTGAATTCTATGTGTTTAAAGCACCGCAAACACTAATTACTTGTCCGCTCACATAGCTGGAAAGGTCGGATGCGAGAAATAAAGCTACTTTAGCTACTTCGTCGGGAGTACCTCCTCGGCGCATTGGAATTTTCTCATTCCATCCGGCACGTTGCTCTTCGGTGAGCGCATGAGTCATTTCGGTTTCAATGTATCCTGGAGCTATCGCGTTAGAGCGGATACCGCGTGAGCCTAATTCTTTGGCCATAGATTTTGCCAACCCTATTAACCCTGCTTTTGAAGCTGAATAATTTGCTTGTCCACCATTACCGGCTACCCCTACCACCGAACTCATATTGATAATGGAACCTGATTTTTGTTTCATCATGATAGGAGTACAAGCGTTGATAAAGTTGAACGCCGATTTTAAATTCACGTTGATTACAGCATCCCATTGTTGTTCGCTCATACGCATCATTAGTCCGTCTTTGGTTATACCCGCGTTGTTTATCAACACATCCACACGTCCAAAATCTTTTACAATTTCGGCAACCACTTTGTGTGTATCTTCAAAGTTGGCAGCGTTTGACGCGTATCCTTTTGCCTTTACACCTAAAGCTGCTATTTCGGCTTCGGTTGCTTTCGCGTTATCATCAATGTTCAAATCTGTAAATGCAATGGACGCTCCTTCACTTGCTAATTTTAATGCTATTGCTTTACCAATACCTCTTGCAGCACCGGTAATAATAGCCACTTTACCTTCTAATAATTTCATTTTTGTTTCTAATTTAAGAAGTTTGACGGCGCAAAAGTAAACATTTTTTGCAAAAGTGTGCAATATTAGTACACATCAAAAGAGTTTTTTACAATTGCATCCAATTCTTTCGTTACCATTATTTTTTTGCAAAACACTTTGCCGTCTTTTTCTATCAGGTTATTACCCTTTGCTTTTTCCGATGAAATCAGCACATAGTAAATGCCCGTTTTTGTGGTGATATTAAAAAATCCATTTTTATCGACGGTGAGATTTTGTATGGCTCCTGAGTTTTTCAGCAAGGTTATATTTTTGTCCGCCCGTTGCGTTATCTTATCAAAAGCATCATCGTCCGCCACTTTCCACCCTTTAAGTTGTTCGGTTATTTCGTCGGGTACCTTATCACCCGTTAGCTTGTATTGGTTGGCTATTTCGCGGTAAGCACTTCCGAAAAGGAAAGTATCTACGGCTGCTATATCGAATTGAGGTACGTTAGTTGAGTCAACGATTAAAACCTGCGCACCACTATCGGGTTTGCTTATGTTGTTTTTGGTTATGTAGTAAGAAATGATACCTTTTATCTTGCCTTCTTGTTTTGCGTCTACGCCAACCGGTGCTTTTTTGGGTGTAGGTATTGTCATTGTAACTACTACAGGGGCTGGCACGGCTACGGGGATAGTTGCAGTGTCGGGAGCCGTTGCTTTTTTCGTAGTTTTCGCGGTATCAGTAGGAGTGGCTTTTTTTGTGGTATCAATAGCTGTTGCTTTTGCTGCTACCACGGGTGTTGCTGCAACTGGCACCGTAGCTATAGCTGTAACCGCTTGTGGAGATGCTGTTGCGGCTGCACTTGTATTGGCTGGAATTGTTGTGTTGGGTGCTGTTGCTACCGATACCTGATCTTTGAATTTGTAGTTTGCATTTACCGAAACCATGCTGTCGTTGAAGTAAACCACGTTAATGTCGTTGTATGTTATTTTCAGCTTGTTGCCTAGCAACGATAGGTATAAGGTGTCTTTTGAACCACCTTCAACACGTCCTTTTAGTATTCCCCCGTTTTTCAGAAATACTACATGTTGTCCCCAACAGAAAGAGAAAATGAGTATCAATAATAAAGAGGAAAAAATTATTTTTTTCATGGGTATCGATTTTTTTTATGCCATTAAATGAAATTAAGTCACAAAAGAAACAATAAATTAGAGTTTTTCAAAATACTAACTTTCTTTTTGGTGAAATTTGAAATTAATAGTTTTATTTTTGTCGTAGAATTTTTTTTACAAGCTTTTATTGAGAAATGAATATTAACCATTGGTAAGACTAACTTCTGAGAAATATTTAAGACTGTTATGAAATTAAAAAATGAAAATAAAATGAAGAAAATATGGATTCTTTTATTCGTATTCGGGTGTTCTGTTTCTGTTTTCTCTAAAGATTTAATCGTCACCAAGGAAGGTGATTCTATTAAATGCAAGATATTAAACACGACGGATAATTACTTGTATTATAATCATATAGATAAGGGACAGGTAACGGACTCCAAATTGGAAATGAGCCAGGTAAAATATTTTGAACGAGGTTTTTATAAAACTGCAAAATTAACCAATGTTCAGATGGATAGTATTTACAAGCCTTCCCGCTGGCGTTTTGGCTTGGAGTGTGGGTATAGCCGTTGGATAGCTAAAAACCCTAGCGGAATAACCTCCGATTTGTCCTCCTACCTGAATGGTCTGAAAAACGGATTCAACTATGCTGCCGATGTTACTTATTATTTTAATCAGCGTTGGGGTGTCGGGATGAAATATCACGGTTTTAATTCCAGCAACAGCCTTGATGATTATTCGGTTACAAGCACAGATGGCACGGTTACTACCGGCACTATTAGCGATAAGGAGTGGATCCAATATTTTGGTCCCTATGGAAGTTACCGTTACATATTGCCTAATGATAAACGAAATGTTTTGTATGCAAATCTAGGTGTAGGTTATACGCTTTATCGAGATAAGGGCGCTGCGCCTTCTACCACGGATGTTACCATTACAGGTCATCAGGTTGGTGTTTTTGCAAACCTTGGTTACGATTACTTTATTACTAAAAATTTCGCGTTAGGCGTTGAGCTGGGTTTTAATGTAGCCAAGCTATCGAAATATAAAACTGACGATGGTACTACAACCGAAACGGTTTCGCTGGATAGTGATAGCCATGTCAGCCTAAATACCTTGGATGTTTCGGTGGGGCTGAAGTACAATCTTAAATAAATTCAGGCTGGAGTAAAAACAAAAAAGAGGCTTTTTGCCTCTTTTTTGTTTTATAGATAATTCAAATTACTTTACAATTACAGTTTTAGCTGTTGTTGTTGATTCTGAAATGTATTGAACAACGTAAGTGCCTTGAGGTAAACTGAAAGAAGCTTCTGAGCTAACAACTTTTTGTGCAACTAAAGCTCCACTTATAGAAATAACTTTTACGGTACCGGATGCAGGTACTTGCACAGAAAGAGAACCTGCTGATGAGATTACTTTAAATGCAGACTCCGAACTTACTGTTTTAATGTTTGTAGGTGTAGAGGTAGTTAAGTAATTGCAGATATTTACAAGTAATTTTAACCCGTCGCTAGTTAAATAACCTTGAGATAGGGTGTTGATACCAAATTGAATATACGTTTTAGGAAAAGAAAAACTTTTTGATGTTGTTACATTCAACATGGTTGAGCCTGCGGCAATTTCTAAAATACAGGTGTTTGTTCCTCCGGTGATAGTTGATAATTGTGTTAGCGTCCCAGCAGTCAATAAAGATTGCGTGATATTTGCATAATCAATACCTTTTGAGGTTCCTACTTGTGAAATAATAGAAATAGGAGAAGTTAAACCTGTAAAAATAGCATGACTTGATTCTCCAGAGGCAATAGTCATGGTTAATGCAGCAGCGTCTTCACCCCAAAGGGTGCTTGATGACCAACTCCATGCAGCAGCGGCTTTTTTATAAGCAAACACTTTCATGTTCAATACCGGTTTTTTAACACCTTGAATTCCAAGTATGCCAGTGGCTGTTGAACTTAACGGTTCAGCTACCAAAACCATGTCAATGGAGTCGGCTTGACAGGCAGCTCTTACTGTTGCTGTATCCTGAGTTGCTGCATTTACATCTACAATAGTGTACGTTTTTGCTAATTCTTTACGAATCAAGCTATCACCATTTACTTTAGGTGTAGCGGTTGATACATACGCAATTTTCTTAGTGGTAGCAAAAGAAGTTAATGTAATTAACACTAGTAATGTTGTAGTAAAGATTTTTTTCATAGACATTTAGTTTTATATAGATTAATAATTCTGCAAATAAAACTGTTTTTCTTGGAATTAGAAATAAGTTTCTATGTCACTGGTAGTTATAAAATGTTAATAAAACTAAAAACAAAGATATTCTGCTATATGTAAAAAGCATGTATGACAATCTTTTACATTCCGTCAAAAAATTTTACCTTTGCCATCAAAATAAATCTCACCCTTCATTCTTGGAAAAAACATGATTCTATTTTTCAGAACTCAGGAAAAAAGTATCCTAGCTGTGGATGCTGCTAAAGCTATTGAACAAGAGGATATTAATAAGCTAGTTTGGTTGTTTGGCGATGCAAGCTATTTAAATAGCGATTCGCTGGATGGTTGGTTTGTCGGCCCACGCCGGGAGATGATTACCCCTTGGAGTACCAATGCCGTGGAAATAACCCAAAACATGGGGCTTAACGGTATTCTTCGTATAGAGGAATATTTTCCTGCCCAGGATGAAAATACAACGCATGACCCTATGCTACAACGCATGTATAACGGGTTGGACCAAGATGTTTTCACCATAAAAAAGCAACCTGAACCAATTCTTGAAATTGAGGATATTGCTGCTTACAACAAGCAGGAAGGCTTGGCTCTGAGCGAGGATGAAATAGAATACTTGAACGAAACAGGTAAAAAGCTGGGGCGTAAACTTACTGATAGTGAGGTGTTCGGCTTCTCGCAAGTGAACTCCGAGCATTGCCGTCATAAAATTTTCAACGGCGTATATGTTATTGACGGAAAAGAAAAAGAAAGCTCGTTGTTTAACCTAATTCGTAAAACTTCGGATGAAAATCCGAATCGGTTGGTGTCAGCTTACAAAGACAATGTGGCTTTTAACGAAGGCCCTGAAATAGAACAATTTGCACCCGCTTCATTTGAAACCTCCGATTTTTTTGAAGTAAAGAAATTCAAATCCGTTATTTCCTTAAAAGCGGAAACACATAATTTTCCTACCACGGTAGAGCCTTTCAACGGTGCTGCTACCGGAACCGGGGGCGAAATTCGTGACCGCCTGGGTGGAGGAAAAGCATCTCTTCCTATTGCCGGAACGGCTGTGTATATGACCTCCTATCCTCGTACCGAGGAAGGTCGCTCGTGGGAGCAATCCACATTTCCTCGCAACTGGTTGTATCAAACGCCCGAACAAATATTAATTAAAGCATCCAATGGAGCCAGCGATTTTGGTAACAAATACGGGCAACCTCTTATCTGCGGTTCGTTGCTCACCTTTGAACATGCTGAAAACGATAAAACTTACGGTTACGATAAAGTAATTATGATGGCTGGGGGCGTAGGGTATGGCAAAATGAGCGACAGCTTGAAAGGCACACCCGAAACCGGACAAAAAGTAGTGGTGATAGGGGGCGATAATTACCGTATCGGTATGGGTGGAGGAGCCGTGTCGTCAGTTGAAACCGGGCAATACTCCAATTCTATCGAGTTGAATGCCGTGCAACGTGCCAACCCCGAAATGCAAAAACGAGCAGCCAACGTAATTCGTGCCTTGGCTGAAAGCGATATTAACCCTATTGTATCTATCCACGATCATGGGGCAGGAGGGCATTTGAACTGCCTGTCAGAGTTAGTGGAAGCTACCGGAGGAAAAATAGAGGTCGGTAATTTGCCTATCGGCGACCCAACTCTTTCGGCGAAAGAAATTATCGGAAACGAAAGCCAGGAGCGTATGGGCTTGCTAGTGAAAGAAGAAGATATAGATCATCTGCGTAAAATTGCCGAACGCGAACGCGCTCCGATGTACGTGGTGGGCGAAACCACGGGCGACATGCAGTTTGTATTTGAGCAACCCGATGGTAAATGTCCGATTAATATTCCGTTGGATTACATGTTTGGCAAACCACCTCGCACGGTGATTACCGACAATACGATTAAAGAAAAATATGCTCCGATTAAAACAGAGGAGAGCAAGATAAGCGAATATATAGAGCAAGTGCTCCAATTGGAATCCGTGGCTTGTAAAGATTGGTTGACCAACAAGGTGGATCGCTCCGTAACGGGTAAAATAGCCAAACAACAATGCGCTGGAGAAATTCAGTTACCACTCAACGATTGTGGTGTGGTAGCGTTGGATTACAGAGGAGAGGCCGGAATAGCCACCTCTATCGGTCATGCACCGTTGGCAGCCCTTGTAAACCCATGTTCGGGTTCAATTTTGGCCATTGCCGAAGCGTTGACCAACATCGTGTGGGCTCCGCTTACCGAAGGCTTGAGCAGTGTGTCTTTAAGTGCCAACTGGATGTGGCCTTGTAAAAATCCCGGCGAAGATGCCCGTTTATACAAAGCCGTGGAAGCGTGTAGCGAGTTTGCCTGCGAGTTGGGTATCAATATTCCCACAGGAAAAGACTCTCTTTCCATGACTCAAAAATATGGGAATGACAAAGTATTCTCACCCGGAACGGTTATTATTTCAGCCGGAGCCGAAGTGTCCGATGTAAAAAAAGTGGTAAGTCCTGTATTGGTTAACAATACCAAAACAACCATTTTCCATATCGATTTCTCGTTCGACTCTCATAAACTGGGCGGTTCCGCTTTAGGTCAGGTGCTCAATAAGCTGGGTGATGAAGTGCCAACCGTGAAATATCCTGAATATTTCCACGATGCTTTTAACGCAGTTCAAAAATTAGTCAATAAAAATTTGATATTGGCGGGACACGATATTTCGGCCGGAGGTTTAATTACCGCCTTGCTCGAAATGACTTTCGGCAATGTAGAAGGTGGGCTTACCATTAATTTGGATGGCATAGAAGAAACCGACTTGGTAAAAATTATATTCTCCGAAAACCCCGGTATTGTAATTCAAGTGAGCGACAAGCACGAGGTGCAAAAAATATTGGAAGAAAACGGTATCGGTTATGCCATTATAGGCCAACCATGCGAGGAACGCCATGTTATGCTATCCAAAGACGGCGTAAGCTACCAATTTGGTATCGATTACCTGCGCGACTTGTGGTTCAAAACCTCATACCTGTTGGATAGGAAACAAAGTGGAGCTTGCTGTGCCGAGGCTCGTTTTGAAAACTATAAAAAGCAGCCGCTTCAATTTCACTTCAACAGTTTGTTTAAAGGCAAATTTTCACAATACGGCATTACGCAGGATAGAGAAGGAAAATCAGGTATCCGTGCCGCCATCATCCGTGAAAAAGGAACTAATGGCGAACGCGAAATGGCTTACGCCATGTACTTGGCCGGCTTTGATGTGAAAGATGTACACATGACTGACTTGATTTCTGGACGTGAAACATTGGAGGATATAAATCTTATCGTGTTCTGCGGCGGATTCTCCAACTCCGACGTGTTGGGTTCGGCCAAAGGATGGGCAGGCGGATTCTTGTACAACGAGAAAGCCAAGAAAGCCTTGGAAAACTTCTATGCACGCCCTGACACGTTAAGCTTAGGTATTTGCAATGGTTGCCAACTGATGGTGGAATTGAACCTGCTGAACCCTGAGCACGACGAACGCCCACGCATGCTGCATAACGATTCGCACAAATTTGAATCGAACTTTATAGGCCTTACCATCCCATCTAATAAGTCGGTGATGTTTGGTTCCCTATCCGGTAGTAAATTAGGCGTGTGGGTAGCTCATGGAGAAGGAAAATTTCACTTGCCAAAGGCTGAAAGCGAATACAACATCATTGCCAATTATACACATGAAGATTACCCGGCTAACCCGAATGGTTCGGATTACAATGTAGCCGGAATCTGCTCGAAAGACGGTCGTCACCTGGCTATGATGCCGCACTTGGAACGTGCCATCTTCCCTTGGCAATGGGCTTACTATCCGCTTAACCGCAAAAATGAAGACCAGGTAACCCCTTGGATTGAAGCTTTTGTAAACGCGAAAAAATGGATCGAAGCTAATAAATAGCTGACATAATAAAACATGCGATAGTTGATATGGATTTGTTCCGTATCAACTATTGTGTTTTGTAGAAAATAATTGAATTTTCCCAATCGTAGTTTTGCACGAATACGTTATTTATGCACAACCATGTACACGGGCACATCCAAAACCATTGGGTCAATTGTTCGGGTTTTTAAAATCGGGGTAACAAAACATGCCGGATATTCTGTGTGGCAACGCAATTATTACGAACACATTATACGCGATTATGTGGATTATTTGCGGATAGCCGATTACATTTCGGATAACCCCAAAAATTGGAAAAGAGATAAATTTCACGACAAAAAATAATTATAGATACTTAGAGGAACGACACACACAATGCGCAATCCGAATTTTGATTTTTTAAAAGGCTTTTTAATTATCTTGGTTGTTATAGGGCATCTTATACACGGCCATGTCGAGGATAATTTTACTCGATGGCTTATTTATGGCTTTCATATGCCACTTTTTATTGCTATTTCGGGTTATATGTTCAGCAGCGTGTACAATAGGCAAGTGTCATTTACCGAACTTTTTTCAAAATACAAAGTACGTCTTATTTTCCCCTGGTTGCTGGCCGTCTTATTGTATTGGCTTTACATCAACTATGGAGATTTTAAAGATGGAGAACAGAACCAACCTATCTATATTAACCTCATTCGCCCATATTACCACTTGTGGTTTGTATGCGGGTTGCTTAGTTGGATGTTTACCACCTGGTTTGCGAAGCGGTTGGGGCTTTCGCTTGGAAAATTATTTGTAATAAGTGCGGTGGTTTCCGTGCTTTGGCTCGTTATGATGAAGTATAATCTCGATTCGGGTGTACAGCAACCTGTTTTGAAGGTGATTAGAGATTTTTTTTACTATGCCTATCGTCCGCAGCACTATGTTTTTTTTGTGGGCGGATTGTATTTGAAAGAACATCCTATTACTTTGTCCAACAAAGTTTGTATATCACTTATTTTAGTAGGGTTTGCCGGTAGAGTAGCACTTTATTATTATCAATCGCAACCAGTTCTTTTTATACTGAATTATTTTGAATTAAATGTTGCTTTAGTTTTGTTTTTGTTTAAAAAAGCCATGCAACAGCCTTGGTTTAATTCAAAATTGTTGCAATGGTTGGGTATTAATTCGTTTGGTGTATATTTGTGGCATATAATACCGTTGCTTACCGTACATCAAATTATTTACATGATGGGGGGCAGTTGCCAATTATGGCTGCATTATTCGATGGATGCCGTTCTTTTGTGTGTAACGTTAGGTACTATATTCCTCATGTCGAAAAATAAATTTACAAGTACCTATTTAATAGGAATGAAAAAAAATAACAATTAACATATATATGGCAGAAAACGTATTATTAGGAAAATTAGAGGGATTAGAACATAAATTTCAGGAAATATCGACCCTGATTACCGACCCGGCAGTGATTGCCGACCAAAAACGCTATGTAAAGCTAAATAAAGAATATCGGGATTTGGAACGAATCCTTGATGCACAAAGAGAATACAAAGCCATGATACGGGGCATTGAGGAAGCCAAAGAAATTTTGGACACGGAAACCGACCCCGACATGCGCGAAATGGCTAAAGCCGAATTGGATGAGCTGGAACCACAACTTCCGGTGATGGAAGAGGGCATCAAACTACTACTTATCCCGACAGATCCTGAGGATGGCAAAAATGCCATCGTGGAAATTCGTGGTGGTACGGGGGGTGATGAGGCCGCCATCTTTGCCGGCGACTTATACCGCATGTATCAAAAATATTGCGAAACAAAAGGCTGGAAAATGGAGATAACCAGTTTCACAGAAGGCTCTTCCGGAGGTTTCAAGGAAATTATCCTCATGGTTTCGGGCGAAAACGTGTATGGAACCCTTAAATATGAATCGGGCGTGCACCGTGTGCAACGTGTGCCTGCCACCGAAACGCAAGGACGTGTACACACTTCGGCGTCCACGGTAGCTGTGCTCCCTGAGGCTGACGAATTTGACGTGGAAATAAATGAAGGTGAAATAAAGTGGGACACGTTCCGTTCGGGAGGTGCCGGAGGGCAAAATGTAAACAAGGTGGAATCCGGCGTGCGTTTGCGCTACATGTGGAAAAACCCAAGTACAAATGCCATTGAAGAAATTCTTATAGAGTGTACCGAAACGCGCGACCAACCGAAAAATAAGGAGCGAGCATTATCGCGTTTGCGTACCTTGATTTACGACCGTGAGCACCAAAAATATATCGACGACATTGCTGCCCGCCGTAAAACAATGGTTTCCACCGGCGACCGTTCTGCCAAAATCCGTACCTACAATTATCCGCAAGGGCGTATTACCGACCACCGTATAAATTACACCATATATAATTTATCCTCGTTTATGGATGGAGATATTCAGCAGGTGATAGATCAACTGATTATTGCCGAAAATTCGGAACGACTGAAAGAATCGGAATTATAAAGCATAGTAAAAGAAGAGAACGATGAAAAAACTGATTTTTGTTTTCGTGGCATTCATGTTGTCCGTTTCCCTTTTGGCACAAATAAAGAAACCGGCTCAAACGCAAAAAATAGCACTGATGTCCGATGTCTTTTTAATGGCAACATGGGGCGACTTTATCACGGTGGATAGTTTGTATAGCTTTCAGTTGACCGGACATGCAGGAAAAATTGCCAACATGAAGGTGAGTCTTGCCAAGGGTACGCTTGATAGATTGGCAGACGATAAATACAGGGTGAAAATTAATGCTGACAATACTGAAATGGATTTAACTATAACGAAGACCGACCCTATTGCAAAAGAGAATAAAGTATTGAAACATCTTGTAGTTCCTGCAAAGAAAAAGTAATTACAAAAACAAACACGTTTATGACTTACAACGAATTATTTGAAAATATTAAGCGCAAAAAATCCTTTTTGTGTGTTGGCTTGGATACCGACGTTACTAAAATTCCCGAACATCTTTTTGAAGAAGATGACGCGATGTTCAATTTCAACAAAGCCATTATTGATGCCACGGCGGATTTGTGTGTGGCCTACAAACCAAATCTGGCGTTTTACGAAAGCCTTGGGCTGCAAGGCTGGGAAGTGCTGGAACGTACGGTGGAATATATTCGCACCAACTATCCCGACCAGTTTATTATTGCTGATGCCAAACGTGGCGATATAGGTAATACCTCCAACATGTATGCCCGCACATTTTTTGGCAACATGGATTTCGATTCGGTAACGGTAGCTCCATACATGGGAGAGGACTCGGTTACCCCATTCCTGACTTACGAAGGTAAATGGGTAACGCTGCTCGCGTTGACTTCCAACAAGGGGGCTTTTGACTTCCAGTTTATCAAGGATGAGGAAACGGGCGACCACTTATTTGAGCGTGTACTGAAAATTTCTCAAAACTGGGGAAATGCTGAAAATATGATGTACGTGGTAGGTGCCACCAAAGCCGAAATGCTAGGTGATATTCGTACCATCATTCCCGAACACTTCCTGTTAGTGCCCGGTATTGGTGCGCAAGGTGGCAGTTTGGCCGAAGTAGTAAAATACGGTATGAACGATCATTGTGGTTTGTTGGTAAACTCTTCCCGCCAAATTATTTATGCCGACAATACGAAGAATTTTGCACGGGCTGCCAAAACCGAAGCGTTGAAAGTGCAAATGGAAATGGAAAAGTGTTTGAAAGAAAAAAATCTGATTTAAAGGATTAGAACGCTAAAATTATATTTCATCCCGATGCCTTTCGTAGGTGTCGGGATTTTTTTTGTCAGGACGTTAAACAAAACTAATTTTCAAAAAACAGTTCCGTGTCTTTTTATGTTTCCCTGTCTTATCGACAAAAGGCAAAGTTTGGTTCTATTACTCTACTCTTGTCGCTGTGTGCCTAAAATAGAGGTTTTATAATATATAAGAAGTGTGTTGTTTGTTCAAAGTGGTTCGGATGGAGTTTAGGGTTCCTCCGGCCACTTTACTTTTACTGGTGGATTTTGGCATCAACAACAATTAAAATAAAGTTTTACTAGTTTTTTTTCATAGAAGTCCCTGCATCTTTTTTTGATGTAGGGATTTTTGTTTTATGTTTTTTTGAGTATGATGTTTAATTGTTATATTTGAAGATAAACATTTATGTTAAAACTATGGCAACGAAAAAAAACAAAATTTGTCAAAGTTGCGGTATGCCGTTAAAGCAAGATCCGCAAGGAGGAGGCACGGAAGCCGATGGCTCCAAATCCGAATTATATTGTAGTTACTGCTATCAAGGTGGTAAGTTTACAACTCCCGATTTCACGGTAAAAGAAATGCAAGCTTTCTGCGTGGAAAAAATGGTGGAGATGAAAATGCCTAGGCTTGTTGCTAAATTCTTTGTATTGAGTCTTCCCCGGTTGGAAAGATGGAAGAATAAATAATGGAAAATGTTTAAAACACAAAATGTTATTTAGCTTTTAGAGCAAACAACATTTTGTGTTTTAAAATAAATATCTATGCTTACCTAAGCTTTCTTGTTGTTGTGTTTTGATGCTAGAATTTCGGCTGCCGTGATAAGATGCTCGTTCATTTCTTCCAAAATTTCGGGCGGAATCTTAGCCGATTTTTGAGCTTTGAAATCAAAATGAACTAATACCGTTTTCCCTATGGTGCAGAGGGTGTTGTTTTGCCATGCTTCCTGATACACTTCAAAAGAAGAGCGGCCTATGTGGCTGATCCATGTTTTTATTTCTACGTCCTGATCGTAAAAAAGCTGCGAAACAAAATCAATTTCGTAGCGGGCTAGAATCAGGTTCCAGTTTTTAAAATCGAATTCAGGATTGAAGTAACGGTAAATTTGGTTGCGGGCTTGTTCGAACCATCCCGGTAATACCGTGTTATTTACATGACCAAGTCCGTCAATATCTGCGAATTTTGGTGTGATTGAAAGAGAATACATAACTTTTAATTTTTGTAGTGCAAAGATACTACGCGTGGCTGTTATGTTTCCTATAAAATGGGAATAAATACATTTTTTAAAATAAAATTTATGTTTCAAAGCTTTAAATTTATTAAATAATCAATTACTTTCATCGGTTCAAACACATAGTTCATCGGTTTTTTTGTCCGTTGCATAGAAAAATCTTTCTTTTACATAAAGGTATTTCTCATTTTTGCACTATTAGATTAACTGTCGAAATCAAGGTTAATTAATCCTGTATTTTTTATCCGTTTTGTAAATAATAAAAATTAATATAGATATGATAAAATTCAAACAGACATTGTGGTTATGGTTAGCTTGTATGTGCATTGGTATATCCTCGTTTAATGTGCAAGCTCAACAAAATACCCTTAAACTGTCGCTTGATGAGGCAAAAACATACGCCTTGCAAAATAATCGGACGTTGCAGAAGGGTAATATATCCATTGACCTGACCGAGAAATCAATATGGGAACAGATTTCAGCTGGATTACCACAGGTAAAATTAAGCTCCAATTATCAAAATTATATGGGATATAAATTTGACATTTTTGGTATGTCGTATCCGCTCACTTCAAGCTTTAATGCACAATTGCAAGTAAGCCAACTGCTATTTAGCGGTAATTATTTTGTCGGCGTTCAGATAGCTAAAATAGCCAAGCAAATAAGCGTAAGCAACCAAAAAAAATCGGAACTGGATGTAATCCAACAAGTATCGCAATCATACTACAATGTATTGGTAACGCAGGAAATGAAAAAAATAATAACTGAGAACTTAGTTAACCTTCATCAACTGCTCAAAAATACAGAAGCAATGGCAATGGCGGGTGTTACCGAAAGAACGAATGTGGATCAATTAAACGTGGAGGTATTTTCGATGGAAAACAGCATGAAAACATCTGAACGCCAGCTCGAACTTGCGTATAATATGCTTCGGCTTCAATTGGGCGTGAATGCCAATGTAGAGTTGGTGCTAACCGATTCGCTCAACAGTTTTGTGCGTGATGAGGCTATTTCATCTTTGATGCTGGAACCGTTTGTTGCAGACAATAGTTACGATATGGTATTGATGAACCAAAATATTCAACTCACCAAAAAAGAAGTGAATTTGGCCGCAACCAATTTTCTGCCTACCGTTTCATGTTACTACTCGTACACTGATAAATTCAAACAATCCAGTTTCGATACCCAGCCACCCAATACGTTTGGTATAACGGCAAGTTTACCTTTATTTACAGGAGGTGGTAATTATTCGAAGGTGAAACAGGCCAAGCTGAAACTGAAATCGGCGGAATTGGATAAGGATAATTTGAAGGATCAGCTCTCAGTACAAGAAAAACAATTGCGATTTAACCTGCGAAATGCTTACGAAAATTATTTGAACCAAAAGAAAAACATCGATGTGTCCAATCGTGTTTTTGGTAACATTACTAAAAAATATCAACAAGGTGTTTCTTCCGGGTTGGATTTGACCAATGGTAACAACAACCTGCTTTTGGCTCAAAGTAACTATATATCATCTTTGTTGCAGTTGCTAAATGCCGAAGCCGAGCTAAATAATTTATTAGGTAAAAAATAAAAAATTAATACAGATATATTATGAGACTACTAATCAAACTTTCACTTTCTATTTTGCTCACTGTAATAGCTTTGTGTATAACAGGTTGCAACAAAAAGAATGACAAAAAAGCCACAACCGCGGAGGATAGAAAAGTTCAGGTGGTAACAACAATCCCATTGAATGTGCAATCGATAGCCCGCTCGCAGGACTTTTCGTCAACGCTTGAAGCCTACGAGCAAGTGGATTTGGTGCCAAATATACCGGGTAAGGTGAAAAAAATAAAGGTAGAGGTGGGCTCGAAGGTTGCTGCCGGACAAATATTGGTGGAGATGGATCAAACCAATCTGTTTCAAGCCCGTGTGCAACTGGCTAACCTTAAAACAGAGCTAAACAGAATGACTATTTTGCTACAGTCGGGTTCTGTATCGCAACAGGCTTATGACCAAGCTAAAACTCAATATGATGTGGCGAAATCCAACGTTGATAACTTGGAAACCAATACCTTTATTCGGGCTCCGTTTAGCGGTGTTATCTCCGGTAAATACATGGAATCGGGAGAGATGTATTCCGGTACACCCGTTACATCCATAGGCAAAGCAGCCATCGTGTCGTTGGTTCAGGTTAATCAATTAAAAGCATTCATCAATGTGCCCGAAACCTATTTAGCCAATGTAAAGGTGGGGCAATCGCCATCCATTCAATGCGATGTTTTCCCCGATAAAAAGATTAAAGGACAAATTATTCGTATTTATCCAACCATCGATCCTGCCACGCACACATTTCAAGCGGAAATTAAGGTGCCTAACGCCGGCAACGCCCTTAAACCGGGTATGTTTTGCCGTGCATCTCTTGATTTAGGTCAGGTAAAAGCATTGATGGTGCCGGCTCAAGCGGTGTTGAAAACCCAAGGATCCAATGAGCGTTATGTGTTTATCAATGACAAAGGTGTAGCCAAGCGTGTTACTGTTGGGTTAGGACAGCGATACAATGATCGGGTTGAAATCATTTCTAACGAAATATCCGATGGCGCAAGTTTAGTGGTAGAAGGTCAAGGCCGACTGTTGACCGGCGATAAACTAAAAGAAAAAAACTAAATTTCTATTCCCGAATTAGAAGTTAGAATGTAATCCGAAATAAAGCAAAGGAAAATGAGTATATATAAAAGTGCTGTAAACAAACCTATTACCACCGCGCTACTGTTTGTGGCGGTTATCATATTCGGTTTGTTTTCGTTTAGCAAGTTGCCTATCGATTTATATCCCGAAATGGAGATGCCGGCAATTACCGTGTTGACTACCTACACGGGGGCAAACTCCGCGGATATAGAAACCAACGTGACTAAAAAAGTGGAAACGGCTTTGAGTGCGGTGCCCAATTTGAAAGAAATAACCTCCACCTCGCAAGACAATATGTCTATTGTAACCATCGAATTTGAATGGGGTTCGGATTTGACGGAGGCTACCAATAATATTCGAGACCGATTGGATCGGATTATGGACGACTTGCCCGACGGTTGTACCCGGCCTGCAATTTATAAGTTCAACACCACGATGATGCCGATTTTGATGTATTCCATCACGGCAAATCAAAGTTATAAGGGATTGAAGAAACAGATTGACGAGCAAGTGGTGAATCCGCTTAACCGTATCAACGGGATAGGAACCATTTCTCTTTCGGGAGGACCTGAGCGGACTATCTACGTGAATGCCGACCCTCAGAAACTGGATGCGTATAATTTAACCATCGAGCAAATAGGAAATGCTATTAAAGCGGAAAACCTCAATGTGCCTGCCGGAAGTGTGCGCATGGGTAAAGAGGATTATCAATTGCGTATAGAGGGTGAGTTCAAGCAAAGCGATTTGATGAACAACATCGTGGTGGGCAATTACAATGGCAAATCTATCTTTTTGAGAGATGTGGCGGTTTTGAACGACACGTTGAAAGACGTTGCGTTGGAATCCAAGGTAAATGGCCGGCAAAGTATGTTCTTTTACGTCACCAAGCAATCAGGGGCAAATACCGTGAAAGTGGCTAAAGACGTAAAAAAACAAATCAGTGAAATAAAAAAGAGCTTACCAAAAGACATTGAGTTTCACGAGGTGTTCGATTCCTCCGTGTTTATCCAGCACTCTATCAGCGGTTTGTCCGAGGCATTTTACTTTGCGTTGCTGTTCGTGGTATTTGTTATCCTGTTCTTCCTGGGCAGGTGGCGAGCCACGTTTATTGTAGTGCTCACCATCCCGGTTTCGCTTATCGTGGCGTTTATCTACTTGCAGATGACGGGTGGTTCGCTCAACGTAATATCACTGTCCTCCCTCTCCATAGCCATCGGTATGGTGGTAGATGATGCCATCGTGGTGCTCGAAAATATTACCAAGCATATAGAGCGAGGGAGCAGCCCCCGCGAAGCGGCTATTTATGCCACCAACGAGGTATGGCTTTCGGTAATAGTAAGTTCGATGGTGGTTATTGCCGTGTTCCTTCCGTTAACTATGGTAGGCGGGCAAATGGGTATCCTGTTCAAGCAGCTTGGGTTCATCGTTTCGCTCACCATCACGGTTTCCACGGTTGCAGCTATTTCGCTTACCCCCATGTTGTCGGCCAAATTATTGAAGCTCAAGCCAAAAAATGAAAAGAAGAATTGGCATCAAAAGCATATTGTATCCATGTTGGATAATATGGACGATAAATACGGTAAGTTATTGCATTGGTGCTTAAACCATAAAAAGATTGTTATTGCTTCGGCAGCCGGAATATTTCTAACTTCGTTGCTGTTAATGTTTGGTATCGGTACGGGTAATATACCCGAAGCCGACCAAGGTTCGATGACGGCTATGGTGGAAGTGCAACGCGGTACACGGGTGGAAGAAGCATCTAAAACCGCAAGAGCCATTGAAGCTGATTTGAAAAAGACTTTTGGTGACAAAATGGAATACGTGGCTACCAGTGCTGGAGCCGATGATAAGGGTGGTTTTGACGCAATATTCAACACCACGGGAACTAATATTATTAACTTCTCAGTGAAGGTGGTAAGCAAAACGGAGCGTAAAGAAACCATTGAGCAAATGGGCGATAAGTTCCGTGATATTTTGGATAAATACCCCGAAGTAATCAATTACACGGTAACCCCGAATGGAGGTATGATGAGTATGGAACAATCTAACACCGTGGATGTGGAAATATACGGGTACGACTTTAATACAACCAACGCGTTAGCTCAGGAAATCAAGACGAAAATTTCCACCATTCAGGGAGCTCGTGATATTCAGATTAACCGAAAAGATGACAAGGCTGAGTTGCAAATTGATTTTGACAGGGAAAAATTAGCCCAGTTAGGATTGAACAGTGCAACGGTTTCAAATTGTGTGCGAAACCGTGTGGCAGGGCTTACCGCGAGTGAATTCCGCGAGGATGGCGACGAGTATGATATTATTGTTCGTTACGATGAATCGGGACGAAACTCTATATCGGCACTTGAGGACATTACCTTTATGACTCCTGCCGGCAAAGAAGTGAAGCTCAAGGAAGTGGGTAAGGTAAAAGAACTATGGTTGCCACCCAACATATCCCACAAACGTAAAGAACGTATGGTAAAGGTTTCCGTTAAGTTTGGTAGTCAGGATCTAGGATCGTTGGCCACCGCTATCAAGGAAAAACTAAAAACGGTGAAAACTCCTCCCGATGTATTGATTTCTGTAGGTGGAGCTTATGAAGATCAGCAGGAATCGTTCTCCGACATCGGTTTGCTTATATTGCTTTCGCTTATGTTGGTGTTCATCGTGATGGCTTCGCAGTTCGAGTCGTTCACCAAGCCTTTTGTTATCATGTTCTCCATCCCGTTTGCCTTTTCGGGGGTTATGCTGGCATTGTTTATCACCCGTTCGCAGTTGGACGTGATAGCGGCCTTGGGAGCCGTGATGCTGATTGGTATCGTGGTGAAAAATGGTATCGTGCTGGTGGACTTTATCAACTTGATGCGAGACCGTGATTTGGAATTGCACGAAGCAATTGCCGTTTCGGGTAGATCTCGTTTGCGTCCGGTATTGATGACAACCTGTACCACCATTCTCGGTATGTTGCCTATGGCATTAAGTACCAGTGAAGGTTCCGAAATATGGAAGCCGATGGCTATTGCCGTGATAGGGGGGCTTACCTTCTCCACGCTGGTAACCTTGCTTATTGTACCTACCATGTACGCGGTGTTTGCCCGTCATGGCGAAAGAGACAAGCAGAAAAAAGTGAGAGCGCAATTTAAAAATCTCAATTCGTAGTTAATAGATAAATTATTGCTAAAGTGTTAGTAAGTGTTTGACATTCAAATTCAAAATTCGCAGGATTGATATTATTATAAAGAAACTTTCGACGAAGAACAGAAACTCTATAATAATGTCAACCCTACGGGTTTATGAGATAAGATAATTTAACGAGAATTTGATATAAGGATATTGATAATTAATGTGTTTTTACCGTAGGCAATATATCTCAATAGAAAAGCAAAACGGAAAGAATCGATTCCACGTGAGGGGATAAATATATGTATTCTTTTGCGAGAAAAATGTTTCTTGTTGTGGCATTTTTTCTATTGAAATCAATCTCTTACGGAGAATAATTATCTGTCTATTAGTTTTCAAATTTCACAATAAATATAAAATATGAAAGTAGTTTTTATTGTATTTAATCAAACCAATACCGAGCGTGTTGAATACATATTTGATATACTGAATATCCGTGGTTATACCTGGTTTCAAGATGTAAAAGGGCGAGGCACAAAGGATGGTTTACCTCGGCAAGGTACTCATACTTGGCCCGAAATGAATTCTGCCGCTATGATAATTCTTCCCGAAGATCAAGTTCCCGCTTTATTGGAGAAAGTGAAAAAGATGGACGAGTTAAATCAGGAAATTGGTGTGAAGGCTTTCGTGTGGAATATAGAGCAGGTGGTTTAACACCGTATAAACAAGTGAAGTAGTAGTTTGATGGCTTATATCAAAATGCCTTTGCCTTGCCGAATGATTTGATAATCGTCGGAAGTGCAATCTACTACCGTGGAAGGTGCTAGTTCGCCATAGCCACCGTCAATTACCATATCTACCGTTTCTTCAAACTTTTCGTGGATAAGCTCCGGGTCGGTAATGTATTCCGAAATAGGATTGTTGGCGTCTTTTACCGAAGTGGATAATATTGGGTTCCCCAGTTCTTTTACAATGGCTCTTATAATGCTATTGTCGGGCACCCGGATACCTATTGTTTTTTTCTCTTTGAAGAGTTTTGGTAAATGATGGTTGCCTTCCAATATAAACGTGAAAGCTCCCGGCAAATTCCGTTTCATCAGCTTAAACGTATTGTTGCTCACTTTCGCGAACTCGCTGATGTGGCTCAAGTCGTAGCAAATAAAAGAAAGGTTTACTTTTTTAGGGTCGATGTTTTTTAATTTGCAGATCGTTTCCACCCCCTTGGTATTAAAAATATCGCATCCTAACCCGTAAATAGTATCCGTGGGATAGATAATCAATCCACCATTGCGAAGCGTTTCCACCACTTTCGTAATTTCTTTGGGATTAGGATTTTCGGGATAGATTTTTAATAACATGATATTTTAATAGTAGAAAAACGGTCGATGAAATATTATTCATCGACCGTTACAATTTTTTATCCGTAAATTATATTACCGTTTTCGTCTTTAAATTCATCCATTCCTTTTTCGTATTGGTTCATCGCTCTCAGGCTCATACCCATACTGGAGAATCCTCCATCGTGGAAAAGGTTTTGCATGGTTACTTTTTTAGTCAGGTCGGAAAACATTACGATACAATAGTTCGCACATTCCTCGGCATTAGCATTACCAAGTGGCGACATCTTGTTAGAGAAATCAAATAAGTTTTCCATTCCTTTCACACCGCTACCGGCAGTAGTCATGGTTGGCGATTGGGAAATAGTATTTACACGCACTCCTTTTTCTCTACCATAAATATATCCGAAACTGCGAGCTATTGATTCCAACAACGATTTGGCATCAGCCATATCATTATAACCAAAAAAAGTGCGTTGAGCAGCTACATACGATAGTGCAAGAATAGAACCGCCATCAGAGATAGCATCCATTTTTTTAGCTACTTGTATCATCTTGTGGAAAGAAATGGCAGATACATCCAAGGTTGTACTAAGCATGCTATAGTCCAAATCATCATACGTGCGTTTTTTACGTACGTTGGGCGACATTCCGATAGAATGCAACACGAAATCAATTTTTCCACCTAATATTTCTTGCGATTTTTCAAATACGGTTTGAAGATCTTCCACACTTGTGGCATCAGCTGGAATGATTTCGGCATTAAGTTTTTCACCTAGTTCGTTGGTGGTTCCCATCCTAACAGCAATAGGTGTGTTTGTTAAGGTGATTGTTGCACCTTCTTCAACAGCACGTTCGGCTACTTTCCAGGCAATGGACATGTTATTAAGGGCTCCGAAAATGATCCCTCTTTTTCCTTGTAATAAATTATTTCCCATAAAGTGTATTTTAAAAACGGCACAAATTTAATAAAAATGTGCGATTTTATACGTGAATTCTTCGTTTATTAATTAAAATTATGCTAATTCTCTGTTCTAAAACTCAAGTAAAGACATTGGTTTCGTGCATTTTCTACTCTACACCCAACGTTGTTCTGTAAAATTTAAACGTGTTATTGTCCTGTATAAACCAATATTTTTCTTCGTAAGTTTTCGTTGTGGTGTCGGAGCTTGGTGACATGTGTTTATAGCAATAGAAAAAAGTATCGTCTTCGAAGGAATATCCCAACCAAATGTAGGAATATTCTTTTTCAATCATAATGGCATCAAAGCGTACAAATTCCATCTCAGGTCTGTAAGCAGGATACACGCCGGCATGATTATCCTTTATGTCTTCTATTGAGGCATCGCTGTTGAAATAAATTCCTTCGGCATCGAATGGCAACTGTGTGTGGCTGAAAAGGAATTTGGCATCGTTGTTTTTAAGTGCGTTTTTGAACAACGTCCAAAAGTTCAAAAATTCCTGTTTATGCGGAATCTTTTGCGCCGACCCGTTCAAGCTAACGCAAATGAGCATACAGAACAAGAAGTTGCGAACAGAAAATATTCCTTTCATAATGATACCTTTTTATTAAGCATTCCAAATTGCCCAAGCAGCTTTTGCTTGCCCGTAAAGCATATCCAATCCGTTTTTTATAGCAGCACCTTGCTTTTCGCCGTTTGCTAAAAACACCGTTTTGGCTGGGTTGTAAACCAAGTCGTATAGCAAATGTTGCTTGCCGATGTATTGGTATGGAATGTCCGGGCAGCTATCTACCGGATACATGCCAAGCGGCGTGGAGTTGATAATAATAGGCGTACTCTCCATTATTTCCCGCGTGAGGTCTTCGTAAGTATATTGGCCTTCCTTTTTAGTTCTTGACACAAAGGTAAAAGGTATGTTATTCTTCCTCAAGATGTAGGCAACGGCTTTTGATGCTCCACCGGTGCCAAGCACTAAGGCTTTGGTGTGGTGCGCTTGCAGCAAAGGAAGTAAGGAATTCTCAAAGCCGATGGCATCGGTGTTGTACCCTTTGGTTTTTTGATTGCCGTTTTCACGTTTGAATTGAATCACGTTTACGGCTCCAATTTCGCTTGCCGTTTCATCCAACCCGTCCAAGTATTTCATCACCGCTTGTTTGTAGGGAATGGTTACATTCATGCCGCTGAAACTTTTTTCAGTTATTAGGCTTGGAAATAACTCTATGTTTTCAAGTGGAAATAAATCGTATCGAGCGTCGATCTTTTCGGCCTCGAATTTTTCATTGAAATGATTTCTGGAGAACGAACTGCTTAACGGAAAGCCTATAATGCCAAATTGTTTCATGGTATGTTACTTGTTTAACGCGTTTTTCTTTTTTCTTTTTTTCAAGACAAGATAAATTACAAAAATCAAACCAAGAGCAATCGTTATGTATGAAATTTCGTGATTATATTCCACTACTTTGGCCGTTAATTCAGTTACCGTTTTAACTTCAGGAAACAGACGTGCAATGAAGAAACCTAAAAGGGCTAACACTGTGTTCCAAATAGCGGAACCCATAAACGTGAATAGAACAAATTTTTTAAGATTCATTTTTGCCAACCCCGCGGGGATGGATATAAGATGACGGATACCAGGTACCAAGCGTCCGATAAACGTGGATGTATTCCCGTTTTCGCGAAAATAATCCTCGGCATGTTCCAGCTTGGCTTTATTGATAAAAAACAGTTTAGCTACTTTGGTTTCCACCAGGCTATATATAATTTTTCGTCCTAGGTAAATAGACAGGGTGTAGTTGATTAAAGCACCGAGCGTGCAACCAATGGCTGAAAATAAAACGATGAGAACGATATTCATGTTGCTCGCACCTTGTGCCGCCATCCATGCTGCGGGTGGAATTACCAACTCGCTGGGTAGAGGGATGAATGTGCTTTCAATAGCCATTAGAATAATGATAGTAAGATAATTCATGTTCGACATATACCAGTCGATGATGGTAGTGAAGATGTGCATTTATTTTTTATTGTTTAAGTAGTTTTCAAAGCTGGGTATGGCTTCCGGGCATATTTCAAAAAACATATTCGTGGCATCCGAACTACGTTTTATGGCTTCTTCCAAAAAGAGGAGCGATTGATCTACATCGTTTAATTTGAAATAGATAATGGATAGAAATAAGTCTATATTTTCAGTTTCGGAATTTAATTCGTATGCTTTTAAGTAAGAGCTCAACGCTTCGGGATAATTATTTTGTTCAAAATATACATTGGCTAGAGCAACCCACGTGTCGGGCTGATCGTTTTCAATGTTGAGTGATGCGCGATAGGACTCTATGGCCTCTTCATTTTGATTTAAGTTGACGTAAGCTTCAGCCAGGTACACCCATGCTTCGCTGGAATCGGGATCGATTTCCAACGCTTTTTTTGAGTAGGTGATGCTTTTGTCAAACTCTTCTTTTTCCAATAGGCAAATAGCAATGCCTGTCCATCCTTCCGTGTTGGTTTCGTCAAGTTCAATAGCTTCTTGATAGGTGTTTATGGCCTTATCAAATTGTTCCATTTTTTCATAACACTCGCCAATATAAACTAGGGCATTGCTTTTATATTCGGTCATCCCGGAATAAACGAGGTAGCTGTCGATGGCGTTTTCGTATTGTTCCAACTGGAAAAACGAATGCCCTTTTTGCAGCCACGCGGTGCTGTCTTTCTCGTTGATTATGGTAGTATAGTCATAAGCCTCTACCGCTTTTTGATATTGGTTAAGCAAGAAATATACCTGCCCCAGATTGAACCAGGTTTCGCTGGAGTAGGGGCGTATGTCAAGAATTTTGTTATGCGTTTCAATGCTTTCCTCAAATTGGCCGGTTTGCTCGTAGCAGTAGGCCAGCTCGAATAATATATCGATGTTTGCAGGGTTAAAGCTAATGCCTTCGCGCAAATATTTTAAGCTTCGTTCGAACGACTGCGCGCTGATGTATATGTAAGCTATATCCAAACAAATGGAATCGAAATCGGGGTCGTTTTGTTGCAACACTTTGGCAAACAGATTGTCGGCTTCCTCAAATCTGTTGAGTGAAACCAAAATATCACCTTTCAACAAGATGGTATCCATGTCGTTTGCATCCGCATTGTGATTTAAAATTTGGAGTGCTTTTTCTTTATTCCCCATGGCGGAATAAATTTTCGCCCGTTTATTTTGTAAAGCCATGCTGTCGGGATGCAATTGCAAGCCAAACTCAATGGCGCGCGAAGATTCTTTCGTGCGGCCTTTCCACAAATAGTAGTCAGCTATTTGCTCAAATTCCTCTACATCAAAATAGCCATTTTGATTTGTAGATATATATTGCTCGTAGCGTTGCAATATATTATCGAAATTTTCTTCAGCAGGCATATACATGACTTCTTTTATTTTTACAAAATTAACGGAAAAAGCTTGAATAAAAGTGTATTCGGTGTAAATTTTATCAACAATTAAGTAAAATGGATACAAAAAAAATGCCCCGATTTCTCGGAGCATTTTGAATTTTATTTTTGTTGTTCTTTAGCCCAACTGTCTTTCAGCGACACTGTGCGGTTGAACACTAATTTATCGGGAGTGGAATCGGGATCTACATTAAAATATCCGATTCGTTGGAATTGGAAATTCTCCAACGGTTTAGCCTCTTTCAGCCACGGCTCTGCCTTGGCTTTTGTGTTGATGGTAAGTGAATTCGGATTTAGCATTTCTCTGAAATCCCTCTCTTTTTCTTCATTCAGGTTTTCAACCGTGAAAAGCCTGTCGTAAAGGCGAAGTTCTACCGATAGCGCATTTTCTACACTTACCCAGTGGATGGTTCCTTTCACCTTGCGGCTACTGTCGGGCATTCCACTTTTTGTCATCGGGTCGTATTCGGCATACACTTCGGTTACAATCCCGTTATCATCTTTTTTGAATCCTGTACATTTGATGATGTAGGCATTTTTTAGTCGCACTTCATTACCTACCGTGAGCCTGAAATATTTTTTATGAGCGTCTTCCATAAAATCTTCCCGCTCGATGTAAAGCTCTTTGGTGAAAGGTATTTCGTGCGAACCGGCTTCTTCTTTTTCAGGGTTGTTGCCGGCTTCCAGTATTTCGGTTTTGCCTTCGGGGTAATTGGTAAGTATTAGTTTTATAGGGTCGGTTACCACGCTTACCCGTGTAGCATTGGCATTCAAGTCCTCGCGCACAGAGTGTTCCAGCAGCGAAAGATCTATAAGCCCATCGTATTTGGTGTAGCCTATTTTGTCTATAAAACTGTGAATGGATGCAGGGGTATAGCCGCGACGGCGTAGCCCGCAGATAGTAGGCATACGAGGGTCGTCCCAACCCGTTACAATTCCTTCTTGTACCAATTGCAACATTTTTCGTTTGCTCATCACGGTGTAAGTGATGTTCAATCGGTTGAATTCGTTTTGGTGCGGACGGTAGTCCGTGTCTGCAAACTGGTCGATAAACCAATCATATAACGGGCGGTGTACTTCAAATTCGAGGGTACACAGCGAATGGGTTACGCCTTCAAAATAATCGGATTGTCCGTGTGCGTAATCGTACATCGGGTAGGCTTTCCACGTGTATCCTGTGCGGTGATGCGGATGCCCGGTTATGATGCGATACATGAGAGGGTCGCGAAAGTGCATGTTGGACGAACTCATGTCTATCTTAGCTCTAAGTACCATCGCTCCTTCGGCTATCTCACCTGTGTTCATTTTTTCAAACAGGGCAAGGTTTTCTTCTATGGGGCGGTTTCTGAATGGGCTTTCTACGCCTGGCGTAGTTGGGGTTCCTTTTTGTTTGGCTATTTCGTCGGCCGATTGCTCGTCAACATAAGCTTTGCCGTCTTTGATTAATTTAACAGCTAAATCCCATAATTGTTGAAAATAATCGGAGGCATAGTAAATGTTAGCCCAATGGTAACCGAGCCATTGAATGTCTTTCTGGATGGAATCAACGTATTCTACGTCTTCTTTTACCGGATTGGTATCATCAAAGCGCAGATTGCAGATTCCATTATAATGTTCGGCTATTCCGAAATCCATGCATATAGCTTTTGCATGTCCGATATGTAGATACCCATTGGGTTCGGGCGGAAAACGTGTTTGAATTCGTCCTCCGTTTTTACCTTCTTTCAGATCATTTTCTACTATTTGCTCAATGAAATTGAGATTTTTTTTCGGAATGTCCATAGCTATTATTGATTGATTTTATATATCCAAGGTTCCGCGAATTACTCCTCGTGGAGATTCTTTGATGAAGTTTTCAATGTAGGTTCTTTCAGCACTTTCGGGTAGTTCTTTTTCTACTTGATCCAATGCTTGTGATATATTTAATCCTGATTGATAAATAAGTCGGTATATGTGCTGAATGCAATCAATTTGTTCAATATCGTAACCTCTACGGCGTAGGCCTATTGAATTTAATCCTACAAAGCAAAGAGGATCTCTTCCGGCAGTAATGTATGGTGGAATGTCTTTTGATACTTTCGATCCACCTTGTACCATCACGTGGGCTCCGATATGAGAGAATTGGTGAATTAATACACCGCCGCTGATGGTGGCATAATCGTCCACGGTAACTTCGCCTGCCAATTGAGTGGCATTTGATATTATTATATTATTGCCGAGAAAACAGTCATGACCTATATGGCAATATGCCATGATAAGGCAGTTTTCGCCTATTACCGTTTTGCCTTTTGATGCAGTTCCTCTGTTTATAGTAACTCCTTCGCGAATGGTAGTATTGTCGCCAATTATAGCTACGGTATCTTCTCCTTTAAATTTTAAATCTTGCGGAATTCCACTGATTACGGCACAGGGAAAAATATGACAATTTTTCCCAATTCGAGCTCCTTCCATGATAGTTGCATGGGGCATAATAACGGTTCCTTCTCCTATTTCGACATTTTTTTCGATGGTAACGAAAGGTCCAATGGTTACATTTGCTGCAATTTTTGCTTCTGGATGGACAGATGCTAATGAATTATACATTGATTGGTTAGATTAAATGTTTTGAATTTACTTATTTTTCACAATTTGAGCCATGAAATCTGCTTCGGTTACAATCTTTTCTCCTACAAAAGCAGTTGCATTCATGTGTATCAACCCACGACGAATAGGTTCTGCCAGTTCTAATCTGAATACTAACGTATCGCCGGGTACTACTTTATTTCTAAATTTTACTTCATTGAATTTTATAAAATAGGTTGAATATTTTTCGGGTTCGTCAATGTCCTGTAAGGCTAAAATTCCGCCTGTTTGAGCCATTGCTTCCACTATTAGTACCCCAGGCATTACTGGTTCGTTGGGGAAATGACCATTGAAAAAGGTTTCGTTTACTGTTACGTTTTTAACTCCGACTACTCTGTTTTTACCAATTTCTATGATTTTGTCAACCATAAGGAACGGCCAGCGGTGTGGAAGTAATTTTTTTATGTCATTGATGTTTAATACGGGTGCCTGATCGGGGTTATAAACCGGAGCCAACTTTTCTTGTCGTTTGATGGTTTTTCTTACCTGTTTAGCAAAGCTGGTATTTATTTTGTGTCCCGGACGGGTGGCAATTACTTTACCAATAATAGGCAGGCCTATAAGAGCCAAGTCGCCAATTACGTCCAACAGTTTGTGGCGAGCAGGTTCGTTGTTGAATTGCAGGTCGCCGTTAAGGTAGCCTAACTGATCGGGGGTTGTTGATTTATACCCGGTTATTTCGGCTAGGTGATCGAATTCTTCTTTTTCTATTTGCTTATCGTAAATTACGATAGCATTTTCTAAGTCGCCACCTTTAATAAGATTTTGTTTAATAAGGAATTCTATTTCTCTTACAAATACAAATGTGCGACACGCGGCTACTTCCGGTTCAAATAAACTTAAATCGGTTAATGAAGCGTATTGGTTGGATAGTATGGGTGAATCGTAGTCGATATGAACGTCGATACTGAATTTAGAATCAGGTAATAAGATAAGTGAAGAACCTGTTTCCTCGTCCTTAAATTCAATTCTTTCTTTCACGTAGAAGAATTCTTTTTCGGCATCTTGTTCTTCTATCCCTACTTTTCTAATTTCTTCTACAAATATTTTGGCACTTCCGTCCACGATAGGAAATTCGGGCGCATTTACTTCCAATAGGCAGTTGTCTATGCCTAAGGCGTATAAGCTGGCCATTACGTGTTCGATTGTGCTTATATGAATGTTGTCTTTAGAGAGAACAGTTCCTCTTGTAGTACCATTTACGTGCTCTGCTAAGGCATTGATAATAGGCTGGCCTTCTAAATCAATTCGCTTGATTTTTATGCCGTGATTTTCGGGTGCCGGATTGAATGTTAAGGTGATGTCTAGTCCTGTATGTAGCCCTTTACCTTTTACCGAGAATGATTCTTTTATTGTTGATTGATTTGCCATAGATATAAATGGTCGTTGGTCTGTCTTATAAGTTTTTAATCGTTTCTTTTAAGTTTTTTATCTCTTTTTGTAATTCGATTATCGTGGCATGCATTTCGGGCAGGCTGCGGGTTACTGCATATACCTTTCTTGTTCGTGCTACGGGCATTATGGGTGAGCCAAGAAAAATTTCGTTTGGCTTTTTTACCGATGATGCCACGCCCGATTGTGCTCCTATTATAGTTCCATCGGCAATTGTAATGTGTCCAGACAGCCCTACTTGTCCGGCAAAAACACAGTTTTTGCCGATTTTTGTTGATCCTGACACGCCACATTGGGCAGCCATTGCCGTGTTGTTGCCTACTTCTACATTGTGTGCCAAATGAACCAGGTTGTCTATCTTTACTCCTTTATGAAGTATGCTGGACCCCATGGTGGCACAATCGATGGTTGAATTGGCTCCTATTTCCACTTCATCTTCGACAATAACGTTGCCAATTTGTGGAATTTTTTTGTACGATCCGTCACTTTCGGGTGCAAAACCAAAACCATCGGAACCAATAACTACTCCGGCGTGTAGGATGCAATTGTTGCCAATAGCACAATTTTCATACACTTTTATTCCTGCATAGAGCTTGGTGTTTTGTCCGATTTTAACATTGTCACCGATAAAAGTATGTGGATAAATTTGTGTATTATCCCCAACCACGGCATTTTCGCCTATAAATACAAAGGGTGCAATATACACATTTTCGCCTATAGTTGCCGAAGGCGAAATAAATGCAAGTGGATCTATCCCTCTTTTTTTAGGTTTACTTTGTTCTACCATGTTAAGTAGTAATGCTAACGATTGATATGCATCCTCTACTTTTATAATGGTAGTTTGTAATTCTTTTTCGGGTTCAAAATCTTTATTTACCAGTACTACACTGGCTTGTGTTGTATATATATAGTGTGTGTATTTCGGGTTTGATAAGAAAGAAAGGGTGCCTGGTTGTCCTTCCTCAATTTTAGATAAACTTGTTACTAGAACTTCAGGGTTGCCAATTACAGTGCCTTTCAGAAATTCAGCTATTTGTTTTGCAGAAAACTCCATTTTTTCAAAAATTTAGGGTGCAAATTTAATGAATTAAATATTAAATCACAGTATCAAGGCTTTTCTTTATTTTTTTTTAGCCGGTATGGCTTTTATAACTGGAGATAACATAAATAATATTTTGTTGTTCTTGATGATAGCATATTCGTGTTAAGCATGTCCGAAGCATCGGAAATTTCCTTTACCTGCCCGTCGTTATATAGTATTTTTATATTATCGGCATTGGGGTTGTAGGTGTCGCTTTGTATAGGCCCTTCGGCATAGAAATAGGTGGCTTCGGCTTTCGATATTGAAAAATATTGTTGATATTTTTTATTTAAGTCTTCTATCTCTGATGGATTGAAGGCTGTATCGCTGATTTTTACTTTGAATAATTTCCGATTGATAAAATGGTTGCTTAGGGTGGATAGTACCTTGTCTGTGTGCGCCATCCAAACTTTGATGGCACTTGTAATATCCGAATCGTCGAGCTGTATAAAGTTTTGTATGGCTTCTTCGTTTTCGGGGAAATTTTGGTCGGAAATATTTTTTGTGATAAAAAAGCTTAGGGCTGGTGAGGCAAAAAGGGTTGTGCCTTGGGCTGATAGTTCTTTAGCCCGCGTTAAAATGTTGACAAGCATTTTTTCGGCGGCCACGGCTGTTTTGTGCAGATATACCTGCCAGTACATGAGCCTACGGGCAATGAGGAAATTTTCGATGGAGTAGATGCCTTTTGCTTCTATGGCTATGCTGTCGTCTTTTACGGTTAGCATTTTAATAATTCGTTCGGCACCGATGGTGCCTTCGGCTACTCCTGAAAAGAAACTGTCGCGAATCAGGTAGTCCAACCTGTCCATATCCACTTGCCCGGATACGAGTTGGTGCAGGTATCTTTTCGGATATTCGTTTTTGAAAATGGAAATGGCGGTATGGAGCGTTCCTCCAAATTCTTTATTAATTCGTTCTATTAATAGGAGGGTTATTTGCTCGTGATTAAAATTTTTAATCAGCACGTTTTCCAGCGTGTGCGAAAAAGGGGTGTGCCCAATGTCGTGGAGCAATATGGCTGCCAAAAGCCCGGAGGCTTCGTCGTCGGTTATGTCGTTGCCTTTGGCTTTTAGTTGGGCTATGGCATCGGTCATGAGGTGCATGGCTCCGATTGAGTGCAGGAAGCGGGTGTGTTGCGTGCCGGGATATACAAACGAGGCAAGACCCAACTGCTTGATTCTGTTGAGTCGTTGCATGTAAGGATGCTGTATTAGGTCATATAAAAATTCGGATGGAATGTTTATAAAACCTAATACCGGATCGTTAATGATTTTTCGTTTGTTTTGCTGCATTATTCATGCTCGAATTTGGCTGCAAAGATAGTGTTAAAACGGAACTTTTATGTGTTGGTCTTTTATTTTTATTAACAATTTTTTATTGAATAACAATTTTTTTTGTTTCCACCGTGTGGGCACTGAAATAACCTAAACAACCTCCCGAAATATTTGTAAGGGGATTGGCTAAAACGGCTGAATTGGCATCCAGTGTTTGTGCTAAACTATTGAAATAGTCGTAAACTTTTTTATCGATACACATAAAGTTTATTTTAATAGTATCGCCAACCGCGATGTTGTCTTCTTTGTTAGAATTACCGTCGCTTGTTGCCAGGTCGAACGTTTTGTTCAATCCGTTGTTATACGTGTCTTTCGATATTATAATGTCGTCTAATGGTTTATTATTTTTATATGCTTTAACGTGGTATTGATTGGTTTGATTGGCCGGGTCAGTGTATCGGCATCGCGCGTAAATTATATTCTTACCCAATATGGTTTCGGTTTCCTGATACATGGAGTCCAGCATCACTTGTTGTGGCATGGTGCTTTGGGCCGTGTATTCTTTTCCTTCGCTTACTACGCGTAGGGAATATTGGTGTTCCTGCGTGCCGATTATTTTGGAGGTGATGTAATAACCGGGTTTAGCATCGGCTCTCAGGGTGTCTATAATTCCGGCCGTATTGTCCGTTACTATTACCAGTGCGTTAGCCACGCCTACAAATTCATTTGTAGCTTGAAAATTTATTGTTTTAGACAGTTTTACGGTGTCGGGCATACCTGTGTTGGTAATTGTGCCTTCGATAACTAGTTTTGGTGAAACGGAGTTTAAATCCAGATCAATTACTTTTTCGCACGAGGAGAGGGTGACCAGACTTATGATGGCGAATATTAATATTTTGTTCATGTTAGTTCGGTTTTTTATTTGAATTTAAAATTCCACGAGATGGATGGCACAAACCTAAAAAGGGCTGTTTGCACGGCTTGAGTTTTTGTGGCATCATCCGGGTCTTCCCTGAAATCTATCACGTAGGCATTTTCGCGTCCGTAGGCATTATACAAGCCCACGGCCAGTTCGCTGCTGTAGTGGCGTCTTTCTTTCAATTTTATGTTTACCCCGATGTCCAACCGGTGGTAGGCGGGCATGCGGTAGCCGTTGCGTGAGGTGTAGAGCCACACCCATTGGTCGTTTACTAAATATTTTCCGCTGGGAAATGTTACCGCGCTTCCCGTGCTATACACCCAGTTGGCCGAAACGGTTACTTTTTTGCTCATTTTGTAAGAGGCAACTATTGATATGTCGTGTGTTTTATCCTGCTTTGCAGCATACCAATCACCGTTGTTAATTCCGTCAATTTTTTTCTCCGTGCGCGACAGTGTGTAGCTTATCCATCCGGTAAATCGGCCTACATTCTTTTTAAGGTAAAATTCCATCCCGTAGGCGCGGCCTATTCCGTAAAGCAACTGAGTGGCCAGCTGTTGGTTGAATAAAACGTCGGCACCATCTTTATAGTCAATTTGGTTTTTCATGTCTTTGTAATATATTTCTATGCTCGACTCGAACATGTCTTTATTGAAGTTTTTGAAATATCCCACGCTATATTGATCGGCCGTTTCAGGTTTAATGTTGTTGTCGGTGCTTGTCCATTTGTCGGTAGGGCTACTGGTGGATGAGTTTGATATCAGGTGCAGGTATTGTGCGTTGCGCGCATAGGCTATTTTGAACGAGCTGGCATCGTTGAGTATGAAGCTGGCGTTGAATCGTGGTTCCGGGTTGTAATAGGTTTTTACAATTTTTCGCGAACCGTAGTGCGTGGTGTCTATCACGTTTTTGTTGTCGTCCAATGTATAGAAATCGCCTGCACCTAAAACGCTGAATGCACTGTATCTTAGTCCGGCATTCAGGTTCAGCCATTTGTAAACCTTCCATTCGTCGGATACAAATATCGCGTTTTCCCACGAGTATTGATTTTGCAATGTTTTGTCGGTAACACTGGTTCCGGTTACTTTGCCTGGCATAATGGTGTGGTATATGCTGCTGAATCCAAATTTCAGAGTGTTACTGTTGCTCAAGTAATATTGAAAGTCTTGCTTGAGGTTAATGTCGTTGATGTTCGATTTTACAGTGAAATCACTACCACCAAAGTTAACATCTATATTGTAATCGTAATTGCTTACGATGAAGGAGGTGTTTGAAAACAATTTACTGTTGAACAGATGGTTCCAGCGCAACGTGCCGGTGGCATTTCCCCAGTTGATACCAAAAAGGTCTTTCAAAGCCATGTTATCTTTGCCAAAGTATCCCGAAAGAAAAACCACGTCTTTATTCGTGATTTTATAATTGGCTTTCATATTTAAGTCGTAAAAATAGAGCGATGTGCCTTTGTACTTTGGGGAAGCTAGTAAAAACATATCGGCGTAGGTTCTTCGGCCTGATATGAAGAACGAACCTTTATCTTTTACAATGGGGCCTTCCACGCTTAATTTGGATGATATGAGCCCGATGCTTCCTTCGGCTTGATAGTGCTGCTTGTTTCCTTCTTTCATGCGCACGTCCATCACGGATGATAGCCGTCCACCATATTGGGCTGGTTCTGTGCCTTTGTACACTGACACGTCTTTAAGTGCATCGGAGTTGAACGTGGAGAAAAAGCCTAACAGGTGTGATGCATTATAAACAGGGGCTTCGTCGAGCAACAGCAGATTTTGGTCGCCGGCACCGCCTCTTACATAAACGGCACCTCCGCCATCACCGCCGGATTTTATGCCGGGTAGTAACTGGATAGATTTTAAAATGTCTTTTTCGCCAAACAACACGGGCAGTAGGTTTATTTCTTTCATATCCAGTTTTTGCAAGCCGGTTTGCGCCGAAGTGATGTTTTCATTTGTTTTTTTAGATGAAACAACAACCTCGTTCAAAACTTTGGATTGCGATTTAATACTGATTTCTTTTTGAATGTTTTGGGTTAGGTTCACTCGAATGGTATCTGTAGTGTATCCCATCGATTCTACAAATAACGTGTGTTTCCCTTGTGGAAGTGTGATGGAGTAAAATCCGTATTCGTTGGTTACTACTCCTGTTTGTTCTGCCGATAGAACTTTAATACCTACTCCAATAAGTGTTTCTCCACTTTCAGCATCTTTAACCGTACCGCTTAGTGTGTAATTCTGCGCGATAATGTTTACCGAGAGAAATAGAAGTAGAATTGAAATCGTGAATTTGTTCATAAGGTGAATTTTTGCCAAAAGTAAGTATCTGAAACGAGTACATCTATAATAAAGTGGATGAAGGTGCGTTTTTACCCGATGAAAAAGGCGGAATGATTGTTGAATTAATGCAAATAAAAAATCTCCAAGAAATAAATCGGTGATGAATTTATTCTTGGAGATTCTTATCGCTATGAAAAAGCTAGTTATTATTTTCTGAAAACAAATATATATAATGTCTTTATTATAAAAAGAAAAGAATAGATGAACGGCCTTGATTTATAGATTGAAAGAAGAAATTGACTGACAGGGGCTTAATTTTCTTCCACCCATTTTAAGAAATCGGATGCTTTTACTTTGCTTATGATGATGGATTCGGGGGCGGGTTGCGTGAGCTTTACCACCAGCCGACGGGTAAAGTAGTGCTCAATGTTTAGTATGGCCTGCCTGTTTATAATAAATTGCCTGTTCGCTTTGTAAAAGAATACGGGGTTAAGTATGGTCTCCAAGGTTTCCAGCGTGTAATTAGTATAATAGTGTTGCTTATTGTTCATGTAAATGGTTACGATACCGTTTTCGGAGTGAATGAAATCAATATCGCAGGCTTTTATGGGAATAATTTTTTCCTGAAAATAAATGAGCAAACTGCTTTTGTATGATTTATTCATTTCCGACAAAAGGTTGTTCAGTTGGTTTTTATAGTTGCTTGTTTCCTTTTCATCCTGTTGGTAATACTTGTTGTATTTGTTTAGCCCACGCACTAATTTTTCCTCGTCGATAGGCTTTAGCAGGTAGTCAATGCCATTCGCGTCGAAAGCCTGAATGGCATACTCATCGTAGGCGGTACAAAATATGATGGGCGATTCTACTTGTACTTGTCTGAAAATTTCAAAACTAAGCCCGTCCGCCAGCTGTATGTCGGAAAAAATAAGAGCCGGAGCCTCGTGTTGCTTTAACCAGGATACCGCTGATTTTATGGATGGCGATATGGCTGCCACGGTTAAATCGTCGCGCAAACTTTCTATCAAGTTTTTCAGTTCCTTCCCGGTTTTTATCTCGTCTTCTATAATAAGAACCTGATCCATAGTGTGTTAATTTAATAATGGAATTTTTACTATAAAGGATTCTGCTGTTTGTAAAATTGATATATCCTTGTTTTTCAGTATTTTATATCTATCCTTGATGTTTTGTAAACCTAAACCAAGACTGTCCTCCGTCGAGACTTTAAGTTGTAGGTTGTTTTCTACCACCAGCCATTCCGCCCCCTCGTTGTATATTCTTATGTTCAAGGGTTCGTCCATTGAAACGATATTGTGTTTGATTGCATTTTCTATAAGAATCTGCAAAGCTAATGGCGGTAAAAATTTTCCCATTTGGTCTTTGTCCACCTCTATGCTTATTTGCAGTGCCTCTTCAAATCGTTCAGTAAGTATATATAGGTACGATTTTGTAAATGTAAGTTCCTCTGTTACCGAAACTAAATTTTGGTTTTGATAATCTTTATTGTTCAGCAGGTAGCGATATACATTAGCCAACTGTATAACGTAGTTTTTTGTTTTATTGTCGGGTGCAATGGTTTTCAGCGTGCTTAGAGAGTTGAATAGGAAGTGCGGGCTTATTTGTTGTTTCAGTAGGCTTAGCCGGGCTTCCAGGTTTTCTTGTTTTAGCCGTTCTATCTCAATTTTGTTTTTTTGCTTTTCCCCGGTTAAACTTATATTGTAAGCAATGAAATAGATTAGTCCGGTAAAAGAACTTCCTCTAAAGAGATACATTAAAAGCTGTTGTTGTTTTGTTAACGTGGACAGCCAGAGATGAGCATTTTCTGTTTCAAAAGGAAATAAATAACTACTAATAATTTGAATTAACGTGGATATAATTGTGCCGAAAATAATGGCAAGCAAAACCTTGAGAGAGTTTTTTGATATGCATTTGTGAGTAAGGAAGTATTGACACACAACCCATATTACCATATTGTGAACTCCGGTAGAGCCTATGAATATTAACGTGCCATGCAAATCGAAATCTTCGAGATGGATGAGCCTTGGTATTATCATCACGATGAGAATAATCACCGTGATATGTATGCCTTGGTATATGTTTAGTCTTTTTAGCATGTTTTTCTATTGAGCTATTTTTAGATAAAACAAAGATATTTCTATTTAAGTTTTATTTTATTTTTTTTAGGCTGAAATGGACAAAAACACATTTTAAGCTTCTTTTAAGATGGCAGTTAACAATGCCCAACATTTCTGCACGGAACTGATACTGATTTTTTCGGAAGGGGAGTGGGCTCCTAAAATGGTGGGACCAAAGGAAATCATATCCAACGACGGGTATTTTTGAGCAATAACCCCGCACTCCAACCCGGCATGAATTACTTTTACTATCGGCTTTTGATGGAACACCGCCGTGTATATGCTTTCGCTTTTCTTTAGTATGGACGAATCGAAATTCGGTTCCCATCCGGGGTAGTTCTTTCCGAAGGTAACGCGGGCACCGATGCTGGCAAATGTGTGACCCACGATAGTTGATATTTCTTTCTTTTTCAATTCGGAAGCACTGCGTTGGCTGGTTTCTATAAATACACCCTTGTCCGTGGTCTTTATGGCAGCCAGATTGGTAGAGGTTTCAACCAAAGTAGAAATGCTTTCATTCATTTCAATCACACCATGCGGGCAATCCAGTAGAGCCCTTACCAGTCTATCCGAAATCGTTTTCGGGAATACAAAAGCTTGCGTTTCGCTGGAATCTAAATCTATGGTTAATTGATTTTCCGTTTTTGCATATTCGGTTTCCACCTCATGTATATAGTTATTTACCTCTACGCGTACCAGTTCTTTATCTTGAAATGGAACGGCAAGCACGGCTTGGGCTTCGCGGGCGATGGCGTTGCGAAGGTTTCCCCCGTTTATTCGGGTTATTCGGAGGTCGGTCTTTGATTTTAAAATGGAGATGTATCGGCTTAGAATTTTAATTGCATTGGCTCTTCCTTTATTAATATCCTCGCCGGAGTGTCCACCCTGTAATCCGCTTATTTTCACGGTGAAGAAAAAATAATCGGCAGGAGTTTCCTCTTTTTCAAACGTGAGTTCGGCCAACGTGTCCATACCACCGGCACAGCCGATACAAAATTCGCCTTCTTCTTCCGAATCGAGGTTGATAAGGGTTTTACCCGTGAGTACGGTGCTGTCTAAATTACTCGCGCCATACAGCCCGGTTTCTTCATCCACGGTAAAGAGGCATTCCAGTGCCGGATGCTCAAGGTTTTTGGCCGATAGCACGGCCATCTGCATGGCAATGCCAATACCATTGTCCGCACCAAGGGTTGTGTCTTTTGCTTTCACCCAATCGGAGTCAATATATATATCGATAGAGTCGGAGTCGAAATTATGGGTGGAGTCGCTGTTCTTTTCACACACCATATCCATGTGGCTTTGAAGAATTACGGCGGGTTTGTTTTCTTGATTTGCCGTTGCCGGCTTTTTTATGATTACGTTTCCTGCACCGTCAATCACATATTCCAGTTTTTCCTTTTGTGCGAAATCAATGAGGTATTTTCGTATCTTTTCTTCTTTTTTTGATGCGCGAGGTATCTTTGTTATCTCTTCAAAATAAGTCCAGCAGTTCAGAGGTTCGATGGTATGAAGTATGTTCATAATTGTTTTTTTACAAAATTAACCTAAATGTTTTGAAAAAGGATATTAATCTACCCTCTCTATTATTAGCAAACACCCATTAAAAGATGTTAAAATGCCTATTTGTTAGTGTTTTTTATTGAGAAATAACAGAAGATGGCTGAAATACCTATCGTTATTATTTTATCTTTGCGTTTATGTTTTGCTAGATGTGTAAGTTTGTATGTGTTGAAAATGGTTCTTTTTGTACGTGATAAAGCATAACCTTAACTTAATCTAAATATATAGATGAAACAGTATCTATTGTATGTTATTAATGGAGTTCTTGTCGTAGCCGTAATCATTTTGTATGTTATGCATTTTACTGGTAATTCTTCGAAAGAAGAAGGTGAAATTTCATCTGCCAGGAAAGATGCAAAAGGAATAAATAGAGATCAGCTTATCCCTATTGCTTATATTAATGTTGATTCCCTTTTATTAAAGTATAATTTTGCCAAGGAAGCAAACGAAAGACTTTTAGCTAAAAGCCAACATTCGCAGGCGGAATTGAACAAGCAAATGAATCAATGGCAGAAAGAAGCTGCCGATTTTCAGAAAAAGGTGCAAAACAATTCTTTTCTGAGTCGTGAACGTGCCGAGCAGGAAAATGCCCGCTTGATGAAACGTAGGCAGGAATTGGAGCAGCTGGATGGTAAATTGAGTCAGGCATTGATGCAGGAACAAAAGAAGATGAATGAGCAACTAAAGGACACGATCAATACTTTTTTGAAGCAATACAACAAGAAAAGAAAATATCAGGTGATACTAAGCAACACGATGAACGACAATGTGCTGTATGCTAAAGAAGGATATGATATTACTTCTGAAGTAATAGACCTTTTGAATGCCCGATACAAGAAAAAAGGAGAGTAACTCTTTTTTCAATATAATATTAACAACAAAGGCAGACTGTTTTTCAGTCTGCCTTTGTTGTTTTTACTTGGATGTGCAATGTTGAAATCCAATTCAAAGAATAATTTCCCATTCGTTAGTGAACAAGAATTTTAAATTTACGACTAATCCTCTAAAGGGGACTTTGTGAAAATACAAACTGTTTGTATCCCACTTTAGGGAGTTGGGGGTAAGCGATTTATATTCTAACTGTACGACGAGGCACGATTTAAATAGAACTATTTTTCTGTTTCCTTCTCTTTTTCCGAAGGCATGCGAAAGCTTACATATAGGTCTATTACAGCGGAGATAACGATGGCAATAAGCCATCCGTAGAATTTGATGTACATAAGATACGCGGCACCTAGCAGAAGGATAGCTGAAAGTGCCTGAATGTTATTTAGCCTGCGCACACGGCTGTCTTTGGCCGAAGACAGGCTGGATACCCGGAGGATGGTCATCCCCAATGCTCCGGCAGCATAGGTGTATAAAGCGAATTGTTGGGAATAAATGAAAGCTACAATACTAAGAATTACGATAATTCCGAAAAATAAGTACAAGTAGTTTTTGATTTTTAAAGACATTAAAGGTTTGTTTTTTTAATGAGTAATAATACTATCGGAGGGTGAAGACCCGTCTTCTTGAATTAGGAAAACATCTTCGTTTTTTTTACGCATAAGATATTTTTCTCGAGCCAATCTTTCCAGGTTATTTTTATTTGTATTCAGTTGTTGCAGCTCCAGTTTGGCTTTTTCTATCTGATCGTCATACTGTTTTTTCTCTTTTTCCAGCTCAGTTTCGTTCCGAAGAAGCTTGAACCGATTAATAAAACTGTATTGACCAAAAGACATTAAAAGGGCGAACGCACCAATGGTAATGGTGTATTTGTTGATAAACGGTTTAATTATTTTATAAAAAGCCTTGAGTTTTTTCACGTCATTTGATATTAACACGCCGTGCAAAATTAATGATTTTTGCGTATATTTGCCTTTCAAAATTTTAATATGGATAATTTTATCGTTTCGGCAAGAAAATACAGACCCTCCACGTTCCTTTCTGTGGTGGGTCAACAGGCTTTGGTAACAACGCTTAAGAATGCGATTCAAAATAATCACCTGGCTCACGCTTATTTATTTTGCGGCCCTCGTGGGGTGGGTAAAACTACTTGTGCTCGTATTTTTGCTAAAACGATAAATTGCCAACAACTAACCGCCGAAGGTGAAGCCTGTAATGAATGCGAATCGTGCGTGTCGTTCAACGAACAGCGTTCGTACAACATCCACGAGCTGGATGCTGCGTCCAACAACTCGGTGGAAGATATTCGTTCGCTCATAGATCAAGTGCGCATCCCACCTCAAATAGGTAAATACAGCGTATATATTATAGATGAGGTACACATGCTTTCGCAGGCGGCGTTCAATGCTTTCCTGAAAACATTGGAGGAGCCACCCGCGCATGCCATTTTTATTTTGGCTACCACCGAGAAGCATAAAATTATACCAACCATACTTTCCCGCTGCCAGATTTATGATTTCAACCGTATTAGCGTGGCCGACACCGTAGCACATTTACAGTATGTGGCTTCCAAAGAAAACATTACCGCCGAACCCGAAGCGTTGAGCGTAATAGCCCAAAAAAGTGATGGAGGTATGCGTGATGCACTGTCTATTTTCGATCAGGTGGTTAGCTTTTGCGGGGCTAACATTTCGTACAAAGATGTTATTGAAAATCTGAATGTACTTGATTATGATTATTATTTCAAAATAGTTAATGCTTTTTTAGAAGGCAACGTACCTCAAGCAATGATTATCTTTAACGAAATATTGAATAAAGGGTTTGATGCAAGCCATTTTGTGGGTGGGTTAAGTGCCCATTTGCGCGATGTGATGGTGTGTAAAGATCCCGATACCATCAAGTTGCTTGAAGTTGGAGCTTCCATAGGTGAGGCATACCAGAAGCAGGCAGCTTCCTGCGATGTAGATTTCTTGTATCAGGCACTTAAAATAGCCAACGATTGCGATTTAGACTACAGGCAGAGTAAAAATAAACGCTTGCTGGTGGAAATTATGCTTATCCGATTGTGTCAACTTTCGGCTAAAAAAAAAAATGAATTAGGCGATGATGAGGCTCCGGTGGTGCTGGAGAAGATATTTTCGCCTGCTGAAAGTACGGCTTCGGCTTCCGTGCCTCCTCCGGTAAATGGAGGAACAACCCCAACGGCAGCAGCCCCACCTGTTGCAACCCAACAGGCTAGTAGTCAGAAGCCAACTGCCGCGGCTCCAAAAATACAACTGCCTCGCAGCATTTCAATTAATAAAACCGTAAAAGCGGATGAGGTGGCCGAAGCGTCGGTTACACCTCTGGTTACTAGAAAAAAACCGTTTACAGAGCTTCAATTACGAGGCTTATGGAAAGATTTCACGAAGAGTATTCCCGAACAGGTGCATTTGGCTACCACAATGCAAACCAACATCCCGCTGTTGAAGGCTGACAATCTTTTTGTGGTGACGGTAAATAATTCTTTTCAGGAAAAAGAGATAAATGAATTTAGAGGCCAGTTGATGTCATTTCTAGCCGACGGGTTGGAGAACGACTTGATAGAAATGCAAATAGTGGTAGATGAAACCCAGGAAATAAACAAGGTGATGCTGCCCAAGGATATATTTAATGAATTGGCCGAAAATAATGAAAACTTCAAAAAATTTGTTTCCGAATTCGGACTGGAAATTTTGTAAACAGATGGCTTTAAGAAAGGAAACCTGAGATATGAAAAAACTTAACTTGATTATAATTAATTCTTTATTTACGATAATACTTATGGCTCAAACAAATAGCAACCCTTTTTTAAGCGAATATAATACCCCCTTTGGAACCATTCCTTTTGATAAAATAAAAAACGAACATTACCTACCTGCCTTTAGGGAAGGTATGCGTTTGCATAAACTTGAGGTTGAGGTTATTGCCGATAATCAGCAAACACCAACATTTGCCAACACAATAGAAGCGTTGGAGCGTGCCGGAAGAGCCTTAAACAGAGTTCAATCAGCGTTTTATAATCTTACCAGTGCCGAGACAAATGATACGTTGGACTCGATAGCGGAACAGATTGCTCCCGAACAAAGCGAACATTCCAACACCATATTTTTAAACGAGAAATTATTTGCTCGTGTAAAAGTAGTTTACGATGAGCGGAAAAAACTCAAACTAACGCCGGAACAAAACACGTTGCTAGAAAATACCTACGATGCTTTTGTGCGCAGTGGTGCACAGTTAAGCCTTGCCGATAAAGAAAAATATAAAGAATATACCAAGGCACTCGATTTAGCCGAATTGCAATTCGGACAAAATGTGTTGAAGGCCACTAATAACTACGAGCTGCTGGTTACAGATAAAGCCAAACTTACAGGCATCCCTGCTGATATACTGGAGGCTGCGCAAACAAAGGCAAAATCAAAAAAGAAGGAAGGATGGCTGTTCGATTTAAGCTACCCAAGCTATGTGCCGTTTATGAAGTATGCCGATAACCGGGATTTACGTCACGAATTGTATCTAGCGTACAACACTAAGGCGTTGGGTGGTGAATTTGACAACCAGGAGCTGATAAAGAAAATAGTAACGCTACGCTTACAAGTAGCTCAATTGATGGGCTATAAGGATTATGCTGCCTACGCGCTGCATAAACGTATGGCGGAGAACGAAAAGAATGTGTACAACTTGCTGGACGAGTTGCTCAAAGCCTATAAGCCTAAAGCGATGTCCGAAATAGAAGATGTGCAGGCATTTGCAAAATCAAAAGGTGCTGATTTCCAGGTAATGCCTTGGGATTGGAACTACTATTCCGAAAAGCTTAAGGATGAAAAGTATAGTGTTAATGACGAGCAATTGAAGCCGTACTTTGAATTGGAGAACGTGAAAAAAGGTGTGTTCGGTTTAGCTACACGTTTGTATGGACTGCAATTTAAAAAGAACACGGAAATATCCGTTTATCATCCTGAAGTGGAAGCCTTTGAGGTATATGATGCCACGGGTAAGTTTATGGCAATTCTTTACACCGATTTTCACCCACGTAATGGGAAGCGCAGCGGAGCCTGGATGACCGAGTTTAAGGGACAATGGAAAGAAAATGGAGTAGACAGCCGTCCGCAAATTTCGTTGGTAATGAATTTTTCCCGCTCCACTTCATCACAACCTGCTTTGTTGACGTTTGATGAACTCACCACCTTCTTACATGAGTTTGGTCACTCCCTGCACGGCATGTTGTCCGACTGCAATTACGAAAGCCTGTCGGGTACCAACGTGTACCGCGATTTCGTGGAAATGCCATCGCAATTGATGGAAAACTGGGCTACTGAGAAAGATTTCCTCGACGGCTTTGCCGTTCATTATAAAACGGGTGAGAAAATACCAGCCGAACTGATTGCGAAAATTAAGGCTTCGGAAAATTTTAACGTGGGTTATCAATGCTTGCGTCAGTTAAGTTTCGGGTACCTAGATATGGCTTGGCACACGCAAAAGGAACCTTTTACGGGAGATGTACAAGCATTTGAAAAGAAGGCTTGGAGCAAAGCACAAACACTGCCAAGCATACAAGGCACGTGTATGAGTGTGCAATTCAATCATATTTTCTCCGGCGGATATGATGCCGGATATTATAGCTACAAATGGGCCGAGGTGCTGGATGCCGATGTATTCTCCGTTTTCAAAAAGAATGGAATTTTTGACGCAAACACAGCCCGGTCGTTCAGAGAAAACATCCTTTCAAAAGGGGGTTCGGAGCACCCTATGATTCTTTATAAGCGATTTAGAGGGCAGAAGCCCACAATAGACGCCTTGCTTATACGTAACGGTATAAAAGCAAAACATTGATTAATAAATCAATATTACCTTTAAATAAACAAAAAATGCCGCAAACAACGAATGATTAAAAGCAAGAATTGTTAGTTTTGTTCGTTATATTTTCGTTGGTATATAAAAGTAATTTGATATGATAGAATATCTCAGGGGGGAAATTGCGGAACTAAGCCCTACATCAGTAACTATAGAAAGTAGTGCAGGTGTAGGTTATTATATAAACATCTCTCTTCCAACTTATTCTTATTTAGCCGACAAGCAAAACGTTAAATTATATGTACATGAAGTTATTCGTGAAGATGCATATATATTATATGGTTTTCTAAACCAGTCGGAGCGGGAGTTTTTTTTGCACCTTATTTCAGTGTCGGGAGTTGGTGCAAATACGGCCCGGATGATAATGTCTTCTCTCTCCATACCGGAAATACAAGAAATCATTTTGTCTGGAAATGTAAATTCACTCAAAGCTGTAAAAGGAATTGGTCAAAAAACAGCTGAACGGATTATTGTTGAATTAAAAGATAAAATTGGGCGAGTGGGTACTTCTGATTCAAGTATTTTCATAAAAGAAAATCCAATTAAATCAGAGGCTGTGTCCGCACTTGTAATGCTCGGCTTTAATCAGCAACTTTCACAAAAGACAGTAGATAAAATCTATAAGGAGAATCCTAACATTACGCTTGAACAGCTTGTTAAGATGGCTCTTAAAATGATTTGATTTCATTTTTTTTATGAAAATTAGTAAGAATCAAAAATCTTTTGATTGAAGATAGATCGCTTTGAATAAACTTCAAAAAATATTTGTTCTCTTATCGTTTGTAGTTTTATTTGGAACTGCATACGCCGTGGCTTTTTTAGATCCGGCTATTAATGATACCCCTTTTTCTCCCCAAAAAAAGGAGGATGTTGCTGCTGACGATGCCGATACTACTAAAGCTTCTTTTTCTGTAAAAAACAATAAACTAGACACGTACGAAGACCTAGATAAAAAATATCCGATGGATTTGAAAAATCCGTCGAACGTTTCAGACAATGTTGAATACGATCCTCTTACAGGGTTGTATTATTTTAGAACCAGGGTTGGCAACATGGATGTGGTTACACCCTTTACCATGAATAAAGAGCAGTATTTGGATTACAGCCAAAGGGAATCCATGCGAAATTACTGGAAAGAAAAAATAAGGACAGAAAAGGATAATGATAAGAAAAAAGTAAATTCAATTACCGATATGCAAATTAATATCGGTGGAGCCGATAAAATTTTTGGTCCCGGTGGAGTTCAAGTTAAAATGCAAGGTTCGGCTGAACTTTTATTTGGCTTTAAAATAAATAAGATACAGAACCCTACGCTTTCCGAGCGACTTAGAAATCCTTCACCCATATTTAATTTTAATGAAAAAATTCAGTTGAATGTGAATGGTAAGGTGGGAGACCGGGTGAACTTCGGCCTGAATTATAACACGGAATCTTCTTTTGATTTCGACCAATCTAAAATCAAGTTGGCTTATGAAGGAAAAGAAGATGACATCATTAAAAAGATAGAAGCCGGAAATGTAAGTATGCCTCTTAATACTTCATTGATAAAAGGTAGTACCGCCCTTTTTGGTATAAGAACCGATCTTCAGTTCGGACGGTTAAGCGTGTCGTCAATTATCAGCCAGCAGGAATCGGAATCAAAAACGGTAAATCTCAAAAATGGAGCTCAAACTACTAATTTCCAGATAGATGCCGATAAGTATGATGAATATAGGCATTTCTTTTTAGCTCAATATTTTAGAGATAATTTTGAGACAGGGATGAGCAAGTTGCCCAATGTTAGTTCCTCTACCACAATAAATAGAGTACAGGTATGGGTAACCAATAAAAAAGCCGATTTATCCCAGTCTCGAAATATTATAGGCTTCATGGATTTGGGTGAAACCAGTAAGTTGGACAATACTCATTGGGTTTCAACAGGCTCTAAATATCCGTACAACAAAGCGAATAGCCTGTATAATGAAATTACTGCTTTGCCCAACATCCGTAGCGTTGATGATGCTTCAACGGTGATGAGTGACTCCTACACACCCGATTTGAGTATTGACGATGGTGAAGATTATCAAGTGATGGAAAGTGCCCGTTTGCTAGACTCTTCCGAGTATATCGTAAATAAAAAACTGGGTTATATTTCCTTGAAAAGTGAATTGAGTGCCAGCGATGTACTTGCCGTTGCGTATGAATACACGGTAGGAGGCAAGGTGTATCAAGTCGGTGAGTTTGCGTCCGATGTTGATGCACCAAATTGTTTAGTATTAAAATTGCTAAAAGGAACAGGTTTTTCGCCAAGTGTGAAAAGTTGGGATTTGATGATGAAAAACGTGTATTCATTAGGTTCCACTCAAATTCAAGAGGATGGATTTAAGCTGAACGTAGAATATCAAAATGATTCCACGGGAGTGTACACAACCTACATTTCAGAAGGAAATATAAAAAACAAACCTCTTTTGCGGGTGTTGAAAGCCGACCGTTTGAATAAACAAAATCAGGCGGTGCCTGATGGTGTTTTTGATTACGTGAGTGGATATACAATTATCCCTTCCACCGGACGTATTATTTTCCCCGTGTTGGAACCATTTGGTTCGGATTTGAAAAAAGCGATTGGTGATGACAATATTGCATCAAAGTATGTGTACCAAGAGTTGTACAGTTCTACATTGACCGAAGCATTGCAGTTTTCAGAAAAGAACAAGTTTGTGTTAAAAGGTAAATATAAAGGATCATCTTCATCCATAATTCATTTGAACGCGATGAATGTGCCGGCAGGTTCGGTTAAAGTTACCGCAGGGGGTGTAGCTTTAACCGAGAACGTGGATTATACCGTGGATTATTCAATGGGTACCGTTACCATTTTGAACCAGTCTATATTGGATTCGGGAACTTCAATCAGTGTTTCGTTGGAAAATCAGTCCCTCATTAGTTCCGAACGGAAAACGCTGGTAGGAACTCATTTGGAATATAAATTCAATAAAGATTTCAGTGTAGGCGGAACCATAATGCATTATTCCGAAACGCCATTAACCACAAAGGCTAGTTTCGGCGAAGAACCTGCGAACAACACCATTTGGGGCTTAAACGCCTCGTATAAAACCGAGTCGCAACTGCTTACCGATATTTTGAATAAATATCCTACCATAAAAGCAAAAGAGCCTTCTACGCTTCTTTTTGCCGGTGAGTTTGCTCAATTGGTACCCGGTCATTCTTCTGCAACCGGCCAATATTCTTACTTAGACGATTTTGAATCAAGTAAAACCGGAATAGATATTCATTATCCATACTCTTGGAAACTGTCAAGTACTCCTAATTCACAACTGTTTCCCGAAGCCACCCTATCCAATAATGTTGACTATGGAAAAAATAGGGCATTGTTGGCCTGGTATAATGTAGATCCTATTTTTACCACGAATACTACATCCACTCCTTCATACATTAAGAATGATAAAAACGCGCAGTCAAATCACTACGTGCGTACTGTGGAAGAAACGGAGGTGTTTCCCAACAAGGAAACAACATCTACCGAAGCTACAACGTTAACCGTGCTAAACCTGTCGTATTACCCCAAGGAAAGAGGCCCTTATAATTTGGATGCTACAAACATCAACTCGGATGGTTCGCTAAAGAACCCCGAAAGTCGTTGGGGTGGTATTATGAGAAAGATGGACGTTACGGATTTTGAAGCCGCGAATATTGAATATGTAGAATTTTGGATGATGGATCCGTTTATCTATAATAAGAATGCTACCGGCGGACAACTGTATCTTAATTTAGGTGATATTTCCGAAGATATTTTAAAAGACGGGAAAAAAGCTTTTGAAAACGGATTGCCTGCCGATGGCGATACCACCAAAACAAAAAGAACGGTTTGGGGAAGAGTACCTAAAACTCAAACCGTGACCTATGCCTTTGACAATGATGCAAGTGCGCGCGAATATCAGGATGTAGGGTTGGATGGATTGAGAAACGAGGATGAATATAATTTTTCTACTTATAAGGATTATTTAACCCAATATAAATCCAAGCTTTCCGCCACGGCATTAGATTCGTTAAAATCCGATCAATTTTCAGCTTTAAATGATCCGGCAGGAGATAATTACCATTATTATCGAGGGTCTGATTATGATACGGATACCTTAAATATTCTGAAACGTTACAAGCATTATAACGGGTTGGAAGGAAACTCTCCGGTGTCTTCTGCTGAATCGTATTCCACAGCAGCAACAACATATCCCGATGTAGAAGATATTAATCAGGATTACACCCTGAGTCAGACCGAAAGATACTATGAGTATAAGGTGGATTTAAAACCGTCGGCAATGGTGGTGGGGCAAAATTTTATAACGGATAAGGTTACCTCAACAGTGTCATTACCTAATGGAAAGAAAGAGCCTGTTACCTGGTACCAGTTTAAAGTACCCGTAAAACAATATACCGGTTTTGTAGGCTCTATCAGCGGCTATAAGTCCATACAATTTATGCGGATGTATTTAACTGGTTTTCAAGATGAAACGCATCTTCGTTTTGCAACCATGCAGTTAGTGAGGGGCGATTGGATTAATTATACTAAAGCACTATACGATGTAACCAATCCCCCCGCAACAACTGGATCGTTAGATGTATCTACCGTAAGCATTGAGGAAAATTCAGCTAAAAAACCCGTGAATTACGTGTTGCCTCCGGGGGTTACCCGGCAGCAAGATCCGAGTCAGACTCAGGTGGTGCTGGATAATGAACAATCATTAGCATTAAAAGTGAGTAACTTAGCTCCGGCAGATGCAAAAGCTGTATATAAAACTGCCACTTATGATTTAAGACAATATAAGCGGTTGCAAATGTTTGTACATGCCGAAAAATTTATTGATGATATTACAAACTTAACTAATTCGGAATTAGCTGTTTTTATTAGAGTTGGTTCGGATTTATCGGAAAACTATTATGAATATCAAATACCGTTGAAATTAACCCCGGCAGGAACCTATTCTAATAATTCAACTACCGATCAGGAAATTGTATGGCCCGAAGGCAATATGTTCGATTTTCCGTTATCCCTCTTTACCACGGTGAAAAAAGATAGAAATACCGATAGGAGAAGAGCCGCTTCTAAATCCTCATTAACCACTCTATTTTCAGAGTACGATCCCGACAATGCCCAAAATAAGGTAAGCGTTATCGGAACCCCCAACCTGTCTGATGTTCAATATATAATGATAGGAGTAAGAAATCAGTCGAGGAGTACTAAGTCGGGAGAAATTTGGCTGGACGAATTACGTTTAAGCGGATTCAACGAAAAATCGGGCTATGCCGCATTGGGTTCAACTACCGTGAATCTTGCCAATTTAGGCACCGTGAATCTCTCGGGTAGAATGGAGACGGCCGGGTTTGGTAGTGTAGAATCCCGCATTTCGGATAGGCGAATGGATGATTACACCGAATTAAATGTATCAACCAATATAGATGTCGGAAAGTTGTTCCCCGAAAAAGCAAAGATAAAAATACCATTATACTATGCTTACACGAGGGATGTAACCAAGCCTAAATACGACCCGTTGAATCCTGATTTACTTTTAAGTGATGTGCTTGCCGATGCAACCACTCAGGCCGAAAAAGATTCAATAAACAATTATTCAAACACGGTATATACCTCTAAAAGTTTTAATCTTACAAATGTAAAAGTAGATATAAAGAGTAAAAAACCAATGCCTTATGATCCGGCCAACTTCTCTTTGAGCTATGCTTACACGGAGTCGAATCAGCATGATTATGAAACCTTACGAAACACTACCAAGGATTATAAAGCGTCCATTGCTTACGTTTATACGTTATCACCTAAACCTTGGGAACCGTTTAAAAACATAAAGGCATTAAAGAATCCTATATACAAAATTATTACCGATTTCAATCTGTTCTATTTGCCTACAAGCGTGGCGTATAGCACGGCCTTAACACGTCAATATTCTGAAGTTCAGCTACGGGATAATGATAATTTGGGTATAAACTATTCCGATCCTTACAACTCGCTGCTGTCATGTAGTAAAGACTTTTTATGGAATCGGAAGTTTGATCTGAAATACGATTTAAGTCGAGGGTTGAAGTTCTCTTACAGTTGCGCTACCAATGCGCAGATACAGGAAACAAGATATACCCCGGTAAACAAGGAACTATTCCCTACCGAATACCAGAATTGGAAAGATACCGTGTTGCAAAGTTTAGCTAAAGGAGGTATTCCGTTGGATTACCAGCAGAACTTTACGGCAAATTATACGGTGCCAATTAATAAACTACCCATGTTCAACTGGATCACATCAAACGTTTCATACGATGGAAGATACACCTGGACTAGAGGTACCTTAACCGAGGATGATGAAGACGCCGGACGCACAACTTCCAGTTTAGGGAATAATATTACCAGTTTGGGTGCTTGGCAATTTAGTGAAAAACTTAATTTAGAGCAGTTGTATAATAAATTCGACTACCTGAAAAGAGTAAATCAACGCTTCTCGTCTCGTAACACGAATAATCAGGACAAAAAAAATAAAAAAGATGTCCAGACAGCCAAAAAACCACTTAAATATGAGCAAAAATTAAATTTGGAGAAGGGCAAGAAGATAAAAATAACCCATAAATTAAATGCTGAAAAAATTAAAGTACAGGCTTTTGATACTGCGGGCAACAAGTATAACCTTAAATATGCCATTATAGATAGAAATACCATTGAAGTTAATCCGAAGGACAATATAAAACAACTCAAAATTGATGTAGATGTTGTAGATCCTAACGAAGTAAAAGGATTCGATCTCATTTTGCAGCCAACAGCCAGAGTATTGATGATGTTCAGAAACATCACCATTAACTACAATCAAACTAATAGCATGTCAATTTCAGGATATAAACCCGCAACCGGGATGTTTGGTCAAAACGCTTCCGCTCCCGGAATGATGTTTGCATTTGGATACCAGGAACCTAATTTTATTCAGAGAGCCTATGATAAAGATTGGCTGATAAAAGGGGATTCAACTATTGATGCAAGTATTCGTAACTTTACGTCCGATTTCACGGCTAAGATGGCCATAGAACCAATAGCCGGGCTGAAAATAGATCTTGGTGTAGCTCGTAGCTATTCAAAACAGGCAACAATACAATATATGTACGACGGAATGCCAACTACCTATACAGGTAGCTTTAGTATGACAACAATTGCAATAGGAACCTTCTTTGGCCGTACAGGTACAGCCTCTAATAATTATTACTCAAAAGCGTATGAAACATTTAAGGCTAACCGTGATATAGCCCAGGCCGCCTTGGAAGCAAAATATGCAAATACCTATTATCCTGCCTCTGGGTTTATGACCGCTGATGAGTCTTCGGCTTTGATCGGAAAAAGGTTTAATACATCAAATGGCACGTTCTCCAAAAACTCTGCCGAAGTATTAATACCATCCTTCCTGTCGGCCTATACCGGTTCCTCTTTAACCAACAGCATGGATATAATACCATCCATTATGCACATGTTGCCCAACTGGAAAATAACCTACGATGGCTTGAATCGTATCGCGTTTGTAAAAGAACACTTTAAAAGTGTAAACTTAACCAATGTATATTCATGTAAATACAGCATAGGTTCATTCTCATCTTATGCCAATTGGATAGATGCGGGGGATGGGCTAGGCTTTATTCCTAATGCAACAACCGGCTTGCCAGAGCCTTCGTCAATGTACGATATTTCAGCCGTTTCCATTACCGAAAACTTCGCGCCGTTATTACGAGTAGATGTAACCCTTAAAAATAGTTTGACATTTAGCTTGGAGTATGCCAAGGGACGTACGCTGTCGATGAATATAGCTAGTGCTCAATTAGTTGAGTCGTCAAACGATAAATATTCAGCAGGAGTAGGCTATAGAATATCAAATTTTGATGTAATTTTGAAACTGAAAAATGATAAAGAATCAAAGGTTAAAAATGATTTGAATTTGCGTTTGGATTTGTCCAAAAAGAATACCAAAGCATTAATACGTAAACTCGACGATGATGATGAAACACAGGCTACATCGGGAGAATCCACGTTTGGATTGCAATTCTCGGCAGAATATGTATTCAGTTCAAGAATGAATTTTAAACTGTATTACGATAGAACCATAACAAACCCTCTTGTTTCCACATCATATCCTACATCTAGTTCCGATTTTGGCTTTAGTGTAAAATTATTATTGACTAGATAATTATAATTAAAAACAGTACATTTATAAAATTTTTGCGTATATTGTATATTAAAAAAAATGAGATGAAGAGGCGTAGTCTTATCTTTCTGCTATTCTTAATAAGTCTAGTTGTACAAGGTGAAATTTTGGATCCAGTAAGGTGGTCTTTTGAGCAACACGCTATTTCAAAATCAGAAAAAGAATTAGTGTTCAAGGCAAAAATAGAGCATCCCTGGCACATCTATGGTATGAATCTGCCTGCCGATGGGCCTGTATCCACACAATTCTCGTTTGATAAAGTAGAAGGAGCTGTGCTGGTAGGAAAGGCTATGCCCGATCCCTCCATTGTACCGATAACTAAATACGATGAATCTTTTGCCATGAACCTCACCTGGTATGAAGGCGAGGCTGTTTTCATTCAAAAAATAAAAGTAATAGACGGAAAGAAGTTTTTTGTTTCAGGTAAGCTTCAATACATGTGCTGCGACGATAAAAGCTGCCTGCCCCCCAAGAAAGAAAACTTCTCTTTTGGTCAAGAAAAAATTGAGGAAAAAGATTCCAATACAACGATTGTAGCCATTCCGATAGCAAAAATTAATGTAGATTCCGTGTCTAAAACCGGAATGAAAAAAAACTATTGGACTTCGGTAACCGATCAATTAAAAAGTTTCGGTCAAGATAATTTCGCCACCGGATCAATGTCATTATGGATCATCTTTTTTACAGGTTTTGTCGGCGGCTTGCTGGCTTTGTTTACCCCATGCGTTTGGCCCATCATACCTATGACAGTGAGTTTCTTTTTGAAACGTAACAACGATAAACGTAAAGGCCGTCAGGAAGCCCTCTTTTACGGTCTATCCATTGTTCTTATCTATGAAGTTTTAGGTTTGCTAGTCACCCTCCTTTTTGGAGCAAGTGCATTAAACACCCTATCCACAAATGCTATATTTAATTTAATATTTTTCGCGTTATTAATCGTTTTTGCCATATCCTTTTTAGGCTTTTTTGAGATAACCCTTCCCGCATCGTGGTCAACAGCCCTCAATAAGAAAGCCGAAAATACCACGGGAGCCGTTAGTCTTTTATTAATGGCATCCACATTAGTAATAGTCTCTTTCTCTTGTACCGGGCCCATTATTGGCACCCTGTTGGTACAAGTTTCCACCTCCGGATCCTTGTTAGCACCCGCCATAGGGATGTTTGGTTTTGCATTGGCACTATCCATCCCCTTCAGTTTATTTGCCTTGTTTCCAACTTGGCTCAATGCCATGCCCCGCTCCGGTAGTTGGTTGAATACCGTGAAAGTAGGGTTAGCCTTTGTAGAATTAGCCTTGGCACTGAAATTTCTTTCCGTAGCCGACCTTACATCGGGCTGGAACATCCTTTCCCGTAATTTATTCATCGCCCTTTGGATTGTTTTTGCCTTGGGTTTTGGTTTCTATATGCTTGGTTTTATTCGTTTTCCACACGATGCCAAAGGGCAACACATCACATGGCTCCGACGGATATTAGCCGTTTTTGCATTTCTGATTGTAGCCTATTTGGCATGCGGCTTTTGGGGCTCACCGCTAAAAGGAATAAGCGCTTTTTTACCCCCGCTGCAGAACAAGCAGGTATTTCACGATTATGATGAAGGAATGAAGTTTGCCGAGAAAAATCATTTACCAGTTTTTGTCGATTTTACAGGTTATGGCTGTGTAAATTGTCGTAAGATGGAAGCCTCCGTGTTTACAAATGCCGAGGTAGTAAAGCAAATGTCGCGCTTTGTGGTTATCGACTTATATGTTGATGACCGGGCGAAACTGGCAAAACCTGTCACAGTGTTGGATAACGGCAAACCCTTGGTTCTTGAAACAACCGGTGATAAATGGAGTTATTTGCAACGGGTAAAATTTGGAGCGAATGCACAGCCCTACTACGTGTTGTTGGACAACAACGGGTATTCGGTTTCAAAAGCCTATGCTTATAATGAAGACATCGGTAAGTTTCTTTCATTTCTAAAGCAAGGGCTGACCATTTACCAAAAAGAATAGACGAAAATTAACAATGACCCGTTATATGTGACGCAAATCTGCCTATTTGGCAGTTTTGCGTTTAATTTTTCTGTCAAACCGATGTTGGCAAAAAAATTGTAAAGCAATGAGGTGACAAAACTGTAAAAAATTATTTTAAAATATGACAAAACATAAACAACCGGAAAAAGAAGAACTAGAAGAGCAAACTCTACAAGAGGAGACAGACACTACCACGGCTGCTACCGAGGCGGAAGGTACAACGGAAGAACAATCTCTTGACACAACTACAGAAGATTTGGAGAAGAAGTTTGCCGACCTGAACGATTCTCACTTGAGATTAATGGCGGAATTTGATAATTACCGTAAACGCACCATGCGCGAAAAGGCCGATTTACTAAAATCTGCATCCGAAGGCGTTTTGGTAAACGTGCTTCCATTGGTTGATGATTTTGAACGCGGTTTGCAACTAACAGAACAGGCTACCGATATAAATGCCGTGAGAGACGGGATGATTCTGATTTACAATAAATTCTTAGCATTTCTTACTCAAAACGGCGTGAAAACTATTGAGACAAAGGAGCAACCCTTTGATACCGAGTTCCACGAAGCCATAACAACCATTCCGGCACCTACCGAAGAACTAAAAGGAAAAATAATTGATTGTGTGCAAAAAGGTTACACGCTCAATGATAAAGTGATTCGTTTCTCTAAAGTGGTAGTAGGAGAATAGGTTATTAACAGGTTATTAACAACTTATCAACAATTGCTGATGAGTTAATTTTAGATATATGTCAAAAAGAGATTATTACGAGGTACTGGGAGTGACGAAAGGAGCTTCAGATGATGAGATAAAAAAAGCCTACCGGAAAAAAGCCATTCAATATCATCCCGATAAAAATCCGGGAGATAAAGCCTCGGAAGAGAAATTTAAAGAAGCAGCGGAAGCTTATGAAGTGCTGAGCGATGCACAAAAACGTCAACGATACGACCAATTCGGTCATGCCGGGTTAGGCGGTAATGGTGGCGGTGGTGGTAATGCCCAGTGGAGCGGAAACATGGATGATATTTTCTCTCATTTTGGAGATATTTTTGGTGGACATTTTGGCGGTGGTTTCGGTGGCTTTGGCGGCGGTGGCCGTTCGTCAGGTCAGCGAGTGAATAAAGGTGCCGATTTGCGTGTGAAAGTAAAATTAAACCTGTCGGAAATAGCCAACGGCGTAGAGAAAAAAATCAAAGTAAAAAAATATGTAGCCTGTTCGCATTGCGGAGGCACGGGTGCCGAAGACCCCAATAGCGTAACCACATGCCCTACTTGTAGAGGTACGGGGCGCATTACCCGTGTGCAACAAACCATACTGGGAGCTATGCAAACACAAACTACCTGCCCTTCCTGTGGAGGCGAAGGCAAAACGATAACCAATAAATGTACTCATTGCAATGGCGAAGGCGTGGTGCGCGACGAGGAAGTTATTTCCATCAACATCCCTGCAGGGGTGATGGAAGGCATGCAACTGTCGTTGAACGGAAAAGGAAATGCTGCCAGACATGGAGGCGTAAACGGCGATTTGCTGGTGGTGATTGAAGAAGAACCACACCCTGAATTGATTCGTGATGAAAACGATTTGATATATAACTTACTGCTGGACGTGCCGACGGCTGTACTGGGCGGTTCGGTAGAAGTGCCTACTATCGACGGGAAAGTAAAAGTTAAGATTGAACCCGGAACCCAACCTGCCAAAGTGCTTCGTTTGCGTGGCAAAGGGTTACCTAGCGTGAACAGATATGGTACCGGCGATTTGTTGGTCAACATCGGTATTTACATCCCTGAGAATTTGAGCAAGGATGAGAAAAAAGTGATAGAAAAATTGCAGGAATCGCCTAACGTTAAGCCGACAAGCTCGGCCTCAAAAGATTTTTTCAGACGATTTAAGAACATGTTTGAATAAATAATACAGTAACCGGAAGTATTTACTTCCGGTTTTTTTGTCTTAAAAATGTATCGCAAAAATTGAAATGTATAAAAAAATATGCATCTTTGTTTTTAATCAACAGTAGATAATAATATATGGTTCAAGTAGGAAAGTTTAATGATCTGAAGTTACTCCGGTTTACGGATAAAGGCGCTATACTTGATGGTGAAGAGAGTGGTGATATTTTGTTACCTAGAAAATATCTAAAGGATTGGATGTGCGAGGGCGAAATTGTACATGTATTTGTGTATCCCGACACGAAAGATCAACTGGTGGGTACCCGCGAAAAACCGTATGCCCAGGTTGGCGATTTTGCGTTCCTAAATGTAGAGTTGGTAAATAATGCCGGAGCGTATTTGGATTGGGGCGTTGCCCGCAATCTTTTTGTTCCGATGCGCGAGCAACGGGCTCGCATGAATGAAGAAGGCACCTATTTGGTACACATCGTGTATAACGAAAATACCCAACGGATATTCGGCACCGCCAAGTACGATAAATATATAGATAAAACAAAACCACCCTACGAAGTGGGTGATGCCGTGGAAATACTCATAGCAGCGCAAACAGAGCTTGGCTTTAAAACCATTATAGACAATCGTTACGCGGGGATGCTCTATGCCAACGAATTGTTCGATACGATGGAGCTGGGTCAAATATGTACCGCGTATATAAAACGCATCAGGGATGATTTTAAAATAGATTTAAGCCTGTCCAAGATAGGATTTACACGCGTGGAGGATTTTGCCGATGAGCTTTATGAGCGAATTGTGGAACGAGGTGGGTTTGTGGCCATCAACGATAAAAGTGATGCCGAAAGTATTTACGAAATGTTTGGCGTGAGCAAAAAAACATTTAAGAAAGCCTTGGGTACCTTGTACCGAAAACGCATGATAAGCATTACCGAAAATGGAGTTCAACTAACGGAGGAAGAAACTACCGATTAGGTTAAACAAAAAAGAATCTCAAAAGAGATTCTTTTTTTATTTAGAGTTTTGTCATTTAGAGTTTTGCTACAATAGACTGTTCCAGTTTCAACAAATCTTTTGTAAAGTTTCGTATTCCCTCGGCAAGTTTTTCTGTTGCCATAGCATCCTCATTCATCATCCAACGGAATTTGTTTTCACCCATGCTTATTTTCTGTATGTCGGATTGTTTCGCGGTTTGGCTGTTCAGTTTTTCCACCAGCACCCCTTCTTTTGTGCCCAGTTCGTGAAGCAGGGCGGGCGATATGGTAAGCAAATCGCATCCTGCCAGTTCAATAATTTCGTCCATGTTGCGGAAGCTGGCTCCCATTACCACCGTTTTGTAATCAAACTTTTTGTAGTAATTGTATATGTTTGTTACTGATATTACGCCGGGATCCTCTTGAGGTGCAAAGCCGTCAACCCCGTTGTTTTTCTTATACCAATCCAATATACGACCCACGAAAGGTGAAATTAAAGTGGCCTTGGCTTCGGCGCATGCAATGGCTTGGGCTATGGAAAACAATAAGGTGAGGTTGCAATGGATGCCTTCTTTTTCAAGTACCTCGGCTGCTTTTATGCCTTCCCACGTGGAGGCAATTTTTATAAGGATGCGTTCTTTGTTAATGCCGGCTTCGGCATAGAGAGCTATTATTTCTTTTGCTTTTGCAATAGTGCGTTCGGTGTCGAAACTCAATCGTGCATCCACCTCGGTTGATACCCTTCCAGGTACTAATTTGAGAATCTCCAGGCCGAAGTTTACCGCCAGTTTGTCCAAAGCCACACTTAGTTGAACGCTTTTGTCGGTCGATTTTTGCCGAGCAAAAGCAATGGCTTCATCCACCAGCTTTTGATATTGTGGCAACTGCGATGCGGCGTAAATAAGCGATGGGTTTGTAGTGCTATCTATCGGTTTGTAATTGATTATAGATTCAAAGTCGCCGGTATCGGCTACCACCTTAGTATGCTGTTTAAGTTGTTCAAGAAGGTTCATAATATAATGTTTTTAATATTTATAATACAACAGTTAGGCAAGGCAAAGGTTGCAACATTTAGCTTTTATAAACAAAAAAGAGTGAAGGTTTAATGTCCTTCACTCTTTTCCATTATGTTGGATATAATTTATTATTCTCCAGCAGCTTTAATTACCACATCTTCTTGGATGTTGATAAAGTCGCCCCATTGTTTAGCTCCTTGGTAAGCATCTTTAGCTCCTTCCGGCACGTGAAGAATGCAAGTGCTAGGATCAACGGCAAAGAACACGCCTTTACCTAAATCGGAAATTGGTTTTGAGTTGTAAACTGTGATAGAAGTGATGCTTTTACATTTGTAGTAAGCTTGTTCGCCAATAGCTATAACAGTTTGAGGAATTGTTGTTTCAGTTAAACCATAACAAGACCAAAATGCTTTTTCGCCGATGCCTCCAAGATTTTTAGGAAATATGATTTGAGAAAGACCTTGTTTTCCTGTAATGTTTTTTTCATTAAAGAAAGCAAATTGAGGAATTGTGTTTGCTTTATACGTTGCCTTTTTACCATCTCTTACAGTCCCTTTTTCGCCGGAGAATTCTACAATAGTAGCTCTCGATAAGTCTATAACTGAAAGCACTGGCATAGCATCGCGCATTGTTTTAAAATCTCTAGCATCAACAGAACCTGTAAGGATTAGGTTTGTAATTGATTTTTTTTCTCCGTCGGTTAATGCTTTGTAAAGACCACCGGGAACAACACTCATTGTTTTTGATACTTGAGCATGCATGCTAATGGTTAGGCCTAAAATTGCAATTAATAAAAACGCCTTTTTCATGGTGATTTAAGTTAATTAATAAATATTTAGATAATAATTGTATGTGTTTAAAAAATTGTATGTGTTTAAAAAGAAGAACCGTAAAGAGTGCAAATATATTTAATTCTATAAAAAATGGGACATGTTGTTTATAACTTTAAATGTTAAAATTTAGTTTAATGTTGAGTTTTTAATTAAATGTGAATACTGTGTTAAAGATATTTTAAGATATAGGAGAAAATGAATTCATTTGTTTGGTGAAATACACAAACTGTGCCATTCGTGGTGCGTTGAGATAATTTATCAAACAAAAGGTGGAATGCTGAAATTTTTATAATTATTTACTTGAAACAGGATTTAAAATTATATCTTTAAACAGCTGATTTATTGCTAATTCTAATTTATACAATATTATGGAATACAGAAGATTGAATGGCACAACGCTCGATGTGTCGGTAATTACCTTTGGTGCTTGGGCTGCCGGAGGTTGGATGTGGGGTAGCACGGATAGAAACGATGCCATTGATGCCATCCGCAAAAGTTATGATGTGGGTGTAACCAGCATTGATACCGCTCCAATATACGGGCAGGGAGAGAGTGAAGAAATTGTAGGCGAGGCTATTAAAGATATTCCGAGGGATAAAGTTCAACTGCTAACCAAGTTTGGCATGCGTTGGGATTTGGCTAAAGGTACGTTGGCCATGCATAGTAAGAATAATCAAGGCAAAGACATTGATGTATATAAGTATGCAGGCAAAGAGAGCGTGATAAAAGAGTGTGAGGATAGCCTCCGGCGTTTGCACACGGATTACATTGACTTGTATCAGATACATTGGCACGATGAAACCACGCCGATACATGAAACGTTTGAGGCGGTGGATCAATTAATTCGTCAAGGTAAGGTGCGTTATGCCGGGGTGTGCAACTATCGCAAGGAATGGATGGCCGAAGCCGAGAAAACACTCCCGTTAGTGAGCAACCAGATTCAGTATAGCATGGTAAATCGTAAAATAGAAGCTGAAACCGTGCCTTATTGCATTGAACAAGGAAAGTCCATTTTGGCCTACAGCCCCTTGGAGCGTGGGTTGCTTACGGGGAAAATTACCCCTGGATACAAGTTTGCCGAAGGCGATCATCGGGCGGGTCTTCCTTCGTTTTCCGACGACAACATTGTCCGAGCCAACAATATGTTGGAAAAACTGAAACCGTTGGCAGCGCAAAAAGGTGTCACCCTTGGCCAATTAGTGCTTCGCTGGACGGTGCAACGCCCCGGAATTACCATCGCCTTGGCCGGGGCTCGTAATGCCACGCAAGCATTGCAAAATGCCAAAGCCGGCGAGTTTGTTCTCTCCGACAATGAAATGGCTTTTATCAATAGCGTGTTGGTCTGATTCTTTATCAATGTAAGAAATATTATTTTTTTTGAGAACGGGGAATTGCTGTTAGGCTGCCTCATTCTTTTTTATAAGGCCTGTATTTGTTTTGTAACATGTATTTAATCCTGGTGTCTCGTTTTTCAAAATTAGGGATGTTTCCTTTGCATTTAGTTTCAAAAAATTCAGTTAGATGAGAAAAATATATTTCTTCCTTTTGCTTTTCGGGTTATCCACAGCTTTGTGTGCTAACCCGAAAGCTCATGTTGCCACCAAGCATAAGGTAACGGATGTAAATGCAGCTATTAAAAAAGCCAACGCGTTGCAGGAGCAAGATTATACCATCCCGTCGTGGACATTGTTTAAAGAAGCGTTGAAGACAACAACTACGACTCCAAATCAGGAAAACGCACGAGCTTTGCAACGGGCTGTTGCCGGATTGAAATCAAAGCAAACTCCGTATAACGTGAATATGACTTTTCATGGCGACCCTACTTCCGGCATGGGGTTCGACTGGATTACCAACCAAGGCATAGACAAGGGCACGGTGGAACTGGTAAAGGGTAAGGCGATGGCCGCATCGGCATTTACGCGTCCCGACTTTTCGTTTCACGCCGATACTACAAATTATGCCGTTAATTATTGCGTGAAGGAAAACTGGTTGCTTGAGGCTGCCGGGTTTGCCGACAATTCCAAAAGAAGTTACACCAGCCACAAAGGGTTGGCTACTGGGCTGGAGCCGAATACCACGTATTCATTCCGAGTGGGATTGGAGGGTGCGTGGAGTGAGATAGGTTCTTTTACTACGGCGAAAGCGGGTAAGGACAGTTTCTCGTTTATCTACTTTACCGATCCGCAGGCTAACACGGAGGAGATGTTTAACACTTCGAAGAAAACGTTGCATGCTGCCAGGAAAATGTACCCTGACGATAATTTCGCGTTAACGTGTGGCGATTTGGTGGAAACGCATGGAACAAACAACGCGGAATGGGAGTACGAACAATTTTTTGCCACGCAACAGGATATTTGGTATAGCACGCCTTTAGCCCCGATTATGGGGAACCATGATATTACCACGAATCGGAATTTTACACGGCATTTTAATACTGAACCAACGGCTTTCGACCAACGCATGGCAAAGGTGCCGGGTAGTGTATATTCGTTCGTGTATGGCGACGCGTTGTTTATGGCAATGGATTATGAAAATTATAAAGATGCGGCTTATTTGGATTCGTTAGCCGTGTGGGTTAAAAACCAGGTGGCGGCACATCCCGATGTGAAATGGAAAATAGCCTTTTACCACAAAAGCATGTACACGGGAGCCGAACATCAGCAGGATAAAGATGGGGAATTGGTGCGTGAAAAATTCACCCCTTTGTTTGATAGCTTGAAAATTGATTTAGCGATACAGGGGCACGACCACGTGTACGAAGTGATTGGCCCGTTGAAAAATAAAGCTCTGGTACCCAATGCTGTGAGTGGACAAACGGTATCCACACCTACCGTGCGAGATAACCTTACCGGTAAATCGGGTGGCACGTATAACGTGAAAGAGGGTACGTTGTACTTTTTAAACAATTCGGCAGGTAAAAAGAAATACGAACCGCTAAGCAAACAAGCTATGGCTAAGCAGGAGGCTTCGATAGGGATGAGTAATTATTTCAGCTTATTTACCGGACGGTTCGGGCAAACGGGCGAACCTACTTTTAGCCACATATCGGTTAGTTCCTCATCTGTTGATGTTGAAACATATACCGTGGATGATAACGGATTGCCTTCGTTGTTTGATAAATTTAAAATTGTCAAACAATAAAAAATAGCTTATAGGTATTGAACATTCTATATCTATAAACTGTTTTTTTAATATAAGGTTTAATATTGGTTTTTATGATTTGAAAGCCGTTTGAAGCAGAGTTTGCTTTGAACGGCTTTTTTATTTAAACCGTTCGTCGGAGTGTAAAGCTTCCAGTGGTAAATCCTTGTTCTTTTCCAGCCAACCTATCTTTACATTTTCTACGCGATTATCATACCGTGGATAGAAAGGCTTGATGTCAATCAGCGGCGTGCCGTCCAGCATATCTACTTGCTCTATGTGCAAAATGTTACCTTCCACGCTTAGGAGCTTCACGGTGGAGGTGCCTATAGCATTCGGCCTTTTGGGTGCTTTGCAGGAGAATATGCCCCGCTCTTCGGTGTCCATAAACGGGGTGACTTTTAGTTTATACCCTTCTATTTCGTGAAAGTGATATAACAGGGTAAGATGCGAAAAGCCCTCAATGTCTTTCAGTCCCTCCACGTATTCGGGAAGCAACTCTATATATCCTTTGATGCCTTCGGCGGCAATGGGTTGTATGGGCATGTTTTTCACATCTTTGTGTGGCGTATGAATAACTCCGATGGGGTTGATGGTGATTGGTTCCATTTTATGTATTGTTTTTATCGTTGTAAAATTATAGATCCGTTATCCATACAAAAAAATAACCCGTTGGGTGATTTTTACCGAACGGGTTACTTTATAAAAGCTTGCTTATGCTTTATTATTCTGTGGCCAGAATCACTTCCGAGGCTTTAATAATAGCAGTGGCTTCTGTCCCTTTCGCTAAACCAAGGTTTTTTACCGATTCTTTTGTAATGATGGCTGTAATGGAGCTTCCTCCACCTAATAACCCAATGGTTACTTCATCATTGATGGCACCTTCCACTATGGAAGTAACGGTGCCTTTAAGCAGGTTGCGTGCGCTAATGTGTTTAATATCAATGCCTATTATTACATTCGATGCTTTAATCAATGCGATAACTTCTTTCCCTGCTTTTAACCCTAAATTGGCAACGGATGCATTCGTACTAACGGATACAATCTCGTCTTTACTGGAAATTGATAATGTTACTTCCGAATTTATAGCTCCTTCTTTGATAGAAGTAACGGTTCCTTTTAGCTGATTTCTTGTACTGATTTTCATGACCTATTAATTTTATTAGTTATACTTATTAAAGATAACTATAAAATGGGTCAGCCTGCTTTTTTGTTCTCTCTTTTGTCTGTATCTTAATAACAATTAACAGAAATAAAACCCGTTATAATCAATGTTTTATATCGATTATATGGGCATTTTGATGAAACAGTAAAGCCTTTTTCGTCTATTCTATATTGTCAATTATTTCTCCGTTCCGAAGTCTGTTTCTCAGTGATAATATCTTATTATCAATCCGCTCCAATTCCTCCAAATTCAGCTTTTCTTGTTCCGACGTGGTAATTATTTTATGTATTCCACCGTTTTTGATGACTAACCGTTGTTCGGCCATCAATGCCAATATGGGATCATGGGTAGCCATGAGTACAATTTTTTCTTTTTTCACCAGCAATTGAAGCGCATTTTTCTGGTCGATGCCCGCGTTCTCTATTTCATCAATCAGCACTACGGGCGAGGTACTCAAGAAAGCCGTGTCGGCAATCATCAGGGCTCTCGATTGTCCGCCCGACAAAGAGGTGAGGGGCGTATCGCCATCAAAACCCTCGCCTGCCAGTAAATTGGCCTGACGAATAATGTCAGCCACTATTTTCTTCGTGTTCTGCACCATCCGGCTCTCGGCGTGCATCGTAATAAATTCCTCCGCCGTGGCATCAATCACGAAGTTCATGTTTTGCGATAGTTGTGCTACCAGCTTATGCTCCAGTGAAAAGCGCAGTTCCACGTCCGGCACGTCACCATTTACCAGTATCTTTCGCCCCGTGGGGGTGTCAGCCTGCGCCATCCACTCAATGTCGCCCAGCAGTCGGCTTTTGCCCGAACCCGTGGGGCCTACTATGCTTGTAATAGTGCCCGCATGGAGCGTAATAGTTATATTTTCGGGAGTGCCATTTTTATCATGTCCGCCAATTAGGGTAATGGATTTTACGTTGTATTTTTCCCCGATGGTTGAGCCCTCCTGTTGGCGGATAAAACCTTCCAGGTTGATAAGCAATTGCTTGTGGTCTATCCCCATGTCCTCCAGCGTTTCCTCGGTGAGTAATTGCAGGTGTGTGCCGAGCGTTTGCTCTTTGTTGTGGAACTGTAGCCCGTACTGTTTTAGGTAATCCACTACCGCGGGGGATTCTTTTTCCAAACTGGCAATATCTTTATTTATAATGGTTTCGAGTGTCATTTCTTGTCTTCTGAAAAATTCATTTTCTTAAAATTCCCCACTTGGTAATCCGTACCTATCTTGGTTTCGCCTAGGCAGTAGGAGCAGAGGGTTGCGGGCATGGAGAAGCGCAATTTGGCTTCTTCCAACGTTACTGTCTCTGTGGCCTGTTGTATTAGCATCGAAAGTTCGTAGGCACCCTGCCCGTTAATCCCGTTTACAAACATGAGCTTGGCCTTGGCGTTGGCTTGCCGCACCCTGAAGGCGAACACTTCCCGCTCGGCTTGCGACACGATGTCGCTTTTGGTAATCACCACAATGTCCGCCATCCGCAGCATGGGGCCTATTTTGCGTGGGGTATCCAAGCCCATCAGGTTGTCTATCACGCACACGGCCAGCACCTGTTTTATGTGTGGTGAACAGCGGTTGCACAAACCCGCGCTTTCTGTAAACAGGTAATCGAACCCTTCCTCCAACCCCCAGTTAAGCCCATCCTGAATGTTGCTCACAAAAAAATGGTCGGGGCAGAGGTTGCCCGAAAGCCCAATTTTAACTGGAATGTTTATTTTGTTGAATTGCTCGGCTTCGTTGGCGTAAAGGCAGTCGAACTTGATAACGCCTGCCTGCTTGCCGCCGCGTTGTAATTCGCGTATTACCTTTAATAATATCGATGTTTTGCCCGACGATGGCGGCCCTGATACGGTTATTAGTTTCATGCTTACTCCCTGTTTTAATTGGTTGCCGGGTGATTTTATAATAGATATATTACTATTATTATGCCAAACTTGTATCGTGCTGAATAATTGATGTTTATGTTTGTTAGCTGTGTGAGAAGTATAGTTCTTGTTACCTTTAGGTAATATATTAACGGTACCACTTAAACAAATAGACCTGAGTTCGATATAAGAGAACATATTATATATTTGACAAACATACAATAGTTCTCCGTAGGAGATTGATTTCAATAGAAAAGAAGCTGCAATAAGAAACCTTTTTCTCGCAAAAGAATACATATATTTATTCCCTCACGGGGAACCGCTACTTTTCGTTTAGCTTTTCTATTGAAATATATTGCCTACGGCAAAACACATACATTGATTATCAATACTCTAAATATATTCTTATATCTAACTTAAGTTAGATGTTTATCTGAATTTTTCAAAAAAGGAATTCAATTGCTCGGTGTTGCATTCCTTCATCAGCACTTTTTTGTTCTTGTCAAGTAAGTATAAGGTAGGTAGGGTGGATAAGTCGTACAGGTTTTTGTTTTTAATCGCGTTGTTTTTATCCCAGCCGTGTGTCCAGTTGGTTTCGCTCACTGCCCATCTATGCCATGCCTCATAATTGCTTTTGGTATAAACGGCTAGTATTTTCAGTTTCTTTTCGGCCAAGGCAAGGCCGATAAAAGGGTTGTGCTGCAAAAAGATAGTATTCTGTTTGCAAGCATCGTTTGTAGGGTCGAAAAAATAGAGTATCGTGTATTCCGAGTGTATTTGCGATAGCCTTAGCTCTTCTTTATTTGGTGCTTCCAGTAGCAACCCATTGGCTGTTGTGCCTACTTTGTTTAGCTCTATAAGTGTTTTCTTTTTTTCGTAACCTTTTTTTTCTTCGTTGGAAAAGAGGTACGAGCTCGCGGCCTGTTCCAACAGGTGAATGCCCAGGTTTTCGTTGCGTGTTAGCGCGGTTTTATCGTTTAATAATTTGTCGAGCAACTGAATGATTAATTTATAGGATTCCTCGTTGCAAACGGCTTTGGTGAGCAGGCGGTTTATAGCTTGCTTGGCTTCGGCTTCGTTAGTTGAGGCCAATAGCCCCACGAAGTGCTTTAGCTTTTCAAAAAAAGCGGATGAATAAATGGTATGAGGTTTGCGCACGGGAATAAAATCCCAATAGTGTTTCAGAATGTAGTTAAACATCACTTCATTGTCACCATTTTCCAATATTAATTTGTCCGTGTTCATGGCTCCTAATTGTTTTTTTAGATAGAATGGTGTTTCTTTTCTTTTTATATTAAAAGGGAAACTCAAGGATCTAAGTGCAGTAAGAATCCTCTCTGTTTCCCATTCAATATAAACACCTAAAAACACACTATAATATATTTTACTAAACTCTTGTATTGTCTTTTTTTTCAAATAATCGTTATTCTTCTTGCAGAATAACGATTATTGTAAGTAGAGATAATTACGCAACAAAAGTTTCTTACTTCCTTATAAATATTGTTTTGGAACAACTTGAATCTCGATCTTTATACTCTAAATAGATAACGGATTGCATGCTCAAATTCGGTTCAGTTGTTCGTCATATTGTCAATGTTCTAATTCATGTGCCAATATCTATTCGCTATCTTCTATTCAATAACGGTGCCATTTATTTAACGTGCTGATAATTAAAATTGTACGTTTTTGCTCATGTTGCCTAATAGCTTTTTTTATTACATTAATGTATTAAAATAATCAGCAATGTAACCAAAATGTATCTCTCACCCATGTTTCTGTTGGCACCTTATTCCTTCGCGTAAATAAATTGTTTTGCCGGAGCCACCGGACTGAACGTTTCAAAGAAAATCTGTTGAGCTTTCTCTTTAATTTCCTGCATGTCGTGGCTATATATAAAGTCCCAGCCCAACCAGTTGAGGCTCTTGGGCGTTTTGTTGTCAATAGCCGTGTGAGTAGGTGGGAAGCCCGTGTCAATCATAGCCGACGACATTTTCAAGCTCGTGATAAAATCAATTTCGGCTCGATGTTTTTCGTACGTGCCTTTTTTTATCATCATCTGCACGGGGCTTACAATGGCACCTTCTTCCGGCCAAACCAATTGAAAATGTTCCGTTTTCCTCACCTTTAAGTAAAAAGAATAAGGCATCACGTAGGTGGCAATTCCCTCCGTTTTGTCCGCGTTAATTTGTTTCACCATTTCCGACGGGTGCAGGCCGTAGCGGGTGTTTCTACCCAGTTGACGAACCGATTCGTAGCCATAATCTTTTATGTAGGGAAAAAACAGCGCGTTGCAAAAAAAACTGTTATCACCGCGTAGCACAAGTTGTTGCTTTAGTTCGGGGCGGAGCAAATCCTTCCACGACGTGGGAAAATTATCCGTTTCAAATTTGCGCTTGTCCGCCACAATTACCAATAGGTTAGGAGGGAGCATGGTCATTAATCCATTCGGCTGGGGGTAGGCAATGTTGCCATACATTTCGTTAACAGGCACATGCAACGTTTCAAAATAATCCTTGTTGAGTAAGGTCTCAATAAAATGCCGATGGTAAGTGCTGTTAAAGTCAGCCGTGATTAAAATATCCGGTAAGTTGTCCGTGTTCGTTATGTCATCCAGTTTGCTGTAAAAAACCTTTTCATAATTCAGGTTTCCTTCTATCATCACATCGGGTTCGTCGGCATTCTCGTCATATTGCGGAAACTCCTTGTAAAAGGCGGCTTTGAAAGCATTGCGCAGTCCACAGGGGAGGAGCGCAATCATAAAAGGTCGTTTTTCCATCAGTATTCGTACTTTTTTAATGTACAAAGTAACCGCAATAAACATACCATTCGTGTAAGTCGCTTTTAATTAGATATTTGTATTATATGCTTGTTTTGTTGGTGTTACTTTTAAGTAAGTTTTTGGGTAGCGTGAAATCATTTAGGACTTAAAGCACGAGGCGGCTTTGAAATTAGCATGGAATAGGAAGACGGTGTTTTTAAAACAGGTACCGTTAAATCAGTAATTAGGAGGAAATTGCTGTTTACGTTCATATATCCCCCTGAAAGGTAAAAAATAGGTAGTGGCAAAAGGTGAAAATACAAATTCATTCTTCGAGGCACCACAAATAAAAGCACCATTGGTAAACAATAACCTGCCTAAACAAAATCTAACACTACCCACTGGTGTACTAATACGATGTAAAAACGCAACTAGGAGCTTGTGTTTTCTCCTACTGATGAAATGGTGCAATGAATAAAGTATTATAAAAATCCTCCATAGGAAACAAATAAAATTTATTCATCTCCTACAAATTTATTATACTCCAATTGAAATTTATCTTTCGTGGAAAAATATTTAATATGTCATTTTATAAGTATCGGTAGCGGTAAGTCCATTCGTGTCGTAAACAGTCATGGTTACACTGTATGTACTTGATGTGCTTGGCATTTTTATTTTGGTGGTATCGTTAACAATGCTATTTGAGCTATTGTAATAGCCCCTGCTTTTAACTGAGGTTCCACCGTCCCATTTGTAGCCATAGTAATCGGTTAAAATAGTATCATTATTTGTAAGAACCACCTTTTGGATGTTGTTATCGCCTTTTGTCAAGCTAAGTGTGAGGTAATATATGCCTGATTGAAGAGTTGAATTTTTCCATACTACCACATAACCCGCAGGAGGGGTTTTTTCGTCTTTCGAGCACGAAGTGTATAAAAACACAGAGCTGATTAATAGCAATGTGCAAAAAAATAGCGTTACCTTTCTCATAAATAAGAATTTTTTTCTGGTCAATAAATCAAATAGTTTTTCCCAGCGAATGTGTTCACGTTGCTAAGGTAATTTATTTTATACAAATTAGACTTTTTTTGTGAAAAAATATTCTTGATAAAAAGGGGAAAAGTATGCAGTATTACTTTTTATCCAGTCGGGGTAAATTTGTAACTTTCTCTTTTATCGAATCTTCCGGCAAATGGCTATCTTTGTATATATTTTCTCGTCAGGATTTGCAACTCGATTCATTAAACAATAAAATAAAATGAAAAACCACACCACCATCCCCGTATATTCCCTTCGGAACTTTAGTAAGCCCGAAGCCGGTAGCCGTGCGTTTCAGGTGGAGGTGTTCGATGCCAATCGGCATTTTGAGGTGGAGTACCCGCATCGGCACGATTTCTTCGAGGTACTGTACCTGCACAAGGGTTCGGGGGTCGATGTGATTGATAGCAACCAGTATGAAGTGCAGCCCCCGTGCATTTTTTTTATGTCGCCGGGGCAGGCACATAAGCTCGAATTTAGCCACGACATTGAGGGCTATCTGTATATTTTCACGTCCGATTTTTACCTGATAAACCAAAGCAACCAGAACCGCCTGCTCGAATTTCCGTTCTTTTTCACTATCCTGCAAAACAATCCACCATTGCTGTTGAGCAATCCGCACGACACGGCTTTCCTTGAAAACCTCTTTGCTCATGCCGTTGCCGAGGTAGCCAAGCCCGCATATTCCGAAGAGCTGCTGCGCTCGTTGCTCGATTTGATACTGGTATATGCCGCCTCGCTGTATAAGGTGGACGACAATATGCTGGTGAAAGGCAAAGGACATTTACTGGTGAAACGCTTCTTTCAGTTGATAGAAGAAAATTACCAAAATAATCTTTCCATCAACGAATATGCTTCCATGCTGGCCATCACGCCCAACCACCTAACTCAAACGGTGAAAGAACTCACCGGAAAAACAAGTACAGACATTATAAAAGAAAAGCAATTGCTTGAAATAAAGCGCCTTTTGATACATACCAACCTCGGCGTTTCGGAAATATCCAATCAGCTCAACTTTGCCGATCAATCCTATTTTACGAAGTTTTTCAAGAAAATGACAGGCATCACCCCGCTGCACTTTCGCAACGAATCCATGAAAAATACCTAAATTTAGTGTCTTTTTCCATGTATATGTTATTTTTATTCATTTCCTTTGTATGTGGAAAATTCACCCTCTCTAACTCCCCCCAAGGGGGCGAAATTGGAAACGGAAATATAGCAGGATAATGCCATAGAGCTGAAAGAAGAAAGAATAAATACACAATTTAATTGATAAAATAGAAAACAAATAAAATTTCACTCAACCCCTCCTTGGGAGGGGATGGGGGAGGTAAATAATTAAAAAACAAACAAAAATGGCAAATTATTTCAACACACTTTCTTTAAGAGAAAAATTGAACCAATTAGGTGTTTGCGAATTCATGGGTAAAGAAGAATTTACCGATGGTGTTAACGCGCTTAAAGGTAAAAAAGTAGTAATAGTAGGTTGTGGAGCTCAAGGCTTGAACCAAGGCTTAAACATGCGCGATTCAGGTTTGGATATTTCCTACACCTTGCGTAAAGAAGCTATCGAACAAAAACGTGCTTCGTTTCAAAACGCTACTCAAAACGGTTTCAAAGTGGGTACTTACGATGAGCTTATCCCTACTGCCGACCTGGTGGTAAACCTTACGCCTGATAAACAACACTCATCCGTAATCAAAGCCATTATGCCTTTGATGAAACAAGGATCTACCCTTTCTTACTCGCACGGTTTCAACATCGTGGAAGAAGGCATGCAAATCCGCAAAGACATCACCGTAATCATGGTAGCACCAAAATGCCCAGGTACCGAAGTACGTGCAGAATATGTACGCGGTTTCGGTGTGCCTACCTTGCTTGCCGTACATCCTGAAAACGACCCTGAAGGTAAGGGATGGGCGTATGCAAAAGCGTATGCGGTAGCTACAGGTGGCGACCGTGCCGGATGCCTTCACTCTTCATTCGTGGCCGAAGTAAAATCCGATTTGATGGGTGAGCAAACCATCCTTTGCGGTATGTTGCAAACCGGTTCTATCCTTTGCTTCGACAAGATGATTGAAAAAGGTATCGACCCAGCTTATGCCTCTAAATTAATTCAATACGGATGGGAAACCATTACCGAAGCGTTGAAACACGGAGGTATTACCAACATGTTGGATCGTCTTTCCAACCCTGCCAAAATCAAAGCATTTGAATTGTCCGAAGAAATGAAAAACATTATGCGTCCGTTGTTCTGGAAACACATGGACGACATCATGTCGGGCGAATTCTCTTCCACCATGATGAAAGACTGGGCTAATGATGATGTAAACTTGTTGACTTGGAGAAAAGCTACCGGCGAAACTGCGTTTGAAAAAACACCTGCAGGAAGCATGGAAATTTCCGAACAAGAATATTTTGACAATGGCGTGCTTATGATTGCCATGGTAAAAGCCGGTGTAGAATTGGCTTTTGAAACCATGACTCAATCAGGAATCATCCCTGAATCCGCTTACTACGAATCATTACACGAAGTGCCTTTGATTGCCAACACCATTGCCCGCAAGAAATTGTACGAAATGAACCGTGTGATTTCCGATACTGCCGAATATGGTTGTTACCTGTTTGACCATGCTTGTAAACCTTTGTTGGTTGACTTTATGAAGAAAATCGATACCGACGTTATCGGCAAATCGTATGGTGCAGGGAAAGACAATACCGTGGACAACCAATTGTTGATCGCTGTAAATGCCAGCCTTCGTCACCATCCGATTGAAGTAGTAGGAACCAAACTTCGTTCAGCCATGACCGCTATGAAAAAAATCGCTGTAGGATAAATTGTAAAATCACTATAACGCAAAAAATAATGCCTCGCATCCCGTTTTGGTGCGGGGCATTTTTTTATATTGTTATCTTTGTCCACAAACTGAAAAAATTATGACAATAAGCATAAGCAAACAAGAAATAGAAAAAGCGGGAGCCAAAAGTGCGTGGGCTTTTCTACAAGTGTTTATCAATAAGTACCTGGATGCCATCAACGGCCGACTAACTGCCGAAAACATGGGCAACCTCAACGCCGATCAGCATACACTGCTGGCTTTCAATACTTTTAGAGAGGAAGTGCGTGCAGGTGGTTTCGTGCAGCTTATATACAACGGCTATGGCGGCTACATATTTGGCAACCCCTTTGCCAAGGCCATTCGCTTGATGGGTGCACCTGAGTTGTCTAAATTGATATACAAAGCCAAAGACTTGTACGACCTGCGCAAAGAGGAACTTGAAAAAGAAGTGGATGAAGAAGAGCTTTGCGAAATATACAGCGAGTTTGAGGAGTTCGACGAGTTGGACGAAGAATATATTCGCATCGAAGACGATGAGATTTTCAAAATAGCTCAATACGTGGATGAGCATATTGAGGCCTTTGCCGAGGTGGTGTAGAATTTTATATTCAAAACCCGAAAGGTTAACATTATTATAGAAAAGATTTTTTTAATTGCTGACAAGTTTTTTAACCGTTGTCAGAATCAAAAAAGGCTGCTCGTGTTGGAATTAAAAGCAAGGTTGCCGAATGCAAATTAAAGCTTGAAATTGTTTCTTCAAAAAATTACTCCAACGGAGTTTCCTGTGAATAACCCCCAGTGCAACTGGGGGCTGAAAGTACTCGACCAAACCTAAACCCCATCGGGGTTTACCCGCGACAAACTGCCCCACCTTGTCAGCAGTCGAAAGACTCTGACAACGGTTCGGCATGAAAACCCGGTTTTAAAAATCCTTTTTTCAGACATTCCATATCTTGAAGATATGGAATGTCTAGATAAGCCTATCCGTAGTTGGTGGTGACTTTTTTAATTGCTGACAAGGTTTTCAACCGTTGTCAGAATCAAAAAAAGGTAGCTATTGTAGGTACAAGTTGCGATTTTGCTAAACTTGCAGCATGTAGGGGAATATTTTTATTTGTTATAAATTGAAATAAGATAATTAATAAATGCAGAACATGCAATTAACATAAATCTGGCCTCATCAATAGATACAACAAAATCATCAGTTTGCATACCATGGCGAATTCCTCCTTTATCTGATGTAAATCCATATATGCTGCCAAAACCATTCTTTAATGATTTTGGTATTTGATATGTCTTTTCAATTATATTTAGAGCTTCACCTAATGTGGCATTATCTTTATTTACAATTATTTTGCACAAAGATTCTACTGCAGAAATAGATTCTTTGAGTGAATTTCTATAATCAGGTGCCGTTTTATCTGACAACCGACTTAGTGCAGTTGATAAATGTATTTTTACAGGTTTAAATTTATCTGAAATACCTATAGCTCTATTTATTTCATTTATTTCTTCCTCAGAATTTATTTCAATTAGATCATTTCCTACAAATCGATATGCAGCCAATTCTTTCTTTAAATAGAAATTACAACTTTCTTTAAATGAAGAATCACCAGAATATTCTGCAATACATTCTAAAAACTCATAAATTTCATTCCATTTTGCACTATTCAAGAACCATTGACGAATATAAGAATAAGGAAAATCCGTATCACGAACAACACCATTTGCAATTGGTAAGGTATCAATTGCATTTTTAAAAAAATCACGCCACAAGTATTGATAAAAGAATGCTAATTTTGAATATCGCTCTGGTCTTCCAAATTCATCAAAACCAATTTCATTGCTAATTCTATATATAATATTTTCAGTAAACACATTCCATAATGAGTTTCTCAAGTCAGTAGTCATTTCATTTTTAAGTAATTGTGTCTTTGGCTTTTTTAAACCAATTCTTTCAGAAAAACTTATTTTCATATTTAAACTTATTTTTTTCAAAACTACCAAACATTTCTTTTTTATCCAAACAATTTCATATAAAGAATTTAGTAATTTTTTATTTTATTTTCAAAGCTCATTTCCTTTCATTTTCCCAAAAATTCACCCCGCTAACTTATAATTTACAATAAATAGATAAGATTTTGTGCGAAATTTTTGGCAGTTACAAAAAAGAGCTTTATTTTTGTATCACGAAAAATGAAAATCAAAGATGCAAACAATCGGGTTACATATCATTATTAGCGTGGTCGTCCTAGTTCAACGAAATTAGGGAGAGAAAACGCTTGTGTGATACCGTAAATCAAAAATATATGAAAAGCCTTTCTCTGCCGAGAAGGGCTTTTTTTATTGGCATTTTGTTGAGCGTAGGCTTTGCCTACGTTTAAGCTAAAAGCAAGTTTACAAACTTGCCTCTTTTACAGTTTGCAAAGTTGGAGCTTTGCTTTTAACAACGACGTAGTCAGAGACTATGCCAAACGCGGAGTAATAGTGGTCGTGCGAGGCCAATTTTTAATTAACTTTGCAAGCCAAAAAACTGATAGATAAAAAACTAAAAATAATCAACAACCGCTTTGCTAACTAAGTTTACTTATAACCAGTAGTTAGTAGCTCGTAACCAACAGAAAACATGAAGATTGAATTGCGCAGTTCCACCAGCACACAAGGCCGCCGTATGGCCGGTGCACGTTCGTTATGGCATGCCAATGGCATGAAGGATGAACAAATGGGAAAACCCATTATTGCTATCGTTAACTCTTTCACCCAGTTTGTACCCGGACATGTGCATTTGCACGAAATAGGTCAACTCGTGAAGGCCGAAATTGAAAAGCTCGGTTGCTTTGCCGCCGAATTTGATACCATTGCCATTGACGACGGTATTGCCATGGGACACGACGGGATGCTGTATTCCCTGCCTTCGCGCGACTTGATTGCCGACAGCGTGGAATATATGATTAACGCCCACAAGGTGGATGCCATGGTGTGCATCAGCAATTGCGACAAGATAACCCCCGGTATGCTAATGGCAGCCATGCGCCTCAACATCCCCGCCGTGTTCGTATCCGGTGGCCCGATGGAGGCCGGCGAACTGGAGGGGAAGCATCTCGACCTGATTGATGCCATGGTGCAGGCTGCCGACCACAACGTGAGCGACGCTCAAGTGGCCAAGGTGGAAGCCAACGCGTGCCCTACCTGCGGAAGCTGCTCCGGCATGTTTACCGCCAACTCCATGAACTGCCTCAACGAGGCTATCGGGCTGGCACTGCCCGGCAACGGCACCATCGTGGCCACGCACACCAACCGCAAGCAACTGTTTATGGACGCGGCCAAACTGATAGTAGAAAACGCGTATAAATATTACCGTGATGGCGACGATAGCGTGTTACCACGCAGCATTGCCACCCGAGAGGCATTCCTCAACGCTATGTCGCTCGACATCGCGATGGGCGGATCCACCAACACGGTGCTTCACCTGCTGGCGATAGCCAACGAAGGCGAAGTAGATTTCAAAATGGCGGATATAGATGCGCTTTCGCGCAAAACGCCTTGCTTGTGTAAAGTGGCTCCCAACACGCCTATTTACCACATTCAGGATGTGAACCGCGCGGGAGGTATCCTTTCCATCATGAGCGAATTGGCTAAGGGTGGACTGGTTGATACTTCGGTGAAACGTGCCGACGGATTAACCCTGGCTCAAGCCATTGACAAATATGATATTTTAAGCAAAAACGTAACTGCCGAAGCCTTAGATAAGTACAAAAGCGCACCCGCTCATAAATTCAGCCTGAGCATGGCTTCGCAAAGCGAACAATATAAAGAACTGGACACCGATAGAGCATCGGGCTGTATTCGCAATATAGAACATGCTTATTATAAGGACGGTGGACTGGGCATCCTGTTTGGCAACATTGCTCAAAACGGATGCGTGATAAAAACGGCGGGCGTTGACCCAAGCTGCTTCCAGTTTAAAGGCACAGCCAAAGTGTTCACCTCACAAGATACTGCTTGCGAAGGAATTTTGGAAGGAAAAGTTAATGCCGGCGATGTGGTGGTAATCACCCACGAAGGCCCCAAGGGAGGCCCCGGCATGCAGGAAATGCTCTACCCAACGTCGTACATCAAATCGCGCCACTTGGGCAAAGATTGCGCGTTGATTACCGACGGGCGTTTCTCAGGCGGAACCTCCGGTTTATCTATCGGCCACATCTCGCCCGAAGCAGCTTCGGGCGGTAACATCGGCTTGGTACAGGATGGTGACGTGATAGAAATAGATATTCCGGCACGTAAAATAAATGTATTGGTGAGCGATGAGGTGTTGGCACAACGACGGTCTGTTGAAGAAGCCCGTGGCAAAGATGCCTTCAAGCCGAAAGATCGCAACCGTGTAATATCCAAAGCCCTGAAAGCTTACGCCAGCATGGTGGCTTCTGCCGATTTGGGCGGAGTTCGTCTTATCGACTAATATGCAAATTCGTAAATATGCCAATATGCCAATAAATTAAGGATGAGGTAGTTTATGTTTATTAATTAATTCATTAAAAAAGCTATATTGTCGTTTGAGTGTTATTCAATTGGCACATTTTCAAATCGGCACATTAGCACATTTTGAAGATTATTATGGAAACAAAAATAAAAGGTAGTCACGCGTTGATGCAATCGTTAATAGCCGAAGGGGTTGATACTGTTTTCGGTTATCCCGGCGGGCAGATTATGCCTACATTCGATGCTTTGTACGACTACATGGATAAAATCAATCATATCCTTGTTCGGCATGAGCAGGGAGCCGTACATGCCGCACAAGGGTACGCCCGGGTATCGGGCAAAGTAGGTGTAGCCCTTCTCACTTCGGGTCCCGGTGCAACCAATGCTATCACGGGTATTGCCGATGCCATGCTCGACAGCACGCCACTGGTAGTTATTGCCGGGCAGGTGCCTGCCGCTTCGCTGGGCACAGATGCTTTTCAGGAAACCGACTTGGTGGGTGTTACCCAACCGCTCACCAAATGGAGTTTTCAAATACGAAAGGCGGAAGATATTCCGTGGGCGGTATCCCGTGCATTCTTTATCGCTCAAACAGGTCGTCCAGGTCCGGTCGTGTTGGATATTACCAAGGATGCGCAAAATGCGGAAACAGAATTCAACTATGAAAAGTGCAAGTTTATCCGCAGCTATTTTCCTACCCCTGATACAGACCCGGCTACAGTGAAAGAAGCTGCCGAGATTATCAATTCGGCTAAAAAACCATTGGCGTTGCTAGGCCAGGGTATTACACTGGGTAGAGCGGAAAAAGAAGTACAGGCGTTTTTGGAAAAAGCACAGATTCCGGCAGCATGGACGTTGCTAGGCTTGTCGGCCTTGGCTTCCGATCATCCTTTGAACATGGGTATGCTGGGTATGCATGGCAATTTGGCTCCCAACCTGAAAACGAACGAGTGCGATGTGCTTATTGCTATCGGTATGCGTTTTGACGACCGGGTAACGGGGGATTTGAATACGTATGCCAAACAGGCTAAAATTATTCATTTCGACATTGATCCTTCCGAGGTAGGTAAAAACGTGAAGCCTACGGTGGGTGTGCTTGGTAACGTAAAGCTTACCATCCCCAAGGTTGCTCGTTTAGTACATGAAGCAAATCATAATAGTTGGATTGCCGAGTTTAAACCCCTTTATGAAAGAGAATATAAAAGTGTAATCAAAAAAGAAACCGAACCTACCGATGGCGAAATCCGCATGGGCGAGGTGGTAAAACTGATTTCGGATGCCACGGGTAATGATGCCGTGATGGTAACCGACGTGGGTCAAAACCAAATGGTGAGTGCCCGTTACTTCAAGTTCAAACGACCTAACAGCTTTGTTACCTCCGGCGGTTTGGGCACGATGGGCTTCGGGCTTCCCGCTGCCATCGGGGCTAAAGTTGGTGCACCGGACAGAACGGTGTGTATGTTTGCCGGCGATGGTGGATTTCAAATGACCATTCAGGAACTGGGCACCATCTTGCAAAGCCAAATTGGGGTAAAAATGATTGTGATGAACAATAATTACCTGGGCATGGTGCGCCAATGGCAGGAATTGTTTTTTGAGGAACGGTATTCGTTTACCACCATGATAAATCCTGATTTTACAGCTATCGGGAAAGCTTACGGTATAGAAAGTAGGCAAGTAAAAAAACGGGAGGATTTGGCGGATGCCATCCAGGATATGCTGAAGGACGACAAACCGTACTTGCTGGTAGTGGAGGTGGAAAAACAAGGCATGGTGTACCCCATGACTCCTGCCGGAACCGCTGTAACCAACGTGTTGCTAGGAGATGAGTAAAAATCAATTAGCAAATTAGCAAATTTGTTAATTAGCTAATGAATAAAAATGCAATTATGAAAACGCAAAATGTAATTGTTGATTTAAGCTTTGAATTTGCACTTGAAATAATTGAGCTTGCTGAGAAATTGGAAACTAACAGGAAATTTGTATTGGCAAATCAACCATTAAAAAGTGGCACATCAATAGGAGCTAATGTACGCGAGGCTCAAAATGCAGAAAGTAAAAACGATTTTATTCATAAAATAAAAATTGCAGCAAAAGAAGCAGATGAAACGGATTATTGGCTGGAGCTTTGTCAACATTCAAAGAATTATCCTGATTGTACAGAACTTAGAGAAAAAATATCCGTTATATTGCGCATCTTGAATAAAATTATTGGTACATCTAAAACAAAACAAGTGTAATTGAATTTGCTAATTTGCTAATTCTCAAATTTGCTAATTTTAAGAAACTATGGAAGAAAGAACATTATACACGGTAACAGTGTTTTCGGAAAACCACGTGGGGTTGCTGAACCAGATTACCATTATTTTTAACCGCAGGCGGTTGAATATTGAAACCCTTTCGGTTTCGCCTTCCGCCATTCAGGGCATTCACAAGTTCACCATTACGGTATTTTCGGATAGAGATACCATCGAAAAAGTGGTGAAACAAATTGATAAACGGGTGGACATACTGAAAGCGTATTTTAACGTGGACGAGGAACTTGTGCATCAAGAAATAGCTTTATATAAAGTGTCCACGGATCAGTTGCTCAAATCGGGTTCGGTGGAAGAACTAATACGCAAGCACAACATCCGCATCCTGGAAATGACGGAAACTTGCGTGGTGTTTGAAAAAACCGGACACTATGCTGAAAACCAACAACTCTTTAAAGAATTGAGCGAAACTATCGGGGTGCTTCAGTTTATCCGTTCGGGGCGGGTAGCTATTACAAAATCGAAAGTAGAACGTTTGTCCGACATGTTGTCGGCCATTGAAAAAAAAATGCATAAAAACCACGAATGATAGATCAGAGAATAGGCCGATATGATTTTGCCATAGAATCGGCCGCGTGTGATTTTGAAGGAAAAGCTCCTTTAACATACCTGTGTTCGTTGTTGCTCACCGCGGCAGGACTTCATGCCGACGACAAGAGTTTTGGTTTTACCCAGTTAGCCAAGCAAAACAAAGCGTGGGTTATTTCCCGTATTGGTATCTATATGAATCATTACCCGCAACACGAGGAAACAATCCATGTGGAAACTTGGATAGAAAACATAGAAAAATATTTTACCCGCAGGTGTTTTGTGGTGTTGAACAAGGATAATAAAGAAATAGGCTACGCGCAAACCATTTGGGCTGCAATAGACATGCAAACCCGCAGACCCTGTAATATAGCGGATTTGGGCTCTAATATCATGGATTATTTAGGAGCCGATAAATCATTTCCGGTGAAAAAAATGGGTAAAATTGGTTCAGTTGACAAAGAAGCATTATTTTTGCACTCTCCAAAATACAGTGACATAGATATTAATAAACATTTTAACAGTGTGAAGTATATCGAGCACATGTTGGATATGTTTGATTTCAAGGTTTTTGAATTAAAAATGATTCGTAGCTTTGAAATTGTATATTTGGCGGAAGCGTTGCCCGAAAAAGTACTTGCTTTTCATCAAGAACAAGAGTCGGATAATCAGTTTTTGGTAGATGTAAAAAACAACGAAAATAAGGAGTCCGTTTGCCGGGCATCGTTGGTTTTCAGTGAAAAATAAACGGTTGCGGTGCGGAATACCACAAATATGGTACATAAATACCAACAAACTGTGATAACAGGGTAGAATGAAAAATATTAGTTTTGCAATATAAATTTTTACGAAAGAATCATGACAGATATTAAAAAAGAAACAGGGACTTTTAAGGTAAAAACCGGTTTGGCTGAAATGCTAAAAGGTGGTGTTATTATGGATGTGGTTAACCCCGAGCAAGCTAAAATTGCCGAAGAAGCAGGTGCTGTAGCCGTAATGGCGTTGGAACGTGTACCTTCTGATATTCGTGCACAAGGTGGTGTAGCTCGTATGTCCGACCCCGAAATGATTATCGGAATCCAAAATGCCGTGTCTATCCCGGTAATGGCAAAAGCTCGTATCGGGCATATTGTTGAGGCTCGTTTGTTGGAAGCATTGGATGTTGACTTCATCGACGAAAGTGAAGTGTTAACTCCAGCTGATGACGTGTATCATATATTAAAATCAGAATACAAGGTGCCTTTCGTTTGTGGAGCGCGTAACTTGGGTGAAGCACTTCGTCGTATAGGTGAAGGTGCAGCCATGATTCGTACCAAAGGCGAAGCCGGAACCGGCGACGTGGTAGAAGCCGTTCGTCATATCCGTCAGGTAAACGAAGATATTCAACGCGTGGTAAGTGCTTCTCCAATGGAGTTGATGACTATTGCCAAGGATTTGGGCGCACCTTACGAATTGATATTAAAGGTAAAAGAATTAGGCCGTCTGCCGGTTGTTAACTTTGCAGCCGGAGGTATTGCTACCCCAGCTGATGCCGCTTTGATGATGGTATTGGGTTGCGACGGTGTATTTGTAGGTTCAGGTATCTTTAAGTCCGACAATCCGGCCAAACGTGCCAAAGCAATTGTAGAAGCAGTGGCTCACTACAAAGATGCTAAACTGATTGCCGAAGTATCCAAAGGTTTGGGTGATGCAATGCGTGGACAAAGCGTGGCTCAAATGGACGACAAAGATAAATTAGCCGGACGCGGGTGGTAGAAATTCAATTTGCCAATATGCTAATTTGCTAATTAGCAAATGAAATATATGGTGGGATGGTGGCTGGTTCATCATCTCACTTTTTTTAAAATTCTCTATTTACTTGTTATCTAGTATCTGCTAACTCGTAACTAATGTACTGATTGATTATGAAAATAGGTATTCTTGCCCTTCAGGGCGCGGTGAGAGAACACCGTAACGCGTTGCATAAATTGGGCGTGGAAACGGTGGATGTGTTGAATCCCGAAGATTTGGAAGGGATTGATGGCTTGGTGCTTCCCGGTGGCGAAAGCACCACTATGGGCAAGCTGCTGGTGCGATACAAGCTATTGGAACCGATTGCAGAACTAGGCCGCAAAGGCTTACCTATTTTCGGAACCTGCACCGGGCTAATCTTATTATCCAAAAATATTAACGGTAGCGACCAATATCGAATCGGGTTGATGGACACGTTTGTAGAGCGCAATGCCTATGGCCGTCAGTTGGCAAGCTTTGAAGCCGATATACCCATTCCGGCATTGGGCGACGAACCTTTTCATACCGTGTTTATCCGTGCGCCTTATATTGACAAGGTAGAGGGCACAGCCAAAGCATTACTTACCTACGAAGGTAAAATTCTATTGGCCGAACAGGATAATTTACTCGTTTCGGCTTTTCATCCAGAATTAACGGACGATACCCGCATACATGCTTATTTTTTGAATAAGATAAAAAAGTAAAATAAGAATCTCTGATAAATCCCCCCCTAGGTTTACTTTATGCTGAACCGTTGTCAGAGTCTAACGACTACTGACAAGGAGGGGAGGGATTGCATTCTTCGACTGCCTTCGACTCTGCTCAGGCACCACCGCTTTGTCACCCGAAGTCCTACCATTTTTGTTGTTTTCCTGACAAACATTTTCTTCCCTTATGCTTTATTTTTGGCAGGTTATGGGAAGAAGAATATGCTACATAGAACTTTTGATAAACCTTGCTAGGGTTTCAAACCTTAACTGGGTTAAGCGGACGCTGATTTTACCTAAAAAATCACGTAAAAAAATACCGAGAAACTACCTTAAAAACTACCCTGATAATTACCCGAGAAACTACCCGAGAAATGCTAGAAAAAACATCAAAATCACCCGGAAAAACCCGAAAAGAACGATTAACACACGTGAGCAAGTTGGTAATATATTACGTGCAGCGTGCTGCCAATACTTTGATTATAAGATTTTAACGGTAGTAGGTAGAGGGTATTCCGATGGTGTAGGGCATTTTGGGGTTTCTAAAATGGAAAAATCACCTTGAAAAAAAGGCCGTAATTTACGCCCGGAAAAAGTTTATTATTAACTTGCGAAAAATTTCAAATCGGAGATTACGATGCCTGATAAAACAAAACAATAGTGTACCTGAAAAATTGCATCCAAAGCCTTTGCATTGAAGTGGGCGACTTAACCTAAATCAATTTTAATATGACATATTGTAGCTATATAGAGCAACTACCGGAGGGTGATAAAAAGACCTTGCACAAGAATTATCATGACAACCATTATGGATTTCCGTTGACCGACGACAACGAGTTGTTTGGACGCTTGCTGATGGAAATTAACCAGGCGGGCTTGAGCTGGGAAACCATTTTGAAGAAGGAATCCGCGTTTAGGATAGCATACCGTAATTTCAATATTGCCCAGGTGGCTGCTTTTTCCGAGGAGGATCGAGACCGCTTGCTCAACGACGCGGGCATTATTCGCAATAGATTGAAAGTAAACGCGGCTATCGAAAATGCCCGTACTATTTTAACTCTTCAACAGGAATTTGGCTCGTTCAGCCAATGGCTGGCTCACCATCATCCTCAACCGAAAGAGGACTGGGTAAAGCTGTTTAAAAAAACATTCCGCTTCACGGGTGGCGAAATAGTGAACGAGTTTTTGATGAGCATCGGTTTCTTGCCGGGGGCTCATGCCGAGGACTGCCCGGTGTATAAACAGCTTTTGCTGCAAAGTGAAAAACAGTAGATGCTATGGTGTAAAATATACGAAATGTGTACATTTGAAACCTCTTACTACATATTAAAAAGATTAATCAATACATAAACAAACAAAACAAAAAAGGAACGGAGATGAAATTAAAGTATGGAATGAATCCTTATCAGGATTATGCTGAAGTGATAGACAAACACAATGCCCTGGAGTTGAAAAACGGCAACCCTAGTGTGATTAATATCTTGGACGCGTTGAACTCCTGGCAATTAGTGAAAGAAATCGGGCAAACGCTCAATACACCTGCCAGCACGTCGTTTAAGCATGTTACACCTTCGGGGGTGGCCGTGGCAAAAGTGCTAGACGAAAAGGAAAAACAGGCATACTTGATTAAACAGGATTTATCGGACTTAGCTTCTTCCTATGCAAGAGCGCGTGGCACGGATAGGCTTGCTTCTTTTGGCGATTTTATTGCCTTAAGCCATCCGGTGGACAAGCAGACGGCTTTGCTTATTAAATCGGAAGTGTCGGATGGTATCATTGCTCCGGGCTACACCGATGAGGCGTTGGAAATTCTGTGTGCCAAGAAAAAAGGCGGTTACGTGGTTTTTGCCATTGATGCCAATTACAAACCGGAAGAAATAGAATCGAGAGAAATTTTTGGCATAACGGTTAAGCAAAAACGAAACAACCTCAAGGTGACTGACGATTTGTTTACCAACGTGGTAACGGCAAGCAACGGCCTTACGCCACAAATACTATCTGACCTGAAGTTGGGTATGCTTACGCTTAAATATACCCAATCGAACTCCATCTGCGTGGTGAACAATGGCCATGTAATTGGTATTGGTTCCGGGCAGCAATCGCGAATCCTGTGTTCCAACCTGGCGTTGACCAAGGCCAACGTGTGGTACCAGAAAAGCCGGTTGGACTATTCATTCTTGAACGAACATGCCGATTTGAAAAGAACGGAATTGGATCAGCTTATCGAACAAAAAAGACAGGAAACGTATGCCGACAACATATTGCTGAACCAGTTGCCCGGCACCTGCCTGCTGTCCGACGGCTTCTTTCCGCAGAAAGATAATATTGAACTGGCAAACCAATACGGAATAAAATTTATTGCCACCCCGATGGGCTCTATCCGGGATAAGGAGATAATAGATACGGCTGATAAATACGGTATCACGATTATTAACACAGGTATAAGATTATTCCACCATTAAAAATCCATGTTTCTTCCAGCCCCTTCCATATCTTTAATACATGGAAGGGGCTGGAAGAAATTATTAATAGTTGGTAGTGATTTTTTTAATTGCTGACAAAGTTTTCAACCGTTGTCAGAATCAAAAAAAGAGTGGAGTTGTAACCTCAAAAATTAGAATGTACTGAAATATCTAGGCGAACGAATGCGCCTTCCTGATAGAGATACAAAATCATAACGCAAAATTATTTCATGCGAACCATAATTGTATTTTGCTGTATTGTTTACAAAAGACCAGTCGAAGGAGTACCCAACTGTAAGCTGATCGGTAATGCCAACTCTGGCAAGCAAACCTATTGCATCGCCACTACGCCCCATCACACCTAAAGAGAAACGTTCAAGGTAAAGAACTTCAGCCGTTACATCCGCTTCAATAGTAGCAGCCTTTGTTATCTTTATAAAGCTGGTTGGCTTTAACTCCCAATCGGGATGCAGCCGGATTAACCCTCCTGAGATTAAATAATAATGGCGTTGCTCTGTAGAAAGTTTTGTGCTGATATTATCGTAACTATATCCATTCTGAAACAGCTTAGGGGTAGATATCCCGGCATAAAAACTTGGTTTGGAATAGTAAATACCAAAACCCACATTAGGTAAAATAGAGTTGTCGGCTGTTTGTGCTGATACATCGGTATTGTCGGTCGATTTAAGACCATTCAAGTCAATTGCATATGTGTTTAAGCCAAGTTTTAAGCCAAAAGCCAATTTTGATCTTTTACTTAATTTTACTCTATAAGCATAGTCTAAAAAAAATGAGGTGTTATTAACCGGCCCAATCTTATCGTTAAGCACTGATAAACCTAAATTCACCCCATCCCGGTAGCATGGCGAATGAACCGTTATGGTTTGAGTAACAGGTGCACCGGGGAAACTCACCCATTGAGAGCGGTGTAAAGCCGTAATTGTTAGCGCATCCCTACTACCTGCATAGGCCGGATTTATGGCTAGCGTATTGTACATGTAATGTGTAAACATGGCTTCTTGCTGCGCAAAACCTGTTGATGCTATCAATAGTAATATTAAAAGTATATAGATTGTTTTCTTCTTCATTTATTTATTTAAATAGATGTATCCTTTTATTGTTTCGGATCCGTCGCCTAAGTTTAATATATAGAAATAAGTCCCCACGGGAAGTGAATTACCGCCAACTTTCGGGCCGAAGTAGTTTTTACCATCCCATTCGTTCATGTATGGTTTGCCTTCGTACACTTTATTGCCCCAGCGATTGAAAATCAAAATGTGATTGAGGGGATAGCGGTCGATGTTTTTTATCTTGAATACCTCATTTTTGTTATCACCGTTGGGCGTAAATACTTCGGGAATGACTACGGCTGGCGATAGTACCGTGAGCTGTAAATACACCGTGCTGTCGCAGCCGAAACGATTTTTCAGCCGAAACGATTCGTCTTTCTCGCCGATGTCGTTTTGCACGGGGAACGTGAAGCCGTTTTTGTTGTAGCTTTCTCCTTGGAAAATACTATCAGTCAGAGTCGTTCGGTCGGGTGAAATAACGGTAACATGTAGCGTAACAAGGCTGTCGCAAGTAGTTTTTGCAGTAAAATGTTTGGCGTAATAACCGCTTTCGGAGTAAGTCTTTCCGTTGAAAACAACACTTTCTCCCTCACAAATAAATTGTTCGAGTAGCGTGTTGCCGGGAGGGTGGTTCACTGTAAGGCGCAGGGCGAATTTGTAAGAGCAGTTGTTTTTCCTTTTTGACTTAAAATAAACGCCGCTCGGCGTACCTTCGGTAAAGAGGCTATCCTGCCATAGGAACGGAAATTGGTTATCGCAAATCACCATCGTGTCTTCAATAACAGAATTTTCGGCAATGATTTGCAGGGTGAGGTTGGCTGTGCTGTCGCAACCGCCATTTGCCGCAGGAAATGGTCCTGATGAAAAATGATACAACCCTGTTGCCAAATTTGCCGTGGCGATAGGTTGTTTGTATTCTTTACCACCGTCATAATTCGTGCCTTGACAAATTAAATCTTCGTAGTAAACTATAATTTTGTCAACAGGTTTCACGGTAATGCTATCGAAAATGCGGCAGCCAAGTCCCGAAATTTCGAGTGAGAACGTAGCTGGTTGGAGTATTGGAGGGGTTACGATTTGTCGGTTACTCGACGAAAAACCATTGCTACCAGTCCATTGGTACGACACTTGGTTGGTTGTGCCAATCATTTTCCCCTGCAAATACGCCACGCTGCCGGTACACACACTGTGGTCGCCAAAAACAGCATCGGTGGTAATAACTGGCGATAGGGGTATGGCAACGCCAAAACTAGACCGACATTGGTCTTCCACCCGCACATAAAATTTGGCAGAAGAAACCTTAACATCGTTGAAAACACCCGTGTAGTTACTGCCAATGAGTTTCCCGTTCGTATCATCTCCGCTGTACAAATCGTAGCGGTATGGTGGCACACCGGAGCCGTCTTTGGCAATTACCGTTACGTTGCCGCGAATAGTGGAGCCACGAGAATCGGCACAAAGATAGCCGTAGTAGTTGTCGAACGACAGGGTTTGTATCACATAGTCTATCGTGTCGGTACATATAGTACATGCAGCAAAGGTTGAGTCGGGTTCATTACCGCCCGAAGGGCTACAAAACGACTGCACGATGTACCTTCCCGGTTTGGTTATTAACAGCGAATCGCTGTTGCACAACCCAAAGGAAGCCTTGCCTCCATTTATTTCGTAACCCGTGATGTTACCCGAACTCACCCTGAATTTTGTTGGTGCAGGTTTCTTGTTCCCGTCATCGCCAAATGCCCACGAAAGTACCTGTGCGCTGGGATAGTAATTTGTTCCCTGGCAAGTTTTTTTTGTGGTGAAAGATAATTTTTTACTGATAGCGTAGCGCGAAAAATTGATGGGAATGTCTTCCGTCAGGGTAGTGGTGGTATCCGTGCCATTAAGGTTACGCCATTTGACGGTGAATTTATAATTTCCGTAACGAAACAGATTGTCGAAGTTTACATTTACTGATGATCCACAACTGGCTGAATTATATGTGCTTTGTGAAATATTAAAATCAGAAAAGCTATTCGGTGTGAAATTCCATTTTTTGCTTGCCACATCGTAACTTGTCGTGAAGTGGTAGCCGTTGGGCGTTTGGGTCATATCTATCGTAGCACCGTTGGGAATATTGCTACAATCCACATTCAAAAATACGCTGCCTACTGGTATTCCCGTGCAAGCGGTGTCTCCAGTAACAATGTGTCCAACTTTCCATATCAACCGCTCTGGCGGCGTAGGTGTAGGTGGTTGGGGTTTGGGCGGAATGGGAACTATCGTGTCCAATTGCACACGGCCTGCCGCATCGGTCAGTTGAATGTGTATTTGGTTTCCATAGAATATGTCGGAAAGTGTGTATTCTGACGATTTGTACGACAACGACGAGGAGTTGATGCTCTCGCTATACGAATATAGTGGATAATTCAAATTTGTCCATTTGTAGGTGATTGGCAGCGTGTATCCATCGCATAGGTTAAAATCCATTGTCACCTGCCATTTGTCGTATAGCGTCGGGTTTGGAGTACCTCCGTTGCAGGGACAAAAATCAGAGGTTCCCGTGCCTGGTATAGGTATCAGCGACACAGAAGGGCTGAGTTTCTTTTTGCAGGGGCCCGGTGGCTGCGGAGGGGGCGGGGTGGGTATCAGCACATCCGCGGTGCAAACGGGGTACGAAGTGCAATCTTTCACTCGCAGCTCGAATTTGTATTTCTTGCCCTGCACTGATGCGAGGCTCGCTACCGTAGCCGCTTCGCCCGTAGAAAAAGGTTTCCACGCACTCCACGAATTGCCTTCCAGTGCAAAGCGATATTCGAGCCATTGGCTGGAAAAATTATCGTATTTCACATTGTTGAAAAATCCGTTTACTAAGCTGAAAAAAACTTGGTTATTACTGTACGTAACGTATGTGACAAAATTCGGTACGCAACTAAAATTCACATCATTAACCAAGATTGGATCGGCAAGCGTGATTTGGTAGCCACACGAGTCGGTAACGATGAAGGTGTATGAACCTATGCCCAGTTGTTCAATATTGTAGTAGTCACGGTAGTCTTCGGTCAGTGGGTCGGTACCGCTGAACATACGGGAGTTGAAAACATCGCTGCGCAGCAACACTCCGTTTTTAAAAATCTGCACCGTGTAGGGGAATTTACCCTGTACTATTTCGAGCTGAACCCGTCCCGTTGGTTTGCAGTTGAGCGAAGGCCGGGTGCCCTGCATCATCAGGTTGGTGCCAAGCGTTTGGAAAACAGCTAGTTCTAGGTATGGGTTGGCTTCCACTTTAAAATCGGCAATACTGCCATTAATTTCGCTGTGCGACCCTATCCAAATCGAATAATCGAGCGAATACGTGCCCGCCGGATAGCCTTCGAGTACAAAAACAGAGTCGGCGCGCATATCGGCAATTGTAAAGTCGTGCTGTTTGTAGCTTTTGCCATTTTTTTGCACGTTGAAACTTATCTGGTCGCTTGCCTCCAACACTCCTAAATCGGCTCCACTGAGCTTGACGAAGATTTTACCATCGGTATAACAGTTTGTTTTTTGCGTAGAAACAGTTACTTGTATATCATAACTTGCAGCGTTTACCACAATGGAACTACAACACAATAACATGAGGAACATGAAAATTTTTCGCAGCATAAAAACAGTTTTTAATTGAAACAGCAGTTCCTGAAATAATATTTTAAACAGGATAAACAGCTACATTTTTAGATAGTTATTTACCTGTTTAAAAGAAAGATAAAATTTTAGGATTGACGTATTTATTGTTATAATCTTAAAAACAGATACCAATAGCAAACAAATCCCTAAAAAATACCCACACTAGGAAAGTTTTGCGAACGGTGCTAACCTATTTTTCTCCAAAAATAAATATTTTATTCTTTTTAATTGCTAAAATCTGATTTTATTTTAAGAACTGTTTTGAGATTGATCCACATTCTTTTCTCTTTTCTCCCAATAAGTTCCGTCCTTTTTTTATTTTTGTATAAAATAAGAAACATGGTATGCGCAAACTGATAAGCTACATAAAAGCCCGCATGGAGCAGGCTGAACACAAACCCAGGCTGGGCGGCTTGGATATATTGAAGTACATCGGGCCGGGGCTACTGGTCACGGTGGGCTTTATCGACCCCGGTAACTGGGCGTCCAACATTGCCGCCGGATCGGAGTTTGGCTACACCCTGCTGTGGATGGTTACGCTATCCACCTTTATGCTTATCGTGTTGCAGCACAACGTGGCGCACCTCGGTATCGCCACCGGGCTTTGCCTCTCCGAAGCCGCCACGGAGTATATGCCCAAAGCTGTGTCGCGTGGTGTGCTTATCACCGCCATGTTTGCCTCCGTGTCTACCTCGCTGGCGGAAATTCTGGGTGGTGCCATTGCGTTGAACATGCTGTTTGAAGTTCCGCTTATATTAGGGGCTTTGCTCACGATGGTATTTGTGGGCGTTATGCTTTTCACGAACACGTATACTAAAGTGGAGCGGAGCATCATTGCTTTTGTATCCATTATCGGGCTGTCGTTTATCTACGAATTGTCGCTGGTGGATATTGATTGGCCGCAAGCCATGGTGGGGTGGGTGAAGCCCGTTATCCCCAACGGCTCCATATTGATAGTGATGAGTGTACTGGGGGCGGTGGTGATGCCGCACAACCTGTTTCTGCACTCGGAGGTGATACAGAGTCGCCAATGGAACCTGGAAGACGAAAAGATTATACACAAGCAATTGAAGTACGAGTTTTTCGACACACTGCTGTCCATGATCGTGGGTTGGGTGATTAATAGCGCGATGATTTTGCTTGCCGCCACGGCTTTTTACAATAACAAGATGCACGTTACCGAACTGCCCCAGGCGGCTAATTTATTAATCCCCTTGCTGGGCAAAAGCGCATCGGTGGTTTTCGCTGTGGCGTTGTTGCTTTCGGGCATCTCATCCACCACCACCTCGGCTATGGCGGGCGGTAGCATTTTCGCGGGTATATACAAGGAGCCGTTCGACATCAAGGACAACCATTCACGGCTGGGCGTGTGTATCTCGTTGGTCGTTGCCTTCGTTATTATCCTGTTTATTCGCGATGCCTTTAAGGGGCTGGTAATTTCGCAAATGGTGTTGAGCATCCAGTTGCCCATTACCGTTTTCGCGCAGATATATCTCACCTCGTCCACCAAAGTGATGGGTAAATATGTGAACAGGAAACGAACCACTGCCTTGCTATTGATTATAGCGGCCGTGCTCACATACCTCAACGTGTTGCTGTTTATGAGTTTCTTTTGATAGTTTCTCAGTTTTAGTTGTGCAACAGTCCCTTTAACCGGAGGAAAAAAAGGAATGATAACATGCCGGAAATCTGTAAGAAAAAAAGGAGCCGTTAAGCTCCTTTTTTTAGTATATCCAAGCACCGTTGCAGGCTTTCCTCCCAATGGGGGATGTCGATGCCGTACACGGTTTTTATTTTTGCTTTATTCAGCACGCTGTAAAACGGACGAGGCGTTTTGTCAGGGTAATCCTTCGTCTCCAACGGACTTACCTTACAGGTAGTGATACCCCATAGTTTATGAATGGATTTGGTGAAATCGTACCAACTGCACACGCCCTCGTCGGAGAAATGATAAATACCCGTTTCAAATTTCCCGCTAGCTATTATTTGCATAATGGCGAAAGCAAGATCGGCAGCATAGGTGGGTGTACCTATTTGGTCGAAAATAACGGTTAATGCCTCACGTTCTTTGCCCAATTTAATCATTGTCTTTACGAAGTTGTTTCCAAAGCTGGAATACAACCATGAAGTGCGCAGGATAACACTTTCGGCACCCGTGGCAGCCAACGCGGCTTCGCCTTCGGCTTTGGTTTTTCCATACTTGGAATTGGGGCAGATAGCATCTTCCTCGGTGTAAGGCAAGTGTCCGGTACCGTCGAACACGTAGTCGGTAGACACGTGTACCACCTTCGCACCCGTTTTTTTAGCAGCAAAGCCGATGTTACCCACTGCATCACGATTGATAGCGGTGCTCAACGCTATATCGGTTTCGGCCTTGGTTACGGCGGTATAGGCTGCACAGTTTACAATATAATCGGGCTTGTTGGCCTCCACGAAAGCTACCACGGCTTCGCGATTGCAAATATCCAACTCGGCCACATCGGTAAATAGATATTCAAACTGAGGGTATTGAGTGGAGAGCACACGCATCTCGTTGCCCAACTGTCCGTTTGAACCTGTAACTAATATCTTTTTCATTTTGAGTAGGTGAAATTTGTTTCAGCATCAGCCAGTAACGGATGCTTTGTGTCTTTATCCGAAATCACCGCTTTGTCAGCCGGAATTTTCCAATCGATATTTAATGCCGGGTCGGTGTGCAAAATACCTCTGTCCAATGCAGGTGTATAGAAGTTATCACATTTGTAGCTAAAGATAGCGGTTTCGCTCAACACGGAAAAGCCATGTGCAAACCCTTGTGGAATAAGAAACTGCAAATGATTCTCGTCCGACAGCTCCACACCTACCCATTTACCAAACGTGGGCGAACCTTTGCGCAAATCCACAGCCACATCATAAACGGTACCCACGATAACCGAAACCAATTTGGATTGGCTGGCGGGGTTGAGCTGGTAATGCAACCCCCGTATCACACCGTAAGAAGATTTGGAACGATTGTCCTGACAAAATTTAATATTGATACCGTTATCCTTAAATGTCTGTTCGTTGTACGCTTCTGTAAAATAGCCGCGTGCATCTTCAAACACTTTGCTTTTAATAATAACCAAATCGGGTATCTCGGTTTTTATAACTTCCATTAATGTATATTTTTTTCGTTTGCTATCTTTATCATGTATTGGCCGTATTGGTTTTTCTTCAACGGTTCGGCAAGTTGCAACAGTTTTTCTTTGGTAATATAGCCCTTGCGGAAAGCAATTTCCTCCAGACAAGCCACTTGCAAGCCCTGGCGGTTTTGGATGGTGGAAATAAAGTTGGAAGCTTCCAGCAGGCTGTCGTGCGTACCGGTGTCCAGCCACGCCATGCCCCGGCCTAATAGTTCAACAGACAGACGGCCTTCGTTCAAGTAAAGGCGATTCAAGTCGGTAATTTCCAGTTCGCCACGTTTGGAAGGTTTTAAGCCTTTTGCTTTTTTCACCACGTCGTTGCCGTAAAAATACAACCCGGTTACCGCCCAGTTTGATTTTGGCTCCAATGGTTTTTCTTCCAGGCTCAACACCTTACCAGTTGCATCAAATTCGGCCACGCCGTAACGTTCGGGGTCGTTAACATAATAACCGAAAACCGTGGCGCCATCCGTAATTTGAAAAGCCTTGGATAAATGTTTTGAGAAATCGAGGCCATAAAAAATATTATCACCTAGCACCATACACACGCTATCATTGCCGATAAACTTTTCGCCAATGATAAATGCCTGCGCCAATCCATCGGGTGATGGCTGAATGGCATATTCAATATTCAAGCCCAAATCTTCGCCTGTATTGAAAAGATTTTCATACAAATGAATATCCTGAGGGGTGGATATAATCAAAATATCTTTGATACCGGCAAGCATAAGTACCGACAAGGGATAGTAAATCATCGGTTTATCATAAACCGGAACTATTTGTTTGGAAATACTTTTGGTAATGGGATACAAACGCGTACCGGAACCACCGGCCAAAATAATGCCTTTCATAAATTATCGTGTTTAAATGTTTCTTTTTGAAAAGTGTGACAAATATACAGAATTTAGTCTAAATCGAGCTTTAATGTGCCTTCTTTATATTGCTTATATTTGGAAGAAAGTTGCGCCAAAAACTTAGTAATCACATCCAGTGCCTTTTGAGTGCCTTCCGTGATGTCTTTGTGTTGAAGTTTCAGCATCAAAATGCCATACAGAAAATTTAATGCCACTTCAATATCATGTACGCCTTGAGTATCCTGCTTGGTTTTCAGCTCGGTAATAAAAGGTAACGCTTTGTAGAAAGACGCTGTATATTCCTGATATTCGTGACTAAACAATAGTTGTTTATGCAAATCGGCAAGATCAATAATCGTATTTTTGTTGATTTGAAGATGCCCTGCCTCCTGCACGTTTTCCGAACGCATCATTTCAATCAGGCTCTCGTACCAGTCGGTCAACTCAGTTTCTTTTGCCTTATCCAACTGAAACTTTGAAACAATATTTTCTTTTATTAAGTCAATATCCAGCTTGTAGGCACGGATAATGTCTTCAATCTGCCACATGTAGAGCACATATTCGGCAATATTTTCTTTCTTCTTTTGGGAGGCTATAAACATAATGTATAGAATTTTAAGAATTTAGGTCTTCTTCATCCGAAAAATCAAAATCCCATTCATCATCCACGTAGGTGGGCTCAACATAAGAGTCCAACTCCCGCCGATCTTTTTTGGTAGGTCGGCCTAATCCTTTCGCCCGATTAAGGTCACCCGTGAGTTTCATCAATTCGAGCATTTCCAACTGATCTTTAGCCGTTACGTTCTTCATGAAATTGGGCACTAGCTTCGCACCCATGCGATTCTCGGCCAAGGCCAGCACTTTGAACGAATAAACAATAGGGGGCTTACGAATGAGCAACACCTCTCCAACCTTCACGTTTCGTGATGGTTTGGCCGCAACGCCGTTGATAGTAACCTTGCCTTTTTTGCAAGCTTCGACAGCCAACGAGCGGGTTTTGAACAGGCGCACCGCCCATAGCCATTTATCTATACGTACTTCGGTTTTTGGCATCGCGAGTAAATAAAATTAAAGTCATCAACGCAATTAATTTCTATCTTCCGTATTCTACCTTCTTAATTTCTTCTTACTTATTATTATAAGCATTCATAGTATTTTGCATCCCGGCCAGGCAAAAGCTTTTAATCATCTCGCAAGCCATGTCCAGCCGTTCGGGTAGCTTTGCCTGCTCTTCGGGAGGAAACTTACCTAACACGTATTGTATTTGCTGTCCTTTAGGAAAATTGCCGCCTAACCCGAAACGTAGTCGAGGATAAACATCGGAGCCTAACAGTTCTTGAATATTTTTCAAGCCATTGTGCCCGGCATCACTTCCACGGGGTTTTAGGCGCAGGGAACCGAAGGGGATAGCCAAATCGTCAACCACCACCAGTAATTGCTCCACGGGGATGTTTTCCTTCTGCATCCAATAGCGCACAGCGTTTCCACTCAAATTCATAAACGTGGATGGCTTGAGCAGGATAAGTACATGCCCTTTGAGCTTCAGCTCGGCCACGGAACCGTAACGCTGTTCGCTAAAAAAAAGATTGGACGCCTTAGCTAAAGCGTCCAATACAGTAAATCCTATGTTGTGGCGGGTATCCTGATATTCGTTACCAATGTTGCCCAACCCTACAATCAGAAATTTCATTTATTCAATAAATTATTTTGCTTTAGCAGCAGCACCTTTGGCAGCTCTTGTCAGCTTAACAGAAGCAACAACATTCATTGCAGCTGAAAGCACTTCAAGACCTTCAAAAGAAAGAGCTCCTACTTGGATAGTTTTACCTAATCCTAATTCGGTTACGTCAATAGTCAATACTTCAGGAATTTTATCGTAAGTAGCTTTTACTTTCAACTTACGCATTTCTTGAGTTAATTTACCACCGGCTTTTACACCTTCGGCAAGACCTTCCAACTTAACAGGAACTTCCATTACAATTGGTTTAGCAGTATTTACTTCCAAAAAATCCAAATGTAATACTTTATCCGATACCGGGTGAAATTGTAAATCTTTCACTACCGCGTTGTGCATTTTACCGTTGATAGTAAGTTCTACACCAAAAATATCAGGACTGTACACCAATTTACGAACAGCAGAAGCTGTTACTAAAAAGTGAATATTTTCGCCCATACCATAAAGAACACATGGAATACTTTCTTCTTTACGAACAACTTTAGTTGCTTTTTTTCCTAAGGTTTCTCTCAAAGAACCCTCTAATTGAAATGTTTTCATTAATTTAATTGTTTGTGTTACTCAAATTTAAGTGATACGACTTTAATCGCTTAATTCCCATCACACTTTTTTGCAAAAAGCGGAGCAAAAGTAGTGTTTAAAAATGAAATACACAAGTGGTTTTTTTATTCATCTCATTATATATTTAGGAAACAACTATAAATTAACAGAAAACTGATGAACTAATCATATTTAGAACAATTCTATCTTAATGATGAAATTAACGTCAAAAAAAATCTATGCCTACAATATAATTTTATAATTTTGACGCCGAAACAAGAAGACACACGTACTATAATGAGGAAACTATTTATTGGATTTTTTCTTTTTTGCTGGTTATCTGCTACACTTTATAGTCAACAAAACTCATTTGATCCAATTCAAGACAAATGGGAAACCGACTTTGAAGGTAATCAATATTATAACTATTACAATGCTGATTATTGTGACTATTACCTCATGCTTTCCACCGGAAACAGCCTTGACATAACTCCCGGAAAAAACACCATCAAGAGGATTACTAAATCGGACAAGGGGGACAATACTTATTATTACCCTTTTACCTACCGATTTTTTAAAGGAAAATTTATAGACAAATTCAATACTGATTTTTTATATGCCCTACCATTTCATGACGGAGACTCCACCCAATTTACAATTAATTCAAAACAGAGGGATTTAACGTTGATGTTTTCTTGCAAAAACACGGATACTATTTATGCCGTAAGAGGAGGTATTGTCTGTATGTTTGACGCAACCGATATGAGTAGTAAATATATTAATCCACACAAAGAAAACTGTTTGTTAATATACCATCAGGACTATACCTTTGCCGAATATACGGGTTTCACTAAAACGTTTGTAAATCCGGGAGATCCGTAGGCATCGTGGCCAATCAACCTGCTTATCGTTTCACTAAAACGTTTGTAAATCCGGGAGATTTAGTTAATGTAGGTCAAGCCCTCGGAATTATTAATGTAACAAACAAAATAAACCCATATCAATTGTCTATTGCCTTTTTCTTTTTAGATAAAAATAAGGTTGCAAATAAACAAACTGGGAATAAATACAGTCATTTTGCACCACTGTTTCACACGGCAAATGCAGGAAACATTAAGTTAGAAGAAAAAAAAACATACATATCCCAGTTGAGTGACACCCTCATTACCCAAGAGATGGGCAAAAGAGAAAAGAAACGCTACGAAAAGAAAAAATTAAAAGCTCTTGAAAAGAAATGAGATATAAAATCGTGATTCTATTCTGTTTCTTTGCTACAACAATATTCTCCCAATCTTATGTATTGAAAAATAAGGGAGCGTTGTACCCTAAAAAGGATAGTATTCAAATGGACAGAATGATTAACTATGAAATTAATTTCTATAAAAGATTTAGTGATTTTGATAGCATCAGTATAAATTTAAGAATTTTCGATGACCTAACCCTATATTATCTTTATCAAAAGGAAGCCATCCACATTTATGACAAATCGAGTGGTTTCTATTCGTCCAAGATTAATGAAGAAGTTGTACTACGAAAAAAGGATAGGCCTTATTTACCTATTTTTTACCACGAAATCAGTCATTATTTCCTTCATAAAATAATTACAGGTAAAATACCTCACTGGCTAAACGAAGGATTAGCGGAATATTTTGCAAATGTTCAAACAAATAAAAAGGAAATAAAACATGAAATGACCGATTATGAAATAGGGCGTATAAAAACCATGATAGAAATAAAAGATATTGATCTTAAAACTTTTTTCACCTGGGGACCGAATGAATTTATGAAAAAAGAATTTACGGACGATTCATACACGTATATACTATCTCACGGCATTGTATATTTCCTTATCACAAAGAATTTTGAACAATTCAAGCAACTTGTTTTAAAAATTAAAACGGGCACTAGCAGTGAGGATGCCTTTAATGCAACATACAAAGGTGGATTTAAACAATTTGAGACCGATTTCTTAACCTATTACACGCAAGTGGAAAACTAAAAGCCGCTTATCGGCGTTTAATATAACGATATAAAAACCATGAAGAAGAAAGCAATAACCATTATTTTTTTAGTAATAACCGTAGCGGGATTCGCCCAAGACTATATTGTGAAAAAAGACGGGAATAGAATTGACTGTAAAGTAACGAAAGAAGACAGTGCCAACGTGTACATAACTATGGATTTGGGAGGAAAAGAGGTGAACGCCTACATTAACCGAAAAGAAATACAATATATCAAATTTGGTAACACACAGACTAAAAGCATTGGTAACACAACAACTGCCACTAATACTGCAACTACTACGGTTAATACAACAACTCGAGGTTGGCAGAGAAACAGAATTTCATTTAACATAGGCGGCTCATTTCCTATGGATGGCAGTGAGAGCTTAACTAACGAAAATATGGGATCGGCGAAAACTGGAGGAAAATTTGACATCTCATACAAAAACTTTTATAGTCCAACTGTTGGATTTGGAGTAAAAATGTATGGGTTAATAAACCCTTTGGGCAATGATAAAATGGACAATTATCTATTCACAAGCAAATCGACTAGCGGAAACTGGTATTCGTGGGGTATTCTTGGCGGAGTGTGTCTCGAATCGAAAACAGAAAATAACACAGCCTTTTCTTTCGATTTATTTACAGGACTAATGAGTCTGCGCCCGGAAATACAACAGAGCATGGATGGCCAAAGCACATCATTAATCACAAAAGCAGCCTTGTCGTCAGGATGGAATTTCGGCGTTGGCATAAGTCAGCCTATTTCCAAACATTGTTCTATTGCACTTAGTGTTGATTACTTATATTCCAATTTCAAATTTAATGATTACATTATCAATGAAACAGAAACAGTAAAAATGAATATACTAAATCTTACTTGTGGATTAATTTTCGGCCTTGATGAAAATTATTAGCCTGCCATATTATTATTTCCATCAATGAACGTACAACAACACATAATAACAACACTTATGAAAAAAAGAGTATTAACCATTATCTTTTTAGCAATAGCCGTAGCAGCATTCTCTCAAGACTTTATTATAAAAAAAGACGGGGGACGCATTGATTGCAAAATAACCAAAGAAGACAGTGCCAACGTGTACATAACCATTCATTTGGGCGAAACCGATGTAAATGCCAACATCAAAAGGAAAGACATACAATCTATCGGCTACGGTGGTAACGGACAGGACAAAGCTACAAACAACGTAACAACGACCAAGGCTTTTGCTAGAAACAGAATAGCATTCCACCTTGGTGCCGGCATCCCTGAAAGCGATTACAGTAGCCGCAATGTGAACAACGCAAACGCAGGATTTGCAAACGCAGGAACTAATTTCAATATATGCTACAACCATTTCTACACGCCCAACATAGGGCTCGCTATAAAAGACTTTAGCGTTACAAACCCAGTGGATAAAGAAGCAATGTGCAATTCAATTAGCAATTCAACAGGGGTAAAATGGACAACTGACGATGACCCTTCATGGGACGTAAGCGGACTTCTTTTTGGATTAACATTCGATTTCAAGGATGAGAATGATACCCACTACGAATTTAATATACTAAATGGCCCGATGGGGGTGACATCGCCTGAAGTTAAATTCACCACGTTAAGCAGCAATTATTCGTTTATAAAACAAGAAAACGCTACTTCCAACCTAAACTGGGGTTTCGACTTCGGTTTTGGTATAAACAGGAAAATCTCTAAAAGATGGGACTTAATGGCTAGCATAGACTACATGATATGCGATTTCAAATTTGATGAAGTTAAATCATCCATGTTCCTCAATAACTCCTATTACGATTTAACAACGAAGAATCAAAGCATGAATTTTCAGGCTCTAAACATAACTATTGGATTTGGATATAACTTTAGCGTGAGATAAAAGGTATTTTCGGCCATAAAAAAACAGGGACTACTTTTTGGGTAATCCCTGTTTTTTTTATAATCTGTTTATCAATGAGTTATTTCTTGATATAATCTACAATCCATTTACCTACTTCACTTGTTTTGTAAGCTTTACCTCCTTTAGCTATATCCTCAGTTACCACGTGTGCATCCATCGAGGCGTTTACAGCGTCGCGGATAGCTTTCCCTTCTTCCATTAAGCCGAAAGCATACTCAAGCATCAAGGCTGCTGAAAGAATTGTGGCCAACGGGTTGGCAATGTCTTTCCCTGTTGCTTGAGGGTACGAACCGTGGATAGGCTCAAACACCGAAGTGTGAATACCTACCGAAGCGGAAGGTAACATACCCAACGAACCGGTAATAACGGAAGCCTCATCGGTAAGAATATCGCCAAACATATTTTCGGTAACCATTACATCGAAACTCTTTGGCCATTGAATAAGGCGCATAGCGGCATTATCAACAAACATATATTCCGTTTCAATATCAGGATATTGTTTTTGCACCTCTTGAGCCACTTCCCGCCAAAGACGTGAGGTAGCCAACACGTTGGCCTTATCCACCACCGTTACTTTTTTGCGGCGTTGTCCGGCATATTTATAAGCCAAATGAAGGATGCGTTCTATTTCTTCACGAGAATACACGCAAGTATCATAAGCCGTGTTGCCATCCTCGGAGCGACCTTGTGGGCGACCGAAATACATCCCGCCGGTAAGCTCACGAATACACATAAAATCGGCACCGTCCACCAATTCAGCACGAAGAGGCGATTTTTCAATCAGCGAAGGGAATGTGGTTACAGGACGAATATTGGCAAACAAACCTAGTTTTTTACGCATGGCCAACAGACCTTGCTCTGGACGAACCTTGGCCGATGGGTTGTTGTCAAAACGAGGATCCCCGATAGCTCCGAAAAGTACGGCATCCGATTGCATACACAATTCGTGTGTTTCATCGGGATAAGGATTCCCCACTTTGTCGATGGCGCAAGCACCTACAATAGCTTCTTTATAAGTAAGTTCGTGACCGAATTTAGCACACACGGCCTTTGTTACATCCAACGCTTGCGCTACAATCTCTGGCCCGATACCATCGCCGGGCAATACAGCAATATTTAATTTCATTATTTTATTTAGTTACAAGTTACTAGCTATTAGTTAATAGTATTTTTTCATTAGCATATTGGCTAATTAGCACATTGAAATTTATTTCCGGTCAAACTTAATATATCTCGGTTCTGAAGGAATATATTCAGGATCATCCCAAAGGGTACTGGTCATCATCAAGTCGGCACTATATCGGTTGCAAGCAATAGGCACGTTGTGCACACGGCATTGGCGCAAAAGCATCTGAATGTCAGCTTCATGAGGTTGAGGATTCAAGTCATCTATCAAAAAGATAGCCAAATCTATTTTGTTACGCACCACCAATGCTGCAATTTCGGCATCACCACCCATCGGCCCCGAATTCATACAGGTAATATCAGCATTAGGCACTCCTTTTTTAATAAAAGCCTCACGAATTAATCCTCCGGTAGTACCTGTACAAACCAATTTATGTTTAGCCAATTCAGTGGCGTTAAAAATTGCCCACTCCACCATGTCCGCTTTGCGATGGTCATGTGCCACCAAAGCAATTGTAAGTTGCTTATGCATATGTGTTTCCATTAAATTTTCTCCTCTATTATATTTAACATCTTAATCGTTGCTTTAATCGCTGCTTCCGTTTGATCGCCGTCCAGCCCACGGGTTCTAAATTGCTTTCCTTCAAACTCCCACGATATAACGGTTTGCACAAAGGCATCCGTGCGCCCGCCGGGAGGTATGGTTACCGAATAATTGGTCAGCATGGGCAACTTGCGTTTCAAGTCCTTATAAACGCGCCGCAAAGCTTTCATAAAAGCATCATACTGCCCGTCGCCTTCGGATGTGGCTTGATACTCTTTGCCATCAATTTCCAACTTGATAGTTGCCACCGGGTGTAAACCCTGTGCCAAAGATAAGGAGTAATTTAGTATTTTAACGTGTTGTTCCTTATTATCATGGCCTAGCACATCCGAAATAATATAGGGCAAATCCTCCTGACTCACAATCTCCTTTTTATCGCCCAGTTGTATAATGCGCTGGGTTACTTTACGCATCGATTCGTCGTCTAGCACGATACCCATCGCTTCCAGGTTTTTCTTGATGCTGGCCTTACCCGAAGCTTTGCCCAAAGCATATTCGCGAGTACGGCCAAACCGTTCGGGCATCAGGTTGTTGCAATATAAGTTGTTTTTGCTGTCGCCATCTGCGTGGATGCCTGCCACCTGGGTAAACACGTTATCTCCGATAACAGGCTTGTTGGCAGGGACGCGGATACCTGAATAGGTTTCCACTATCCGGCTCACCTTAGTAAGCTTTTCTTCCCGCAAGGACGTTTTCAGTCCCAACTGGTCGTGGAGCACCGCCAGCACGCTGGATAATGGAGCATTTCCCGCCCGTTCGCCTAACCCGTTGATGGTAACATGCACGCCTTGTATGCCTGCCTGTACGGCATAAAACACGTTGGCCACCGCCAAATCGTAATCATTATGCGGATGGAAATCGAAATGCAGGTTCGGGTAACGCTCTACCATTTGCTTGCAAAAATCGCTGGTTTGTGTAGGGCTCAAAATACCCAACGTGTCGGGCAACATGAACCGTTTGATTCCTGATTCGGCTAAATTATCCAACAAAAAGAAAACATAATCCGGCGAATTGAGCATTCCGTTCGACCAATCTTCCAAATAAAGATTAACCGTTATCCCCATCTTCTGGGCAGTAGCTAATTCTCTTTTAATATCGGCTACATGTTCTTCTCGCGTTTTCTGTAATTGCTCCGAAAGGTGTTTGTACGAACCCTTGGCCAACAGGTTAAGCACCCGGCACCCGGCATCGTGTATCCAATTTAAAGAAACACCATTATCAATAAACCCCAGCACCTCCACCCTATCAATATAGCCTTTTTGCTTCGCCCATGCAGCGATGCCCTTCACGCCATCAAACTCGCCGGAGGAAACTCGGGCAGAAGCAACCTCTACTCTATCCACCCGCAACTCTTCCAGTAGCAAACGCGCAATGCTGAGCTTTTCCTGTGCCGAAAAAGAAACGCCGGATGTCTGCTCGCCGTCTCGTAAAGTGGTATCTAGTATTTCTAACATGTTTTTTGCCTTTAAACTAAGCATTTAGTAAAAATGATATTAGGCTACGCCGATATTAATGGATATTTAATTTCTTCGTTCTTGATATTAATATCGCGACTGCAAGGAGCAAATATCGTTCAACGAACTAATATCGCAAAGCTACTATCCAACAGCTTACGCTTTTGCTTCCCAAGCTTCAATCTTATCCTTGTTGCTGAGCAGGTAATCGATGTCGTCGAAACCGTTTAGCAAACAATTTCTTTTGTAAGAATTGATTTGGAAACTTTCGGTTTTACCGCTTTTATTGTCGGTAATGGTTTGTGCCTGCAAATCAACCGTTACGGTGGTTGAAGCATCAGCCGTTACTTCCGCAAATAAATTAGCTAGAAACCCTTCTGAAACAACAACGGGAAGAACCCCATTGTTCAAGGCATTCCCTTTGAAGATGTCGGCAAAAAAGCTCGATACCACTACTTTGAAACCATAGCCGGCTACCGCCCATGCGGCATGCTCGCGACTGGAACCGCTACCGAAATTCTTTCCGGCCACTAGCACGGCACCTGAATAGGTAGGGTTGTTCAATACAAAAGTTGAAATCTTGTTACCTGCTTTATCATAACGCCAGTCGGCAAACAAGTTGTCGCCAAAACCTTCACGCGTTGTGGCTTTTAAGAAGCGGGCAGGTATAATTTGATCCGTGTCCACATTCTCAATTGGAAGTGGCACAAAAGTGGATGTTAATGTTTGAAATTTTTCCATTGTTTTGCTTTTTGAGAAGGAACACAAATTACACAAATTACACAAAAAATATTTTTATTTTTCCATGTAAATGGTTCTCTTGCATCCCAACTATTTATTTTCTATCGTTAGTAAATATTTTACGGCTAAATTCTGCTTTTCGTCCAAAATTAAGAATGTAGCCTATTTCAATATTAGTTGCTTTCAGATAATTAATAAGTTGAGCTTCATGCGCCGGATTAATAGTTTCGCAAGCTTTCAACTCCAACAATATTTTATCTTCCACCAATAAATCGGCTCGGTATTCACCCACCACACGACCATTATGATACACGTTGATTGGCTTCTCTGTTTCACATTTCAAGCCTTCGTCCTTCAATGCAAAATACAGTGCATTTTGATACACTCTTTCAAGAAAGCCATATCCTAAATCATTATGAACAATGTAAAATTCACTAAGAATTATATCAACCAACTCTTTGGGTACAATCTCCTTATTCATAAAAAGATTTTGTGTTCATTTGTGCAATTCGTGTAATTTGTGTTCTACAAACTGCGGGGATCGGTGATTTTTCCCGTTACAGCGGCGGCAGCAGCTACAAGTGGGCTGGCCAACAGCGTGCGGGCTCCGGGGCCTTGACGACCTTCAAAATTACGATTAGAGGTTGATACCGCGTATTTTCCGGCCGGTACTTTATCCTCGTTCATGGCCAAACAAGCGGAACATCCGGGTTGACGCAACTCAAAACCTGCTTCGATTAAGATTTTGTCAATGCCTTCGGCTTTGATTTGTTTTTCTACCGCCCACGATCCGGGAACTAACCATACAATGATATCGTTCGCTTTCTTCTTGCCTTTCACTGCTGCTGCAAACTGACGGAAATCTTCGATACGTCCATTGGTACAACTACCCAGAAACACGTAATCAATAGCTTTACCTTCTATCTTTTCTCCGGCACTGAAGCCCATGTATTTCAACGAGTTTTCGTAAGAGATACGACTTGCTGCATCTACCGATTTTACCGTGGGGATAGTGCCGTTGATAGCCATACCCATACCGGGGTTGGTACCGTAAGTAATCATGGGTTGAATATCGGCAGCGTTGAACGTAATTTCACGGTCGAACTTAGCATCAGCATCCGACTTCAATGTTTTCCAGTAAGCCAAGGCTTTATCCCACGCTGCAGCTTTAGGAGCAAATTCACGACCGGCTACATAATCGAATGTAGTTTGGTCGGGCGCAATCATACCTCCACGAGCACCCATTTCAATACTCAGGTTACAAACAGTCATCCGTTCCTCCATCGAAAGGTTGCGGATAGCTTCCCCGGCGTATTCCACAAAATAACCTGTTGCACCACCAGTAGTTAATTGCGAAATCATATATAAAGCCAAGTCCTTAGCCGTTACGTCCTTTTGAAGTTTACCTTCAAAGTTGATACGCATCGTTTTAGGGCGAGGTTGTAAAATACATTGCGAAGCCAATACCATTTCTACCTCCGAAGTACCGATACCGAAAGCAATAGCCCCGAAAGCTCCGTGAGTGGAAGTATGTGAGTCGCCGCAAACAATAGTCATACCCGGTTGAGTCAAACCATTTTCGGGCCCGATAACGTGAATGATCCCATTCTTTTCATGTCCTAACCCATAAAGCGTTAAGTCGAATTCCTGCGCGTTTCTAGTCAACGTGTCCACCTGAAATTTAGATACAGGGTCGGCAATCGGTTGATCTTGATTCAATGTAGGAATATTGTGGTCGGGCGAAAGCGTTGTCTTTTCCGGACGGAATACTTTCAAACCCCGGTTACGCAACCCGTCAAAGGCTTGCGGACTGGTTACTTCATGACAGTAATGTCTGTCGATATACAATTGAGTAGGGCCGTCTTCCACCGCGGTTACCACATGCGCGTCCCAAATCTTGTCAAATAATGTTTTTCCCATTTTTATTTATGTAAATTAATTATGTTTTTAAATTGATACTTGCTTCGCGATATTAATTGATATTAACTCCCTTCTGTCGTGATAATACGCCCTGAAAGGGCTACTTAATTCAGCCCAAGGGCAAGCGAAACGTCGCCTTGGGTTAACTTAGTAAACGAAATAACTGCGCCCTGAAAGGGCAAATTAAATTTCTTTTTACAAAAATGCAATTTTTAAGTTGGGCTTACAGTCCGCCTATTTTTCGTTGCTCAATACCCCTAGGCGTTGCCTAGGGCTAAATTAAACCGGGCTTTCAGCCCGACTATTTCACAAACTTATTTATAGCATCAATATACGCTTCCACGGATGCCACCACGATGTCGGTATTGGCACTGAAGCCGAAATACATGTTTCCTTCGTATTCCACCTGCATGTGCACTTTTCCGAAATCGTCGCTACCTTTTGTAATGGCTTGGATAAGGAAATCCTTCAAAGTCATTTGGCGGTTGATGATTTTCTTCAACGCTTTGATGGATGCATCTACCGGCCCGTTGCCCGAAGCTGCGGCTTCAAACTTCTCGCCTGCAATGTCCAAGCAGATACTTGCCACGGGCTTAATACCCACCCCGGCAGTAACCTGCAAGTAGTCTAGCTTAATGCGATGTTTCATCGCACGGTCTTTATCCACCAGCATCAGCACATCATCGTCGTTAATATCTTTTTTCTTATCGGCTAGTTTCAAAAACTGTTCGTACACCTGATCCAACCGTTCTTGATCTAAATCAATGCCCAAAATACCTAAGCGGTGTTTCAATGCTGCACGGCCACTACGGGCGGTAAGCACGATAGAATTTTCGTCCAACCCCACATCTTTAGGGTCGATAATTTCGTAGCTCTCACGGTTTTTAAGCACCCCGTCCTGATGAATTCCAGACGAATGCGCGAAAGCGTTTCTACCTACAATAGCCTTGTTGGGCTGCACGGGCATATTCATCAAGCTTGACACCATGCGGCTGGTATCCATAATTTTCGGCGTATTAATATTCGTGTCGATGCCAAATTCCTTGTGCGAGCGCAAGGCCATTACCACCTCTTCCATCGCGGTGTTTCCAGCCCGTTCGCCAATGCCATTGATGGTTACTTCCACCTGACGGGCACCGTTAAGCACACCCGCAAGCGTGTTGGCCGTGGCCATACCCAGGTCGTTGTGACAGTGGGTGGACAGTATGGCTTTATCAATGCTGTTCACGTTTTCCATCAGGTATTTAATTTTGGCTCCAAAATCCTGCGGGAAGCAATAGCCCGTGGTGTCAGGTATATTTACCACCGTGGCACCCGCTTTAATCACGGCCTCCACCACACGAGCCAAGTACTCGTTGTCAGTGCGGCCTGCATCTTCGCAGTAGAACTCCACGTCCTCCACGTATTTCTTGGCATGCTTCACGGCAGCTACCGCACGCTCTATAATTTCCTCGCGTGTGGAATTAAACTTGTATTTGATGTGATAATCGGAAGTACCGATACCCGTGTGAATTCGTTTACGTTTAGCATATTTGAGGGCTTCGGCAGCCACGTCAATATCTTTTTGTACTCCGCGCGTCAAGGCGCAAATAATAGGCCAGGTTACCGCTTTTGAAATCTCCACCACCGAGTTAAAATCTCCCGGGCTTGAAATAGGAAAACCGGCTTCAATAACATCTACGCCTAAATCTTCCAACGCCTTTGCCACTTGGATTTTTTCAATCGTGTTCAACTGGCAGCCGGGTACCTGTTCGCCATCGCGTAAGGTAGTGTCGAAAATAAATAATTTGTCTGACATAATCTAAAAATTTGATATGCTCATCGCACATTAGTTTCACATTCCGGGTAAAGATGAGCCTGCTTAGAGGCTGCAAAGTAACGAAAAATTAAAATCATTCCATAAAAAAAGCCTTTCACACAGGTGAGAAAGGCTTTATATATTTTATCATAATCAGATACTTACATACCAACTCACTTCTGCTTGCTTTTAATCAAGAGAATAATGAGACCGAGGAGTAAAGTAGTTGAATTTTTGGTTGTCATGATGTTGATGTCGAATAATTACGATGCAAAGATAGTGCTTTTTTTATACATGCAAAATGAAATTGAAATTTTTTTCGATAAAAATGTAATAATCTATAAGTTTTAAGTTCGTTTTACTTATAAATAAATGAATTTTTGAGGGCTATTTAAAGAGTAGAATTAAATTGTCTCAAAAACAGAAGGGTTGAAATTGTTACTTCAAGAAGAACTCCATCTGAATTCTTCTTGAAATTTCCAGCTTAAATCAAAGCCCTTTACTTTGAGAGTAACCTCAAGCAAGGGGCTTCGTGTAGAACTTATATCAAAATAAAGAAGGGAATATCCACGCGTTTTTCTTTGGATATTCCCTTCTTTTTTGTAAATCGATTTATCAATAAACCATTATTTTTTGAGAGTTGGCTCCTACTTTTACAATATAAATACCGTGGGTAAGTGCGATGCTGTTTTTCCCGGCGGTGAGTTGTTTTTGTGTTAACACGATGCCTTGCACGGAAAGTATTTCCACGTTTGCCTTGCCTGTTAATTCTACAACGGCATATCCCTTGGCTCCATAAACGTTAGCAGCCCCGATGGTGTTTTCGTTGATGCCTGCCCCTGTATAGCTGGTGATAGCAATGTTGTCAATATTCAGCGTGTTACTATTTGTTGCGTTGGTTTTCGTGATTTTGAATCGTACGTTTCCGGTTTGTTTTACCGCGAAGCTTACCGGTGCAAGAGCCGTGTTGGTAGTAGATACGGCACTGCCCACTACTGTCCAAGTAGAGCCTTGGTTGGTGGATATGCTCAGCGTCCAAGTAGCGGCAGATGTATTCGATCCGTATAGGGCTGTATATACGGTCACGGTATCGGCACCACCTGTTTTGTCGGCGTTCATAGCAATATATCCGTCGATGTCCCTAATACGTGCGGCTTGCGAGCCAAAGGTTTTATCTCCGTTGTAAGGGTTCCCTATTAGTGCGTTCGTGAAATCCCAAACGCCTTGAGTACAAGTAACCGTGGCTGCTGCATAGCCTGTTTTTGTTCCTTTTTCAAAGTCTTCTACCCAAGTGTCTTGTGCAGGAGCTTTGTAAGCTTTACCTGTAAGGATAACTTTAACGGTGTCCTTCGAGCTGGTTAATGTTAAGGTAGCTGTATGGCTTCCAGCCGCTGTTGGGTTGTAGCTTATGGCTATAGGGGTAGGGGCTGAATAGGATGCAGCTGTGGCCGAAATAGAAAATAAGTTGGCATCTGTTCCGCTAAGGGCAAGAGCTATGTTTTCGGTTAAGTCAGTACCGGATACGGTAATGGTATCGATTTTAGCTGTACCAGCAACAGTAGTAAATACTTCGGAAGTGCTGGTAGAAATAATAGTAGGTATGGCAGCTCCTGTACCTGTGAGTGTGATGTCATCCACGCGGAACTGACATGTTTTGGAATTATTTGTTACCTTAAAATAGAGGGTACTTGTAGCGGGTATTGTTCCCGATACGGTTTCGAGTGCCCATGTTTTGGATGGAATATTACAGGTTAACGGTGTCCAGGTGGTACCGTTGGTACTAACCTGAAACGATACAGAGTCAGCAGTTGCAGTGTTGGAGTATTGGTAAAATCCTAACGAAAGGCTAAGGTTGGTGTAGTTCAACGTATTTATACCTGATACGATGAATGTTTGTCCGGCGTTAAGGAATATGTTTCCGTTCCCGGATGCAGTTCCATAATTGGTTGTGTTTGATGGTGCCGAGATACGTACACTTCCAGTTCCGCTAAATGTAGCAGATGATGACCATCCCGTGTAGGAGGTGATGACTGGATTTCCCGATGGCGTTCCAAAATTTTCGCTGAGTAAGGTTGTTGCTTGCAATTGGGTTATACCAACCGTAAGAGCAAGAAACATAAGACATGATTTTAAAATAGGTTTCATAGATGGTTTTTTATTTTGTTTAACTAGGGATAAAAGTATGTTAAGCATAATAATGCAATATTAAATCGGTATTACAGTTTTGTTAGAGATTTTAATGGTTGTTCCAAAACCGAGACACGGAGCTGCTGTTGGTACCGGCTATTTTAACCAAATAGAAGCCCGTGGATATGTCGCTCACCGATATTTCATTACCCGTGGCTTTTCCTTGTTTAACTACTTCGCCCCCGGTGCTTATTATGCTGTATCGGTAGTTTGAAATGTCGCCGGTGAATTGTAGTTTCCCCGATGTTATTTTATTGCCCACGAGGTGAGGTTGGGCATCCGTGGTTTCATTTTTTATGGCAGCTGCGGTTGAAGTCCAGTTTGTGCCGTTTTTGGTTCCCCATATATAATCTACCAATTCAGGATGGTCGATGTACGGATTTCTGTTTTTCTGGATGGTATATACCTTGTTGTTTCTTGTTGTTTCCTTGGTCGATACGGGGTCTTGGGCACTCCATTTTAATAGCAACGAAATGGCCCAAGGTTTCAACGTGGGGTAGGTGCCGCTTTGAAACATACAATAGTCATACGTGTTCCATGTTGTAATTGTTTGGTAGCAGGTGGCCATGTATAAATAGGTGCGGGCAAAGTCGCCTTTATATTCATCGGCAGGCTCGAAAGCAATTCCGGTGTAGCCTGAGAAGGTGGATGTTCCTACTTTGGATGAACCGTTGTTGAACGTTGCCGTTGTGGCATTTACTTCGCTCAACGGATAGTTTAACTTGGCTTCGTTGGCTGTTCCGTTTGACGGATACAGATTGAACATGTCGGAATATTGCGTTGAAGCACTACCTGTACTGGTTACGATGTTATCTTCATTCCACCAGCTTTTGGGTGCACAATGTTCTTTCTCCATGCTTGAATGATCGGAGAAATAGGTAACGGCAGATGAATACATATCCCATATCTGAGAGTTATTGGAGGTCATACAATCCGTAGTCGGCCAATAGTTCCATAAATCATTGTAACTAATCACGGTATGTGGATTTATAATTCCATATAAAGCGGTTTTAAGGGCAGCTCCGGTTTTACCCTCGGCTGCATTGTAATATCCGGTAGGTATTTGAGCCGTGACGGATGAAAGACCTACAATCCATACGAATAATGAAAAGGCTACTTTGCTAAAAAATGTTTTCTTCATGTTTTCTACTTTGATTTTTTATTTAAGAATAATTTTTGATACTTTGACTTGTTTATTGGTGATGACTTTTACGATGCATACATGATTTGCGCTCTCCACAGGTACATCGTGCCAGGAGGCGGATATTTCTTTTGCTTGAGCAATGGTGCGCCCGGATTCGTCGTACACGATGATGTCTTTAATTAAATCTTCGGGAGAACTAATCGCTCTAATCTTTTCTTTATTTACACCATAGATTTGTATGTCCGACCCGCTTGTGTTGCTTTTAACACCCGAAGTACTTTCTGTATTTGCACTTTTAAATTGTACGAAAAGCACACCTTCGCCGTTGGTTCCGTCGTAGTTGTATTTATACGTGCTATTTTCCTTTAGGTTTTGGTTTTCGCCTGTTTTTGTGTTTATTAATGATACATCAATGTTGTCAAAACTGTCGGCTCCTTTAAAAGAAAAGCTTATCGTGTCTTTTACACTTGATTGTATGCCAAGGGGAGCCGTGTAGGGCAGTGTACCGAATTGATTAATGTCTAACGGTTTGTTGTCAGCCAAGGTGTAAATTTCCGGCACATCCTTGTATTGGGAGAATAGCTTAAAGGCATCCTGTGCGTCAAACTCATTTGGTGCGGAATCGGTCATTGCCAATGAGGTGGTACTTGTTTTTAGGCCATTGTTTGATTCTATGTAAAGTCGATTGGATTCTACGCCTGCACTTCTTAATCTACCTGTTGCTGTTGCTGTGAAATCTGAACTTAAATCAATGGTCATACTTCCCCCGTTGTCGGAATACACAAAGAACGATTGCATTGGTGGTATGCTTGAGGCACTAAGACCCATTGTAGAACCGATTGCGGCTCCGGTCATGTATGAAACAAAGGTGCTTCCGTTCCAAAATTTCACCACATTTCGAATAACACTCGAGTTGTGGTTGTGCAGGTTGTCGAAGTTTAAATGGGTCATCAGCGGGTTCCCTATCAGGTTCAAGCCTTTTTGTAGCGTTATGGTTTGGTTTGTTAATTGGTTACTGCTATTTTCCATCATAAATCGGTAAGCGGAATCGTATCTGGCAACGGTTGTAGCTATTAGGGTAAGGGGTTTTCCGGTAAAAGCTGCATAGGGTATCATTTGGGTTATTAATGAACTGTCGGCATTCATCCGAGGGAAGGTAATTGTTTGATCTGTTTTAATGAAAGTCTTTCCGTGTGGATAGTTCCATGAAATAGTATCAATGTTGAACGTAAAGCTTTTCCCTTTATTTAATGGCACGGCAAGACTGGCAAACGATGAAGTCCAAGTTCCTATGTTTTTAATGCCCCCTGTTGTTAACGAATCGGGGTTGATGGCATCAAACAGGCGCATGTAGCTTACCGGAGTACCACCATTAAAATAATAATCGCCCGAATACATGTTTTTAAGTGGTGCGGTAAGGGTGTACCATTTATTCCGTTGTAGAATCATTTTAACGAATGCTTTTTTGTAAACCAGTTTTTGTATGCCTAGAATACCGGCTTCGGGGTCGAAGGTTATATTATTGCAACAGCCCGTGCTACTTATTGTAGGATAATACCCCACGGAGTCGATAATAACATTTGTGCAGCAAGACGGAGCCCCATTGGTCCAATTGCCATCATCATCCCAATCGGACGATACAGCTCCTGTCCATGTTGTGGATAGAGGATAAACTTTGGCTGTTACTTTTGTTCTTGATGACGAGGTACAGCCATTGGCTGTGGCATCCACATAGTAGTAGGTGGTAGCACTAAGCGTACCTGTAGTGTAGCTTACGCCCGTACCTAGGTTTGTTGTGCCTGAAAGGCTGCTATACCAGTTAATAGTTCCGGCACTGGCGGTGGCTCCTAACGTTATGGTGCCCGAACCGCAGGCAGTTCCTGATGTTACGCCCGATATACTTGGCAAGGTATTAACCGTTACGGTTGCTGTGTTGGAACACCCGTTGTTATCCTTATACGTAATTACACTTGTTCCTGCAGCAATCCCTATTACGGTTCCCGTTGTACTGGTTCCGCTAACGGTAGCCGTGGTGGTTGTAGCGGAAGTCCACGGACTACTGGTTGCTGGTGTGCCTAAACCTGTTAAGGTGGTTGTTCCCGTACCACAGATGGTTAATGTACCTGAAATGGTTGGTAACGCGTTGACTTTTACCGTGACGGTGTTGCTAGTTGATGTACATGTTGTTGTGGCGTTTGTGCCTATTACATAGTACCCGGTTCCGGCAGCAATGCCTGACCAACTCAAAGCTGCTCCTGTTCCGGTCTTAGCCGAACCAACAGCCGTGTTGCTGTTATTGTATAATTGATAGTTGACACCCGAAACTGATGTGCTTGATGTAATTGTAGTGGTGGCTCCCGAACAAATGGTGCTTCCTGTCAACACCAACGCCGTGGGTAATGGATTTATGGTAACGGTTTTATAGCCGATGCAAGCTCCAACAGTGTAACTAATGTCCACCGTGCCAGCAGCTATAGCAGTAACTACACCCGAAGCATTTACGGTAGCAATAGTTGTATTAGCACTACTCCAAGTACCTCCACTTAGGCTTGAACTCAATGTGGTAGTTGAACCGACAGCTACACTTGAGGTACCTGTAATAATAGGAGTGGTACATGTGGGCGGAACAACACTGCATCCGTTGTTGCTGTACGTGGCATTACCATTTGAGTCCCATGACACGAAATTACCATCAGCATTACTGCTAAAGTTACCGCTATTGTACATTACTATATTCGATGTACAATCACTACCGCTATTAACCAATTGCAAATATCTATCGCCTGCTGAATTTGCAAAATTTCCACCGAGAGACCAGCTACTAGGGCTTGTTCTGCCAACATATACAACATAGAGACTTCCGCCGTTACACAAAGCACTTAGGTCATAAGCTTGATCTAAATCGCTAGGTATAAATACCACCCGGCTATTGGCAGGTATTACTGTTGACGAGCTTGTTACATAAGTAACAGTACAACTTGATACAACACTGCCTGTACCGGTTTTAGCAGTTGCAGCTGCTCCTGCCAAGATAGCTGATGCGCCGGACTTTGGCGTGCTTCCGCTTCCATAATATAATGTATATGCACTTACGGCTGCACTGGATGTGGTTGAAAATACCAAAAATTCATTAGGGCCTTCATTTGTACCACAAGAGTTAATCATAGCTCCTTCAATAATAGGACAACTGGAAGCGGTTGCTGACAAATTAATTGTGTATGTAGCCGTAGCTGCACAATATGAACCTAAAGCAGCTTGCGTTGCTGTGATGGTTGCGCTGCCTGTAGTAGAACCTAATGTGATGGCTCCAGTAGAGCTATTTACTGAAGCAATAGAAGAGTTTGAACTCGAATAAGAGATAGCCCCGCTACTGTTCGAAGTAGCCGTTTGCGTAAATGTAGCATCACCTAGTATTTTGCTGTAACTGGCTGTGACAAAAGAAAGAGAAGGCGCCGTGCAGCTAGCTGCCGATACGGTAACAGTATAAGTAGCCGTGGCAGCACAATAAGAGCCGGAAGCAACTTGCGTTGCGGTAATGGTTGCTGTACCTGTAGTAGAACCTAATGTGATGGCACCCGTGCTACTGTTTACAGAAGCGATGGAAGTATTTGAACTGGCATAAGAGATAGCTCCACCACTATTAGAGATAGCTGTTTGTGTAAATGTAGCGTCACCTACCGTTTTACTATAACTGGTTGTGGCAAAAGATAATGTTGGTGGTGTACAAGAGCCGGATGAGTAAGTGATATTTACATCATCAAAAGATAAATTACCTACTGATTTGGTATAAGTAAACCGAAATTGAACATAATTTAATGAAGAAGAGAATGTATATGATTTTGTTGTTCCTGTTGTTGGCAATGAGCTGGTTATGTTTACAATAGTAGTCCATGTAGATCCATTATATGCCTCTACCAAAAGTGCACTTGAGGCATCAGTCCCTTGCCCTTTTATCCAGAAACTTAATGCCGTTGCAGCACCCGATAGAGTGGGGGTAACGATTCTGTCACTTGTGGCATCCATTTTTAGAGAAGGAGAGGATGCTCCGTAATTTCCTGAAGTGGTATAAGTTCCGCCAATACTTGTGAATGTCCATCCGGTAGGAGCTGTTGTTCCATTATCGAATCCTTCAGTTAAAGTTGTCGCACATACCAACTGCACATTGAGTAACATAAAAAGCAAAAGCAGCATCCACTTCCAAATAGAAGTGTTTTTGTTGTTTGTTAAAGTTTTCATTTTCAGTATTGTGTTGTTAGATTTTGTTTTTCGGTTTTTTTCACGACACAAAACTAACGTGGACACAATACAATAATGTTTCTACTTTGTTACGAGTGAAAAAGTAGAAGAAAATTTAATATCTATTTGAAAATTAATAAGATAGTGTTACAAGTGTTAATTGGAATAGGAGAGGATGGTAATTGGTATAATATTAAATCGACCTCAAGAAACAGACCTCCCCAACCCTTTTAGTAAAGGGGCTGAGAAGGACTATATTTTCAATTATTCCGTATCAAGTAAATGCAACTAGGGTAGTGGTCGCTATAACCGTTCAAGTACGAATCTCCCGCATGGGTTCGCAACGGATAGCCCTTGTAGCGACCTTCCTGTTGGGTAAGAAAATCGAGGTTCATAATTTGAGCTTTCCAAAACGAATAACTTGCACCACGCTCGCCGAGCAAGGCGGGAGTGATAATAATCTGATCAAATAGATTCCATTTGTCTTCATACGCCAGCGAGCCTATGCCTTTATTGTATAAACTCCAATCGCAGTTGTATAATGTACCTGCCGTTACTTCTTCTTTTTCCGCTTTGGCATTAAGCACTTTTTTGCAACTCTCGTTTACCGGGTCGTCGTTCAAGTCGCCCATGATTATAATTTTGGCTTGCGGGTTAAGTGCCAGTATGGAATCGGCAATGTGTTTGGTTAGTGTTGCGGCTGCTACACGCTTCGGGCGGGAGGCTGCTTCGCCACCCATGCGCGAAGGCCAGTGGTTCACAATGAAATAAAATTTTTCGCCGTCCAACAGCCCTTCCACCAGCAGTTGGTCGCGAGTTCTAAAAGCCGTATCCTCAGGTTGGCGCAACGGACATGGCTTTGAGGCGATAACGGTAAAGCGACTTTTATTATAGAGTAAGGCCACATCTATACCTCTCCTGTCCGGCGAATCGTAATGAACAATGCCGTAGTTGGATTTGCTTAAAGCCGGCATCTTTACCAAATCCTGAAGCACCTGTTCGGTTTCCACTTCCGATACCCCGATTACAATTGGCCCCGTGGGAGCATACTTTCCACCGATTTGCGAAATGGCGTACGACATGTTTTTTAATTTGTTGTTGTATTTCATCGTTCCCCACGCGTATTTCCCTTTCGGGGTAAAATCATCATCGTTCGTGTTGGGCGACTTGATGGTGTCGAAGAAGTTTTCAAGGTTGTAAAACCCTATGCAGGTAACTTGGTACTTTTTATTTTGCCCGGAAATATTTCCCAAGCAAATAATCCAAAAACTTAAAATAAAAAGGAAGTTCTTTTTCATGGTTGGTTGTCTCTAGAATTTTTAAACGCAGACAAAAATCAATAGAAAAAATGTAGTAAAAAAATATTTAACACCTGAAAATACGATTGTTACAGCATTGTGATTGTTTTGAAATGTAGTCTGCCGTTTTCTTTCCATTCCTTTGCAACTGTCTTTTATTTACGAATATTTATAGTTTTCAACCAAATCAGAAAAACAGAATTCCTCAATGAACAGAATAAAGATGCTGCTATTGATGACTGGAGCTTTAGGCTTCTCATTGTACACTCATGCACAAGACAATTCAACATTACTCAAAGACTCAACGGATTTGACACCAAAATCGGAAGAGGTAGTTATTAGTGAGGACGAATTGGATGATGAATCTTCGGACAATTCACAAAACATTTCGGGCTTGCTTAATTCGGGAAAGGATCCTTTTCAAGTTGCAGCCGGCTATAACCTGAATACTTTTCGTTTTAAGCTTCGTGGATATGGAAACGAATACGATAACGTGTATATCAACGGTGTGTTGATGAATGAAAACGAAAATGGAAAATTTGTTTACTCTCTTATGGGCGGGTTGAATGATGTTATCCGCAATCGGGAAAGTACCATAGGGATGGAAGCCAGTTGGTATTCTTTTGGTAACTTAAGTCAAAGCACGAATATAGATACGCGAGCGTCGCAATATACTAAAGGAACTAAAATCGGTCTGGGTGCAGGCAATCAATCCTATAATGGACGTTTGGCTGCAACCTACTCCACGGGTCTTTTGCCTAGTGGGTGGGCTTTTGTGGTGAGTGGCTCACGCCGTATGACTTTTGACGGAAAGGAGTATGAGAAAGGCTGTTTTTACGATGCTTGGGGAGCCGCGTTGATGGCCGAAAAGAAATTTAATGACAGGAGCAGCCTGTCGTTATCCGCGTTTTATGCTCCCGTGAAGCGGGGAATGCAATCGTCGGAAGTGCAAGAGGCGTATGATTTAACAGGTACTAATTACTATAATTCCAATTGGGGGTATCAGAATGGGAAAGTGCGTAATGCCAGAGTTTCGGATAACAAAGCTCCGGTGGCTGTTTTGAGCCACGAGTGGAAAATAAACAAAGATTTGAAATGGATCAACGCGTTGGCTTTCAAATATAGTGCGTCGAGCACCACTGCATTAAACTGGTACAACTCTTCCGACCCACGGCCTGATTATTACCGATACCTGCCAAGTTATTTTACTTCCACAAGTGCCGAAACTGCCGACCTTCTTACGCAGGCATGGCAAACTGACGAAGCAACTCAACAAATAAACTGGGATAACTTGTATCAGATCAATTATATGGCTAATATGACAGGCTTGAGTGCCCGCTATATTTTGGAAGAAAAACATAACGACCAACTGGCGTTGAACTTGAATAGTACGGCAAATTGGAAAATAAATAAGCATGCCAGTCTTGATGGAGGCTTATATGCCTCAACAACCAAAGGAAAACATTATAAAAAATTAGCCGATTTGTTGGGAGCCAATTATTGGTTGGATATAGACCAGTATGCTCAACGAGATTTTGCCGGAAGTACAACCGCTTTGCAAAATGATTTGAATAATCCTGATAGAGAAATACAAGTAGGTGATATTTTCGGATATAACTACAACCTCTTTGTGCATAAGGCCAGTGCATGGGCAAATGCAAAATACAGCCTGGCTCAGGTGGATTTCAATCTAGCCGGAAGTTTAACCGGTACGGAATTCTACCGTGAAGGATTGATGAAAAACGGACGTGCACCCGAAAATTCTTATGGTGTGGGTACCAAGCACAATTTTCTTGATTATGGAGTGAAAGGAAATGTTACCTATAAACTTACAGGACGACATATTTTCTCTGCGAACGCGATGTACCAAACCAATGCTCCCGACGCAAAAAATGCTTATATATCACCTAATATTAAGGATAATGCGATTACAGGCTTGAAAAGTGAAAAAGTACTTTCGTACGACGTGAATTATTTTTTGCGACTTCCCTTGTTTTCAGCTCGTATAACGGCTTATCGCACCGATTTTAAAGATCAAGCCCAAGTAACCAGTTTTTATTCCGATAATTTGCTTACTTACGTAAATCAAGCACTTGTGGGTATAAATAAAACCCATCAGGGCATAGAAATAGGCATTGGAGCCAAGGTAACACCTGTTATCACGGTTTACGGGGCATTGTCCATCGGACAGTATAAATACACCTCGCGCCCAACGGCTGTTACCAGTTATGAAAACGGTTCGAATCCCGATACCACCCAAACTGTTTATTTGAAAAACTTTAATGTGAGTGGATCTCCTCAAACGGCATCTACCGTAGGGCTGAAATTCTCGTTGCCACACTCTTGGTATGTTGGTGCCAACGCAAATTACGGGGGTCACTCGTATATTGATATGTATTATACCAGAAGAACATCATCGGCCATTTCGTACGGCATGACTGAAACTCAAATTACGGACATCTCCAGTCAGGAAGAACTTAAAGGTGGATACACTTTTGATGCCTCCGTGGGAAAATCGTGGAAGGTAATGCACCGCTATTTTTTTAATGCCAGCCTAATGGTAAATAACTTATTAAATAACACAAGCATTCAGTCTGGTGGTTACGAGCAATCTCGTGAGAATACCACTACTAACGAGTTCTTTTCTTCCAAATATTCCTATAGTTATGGAAGAACTTGGATGTTAACACTAGGATTAAAATTTTAAAAAAAAGCAAAAATAAAATATAAACCAGATGAAAAAGACAATTAAATTCAGCCTTATCTTACTAAGCCTCATACTAAGTTTAAGTTCTTGTATGAAAGATACTTATGATACGCCGAGCCTTTACGAGCCTATTTATACAGGAGATAAAACGCATCTTATTTCCATTGCAAGTCTTAAAGCAAAATGTGCCAGCAGCTTACAACTAATTGATTCGACATTTGAAATAACTGGTATCGTAGTGGCTAACGACGAATCGGGTAACCTATACAAGGTGCTTGAAATTCAGGATGCAACGGGAGGTATAGAGGTGATGCTAAATCAAACCAGCCTTTATAATACCTACAAGGTGGGTCAGCGTGTGTATATTAGTTGTAAGGGAATGTATTTAGGTACCTATGGAGGAGTGGTTAAGCTAGGCGATAATAACAGTGGTGCCATCGGCCAATTGGCAGCAACCAAAATAAAAAGCCATGTTTATTTGGATGGCTTCCCTTTGCCGTCAAATACTCCAACAGCCAGAGTATTAACATCTACTACGCAGATTAACGACAGTATGATAAATACATTGGTTACGCTTAATAATGTTTCATTTGCAGATGGCGGTTCCGATATTTATGCCGAGAATCAGGCAACTTCCAAACGTACCATGAATCTTTCCGATGGCACAACCGTGATAGCTTATAATAGTGGTTATGCCTCCTTTCAAGCCGATTCTTTGCCTCAGGGTAAGGGTAATGTAACTGGTGTTTTAACTAAATACGTTACTTCTAGCGGTACTACCTACGAGATACTTATTCGCAATCTGTCCGATGTAAGTGGTTTTGTGAAATCAATTATTAGCGAATCGTTTACTGCCGGGTTAGGTAAATTTACAACTCAAAGTGTAACAGGGGATCAAGTTTGGGCATTTAGTTCTTCATTCAAGTGTGCAACCATGTCAGGCTATAATAGTACTAATAAAACAAATTATGCCAACGAGGATTGGCTTATTTCGCCGGCTTTTGATTTAAGCTCACAAACCAGTGCACATGTATCTTTCTCTCACTCTACATTTAGCACTACTAGTTTAACGACTCAGTTAACCTTTTGGGTTTCGACCGATTATGATGGAACAAATTTTAGTAGTGCAACATGGACTCAGTTGATTATACCAGTTTACCCTATACTCAAATATGTTTTTGTTTCGTCAGGCAATATGGATTTGAGTCCTTATCTAGGAAAATCGAATGTACACGTAGCCTTTAAGTATGTGAGCACAACCAGCAATGCAAACACGTGGGAGCTTAATAATGTGTTGATAGAGAAATAGCCGTTTTGTTTATAAGCTAAATTAGTTTTAAGAAGAAGGATTTGGACGAAAGTTCAAATCCTTTTTTTGTAACCAGAGTTCTAAAATTAATATGTTTCGGTAGTTTGTACCTTGAATATTTCTTGGCACAGGTTAAGGCTACAATTCCGATAGCTATTGGGAACGGTGCTTTGCACCTAAATTCAGTTGAATTAAAAGGTACAGAGTACTGTAATCTTTGTAGTTAATAGAAAATAAGAAACATGAAGGTACAAACTACCGAAACATATTAACATATATCGGATTCTTGTTATTAGCAGTCCTGTTTGGGAAACCCTTAAAAAGGGCTGCAATTTTCCTATTGATAATGATTACCATAGTAATGTAAGAGCCTTTTTATGACGATGTTGGGTAAATTAGGTAAGGAGGGGTTGGACCGTTTTAAAGATGGAATAAATAAGGCCAAGGCAGGCAATACCCATTAAAATGGAACCTGACACTTTATTTATAATCCAAAGCCCCCTGAGGTTGAATTTTGAGCGGAAGAAGTTTACAAACGATGTAAGGGTAAACCACCAAAGCGAAGCTCCTATTATTACGGCAAATAGACCAACAACCGTTTCAGGCATAGAGGTACACGATTCTACAAAGCTAAACTTTGCAAACATGGCAATAAATAAAAAGATAATGAGTGGGTTTGTTATAGTTAAGGCAAAGGCGGTGATAAAATCTTGAAAATAGCTTTCTTTTTTCAGTGCGCTTTCCGATAGTTTTTTTACCGGATTTGTTCTGAATAGAAAGAACCCGAATGAAAAGAGAATTAAGGCACCTGCTATTTCGATAAAGAATTGATTTTTATGGATAAACTCAACAATAAAGCTAAGACTGAAGGCAGCTAAAGAGGCATACACTAAATCGGAAGAGGCTGCACCTAGTCCAGTTACAAACCCATGGTATTTTCCCCGGTTTAGAGTCCGTTGAATACATAAAACAGCAATGGGTCCTACCGGAATAGAGGTGAAAATACCAATAATAAGACCTTTTATAATAACGTTTATCATAGTTTAAAGAGTGCGTTTTTCTAAGGTTGCTGAAATCTCAACAGGTTGTTTTGGATTGAACCACTGAATTTCTTTATCTGCATTAAACCAGGTAAGTTGCCTTTTGGCATACCTACGGCTGTTCTGTTTAATCATATTTATGGCAAAATCCAACGAATATTTTCCATCCATATACTGAAACAGTTCTTTATATCCCACGGTGTTCAACGCATTAAGATGCTTGTATGGGTATAATGATTCCACTTCTTGTATTAATCCATTCTCAATCATGATATCCACCCGCTGGTTAATCCGTTGATATAGCTCTTCGCGGGGCAAATTCAATCCTATTTTAATAATGTCAAAAGGGCGTTCTTTCTTTTCGTGTTTAAGCAATTCCGAATAGGGCTTTCCCGTGCTAAGAGAAACTTCAATAGCGTGAATCACCCGTTGTTTATTATTGATGTCTATTGTTTTATAACAAGCAGGGTCTAGTTCCTGTAATTTCTGCCCGATGCCGTTAATTCCCGATTCGTTCCAAATAGCCAACACCTTGTTCCTAATCTCGGTTGAAACGGGCGGTAATTCGTCCAACCCATTACATACTGCATCAATATAAAGCATCGATCCCCCTACCAAAAATTGAGTTGAATTTTCGGCAAAGAGTTCGTTCAGCAATTGTAATACATCAACTTCATATTGTCCGGCACTATAATAGTCGGTAATACTTTTCACCCCAATAAAATAATGCTTAACTCTATCTAATTGTTCACGCGTCGGAGCCGCGGTTCCAATTTTTAATTCTTTAAAAAACTGTCTTGAATCGGAAGAAATAATAGAACTATTGAACGTTTCGGCAAGCTGAAGACTTAGTTCTGTTTTGCCGACCCCCGTAGGCCCAAGTAAAACAATTAATCTATTTCTTTTCACGGTACAAGTATAACAAAAAAACCCAACTTAGTTGGGCTTTTTTTGTTTTATTGTAATTCTTTAAAAATTACTATCTTCATTTGTGGTTAATTCTTCATTAATTCCAGAGAATCCTTCTTCATCCAGTTCGTCAAGCTCAAAACCTTCGTCACCATAAAAAGATTCGTCAATATTGGTAGTAGAAACAAACCCGGTTGAAAGGTCGGCATCATCATGTAATATTTGTTCGGGAGGAAGTCCTTTTGAATAAGAGCAAACTGGTTCGGACAAATATTTTGATGGAACAATTTCTTTTAGTTCAATAAAGAAAGCTCTTTCTGAAATATAATCAAAGATATATAATAATTTTTGTCCCTCGTCTCCAATATAATCGTGCAGAATGGTTTTCGACATTACTAAATTGTCGTATTCCGAACTCGAATCCATTTCCACCAATGTTATTTCTTGTTCTTTTTCCCAATCGTCGGAACATAGAAAAAAAGAAGTCATTTGATCTTTCTTGAATTTTACAGAGTCAAGTAAAATAGAATGAAAGTCAAAAAAAGTAGCATCAGCATCAATTGAAATTTCACGAGCAAAATCATCTACTTCATCAGATAAGATAAGAAATCTATAAATCATTCTTGTGCTTTTTTGTTTGTATTTTGTTTAGCTAATTTTATTATCCTTTTTTGAGTTTAGCTTCAATTTCCAATACGTTCGACTTGAAATTTTTGTCGGTCGACATCAAGTCCGTTACCGTTTTACATGCGTGCAATACCGTGGCGTGGTCTCTTTTACCGATAGCATTGCCTATGGATGAAAGAGAGTGCTTGGTATATTGTTTGGATAAGTACATGGCAATTTGTCTTGCTTGTACTACCTCTCTTTTTCTTGATTGGGTAAGGATTGTTTCCAGCTCCAAATTAAAATAGGAACAAACAACTTCTCTTATTTTTTCAAGGGAAATGGATACCGGGGTGATGGATACTAGTTTTTTCACAACCTTTTCGGCCAATTTTATATCAATGGGCGCGTTGGTGAGCATGGAGTGGGCGAGAAGTGAAACGATAACACCTTCCAAATCGCGAACGTTTTCCACCACATTTTCAGCAATAAAATTTACTACTTCATCCGAAATATCCAGTCCGTCTTTATATATTTTTGTGCGTAAAATAGCCTTACGTAAATCAAAATCAGGTTTCTCAAGTTCTGCCGTCAATCCCCATTTAAAGCGCGTAAGCAAGCGTTGTTCTAACCCTTGAATCAGAGCTGGAGATCTGTCGCAAGTTAATATAATTTGTTTGCGTGATTGATGTAAATGGTTGAAAATATGAAAAAATGTATTTTGAGTTGCTGTTTTACCTGCAAACTCATGTATATCGTCAATAATTAATACATCAATGGTTTGATAGAAATTCAGAAAATCGTTTACTGAATTTCGTCTAACTGCATTTGTATATTGTATTTGAAATAGGTTTGCTGAAACATAGAGCACTCTTTTATTCGGATTTTGTTCTTTGCAGGCAACTCCTATCGCGTTAACCAAGTGTGTTTTTCCCACGCCCGATTGCCCGTGTAAAAATAATGGATTAAATGCAGTGTCGCCAGGATTGGCAGCTATACTTAAGCCTGCTATGCGAGCCAACTTGTTTGCTTTACCTTCTATAAACGAGTCGAAAGAATAGTTTCCATTCAGGTTTGGGTCAATATCCTTTAATGTTTTCTTTTCAAATGGGTTGTGTATCCCTTTTTTGTTTTGACCCTGCGTGTCGTCAACTTCATAATATGGCTTCTTTGTGCTAGGGAGTTCGGTTACCGTTTGGGTAGCCTTATCCATAACAATCCTATATTTGAGTTGAGTACCTTCTCCTATTTCTCTGTATAGCGTTTTTCTAAGTAAGTCTATGTATTTTTCTTCAATGTATTCGTAAAAGAACTGACTGGGTACCTGCACGATAAATTCATTATCTTTGTAGTCAAGGGGAACAATCGGTGTGAACCAAGTTTCAAAAGCAACTTCGCTCACATTGTCCTTGATTACATTCAAGCATCGATTCCACAATCTAACGTGATCCATTTTTATCTCCCTTAATTTTATTTCGACCAATCTTCTTATGCAAAAATGATAAACATTTTCGGTAAAAAAAAATGGATTCTTTGTTGTTTTTTGTTTTTGTTTTTATTTTTCTCGTTCTCAAGATGTTATTATAACTCATTGATTTTTAGTGCATTAAAAATACCACATTTGTGGTAACTGTTCTGAATATAAAGTAGTTAAAGTGCTTTATAATTATTCTTATCTGCAAGTCAAATTTATTTCAAAGACCTATTCTGAATAAGATTTAATTGAGATTGGTATTTTTTAGCAATTTAGACTCAATCTAAATTATTTTATTGTAAAATGTTAAATAAATAAAGATAATAGGTTAGTTTTTTCAGGAAATTATTTTGTTTAAACATTTATTTTAATATTTTCGTTTTTTGTTTTCGAATTATTATAACATATTTGTAACCGAAACATATAATGATATGAAATATAAAGCTTACTATTTACTGATACTGATTTTGTTTACTTACGTTTTGGGTGTTTTTGCCCAAAAAATAGGAACCGCTTCTTTTTATGGCAAACGGCTTCATGGACGCCATACCAATAGTGGTGAAAAATTAGACAACTCTTCATTTACTGCTGCTCATAAAACCCTGCCTTTCGGTACATTGGTGCGGGTTACCAACTTGAAAAATAACAAATCGGTTGTAGTTAAGATAAACGATAGAGGGCGCTTTAAAAGAGGCCGAGTAATAGACCTTACTTATGCCGCCGCCAAGGAAATAGATATGCTACGAGATGGCATTGCCAACGTGCAGCTAGATGTTTTGCCCTCTGATAGTATAATGGTTGTTCCCGATTCTTTAGATGCTTACAATAACGTGGCAAAAAAGAAGGTGGCATCTTTATTTTAAAGATACCACCATGTTGCGGGTTAGTTAATAACCTAATATTTTCAGCATTGATTTATAACTCTGTTCTTTAGCAAAAAGCTTGGTGTACCATTCGCCGTCCTCATCCCGGTCTATCACTACTAATTTAGGTGCCGGAATCAAACAATGTTGAATACCTCCATATCCGCTTAACGACTCTTGGTAAGCTCCACAGTGAAAAAATCCGATATATTGCTCCGGGTTATTCTCCATTTTAGGTAGGAATATGGCATTGGAGTGCGCTTCCGCGTTGTAGAAGTCCTCACTATCGCAAGTCAACCCGCCCAAGTGAACCCGTTCATATTCCTTGTCCCAATTGTTGATAGCCAGGAATGGAAATCGTTGGCTGATAGCCCACGTGTCTGGTAGGGTAGTCATAAACGAGCTGTCTATCATATCCCAAAGCTCCCGGTCATTTTGTTGTTTCTGGTTCACGATGGAATAGAGCATAGCTCCGCTTTCGCCCACGGTATATGAACCGAATTCGGTAAAAATATTAGGCTCAGGCACTCCGTTTTGTTGACACGTATTTTTAATTTGCGCCACAATCTCCTCCGCCATATATTCATAGTCGTACGAGAAATCCAAATGAGCCTGAATAGGGAAGCCTCCACCAATATTCAAGCTATCCAAATCAGGACATTCTTTTCGTAGTTCACAGTAAAGTTCCACCGCTTTATTTAACTCGTTCCAATAATAAGCCGTGTCTTTAATACCTGTGTTAATAAAAAAATGAAGCATCTTTAAGCTCACTTGCTTATTTTTTCTAATCACACTTCTATAATATGGGATAATATCGCTATACCGTATTCCCAAGCGCGAAGTATAGAAAGCAAACTTAGGTTCTTCCTCAGCCGCAATACGAATACCAACTTTGAATTTCTTATCGAAATCCTTTAATAATAAGTCCAGTTCAAATTTATTATCCAGTATCGGAATTACGTTTGTAAAGCCGGAATTGATTAAATTCTGAATATTTTCTACATATTGAGGTCGTTTAAATCCGTTACATATCACAAATGTATCGGGTTTAAGACATTCCGTTTCGTATAAAGTCTCCAATAAATTAATGTCGAAAGCGGAGGACGTTTCTACATGTACGCCATGTTTGAGAACCTCTTCCATTACAAAGGAGAAATGAGAACTCTTGGTGCAATAACAGTAGTGATAATCAGCATTATAATCTACCTTAGCCATCGCCACGTTAAACATCCTTCTGGCTTTCTGAATATTCATGCCAATTTTAGGTATGTAGGATATGCGTAGCGGAGTTCCGTATTGCTTTATAATGTCCATGATAGGAACACCATACCACAATAAGTCATTTTCGTCAACGGTAAATTCTTCGTTGGGAAATTCAAACGTTTGCTCGATTAAATCAACATACTTATTCTTCATTTTAATACGTATTGATTGCTGAGTTTATAATTAGATATTCAAATTTTTTCAATGTAAATTACTTAGATTGATAAAAAAAATACAATGTAAATTACTTACATTGATTCAATGCGATTGTATTAACAAAAGTAAGTAGCAAAAATATATAAAATGCACAATCTGCAACTATTTTTACATAAATAATAACTATTAATTTAAAGCGTTTTATTATGCAGTAAATCAATGTTTTAAATATATGTTTTTGACTGTGAAATAATTTTTTCACATATATTAATTACAAATAAGGGTTAAACGGTGGAGAAAGATGGAACTTCTATCTTGAAACAAAGACTTATAAGAAAAGGAGAACCTATTCTTTTATTGTATGCAACAGGTATTTCCGGGCAGCAAAGTTGCACCAAAACGTTATAAAAGCAGATATGAGTTTTGACAGCATAAAGTATAATCCCAGCACATCGGTGAACGTCCACATCAGGAGTGAGGTAACACCCAATCCGATAAAAGATAGAACGATATAAAAGAACAATTCGTTCTGCTGCTTTTTGATTTTCCTGACACTGAATACCCACGAAACACAAAGAAAATAATTTACCACGGCACTAATGGTAAATGACATAACGGATGCCAGCAAATAATTTATATGCAGAAAATGATGGAAAGAGTATAGCATAGAAAAATCAAAAACAGTACAAGAACCTCCTACAATGAAATATTTTGCAACTTGAGAAAACGTTTCGTTTTTGAGGAGGGCTTCCGTGTATTTGTTTTTTAGGATTCTTTTCACGATGGTAATTGGATAGACAAACTATTTATTTTTTTGTAAATTGATCAACACATTGATTCAAACAACCAAATTCCACCCCTTTGTTTTGAAAATAGGAAATCACCTTGCCCAAACGTTGTACCATTCCATCTCCGGCATTTCTTGTTACATAAAACGGCAGGTTAATGGGTGGTGTGTTTAATTTTACAAATTCCCAAGGATGAAAGTATAGATTTAAATATCCATCTTTTTTTAAAGCTCCTTTGGCTAGGAATGTGTAAAACGGCACCGGAAAATTATGGAGTGAAAGCCAAAATAATGGTATTCTGAATATTGGTGATACCGAAACTGGAATTTGAAATAGTCCGCCCTCTTCTTTAAATATTCTTCTTGGCTTTGAAAAGTTATTGTACTTTCCAGGTAAGTAGGTGGGGTTCAAAGAGGAGCTGTAGCTATAGCCTGCATCAATTAGTTCTTGCTGGTTAACATTCCTCATGTTAGGCATTCTAAAGCCCGTTACAGGCTTCCCTATTAGCCCTTCAAGTATCTCTCTGGATTCTTTTAGATGCTTATTCTCAAAGTGGTTGTGATAATATCCGTGCGAAGCTACTTCATGACCTTCCGTCACCATCCTGTCAATTAAATTCTTGGCATGAAGGGCGAAATTGGCTGTGCAAAAAAACGTGGCTTTAACCTGTTTCTTTGCCAGCAGGTTTAAAATTTCCTCTGTCCCTTTTTTTGAGATGTCCATTTGCTCTTCAAAACTAAGAAGCTGGGTACAAGGAAATGGATTATCAAATTCTTCAATGTCAAAAGTTAGAAATATCATGATATGGTGTTATTTTGTAGTCGATACATTCGGTAAATTACTTGAACGGACAATATATAGCGGACGGTTTTTTACCTGCATAAACATTTTACCCAAGTAAAGCCCTATAATACCCAGTACGCTTAGTTGAAGCCCGGAAAAGAATACGATGGATAAAATAACCGAAGCCCACCCGGATTCATAGTGTTTGGAATAAAAAAACGAATAAAGAACGTAAGGTAAATATAAAAGAGCTATTAATGAAAGGGTAAAGCCTAAATATACAGCTGCGTACAATGGTTTCACACTAAACGATGTGACAGCTTGTATTGCTAGCGTTATCATTTTCTTTGGTGAATATTTGCTTACACCCGAAAATCTGTCATTTGCCTCATAGTCAACACTAAGTTGCTTAAAACCCATCCATTTTATCATCCCCCGGATAAAAATGTCTGTTTCTTTAAAGTCAATAAATACATTAGCCACCTGTCTGCTCATTAATCGGAAATCGGCGGTGCCCTTTTCTATCTGAGTATCAGAGAATTTATTAAAAAATGAATAAAAAAGATTGGATGTTTTCCGTTTAAAAAATGAAATATTTTCCGATTCTTGTCGGCGGGTGTAAACAATGTCGTAGCCCTCTTCCCATTTTTTAAGCATGGTTGAAATCAATTCAGGTGGATGCTGCAAATCGCAGTCCATCGAAATGATGCAATCCCCGTTTGCGGAATCAAGTCCCGCTTTCAAGGCACTTTGATGACCAAAATTTCTCGATAATTCAATATAATAAACGTAATTATCTTCTTCGGCGATATCTTGAATTTGCTGTAACGTGTCGTCAGTACTGCCGTCGTTGACAAAAATCAATTCAAGGTTATACTGTTCAAAAGGAAAGCAGGACGCTATTCTGTTTTTGATAAACCGAATATTGCCGGATTCATTGTGTGCGGGTAGAACAATAGATACTAACCTTTTTTCCATAGTTTATTCTCCAATTAAATAATTCTCCGATTTTCTAAAAATCACTTCATGCAAAATCTTTAACCAAATTAGCGTACAAGGTAGTGCTTGTAAGGCGTAAGGACGTATAAAATTTAAATAAAGTGGTTTCGGAAACAAATCGGATGGCCCGAAACTTGATAATACAATGGCAAAAATTATTAAAAACCAATCCAGTTTGCTAAAGGGTCTTGGCTGAATTACTGTCCAAATAGCTACGCCGACAATAGCAATAATATAAGTGTTTGGTTCGCTTCCGGTACTAAACAGTACCACGAAATTCATTAATGAACAGAGTGTAAGCAATTGGAATTTATCTGTTTTCCATTTTTTTATCTGAAAGAATGAGATGGCAAACAGTAAGAGTCCTGCTAATATGATCGGGGTGTTTGACCATTCAAAATGTCCCGTCGATCTTGTAATCATACCCAACAGAGAGATATTTTGAAGAACAGAATTGCTACTGCTGTTATGTGCATTCTTTAAAATAAGTTCATGAAACCATGCTTGATATTGGGAGATAATAAAATTGGGTGAGGATATAGCCATCGGCAAAACAAAGAAAACGACGCTCCAAATAACGCACCACAGTACAAATTTTGGCTTATGCTTGGAGAAAAAGAAAAATGCCAATCCCACAATCCCATATAGTTTCACGAAAGTCCCCAACATAATCATAAAGGCCGCCCACATATCTTTCTCTTTCCGAGTAAAGGTATACGAAAGAATAATCATCGCGGCGATAGCCGTGTTAAATTGCATGTTGGTATGCGCTATAATCAACGAATTTAAGGTAAGCCAATAAATAATTTGGTGTTGATAATTTTTCAAAGGCAGTTCTTTAATGGCATAAAACAAAAAAACACCAAGAACAATTAGCCATAATGAACCACCAATTAAGTCGGGCAACAGGGCAAAAGGAGCAATGATAATACTAAATATAGGTCCGTAATGGTTTAAATCAGCATAAGCTTCTGGACGGGTGGCATACAATGGGTAATGTTGCAGCGTGTTGAAAAACACATATTTATATATCTGATAATTGTTGTGTAAGCCGTGAGATAAAAATTTAAAGAACCCTGTCAGAATAGAAATGGCAATCCATATTCCAAGGGTAAATCGGTAGTTCTGAAAAATAGGTTTTTTGATGAAATTTAGAATAGATTGTCCAATCCTTTTGAAAAAAAGTCGGAATGATCCTAATTCTGAAGTTGTTTCTTTTGCCATAATTATCGATCTGATTTTAGTGCAAAAATACATAATACAAGGTATTTTATATCAAATGTTGATAAATTTATTTTTTTTCAACTAGTTTTAATGTGGTTCTAATGCAATTCTAATCTAATTTTTTGTGTTAAGGACGTTCTTTTCCTAAATAAATTAATTAATCAAAAAACTAATCAGAGACTAAACTTGTCATCTCGTAACTAAGTTTTATCTTTGCATTTCGTTTTTTAGAAAATTATTACACACTATGGCAAAAGAACTTACTTCTCGTAGCGAGAATTACTCGCAATGGTATAATGATTTGGTGTTAAAGGCCGACTTGGCCGAAAATTCAGCAGTTCGTGGTTGTATGGTTATCAAACCCTATGGATATGCTATTTGGGAAAAGATGCAGCAGGAACTGGACAGAATGTTTAAAGAAACAGGACATGTAAATGCTTATTTTCCACTTTTTATCCCTAAATCTTTTTTCAGCAAAGAAGCCAGTCATGTAGACGGTTTTGCCAAGGAATGCGCCGTGGTTACACACTATCGGTTAAAAAACAGTCCCGATGGAAAAGGCGTTATCGTTGACCCCGATGCCAAGTTGGAAGAAGAACTAATCGTTCGCCCTACCTCCGAAACAATTATTTGGAGTACCTATAAAAACTGGATACACTCTTACCGCGATCTGCCTATTCTGGTTAACCAATGGGCTAATGTAGTGCGTTGGGAAATGCGTACACGTTTATTTTTGCGTACAGCCGAATTTCTTTGGCAGGAAGGGCACACCGCTCATGCTACCGAAGCAGAAGCGATAACCGAAGCTAAAAAGATGCTGGAAGTATATGCCTATTTCGTGGAAAATTTCATGGCAGTGCCTGTAATAAAAGGTGTGAAATCGGCCAATGAACGTTTTGCCGGAGCTATCGAAACATTCTGTATTGAAGCCTTGATGCAGGATGGTAAAGCTCTTCAAGCCGGTACATCCCATTTTCTTGGGCAAAACTTTGCCAAAGCATTCGATGTCCGATTTGCCAATAAAGAAGGAAAAGAAGAATATGTATGGGCTACCTCATGGGGTGTTTCCACCCGATTGATGGGAGCACTTATAATGACGCACTCTGACGACAACGGGTTGGTTTTGCCTCCTAATTTAGCCCCATTCCAAGTAGTAATTTTGCCTATCTATAAAGGTGAAGAACAACTGGCGCAAATCAGCGAGAAAGTAGCCGAACTGGTAGCAAAACTAAGAGCCTTAGGCATCAGTGTGAAATACGATGACAACGACAATAAAAAACCGGGATGGAAGTTTGCCGAATACGAGCTCAAAGGTGTTCCAGTTCGCTTGGGCATTGGTGCCCGTGACCTTGAAAACGGAACGGTGGAAGTAGCTCGCCGTGATACCATGACCAAGGAAACATTAGCCATGGATGGCGTGGAAAATTATATCAAAGATCTGCTGGCTGAAATTCAAACCAACATTTACCAAAAGGCATTGAAATATAGAGCTTCGGTAACCCGTGAAGTGAATAGTTACGATGAATTTAAAGTGGAAATAGAAAAAGGTGGATTCCTGCTTTGCCATTGGGACGGAACGCCTGAAACCGAAGAAAAGATTAAGGACGAAACCAAAGCCACCATCCGTTGCATTCCGTTGGATGGAGATAAAACGCCCGGCGTATGTATGGTTACCGGTAAGCCATCAGCTCAACGGGTTATATTTGCAAGAGCATATTAATATCAGAATTTTATATAGAAACAAAAAGCGGAATTTTTAAAATCCCGCTTTTTTTATTTGATTAAAATATAACTCCCATTACAAACTCCAGCGATGAGGGTTTGAAATAGATGTCGCTTTCATAGGTTGATGCGGTGGTGGAAGGTATTTTCAAATCAAGGTTCCGGGTGGCATTACCGATACCATGATCGTAAAAATACAAGCTGGTAAGCCAGCCTTTGTAATTTATTCTTCCCGTTAGTATAGCTCCATGCAAATCATATTCAAGCCCCACACCTAAGTTGTATAACGCTCTTAGCGGGAATAATGTATAGTTGTAATTATTGTTGTTGTAAGTGTCGTTTGCATCGCCTGCTATATCTTTCGTAGCACTACCGTTAAACAGAATACCGGCACCCAACCCCATGTTGGCTGTGAACCGCCAGTCGTCAAACGGCCCTGTTCTTAGTTTAAGCCCAATAGGCAATTCTATTTCGTTGAACTTGTAAGAAACCTCGTCGTAAATGCCTTTTAGCTGACCGCCGTAACTGTTGATGTGCAGTCCGGTGGCAATGGCATATTTGTCAGTTAGGTTAATAAAAGCGTTCAGCCCCACGTTTAGTTTAAGCTTTCCACCATCCGACTCTATTTGATCGTTATGAATGTTTAGCCAGGTAAAAGCAGGCGACAGTTCAATTCCTAATGTTACTTTCTGAAATGGCTCACTACTTTTGCCTTGTCCGTACACGGTTGAAAAAAAAGTAATCACTAATATCAAGAGAGTCAATAATCCTTTTCTGTTCATATTTAGCATTTAAATTTTATAAAGTTCATCAGCCGCGATCAATGCAATCTTATTCTTTTGAAGTATGTCAATGCAATCCTCCGTTTTATCCGGCTTAATAATAACGTTAGCATCTGCACATTCCGCAAACGCGTACATGTAGTCGATACTAATGCCGTTGTCCGTAATAATGTTCAATATTTTTGCCAGCGATCCCGGTGAGTTGGGTACGTGTACACAAATAACATCGGTAAGAGAAACGGCAAATTTATTCTCTTTAAGTATAGCTTGTGCTTTAACGGGGTCGGACACGATAACTCTTAGTATGCCGAAATCGCTACTTTCGGCCAAACTGAAAGCTGACATGTTGATGCCTGCTTCGCCCAATATGTTGGCTACATCATTCAAGCGTCCACCCTTGTTTTCTAAAAACACTGAAAGTTGTTTTATTTGCATAACTTTTATTTTTTTAGAATGTTGTTTATTGTAATTTCCGTTTATCGTTCACTCTTTTGGCTTTCCCTTGGCTGCGTTCTATGGAGCGGGGTTCCATCAGTCTAATGTCAGGCTGAATACCCAACACACTTTGTAGCTTATGGGCAATTCGTTTTTTCAGATCCAACATCTTACTTATTTCGTCCGAATAGAAATTCTCGTTCACTTCTACTTGAATTTCTAACGTATCCATGTTGTTAATCCTATCCACTTCAATAAAATAGTGTGGTTCCAATTCCTCCATTTCGCAAATAACCGATTCCACTTGAGATGGGAATACATTTACCCCACGGATGATGAGCATATCGTCGCTTCTGCCCAAAATTCTGCCCATACGCACGGAAGTGCGTCCGCAAGCGCAAGGCTCATAATTCAGGCTCGTTAAGTCCCGTGTGCGGAAGCGTACTAGCGGCATACCTTCCTTGGTTAGGGTGGTGAATACCAATTCGCCTATTTCGCCTTTTTTCACAGGTTCGCCCGTTTCAGGGTTAATTATTTCGGGGAAAAAATGATCTTCGCACAGGTGCGTGCCATTTTGAAACTCACATTCGTGTCCTACACCGGGGCCTATCACCTCGGTCAGTCCATATATATCATACGCTTTAATGCCCAGTTTTGATTCCAATTCCCGGCGCATTTCATCTGTCCAAGGTTCGGCACCAAATACACCTACCTTTAGTTGAAATTCTTCGCGTTTGTATTCCGATTTTTCCAACGCCTCAGCAAGGTAAAGAGCGTAGGATGGGGTACAGGCCAAGCCTTTCACCCCAAGGTCGTGCATCAGCATTATTTGTTTGTCGGTGTTGCCGCTTGAGGCTGGCACCACGGTGCCACCAATGGTCTCTACCGCGCCATGAGCACCCAGTCCGCCGGTAAACAGGCCGTATCCGTATGATACCTGTATCACGTCGTTTTTACCCAACCCATAGGCTGTGAAACACCGTGCACCCACTTCTTTCCACACGTCCAAATCTTTGCGGGTATATCCCACTACGATAGGTTTACCCGTGGTACCCGACGAGGCGTGTACCCTTACAATTTCCGACATGGGCGAGGAGAGCAACCCGAAGGGGTAATAATCCCTCAAATCTTTTTTTGAGGTAAATGGCAATTTTGAGATGTCGTGTATGCTGCGAATATTGTTGGGCGTGATGCCTGCTTCCTGCATGCGTTTGCGGTAAGGTTCGCAGTTATAATAAACTTTATCTACAACTTGTTTTAAACGAATGCTTTGTAATTTTTCCATCTCTTTGCGAGACATGCATTCTATCGTTTCGTTCCAAATCATTCTTGTTCGATTTTTTTTGTTTAGCAGACTACAAAGAAACCAAATATTTTAAAAAGATGATTCCTTGCCACCCATTTAATTGCACTATATTTTTACATATTGTCCATATCTTGTAAAAAAAATGGCAATTGAGTTTCCTCTGGGCTATTGTTGTGTGATAGGGTTTGTTGAAAAAAACGCCATCGTTGAACATGTTCCGGTAGAACCTATCGACGATGGCGTTGGGGGGTGTATGCGTTTCTATTACTTGCGCAAATCCAGTTGCCCGAATACCTTTTTCAGAATATCGTTTACACGAGCCGTTGTGTTTTTTCGGATGTCCAATTCCACTTCCGCGATTTTCACGAACAATCCGTCCAATGCTTTCTCGGTAACGTATTCGGCCAGGTCTGTATTTACTTTTTTCATACCTGCCATTTGTCCTGGAATTGTTCTCGCCACATTGTTGTTAGCTGTCATTAATACTGTCCACGATTGGGCTGCCGAAATATTGCCTACAATCTTTTTGTTTAGCGAAGTTGCAATTTTAGGTTGAAAAGCCAGTTTCAATTCATTGTAAGTATTCTTCTTCAAATAAACAGTTGCCGCGTCGTTCGATCCGTAAAGAATATTTATGGCATCAACAATGGTCATTCTAGTAATGGCATTGATAAATATATCAGCGGCTGTGATGGCTGCATCTTCGGCCGCACGGTTCATGCGCAGGATGGCATCGTCCTCCATCTTTTGTCCACCGGGAATCATTCTTATATTTTTGACTATTGGTTGGGCTTCCGTGGGCAATAATATTTTTACCGCGTTATCTTTAAAATATCCGTCCGTTTTGTTCAAGTTGGTCGAAGCCTTTTTACTACCCTCGGTCAATGCACTTTTTAGCCCCGAAGCCGCTTCATCTTGCGTTAAAGAGCTTGACTTCGATCCGGTGGTGGCCGATGTGGCAGCCGCGGTTGCTTTGGTGGAGGCTTTGGTGGCCATACTTTTTATGTTCTTGAGGTTTAGCCCTTGTGCCAGGCTTGAAGTTGATAGGCATAAAACAATCGACAAAGGCAGGATAAATAGTTTTTTCATAAACGTTGAGTTAGCTGTTTTTTGTTGTGACTTGACGTACAAATTCTGTGCCTACAAATGTAGCTCATTCTTGTTTAAACTAAAATACGGGAAGTGTTAACTTCGCTATTTTGATTTTACCTAGGAGGTTTGTTTAGTTTATGTTTGATTGTGTGTTTTAATCCTAGCCATAAACACGAAGTTTTAATAATGGTAACCCCGTATGAAATGCGGGGTAAAATAAACGCCAATAACCGGAGTTCGATATAAGAGAAGATATTATATATCTGATAAACAGGAAATTCTTCTCCGAAGGAGATTAATATTAATAGAAAAGAGTCTCTACAAGAAACTTTTTCCCGAATGGGAATACATATATTTATCCCCGTTCGGGGAATAGGTTATATCTATTTAGTATTTCTATTAATATCTATTGCCTACGGCAAATAAATGTATTGATTATCTGTATCCTAAATATTTTTTATGTCGAACTCAGGTTAATAATATGGGAATTTCGACGGGATTCTACAAAATACATATAGTATCAACTACTTATTTAGAACTTGAGCTAATTATTGTATCTTTGAACTTATAATTTTTGAAATAATTTAGTGTTTACATTATTATGGACGAAAAAAAGCTAAGACGATCATTGAGCAATAAAAAAATTGCCGGTGTATGTTCGGGAGTTGCCGCCTATTTTGACATTGATGTAACCCTTGTAAGGGTGCTGTGGGCTGTTATTTCGGTTGTGTATGGCATGGGCATCATTGCCTATATCGTTTGCATGTTTGTAATGCCTACCGATTCCGATCCCCAGTAAAGGTTATATTTTAATAAAAGAGTTCAATAGGCTTCCGCTTACAACGTAATGCAGCAGAAGTTTTTTTATTTTTGTATATAAATAAAAAGTATCATGGATTTTGAACTTACCTCCGATTATAAACCGACAGGCGATCAGCCAGAGGCCATTCGCCAATTGACGGATGGTTTGGTGCGTGGCATGGATTCGCAAGTGCTGTTGGGTGTAACAGGTTCGGGTAAGACGTTTACGGTAGCCAATGTAATAGAGCAGGTGCAACGCCCCACCTTGGTGTTGAGCCACAACAAAACATTGGCCGCCCAGCTTTATAGCGAGTTTAAATCCTTTTTTCCGAACAACGCTGTTGAGTATTTCGTGTCCTACTATGATTATTATCAACCCGAAGCATATCTACCTGTAAGCGACACGTATATTGAAAAAGATTTATCTATCAACGATGAAATAGAAAAGCTCCGTTTGTCGGCCACCTCATCTTTGTTGTCGGGTAGGAGGGACGTGCTTGTAGTTTCGTCTGTGTCCTGCTTATATGGTATTGGTAATCCAGACGATTTTTATGCCAACGTGTTGTTGGTAAAACGTGGGCAGAAAATAGTGCGCAATGTTTTTTTGCGTACGTTGGTTGACAGCCAGTATTCACGAAACGAGATAGAACTGAACCGTGGAAATTTCCGTGTGAAGGGCGACACAGTGGATATTTTCCTAGCCTACACAGATTACATTTTGCGCATTGTTTTTTGGGGTGATGATATTGACGAGATACAAACCGTCGATCCTATTACAGGTAAAGTAATTGCCTCATTCGATGAATATAAAATATACCCGGCCACCATTTTTGTTACTACAAAAGAGGGCGTGCAACGCTCTATCCTGCAAATTCAAGCCGACTTACAAAAGCAAATAGCTTATTTTGAATCGCAAGGCCGGATGTTTGAAGCCAAACGAATTAACGAAAGGGTAAATTACGATTTGGAAATGATGCGCGAACTCGGCTACTGCCAGGGGATAGAGAACTACTCCCGTTATTTTGACGGTCGCCCTGAAGGAAGCCGCCCATTCTGCTTACTGGATTATTTCCCAAAGGATTTTTTGATGGTGATTGACGAAAGTCATGTTACTCTTTCACAAATTAAAGCGATGTATGGTGGTGATGCTGCTCGTAAAATAAATTTGGTGGAATACGGTTTCCGTCTTCCCGCCGCCAAAGATAATCGCCCGCTACGTTTCGAGGAGTTTGAAGAATTGGTACCTCAAACCATTTACGTGAGTGCCACCCCTGCCGATTACGAATTGGCTAAATGCGAAGGCATTGTAGTTGAGCAGGTTATTCGCCCCACGGGTTTGCTCGATCCTATTATTGATGTGAGGCCAAGTTTGAATCAGATTGATGATTTGATGGAAGAGATTGCGTTGCGGGTGGAGCGGGACGAACGGGTATTGATAACCACGCTTACCAAACGGATGGCGGAGGAGCTCACCGTTTATCTGGAACGCAATGGCGTGCGATGCAGCTATATCCACTCCGATGTGGATACGTTGGAACGTGTGAAAATTCTCGATAATTTGCGTCGTGGATTAATCAGTGTGTTGGTAGGAGTAAACCTGCTTCGTGAGGGATTGGATTTGCCTGAAGTATCGTTGGTAGCTATTTTGGATGCCGATAAAGAGGGCTTCTTACGCTCACATCGCTCGCTCACACAAACAGCGGGTAGAGCTGCTCGTAACTTGAACGGACGCGTTATTATGTATGCTGATAAGATGACTGATAGCATGCGGAAAACCATTGATGAAACGAATCGACGCCGGGAAAAGCAAATGGCTTACAATACGGCTCATAACCTCACACCTCAGGCACTGAATAAGGCTCAAAACACATCGGTGTTTGCTCAAAACGTGGAACCGAACGCGTATATAGAGCCTGATCGTGATATTAATATTGCTGCCGATCCCGTGGTGCAGTATATGAGCAAACCTCAACTGGAAAAGGCTATTGTGAAAACGAAGAAGGCCATGCTGGAAGCTGCTAAGAAACTTGAATTTATGGAAGCTGCCCAGTATAGGGATGAATTAATTAAGCTAGAAGAATTATTAAGAAATAAGTAACCGCTTTTGCTGAATGTTACAACAAAAAGAAAACCCTTTGGAAATTTTCCAAAGGGTTTTCTTTTATATGTGTAATAAATTTATTTTACTGATATTTTTTTCGTCAAAGAACTGGCTTTCACGATGTAATAACCTTTTTTCAGATCAACAAGAAAATATTGCTTTGATTCGGTTATGGTGGCTTGGAACACGCTAACGCCTAACATACTGAATATTTCCACTTGCGAGTTTTGCGGTGCATTTTCGATAGTTAGTTTCCCGTTTAAAAAGGTGACACTAATGTTGTTCGTGGTTTCTTCGGTTTGTTGCTTATCTGCAGAATCGTCAAGAATAAACTCTTCGGCGAAGAGGCTACTGCTTAGTGAAAATGCAAATATAATGCTGAGTAGTATATGTTTCATGATAATCTAGGTTGGTTCTCCAAAATTACAACATATTATTTAAAATGCAAAAGAAATATAAAAAAAAATGCAATAATGTTTATTTAATTTTTTCTGAACGATAAAATGCTAGTTCGTTGAAAGTAGGGTTTTTGCATTAAGAACAGCTGCCTCCGATAGGTTCGAGCCACTCAGCATTTGGGCAATTTCGGTAACTCGTTCGCTGGAGGTGAGCTTCTTAATGTTGGTGGTCGATTGGTCTTTATATACTTTGAAGTGATTCTGTCCCTTGGCTGCAATTTGGGGCAAATGGGTGATGCAAAGCACTTGTATTTCGGTACTCATTTGGCGCATTATTTCTGCCATCTTATCTGCAATCTCACCCGAAACCCCGGTGTCAATTTCGTCAAATATAATAGTAGGTAGAGTTTTGCTACTGGCTATTAACGATTTTAAGCTTAGCATAACACGCGAAATTTCTCCTCCCGATGCTATTTCCGATACAGCTAGCAGGGGTGCATGCTCATTTGCTGAAAATAAGAAGTCGGTTTCGTCGTTTCCGTTTGCCGATAAGGCTTGCTTTTCGGTGATTGTAACGTTGAAGCGGACGTGTGGCATGCCTAGTTGTTTAAGCTGTTTTACCAACTTATCCTCCATTTGTTTGCTGATTTTAACCCGGCTATTTGTCAACGTTTTTGCAGCCTCGGCAGCTTGCAGTTCGGCAGCTTCAATTTGTTTCTTTAGTGAATCTATTTCTTCGTCAAAAGAGGCTATTTTATGTAGTTTTTGTTCAAACTCATTCTGAAGGTCAAGAAGTTCGCTAATGGTGGACACTCTATGTTTATGCTCCATCGAGTAGATTAAGTCCAGCCGTTGATTAATGTATTCAATCCGTTGCGGGTCAAAATCAATATCGTTTTGCTTCACTTCTATTTCAGCGGAAAGGTCTTTAATGTCTATATAGCAAGAGTTTAGCCTTTCTTCAAATCCTTCTGATTCCGGCATGAATTTTTTTATACGGCGAATGGAATTTAATCCCTCTTTTAGGTTCACTATCACGCCACCCATGTCGTTGCTCAAGAGTAGGTTTATTTTATTCAGTTCCGTTTTAATTTCCTCTGCATGAGTTAGTTGCTTTAGCTCGTTCTCCAGTTCCTCCTGCTCGTCGGGTTGCAGTTTGGCGGTTTCAAGCTGGCTGTATTGAAATTCAAGATATTCTTTATCGGCACTGTTTTTCTGGTTAGCCTCAATCAGCTCGTTTAATTGTTGGGAGAGGAGTTTGAACCGATTGAAATGCTTTTGGTATTCGGCTCTTTCTTTCTCGTTTTTTGCGATGGTATCAATCACGTTGAGCTGAAACAAGTTATCTTTAAGCAGCAGGTTTTCGTATTGAGAGTGGATGTCAATAAGTTTCTCACCCAAGTTTTTCAACGTGGATAAAGAAGCGGGGGTGTCGTTCACAAACGAGCGGGATTTGCCGTTAGCCAGTATTTCCCGGCGAATGATGCACGAATCGGCGTAGTCTAAATCGTTTTCATCGAAAAATGATTGAAGGCTATATTCCTGTATTTCAAAGCAAGCTTCTATCAAGCATTTTTCTGCTCCTTGTTTTATGGTTTTGGAGTCGGCTCGTTGCCCAAGTACCATTGCCAAAGCCCCCATAATGATGGATTTTCCCGCACCGGTTTCGCCGGTAATAACGGAAAAGCCTTTTTCAAAGTTGATTTCCAACTTTTCTATAATGGCAAAGTTTTGTATGGACAAAGACCTGAGCATAAATTAATTAGTATTGCTTTTTAATATAGGTTCGTATTTGGCCGATTGCGATGGATCTATATCCATGAGCAGGTTGTAAACGTCGTTTTTTTCAGTAGCCGGAGCATTGGAGAATACATTTACAATCTCGTCTCGTTTCGCTTCCAAAAAGGATGTGAGTGCCACGCAGGATGCTCTTGCCCGGTTTACTTCGCGTAGATATTGTATGGAGGAGGCAATTTTCGCACTGCCTTTCGCCACATCGCTGTTCATTTCGTCCAGTCCCAATCGGTGATAATCGTAATAGAACTCCCTGAATTTACGCAGGTTTTCGTCCAATAGATTATTGATTAATGCGTATCTGTTTCGGTCGTCCACAAAAGCTTTCCATCCTTTATCGCTTTCACCTTGAGCCAGGTTGACAATGGATTCTGCTTTTTCAAAATAAGGCGTTCCGCCAAACTTGGAGAAAGAATCGGAATCGTAACCAATAATTACATAGGCGTAATAGGCTAAAACCGCGGTCAGGTTGGACGAGTAAGATCCGTCGGTGTATTCCAAGGGCGACATCTCGATGTATTCAAAGTTGAAATTTTCGTCTTTGAAATTAATTAGGGAGGTGTAATACGACGAATTGTACACGGGTCTTCTGGCTTGAACTTGAAGTGTTGCCGTGAAGGTTTTTTCGTCGGTTTGAGTGTTAATGGTTACTAGAAATGAGCATTCTATTTTTTCATTTGCCTTAAACTGCAAATCAGTCCATTTCCGGTTATTTAAAAAATCGGCTATTGCTTTTTGAAGAGATGTGGCTATTTGTTTGTTGTTGCTTTTTATTTTATCGGAGTTGACGCTCACATTGCATGTAAGTTCTTGAGCGTGCAACCCGAACAAACATAAAGATGTGAAGATGAATAAGATAAATAGTTTTCTCATTTTTTTATCAATAGTTCAATAGTATCGATAATATCTTTAGCTACCAATGTTTTGTCTTTTAAGTCGTAGCTCTGTTTCTGTCCGTTTCTTGATATAATAGTAATTTTATTTGTATCGTATTTGAATCCTGCATTTTTATCCTGCAAGGAGTTTAGCACGATAAAATCCAAGTTCTTTTTTGTTAGTTTTTCCTGAGCGTTAAGCTCTTCGTTTTCAGTTTCGAGCGCGAAGCCAATTAAAATTTGGTTGCTCTTCTTTTCTTTTCCCAGTGCAGCGGCAATATCTTTTGTTTGTTTCAGTTCCAACGTGAGGTCGGAATCCTTTTTCTTCTTCAGCTTGTTTTCCGCCGTTTCTTTGGGTGTGAAATCGGCCACGGCGGCACACAAAATAGTGATGTCGGCATTCGAAAAACTTTCGTGTGCTTGTTGATACATTTCTTCCGCCGATTCTACATCTATCCGTGTAATGTTTGGGTGGTTCGTGGTCAATTGCACAGGCCCCGCAACCAGTATTACGTTAGCTCCTTTTTCCGCGCAGGTTTGTGCTAACGCGAAACCCATTTTGCCGGAAGAATAATTGCCGATGAAGCGTACCGGATCAATTTTTTCGTACGTGGGCCCGGCGGTAATCAGTACCTTCTTCCCTGATATTGCACTTGGATTAGTATATAGGTTTTCTATAAATTGCAGGATATTTTCAGGTTCCTCCATGCGCCCTTTGCCATCCAATCCGCTAGCCAGTTCGCCTGCCGTTGGTTCGATAATGTAATTGCCGTATGATTTGAGGGTGCCCAGGTTTTTTTGTGTAGCCGGATGTGCATACATATCCAAATCCATTGCAGGAGCTACAATTACGGGGCATTTTGCCGAAAAGTAGGTGGTGAGCAACAGGTTGTCGGCGATGCCGTTAGCCATTTTACCAATGGTGTTGGCCGTGGCGGGAGCAATAATGTACCCATCAGCCCAAAGGCCTAAGCTTACATGGCTATTCCAATTCCCGTTGGTGGGGTCGAAGAAATCTACCAATATCGGATTTTTAGCCAACGTGGCTAATGTTAAGGGGCTGATAAATTCTTTAGCCAGTGGGGTCATCACCACTTTTACTTCAGCACCCTGTTTTACCAATAAGCGAATTAAGGAGGCCGATTTGTACGCGGCAATGCTGCCGGTAATACCTAATATGAATTTTTTCCCTTGTAACATGTGCTTGTATTTGTGATGTGTAAAAATACAAAAAAAGACAAAAGAACAATTCATATTAAGCTGAACTATTCTTTTATCTTTTTAATAAGGTATAAGAAAAAATATTATTTCTTGATTTTAGCAGGGTTGCGATAGAAAACTTTGCCTTCAATAAATTCTTGAACGGCAATTAAAGTTGATTTCGGTAATTTTTCGTAGAACCGAGAAATTTCTATTTGTTCCCTGTTTTCAAAAACTTCTTCTAAATTATCGGTATATGAAGCAAATTCCTGAAGTTTTTTCTCCAGTTCATTTTTCATTTCCACGTTAATTTGATTGGATCTTTTGCCAATAATTTTTACCGTTTCGTAAATGTTTCCAACTTCAGCACTAAGGCTGTTCATATCACGAGTAATGGTATTGGTAGGTGCATTTGTTTTTTTGAAGTCCATAATGTGTATGTTATTCTTTTACAAAGTTTTTTGAGGTTTTAAAGATGCTTTCTGCTTCTTTTGCATATTTGCTTTTAGGAAAATCGTTTACAAAATTATAATATTCGTCGATAGTTTCTCTAAATCTGGACTCTTTTTTTGTAGGAATACTTTGTTCCGCCTGATTGAATTTTGATTCCAATACCAAAAAAGAGAAGTCTTCTTTATATTTTGTGTTAGGGTAATCTTTCAACGCGTTCGTTGATGTAATGATGGCCGAAAGATAATTATTTCCCTGGTAGTTACCCAAATCATAATATAGTTTTGCATTCAAATAGGCTTTGTAAGCCATTTTTTCTTGCATTTCTTCTACATATTTATTGGCATCGTTGGCCTTATTGCTATTGGGGAATATTTGCAGAAACTCTTGAAAAGCATTGATAGCATTCACAGTTTCCTCCTGATCCAAGCGTGCATCTGGCGAATCCTTGTAGTGGGAATAGCCTACCATAAACCAACATTCTTCACTATATTTTCCTCTAGGGAATGACTTAGTATAAGTGGCGTAGTAGTTTGCTGCCGAAAAATAATCTTTATTTCCCCAATAGGATTGAGCTGTAAGGAAAAGTACATCTTCTGACTTGTCAGTTCCTTTATAATAAGTTGAAACCGCGTCAAGCAGGGTAATAGTTTTCAAATATTCCTTTTTGGCATAATATTTTTTTGCTTCTTCAAATTTTAATTGATTATCATTGCTTTTCAATAACTTCTCGTAGCTGCTACAAGAGCTGAAAACCGTTAAAAACAGAAGTATATAGAGAATATTTCTTTTCCTCATATAAGTAAAAAATTGAATGGCAAAGGTATATAATCTGAATGAATTATTCAACTAAATCTATTTCAAATTAACGAAGATTGGCAATGTTGTCTTTCTTATGTATAGTTTTCTAAACGCTGCTTATTTATTTGAACCTGTAAAATTTGTGTGCCTCTTTTTTGTTTTTACCTTTGTTTCAATTCTACCAAAAACAATTAGTCATTGCAGAATACCCTTTTTAGGGCTAAAAATGGCATTCCATCCGTTCACGTAAAATAAAATTGAGTATCCATGAAAAGAGTAGCTTTTGTATTTCTGTTTAGCATTATTTCACTCAACTTGTTGTGGTCGCAAAACGATTTACTGGATTTGATTAAGGACGGTAAGCTAGAGAAGGTGGATAAAAAGGTGGATAAAATTTTACAAAAAACGCCCGACGATATTAACGCGAATTACTGTAAAGCCTTGGTGCTTACGCAAAAAGATTATAGTTTTTACAATCCCGATTCGGCTTACAAATACATTGTGAAAACCAAAGAGCTTTTTTCCGACTTAAAGGATAAAGCAAAATTGGCCGAACTCCGTAAGTTGAAAATAAATATGTCGGCTATTAACAAAGCCACCAACCTCATCTACAAATCAGCCTTGGAGCGTGCGGATGCCGATAACTCGGTGCTTGCCTACATGCAGTTTTTGCAAACCTATCCTGCTGCGGGCGATAACTTCAAGCAGCAGGCCGAGGATAAAATGGGTGCTATTTACTTAAAAGCAATTACCGATACAAATTCGGTGGCTGCCTATCGCGATTTTATAGCCAACCATCCGGCTTCGGCGGCAGTAGTCAAAGCTAAGGAGCGAATGGCAAAGCTTGCTTTTGCCGAGGCAGAACAGACCAACACGAAGAAGGCGTACAAGGATTTTATGGATAATTATCCTCAAAGCAAGGATTACGCAAAGGCTCAAAAGCGGTATAAGACCCTGCAATACATGGCGGTGATGCCTGCCGATAGATGGTACACCTATAAAGCTATTGCCGAAACAAAGCCAAACGCCAAGGAGGTGGACGAAGCACGGGATAGCATCTTGACCATCGCCCGTAGGTATAGCGATTTGGATATTTTAAGATATTGCATTGACCATTTTAAGGGTGGAAAAAGGGATGAAGCCTTTCTTTTGTATCACGATATTTACACCAGTGATGGCGAAAAGGCCACGCTCAATCAGTTTTACCGGGGCAATGCCGATCCGTTGTTCAAAACATTACGAGTTACGGATTTTCAGCTAGCCGAGTTGGGCGATTCGCTCAAATTGGAAGACGAGTTTGATGCAAAGAAACTAAAGATGTATGACCGCTACATAAAAAAAGCGGCTCCACGCGAACGCGCTTTCGTGGCGTTGCAAAAAATGATGGCTGCCGATATTGCAGCCAAACGTTGGGAACCGGCGATAGAAAAACTGATGTATTATCGCAGCTATTTCGGGGTAAACAATAAGGAGATAAATAACCTCAACGTTTTGTTGAGGGCAAAAACGGATAACTCCATCAAAATAAATTCCGTGGGGAGTGGGATCAACACCGTGTCGGGTGGAGAGTATGTACCCGTTATCACGGCTGACGACCAAACGATGTATTTTGGTGGAAAAGGACGCAAAGACAGCATTGGGGGCGAAGATATTTATGTTTCGCGAAAAGAAAATAACGTGTGGCAGCCAGCACAAATAATTAAAGAACTTTCGTTCGCGAAATCGAACGATGCACCCCTTAGTGTTTCTGCTGATGGTACTGAATTATTAATCTTTGCATCGGGGAAAATAGGTTACTCTTTCAAGGCTGCTAAGGGTGGATGGAGCAGACCTCAGGCATTTGCCAACCCGATTAATTCCGACAGTTGGCAGGCGGATGCCATGATTACCAGCGATGGGCGAGCTTTGCTTTTTGCTTCTACCCGCAACGGGGGGTATGGCGTGGTGATAACCCGCCCTTATCATGGTAGCAGCCAGTATAATTCGGATATTTACGTTTCCGTGTTGGACGAAAACAACCAGTGGGGCGACCCTATTAACCTGGGGCCGGTTATCAATACACGGTATGCCGACCGTATGCCGTTTCTGCACCCCGATATGAAAACCTTGTATTTCAGTTCCGACGGGCATGGCGGTTTGGGTGGCTTGGACGTGTATAAATCCACTCGACTGGCCGATACCTGCTGGAACTGTTGGAGCGAACCTGTTAATTTGGGTAAGGACATTAATACCGAGTCGCACGATTGGGGCTATAAAATATCTACCGATGGCGAGAAGGCTTATTTTGCCAAGGGTAGCAAGGGTGAAATTAGCAATGATATTTATTCGCTCAACTTGCCGCTATCCATGCGCCCCAATATGGTGGCTACTATAGCTGGCAAACTGAGCAACGCACAAAATCAGGCTCTTGATGCCGAAATAGTGTGGGAGGATTTGGAAACGGGGCAGGTGATGGGGCAATCTAAAGCCGACCCCAAGGACGGCAGCTATTTCGTGGTGCTGCCGTTGGGCAAAATGTATGGCTACCATGTGCAAAAGGATGGCTACTATCCGCTGTCGGACAACGTGGATTTGCGGAAAGAGAAAAATCCGATCAAAGTGCATAAAGACATTACACTGCCATCTATACAGGATATGATAACCAAAGGCATCGCGGTGCCAATTACCAACCTGTTTTTCAACACGAATGAAAGTGTGATACTGCCGTATTCCATCCCCGAATTGAAGCGGATGGCTACCATTATAAAAGCTAAGAAATTGAAGGTGGAAATAAGCGGACATACCGACAACGTGGGTGATGCTAAAAAGAATCAAACGCTATCGGAAAACAGGGCTGCCGCCGTGAAAGATTTCTTGGTGAAGGAGGGGCTGAATGCCGAACTGCTTACCATCAAAGGCTATGGTGCCACCAAACCTGTGACTGGCAATAAAACTGAAGCCGGCCGTGCCAAGAACAGACGGGTGGAGCTTCGGATTGTAAAATAGATTTCTAGAATAAACGATGTGTATCGGCATATACGAAGGCTTCGGAAAAGTTCTTCGTGTTCGTTTTTTCAAAGATATGTCGCTTATGTGTTTTTATCGTGTTGGTAGATATAAACATTTTATCCGCTATTTCTTGTTCGGTAAACCCTCTGGAATTAAGTATTAAAACTTTCTTTTCCGTTTCGGTCAGGTTTATCTTTTTCATGGGAGACAAACAGTTTTTCTCGAAAGAATATTCAAGTTTTTCGCCCGTGTCTTTCAATTCTATATAGCAGCAAACATCCTGTGCCTTGGTGGATAAGGACATGCGTGCAATGGACATCCACATAAGCCCTTCTGGTGAAAACAAGAAAGGAGTGAGGCGTATTTCTACATTCAGCTTACGCCCTGTTTTATGAATGTAATGGTGGTTGATATACCCGGCAAATTTGTCCCGTCGTTCCACCGGGAGTGTATGGATATATTGAAATGTTATTTTCTTAATTTGTTCTACAAACGCGGCTTCTTCCGCGGGTATTATTTCTTTGGAGAAGGCAATGCCTTTCTTTAATATGTAATCGTAAGAGTATCCGAACGTGAGAAAATCCTGTGCAATATAGAAAGCGTATTCCCCCTTGTAATAATCAAAAATTACAATGTTTTCGTTGGACACCTGCATGAATGATTTTATCGTCTCCAGTTTTTCCTCAAATATACTATAATCGGGCTCAGAGTGAAAAGCCTGTCTTAGTGCGGTAAATACCTCTTTTTTAGGTTGAGTTTCGTTTTTTAATTCGGTTTCTTCCATCGTTGTTGAATATTTATTGAAACGTGTAGAAAGTTATTTGCTTTTTTTCTCTAAGTATTTTTCAAATCCACGGGTGTAAATCACCTTGTTTTTGCCATCCTTGCCGTCCTTGTAAATAAAGTAGGCATCCACCCCCGGAAGCTTTTGTAGCAGGCGCACGCTTTTTACCACGCCCAGCACCATGAACGCCGTGGCATACGCGTCGGCAGTAATACATTCGGGTGCAATCACGCTCACGCTAAGTACATTATTGTTCTCAGGGTAGCCCGAATGCGGGTCTATCTCGTGGCTGTATTTCTTTCCCCTGTAATAATAGAACTTGCGGTAATTTCCGGAGGTGGAAATGGCTATGTTTTTTAGCAAAACCACATCCTGTATTTGGCTGATGGTACTCGTGCTGTCGTCAATCGGTTTCTCAATACTGATTTTCCAAGCATCGCCTCTTGCGCTTACGCCTTTGGTGATAACCTCGCCGCCAATTTCCACCATGTAATTTTTTATGCCTTTGCTTTCGAGTAGCTTCCCGATGATGTCGCTCGAATAGCCTTGAGCCAAGGCGTTGGCATCCAGTTGTATTTTTGGGTTGTCCTTTACTATTTTGTTTCCCACCAAATGCACCTTCTCGTATCCGATAACCGGTTTCAGGCTGTCCACCATGTGTTGTGTTACCTCTACCCGTTTGCCGTTGTTGAAGCCCCATAGCTTTACCAGTGGCCCCACCGTCATATCAAATGCCCCGTCGGTTTTTTTAGAAACCTCCTCGGCTACTGTGAAGACGCGCTTAAACAAGGTGTCCGCCTGCACCGCCGAATCGTTCTTGTTGATAAGCGAAATGACAGACGTGGAATCGAACACTGAAAGCGATTTGTTGAAGTGCTCCAACGCTGCTTTTATTTCCTTTTGAAAGTTCCGCCCCCGTGCATCCAGGTACGTAATGTGGTAGGACGAGCCTTGTATATAGCCTTCCAACTTTACTTCCTTTATGGTTGGTTTCGGCTTTTCTTTGCTGCATGCCGAAGTAAACAATACCAGCAGAATACCGATACAAATAGTTGTTGTTTTAAATAGCTTCATTGTTTATATCTGTTTTGCTTATTCTTTTACACTTGCGATCTTTGCGAACCCTTTTGCGAACCTTGCGGTAAGCTCTCAACCGCAAAGGGCGCAAAGAAAACGCAAAGTACACCAAGGAAATATTTTAGAGAGATTGTTGGGGTATTTCCAATTTCAACAAAAACTCCTTTTTATCCAATCCGCCCGCATAGCCCGTGAGTTTTCCGTTACGCCCTATCACCCGGTGGCAGGGAACTATAATGGCTATCGGGTTGCGGTTATTGGCCTGCCCTATGGCTCTAGCCGCCTTAGGGTTGCCTATGGCTTGGGCAATATCGCCATAGCTTACCGTGTGGCCAAACGGTATTTGCCGTAATGCCATCCACACCGCTTGCTGAAAATTCGTGCCCACAGGTTGCAAAGGTAAATCAAAATCTTTTCTTTTGCCCGCGAAATATTCTTCCAGTTGCTTTTTTGCCTCTTGCCCCAACTTCCAATTCGTATTATCTACAGCAGTTGCGGCATCCACAAATTGCACGTGGCTGATATGGCTTTCTGTTCCTTGCAGTTGGAGTAGGCCAATGGGGGAATGATAGTGGGTGTGCATAATTTTTCTTTAGGTTAAAGTGGTGCAATATGTTTTTTCCTTTGTGCACTTTGCGGTTAGTTATTCCACCGCAAGGGTCGCAAAAGGTTTTGCAAGGAACGCTATTTTAAATTAGGGTAAAAATGCACTTTTCTTTGAGTTCTTTGTGTCACCTTTGTGTTCTTGGTGGTTTTATTCACCACGAGGGGCACAAAGGGAAAACACAAAGTACACTATTGGGGACTACACGTTAAATACCAATTCTCTACCCCTCACGCTATCGTCAAACGTTCCGTTTTCGTACACCAGCTTGCCGTTTACAAAGGTATGGCTTACCTGATGGTTAAAGCTTACGCCTTCGTAGGGCGACCATCCGCATTTACTTAGGATGTTGCCTTCGCCCACCGTCCAATGCTTGTTTCTATCCACCAGCACCAGGTCGGCATAATAGCCTTTGCGTATAAATCCACGTTTCTCGATGCGGAACAGTGTGGCGGGAGTGTGGCACATTTTTTCTATCACTTTTTCCACCGTTGTTTTGCCTTGCTTGGCCAGTTCCAGCATCAGCACCAGGCTGTGTTGCACCTGTGGCATGCCCGATACCGCTTGCCAGTAGTTGCCCGCCTTTTCCGAAAGCAGGTGAGGAGCATGGTCGGTACCCATCACGTCCAGTTTGTTGTTGTTAAACGCTTCCAGCAGGGCAGCCTTGTCGGTAGCCGATTTTATGGCCGGGTTGCATTTTATGCGTGCTCCCAACGTGTCGTACTGGCTGTCGTCGAACCACAAGTATTGTGGGCTGCATTCGCAAGTAATACGCTTTTGAGCCAATGGTGTTTGGTGGTCGAATAGCGAAAGCTCTTTTGCCGTGGAGAGATGCAACACGTGCAAGCGTGAGTTGTATTGGTGCGCCAGGTTGATAGCCAACGCCGTGGTTTTGTAGCAGGCCTCCACGTTGCGAATTATGGGGTGGTAACGAAATGGAATTTCGTCGCCCAGCTCCGCCTTATATTTTTCAATGTTCGCTTTAATGGTAGCATCGTCCTCGCTGTGAATGGCTACTAGCGTGGGCGATTCGGCAAATACCTTGGCTATAGCAGCATCGTTGTTCATCAGCATGTTGCCGGTGGAGGAGCCGAGAAACATTTTAATGCCGCACACCCTCTTGGGGTTGGCTTTCATCACTTCGTCAATGTTATTGTTGGTAGCACCGAGGTAGAAACTGTAGTTGGCCAGCGACTTTTGTGCCGCCAAGGTCGCTTTTTGCTCCCAAGCCTCCAGCGTGGTGGTTTGTGGTATGGTATTGGGCATGTCCATATACGAGGTGGTACCCCCCGCAACGGCGGCCTTGCTTTCGGAAGCCAAGTCGCCTTTTTGAGTAAGCCCCGGTTCCCTAAAATGCACGTGACTGTCTATCACGCCGGGAAACAAATACTTGTCTGTTGCATCAATTACTGTTGCCATTTGAAACATGTTGGCAGGAACATCATCTTTGAAAATCTTGCTGATTTTATCACCTTCAATTAAAACGGAACCTTTAAAGACATGACCCTCGTTTACAATTTTTGCATTGTGGAGGAGAATGCCACCTAAAGCACTACTCATGGTTATCTGTAATTTAAAATTTAATGACTTTAAAGATAGTAATTATAAAAAAGAAAAAGCATCGGGCGTACTAATTTTTACAAAGATTTTTTGCCTTTTTTAGTATGCCCGATGCTTCCATTTCGTTGGTAACTTCTTATGTTATTTTTTTTTGAATCTATATGGATGCAGGATGCTATGAATTTTGAGCCTGATAACCCCGAATACGGCTTCACTAAAGATGCCTCCGTTCATTTTGGATACGCCCAGCACCCTGTTTACAAATATAATAGGTACCTCTACAATGTTGAATCCCAACTTGTAAGCGGTAAATTTCATTTCAATTTGGAACGCATATCCTTTGAACTTTATATGTTCAAGATCAATGGCTTCAAGCACAGCGCGGCGGTAGCATTTGAATCCTGCCGTGGTGTCGGCAATACTTACCCCTAACACGAAACGTACGTATTTGGATGCAAAGTACGACATTAACACCCGGCTAATAGGCCAGTTTACCACGTTTACCCCGCTCACGTAGCGCGAACCGATAGCCACGTCGGCACCTTTTTCGGCACAAGCGGCACGTAGTTTGAGCAAGTCGTTGGGGTTGTGCGAAAAATCGGCATCCATTTCAAACACGAAGTCGTATTTGTGCCCCATCGCCCATTTGAACCCGGCAATGTAGGCGGTTCCTAATCCTTGTTTTCCCTTGCGCTCCAGCATGTGGAGCCTGTCGTTAAATTCCGTTTGGAGGGATTTTACGATGTTGGCCGTGCCATCGGGCGAACCATCGTCGATAATAAGCACATCAAAAGCGTGAGGTAAACCGAAAACAGTGCGAATGATGTTTTCTATATTTTCCTTCTCGTTGTAGGTGGGTATAATTACAAGACTGTCTGACACAGTGTTCTCTTTTTTAGTTAAAATTTTAGAGCAAATATATTATAAAATGTCGATATGAAAGATTAGGTTCGTTTATTTTTATGTTTATTTGCATAAAAATTTGAAATTTAATTTATATATACAACATACAGGATATGAAAAAATTAGTGTTAGCATTGGTAGCCTTACTATTTGTTGCCTCTGTATTTGCAGGAAAAGGTGAATCTTCGGACTTGCTGAGGGGCATTGTAAATGGCGATTATAATCCTAAAAAACCGCAAACCATCAAGTCCATGTCGGACGGGGAATCTTATACCCAACTTTCGGCTGACGGCAAAACCGTTACCAAGTACAGCTATAAAACCGGCAAAGCCGAACAGGTGCTTTTTGATGCCGATAAAACCCGTGGTGCAAAGATAAAAAATATTGAGGGTTATTTCTTTAGTCCGACCGAAAAATTAATGTTGGTTTATACCAATTCAGAAAAATTGTTTCGCCGTTCCTTCGTGGCCGATTACTATATCTTCGACCCCGAACGCAACAAACTGGAAACTTTGACCGACAGCACGGGCAAACAACGCGACCCGCTGTTTTCACCCAACGGACGGAACATCGTTTTTTATCGTGGACATAATTTGTACTTGAAAAAATTGGACTACGACACCGAGTCGTCAGTTACCAAAGACGGAAGTGAAAACCTGTTCAACGGCGTTGCCGACTGGCTTTACGAGGAGGAATTCGGTATCACCAATTTGATAGCCTGGTCGCCGGACAGCAAGCTGATTGCTTATGTGAGTTTGAATGACTCGTTGGTTGGCTCTTATTCTTTTGACGTTTTCGGCGGGTATCCGTTCAAATCAAGTGCCGATTTGTATCCTACCGTTACCACTATCAAATATCCGAAAACGGGAACCGTGAATCCAAAACCTACCTTGAATGTGTTTGATGTTTATTACAAGTCGATTAAAAAGGTGGACTTAACGCAGGATACGGATATGTATATCCCCCGCATCAAGTGGAGTGCCGATATGGAGCAAATAGCTGCTTTTGTGCTGAACCGTAATCAGAACCGATTGGAAATGTATTCGGTAAACTCGAAATCGTTAATTTCAACCTTGCTGCTTACCGACGAGGATAATGCATACGTGGATTATAGAAATATAGATTACATTCATTTCCTAAATGACAACCGATTTACTTTCGTGAGTGAAAAAGACGGCTATCGCCACCTGTATTTATATAAACCAAATGGGATTTTGGAGAAACAATTAACTTCCGGCAATTGGGATGTAACTGACGTGTATGGCTACGATTCAATCAAAAAGATGTTCTATTTCCAAGCTGCCGAAAAATCGCCTATCGGTCGCGAAGTGTATAGCGTGGATATGAAAGGTAAACAAAACCTGCTTACCGAGGATAAAGGTACCAACGATGCCTCGTTTAGCAGTGCGTTTACTTATTTTGTAAAAGAGAACAGTACCGCCAACACGCCAAATGTATATACCGTGTGTACGGCTTCGGGAAAGAAGGTGCGCGAACTGGAAGAAAATAAAGACTTGGCGCAACGGGTGGCATCTTTGCCTCAAAAGGAATTTTTGACGATTAAAAACGATGAAGGCACGGAACTTAACGTGTGGATGATTAAGCCTGCCGGATTTGATGCCAATAAAAAATATCCGGTGATTATGTACCAATACAGTGGCCCGGATTCGCAAGCCGCGTTGGATGAATTTAGTACCGGGCTGGAACAACATCTTGCCGTGAGCGGTTTTACCGTGGTATGTGTGGATGGACGGGGCACAGGAGCCCGTGGTGCACAATTCCGTAAGTGTACGTATCAACATTTGGGTGAGCTGGAAGCCAAAGACCAAGTAGCTGCTGCCAAATACTTAGGCACGTTGGCTTACGTGGATGCAAATAAAATAGGCATTTGGGGCTGGAGTTATGGCGGGTTCACCACCTTGATGTCTATGAGTACGGGTGAAAAAGTGTTTGCCGCCGGAGTAGCCGTGGCACCTGCCACCGACTTTAAATTCTACGACACGGCTTATTCCGAACGTTACATGCGCCGCCCGGAAGAAAATATCGGCGGATACGACCGTAGTTCCCCTATGGCATTGGCTTCTAAACTGGAAGGTAAGCTATTGCTGGTTCACGGCACGGCGGATGATAATTGCCACATTCAAAACACGTACGAATATGCCGACCGCCTGGTGCAGGCCAACAAGCAATTCGATATGCAGATTTATACAAACAAAAGCCATAGCATTAAAGGTGGAAACACCCGTTATCATTTATACACCCGTATCACTCAATTTTTCGTTGATAATTTGAAATAAGAAAGCCCCCAACCCCCAAGGGGGTTGAAAAACTAACACTTTGCTTATGCAGGACAAAAGCGTTAAAGGCCACACGGCCATGTTGGTAGCCAGTATCTTGTGGGGCTTGAGTGCTCCTGTTAGCAAGGAGGTGCTCAACGCCGGAGTTTCGGCTCTCACGCTTACCACGTTTCGCATGGTGGGTGGGGCTGCGGCTTTTTGGATCGCGTCTTTGTTCGTCAAGCAGGAGCACGTGAATCACAAGGATTTGCTGCAACTGTTTTTTGCTGCCTTGTTTAGCATTGTGCTCAATCAAGGCACGTTTGTGTTTGGTTTGTCGCTCACCTCGCCTATTGATGCTTCGGTGGTAACTACCATGTTGCCTATTGTTACCATGATTGTGGCGGCCTTTTACCTGAAAGAGCCTGTAACGGGCAAAAAGGTGCTGGGCGTTTTTATCGGGGCTATGGGTGCTTTAATTCTTATTTTGAGCAACAAAGGAAATTTGGCTTCGCACTCCGGTAGCATTTGGGGTGATTTGCTTTGCTTGAGTGCCCAATTTAGTTTTGCTATTTACCTTACGTTTTTTCGGGATTTGATAAAGAAATATTCCGGCATTACCATTATGAAGTGGATGTTTATTTACGCGTCCATGTGTTTTGTTCCTTTTTCGTATCACGACCTAACACAAGTAAATTTCAGCGAAATACCCTCTGCGGTTTATTTGGAAATTGCTTACGTGGTGATAGGAGCCACGTTTGTTTCGTACCTGCTTATTATGGTTGCGCAAAAGACCCTTCGCCCCACTGTGGTGAGTATGTACAACTACGTGCAACCCATTGTAGCTTCCATTGTGGCGGTGGCAATAGGCATAGATACCTTCGGGCTGGTGAAAAGCATTTCCATCGTGCTTGTTTTTCTAGGCGTTTACGTGGTAACGCAAAGCAAATCCAGAGAGCAGATGGAGGCTTATGAAAAGCAGAAAGAGAATTAAGAAATATCAATAATAATCTTCGCGGTTTCGCGTCTTAGCGTTTAACAAATATGAAAAATAAAACGATGTATATCCCCTTGGGGATGATGTTCCTGCTTTATTTCTTTATCGCGTTTACCTCCGGGTTGAACAATCCCTTTGCCAAGGTGATACAAACCCAGTTCACCCTGTCCACGTTTGAATCGCAGTTCGGTAATTTTGCCTTTTTCTTTGCTTATTTGTTTATGGGCATCCCGGCTTCGATGGTGGTAAACAAAGTGGGGCATAAGAAAGCTGCCTTAATTGCATTGGCCGCCATGTTTGTGGGGGTATGGATTGTGTTTGCAGGTGGAAATTTGGGTGCCATTTGGTTATATCTAGTGGGTATGTTCTGTTTGGGCTGCGCCATTACTATTTTACAAGTGGTGGTAAATCCCTTGGTTACCGTCTTGGGGAGTAAAGAAGGGGCTAACAGCCGTATGAATTTCGCGGGAGCGGCCTCGTCATTGGGAGCTACTTTTGCTCCTATCGTGGTGGGGTTTATTATTGGCAACGCGGCGTTGGATAAACTTTCGGTTTCGGATGTCAATCCGTTACTCTATACCATGATGGCTTTGTTGGCAATGGTCTTTATCGTGTTGTCCTTCGTGTCTATCCCCGAAGTGGGTATCAGGCAAACAGCCGAAGATAAGCCGAATTATAAAGCATTGTTTACCCCGAATTTTATTTTCGGGTTGATCGCTATTTTCTTGTACGTGGGCTTGGAAGTAACCACGGCCAATATCACGAACCTGTATATGATTAATGACTTGAAAATGGATGCAGGGGTGGCCGGAGCCATCGTGGGTACCTATTGGCTGTTGATGTTGGTAGGTAGGTTAGTTGGTGCAGCTATCGGTACCAAGGTGCAAAGCCGTCCGCAATTGATTATTGTTTCGTCGGCTGCATTAATCCTCTATTTGGCTGCCATGTTTGTTCCTTCGTCAATCAGCGTGATAATGCCGGCAGTGGATAGTCATTTTCATCTTCTTTTTGCTCAGGTACCTGCTAATATATTACTACTGGTGTTGGTAGGGTTCTGCAATTCGGTGATGTGGACGTGTATATTTATCCTTGCTACCGAAGGCTTGGGCAAACAAACAAATTTGGCTTCGGGCGTGTTTATGATGATGGTGTTTGGTGGTGGCATAGTTCCCGCTTTGCAAGGAAAACTGGTAGATACGTCAGGCAACTTCCTTTCCAGCTATTGGGTAGGTGTGGTTTGTTTGGTGGTGATTTTGGGCTACGCGGTGAAGGCGACCCCTAAATCCCCTAAAGGGGACTTGGGCTAGACCTAGCAGCGGTTTTTATTCAAAGAAGATAATTGAAAAATAAGGAAATAAACGTAAAATAACTTAACTTAGTACAAACCCAAGTCCCCTTTAGGGGATTTAGGGGTAACTAATTAATTTGCTAATTTATGGTTATAGGAATCGACATGGGTGGAACTTCCACCAAGATAGGTATTGTGGATGAGCAAGGCAGGGTAATTAAAAAAACGAGTGTGAAAACTACGCTGTATCCTGTTTTTACCGATTATGTGGATGCTCTATATACCGCGTTGCTACCCGTGATAAATGAAGTAGGAGGGATGCAAGCCATTAAAGGCATTGGTGCGGGAGCTCCTAACGGGAATTTTTACACGGGTAACATTGAGCATGCGGCTAACCTGCCTTGGAAAGGGATTGTTCCTTTCGGAAAATTAATGTCGGAGAAGTTTGGTTTGCCCTGCACGGTTACCAACGATGCCAATGCCGCCGCGTTGGGCGAAATGACTTACGGTGCGGCGAAAGGCATGAAGAATTTTATCATGATTACGCTTGGTACTGGTGTTGGCAGTGGTGTTGTGATAAACGGACAATTGGTGTACGGACACGATGGCTTTGCCGGGGAACTGGGGCATGTAATTATGGACAGGCAGCATGGCAGGCCTTGCGGTTGTGGGCGTAAAGGATGCCTGGAAACCTACTGCTCGGCCACGGGGGTAGCAACAACGGCAAAAGAGTTGCTGAAAAAGGATGCCACTCCAAGCTTGTTGCGCAACGTGGAATGGGATAAAATCACTTCCAAAGATGTGTTTGATGCCGCCATGCAAGGTGATGAACTGGCAAAAGAGGTTTTTGAATTTACCGGGAAAACATTAGGCGAAGCGTTTGCCGATTTCGTAGCATTTAGTGCGCCCGAAGCTATTATCCTTTTTGGCGGATTGGCTCAAGCGGGCGATTTGATTCTAAAGCCTATTCGCGAGAGTATGGAGGCCAATCTGCTTTCGATATGGAAGGGAAAAGTGAAACTGATTTTTTCCCAATTGCCGGATGATGATGCCGCCATTCTTGGGGCAGCCTCGTTGGCGGTATAGATCTTTTAGGAATAACTATATATTTGTATCTTAAATATTATAAACGCAATTACTCACCCCTCCTTGGGAGGGGGACGGGGGAGGTTCTTTATGAAACTATTATTTATTGTTGGTACGGGCGGTTTTTTGGGTAGTGTGAGCCGATTTTTGCTTTCCCGCTATATTCAGGGTGGTGTGTTAAGCTCGTTCCCTTATGGAACCTTTATCGTGAATATGACGGGATGTTTCCTTATCGGCCTGTTTTACGGGTTGGCCGACCGTGGCAACCTGATTAGTGCCGATGTGCGTCTGTTCCTCACCGTGGGTTTTTGTGGCGGGTTCACTACCTTCTCCACGTTTGCCAATGAGAATATATCATTCCTCAAGGATGGCAATATTCTTTACTTCTCGTTATATTGCGGGTTGAGTGTTTTTGTCGGATTATTATTAACCTACCTCGGACAACTTGTCCCTAAATTGTTTTAAATCATGGGAAATTCAGTTGAATACAAAACATTGCGTATCTATATCAGTTCCACGGATCAGTACAAGTTCAAACCGCTGTATGAAACTATCGTGTTTGAAGCCAAACGTTACGGCATGGCAGGAGCCACGGTGCTGAAAGGCATTATGGGCTACGGAGCCAGCAGCGAGATATACAACGAGAAGTTCTTTGTGTTGTCCGAAAAAATTCCGTTGGTAATTGAAATTGTGGATGAGGCTCCTAAAATCGACGGCTTCGTGGAAACTATTCTACCCTTTATGCAGGATGTACCTAAAGGCTGCCTCATTTCCGTGCAAAAGAATGAATTTATTTATCGTAAACCAGGAGATAAAAAATAAAAGATTAGCCCTGTTTATTCTTTTTCCAATAGCACCGCGAAACTTTTACCTATTTCCAATGTTTCTTTTTGCGTGAATCCGCATTTTACGGCTTTCTGAATGGATAATTTGAAGGCTTTCAGGCTCACGTGTCCCTTGGGTTCGGCAAAGAGCAGTTGCGCTTTGGGTTTAAGCATTCCTGCCAGGCGGGCAAATAGTTCGTCTTGATTCTCCACCTCGTGTGCCACGGCAAATAGCAGTGCAAAATCGGCAGTGCTTTTCAATGTTTCCGTGTTCTCTTCGGCTGTTATCAACATCGGTTTGATATTTTCGGTTAGTCCTGCCTTTTCGGCACGAGCCGAAAGTTGTTGCAACATCTTTTCCTGAATGTCGAAACAATACACCTTACCCGTTGAGCCAACCATCTTGGCCATTGGCAGGCTGAAATAACCCATAGCACAACCATAATCAATTACTGTCATACCTTCTTTAATATAAGGTTTCAGTATCTTCACGGGGTTCTGGCTCAGTTTGCGTAAAGGGATTAGTAACAGGTACCCCATCCACCAGGGGCATACACTTTTATTGCTCATATTTTCTTTTTGTTAGATTCATTAGATACACAAAAGTAGTTGCTGGTATCTTTATTTATTCGTTAATTTCGTTGAATGGACTATTTTTGCCGTTGAACGAACCTATCAGAACAACAGAAGAGTGAAACTCTGTCCACTCTTTATGCCTTTATATTATTTATGTCGGGATACGCCCACGGCAAACGTTTACATGAAATTCAAATAATTTAGGATAAGCTCCACGCTGTTGTCCACGCCTATTTTACCGGTATCTATACATAGGTTGAATTGTTTGGCATCACACCACTCGGCTTCTGTGAATGTGCCTATATATTCATCCCTCTCCTTGTCGTTTTTTTGTACCATTTTATCTGCTTCTTTTTTGGATATATGGTATAGGTTTTGAACTCGTTCACTTCGGAAGTTGCGGTCGGCATGTAGAAAAATGCTTATCCTGTTGGGATGGTCTTTTAGAATATTGAAACCACATCTACCCATGATGATTGAGTTTTGCTCGTTGGCTACCCGTTGCATAATCTCGGCTTGAATTTTAAATAATTCATGGTCGGTGAGGTTCACTATTTTGGGTGGTGCGTAGGCATCTGTACCCAAGGCACTGAATTGGAGGAACGATTCCCAGAATGATAACATTTTTTCGTCACGTAGCTGCAAATCTTCTTCCAATATGGAAAGTTGCTCGGCAGCCATGCTGATAATTTCCCTGTCGAGGTAGCGATAGCTTAATTTTTTAGCCAATTGTTGACCAATGTAAGCACCCCCGCTACCCAACTGGCGGCTGATGGTAATTACCCTTGGTTTTGTTTTGTCCATTTTCTTATCTCCTTATGTTAATGTTTTTTCTTTTCGTGTGGAATGTAATGTCAGCACGTTTGTTGATATATACCTGAAAAAAATCTCTGATAAATACAGATACAAAGATAACGCATAAGTTGATTAAAAGAGCTTTTAACACGCATTCATGAGCTCTTCGGACGTATGTTGTTGAGCAGCTACCTTTCTGTTTATACTGAAAAAGCGAGGATTTTAGTTCCTCGCTTTTTTGTATGTTACACTTTGCTACTATGTTTTTTGTTAACTAACAAACTTTTCGTCGGCCAGTACCACCGAAGTTTCCACCTGTCTTTCGGGTATTGTCCAGTATTTTTTTAGTAGTTCGTTTTTCTCCTCTTTTGTCACTAGGCGGAATCCGTGTTTTTGGTAAAAATCCACTGCCCAAGAGGCATCCGCCCACGTGCCGATGAGTATTGGTTTGTTGGAGTTTTCACGCAAGTGCTCCAGCAGTAGTCCGCCGATGCCTTTGTTTCTCGCTGAAGTCCTCACGTAAGCATGACGTATCAAATCCACCTCCTGTTTGTGCTGAATGCCCATCACGCCGATAATTTCAGCGTCATTATCCGTGTAACAGAAAAAATCAATACCGTCGGCAATCTGTTCTTTTAGTTCTTGTGCGGACATGTAGGGCTCGTGATAACGGTCGTCGGGGATGTTGCCTTTATATGCCGAGGCGGCATCGTTGATAATTTCCAGCAGGGTGCTGAAATCTTGAGGGGTGGAAGGTCTAATCATTGTTTTGCTTTTTATAGTACGAAATGCAGACCCAAAGTTATCCAATAAGTTTGGGTAATAAGTTCTTGTTAATAAGATTTAGCAATATTAAAATTATAGCAACAAAAAAACCACAGGATAAAATTCCTGTGGTTTTCTTTTGTTCAATGTATTGTTTACAGACAATCTGTAAACAATAATTATCTTATCAGTAACTGATTGCGATGATTAAATTTTCTTTACTCGAATTGCATTTAATCCTTTCGCACTTTCTTGAACCTCAAATTCAACTTCATCGTTTTCTTTGATTGGTTCTGTTAATCCAGTTGCGTGTACGTAGTATTCTTTAGGAGAATCACTGTCTTTAATAAATCCAAATCCTTTGGACTCATTGAAAAATTTTACTGTTCCTTTGTTCATTATTTGTTTAGAAATTAATTGTCCGCAATGTACGCATTAATATTTATTATTTATTGATTTTCAATAAATTATTTTTTATTTTTTATTTCTCCATGCACAATCGAGCCATCAAATAACTCACTGTTGACTCTGCTCCCTGGTTCAAATTCACATGCGTTTCCTCCAGTCCGTCGTAGCAACCACCTGTACATGGGTTATATACAATTTGATGTAATCTGTTGTTGCCCAAAAACCAGTTGAAGGCAATTTCTTTTTTACGACTGTATTCTTCGTCGTGAAATACCTCGTAAAATTTGTCCAATGTGAGAATTGTGTAAGCCACATCAATGGGTTGCTCTCCAAAATGTCCGCCTTTTTCGCCTTTTTGCAGCCATTTGCGGTTAGAAATCACTTCAATTCCGTTTTCGTTGAAGATTTTCGATAGTAAAAAGTCCAACGAAGTAAGCGCTATTTCTTTATAAATAGGCTCTTTTGTTATCAGCCAGGCCGAAAGCATGGCTTCGGGCAGAATGCTGTTGGCATAGGTAAGGTAACTTTCAAACCAATTCCATGTTGTTTCCGATTCGTATTTATACATTTCCACTAGGCGATTGGCAAACTTGATGAGCTGTGAATCCTTTTTCTCCGATTCATATACGGTGTGGTAATAATAAAGCCCTTTGATGGCAAACGCCAACGCCCTGGTGGACGATATGGATTCAAAATGAGGCAATGCCTTATCCAACATATCTTTTGCTTCGCTGATAATTTCCTCAGGAAGCAGATCGGTTAACGATATTAGATGCCCTAAAGCCCAAAGAGCCCGTCCGTTGGAATCATCCAGGTTCGTAGCATAGTTTTGTTCGGTAAACCATAATTCCTTGTCCACGTAGTTTAGGAAATTCCCCTCCGGTTGCAAGCAGAACCTAATAAATTTCAAGTATTTGCTTATTTCGGGGATAAGTGTTTTATCGCCCGTTAGCTTGTAGTACATGCCAATGGCTACCAGTGCACGGGCATTATCATCCAGCGTGTAGCCGGTACTGATGTCCGGCTGGCTTACCCTGGCAAATTGAATGATACCTATATGAGTAGTCATCAACCGCAAATGGTCGAGTTTCACCGGAGGCATGTTAAAGCTCAGGGTTACGCCCCGGCCACCTATTTTTTCAAACAGCAGCGCGTAGGCCACTGCCGCGTTTTCCCAAACAGTGGAAACTATGGTTTGCAGCGTGTTGGAGCTAATGCTTTTGCGTAATGGTTCGTTGTTAAGCAACCGGATTACAGCTGCCGAAAGTTGCTTCGAATCACGAAAGTCGAATATAATTCCCGTTTTTGAGGTTAATACCTCTTTGGCGTGAGGGATAGGGGTGGATATGATGGGGCAGGCGCAGCTCATGGCATATACAAACGTGCCACTCACGGCCTGGTTGGGGTCGTTCGTTGTAAACAGGTAAATATCCGTGAGCTGCAAATGTTCCAGCAAATCGGGTAGAGCTAGGTATTGGTTGATAAATTGCACGTGTTTTTGCAAGCCACGTTCCGCCACCATCTGTTCCAATTGCTCTCGGTATTTTTCACCCTCCAGCTTTTTTACTTCGGGGTGGGTTTTGCCTATAATCAAAAACATTACTTCCGGGCATTCCGCCACGATGGCTGGCAAGGCTTCAATAGTGGTTTCTATGCTTTTGCCCGAACTTAGTAAGCCGAAAGTGGTCAATACTTTTCGCCCCGTGAGTCCGTATTTTTCTTTTAAAAATTTTTTACCCAGGTGTGGCACCAGGTGCGTGCCGTGGGCAATGATTGATATTTTTTCTTCCGGCAATTCGTAGTCGTTAATTAGGATGTTGGCCGAAGTATGCGTCATCACCACCAGCGATTGGCAAGCCGAGCTGATGGCTTTTATTTTGTTTTTCAGTTTTTCGTCAGGATGAGGCAGCACGGTGTGAAAAACCACAATAATCGGTTTGGTAAGTGCTGTGAGGAGTTGTAGAAAAGCAGCTTCTTGCTTGGCAAAAAAGCCGAATTCATGTTGAATCATAACCATTTTCAGGTGGGCATCGTTGTTAATGTCCGTGGCTAGTTTGGTATATTCTGTGGCATCCGAAGTGTTGAGTACATAACTTACTTCTTTGGGATAGCTGTAATGTGCATCGCCCGATTCCAAGGCACATACCTTGAAACTTAGCGAATGGCTGAACTTGTTGTTCAGAGCCTTGATTAAGTCCTCCGAGTAAGTGGCAATACCACATTCGCGAGGAGGGTAGGAGGTGATAAATAGTATCTCCGTCGAAGTGTTAGCGTTGGTAGTGTTCAGGTCTTCTTTTTCATTTTTCATTAGGCGTTGTATATGTTAATAATTCAGCCACAAGAGCTGTTAAATTCACCGAGGCCGTGGCAATTTTATCGTCAGCCGCCCCATAATAGATAAACAAGGTGTCGCCAAACACGCATGTTCCCGTCGGGAACACTACGTTGTTCACCTCCCCGTTCAGTTCCCAGTCATATTCCGGCGTGAAAAGTGCATAAGGCAGGCGGGCAAGCACTTTTACCGGGTTGTTCAAATCCAGCAAAGCAGCACAGGCGGAATAAATCAGTCCATTCGGGCTTTCCTCCACGCCATGATAAATAATCAGCCACCCGTGTTCGGTTTCAATAGGCGGACAACCACCGCCCATGTAGCTCAATTCGTGCGGATACACGGGATCCATCACGATATGTTCGTCCAACTGGTGAAAGTATAACTTCCAAAAATCAGCAGTTAGAAAGTTGAGTTCATCTATCATTACCAACTGAATGCCGGGGCGGATACGATGCAGAAAGGCCAACTTGCCGTTGATGCGCCGGGGGAAGAATATTACATCCTTATCCCATAGTAATATTTTTTTTTCAGGGTCGCCCTCCTGGTAGTAGAATTTATGATTGTGATAATAGTTTTCATCCACCTTGCCCGACGATTCGGCTAGAAATATAAACTTGGAATAAGTAATGGGCGGAACAATGATTCCCTGCTTTTCAAACGTCTTCAAGTCGGTGGAAGTAGCCAACGCTCCACAGGCATTGGTGCCGTCGTAGGCCGTGTAGGTGAGGTAATAGATGCCGTCTATTTGCGTGATGCGGGCATCTTCTACGCCTTGTGCTTCGTAGCCAAACTCAGGCTTCAAAAACGGCGTATCCATCCTTTCGGCCACCGTGAGGGGTCCGTCCAGCCGGCAATAACCGATGGTGGAATGATTGCCGGTTTGCACCGCGCGATAGAATAGGTGCACACTATCCCCTATACGAATGGCGGCAGGGTTAAGCACGCCTTCGTTTTCAAATTCAGCATCCGATCGTTGAAGCAGGATGCCTTCTTTTTTGACTTTTATCATATCTATTACGAATAATTTAAAGCGAATGAGGTTGGAAAATAGAAATGATCTTTATGTCAAAATAGAGGAAGAGAATGTTTTATAAATCGCTACTTTTTTTATCCTTGCGTTTCAATTCTTTAGCAGCTCTTTTTTCTTTTAAACTTTTAAGGGGAGCCTTCTTTTCGCTTTTGTCTTTCGGCTCTTTTGCTTTTGCCATAATAATTTTTGTTTAAGTGAGGTAACGTGAATATGAGGGAAGAGTTGGGCTAAAAGTACGCGAGAAAGGAATGTTTATGCTCAAATTAGCCCAATATCAGAAAAATGAATGTAGGTAAATGTACGACTATTTTTTGGTATATCGGGCTGAAAGCCCAAGTTATTTTAGCCCAAGGGAAAGCGAAGCGGCACCTTGGGTAGGGTGGAACTAACGGAAATTTCGCCCTGCAAGGGCAACTTAAACACGAACAAATTAAGCTGGGCTTTCAGCCCGCCCGTATTCTGTACCTACAAATAACCCAGGGTGCTGCCCTGGGCTAAAATAAGTTAGGCTTTCAGCCTGAAAAATGCAAATTGTAAGGAAATCTAATTCTTAAAACCTGAAGGGTTGACATTATTATAGAAAAAAAGATACAACCACCAAACTAAAGCCTCGAAGAGGTGAAATAAAATATATCGTATTTTTAATATTTATTTCTCTACTCGTTTTTGGATATCTTTTATTATCTCCAGTTGTGTTTTTTGCATATCGATAACCTCCTGTTGCTGATTTATAATCAAGTGGTCTATTTTTTCATGCAACATGCGTATTTCCAGTTCCGATTTCAGGTTTACCATGTAATCTTTTTTCGCCCGTTCGCGGTCTTTATCCTCCTGTCGGTTCTGACTCATCATGATTACCGGGGCTTGCAACGCCGCTATACTGGACAAAATCAAATTCAGCAGGATAAAAGGGTAGGGGTCGAAACCACGGTTAGCCAGCCAAAAGGCATTTAGGCAGATCCACAAAATGAGGAATACCGTGAATGAAATAATAAACGTCCAGCTACCGCCAAACGAAGCCACCTTGTCCGCTATTCGTTGCCCGTAAGTTGTAACCTGTTTTTCGTCCTCTTCGTCCAGTTTATCCGTTATCGTACCTTTTTCTTTCAAGGAAGCTAACACCGCCTTCTCAGGTTCCGTTAAGGGGCCTGTTTGTTCGGTAAGGAAGGTTTCAAGGTACTTTTCACGGTAGCCGTTTAATTCGCTGGCTGCCAAAAAATTATCTCTTGTAAAAGAGGGCTTATCCTTTTGTATTTGGGTTAGTATGGAGGTTCGTACCGATTTTGCCGACACTCGCTCTTCAATCGGAAATTCCTGATTAGATAAATCGCTGATAAAGGTTTTCATACTGACGTTATTGTTTATGTTTTTTTTCACGGAGGACAGGGTAAATGTACAATAATTTTTGTTGAAAACGAATTGGTTATTTTATCTCGGATTGAGTGTGGTGGAAAAGTAGGCTAAGGCTTTGGTTTTTTTAAGAAGTATCAGTTAGACTATATTTTTTTATTTCTTATGTTAAACATGGAAAAAGATTTATATTTTTTTGTAAAAATAATACCTTTGTATAGTCTTATATAAATTTCAGTTTGAAATATTTTGCTTTTTGCAAATACTTAGTAACTGTTTAAATATTGAATTAAATTATCTCAAAACTGCCGAAGGATTGACATTATAATATCACCTCCTTCTGGGCTTGAAGATAAAATTTAAACAGTTACTTATCTATTTGTAAACATAAAATTAACCAATTTATTTACTAAAAAAACAAAATAAAATGAGAAAAACAGTTTTTAATGTGTTGCTAATAGCATGCTTGAGTTTCAGTACTTATGCCTCGGCAGCAGTGACAACAACAGTAACAGCAACAGCCGGAGGATTGTCTGCTGCAATTAAAAAGGCCGGATATGCAACATCGGCAGTGACGGGTTTAACTATTAATGGAACTATTGATGCTCGCGATTTTAAGATGATGCGCGACTCAATGGCCTTATTGCAGAATTTGGATATGACGAATGCCTCTATTGCTTCTTATACCGGACTAAAAGGCCCAAGTCTCAATACATTCTATGCAACAACTTATCCAGCAAACACTATCCCTGAATTTGCTTTTGCCTTTAGTTTGGTAAATTCCACTTCTCTCGTTTCTGTTAAATTGCCAAACACTTTAACTATGATTGATGGTGATGGGTTTGCTTATTGTATGAATTTAACTTCGGTAACCTTACCCTCAAGTTTGAAAATTATTGGAAGTGCTGCATTCTCAGGATGCTCTTCCTTGCCCTCCATATCAATTCCTACTTCAGTTGACTCTATTGCGGATCATGCCTTTATGGGGTGTTATATGTTAACCAGTCTTACTATTCCTTCTGGAGTAACAACATTGTCGGGATGGATATGTTGTAGCTGTTCTTCTTTGTCAACTGTTACATTACCCTCTACTATAAAAACTATTGGAGATTCGGCTTTTTATAAATGTTTGTCGTTACAATCTATAGTTCTTCCAACTACAGTATCCTCGATAGGGATAAGAGCGTTTTACAATTGTACGTCTTTAACCTCTATTACTGCAAAAAGACCTGTGGCTGTCGATTTAACCGCTTCAGATAGCGTATTTGGTAAAGTTAATACTAAAACTTGTGCTTTACATGTATTGTCAACTTCTGCTTCATCTTACTCAACTGCGAAACAATGGAAAGACTTTACCATAAGTGCGGATATTGTAGGTATAAACAATATTCAGACCGACAAACTGAAAATATTAACAGCTAATGGTTCTGTTGTAATTTCAGGTTTAACGGAAGGCATATCCTTTGCAATATACAATTTGCAAGGCTCTGCTATCTATAACCAAAAGGCCGATGCACAAACCGTAAGTGTTAACCTTCCAGCCAAAGGTGTGTATGTGTTGCGTGTGGGAGGCGAAAGCGTGAAATTTATTTATTAAATATCTTATATTCAATGCTTAATTAAGAGCCTGACATGTGTTAGGCTCTTTTTTCGTTTGTTAGGTAAGCTTAAATAAAGTTTCACAAACATTAATAGCCTTATTAAATGAAGATTTTCCTATCTTTGCCCTACAAAATCTAAAAGTAATCATAACCCGAATTCTCTACAAAAAGAGAGTTCGGGCTAATATCATTTGTTTTGACGCTGTACGAATTATTCCATCTATACGCCAAGCACCCTCAGGTGCAGGCGGTAACAGAAATCCTGCAAACAAGCGATGCAGGCAGTATCACCGTGTCCGGTTTGCAAGGGTCGTCCGTGTCGTTGGTGCTCGCTGCCGTGCACGTCAAGCGGGCATCCACCTCCCTGTTTATTGCCGAGGATCAAGAGTCCGCCGCCTATCTCTACAACGATTTGGTGCAGATACTAGGCATGGACGAGGTGCTGTTTTTCCCTTCCTCGTATAAAAAATCATTCAAATATGGGCAGATAGATTCGGCCAACGAAATTTTGCGCACCGATGTGCTCAACCGTCTGTCGGGCAGCGGGGCTGGTGTCTTGGTGGTGTCGTACCCCGAAGCGGTGGCCGAAAAAGTGATAACCACGGCCGCCTTGCGCGAAAAGATTTTGCAACTCACCGTGGGCGAGTGTGTGGATACCGAATTTATTATCGAACTGCTGCTGAGCTACGGCTTCGAGCGGGTGGATTTTGTGTACGAGCCGGGGCAGTTTTCCAGCCGGGGGAGTATCATTGATATCTTTTCGTTTTCCAACGAATTGCCTTTTCGTGTCGATTTCTTCGGTAACGAGGTGGAAACGATCCGCCTGTTTGACATCGAAACGCAGCTTTCGACCGACGACCGTCAATCGGTTAGCATTGTGCCCGACATCCACCGCGACTTGAAATCGGAAACGGTTTCGTTTTTACACTTCGCACCCGATAACACGCTGCTGTTGATGAACGATTATCGTTTCGTGACGGATCGTATCAACCAACTCTATGATGAGGCGTTGGTGGCTGTAAACCAGTCGGAAAACAAAAAATCGGACTTGCACGACCGATTAATCACGGGTGATGATTTTCTACACGAAATGACCGATTTCCGCAAGCTGGAGTTTGTAAGTAAGGCTTGCTTGCCCGATACCCGCACGGTGGAATTTAAAACCGCTCCCCAACCGCTTTATCATAAAAATTTCGATTTGGTGGTAAGCTCTTTCAAGGAATTTATGCAGGAGGGGTACAAGATATACATCCTGAGCGACAGCGTGAAACAGACGGATCGCATACAGGCCATTTTTGAAGATAAAGGTGAAACCCTATCTTTTATGCCCGTGTTGAAAACCTTGCACGAGGGGTTTGTGGATCATGATATTTCCTGCTGTTTCTTTTCCGATCACCAGTTGTTCGACCGCTTTCATAAATACTCACTCAAGTCCGACAAAGCCCGTAGTGGCAAGGTATTGCTCACGCTCAAGGAGCTGAATCAGTTTCAGTTAGGTGATTACGTTACGCATATCGACCACGGGGTGGGGCGTTTCGGCGGCTTGTTCAAAACCGAGGTGAACGGTAAGATGCAGGAGATAATCAAGCTGGTGTATCGCGACGAAGATATTATTTTTGTGAGCATACACAACCTGCACCGTATCTCCAAATACAAAGGCAAGGAGGGCGAACCGCCCAAGATAAATAAACTGGGCTCCGGAGCGTGGGAGAAACTGAAGGAGCGCACCAAGAAAAAGGTGAAGGACATCGCCCGCGAGTTGATTCAGCTTTATGCCCGAAGGAAAGCGGAACAGGGTTTTGCGTTTTCGCCGGACACGTATTTGCAACAGGAGCTAGAGGCTTCGTTTATTTACGAGGACACGCCCGATCAGGTAAAAGCTACCGCCGACGTGAAGCAGGATATGGAAAAGCAATTGCCCATGGATAGGCTGGTGTGTGGCGACGTGGGCTTTGGTAAAACCGAAGTGGCCATGCGTGCCGCCTTCAAAGCGGCCACGGATGGGAAACAGGTGGCGGTGTTGGTGCCTACCACGGTGCTTGCCACTCAGCATTTTAAATCGTTCAGGGAGCGGTTGAAAGATTTTCCGTGCCGGGTGGATTACCTGTCAAGAGCCCGTAAGCCTGCTGATGTAAAAGCTATCTTGCATGATTTGCACGAGGGTAAAATAGATATTCTAATAGGCACACATAAATTGGTGGGCAAGGAGGTGAAGTTTAAAGACCTTGGCTTGCTGATTATCGATGAGGAACAAAAGTTCGGCGTTTCGGTGAAAGAAAAACTGAAATCGCTGAAAGTGAATGTAGATACGCTCACTATGACGGCTACGCCGATACCACGCACGTTGCAATTTTCGTTGTTGGGAGCCAGGGATTTATCTATTATCAACACTCCGCCACCGAATCGCTATCCGGTGCAAACGGAGGTGTATCCTTTTGGCGAAGAGATTATTAAAGAAGCTATTGAGCGGGAGATGAACCGCAACGGACAGGTGTTTATCGTGAACAACCGTATCCAAAATATCTACGAACTGGAGGCTTTGGTAAAAAAGGTGGTTCCGCAAGCACGCGTTTGCGTAGGTCATGGCCAAATGGATGCCGAGAAGCTGGAACAGATAATAGTGGATTACATTGATTACGAGTATGATGTGCTGATTGCTACTACCATTATAGAGTCGGGTATCGACATCTCAAATGCGAATACGATTATTATTAATAACGCGCATCAGTTCGGGTTGAGCGACTTGCACCAGTTGCGTGGTAGAGTGGGGCGTAGTAACCGCAAGGCTTACTGTTACTTGCTGGCTCCGCCTATGAGTGTGCTTACCCCCGAAGCCCGCCGACGGTTGCAGGCTATTGAAACGTTTGCCGACTTGGGTAGCGGTTTTCATATTGCTATGCAGGATTTGGACATCCGTGGTGCGGGTAATATGCTTGGTGCGGAGCAAAGTGGTTTTATCGCGGACTTGGGTTACGAAACGTATCAGAAAATATTGAATGAGGCGGTACATGAGCTGAAAGACGAAGAGTTTGCCGATTTGTATGCCGACGAAATAAAGGCTAAGGATAAAGAATATAAGTTTGTTACGGATTGCCAGTTGGAGTCCGATCTGGAATTGATGTTGCCTACACATTATATAGAGAATGTGTCCGAGCGTATGAGTTTGTACCGGGAGTTGGACAACCTGTCCACCGAGGATGAGCTAACGGATTTTGAAAAACGCTTGGAAGACCGTTTCGGAAAACTACCGCAGGAGGTGTTGCAATTGATGACTGCTATCCGTTTGCGTTGGGTAGCTATACTGCTTGGCTTTGAAAAAGTGGTGCTAAAGAATGAGCGGATGATTGGGTATTTGGTTTCCAACCTAAATTCCAGTTATTATCAGACTAATGTTTTTGGTGCGGTGCTGGGCTACATGGCTAGCAACCCGCGTATTTGCCAGCTGAAGGAGCAGCATAATCGACGCTCGGTATCTATCAAAAATGTGAAAACGGTGGATCAAGCGTATGCTATTTTGCAGGACATAAAGCAGATGGAAACGGTGGCTGTGGAATGATAGAAGAGATTAAACGCGAAGACACAAGGATGCTAAGAAATATTCTTTTAGTTTTTAAATTCTAAGATGTCTTAAAATAAGAAACACAATGACGTTAAGAATCAGATGGTTAAATCTTGCTACTTAGCGTCATTGCGTTTATAAAAAAAGAAAAAGCTGAAGGCCTGTTGAGAAAACTCCTATTAATAGGATTTGAGACATTGGCTTTCTTTGTAATCTGCCGTGTTACGAAAACAACCCGAAGGTGCAGCCCGCCATTGAAAACTTAATTTAGAGTCCCGGAATTTTTAACTTGTTGAGTTTTCCAATCTCTGCCATCAGCTTCATACAAATGTAAACAAATAAATGGTTCGATCAAACTTTTTACTGCATTATTTTCCCGAAATGTTATTTAACATAATGAATGTCATTTTTGGAAAGTATTCGATAATATAGCAAGAAAGAATGAAAGCATGGAAATGTTAAAAGCTAAAAAAGCCCTTCTATAAGGGCTTTTTTCTATCTGTTATCAGCTAAAGGATTGATTTCTATGAAATAATAAGATTCGATATTAGCATCTATTCGGCCTATTGATGTTCTTCTCGAAGTAGGTCGTTTACGGTTTTTACAGGGTTAAAGGTCAGAACGGGCACTTCTACAAAGATAGTGTTCCAGTCGCTCATGGCACCGTTCCATAATCCGGGAAGTTCGAGAGCTTTCAGTTCTTTTCCGTTTTTTGATTTGGAGGAAATAAAGCCTGTGTTTTTGTCCACGTACAAGGTCAGGTCGAACTTGTTGCCTTTGTAATCTTTGATGCCGCATACTAAATCAACAGGGTTGAAGTGGGTGGCGGTTTTCATTATGGTTACAGAACGCTCGTGATTCATGTCTATTTGAGAGCTTTCCAATATTTGCGGAGAGATGCTACCATCTTTGTTTACAATAAGATATGGGCCACCTCCTGGTTCTCCTTCGTTTTTCACCATGCCGCATACGCGGATAGGGCGGTTGAGCTTTCCTTTTAAATAGGAGATAAGTTCTTGCTTGGAGAAAGTGTTTGTCCGTTGGTTTTTATTGAATAACTTTTTTTCGCAGAAATCGATAATTTCTTTTAATGATACATCATTAATATTTTCATTATCAAGCTCTTCCAAGTATTTAAACGACTGTTCCTGCAACGAAACCAAGATGCCTGCAATCAATTTCTTGTAGGTAATGGTGGTTTCTTTCAAGCGGTCGGGCACTACGTTATCAATGTTCTTGATAAACACGATGTCAGCATCCAAGTCGTTGAGGTTTTCAATTAACGCCCCATGTCCTCCTGGACGGAAAACAGGTTTGCCGTTATCTATAAAGGGTTCGTTGTTACTATCCGCCGCTATGGTGTCGGTGGATTTCTTTTGTTCTGAAAAGCTTATATTGTATTGAGCATCAAACGCTTTACTGTATTTTTCCAATACATTATCTATGTGGTTGGCAAATAGATCTTTGTGTTCGGTTGAAACAGTGAAATGGATGGTCACTTGTTTCCCTCTTTTAGTATATAGAGCACCTTCTACTAGATGTTCCTCTACCGGCGTACGGTTTTCCGTTGGATAACGATGGAATTTTAATAACCCTTTAGGCAGATGTCCATAATTTAAACCTCCCTGGTTTAATAGGTTTGTAATAATTGTTTTAAATTTTTTTTCTTCCAACAATTTTTCCAATGATTTACCGTTTAAATTCATGCAAACGGCATTTAAATCGTTGTAGAAGGCGAAAGACCTAATTAGTGTAAAAAAATATTTTTCGAACTCCTTTTCAGGTTCATTGTAATCAGCATCTAAAAATTCAAACAAATCTTTGAACATCCGGCTGGCAGCTCCGGACGCGGGAACAAATTTTATCACCGTATTGTTTTTCGATAAATACGTTTCCCAAGCAGATAGAAAAATATTTTTCTCATTGATTTTAAGTATTCCATCTCCAATTTCAGCGGCTTTAGAGATCTTTAAAAATGGAAATCCTGTTTTGAATGCATTAAGTTGTTCTTCTATCTTTTGTGTTGAAATAAAAGGTGTGGCTAATAGATTCAAATTGCTTGTATTCATTCCTATTCAGATTTAAATTTATTTACATTACAAAGAAACTACTTTTTGTCCATTTTTCTTTATTCTTTAGCTGGATTTTTAATGAAAATGAAGCAATATTCTTTAATAGTTTTTGGATTTTGAGCAACGATTAATAAAATAAATTTTAAGGTGAAAAATGCAATATCTGATTTCATTTACCTCGTTTTTATAATATTATTAATATATTTGTGACCTGAAAATTAGGTGAAATATGTAAAAATGTAGTGATACATTTCGGATACAACACGATGAAGTGTTAAATTATTTATCTAAAATTCTGTAAATCAATCTTATTTTCTTATGAGAAATGAATACTATAATAATTAACTAACCATTAAATTAAAATCTATGAAAGAAAAAGCTAGTAAACTTATGAGTTTGAGACGCTCGGTGTTTATGCTTTTATTGTTTGTTTTCAGTGCTTTGCCATTGTTTGCGCAGCAGAAGGAGATTTCCGGTGTTGTTAAAGACGAGAAGGGTGAAACTGTTATTGGAGCATCAGTAAAAGTGAAAGGTACTGACATTGGTACTGTATCAGACATCAATGGCGTATTTACATTAAAAGATCTTCCTGCTGATAAGCAGACGTTGGAAATTTCATACGTGGGTATGGATCCTCAAGAAGTAACCATCAAAGGAGATAAAGTTGACGTTACAATGAAAGAAAAATCCAAAGAATTGGATGCTGTAGTTGTAACAGGTTATGGATCAACTAAAAAACGTGATTTAGTTACCAGTATTAGTTCTGTAAGTGCAGAAGACTTGAAAAACGTACCGGTAACATCTGCAGCTGAAGCTTTGGAAGGAAAACTTTCGGGGGTTACTGTTACCCAAACAGAAGGTTCGCCGGATGCTGCTATGAAAATTCGTGTAAGAGGTGGCGGTTCGCTTACTCAAAATGCAGAACCTTTATATATTGTGGATGGATTTCCAGTATCTGACATCAGTAATATTTCACCAACAGATATTCAATCGGTTGACGTACTAAAAGATGCATCTGCTACAGCAATTTATGGTGCTCAAGGTGCTAATGGTGTAATTATCATTACCACTAAAGATGCAACTCCTGATAAAGATGGTAAATCAAAAATATCTGTAGATTATACAGGATATATCGGTTGGAAAAAAGTTACAAAATCGTTAGATGTGTTAAGTGCTGCCGATTATGTGAAGTTGTGTTATGAAAAAGCATACATGATGAATATGAAAACTGCTGGTGCTTATGGAGGAAACTTCATAACTAATGGTGGATTTGATGAAACTATGGCTACCAATTTTTATAATTATTTTGGCTATAAGGGACATAATAATGGAACTGCATATCCTGATGCTTTTACCTCTTTAAATAGTAATTTAAAGGATCTTACAAATTATGTTTCAGCAAGTGTACCAAGTACAGATTGGCAAGATCAAACATTTGGTCGTACCGGATTTGTTTCCAACCATAGCATTACAATCTCAGGAGGAAGCAAAACAGCAAACTTTAATGCAAGCTACAATAATGTGTATGATAAAGCTATTTTAGTCGGGTCGGATTATCGTAGAGATAATTTAGCTTTGAAAGCTACATTTAGTCCACTACAACCTTTGAAGTTAGGTTTTAGTACTCGTTATTCTGATACAAGAGTTAACGGTTCGGGAACAAACTCAGTAAATGATGCCGGGTCCAATTCCGTGTCACGTTTAAGAAACTGTATTGCATATACTCCAATAGCACTTTTAACTCAGATTACAGGTGAATCTGATGATGCAAGTAGTTTAGGTAATTTGTACAATCCATTGAGATCTATTGCAGATAACTATCAATACAAACAAGATACACGTTTTAATATTAGCGGCTTTGCATCTTATGAATTTATGAAGGGTTTGACTGGTCGTTCCGAAGTCGGTTTTGAATCAGATAATGTAAATACAAATCGTTACTACGGTTTAACTTCCTATTATGCAAACAACAACCAAATTGTAGGAACTCTAGGTGGAACAGCTGCAATTATAAATACTAAGGATCAGAAAACAAAATTTAGAAATGCCAATACTGTAACATACGAAAAACGTATCAACAAAAAGCATAACCTATCGGCTATGGTGGGTGAAGAAATGATTATCAATAAAGAAGAATTATATACATTGGATGGTTTTGGTTATGATTCTACTTATACAGGTCAGGATTGTTTCAAACATTTTTCTCAAGGTTCCGGTTATTTAACTTCTAACTACATTGAACCAAAAGATAATCAATTGTCTTTCTTTGGTAGAGGTAATTACGACTATAAAGGCCGTTACTATGTTACCGGTACCTTACGTGCAGATGGTTCTACTCGTTTTGCAAAAGGCAATCAATGGGGACTGTTCCCTTCTTTGGCTGGTGCATGGAGAGCTTCTGATGAGGAATTTATGAAAGGGTTTAAAGAAAAAACAACCTTGTCTAACTTGAAAGTTCGCTTAAGTTATGGTATGGCTGGTAATAACAATGTTGACTTGGGAGCTTTACAGCAACCTTATTATTCTTTCGTGTCAACAAGTATTTTGACAGGAACTCAAAATGTGTTAGAATCAAAAAATCCTGATAATGGAAATATTCTTGGAAATGAAAATCTAAAATGGGAAACCACTATTACGCGTGACTTCGGTTTTGATTATGGTTTCTTGAAAGATCGGATTACGGGTGCTTTTGATATTTATTGGAACAACACCAAGAATTTGATTGTAATGTATAAATTGCCTTATGGGTATGATTATGAATATAGAAATGTAGGTTCTACTACAAATAAAGGGGCTGAAGCTTCTATCAAAGCTGTTATTTTGGACAAGAGAACTAAAACCCAAAACTATGGACTTGATTTTAGTTTCAACATCAACGCCAATGTAACAAGAATTAAAGATTTAGGTGGTTTGGATACTATTTATGCCGGAACTAATTGTTTTAGTAACGAAAACATGAACAATGGTTCGGAATATATCGTTACCGTAGGTGGTAAAACAGGTGATATCTTTGGTTACAAAGTAGATGGTTACTATACAGCTAATGATTTTACTGCTTATAATACAAGTGATGGTACTTGGACGTTAAAATCAGGAGTTCCAGTGATGAATGTTTTTGGTACAGCATCCACAGCATTAGCTGCTCCAGGTATGATCAAGTTTAAAGATTTGAATGGTGATGGTATCCTTGATTCAAAAGATAGAACTGTAATTGGTAATACACAACCATTGTTTACCGGTGGTTTCTCATTAAACGGTCATTATGGTAACTTTGATATTTCGGCAAACTTCAACTATTCTTATGGTAATGATGTGCTGAATATGAATAAAATCGAATCAACTACTCTCACCGATAAAAGTTATATGAGAAACTGTACTGCCGAAGTAGCTTCAGGTAGCAGATATACTTTGTTTACTGATGATGGTGTGTATCTTCCTGCTAAGTATAGCGGATCTGATCTTATAAATCAATTAAATAGCTTAAATGCAGGTGCTTCTATTTGGTCTCCTATCATGCCTGGTTATGTAGTGTCTGATTGGGCTGTTGAAGATGGTTCTTTCTTACGTTTCTCTTCATTAACTGTAGGATATACTATGCCGTCTAAAATTATCCGCAAATTAAAAATACAGAAACTTCGTTTCTTCGTAACAGCTTCTAATTTGTGGTTGTGGACTAATTACTCAGGATTTGATCCAGAAGTAGATACTCGTAGTAGCTCGAACCCATTGACTACCGGTGTGGATTATTCTGCATATCCTAAGAGTAAAGGCTTTAACGTAGGTCTCAATTTATCATTCTAACGAAATAAAATTAATGCTGTAAAATATGAAAAAACTGGTAAAATATATATTAATCTTCGCGGGGCTAATTTCATTAGCTTCGTGTAAAGATTTTTGGGCGACAGATTCTGAGTCGTCATTAACAAGCGAAACCGTATATAAAAGTCAGGCGTTAACAGAACAGGCTGTACTTGGTATATATGATATTATCGGGGAAGATAAGTCATATCGAAATCGGTTGGCCGGTTCGTATGCAGGTTATAATACCGATATTGAAAAATCCACTAAATTAGGCGATTATAGTACTACGTGGACTAACTCTGATGTAGGTAACAGTTATAAAGGTGCTGATTGTTGGGGTTGGTTGTTCAAAGGTGTAGAGCGCGCAAACCTTTGTATTAACGGGATGGAAGTGTACTCTGATACAACAAAAGCAAAATTTGCATACCTTTTGGCTGAAGCATTAACGATGAGAGCCTTTTTATATAACGACATAGTTAAATTGTGGGGAGATGTTCCTTATCGTTTTGAACCGATGACGGATGCTAATAAATATTCACCAAAGGTGGATAGAAACTTAATATATGAACGATTACTTTCTGATTTGGCAAGAGCTGAAAAATTGTTAAATGGAAATTGGAAGGCTTCAGGTACGGTGGAACGTATTAACCTTGCATTTGTTAAAGGGTTAAGAGCTCGTATTGCCTTGATGTATGCCGGTTACGCTTTGCGTCCTGCACAAGTAGTACAGGGTGGAAGTAGTAGCTATGGAGTTCAGTTAAATATTAAGGATGATGCCAAAAGAAAAGCTTTATATCAAATTGCCATGAATGAATGTGCTGATGTTATGGCTAATAGTGGCAAAAGTTTAGAACCAGTTTATCAAAATATTTTTTATAAACAATGTCAAGGTACAGTTTCTTATTCTAGTTCCGAATCATTATTTGAATTGCCATTCTCTGATGCACGCGGACAGGTTGTAAATTTGTGCGGGCTTAAAACTGATGCTGTTTGTGGTGGCCATTTGAAGAACTATGCTAGCGGACATTCTGCGGGAGGTAATATAACGATACTTCCAGGATACTATTATAGCTTTGATCCAGCTGATACAAGACGTGACGTAACCGCGAGTGTTTATAAATGGACTTATTTAAGAGCAGATTCAAGTGATGTAGATGCTGTTAAGGCTCAATATGGAACCACTCCAATCTTGTGGCAAAAAGTGCAATCAATAGATAAATTGTCATTAGCTAAATGGCGTTTTGAATGGATGGCAAAAACTCCAACTACATCAACAGCTGATGATGGTGTTAATTTCTGTGTGATGCGTTATGCCGATATTCTGTTAATGTACGCGGAAGCTACAATTGGTGGTATTACCGGGAATGTTCCTGATGGAGCAGATCCATCCTCAGGTCTTGCTGCGTTAAATCAGATTCGTAGCAGAGCTGGTGTTGCTACATTAGCTTCGTATGACATAAATTCCATCATAGACGAACGTGCCTTCGAATTTGCCGGTGAAGGTATTCGCAAATACGATTTAATGCGTTGGGGATTGTTGAAAACAAAGATGGATAAAGCAGTTCAAGATGTTATAACGTATTTGGCAACTACGAATACGAATACATTCCCTATGTCTAAAATATATATTCAGTACACAGCTGATGCAACACTTACGTCAGATGGAAGTATCGCATATAAAATCTCAAATATTTACGGAAATAAACCGGGTGAAACAACCAAACCTTCGGGTACTTGGAAATCTAAATCCTTTGTTGGAAATTTGGATTCAAGCGGAAAACAAATTATAAAAACATTCGTTTATTATACTTATAATAGAAACAATAACGATGCTTCTACTACATCTGCAAATCCTGATTTGAGACAATTGTGGCCAATATTCCAAAGTAACATTAATCCAAGTAATGGTTCTTTGTGGAATGATTATGGATATCCAAACTAGAATTTGTTGTTAAATCATTATAATTAAAAAAGGATGCTTATCTTAGCATCCTTTTTTAATATGTAATAAAATGAATACATATTCGTTATATCATTATGAGAAACTCTATATCTTAATATTGCAACAATGAAATTATTAAAATGTATTGCTGTTTTTGCTTTTGTCTTTTTTTCCTTTTCATGTAAGGACAAAAAGGATGATAATTCTTCTACATCCACAACTACCACTCCCTCATCATCAAGTGCAAATACTCTAGCTTTTCCTCATGCCGAAGGTGGTGGAAAATACTCGGTAGGAGGACGTGGAGGTGAGGTTTATTATGTTACCAATTTAAGTGATGATGGAAATGTTGGAAGTTTTCGTTATGCAGTAGGTCAGACTGGAGCCCGGACTGTGATATTTAAAGTTTCCGGTACCATTCAATTAACGCGGAGATTGGAAATTACACATCCGAATATAACCATTGCTGGGCAAACGGCTCCCGGAAATGGAATAACTATACGTGATTACCCTGTTTATATAGCAGCGGATAACGTGATTGTACGCTTTATACGTTTTAGAATGGGCGATGTTACTGATATGCAGGATGATGCATTGGGTGCGCAAGGAACTAAAAATGTGATAGTAGATCATTGTACCATGAGTTGGAGCACCGATGAGTGCGGTTCGTTTTATAATAATACCGATTTTACATTGCAATGGAGTATTCTTTCAGAAAGTTTAAACAACTCTGTTCATGATAAAGGAATTCATGGTTATGGTGGAATTTGGGGAGGTAATGATGCGTCTTTTCATCATAATTTGTTAGCGCATCATAATAGCCGTAATCCACGCTTTGATCATGATTGTATCTCTATATTAAGAGGCCCTATTGATTTTGAAAACAATGTTATTTATAACTGGGGGGAAAATGGTTCTTATGGAGGCGAAAACAGGCGAATAAATATTGTTAACAATTACTATAAATCTGGGCCTGCTACAAGTGCAAAATATAGAATTTTTAATGCCGTAGCATATGATTCTATTGGCTTTTGTGATGTAGAATATAATACAGCCGGCAGTTATTACATAAATGGTAACTATATGAATGGTTATCCTGCAGTAACGGCCGATAACTGGAGCAACAACGGAGTGCAATTAAGAAGTGGAGGTACTACAGCTTTTGCCACATTTGTTTCAAAATGTAAAGTTTCTTCTCCTTTTGCTATGGCAACTGTAAATTCACAATCCACAACTATAAATTCACAAACAGCCGAAGCTGCCTATCAAAGCGTGTTATCTTATGCCGGTGCAAACTATGTTAGAGATGCTATTGATAAACGGATTATAAACGAAGTAACAAATGGTACATATACATATACTGGTTCGAAAGGAAGTACCGGCGGGTTAATTGATAGTCAGGCTGATGTAAAAGACAACCCTTCTGGTGGATGGCTTGAAACTGCAGGTGTAATACAAGCAAACTCAAGCGTGGTGGACTCCGATGGTGATGGCATGCCCGATGCGTGGGAGGATGCTCATGGCTTAAACAAGAACATTAAAGATGATGGTGCAACAACTACGCTAAGTGGTGGTACTTACACTAATTTGGAAGTGTACCTAAATAGCTTGGTAGAAAGTTTGTATCCATATTAAATTTTAATTAAAGAATTAATAATTTAATTAAATCAATTTTTTACATTTGCACCAAATTAATAATTTATAAATCTTAATAATTTAATGTATGAAAACGAAAGTTACTAAAATGTTACTGATTGCATTTGCCCTTTGTTCTTGGGTGGGTGCTTTTGGCTTTACTTCAGAATTAGGTTATGGTGTTACCTCTAATCCTTTTGTGGCATCAACTTTAACCTATACGTTAGGTACAGGAACTACGCAAAGTTTAATTACGGCTTATAATACAGTCGCTTCTACCACAATTTGTAATTCTACAATGATAGGAGCTCAAGTCAATGGTAGTTCATATTATTTAGAAGGTGCTGTAACAGCTAATAGTGCTAATTCAACTATTACTGCAATAACTTTTGGCGGATCAAACAATAACAGTGCAACGTCTACCGTTGGTGTAGTTTATTCAGATAAATATCCATTTAGCACAACAAGTGTTATTGGTGCGACTTCTGTTACTGTTGTCAGTAAAACTACGGCTTGGACAACATATGCAATGTCTAGCATTCCTTCCGGAACAAAATCGTTTAGAATTTACAGAATAATTTATTATAATCCTACAACAAAAGCAATTTCATCTAGTTCTGCAACTGGTAACTCACCATATGGATCAGGAACAACTTTTTATTGTGGATATGTAGGATTAACTGTAACTCCAGCAGGTCCTGCCGCCCCTAAAGTAACCGCATTATCAATTGGCGGAACTGCCGGAACATTTGCTAATGATAGTACCCTAAAAGTAAATCTTCCTTATGCATCTTATACAAAGGGACAAAGTGTTTCTTCTTCTTTGATTAGTGCTACTACAGATTCATCTGCTGTTACCACACAAATTTTAAAAGGTGCAACTGATATTTCAAGCTCAACCTTTAATGTAGGTGATACCATTACTTATATTGTTTCAAAAAATAGTTTGTCAAAAACTTATAAAGTGATAACTTCTGCTGATGTTCCTACACCAACAATTACAACAACATCTTCTACCAGCCAAACTATAAAAGGGGGTGCAACTATTTCTAGCATTGTTTATGTAGTGAAAAATGCAACAGGAGCAACCGTAACAGGATTATCAGGTGGGTTGACATCTAACCTAAATGCAACTTCTGATACGTTAACTATTTCAGGGTCTCCTTCATTTGCAACATATCCTGATACAATTAAATATACAGTTACTGCAACAGCTCTTTCTGGTTATACTGGCTCTGCAGTTACTGCTACAGGAACAATAATAGTGAGAGATCCAAGCAAGAAATCTGTTGCATTCTTATACACGAGCACAACCCCTCCAACGGGTGCTAATAAATTATATTATGTGCTAAACCAAAACTATAATGTAGATGTTCTTGCTCCTACTACAGCTGCTGCTGTTGATGCTATTGTAGCTGCTGGCGGTTATGATTTGATTGTATTACATGAAGCTTTATCTAGTTCGTCTGCGGCAGCCGTTGAATTGGGTAAATTTATTGGACAAGTGCCTATTTTGAATACGAAAGCACATATGTATAGTAAAACTAACTGGCCAACTGGTGCTGGTGGCAATGGAGTAAAGAATGATACTACTATTAATGTAAACACTAGCTACTTAAGCCATCCTATCTTTAGTGGTGTTACATTTAAAAGTGATTCTGTTGTTTCAATGGAAAGCGATACAACCGGTATTGTTAGATATGCTACAGGTGTAACATATGGTAGTGGTGTTGAAGCTATTGCCAATAATAAAGAATCTCAAGGTGTTTCAATTATTGAAAAAAATAATCAAACCACATCCGATTCTAAAAAATATATGTTGATAGCATTGTCGGCAGCTTCGGAAAACTTGAATAGCAATGGTCTATTAGTATTAAAAAATGCGTGTGATTATTTGATGAGTTCAGCAGTATATGTTCCTGCTATATTGACTAATTTGACGGTAAGTGCCGGAACCATGAGTCCTGCCTTTACACCTGCAAAGAAAGCATATAAAGTGGTTTTGTCTGCTACAGCTACCGATTATCCAACCATTACTCCAACGGTGATTACTGGAGCTACACTTGATTCTATTTCAAAAACAGCATTCAGTGCAGGTGGTGTAGCAACTATTTATGTAACATCAGGAGATGGAATAACAAAAGCTACCTATACGATTACCTTTACCGATTCTATTCCAACAGGTATTAAAACTGCAACAAGTACATTTAAAGTTTATGGAAACGGTTCTGCTGTTATCATAGAAGGTGCTGCTGGTGCAAATGTTTCTCTTGTAACTGTATCTGGTATTAAATTGTTTACCGGAAAAACAACATCAACAAAAGAAACACTTCCTGTTAGTTTGGAAAAAGGTGTTTATATTGTTGTTGTTGACGGTGTAGCAACTAAAGTTTTGGTGAAATAAATCTTAGTAAAACTCTATAAAAGAAAGGATGCCTTTACATAAGGCATCCTTTTTTGTTATGGAAATATAATTTTATTTTAAAACTTTCGTTATTAAGATAAAAGTATTAATTTTCCACAGTGAAAAAGCTTCTTATTAATATCGCAATATTTTATATACTTCTAGCAGGAGTAGAATTGCATGCACAATCTGTGGTGTTTTATTCTGACTTTAGTAATTCTTCATTGTGGCAGAGTGCTTCAGCAGTAACAACTATAAAAACGTTGTCAACCAGTTATGGCACTGTAGAGTATTTAGATCTTACCATTTGTCCCGAATCTACCAAAACTTATAACTCCGTGTCAAAAACAGGTTATATAGATTTTAGTGCCGGTAGTTCTACCATTAGCACTTCAAATGCATATATTAAATTACCTGCTTTGACTTTTAGCAATGGTGGAGTCTTTACTGTTGTTTATGGTTCCGGTTCTACAGGAAAAACACTTCAATTGCAGGAATGGACGGGTTCAAGTTGGAGCAATGGCTCGTATGCTGCTGTAACTAATACAAAATCATCTCTTTGGTACACACAAAGTTGGACAATATCTGGTTCAGGAAGTAAAATTTTTAGGCTGGTACTCGCGAGTTCAACACACATGTATGTGCCTTCAATTGTGGTAACAGCCAATCAATCTTCTATTTCCGTTGATAATAATATAATTGATTTCGGTTCAAAAAGATTGAGCCAAGAATTTGCCACGAATAGTATTGTGGTAACTGGCAATTCTTTATCATCGGGAATAGCTGTAAATGCAGATGATCCGTTTCAAGTTAATAATACGAGTACAGGTTCGTTCTATGCTTCGGCAACATTGCCTGCCACAGGAGGAGTATTGTATGCAAAATTTAAACCCTCGACTGCTGGCTCTTATCTCGATTCCATTGTTCTTTCTTCTTCCAATGTTGATAATGTAAAGGTGTATGTAAAAGGAGTGGCTTTGCCATTGAGTAGCAATGATTCCATTATTTCTTTTTCCATCGATGGTTATAGTGGTAAAATAAATCAAACTACCAAAGTAATTACCATTGATGTTCCATCCTCTGTATCGTTACCAATTACTACTACTCCTGTTGTAACTCTTTCCGACTCAGCAAAATTGACAACATCAGGGAATTTATCCTTTGATGCAGGCACCCCAACTTCAGTTACAGTAGCAGCCGAAGATGGAACAACACAAACCTATTCTGTCGTTTTGGTTAAAACGGCTACCGGCGTTTCGTTGGAAACAGTGTCACCGCTTACCGTATCCGCCTCTAGGCAAGCAATTGTAATTGATGCTCCTTCCGATTGTCTATACGCCATTTACGGTATTACGGGTAGCTGTATTACATCGGGTAAGGCTATGAGAGGTAAAACCCAAATTACTATAAGTGGTGGAATGTATATCGTTCGGATAAATAGTAAATCATATAAAGTGATTATTCCTTAATCTAATATTATAAATAACACTAAAGCGTTTGGAGTTTTTCTCCCGGCGCTTTTTTTTTTGCCGAAAAATGTTGAAATTAGCTGCCTCTAAATTATATAATGCTATGAGAAAAACTTTGTTATTGTTGATGATGCTTTGTTCTGTGTGCTTGATTCATGCGCAGGACAAACCTAAATATGATATTGTAGTGGCTCAAGATGGAAGCGGAAACTTTACATCTATACAAGCAGCCATTAATTCCGTCAGAGCCGAAATGGCCGAACGTAAAACTATTTTTATAAAAAACGGAACCTATCATGAGAAAGTGGTGGTGCCTGCCAGTGCCGTAAATATTAGTTTGATAGGCGAAGATCAATACAAAACCATCATTATCTGGAACAATCAGGCGAACGACACCCTGCCCGGTATGAAAACCAAGATGGGTACGTTTAAAACTTATACCCTATTGGTACAAGCCAACGGTTTCCGGGCTGAGAATTTGACTATTGAGAATAACGCTCCACAACTAGGCCAAGCCGTATCACTCCACGTGGAAGGTGATAAAGCCGTGTTTATCAATTGCCGGATATTGGGTAACCAGGATACCATTTACGTGGGTAAAGACAACAGTCGTCAGTATTACCGAGGATGCTATATCGACGGAACCACCGATTTTATTTTTGGTGCCGGAACTGCTTATTTTGAGGCTTGCGAAATTCACAGCAAAAAAGATTCATACATCACAGCCCCTTCAACCCCTCAGAATAAGCTTTACGGGCTCGTTTTCAATCATTGCAAACTCACGGCCGACGATGGTATATCTAAAGTGTATTTAGGCCGTCCTTGGCGTCCGTATGGAGAAACAGTATATCTCAACTGCGAAATGGGTAGCCATATTTTGGCTACCGGATGGGAAAACTGGCGTAACCCTGACAATGAAAAAACCGCTCGCTTTATAGAAATAAACAACACCGGAGCTGGAGCCGACTTGTCTGGTAGAGTAGGGTGGTCAAAAAAATTAAAGGACTCCGATGCCAAGCAATACACCATGGAGAAAGTGTTTGGCGAATGCGATACATGGAATCCCCTAAAATAATTTTGTAAGAATAATAATTTATTGAAATTTTTCTTGCATATTTAATCAGAAATTATAACCTTTGCATTCATAAAGAATAAAAGAAATGAGAAGTTTAGCTTTAAATATTTGGTGGTGGCACTTACGAACAATTAACTCGTGAGGAAACCCGCTATGTTTATAACTATTCTAAAAAATATATAAAAGGCTTGTCGATCTCACGACAAGCCTTTTTTGTTTTGCAAAAGTTCCCTTTAGGGGTTGCAAAAAGATGACCGGATAGATGAAAAATAAGAATGAATTTTAAACAAACTAATTATAAAAACATTTTATTATGAGCTTTTCAGTTGACGAAAACGGTTACTATGGCAGATTTGGTGGGGCGTATGTACCCGAAATACTGCAAAAGAATTTTGAATCATTACGAGTGCAGTATTTGGATATAATGAACGACCCCGAATTTCAACGGGAGTTTCATTCCCTCTTGCGTGACTATGTGGGTAGGCCTTCCCCCTTGTATTTAGCCAAAAGGCTTTCCGAAGCCGTGGGTGCAAAAGTGTACCTGAAACGTGAGGATTTGAACCACACGGGGGCACACAAAATAAACAACACCGTGGGGCAGATATTGATGGCCAAACGCATGGGTAAAACCCGGATTCTGGCGGAAACAGGAGCTGGACAACACGGCGTGGCAACCGCTACCGTGTGCGCGTTGATGAACATGGAATGTATCGTCTATATGGGTGAAACCGACGTGAAACGTCAGTACCTCAATGTACAAAAAATGCGTATGCTAGGAGCCACCGTTGTGCCGGTAACCTCTGGTAATAAAACCCTGAAAGATGCCACCAACGAGGCTTTTCGCGATTGGTGCAACCATCCGACTGATACTTTCTACATTATTGGTTCAGTAGTGGGTGCGCATCCGTACCCCGACATGGTGGCAAAGTTTCAATCCGTTATCAGCGAAGAAATTAAAAAGCAACTCATGGAACATGAAGGTAGAGATTACCCCGATTACCTTTTTGCCTGCGTAGGGGGCGGTAGTAACGCGGCAGGAACTTTCTATCATTATCTTGATGATGACCGTGTAAAACTGGTGGAAGCAGAAGCTGCCGGGTTGGGTGTTGACAGTGGCGAATCCGCTGCAACCATCCATTTAGGCTCCGAAGGCGTATTGCATGGAAGTCGCACGCTGTTGATGCAAACAGAAGATGGACAGGTGATAGAACCGTATTCTCTTTCAGCCGGGTTGGATTATCCCGGCATTGGCCCTATCCATGCACATTTGGCCAAAACAGGTCGTGCAGAAGTGTTGGCCATCACCGACGACGAAGCCGTGAAAGCAGCCTTTGAACTCACCCAACTGGAAGGCATTATTCCCGCGCTCGAAAGTTCCCACGCCCTGGCAGCCTTACACAAGGTAAAGTTCAAACCAACGGACATCGTGGTATTAACCGTTTCCGGTCGTGGCGATAAGGATATGCCAACGTATTTGGAATATTTTGATAAGAAATAAAATATATTACACGTTAAATATGAAAACAAAATTAACCGTAAATACCAAAAGCTTTTTGGGGGACTTACAGACACCCATCGGTATTTATTTGAAAATAAGAGATCTGTATCAGAATTCCGTGTTGCTGGAAAGCTCTGATTACAACAGTGCGGCAAACAGTAATTCGTACATCGCGTTTTCGCCCATAGCCCGTTACGCGGTGAAGGATAAGGAAATAAGCATAGAATATACCAATGGCAGTGTGGATAAACTGGAGGTGAAAGATAAGCTTTCTGTACCCGAATCGTTCGATCGCTTCATTGCTTCTTTCCAGGCTGAAAACGTATCAAAACACAGTGTGATTAATGGATTTTTCGGTTATTCATCCTACGAGGCCGTTCAGTATTTTGAAGATATTCAGCTCTCCGCTTCTCGAAAAGCTGAAAATAATATTCCCGAAATTCAGTACGTGCTATTCAAATATGTAATAGCTCTGAATCATTACAAAAATGAAATTACCATCATCGAAAACCTGTTGGAGGGAGAAGAATCGAACATCGGGAACATTGAAAGCATCTTGGAAAGCCCCAACATTGCCACCTATGGTTTTGATAAGGTAGGAGAGGAAACATCCGACATCTCCGACGAAGATTATCGGGAAATGGTAACCAAAGGTAAGGAACATTGTTTCCGTGGAGATGTATTTCAAATCGTTCTATCCCGCCGTTTCGAGCAAGCCTATAAGGGTGACGACATCATGCTCTACCGCACCCTTCGCTCTATCAATCCTTCCCCTTATTTATTCTATTTTGATTTTGGTTCGTTCCGAGTTTTCGGCTCATCACCCGAAGTACATTTACGGGTAAAAAACGATAAAGCCTATATTGCCCCCATTGCAGGGACACTAAAACGCACCGGCGACGATGAAAAAGATTTGCTGGTAGCCGAAGCCTTACGCAACGACCCGAAGGAAAATGCCGAACATGTGATGCTGGTCGACCTTGCTCGTAATGATTTGAGCCGCAATGCATCTCAAGTCACAGTAGAAGAGTTCAGGGTAGTACAATATTATTCGCATGTGCTACATTTAGTATCGTCGGTAAGCGGTGTATTGCCCAAGGATGCCAATATTATCAAGCTGTTTGCCGATACCTTCCCTGCCGGAACCCTTTCGGGGGCACCCAAGGTAAGAGCTATGCAACTGATAGATAAAATAGAGAAACACGACCGAGGCGTGTATGGCGGTTGCATCGGTTACATCGGGTTGGATGGTAACTTCAATCAAGCTATCACCATTCGTTCATTTCTAAGTAAAAACAATGTGCTTTACTATCAAGCCGGAGCGGGCATCGTGGCCAAATCGGTGGAAGAAAACGAATTGCAAGAAGTAAATAATAAACTAGGAGCGTTGAAAAAAGCAATAGATACGGCAAGTGCAAAATGACACATTCAACTGTATAAAAGAAGCTTTGAATTTTCTCTTGCTATATTATTTTTTAGGGCATCAATGTGTAAAAATTTAAGTTAGTCAAATACCCAAGTCCCCCTCCCGATAGCTATCGGGAATGGGATATAGGGGTAAAAAGTATAAATGATGAAAATATTAGTTTTTGATAATTACGATTCGTTTACCTACAACTTGGTGCATGCCGTGAAAAAGTTGGGGTACAAGGATGTGGAAGTACATCGCAACGATCAGATTTCATTGGAAGAAATAGCCAAGTTTGATAAAATCATCCTTTCTCCCGGCCCCGGAATTCCTTCCGAATCGGGCATTTTGCTGGATGTAATTAGAACCTATGCACCCACAAAGTCCATCTTTGGGGTTTGCCTCGGCGAGCAAGCCATTGGCGAAGCTTTCGGAGCAAAGTTGATTAACCTGCCGGAGGTGTATCACGGCGTAAGTTCCACCGTGGATATTATTGCCGACGATTTGTTGTTCCACGGTCTGCCTAAGCAAGTGGAAGTAGGCCGCTATCATTCGTGGGCGGTTTCCAAGGAAGGCTTGCCCGATAGCCTTGAAGTAACGGCCGTGGACGGCGACGGTATGATTATGGCCTTGCACCACAAAACCTACGATGTGCGGGGCGTGCAATTCCATCCCGAATCCGTTTTAACCCCGATGGGTGAACAAATGATTTTGAATTGGTTAAAAGCATGAAAAATATTTTTATGCGAGTTTAGCATTTAAAAAATTAGTATAACTATGAAACAGATATTAACCAGATTGTTCAACTACGAGAGTTTGAGCAGAACCGATGCCACGGAGATATTAACCAAAATTTCCGCCGGCGAATATAACAACGAGCAAATCGCCTCTTTTATCACGGTGTATTTGATGCGTCCAATCACGTTGGACGAATTGATGGGCTTCCGCGAAGCCTTGTTAAGCATGGCTTTGCCGATGGATCTGAGCGAGTTTAACCCTATTGACATCGTGGGTACGGGTGGCGATGGAAAGAATACGTTCAACATTTCCACCCTAAGTTGCTTTGTGCTGGCCGGAGCCGGGTATAAAGTGGCAAAACATGGTAACTATGGGGCTACCTCGGTGAGTGGGGCTTCCAACGTGTTGGAATATTACGGGGCGAAATTCACAATCAATACTTCTGTAATTCATAAGTCGATAGACGAAGCAGGTTTTGCCTATTTACACGCTCCGTTGTTCAACTCCGCCATGAAGAATGTGGCTCCCGTGCGTAAAGCCTTGGGTGTGCGTACGTTTTTCAACGTGCTAGGGCCCCTTATCAGTCCCGTGCAACCCAAGTATCAGGTATTGGGCGTTTACAGCTTAACCATGCTGCGGTTGTACAACTACATTAGTCAGCATTTGGGTACCAACTACACGTTGGTGCATAGCCTGGATGGGTACGACGAAGTGTCGCTAACCGCTGACACCAAAGTGATAAGCAACACCAAGGAATTTGTAATCACACCCGAAGAAATGGGCTTTGCCCGTTACCAGCAAGACGAGCTGAGTGGTGGAACTACGATTGACTATGCCGCCGGAATTTTCAAAAACGTGTTGGAAAACAAAGCCACCGAAGCACAAAAATCTGTGGTAGTAGCCAATTCGGCATTTGCTATCCAAACCCTTTGCCCTGATTATAGTTTTGATGAATGCAAAGCCGTTGCCTTGGAAAGCTTGGAGTCAGGCAGTGCCAAGGGGGCGTTTGATAAGTTTTTGGAAATATATAAGTAAGCTTACGGGCTGAAAGCCTAGTTTAAAAGTATTAATTTATGACCATCTTAGATAAAATATTAGCTGACAAGGTAATTGAGGTTGCGGATCGCAAGGAGTTTATCTCTATTGATGATTTAATTAAGGAACCTGCTTTTGCCCGCGAAACGCTTTCGTTGAAAGCAAACCTGTTGGCTTCGGCTTCCGGTATTATATCGGAATTTAAGCGGAAATCGCCCTCCAAAGGTTGGATACATGCCGATGCCGATGTGGTGAGCGTTACATCCGGTTATTCTAATGCCGGGGCATCAGGTATCTCTATCCTTACCGATGAAAAATATTTTGGTGGCACGTCTGCCGATGTCATCGCTGCCCGTCCTGGAGTAACCTGCCCTATCTTGCGCAAGGAATTTGTGATAGACGAATACCAAATATATGAAGCCAAAGCGATGGGTGCGGATTTGATTCTGCTTATTGCTGCGGCTTTAACGGTGCAACAAACTAAGGACTTTGCCCGCCGGGCACACGAACTGGACTTGGAGGTATTGCTCGAAGTGCACAACGAACAGGAGCTTGGGCATGCCAACGAATTTGTGGATTTGCTAGGTGTGAACAACCGCAACTTGAAAACGTTTGTATCGGATGTAAACGTGTCGTTCGACTTGATCGACAAAATTCCGACTGATTTTGTAAAAGTAAGCGAAAGCGGTATTTCCAGTCCCGAAACGGTGCGAGAACTTCGCCAAGCCGGCTATCGTGGATTTTTGATGGGTGAAAATTTTATGAAAGAAAAGAATCCCGCCGAGGCATTGAAAAACTTTATTAGTCAATTGTAGTTTTTGTGTCCTTTTTGTGGCGAACAAAATAAATGCAGGGAATACAAATTAAAAAGTCATAGATGAGTACAAAGAGTCTTCTTATCAAAGTTTGTGGGATGTGCGACACCCAAAACATTCAGGCGCTAGCCGAGCTGAATCCTGATTACATGGGTTTTATCTTTTATGAAAAATCACCCCGTTATGCTGCCTCTGTGGATAAAAGCGTGTTGGCTTCGTTGCCGTCAAGTATCAAAAAAGTAGGTGTGTTCGTGAGCGAATCGGTAGAGGTGATGCGTGCCACGGCGCAAACCTATGGGCTGGACTCGTTGCAACTACATGGTGGCGAAACGCCCTTGCAATGTTTGCAATTGCGTGAAGAGGATTATATCCTGTTTAAAGCCTTTTCCATTGCGGAGGCTGCGGATTTTGAAATATTGGAAGAGTATGAGGGCTGTTGCGATTACTTCCTGTTCGACACTAAAACTTCCGGGCATGGAGGTTCGGGCGAGAAGTTCGATTGGAGCCTGCTGGATCATTACAAAGGCGAAACACCTTTCTTTTTGAGTGGGGGTATCGACTTGGATGACGTGGAGGCTATTAAAAATATTACGCATCCTCAATTGGTGGGTGTGGATGTAAACAGCCGCTTTGAACTGGAACCGGGATTGAAAGACATAGACAAGCTGAAAACGTTTATGGAAAAAATAAGGTCTTAAAAATATCCTTGAAAATAAAATTTAGTCCGTTAGAATTTTAATTTCAATAAAAGAGAAAGATAACAAAACCAATTCCCCATCGGGGATAAATATATTTATCCCCGATGGGGAAAAGTTTAACACAACTAATTTTCTATTGAAATATATGCCCTACGGGCAATCAATAAGAACGAACGAAAAAACAATATAAACATGAACAGAATTAATAAACTTTTTGCCGAAAAGGGAAACAACATCCTTTCAGTGTATTTTACCGCCGGTTATCCACGTTTGAATGACACGGTGGAAGTTATCAAACAATTGTCCGCGCATGGGGTGGATATGATTGAAATTGGAGTGCCTTTTTCCGATCCCTTGGCCGATGGCCCGGTAATTCAGAATAGTAGCCAGGTGGCTCTTAAAAACGGCATGTCGCAAAAGCTATTATTCGAGCAATTGAAAGACATCCGTAAGGTGACGGACATTCCGTTAATTTTGATGGGCTATATTAACCCCGTGTTGCAATTCGGGTTTGAAAAGTTTTGCCAAAAGGCACAGGAAGTGGGTATAGATGGCTTTATTATTCCCGACCTACCGATGAACGAATATTTGCAGGAATTTAAGCCGATTGCGGATAAATATGGCATGGAAAACATCCTGCTTATTACGCCGGAAACGCCGGAAGAACGTATTCGTTTGATCGACACGCATAGCAACGGATTTATCTACATGGTGTCCTCAGCTTCCACCACGGGTGTGCAGAGTTCTTTTGCTGCAAGTAAGGAGGCGTACTTTGAACGGATTAAGGCAATGAAGTTGAAAAACCCCACCTTGATAGGCTTTGGTATTTCCAATAAGCAGACTTTTGATAGTGCTTGTAACCATTCTGGTGGTGGAATTATAGGCAGTGCTTTTGTAAAAGCGTTGGAGGAAAATGATAGCGTGGTGAAGGCGGTGGAAGCTTTGATTTCTAAATTAAAAAATTAAGGTAATTAAAATAATGTAGGTTTGACTGAAAAATGATATTTTTACAAAGATCATTTATTCGAGTGTGATTCAATTGTCAATTCAAACTTACATTAAATTTAAATAGATTATGACACTACAAGATTGCATTAAGTTTACCAACGAAAACCCCATTTGCTATTTGGCAACGTTGGATGGCGATGAGCCACATGTGCGTGCTCTGGGTTTTTGGTTTGCCGACGAAACGGGGTTTTATTTCCAAACCGGGTCTATCAAGGAAATGACACACCAGCTAGAAAAGAATCCGAAAGCCGAAGCTTGCTTCTATCATCAGGAGGGACAAATAGGCACCATGCTTCGCGTAGCCGGTTCGGTGGAATTTCTTACCGATAGAGCCTTGAAAGAAAAAGCCCTAGAAGAACGTCCTTTTTTGAAAAATTTTGGTATGATTGCCGACAGTCCGGCGTTGGTTATTTTCCGTATAGCGCACGGCAAAGCCCATTTTTGGACAATGGCGGACAACCTGAAACCAAAAGAATATATTGAATTTTAAGAAATATGAAAGCGAGGCTTAGGCTTCGCTTTTTTTGTGATTGAAAAAATTGCATCAGAAGGCGTTTTCATTTGCCTGTAATGTTAATTGTTGAAAAACCCTTATAAAAAAGTTGATTTTTTTGTAAGGGTTTTTCAACATAATCTTGTCTATTAAATTTTTATATTGGATATTTGAAACTTAATATCTGTTTCGTTTGTGTTTTTTTTACACGAACATATCTATAATACCCTTAAATAGATAACAATGGGAAAAAATAGCCGGGAAGACCATTTTTTTGAAGAAATTTATTCTGCTTATTTCCGACAACTGTGTTATTATGCTTATTCGTACGTGGAGGATAAAAATGAAGCCTACGAGATTGTGCAAAACTCTTTTTTGAAAATTTGGGAGCAAAAGGAAACCTTGCAAAAAATTGTTTCGATAAAGAGTTACTTGTATCGTACGGTACATAATGCGTGCATAAATTATTTTGAAAGCAGGAAAGCACAACATAATTATTTGAACGACGCGGCATACCAGTTAAAAATGATTGAAATGGATGATTTTGAAGATGCTTATGCTAATTTTGAACGACAGCAGAAGTTGGAGCAGTCGATACATGAATTACCTACAAAAAACAGGGAGGTTTTTAATTTGAGATATGTGGAACAAAAATCATATAGGGATATTGCGTTTTCGCTTGGCATAAGTGAACGAACCGTAGAGGCTCATTTGCGAAAATCTATAGAAATTATAAAGAAAAAGGTTGGAATGTCTTAAATTGTTTACTCCCTTCAAATTACAACAAATGGATACAAATAACTTAATAGAGATAGATGAGCTTATTTTGAGCTATTATAATAAGACTTCCAGCAAGGAAGAGGATGCTGCTTTGCTCCAATGGGTAGCGGAAAGGCTTGAAAATAAAGAATATTTTAAGAGCGAGTTGCTGCTGCTAAAGAAACCGGAAATAGATACAGCACATTTTGATGCTAAGGATGCGTATGCAGATTTTCAAAAGAGATTACCTGCAACTAAGGAAGTATCATTTTACCATCACAAATGGTGGCTTATGGTGGCAAGTGTTGTTGCTTTAATTATTGCCGGAGGTGCATTTTTTATGCTTAACCGACAGGATGAGGCAAAAATGTTGACTTATACCTATAACCCGAAACTGCCTCAGGTTGTATTGTCCGACAAAACGGAAGTTACGCTTAGTAAAAGTGCTAAACTAATTGCCCCTAATACTTTTGAGCAGAAAAAACGGCGGGTAGAGCTTGACGGTCAGGCATTTTTTAATGTTCATCATAATAAACATTGGCCGTTTATAATCAAAACAGGCAATATCCTTACCGAAGTGGTTGGAACTTCGTTTAATATAAATTACGACAAGGCTCAAGGCTTGTTTACCATAAGTGTAGAATCGGGTGTCGTGAAAGTTTCCGACTGCAAGCATACTTTTAATAAGGTGCTTTATAAAGGCGATCAGCTGGTTGTAAATGAGAAAACAAAAGAGCAGACGGCTCAGAAAATTAAGAATAATAATTATTTGGCATGGAAAACCAATGTGCTTACTTACAAGAATACGCCGATAAAAGAAGTGATGTCCGACTTGGAATCTTTGTATGGAAAGCACATGGTGCTGTGCGATTCTTCTTTGCCTGAGATTAAAGTTACCATTCAAATAGACCATCAAACGTTGCCGGAAGTGCAGGTACTGCTAGAAAAGTTGTTGGGAGTAAAAGCGAGGGAAACTCAAGATACAATTTATTTTTACGCACAAACGAATTGATACATGAAGAGGTTCTTTATTATTTTGTCATTATTCTTTTGCGGTGTTGTTGCTTTTTCACAAGCAAAAGGTGTTTTGAGTCAGGTTGTGGATATAGAATGCCACCAGCAGCCCATTGTACGCGTGCTAAAAATGTTGGAAAAAAAATCAGGTGTTGTTTTTTCATATCAAAATGAAATTTTCTCATCCAAAGAGATGAAAACCATTGTAATGCATCATAAAAAATTGAATGACGTGCTAATCGCCCTTTTTCAACAAGATAATCTATCCTTTTATGCTGTTAAAAATCAAGTAGTTATATATAAACTTCAAACAAGGATTAAGAAAAGTCAGGATCAAACGTCCCTCAAAAATAAAGTCGATTTAAAGAAAAAAACATTGCCACCCGGTGCACAATCAAATCCTAAACTTTATACAAAAAAAAACAAACAGAAGAAAGATACTGTAATAAGAGTTTTTTACGACACGATATACCAGAAACAGGTAGTTGTTAAATACGATACGGTAAAAAAGATTGTTTACGATACCATAAAAAAAACCAAAACCGATAAAGCGCAAAAACAGAAAAACACACAGATACCAATATCAACACCAATTCCTACGGATAATGTTATTCATTTTTCCGTTGAACCCGTTTATCAATTAGGTATTAATAAATGGAATAAAACGTATTCATCTACAGTTACTTCGGGCAATAACACTGTTTCAATTTCATATAAACTGAACAAGAATTATCGGGTAGGAGTAATTGGGTATGTAACGTGGAGCAACTTTGTTGTGGGTACCGGCCTCGCGTATAGACAGATGGAGGTAAATTATAACGTGGGCACCACTAAAAAATACACCTACACTGTTTCCGATTCTACTTGGAATCGCGACACCCTAAAAGTTTTAACTTCCACTAAAACGGGTTATAAAACGGCCAATCATGATAGCATTAACAAATACACCTACATTTCCATTCCTGTGTATGTAGGTGTGAAACAGGCTCTATCCAAAAAACTTTCGGTTTCTTTCGGTATGACTGCCTGGATTGATGTTTTAACCTCGGCTAGTGGGTATTCGGTCGATTCGGCAGGAGAGGTTAGTTCCATTAGCAAAAATGATATAGGAAAGGTAAAACTTGAGCTCATGTCTCAATGTAAGTTTGAATATCTAATTATTCCTCAGTTGTCAGCCTTTGTCAGTCCATATTATTCCATCCCTATCAGAGTGGCTAAAGAAGAAAATGTTTTTACCGTTCAGGATTGGAATTACTTCGGAATAAATTTCGGAATTTCTTATTATTTCAAGTAAGGGTTTTTAGTATCCATTCTGTCATATTTTCCAAAACCTAAAATATGACATTATGAAATGGATTCAAACTGCCGAAAGAGCATCTACTTTAGAAACTGATAACTATGTGTTGAGCAGATGTAAATCAGTGTATCATTACGCTGCAACCCAAATACAAGGTAAGGTGCTGGAAATTGGTACGGGCACCGGATATGGAGTAGATATAATAGCACCTCGTGTTACCGAGTTTTGGACGTTAGACAAGTATCCCACGGAGAATAAATCATTGAACCACGAGCATGTAAATTATATACAGCAAAAAGTTCCCCCATTGCTTAATATTCCTTCCAATTATTTTGATTATGTGGTTTGCTTTCAGGTAATAGAGCATATTAAGCCGGATGAGTTCTTCCTGCAAGAAATAAACCGGGTGCTGAAAAACGACGGGAAATTAATTCTTACCACGCCGAACATAGATAAAACATTGGTGCGGAATCCGTGGCATGTAAGGGAATACCAAGTGGATGAATTGAAGAAATTGATGATGTCGAATTTTGAAATGGTGGAAATGTATGGTGTGTATGGCAACGATGTGGTGAATAGCTATTATGAAGCCAACAAAGCGGCGGTAGAAAAATTGCTAAAACTCGATTTCTTGTCGTTAAACAAAAGATTACCGGGCTTGATGTTGCAATTGCCTTACGATTTGTGTAACCGGATAAATCGTTATCTTTTAATGCTCAAAGAGAAACAGGAAAAGAAAATTACCGAGAATGATTTTTACTTAAAGGATGTAGATGAAAGTTGTTTGGACTTTTTTGTAGTGTCGCAAAAAAGGCATCAACGTAATGCCCAATCATTATTTTGCATAAAGGATATTGCTTGTTGATTTTATAGCTTAGTTAATAAAAAACGAAAAGCATACTTCTACGTACTGAAGTATAAAAGCGAAGTCTAAGGCTTCGCTTTTTTGTTGGTATCGAAATTTGTATATTTGTTCTAACTAAATAGCAGAAGATATGGATTTTCGTTTGCGAGTATTTGAATCCGTTGCCAACAATAAAAGCTTTACGCGTGCGGCGGAAGAGTTGCATATATCGCAACCAGCCATCAGTAAGCATATTCAGGAATTGGAGGCTTTGTATCAGGTGTGTTTGTTTGAACGTACCGCCGGGGCTAACGTGAGAATCACCAAGGAAGGTGAGCTGTTGTTACTGCACGCGCAGCGTATTTTGGATGCTTACAGGCAGATGGAATACGAGATGAACCTACTCACAGCTCATTTCGCAGGCGAACTCCGTATAGGTGCCAGCTCCACTATTTCGCAATACGTGTTGCCACCTATATTAGCTTCTTTCTTGAAAAAATTTCCACAAGTGAAGCTCACGGTGATTAGCGGCAACAGCTTGCAGATAGAAAAAGCCCTTTTAGCTAAAAAAATTGATTTGGGCTTGGTGGAAGGAGTTGGCAAACAACTTAACCTAAAATACAGTCCTTTTCTGAAAGACGAACTGGTGGCGATTACTTCTGTGAAGAGTAACATAGCCCGGTTCGACGAAATAGACATCAAGCAGCTTCAACGCATGCCGTTGGTAGTAAGAGAAAACGGTTCGGGCACGTTGGACGTTATTAAGGCGGAATTGCAACGGCAAGGATTGCGATTGTCCGACCTCTCTGTAATGATGCAATTGGGTAGCACCGAGAGCATCAAGTTGTTTTTGGAGAACACGGATAGTTTGGGCATCGTTTCCATCCGTTCCGTGTCGAAGGACATTTATAGCGGACGGTTCAAAGTCGTTGATATAAAGGGTATGGAATTTCTGCGTATGTTCCAGTTTATCGTGTTGCAAGGTAAAAGCGGGGGCATTGAAGAAGACTTTATGCGCTTTGCTCTGCACGCGGCAAATTCATAACTTTTGGTTATAGTATATCGATTTTTATTATTTTTCTACTTGAAAATCAGGACGTAACTTTGTGCTGTTAATCAAAAACAAAAAGTTATGTTCGCCAATCAATCTTTCCATCCTGCCCTAGCTCGAATCTTGTTCGTCCTGTTGGCCGTGTTATCCGTGTTGCCGTTTATTTCTCCATCCATAGCCCTTGTGTCAGGCATCGTGTTGTCATTCCTGTTAGGAAATCCCGACCCTGTTTTTTCCAAGAAGGTATCCGGCAAATTGCTCAAAGTAGCGGTAGTTTGCCTTGGCTTTGGCATTAATTTGCAGGAAGCCATGCAAACGGGTAAAAGCGGTTTCCTCATCACCCTGTGCAGTGTCACTATTGTAATGCTGCTCGGCTATTGGCTGGGGCGCAGGTATAAACTCACCCGCACGTCTTCTTATCTTATTTCGGCAGGAACTGCTATTTGTGGTGGTAGTGCCATTGCTGCGGTTGCACCCGTAATCAAGGCTAAGGATGAGGATATATCTATATCGCTGGTTACTATTTTCACACTCAATGCTGTGGCGTTGGTGCTGTTCCCCTTGCTAGGTCATTTAATTGGGCTCAACCAGCACCAGTTCGGGATGTGGGCAGCTATTTCCATTCACGACACCAGTTCGGTGGTAGGAGCGGGGGCTGCCTATGGCCCCGAAGCGTTGAAAGTGGCTACCACGGTGAAGCTTACCCGTGCGCTGTGGATAATTCCACTGGTGTTTGTTTCCGCCCTGTTTTTCCGTACGGATAGTAAAAAAATAAGCATCCCCTGGTTTATTCTGTTCTTCGTGTTGGCTATGGTGGCTTCGGCCTATTTACCATTGCCGGGGTGGTTTACGCAAGGTATCGTGTATCTTTCTAAACGCATGCTTACGCTTACGTTGTTTCTAATAGGTGCCGGCTTATCCCGTTCGGCTATCCGCACCGTGGGCTATAAACCGATGCTGATGGGGGTAAGCCTGTGGGTTGTAATAGGTGTGCTCGGTTTGGTGGTATCGTTATGCTGGTAAGCAGTAGTATAATTATACATCTTGTAAAATGGCAAAAGAGCGGTTCATTGATCCGCTCTTTTGCTATTTTATAGTGAATCGGTTTGAACTTTCTTTCAATATATTCTCGCCTCTCTCTTTGATGTTGTCCAGCATCTTTTTTATTAAAAAGTACCATAGTCTTTATAAAAAGTACCATGACTATGGTGGCTTTGCAAAATATCTTTGTAGAAACAAAATTCTAAGAATATATAAGAATGGTTATGGTGGTGACTTTTGTTCTATATCAATATAATTGGCTATTACTCTTTGGAGTTTGCTTTACAGTAGTCGTTTTTCAGCTTATATCAACCCATCCCCACCGTAAGGAAAAATCATTTGTAGCTAAATGTCCTGGGGCTTGGGTTGATATTTCTCCACCACGTTTTTCCTAGAATAGTACCGCTGTTTTTTCTAGCTAATGGCGGTGCTATTTTATCCTTTTTTGTTAAAAAATAAATATAAAATAAAATCATGAAAGTTAATATTGCAATTTTTAAAAATATTTTCCTACTGATAGCTTTTTTTTCTGTAGAGAATGCTTATTGCCGTTCCTATCCGTCAACAATATATGAGTCTTCAAATATTTCACAAAAAGAAGGAATAGCAGATACAACAAATAGCGTATCGTCGGTTAGCTTGGGCGATGAGACCAATGCCGTTTCCATTGGCGATGGGGTTATTCCTTTTAGCCTAGCAGCCTCCGTATATTGTATTATTTTGATACGAAGAAGGAGAAGAAATCATATTGAATTAAATGATAAAGACTTAGAAAAAGAGAAAATAAGAATGTAATTGTTTGTATTTCAAAATAATGTAATGAACTTGTAGTAATACCTAAAAGATTTTAATAAGAATATATAACTTTAAGTTATTAGCTATTACTTTTTGTTATAATTTGACTCTACAAAAGCTAAGTAGATTTGTGAAATGTAGAAACAGAAACAAGGTTTTGTGAAGTAGAATAGGGATTTTAATCTTGTTAAGATTAAAATTGTTTTTGTTTTAAGATTGTTTGTTGTACACGTGTTGTTGTGTTGGATGTTTCTTTTATTACGCTTCTTGAAAAAGTGTTTTATCTGCAGTTCAAAGAAACTGTGAGGTTACCGTTTAACGTTGTTAAGTGGTAAAAGCTTTGCATTCGGTGCAACTGTTTATATCCGTTGCTATCCTGTAAAGATGAACATTAATTCCAAAAACAAAGAAATCCCTGTACATACTATCTCAGCGGTGGCATCATGTAAAAATATGTTGCCGTATTATTATATTAGTCGTTTTGATACTACAAGAAAAATAAGGCTGCCCCATATACATGATTATTATGCTATTTTTTTGTTTGAGGAAGGCCGTGGAATTAATGTAATAGATTTTAAAGAATATCCGATTAAGCCTCGAAGATTATTTTTTATGTATCCGGGGCAAATTCATAACTGGTCTCATCATATTGATATAACTGGTTTTGTACTCGTTTTTCACGAGTTTTGTTTGCGAAAGGAACAACTGGATTTAAGATGGTTTCAACATACACCGTATGTTGATATTCCAATGGCCGAGATTCGATTCTTTAAGGATTTGTTTGTTCATTTAATAGATGAATACGAACATTTAAAGGATTATTCGGAGAATCATATTGCTGTTTCGTTGGATTACTTGCTTTCTTTATTAGAATATTTGTTTCGCCAACAGTATGGGTTGAATGCAGAATCCGTCAACTCAAAATTATATCAATTCAGGCAATTGATTAACAATACCATAACTGAAAACATTTCGGTGGAAGATTATGCATGCAGGTTAAAACTATCTGTGTATGAATTAAATAGAATATGTAAGAAATCGGTAGCGGTAAGTGCCAAACAATTTATTCTTGTGCAAAAATTAACGGAAGCCAAACGCCTATTGCTTTATTCTGATCTGAATGTGGCCGAGGTTGCCTATCATTTAGGGTTTGAAGATAATTCGTATTTCACCAAATTTTTCAAGCAAAAAACAGGCTATACACCAACTCATTTTGTAGAAACTCACCGAGGAAAATAATTTTAGTGCCGGTTATATAAACCAGCAAAAGGGACTATTGATTTTTTTCAACAGTCCCTTTGGTTTTGTTTTTTTTACTTTAATTCTATTCAGCTTTTGGAGCTAATTTTTTTACTTTTTTTTCTGCTCTTTTTTCCTTTAGCTTTTGTTTCTTTTCTTTGTTTTCTTGTTTCTTTTCAACCCGTTCTTCTTTTCTGACTTCTTTTTTCGCTTCTCTTTTTTCTCTTTTAGCTTCTTTTTTCTCGGCTTTGATAGATGGATCTCCTGGCTGAATTTGTGCTGAAACGCTAGGTGTAATTAATGATAATGCAATTACACCGGCTACTGTTAATAAAGCAATTTTTTTCATGGCGGCTAAAATTTTAATGTTGAATCCTAATTGATTTTTGAATGAGCTTTTCTAAAAAATCTCAATATGTTAAAATGCAAGCATCGTGCCATAGGGTTGAATGGCAAAATATTTTTTACTAGCTAAAAATAAGCAGCTACCGAGGCATTGTACAACGGCCCCACAAAGGTTGATGAACTAGCGGGGTCTAAATTATAAATCAGAAAAGTGGACAGGCCGAATCCAAACCAGTTAATTCTGTATTTTGCAGAAATTAAAGAATAAGCACTGGTAAATTTAAAGCCGGGATCGTTTGACTCCGAATTAGCTATGGCAATTCTATTATCGTAATTCGTGGTTCCGGCAAAACAACCCAAGGTGAGCGGTATGATAATTTTGTCTTCCGGGGTAAAAATATGATGAATAATAAACACTTTTGTTAAGTCGAAACTTACGGTGTAATCAGGTTTTTTTGTTTTTCCAAATTCGCACATATATGATAATGAGGGAGTAACAACATCATTGTCCCACGATGTGTTAAGAGCAACTGTGTGTGGGTTACTACCTGCATTTTGAGAGGTGTTGGAATATTTACTGTAAGTATATTCGCCTCCAATATTCAATCCGTTGTTAAAGCTATAGTCGTAACCTATATCAAAAGTTATATTTTCAATTTTTTTTGGTGAAACAACCTTGGTCGTTTTTTTTGTTGTTACTGTGTCTTTACCTTCGGTGTTGTCAAGAATTAAATAAAGACTGGTGTAGAAGCCACATGAATTGTTGTAACTGAAATATGGTTTTATATTTACGCTACCCGTGTTGGATGTAGCCGTACCGTTTTGAGTTATTGTATTGCCCACGTAGGTGGCTATTTTAAAGTCATCATCCAAATCTTTGGAGTAAATAGATATGTTACAGATAGTAAGAAGCAGTAGTAAAAAAAAACTAGAGGCTAATTTTTTCATATCTTATCCGTTTGAATAGGTATTATAAAAATACAGGGTTGTTTTGTAAAAAAACAACCCTGCGTTTTAGCTGATAAAAATTATTTATTTCACTTCTTTTTTAGCAGTTTTAGCTTCCTTCTTGGCAGTTTTAGCTTCTTTTTTAGCTTCTTTTACTTCTTTCTTAGCTACTTTTGTTTCTTGTTTGCCTTCTTTTACTTCTTTCTTGGCAGTTTTTTCGTCTTTTTTCGCAGTTTTTTCGTCTTTCTTAGCTTCTTTCAGTTCTTTTTTAGCTTCTTTTTTTTCAGCTTTAGGAGCTGTTTGTGCTGATACGCTAGGAGCAATTAATGATAGAGCAATTACGCTAGCAACGGTTAACAATGCAATCTTTTTCATAATGTTTGAGTTTTTAATTGTGAGATTTTGTTTAGTAAAAAATTGTTTCTAAAATTCCGATGATATAAATACAAGCATCGTGCCATAAAGTTAAAACATATTTCTGATAAAAATGTTTTTCAGCACTAAAAAATACCTGATATTTCTATTTTTGTGTAAACTAAATGATAAAACCCCGTATGCAAAAGCATTTTCCTAATATTTTGAGCCTGTCGCGAATACCGCTTTCGTTGTTACTATGGCCGCTGGTGGATAGTCCGGTCTGTTTTACGGCAGTGGTACTGCTCATAGGTATTACCGATGTGGCCGATGGCTATTTGGCTCGGAAATATCAGTGTACCACCAAAACCGGAGCAAAGCTCGATTCGGTAGCCGATTTTGTATTTTTTACCGTCATAGTTATAATTCTCGTGGTGCATTATAGACCCATAGTGTATGGTATTCGTTTTTTAGTGCTGGCCGTGGCATGTATTCGTTTACTTTCGCTGGTGGTGTGTTATTTCCGTTTCCGGGAATTAGCCTTTATTCATACCATAGGCAATAAGCTTACCGGAGGGGTCATTTATTTATCCATACTTTTGTTGCCATTCGCTTTGCCGGTGTTTGTTTTTCGTGTAGTAATAAGTATTGCTCTGCTTACTGCTATTGAGGAACTGCTTATTATGCTAACTGATAAAGAATTGAATTTAAACAGAAAAAGTATTTTTTTGAAATAGATTTTTACTCATCGATCTTCTTAGGTGAGAGTTGGAAAAAGTCCGTCTGTTTTTTTATGAACATACATCGTGATTTATTTCACTAAATGTCAGGTAAAAACAAGGCCAATTATTGAAAAGTATCTTTTTGATTAATTACTTTTGCCGGGTATTGACGAATTTTAAAATTAATTTCCCCGTAATGAAAAAATATCTTTTAGCTCTGTTGCTTATACTTAGCTGTGTGGCCTACGCGCAAACCCCCAATCGAGTTAGAATCCGTGTCGGGCAAATAGAAATTCCAAAAGGTTTCGATACGCTGAATACGGCCAATAAAACTCTTTACACCAACTTGCAGTTGGGCTCGCAGGAAAACGATATGGATAATTACGCCAAAGCGGCCGAATATTTCAAGGCTGCTTGTGTTGCGGAGGAGAAAGCCACCGATAAAAACGTTGAACTGCTAAGCAATTGTTACTATTACCTGGGGGTGGTTTGTGTAAACGGTTCGGACAACAAGAGCGCGGAGGCCTGTTTTAAAAAGTCGTATGCCATACGCGAAAAATCGTTGGGGCAAAACGATGCTAAAACCACTCAATGCCTCACCATGTTGGGGTTGGTGTGCATAAACAAACAGGATTTTGATGGAGCTTTGACGTATTTCAATCAGGCGTTGCCAATTTATCAAAGCAGCACGTCGAAAAACGACCTTAAAGCGGCTACCTGCCACGAATATATGGGGGTTGTGTACGAAGGAAAGAAACAATACGATGAGGCTATTAGGAATTACAATTCGGCCTTGCAATTGTACAAGAGTGCCTATGGAGCCGATCATTTATCTATTTCCGGTTGCCTGTTTAAAATAGGAATGCTTTACTCCAAAAAGCAGCAATATACTCAGTCGATCGACTATATAACCCAAGCTCTAACCCTACGTGAAAAGCTGTTGCCGAAAAACGATATGAGTACCGCCGAATGTTATTACCAGCTGGGGGTGATAAACTACCAACTGGGCAAGGAGCCTGAGGCGATACACAACTTCCAAACCACGTATTCTATCTACAAGCAGCGCGATATGGAAAACAATAGGGTATCCATACAATCGCTTACCTACCTGCTTCAGATGGCATTGAGCCATGGCAAACAAAAGGAGTCGCTTTACTACTCCTCCCTGCTGGTTTCGGCTAAAGACCAAAACCGCTTTATCGACAGCCTGGATATGGCCGAAACCTATGCCAACCATGGGGTGCTGCTGGCTAAAAACAAAAAGTTTGATTACGCGTTGGCCTACCTGAACAAGGCCTTGAGCATTCGTTCGGCTAAACTGGGTAATGCCGAGAAAACGGGGAATGTGTGTTACAATCTCGCTTTCACTTATTTCCGGGTGGGCGATTATCCAAATGCAATCAAGAGTTACATCAAAGCCATTGATATTTTCAAGGAAAAAGAAACAAATCAAAGTTTACTGAAAGAGTTGTATTACCAGCTAGGCAACGCGTATGTAGAAAACGCCGAATATGACAAAGCGTTGGATTGTGCCACCAAGATATTGCCTGCCGACAGGGTGGGGAAGGAGACGAATAAGGTTGTTTTGCAACATTACTATAGCCTTACCTGTGAAGCAAATTGCTATGAAGGCAAATACGCACAAGCCACGCAGTCGGCTCAAAAAGGCTTGGGTTTAGCCGATGGTAAACGAGTGAATTATGTTTCAGCCGTGGGCTTTTACAACAACCTGGGCGAAATTTATAAAGATAAAGGCGACTATAAAAAAGCCGAGGAACAGCTTATGAAAGCTGCTGCCGTGTTTTATCTAAGTCCTGAAAAGGACAGCTTGCTTATGGCTCCCGTGTATGGTAACCTTGGAGCCGTGTACCGGGAGATTGGCAATAATAAAAAATCGCAGGAGTACCTGAACCGGGCATTGAGCCTCGACCTCAAGGAGTATGGAGTTTCACATGTGTTTACTTCCGTTATATACAACCAGCTAGGGGTCACTTACCAAATGCAAGGTGATACCACCAACGCGTTGGGCTGTTTGAATAAAGCTCTGGCTGCAAGAGATACTGTGTTGCGGAAAGATCATCCAAAACTTGCCGAAACGTATATGGCTTTGGGGAATTTGTATGTAGCCAAGGGAGATAACGATAAAGCCATCGCCTATTACCAAAAAATGCTGGCTATAACGGAAAAAACGCTTGAGCCGGGTGCTGCGTCTCTCAAAAAAACGTATAAAATCATGGGCGAGTGTTACCTTGCTAAAGGAGATAAAGCGCAAGCAGATATGTATTTGGCAAAATCGAAATAGAGTTTAAACTATATACAAGATATAACTATGTTTCATATAAAGAAAATATTGTTTTTACTTACGTTATCCTTTTGTATTGCAAATGTGTATGGGCAGTCGATACCCGACGAGTGGACTGATTCCGTTACCGGGCATAAGCTTGTGCGCCTAAGCCGTAGGGATGGGAATAACACCAGTTTTTATTTTCACAACAATCCGTTTATAAAATCAGTTGACGGGAAAGATGAACTCATGGTGTATTACGGCGAAACGGCGTTGGGGCGGCAGCTATTCGTGGTAAATCTCTCTACCATCAAGAGTGTGCAACTTACGGCTGAAAAATTTCCCGTGAAAGGAGAGATGGTAGCCCGCAGGCATCGGGAAGCCATCTACCAGTGTGGCGATTCTGTTTTTGCCGTGGGCATAGATGCACCATACAGGAAACGGGTATTGTATGTTTTTCCCGATTCCATCCATGGTACCGTTTATTCGCTCAACGCTGACGAAACCTTACTGGCCGGAACGTACAACACCGACGATGCGGAACAACAGATACTGAAACAATACCCCAAGAAAAGCCAGTATTTCAAACGCATATACGAGGCGCATATACCACACACGCTATTTACAATTGATTTGGCGCAGGCTAAGCTGCGGGTTGTGCACCGGGAAACGGAATGGACGAATCATTTGCAATTCTCGCCTGCCGATCCCGACTTGCTGATGTATTGCCACGAAGGCCCTTGGGACAAGGTGGACAGGGTGTGGGTTATTAACGTGCAAACGGGTGAAAACCGACTGATGCACCGGCGTACGATGGACGGCGAAATTGCCGGGCATGAGTTTTGGAGTTCGGATGGCAAAACAATTTGGTTCGACTTGCAGATGCCCAAATCGGTTACTTTCTACCTCGGAGCCACAGATGTAGCTACAGGCAAGGAAACCCGTTACAGCTTGCAACGGGATGAGTGGTCTATCCACTATAACATTTCACCCGACGGGCAATTTTTTGCCGGGGATGGGGCTGATTCGGCTCATGTAGCCAAGGCCAAAGATGCCAGTTGGATTTATTTATTCCGTCCGGTCGGCGATCATTTTGTTTCGGAGAAACTGGTGAATATGAATCAACATAAGTATCACCTGGAACCCAATGTTCACTTTTCGCCTGACGGGGAATGGATTGTTTTTCGTTCCAACATGTTTGGGAAGACAACTATTTTTGCTGTGCATAAGTAATCTTTTTTATTGGTTAATGATTTTATCTATTCTTTTCCTTTTATCTGTTTAACGTCTGATGCTTTGCCGTAACCGGAAATAAATATCTCGGTACGTCTGTTCCGGCGATGTTCTTTTTCCGAACAAGGAACGCCGTTAGAGCATCCGTTTATCAATTGTGTTTCGCCATAGCCTTTGCCCGTTATGCGTTGGGCATCAATACCTTTGCCTATAATATAATCTACCGCCGATTTGGCTCGCTCTTCCGATAATTTCAGGTTATACTCGTCGGAACCACGGCTGTCAGTGTGCGAACCTAATTCAACCTGTAGTTTCGGGTTGTCGTGTAAAAAAGTCACCACCTTATCCAATTCAACCGACGATTCGGGTAATATATTTGCTTTATCATAATCATAGTAAATATTTTTCAGCTCAATCTTTTTCAGCACGTTGGCTTCCATCAAAATGGTGTCAGTCAGCACATAGCCATTGCGGAAGGTGGATACGTTTACCCTCAAGTGCTTTTGTTTATACCCCACGGTATTTATAGCCACCTTGTAGTCGATAGCTTGGTTAAAGGTATGACTTATCATCCCCGTGTTATCGCTCACCAGGGACAAGTCGCCCAGCTTTATATCGGCATTCGATATCGGTTGATGGCTGTCTTTATTCAGCACATACAGTTTGTAGGTAAAGCTTTGGGCGTATTCCGTTTTGGGGAGAATCTTTTGTTCTATTATTATCGGTGGTGGGGGCGGAGGTGGTACTGATTTTTTAAACTCACCCGTGTAGGTAAAGGCATAGATGTCGTCATCCCCTTTTCCTTCCGGCCTGTTGGAGGAAAAATAGCCATACTTGAAATTCTCGGCTATGATATACGCAAAATCATCGTATGGGGTATTAATGGGAGCCCCCACGTTTTGAATGTTTTCAAATCCCCGTGGTGTTTTGGTAGCCACATACACATCCAGCCCACCAAGCCCGTTGAGCCCGTTGGAGGAAAAGAACAGCAGACCGCTTTTATCTTCGTAAAAAGGAAACAGTTCGTTGGCCTCGGTATTTATTTTGTTGCCCAGGTTAACGGGTTTCCCCCAACTGCTGTTGCCGGACTCTTTGGTTACCACGTAAATATCCGATCCGCCATATCCTCCGGGCATATCGCTTACAAAATACAGGGTGTTGCCATCTTTGCTGAGGCTGGGATGGCCTACCGAGTAGGAGGCCGGGTTGTTCAGGTAAAACGGTTCGGGATCAGTCCACTCGCCGTTTTCAAAGCGGGAGAAAAAGAGTTGGAGTCGCACGATGCCGTCGGCAGGCACCCCATCCGCTACATCGTTTCGTGTGAACGCGGCAAACGTGCCGTTTTCGGCAAAACAGATAGGGCCTTGATGCCATTTCTCGCTTATTTTTTTATTCCAATAGTTGATGTTTTCCAATTCGTGATTTGCCGACTGGTCGGCCACGTATATATCTAAAAATGGTTTTTTATTCCAGTTGTAATTCTTTTGGAAAAGTTTAAACTCTTTGCGCGAGGAGGTAAAAGCTATTTTATCTTTGTAAAATGCAGGACCGAAGTCTTGATCCTGGGTGTTGATCCGCAAATCACTTATGCTGTATTTATTACTTGCTTTCAACATGGATTGGAATTTGGGTTCCGTATCGAAGAAGTTCTTTGCCCGCAAGTCGTTGGGGGCTTTCTCTTTTATTTTTTCATACCATTTTTTTGTCTCGGCATATTTTCCGTCGGCTTTTAGTAGCAGAATATAATTATAATAATCGTTGGTGGTTGCCAACGGATCGTTTACAATTTTGGCATAGATGGCTTTGGCTTCGGCAAACTTGTTTATGCTATGATAGCTTTCGGCTAGTTTTCGCAGCCCTTCCACGCTCAATTCTTTTACCTCGTTATATTTATCTATGGCTTTGTCGAAAGAATATTCACGGTAATATTTATCGGCCTCTTTTTCTTTTTCCGACTGGGAAAATGCAAGTAGCGAAAATAAAAATAAGGGTATGATGCTTCGTATTCTTTTCATCCAACAATGTGAGATATTATATTTTTATTAGAAGGTGCAGAAATATCTTGGTGAGCGTATGCTTTTTGAATTCTTGTTTTTGAAATCATATTTAAGCACAATTTCGTGGCTTCCGGCGTTGTATTTCGCCGTGTTGTTCACAAACGACCAATCGAAGGAATAGCCTATGCTGAATTGTTCGGTAACATAATAGCCAACCAAAAGCCCCACCGCGTCGCCTGTTCGGTACATGGCACCAAGAGAAAATCGGTCGTGAAATAAAAAGTCGGTGGTGAGGTCGGCTTCAACGGGAGCACCGGGGGTTGCTTTTACAAACGAGGTGGGTTTTAGTTTTATGTCCTTGTTAATAGGCAACCAGCCTCCCAGTATTAAATAATAATGTCTTTTTTCGGTGGCTAGGGTACTACTATTGCTCGTTTGGGAATACAGGTAGTTGTTGTTTACTATTTTGGGGGTGGAGATGCCTGCATAAAAATTGTCGCGGGAGTAATATACCCCGAACCCGATGTTGGGGGCAAACGTGCTTGCATTTGCATTAAAAGCTCCATCTACCTGATTGATTAAGCTTAAATCGGATAGGTTGAAATTGTAGTAATTGAATCCAAATTTCAACCCGAAGGCCAATTTGCTTTGGCTCGACAGTTTTATCCGGTAGGCATAATCTACAAACATGGCGGTGCTATTTACCGGGCCTATCTTGTCGTGAAGGAGCGATAGCCCCAGGTTTACCGCGTCCTTGTAAACGGGGCCGTGCAGGGTGAGCGTTTGGGTAGAGGGTGCTCCTTCAAAACCTACCCATTGTGAGCGGTGTAGCGCGGTTATGGTTAAAGCATCCCGGCTCCCGGCGTAGGCGGGGTTTATTTCTAACGTGTTGTCCATGTAATGGGTGTACATGGCTTCCTGCTGGCCAAACAGAGGGGTGCTTAGTATGAATATCAGAAAAAGGAGGAGGATATTCTTTTTCCCGCTGTCGTGTTGTTTTACCATTCTTTTCAACTGTGATGTGTACATTTATTTCATTGTTTTTTTTTAGCGACTAAGATATACTGATCCTTTTTTGATTTTTGATTTGTTGCCCAAATCAAGAATGTAGAAATAGGTACCTATGGGTAGCGGGTCAGTGCCCATTTTCAACCCGAAATAGTTTCGCCCGTCCCATCCGTTGGCGTATGGATTGGATTCGTACACTTTGTCTCCCCATCTGTTTAGTATCACGATGTGGTTGTGTGGGTATTGCTCTATGTTGTTTATCACGAAATAATCATTTACCCCGTCGCCATTTGGTGAAAATCCTTGCGGGATATATACTTCTTCTAGCAATTCCACAATTTCCACGGTTGCGGTTGTTAATACTTCGGCACACTCGCCTGAGGCATGGATGGTATAGCTAACAATGTAGGTACCTATATCGCTAGTGTTTGGGGTAATTGATCCCGTGTTGGCATCAATTGTTAACCCATCTGTCGCGCTAAAAGTTCCACCCGTTTCGCCTGTTAGCGTAACCGCTTGCGGGGTGGAAATGGTGCTATAGTAGGGCGATGCCTTGTAGCTAATGCTTGCCGTGGGTGCTTCGGCTATGGTAATGGTGGTGTGTGTGCTGTAGGTAGTACATCCGGTTGCATTTGTAGTGTAAGTTACCGTGTATGTGCCGGGGTTGCTGTTGCCGGGAGCTATGTCTCCGGTGCTGGTGTTGATATTCAACCCTGCTGGGGTGGCTGTGTATGCACCTCCCGTGTAATTACCCGTGCCGGATAAAATGGCTACTTGAGTTGTTTTTGCCGAACTTTTGCAAAATGAACTAACGGGATAATTGATGGTGGCGGTAGGTGCTGCATTAACTGTTACCGTAGTGGTGCTAGTACATCCGTTATTATCCTTATACGTAATAATGCTTGTTCCTGCCGCAACTCCGGTTACTGTGCCCGTGGTATTTGTTCCGCTAACAGTAGCTACTGTTGAGGAAGCCGAATTCCAAGGACTTGACGATGCGGCGGTACCAGAACCTGTTAAAGAGGTGAAACCCGTTCCGCAAATTGCCAACGTGCCGGAAATAGTTGGTAGAGTATTCTTCGTAACGGTTATGCTTGTGCGCGAACTACTGATGCAATTGGTTGTAGTATTTCGGGCTTCGGCATAATAGGTACCTGCTGTTGTGGGCGTGTAACTTAAACTATTGTTTAATAGAAGCGTTCCCCCGGTACTCAGGCTATACCAATCAACGGTTTCGCCTGTGCCGACAGTTGCGCTGATGGATGGTATTGCAGAACCGGAACAATATGATTTATTTCCTCCACTTACAGGTGCATTGACTGGAGAACAACTGCAATTAGGAGTGGTGATGCTAACCTGTGCACTACATGTATTTGCATCTGTTACGGTAACTACAATATTAGTTCCTGTAGGGATAGATGAAACAGACCAAACGTTTCCACTGGTGTTGGTTACTGTTCCGCTGGTGCTGGTTACATTACCTGTGCTTACGGTTACTCCCAACGAATAAGTTAATAAATTTGTAGCACAAGCGGGCGATGTACTCACTGTTATAGTAGGTGCCGCGTTGACCGTAACGGTAGCAGTGTTAGTACACCCGTTGTTATCCTTATAGGAAATTACACTTGTTCCAGCTGCAGCCCCGGTTACTGTGCCTGTGGTACTTGTTCCGCTAACGGTGGCTACTGTGGCGGTACCCGAAGTCCAAGAGTTTGTTGTTGCTGCCGTGCCCGAACCTATTAATAAGGTGTTACCCGTCCCACAAATAGATAAAGAGCCGGAAATGGTTGGTAAGGTATTTTCCGTAACAGTTATGCCCGTGCGCGAACTACTGGTACAATTGGTTGTAGTATTTCGGGCTTCGGCATAATAGGTGCCTATTGTTGTGGGCGTGTAACTTAAACTATTGCTCAAAAGAGCTGTCCCTCCGGTGCTTAGGCTATACCAATCAACGGTTTCGCCTGTGCCGACAGTAGCACTGATGGATGGTATTGCAGAGCTGGAACAGTATGATTTGTTTCCTCCACTTACAGGTGCGTTCACTGGAGAACAACTGCAATTAGGTGCGTTAATGTTAACCTGTGCGCTACAAGTATTTGCATCTGTCACGGTAACTACCACATTAGTCCCTGTTGGAATGGATGAAATAGACCAAACGTTTCCACTGGTGTTGGTTACTGTTCCGTTGGTGCAGGTTACATTGCCTGTGCTTACGGTTACTCCTAGCGAATAGCTTACTAAATTTGTAGCACAAGCGGGTAATGTACTCACCGTTATAGTAGGCAATGAATTTACTACCGCGCTTACCGTGTTGCTGGTAGATGTGCAGCTGGTAGATGTGTTTGTGCCAATTACATAGTATCCCGTGCCACTGGAAATATTTGACCATGTTAGAGCAGAACCCGTACCAGTTAGAGCCGAACCTACGGCGGTTCCACTACTATTGTATAATTGATAGCTGACACCCGAAGTGGAAGTGCCTGATGTAATTGTGCCTGTTGTTCCACCGCAAAGCGTACTTCCGGTTAATACCAACGCGGAAGGTAACGAGTTTACTGCCACGCTTACCGTGTTGCTAGTAGAGGTACATGTTGTGGTAGTGTTTGTGCCAATTACATAGTACCCGGTGCCCGCGGTAATACTCGACCATGTTAAAGCCGAACCGGTACCAGTTAGGGCAGAACCTACGGCGGTTCCACTACTATTGTATAATTGATAGCTGACCCCGGAAGCCGAAGTACTTGATGTAATTGAAGTGGTAACTCCCGAACAAACAGTACTTCCGGTTAATACCAACGCGGTAGGTAACGAGTTTACTACCACGCTTACCGTGTTGCTCGTAGAAGTACATGTTGTGGTAGCGTTTGTGCCAATTATATAGTATCCAGTTCCGGCTGCAATCCCCGACCAAGCTAGTGCTGAACCCGTTCCCGCCTTAGCCGAACCCACCGCTGTGTTGCTACTATTGTATAATTGATAGCTGATACCCGAAGTTGACGTACTTGATGTAATGGAGGAGGTGGCTCCCGAACAAATGGTGCTTCCGGTCAATACCAACGCGGTAGGCGAGGAATTTATCACCACGCTTGCCGTGTTGCTGGTAGATGTGCAGCTGGTAGATGTGTTTGTGCCAATTACATAGTATCCCGTGCCACTGGAAATATTTGACCATGTTAGAGCCGAACCTGTACCAGTTAGGGCAGAACCTACGGCGGTTCCACTGCTATTGTATAATTGATAGCTAATGCCTGAAGTAGAAGAGCTTGATGCAATTGAACCTGTTGTTCCACCACAAAGTGTACTTCCGGTTAATACTAGTGCCGTAGGTGGGGTACATACTGGGGGGAGAGTAGTACATCCATTGTTACTGCCTGTGGCGGTACCGCTACTTGTCCATGATACAAAATCGCCATCGGAAGCTGATAGCAGACTGTTAGTGTATGACACAATACCAGAAGTACAACTACTAGCACTATTTACCAATTGTAAATATCTGTTTCCACTTGGACTATTTGCGAAATTCCCAGTTGAAGGCCACTTACTACTTGAACCTGTTCGATTAATATATACAATATAAAGGTTGCTTCCACTACATAAATTACTTATGTCGTAACTATTGTTGAAATCGCTAGGTATAAATACCACCCTGCTATTGGCCGGTATTACGGTTGAGGAGCTTGTAACTTCGGTAAAAGTACAACTTGAGGTGATGGAGGTGGTGCCTGTTTTGGTAGTTGCATCGGCTCCTGATAATTTTGACGTTGTGCTTGTTGTTGGTGGGTTATTACTCCCATAGTACAACGTGTATGAACCTACTGTAGCACTGGCTGTAGTGGAAAAAACCAGAAATTCATTATTACCTTCAGTGGCACCACACGCGTTAATCATAGCTCCTTCAATAACAGGGCATTGGGCGAAAATTTGCAATCCGTATAGTAAAATTGCAAAGCAAAAATAATATTTCATCAATCTCATATCTTCAGTAATATAGAGTTGTTTCCCTGTTTTGTTTTTAAAACAGAACATGTTGTTAAATAAAAACTTAATGTTGATTTTTTCTAGAAAATCATAGAGTCACAAAAGTATTCTGCACATGCTACAAGAATATTTCTAATAAAATACAATCTTGCCACTCATTCTTATTTAACACATTCTTTTTTATAAAATGAATTTCAAATACACCACGATTGTATTACAATTCAGTTCGGCTATTGAAACAAATATTTCAACTACATGTAATCTTATATTGATAAGGCTGAAAAAACGGATGCCTAATTTTGACCAATCTTTTATAAATCCGAAGATGTTATGAAGAAAGAAAAAAATTACGTGGGTATTTTTAATGATACCTTTCCGCCTATCATGGATGGTGTAGCCGTTTGTGTTAATAATTACGCACATTGGTTGAATAAGGGCGACTGGCAGTCGTGCGTGGTAACGCCCGATATGCCCAAGCACAAGGATGAGGCCGATTTTACCATTTACCGCTATCCGTCTATTCCGTTATTTGTGCGAAAGCCGTATAGGATTGGCTTGCCCGACCTTAACCCGATGATGATAAAGGATATTTCGGTTCTGCCTTACGACATTATTCATTCTCATTGCCCGTTTACTTCTGGGCTGTTGGCCTTGCGTATTGCTAAAGCGCGTAAGGTACCTTTGGTAACTACTTTTCATAGTAAGTTCAGGGATAATTTCGAACAAATGATTCCTTCCAAAAAAATCGTAGATCTTTTGGTTCGTCAGGTCATCACTTATTTTGATGCTGCCGATGAGGTGTGGATACCACAAGCATCGGTGGAAGAAACCTTGCGAGAATATGGCTACAAGGGCAAAGTGGAAGTGGTGGAAAACGGTGTGGATGTGGTGGATATGCAAGTAAATGTGTGGCAATATAAACAGGAAAGCCGAAGGAACCTGAACTTACAACCGCACGATTTTGTATTACTTTTTGTGGGGCAACATATTTTGGAGAAGAATTTGCGTTTTTTGATAGAATCTCTGTCTTTGCTGCCTGAGGTAAAATTCAAGATGTATTTTATTGGCACCGGATATGCCGAGAAAGAGTTGCATGCGCTTGTAAAAGAATTGCATTTGGATGAAAAGGTAACTTTTCTGGGGCAGGTGTTAGACCGCCCCTTGCTAAAGCAATATTATGCCGCCGCCGATTTATTTCTATTTCCTTCGTTGTACGATAATGCCCCGCTGGTGGTACGCGAAGCTGCATCAATGGGCACCCCGTCGTTATTGCTTAAAGAATCCACTTGCGCGGGTATCGTGACCGACAATGTGAATGGGTTCCTAGCCTCGTCAAGTACGATAGCTTACGCGGAACGGATACGCCAGTTGCAGGCGGAAAAACTGCTCGTGGAAAGAGTCGGCTTGGCTTCCGTTAATTCTATTTGTCGCAGTTGGGAAAATATCTTGGAAGAGGTGAAAGACCGTTATGCTTCGTTAATAAAGCGTTACGAACGGTATAATTAAAAAATTTAGCCCTCCTAAATAAAAAAGACAAGGGTGATATGCAGCTATCGCCCTTGTCTTTTTTATTTAAAATACGAATTTATTCAAACTTAATGTCCTTGGTGGCAAACGCTGCATTAAGTTGCAGCATAGCTTCGCTTTTAACCACATCCACGTGGGCTATGGTACTCCAAAACTTCACCGTGAGCCAGCAGGCATCTTGATTTACCTTGGTGTATAGTATCACAGGTTTTCGTTTTGAAATCACATTCGGAATAGTTTGAAGTGTTTCGTTAATCAGCTCGTTAATCATGTTGGAGTCCAACTCTTTGCCCGACAGTGAAAATTCTATCATCACCCGTCGTTGATCGTTGCTGAACGTCCAGTTTACGATGTTTTGCGATAAAATATTTCCATTCGGAATTATCACTTCCGCACCATCCGCCGTGTTAAGCGTGCTGGCACGTAGGCCTATTTCTTTCACTTTGCCCGCTTGTCCGCTTACCTCTATTTCATCACCAATCTGTAATGAGCCGTCGAAAATAAGAATAATACCGGACACGAAGTTGTTCACCACGTTTTGCAAGCCCATACCGATACCTACACCTAATGCACCGATTAAGAAGGTGAGTTTATCAATAGGCAACCCCGATGCCGCGATAGCCAGTAGGTAACCGCCAATAAGAACCAATAACCGCGTGATAAGCAACTTAGAGTGTTGCCCTTTATTGGCCGATGTTACATCTTCCAAATCGGAACCTGTTTCGCCAAACATAAAGCTGATAAGCCGTTGTAAAACATGTGCAAACCAAATAATAACGAAGAATAGCAACACACTGATAAGTTGGAAGGAGATGCTTCCTATGGTACGTGTTTCTGTTAGCATCGTTACTATGCCGTTGCTTATACTATGGTATATATTTAGGTTGGACGAAAGCATGATAGCCCAAAGTATAATCGTAATGATGGCAAATGGTATTTTTACCTTTTTCACTACAAGGGTAGGATCAAAAGGTTTGGTTATGCCTTTTTTCAATCGGCTGTTTTGCAATTGCAGTAGAATAATTTCGATAAATGTTTCGATAAATACAGGTAGCACTACCGCTTGCGTGATGGCAAATATACCTGCCACGCCAAAGATGCCCGCCAAGGAAAATCGTCCGAATAAATTACAGATAACGCCCAGGCCGGTGATGATAATTCCTATTACGGTTGCAGCCCTAATCCATTTGTAGTAAGCTATTTCTTTGTCCAGTTTTTTATGGAATAAAATGGCGAAAAATATGATGCCTACATGTACAGCCAATAGCCATAACCTCTCTATAAAGGTAGGCTCTATCAATAAATAGGTAACGGTGTTAACCACCAGTAGTACAACTAAAGCCAACCAAATAAGCCAAAAAGATCGTTTCCATCTTTTGAAGAAAACAACGGAGGCAACGGTTAGTAATATTAAATATTCAATGGCCACGTAGGATGTTGGTGCATAAGCATCAAAGAAAGGCATCAAGCATAATAATAACACTAATAAAGCTAAAACAGGATGGTTGTTCAAATAATACAGGTGCAGAAAGCTGAACCCGTTGTTTTCATCTTTAAGCGTTTTTACCTGCTTCCGTTTGAAGAATAGCCATACAAAAAGCAAAATGGCTAAAAAAACCACAAAGACCCGTTGCCCGGATGTTTGGCTGAAATAGTATCCGATGGCCTTTTGCTCGTTACCGAATATGCTCGTTGCTTTGTTTGACGCTTTATTGGTTGTTGTATCCGGTTTTTCCTGTTGCCATAAGCAGTTTGTTTCGGGGCCGAAAAGTTGTTTGTTCGCCTTGTCCAATTTTGAGTTCATCATGCTTAGCATGTTGGACAGGTTGATAGAGTTATCCGCTATTTTTATTTTCAACGCATTGATTGTGTCTATATTAGCTTTTATTGTGCTGTCGGTTCTATTCCATTTGCGTTCTAGTTTGGTTAGCTTTTTGTCAAATGATTTTTGAAGTACCGTGTCGGCATATAACACACGGAACACCGAATCATTCAAGGCAGCTTTTAATTGCAATTTAGCATGATAAACCCGGTTATATATTTTGCTCAGATGATTTTTGTCTCGATCCGTTTCATTATCCAAATTCGTGGTGAAGCTTTGGTATAAGTATAAGTTTTTGATGTTAACCACATTCTGTTTTCCTCTTATATTCTGGCGTATTAAATTGATGTCATTGGCTGTTTCATCAACTTTTCGTCCCATGCCAAATACTCCAAATTCTAACTTGGCACTATCTCGGATGGCATTCAACTTGTCGTTGACTCGCTCTATACTCATCATATAGTCGCTGGAGGTAAGCGTGTCCGCTGCTTTTATCAACTTGTCGTGTTTGTGTCGTTTGCTCCCATCATCCTTTGGGTTAGCAGTGCTATCCGGCATGCCTGCATTTTCAGTAGGGACATCAAGCTTGTTATGCTTATGTTTTGGCTGTGCATAAATGCTTAGAACAGAAAATGTAAGGGCGAAAATAAATACGAATCGTTTCATGCAATACCTGTTTTTAGAATACATAACATATTGTGTATCGGGATATCCAAGCATTGAGAGATAGGTTGGATAACGAGAGCCAAAGTTACTAATTTATATAGATTGGATGTTTTTCATAACCATAAAGATTTTTGATTTTGAAAAAAAATTATAGTTGATTATTGTAAAACGAATTAAATTAATAAGGACAATAACCACTCACGGTTATTGTCCTTTTCTTTTTGCTGTTATTCATATAATTATTCGTATCGTAAAGCATCAATAGGATCCAGGCGGGAGGCTTTTTGAGCCGGGTACCACCCGAAGAAGATACCGATAACCGTGCACACCAGAAACGACATGATAACCGAATTGCTCGTAACCACGGTAGGCCAGTTGGCCAACGAGGTAATTATTTTAGCCGAGGAGATTCCTAATATAATGCCAATAATACCCCCCACCACACTAAGGAGCATGGCTTCGGACAGGAATTGCATCAGTATATCAAAACTTTGCGCCCCGATAGCCATACGCAACCCGATTTCTCGGGTACGTTCGGTTACGGATACATACATGATGTTCATAATACCTATACCGCCTATTAATAGCGAGATACCGGCAATAGCACCAAGCAACATGGAAAGCATATCACTTATGGAGGTGAACATTTTTACTAATTCGGCTTGCGAACGCACTTCAAAGTCGTTAGCATCCCCTGTTTTTAATTTATGTCGGGTTCTAAGCACAGTTTCTATTTGAGTCATGGCATCAGCCGAAGCAGCTTCGCTAAGAGCCGATGTTACAATGGTTTGTACGTGTGTGATAGCCAGGATTCTTTTTTGCACCGTGCTATAGGGAGCCAGTATTACATCATCTTGATCTTGCCCGAATGAGTTTTCGCCTTTAGGCTCCAGCACGCCTATTACCTGCATTGGTATGCTTTTGAAACGGATGGTATATCCTATGGGGTTCACGTTTTCACCAAACAAATTTTTAATTACCGTTTTGCCTAACAAGCAGACTTTAGCCGCCGAACGCACTTCTTTGTCCGTGAAAATCCGTCCGTCCGTAATCTTTGTCTTTTTTATGTCTAGGTATTCGGGGCTTACGCCGTAAATGGTAGAGGGGGCGTTTGATTTGGCATAAATAACCTGTCCGCTGCTGCGTACTTCGGGTGATACCAGGCTTACCGCGTCGCATTCCTCTGAGATAGCTTTGGCATCATCCACCGTTAGCTTTTTACTGTCGTCGTTACCCAACTGAACGCCTCCTCTGGATTGTGAACTAGGCATCACCATCACCATGTTGGAACCCATGCTGGATACTTGGTTTTCGATGCTTAGCTTGGAGCCTTGCCCGATAGCCAACATGGCTATAACCGAACCGATACCGATAATGATACCCAACATGGTAAGGAATGATCGGAATTTATTTCGTAGCAGAGCCCTAGTGGATACTTTTATAAGGTTGGAATAGTTCATACTGTTATTTTTAATAAGTTGTTTCTAAACGAATTTATTCATAATCCGTGTTGATAGGCATGTTGTTTAGTAATTCGCGGGCATTACCACGAGGATCCACCATTTGCTCTTTGATAATGTGTCCGTCGCGAAACACCACGTTGCGGGTGGTAAAGCGGGCTATGTCCGGTTCGTGGGTTACAAACACGATGGTTTTCCCTTTCGCGTTCAGCTCCTGAAACAGCGACATTACTTCGTATGAGGTTCGGGTATCCAGATTTCCGGTAGCCTCATCGGCAAAAATCACCACGGGGTCGTTTACTAGCGAGCGCGCTATGGCTACCCGTTGTTGTTGTCCGCCCGAAAGCTGGTTGGGCGTGTGGTGCATCCTGTCAGCCAGTCCTACCGATTCTAATGCCTGCATGGCAATTTCCCTCCGCTCTTTGGCTTTTATCTCGGGGTTGTAGAATAAGGGTAACTCTACGTTTTCGATAGCCGAGGTACGAGGTAATAAATTGTAGGACTGAAAAACAAAACCGAGCTTTTTATTCCGAAGCGAGGCCAGTTCGTTTTTTGATAAGCCGGCCACTGCAATTCCATCGAGCCAATATTCGCCCGCCGTGGGTTTATCCAGGCAGCCCAATATGTTGAGCATGGTCGATTTGCCCGAACCACTGGTACCCATGATGGCTACAAACTCGCCTTGCTCTATGGTAAGGTCGATGCCACGCAATGCACGCACGGTGATGTCACCCACGTGGAATTCTTTGCGTAAGCCTTTTACCTCTAATATTTTTTTTGCCATGAATTTAAAAATTTCATTTTTTGTTGTTCCAACGTAAATCGTGTGATAGCATCCCTCGTTTTTATTTATGCTTTGGTGGGCTTGGCATAAACGGGCTTCCTCCTTTTGATTTGGTTGAATCGGCGGAAGCGGATTGGCTCATGCTAAGTATTACTTCATCGCCTTTTTTAAGTTCACCGCTTAATATTTGTACGTTGGTTTCGTCATTGATACCCAATTCCACGTTGATAGGATGAACAAAAGAGCCTCTTTTTACCCAGATGCGGGATGATTTAAGTTTATTCTTTTCAGCAAAAGTGATTTTCTGTCCCCTTATTTTGTCAATCTTAGGTCGTTCATTTTCAGGTAAACTTTTAAAGTAGGCAACCATTAGCAGGCTGTCGGGCGAAAAGCGTACGGCTTTGCTTGGCATGGTTAGCACATCTTTCGCTTCTTCGGTAATAATAGATATGTTGGCTGTCATTCCCGGCATTAATTTCGTGTCGGGGTTTGGAGCTTTGATAATGACAGAATACGTTACCACGTTGGAAGTCGTGGTTGGTTTCAATCTAATTTCGGTTACCTCGCCATTAAACGTTAGATCGGAGAAAGCATCTACGGTAAAAGTAACGTGTTGACCTACTTTTACCTGACCGATGTCGGCCTCGTCAATGTTGGCATACACTTGCATTTGAGTCAGGTCTTTGGCAATGGTGAACAACTTTGGCGTACTGAAACTGGCTGCTACCGTTTGCCCTTCATCCACTAACCTTGATTCCACAATCCCGTCGATAGGTGAATAAATAGAGGCATAGCTTAAATTTGTTTTAGCTTTTGAATAAGCATTTTCAGCCGATTTTAGGGTAGCCTTGGCCTGGTCGTACGTATTGGTGGATACGTCAAAATCAGTTTGGGCAATTAATCCTTTTTGAAAAAGAACTTTGATGCGTTCGTAATTTTTGGCTTGGTAGGTTAAATCCGCTTTGGCTTTATCCAGCTCCGCCTTGGTTGATGCCAATTCGGATAGCAGTGTTTTTTTATCCAACTCGGCCAGCAATTGACCTTTTTTTACATGCGAATTATAGTTGACATAAATTTTGTCAATCACACCCGAAACCTGCGTGCCGACTGATACGGTATCCACCGGTTGAATGGTTCCTGTGGCGGTAACCACGTTTCGTACCGTACCTATTTTCACGATTCCCGTTTCAAAAGAAACGTGTTGCTTTTTCGAGCAGGATCGGAAAATGATGAAAATAACACACAGAGCAATAATGCCTGCTCCAATGTAAATGGTTTTCTTTTTCATATAGTAAGAATCAATTTAGTTTTGTCAAGATCTTTTTTTATAATGTAATAGCTATTCCCGAATAAAAATCCAAAATTTTATTGTTGAAAATCAAGTTGTATTTGGCTTGTATCAAGTTGCTTTCGGCAGTAACATATTTTGTTCGTTGGGTGGTAAAGTCCGATGAATTCATTAGCCCGACAGCGAATTTCTCCACAGCCACGTCGTAAGCTTCTTTGGTTGATTGATATTTTTCTTGCGAAGCTTCGTAGTTTATTTGTGCCGACGTTACGTTTTGGCAAGCCTGCTCTATGCTTTTTCGCAATTCATTCCGGGTGCTTTGTTCCGTCAGCGTGGCCGTTTCTATATTGAGTTTGGCTATTTTTACGGCCGATTTCACCTGGTTCTGTTGAAAAATGGGGATGGAAAGCGTTAATTGAACTTCGGGTACTAACCTGTTGGCCATTTGATAACCGTAGGATAACCCTTGAAAGCTGGTGCTGGTGTACGAGGTGCTGAGCGAACTACCATAAGCGGTGGTCAAGCTACCCGATAGCGAAAGGGTGGGGTAGTAGTCGGCTTTCGCCACCTTCACTGCCAGTTCGGCTATATCTTTATTCATCGAGGCACTTTTCACTTGCGGTTTAATTCCTAAGGCGGTTTGGTAAACGCTTTCGGATGAAGGTACTATGCCGGAGTTTTTGAGGTTTGCTAAATCAGGATAAACAATATCGAAATCGTTGTTTACAGGAAGTTCCAACAGTTGCATCAACGTTACCTTATACATGGCATACGAGTTTTCGGCACTGGCTAAGGTATATTTGTCGTCGCTCACTTGAGCTTTTATCACTAGATAATCAGCTCTCGACAGCAGCCCTAATTTAATCCGTTCGTCGGCCAGTTTCAGTTGCTCTTCCGATGCTTTTACTTCTTCTTTGCTTGTGGTTACAAGCTCCTTGGCGTAAATAACCTGCACGTAGGCATTGAGCACCGAAAGCGTAATGCTTTCTTTCGTGGTGGCTTCGTCATACTTGCTTGCTTCGTAAGTAAGCTTGGCTTTCTTCACGTTGTTGGTTGTTTTTTCCCCGTTGTACAAGGTCAACGTGGAGGTAAGCGAAGCATTCGTGTTGTTGGTCGACGCGTAACTTCCGTACTTGTTAGTAGTTGCGTCCAAAGATTTACTCCATCCCACATTTTCACCAATTGAGGCACTTAGGGTAGGTAGGCGCAATCCTTGTTTTTGTTTCACGTACTGATCGTCGATGGCCGTGGTTACAGAAGCTTTGCGCACGTCGATGTTCTTTTCCAGCGCGTAGGAAATACATTTGTTTAACGACCATGCCGTGGAAGCCGTTGCCGTTTCTTGAGCAAAACATGCCGTGCCTAAGGAAAAAATAAAAGCAATTATTGTTAATCGAATAGAATTCATAACGAGTAGGTTTCTTGTTTTCGTTGAAGCAAAGGTAAGTAAAAGCAAAGGGAGTGGAACTAAATAATATACCAAATGTACCTTTTCATAGACGAAGGAACTATTTCTTTAGTTGAAACGGAAAAAATGTTTAACGTAAATGTTTAACGATATTGTTAATATCGGAATCCGCCTGTATGTTTTGAATTTAAAAACAAAAGAAACGGTAACTTTGTTTGGTTACCGTTTCTTTCTTTATTTTTCGTTCATCATGCTCTTTTTGCCATCCAGTTGCGCGGCGGCATCTACTTGGAATGTGCCTTTGGTTACTATTTCTTCACCACGGTTCAACCCGCTCATCACGATATAACTGTCGTTTAGCTTTGCCCCCAGTTCTATTTCACGTAGTTGGAACGTGGGTTCTTTCACTCCCGGTTGTTTTACATACACCACGGAGCGTTTGCCCGTCCACAACACCGCCGAAGTAGGCACGGTCAGCTCGTTGTGTTTGTTGCCCAGGCTGGCATGTACCTGTGCCGTGGCAAACATGCCGGGCTTGAGCAATCCGCCTGCATTGGCTATCTCCACGCGTACTTTCACGGTACGCGTGGTAGGGTCGAGCGAGGGGTCGATAAAGGAAACCACGCCACTAAACGATTTGTCCGGTATAGCCTGTATGCTGAACGAGAGCTTTTCTCCTTTTTTCAGGAATGTCAAATCATTTTCATAGGCATCAAACACTACCCATACACGCGACAGATTAGCCACGTCGAGCAAGGTGCCGCCTTGATTAATGTAATCACCCGTGTTTACCCGTCGGCTCACCACCACGCCGTCGGTATTGGAAGTGATGGGGATTCGGTTTCTTACCTGACCCGATTTTTCGATGGACTTAATTTGTGCATCGGATAGTTTCCATTGATGCAGCTTTTCTTTGGCCGCTTGATAAATTTCCGGTTCGGTACTTTTGGTTTTAGCCGCTTCTATCAATTCCTGTTGCGCCGTTAATAAGTCCGGCGAATAAATCACGGCCAGCGTTTGCCCTCGGCGCACACTTTGACCTTCGTAATTTACATTCAGTTGCTCTATCCGCCCCGATACGTGTGCCGTTTGGCTTTGCAGCAGGCGTTCGTCCGCTTGCACTTTGCCATACAGGCGCATTTCCTTATCCGCTTTGTTGTTCCCCACGATGGAGGTTTCCACGTTGGCCAGTTGAACCGCATCCTCGGTGAGTTGAATGGCGTTCGGGTCAATTTTCACGTTCGACTCGGTTTTCAGCGGAATTAAATCCATGCCGCAGATGGGGCATTTACCCGGTTCCGTTTTTCGTATTTGCGGATGCATGGAGCATGTCCAAATACTACCCTTTTTCTGTGCAGAGGTTTCTTTCTTCGCATCCGTTTTGGTGGACGAATGAAAGAATACCCATCCTAGCAATAGCCCAACGATAACGAGTAGGGCGTATTTTAGGTATTTGTTGTTTTTTAATTTGTTCATTATCATGTTGTTTAAATTATTTTAATGTGCCGATATGCTAATATGCCGATGTGCCAATTAATACACCCCCAACCCCTTCCCGATAGCTATCGGGAAGGGGGCTTGGGATAACACTTACCGTGTGAATTATCCATAGCTCCTTTCATGGGGTTGCAGGTAATTTCATTTGCTAATTCTCAAATTTGCTAATCTGCACATTCTCTCATTGGCGTATTAGCATATTGGCACATCGGCTAATTAGCACATTAACCTAATTACAAAGTATCCGCTTCACCCAAGCCACAGCTACATTATAATCGGCCAGGGCATCATTTTGTTTCAGCTCATAGTCCAACACTTGTTGCCGCACGGTAAGCACATCCGTTAAGGAGGTGGATGAGGCCGTGAAGTTTTTAAGCATCAGGTTGAGCGTTTGCTCCGAAAGCCGGGTTTGGTTTGCATACAGCTTTATGCGCCTTTGCGCATCTTCATACGCTTCCAGGGCTTGATAATAATTGGTTCGCAACTCGTTCACGGTGGCCACGTAGGCGGCATCGTTTGCCTTCTGATTCCAATCCGCTTCTTTTCGCATGGCTTTATATTTTACACGGTAAATAGGTAGGGTTATGTTTATCATGGGCATAATCATGTCCTTGCCGTTCATATCTGCATTCATGGCTTCGTCGCTTTTTCCTATTACGGAATAATTCACGCCCAGCCCAATCATGGGGTAGCCCATTTTGCGTATCATGCGTTTGCGGGCATCCACTGCCTGGTTGTCATAGCGAATCATACTCAACATCGGGTTGTTGGCAAACAGGCTGTCGGTAATCTTTTCCGGCATTTGATACGGCTCTTCACTTAATGTATCGGGGATGGATACGGGTATTTCCGCTTGCCTATTGAGGTACGCATTGAATTTGGCCGTCAGGCTTCGCTTCTTACTTTGTAGCGAAGCAATATTGTTTTCCAATTCGCCTATATCCATTTTTACCCGGTATAAATCCGTCAGCCCCGCACCGCCTGATGAGGAACCCATTGCACTGCCGCCGGTATTCATACTGCCACTGCTGATGCCTGCCGGGGTGGCATTATCCGCCCCGCCCATTGTTTGCATGCCGGACGAACTGCTCGTACCGGTAGCCGTACTTGTTACGCTCGGCCTTGGGGTAATGGCATAGCTCGTTTTTGTCGGTGCTTTAAATTTAATGAGAGCCATCCGTTCCACGGAACGCAGAATGTCTAGGTTCTTTTTCGAGATGCGGATGCTTTGTTCCACCTTGTACAGTTCGTACCAACTTTGTTGCACGTTCCAAAACGTTTGCTGTTTGGCATCCTCCATCGCTTCGTAATTGGCTTTGGCCATCAGGCTCATTTCGTCCTTAGCCGCACGGAGCGTGCCGAACCACGGAAACATTTGCATCAACTGGATGTTGGCATATTGCTTCCCGCTCACCAGTTCCATCGGGCTAAGGAAAATACCCAAACTCAATTGAGGGTCGGGTAGGGCTCCCACCTGTGGCACTTTTTGCAACGAGGCCTGATACTGGTTGTACTTCTGAATGACCGTAGGATTATTTTTTGCCGCCAGCAACAAGTACGTTGCCAGTGAATCCTTTTGTGCTTGAAGCAAACCTACCCAAGTGCTGAATAAGCCTATTATACAAAATTTATATACTGTTTTCATGCTTGTTTAGTTTTATTTTGGTTCAAAACAGCCCAAGAAAGGCCGGATGCCAATAACCGACGTTGAATTTGTTGTTTCCACGGCATGAATCCATTTACAGGTCGATTTTGGCCTCATACAATTCACTTCGGGTAAGCTGCCGTCGGGTTTCCGGGGTGCGCTCAGTTCAGTAAAATCAACGCTGATAAAATCGTCGGCAGAAATTGCAATGGACAGACTGAAATAATTATTTTTTATATCCGATTGAGTTGAATCAATGTTGCTTATTTCTGCCCGTCGGGCTGCAAATCCTAAATTGTTTTTCATATTATGATTAAAGCCGGGTACATCATTCGAATTGTCTGCCAATCGGTTTAGCATGTTGTAATTCACGCTATTTTTATAGGCAGTGTTGTTATACCAGTCGTTACCTTCGCGGTGATGGTTGGCATAAAATCCGTTGGCTTTATTGTTTGCTGCCAAACAAAACCGGATCAAGTTTCGAGGAATAGGGTTTGGTGTTTTCGATGGTGGACGGTAGGCATAACCTCCGGCTTTAAAACCATTGCCATCCCCTAAACTTTTAAAATCGGGTGAATAACCGTTGCAAAAAGCCCAACAGTTTTCAAACACCGTTGCCTCAGATGCGTTGATGCAGTCAAAGCCATCGTCGCTATTGAACCATGCACGGCATCCCCTGAACACATTATTTACCGAGCCTGCCGAAGGGTGATTGCCAAAACCGTCGGTATTTCCGCCTTTGCCATTTTCGGATGTGTAGTCGTGATTATGGTAGGCATCGCAATTAAGAATCAGATTGTTGGAACCTGACCGTAAAAAGAATCCGATAGCCTGTCCGTCGTGCATGCTTAATTGCTCGAAAATGTTATCGCTGCCTTCGTTGGAGAAGCATTCCGATTGAGTGTGCGTCAGTATTGTAACCTGTACACCAACCACCGCAATTCCTTTTATATGTATCCACGAACCTGTAATATTAAAAGCCTTTATCCGGTAGTTGGAAGGTTTAATGGCTGAAAAATCGAAAATCGGCTTTTCGTTCGGGTAAGCCCAATAGTTTATGCGTTTATTTTTCTTTCCGCTTTTACTCAATTCTATTACGCTAGCCCAAATATCGGAGTAGTTGTTTATCTGCTTTTCTGTTATCAAAAAAGTGCCTCCACGTACATATACGGTATCGCCGGCTGACAAAATATTTTGTGCTTTCCCTAGGCTTAAAAACGGTTCTTCTTTGCTACCCGTGTTTGTGTCGTTTCCGTTGGGTGAAACGTAGTATGTTCTTGAATAGCCAATTGATGATAAAGCAAATATCATTATTGTGGAAAATATTTTTATTTTGTTTTTCATTGAATTATGAATTATGAATTGTTTTCTTTATCGCGTGTTCCCGCCAAATGGCCTGAAAAATCGGTACCACGAATATCGTCATGCTCTGAATCACCATGCCCCCGAAAGTGGGTATAGCCATCGGCACCATGATGTCCGCACCTTTCCCGGTGGACGTAAGCACGGGTAGCAGGGCAATAACCGCCACGGCGGTAGTCATCAAGGCCGGGCGCACCCGTTTGTGTCCGGCGGCAACAACCGCTTCGCGCACCTCGTGTACCGTTTGTGGTTTTCGTTCTTCAAACACCTGGTGAATATAGGTACCCATAATTACCCCGTCGTTGGTGGCAATGCCGAACAGGGCGATAAAGCCCACCCACACGGCTACACTCAGGTTGATGGTGTGCATTTGGAACAGGTCGCGCATATTCATTCCCGCTAGCGAGAAATCGAGAAACCACCCTTGCCCGTACAACCAAAGCATGATAAAGCCTCCGGCAAATGCTACAAACACGCCCGAAAAGTGAATCAACGAGGCGGTAACGGTTCGGAACTGGAAATACAGCAACAGGAATATCAGGATTAAACTGATGGGGATTACCACCGATAAGCGTTTGGTGGCTCGAATTTCCTGTTCGTAGTTTCCGGCGAATTTATACGTTACCCCGTCGGGTAGATGAATGGCTCCCGACTTGATTTTTCCGTCGAGGAATTTGGTTGCTTCCTGCACCACATCCACTTCCGCCTTATCGGCTACTTTGTCGAAAATCACATATCCCACGGGAAACGTGTTTTCGCTCCGTATCATTTGTGCGCCACGGGTATAGTTGATGTCGGAAATCTGTCCTAACGGAATTTGCACCCCGTTCATGGTGGGGATGAGTATTTGCTTCAAGTCTTCGGGGTTGTCGCGCAACTCACGGGCATAACGTACCCGCATGGGGAAGCGTTCGCGGCCTTCCACCGAGTTGCCTAAGGCCATTCCGCCCACGGCGGCTTGCAGCACTTCCTGCACGTCGCTCACCGTCATGCCGTAGCGAGCCATAGCCTCGCGGTTCAGCTTTATTTCCAGGTAGGGTGCACCCACGGCACGGTCGTAGAACACGGAGCTTGATTTTACCGCCGGTATTTCTTTCAATGCTTGCTCCAACTGCAACCCGGCTTTTTCGATGGATGCCAAATCGGGCCCATATACTTTTAACCCCATCGGGGCTCGCATCCCGGTGGAAAGCATTATCAACCGGGTTTCAATCGGTTGCAGCTTAGGTGCGGAGGTTAATCCCGGCAGGTTGGTTACCTTCACTATTTCGTTCCAAATATCGTCCGGCTTTTTTATTTCCGGTCGCCATTGACGGAAGTAATCGCCGTGCGTGTCGGTTATCAGGCTGTCTTTGGGTATCACCCGGAATGCCTCTTTGTCGGGGTTATACGTTTTCCCGTTTATCAATGCAAATCCGTCTTTACCTTTGGTTTTGAAACGCATCCGTTGTCCATTTTCATCCAAAATATATTCAGAACGATAGTTGATGGTGTTTTCAAACATTTGTACCGGAGCCGGATCGAGCGCTGAATTTACACGCCCCCATTTGCCCACGGCTACTTCCACTTCGGGAATGACTGACAGCCGTTTGTCCAACGTGCGGATGTATGCCTGATTCTGCTCTATGCCCGTGTGTGGCATACTGGTGGGCATCAGCAGGAACGAACCTTCGTTGAGCGAGGGCATAAATTCTTTTCCGATTCCGGGGAATACGCTTGTTATGCTTTTCCATCCGGCGGACTGACGAAAACTTGTCCATCCTATTTTTTCCATTCCATCGCCCACGAAGCCGAAAATCTTTTCGCCCCCCAGCCAGACTAAAATACCTAGCAACACGGTGAAAACGGGAATCAACAAAAATTTCCGTTTATGCTCCAAGCCCCAGCGCAAGATGCGTTCGTAATAATGAATAACCAGCAGTATGACCGAGAGCACGAAAGCAACAATACCCGTAACGAATAAAAAGTTTACCAGCGTGCTGTTGTGTGCCCCCAACGGTAGCCATTCGATGGTGAGGTAGTACACGGCTACCAGTAGCGTGAGGCCGATATTGATATAGCTTGGATATTCTTTTCGCTCGTCCCGCCAGCGTGAGGCCAACAGGTTGTTAATACCCACGGCTATCAGCACCACCGCCGTCCATGTTTGCCAACCAATAATGGCGGCTAAACCCAACACAATGATGGCTCCGTTTACATAGCGGCCTATTTTCTTTTTATCTATTTTGATGGAAAAAACGAGGTAGGCCAGCGTGGGCAGCACAATCATGCCGAGCATAAAGGATGATAGCAAGGCAAATGTTTTGGTAAAAGCCAATGGGCGGAATAGCTTTCCTTCCGCCGCTTCCATCGCGAACACGGGTAGGAAACTCACCACGGTGGTAGCCAGTGCCGTAACCACGGCTGCCCTCACTTCGGTAGTGGCCGTGTAGATGAGGCTGAAAAGTGTTTTACCCCGTGCGTTGTGGTTTTCGGGCATTTCCAGATGCCGGATAATATTCTCCACATCCACGATGCCTATGTCCACCATTACCCCGATGGCAATGGCAATGCCGGACAAGGCCACGATATTGGCTTCCACGCCGAAAAATTTCATCAGGATAAAGGTCATCAGCACCCCGATAGGTAACAGGAGTGAAACGATAAACGATGCCCGCAGGTTTACCACCAGCACGATAATGACGATGATACTGATTAAAATTTCGTGCGAGAGGGCTGATTCCAGCGTGCCGATGGTTTCCTTAATCAAGCCCGTGCGATCGTAGAACGGCACGACGCTTACCTTGGAAACCGTTCCGTCGGGCAACACCTTTTGAGGCAAGCCGCCTTGTATTTCCTTAATTTTATCTTTTACATTATTTATTACCTCCATCGGGTTGGATCCGTAACGGGCTACAATTACACCACCCACGGCTTCCGCACCGCCCTTGTCCAGTCCGCCACGGCGGGTAGCCGGGCCAAAGTTTACCCGTGCCACATCCTTGATGCGCACCGGCACGTTATTCCGCACGGTGACGACGGAATTTTCCAGGTCGTCCAGGTTTTTAATATACCCCAGCCCACGTATAATGTATTCCACCTTGTTCATTTCCACCGTTTCGGCACCAATGTCGAGGTTACTCTTTTTCACGGCGGTCATCACATCCATCACGCTCACGTTGTAGGCTTTCAGGGCTTCGGGGTTCAAATCCACCTGATACTCTTTTACAAATCCACCCACGGAAGCTACTTCGGAAACTCCTTCGGCGGAAGTGAGCCCGTAACGCACGTAATAGTCTTGAATGGTGCGCAACTCTTCGGGGCTCCATCCTCCGGCGGGTTTCCCCGTTTTCGGGTTTCGGCCTTCCAGCGTGTACCAATATATTTGGCCTAAGGCGGTGGCATCAGGACCCAGCGAGGGCTGCACTCCGGTGGGCAAGGTGCCGGCAGGTAGCGAGTTGAGTTTTTCCAATATGCGCGAACGGCTCCAATAGAACTCCACGTTGTCCTTGAAAATAATGTAGATAAAGGACATCCCGAACATGGAGCTGCTACGAATCGTTTTTACCCCCGGTATGCCTTCTAGCGCGGCGGAAAGGGGGTAGGTAATCTGATCCTGCACATCCTTGGGCGAACGCCCCATCCATTCTGTGGCTACAATCTGCTGATTGTCGCCGATGTCGGGTATGGCATCCACGGGCACGGGGTTGCGCGGCAAGAATCCTGCGTTCCAGTTAAACGGCATGGTTACCAGTCCGCCTACCACGAAAGCAATAAGCAGGATGTAGGTAATGAGCCGGTTATCCATGAAATATTTTACAATTCTATTAATCATCTTGTTGTTCTTTTCATAAATTACCCCCAACCCCTTAAAGGGGACTATTGTATTTGCAAACAGTTTGGATTAATCTAAAGTCCCCTTTAGGGGATTTAGGGGTAGTTCATATTTATTCATACCTATTTCTTTTCAACCAAGTCCATGCCGCATTTTGGGCATTTACCTGGTTTGTCACTTTGCACTTCAGGGTGCATCGGGCAGGTGTAAATCACGGCTGTCTTTGTTTCAGACGTCTTTGCTTCAGCTTTTTTGCCTCCGCTACAAGCGGTTGTTCCAGCTACCAAGAAAGCGGCTAAGGCTAAAAATAAAACTACTTTTTTCATACTAAATTAATTTTTGAATGCATATTTATAAAAGAACAGATGATTAGTTGCGTTTGTACTGGCAGCAACCGGGTAATGCTTGATAGGTTTTATCAGTTGCTTTGTACTTTTCGTTGTCATGCCCCACGGCGGCAATTTGTTTTGCTATTTTGTCGAGTGAGGTTTTTTTTGAATCAAAACTTACGGTTAATACTTGTTTGGATGAGTTCCAATCTGCCTTGGTTGCTCCGGCTGTTGACGCGGCTTTTTCAATTCGAGCTTTACAGGTGCCGCAATTGCCAGAAACTTTCAAGGTTTGGGTTACGGTAGTTTTAGCTGACGATTGTGCTTTTGAAGCAATCGTTTTGGCTTGTTGAGCAGATACAGTGATGGCTAATACGCCTATAAAAAGGGCTGTTAATATAGTTTTCATACGAATAATTTATTAAATGGATTAAAGATATAGTTGTGTTGCATCTTATCCTTACACGAGGATAAAACACAGATGAGAAAACGAAAGTTCGGGAAACAGCAAAAATAGCTATCTCCTAAACGATGAAGGATGGAAGTTTAAATACGAAAAACACAAATGGACGACAAGTTTACCTTGCTCGCCAATTCATTTCCGGGAGGAAATTCATTCGTGCGTATAGCTGTTGTTGATATAGGTACAATAGAGAGGGCGGTGAACCCAAGAGGGTTTGTTGCCAATAATTGATATTCTTTTACTATAGGAGTGCTGAAAGTGCTTTGCTCGTAATTAGGATCTACGGTAAGTTGAGCAATTTCATTATGACAGCAATTTTGCTTTACCAGCGTTTGATGGGCTTTTTCGTCCACATCATTTTTCATTCCGCAAGTAGCCCGTTCGCCTGATAATGATATTTTGGTAGCCACGTGACGGCCTCCGCAAATATGATTTGCCACGCTAAGGTGCATCCCCGAAAGGAGCATAATACCCGCTATTAATATGGAGGCTGCTTTTTTCATTTTATCTAATAAAGTACAAAGTTACCGAAAAGATTAATGCAAGGTGTATTGTTTTTTATTTTTTAACGGAGGCTGTTTGTTTGTGAGATAGTTAAAACAAGAACAGGATTTGAGATGATTCTCAAATCCTGTTCTTCTGATTAGGTATAATGATTTTAATCTATTGCCTTTTGAAAATGCCTCCGGCTGTTATGTCTATACCTAAGTCTGAATTTATTTGGTATAAATTAAGATTTTCATTTTCAAATTTATAGTAACATATTGCCACATAACTGGCATCAGTACTTGAGGTTATTGTGATTTTATTACCACTTACCGTGTAGGTGCCTTTATCTGGAACAGTGAAATTTGAACCAACAGAAACAAAAGTGCCATCTGAATTGAATGTGACGGAATCTGGTGTTGTTGCAGTATCGGTTTTAATACCGTTTATGATAAGGTAATCTTTTGTATCTTTCCATGTGCCTATCAAGCTAGTGCTTGAATTTGTAGTGGTAACGACACTGCTTTTCCGAGTTAGGATAAATCCTTTTTCGGAAGTACCTCCTGTGGCTGTAGTAGTGCTTTCGTATATGTATAATTTATTGCCTTGTATTTTGTATTCTTTGGTTTTATAACTACCACTTTCGTCGGTGTACGAAATAATGCCGTCTTTTACGGAATAAGATCCTTTTTGGTTTACGGTGTCGCCCATAATATACAAAACATGATTGCTGTCGAAAGAATAAGTTTCGCCGTTTGTTACCGAAGAACTCAAGTCATAGCCGTTTACTATGGAGTAAGTGCTAGTATATTGCCAAGTTCCGTTAAAAGCATCTTCGGTAGTGATATCATCTCCATTTTTGCATCCTACAAACGATAGCAGCGAAAAAAGAATTGCCGTGGAATAAATAAGAATTTTTTTCATGCGAAGTGTGTCGTTAATTCTATTTGTTTGATTGTTAATTCTATCCTTGAAATAAATTTTGCCTACAAAAGTATTGAAAATATCAAATAAATTATAGTATAAGGCTTAGTTTGTTTGAATAAAATATCATTTTTAAGACAATCAAACACAACTAAATCAGGGCAATTCCTTGTTTTGCCTTGATTCTTTATGAGTGTCGCAGATTGATCTTCTAAATAATTTTAAAAATTAAACGTACAATTCGTATATATATTGCCTGATAAATTTATAGTTCTTCTTCTGTTTCGGCTATTGGGTGGAAGTGATTGCGGATAGCCGCGAAAATTTGCGTTAAATTTCCGTTAGCAATCCAAGCCGATAGGTTTTCAATCAGGGCAGAGCCTAAAAAGCTGTTGCCAGCTTGCTTTTTCTTCGACAGGTGGTTTAATACAAAACGTAGGCTTATGTTAAGTCCCGCTTTGGCCAAGTCCATATACAAATCGGAATCCGTGGCCAGTCGGTGAATCGATTCTTTGAAGCGGGTAATGGGGTTGAGAGAATCCATAAAGCGGCTGAACGATTCTTTTAGCTCTTCTTCCTGAAGGCTTTTTTCTTCCTTTAGTTCGTTTATTTGTTTTATCAAGTCGTCGTAACTTGATATTTGAATTTGTTTAGCTTCCATATCCATCGTAGTTTAATTTTTACTAAAAATAATCCGAACTATTTTTTCACGAAGAGGACCTTCTAATAATTTTTTCCGGCAGAGAATTAATACCACACCCACGAGCAGATAAAAGCTGGTTATGATAACAAACCCCGCATATGGATTGTTCAGTAGTGCCGAAAGGTAGAAGCCCAAGCACAAACTAAGAAAGAACACGAACAAAACAACGACGAACCCGATGATAGCCCAGCCTATTAACCCGGCTCCCAGTACCGAAGCCCGTTCGGCAGCCTGTAGCTTAAATAGTTCGTAATTGGTATTGACATATTTCTTAAGGTTCTCGGTGAGTTCCTCCATTTTTACATCTTCTTGCATAAGCGTGTTATTTTTTTGATAATAATTTAGTCCTATTAAAAAATTGGTCAACCACAAAGCCTTATTAAAAACTTTAGGTTGACCCATTTTATATTGTGCTCCGGCTATCCACCTTGTTTGGGTTCGATGCCTTGTTCGGTTCGTCAGTAAGCTTTTTATTCTGCATTTTCAGCTTCCGGCCCTTTTTTAATAATTTTCTTTTTCAGGTCTTCGGCTAAATCTTTAGCACTGTTTGCCAGTTTACTGCGGGTTTCACTTCCTTTGTCGGGAGCAAATAGAACACCAATGGCTCCACCTACAAGAGCTCCAAGCAATAATGCGCCGACAAGTTTAACTGTGTCTTTTGAATTTTCCATAATTGTCTGTATTAAAATTGTTTTTATAAAAAAATAAAATATTATCTTCTCTATATAATAGAACAACAAACAGGAAAAAGTGTTTTTAGTCTTTCTCAAAAATAATAAATTTATTTTTATATCCAACCAAAAACTAAAAAATATTTGAAAAAGAAATAAGCTAAAAATGGAATAATTTTTGTTGTTCAATAATTCTTTCACTATCAGAAATATTATTTTCCCACGCGAACAGTTAATGCAAAAATTTCAAAGGCTGTTCTATGGTAAAAACCTTATATTTGAAACGCGAAAATAAATATACCTAAATCGTTACTTATGAGAATTATAAAATCATTACTACTTCTATCTGTTTTATCCTTATGCTCATCATCTCTCCCGGCAGCTAAAAAGCCTGATATATACACCCAATGGGCTATAACCATAGCTAATTCGGAAATGAAACATAACCCCGAACTGTGGCAGGCCGATTTTGTAAAGCAACCCAAGTGGGATTATACGCAAGGCTTGGTGGCAAAATCCTTAACCTTGCTTTTTGTACAAACAAAGGATAGTACCTATTATAAATATGTAAAAACCTTTGCCGATTATTTTGTGCAACCCGGTGGCGAAATTCTCACCTACAAAGTGTCCGACTACAGTTTGGATAAATTGAACGGCGGAAAATTTCTGTTGGATATGTACCATTTCACCAAAGATGAAAAATATTTGAAAGCCGTGAAGATGCTTCGCGGACAATTGGATACACATCCTCGCACTTCGGTAGGGGTGTACTGGCACAAAAAGATTTACAACGATCAGGTTTGGCTGGACGGCCTTTACATGGGAGCTCCTTTCTACGCCCAATGTGCCAAGGAGTTCAATGAGCCGATGACTGCTTTTGACGATGCCGCTAAACAATTAGTGGTAGGCGACAGGGTTACTTACGACGACCGCACGGGCTTGAACTTCCACGCGTGGGACGAAAGTAAAACGCAACAATGGGCTGACCCTAAAACCGGACATTCGCCTAACTTTTGGAGTCGAAGCATAGGATGGTATATGATGGCGATGGTGGATGTATTGGATTATCTGCCTAAAAACCATCCGCAACGGGCTGCTATTATCACCAACCTGAACCGATTAACAAAAGCCTTAGGTACTTTTCAAGACCCCATTACCGGCATGTGGTTTCAAGTAACCGACCAACCTCGCAGGGATGGCAACTATGTAGAATCATCCTCCACCGCCATGTTTATCTATGCCATAGCCAAAGGCGTAAACAAAAAATATTTACCGAAGGAATATAGCAAAATAGCCAGTAAGGCTTTCGACGGGTTTATCAAGAATGCCACCCAGCAAAACGCCGATGGCACCACCTCTATAACCAAAGCCTGCTCGGTAGCCGGGTTGGGTGGTAAGCCATATCGCGACGGTTCGTTTGCCTACTACATAGGCGAACCCGTACGCAACGACGACCCCAAGGTAATCGGCCCTTTTATCATGGCCTGCTTGGAAATGAGCAAAATGTGTAAGTAAAAACGGAACACAAATTACACAAATGGCACAAAATAAATAGGTTGAAAAATGTGCATGTAGTCTTTTTGTGTAATTCGCGTTCAAATATTTAATGTATATGAAAAAGATCATTCTTTGTTCGTTGGCTGTTTTGATGGCAGCCGGTTTTATCTCGATGAAACAAAAACCAGTAAAAATATTTTTAGCCGGCGACTCCACCATGGCCGATAAAGAAAAGAAAGCCTTTCCCGAAACAGGATGGGGCATGGTGTTGCCTTCTTATTTTAATGATGATGTGGTGATTGAAAATCATGCCCGCAACGGACGTAGTAGCCGTACCTTCATTAGCGAAGGTCGTTGGGACTTCCTGATAAACCGGGTGAGCGACGGCGACTACGTGGTAATTCAATTCGGGCATAACGACCAAAGCAAACAAAAAGTGGATAGATACACACCACCAGCCGATTACAAGAAAAACCTCGAACGTTTTGTGTCCGATGTACGTGCTAAAGGAGCTATCCCAATCCTGTGCACCCCTGTGGAACGCCGCAAATTTGACAAGGATAGTAACTTTGTAGATCAACATGGCGTTTATCCAAGCTTAGTGCGTCAGGTAGCCAAAGAGATGAAAGTTTATTTGGTGGATATGCAGCATAGCAGCATGGATTTTGTGATAAATGCAGGTAACGAAGGCTCCAAGCAATATTATATGCATGTGAAACCGGGCGAGTGTGAAAAATACCCGAATGGGAATGAAGACAATACCCATTTCAAGCCCGCCGGAGCTATGGAAATGGCCCGTGAGTTTGTGGAAGGGTTGCAGCAATTGGGCATCAAGCCGTTGGTGGACAATTTGAAACCGGCATCGTCAGTGAAATTGCAATACACAGTTCCCGTTCAGGGCTTGAACGATTTGAAAAACACCATCGACCACACGCTGGACGAAGGCAAAACGAAATAAAAATCACATACAAATCCCGCGAAGCAGAAGAATGGCTGCTTTTTCGGGATTTTACTTAAAATGGTGTAGAGAGGCTATCTTTCGCCTTGGCTGGAAACCGTTAAGAAAATGGTCGAAATGAAGCGTTGAGAAATCATCATTGTTTGACGACCGTGAGGGAGGAGTTTGATGATTTTAGCGAAATGCAGATCATTTTTAGGTTTGCAGGCTAAGTGACGGCTTTTTTTGTTTACTTTTTTGAGCTGTAGCAAAAAAGTAAAAGCCTGTCTGGCTTGAAGACATAAATAAAGAACATTATGAAAAAAGTATTATTTTTTATTATATTATTTGTGCCAATAATAGTGGGTGCACAAACACCTTATGTCTCCAAGGTTTGGGTGGCCGACAACGGCGACGGTACTTACAAAAACCCCATCCTCTATGCCGACTATTCCGACCCTGACGCGTGCCGTGTGGGCGACGATTACTATATGGTTTCCTCTAGTTTCAACTGCATACCCGGCTTGCCTATCCTGCATTCCAACGATTTGGTAAACTGGCAGGTGGTAGGTTACGCTTTGAAAAAGCAAACACCCGAATCAGTGTATAACCGCATTCAGCATGGCAATGGCGTGTGGGCACCATCCATCCGCTTTCACAACGGCGAATATTACATCTATTGGGGCGACCCTGATTTTGGCCTGTATATGGTAAAGAGCAAAGACCCACGAGGGGAATGGAGCCAGCCCGTGATGGTAACAAATGCCAAAGGCTTGGAGGATTGCTGCCCGCTGTGGGATGAGGATGGCAATGCCTATCTGTCTCATGGCTATGTAGGTTCCCGCATCGGTAGCAAAAGCATACTGGGCATGTTTCGCCTGTCGGCCGACGGTATCAAAACCATTGGCGAAGACAAAATTATTTACGATGGGCACGAGAAGAACCCCACAGTGGAAGGTACCAAGCTATATAAACGCAACGGGTATTATTATATTTTTGCACCCGCCGGTGGTGTGAAGCCCGGTTGGCAACTCGTGCTTCGCTCCAAAAACATTTGGGGGCCTTACGAAGAAAAGATAGTGCTTGCACAAGGTAAAACCAACGTGAACGGGCCTCATCAAGGAGCTTGGGTGGATACCAAAACGGGCGAGGACTGGTTTATTCATTTTCAGGATGTGGATGCCTACGGGCGTATCCCGCATTTGGAACCTATGGTGTGGAAAAACGATTGGCCTGTGATAGGCAACGACCCCGATGGCGATGGCTGCGGCCAACCTGTTGCAACCTACAAGAAGCCCAACGTGGGCAAAACCTACCCGGTGGAAACTCCCGTGGAAAGCGATGAATTTAACTCGTTGGATTTAGGGCTGCAATGGCAGTGGCATGCCAACCCACAAGCGGTGTGGAGTTACGCCAATTTGCTGAAAGGCTCTTTACGCTTGTATTCCGTGTTTACCGATAGCGTGAAAAACCTGTGGGACGTACCCAACCTGCTGTTGCAAAAACTGCCTGCGCGGGAATTTACCGCCACCACGAAAGTAACGTTCTCGCCCGATAAACGCTACACGGGCGAACGGGTTGGCTTCGTGATGATGGGTGAGGATTACGCAATGCTTAGTATTGAAAACACCGCTACCGGATTAAAATTAAATCAGATAGAGTGCCTCAAGGCAAATAAAGGAACTGCCGAAAAAACGAATGCTTCCGAAACACTTCAGGATGGAACGGTTTACTTGAGAATACAAGTGAAAGAGGGTGCGGCGTGTAAATTCTTTTACAGCACGGATGGCAAAAACTTTAAATCAATAGGCAGCAGTTTTACTGCTAAACCCGGACGCTGGATAGGTGCCAAAATAGGCTTCGTGTGCCAACGCCCCAAATGGTCGAACGACGGCGGATGGGTGGATATTGACTGGTTCCGCGTGGAAAAATAATAGATATTATAATGAGAGAATTGGACGATAAATATATAGGATATTCAGTTAAAGAACTGTTGCTGATAATTGAGGACAAAAAGAGTAGCTCAATTGTTGTTTATTCGGCTAAGAAAGAACTCGAATCGAGGGAAATTTCGTTCGAAGAAATAGCGCAGGCAAAAGAAGAGCTTGAAAATGAAAGGAGAAGCCAAAATCAGGAAACCCCTGATGAGGACATACCTAAGAAAGTTTCAACGTGGTCGTCATTCTTGAACCTCATTCATCGGTCGGAAACGCGAGTGGAGAAAATGACAACAACAATTTACCTGTTGCTGTTTTTAGTTGTTGCCGTTATTTTGATTGAATTTGCCGAGAACCTGTTGTGTAATGTAATGGATGGTGACATTTTAGTTAAGGCGGTACTTATCATCGGTTGTCTGTGGCGGTTAGGAATTATTTTTCTTGTTGCATTTTTATTTTATAAAAAAAAGAAACTGGGTTGGATATTGTTTTTGCTATATGCCTCGTATCATTTTTATTCATCCTTTTTTGATGTATTCGGCTATCCGTCACAATTGTTTCTTTATATACTCAATATAGTTATGTTGCTGCTGCACGGTGGAATAATGGTACTTATGTGTAAAAAAGAGGTTAGAGAGATTTACCGCATAGACAATACTATTCTCTATATAATTTTGGGTTTTGTTGCTTTAGCCTTTATTTCCCGTACCATGTTTTTAATAATTTAATAATTATGAACACACACACATTTCGATTTTTATTTATTCTTTTAGCGTTAGGTTCCTCGTTACTGAGTTCTGCTCAGCAAGCATTGCCGGATGATTTTTACAAAAATCTTCCTTTTAAAATGGAACCGTTAAGGTCAATCGACTTCCCCAACAACAAGGTAAGCATTACCGATTTTGGAGCCAAAGGAGATGGCATTTCCGACAACACCGAAGCATTTGCTAAAGCCATTAATGCTGTGTCGGCCAAAGGCGGTGGCACGGTGATAGTACCTATAGGGCAGTGGCTTACGGGACCTATCGTGTTTAAAAGTAACATCAACCTGCATGTAGAAAAAGGAGCCTTGATTACCTTTTCTAAAGATAAGAGCAAGTATCCCATTGTAAAAACAAATTTTGAAGGGTTGGACACCCGCCGTTGCATGTCGCCCCTCACGGCTCGTGATGTAAAGAATATTGCCATTACAGGCGAGGGAGTACTAGATGGCGGAGGCGATGCCTGGCGTGCCGTAGGTAAAAACAAAACTACCGAACCCCAGTGGAAGGCACTAATTGCCTCCGGTGGAGTGCTAAATGATCAAGGAAACGTTTGGTATCCATCCGAAAGCTACAAAAAAGCCATTCCGCTCATTTTTGAGTTAAACGTACCCAAGGTGGCATCAGAGGAAGGTTGGTTGGAAATAAAAGATTTTCTGCGCCCCGTTATGTTGGATTTTATCCATTGCGAAGACGTGATAATAGACGGTGTTACCTTCCAAAACTCGCCGGCGTGGTGTTTGCACCCGTTTATGAGTACCAACGTGCAAATACTTAATGTTACCGTTCGCAATCCCTGGTATGCTCAAAACGGCGATGGCATTGATTTGGAATCTTGCAAAAATTCTTTGATATACAATTCCAGTTTCGATGCCGGCGATGATGGTATTTGCATCAAATCGGGTAAAGATGCCGAGGGACGTAAACTGGCCATGCCTACTGAAAATTTAGTAGTGTACAAATGCGTGGTTTATCATGGTCATGGAGGTTTTGTGGTAGGTAGCGAAATGTCCAGCGGTGTGAAGAACGTGTATGTGGACAATTGCCTGTTTATGGGTACCGATGCCGGACTTCGTTTTAAAAGTAAACGAGGTAGGGGTGGAGTCGTGGAAAATATTTACATTAGTAATATCAACATGTTGAATATTGAAACGGATCCTATTATCTTTGACCTGTTTTACGGTGGAAATCATGGTAAGGGAGCAGTGGCTAATGAGAAGAATCAAGACCATACCTTTAAACCTGTTACAGAGGAAACACCTGAATTTCGGAATATCTATATTAAAAATATAACCTGCAACGGAGCTTATCGTGCATTGTTTTTCAACGGCTTACCCGAAATGAATGTAAAAAACATCAATTTGGATAACATTGCCGTGACTTCCGAAAATGGAGGTACTCTAGCCGAAAGCGACGGTATTAATTTGCACAATATTACCATCAATGCAGCCCAAGGCCCGATGCTTACGTTGCACAATGTAAAAAATGTGCTTGTAGATAATGTTTCATCACCCAACCCGCAAAACGATGTGGTGAAAATTGATGGTGAAACATCTAAAAAAATTACGATGAAAAACATGAAGTTGAAAAAAGAAAACTTGCAGTCAACATTGGAAATTAATAAATAAGAATACAGAATATGGAATACAGAAATTAAGAAGAAAAGAAGAAATATACAGACCATTCGCTGTCTTATTTTGAATTTTATACCTTCATAACTTCTGTTTTTATAACTTCAAATTCGAAAATAATTATGAAAAAAACATTTCTATTTCTCTCCCTATCACTATTGTTGCCGTTGGGTGTATATGCCGGAGATAACGATTTAACTCCCGGTACGTATGCTTATATCACGGTGGAAAATCCATCCGACTTTGCTCGTAAAGATGTACCCGTGGTATTGAAGATAAGCGACATTACGGCTCAAATAAAAAAATACAACGGACAGCAAATCGGAATCTTTGACGGAAGCAAAGAAATCTTTTCGCAGTACGACGATTTGGATAAGGATGGCACACCCGATGAAGTGGCTTTCCTAGTGAATTTGAAAGCCAAAGGAAAAGAAAAACTATTGGTACGCACGTTGCCACAAAATTTCAAACGTCCTAACTTCGAGAAAGAAGTATATGCCGAAATGGTGAAACGGGTAAAGATAGACAACCGGGAAACACATGAAATGGTAACCGAGGAATCGTCGGATAAAGACGACATGTACAACCAGATGTACCATCACGGGGTGGCTTTTGAAACCAACCTGGTTGCATACCGTTTGTACTTTGATAAAAAACAAACCGTGGACGTGTATGGCAAGGTAAAACCACAACTGGAGCTTGCGCAAACACAATGGTACCCAACAGAAGATCAGTTGGCACAAGGTTTTGGCGACGATGTGCTGCTTGTAAAAGGCAGTGTAGGCGTGGGGACTTTTAAAGGTTGGGATGGACAAAGTGCATTGCATTTCGATCAGGTAAGCAAGCGCACCCAACGTATCGTGGCCACTGGGAATCTCCGCAACGTGGTAGAAATTGAAGTGGAAGGATGGCAGTATCAAGGCCAAAGCATCCATGCTAAAATTCGTTACATTCAGTATGCACGTCATCGCGATTGCGAGGTGCAGGTTTTGTTCGATCCCGATTTCAAGGATAGCTTGATATTCTGTACCGGTGTGCAAAAACTGCCTGAAGAAAAATTTTATACCGACAAAGCAGGATTGGTAGGTGTGTGGGGTACAGATATGCCTATGACCGAACCTGAAAAGGCCAAATACGGAAAGCAAACCGTTGGCCTGGGCGTGGTGGTACCAACTCAATATACCAAGCAACAGGCCGAGGATAAGGCAAATCACCTGATGCTGATTGGTAATAACAACCAGCCGACGATTACTTATTACCTTACGGCAACAGCCCTGAAGGAAAAGAAAGGATTCAAAAAAGCCGAAGACTTCTTCAAATATTTAGAGGATTGGAAAAAGAATGTAACCAACCCCGTAACGGTTAGTTTGAGTGATAAATAAAAAAATACAAAAGAGCAATTCAAAAACGAATTGCTCTTTTTTTAACATAAACAGGAGCTGAAAAGTAAAAAAACACCCTATTAGGCGATGCTTTGCTATTTTTTAATTAGATATATTTGTCTATTCTCTCTACTAAGAAAAATAATAGACAGATATATATGTTTAAATTCCTCACCGTTACCCTACTGCTGATTGTTTCCGCAGCAACCATTACAGCGCAGAATTACAGCTTTGGGTACCCATCACCCTACAACAATGCTGTTTACACCTGGAATATTCGTTGTTATCAAAATGTAGAGGCAGCCATGAAAGTTCCTGCCGATAGCGTAATGGCTTTGAAAGTAAATGCCAACACTAAAAATATGCTGGCAATCAAAGAATTCAAAAATCTTAAATATTTGTTTCTCGATGAAGGCTTTGTAGCAGGCGGTTTTTATCTTTCCAATCAAGCCTTGGAAGCTTTTTTTACGTTGTGTGACCAGTTGCCCCAACTGGAATATCTTTCTATTAACGATGCCAAGTTGATGCCTTTTGTAAAGCACCCGGAAAGATTGAAGGGACTTGAAATAACAAAATGCGATTACAACAGCATGCTGGAAGCTTTTCCTCGATTTAATAAGTTGGAAATTTTAATCGTTGCGGATAAGATGGTAAAGCTGTTGCCCGACGTTATTGGCAAAATCGAATCATTAAACCAATTGGAACTTTACACCGAAAGCCTTCCCGTGCTACCCGATATAAGTGGCTTGCAAAACTTATTTGTACTCAGGGCGCAGGTGGGTAAAATAACCAAACTGCATCCATCTTTTGCCTTGCTTAAACAGGTAAAAGATGTGAGCATTACAGGTATGGTTAATTTCAAAGTATTTCCTGCCGAAGTATGTGGCATGGAAAAGGTGGAAGAGCTTAAATTGGAATTGAGAGATGCCGTTTCCATCCCCGACGATATTGGTGGGTTATCTCAATTGCATGCTTTATATCTGAATGATTGTAATAAAATAAAGGCTCTTCCTAAAACTTTTTCCACCCTATCGTGGAATATCTTTACATTAGTGGCGATAGAAACAGCGTGGATGTGTCCCCTCTGTTAGCCATGAAAAATAATATCATATTAAAATTAGTGCGTTGCGATTATGCAACCATAGCAAAACAACTTCAGAACGCACAAAGTTTGAAAACGCTAATTGTACCCTCTGATATTTTGCCTTCCGAACTAAAGAAAGTAGAACAATATATTCCATCCGATAAGATTCAAAAACAAGATTTATAAATTTATCAAAAACCAATTAATTATGAAAAAAACTGCTATTTCAATTTTATTTTGCCTGTTTTTGGCAATGGGCGCGTATGCTCAAGACTGGTCGGTATCTGTTTATTCCACGGGAACCAAGTATCCGGGTTATATTATAAAAACCGATGGTACAAAACAGGAAGGCTATATTAAAGCCAAAGCTCGTGCCGGCCTGGAAGGCGTAGGTAACAGCAACCAGAATGTGGTTGAATTTTATACTGACCCCAAGGACAAAAAAACAAAAACTGAGTACAAACCTGCCGACTTGAAAGAATACAAGATAGCCGACAAGGTATATAGAAGCATGCATTATAGCGGAGGTCTTTCCTCAAAACCACTTAGCTTCGTGTTGTTAGCTAGTGATGGTCATATTGCCCGATATACATGGTACGATCAGGAAGGTTACATCCACGGGTTGGAACCAACTTATAAAAGCAAAGTTATTTATCAAAAAGGAGATGATAAACCAGTAGAATTGGCTGACCTTGCTATCGGATTTGCCAAGAAAATAAGTGCTATGGTAAGCGATGATGCCGAACTGGCAGCAAAAGTAACCAACAAAGAAAAAGGCTATGGAATGTTAGATCTTGAAAAAATCATAGCAGAATATAATGCCTGGTATGAAAAAAATAATGCTAAATAATGATGAAGAGATATTTTAATCTTTTATTAGTTTGTTTACTCACGCAGGCAATCTACTCTCAGGAGCCTATTGTAAAATGGGGTGAACCGGTTGATGAACCGGCCATAAAAGCAGCTAAGATTCAAAAAATAATGCTGACCGACGAACCCGGAATCTTTTACGTTCACCGAAAAACGGTAGGTTTTGTGGAAGTGCAAGGCAATTGGTTGGAAAAATACGATCAATCCAATAAGTTCGTTTATTCCAAAGAAATACCTTCAGCCGAAGGCGTATGGGGAAATGGTATTTTGTTTAGAAAAATACTTCCCCTGCAAGACCGTTTCCTTCTATTCTATTCCGGCTATAATAAAGCAACCAAGGAAAGCTCTTATATAGCCAGAGTAATGTCCTCCAACGGGGATATTGACAAAACAGACATCAAACTAGAATCCATTACGGCTGAAAAAGGTAGTAATCCCGGTCTGTATGATGTAGCTGTTTCGCCTGACAAAACAAAGCTGTTGCTGTTAACCACGTTTCCTGAGGCGAAAGAACAAAAAGCAAAATTGCGCCTTCGTGTGTTCGACACGCAAACCATGAAGGAGTTGGGCACCAAGGAAACCGAGTTGAGCTTTGACAGCAAGAAAGGCTGTGAAACAGACATGCTGGTGGACAACACTGGAAACGCTTACGTTGTAGAGCGATATGTCAGTGATAAAAAGAAGTTTGAATTTAATCTGTACACCTACAATTTAACATCAGGCGAATGGAAAGAAAATCCGCTTGATATGGGTGAAAAAACAATCAGCGAACAACGTCGCTTTATGTTTACCCCTTCGGGTGATATTCTCTTTGCAGGCTTCCTTTTCACTAAGGTGGAAATGACTCCCACCGGCTTGTTCTACGTGCGTGTTAATACAAAAACACAGGCTATTGAAGCCAATGCAAAACCCGGATATGGCGATGTAGCCAAGAAGGAAAAAGAAGATGACTCATTTTCCTATTATAAACTACGCGGTATTGAGACTCAAGCGAATGGTAATGTTCTTATAATTTCAGAATGGGAAGATGCTACGAATGTGCCATCAGCAGCACCTCAAGGGCCTCAGACTCCAGGACAAATGGCTAGTCATGGTGGAATGAATTATGATCGTCAATTTAACACTACCGACATTAAGGTGGCTTGTATAAAACCCGATGGTACCCGAGCTTGGATTAGAACTATTGATAAAAGAGAAAAATGTACTACTCCCGATAATGATAAAAGATGGGATTCCTTTGTGTATGGGTGTGTAAACGATAGATTATACATATTGTATAACAACACTCAATTTTTTGGATTGGATCTTACTACCGGTATTCTTAACGGATGGAAAGAAGCGGATGGAAGTGTACACCATCTCAAAGACTTTGAGTCGAAAACACTAGTTCCAACATTTTTATATGTGGTTGAACCTAATGGCGATTTAATTTTTAGCGATAAAAAGTACGGACTTCCTTTGTATAGCTTCCAAAAAGGAATCTTTTTCAATATGAATTTGAACACCGCATTTTATTATCCGCTTCCCGATGGAATTTTGATGATGGATGTAATGCCCGACGGTAAAAAATATCAGTTTGGAAAAATCAATTTCTAGTAAATTATGGACAGAAACTTAGCATAAAGAAAATAGCCGGAAATTAAATTTCCGGCTATTTTTATGTTGTGATAAAAGGCCTAATATCTTTTTCTGCGGGCACCATCGCCACCACTTGAACCTTCTTTGCGTTTATAGTCGCCGCCACCGCCGCCACTATTGCGGTCTTTGCGCCAAGGCTTGTCGCCACCGCCGCCGTTGCTGCTGCTTTCGCTGCGTCCACGGTAACCGCCACCACCGCCGGAAGAGTTTCCTCTATATCCGCCACCGCCACTGTTGCCGCCACGATATCCGCCATCACGGCCTCCACCATTGCCACGGCCACCTTTGGCCACATCTACACGGGCTTCGCCGCCTAGGTCGTTAAAGGCAGTCATTACCCTGTCGGCATCCTCAGCCGATACATCAAAGAAGGTAAATTTAGAAGTTACTTCAATGCCGCTCACGTTGATACTTTTATCGCCCGTGGCATCGTTAAGCATGCCAAGCAAACGACTTGGCGAGAAGCTTTCTTTTTCACCTAAATTGATTTTCAGGCGTAATTTAGAAAAACCACCTCTTGTGCCACCCACTTTGAAATCGCCATCTCTGCGCGAATCTCTTTCGTGGATATTCAAATCCGGTGCATTTTTATAATAATCAAGGAATCGGTTGAATTCCAACGACACAAAGCGTTTGATAATTTCTTCCTTGTCCATCGATTCCAGTTTCTGCAATAATTCAGGGAACATAGGATCCAATTGTTCATTGTTTACCTCCACGTTTTCCATCCGTTCGATAAGGTAGAACAATTGTTTTTTGCACACGTCTATTCCGTTCGGAATTTGTTGTTGCTCAAACTTACGGTTGATAATGCGTTCTATTTCACGAATCTTTCCTCTTTCTTTAGAGTGAATGATGGAAACGGAAACACCTTTTTTATTTGCTCTACCCGTACGGCCACTTCGGTGCGTGTAGCTTTCGGTATCGTCCGGCAGGTTATAATTGATTACATGGGTTAAGCTGTCCACATCCAGTCCACGGGCAGCCACATCGGTAGCCACCAGCACCTGTATGTTTTTGATACGGAATTTTTGCATCACCGAGTCGCGTTGCGCTTGCGAAAGGTCGCCATGAAGTGCATCTGCACTATAGCCATCCTTCATCAATTTTTCGGCAATATCTTTGGTCTCCTGACGGGTACGGCAAAATACAATACCATAAATATCAGGGTTCATATCAACCACCCTTTTCAGGGTTAAATAGCGGTCGCGAGCCTGTACCAGGTAATAAATATGCTCCACGTTTTCGTTACCCGTATTCTTTTTACCAATAGAAATTTCCTCGCGGTCTTTCATGTACTTGCGCGAAATATTGGTTATGCCCGCAGGCATTGTAGCGGAGAACAACATGGTGCGACGAGTTTCAGGCGTCTTTTCCAAAATAGTAGTAATGTCGTCCAAAAAGCCCATGTTGAGCATTTCGTCCGCTTCATCCAATACCAAGTAGTCAATGCCGCTCAAGTCCACCTTGCGGCGTTCTATCAAGTCGATCAATCGGCCTGGAGTAGCTACCAATATTTGAGCAGGGGTATCCAATTGACGCAATTGCGTAATAATATTTTCGCCACCATACACGGGTACTACTTTTACCCCTTTCATGTATTTGGAGTATCCTTTCAAGTCGTTAGCAATTTGGATACAAAGCTCACGTGTAGGAGCCAGTACCAATGCTTGCGTTTGGCGCACGTCTTTCAATAAGTTTAATATAGGTAGCCCGAATCCGGCGGTTTTACCTGTACCTGTTTGAGCCAAGGCAATCAAATCCTTGGTTTCGTTCATCATAAACGGAATGCTCTTTTCCTGTATAGGCATAGCATTCTCATAGCCGAGTTCTTCTACTGCGCGAAGAATCTCTTCTTTAAGTCCTAATTCTTTAAATGTCATTGTTGATAAATGTAGTTAATTACACGTTCTCTGAGTATTTTCCCGGTAAAATTCAATCCATTTTCTCTCAAAGAAAATCGCGTAACCCTTCCAAAAAACAGGGGAGAAACTCGTAATGAGTTGTTTGCAGACTAATACTCGAGGTCTGTGTGCTTGTTTAAAATCGGCTGCAAATATACAGCTTTAATTTGGATTTTGTGCTATGCGTGACGAAATGGTTGGTCGGCAGGTGTAATATTCTGTTGGAATAAAGGATATTAAGGCTCTATAAACACTTCCGCCAGACCTTTACGGCTGCCTGAATTTCCTCTATTTACGGCCTGTATAAATTAAAGCCAAGGCTTCTGCTTTTTTATAAAACAGGAGCCTTTGCTTTTCGGTGAACTTGCCATTTTTATGCAAACAGCGTATCGCCGCTTTTGTGGTTGAATGCCGGATGCAAATCAAAATGAACGGCACCTACCACGGCTTTGCCTCCCACTGCTTTTACCACGCGTGCAGTGCCTTCAAAGCCAAAGCCGGCACAAAGCTCAATGGCGGTTATGCCTTCGGCTACTAATTGTTTAGCCACGAGTTCGGCCTCATCGTAGTTTTTTACCCCCACCACGGTGAGTGCTACCACCGGAGCATCAATTACTACTTTTTGTTTCGTGTAGTCATTTTCAGGGGCTACATAAATAAATGCTGCTTTTACTGTACTCATTTTGATTAATGTTAATTAATAGTTTTATTTTGATATACCTTCTTGCTTTATTATTTCTTCTATTAGAGATTTTAATCTGCTATATGCATTCTGGAAAGAGGTGTATTTCCAGCCATACCACCATTCAGTTTCCTTAAAACCTTCAAGGTAGGGTTTTAATATTATTTTTAATTCTTCATTTAACTTAAGAGATGAGTTATGTCTGCCAATACCGTAATAAATGTTAGTATCTTTTTCAATTAAAAAGGCACATGTAAATCCTTTGATATTAATTAATACCCCTACTTTCTCATATCGTTCAGCTTTACTATAATCTACTATCGGTAAATTAGGAAAATCCTGTTTTAAATTCTTTAACCATTTCTCCCAACATTCTTTTTCTACTGATTTTGTCAATAAATTTAATTGATTTTTAACCTGTTCTATTTCAGAAAATTTCTCTTTTAATTTTGAAAAATTATCTTCCGGGATTGTGGAGAATCCAAGTACTGTTCTAATATGGTCTTGCAATTCGGTGTTCATTTTATGCTGTATTTTTCTTAAGTTAAACATTCCTTCTAAATAATCAATATACTGTTCCAGTGTAGATTTTAAGTACACATCTTTTATTTTACAGTTCGGTAAAACGTTGTTTTTAAGCCAAGGTAAAATATCGTTTCTAAATGTTAGAGGGAAATATCTTTCCTTAAAACGTTCTTTGTAATCCGCACCTTGTGATTGCCAGCTTTGGTCGGTAAGGGTTTTGTCTTCATTTCTTGTTAAGTAAATAACATAAATTTGACTTTCTTTGTAGCCTTTTGGCTTTACCTTTTCGATGTATCTGGCAATTTGATGTTCTTGATCTACAGCATAATGAATTTTATTCTCAATGATTAAAACATATTCTTTATCTGAAATTAATAAATCAATTCGGTCTTTCTCAGAAGTAATTATAGGTTTATTGGGCCTATAATTAAAGTTCGGGTTAATTTCTTCGAGATATTCTAAAAAACTTTCTAATATCTCGAATTTATTTCCATTTTTTTGTTTTAATAATTCAGCAAAGATTCGGCTATGAGCATTCTCGTTTGCCCATAGCAGGTCTAAGATGTTTATGTGATAGGGTAGTTTGGCTTTTTCTATATTATACACCTTCATAAAAGAGTTTGAAAACTCATTTAGTTTGTTGAAGTTTCTTATGTCTTGTGTGTAACTAAATTTATTTATTTCGTCACAGAAAGCTAGACCATTGGTGAAAAGTTGAATTTCTTCATTCATAATAATCCGTTCTATTTTTTAATAATCACCTCATCCAACCCTCGTTTCGGTACATGGTGCACACTGTTTGCATCACGCCAGTAGGTGGTTTCGTTATCTTTCACCTCTTCAATTACCACTGTTTCGGCGGGTTTGCCTAGGGCTATCACGTAGAGAATCTCAAAGCGAGGGTCGATGGCAAAGACGGTTCGTAGCTTGTCGCGGTTCACGGCACCTAGGATGCAGCCGCCCAAGCCTTTTTCGGTAGCTCCGAGTAGGATGTTTTGCATAGCCAGCCCGTCGTCGCACCAAATTTTGTCGCTAATTTCGGAGTCTTTCAGGATGATGATGTAGGCCGTAGGTCGCTCATGTTCGGCAGGGCCGTCCCAATCTTTCAGCGCACCCGCCCATGCCAGTAGGGGAAACACTAAATCGCGCTCGTCTTTTTTATTCACCAACCTATATTTCAATGGTTGCAAGTTGCGGGCGGAGGAGGCTAGGCGGCCGAGGTTCACCAGTTCGCGTAAAGTTTGTTCGCTCACCTCTGTATTGGCATCGAAGCGACGGTAGGAGCGGGTAGAGGTAATAAGATCGAGCAAATTCATGGTCGTGATGTTATGCGTTTAGTCCGTTAGGACTTTAATTTCAATAGAAAATTGAATCAATAGAACCTATTCCCCGTGGGGGATTAAGGTATTCTCTATCCCCGCCGGGGAATGGTTTGATTTTATATTTTATTTCTATTGAAATATATTGCCTACGGCAAAGCAAATATACAATCTATCTATTGTCTAGAAGTTTTAAATCAAGACCCCTAAATCCCCTCCCGATAGCTATCGGGAAGGGGGCGGGGCTAACATTATAATTTCTTCGCAAAATCCAACAAATCCACATACACTTCTTCGGCGAGGGCAGCCACATCGTCGGTCAACGGTTCTCCGTTGGTAAGGAATACGTTTTTTACCCCTAGGTTTTTCCCGAAAAGCATGTCCGATTTTGAATCGCCTACCATCGTGGCATTTTTAAAATCTATGTCTGGGTAATCCGCTTTGGCTTGAAGCCCCATGCCGGGGTTGGGTTTGCGGTTGTTGCTACCGTCTTTTTCCAGCGCGGGGCAGCAGTATATTTTGTCAATGCGTCCGCCTGTGGCGGTTACTTCTTTTATCAGGTATTGGTGGGTGGTGGCTAAATCGTCTTCGGTGAAGATGCCTTTGCCTATGCCTTGTTGGTTGGTTACAATAAAGATGTAATCAAATCGTGGGGCTAGGAGGGCAAGGGCTTCGAGCACGCCGGGCAGAAATTCAAACTCGCTTGCATGGCACACGTAACCGCCTACTATGCGTCGGTTTATAACGCCGTCTCTATCCAGAAAAAGTGTTTTCGCGCTCATGGGTTAAAACGTTAGTTGTGGAAATTCCTGTTGTGCCCGGTTGTAATCGTCCGGCACCCCTATATCAATGAAATAAGCTTTGCACTCTAGCGCGTAGAAGTCCATCGTGGTGTATAGTTTTTCCATTATATCTTTTTCAAAGGAGAATTGTGCGGGCATATTCAGGTTAGCGAACAATGCTTTGTTCACAACGTAAATGCCGCCGTTAATTAGGCCTTTGCCGTGTGCTTGATTCTTTTCGGCGAAGGCTGTAATTTTTCCGTCTTCGTTTACCACCACGGAGCCGTAGCGAGCCACGTCGGCTTCTTCCCTGAGGGAGATGGATAAAAGGGCTTTGTGCTGAAAATGAAATTCTTCTAACGAATTGAAATCTATATCAAATAAGGTGTCGCCGTTTAGCACGAACACGTTGTCGGTTTCCACCTTTTGCATGGCTAGCAGTATAGCTCCACCCGTGCCTAGCGGGGTGCTTTCTTCTGAATAGGAGATGCGCAACGACCCGAAGGCATTGCCGAAATGGCTTTCTATTTTTTCGTGCAAATAGCCCGTGGAGAGGATTACATGCTCAAACCCGGCTGTGGCAAGCTTTTGCAACAGGTAGGCTAAAAACGGTGTACCGTTGATGGGAGCCATAGGCTTGGGCACATCGCTTACAATATGTTTCAGGCGGGTACCAAATCCGCCGGCTAATATAATGGCTTCTTTTGCTTGGTTCATTTTGCGCCGAATAATCTTGTTTCCACCAATTCGCACAGAATATGCCCGATGGTGATGTGCGATTCCTGAATACGAGCGGTGTCTTTTGATGGCACGTTAATCAAGATGTCGGCACTGTTTTTCATGTCGCCGCCGGTGAGTCCGGTTAGGGCGATAGATTTCACACCTTTTGTTTTAGCTACTTCAAAGGCTTTGATAATGTTTACCGAATTTCCTGAGGTAGATAGGCCTACCACCACGTCGCCTTCGGAAGCCGAACCCTTAATCATGCGGGAGTAAACTACGTCGTAGCCGTAATCGTTGGCCACGGCGGTGATGTAGGATGTGTTGCAGTGCATGGCTTCGGCAGGGAGTGGGTCGCGATCGAAATAAAATCTCCCCGACAGTTCGGCAGCCAGGTGTTGGGCATCGGCGGCACTGCCCCCGTTGCCGCAAAACAGTACTTTGTGCCCGTTTTTCAAGGCTTGGTAAAGGGTGTCGGCTGCTTTTTCAATGGTTGCTATCAGGGCATCGTCGTGTAAAATCTGTTGTTTTACATCAATGCTTTCTTGTATGGCTTGTTTTATTCTTGTCATAAGTTCGTTTTGTTACATTGTCCAAGTTCTGAGTCCTTCGGTAGTAAATTCGTACCACTTCACTTCTCCGCCGCAGTTGGTAAGTGCCTGGGCTACTTTGTAGCGTGACACTCCTGGGCAGTAGAAGAACATAAATCCGCCACCGCCTGCGCCCGATACTTTGCCCCCGGTAGCCCCGGCTTCTTTCGCGGTATTGTAAATATTGTCGAGTGCGGGGTTGGTTATTTCTTTGGCCATTTGCTTTTTGTATCGCCAACCGAAATCAAGAATTTCGCCCATTGCATCCACGTTTCCTTTTAGGATGGCTTCTTTCATCATCACCGATTGCTCTTTTAGCTTGTGCATGGCTTCGATGGAGGTTTCGTTTTTCTTAATTACATTGTTGGTTTGCGCCTCGATGATTTTGGATGAGAAACGGCTTGTTTTGGTGTAGTAAAGCAATAGGTTGTGCGATAGTTCGTCTAAGAAGTTTTGCTTGATTCTCAACGGGTTTACTATTACTTTGTCGTCTTTGGAGAATTCCATGAAATTGAACCCGCCAAAGGTTGCCGCGTATTGATCCTGCTTTCCGCCAGACATGGCGAGGTCGCAACGTTCGATGCAATAGGCCAGGTGGGCTACGTCGTATTCGCCTAACGGCAGTTTAAGCCATTCTACAAAGGCTCCCAAGATAGCTACCACCAAGGTGGATGAGGTGCCCAAACCTGAACCGGCTGGGGCGTCTACATAGGTTGACATTTTGAAAGACAGGGGTTTTCCGCTGTAATCTTTCACTATGCGGTTGTACACGCCTTTGTGCAGTACGAAATGCCCATCGGTAGGCAGTTCGGAAGCCAGGTCGTATTCTTCTTTTATGTTTAGGCTGGGAGCTTCAAATGTTATCTTGCCATCGTCGGTTGGTTCGATGGTAGCATAGGCGTACATATTTATAGTAGCGTTGAGGATGGCTCCCCCGTAAAGATCAGAGTAGGGGGATACGTCGGTTCCGCCTCCGGCTAATCCAAGTCGTAATGGAGCTTTGCTTCGAATAATCATTATTTTGGGTTTATTAATGAATTAATAGTTTCAGTCATACGTTTCCAGGAATATTTTTGTTTTTCCTGAATGATATTTTGAGTAAAATCTTCCTGGCGTTGGTGTTCAAAGAAATCAACTAACGCGTTGGCAATATCTTTTTCGTCGGGGTTTACCGTGTAGCCCACCTTTCCATCGGGTACAATTTCGGCCAAGCCACCCACGTTGGTTACTAGCATGGGCTTCTCGAAGTGGTAGGCTATTTGGGTCACGCCGCTTTGGGTAGCTGATTTGTAGGGTTGCACGATGATGTCGGCTGCGCAAAAGTAGTTTTTCACCTCGTCGTTGGGGATGAAATCGTTTGCCCAAATTATTTTTCCTTGCAAGCCAAGTTCTTTTTCCAACGCGAAATATTGTTCTTGATTGTTATAGAACTCTCCTCCGATAATTAGTTTTACGTTTAAGCCGTCGAACCGTTTATCGGCATAGGCTTTTAATAATAGATCGAGCCCTTTGTAATCGCGAATGAAACCAAAAAAGAGCATGTAATGTATATCCGTTGAAAGACCTAGGTTAGCCAGTGCTTTTTCGCGGGTTAATTTTTCGCCGAAATTATCATATAAAGGGTGTGGGCAAAATGCTTTGGGCTTTTTCTTGTCGAAAAGATTCACGTCGTTCAGTACGGATTTGGACATGGCCACGAAGGCGTCTGCTGACGACACGAAGTATTTGGCAAACAGGTTGTCGCCTACGCGTTTCTCGTGTGGAATGATGTTGTCTAGTATGGATACCACTTTCGTGTGTTTATTCCGGCGGATTATGTGTGCAATAGTTCCGAAACAGGGCGACATAAACGGAAGCCAAAATTTAATGAGCACTAAATCGGGGCGTTTCTTTTTGATTTCCAAGCCCACTTTTAGCCAGTTGAACGGGTTGATAGAGCTTATTTTCCGATGGATGGTTAAGTCTGCCGGAGCGGGTTCGGTGGAATATTGCGTTTTGCCTGGGAATAAAAAGGAAGGATATTGAAGGGTGAAGGTGTATATCTCCACTTCATGTCCTTGATTTTGATATTCGAGGGCAATGCGTTCGTTGTAAGCGGATAGGCCTCCACGGTAAGGGTAGGCGGTTCCTATAATTATTATTTTCATATTAAATTAATACACAGGTGAGGTGTGAAACAAGAATCACACCAAAAATTAGTGCAAAAATACGATTATATTTTATCCTAAGCAATTGCAATGGATAGGTATCTTACTAAGAATTAAATATTGTTGATACAACAGAGGCAAGGATTTGTAACCATCCTTGCCTCTTTTCCTTTTATAGGCTGTACATTACTTTCCCCAATCGGCGGATGCCTTCTTCAATTTTCTGTTCGTTGGAGCAGGAGAAGTTGAGGCGGCAGGTGTTTACCTCCGTTTTGTTTACGTAAAACGGGTTGCCGGGTACAAAGGCCACGTTTTCCTTGATGGCTTTGTTGAACAGGGTCATGGCATTTTGCCATTCGGGCAGGGTGAGCCATAGAAACATGCCGCCTTTGGGGCGGGTGAACTGTACTTCTTTGGGGAAGTAACGCTCAATGGCGTTTATCATAGCTTCGGCTTGGCTGCCATAGCGTTGGCATATACGGGCAATATGGTTGTCCACATCATAATCCGATAAATATTGGTGTATCAGCCGTTGGGTAAAGTTGTCCGTGTGCAGGTCGGCAGCCTGTTTGGCAATGATAAGCCGCTCCATCACATCGTCGGGAGCCACTATCCAACCGAGGCGAAAAGTGGGCACTACCGTTTTGGAAAACGTGCCTAGCAGGATAGTCTGTTCCGGCAAGTAATGATAGAACGAGTGCTTGCGCTGGCCTTTAAAGCGGATGTCGCCATAGGGGTCGTCTTCTACAAGGAAAATTGGTTTTCCTTCGCACAAGATGGCCACTTCTTTTCTCGTTTCCTCCGTGTAGCTAATGCCTGATGGATTCTGAAAGTTAGGAATCAAATAGGCTAGCTTGGGTTTATCCATTTGCATGGCCTGTTGCATTAAATCCACATCAATGCCATCAGGGGTGAGTGGCACCGTGGTGAACCGTGGTTTGAAAATGGAGAATGCTTGAATGGCTCCCAAGTATCCGGGCTCTTCTATCAACACACTGTCGCCCTCGTTGATAAAGATTTTGCCGAGTAAATCCAAGCCCTGTTGCGACCCGTTGGTAATAAGGATGTTCGTGGGGTTTACCTGTAATCCTTTTTGAGCGTAGCGTTCGGCTATCTTTTCGCGCAAGGGCAGGTAGCCTTCGGTGTTGGCATATTGCAGGACGTTGCGGTCGGAGCCGGATAACAGAAATTCGGCACATTCTTGTAACTCTTCCAATGGGAATAATTCCTTATTCGGCAGTCCGCCGGCAAATGAAATTACTTCGGGTGACACGGCTACTTTTAATATTTCACGAATAAACGAACGGGGTACTCCTTCCATACGTTGGGCAAAAAGACATTGTGCAGTTGCATTCATAAGCCATTGAGTTTTGTTTGAATAAAATAAGAAACCCCCTTCCGGGTGCACCGAAAGGGGGTTGTGTATATCTTTAAAATAATTGCAAACAATCCTACCTTCGGTGAATCTTAGTGATTCCGAGCACGATAAGGACGACCGCAATTAATTGTAATTTCATATTGTTTTCTGTTTTTGTATTTTGTCTTCTAACGACAGAACAAAGATAGAGCTTTTGTTTTATAGAGCTTTGATAATAAGCATACTGATTTTATTCCTTATGCTTGAAGTTTTGGTACTTTTAATGGATTGCATGGGGTTGAGTTGAAATGAATGCTTGAAAAGCTTTATTTTTTCAAAAAGAGCTTTTCGGCTTTTCTTCGTATAAACCCGGTCAGCGGTTTTTCTACTATCTTTTGCAGAATAATTGCCGAGAATATGGTTCCGAGAATAAAAAAGGCTCCGCCTAGCAGCGAATTGTAATAATAAGAAATTCTGTGGGCGTAGAAAAGTGTGATGGGCTGAATCAGGTATAATGAGTAGGAGGCATCGCCAAGTTTCATTAGCCAGCGTGGAAATAAGTTTAGGTTTCGTTTTTCTAAATACAAAAAAGTCAAAGCCAGCGTAAAGGCAAATGTACCCCAAATAAGAAGACGTTGCCATCCGAGCCATGCGGACTCAAGTATTTTGTCATACCAACCTAATTCCTGAAAATACAAAACGCCTATAAATGAACCTACACATAAAATGGCTGAAATAATAGCATTTCTTTTGCTCAAGAGTTTATCGTAAAATGAATATAATAAAATGCCACTGCAAAACTCCAATACTAAAGGCGAAAAAATAAAGTGAGGTAGAACCCATTCTCCATTATATAGTAGTGAAACAGCGATTGTAAGTGAGGCCATCCCTATAATAAGGAATCTTTTAGCTTTCTCTTTGCACACACAAAGTAGGAATGCGAAAGCAAGGTAGAACCACATTTCAAAGCACAACGTCCAGCCGTAGGGGTGTAGGGGCATTACAAAATGACCAAAATCGAGGAGAGGGAGGAATAGTACCGTGTTGAATATTTGTGCAGTACCTATATGTTGCGCATAGGAGGTGCTTTTAATGATGATGAAGCAGCAGGTTATAATCCAGTAATAGGGTACCACACGGGTTATCCGGTGCAGTAAAAAGAGTTTCCAGTTATTGTTTATTTTTGAGGCGGTGAGTGCAATTACAAATCCGCTGATAACGAAAAAAACATCCACACCTACGGCTCCTGCAGCCGAATGGATAAAATCGGTTTTTGATAATGCGCTATGGTATAGTGCAAATTTAATATGTGCCCACAAAACCAATATGGCAGCGACAGCTCTTAAGCACTGCAAACTCTCAAATCTCTTCTTCTCTTCCATGTGTGTTAACTGGCTGCAAAAGTAGAATATTTTTCAGGATAAATTCAATATGCCGTTAGCTTTTATTGTTAATAGAATATTGGTTTTATATTCATATTTCTTTTTCATGCATTCGTGCACCCAATAGGCACTTTGGTTTTTTTAATGCTCTTGAATGATAATAAATTAAATCTTTTTTCGTTTGATTTTTTAAATGAAAAACTATCCTTTTGACTAGTTGTGAATGTTCTAATTTCTTTCTAATTTTAAAGATTTTTAAAGATTGATATGAATAATATTTTCATCAATAAATATTTTGATCTTTAATCTTGATGCTTAAGTGTTTAAAAATATTCTATGAAAGAATTCTGTCGCCACTTTATATTGTTTCTATTTCTATCGGCACTAAGTTTTTCGGCAGGTGCTCAGGTGACTTTTAATTATGACACCATACGTATTTGCGCGGGCGATAGTTACGACCTGCTGAAATATCAGACTAACGAGGTGGTTGTGCCCGTGGGGTGGGAGATAGTGGGTTGGAAAAACATTACGAACACTACCGTTACACCTACTACATCGCCCACTGTTTATACCTTGCAATACCGGGAAAAAGCCAATCCTTCTGTTATCCTTACGCATGATCTTACCGTTTCATTAAGGCCGAAACCCACGGTAAGCATTACGCCATCGGGCGCGCAAACCATTTGTGTGGGGCAGTTAATCCATATTAAAAAGGTGAGTGCAGCTAATTACGATAATTTGTATTGGATTTATGTACAAAAAAGCGAAAAATACTATACCGATGCTGTAGATGCCATAGCCGTGAGAGGCAATACCGACAATAAAATGACCTACAAACTGATTGCCACGAATAATGACTGTGCCGTTGTAGCTCAGGATCAAATAGATTATTCGGTGGTAAAAGATGATGAATATCCAATATATATATACATGCTTAATAGTAATGTTCATCAGGGTTGGACTTATTCCTACTGCGATTCTACTTATCTTCGCGATTACATGACTCCTATAGGTATTATTGTGCCGACAGGATCCACAGGAGATATGTCTTACGACCCTAAATCAAACACTAATTACTACCCAACAGCTTCGGAAGCACTCTATTTGTCGCCAACAAACCAATATCAAAAAAACGAAAACGATATGGTTAGAATGCTAAGTTATAAAGTGATATGGGACAAGGAAGACCAATACACGCAAGGAGCAGTTCTTAAAAATGTCAATTATTCAAATAAATATACGCTTGAAGTAGCATTGTATTTTAAAGCCTGTGGTACTACCAAAATTTACCGCTCGCAAGGACAAATTAATCTTACCTATCATCCATGTGCAAGTCCATCTTTGTGGATATATTTTGATTGTGATGAGGTTACCGGAAAAGGAGCTTTTGGTTTACAGGGAACGAATGCAAGCTATGTGAAAAGCGTGAAAAGTATAACTTGGGAAAATATTACGGTGCCTGGAAAATACATACCAACAGGTGATATAAATAATTATCAATACACTTTTTTTGACGAAAATGCCCCTGAAAAAATGCAATATAGAGCAACGGTGGCTTATGAAGACAACAATGGGGTTATCCAACAAGCCGTATTTACCTATACTTGGAAAATTTGTTACAAAAAAAAGGTAATAAATTATGCAAATGCAAGTTTTAGCTATCTGTTCAGCCCCTATTTTAAAGACACATACGAGATTAGAGCGGATGGCTATTTTACTAATCAGTTAAGCGCCAACTATACGGGTAAACCCACAGTGGATACGGTGGAAACTACTATTTGTTTAGGCTCTCCAGCCTATTTTGCTTTGGCCAGTAATGTAAATGGAAAACAACATGTGGTGTGGAATGACCCAGAAAGGCCTGTGTTGGTTACCAAACAAAACCACTCCTTTTATAATTATACCTACAACCAAACTTCAACTGGATACGAAATGCTAGTGGATTCAATCCCTTGCTTGGTGTTTAAATTAACACCATCTAAAACCACGGTTTACACCGGCACGCTTGAAGGGCTCGCGTTTGTGTTTAAAGTGAATGTGGTAAACAACCACATCGCGGCTGTAGATACGGCTATATGCCGGGGGCAAAGCATTGACTTGAAAACGCTGGAAAGGGTGAATAATATTAACGGAACGGTAGCGTGGAATGTAAACAATACACTGGTTACGCCTACGGTTGATACAAAATACACGGTTTACGGCATTGCTCGCGACAAATGTCCCGATCAGACCGACTATACCATCACGGACAATGTTACAGTTCACGTGGACGAGATGCTTTGGAGTACTAATCGAGGAGAGATTGCTTCTTGTGCCGGCGATTGGTTGGACTTGACAGAGGCTATAAACAGTAATGCTCGCGATTATAAATGGTATGATTCTACCGGAAAACAATTAACAGATGGCACTGTTAAAATAGCAGGTGATACTTATTATACATTGGAAATGAGCAATGGTTGTGGAACAAAAACCGAAACCATACAGGTAAAAGAAACTCCGGGTTGTTATGATTACAAATTTGCTCAAAACGACACCCTCTCTACTGCCATTTGTGCATCGGAAGCTTTAAGGCAAGGAATGCCTTTGATATTTGCCGATTTTTTTGTAACGCCATTGGTTAATGACGGTTCCCCTTGCGATAACCCTGTCGTTACTATCATTACAAAACCTACCATACCAGGAACTTCGGCTGTTTGTGGAAACGATAAATTATATTACTCAACCAGTTACGCGAATGTTATTAAATACAGCGGGCAAAAAGATTCCGTGCAATACGAAGTGCGTTGTCAATTTAAGCGGGATACCGCCTGGGCTTATTTTGAAATAAGGAACGAACAGGTACTCAAATTGTCGGGGGTAGAAATAAACGCCGATGGTAGCCAGATAACTATTAAAACAGAGGGTATTACACCAAGCAAAGCAAACCCATTGTTTTTAGGATTTTATTCCGAGGATGGAAAATCATATTCAAGTTCGGAAACTATGACCGGCGAAACCGAACATACTTTTACACAAACGCCTGCTTTTGCCGATGGAAAATATTATATATCTACCTATAATATGTCCACGATGTGTGTTGTTGATGATAGCATTATGCTTAAAAGCGGTAAGATAATACCATATATAATTAGCCTCAATGCCATTAACGATAGCCTGAACCTTACCCCCTGTTTGGATTCGGTAGAGGTAAATATTCTTGCCAACGATACATTTAGCTGTGCCGCACCCGTAGTGAAAATTCTAAATACTCCTTTTACCAATGCAACCGTAAGCCTTACCGCCGATAATAAAATGGTGTATAAACCAGTGATAGCAGGTAATGTCTCGAAAGCTGGAAAAACAGATACCATACGCTATTCTTTGGCTTGCGGTTCGGTTGTTGATACCGCGGCGGTGTATTTCAAATATCCAACCTCATACAGCCCGTGGATAGAAGTGAATGAAAAGTTTAATACCAAGTGCTTTACCCAAGGAGATACGCTTATCCAAGAAATAAACATAAAGAATAATTGTACCACAACACGAACCATAGGGGTGGATTTTGATTTTTCCAACAGGATAATAGAGAATACAATTATCAAATCCGAAATAGTGTCATCTTCCAATGTCAAGGTAAAAAGTTATCAAAAAGATTCCGTGAACCAATATGATTTTTATGAGTTAGAGATGGATCCCAATTCCGAAATCACCCTGAAAGGATATTTTTTAATTACCAAGGTAAAAGGCGGATGGCCTAACCTTAGTTATTATGGATCAGTTTGGGATGATAATAATTCCCAGTCCTCTTATATTATTGCTGGAGGCCAAACCGATACGTTATACGCTTGTCCCGATAGAAATTTTACGGTTACCGATTGTGCATCCGCTCAAACCCTTACTTTGTCACAAAAGAAGGCAACAGCGTATCGTATTACCCAATCGTCTCAGCTTCCAGGCACCACCGTGTCATTATCCAGTACTGGTATTCTTACCTATACCCCGATAGATGTTTCCGCTATTACCCAGGATGAAATAAAATACGAAATGGATATGACTGATGGAAGCGTGATGAGTGGAACGGTAACGGTAAAAATTTTGCCCTGTATAGATTCCATTAAAACCTCGACAACGCAAAACGACCTGTGCAACGACGATCTTTGTAATTATACAGGCCCCTCTATTCTTATCAATGAAGTAATGATAACACCAACTATTGATGATGGAGCAATTTATGGAACAATGTGTGGCTCATCAGCCAATGATTTAGGTGGAGAGTGGGTAGAATTATATAACCCTGATAAATGTAAACAGGTGGATATTTCCGGTTATTTTTTTGCGAATGCCACTGCCGATAAAATTGGAAATCCATGCACGCTCACCAGTGATCTGGGTGCTGCATTTGTTATCCCTTCCGGCACTGTTGTTCCGCCGATGGGTTTTTGCGTGTTGCGCGGAGAACATGCCGAAGTGGTAGATTCTGCACGTTTAGTTAAGAATGGAGGCAACACGGTGGTCATTAACTTGGTCGATCATTTCGATCGTTTCTGTATGAATAATAACGGAGTTCGTTTTTGGCTACCAAATGCCGGAGGTTGGTTTGGGTTCTATAACAAAGCAGGGGTACCCCAGGATGCTATTTACTGGGGAGCCGATACCACGACTATTTGTCCCGATTGTTTACCTTGTAACCCACAGGTTGCAGGTAGCTATGCGGGTCAGTTAGTAGCTCTTAAAGATTTTCCCGTGAGTAGAAAAACAAGGATAAGTAACATTAGCTTGGATAGTTATGCAGGCTTATCGCCCAAGCGTCAGCCCGATGGCGGAGCCTGGGATTATAATCATCCCACGGCACCAACAATGGGCTATTGCAATGGTCAATGCAATGTTCGTGTAAATAGTAGTTGTAATGGTACGGCAACTGCTACTCCAAGTGGAGGAAGCGGCAATTTCTCCTATGTGTGGAACGACCCCGTGGGTCAAACTACCGCTACCGCTACCGGTTTGTGCGAAGGAACCTATTGCTGCACCATTACCGATAATGACACCAAACTTACGGCACTCACGTGTGTAACGGTTACCGATAACTTAATTAAATGCACCAAGGTGGTAACAGTGAATGATACCTCTTCGGTAAAAACATGCGAAGCCTCATCAATAAGAATACCGATTCTGAAAAACGATGTATTTTCATGTACACCTACCCTAACAATAGTAAGCCCACCTATCCTATTAGGCTCTACGGCATCTATAATAAACGATTCTCTGACATATTCATTTGCCAATATTACGGCCACAACTACTGATTCTGTTCGGTACAAAGTAACCTGTAATGGCAGAGCCGATTCGGCATGGGTATATGTTCGTTTATTAAATGATAAATACAATGACAGTATCAAGAAAATTATTTGTAAAGGCCAACGCTACATGTTTTATGGTGATACGCTTACAACCGGGGGAACCTATGAGAAAACGTTGAGTTGCGATAGCACGGTAACTTTAATATTAACGGTAACTCCGGTAAAAGACAGTACCATAACTGCCCGCATTTGTAGCAATGGCACGTACAATTTCAATGGTCATCTGTTAAGTGCAACTGGAATATACAGAGACACCCTAAGAACCACGATAGGGTGCGACAGCCTGCGCGAAACACTAACGTTAACAGTAACCCCGGTAAAAGACAGCACCATAACCGCCCGCATCTGTAGCAATGGCACATATAATTTTAACGGGCACCAATTAAATACAACAGGAATATATAAAGATACCCTAAGAACCACGATAGGATGCGATAGCCTGCGCGAAACATTAAACCTTATGGTGAAAGACAGCGTACATGTTACCATAACAGCCGGATTGTGTGCCAAAGGCAGTTACACCTTTGCCGGGCGAAGGCTCAACACCCCCGGAACTTATAGTCATACCTATCCCTTCACTACTGGTTGCGATAGCGTGGTAACTCTCATCCTGAAAAAAGAAATGGCTGATACTACTTATATAAATGCAAAAATAAACGAGGGAGAAACTTATTTATTTGCCGGGGAAAACTTAAACTCATCCGGTATATATAATTACAAAAAACAAACTGTTGGTGGTTGCGATAGCATTATTATATTAAATTTGTCCGTTGATTATTCATCCGATTCAGCATCTGTAGTTCCTGCACAAGGTTTTTCACCCAACGGAGATGGTATAAACGATTATTTTGAGATAGCAAACATAGAACAATATCCAAAAAACCACATCCTAATCTTTAATCGTTGGGGAAATAAGGTATATGAAGGAAAACCATATATGAATCAATGGGATGGGCGAAGCTATTTTGGATTAAAAGTGGGAGGCGATTTACTCCCCGTGGGTACTTATTTTTATATACTTGATTTAGGTGATGGCTCAAAAATCAAAAAAGGCTTCGTATATTTAAACCGGTAAAAAAACCATTCATGCAAAAATTGCAGAAAAAAATAATACCGAAACAACAGTATGGCAGAACAAAGAAGATTATCCTGCCATGCATAATATTCCTGCTGACCATCCCTGTGTTTGGTCAGCAAGAAGCCATGTACACCCATTATATGGACAACACGCTAGGCATTAACCCCGCCTATGCCGGGAGCAGGGATGCCCTATCTATAACGGCACTGCACCGCTCGCAATGGGTAGGATTCGATGGCGCACCCACCACGCAAACCCTCACCCTGCACAGCCCGGTGTATAACGATGCCGTAAATTTAGGCCTGTCTTTTCTCCACGACCGTATAGGCCCGGTGAATACCACAGCCATGTTTGTCGATTACGCTTTTAGGCTGAAGCTCGACTCTGAAAGTAAATTAGCCTTCGGGTTGAAATTAGGTTTCAACTACTACAGTTTCAATTTAGCCGAATTGAACTTGAGCAATCAAGCCGACGGCATGTTTAATGGAAATCAAACCTCCTTTGCGCCCAACATTGGTTTCGGGATATATTACTCCCGCGATAATTTCTATGCAGGCATCTCCACCCCAAAAATAGTGAACAACAACTACCTGTATTCCCAAACGAGCAGTAGCACAACCCTTTCTACCGAGAAAAGGCACTACTACTTGATTCTGGGAGGCTGGATGCCCCTCTATGAAGATATAAAGATAAAACCCACCTCATTTGTAAAAGTAACGCAGGGAGCTCCTGTTGAGACCGACCTCACCACCGACTTTTTATTTCACGACCGATTTTCACTCGGAGCCATGTATCGTACGGGCGATGCATTGGGAGTACTTCTCGGATACTATGTTACCGAACAATTTAGTGTAGGCTATTCGTTCGACTGGTCATTTGTTAACAACACCGCCAAATACAATGGCGGAAGCCACGAGATAGTACTTAGGTATGATTTTGTTCCTAAAGATTTAAAACGAATACGTTCACCTAGATATTTTTGCACTTTTTAAAAAATATATTATTACCTGTTAAATGAAAAGAATACAAACTCTTATAGCATTACTCATTCTCCCATTGCTTGTTTTTTCTCAATCAGAAGAAGAGAAGAAAGCCGACAAATATTATCAGGATTATTCTTTTTATGAGGCGATAAATAAATACACTCAAATTGATGATTTAACCGTGGAGGGGCTGCGTAACTTAGCCGAATGTTATAAAAACACAAATCAGTTTCTCGATGCCGAAAGTATTTACGCTAAAGTAGTAAACAGCCCATCGCCCACAGTAGCCGACTACTACAATTATATACTCATGCTGAAAAACAACGGCAAATACAAAGATGTAAAGAAATGGTATGAAAAATTACAAGAAGAGTCACCCGAAGATTTACGGGCAAAAAACTTTTTCAGTACCGATTCCGTATTTCAATCCTTGTTAAAGCCCAATCGAAAATACAAGATAAGTGATTTGAAAATGAATTCGGGAGCCCAAGATTTTGGTGCTTCATTTTACAAAAACCAACTTACATTTACCTCCTCACGAAAAGGATTTAATCCCTTTCGGAGTAAATACAATTGGAATAAAAAGCCGTTTCTCGACATCTATGTAGCCGATATAGAGCCTAACTATGAAATAAGCAACATTCGGTATTGGAATAAAAAAACAAACAAAAAATGGCATCAAGGCCCCATCAGCTTTGCCAAGGATGGAAACTTTGCCGCCTATACAAGAAACAATTATACCGACACCATCCCCAAGGATGGCATTGTAAGGCTCCAACTATTTTTTATCCATTTTGAAAATGGCGAATGGACGGAGCCTGAACCATTCTACCTGAATAGTTCCACTTACTCGGTAGGGCATCCCAGCCTTAGCAAAGACGGCAATACCATGTATTTTGTCAGCGATATGCCAGGCGGGTATGGAGGCTCTGATATTTACGTGGTAACCAAAGCACCCGGTTCTAACAGCTGGGGCAAACCCGTTAATTTGGGAGATAAGATAAACACCGAGGCAAACGAACTCTTCCCTTTTTATGAAGATAAAGGAGGCCTTCTGTTCTTCTCTTCCAACGGGCTCAACGGACTTGGTGGGCTAGATGTATATGTGGCGACCAAAACGCCACGGGGATTTGAAAATATTCAAAACCTGGGTGCACCAATTAATACTCGCTATGATGATTTTTCGTACATCATAGCCGAGAATCATAAATACGGATATCTTTCATCCAACAGAACTTCAGGAAAAGGCGACGATGATATTTATAAATTCACATTCTCAGGCGATTTTAAGCAAACCATACCATCGCCTAAACCAATACCGGTAAAGACGGATACATTCAAGGGTTTTTCTTATAGGCTATATGTGTTCAATAAAGAGAGCCACAAACCCATATTCAATGCAGATGTAAAGCTAGGTGATTTTAAGCAGACCACCGATGGCGCAGGTTTTACAAGCCGAACCATAGTTAATGCTATTGATTACAAGGTGGCGGTAAGTGCCGTGGGGTATAAGGATAAACATTTAAGAGTAACTGTACCCACCTTCCGCGACGGCTACGTGATGACCGATACAGTTTTTCTTGAACCTAATTTGAATAAAAAGATATTGCTAAAGAATATCTATTACGATTATGACAAATCAGATATTTTGTCCGAATCGTCAGTTGAACTCGACAAACTGGTAACCTTTATGAAAGATAACCCCAAGCTACAAGTGGAATTAAGCTCACACACCGATAGCCGAGGCTCGGATAGCTATAACATGACCCTGTCTGAAGGACGAGCCAAATCAGCCGTTAACTACATTGTGCATCACGGGGTTGATGCCCTTCGTATTACGGCCAAAGGCTATGGCGAAACCCGATTGGTAAATGGTTGTGCCAACGGGGTGAAATGTACTGAAGCGCAACATCGCCAAAATAGGCGTACCGAAGTATTCATTACAGGTGGATATGGCAAGGCACAGGATATAGAGCAAGTAAAAGGAAAGAGATAGAAATTCGTGCTAACTCCATAAGGATTAGCCCGTTTCTTTTTATATGATATTTTACTAAATTCGATATAAAAACATATTTAGCCTTCGGTAAACCAATGCGTTTTTTGCCGAAGGTAATAGATATAAATAGAAAAGCAAAATAGAAAAACTGATTCCCCGAACGGGGATAAATATATGTATTCCCGTTCGGGAAAAAAGTTTCTTGTTGAGATTCTTTTCTATTAATATCAATCTCCTTCTGAGAATAATTAGCTGTTTATCAAATATATAATATTTTCTCTTATATTGAACTTAAGTTATAAATCTTCAAAAAATACTCGATTTTAACCGGGACGTATTTCATTATTTCTATTGATATTAAACCTTAACGGACTAAAACAGCAAACGGGCTAATCTTTCCTGATTAGCCCGTTTGCTTTAATATAACTATTCAAATTATTTTTCGGCGGCCGCAGCAGCTTCTTCTCTGATGTTGCTGAACACCCTCCAACCCGTAGCAGCCCGGTAAGTAGGAGCCGCACCAAGAGGTACGTTCAACGTGCATGAATATGAATTTCTGCCCTCGAAAGAGTTCGACTCACATTTGGCCGGTTGTGTTCTTTCCGTGGCTATTCTAGTTAGTTTCAGGCATCCGAAGAAAGCCTCCTTGCTAATGGTAGTAATAGACGATGGAATAACCATGCTGGTTAAAGCGCCACAGTTGTAAAAAGCCCGTTCGCCAATGGAAGTAATCGATGACGGAATTTTAATGTCGTTCAAACCACTGCATCCGTAAAAAGTTTCAGCTCGAAGAGCCGTGATAGAGGTTGGTATGGCTACAGTAGTAAGCTTGCTACTGCCTTTAAACACGCCATCGCCCATATTGGTTACCGATGAGGGAATGGTAAATGAAGTTAAGCCCGTGCAATTAGAAAAAGCATTACGGTCAAATTGTTCCACCGAAGTAGGAATTTCGATAGACGTTAATTTGCCACAACCTAAAAAGGCACTGCTCCCGATAACGGTTACCGAGGTAGGGATGGCTATGCTAACGTTGCCTTCGCCACAACGCACCAGTTTGGTTAATGTTTTATTATAAAGAATGCCGTTTAGTGATTTGTATTGAGAGTTAAGCGTATCCACGCTAATTGTTTTTAAGCTGCTGCAGCCATTGAACGCGCTTTCGCTGATAGTGGTAAGCGTAGCTGGGACGGATATGGATGCTATTGCACTGCAACCGGAAAAAGCAAAATCGTTGACCGTGGTAAGCGTATTGGGTAGCGTAACAGATCTTAATCCGCTACAACCGGAAAATGTTTTTTCGCTGATGCTCGTTATCGATGTTGGAATTTCGATTGAGCTTAACCCGCTACAACCGGAGAAAACTTCTTTATCGATGTCGGTAACAGAAGTTGGAATTACAACGCTGCCAAGCCCTTTGCAATTAGCAAAGGCCGATTTGCCGATTGAAGTTACTGTTGTCGGAATAATTACCGAAGTAAGCCTTGAGCAATTGCTGAATGCGCTTTCGCCAATGCCAACTACAACGTATTTTTTGCCTAAATGATCGATAGTGTCGGGTATCGTTACCGTGTTATAGTAAGCGTTTGGCACTTTGTCATGTGAGGTAGATTCGTGAAAGGTAACTTCCACGGTAAAATTGGCAGCCGAAATAATGTTGTAGTAAATAACACTTCCCTTGTTGTTAAGAGCGGAAAAGTTTTCCGCCCAACCATTGCAAGCCAGCAGTAATAAAAAGAAAACAAGCAGTTTTTTCATAATGATAATCAAGTGTTTATTTTTTATGTTTAAGTTATTGATTTTATGCCACGAAATAGAATATCAATAGACCGTGTAAAAGTAGAAAAAAATCAAGCATCAATAGGCTATGAAAATGTCTTTTCAAAATAAAAATTGAAAGAAATTTTACGGGTTAAAAGTCTAATGACAACTTAACATTAATTTGCCTGCTTGTAAGGTAACTAGGTATAGCATGTTGTTGTTTATATATATCCGTCACCCAATAATACGATGCCACATTACTTATGTCGAGCAGGTTGAATACCTCCAGCCCTAGGTTGATGCTTCGCACGGCTTTAAACACCCCCGTTTTGTCTATCCAACGAATATCGCCTTTCACATACGAGCGGCTTGTGCCTAAATCCACCCTTCGGTAAGCCGTGGTGCGGTTCGTGTTGTTGTTAGTATGCACTGTTACGTTCGGAGCCCAAAAAGGCAGTCCGTCAGCATAAATAAACTTTAAGTGTACTTTGTACTTAGGGTATCCCGGAAAATAATCCTGAAAAAACATGGAGAAATTATACCGTTGCTCGTTGGGGCGCGATACGTAACCAACGTTATCCCCCGCCACGTCTTCTTTCGATTGCAAAAGCGAAAAACTGATCCACGAATCCGTACCCGGTACAATTTCGCCAAACAGTTTGAAATCAATACCAGCAGAATAAGCTTTGGCATCATTTTGCCCCGAATATAAAATTTTCACGTTATCCACTGTGTACGAAATAACCCGGTCAGCTGGCTTATAATAGATCTCCGTGGTTAGTTTAAAAGGTCGTCCGTATGATTTAAAGTAATAATCGGTACCAAGCACAAAATGTAGGCTACGTTCGGCTTTAATGTTGTGATTGAGCTCAACCGTTACGTTTCCCTGTTTATCCGTCACCGTGTCGCGCATTTCCTTGTAGAAAGGCGATTGATAATATACCCCGGTGGAAAAACGGAAACTAAATTCTTTTTTCCATTTTGGGAAAAAGGCCACGGTAGCGCGTGGGCTGATTAGCATCTCCTTGTTAAACGACCAATAATTGCCTCTAAACCCGCCAATCAAACTCAAGTTGCCTATTGATGTAGGTATTTTGAACGCGTCCTGAATAAAACCTTGCGTGCGATATGAATTCAGTTCGGTAGTGGAATAGAGGTTGTAATACATGTTCAATGTCTCGCTGTTGTAGGGTAGGGAGTACCCGTCTGAATCCCGTAGCTGAAACTCGTTAATTTTGTCCGTAATCTTTTCCTGTTGGATGCCTACACCCCATTCCAACTTGTTTTTTTTCTTTGCATAATCACCTCGCAATGTCATGCTTTTCACGTTTGCGGTAAGTTTGTCGCGTGCATAATCCTGATACGAGCCCGTACCAAGCGTGCTCCCTTCCGAGGTACTTCCGTCGTCGTTCGTTGTTGTTTCGCCCAACCAATATTGACCCGAAATATCATAGTTAACTTCTTCACGGGTGGAAAAAGCCGACGCGATTAAATTCAATGTCAATGCATTGCTAGGCATAAATTTCAACGTGGTGGCACCAAATAGCGTTTGGAATAAATCCTTCTCCTGCCCGTCAAAATAGATTCTAAATGTGGTGGGCGAATTTAACGTACCAAAGGTAGTAGTTTCACTTTCGGGGATAGACAGGTACTGATTCCTGGAGAAATTACCTAACACATCAACTTCCCATTTTTTTGCAAAATGATACGTTATATACGTTTGGTAATCAATAAATTTTTGGTCGTAAACCCCCTTGGTGTCAAGCGTTCCGAGCATGTAGTTGGAAGTCTTGTAGCGGATGCCGTGAACTTGTGTGAATTTTTGATCCTTGGATGCCTGCCCGATGTAAGCCGAAGCTCCCAGCAAGCTCCCACTAACGGATGCTTCAAATGCTTTGGGCTTTTTGTAGGTAATATCGAGCACTGACGACATTTTGTCGCCGTATTTAGGTTCAAAACCACCTGCTGAAAAGGAAATATCGGAAACCAAATTTGGGTTGATAAAGCTCAGCCCTTCCTGCTGCCCGGAGCGAACTAAAAGCGGACGATATACCTCAATGTTGTTTACATACACGCTATTTTCATCGTAATTGCCCCCCCGAACGGAGTATTGCGAACTCATTTCGTTATGCGAACTTACGCCGGCATACGTGCTTAGAAGTGATTCTATACCTCCTCCGGCTGCATCGGGAATGACATTTATTTTGGATACATCAAGCGTGTTCTGGGTGCCGGACTGCTTGCTGAAAGCTTTTACCTGTGCGCTGTTGAGCAGAATGGCCGATTCCTGTAAATAAACAATTCTTTGAATGTTGCTTTGCTTGCCGTTTTTTATTTTCAGATAAAAAGGTTCGCAACCCATGTAGGAATATTTTATGGTCGCGGTGTCGGTAACTGGAATTGAAAAATTGTAGTATCCATCTTCGCGGGTGGTGGTGCTTAGGGTTGTACCTACTACCTGAATGGTTACAAATGGTTCGGGCTCACGGGTGGGACTGTAAACATAACCATACACGTGCATGTTTGTTCTTGCCATGAGCAACGTGGGTAGAACTAAACACGCGAAGATGATAATTATGTTTTTTTTCATTTACGTGGTGTTTTTGTAAGAATAGCATTGCAAAGAAAAGGCTTAAATGCTAAAAAAACAAGGTGAGATTTTATAAATATAAATAATAATAGATATGCTTTTACTCTATGATATTTAACTTGGCGTATTTGAGCAACAGGTTCTTTTGCCCCACGCTGTCGAACGAAACGATAGCACGTGCATCCGAACCCTCTCCCGATAGGGAAATAACTGTACCCTGCCCGAATATAGCATGTTCTATCAATGCTCCTTCGTGCAACCCGTTTATTTCTTTTGTTTGCCCCATAGCATCGGGTGATGATGTTATTTTGCGTAAAGGTTTTTGCGACTGAAAGGAGTTTGGGGTAACCTTAGGCATGGAGGTCTGCTGAAAACTACTTGACTTACGTTCAAAAAACGAACTTTTAAACTCGGTATCCCGATTTGATATACTCTGAAAATCCTGTTGGGGTAGATTCAAGTATTTGGGGTCAATGTCTTTAATGAAACGGCTGGGGTTGCAAAAATTGTTTTTCCCGTTGCGGAAACGTGATTTTGCATAGCTGATGTGACAGGTTTCCTTGGCACGGGTAATGGCCACGTAGAAAAGCCTTCGCTCTTCCTCCAAATCTCGTTCGGAAGATAAGGATCGAGCGGAGGGAAATAATTCCTCTTCCATCCCCACGATGAATACATGCTTAAATTCGAGGCCTTTAGAAGCATGTACTGTCATCAGCGTAACCCGGTTGTTATCATCCTCATCCGTTTTATCCTGATCGGTAAGGAGCGATACTTCCGATAAGAAGTCGGCCAAATACACGGTACTCCCGTCTTCTTCCGCACGCATTTCGCAGAATTCGTGTATGGCTTTCAGTAATTCCTCAATATTATCTTTCCGACTTAAATTTTCCGGCGTATTGTCCATCAACGCTTCGGTTAAGATTCCCGAAGCCTTTACGATGGCGGTACCCAACTCGTAGGCATTAAGCTCCGATAGCAAGCTGATAAATGGGCTGATAATATCCCTGAATTTACTCAGTTTGCTAGCCGTGCCACTGTTTACGTTCAAGTTGTACTTTAATATATTGGAAAGCACATCCCAGGCACTAACATCTTGCGTGTGAGCGCAATCCATCAATTTATCAATGGTGGTGGTGCCAATGCCTCTGGCCGGAACGTTGATAACTCGCTTTAACGCTTCCTCGTCATACGGGTTGATAACCAGGCGGAAGTAGGACAGCACGTCTTTAATTTCTTTTCGCTGGTAAAACGACAGTCCGCCGTAAATACGGTACGGGATGTTGCGCTTGCGCAAGGCTTCCTCCAGTACCCGCGATTGCGAGTTGGTGCGGTACAGGATGGCAAACTCGCTGTAGGCCGACTGGGCGTGTATTTCGCCAATGGCATTGGCCACGGTGAAGCCCTCGTCGTAATCAGAGTACACGCTATATACCTTAATTATTTCGCCTTCGGCGTTTTGCGAGAATACTTTCTTCTGTATTTGCCCTTTATTTTTTTCAATAAGGCTATTGGCCGCGTTTACAATATTCTGTGTGGAGCGGTAGTTTTGCTCCAGTTTAAAAATCCTACATTCGGGGTAGGTGGTTTTGAAACTTAATATATTATCAATATTAGCCCCCCGGAATGAATAAATGCTTTGGGCATCGTCGCCTACCACGCAAAGCCGATGATGATCTTCCACCAAGCGTTTTACAATGAGGTATTGGGCAAAGTTAGTATCCTGATACTCATCTACTAACACAAACTGAAAGAAGTCTTTGTATTTAGCCAGAATTTCGGGATGATCGCGAAAAAGGATGTTGGTGAAAAGCAACAAATCGTCGAAATCCATCGCGTTGGCTGCTTTACACCGACGTGCATAGATGGTGTATATTTCGGCAACCTGTGGTATCTTGGATTGCCTGTCGGTTTCTAACAGATTGTTGTTAGCCCTGTAACTTTGAGCCGTTATCAGGTTGTTTTTGGCAAACGAAATACGATTCTGAATAGCATTCGCCTTGTATATTTTATCATCGAGCCCCAACTCTTTTACGATAACCTTGATGAGGCTTTTGGAGTCGGAACTATCGTAAATGGTAAATTGGGAGGTAAAGCCAAGGATGTCGGACTCAGCTCTCAGTATGCGTGAAAAAGTAGAGTGAAACGTTCCCATCCAAAGCCTGCGTGATGTTTGCCAGCCTACCATTTGGGCAATACGTTCTTTCATTTCCTTCGCCGCTTTGTTGGTAAAGGTAAGTGACAATATGGATTCGGCGGGGATGCCTTGGCTGAGTAGGTACGCTATTTTGTAAGTTAGTACCCGTGTTTTGCCCGATCCGGCTCCGGCAATTACCAGCGAGGGGCCATCGTTGAAAAGTACAGCTTCCTGTTGGCTTTTATTTAGTTCGTTGAGAAATGTTTCGTCCATTTGAATTTACACCTGAGAAAATAAGGCTTCTAGTTTTGCAAAAATAGCAAATTAGCCTTCGTAAAGGAAATTTAATTATCAACAACCGATATAATAAATAAAAAACTTTAGCTTTGTGGTTTGTTTTCTAACTAAATATAATATAATGCAACAATTCAGCCGGTTCATTTTAAAGCTTTCAGGGTGGAAGTATATCCGAACTACTCCTTATATTGATAAGAGTGTCATTTGTTTAGCTCCGCATACCAGTAATTGGGATTTTATTATTTCAAAATTATTTTATACTGCAACGGGAGGAAAAAATTCTCATTTTTTCATGAAAAGAGAATGGTTCTTTTTTCCTTTAGGTCTTTTATTAAGAGGCATGGGGGGGATTCCTGTTGATAGGAGGCGGAAAACTTCGCTTACCGATCAGGTGGTGGCTGAGTTTGGCCGACACAAGAAATTTCATTTGGGAGTGACTCCAGAAGGAACTCGAAGAGCGGTAAAAGAATGGAAAAAGGGATTTTATTTTATTGCTGTAAAAGCAGGTGTGCCTATTCAATTAGCTTATATTGATTATGCAAAAAAAGAAGCGGGTATAACCGGAGTTTTTATTCCGACAGGAAATGAAAAGGCCGATTTTGCCGAAATAAAATCTTTTTACAAAAATGTAACGGGGCGATTTCCTGAAAGATTTATAAGGTAACAGTTCAATATCATATAAAAAAGAGAATGCCGGATTATATATCCGGCATTCTCTTTTTTATATCTTAATTGTTATTTATTAAAATGTCAGAAAGATCAAATTTTTCCTGCATTATGTTTATATCTACATCTCTAGGAATACCATCAATGTTTCCTCTTCTTGAAAATTGCCAAATACACCAATTCTGGTTGTCTTTCATCATGGGTGTGTTTTTACTGTATCGACCAATGAAGATTTTGTATTCTTTGTATTTGTTTGCTAAATATCTATTGTAGAACATGTTTGCTGTGTATATCATTGGCTTGCATCCATAATGTCTTTCAACTAAATCGAGAAAACATTTGAGGTTTGAATGAAATACTCTCATGTTGCATCGGCCACGTTCTTCCACATCCACAATTGGAATTAAGTTTTGCTTTCCTTTCTCTGCTACTTTTTTGAAATTTTCAAACTGAGCTTTAGCGGAGGAGGAGGTTTTGAAATAATGGTAACTTCCTACTAACAAGCTATGATCTTTAGCTCCAGCCAAATTATCCGTGTAACGGTTGTCTATTACCGTGGCTCCCTCGGTGGCTTTTATATACACGAAGTGTATTTTGTTACCTTGCCATTCTCTCACTTTATCCCAATCAATAGTACCTTGATGATGAGATATGTCAATGCCATAAATCGGCCCTGTACCACTTGCATGCAGGTTTAATACGAATGCAGATGATAGCAGAAAAATGATTATGGATCTCAGGTTTTTCATAATTCCGCGGTAAAAAATAGTATATGTAATTATTTGGTTGCTAAAGTACCATAAATAAAGGGAATTTTAAAATTTTACAGACTAAAAATTATATGTTATACACAATGTTTAGAGATGTAATAGTATTCATTGATGAAATTATGGGTTATTTAACATACTATGGAACATAAAGAAGGCATCCCGTGAAACGAGATGCCTTCTTCTTATATTAGGGATAGTTCTTTAAAAACTATTTTGCGGCTTCAGGAGTACCTGCAAGGCGTTTGTAACCATTGTATCTCCATTTAGCATTAGCTTCAGCAGCTTGGAACAATTCACCAGCTTCTGTTGGAAATTGTTTTGCTAATGAGGTATAACGAACTTCACCTTTCAAGAAGTCTTGGAACTTGCTCCAGTCTGGTTCTTTAGAATCCAACAAGAATGGATTTTGTCCTTGAGCTTCCAAATCCGGGTTGAAACGCCATAGATGCCAGTAACCACAAGCTACGGCATTTGCTTCTTCCGTTTGAGATTTACCCATACCGGCAGCTAAACCGTGGTTGATACATGGAGCGTAAGCAATAATGATAGATGGGCCATCAAATGCTTCTGCTTCACGGATAGCTTTCAACGTTTGAGATTGGTTTGCACCCATTGCGATTTGTGCAACATACACGTAACCGTAAGTAGTAGCCATTAAACCAAGGTCTTTTTTACGAATACGTTTACCTGATGCGGCAAATTTAGCAACGGCACCTACTGGAGTAGATTTAGATGCTTGACCTCCTGTGTTAGAGTAAACTTCGGTATCAACTACCAATACATTTACATCCAAACCTGAAGCTAACACGTGATCCAAACCACCGTAACCGATATCGTAAGCCCAACCGTCACCACCAATAATCCATTGAGATTTTTTGATGAAGTATATAGATAATGCAACTAATTGTTTTGCAAGTTCTGAATTTGATTTTTTCAATTCAGGAATTAACTTGTTGGCAACTTCAGTTGTTTTATCTGAACTTTTGCGATTTTCAATCCATTCGGTAAATAAGGTTTTTACTTCTGCAGAGAAATCTGCACTTTCCAAACCTTCTTTAAATAAGCGTTCTACACGGTCACGCATTTTTTCAATACCGATAGACATACCTAAACCATATTCAGCATTGTCTTCGAACAAAGAACTTGCCCAAGCTGGACCTTTGCCTTCTGGGTTTGTTGTATATGGAGTAGCAGGAGCTGAACCTGAGTAGATAGAAGTACATCCTGTTGCATTTGCTACGATTTGGTGGTCACCAAACAATTGAGAAATCAATTTTACGTAAGGAGTTTCACCACAACCGGCACAAGCACCTGAGAATTCAAATAATGGAGTTGCTAACTGTGAGTTTTTCACATTAGCTTTTACATCAATCAAGTCTTGTTTTGATGTAACTTCATCAATACAGAAATCCCAATTCTTTTGGTTTTCCAATTGAGTTTCAATAGGAACCAATTTAAGGGCTTTTCCGTTTTTGTTTCCAGGGCAAACATCTGGACAGTTACCACAACCCATACAGTCAAGTACATCTACTTGAATGCGGAATGCCATGCCTTCAAATGCTTTACCATTAGCCTTTAATGAAACTAAATCGGCAGGAGCTTTTGCTTGTTCGGCAGCATCTAACACGAATGGACGGATAGCGGCGTGAGGGCAAACATAAGCACATTGATTACATTGGATACAGTTTGCTGGTTCCCAAACAGGAACATTAGCAGCTACGCCACGTTTTTCGTATTTAGATGTACCTTGATCCCAAGTACCGTCTTCACGGCCTTTGAATGCTGATACAGGAAGATCGTCACCAGCTTGTGCATTGATAGGACGAACTACTTTTTTGATGAATTCAGGAGCATCGTCGCTTGCTTTTTCACCTTCAAGTTTGATGTTAGCCCATTCCGTAGGGATTTCAACTTTCACTACATCACCACCACGATCAACGGCTGAATAGTTCATGTTTACAATCTTTTCACCTTTTTTACCGTAAGATTTTACGATAAATTTCTTCATTTGTTCTACAGCTAATTCGTAAGGAATTACACCTGTAATTTTGAAGAATGCTGATTGAAGAATGGTGTTGGTACGGTTACCTAAACCAATTTCCTGAGCAATGTTGGTAGCGTTGATAATGTACATGCTTACGTTGTTGGCAGCAAGATATTTTTTTACATTATCAGGAAGATGTTTTTTAGTTTCTTCGGCATCCCAAATAGAGTTCAAAAGGAATGTACCGTTCTTTTTCAAACCTTTAGTTACATCATATAGGTGTAAATAAGCAGGCACATGGCAAGCCACGAAGTCTGGAGTATTTACCAAGTAGGTAGAACGGATAGGTTTGTCACCAAAACGAAGGTGAGAAGCAGTGAAACCACCTGATTTTTTAGAGTCATAAGCAAAATATGCTTGACAATATTTAGTGGTGTTGTCACCGATAATTTTGATAGAGTTCTTGTTAGCACCTACAGTACCATCAGCACCCAAACCATAAAATTTAGCTTCGAAAGGACCATCGGCTAATACAATTTCTTCTTTAACTGGTAGAGAAGTAAATGTAACGTCGTCAACGATACCTACGGTAAATCCGTTTTTAGGTTCTGGTAAAGCCAAGTTGTCATAAACAGCAATAACTTGAGCAGGAGTAGTATCTTTAGAAGAAAGACCATAACGACCACCTACAATAACAGGGGCGTCAGCTTTTCCGTAGAAAGTATCTTTTACATCCAAGTATAATGGTTCACCTGTTGCACCTGGTTCTTTTGTGCGGTCAAGAACAGCGATACGTTTTGCTGTTTTAGGCACGGCAGCTAAGAAATGTTTAGCTGAGAACGGACGGTACAAGTGTACGGAAACCAAACCAACTTTTTCGCCAGCTTCGGTCATGTGGTCGATAGCTTCGCGAGCGGCTTCTGTTACAGAACCCATGGCGATGATTACTCTGTCGGCATCAGGAGCACCATAGTAATCGAACAAACCATATTTACGACCTGTAATTTTGTTGATTTCGTTGATGTATTCTTCAACTGTATCAACTACACTGTTGTAAAATGGGTTACAAGCTTCACGAGCTTGGAAATAAATATCTGGGTTCTGAGCCATACCGCGAGCTACAGGATGTTCTGGAGTTAAAGCTCTTTCGCGGAATGCTTTTAAAGCGTCTTGATCGATAAGTGGAGCCAAATCTTCGTTACTCAACGATTCGATTTTTTGAATTTCGTGAGAAGTACGGAAACCGTCGAAGAAATGAACGAAAGGTACACGAGATTTGATAGCTGCTAAGTGAGCAACACCGGCCAAATCCATCACTTCTTGTACGGAACCGGTACACAACATAGCGCAACCAACCTGGCGAACTGCCATTACATCTTGGTGGTCGCCAAAAATAGATAATGCATGAGAAGAAAGCGCACGTGCCGAAACATGGTAAACGCCAGGAAGTAATTCTCCAGCTACTTTATACATGTTAGGGATCATCAATAATAAACCTTGTGAAGCAGTGAAAGTATTAGCAAGTGTTCCAACTTGAAGAGCACCGTGCATAGCACCTGCAGCACCACCTTCTGATTGAAGTTCTTCTACTTTTACTGTTTCGCCGAAGATGTTTTTACGACCCACGGCTGCCCATTCGTCACAATATTCTGCCATTGTGGACGATGGTGTGATAGGATAGATTGCGGCTACTTCGCTAAACATGTAAGCGATATGAGCAGCGGCTTGATTCCCATCACAGGTTAGGAATTTTTTTTCTTTTGCCATTTTAAGTTAATATTAATTTGAAGTTGAAAAATATATTTAGTTATTAGCTAATTTCTTGCTATCGGCCATATTCTTATTTGCTTTTAAAACAAGCAAAAACATTGCATTTTGCCCTATAATGTCCTAAATATGGAACTAATATAAAAAGCCAAAGAGCCACAAAGGTATCATTTTTTCGCTACCAATATCCATCATATCCATGGCTTGATAGGCCTTTGTGTTGTTTTTTTTCTTCTCGTCTTTGGGCACAACGGTAAATAAATATTGATTGTCTATTAAAAACTCGTCGTTGTTGGTTCCAGAGTGTACTTTCTTATCCCTCACCATGTTGTTTACAAAGAATGTTTCGCAAAGGGCTTTCCGGCTTATATTGTTGTTTGGCCAAATGGCGTACATCTGATTGGTGTTTTGCAAGAAGAGCTTTTCCGGTTTTTTGGGGAAATTATCTTCTTCGGAATACAACCAGTTTAGCAGGCGTGCATCTTTCAGGTATTTGATGTAATTCATTACCGTAGCCCTTGATGTTTCTATATCTACACTTAGCTGGCTCACGTTAGGGGCGCAGGGAGTGCAAATGGAACAGCTTGCAAGCAGGTAAAACAACTTCCTTATTTTAGGTAGATACTTCAACTCCATTTGTTTGAGCAGCAAAATATCTACTTCAACAATCATGTTCATGATTTTAAGCAGATTCTCCGAGAAATTGGTATGCTCTAAAAAAATAGGGTAGTATCCGTGATGCAAATAATCTTGAAAATAGGCCAATGGCTTTAGCTTATTGGTTATTTCTTCTGCAATGGCTTTGTGGTTTGTCAGGATTTCTTCCAACGTGTAGGCTTTGAAGTTGCTGCCTGTCATTAAGTTTAGAAATTCTCGAAAAGAAAAGCCTCGTAAATTGTATGAATGTACACAACCTGCTAAATCAGGATTATCATCCTTCAATCGCATCACTGACGAGCCTGAAAAAACAATACGTAAATCCTGAAAATTATCATAACAATAGCGCAACTCTTTGCTCCAATCAGGATATTTGAAAACTTGGTCTATCAACAACGTTTTTCCGCCACTTTTCCGAAACTCGTCGGCGAACCCTCTTAGCGAACGGTTTGTAAAATAAAAATTGTTGAGGTTGATGTATAAACAAGTTTTATCTTCCGTGTTAAAATTCTCTTTGGCGTATTGCAGCAAAAAGGTGGTTTTACCCACTCCCCGGCTGCCTTTAATACCAATTAGCCGATGGTTCCAATCTATTTCAGACATAAGGAGTCTTTTTACAGGAGACTCTACATGATCTACTAAGTATTTATGTGTTCTGAAAAATGCGTCCATCACATGTTATTGAGGATTGCAAATATATAAAAAAAAATGGCTTTTTGTAATCTCGGCATGCCATTTTATGGTATTTTTTGTTAATTCTAAGAAAACAAAAAAGCCTTATTTTGTTAAAATAAGACTTTTATAATGTATGTTGCTTATTATTAGCGCATTGTATTTGTTGTGGTAGGCGCATTATTTAGGCATCCTCCCGGTTTGTTGGCACAACATTCGCCAAGCGGTGAAGCATAAAACCCGGCACTTTTAAAAGCAGAGGTTAATTTGGCCACATCGGTTTTTGCATCGTCATATTCTACCACCGTGGTTCCGGTTTTACTATTGGCTTTAACCGATGACACTCCGGGTTGTGCTTTTAAGTTTTTCTGCACGGCTTTTTCACCCTTGCTATCCGAAATCATTACATTAAAGGTAACTGTTTTTTTTGCAGCATAGGCTGATAAAAGCGAAAGCCCCACTAAGAGCATCATAAACATGCGCTTTGTTCTCATAGTTTCTTTGTTATTTTTTGTTATAAATAAGGATTAAATTTCTTTTCGTGCCCGATGGTAGTTGTGTCTCCATGCCCCGGGTACACGATGGTATCGTCGGGTAAAATTAATAATTTTTTAGAAATACCGCCCACTAGAGCCTCAAAATCCCCTTGAATTAAGTCTGTGCGCCCGATGCTTTCCCGAAACAACGAGTCGCCCACGAACAACGCGTTATCTTTCTCGCTGTAAAAGCAAATTCCGCCGGGAGAATGTCCGGGAGTATTGATAACTTTTAGTTCCGAATTTCCAAAACGGATGGTATCACCCTCGTTTAAATACCCTTTTAGGTGTTGCACTTTTATATCCACGGGCACCCCGAACGATTTAGGCTGATTTTCCATTGCCTGAATTAAAAATTCGTCGGCTTTGTGCGCTTCGGGCAGTACGCCGTAACGATCGGCTAAAAAGGCATTACCGAAAACGTGGTCGAAGTGCAGGTGCGTATTAATTACCCGTTTCAGTTCCAAATCATTATCCTCTATAAAATCAATAAGCAACATTTCTTCTTTTGGAAACATGCAGCCGGCATCTATGATGATGCACTCTTTCGTTTCGTCGTACACCACGTAGGTATTTTCTTGTATCGGGTTGAATGTAAATGTTTTTATTTGCATGTGGCTTGAACATTATAATGGTAAATACACGGCCTTTTTGGTTTTGAAAAATTCCTCGTCAAACCAATCGCTCAAATCATATAGCGTCGCGTTTTTTTTGTAAGGTTGAATCTCATGTTCCAGTTCCCCGCCTTTCAGGCAGATAAGGCCATTGGGCAACGCGTTTTGTTGCGCTTTTTTCACATTTTTGGTAGTTAGTTTCACCAGGTCGGAGAGGGGCATTACCGCACGACTTACTATGAAATCGAACTTTTCTGTTTCCTCTTCCACGCGTGCGTGTTTGAACGAAACATTGGTTAGCCCGATGCTTGTGGAAACTTCCGTGCAAACTTTGATTTTTTTACCGATGGAATCCAACATGTGAAAATGAACTTCGGGGAATAATATAGCTAGTGGAATAGCCGGGAAACCTCCTCCACAACCTACGTCCATAATAGTGGTGCCGGATTTGAACTTGAGTACACGGGCTATTGCCAGCGAGTGAAGCACGTGCCGCTCGTACAAGTTGTCAATGTCCTTGCGCGAAATTACATTTATTTTACTATTCCAGTCGGCATACAAATCAAAAAGAGCAGCAAACTGCTCTTTTTGATTATCAGTAAGGTTTGGAAAATATTTTAAAATAATATCCATCTTTTATTTTTGAAGCAATGATTCAATAGGACTGTTTTTCTTCAAGCATGATTTTAATTTTTGGAAAGGAATGGTTACCTCCGTTTGCCCTAAAGAATAGGCGGCAATTTCGTATGGATTAAAAACAAATGTAATACCCTGTTCGCTTACGCTGAAGTTTCCGTTAGGCGTTATGTTTTCGGCAAAGAAATAGCCGCTGTTGAGCATTTGCTCTTCACTTTCAAATCCCTTGTCGGCCATAATTTGTTTTTTCATTAAATCGGCCACTTTGGGTTCAAATCCTTCTTCAAAAATATCGTGTTGGGTTAGTTTTTTTCCCGTGGTTAAATCAAAAACCAAATATTGGGTGCTTTCCGTGCCATGCGCACCACCTGTTTCCGAGTAGCGATCCAACTCATACGAAAGAATATCTTTGTCGTTGTATAGAATAACGGTGTTCATTCTCCACGTCTCGTTGTGAAACACTAAGCGGTTGTTGATATTATCCTTATTCGCTTTCAGCGCCGTGTTTATAAAATCGGTATAATTGTCGAATGTCGATTTTGCAAAAACGTCAACGGCCTGTTTCCCTGCATATTTAGCATAAGTAGAATCGAAGCAATAAGATATAATTTGCTGTTGAACCTTGGCCAATACATTTTTATCCGAGAATTTAGCAGGGTATAAAAGCTGTACGTCCACAGAACAATGCCCCATGGCTGTATCTTTAGCTAAAGGCGAGCGAACTACTTTTTTATAATCAACTTTATCGAAGTCTATCGATTTTTGTTTACATGAATTGAATAAAAATACAAATGGAATTATAGCTAACACGCTGATTGCTAATTTTTTCATTGATTTTGACATATTTGTTGTTTCGTAATGCAATTTTAAAAAAAAACTTTCACTTTGAGCCATTATTTTTAATATAAAGTTTTGTTGTAGATTCCTCCTCTAATAACAAGTTGAAAAGATCTATTGTTGAGTAAATGAATAATTATTTAATTATTATGTATTTATATACTGAACAAAATTTGATTAAAAATGTTCTAATTTGACCAATCTTTTAAAAAAAAATTATGAAACATCTATTACCAGGCTTTTTGCTGTGTTTCGCACTAGTTTTTTGTGGAACGTTGTATGCTCAGAACAAGGAAAATGTTATAACCTCGGTGTATCAGGTTAATTTGAATGATGCCTCTTCTAAAGGAAAAATAGAAAAAGACATGATTCAAGTTGAAGGGATAAAAAAAGTAACTGCCGATGTGGCTGACAAAACCGTGTGTATCGCGTATGACGGGGATAAAACTTCGGAAGAAAAAATAATAGCTTCATTTTCTAGTTTAGGATATGATGCTTCCGTAAAAACTTCCTGTTGTGCCAAACCCACACAAATATGTTGCGATGGAACCTGCCCCAAACCGGTTTCTGATGCATCGGGCAAAAAGTACTGTAATAAGTAGTGTTTGATAATAATACAGAACGTTTTCAAGATATATAATTTAAGAGGTTTCATTCGTTGAAACCTCTTTTTATTTTTCAGAAATGATAAACTCTTGTTATATTTGCTTCAACGTTAAATACGCGGTATGAAAAAAACAAGCCTTTTCCTCCTTATATTATTACTAACTCTCAGCTTGGGCTGCAGTAAGAAAAAGAAAACTGCACCACCTTTTGATTTTAAGCAAATACAGCAGCGGGACACGCTGGTAGCAGCCACCCTATACGGTTCTTCGTCCTACTTTATTTTCAAGGGGGAGGAAATGGGATTCGATTACGAACTTTGCCAACGATTTGCCCAGGAACATGGCCTGGTGCTAAAAATGGTCGTGGCCAACAGCTTACCGGAACTTATTTCGTTGTTGGAACATAAAAAGGTGGATTTGATAGCGTACCGCTTATCAATTACCAACGACCTTAAAAAGAAATTTAGTTTCACACACAACGAATACATTAATAATCAGGTGCTGGTGCAACGCTCTTCACGCAAGGAGATTTCAAACGTGACGGAGTTGCTGGGCAAGGAAATATATGTAAACGAGGGTACGAAATATGAAGAGCGACTTAAAAACCTGAACTCGGAACTGGGCGGGGGGATAAGAATAAAAACGGTGAACGATTCGCTCACGGTGGACAATTTGATAGAAATGGTGTCCAACGGATCGATTGAATATACCATTGCCGAAAACGACATCGCTCTGTTGAATAAAACGTATTTCCAAAATTTGGATTGCAAGCTGCCCATCAGTTTTAATCAGCGTTCGGCTTGGGCGGTGAGGAAATCCACCCCTCAACTGGCACAGGCTATTAATAGTTGGTTTGATAGTAAAATTAAAGATGATTATTATAACTCGTTGTACAACAAATATTTTATTCAGGCCAAATTTTTTGGCGAACGTAAAGTGAAAATTCCCAAAGGGGCTATTTCACCGTACGACAAACTATTTAAAAAATATGCAAAACGTATAAAATGGGATTGGCAATTGCTGGCCGCCTTGTCCTACGAGGAGTCGCGGTTCGATACCAGTGCCGTATCCTGGTCGGGAGCACAAGGGCTAATGCAATTGGTACCACGCACTTATACCGAGTATGGGCTTACTGATAAAACGATTACGAACGCGGAACTGAACGTGGAGGCATCCATGAAATACCTCAAGTCGCTGGATCAGATGTTTAGTTACGTGAAGGATAAAAGCGAACGCATCAAGTTTATACTGGCTTCGTACAATGCCGGACCGTCGCACGTGTTGGATGCCATTGCGTTGGCCGAGAAATACGGGAAAGATAAATCTGTTTGGTATGGCAACGTGGAGGAATACTTGTTGCTGGAAAGCCACAGGGAATATTATTCCGATCCGGTAGTAAAGTCAGGTTATTTCAGAGGAGAGCAGGCTTCAAATTATGTAGTGGGGGTGCTGCACACCTACGAAAAGTATAAGAAGAGGAAATAAAAAAAGAGGGATTTTTAATCCCTCTTTTTAGGAGTTTAGTTTTGCTTCAACCATGTTTCCAAATCTGTTGCTGTAATGTTTTTTGCAACAATTACACCTTTTGAGTCTAATAGGAAGTTGCCAAAAGATTCGTTTTCCAATCGGTACGATTTGGCTAATTTCGACTCAAAGCCTTGTTTTACAAATACGTTTTCTACATTCTGTAAATTATCCCTTTTCACAGTTTCCGTAAACACGGATTGATAATTGTCAAATGATAACGAGATCATTGCAAAACTTCTGGCATTCTTAAACTGTTTGTCCTTGTATTTATCTGCTAATTGGGCTAATTTAATGTTCTCAATGCGCGAGTCTGCGTCATAGGAAGCCCAGCAATTGATTAATACAAGTGATCCGCTATTTGTTTTTAATGCATTGTGTAATTCACTTACACTGGTTTGGTCTATTTTATCTCCTATGTTCACTCCGGTTTTAACAATCTTGTTTGCGGGAGTAAAAGACAATAGACACAGTAAAACAAGTAGCGAAAGAACTGTTTTAATTCTTGTCATAAAATTTGTTTTAGTTACTACTAGGTTCGCGTTTATCAACGGGAACCGATAACTTCTCCTTATCCTTTGATAAGAAAATTGTTGTAATAAGTATTAAATACTTGATTAACAACAAAACAAATATATATTTATTTTTTTACCTAACCAAGAAAAAAAAGCAACTTATACATAATTTTATGTTGTTTAGCATATTTTTAGTATATATTTCATGGTTTTATAATCAATTTTAACATTTTTAATTGCAATAAAAAAGCCAATAGAACTTTCTATTGGCTTTTATTTATGTTGAGTTTATGCTCTGTTAATCATTGCTTTCCGATCCTTCTAATAAAGAATCTACACCTACACCCGTGGTATCAATTTTTTTAGGATATGGTGTTTGGCAGCTATAGCTTTTTGAAATTGTCTCGGTAGGTTTCGGGAAGTGGCCTCTATACGCGCTTAGGGTATTGTCTTTCATCACTTTTTCCATGAAATAACCGAATATAGGTAAGGCGGTTTTGCTTCCTTCGCCCAGTTTTCCGGTGCGGAAATGCACGCATCGGTGTTCGCCACCAACCCATGCACCTGCTACCAGTTTTGGTGAAACGCCTACATACCATGCATCGGAGTGGTTGGATGAGGTTCCTGTTTTTCCTCCAAAATCGGTATTGGCATGAAACAAGTCGAAAGCCCATAGTGCTTGCGATGTAGCCATTGGTTCGGTCAGCCCAGCACGTAACATTTGGGTCATTAAGAACGCGGTTTGGTATGGAATCGCTTGTTTTTGTTCCTGCTTGTTTTCATAAATCACGTTTCCGTCTTTATCTTCTATTTTGGTTACCAGCACGGGGTCGTGTGTCTTACCGTCGTTAATAACAGTACAATAGGAATTAACCAGCTCCAACAACGACACGTCCGACGCACCTAAGCATACGGATGGAATATGGTTCAATTGCGTTTTTATACCCATGGCGTGAGCCGTGTTGATAATGTTTTCGAAGCCTACTTCCTTGCCTAACTCAACAGCGATACTGTTTATAGAGCGGGCAAAGGCTGCCTTCAAGGTAAGGCTGTCGTTACCATAACCTCCATTAGCGTTTCGAGGCACCCAGTGTTTAGGTTCTCCTTTTTCCATGTAATCCCAGGCAATGTATTGGTCTTTGCGTCTGTCGCAAGGCCCCAAGCCTTTGTTGAATGCCGTGGCATATACAAATAATTTGAATGTAGAGCCGGGTTGACGTTCGGAAGTTACTTTATCGTATTTCCATGAGTTGAAGCTTATATCACCCACCCATGCTTTAACATAGCCGGTAGTTGGCTCCATAGCTACAAAACCGGTGTGCATAAAGCGTTCCATGTAGCGAATAGAGTCCATAGAACTTAGCGTGGTATCTCGTCCGTTTGGTTTCTTGTAATCGAATACTTTCAGGCGATGGGGCTTATTCATCATAATCTGTACCGAGTCCGGGTGATCTTGATATTTTTCGGCCAACGCTTTGTATAACGTGGTTTTTCTTGCAATGTCTTCAATGAAGTTCGGAATTACTTGTTGTTTTTCATCTCTCCAAGGTTCTTCTCTACCCCAATGACTGTTGAAGTTCCGTTGCACGGTGGACATTTGTTTTTGCACCGCGTCTTCAGCATATTGCTGCATGCGGGTGTCTATGGTAGTATATATCTTCAACCCGTCGGAATAAAGATCTATCTCGTTGTCCTTGCACCATTTTTTCAGGTACTCGGCCACCGCTTCTCTAAAGTAAGGTGCTATTCCGTCATAATTGAGTTCAACACGAAAGTCCAACTTGATGGGTATTTCTTTTAAAGAGTCACATGCTGATTTGGATATGATTTTGTGTGTCATCAAATTTTCCAACACTACATTTCTTCTTCTCATACTGCCTTTGGGGTTGGTACGAGGGTTATACGTGGTGGTGGCTTTAAGCATTCCTACAAGCGTGGCATCCTGTTCTATGGTCAAGTCTTTGGGTGTGGTATTGAAATACGTTTTGGCTGCCGTTTTTATTCCGTAAGCATTATTACCAAAGTCCACCGTGTTGAAATACATGGTTAGGATTTCCTTTTTCGAATAGAACATTTCTATTTTCACGGCGGTAATCCATTCCTTGGTTTTCATGATAATCATTTTAACCCCTGGTATGTAGCCAAATAGTCCGGTGGAATATTGAGCTCTGGTTTTAAACATGTTTTTCACCAATTGCTGCGAAATGGTACTGGCTCCACGGGCTTTGCCGTGAGTCATATCCTTAGCTGCTGCAAACAGGCCTTTTACATCAATACCAAAATGTTCGTAGAAACGTTCGTCTTCCGTGGCTATTAAGGTTTTTATTAGCATGGGCGATATTTCGTTGTACTTTACCGGCGTACGGTTTTCTCTGAAATATTTGCCTATTAGCTTGCCATCGGCACTGTATATTTCCGAAGCTTCGCTTTGTTGTGGTTTGCTGATGCTTAATAAGCCAGGTGATTTCCCGAACAACCACAAGAAGTTGATGTCAACGAGAAACAGGTAGAGTACAAATATAAGGAGTATGTTTAGGCTGACACGCAGTGTTTTTTTATACCAAGGGGCAGCTTTAAAACTTGCTTTGCGTTTTTTACGCCATTTCTTAATTTTTTGGTATCGAGTGGTTAAGCTCTTAAAAAATTTGATTTTCGGCATGAAAGGTGTGTTAAGATTTAAGTCTTGAAATAGTTGGTTTATTAAAAAGCGTATGAGTATGGAGCTATTTTTTGATAGCGATTGCAAAATTACTCAAAAAGCTCTTTCTGCAACCGAAAATAAGTTAAATTTACTTACCAGAATGAGAGTTGTGTAAAAGAAACGGAAAAAAGCCTAATAAAAAGGCGATAATTCTTTATTATTACAGCCTAAAACGATGTAAATCATCGGCGAAAAAAGATAATTTTGTATTCCAAATATAGATTAACAATATAAATTCAAAGAGATATGATTAGACACATTGTGCTTTTTAAGCTTAAACCGTTTGAATCGGCTCAGACTAAAGCGGATAAATTGAGTGAAATAAAAAAGGGCTTGGAGGCTTTGCCTACCATTATTCCGCAACTGAAACTTATGCAGGTGGGTATTAATATGAATTCTGCCGAACAATATGACTTGAGCTTGCTCACGGAGTTTGAAACGATGGACGATTTGCAAACGTATGCCGTGCATCCCGATCATCTGGCTGTGAGTAAAATTATCAGGGAAGTATTGGAAAGCCGGGCTTGCATGGATTCGGAATTTTGATTAAGAACAAAGAGCAAAGAATAAAGACAAGAGAAAGAAAGATTAAACGCGAAGACTCGAAGGCGCAAAGGTGAAAGAATAAGGACAGAAAATAAATGCTAAGACGGAAAGATAAAAAGAACAAAGATAAAAGACAGAAGACAGAAGATTAAACGCGAAGACTCGAAGGCGCAAAGAATAAAGAAAATACGCAAATGCAAATCCGCCTGCCAAAAATAATTTGTGTCAATTCGTGTCATTTGTGTTCTATCTTCTCCCCGATAGCTAACAGGGCTGGATAATAAAAAACGAGCAGTGATTTTTTATGTCATCTGCCCGTTTTTCTCGTTTATTTATTGAGAGGGTTTAAAGCGTTTTGTTTTTCTTATGTTTCAATACTTTTGCTTCCAGATAGAATACAATTTCTTCGGCAATGTTTTGCGTTTGATCGCCTACGCGCTCCAGTTTGCGAATAAAGGATAGAAGCTGCAGGGTGTCCTCGGCTTTATCAATATCCTTTTTTATAATGTCAGAAATTGCCTTGTTGGCTTCCCGGTTAATCTGATCCAGGTATTCGTCTTTGGAGAATACGGTTATTGCCTGTTGATTTGTTTCATTTTCAAATGACTCTAATGTGCATTTCAACATATCCAACGCTACTTCAAACATGGATATAATATGTGTTTCGCGCAACACTTCATCCGAGAATGGTTCTTTGGTTTGCTTGATGCATCTGGATATACCTTTAGCGTAATCGCCGATGCGCTCCAGGTTGTAATTGATTTTCAGCACGGATAGTACAAAGCGAAGGTCGTTGGCCACCGGGTTGAAAAGAGCAAGGATGTTTTCGCAATCCATGTCCAGCTTCAATTCAAAAGCATCCACCCTTTTTTCGTTGGCACCAATTTCGTTAACCAAGTTGTCGTCAAAATTCTCGATGGCGAGTTTTGCTCTTTCTAGCTGGCTGATAACAAGGCTCCACATTTCAATGGTGTCTTCTTTAAGCCTTTCAAGTTCTGTATTTAAATGAGACATATTTTCTATAATTAATAATTAATAATTTACAATTAATAATTTCGCCTAAATTCTAGCCTAACCGAAACGTCCGGTTATGTAGTTTTGAGTTTGGATATTCTTCGGGTTGGTAAAGATTGTTGTTGTATCGTCGCATTCAACCAAATCGCCCATGTAAAAGAACGCGGTTCGGTCGCTCACACGTCCGGCCTGTTGCATGTTGTGTGTTACAATGATGATGGTGTAATCCTTTTTCAATTCATATACCAGATCTTCTATTTTTGCCGTGGAAATAGGGTCGAGGGCTGAAGCGGGCTCATCCATCAAGATGATTGATGGCGAGATGGCAAGCGCACGGGCAATGCAAAGCCGTTGTTGCTGTCCACCCGAAATGGCCAAGGCCGATTTTTTAAGCTTATCTTTTACTTCCTCCCATAAAGCGGCTTGCTTTAATGAGCTGACTACTTTTTCTTCGATAAACGTTTTGTCCTTCACTCCATTTACCCGTAGGCCGTAAGCCACGTTTTCAAAAATGGATTTTGGGAATGGGTTTGGTTTCTGAAACACCATACCCACTTGCTTCCGTAGCTCATCTACGTTGATCGATTTGTCGTACACGTTTACTCCATCGATGGTCGTTTCTCCGGTTGTTCTTACCCCGACAATCAGGTCGTTCATTCGGTTGAACGAACGCAGGAAGGTGGATTTACCACAGCCTGAGGGGCCTATAAATGCCGTAATGGTGTTGGGCTCGGCCTGAAAATTAATATTTTTCAAAGCTTGAAAATCTCCATAATAGAGATTAAAGTCGCGGGCTTCTACTTTTAATTTTGACATATTATTTTAATTTTTTATTATAGTGCTTTCTGAGCATGTTTGCAAAAAGATTTACTATCAGTACGATGGCTATCAATACCAATGCCGTTCCATAGGCCATCGGGCGCGATTTTTCTATATCCGTGCCACTCGTTGTCAATACATACAGGTGATATGGTAAGGCCATAACCTGATCGAATATGCTATGTGGCAAGCGAGGCAGGAAGTAGGCTGCTACCGTGAATAGGATAGGGGCTGTTTCGCCCGAAACGCGGCTAACCGATAGTATCAGCCCGGTAATAATGTTAGGATAACAGATGGGTAGCACTACCCGACGTATGGTTTGTAGTTTGGTGGCTCCTAGGGCGTAGCTACCGATCCGCACCGAATCCTCAACTGATTTAAGTGCTTCCTCTGTGGTGCGGATTATAATCGGTAGTACCATCAAACCGAGTGTTAGCGATCCTGCTATGATGGAGTCGCCAAAACCCAAATCTTGTACAAAAAGAGCCATCCCGAATAGTCCGAACACGATAGAGGGTACACCTGCCAGGTTGTTGGTCATGGAGCGAACAAATTTTTTGAACCAGCTTTCTTTCAAATATTCGTTCATGTATATGCCTGATAGCACGCCGATAGGAAATGCAAACAGCATACTGCCTGCTACTAAACAAAGGGTACCCACGATGGCGGGAAGTATTCCACCTTCGGTCATACCTTCTTTGGGCATGCCGGTGAGAAACTCCCAACTGATGGCCGAAATTCCTCGAACAATAATGAAGCCTAAAATAACAAACAGGATGCCTACTACCATGAAGCTGACTGCCCGGAAGGTGTTGAATGCAACGGCTTGTTTTAGGTTCTTTGAACTTTTTATGTTTTTGATTAACATGGATTTATTTCTCTTTTTTCGATTTAACAACTTCTACCAGGGAGTTGAACACGAAGGTGATTATAAACAAAATGATACCTAAAGCAAAAAGAGCTTTGAAATGGGTACCTCCCATCGGAGCTTCGCCAAGTTCGGCAGCAATTGTTGCCGGAATCGTTCTCACGGGGGCTAGTAAGCTGTGAGGCATTATTGCCGCGTTACCTGTAACCATAAGCACGGCCATTGTTTCGCCCACGGCACGGCCGATGCCTAAAATAAAGGCGGCCATGATGCCTGAGCGGGCATAGGGTAAGGTTACTCTTAGCAGCGTTTGCCAATGGGTGGCACCTAGACCTAAGCTTGCTTCTTTCAAAACTATGGGCGTGGTTCGGATGGCATCTTCCGAAATGGTTATAATAGTAGGCAATGCCATGATACCCAGAATCAAACTACCGGCCAAGGCGGTTTCGCCTACCGGCAAATTGAACGTTTGCTGAATGAGCGGAACCAATACTACTAACCCGAAGAAGCCGTAAACCACGGATGGAATACCTGCCAGTAGTTCTATCACGGGTTTTAAAAATCGGCGAGTTCGTTCGTTTGCTATTTCAGCCATGTAAACGGCTGTAATAAGGCCGATAGGTAATGCAAACAGGATAGCAAAAAAGGTGACGAAGAGTGTGCCTATAATGAGGGGCAACACGCCGAACAGAGCGGCAGGGGTACTTGTGGGGTACCATTCCTTCCCTAGTAAGAAATCAATGACTGATATTTTAGGAATATCTAATACTTTCCCCTGAAAGTTTCGGGGATAAAATTTTTTGTCGAAATATGTAATTACATTCTCGTGTTGTTTCACATATTCGTTCAAGCAGGTTGGTATATGTTCTAAGTTGCTACCTATTTGTTCCTCGGTATAGGCACTACCTAATTCGTTGAGCGTGAAAAGTTCGATGTCGCCATCCTTTCCACCCACTTGTTTCCAGTTGGTAATATCTCCGTTAAAAATATCTTTTATTTGCTTTGCCGAAAGATTTTTTACCGGATTGTTAGCGTTGAGGGCTATGGCATAGTTTTTTTCCACGGGAGAGTCTTGAAACAAACCGATGCCCGATTTGAAAAGGAAGAAGATAATAAATAGCACGGCCACCGTGGTTACGGTACTGCTGCTAAATAATACGCCTTCAACAATTTTTTCTGTCGTCTTTCGAATATTCATTCGTAACTGTTTTTTTTTAAGTGTAAAAAGTCAACATGAACAAATTGTATTGCCCTGTTGACTTTTGATTTTTACCTAAGATCTTAGTTTAATGGCACGTAACCTTCTTTCAAAACTAAATTCTGTCCTTCTGGAGAAAGAATATAGTTGATAAGAGGTTTAACTCTGCCCTCTACATTTGAAGTATAGTAGTAGTAAAGAGGACGGGTAATAGGGTATGTTTTGTTTTTAGCTGTTTCTACCGAAGGTTCTACATAAGCTCCTTTTTTGTAGGCTACTTTCAATGCTTTTACAGCTTTGTCCAAGTAAGCTAATCCAACATATCCGATTGCACCTTTAGTTTGGCTTACCGATTGTACAATAGCACCTGTGGCAGGCATCATCAATGCGGATGCAGTGTAGTTTTTGTTCAACAACACGTGTTCTTTAATGAAATCGTAAGTACCTGAACTAGTTTCGCGAGAGTAAACGATGATACCCATATCGTCACCACCCACTTGTTTCCAGTTTTTGATTTTTCCGGTAAAGATTCCGGCTAATTGTTCGCGGGTAAGTTGAGTTACCTTGTTGCCTGGGTTCACGATAATGGCTAATGCATCATAAGCAATTACGGTTTCTTTCACGGCTTTACCTCCACTTTGAAGTTTAAGCTTTTCATCCATTTTCATTTTACGTGAAGCTTGAGCTACATCGGTAGTTCCACTAATCAAAGCTGCCAAACCTACACCCGAACCACCACCGATTACGGAAATAGATGATCCCGGATTTTTCTTCATGTAATGTTCGGCAAACTTTTGAGATAAAGGTAAGCAAGTATCGCTACCTTTTATTTTACAAGCTACTTTTTGAGCGTTCAACAAGGCTGGTGTCATCAATACAACCAAACCTAAAGCCAATAAATTTTTTTTCATATTATTTTTAATTTTTACTTCAGCAAAGAAATGTTATACATGTTTCATTTATATTACAAATCGTTTACACTACTGTAAACTTTTTTTAGAAAGCATATTGCAAGCGTAGGGTAAATACATTGTCTTTTCTATCAGAAGAAAGGTCGGTCAATGTACTTGAAGTCTTTATATTGCTTGTAGTTTCGTTCTTAACAAGGTCGTAGTGAGCCATTAAGGTTACGTTGCTACTCCATCTGTAGTTAATACCAAAGCCCCAAGTGGTGTATTTAACATCGCCGGCACCTGTTGTAACAAATCCTTTTGAAGCAGCTTTACCAATATTGTCGCCATCCACGTCGGTGTTAGGGTCATATACATCATATTTAACCACTAATTGAACCGGAGTTTGGAAAATGTTTTGGATAAAGTAACCATAGTAACCATTGAATTTACGTACATAGGTATCGGCACTTGCAGCAATGGTTAAACTGTTTGAGCTGCTAGAAGTAGCAGGTTGAGTACCCCATAAATATTCACCTCTAAGTTGAGTGATACCCAACCACCAGTCAAAACTTAATTGTCCGTCAAAACCAAAGTATTCTCTTTTAGCTTGGTCGCCTTTGCCCACTGTGTTTTTTACATAAGCAGGATTACCGTTAGCATCCTTAGTCATTGTATATTCGTTAGTCGAAGCAGTTGTTGTGTTGTAGAATTCAGCAAATCCACCTTTGTAATAAGATGCACCGATACCCCATTTAATTGCTTCCGATTTTGTAGCTTTGCCTAAGAATAAATGACCGATAAAGTCTTTGTATTTATCTGTTTCAACGTAGGAAGAAGTACTTGTTTGACCATTACCGTTGAAGAAACCTGCATCTAACTTGATAAAGTTCCAAGGAGAAGTTTTAGGAGCTTGTAATATTAACTTTGCACCCAAATCTTTTTCTCCGGGAAATAAGGTTTGAATAATGCGAGAACGTTCTGGAGTTTCCAACGCGCTGGATGAATATTCAATTTCGTTACCAAAAGGACGGTCAAAAACACCACCTTGCACGGCAACAGTTTGAATCCAAGGTTCGGTAAATTTTAAATAAGCATCTTTAAGACCAACGCCTTTTTCAGTCATGTCAATTTGCAATACACCTTGCGTGTTTTCGTTGTCGTAAGTAGCTTTAATTCGACCACGACGAAGTTGGAAACGATTGTCGATGCCTGAGCCAAAAGATCCACCGGCCACACTACTAATACCTGCAGTATCTGCCGACTGGTAATCCATTTGTACTAAGCCGGAAATTTTTATTTTTTTCAATATCGTCAAATCAGCTTCTGATTGTTCAACGACAGGATCTGGTTGAGCAGGAGTTGTGGCTTCCTGAGCGTTAGCCGATAACCCGATACTCAATAAAGCAAATGCAGCTAAAATAGAATTGCTTTTTTTAATTTTTAAGCTTATCATTCTCATAAATTTTTGTTTTTTTTGTGAATAATTATATGAATAATTTCGAATGCAAATCAACTTCACATATATTACAGACACGTTACAACAGAGTGACGAATGTTTTAATCTTTTAATTTGTGGCTTAGAATCTTCTGAAATAGTGTGTTTTAATCGGTTTATAAGGAAAATAAAATGTACAAAAAACAAGTCCTTGGCTTTGTAGTGGTGTTTCTGTCAACCCTTTTGTGTCAAGTAAAAGGCAGTGAAATCAAGTATGATGCACCTGCCGGAAACGCAAGTACAGCAATACCCGTGCTGTGTGGAAACATCGTGGTGCTACAACATGGAGGTGTAAAAAACGAAGAATTAGAGCTGTTTTATAAAGACTCATCACGAAGAGCTTCGTATCAAAATTTAGGAAGTGTGAAATTAGTGTTTGGTGGACATGAAGCTTATACCCATTATGCACGAGGGTTGAATATGGATAATGGGGTGGCAAGCGTTTCCTATAAGATGGCAACCGTGACGTATAAACGGGAATTGCTGGCCGATTATGTCAATCATGTAATAGTGCTTCGTATCACGGCATCCAAAAAACAATCCATTTCTTTCGTAGAAACCCATGAATGTACAACAGGTTTCCCGTTCGTTAAGATATGGAATGAAGGAGGTGTTTTGGAGGCTAATAAAGTAACCAATGCTGATGCCGTAACCATTGTGATAGGAGACCTATCGGATTCTTTATCTCTCGCGTCAGGGATTTTTCCTTACGAACAGTTGAGGCGTAAGCATGTGAAAGCATATAGCCGTGAATTTGAAAAACCACGGTTCAAACTTTATGGCAAGGCGGTTGATAAACAGGTGGTGCTCAACTTTGAGTTTAGCCGCTATCAAAACATTTCGAGGTTTCTTTCTACAAACGATTCAAGCTATTTAGAGACGGGAGAAAGTGATGAACCTCAATTGGTTTCGTTGGATAAACCCTTGTTGTTTCCTACCGATTTCGGGATAAATTATAGCAAAATAATTTTGTGTAAGTTAGTTGATTCGTCTAATGGATTGATAGATATATTGCCCGATTTGCCCCAAGAGTGGGCTGCCGGAGGTGAGATAGTGGGGGTGACCACACCGGGAGGATTTACCATTGAGATGGTTTGGAAAAAAGGGAAAATAAAAACCTTGGTGGTACGCTCTAAGTTGGGCGGAAATTGTAGAATCAAGGTGCCTAATGATATAGAGGGGTGCAAATGTATAGGCATGCAACCCGCCATGGGAAAAAATACAAATTCTTATTTTTCGGGTGATGAACCGGATTCGGTTGTTGCCGTCAAACCTGTTCATTCTGATTTTACGTATGATTTTGAAACAGGCCCCGGGCAGGTATATGTACTCACCGGGAAATAAAAGAAGAGTTCGATAATAAGGATATGTTTAGAATACTGGTAATCAATGTGTTTATTTGCCGTAGGCAATATATTTCAATAGAAAAGGGATACGAAAATAATCGATTCCCCGTCAGGGGATAAATATATGTATTCCCTACGGGAAAAAGGTTTTCTTATATAAGCCATTTTCTATTGAAATCAATCTCCTACGGAGAACAATCATTTGTTTATCAATGATATAGTATTTTATCTTATATCGAACTCAAGTTAAAAAAAGGGCTGTTCAACTTTTTTTTGAACAGCCCCTTCTTTTAATTTTTTGAATTGAATCAGATTAACTTTACAAGAACTTCTGCACCGTCTTCTTCTAATTCTAATTTTGCTTCGCGAGCAAGCCACCCCAATGCAGCATATAAATCTTTGTCAGTTAGCTTGGTAGCTTTCTTAAGCTCCTTTACATTTTTTTTGCTGCCATCGCTTAATGTATTCCACACCAAGCCTGCATTTTCTCCAATTTTTCCAACCATGAATAATTTATTTTTAAAATTAGTAAATTAAATAAAGGTCTTAAATTTATAAAGCCTTTTGCAAATGTAAGATTTTTAGAATTAAAAAAACATAAAAAAACAAAATTAGTAACTGAAAAAATATATGTTTTTCAAAGCTTTTACAATTTAATTTAACCAAAGTTCGATATGAGGATATTTTCAGCATCTTGATAATAAATGCATTTTTTGCCGTAGTTAATAGATATAACTTATTCCTCGAACGGGAATAAATATATGTATTCCTGTTCGGGAAAAAAGTTTATTGTCGAGACTTTTTTCTATTAATATTAATCTCCTTCGGAGAACAATTATCTGTTTATCAAACTCACGTTACGTTATTCAAACTTAATAGATTTTGCCGGCATTATTTTAGCAATAATGTAGGAGGGAAGCAGTAGCATTAGCGCGGAACAAATAAAAGTACCCACGTTTAGTATCAAAATGTACAAGATGTTGATGTTGATAGGTACGTATGAAACATAGTACGTGGCGGGGTCGAGCGGAATAACGTGGGTGAAGTATTGTAGCAGCATGATACCTATACCCAGCACGTTGCCCCAAAGCATCCCTTTGCCGATAAGGAAAAACGAATGGTAAAGAAATATTTTCCTGATCGACCAGTTTTGTGCGCCAAGAGCCTTGAGTATGCCTATCATGTTGGTGCGCTCAAGGATAAGAATTAGTAAACCCGAAATCATATTGAAGCCTGCCACCACCAGCATAAGTACTAATATAATCCACACGTTCATGTCCAGCATGCCTAGCCACGAAAATATTTGCGGGTTCATATCTTCTATCGTGCGCGATTTTAATGCCGAGCCGTCGGGATTAATCCGGTTAGCCGTTTTGAAATATACATCATCGCCCACCTTGTTGAGCTGGCTGTAATCTTTGATAAGGATTTCCAACCCGCTAGCCTGGTTGGGCTGCCAGTTGTTAAGCTGCTGTATTTGTTTGATGTCGGTTAAAATAAACTGCTTGTCATACTCCATGAAGTTGGTGCAGTAGATACCTGCCACGGTAAACTTCCGAGCTCTTACCGTCTCGTTTTCTACAAAATAGGTGAGGAACGACGAGCCTACCTTGAGCTTTAGCATTTGAGATAGATATACCGAAATAATAACCTGCTTGGATGGCGTGGAGTCGTTCATGGTAATCGTATCCCCGGCTACCAGATTTTTTTTGTAAAAATTCCAGTCGAAATCCCGGCCAATTCCTTTTAGTATAATGCCTTGCACATCGTCATTGGTTTTAATCATGCCCGGCTTGGTGGCAAAGCGTTCGATGTGAGCTATCCCGTTTACTTCGTACAAGCTTTTTACTAACGTGTTAGAAACCGTGATTGGCTTGGTTTCAAATGTTTCGTTGCTATCGAAATTAGTTACCTGAATATGAGAACCGAAGGCTATTACCTTATCGCGTATTTCTTGTTTAAACCCGATAACGATTGACACCGTGATAAGCATTACCGCCAATCCAAGGGCTATGCCCAACATAGCTACACGCACGGCAGGACGAGAAATTCGTTTCTCGCCCTGCTTGCTGAAATGTATGCGTTTAGCTATAAAAAGTTCTAAATTCATAGGTTAATGTGTCAATTAGTCAATGTGCCAATAAGCCAATTAAATGTATCAATGCGTTAATTGGCAAATTAGCACATTTGCTAATTATATTGTTTTTCCCGGATAGGCTTCCAAGGCTTTTCCTAATACGATGAGGGCTTTTGATAGGTCTTCTTTGTTTAGCACGTAGGCAATGCGCACCTGATCTTTACCCAAGCCCGGCGTGGTGTAGAACCCAGAACCCGGAGCCATAAACACGGTTTGTCCTTCGTACTCAAAATCGTTCAAGCACCATTCGCAGAATTTATCTGCATCGTCCACCGGCAATTTGGCCATCGTGTAAAATGCTCCCATCGGGATGGGTGAGTACACGCCCGGAATGCGGTTCAACCCGTCGATAAGGCATTTACGGCGTTCCACGTATTCGTCATACGTGTCGCGCAAATAATCTTCCGGCGCATCAAGTGATGCTTCGGCGGCAATTTGCCCTATCAATGGTGGACTTAACCGTGCCTGACAGAATTTGGTTATCGTTTTTTGCAGTTCTTTGTTTTTGGTAATGAGGGCACCAATACGGATGCCGCATTCGCTGTACCGTTTGGATACGGAATCAATCAGCACCACGTTTTCCTCAATCCCGGCCAAGTGAAATGCCGAAATATAGGGTGAACCGGTGTAAATAAATTCACGATACACCTCGTCGGAAAACAAGTACAAGTCATATTTTTGCACCAAGTTGCGAATTTGGTTCATTTCCTTGCGCGAGTATAAATAACCCGTTGGGTTGTTGGGGTTACAAATCATAATCCCCTTGGTGCGTTCGTTTATCAGTTCCTCAAATTTATCCACGTGGGGTAATGAAAAACCTTCTTCTATGGTTGAGGCCACGGTGCGGATTACTGCACCTGCCGAAACGGCAAAAGCCATGTAGTTAGCATAAGCGGGTTCGGGCACAATGATTTCGTCACCCGGATTCAAGCAAGCCAAAAATGCAAATAAAACTGCTTCCGACCCTCCCGTGGTGATAATAATGTCGTCCGCCGCGACATTGATATTGTATTTGGCATAATAATGCACGAGTTTTTCACGGTAGCTACGATAGCCGTTGCTTGGGCTGTACTCCAACACGGTGCGATCGATGTTGCGAATAGCATCAATACCCACTTGAGGCGTTGGTAAGTCAGGTTGCCCGATGTTCAAATGATACACTTTCAGCCCTCGTGCTTTAGCAGCATCCGAGAGCGGTACCAGTTTGCGGATAGGCGATGCGGGCATCTCTATCCCTCGTTCTGAAATTTTTGGCATGTTTTTTCTAAATAAAAAATGATTGTATTTAAAAAACGAAATGCAAAGATAGCGATTGATAATTTAGAATTCATAATTCACAATTCATAATTTACGCGTAGAACACAAATTACATGAAGGATCCAAATACACAGAAAATTATAATTTATGACTTTTAAATTTTTAGCTTTTGGGGATGTTGGCGTGTGTCAAAAAGGCGTAGAATTTCTATTTGATCTTTTGTATCTCTGTAAAAAAGGCTGTTTTGTTTAGAGATAACGCATTTTCTTACCTTTTTCTTTTTATGTGCCAATGGAAATTGTTGAGGGTTCTTGGTTATTTGGTTAATAGAGGAGGTCGAGCTCATCTAAAAATTGATGAACAATTTGTTCATTCCATGCTGTGTGTAAATAACCTAACAGTAGTTCTAAATCTTTTTCGGAGAGTGGCGACCAAACTACGTTTTTAGGCATGAGGATATTTGCTTCTAAATTTATGCATCACATCCAGATGTGCTTTCCTTTATCAGATTCCAATTCTTTAATGGCCGCTTCAATACCTTGTTGCTGGGCTACACTGGTACCAATCCAATCATTAATATCCTTTTTGCTGTTGATGTAATTATGCATAACACCATATAATTCTTTGAGTTTCGAACTACTCATCGAATCAACCTCTCGGAATATTTTTAATTTAATATCAGCACTGTTCATCGCTTAAATTTTTTACGAAAATACAAAATTTCTTATGGCCTATCAAATTTCTAATTGTGTTTTTATATTCCTAATTATTTCCTTTTTTTGAAATCCTGTATTTCCCAAGTCTTTGTTCTAAAATCTTTGCTCTTTATTCTGTTTATCCCACGCTACTTATATTTTCCGCGTTAATCAAATTCTTTCCAATCATCCGCAACAGCAATTGTGCCGTGGCCACCACATCTTTTTCGCAATACACGGAAATGCGTTTTACATCTTTTTCCTTGTAATATACCTCGGCTACCTGACTGCCGTCAATATCATCCTTGGGCGTGGGGATGCCAAAGATGGCCGTGAGTAATTTGAGTGACGTGTAGTTTTTATAATCGCCAAACTTCCAAAGTTCCAACGTGTCCAAAAATTGTACTTCCCAAGGCTTTTTGCCTGCTATGCGTAGGGCGGGTGGGAGAGACAGCCCGTTGACCAACATGCGCCGACACATATATGGTACGTCGAATTCCTTGATGTTGTGCCCGCAAAGGTTATGGTCTCTGGACGAAATAAACTTGGTGATTAAAGCTGAAAAATCGGTAAGTAATAACTTCTCATCATCTCCGGCAAAAGATTTGGTGCGGATGCACATTTCTTTTTGCTCGTTGTAATAAATGAATCCGACGGAGATGCACACTATTTTGCCAAACTCGGCATAGATACCCGCCCCGTTTTCAAACGCCATCTGTGGAGTCCATTCCGTGGGGTAACGCTCTGGGTTGCGCGATTGGAGGGCTTGGGTTTTCTCGTCCCAAAGGTGAGCCAGCTCAGGTGGTAGTTGCGTATAATCTTCCGTTTGTGGAACGGTTTCAATATCTAGGAAAAGAATTTTATCCAGTTGAACATCAATCATAATCAATTAATGAATGGTTTGTAACTCAAAGATAGAAAGATTGGAATACAAATTACGCAAATAAGCAAAAATTATTAGCGACCACCCCCTGCCCCTCCCGAAGAGGGGAGAAGATATTCTTAGCGTCTTCGTGTCTTTGCGTTTCATCTTTTTATTGTCTTTACTCTTTTATCTTTGTTCTTTGCTCTTCTCATTCAGACCTCCCCCTTACCCCTCCAAAGGAGGGGAGCTGAAAATGCACAAGCGTTCTTTTTTGCGTTTATGTGTTTGTTTTTTTCTTCGCGTCCTAGCGTCTTCGCGTTTAATCTTATTGTCTTTTATCTTTGCTCTTTATTCTTTGCATCTTCCCGCCTTTGCGTTTAATCTTTCTTTCTCTTGTCTTTATTCTTTCATCTTTACTCTTTGTTCTTTATGTATTTTTCCCTGCCAGGTATCGCGTTCGCGTAAGCGTTTTTCCACTTTGGCGGTAAACTCAAAGTTTTTCAGTCCCCAATGTGGCATGATGAGTAATTCTTTGGGCGATTGCGATACAAAACGTTCGATGGCAATGTCCGGGCGAAGGCGTTCGATAAAGTCAACGAGCAATTCTATATAATCGTCCACTTCAAAAAAACGGAACCATTCAGGGTGCTCAGTATATTGTTCGGCCATGATGGTGCCTTTAATTAGTTGCAGTTGATGAAGTTTCAATGCATTGATAGGTAGGCTGTTCAGTATGTCCGCTGAGGCTAGAAGCATATCGTGTGTTTCGTGTGGTAGCCCTAATATAAGGTGTGCACCTGTGGAGATGCCTCGTTCGGCAGTAGCCCGCAGGGCGGTTTCTGCCTCGGCAACCGAATGTCCACGGTTGATAAATTCCAGCGTGTTGTCGTAGGTCGATTCCAGTCCATATTCCACCATGATATATTTGCGTTGAGCCAGCTCACCCAAATAATCTAGCAGCTCATCGCTCACGCAATCAGGCCTAGTGCCAATAACCAAGCCCTCCACACCTTTAATAGATAAGGCTTCTTGGTACAGGTTTTTGAGTTTGCTTATATCATCATACGTATTGGTGTAGGCTTGGAAATAAACTAAATATTGTTGCGAAGGGTATTTGTGGCTGAAAAATGCGATGCCTTCCTCCACTTGTTGAGCAATGCTTTTGTGAGGTTGGCAATATTCAGGGCTAAAGCTTTGGTTGTTGCAGTACGTACAGCCACCCGTACCTTTGCTACCATCCCTGTTGGGGCAGGTAAATCCGGCATTAACCAATATTTTTTGTATTCGTTCGGGGAAAATGGCCTTCAATACCGACGTGTAATCGTTATAGCGTTTTTTTTGATTCACTGCTTTTGCTTTTTGCAAAGATAAGAGATGATTTATTTTTTGTAAGATGTTTTCTCTTTTGTTTATTTTTTATTTTTTTTTATAGATATTAGGTTCGTTTTTATATGTTTTTGGATTTTCAAAAAGAAGGAATGTCGGTTTGTTTTCTAATATTTGTAATTTATTAGACATAATATTTTAATATAAAGAAATTTAGGCTGGATATCCTTATTTTGATGGGGTGCTTAGAATTTAGTAGTGATTCGCTTTCTTAAGTATTTTTTCACTCTAAGTTGTCTGTAAAATAGATTCAGAATTATTCTTGTCGTATTTATATCTTTATTTTTTTGACATAATCAAATACATAATCAATACAAACTTTAAACTAATTTTCTATGAAAAAGAAATTACTACTCAATTCTTTTAATAAGGTAACCCGGAAACGATTTTTCTTGAATAAATATATCTACATATTAGGTATATTATTGACTTCTGTTTTTGGAGTGGAGAATGCGTCGGCTACCGTTTATTATTGGAATGGATCAGGTACTATATCCACTGCATCAAGTTGGACAACTCTTCGAGCTGGTGGAGGTACTGCTGCTGCGAACTTTATAACCAGTGGTGACGTTTTTATAGTACAAGGTACAGGAGCAACTACTAATGGTACGGGTACAGGTGCTTCAAATCAAAGCGGTTCAGCCACAAGTTCTATGACTCTAACTAGTACAACTTTTGAAGTTGAGGGTGGTGCGAGTTTTACTATTAGCAGTAAACTCGCAGCTGGCAATTTAATAATTGATGGCAATTCATCATCTTATGGAACTCTTACTAATGGTACTTCTGGATATTATGCAATAAGTGGTGCTACAACATGTAATGGGGTAATGAATTTAGTAAATACAAGTAATACGAATACTTTTGCAACACTGACAGTTACAAATCCTTCGAATAGCAGTATTACAACATCTTTATCTGTTACAGCTAAACCTATTACAGTTAGTTCTACTTTTACTGTTAATAGTGGTACGATAGTTTCTTTTACAGGAGCTTCGGGATGTACAGTAACAGGAGCTACTACTTGTAATGGAACTATAAATGCATATAACACAAGTAATACTGTGGCGTTTAGTTCTACGCTACTTGGCTCTGGAGTAATAAATAGTGGTTCTTCGTCTGCTGCATCAGCAGCATTTACGGTAGCTACCATTCCAGGTTCTACCTTTTTAACTACAGGTGGTGGTACGGTAAATTATAAATATGTAAAAAGTAATTTCACATTATTGTCAAGTTATAATAATTTAACAATAGATGACTATAATCAGGGTAAAACATATGCTTCTGCCCCTACAACTGTTTATGGTAATTTTACTTTGCCGGATTATACAAGTACAGCTAATTCTGTATTGCTGGCTACAAATGCATTAACTGTAAATGGTAATCTCACAATCGGTAATGCAACATTAAATACTGGTGGAGTAACTGTAATAGCCAAAGGTAATGTTGTTAACAACGGTACAGAAGCGGGCTCTGCAGGAAAAATATCCATTGCCGCGGGTAGTGGAACTCAATCAGTGAGTGGCACAGGATCTTTTTTAAATATTGAAATTACAAGTGGGTCTACAGCAGTATTAGCCTCAAATATCAATCAAGCCAGTGGTACCTTTTCAGTTTTAAGTGGAGGTACTTTAGATGTTGGTACTTATGCAATAAGTGGAGCAGCAGCTTTCACAAATGCAAGTGGAGGAACTTTGAAAACATCTAAGACCGGAGGTTTACCTTCAAGTATTACTACAACAACCAAAACATTTACCACGGGGGCTAATTATGTATTTAATGCAGCCACTACCACGCCTTTTGGTACCTATACAATGAATACGCCGGCTAATATAACGTTTACCGGAGCAACTACGTTGGATAAAGCTATTACTATGAGTGGTGTGCTTACTTTAGGTGGCATACTAACAACTACGCCAACCAACTTGTTAACGCTTGGTACGGCTTCAACCATTTCGGGAGCAAGTAGTTCTGTTTATGTTAGCGGTCCATTAAACTGGAATTTGCCAAGTGCTACAGCAACAAAATATACTTTTCCTGTAGGTACATCTTCGGCCTATTTACCTTGTGATTTGACATTTACTACCAGTGCTGCCGGTAGTGCTGCTCAGGTACAACCTGTTATGAACACAAATAATACTACCCATGATAATACTTTGGGTGGCGTTAATACCACAGAATATTGGGCATTAACTACAACAGGTTCGGTATTTACGAGTTTAGCTTGTTCGTTAGGAAAATCGTCACTTGGATATGCTTCGCTTATCGGCGTGTCTTCAGCCTCTTCCGGTAGCTATACATCTATTGCTGGTTCTACAGGAGCTACGGTAGGCGGAATAACCGGAATCGGGGTTTCTAATGCCATTACAGCCACACCGGGTACTGCCGGTACATTTTATTTGGCTCTAGCAGAAGCTACGGCTGATGTGCCTGCAATAAGTACAGGTACCGCAGGAAGTATTACGGTTTCAACCGCAACAATAAGCACTAATAGCTTAACCAGTATCGGAGCAGCAAATGTAACGTCATCAGGTGTTGCATGGAGTACTACTTCCGGTGCGGAAAGTGCAATAACAGGAAGTAACTATACCACGGATGGAGGTGCATTTAGCGCAGCCGGAACGTTTACAAGTCCACTATCTTCGTTAACAGCCAATACTACCTATTATGTTAAAGCGTATGCCACAAGTGCTGCAAGTACAAGTTATGGCAGTGAGGTTTCGTTTGCAACACTTCCCGCTGCACCAACCGCTTCGGCTGCAACATTGGCTACAACAACCGGATTTACGGCTAATTGGGCGGCAGCAACCGAAGGTACTGCATATACCCCAACTTACACGTTGCAATATGGTACGGACAACACATTTGGAACATATACCGAATTGACAGGTATTACATCCACATCTCAAGCCATTAGCAGTTTGTCTGCCGGTACTCCTTATCATTACAGAGTAAAAGCGGTAACCACTGCCGGTAGTTCCGATTGGTCATCTACCATAGATGTTACGACAGTAGCCGCATCCACCGATGCCACATTATCAGCTTTGAGCACCAGTGCAGGCACCTTAAGTCCAAGCTTTGCCTCCGGCACCACCACTTACAGTGTAGTATTACCAAGTGGCACCACAACCATACCAACAGTATCGGCCACGGTAAACGAAAGTCATGCCAGTAAAGTAATAGCAGATGCAACGACATTGCCAGGCTCCGCCACGGTAACGGTAACCGCACAAGATAATAGCACGACAGACGTATATACCATAAATTATACGGTAGCCGCATCGACCGATGCCACCCTGTCGGCTTTGAGCACCAGTGCAGGCACCTTGAGCCCCGCCTTTGATGCCGGTACTATTACTTATAGTGTAGAATTACCAGCAGGCACCACCACGGTACCAAGTGTAATTGCCACGACCAATGAAAGCCATGCCCAGGTAGAAATTGTTTATGCCACGGATGTAAATGGTACAACTACGGTAACAGTAACCGCAGAAGATGGCAGTACTAAAAAAGTATATAGCATAAGTTATACTGTAGCAACAGGAGTTAATCAGGTTAACGCAGTTACTAAAGTACATGCATCCAACGCCTCAATTATGGTAGAAGGTTACTTGGGAGCTAAAGTTTCAGTTGTTAACTTGGTTGGAAGTACACTTTATTCAGGTGTAATTTCAAGTACGAAAGAAACCCTTCCTGTATCTTTAAAAACTGGAGTTTATGCCGTGAATGTAAATGGTGTAGCAACAAAAGTTTTTGTAAAATAGATTTACACAAATAAAAATAAGAAGAGAGAATATCCTGCAAACGGATATTCCCTCTTTTTTTCTGAAATAATTTGATATTTTTGTTCTTTTTGAACATTATTTTTATTATTTTTAGATTTTCAAGAATTAAAGGAATATTTATTCGTTTTTTTATTTATAATTATTTAATCAAGATATACGTTTTAATTATAAGAAACGTCTCTTTGATGTTTTTAAATTTTAGTTTGTGTTATCCAATTTTATTCGTATTTTTTATTTACTTAAATCAATATAAACCTTTAAAGTTAATTATTTATGAAAAAAAAACTACTCTTTTTAGCACTGTTGTTTACGGGATTTGTAATTTCTGCATTTGGTCAAGCAACAGGTTCGTGGTACACTCCTGTAGATTTCCAAGCTTTAAGTGGAACATTAAATACAACTTATGGTTGTACAGGTACTGCCCTTGCTCTTAATACTACAACTTATAGAACAGGAAGTAATTCCCTTTCTGCCCTTTATACAGGAAGTAATTCTGCAAAAACATGGTGGAATGATAATTTAGGAATTGTTCCATCCGCAGCCACCGGATATGTTCATGTTATTTGTTGGGTAAAAGGATATAATGCAACAAGTACAGCAACATTAAATCTTGGTTATTGCGCTACTGCAACAGCAGGAAAAAATAGTGCTACAAGTACTGCAACAGCCACATCATTGAATACTACAACTTGGACTCGAGTTACGGGGTATTGTGTACCGGCGAAAGGTACTGCATACACGTATTATCCTTACCCATCCTTTAGTTATGGTGGCTATTGGGATGATTTTGTGATATATTATGATGCATCCAGTTCAACAACCGATGTTGTAGAACCAAATGTAGCCCCTTCTGCTGTTAGTGGTACTACCACCTTGAGTTGGACCAATGGTTCTGATGCCGGAACCGGAGTACAAGGAACTATTATTTTGGGAACAAACTCAACTAGCCCTACGGCTATTGTGAATGGTACTAATTTATTAGACCAAGGTTATTACCCTGTAGGCGGAACGGTTGCCACAGATTGGACTGTACTTACCAATATATCAGGTACTGCAACAACAACCTATGCACCGACAACAACCTATACAACCTATGCTGTAATTAACTATGATAAAGCATATAATTTTTCTGCAGCAACAACCTATACGCCGATTGTTGACCCAACCAGTGATGCCACCTTATCAGCATTATCAACCAGTGCAGGTACTATGAGTCCATCGTTTAGTGCCGCCACCACTACATACAGCGTGGAGTTGCCTTATGGTACCACAGTAGTGCCAACAGTATCTGCTACGGCTAACATAACTGGAGCCCAAGTAGCAATTGTAGATGCTACCACTGTTACTGGTACTGCCACAGTAACAGTAACAGCTACAAATGGTACAACAAAAGGAGTATATACTCTGAATTATACGGTAGCAACAGGAGTGAACTTGGCCTCCACCGTGGCTAAAGTATATACTTCCGGTGCATCTATTACAGTAGAAGGTTATGCCGGAGCAAAAGTTTCAGTTGTAAGCTTGGATGGAATTACCCTTTATTCAGGAGTTGTTTCAAGTACAAAAGAAATACTTCCTGTCTCTTTACAAACAGGAGTTTATGCAGTGCTTGTAAATGGAGTTACCACGAAAGTAATTGTAAAATAAATTTACCACACATAAAATTAAGTAGAAGAGAGAGAATATCCATAAACGGATATTCTCTCTCTTTATTAACGAATAAATAGAATGCCATGAATTTTTTTAAAATTAAAACAAGTTGGTCAAATGCAGAATTTATTCCTTTAAAACTTTGCATAGCCACAGCATATATTTTAGTTGGAGCGTATTTTCATCATTTTTTCAAACAGTATTATGTTCCCGTTATTTTGGTGTTTGTAATTACTGTTATTTGGTCAGTTTATTTGTGGCTAACTAAAATGAAAAAAGAGGAAAAAAAGAAGAATCTAAAGAATGTGATATAATATTATGTAAACATGTAATTTTAGTTCTCTGTTTATTTTACTGAAAATCAATAAAAAGGAGTATGTTCTATACTCTTTTTTTATTACCTCTCTATTTCTCTTTTCTTGATAAACTTAAATTTGATTCAATTATGTTCTAATCCAACGAAAAACCCCGTATTTTTGCACCCGATCATTAAATGAAAGAAAATATGTATAATTTCATTTTTCAAAATCCCGTTAAAATAGTTTTTGGTAAAGGCCAAATAGCAAGGTTGAATCAGTTAGTACCCCCTGGAGCAACCATTATGCTCACCTATGGCGGTGGCAGCATCAAGAAAAATGGCATATACGATGCCGTGAAGCAAGCCCTTGCAGGCTTCAACATCATAGAATTTGGAGGAATAGAATCCAACCCCAAATATGAAACACTGGTTAAAGCCATAGAATTGGGAAAACAAAAAAACGTGAATTTTTTATTAGCCGTGGGTGGAGGTTCCGTGCTCGACGGCACTAAACTCATAGCCGCCGCCCTACCTATCCCCAACGACCCCTGGGACATAATTCAAAACAAAGTAAAAGTAGAAATCGCCATTCCGTTAGCAGTAGTCACCACCATCCCCGCCACAGGTAGCGAGATGAACGAAAGAGCCGTTATATCCCGCCTATCCACCCAAGAAAAATACGCGTTTGCCAGTCCGTTAGTAATGCCACAATTCGCCATCCTCGATCCCGAAGTGTGCTACACCCTGCCCAAGAAGCAACTAGCCAACGGATTAGTAGATAGCTATATACATGTAATGGAGCAATACCTTACATTTCCCGTCGATGCAATGGTACAAGACAAGTTTTCCGAAAGCCTCCTGAAAATCATAATAGAAATAGCCCCAAAAATTTTGGACGACCAAACAAACTACGATTATTGCGCCAACTTTATGTGGACATCCACCTTGGCGTTAAACGGGTTGATAGGAGCAGGGGTACCCCAAGATTGGGCTTCCCATAAGATTGGTCATGAACTCACCGCTCTTCATGGGCTCGATCATGCACAAACATTAGCCATCATACTCCCCGGAGTGATGAACATCATGCGCGAAAGCAAACGTGAAAAACTAGAACAATATGGCCGGGAAGTATGGAATATAACCATGGGTTCGGTAAACGAACGTATAGACAAGGCTATCAACAAAACAGAAACATTTTTCCAACAAACAGGATTGAAAACACATCTGAGTGATTTCAATATAGGAGAAGATACCATTGAAAAAATAGCCAATAGATTTGAAAAAAGAGCATTTCAACTCGGCGAACACCAAAATATCACCCCCGATTTAATTCGAGCCATTTTGAAAGACCGATTATAATACCCCGTATTATATAAATAGATAAGAGACGGTTCACACACCGTCTCTTATCTATTTAGCCTTTTGAGCCCACCTTCATTGGAAAGAAGAATCTAATATTCTTAGCGTTTAATCTTTATCTTTCTGACCTCCCGCCCCCCTCCAAAGGAGGGGAGATGGGAATGCTCTAGCAGTCTTTATTTTGCGTTTATGTGTTTGTTTTTTTTCTTCGTGTCTTTCCGTCTTTGCGTTTAATCTTATTATCTTTATTCTTTGCTCAGACTAAAACTAATACTGTTCCGATTCATTCGGGAAGTCGCCCGATTTCACATCCTTGATATAATTTTTCACAGCATCCGTCATTACCGTGTGCAAATCCGCGTATTTTCGTAAAAATCGTGGAGAAAAGCCCTTGCTATTCATCCCCATCATATCATGCACCACCAGCACCTGACCATCCACCGCAAAGCCCGCTCCGATACCAATAATAGGAATCTTCACGCTCTCCGCTACTTTTTTAGCCAACGAAGCCGGAATTTTTTCCAACACAATACCAAAGCAACCCGCTTTTTCCAACAGCAAAGCATCAGCAACCAATTTACTAGCCTCCTGTTCCTCGCGCGCACGTACCGTATATGTACCGAATTTATTTATCGATTGCGGAGTAAGCCCCAAGTGCCCCATCACCGGGATGCCCGCCGTAAGAATGCGACATACCGATTCCAACACCTCTTCGCCACCCTCCAGCTTCAAACAATCAGCACCCGTTTCCTTCATAATACGAATAGCCGAAGCCAACGCCTCCTTCGAATTACCCTGATACGACCCGAAAGGCATATCAACCACCACCAAGGCACGCTGTACACCTTTTACCACCGACGATCCATGATAAATCATCTGATCCAGTGTCATAGGCAACGTGGTGATATTCCCCGCCATCACATTCGATGCCGAATCGCCAACCAGCAAAACATCAATTCCGGCCTGATCCAAGATCGATGCCATCGTATAATCATAAGCCGTTAGCATACTTATTTTCTCCCCCCGTTGTTTCATTTCAAACAATCGGTGCGTAGTTACTTTACGAGTATCTTCTAAATGTACTGACATAGTTTTGGTATTAAATCTCGGCAAAGTTAGAAATTTAATTATTCTGTAAACAAATATTTCAAAAAACTGGTTTAAAATTCCATTTCAGATTGTAGTTTTGCATTCGGTTAAAAAGACAAATTACAATTTATATTATGGCAACAGCTCCAAAACCAAAGAAACCCTCCTCAAGTGGAGGGAAATCCAAATCAAATAAATCCCTATTAAAGAGAATCGGGAAATTCATAGCCAAATGCATCATGTGGTTTTTCATAGTCAGCATTTTCCTAGTAGTACTCTTCCGGTTCGTACCCGTTTACTACACACCACTCATGTTTATACGCCTCGCCGAGCAAGTATGCGATGGCAAGCCACTAAAAATGGATCACAAGTGGGTATCCATAGATAAAATAAACAAAAACATGGTAAATGCCGTAGTAGCATCAGAAGACAACCTGTTTATGGAACACCACGGATTTGATTTCAACGGAATAATAAAAGCCTACGAACACAATCAACACCGTAAAAAGAAAATACACGGAGGAAGCACCATTTCACAGCAAACTGCCAAAAACGTGTTCCTATTCCCAAGCCGCACCTATTTCCGAAAAGGACTAGAAGCCTACTTCACCGTACTCATCGAATTAGTATGGTCAAAAGAACGCATCATGGAAGTATACCTTAATGTAATAGAAATGGGCGACGGCATATACGGAATAGAAAAAGCCTCCCAAACCTACTATGACAAGCCCGCCTCAAAGCTCACAAAAGCACAGGCAGCCTCCATAACCATGTGTTTGCCCAACCCGCGTAAATATTCACCGCTCAAAAACACACCATTCTACCAATCAAGGCGCGACAGAATATTAGAAACAATGACACAACTCGGCGACGTTAAGTTCACAAAAAAGAAAGATTAAGCATACCCCCCAAAGGCTCACCTACCAAAGTGAGCCTTTTATATACACCATAAAATCCCCATTTCAGTCATAACACAGCCATTACCACAAGCATCAAGCCACCCATTAATAGTAAAGCCACAAAAAAACATGCAAAACACTCGAAAAAACACTGCAAATAACACGCTGTAAAACAGAATAGTTACACATTCATCTGAAAAAAATATAGAAATAAAGCCCGAAAACATTTGGAAAAAGGCGAGTCAGGCATTACTTTTGCATCCGCTTTACGAGAAAGGCGCATTACATTTGAAACACTTAAATACAAGGCAGGAAAGAAGGGAAGCAGTTGAAAATCTTTTTGAAAAAACATTCAAAAAG
>JARLGW010000012.1 GCA_031292565.1 Paludibacteraceae bacterium
AAGCCCCGTTACTGGCACTTCGGCTACTTCGGTCAGTGCTGCGCTTACAGGGTTAACACCGAATACTATTTACCACTTCCGGGTAAAAGCGGTGAACACGGCCGGTACTACGTATGGAGCTGATTCTACATTTACTACTTCAAAAGTTGCTCCGGTTGTTACAACTCAAGCCGTAACAAACGTTTCATCAACCAAAGCCATCGGTAATGGAACTATTACCGTGTTGGGAAGCCCTGCTCCTATTGCTCATGGTGTATGTTGGAATACAACAGGAGCTCCAACAGTAGCCGATGCGAAAGTTGATAGCGGAATAGTTTCAGCTACAGGTGCATTTACAGGTTCTATTACCGGGTTAACAGCAAATACTACTTATTATGTACGTGCTTATGCAATTAGTGTTGCTGACACGGTTTATGGAAGCACGGTAAGTTTCACAACCAGTACTACCGGAATAAATACTGTAAAAGCAGAAAAGGTTACACTGTATCCTAACCCGGTAACAGATGCATTCCAAATTAGTGGGGTAAACGGTAAGGCTATAATAACAGTGCTGGATATAAATGGTAAAACGTTATTTACAAAAGAAGTAACGGACAATGAATATATTTCAGCAAGCATATTACCTCAAGGAGTATATCTTGTTAAAATCACAACTGATAAGGGTACTGTGGAACAAAAGATAGTGAAAAAATAAATATTGCTATTTTTTCATAAACAGAATAAATTCTTCAACCAAAGTATTTATTACAGAACTAATCAACGAAAGAGGGTAAGCCGTGGAGAATAAATAAGCTCCACGGCTTTACTTTTATTTAAGATACAATTCTCAATCGCGTTTTCTGTTTGTGTCAGAATTCATTACCTTTGCAAGAATGATTAAGCACCAACATGAAGCAATATAATTTTGACGAAATAATAGACCGGAAAGGCACTTCCGCCTACAAAACAGATTTGCTCAAATGGCGTTTTGGTACAGACGAATTATTACCTCTTTGGGTGGCCGATATGGATTTTCGCACACCTGATTTTGTAATGGATGCCATACGCAAACGCTGCGAACATGAGATATTAGGTTATACTATACGCGATAATGCTTTTTATCAATCCATTATCCGTTGGATAAAATATAAACACGACTGGGAAATCGACAGTCGTTGGCTCGGCTTTGTACCCGGCATTGTTCCTGCAATGGCTGTAGCCGTGCTTGCTTTTTCCGAACCAGGAGATAAGGTCATTGTTCAATCGCCCGTGTATCCTCCCTTTTTCAGTGTGGTAGAGGACAACAAGCGTGAAGTAGCACTAAATGAACTGCGAATGGTGGACGGGCAATACCGGATGAATATACCCGAACTAAAGAAACTGGCAGCCGACCCCCAAACAAAAATGATGTTGCTTTGCAGTCCACACAATCCAGGTGGACGCGTTTGGAGTAAAGAGGAACTGGACGAAGTGGCTCAAATTTGCGCAAAAAATAAGGTAATAGTAATTTCAGATGAAATTCACGCCGATTTGGTTCTATGCGGCTACAAACATATTCCGTTTGCCACCGTGAGCGAAGCTGCTAGGCAAAACAGTGTAGTACTAATGGCACCCAGCAAAACATTCAACATTGCAGGGCTGGGAAGCTCCTCGTTTATCATCCCCAATCAAGATTTATTCGTTCGTTTCAGCAAGCAATTGCATGCCTTGGAATTCGGCAACGGAAGCTTATTCGCTTTTACTGCCACACAGGCGGCTTACGAAAAGGGTGCCGAATGGTTGAAGCAACTGATTACATATATTGAAGGAAATGTTACCTTTGTTAAAAAATACATACAGGAAAACATCCCGCAAATAAAAATAATTATTCCACAAGCTTCTTTTTTAATTTGGCTTGATTTTTCTGAACTGGAGTTAACTGATAAAGAAGTGGAAACGTTGCTGGTAAAAAAAGCAAAAATAGGGTTAAATCCCGGACATACTTTTGGTAAAGGTGGAGAAGGATATCACCGACTGAACATTGGTTGCTCAAGATTGATTTTACAAGAAGCATTGCTACGACTAAGAATCGCTGTAACCGAACAATTAAATAAATAACATCGGGATGGACGAATCAAATTACATATTAGCTGACAATCAAGGCCTAACAAGGCAAGGCTTAGCTGAACTTATTAAGATGCAACAAAAAGATGCATCCATCGTTTCAGTATCCAATACAAAAGAACTTAAACTTGCTTTAAGCAAAACACCTGCGGCTACTATTATTCTGGATTTTGACTTGTTTGATTTTAATTTATTGGAAGACTTACAGTTCATACTAAATACTTTCCCTCAAAGTTCATGTCTGCTCATATCGCAAGAAACACGCGAATCGTTTATACATGAAATGAGTCGATGCGTACCTCAAGCAAACTTTGTGCTTAAATCCGATTCTGTTGATAATATTTTGGCGGCTATTAGCTCCACTGAAACTCATAAAAGATTTTTTTCAAGTGACGCGTTAGAAATCATCCTTGGAAATAAGCCTCGAAAAATAGAATCATCCAACCGACATAATTTTGCGCTTACAAGTACAGAAAAAGAAATAGTACAACTATTGGCCATGGGAAAAAGCACAAAAGAAATTGCTAATGAACGATGCTTAAGCTATCATACAGTGATTACCCACCGCAAAAACATTTTTCGTAAAATGGAAGTAAACACCGTACACGAACTTACCAAACTTGCTTTGAAATACGGCTTGGTAGATATGACCGAATATTACATTTAACGAATTGTTATTATCTGCCATACAATTGCAAAAAGAAAAAATGAAGAAGAATTTTGAAACCCGAGCTATTCACACACCCTTTCCTAAAAAAGACACGTACAACAGCTTGCAATTTCCTATTTACGAATGTAGTGCTTTCGAATTTGACAGTGCCGAAGCTATGTCCGATGCCTTTGTAGGGAAAACATCCGATCACACCTACTCCCGCATCACCAACCCCACCGTAAGTTACTTTGAAAAGCGAGTAATGGAACTCACAGAAGCCTTTAGCACAACTGCTCTTAATTCAGGCATGGCGGCCATCAGCAACGTGTTTTTTTCAATCGCATATACGGGAGCCAACATAGTAACTTCACCCCATCTGTTTGGCAACACCTATTCTTTTTTTGCCTCTACGCTCAAAGCCTTCGGTGTTGAAACCCGCTTTTGCGATTTAACCAACTTAACCGAAGTAGAAAAAAACATTGATGAACATACGTGTGCCGTTTATTTGGAAATAATTACCAACCCACAGTTGGAAGTCGCCAATTTGAAAGCACTTTCAACCATCGCAAAGAACAAAAACACACCTCTGATAGCCGATTCAACTATCGTACCTTTTTGCGCCTTTAAAGCTAAAAATTTCGGGGTTAACATCGAAGTGGTATCAAGCACCAAATATATTTCAGGTGGAGCTACCAACTTGGGTGGATTAATTATAGATTATGCTAATTTTGATTGGAGCAAGAATCCACGTTTGGCGGACTTCTCAAAACAATTCGGAGATGCAGCTTTCACCACCAAATTGCGGAAGGAAATTCACCGTAACCTAGGGGCTTACATGACCCCACACGTGGCTCACGCGCAACTAATGGGATTGGAAACCTTATCTCTCCGGTTCAATAAAGCCGCTGAAAATTGTTTATATCTAGCTCAGAAACTAACACAAGTCCCTCAAGTTGTTTCCGTCAACTATCCGGGACTAGAAAACAATAACTTCCACCAGCTTAGCAACAGCCAGTTTGGAGAACTGCCCGGAGCTATGCTCACATTTGACTTGGCCTCAAAAGAAACCTGTTTCTCGTTTTTAAACAAGCTGAAACTTATCAAAAGAGCCACCAATTTATTTGACAACAGATCGTTGATTCTTCATCCGGCAAGCACCATTTACGGTTCATTTCAAGAGGATGTAAGAAAACAAATGAACATTTCGGACAATACCATTCGCCTTTCGGTGGGGCTGGAAAATGTGGAAGATTTGTTACAAGACATACAACAAGCTATCTCATAACTATCATGATCCGTAGTTTATTAACCCAATTGCCATTTTTTGTTTGTCTATTTTGGGGAATATTTTTCTTCGTAAAAAAAGACAAACAGAAATCAGAACATTTTTTAGGCTTATGTATGTTTATCGGTGTTGCCTTACACCTAAGCCTTATTGTATATTTTAATCAGAATCACTTGTTATACTTGTATTTTGACTGGCTATTTTTACTTTCTTCACTATCAATAGTTCCCTCCTATTTTTTATACATTCAAAGCATAGCCAAACGAAAAGTAAGAGCTAAAGATCTTCTTCATTTTGCCCCGGCCGTTATTTTTATTACGGTTTACTTCTCTCTTTTTTTAACAACCACCTCAGAAGAAAAGCTCAACTACTTAAATAATTTTCTTTTATTGCGAGAAAAACATTTAGTTAATTTAAGCAATCCAAGTGGCAAGTTAGCTTTTCTATTTATTATAAACCGCATCATCTTTTTATCACAGATAATTACATACAATTTTGTTTCGTTAAACATCTTCCGCAAGTTTAAAAAACGCCTGCAATACTACTACTCGGAAACAAAAGGAAGAGATTTAACTTGGATAGCTACTTTAACTATCAGCTTAACCATCATATCGGTTGCATCAACCATCTTCAACGTTATTGGCCGTAGCCTTTTTCAAGACAGCAACATCATCTTATCAATTCCTTCAATAGTTTTTAGCAGTTTCTTTTTTATACTTGGCTTAACCTGCAACAGGAAATATTTTACTATTGATAATTTGAATGAAGAAGAAAGAAAAACATCCAAAATTGGCAAAAAAGCTATTTCGGAGTCTCCAAGTAAAATAAAACAGAAACTTGAACTTTTAATGGATGAAAAACATATATATCTAACCAAAGATCTAAGGCTTTCTTCTGTTTGTAAAGAGCTTAACACGAACCGGACATACCTCTCTCAGGTATTAAATGATGAACTAAACGAAAATTTCAATTCCTATGTAAACAAATATAGGGTTAATCATGCCATTTTATTACTACGCGACAAAGAATGGAAAAACTATTCTCTTGATAAATTCGCAGAGCTATCTGGCTTTGGTTCAACTATTTCCATGATCCGAGCGTTTAAACAAACAACCGGTAAAACTCCAAGTGAATTCAGAGATTAAATTTCTTGTTTTTTCTCTTGTTTTTCAGAAATTTATGCTTTTCTTTGTGTTGTAAGTTTGTATGTCAAAAATGGCTTCATTTTTAACGCTCAAATTTGCAAAATATTTATATTCATTATTTTACTAATTTTTTTTATGAACATTTACATTGGAAATTTAAGTTACAGACTTAAAGAAAAAGATCTGGCACAGGTTATGGAAGAGTATGGCGCAGTAACTTCAGTTAAAATTATTACTGACAGAGAAAGTGGTCGCTCAAAAGGATTCGGATTTGTAGAAATGCAAAACGATGAAGAAGCTGAAAAAGCTATCAAAGAACTTAACGGAGCCGAACTAGACGGTCGTGCAATGGTATTGAAAGTAGCTATTCCTAAGAATTGATCGATTTTCAACACAACATTTAATTAAATGGAGCCGGTTTATCAAAATAAACCGGCTTCTTTACTTTTATTCAGTTTAGGGCTTTTGCAGAAAAAGGAATTCTTACTTCCTTTATTTTTTTGTATTTTTGAACCCTGTTAACTACAATATCTATTCAAAATATATCAATTATGAGAAAATTAATTTTGTCTTCAATCGTCATACTGTTATTAGGTATTTCAACAGCAAATGCACAACAAAACGCGTTAGGTATACGCATTGGATATGGAGGTGAAATATCTTTCCAAACAAAATTTTCAGGCAATAGAGGTGAAGCTGACCTTGGTTGGTGGCAAGATGGATTTACTTTAACCGGCATTTATCAATGGGTTAAACCATTAGGTCAAGGCTTCGATTGGTATGCTGGTGTTGGAGCAACTCTTTCTTCATGGGACAAAGGTACTGGAATTGGAGCCGTGGGGAACTTAGGGCTTGAGTATAACTTACAGATTCCATTGCAACTGTCGCTCGACTGGCGTCCTGCATTTTATTTAACCCCCGAAACGGGTTTTTATGGAAATAGCGTTGGATTCAGTATTCGTTATAAATTTTAATTACTCTCATATAAAAACACAGAAAAGGATAAAGGTGCTATACATGGCACTTTCTATCCTTTTTTTATTTATTGGTGTCCAAAAAATAAAAAAAGATATTCAAGTATAAATATTTTTATGGTAACGTTTTTTAATTAAAACATATTAACTTCGCCTGAAAATACTGAAAATGAGTGCTTATTTATTATTAGAAAACCAAAAAGATTCTACCAAAAAGAGATTAATAGAAGAATTTGGTTCTCTCCATGCTCTATATGACATGCTGTATAAAATAGAAAGCCGAGAGGTGGAATACGCCTATCAAAAGGAAACGGAACGCTTATACCATAATAGATATGAACGATATAAAATTGAAAAAAGGTTGGATCAACTGGGGGTAGAAAATGCTCATGAAATTACTTGGGAGGTTGCTCGTGAATTCACTGAAAAATTACGGAGGGAATATCCTCTTTAAAAATTCCCGCTAGAATTTAACAAGAATTTTTAAAGAAATTATTATTCTAATTAGCCATCTCGGATAAGAACTTGATACGTACCAAACGCACTTCTTCTTCCGAGAAGTCTTCCTCTCCAAGTTCTTTCAAAGCATCACCTATTTTATCGGTTTCTGCTTCGTTAAAATAGTCATAAATATCCTGAATATGGTCGTCGTCCATAATCTGATTCAAGAAGTAGTCAATATTGATTTTAGTTCCTGAATACACAATAGCCTCTATCTCGTCCAACAGCTCTTTAATTTCCATTCCTTTGGACTCGGCTATATCATCCAATGCAATTTTCCGATCGATGGCTTGAATTATGGATACCTTTAGTTTTGATTTGTTGGCTACGGAACGAACTCGCAAATCTTCGGGACGAATAATCTCATTTTCTTCCACATGATTTTTAATCAGCTTCACAAAATCGTCGCCGTAACGTTTCGCTTTACCGGCTCCTACACCAGGTATGTTCTGCAACTCCTCATTCGTAATTGGATACGTTGTAGCCATGGCCTCCAGAGAGGGATCCTGAAAAATAACAAAAGGTGGCACTTCCAGTTTCTTTGAAAGTTTCTTACGCAAGTCTTTCAACATGGAAAATAAGACCTCGTCGGCGGCACCACTACCACCACCACGCACGGGAGCGTCATCTTCCTCTTCCTCAAAATCATTATCTTTTGTAATCATGAAAGAGGTTGGCTTTTCCAAATATTTTCTACCCGCCGGGGTTATTTTCAATAAGCCATAGTTCTCAATATCTTTATCTAAAAATCCGGCAATCATTGCTTGACGGATTACAGCATGCAATAAGCGTTCGTCTTCTTCTTGAAATGAACCAAATAATTCCAACTCGTCATGTTCGTGCGATTTAATATCTGAGGTTTCTTTTCCTTTTAATAAATCAACAACATGTTCGGCCTTAAATCTTTCTTTCAATAAAACTACAGTTTCTAATACTGCACATACAAATTCTTTTCCTTCTACTTGTTTTTTTGGACTCATACAATTATCGCAACTTCCACAATTTTCTTCGGTATATTCTTCCCCGAAATAATGTAACAATAATTTTCTTCTACACACTGACGATTCAGCATAAGCTGCTGTCTCTAATAGCAATTGTTTTCCTATTTCCTGTTCGGCAATAGGTTTTCCTTGCATAAATTTTTCTAACTTTTGTAAATCCTTATTGGAATAAAAAGTTAAACAATGGCCTTCGCCGCCATCTCTACCGGCACGTCCGGTTTCCTGATAATATCCTTCCAGACTTTTAGGAATGTCGTAATGTATTACATAGCGCACATCGGGCTTGTCAATACCCATTCCAAAAGCTATAGTGGCCACTATCACATCCACCTTTTCCATCAAAAATTTATCCTGATTTTCCGAGCGGGTAGGCCCGTCAATTCCGGCATGATAGGGCAAAGCAAGAATACCGTTTACCTTTAAGGTCTCGGCAAGTTCTTCTACCTTCTTCCGGCTTAAACAATAAATAATGCCCGATTTTCCCTGGTTATTCTTGATGTATTTAATTATCTCTTTGTCTATGCTATTGGTTTTAGGCCGTACTTCATAGAACAAGTTTGCCCTGTTGAATGAGGATTTAAACACTTTTGCATTTTGCATCCCTAAGTTTTTCTGAATGTCATGCTGTACCTTCGGGGTAGCGGTAGCCGTGAGGGCTATTAGCGGAGCTTTACCTATTTCATTTATAATGGGTCTGATACGTCTATATTCTGGGCGGAAATCATGCCCCCATTCTGAAATACAGTGAGCCTCATCTACAGCATAAAAGGAGATTTTGATTTGCTTCAAAAACTCAATATTTTCTTCCTTTGTCAAAGATTCAGGGGCTACATAAAGCAGCTTTGTTTTTCCTGAAACAATGTCTTCTTTCACTTGATCGATTGCTTGACGCGAAAGAGATGAATTGATAAAATGAGCGATACCATCTTCTTCACTAAAGGTACGCATAGCATCCACCTGATTTTTCATCAACGCAATAAGAGGAGATATTACAATGGCAGTACCTTCCATAATTAAGGATGGAAGCTGATAGCACAATGACTTTCCTCCGCCAGTTGGCATGAGCACAAAAGTATCGTTTCCATCCAATACATTTTGTATCACATCTTCTTGGTTTCCTTTGAAGGTGTCAAAACCAAAATATTTTTTTAACGGGACTGCAAGGTCAACTTTTGCCATTTAAAAACAAATTGATATTTAATTCGTAAAAACAAATTTATAAACAACTTTATTAATTTCCCTCATATTTCGGAAGAAAATTTCATTATACCTTTATTGCTGGTATTGCACAGGTATAAATCAGGTAGTTGCAAAGAGAGAAAGATTTGCTTTTTCAAGCTTTATTTGAGCCATTTTTTTAGTAATGACTAGTTCTTTCACTTTCTTGGAGGGTATTTCGTACATTTCATCCATAATAATGGTCTCTACAATGGAGCGCAAACCTCGAGCTCCCAGTTTAAACTCTATGGCTTTATCTACTATATACTCCAATACATCTTCTTCAAAACTCAATTTCACATCATCCATATCAAAGAGCTTGATATATTGTTTGATAATGGAATTCTTAGGTTCGGTCAAGATTTTTCTTAAAGCGTCGCGGTCAAGTGGGTTCAAATAGGTTAAGATGGGCAACCGACCAATAATTTCAGGTATCAAGCCAAAAGATTTCAAATCCTGAGGAGCAATATATTGCAACAGGTTTTGCATATCTATCTGGTTTGCTTTTTTACTGGCCCCATAGCCCATAACCCGTGCATTTAACCGGCCTGCGATTTTTTTGTCAATACCATCAAAAGCTCCACCGCAAATAAACAAAATATTTTGGGTGTTAACGGGAATCATTTTTTGATCGGGGTGCTTGCGCCCACCTTGTGGCGGAACATTTACAACAGCACCCTCCAGCAGCTTCAACAAGCCTTGTTGCACGCCTTCTCCGCTCACATCTCGTGTGATGGAAGGATTATCTCCTTTGCGAGCTATTTTGTCTATCTCGTCGATAAAAACGATGCCACGCTCCGCTTCTTCCACATTATAATCCGCCACTTGCAATAACCGGGTAAGAATGCTTTCGATGTCCTCACCCACGTAACCGGCCTCGGTAAGTACCGTGGCATCTACAATGGTAAAAGGCACATGTAATCGCTTGGCAATAGTGCGAGCCAGCAGGGTTTTCCCTGTACCGGTGGTACCTACCAAAATGATGTTGGATTTTTCAATCTCCACTTCATCATTTTGCTTGTCCTGCATCAATCGTTTATAATGGTTGTAAACGGCTACCGATAAATATTTCTTAGCCTCATCCTGCCCTATTACATATTGATCCAAATACGTCTTTATATCAACCGGGGTAGGCAAATCTTGCTTCTCAATATTAAACTTTCCACCTTTAGCGCTTTTGGAGTTTTCTTTTACAATATCGTTGGCTGCACGCACACAGGCATCACAGATATTAACTCCTTCGCCCGTAATCATCAAGCCTACTTCAGCCTTGGATCGTCCACAAAAGCTACATTTATCGTTTATTTTTGCCATAAAAAATTATTGGATTTCAAATCGTAAGGATTCAAATCGCGTTTATTTCTTTTCTCTAGTTAAAATTTCATCAATCATACCATATTCCTTCGCTTCCTGGGCTATCATCCAATAATCGCGATCGGAATCTTTTTCCACTTGCTCGTAAGGTTTACCTGAATGGTCGGAAATGATTGTATAAAGTTCTTTTTTCAATTTTTGAATTTCGCGAGCTGTAATTTCAATATCAGAAGCCTGTCCTTGAGCTCCGCCCATAGGTTGGTGAATCATCACACGCGAATGTTTCAACGCCGAGCGTTTGCCCGTAGTTCCGGCTACTAAAAGCACCGCAGCCATAGACGCAGCCATGCCAGTACAAATAGTGGCCACGTTGCAACCAATGTATTGCATGGTGTCGTAAATACCCAGTCCGGCATAAACGGAACCTCCGGGGGAGTTAATGTAAATAGAAATGTCTTTGCCGGGATCGGAAGAATCCAAGAAAAGCAATTGTGCTTGAATTACATTAGCAGCATAATCGTCGATCTGCGAACCGAGAAAAATAATACGATCCATCATCAAACGGGAAAAAACATCCATTTGAGTTACATTCAACTGACGTTCTTCCAAGATGGATGGAGAAATATAATCAGCTGAAATAGAAGTGTATTGATCCAACGCCAGCCCATTCATTCCTAGATGTTTGGTGGCAAATTTTCTAAATTCGTTGTTCATCATAATTATTTTTAGTTGTTATTTTATTAGACAGAAAAAGCTTTTGACCATTAGTAGCAAAAGCATAACAAATTTAAAGAAAATATTGTTTGCAATTACTAAAAGTCAAAAGCCTTTTCAAAAAAACAGTTAAAAACATTATTTCGTTTCCAACATTTTATTGAAGTCTTCTATACTGATTGCTGTTTCGTCCAGTTTTACAGAGGTTTTGATAATGTCCATCACCTTTTCATCCAACGCTCCGTCCATCATGCTACGGATTGATTTTTCATCTTTAATCATGTCTTTTACATAATTAGCAAGGATATCTTCAGGAACATTAGGCATACCGTATTGAGCAAATTGTGCTTGAGCTACTTTCTTTGCAAAATTTTCGACATCCTCAAATTCCACTTTAATATCGTTTCCTTTGGCTATTTTGTCTTTCATCAAATGCCATTTAAGGTCTTCTATCATCTTAGGGTAGTCACTTTCCAACGCTTCAACAGTTAAATCCTTGTTTGCTTCCAATGCCCATCTTTTTAAGAATGCTTCGGGAAACACTACATCATCGGCTTTTTTAACAACGGCTTCGCGAGCATCAATGCTAAATTTGTAGTTCGCATCAGCATCCAGGTTTTGTTGAATGTTTTCTTTGATTTTGGTGCGGAACTCTTCTTCCGATTTCACCACACCTTCGCCAAATACTTTATCAAAAAGCTCCTGGTTGGTTTCCGATTCGTTATAACGGGTAATACCGGTAATGGTTAGTTGGAAATCGGAAGTAATATCGTTAGCTTCGTCTTTCGATATTTTCAACAATGAACTGATTTCCGATCCGTTTTCAAACGCTTTTTTAGGGTTGAATTTGATAACATCACCTATTTTAGCTCCAACGAAAGATTTCTTTTGTTTTTCGTCCTTGATATAAGCGGGACATAATACGCCTGCTTCTACCTTGATACCGTTTTCATTGATTTTCTTATCGGTACCGAATTCCAGCAAATCACCTTTTATCACATCTTTTTCTTCTACTTCTTCCACTTGAACGTAAGAACCGAAACGACCGATGTATGATTTTACTTGGTTTTCCACCATTTCGTCAGTCAGACTGATTTGGTAATATTTTATTTTGTCTTTCTTGTCCAGTTTCACATCAAATTCAGGGGCTATACCCAAATCGAATTTGAATTCAAAATCTTCCTGTGTGTCAAAATCGATGTCGGCTTGTTCTGTTTCGTTAGGAAGAGGTTCACCCAGCACATTTATATTGTTTTCTTTGATATATCCGAAAAGGGCATCCGAAACGATCTTGTTCATTTCTTCAGCAAGTACGGATTTGCCATACATCTTTTTCACTAAGCCAACAGGCACCATACCGGGACGAAACCCAGGGATATTCGCTTTTTTACGATAATCACGTAATGTTTTTTCTACTTTTTCCGCGTAATCGCTCTTGGTTACTTGGATGGTCAGCATCGCATTTATTGCATCAATGTCTTTTTTTACGATATTCATTTCAACAGTTTTTATGTAATATTCTGATAACTTGGCTATTTATCAATGGGCTGCAAAAGTAATAATTTTTCAAACAACCGCAAACTTTGAAAAAATTTATAACACCTTATTATGGTTAAAGATTCATATTTTTCATGTTAAAAAGAAACATAATTTCTCCTTATCTTTGAATGTGATAAAACAACACGAAGCCCGTATGTATAAACAAATAATCTCCAATGAAATAAAGGCCAAAGCTTTGCATTTGGCCTTTGATGCCTGTGGCATTGCTAAAGCCGATTTTTTGGAGGCGGATGCACACTACCTGCAAACATGGCTCGAAGGGGAAAATCAGGCAGGGATGAGTTACATGACCAATCACTTTGAAAAGCGTACCGACCCCCGCCTGCTGGTACTCAATGCCCGTTCAGTCATCGTGGTGCTGATGAACTATTATCCGCTACAACAGCAAGCCCCACACCTACCCCAAATTGCCAAATATGCCTACGGGAAAGATTATCATGAAGTGATAAAAGACAAATTACGCTCCTTGCTGGAACAGATACAAGACCTAATACCGGGAAAAAAGATAAGTGGACGGGTATTTACTGACTCTGCCCCGGTGCTAGAACGCCGTTGGGCAGTAAATGCCGGGCTGGGTTGGATAGGGAAAAACACCAACCTGATACACCCCAAGCTAGGGTCATTCTGTTTTATAGGTGAATTAATAGTGGACATGGAACTGGCTTACGACGAGCCTCTACCCAACCGTTGCGGAACCTGTACCCGCTGTATGGATACCTGTCCTACACAAGCATTGGAAGCTCCGGGCAAATTGAACGCCAACCGCTGCATATCTTACCTCACCATAGAAAGCAAGGAAGCAATCCCGGCAGAACTACGCCCACTAATAGGCAATAGGCTGTACGGGTGCGATACCTGCCAAGATGCGTGCCCGTGGAACCGCTTTGCAAAAGGGACAAACGATCCTGACCTTGCCCCACTAAACGGTATATTGGATATGAATAAGCAGCAATGGATTATGCTTCAAGAAGAAACGTTTAAAGAAACCTTCAAGTTTTCACCTATAAAAAGAGTAGGACTAGAGAAAATACAACAAACCCTTACTGATTGCTTCTAACTTATTTACCTAGATTCTGAATAAAGAACGCCGAAACTTTTTCAAAAAGGCCTACCCTATCTTTCCCCAGCACATTATGCTCGTGCTTTTGGTAGCGCACAAACTCCACCTCCTTGCCTGCCGTTTTTGCCGCATTCAAGAATTGTTCGGTGTTAATAATGCGCACCACGGGGTCGAGCTCGCAATGAATCATCATAAACTTTCCTTGCAAGTTGCGAGCAACCGTTGTCAAGTCATTTTCGGCATACCCTTCGGGGTTAATTTGTGGTGTTTGCATATAACGTTCGCCATACATCACTTCATAAAATCGCCAATCTATCACAGACCCTCCGGCTACTCCTGCCTTGAAAATATGGGGAGTCTTGCACATAAGCTGTGTACTCATAAAGCCACCAAAACTCCACCCGTAAATGCCCACCCGGGTAGTATCAATAAACGGTAAGCTTTTCAAAAAAACAATGCCTCTTAATTGGTCGTCCATCGGAACCTTGCCTATGTTTTTGAAAACAGCCTGCTCAAAACCCTGCCCACGGTTGGCCGACCCTCGATTGTCGAGCGTGAACATAACAAAGCCTTGTTGCGCCATGTATAACTCCCAGCCTCGCGAACCACCCAGCCATGAATTTTGTACCAGTTGCACGTGAGTACCTCCATATACATGCACAACCACCGGATATTTTTTATTCGGGTCAAACGGCACAGGTAGCGTGAGCCTGTAATGCAAATCGGTAGTGTCATCAGCAGCTTTCAAGGTTCCGTAACGCACTTCGGGCATCGGGTAGCCCTCGTAAGGATTGGGCGCGGTTACCAGGCTTACCTCTGTTTTTCCGTTTACCTGTATAATATCTATCTTTCGAGGGACATTTACCGCGGAATAATTATCTACCACGAAACGCCCCGATTCGGAAACCAATCCTTGGTGTTGCCCGCCTACCGTTGTAAGTTTTTCCCGCTCACCCGTTTTTAGCGATAGCTTATATATATTCCGCTCCAACGGGGAGCCTCCAGTAGAACTGATAATTAGAAATCCCGAATCTTTTTCATATCCATTCAATTCCAACACATCCCAATCACCCCAGGTAAGAGGTCGCAATAAAACGCCCTCATTATTATATAGGTATAGGTGATTGTGCCCGGTGCGTTCGCTTTGCCAAACAAAACGAGTGCTGTCAATAAAAAACGGTGGATTTTCAGGCTCCACGTAAGTAGCCGATGTCTCAGTAAAAAGGGAACGGATTTCCCCTGTTTTAATAGCATAGGCTTTCACGGTGCAAGAGTCCTGCAACCGATTCAGCTCGGCAATATACAATTCTTTCTCATCAGGGCTCCACGCTAAATTCGTGAAAAAACGATCAAAAGGCATTCCCGTGCGCAAATAAAAAATCTTTCCCGTTTTCACGGAGTAAATGCCAATCGTAACCTGATGGCTGTTCTCTCCCGTTGCCGGGTATTTAATTGTTTTCGTTTCGGGCGGATTTTTGCTGTTATCGGTCAGCGTATAGTCAGCCACCATATTTTCGTCCATCCTGTAAAAAGCCAGGTAATTTCCCTTCGGGCTCCAAAACGTTCCCTTCTGTATGCCCCATTCATTTCGGTGTACGGCCTGGCCATACACTACATCTTTTTCCGATTCTTTATTAATCTTCTTTTTCTTATCGGGGGAGATTATGTATAAATCATCGTTCTCGGTAAAGGCAACATACCCGTTCAGTAAACAGTAATCTTTATTTTTCCAATCCTTTTTCCACTTAATCTTTTCTACAATGCAACATTTAGTGGCATCGTAGAAAACAAGGTAGTTACTCAACTGAAACAGCACTAACGACATTTTCGAGGGCATAGAAAACAATGGCATCTTTCGTTGCAAAGGAAGTGCTTCTTTTCCCAACGTGTTATTTAGTCGTGCCAAGCTACAAAGTACACTTTCCTTTTGGGTGAATGGACGTAAGCGTATAATATCAGTATCACGAACAAACACCAAGGTGTCCGCCCACCATTGCATCTGCTCTAAATTTTGGGGAACAAACCGGGTATATGAATTTCCACCAGGGGTAACATCCTCCAACGTGAATTTCTTTTGAGCTTTTATAGGCATAATAAATAAAAGAAAAAGGATTAAAATATGGTAAAATTTTTTTATCACTCCAAATAATATTGGCTTTTTTCTAAACAAAAACAAAGATAGAGAAAAGCAATAACATGTTAGCCGCTTTTTTTACTTTCTAATACAGTTCTATCTATTCTTAATAACACTATAAATTATTTACTATAGAACTCTATATAAAAGCATGTTACAATTATAAATATCACAGATTGTGTTTAAAATTACAAATCTTTTGCAATACAGAAAAACGATTCTCGTAAAATAACTTATCATATTTATATTCAATGATTTACAAAAGCAAACGGTATTTTATTTGAAAAAAAACCAAACGAAAATCATATTATTAAAAATAAATACATATTTTTGTCCCGAAATTTTTTAGACGATTTACATCTAAATAATACATATAATTCCGTGGTTAAAAAACGGGAGCGGTATGTCTGAAAAGCTTACGAGTAAGACAAAACTAAAATGAAAAAAACAGTTATGAAAAAACTAGTAAAATTTTCTGCAATTGCAGCAATGTTTTTATTTTCTTCTTTAGCAGCTAATGCTCAAATTAAAGTGGGTATTAACGCTGGAGCTCAATTACCAATGGGTGACTTTAAAGATCTTTCAAAAACCGGTTTCGGTGGTGGTCTTAGCGGTAAATACATGCTGAATCCAAACATGGGCGTTGGTTTAAATCTTGGTTATTATGCTTTTGACGGAAAAGACCAAACAGCTGAACTAAGTACTGCGTCAGACACTAGCACTGCAAGTGCTGGAAAAACAAAAGTTACTATTATTCCTATTACTGCCAATTTCACTTATTATTTTGGTGAAGGAGCATTAAAACCTTACGCTGGCATTGATTTAGGTGCTTCTATTATGAAAATGAAAAATGATGTTTTTGGTCTTGACTCAACTACAACAAAGTTTAGTTTTGCTCCAGTTATTGGTGTTCAATACAGCTTTAACGAAAGTTTAGCTTTAGATCTTAATGTAAAGTATAACTGTATCGTAGGCGGTATAGAGAAAGAAACTGCAGACATTACTTATGATGCCATTACTGGTGAAATGACTGGCTATACTTCAACTACTAAAAAATCTATGGCTACAAGTCTAGGTATTAACTTAGGTTTAGTATATTCTTTCGGAGGTAAATAATCTTCTTTAAGATAGAATGATAAACAAAAAGGCTGACCAATTGGTCAGCCTTTTTTAATTTGCTCTTATCTATTTTAACCAGTAGAGAGATTCCGGACTAGAATTAGCCGTAATGCATTTAGAGATTTCAACTGATTATCTAATCAAAAAACACCAAACACTTTCTCGGCAAATGCACCACGAGTGGAGTATTATTCTTCTACTAAATAAACAAGTTCTACTTTATCATTACTAACCGACAATTTCACTTCGGCACCCAACAGCAGTGGGATGTTATTATCCACATGTCCTGCCGGATAATTAAAGCAAACAGGGTAATCATATTCCGATACCGCATCAGCAATAATTTCATACACCGTTTTGCCCATTGAGGGGTCTTCTTCATATTCGGTAAACTGACCCACTATTAGCCCTTTCAAATTTTCGAGGACACCACCCATTTTAAGGTTTTGCATCATGCGGTCGATATAATATGGTTTTTCAGCTATATCTTCTATAAACAGAATCTTATCATACGTATCCAAATCAAAATGAGTTCCACGTAAACTGAATAAAACCGACAGGTTTCCGCCAAGCAATTTTCCTTCCACTTTTCCGTTTCTATCCAATGGTTGTCTGTCCCCAATGTAATTTGGCAATGCCTGTCCGAAAAGGATGTCATGTACCAACCGTGCTGGCTCGCTATGTGGAAATTCGGTAAGATGCTTTGCCATAACAGAATGTAACGAAACCACATGAATACCACTGGTGGCATTATGCAACACGGTAATGTCACTAAAACCTATTATCCACTTAGGGTGAATGTCAAAAGCAGTGAAATCCAGGTTGTCAACTATTTGTATCAGTCCATACCCACCTCGGGAGCAAAAAATGGCTTTAATATTATCATCATCAATTGCTGTTTGTAAATCGGAAATCCGTTGCTCAACAGTTCCCGAAAAACGGCCTACCTGACCTCGTGCAAACTCACCCACAATAGGCTGCAAACGCCATTCGGTAAGACATTTTACAGCACCATCAATATACTTCACGTCAATGTTTCCCGAAGGAGAAACGATGGCAATTTTATCAAAAGGAGTTAAAAAAGGTGGTATCATAGTTTGTTTTATATTAAAATTTCATTCAAAGGTAAAAAATATAACTGCATACTAAAAGAATCAAAAATAAATATTGTTCATCAATCCGAATTTAATACTTTTGTTTTTACGAATGTATGGTTTATGATAAAACGCTACCTGCTCTTCCTCTCAGTTTTTCTCTTCTGCTTTATTTGGTGGAATCCGGTGGTTGCACAGTCAATTACCGTATCAGTCAACCCTTGGAATACACTACCGAAATTAAAAACAGCGTATCAGCAAAAGCTCTATTTGCATTTTGATAAACCTTATTATGCTGCCGGCGAACGGATGTGGTTTAGAGCCTACTTGCTTAATGCAGGCACCAATATGCAGGACACTACCTATACCCCCGTTTACGTGGAGCTTACCAATAGTCGGGACTCCATTATCTCAAGAAAAAAGCTACAATGCCTTGACGGATGCTACAGCGGAAGCTTCGCGCTACATGAATTGCTTCCCGAAGGGATATATCAGGTAAGAGCCTACACTAACTGGATGCGCAATGCAGGAAACGGTTATTTTTATCACCGCCAGTCTTTTATAGGCAACAGCATCTCCAGTCAAATAAAATCCACGATTCAATTCACCTTTCAAAGCTCGAAAAAAGCACAGGCAGAAATAAAGTTTGTTCAGAACAATGCCCCTTTTGCCCGAAAAAACGTGCGATATTATATTCAAACTGAAGAAAAAGAAAACCCAAAAAAGAAAAAGAAAAAAGAAATCAAAATATTATCAGCCGAAACTACGCCCAACGGAACCATAAGTATTGAGTTCAACCCCAATAAGCTTAAAGACAAAAAGCCAAGCATGACGGTTTTTTATCGCGACTCGGCAAACGATTACCAGCGGAGTTTTGCCATCCCCGGCAAGAATGATTTCGATGTTCAGATTTTTCCCGAAGGAGGTTCCATCATACAGGGCATGACCAATTGCGTGGGCTTCAAAGCCATTGGATCAAACGGGTTGGGTATCGACGTGGATGGTACGCTGTTCGACAACGACGATAAAAAGATCAGCGATTTTAAGAGTACTCACTTAGGCATGGGCAAATTCTGCTATTACCCTGATGAGACGCATCGGTATTACGTGGTTTTCAAAACACAGAACGGAGAAGTAAAAAAAATAAACATGCCCCGAACGGAGAAAGAAGGTTTCGCGCTGGCTGCCGTACAAAAATATGGCAAACTCTTGGTAAGCATCCGCTCACCCAAAGGCCGAATGGTAAACGATTCGCTCACCCTGCTGGCTCACGTACGGGGTACAGTATTCTACCGTCAGCCTATTGCCGGGTTCACCCCCGCAGTGGTATTTGATATAAAGGAAATAGAACCGGGCATTGCTCACTTTGTATTGTTGAATAAAAAAGGAGAAGCCATTTCGGAGCGACTGGTGTTTATCAGGTCAACTCATGCACAGCCTAATTTCTCTGTCGATTTTTTCAACCCCGTTAATATCAAGCGTGATAAAGTAACCTGCGTGTTTCAAGTAAAAGATTTTGAGGGGAAACCGATAAATAACGGAACCTTTTCGGTTGCCATTACCGATGCTAACGTGGTGCAATCGGATAGCACAAACGAAAACATTTACTGCTCACTGCTGGTTAGTTCGGATTTAAAAGGCTTTATTGAAAAGTCCGGACTTTATTTCGACCCTAGATGTAAAAATGCGAACGAGGGATTAGATTTGCTTATGCTCACGCAAGGATGGCGGCGATTTGACATAAGCAAAGCGGCTAAAGGAGAAATTGACGTTCCTGAGTTTAACATGGAAAAAGTGTATGACGTGAGCGGACAGGTAAATGCGGGTAAACCCGAAAAGCCATTGAAAGGAATACAAGTACTGGCTTACGCTCCAAATATAGGTTATTTAAACAGCACGGAAACGGACACGGAAGGCTTTTTCTTCTTCAAAAATCTGGCATTCCCCGAAAACACACAATTTACCATTCAAGCCCGACGGAAGAAAGGTGTGAAAGAGGACGTGAATATATTGATTGACAGGCAGGAATTCCCTGAAACCGAAGGTACTATTTTCCCAGCAGAGGCAGTAACCACGATAACGGACACCTACCTGCAAGCTGCCAACGAAAAATATTATTATGAAAATGGAACCCGCACCGTGTACTCAAAAACAAGAGAGCTATTAGCCTACACGCCCGAAAAACAGGTGGAGGAAACTTTCGACCCCGATTACTATTATAGCAATGAAGAATTTGCAATAGAAGGCATTCCATTACAGAACATGAATTGCGAAGATGTTACTTCCCTGTTGAAAAAACTTCCAGGGCTTGAAAACTGGAATGAAAACACACAACCTAAAACAAGCACAAACGGCAACCCTCACGAAGAGATAATTGTCGGCCCGAAATTCGCCATCGACGGAAATATTTATTCTTTCAATGAGGTTAAGAATATCAAGGTAAACGATTTAGAATCGGTTCAAATTTCACATTCCAAGTTCAGTAAGGATAAAAAAGACCCGTTGAGCAATACGCTTGTAAAATTAAACTTTAAAGAAAACAACCCGCTTTCGGCAACTGCGGACAAACAAAAAGTGGCCACCACCATGCCTCTTGGGTATGCTTCAAACGTGTTGTTCTACGAACCGAAATATGAATTTTTCAGCGTGAAGGAAAGAGCAATGCCCGATTTACGCAGCACCATAAGTTGGATACCCAATATACACACGGGAACCACAGGCAAAGGAATATTTTCTTTCTACATGGCCGACAAAATATCCATTTACAATATTGTAATAGAAGGTATTTCAAAGTCAGGCGAGCCCTGCCGGTTTGAAGGGAAACGCATGCTATTCTACAAAGATAAGATGCAAGTTGTAGGGCCATAATATTTCAAGCCTTTCCTAAATTTCTCCAAAATCAATTTCTATTTTTGACAAAAAAAAGATGAAAATCTTACTGGTAGAAGACGAGAAAAACTTACGCGCAACCATTATCAGCTTTTTAAAGGAAGAAGGCTACTGCTGCGAACAAGCTGACACCATCGGCCTGGCTTTGGAAAAACTAAGCCTCTACGAATATGATTGCCTGTTGTTAGATATAGGCCTGCCGGATGGAAATGGCCTCGACCTGATACAAAAGCTAAAAACAGAACATCCCGAAACGGGTATCATTGTTATTTCAGCCAAAAACTCTCTTGAGGACAAAGTTACTGGACTGGATCTTGGGGCCGACGATTATATAGCCAAACCTTTTAACCTAACCGAACTCAACTCGAGGATTAAATCTATTTTCCGTAGAATAAAATTTGGAGGAAAAAAAGAAATCGTAATAGACTGTTTGCACATTTTCCCTGAAAATAGGCAGGTTTTTGTATATGGACAATTAATTGTTCTTACGAAGAAAGAATTTGATTTGCTTATTTATTTTATTTCAAACCCACAACGGGTATTAACTAAAGAAGCTATCGCGGAGCATCTTTGGGGAGATTTTGCCGACTCTGTCGATTCATTCGATTTTGTTTATTCACAAATTAAAAACCTCCGACACAAGTTACTCGAAAAAACGGGTATCGACTACATTCAAAACATATATGCTTCTGGCTATTCATTCAACCCAAATAAGTAAACGCATGAAGCTTCAAATCAAAATAAATTATCGTTTTCTTATCCTGTTGTTGGGAATATTTATTAGTGCCGGAGTTGCTTTATTTTTAGCATTAGGTTATGTTGTAAACGAAAATTTGGATGAAGTACTCAACCATCGGAAGAAAGATATACACAAAACATTGCAGCTACATCCTTCCATCGAATCTATTAGCGACTCGTTGGACAAAACAATAGAGATTGAGCCTACGCCAAAAGCATTCAAAAAAATAAAATCGGACACATTGATGTACGATTTGCACGAAAAAGAGAGGGTTAATTTCCGTAAACTAGTTTACGTGGAAAAAATAGGCAATGTATATTACAGAATCAGCCTGATTAGCTCTAAGCTGGAAAGAGAAGACTTGGTCGAAATGATTTTTTATTTTATGCTTGGGCTGTTTACGCTGATTGTACTTGTATTATTTTTTCTAAATCGGTGGCTTTCAAACTCTATATGGAAGCCTTTCTACAAAATCATTGCACTGCTAGAGTCGTTCAACATAGGTCAAAAAACAGAAATTAAATTCCCTATCAGTGATATCTATGAATTCGAACAGCTCAGTAAATCCCTCAAAATAATGATGCAAAAAGCACAATCGGATTTCAATAATTTGAAAGAATTTACCGAAAATGCCTCGCACGAAATTCAAACGCCGATGGCCGTGATACAATCTAAACTCGAATCGGTGTTGCAAGACAAAAATCTAACTACAAAGCAATACAAGCAGGTGCAAATTGCATACGAATCCGCTTTACACCTTTCAAAACTCAACGAAGCACTGTTACTGTTGGCTAAAATTGAAAACGGCCAATTTCCTGAAACAAAAGACATAAATCTATGCGAATTAATACAAGAACGACTGGAATTTATAGACGAATTGATTGCCTTCAAAAAAATAGACATTGTATTGGATATTAAGCAAGCTTACATTGTAAAATTAAACCCCTATTTAGCCGAAATACTCATTAACAACCTACTGGGCAATGCCATCAAACACAACGTGGACGGCGGACAAATTTACATTAGCTCCAAGACACAGCAATTTATCATTTCAAACACCGGGAATGTGTTAACAATTGCTCCCGAAAAGCTTTTCCAACGATTTACCAAGCATCACACGGACAGCGAATCTACCGGCTTGGGACTGGCTATTGCATTTGAAATTTGCAAAAAATCAGGGCTCGACCTACAATACAAGTACCAGAACGGACTTCATTGTCTAATAATTGGCTTTAATTCCTAAATTTCTACCAAATTCAATTTTACTTTTGGGCTTTCATCCATAAAAAACATTTTTTTTATTACATCATGCAAAAATCAATCGCCATCGGTTTACTACTGATTTTCAGCAGTATTGCGGTCTTTTCCCAAAAACAAAATGCAGGAATTATCAAAGGCATAATCGTTGAAAAGTCCACCCGTAAACCACTTGAATTTGCCAACATTTCTCTGAAAAATGTAAAAGACAGCAGTTTTTTTCGGGGCACCGTAACCGATCAGGATGGAAAATTTCAAATCGAAAATCTGCCTTACGGTGAATACAAATTATGTTATAGCTTCATTGGCTTTAACAACACTGTTTGTGCTTCGATAATTTCCCTCAATGAAAAACAAAGCATAAAAGACCTTGGAAAACTTTCTATATCCGAATCAACCAATACATTGAACCAAGTGGAAGTTGTCGGCCAAAAATCAACATTTGTCAATTCCATCGACCGAAAAACTTTTAATATCGGACAGGATTTGTTGAGCAAATCGTCATCTATCAGCGACTTAATGCAAAGCATCCCTTCCATGCAAGTGGATGTAGATGGCAATGTAAGTTTAAGAGGATCAGACAACGTTACGATATTAATAGATGGCAAACCGTCGTCCATGATGAAACTGAACAGTGCCGCAGCTCTTCAACAAATTCCAGCGGGTAACGTGGAAAAAATAGAAATAATTACGAACCCTTCGGCAAAGTACAAACCCGATGGCACAGCCGGAATTATAAATATTGTTTTGAAAAAAAACAAAGGGCTGGGATTGAATGGCAATATTACTGCCAACGTGGGAAACGATAGCCGATACAATATTAACGGGCTTGTAAATTACAACACCGGAAAAATAAACATCTTCGGCAGCTATGGTTTTAAAAAAGATTACCGTAACAGGAAAAACGAAATAACAACAAGGACTTACGACAACTTTGGTTTAAAGAACTATTCGGAAAACAATGCGAAATCGAATACTGATGTGTATTATAATTTAGTAAACCTAGGTATAGATTATAAAATTAACGAAAACAATAAAGTGGGCATTTCCGGGAACGGTAATTTCCGTTTCCAACGGCAAGAAAATTATTCAAATTATTTGCTGGAGGATAGCTTGCAAACTGTTACTTCCAACTACGATCGCAACCGCTACCTGCCGGAATCAGAATCGGATTTAGACTTTTCAGGATACTATCAACATACATTCGACAAAGAAGGACAAGAATTAAATATTAATTTCAGCAGTTCGTTAACCACCGAAAAAGAAGATAACTATTATACCAATATTTATCAGGTTCCGGCAGGAGTAGTGTCCTACGACAACATGTTTTACCACCATACCAACGATGAAAATCAACTGTCGATAGAATACACCAAACCATTTTCGAAAGATAAAAAACTAGAATGCGGTTATCAATTGGATAATTTCAACAACAATTTGAATTTACTCCGCGACACGCTAAACATGGCAACTGACAATTGGGAAGAAGATCCTTTACGCACCAATCGTTTTATTCGCACAGAATATACCCATGTAATCTATGCCACATTTGAACAAGAATTTAAGAAATTCTCTTATTTGATAGGCTTGCGTGGTGAACAAACCTACACAAAAGCAAACTTGCAAAGCAAAGATTCGGTTATTCTTAGCCAATACACCCGCATATACCCCACGCTGCATTTATCTTATAAATTGACGGACAAACATACGTTACAGTTAAACTATAGCCATAGAATACGCCGGCCGGAGGACGAAGAACTAAATCCGTTTCCCGAATATCAGGACATGCAAAATATTCGTGTAGGGAATCCGACCCTGAAACCCGAAGATATTCATTCTGTAGAATTAGACTATCAATTCAAAAAGGCCGAAACTAATTTTTTGTCAACCTTGTATTATCGATACAACTACAACAGTATAACAAAAATTGTAACCAATACCGGCAATAATGTATTTGTAACTTCGCTTGAAAATATTTCCAAGAACGAATCGTCAGGACTTGAGCTGGTGTTTACTACAAGCATCAGAAAATGGGCAAATATAAGTATCTCCGAAAACACCTTTTACAATACCATTGATGCTTCGGAACTTGGTTTTAGCAACAGCAAATCGAACATTTCGTTATCGGCCAACGGCAGTGTCAGTTTTAACTTAACAAAAAGCACTACCTGGCAAATATCGGGCAATTACTCCGGCGAAAAATTAACGCCACAAGGAAAAAGTTTACCAATTTTTGTCTTAAATAGTGGAATAAAACAAGAATTGCTTAAAAGAAAATTAACAATTACACTTTCCGCTTCTAACATTTTCAATTCGACCAATAACATATTACTGATAGACACACCCGAACTCTATCGTAAAGAATCGCGGAAGCGTTTGGATCAGGCATTATACATAGGCTTAAGTTACTCTTTCGGCAATTCATCTAAAAAACAAAAAGAAAACGGAATAAAATATGACAATCAATTTTAAAAACTCTTATATATATAAACAAACACTGTTTAAAAAAAAATTATATACATATCGTTAAACAATAACATCAGATTCTCTAATGTCTTTCTAATCTCTCTTTAATATTAGTCTAATAATCTCATTATTAGAGTTTTAGTTTTTTAACAAAATCGACTGTTTTTTGTCCTTTTTTGGCAGGGATATTGTTTTGATAATAAATACATTTGTTACTCCTATAATTCTAAATACATCTATGAATAAAGTTTACAGATTAATATTAAGCGTTGCAGCTTATTTATTATTAGGTGCAGGCTTATTTGCACAAAATCAGACAACACCGCAGGACATTTGGAACGGGATGCCTCGGTTTAAAACCTTACCGCAAGAAAAGCTCTACTTGCACTTTGATAAACCATGTTACGTGGCAGGCGACCGCATGTGGTTCCGTGCCTACTTGGTTAATGCCAACACCCACCAGCCCGACACTGCCAGTTGTGCCGTGTACGTGGAACTAACTAATAGTTGCGATTCTCTTGTCCGTCGTGTAAAAATTCCTTGCCAAAAAGGCGTGTATTCAGGTAGCATCCTGCTCAACGAAGAATCGCCCGAAGGTGTGTACACCGTAAGGGCTTATACCAATTGGATGCAAAATATTGGAAACGACTTTTTTTATCACAAACAAATATATATCGGCAACAGTATTTCGAGTAAAGTGAAATCGAGCATAAGCTATTCATTCGTGAATGAGAAAAAAATTGCCGCCGATATTTACTTCTCCCAACAAGGCTCCCCTCTGGCTTCTAAAAAAATGACCTATTATTTGAATCTAAGCGGAAAAAACAAAAGCCCGAAAATTGTTACAACCAATGTGCAAGGGAAAATACACGTGGAATACAACCCTCAGCAAATAGACATAAAGAAGCCTATTCTACATGTTACCTATCAGGAAAATATGAGCAAATACGATAGAAATTATATTCTTCCAGCCAAAAACAATTTCGATGTTCAATTCTTTCCCGAAGGGGGCGAACTAATTTCGGGAGCCAGTAACTGCATCGCGTTCAAAGCTATTCAATTCAACGGCTTTTCCACGGAAATAAAAGGTACGGTATTCGACAACACAAATAACAAAATAAGCGAATTCAAAAGCTCCCACTTAGGCATGGGAAAATTCTATTTATTGCCCGAAAAAACGAAGAAATATTATGCCATCGTGGAAAACATATCGGGTGGAGACAAAAAACGGATAGACCTACCTACTGTTAAACAACAGGGTACTGCCTTAGAAGCCAGTTTCCATAACAATAAAATTCATATTGGTATAAAACACGATAACTCTCAAGATTCTCTCTTTTTACTTGCACACAGCAGAGGCTCTATTTTTTACAACAAAGCTATTACCGATTTAAACGAGGCTGTTGTTTTCAACCCTCAGGAATTACGTCCCGGAATTATAAGCTTTTTGTTACTAAATAAAAACAATGAACCTATTTCTGAACGGCTTGTGTTTATTAAGCCACAAAAAGCAGCTTCGTCAGCTTTACAATTTGATAAGCCCGACTATGAATCACGCGAAAAAGTGAACTGCGCAGTCCATGTAACGGATGCCCAAGGAAATCCCGCATCGGGAAGCTTCTCGGTAGCAACTACCGATGCCAGCGATGTTGAATTAGATTCGTTGGGTGAAAATATTACCAACACCTTATTACTTAGTTCCGATTTGAAAGGATATATTGAAAACCCAAATCAATATTTCGACCCGAATTTCAAACAGGGGGACGAAGCTTTGGATGTGTTGATGATGACTCAAGGTTGGAAACGATTTAACGTAAGCAGCCTACTAAAAGGAGACAAAGAAACTGCTACGGACTTTTTGGAAAAAGGTCAGGCCATATCGGGTTCAATTAAAGCCGGACTACTTAACAAACGCGAAAAAGGCACCACAATGACCATGCTGGCTCCAAGCATCAAATATTTCGGCATGCAAGAAACCGATGAAAATGGAAAATTTATGTTCGGTGGATTTTCATTCCCCGATAGCACAAAATTCACCATTCAAGCAAAAAGGAAACGGGGTATAAAAGATGCTGTTGAAATAACACTGGATCAAGATACATTCCCCGCAATACAGGAAGAAATTATTCGTCCTGAAAAAGCAGTAGCAGCGAATGATAACCAATTGGAAACGGCAAGCGAAAAATTCATCTACGAAAATGGAATGTTTAATTTCAATCTAAAAGCTGTTGAAGTTGTTGCAAGACGTGAAGTGGAAACAGAAACCATGATAACAGACCCGAATTATTTAATGAGTACGGAACAGTATGAACTTTCGGGTAATAATCTTAACCGATTTAAAGACCAACCTTTCAGCATGCTGATAAAATCGTTACCAGGCTTGCAAAATTGGAACGAAGGAATTAACGCTAACTCCGATGCCCAAATCTATGGCGACAGCCAAACGGTGAACGACGACCCTGGACCTCACTTTGCTTGGGACGGAAATATCTACTCTTACACTGATGTGGAACGCATTGACGTGAACGACTTACTTTCGGTTCAGGTACTTCGCTCCAACATGGCTATCGTTTCGCGTAATCATAGTTCGATGGACGATATTTTAATCGTGTTGAACTTCAAGAAAGACAGAAATATTTTCTCAAGCCGACCAAAGCCGGACAATATTGCTACTATTATGCCATTAGGTTATGCAAAGAGTGTAACTTTTTATCAACCTAAATATGACGTTGATTCTATAAGAAAGAAATCGACACCCGATTTAAGAAGCACTATTTGCTGGCTACCCGAACTGAAAACCGATGCTAACGGCAATGGATCTTTTTGGTTCTACACGGCAGACAGAGCATCAAAATATAATATTGTAGTGGAGGGCGTTTTACCTAACGGAGAAACCTGCCACACAGAGGTTAAGAAAATATTATTCAAAAACACTTCTAAGTAAAGTTATGATGATTTGACAGTAGTATTTCTAGCTATGGAATTAGGATCAAAAATGAAAAAGCCGCTCTTTGTAGAGCGGCTTTTTTTATACCAAAACAAAGTCTAATTGTTTCTTCTCCAAATTAGCTTTGGCTACCTTTACAGTTATTTCGTCGCCAAGCTGAAATTTTTTATGCTTTTGCCTGCCTATCAGGCAATAATTTTTGTCGTCAAACACGTAATAATCGTCATCCAAATCGCGAATAGGTATCATACCTTCACATTTGTTCTCGTTCAGTTCCACGTAAATACCCCATTCGGTAATACCTGAAATAACGCCATCGTAAATTATTCCCAATTTATCCGACATATATTCTACTTGCTTGTACTTGATAGAAGCTCGTTCGGCACTGGCGGCCAGTTGCTCCATATTGGAACTGTGTTCGCATTTTTCTTCGTAAACATCGGCTCTTACACTACTGCCATCGACCAAGTATTTTTCTAGCAAGCGATGCACCATCATGTCGGGGTATCGACGGATAGGTGAAGTAAAATGGGTGTAGAAATCGAATGCCAATCCATAATGGCCAATATTGGTCGTGCTATAAATTGCTTTTGCCATGGAGCGCACGGCAATGGTTTCTATCAGGTCTTGTTCCTTCTTACCTTGCACCTCATCCAGCAAGTGATTGATGGAGGCTGACACTTCAGTTTGCTTGCCCGTGGTTTTGAGTTTGTACCCGAATTTGCGGATGAAATCGGAAAAAACTTGTAATTTATCCGGGTTCGGCACATCGTGAATACGGTACACGAATACTTTCGCTTTTTTGCCCTTACCGGGGTGGCCTATGTGGGTGGCCACAGTGCGGTTGGCAAGCAACATAAATTCTTCAATAAGCTTGTTACTATCTTTGGCTTCCTTGAAATATACGCTCAGGGGTTTTCCTTTGTCGTCAATCTCGAAGCGGACTTCGGTGCGTTCAAAAGCAATGGCTCCTTTGGCAAAGCGTTGCGCGCGAAATATTTTGGCTAATTTATCCAGTTCCAGTATTTCTTCTTTCAAATCGCCTTCACCCGTTTCAATAATATTTTGAGCCTCTTCATACGTGAAACGCCTATCGGAACAGATCACGGTACGGCAAATTTCGTAATGTTTTACATCGGCAAAATCATCTATCTGAAAGATGGCCGAGAAGCAAAGCTTTTCTTCATTCGGGCGAAGTGAACAGAGCTGGTTACTTAATCGTTCGGGCAGCATGGGGATGGTACGATCGACTAGATAAACTGATGTGGCTCGTTTTTCAGCTTCCTCTTCTATAATACTGTCCTGTTTCACATAGTGGGTTACATCGGCTATGTGCACACCTACCTCCCACAAGCCGTCGGGCAGCTTCCGCATGGAAAGAGCATCGTCAAAATCCTTGGCATCACGCGGGTCGATAGTAAAGGTAGGCACACCACGCATATCCACCCGCCGTGCTATTTCTTCAGCAGTAATATCATCGGAAATTTGATCTGCTGCATCCTCTACTTCTTTCGGGTAGCGGTAAGGCAATCCGAACTCGGCAAGGATGGCATGCATCTCGGTATTATTATTGCCCACATCGCCCAGCACATCAACTATTTCTCCTATCGGGTTGCGGTCTTCCGGACGCCATTCTATTATTTTCACAATAGCTTTTTGTCCATCCTTACCGCCTTTAAGCTTATCTAGAGGAATAAATATATCGTTAGTAAGAATTCTATTATCTACACGAAGGAAAGCATAGTTGCGCGACACTTGCAGCACACCCACGAATGTTTCCCGCTCCCGTTTGATAATCTCCACCACTTCACCCTCAGGCCCAGCCCCAGGGCGTACGGCATAGAGAAATACCTTTACCTTATCTCTGTTCATAGCCTGACGCAAACGGCGGTCGGCAATGAACACAGGCTCACCCCCATCGTCGGGCAATAAGAAACTTTTCCCGTTTGATTGGCGGTCTATCACACCCTCCACGTATCCGCCACGCATGTTGAGTTTATACTTGCCGGGCTCCACTTCCTGTATCATTTCCTGAAAATGCAAATCGTCAAGCACTTGCACCAACATTTGTCTTTCGGGTGGGGTTTGTAACCCTATCTGTGCCGATAATTGTTTATAATTATAGGTTTTGTGGGGTGCTGTACGCATGGCCTCCAGCACCATATTTACCAATGCTCCTTTTTTCAAGCGTTGAGGTTTTCGTTGTTTGTTACGTTTATCTTTTGGCATATTTTTTTTATTTATTCCACCTTATTAAATTAGGTTTATACAAATATAAGAAAAATAAAAGGGCTTGGAATTGCTTTGCGTTGAAATATTTTTCGGAGGGTGATATCGATTGGGTAATTGAAAAACACCATCCAAGTTTTTGAAACTTGGATGGTGTTAGCCTATATTATTTCGGTGTTATTTATTCTTTGTTTTCCACTTCGTAAAAACCTAAAGTATCTATTAACTGAGTGGAATAATTGTATATATCATCCAAAGAAAAGATTTCATGTTTAGTTTCTTTTTTATTGGCATCAAAAATGCCTAAATATTTCTTTGTCTGTCCATTGAGCCATAAACGGCATAATGGTTTTCTATTATTATCATCCAATATAATACTAAAATAACTTAGCGAATCTCTGTAAACTATTCTATCGGCAGCAATATTCTTTCTTAAAATACTTTTTACGATATAAAAGCCATTTAGTTCTTCTTCTGTTGTTACAATTTTATTTTCGTCACTCTCTGGAATAACCACATTTTCAGATTCCGATTCTTTTGCTTGTTGTTTTGTTTGATTAATTGCATTCATTAATCTATCACTAACAATATCGTTAAACGTTTGCTCAATAGTTCGTTTTACAAGTTCCGTAAACTGTGTCATAACTTTTTCAGTTGCCCTTCCCTCGTAAACACGTTTAACAAAAAAATTCACAAATTCTGGTGTTGGATTCGTTATTTCTGAGGTTAAAACACTTTTAATTGCATTTGTATATTTCAATTCACTAGCAGAAGTAAGGATTGTGTCAATATCAAAACCACTTTTATGAAATTTCGCCAATTCTTTAATTTGTTGATCTTTAATTTTAGTTATATCCAAACTTAAAAACGGTTTTTCATCCAACTTATTGGAAGCTTCAATATCCGCATAAAAATTATACTCAACTCCATTCGTAAGAAGTGCAAATCTCGTATTTGTCAAATGGAAATATTTATGAACTTGAGTGTAATGATTCTCCAAATTTTCAGTATGTTTTTTGCATTCAATAATCAAAACAGGTTTATCATCTTTTAAAATAGCATAATCAACTTTTTCAACATTTTTTGCTCCAAAATCAGTAACAAATTCAGGAACGACTTCCACTGGATTAAAAATATCATAACCCAAAATTTGAATAAATGGTAGAACTAAAGCACTCTTTGTTGCTTCTTCTGTCTTGATTTGATCTCTAAGTTTAACAACTCTTTCGCCTAGTTGTTTTATTTGTTCTTTAAATTCCATAACTAAGATTTTATATATTTATTAATATTAATGAAGTTTTTTAATTCTTAATCGCAACAAATGTATTAAACAATTTCATCATATTATAAATATAACAAGAAAAAAATCAACACATTAAATATATATATTAAGACAAAGGATGCAAAACGAAGTTATGTTAAAAACCAGACATAAAAAAATAACTATTTTTGTATTTGCGTTTTTATCGGTCAGAAATCAGATATTATAACGCCAGATGAGTGTTTAGCAAAACCTTGGAAGGTTTTTTGTTTTACAATACGGTTTACATACAAGATTTTAATCTGTGTACATATTACTTTGTCAAAAGCATTTCTTTTCAACAAAAATATATATCTTTGAACGCTTTTTTGCAAAAAAAATACGGATAAAAATTCTTCAAAGAAAATGAAACAGTACAAATTATGGAATAACATCTTCGGATGGGTAGCCTTTGCCGTTGCAGCATTTACTTACCTCTCTACAATGGAGCCTACGGCTAGTTTTTGGGATTGTCCCGAATTTATCGCCTGCGGTTATAAAATGGAAATTGGCCATCCACCCGGTGCCCCATTCTTTATGCTCATACAACGTTTTTTTTCCCTTTTTGCTAAAGACCCCACACATGTAGCCATCTGCGTAAACACATGGTCCGCTTTGGCAAGTGCTTTAACCATTATGTTCCTTTTTTGGACTATCACACAACTGGCAAAAAAAATAGTTAAGCCTGAAAATGGCACCTATAAAGCTAGTCAAATTATTGCTATAATTGGTTCCGGTTTAGTCGGTTCATTACTTTATGCTTTTACCGATTCATTTTGGTTCTCAGCAGTAGAGGCGGAAGTATATGCCTCATCCGCACTTTTCACCGCTGTAGTTTTTTGGGCCATATTCAAGTGGGAAGAAGCCGCTGATAAACCTTACGGTGATAGATGGTTGATCCTTATTGCCTATTTAATGGGACTTTCCATCGGAGTTCACTTACTGAACTTGCTTACTATTCCGGCTATGGTTCTTGTATATTACTTCAAGAAATTTAAAGTTACGCCTATAGGTGCTATTATTGCAATAGCTGCTTCCTTCTTGATTTTAGCCTTTATAGAATTCTCATTAGTACCCGGAGCTTTAACCGTAGCCTCATGGTTTGAATTGCTTTTTATAAATCAATTTGGCATGAGTTTCAACACGGGCTTTATATTCTATGCTATTTTGTTAATGATAGTATTAGTTTGGGGTATCTACGAAACGCGAACTAACAAAAACCCAATCCGTACAAAATTTGCATTCCTTTTAGGGATTGTTCTATCCGGCATTCCTTTTCTTGGAGATAGTGTTTTGTTTGGAGTCATTATTATTGCGGGCTTAATTGCACTTTTCTATTTTGTCAAACACATCGACACCAAAATACTTAACACAATATTATTAGCATTGACCGTGTTAATGATTGGTTATTCTTCATACGCCGTGGTGGTAATACGCTCTACGGCTAATACTCCGTTAGACGAAAATGCCCCAGGCAATGTATTTGCCTTAAAAAGCTATTTAAGTCGTGAACAATACGGCGAAAGCCCTCTTTTCTACGGCCAATATTACAATGGTGAAGTAAAACGTTACATAGAAGGAGACAATTGTATTCCTGTAATTAAAAATCAAGGGAATATTTGGAGTCAACAAGAAAAAGTAAGCTCAATTGATAAAGATAAATATGTTGTTTCAGGTCAAAAACAAGAGTATGTATATGACGATGCCTTCTGTACTATCTTCCCTCGTATGTACAGCAACCAGCCAAGCCATATCAGTGCCTATAAAGACTGGGCAAACATTGTAGGGCATGAGGTGACTTATAATGCCTGCGGACGGGATGAAACCATTACCGTTCCTACATTTGGCGAAAACATGAAGTTCTTCTTCGACTATCAAGTAATATACATGTACGGACGTTATTTCATGTGGAATTTCTCCGGTCGCCAAAACGACATGCAAGGATATGGCGAAGTGGATAAAGGATCCATCCTAACAGGATTTAAAGCTATCGACAGCCAGATTGCCGGCGATCAAACCAATTTACCTCCCGAACAATTAGACAACAAAGGACGTAACGTATATTACCTGTTGCCACTAATTTTGGGTATTCTTGGAATGGTATATCAACTAAAAAGAGGCAAAGAAGGAAAAGAAGTGTTCTTAATAACAGGGCTTCTGTTCTTCATGACGGGGCTAGCCATCGTGCTTTACCTGAACCAAACGCCATATCAGCCACGTGAACGTGACTATGCTTATGCCGGTTCGTTCTACGCGTTTGCCATTTGGATAGGTATGGGTGTACTTGGTGTAGCAGCCTTATTACAAAAAATAACTAAAAACAAATTGATTACAGCCACATTGGCTACCATTATTTGTTTGATAGTTCCAGCACAAATGGCCTCTGAAAACTGGGACGACCACGACCGATCAGGAAGATATACCTGTCGCGATTTTGCATACGATTACCTTATATCGTGTGCTCCAAACGCCATTATATTTACCAATGGCGACAATGATACATTCCCATTATGGTATTTACAAGAAGTGGAAGGCATACGTCGCGATGTAAGAGTATGTAACCTAAGTTACTTGCAAACGGATTGGTATATTGACCAAATGCGCCGTCAGGCATACGAATCGCAACCACTTCCTATTTCTTGGAAACGTTCGCAATACGTACAAGGAACGCGTGATATGGCTTATGTATATGACCTTAAGCAATTCCCTTCGATGGATGCAAAAACTGCCATACAAGATTACGTGCTGAACCCACAACTGTTGCGCGACGGGGTGGCTGCATTCCCAACCCGAAACCTAACGGTTCCTGTAAACAAGGATGAAATTGTGAAAATGGGTATTGTGAAACCCGAACTGAAAGACAGCATCCTGCCTCAATTAAACATTACATTGAAAGACCATGTAATGAAACAAGAGCTTATGATACTGGAAATGCTTTCGCAAAGCAACTGGAAGCGTCCTATATATTTCTCTGTAACCGTGGGCGACGATTATTACATGGGTATGAGCGATCATTTCCAATTGGAAGGATTGGCTTATAGAATTGTACCTATGGGGCAAAAAGGATCAGGTGGCATTGTAAACACTGATGTAATGTTTGACAACATGATGCACAAATTCCGTTGGGGAGGCGTCAATAATCCAAAAGTATATTTGGATGAAAACAATTTACGCATGTGCCGGACGTTCCGCATGATGTTCTACAAGCTTGTTGACGCGTTGATTAAAGAGAATAAAAAAGACAAAGCTTTACAAGCATTAGATTATTGTATGAAAGTAATTCCTACAAAAACAGTAAGACATGATTACACCTCCTCTTTCCTAGGTGCACAATATTACCAACTGGGACAAACACAAAAAGGAGATGAAATTATGAACAACATAGCCGACAATTGTGCGAAAAACATAGCTTGGTATGCTTCGCTTACAAATCCAAATATGATAGCTTCTTCCAAACAAGATATGGGACAAAATTTAGCTGTTTTGGAAAACGTATTAGCACAATGTAAAGTTGCAGGCAGAAAAGCAATTATAGCCAAATATGTGCCTATATACAACAGATATGCAGGTGTAGGAAATAACGCTAATTAGGAAGAATGTTTGTAGAAAGACCCCTTAATTCGCTAAGGTTATTTTATAGAGGTGCAGTTTGGCGAATTAATAAAGATGAAAAAGTAATATATCTGACATTCGACGACGGCCCGATACCGGAAGTAACCCCGGCACTGTTGGATATACTTGATAAATACAAGATAAAAGCCACTTTCTTTTGTGTTGGCGAGAATGTAACCAAACATCCTGACATATATGCCGATATTCTTCGGCGAGGTCACCATGTAGGAAACCATACGCACAACCACTTGAAAGGGTTTGAACATAGTTCGGAAAATTATTTGAATAATGTAGAGGAAGCCTCCAAAGTAATTGATTCAACCCTTTTCAGGCCTCCCTACGGGCGAATTACCCCAAAACAGCTTAGGTTGCTTTGCAAAGAATATAAAGTTGTTCTTTGGGATTTGATTACCAGAGATTATAATCAAAACCTTTCGCCCGATTACATTATGAAAATTGTAAAACGGCTAAGTAGAAACGGTTCGGTTGTAGTGTTCCACGATTCAATAAAGGCGCAAAAGAATATGTTTGTCGTGCTACCCAAGGCGATTGAATTTTGGCAACAGGAAGGCTACCAATTTAAACCATTATAAATTTTACACAAACGGCTAATTCCCTTAGCCGTTTGTTGTATAATAACGGCTCGGCATGAACGAAAAATTTTTACATTACATTTGGCAAAACAAGCTTTTTGAAGCCCATTCGTTGCAAACAATCGACGGGAAAAAGGTGGATGTAATTGATGTGGGAAGATTAAATACAGATGCCGGCCCCGACTTCTTCAATGCAAAACTAAAAATAGACGATACCCTTTGGGCGGGTAATGTGGAAATACACAGAAATGCATCCGACTGGATTAAACATAAACATCATACGGATAAGGTGTACGATTCGGTCATCCTCCATGTGGTTCAGCACGATGATGCCCCTATTTATCGATTAAATGGAGAATTAATTCCACAAATAATGCTGCACTATCCGACAGAGATAGAACAACGTTACGAATCATTACTCGCCAATCAAAAATGGATAGCTTGCGAAGAAAAACTAAAGCAGGTGGACAGCCTGTTTATCGATTCATGGTTAACCGCATGCCTTACCGAAAGGCTTAGCCAAAAAACAGAAGTCATCTTTAACCTTTTAGTCCAAAATAAGAATAACTGGGAAGAAGCTTTTTACATTACACTTGCCCGCAATTTCGGGTTCGGCACCAATAGCGATACTTTTGAACGACTGGCAAAATTATTGCCCCTATCCTACTTGGGAAAGCATAAGGACAATCTCTTTCAGATAGAAGCTTTATTGTTCGGGCAATCTGGACTCCTCTTTTCATCGAAGAAAGAGCCTGACGAATATCAACTTTCGTTGGAAAAGGAATACCGATTTTTACAGGCTAAATTTGAACTAAAACCCATCGATGGCTCTTTATGGAAAATGTTGCGCTTAAGACCTACTAATTTTCCACACGTGCGTTTGGCTCAATTTGCTTCGTTAATACACAATTCATCCAAATTATTTTCTAAAATAATAGAGAACCCGGAATTTGAACTAATTGAACCTTTGTTTGAATGTAATCCTTCCGAATATTGGACTACTCATTATTTGTTTGGAGAAGAAAGCACCCCACGAGGCAAGAAACTAGGAAAATCGGCCATCCACGTGATTTTAATCAACACCGTGGTACCTTTTATATTTTGCTACGGGAAAAGCAAGCAAAACGAAGAACTACAAGAAACAGCCCTTAATTTACTGGAAAAAATTCCGGCTGAACGCAACTCCGTCATAGCCGGATGGCAAGTAGCCGGCATAACAGCATCATCAGCCTTCGACTCCCAAAGCTTGTTACAACTAAAGAAATGTTACTGCGATGAAAAGAAATGCCTGCAATGCAGAATTGGGCACAAAGTATTAAGCAGGAAAAATCAATAGCCTCTTTTTATCAAATTGATAAATTCTTCTCTAGTTTTTTCACGGTCGAAAGCCCCGGTAAAATCGGAAGTTGTTGTAATAGAATTTTGCTTTTCCACCCCACGCATTTGCATACACATGTGTTGTGCTTCAATTACAACCATAACACCTAACGGATTAAGCGTATCTTGAATGCAATCTTTTATTTGGGTAGTAAGTCGTTCCTGCACCTGCAAGCGGCGGGCAAATAACTCCACGATACGAACAATTTTACTCAACCCAGTAATGTGTCCATTAGGGATATAGGCTACATGCGCTTTGCCATAGAATGGCAACAAATGATGCTCACACAAAGAATAGAAATCAATTTCTTTTACGATTACCATTTGGCGGTAATCTTCTTTAAACATGGCTCCCTGTATGATGGATTTCGGATCTATATCATACCCTTGGGTAAAAAATTCCATAGCCTTAGCCACCCGAATAGGTGTTTTTAGTAATCCTTCACGGTTAGAGTCTTCGCCTAGTAGTTCAATAATTTTTTTATAATGAAAAGCTATTTCTTCCGTGTGTTCGCCCAATTCATCGGACGATTTAATGTTTGTCATAACGCTGCTGAGTTTATTCTTCCGGTACTAAAACCTGATCTTTTACAATATATATTTCCTGTTGAAGCTCAGGAAATTCTTTTTTAATTTGATCCCGTAACCCCTGTGCTTCGGCATTGGAAAGGCAATCGCCTACACGCACTTTCCAAAAAGGGGATAAATAGGATACGTAAACAGTCATTTCGGGAAATCTTTCTTTTATTTTTTCTTCCGTTTTATAGGCATTCGCTTTCCCAGTGTGCGACTCGTTGCTAGAAAAAACCTGAACCCTAAAGCCGGCAGCCGTGGCAAAAGTTTTGCTCTTTGCATCACTTTCTTTTTTTCGATACACCAACTCCTTTATTTTTTCATCCTGATGGAGGGTAACAACCCCTTTTGACAAATCGGAATTGTCAGTAAGCGTCTCAAAAATGGTTGGTCTTGCAGATTCCGATTGTTGCTCTTCAGCAAAACAAACAGAACCCTGCATAAAAAAGAAACCCACGCAAATAAGTGTAAAATTTTTCATCATTTTTCCAACATGTTTTTTCAAACCACAAAGGTATTAAAATGTTATGTTCTAACAGGAATAATCCGTATTTTTTTACGCATGCCCCACTTTCTAAACAAAGAATTGCAATATTAAATTTATCTTTGTTCTTTAAACACTATGTTCTTCTACCGTGAAAAAATATGTAATTATAGTTGCCGGGGGTAAAGGTGAGCGTATGAATGCCGGTTTGCCCAAACAATTTTTGCCTATTGGCAACAAGCCCATATTGATGCGCACCTTAGCTGCATTTTACAGGTACGACCCTCAGGCTACCATTATACTGGTGCTGCCGGGCAGTCAGTTTTCGTTTTGGAAACAACTCTGTGAAGAACATCATTTTACTATACCATACCTACTCACAAAGGGTGGAGAAACCCGCTTTCATTCGGTGAAAAACGGGCTTTCGCTTGTAACGGAACATTCCTTGGTAGCTGTTCACGACGGGGTGCGGCCATTTGTAAGCCAGGCAACCATCCATCGTTGTTTTGAGGCTGCCGAGCTCAACGGGTCGGGTATCCCAGCAACAGAACTTGTTGACAGCATCCGCTACGTCGATGAAAAGGGAAATAAAGCCGTAAACAGGAGTAATTACCGCTTGGTGCAAACCCCTCAGGTATTTCAATCGGCACTACTAAAAGAAGCTTATCAGCAAGAATATACACCCGGTTTTACTGACGATGCCAGCGTGATAGAAGCCTTGGGCAAAGAAGTACAACTGGTAGAGGGAAACAAAGAAAATATAAAAATTACCACCCCTTTTGATTTAGAAATAGCAACAATATTAATTGAAAAATAAAAGCCAACAACACGACTATTGAAAACGACACACGAAATGGAATGGATGAACAACCTGCGAGCCATTGCTACGCTAGGTGTCATTCTTATACATGTTTCATCACCCGTGGTAAGCATGGCCTATGGCTATCAAATGAATTACTGGTGGGTAGGCAATATTATCGACAGTGTGGTGCGTTTTGCGGTGCCTGCTTTCCTGATGCTAAGCGGGGCTTCTTTGCTAAACAAGGATTATGAGCTGAAAGATTTTTATGTAAAAAGGATAAAACGAGTACTGATTCCATTTCTGTTTTGGATGTTAGCCTACTGGGTTTTCTTTTGGTTTACAGATCATCCCGAAAAACATCCTCAAAACGATTTAGGCTCCATATTCAATTGGGCCATAGGGGTATTTACCGAAAGAGGTATTTCCAAACACTTTTGGTTTGTTTACATGCTCTTGTTTTTATACGCGGTTACCCCTTTCTTAGGCCGATGGATACGTAAACAAAAAACAAAAACAATCTCCTACATCTTGCTTGGGTGGATATTTTATAACTTGATGCAAACGGCTGGTGTAATAGACACAAAACACCTGCCACTATTAGTAAACAAAGTTTACGGGTATATTCTATATTCGGGATATATGGTGTTAGGATATTACTTGTGTAAATTCGACATTTCATCCAGGAAATTCAGCACACTAAGTTACATTGTACTCATTGCCACTATTCTATTTACGGCTATTGGCACCTACTATATAAGCAAACACGCCAAAGACCTTACCCTGAAATTTTATGGCAACCTAGGTCTTAACACCATAGCCCAATCCATCGCCATTTTCATATTAATGAAAAAATCAACAGTTAAAAATAAAATACTAGTATGGATTAGAAACATTGTAAGCCAATACAGCTTTGGTATTTATTTGGTACACATAATGGTTATCGGGGTATTTTACTTGAACGATTTCTTTTGGACAATAGCTCATCCGGCATTGTCAGTGCCGGTGGTCGCGATGGCAACCTTAGTGGTTTCCATCTTGATTATTTATATTTTACGAAAAATTCCAGTAGTAAAATACGTATCGGGATACAAATAATAAAATTAGCCTATTAATCGGATAAATGGATTTATCTACTGACATACAATTCTTACCTGGTGTAGGCCCCAAACGGGCTGAAATACTGAGATTGGAACTGGATATTCATTCGGTAGAGGATTTACTCACGTATTATCCCTACAAGTATGTGGATCGAAGTAGAATCTATTATGTACAGGAAATAGATGCCAATCTGCCCTACATCCAACTAAAGGGAAAAATCCGCAACATTCAAAAAACAGGTACGGGTCACGCGCAACGATTGACGGCTACTTTTTACGATAAAACGGGAACTCTTGAACTAATTTGGTTTAAAGGCATTCGCTATGTAGAAGATAAGTTAAAACCGGAGGCTACCTATATTGTATTTGGCAAACCAGCCCTTTTCAACGGAAAATTCAACATTGCCCACCCTGAAATTGAAGTTGCTACCACGGAAAACCAAAAGCAGGCTTTAGGCTGGCAAGCTCATTACAATACTTCGGAGAAGATGAAAAAACATTTTCTCAACTCGGCGGCCATCCGCAAAATAATGTATGTAGCACTACAAAACATCAATGGTAAACTACCTGAAACCCTACCGGCTGCCTTGATTAAGCAATACAACTTAATGGATTTGCACCAATCCATCGTAAATATTCACTTTCCACAGCAAACCGAAGTGCTGAAAAAAGCGCAACATCGCTTAAAATTTGAAGAACTTTTTTATATCCAACTAGACATTTTACGGCAATCGAAATATCGAGAAATGAAGTACAAAGGCTTCATTTTCTCCAAAATAGATTATTTCTTCAATACCTTTTATAATACATATTTACCCTTTGAGCTTACAGGAGCCCAAAAGCGGGTATTGCGCGAAATAAGGCAGGATGTGGGTTCGGGCAGGCAAATGAACCGCCTCCTACAGGGAGATGTAGGTAGCGGAAAAACCTTGGTTGCACTACTGTCTATGCTCATGGCGGTAGATAATGGGTTTCAAGCCTGCCTGATGGCTCCTACAGAGATTTTAGCCACCCAACATTTCCAAACAATAACCGAAATACTGGGTGAAATCGGCTTATCCGTTGCACTACTTACAGGGTCGACCAAGAAAAAAGAACGAGAACGGCTTCACGCGGAATTAGAGTCCGGCAAGCTTAATTTTTTAATCGGTACACACGCTTTAATCGAGGATAACGTGGTATTCAATAACCTAGGGTTGGTAATAATTGACGAGCAACACCGATTTGGAGTAGCCCAACGTGCGAAGCTTTGGAATAAGAACGACCAACCACCGCATATACTGGTAATGACGGCAACGCCTATACCTCGCACATTGGCCATGACGGTATATGGCGACCTTGAAATATCGGTGATTGACGAACTGCCTCCGGGACGAAAACCTATTCAAACCTATCATTATTATGACAACAAGCGGGAAGCAATGCTTGGATTTTTGAGAAAACAAATTGATCTAGGCAGGCAGGTTTACGTGGTGTATCCATTAATACAGGAATCGGAGAAAATTGATTTACGCAATTTGGAGGAAGGTTACGAGTTTTTCAAAACGCACCTACCTCAATATCGTATAAGCATGGTGCACGGGAAAATGAAACCGAAAGAAAAAGACGATGAAATGCGGAAATTTGTTTCAGGCGAAACTCAAATTATGGTTGCAACAACGGTAATAGAAGTAGGCGTAAATGTGCCAAACGCCTCGGTGATGGTAATTGAAAGTGCCGAACGATTCGGGCTTTCGCAATTGCATCAGCTTCGAGGGCGTGTAGGTCGTGGTGCCGATCAATCCTTTTGTATTCTGCTTTCATCGTACAAAATCACCTCGGAAACGCGCAAACGACTGGAAATTATGGTTCGCACCAACGACGGTTTTGAAATTGCCGAAGCCGATCTTCAAATGCGAGGCCCCGGCGATTTGGATGGAACCTTACAAAGCGGAATACCTTTTGAATTAAAAATAGCCAATCTATCACAAGACTCGCACCTATTATCTTTAGGGAGAAAAGTAGCACAGGAAATTTTAGAGAAAGATCCATCGTTGGAAACCCAAGAAAACTCAATTTTACGGTATCAACTGAAAAAAAAGAACAAGAATTCCATAAATTGGAGTCAAATCAGTTAAAAAAAGTAAATATTCCTTGGATTTATCAACAATAAATCCTTTCTTTGAAAATGAAAGGTCGATTTAATCGATTTTACCTCAAAATTTCTTTATGGAAAGAACGCTGGTGATTATCAAACCAAGTGCAGTTCACAGGCAACTAATCGGAGAAATAATTTCCCGGTTCGAGCGCAAAGGGTTACGCCTTGCGGCGCTTAAAATGATGCAGCTTTCCGATGAAATTTTAAAAGAGCATTATGCTCATCTAGCTGAAAAGCCTTTTTATAATAGGATAAAAACATCCATGCAATCTGCACCTGTTGTGGTATGCTGTTGGGAAGGGTTGGATTGTGTTAGAGTTGTCAGAGAAATGACCGGCGTTACAAACGGGCGATTAGCTGATACAGGCACTATTCGTGGAGATTTCAGCATGAGCATTCAGGAAAACATAGTTCACTCTTCCGATTCTCCTGAGAACGCCGTTATTGAGCTGAAACGCTTTTTTAAAACGGAAGAATTTTTCGATTATATACGCCCGGTTGATTCGGCGATATATGCAAGTGATGAAGTGTAGATAAAACAAAAATATTTAAAGTATGAAACAAAGACTAACTCTATTAGCAGCAGTAGGCGTGATAGGATTTTTCTCAACAGCAGCTTTGGCGCAATCAACGCCACGAGTGGAAAAAAAGAGAAAATCTCTTATCGCGAATAATGTTTCTTTCAGTAAGCAAACACATTTATTAGATTCCGTAATTGCCAAACACATGTCTGAAGATCAAGACGACGATTATTTACCGGAAGGTGATAATCCCGCAGACGAATTGTATGACGGCGCATGGAGCTCAAGAGGTGTAAATGCTAACAGAATAGAGTTGTCTAGAGTACCGGATTCAGTTTATATCGACTGTTCGGGATATATTCCCCCTGTAACGGGAGCTATAACTTCAGAATTTGGTGCACGTAAAAAAAGATACCATTATGGTATGGATCTTCGATTAAGTATAGGAGACCCTGTTGGTTCGGCTTTCGACGGCAAAGTGCGCGTTACAAAATACGACCGTGGAGGATATGGTTCGTACGTTGTAATCAGACATAATAATGGTCTGGAAACAGTATATGGTCACTTATCGGAAGTTAAAGTATTTGAAGGACAAAATGTACGCGCCGGACAATGTATTGGATTAGGTGGAAGTACCGGAAGAAGTACCGGACCGCACTTACACTTTGAAACCCGATTCTTGGGCAACCCTATCAACCCAAACAAATTCTTTGATTTTGAAAAAGGAACCGCTTTAGCAAACAAATACCTTTTAGTAAAAGAAGTAGCTTTCGATTATAAACACTTCAAAAAAGGTAAAAGCAAAGGCGAACATGAAGAAACAACAGCAGAAGAAACTGTATCAACAGGAAGACATGGCAAACATGGCAAAGACAAATCAGTTTCTGCAAGAGCTCAATTCCACAAAGTGAAAAACGGCGAAACACTTTCGCACATTGCCGACAGATATAATGTCTCTATTGATAAATTATGCAAGATGAATAAAATATCAAGAACTACATTATTAAAACCTGGTAAGAAAATAAAATACAGTTAGCATATAGTTTTCTGCAAAAAAAAATCCTTCATTAGAATTAATGAAGGATTTTTTTGATATATCTTTAAGAGGCTAAACCAATGATCGTGATTTTTCACCTAAATAACCCCCGTGATGGCGCTTGGCATAATCGGCATTAGTAAATCCTATCTTCTTCATCGTTCCTACCACTAAAATATCCCCTATAACAGTCATCATCGTGGTAGATGTTGTAGGTGTCATGCCCAACGGACAAACTTCAGGAGGATTTCCGGTAAACAAGTTGGCTGAAGCATGTTTAGCTAATACACTATCGGTATTCGCGGTAATGAGTATAAACTTAATGTTAGGACAAAGCCGACGGGCTAAATCAATCAGCTCAATTATTTCCCTGGTTTTTCCTGAATTGGAAACCAGCAACAACAAATCATTTTCCTGCAAGATGCCTAAATCACCATGTTGAGCCTCACTAGCGTGAAGAAACACCGACGGTGTGCCGGTGGAACTAAACGTGGTAGCAATATTCATGGCTATTTGTCCGGCTTTACCCATTCCGCTGGTCACAAGTTTTCCTTTCTTCTTATGTACCTGCTCTATTATTAAATCAATCGCTTTATCAAATTCGTCGGTGTTCGGGATGTTTAATACAGCCTCGGCCTCCTGCTTCAATAAAATAGATATTTCTTCCTTTGTCATTTTTTCTTTCCCCCTCAATTAATAAAAAAAGAGAGCTACTTTGCAGTAGCTCTTTTTTATACTATTTTTTTGTATAAACTTTAATCCAATCTACTTCCAACGTTCCTGAGCCTCCTTTTTGTTTTTCACTAATGAAAGAATTGAATACTGGGAACATGGATTGTTGCGGTATGGATTTGCTTACACGATAAACTTCTACATTATTTATCTTCCAAACCAATTCGGTTGGAGTCCATTCCAATGAGTAAATATAAAAATCGGTAGAACTGATGCCTTTTACTGTTTCTTTAGAAATGGAAACGCTTGTTCCATCTTTAGCATAGTTGTTTACAGAGATGGTTTTTCCATCAAAGTAAAATACATTAATATGTGGTAACTTTCCATCCGTACCTAACCAAAAGGCATGACTAACATCAGCCGAACCTTTAGTTCTCAATTTGGCTTTAATCAAACCATTTTTTTGTTGGAAAGCTTCTCCGGTGTTTACAATGCCGGAAGTGAAATCAAACGATTTCTTAACGAATCCGTTCTCAACATCCCAAGCTAAAGATTCTTTCTTCTCAGGCAAGGTGTTGATAACTAAATGGCTTGAGGCTACCGTAATATTTTTACCATCGGTATTTGCCTGCTTTTCATTGGAAAAAGAATAGATTTTTTTAAGAGCTTCGGCTCTATGGTAATATCCGTTTTTCCATTTAGCATCCAGTGAACTACCTGTAAAATCATCTTGAAAAGTTAAAGACCATTCATCAAGTACCTTGAATTTTTTAGGATCGGTTGCTTCGTAAAAAGCAATATCAGGTGTTTTTTGAAGTTCGTAATAACGTTGCTCTATTTTGTATTCCTCTGTTTTTAACCAACGGTTATTATCTTCCCAATATGCTTTCGATTTGATAAATTCGGGTTTAGCAACTAGTTCCTTCAATTTTTCGTATTCGGAAATAACAAAGGATTTGTGGAACCGAATATAGTTTTTATAAGGTTTAGATTTTTCGTAAGCCTTAAATTTTTGCAGTGTTGCGTCTGTTTTTACCTCTTTCGGATGTCCAAGCTTTTCATAGTCCTTTGTTTCCTTAAAGGTTAAAAACTCTTTCAACTGGGACGAGTCCAACACTTGATAATAGAGCTTTATATTGGCACTATTGTGTAGTTTTTCATACTTTCTAAAATCGCGGTACTCTTCGGTATCCTTAAATTTGCGATTTTGTAATGTCTTCTTTTTTTCTTTGAAGTCGGCAGCTTTTACAAGGTGGAACAAGCGGGTGTACTCTGCTAATTGTTCTGATGTTTCAATGTCGCAGTACCGTTTGTAAGCCAGCAATAAAGCCTCTTCTTCTTTTTCTAGTTTTTCGGTAGAAGTCAATCCGCCAAAAACCTTTTTCCAGAATAGATTCATGTGTTCTTAAATTAGATATTATCTAAAAATTAAATAAAGAATTTTCATTTTCAAAAAAACCAGTGCCAAAAATAAGGAAATTATCCTCACAATGCATTATCCGTCAAGTATTTTATGCACTCAGTTGCATTATTAACTACAACATAGCTGTTTTTATTGGATGCACCATTAAAATTCCGTTCGGTAATAACCTTAAATTGCTCCAATAAAGCATCATAAAAATGGTCGATATTCACTATCAATAATTTTTTATCATGCACTCCTATTTGAACTTCAGCAAGCACATCAAATATCTCGTCCAAGGTGCCGAAACCTCCAGGCAAAGCAATGAATACGTCGGCATATTCCTTCATCATTTCTTTCCGTTCGGCAAGAGATTCTACCATCAAAACTTCATCCACAAACGCAGAAGAATGTGCTCTCAGATCCTGAGGCAGAATACCTATAATATAAGCTCCATGCTGATGAGCTTCTTTGGCAAGGCTTTCCATCAAACCGTTTTTAGAGCCTCCATACACCAACGTATGCTGTTGCTGGCCTATAAAAGCTCCTAGCTTCTGCGCCTCTTCGTGATAAACGGACAATAAATCATTGCTGGACGAACAAAAAACACCAATATTCATTGACATATATTATGCATCAATTTTTGCATAAGTAGCATTATCTTCAATAAATTGACGTCGAGGAGCCACATCGTCTCCCATCAACATGGAGAAAATATGGTCGGCCTCAGCTCCATTTTCAATAGTTACCTGACGCAGCGTTCTATGCTCAGGATTCATGGTTGTACTCCACAACTGTTCAGCGTTCATTTCACCCAAACCTTTGTATCGTTGAATGTGAACAGATCCTTCGTTACCTCCAGCATATTTTTCAGTAAAAAGAGCTCGTTGATTTTCAGTCCAACAATATTCTTCTATTTTTCCTTTTTTACATAAATACAACGGCGGAGTTGCTATATACAAATATCCTTTTTCTATCAAATCTTTCATGTGACGGAAAAAGAAGGTCATAATCAGCGTGGCAATGTGACTTCCATCAACATCAGCATCGGTCATAATTATAATTTTATGATAACGGATTTTCGAATCGTTCAAGGCTTTGCTATCTTCTTCCGTTCCAATAGTTACACCAAGGGCGGTATATATATTTCTAATTTCTTCGCTTTCAAGCACCTTATGTTGCATGGCTTTTTCCACGTTAAGGATTTTACCTCTTAATGGCAGGATGGCTTGAAATGCACGGTTTCGACCTTGTTTAGCTGTACCACCTGCCGAATCCCCTTCGACAAGGAATACTTCGCATTTCGTAGGGTCTTTGTCCGAGCAGTCGGCCAGCTTACCCGGAAGTCCACCTCCTGAAAGAGGAGACTTACGTTGTACCATTTCACGGGCTTTACGAGCTGCATGACGGGCTGTAGCTGCCAAAATTACTTTTTCCACGATAATTTTGGCTTCCTTAGGATGTTCTTCCAAGTAATTGCCAAGCACTTCGCCCACGGCTTGATCTACATAACCCATGGTTTCGTTGTTACCCAACTTGGTTTTTGTCTGTCCTTCAAATTGAGGTTCGGCTACTTTTACCGAAATAACAGCGGTCAATCCTTCACGGAAGTCATCACCATTGATTTCAAATTTTATTTTATCCAAAAATTTATTGTCTTCGGCGTATTTTTTCAGCGTACGAGTTAAAGCCCTACGGAATCCGGCCACGTGGGTTCCACCCTCAATGGTGTTGATATTATTCACATAGGAATACAGATTTTCATTGAACGTGGTGTTGTAAGTCATGGCTATTTCCACTGGTGTACCGAATTTATCGGTATTGATATGAATAACCTGCTCGATCAGTTTTTCGCGAGCAGAATCAATAAATTCCACAAATTCACTTAATCCTCTAGTTGAAAAGAAGTGTTCGCATTTGAATGTACCATCCTCGTTTGGAAACCGTTTATCTGTTAAAGAGATTTTTATTCCAGCATTCAGATAGGCTAATTCGCGCAAACGTGCAGCTAAAATATCATATTTATAAACCGATTCGATAAAAATACTTGAATCGGGAAGGAAAGTAACCGTTGTTCCGTTTTCAGTAGAAGTTCCTATTTCGGCCACGGGAGCTTTAGGGAAACCGCAGGAATATTCCTGCATATATAATTTGCCATTAAGGCGAACTTCAACATGAAGCAAGGATGATAGTGCATTTACACACGAAACCCCTACCCCGTGAAGGCCACCTGATACTTTGTACGAACCTTTATCAAATTTACCTCCGGCATGAAGTACCGTCATAACAACTTCAAGAGCGGACTTCCCTTCTTTTTCGTGCATATCCACGGGAATACCACGACCGTCGTCAGCCACGGTTATGGAATTGTCTTCGTTTATAAAAACGGAAATATTTTTACAATAGCCGGCCATAGCCTCATCTATAGAGTTATCCACAACTTCGTAAACCAAATGGTGCAATCCTTTTACGCCAATATCACCAATGTACATGGCAGGGCGTTTACGAACCGCTTCCAACCCTTCCAACACCTGGATACTACTTGCACTGTACTCTTGCTGAGATTTTTTTTCTACTTCACTCATGATGAAATTTATTTAAAAACTATTTCTTGTTCCAATTTTTTTAAGCAAGCAAATATACGAGAATATAATCACCCTGCCAAAATTTTCGTTTCAAAAAAGGCACTCAATTAAGGCCTACGAATCAAAAAAATCTTATCTTTGGATGCAAGATTAATGAACATATTTATGAAGGCTATAATCAACAAAAAGAGCATACTTGCACTCACCTTCCTAATGCTGCTTGGAGCCTGTAAAGATTCCAATACCAGCTCTTCAGTTCCAAGTTCTGCGGTTTATATCTATCAGGACATTAATCTGTATTCGATGGTTTTACGTGCCATTGGAGGATACAAAACCTATACTGCTGTAAATACAAGTCAAGGAGTGAATGCCATCGGCTATGGCGGCGTGTTGATTTTTTACGGCTACGACGAAAATTATTATGCTTTTGACATGTCATGCCCACACGAAGCAAGCCGAACAATCCGGGTTATGCCTAACGACCAGGGGCAAGCAGTATGTAGCACCTGCGGTTCGGTATTCAACATTGGCTATGGAAGCGGAAACGTAGTATCGGGGCCTGCTACCGAAGGATTGAGAAAATTTAAAGTTACCGCCACTTCCACCACCACCGGGTTATACATATACGTGGTTAATTAAAATATTATCTTCCTTTCCACGAAAAGACACCCAATAATCCGCCAACAGCGGAAAAAAACACATAGAAGGGATAAATAAAGGATAGTATCGGGATATATTTCAACACCGATTTTGTATCGAAGAAATCGGCAGTTTTAATAAGCAGCCAACTATCTGCTACTGTTTTGATAAACCATGTAAGAATCATGACCTTCCACCAATGAAAATTGGAGAAACCACCTATACCACACCCCACTATAACAACACAAAGGAGTAGTACTAGCAACCCTACGCCCAACACCTGCCAATCTGTATAGGATTTTGATTTGGAAGCCCAACGTTTGCGCTGGTTGAAAAATTCGGAAAACGTGGCACAAGGAGTTGTTTCTACCACGGCATCTTTCGATTTCACGAAACGGATTTTTCCACGCCGTTTTTTCACGCTCATCAGCAAAAACATATCATCACCCGAAGCCTCATCTTCGTTTAAATCGGCAATGCTTTCGTTCCACGCGTTGGGTGTAAAAGCCATGTTCGCCCCGTTGCACATAATGGGCATCCCCACAGCGGCAGCTCCTGCACCCGAAGCTATCAAGCTTGCAAATTCTAGGGCTTGCAGTTTACTAAAAAACGTTTCCCCGTGTAGCATCCGTACCGGACAGATCAGCATATCACAGGCCTCTTTGCTTTGATATTGGGCAATGGCTTGCAGCCAGTTTTGGGTAGGCACACAATCGGCATCCGTGCAAACAATCAAAGCTCCTTTGGCTTGCGCAATACCTTCTTTCAAGGCATTCTTTTTTCCAAAACCAACAGCATGTAGCAGTTGCATGTTAGAGATGGTATTGCGGAAGGATTCAACGGCCTGCAAAGAATAATCCGAGGAATGGTCGTTCACCAAGATCAGTTCAAAACGGGTATGCGTTTGTCGGGCAATTCTATCCAGTAAAAAAGGAAGATTTTCGCATTCATCGCGGAACGGAATTATAACGGAAATAAATAAATCACAAGCCCCCTCTCCCATTTTTTCTTCAGGTAGTTTATTCCATCCCCACACAAAACAGGTTATGAGGATAAAATAAATAAATACGATGAAAAGGAGAAAAAAGGTGATGAACATAGGTTGTGAATATTTTTCGGTTATTATTGAACTCCTTTAGGGTTCTAACCTTTGTTTGATGTCTTATTCCACGGGTTTTGCCCGTGGCTATTTACGTTCAATCACCTTGGTGATTGTGGAATGAGGGGGCTTTTTGATGAAAATTTATAACTATGAAATGGTTAAACGTAAATACTCCCATGCAATGTGGGGTAACAAAAAGGCTGAAATTCTGAACCCTAAAGGGGTTCAACATCTATCTCAAAAGCAAAAAGACAAAAACCATTTCAAAGACAGACTTTCCCTCTAATAATGTCGATATGCTCTTTCTCATTACAAATACTCTACCACCCCAACTAACTTTATCCCGTTCGAGCCTTTTATCAGTACCGTGGCATTACTGATGGGGTACTGCTTTAGATATTCAACAAAGGCTGGGGTATCGGGATATTTTGGGTAAGTCGTTTTGGTTTTACCGAAACATTCGCCAACCAGGAATACCTGCTCAAACTTGTTTTCGGCTAATAAATCCACAATGCGTTGGTGTTCTGTTTCGCTGTCCGCACCCAACTCGCGCATATCGCCAAGGATAAGGGTTTTGCCGGGCATTTGCATTTGAGCAAAATTACGGATGGCAGCCTGCATACTAGTGGGGTTAGCGTTGTAGGCATCAATCACCAATTTATTCGTGGCTGTTTCGGTAAGCTGTGAGCGATTGTTTTGAGGAATGTAATTGTTTATAGCGTCGCAAATCGATTTAGGATCAATGTTGAAATACCGACCGATGCAAACAGAGGCCAACACGTTTTCGGCATTATACGTCCCGATCAAATGGGTTTTCAGTTGATATACGGCGTTATCTCCAGCCGTTTGCCAGCTCATTTCAAGAAACGGGGAGTTTCCGGTAATTTCACCACACACGATGCCGCTCTTATCATTCAGGCCGTAGCCGGTGTGCTCAATGCCTGCCGATTTTTCCATCAAAATAGCATTATCCAGGTTCACAAAAACATGGCCTCCAGTTTCACGCAGGAAGTCGTACATCTCGCTTTTGGTTTTTATCACACCTTCAAACGAGCCGAATCCTTCCAAATGGGCTTTGCCCACATTGGTAATGATTCCGGCATTAGGAGCGGCAATATTCACCAAGGTTTTAATTTCACCCGGATGGTTGGCTCCCATTTCCACCACAGCCAGTTGATGTTCCTTTGTAAGGCTCAACAAGGTTAATGGCACGCCGATATGATTATTAAAGTTTCCCTGCGTATAGAGTGTGTTGAATTTTTGTTTCAGCACCGATGAAATCAATTCTTTGGTAGTGGTTTTGCCATTGGTACCGGTAATGCCAATCACAAGCAAACCTAATAAAATTCGATGGTGATGTGCCAACTGCTGAAGCGTGGTCAACACATCTTCTACTAGAATAATCTTCTCGTTCGTGGCAAATTCTTTTTCGTCCACCACGGCATAGGCACAGCCTTTATCAATAGATGCTTGCGCGTAAGCATTGCCATTAAAATTTTCACCTTTTAGGGCACAAAAAATGGAACCTTGAGGACAGTTACGGCTGTCGGTAGTTACTTGTGGATGCTGGAGATAGATTTCGTAGAGTTGTTCGGTAGTCATTATGCGTAAATTTTGTAATTCCAATCACAAAAGTAAAAATTTTAAACGCTAAGATGCTAAGACGGGAAAGAAATTTTCCGAATAGCTATTCTTCGCGGCTTCGTGCCTTCACGTTTAGTTAATCTTTGGTGCGTTAGCCGTTTATACTTATCTTTGCATTTGAAAAATCGTAACATGAAATATATCCTAACTCCGCCTGCAAAACTCGAAGGCAATATCAAGTTGCCATCGTCAAAAAGCATCAGCAATCGTGCACTGATTTTGAACGCGTTAGCGTATAGCGACCTGCCTATCGACAATCTTTCAGATTGCGACGATACGTCAGTACTTGTTAAAGCATTGTATTCAGATAGCAACACGTTCGACGTGGGTGCGGCGGGCACTTCTATGCGTTTCCTCACGGCTTTTTTATCCAAAATAGTGGGCGAGTGGACTATCACGGGTAGCGAACGAATGAAGCAACGGCCTATCAAATTGCTGGTGGACGCGTTAAATTCACTGGGGGCTAAAATAGAGTACGTGGAGAAGGAGGGCTTTCCACCGCTTCGTATTTTCGGCAGTGCACTGAAAGGTGGTGCCATTGAACTGGACGGTGGGGTGAGCAGCCAGTATATTTCGGCATTGATGATGATTGCCCCTACCATGCAGGAGGGGCTGAAACTTACACTAACGGGAAATATTATTTCCATGCCTTATATCAACCTTACGTTGCAAATGATGGAAGAGTTTGGTGTTAAGGCTTATTGGAAGGAGAACACGATTACCATTCCGGCGCAAACATACCAAGCTGCTCCTTATTCGGTAGAAGGCGACTGGTCTGGAGCCTCCTACTGGTACGAAATGTTGGCTCTATGTGGGAAAGGGGAAGTTTTTCTGCAAGACTTGCGTAAAAACAGCTATCAGGGTGATGCCAAAATTACCGAGTTATTCAAACAGTTGGGCATAAAAACCACATACGAGAAAAAGGGTGTACGGCTAACCGTGAATGGACAGCTTCCACCTAGGATGCAATATAATTTTGTGGATCAGCCGGATATGGCTCAAACATTCGTGGTAACATGCTGTTTGCTCAATGTTCCTTTCCGTTTTTCGGGCTTGCAAAGTTTGAAGATTAAAGAAACCGACCGCATCGCGGCTCTTATCAACGAAATGAAAAAAGTGGGTTTTGTACTGGAAGAAACTGGAACAGGGCTGCTTGAATGGAAAGGCGAACGTTGCACTCCGGCAAAAGATAGCACCATAGACACGTATGAAGATCATCGGATGGCGATGGCTTTTGCACCTATTGCCTTTAAACTCCCAATAAGCATTAATAACCCGCAAGTGGTAAGTAAATCATATCCTTCGTTTTGGGAGGATTTGAAAGCGGTAGGGTTTACCATCAAGGAAAAATAAGGGTTCGTCGTTCACCCATAAAATAAATCCCTCGCACGATGCAGAAAGCATGATGCAAGGGATTATTATTTTTATCGAAGCAAGAGCGAAACTCCCGCTTACTTGGTACGACGGATAAAGCCGTTTGAAATAGTGAGCTTTATAATCCAATCGTTATTATTCTTATCGGGGTTAACTTCCAGTTCTTTTAAAGTTCCACCACAACGTACGGTTGATCCGGCATAAAAAGCTGGATCTACTGGTTTTGCCAAGGCTATATCTTCCAACAAAATAATTTTAAGGGTTCTATTGGTTATAATGGTGAAGCCATTGCTTTTGCCATCGGTAGTTGAAAGAAAAGTTTTGTTCAAGGTGTTTTTACCATCCTTAGAGGCTAAATGACCGGCCATAAATATAGGCTGGCCTTTATATTTTCCTACAACTTCATTCAATTTTTTGCGGCTCATATTGTTTTCAGAAGTCATTCCGGCAGCAGCATAAATATTAAAATAAGCTACCATCGTTTTATATTCGGAAGTGTCGGCACTAGCTTTTTCCAATAATTTCGACGACATTTTATAGGCTGACTTCCAATCTTCTGCCTGCAAAAATGGGATAATACTTTTGTAATCTTCCTGAGTTATTTTTTGTGCTTGTGAAATTTGAAACGTAGCGAAGCAAAGTAAAAAAATAAGGATTGATTTTTTCATAGTCTGATAATTTTTTCTTTGGACAAATATATTAATTATTTTTGAATACAAATTAGAATTTTATTAACCTGAATTGTTGTGCGAATTTATTGATTTTCATCGTAAATGCTCTGAATAATAAGCCCGGCGACGGTAAACCCGAAAATGGCGGTAATATGGCTCACGGTTCCGTTTATTTTTGCTTTCAGGCTACACCATTCATGGTTTACCAGTTCGGCCTCGCCGGGACCTATCTCGGCTTTGGGACAAAGACATTTTTCGCTGCCACACGAGGCGTTTTGCCCTTTGTTTTCGAGCAACTCATCACTATACACGCACATAAACTTTTTGGCAGGCAAATCGCCTTTCTTAATCCGACGGCGAATGGCGGCGGCCAAGGGGCAGCCATTCACTTTCCAAAATTCGGCAACCTTTACTCGCGTAGGGTCTATTTTCAAGGCAGCACCCATGGATGAAAAGAATACGGCATTAGTTTGGGTTGCCATGCGTATGAGATGCGTCTTACTTCCCAGGCTGTCAATGGCATCCACGATAAAATCATACGAGTCCAGTTGGAAAAAGTCGTGCGTATCTTCGTTATATATTTTTTGGATGGCATTAATTTCTGCATTGGGGTTAATTTCCAGCAGACGTGTTTTTAACGCGTCCACTTTCACTTCCCCAACGGTTTTGATGGTAGCATGAAGCTGCCGATTAACATTGGTAACACAAATACGATCGGAATCCACAATGGTGAGGTGGCGAATACCTGTACGAACCAGGCTTTCGGCACACCAACTTCCTACCCCGCCAATACCAAAAATAATGACTTTCTTGGAAGCCATGCAATCCATAATATCCTTGCCCAGAAGCAATTCCGACCGCTGAAAGATGCCCTTTTCTATATTTTTCATGAACTATTTTTCTGCGTGCAAAAATAAGAAATCCCCGCCATATTGACGAGGATTTGACCTTATTTAGAATACATCATTTTTAGTTGAAATGATAGAGGAATACTACTTCGCCTTCATAGGCAGGTTTTTTATTCCCGTCTATTTCAAGTTTTACACCGATATTTGCACGTGTTATGCCACGAAGGTTTACGGCACTAACTAATTTGGCAACTAAACGCACTTTGCTATTAACCAATACGGGTTGATTAAATTTGAACTTTTCTATACCATAATTTACTTGTAGTTTCAAATTTTGCACTTCAATAATTTGAGTCCACAAGTAGGGCAGTATAGATAATGTGAGGTACCCGTGGGCAATAGTATTGCCAAAAGGCGATTCTTTTTTTGCCTTTTCTACATCTGTATGAATCCATTGATGATCCAATGTTGCATCTGCAAATTTGTTAATTTGCTCCTGAGTAAATTCATGATAATCGGAAACGCCTAATTCTTTTCCTATAAGAGCTTCAAGATCTTCAAAATTACGAATAATAAGCTTACTCATTTTTATTCCTTTAAATTGTTTTGCCCTGCAAATATATGATTCTCTTTGCTAAAAAACAATTTAGTTCCTTACAACAAATGGTGCTTTTAGTTATATTTAATACTGATTCTTTTAAATTTGAATTATTATCAAGTCGTTATAAAAAAATCCTCGTCAACTAAATTGGCGAGGATCAAAGCTTAGAGTTAATAATCTCTTCATGCATATTCCTTCTTTAAAATATTTATGCCATAGAAAGGGATAAATTTGATTTGTTCTCTTCTCTACAATCCTTGCAAACAAATTTATGATTGTGTAACCCATTGGTGTGTAAAATTTGTTCCGCTTTTTCAACTTCATCCAACGAACCGTTAACAACAACTAAGTATTGATCTTCCACCATGCGTTTATTCGATTTCATAAATCTGTCTTTCTTTACCAAGATAGCTACTACAAGCATAATTAATGCTCCGATAGCTAAACCGACATCAAAACCGACAAACCCTCCTACTACTGAACCTGATTCGGCCAAGGAACCCAAAAACGGAATTGAGATTTTGCCTATCCCGGCAAAAGCACCTACTATTGTTCCGACAGCCATAAAAAAGAACATTGGGGCGAATTTTATCGATACAAGAGATTTTACCTTAAAGTTATCATTTATAATGTCCGCCTTCCCGATTAGAGAAACATGTTCCATCGGGAACTTCTTCTCACTTAACATGCTAATAGCAGCAATGGCGTCCTCGTGAGTACTGTAAATTGCAACATGTGATTTCATGATTTTTTGAATTATTAAATTCGTACCCATTTTACTCAATACAAATATACAACTATTAAAGTAATTAATTACTTTTTATACGTTAATAATTAGGGATGGATATGTAAAATATGTTATAGAACATTTTTTTGGCTGAAAAAAGGTGTTCTGCCAGGGTTTAATATCTGCTTTTAAAACAATAGTTTTTCGGCAAAAGGAATTAGCAACGCCGTCATAATACCCATAAGGCCAATAGCCAATCCACTGATGGCACCTTCCAACGCACCCATCTCCATGGCACGGGCGGTACCCAAGGCATGTGCTGACGAACCCATGGCCAAGCCCTTGGCAATTTTGCTTTTTACCCCTATTTTTCTTAAAATGATAGGGCCTACCAATCCGCCGAACATACCGCATACCACCACAAATATGGCCGTGAGGGAGGATACGCCTCCATGTTTTTCGGCTAAATTCATAGCAATGGGGGTAGTTACCGATTTTGGAGCAAGGGATGCTACCAAGCTATGGTTTGCGCCCAACAATTCGGCAACTATTACCACGGTGCCAATGCCCACGATGCCTCCTACCAAAACGGCGGTAAGTATTGAAAACAAGTTCCCCTTCAAATGGCCTACCTGATCGTAAAGTACATAACCAAGAGCTACCACACTGGGGCCAAGCATGAAATTTAGGATGCGCGTGTTTTCGTAAAAAGTTTTGTATTCAATCCCCGTGATTTTGAGAAAGGGGATAATAATTACCATCGTGATTAAAAGCGGTTGTAGCAGGCTGATATTTGTTTTTTTGTAAATGAGTACACCTAGCAAAAAGCTTCCGAGACAGAGCATCAATAAAAACACTTCGCTACTAAGTATGGGTCTTAGGTTATTTATCCATTCATTCATCTGTTTTTTCTCCTTTCATTCTTCGTTTTTCAAATCGTTCCTGCACCAGAGCTACAGCAATAATGGTGAGTATGGTACTTATAGAAATAGCAGCTACAATGGCCACAAGATTTTTGGACAGAATATCGTAATAAGCCATCAAACCCACCCCGGCAGGGACAAAAAACACGGCCATATTTTTTGTTATCACCGTGGCGGCATCTTTTACATACTCGGGTTTTAGCAGCTTGAAAAAAAGGCTCAAGAACAACAATATCATGCCCAACACGCTACCGGGCATAAACCCACCGATAAGCAAACTCAACATCTCACCTAAAAAATAAAAAAGCAAGATAAAAAATAAACCTTTAATCATATTCAATTGGTTTTGAACTGCAAAGGTATAAATTATAGAATGAGCATCTTTTTAAATGAATAAAATTTAACAGATTAAAAAGACTGCAAATATCAAAAGATTTTTATATTTGTAGTCTAATATAAATACATCAATATGAAATTTAATTTACAACTTTTACTAACAAGCTTATTACTAGGATTAGTAAGCTTTATTCAGGCACAAACTATTACGCTTAAGTATGGAACAACTGCTGTAACAACTTATGAGACTGTAAGTATTTATCAAACTGGGAAAGAAATCACATCTTCTTCTACCGGTTCTACCGGAGTTGCAACTTTTTCCTTGGCTGCCGGTTCTTATACTTACGTAACCAGCACCAATCAAACTGGTACTATTACCAACACTAGTTCGGTAACTTTAAGCCATAATAAACTTGTAGTAAAATATGTAAATGCAAGTAGTGTGGCTTTATCAGGATACACTGTTTATATTTATGAAAACGGCAATCAGGTTGCAAGTGAAACTACAGCATCTGATGGAACTGCAACTTTTTATTTGAAACCTAGTGCAAATTATGCTTATGCTGTAGAAGGAAATACAGGTGCTGTAAACTTAACCAGCGATGCTTCAATTACCGTTACGGCTTCTGCTACCGTGGCCTTGTATGCTTATGCTCATTATGGAGATATACCTGTTGAGGATAATTTCTATTTATACAACTATGGTAATCTTGATAATTACATTAGCTCTACTTATACGTACAGCACTAATGGAGAAGCAAAATTTATTGTCAGCCCGGGTAAATACTGGATTAAAAACAAGTTCGATATTTTTACATCAGTAGATGTACCTTCGACAGGAAAAGCTATTTATTTAGATTATAAAAAAGTGAGATTTAACACTACAAATGGCTCAACAGCTAATATTGTAAAAGATATAACTGTAAACAGGGCTTCTTCATACAACTCTATTAAAAAAGAAACCGATGGAAAAGGATATGCAGATTTTTATCTTCTTCCCGGAGATTATAAATATACTCATTTGGGAAATACTACATCTTTTAAGGTAGCAAACGACACTTCTATTAATATTTCTACAAATGCAGTAATTGTTTCACTTAAAAATAAAGCTACTCAAGCTATTTATGCGTATCAAGCTTTTGAAATAGGTACTACCGACGGAAACTATCAAACCTATAAAACGGATGCTTCTGGTAATTGTACTATCTCGTTGCCTTCTGGAAGTTATCGGTTCACTATGGATGAAACAGGATTTTATGATTTTACTGTTAGTTCTAGTGCAACTAGCATTGCGCCCTCTCTTTATGAATTTCAGCTTAACACTACAGGAGGATCATCTCAATTGACAGCAAAATCAAACATCTCTATCCTGTCCTCGAACAAATCTAATTCATCTAATTACTATATAGGTAAAAAAACAATTATGCTTGAAGGAGACTATAATTATTACCTTACATCCAATTATTATGGCAGATATGTTCCCTTTACCTTGAATTCGAATCTTTCTTTAACCATTGGGTTGTACGATATTAATGTTACAGTTGCTGATAACTCCGGTAATCCGGTTTCAGGAGAGAGCATTTCCTTAAAACAAAACGAAAGTGTAATCTGCTCAGGAACAACAGATTCAAATGGAAAATTAAGTTTGCAACTTCTTGAACCGGGCACCTATTCGGTAATAGAGAGTTCCAGTTATCTAGCGAATGCCTGTACCATTAGCAACAACAACGTTTCTACAAATTTCAAGGTACCTAATTTCATTACTCTAAATGTAACAAAAAACGGTAAAACATTTAGTGGTTCAATAACACTTACAAAAGATTTTACAGATTATCAATCATGCAGTATTACTAATGGGGTTGGAAAAGCTCGTTTTACAGCAGGAAACCAATATTATGCTGCAATGAATACATATTGCAGTTTTACAGCAGCAGATAATATGAATCTAGACTTTGTTCAGGTTAAAACTAAAGCTAGTGGCAAAGGATTAGCATTTCCATACGATAATGGCATAAGCCCTAATTATTACTTAAAAGGTAATGCTATCAACCTAGCAGGAGTGCCAATGAAAGGATATGAATGCACTAAATGGGTTATCAACGGACAAGAAGTTGCCAGCGACATGGTTGATTACACGGTTTCAGACACAACAACTGCTATTGCAGTATTTTCAGCCACTAACTCATCTTTGAAAAGTGCAACTGCAGCTAATGAAATAACAATCTTCCCAAATCCGGCTACCGATCAAATTACGCTTTCAGAAGAAGTTAATGGAACTGTTAGTATCTACGATACAACCGGAAAGCTAGTTCGATCATCCTACCTTTTGGGAAATAAGCTCAACGTGAGTGCTCTTCAATCAGGACAGTATGTTCTATACATTGAATCCAAAGGAGAATCTTATCAAGGTATATTTATCAAAAAATAGAAAATAAAATCCGGTAGCATTTCTGTTACCGGATTTTTTTATTGAAACAAATCTATTGTATATCTTCCAATTTATGTGCAATTTTGTAAAAGGTAAAACACTACCGAATTAAAAACAAAATTTAGCTATGTGGCAAATATTTATAGGCAGTTTCGTGTTGAGTATCATACATGCCCTGATACCAAACCATTGGTTACCGCTTATAGCTATTTCAAAAGCTGAAAAATGGACGATGCGCGAATCGCTTTTTGCAACGTTTATCAGTGGTGGTGCACACATGATTAGCACTATCCTGCTAGGCATCCTAATAGGGTTCGTGGGCATAAAGTTGTCCGAAAATCACAACTACATCATACAAATTGTAGCTCCCTCTATTTTGGTGCTGATAGGAGTCGTTTATTTAGTAATTGATCTTATTGCAAAGCATAAACACGAACACCATTTCGACATCGAAAACAAAAAATCGAAAAGAGCCATTATTGGTTCGCTTAGCATTGCTATGTTTTTCACCCCCTGCGTAGAAGTAGAAGCCTATTATTTTCAGGCAGTGCGTTTTGGCAATATTGGCATTGGTGTGGTTTCGCTCGTGTATTTTTTAATCACGCTCACCACCATTGTGGGCTTGGTATATCTAGGCTTGAAAGGGATTAACCGCTTCAATTCCCGATTTATGGAGTATCATGCCAAACGCATTTCCGGCATCGTGCTTATTTTGCTTGGCTTGCTTGGCTATTTTGTGGAAATATAAGCCTTGAGCTTAACTGAATTTGATTGCAAAAACAAAATAATGAAACATGTATTGATTACCGGTGGAAACAAAGGCATTGGCCTTGAAACCACTAAAATGATGCTCCAGTTGGGGTATAAAGTTACCGTTGTTGCTCGCAATGGTTCGACCGTGAGAGAATTAAAAAACTGCGATTTCATCGAATACGATTTACGCAATATTGGTGGCATTGCAGCACTTGTAGATTCATTAGATCGGATTGATGTGCTGATAAACAATTCCGGTATTATGAATACCTGCCCTTACAATGATTATCCCGATGAAGACAAAGACAACTTACTAAAAACCAACCTTGAGGCTCCTGTAGAACTGATGACAGCAGTGTCAAAGCAAATGGTGCAGCACAAAGCAGGCCGTATTGTGAACAATGCTTCCATTGCCGGACAAATAGGGCATCCTGATATTTGGTACGGCATTAGTAAAGCTGGACTGATAAATGCTACAAAAAGTTTTGCCAAACTACTTGGTTCACAAGGAATTCAGGTAAACGCAGTTGCTCCCGGCCCAGTGGAAACCGATATGCTGGGGACTATTCCCGACTTTCGCAAAGAAGCCGTGCTACGCAGTGTATATACCGCCCGTTTTGCTCATGCCGACGAAGTGGCTAAAGCTATGGTTTGGCTTGCCACCGATTGCCCTACATACATTAATGGCATTTGCATTGATATAAACAACGGGGCTTTCCCTCGATGAGAATTTTTTTTTGATAATAGTTAGTTTTTGCATTAAAGAAATATCTTTGCAAACAATTTAAATGTTTGCATGGGAGTGAATTTAAAAAAATATTATCAAGACATAGTTAAAGAAAAAACGGATAGCACTTTAGTTCAATTAATTAGGTACACTTTTGTAGGTGGCTTCTCTTTTTTGGTTGATGTTGGTGTTTTGGTGTTTTTTACCGAAGTTATACACCTGCATTATTTACTTTCAGCGGGAATATCATTTTTGTTTGGTCTTTTGGTTAATTACTTATTAAGTGTAAAATGGGTGTTTAATGCCCGCATGGTTGAAAATAAGTATTTGGAATTTTTATTGTTTCTAGCTATAGGATTGATAGGCTTGGGTTTGAATGAGCTTTTCCTGTGGATGCTTACCGATTTAGCACATGTATATTACCTCATATCAAAGATATTAACTGCTGTAGTTGTTTACCTTTGGAACTTTTTTGCAAGGAAAATATTGCTTTTTAATAGAAAATAAATAAACGAATGAGTAAAACCGCCATTATTATTGGAGCCGGTCCTGCCGGATTGACTGCTGCCTATGAGCTAGTAACAAAAACGGATATTCAACCTATAATTTTAGAAAAGTCGAATCAAATAGGAGGCATCTCCAAGACGGTAGAATATAATGGTAATAGAATAGACATCGGAGGCCATCGTTTCTTTTCAAAATCAGATGTGGTAATGCAATGGTGGCAGGAAATTATGCCTATACAAGGTTCGCCCGCAAAAGATGAAATCCTGCTAGAAAAACAATATAATAAAAAAGCCGACAAAACATTCTCTGTTAATGGTCCCAACCCCGAAACGGTTGACAAGGTAATGCTTATTCGTAGTCGCTTGTCGCGCATATTTTTCCTTCGTCGCTTTTTTGATTACCCTATCTCATTGGATGTAAAAACAATACGTAATTTAGGCTTTAGCCGAATAGTAAAAATAGGTTGGACTTATATAATGGTAAAGCTATTCCCGGTAAAAAATATAAATTCGTTGGAGGACTTTTTTATTAGCCGGTTTGGAAAAGAGCTGTACGAAACCTTCTTCAAAGATTATACTGAAAAAGTGTGGGGTGTAGCTTGCTCCAATATTGCTGCCGATTGGGGTGCTCAACGGGTGAAAGAACTCTCCATATCCAGAGCCATTTTGCATGCTATAAAAAGCTTGTTTGTAAAAGAAAAATCCATAGAGCAGAAAAATACCGATACCAGTTTAATTGAACAATTCATGTACCCTAAATTCGGCCCCGGACAAATGTGGGAAACCGTGGCAAAATTGGTACAGGAGAAAGGCGCAACTATCATTATGAATGCCGAAGCTATTCAACTAACCGTAGGTGAAAATCAAATTACGGAATTAAAATACGTGGATCATAACACGGGGGCAACTACCACGTTGAAAGGCGATTATTTTTTCTCCACGATGCCTGTGAGAGAACTAATTACAAGCTTGGGAGTCCAAGTGCCCGAAGAGGTGAAAAAAGTAAGTGACGGCTTACAATACCGGGACTTTATCACAGTAGGGCTGTTGCTGAATAAACTGAAAATACAAAATGAAACAAAAATACCTACCATCGATAATTTGGTGCCCGACAATTGGATATATATTCAAGAACGAGATGTAAAAGTAGGCCGTTTGCAAATTTTCAACAATTGGTCGCCTTATATGGTTTCGGATATAAATAAAGCGTGGATCGGATTGGAATATTTTTGCAATGAAGGCGATGAATTGTGGAATAAAAAAGATGATGACTTTATCAAATTCGCTATTGATGAGCTTGATAGTATTGATATTATAAAGAAAGAAGATGTAATAGACAGTACCATTATCAGGGTGGAAAAAACGTATCCTGCTTATTTTGGAACGTATTCGCAATTTGATAAAGTGCAGACATATACCGATACACTAGAAAACCTATTTCTAGTAGGACGAAACGGTATGCATAAATACAACAATCAAGATCATTCGATGCTGACTGCCATTTGCGCGGTAAAAAATATAATAGCCGGAGAAAAATCCAAGAGTAATATTTGGAATATTAACACGGAAGAAGAATACCATGAGTCTAAATAGTAGACGAATAAAGCCAGAAAGGTTTTTTCTTATCTTAGCTTTTCTTTTTGGTTTCTTGTTTGTTTTTGTTACGCCTCCATTTCAGGTGCCAGATGAACCTGCACATTTTTATAAAGCATATCAAGTTTCGAAATTTTCATTTCTTGGTGAAAAACAAGCAGACTGTGCCAGCACCTACAATCCAATTTCTATTGTAACAGTAATTGGTAAAAAAAAAGGTAATTGTTCCGGCGACTATATTCCAATTTCCATTGTAACAATGGCTAATGATTTAATTGGAAATATCCCTTCTCATCCAGAAAATAAGGTTCCTATTGAAAAGGTTCTTCGTCATTTAAATGAAAAAGCAGATCTAGATGTAAAAGATTTTTGTGGTTTCCCCAATACAGTTATTTATTCTCCAATTGTATATATGCCTCAAAGTGTTGGAATTGGAATTGCTAGAATATTCAATTGTTCTCCACTAGTGATGTTTTATGCCGGGCGTTTATTTAATTTATTGGCATTTATTCTTATTGTTTATTTTTCAATCAAAATTATTCCTTTTTTTAAGTGGGGATTAGTTTTAATTGCATTGATGCCAATGACTATATTTGAGGTAGCCTCATTATCTGCCGATCCGGTTTGTTATGCAATAAGTTTCTTTTTATTTGCATTCATTTTGAAATATGCTTTTGATGATGATACGAAAAAAGTAACTAGAGCGGCTGTTTTTAAAATAGCAAGTTTAGGCTTTCTATTGGGGCTATGTAAGTTCTCTTATGTATTATTGCCATTCTTGTTTTTATTGATTCCAGTAAAAAGATTCAATTCGAAGAAAGTTTTTTTCTCCTCATTTCTGTTTATTGTATTTAGCTCATTTATAGGTTTCGTAATATGGTCTTTTTTAACAAAGAAAATTTATATTCCTATATGGCCATATGTCGACCTGCATAAACAAGTTTATCATATACTTACGCATCCGCTTGCTTATTTGTCTGCCATTACCTCGGATAAAACACTTAATATGTATCTTTTACATTCTGTTGTAGGAAATCTTGGCTGGCTAGATACTCATATTCCCGATTTTTTGTTGAATATCTATATCTGGTTAGTAATTCTTTATGCTCTTTTTGAGAAGAAGAAAGTAACGGTTATGCTTTATCAAAAAGCGATTATCTTATTAGTAACCGTATTTTCCTTTTTATTAGTGATAACTATGATTTATATGTCATGGAATAAAGTGGGAGCTGATTCTATTGATGGATTGCAAGGAAGATATTTCATCCCTATTATCCCTTTATTTTTAGTTCTTTTTTATAATAAAAGTAGCCTTTTTACCACGGAAATAGGTGCAAAAATATATACTATTATAGTTGAACAAGGAAGAATATTTTTACCGTTATATATAATTTTCTTACTCTTTGTATCACTATTGATAACTATAAGCAGGTTTTATTCTATAACCATTTTAGATGCGTTCCCCGGATATCCATATTATGCTGTTATTTTATTATTGGTAATTTCTGTAGCAGTATTTTTAAGAAAAGGTAGTAGTGCAAAAAGATAGTTAGTGATTTTTTGCTCTATTGATAATTGAGTTTGTAATCTCCACCGCCGTTTGCACATGCTTAGTGCAGTGCAGACGGAATAAATCCAGTTCCCTGATTTTTGCCATTCCTTCGGGGGTACTCATATCTAAATCATTCATCAGTTTTCTGCACGAAACAGTTCCATACTCCTTTTTAAATTCCGCGATAAAATGGCGCGACATATCGTAAGCCCGCTCCTTGTCCTCTGCCGTTCCATGCTCCCCCTTGCCATATTTCAGGCCGATAGCCATCAAAGCTCCCGTTACTGCCCCGCAAGTTTCCTGCATGTAGGCAATACCCGAACCGAAAGGGCTTGCCAATTTCATGGAAGCATCTTTACTCAGCCCAAGGTCATTGGCAAAAACGGATAATACGGATTGGGCACAATTATATCCGTTCTTAAATGTTTCAATGGATTGTTGTTGTTTTTCTGCCATGGTTTCTTGTTTTTTACAAAGCAACTAAATTTTTCACAATCTTGTTATTAACTGCTTCAATTTTGTTCAGCCCTGTTGAGATTATATTCAACCAAAATAGGTAAGCTATAATAAAATAGAACAATGATTTTTAAAAAGATGGCTCTATAATAAAAAGTTTTTTCTTTATTTGTATCTTCAATTGACACTGAGTTCATATTAAATCAAACAAACAATACAAAACTGCATTATGAAAAAACATGTTGCTATTTACAACACGCGCGAAAAAGCATTGAAAGCGATTGATATGTTGGATGCCAAAAAATTTCTTATGGAAAAGGTATCATTGGTGGTGAAAGAAAATATTGTTGATGATCGGATTAAAATTCGATCGGTGAGAAATCTTAAATTATATCCATTTTTAGTTTGCGTTTTAGTTGGAATTTTTTTAGGAATTCTCACTTCCTTGAAAGTTTTAACTTTTGCAGGCTCTGAATCGTTAGATGGTTTTCCTCTATCTATCAGAATTTTTCTTGGGGGTTTTATGGGCTTTGATGCCGGTTTGATTGTAGGGGGTATTTTAATTATAATAATTGCTATTCTTATAAAAAGAGACAAATTGATTCGACTAACAAGGCATGTTGAAAAAGATAAGTATCTGATTGTTGTTAGCGGGTCTTTGGAGGATATAAAAACTGCAGAAGAAATATTAAATACAAAAGGTGTTCATCAAGAAAATTTCCTTTGCACTTATTGCAGTGCTAAAGATGTATCCTGTGCTTGATAAATAGACGGGAACTCTAGATTGGGTAACTGTTTAAAAATTTAAACAATTACCCAATTCATGTTATTTTACAATCCTGCCACTAACTGTTTTAATCTTGTTTCAGCCAGTTTGAGGTTATATTCAAAAGAAGTGAGGCGGGTACATGATTGTACGTAATTCTCTTGCGCCAAATGCACTTCCAGTGCGGTGGTTTGCCCCAAACGTAGGCGGTAAAGGCTTATCTCTAGATTTTCTTTAGCCAAACTGTTATTCTCTTTTTCAATTTTCAATAACTGTTGTTGATTCTCAAAATCTGTAAGTGTGTTTTGAAGATCCGTGTTTACTTGCAATTTAGTGTTGTCAAGGTTGTACTCCACCGATTGCATTTCCAACTTTGCATTTGCAATTTTACGTTTTGTTTCCCCTCCATTGTAGATAGGTATCGCAATTGTACCCGATACACCGGGGCCGTAGCTACTCGTTGCCAAAGTTGCCCCCTGAGAGTTTATCGTTTTTGATAAATAATATCCTCCTTTAAGATTTACAAGAGGTGAATAATCCCGTTGCGTTTCTTTCATCGTGAGTTGAGCTATCAGCATTTGTTTCTGAAAAGCCAAAATAGAAGTATTTGATGAATTTAGTTTTTGCATCAATTCGGCTTTATTCGGCGTGTAGGTGAGCGGAATTGTATCCGTTACCTCCAGTGCCATATTCTCCGGTTGGGCTAATAGGTTATTCAAATTCTTTTTGGCTGCTTCTATAACGTATTGCTGGTTGATGGCATTTTCGGTAGCCACGTTCAAATCTATTTTGGATTGCAGTAAATCGGTTTTAATAAGCGAACCTGCATTATATCCCGTTTCGGCAATTTTTACCCGTTCGCGGTTGTAGTTTATTACTTCGTTGAACGATTTAAGCTGCTGCTTTTGTTGCACCACGTTGTAATAAGCCCCGATTACGTTATACAAAGTTTCCATCACTTTGGATTGAAACTGAATTTCACCCAAGCTTTGAATCTCGTTCAGTTTGTTTTTGGTAACAAACATCTTTCCCCCATCAAAAAGTGTCCAGCTAAGTTCCGCGTTTGCGTTTAGCGAAGTGGCATTTTGATTGGAATAATGGCTTTCTATCCCTGTTGTTCCCGATTTTTGATAAGCATGGTTATTCGCGTAACCACCCCCGCCGTTTAGTTGTACGGTTGGCAGCATACCTGCATTGCCAAGTGTATTATTTACCTTGGCTATTTCGGCATCATTGCGGGCTACCAAAATGTTATAGTTGTTTTTCAACGCGATATTTACTACATCCTCAACGGTAAGTGCTTTTTGAGCCTCGGCAGTGGTGAAAAGTATAATTAGGAAAAATAGAACCTTGATTTTCATAAATGCAACTGTTTTTTATTTCTTTTTGCCTGACATTACAATATAAGTAACCGGTATTACGAACAAAGTAAGAATAAGCGAGAACGTTAATCCACCCACTACTACAATACCCAGTGGTACCCGGCTTTGAGCTCCTGCACCCAATGCCAGGGCAATAGGCATTGCCCCGAAAACAGTGGCCAAAGAGGTCATTAATATGGGACGGAAACGAGCTGCCGCCGCTTCAAATGCCGCCACTTTTTTATTCATACCCAACTTGCGTTTTTGGTTGGCAAATTCCACGATCAGGATTCCGTTTTTGGTTACAATTCCTATCAGCATAATCATCCCTATTTCCGAAAAAATATTCATGGTTTGCCCACATACCCAAAGCGAGAGCATGGCTCCGGCAATAGCCATTGGCACGGTGAGCATGATGATGAGCGGATCGCGAAAGCTTTCGAACTGGGCTGCCAGAATTAAATAAATAAGCAACAAGGCTAGAATTAAGGCAAACGAAATATTGGAGCTGCTTTCGGAAAAATCTCTTGACAATCCAGATAAGGCGGTGTTAAACGAATTGTCCAGTAACTTGTTGGCAATGCGTGTCATTTCATCAATGCCTTCACCAAGGCTTTTTCCATTGGCCAGGTTGGCAGATATAGTAGCCGATTTGTATCGATTATAATGATATAGAATAGGCGGATTGCTGTTTTCCTGTATTTTCACCAAGTTGTCCAGTTGTATCATATCTCCCGAATTTGCCCGAACATACAAGGATGAAATATCAGCCGGTTTACTCCTATCTTCACGGCCAACCTGCCCTATTACGTAATACTGCTTGTTGTTGCGTAAAAAATACCCATACCGGCTTCCGCTGTAAGCAAGATCCATCGCATCCGAAATTTCCTTCTCGTTTATCCCCAAGCTGTTGGCTTTCATCCTATCCACCGAGACATTAAGTTCCGGTTTATTGAATTTTAAATCAACATCCGTATTACTGAATACCGGACTATTTTGTACTTCGTCCATAAACTTAGGTAGTAGCTGACGGAGTTTTGCAAAATCGAGGTTTTGCAATACAAATTGAACAGGTAATCCTTTAGCTCCCGATGTACTGATGGTAGGCTCCTGACTAGGAATAAACTTGGCATCGGGAATGGTATTGTAAATTTTAGATAGTTTATCAAATATTTTTTGTTGGGAAACCTTTCTGTCTTTCGGATCGCTTAAAAAAGTGATTACAAATCCGGTATTTACACCTTGGTTGGACGAACCTCCAAAGCGTGCAAGCACATAACTTGCTTGAGGAACGGAATCTGTGTTCACTTGTGCTATTTTATTGATAATAGCTTTGGTGGCATTAAATTCGGTTCCTTCGGGAGCCGTTACGGTTGTTCGGATATAACTATGGTCTTCCATCGGTGCCAGCTCCGATTTTATAGTTCTAGACAGGGAAAAAATTAACACAATACATAAGCCTAGAATGCCAAACACAATCCATTTATTTTGAATAAAAAAGCTCAAGTAGCGTCTATATTTTTTCTCCATCCCCACGAAAAACGGTTCGGTAGCCACGTAGAATTTTGAATGATGAGAGGATCCGCCTAAAAACACATTCAATACTGGTGTGAGGGTTAACGAAACCAGTGCTGAAATGAGCACGGCACTGGCCACCACGATACCAAATTCGCGGAACAGCCTTCCGGTGAAACCTTCTAAAAAGACTACCGGAATAAATACAATGGCTAAAGTTAATGATGTGGATATAACGGCAAAGAATATTTCGCGGGTACCTTCCATCGCTGCTTCAAATTTATTCATGCCCTGCTCTATTCGCTTGAAAATATTTTCGGTAACCACAATACCATCATCCACTACCAAGCCGGTGGCTAGTACAATACCCAAAAGCGTAAGTATGTTAATGGAGAAACCGAAGATATACATGATAAAAAACGTTCCGATCAAGGATACGGGAATATCTAGTAGAGGCCGAAGAGCAATAGTCCAGTTTCGGAAAAACAAAAAGATAATTATAACCACTAATACAATGGCAATGGCTAACGTTTCAATTACATCTTGAACGGATTGCCTTACAAACATCGATTTGTCGCGTGAAACAATCAAATCTAATCCCGGAGGCATGTTTTGTTTGATTTGCCCCAACCGTTTATAAAATTCGTCTGCAATTTGTATATTATTAGCACCAGGTAGTGGAATCATGTTAAGCATAACCCCCGGCTTTCCATTTAGGAGGGCTCCCGTTTCTTCATCTTGAGGGCCGAGAGTAGCGTAACCAATATCTCTCATTCTAATAACCTGATTATCAGTTTGTTTGATTATCAGATCATTAAAATCATCTTCAGTAGTTAATCGTCCTTGTGTTTTTACAATAAGTTCAGTTTGTCCACCTCTAATTTTTCCACCAGGCGTTTCCACGTTTTCTCTCACCAACGCGTCTTGCACATCGGAAGCTGTTAGGCTGTAGGCCACCATCTTGTTTGGGTCGAACCAAAGCCGCATGGCCGGGCGTTGCTGTCCGAATATTTGAACCGAACTAATTCCAGGAATAGTTTGAAGCCTTTCCTGCAACACGGTTTCGGCATAATCGCTCAATTCTATGGCGTTCATTTTACTACTTTGCACCCCAAGCATAATTACCGGGTCAGCGTTAGCATCGGCTTTTGACACTACCGGAGGAGCATCAATGTCCTGCGGTAAACTTTTGGTAGCTTGGGATACCTTATCCCGTACATCATTTGCCGCCTTTTCAAGGTCGGAACTTAAATCAAATTCCACCGTGATGGTACTTGTACCGATGGCTGATTGTGATGAAATAGATTTTACGCCTTCAATACCGTTGATAGATTTTTCAAGCGGTTCTGTAATTTGCGATTCAATAATTTCAGAGTTGGCTCCCGTGTAAGTGGTTTGCACCGTGATGATGGGTGGGTCGATGGCAGGAAAAAGCCGTACACCTAAAAAACTATACCCTACCGCACCCAGCAAGATAATGATGAGGCTGAGTACGATAGCTCCAACAGGTCGCTTTAACGCTATATCGGAAATGGTCATAATCTATTTACTTATGGTTGAATATTTTAATTTGCCTTTTTCTTTCAAGAAAAGAAGACCGGAGGTAACAACGGTATCTCCCGCCTGAAGCCCTTCGGTAATTTCTATTTTTGAGAATTTACGAATCCCGGTTTTTACACTAACAAAGTGAACTTTACCTTGATGAGCTACAATTACCTTTTTATCTTCTTCTTGTGGAATAATGGCTTGTGTAGGAATCATCAACGCGTTTTTATTCTCTCCTAATTTCAATTGTATGGTGGCAAAAGCCCCTGCAATCAACTCCTTTGAGGAGGAGTTTACAATCGCTCTTATTTTCAGGTTATGAGTGGAGTTGTCAATACCCTTTTCAGTGGCCATTACTGTTGCATCGTATTGCTTATCTCCATTAGCAATAGTGAATTTTATTTTTAGCCCCGGTTTAATTTCAGCCCCGTATTTTTCGGGAACAAAAAAATCGAGTTTCAACTTATTATCCGTACGGATGGTGGCCAGCAGGGTGGAAGGTGTAACAATAGCACCTACACTAATACTGCGCAAACCAATTGTTCCATCAAAAGGAGCCTGCACTTCCGTTTTGCGGATAAGCGTTTTTTGCACCTCAATATCTGCTTTTAATGAGCTTACTTGTAGTTGGGTTTGTTCATAGTCGTTTTTACTGATTCCGTTTACCTTGAAAAGTTCTGTTTGCCTATTATAAATGTTTTGCTGTAGAGCCAATTGTGCTTGCATTTTTTTGAGGTTGGATTGCAAGTCGTCGTCAAACAGTTTCACGAGCAACGTGCCTCTTTTCACAAATTTGCCTTCGGGGAGATTGATTTTTACCACGCGTCCAGCCACTTCGTTCTTCAATTCCACCTCGTCAAAAGCTTGTAGTGAACCCGAAACGGAAATCTCGTCCACCAAAAGTGTAGGTGTTACTATAAATGCCTCTACTTTTTTCTGTCCTTTCTTCTTATCTTTTTTTGGGTCGTTATCATTCGATTTTGAGAAACCTATTTTCAAAAAGAAAATAGTGAGCAATATAAATATGGCTGCAACCCATATAGTAGTCTTTTTTTTCATTTGGCTGAAAGGTTTTGGTGTGATAATAAATTGTTTTCTATCCTATTTAGCATCAGATATAAATCCTCAATTTGTTTGTCCGATAGCCCGTTTAATGCTATTGCACTCATGTTATGAAAAGCTTTCCTGATGTCAGGAATTATCAATTTTGCTTTTCCTGTGATTGTCAGTTCATATTTTCGTCTGTCGGAGCTGTTTTGCATTCGTTCCACGTACCCGTTGGCCGATAGGTAATCAATGATTCTTACCACTTGCACCTTGTCGGTCAACAGTTTATCGGCAAGCTGCTGTTGGGTTAGCTTTCCATTTCCGGCATCAATAAGCAATAGTGGATAAAAAGAACGTTCGATGTCCAAATGCGAAAGTTCTTTTTGAAGCTTATCCAAAAACAATTTGCCTATTTTACCCATGATGCGTCCGGCGGGTTCCGGCGGACTTATCTCTGTTTTGGTATTCATTAATTTTAAATTTCCCACAAAGATAGTTACGCATGTAAATAGTTATCTTTGTTAACTGTATTTTATCATAAATTTAACACTCAATACGTTGTCATGAATGCTATATTAAATTTATTCACCGTTAAAGATTTATTCTGTATTTTTCTTTTTAGTCCTTCCTCGGTGGTTATGCAATAGAAATACATATTCAAAATCAAAAATTCAAAAAATTATTAGCAATAAAAGTGCCACTTATGTTTTAAAGCAATTTGTTTTTATCTAAATTTGAACTAATTTAATAACACCGCTCCCTGAAAAAAGTTTTATTTTTGCAATATGGAAGAAATAGGTAACAAAAATCTGCAAGAAGTTCAATACACGGACGATAACATTATTACCCTCGAAGGGTTGGAGCATGTACGTCGTCGTCCAGGTATGTATATTGGTAAATTAGGTGATGGAACTTACGCCGACGATGGGGTCTATGTTTTGCTCAAAGAGGTGTTCGATAATTCCATCGATGAGTTTCGTATGGGGTATGGTAACACCATAAAAGTTACCATGAAAGATACCTTGGTTACGGTGCGCGACTACGGTCGTGGTATTCCGTTGGGCAAAATGGTAGATGCCGTTTCCATTATGAATACGGGAGGAAAGTATGATTCCAAGGCATTTAAAAAATCCGTTGGGTTAAATGGGGTCGGTACCAAAGCGGTGAACGCTCTTTCTTCTACGTTTAAAGTAAAAAGTATTCGAGACGGACAATGTAAGCGTGCCGAATTTTCAGCCGGAAAAATTTCATTTGAATCCGAGTTGGAGCCTTGCGATGAGCAGAACGGTACTTTAGTGGAATTTATAGCCGATGAGGCTGTTTTTGGAAAATATAAATTCAGGGATGAATATATAGAAACGATGTTGCGCAACTATTCATACTTGAATACGGGGTTAACCATCGTTTACAACGGCAAAAAATTTTACTCTAAAAACGGGTTGCTCGACCTGCTGAATGAAAATATTACATCCGAAAGTTTATACCCCATTATTCACCTGCAAGGTGAAGATATTGAAATAGCCTTTACTCATAGCGACCAGTATGGCGAAGAATATTATTCTTTTGTAAACGGGCAGCATACTACTCAAGGAGGTACCCACCAAAGTGCGTTCCGTGAGTCGATAGCCCGAACCATCAAGGAATATTATGCCAAGAATCATGATTTGTCGGATATTAGAAACGGAATCATTGCCGCCATTGCCATCAGTGTGGAAGAACCCGTGTTTGAATCGCAAACCAAAATTAAGTTAGGGTCAAAAGATATTGGCCCCGAAGGCCCTTCGGTAGCTAAGTTTATCGGGGACTTTGTAAAGAAGGAAGTGGACAACTATTTGCACAAAAGCACGGAAACTTCGGAGCTCTTACTCAAAAAAATTCAGGATTCGGAAAAAGAGCGCAAGGCTATTGCCGGAGTTACCAAGATGGCTCGTGAGCGGGCAAAAAAAGCAAATATGCATAATCGTAAATTGCGCGATTGCCGTTTTCATTTCACCGATGCCAAAAGTGAAGCAAAAGAAAGTTCTTGCCTTTTTATTACCGAGGGCGATTCGGCCAGCGGCTCTATCACTAAAAGTCGGGATGTAAACTTTCAAGCTGTTTTTAGTTTGCGGGGTAAGCCTTTAAATTCGTATGGCTTAACCAAGAAGGTGGTGTACGAGAATGAAGAATTCAATTTGCTACAAGCTGCTTTAAATATAGAGGATAGTTTGGAAGGCTTACGCTACAACAAGGTAATAGTGGCTACCGATGCGGATAACGACGGGATGCACATCCGCTTATTATTAATTACGTTCTTTTTGCAATTCTTCCCCGATTTGATAAAAAAAGGGCATGTATATATATTGCAAACGCCCCTTTTCCGAGTAAGAAATAAAAAAGAAACACGCTACTGTTATACTGACGAAGAACGCCAATTGGCTATAAAGGAGTTAGGGGCAAGTCCTGAAATTACTCGATTTAAAGGGCTTGGTGAAATATCACCCGATGAGTTTCGGCATTTTATCGGAAAAGATATGCGTTTGGATCCTGTTATGTTTACCAAAGCCGACTCAGTAAGTAACTTGCTGGAATTCTACATGGGTAAAAACACTGCTGAAAGGCAGGACTTTATTATTGACAACCTGGTGGTGGAAGAAGATATGCTATAATAATATGACAAGATGAAATTTTCAGCATAGATACTGAAATCTTTATAAGTACTATTACTATTAAAATATAAAAAGGGACTGTTCAAATGCTTTGAACAGTCCCTTTTTATAATATTATGATGTACTAAAATTTATTTTTTGCTCAATGGGAAATAAATACCAATACCAGCTGTTAATCCGAATTTGAAATTACGGTTGCCATCGTCATAAGCAGGTCCTTTATCCAAAATATAGCCTGTGCCTACCTGAAATGTAAACCAGCTTTTAGATCTATATACAATAGCCGGACCGATTAATGATGCTTTATAACCATGATCTACATCATTACCAATGCCTCTGCACCAGTATTGTAAACTAATGTAGGAACTGCGTATGCTGGGAAAGAAGTGGTAGTTAATACCAAATCCGGCACCCAAATATCCGGCACCGGCTTGTACTCCCACATTTTTCGAAACCATGTATTCAAAATCTACACCGGCTATGGTAGATGAACCCAACCCGGCACCAATGCTTAAGGCGGTTTTAGCATGAGAGCCCGGTTTTGAATCGTCAAAACCTATATTTAAACGAACGTTGCGAATATCATCACGTGATATTACTGTATCCACAGTTATATTATCCCTTTTATATTTCAGATATACCGCAGTAGGATCTTCTTTTGTAACATAACCGTCAAATCTTTTCCCATTCGTTGTTTCTACTATATCTTGGGCATTAGCAACCAGAGAAAGAAGCAGGAAGAAAAAGAATATGTATCTTTTTTTCATAATGATGGGGTTTTTTATATTTAGTACACAAAAATAAAAAAAACTCTTGTCTAAAAAAACTTTTTTCGATTTATATGTAATAACAATCTTGACCTGGAATTGTTTGTAAAACGGGTTATTTAAAAACCTGCTATTCTAAAATTTTGTACCTTTGCAAACTAATGTCGATAATTATGCTTTTATGGAACACAAACTTGTAGTTTACAACACGCTTACCCGTAAAAAAGAACAATTTATACCCCTCCATACTCCCAACGTGGGAATGTATGTATGCGGCCCCACCGTGTATGGTGATGCTCATTTAGGACATGCACGTCCAGCCATCACTTTTGATTTGCTATTTCGCTACCTGAAACACTTGGGTTACAAGGTACGCTATGTGCGTAACATCACCGATGTGGGGCATTTGGAAAACGATGCCGATAGTGGTGAAGACAAAATAGCAAAGAAAGCCCGGCTTGAACAGTTGGAGCCTATGGAAATAGTACAATATTACCTCAACCGTTACCATCAAAACATGGAAGCCTTGAATGTGCTTCCTCCAAGCATCGAACCTCATGCATCCGGTCATATCATTGAGCAAATTGATTTTGTGAAGAGGATTTTGGATGCAGGTTTTGCTTACGAAAGCGAAGGCTCTGTTTATTTTGACGTGGAAAAATATAACAAGCAACACAATTATGGTAAACTTTCAGGGCGTAACATAGAAGACATGCTTGAAACCACTCGCGACTTGGACGGGCAGACTGAAAAACGCCGTAGTGTAGATTTTGCCCTATGGAAAAAAGCTTCGCCCGAACATATTATGCGTTGGCCATCACCTTGGAGCGACGGGTTCCCCGGTTGGCATTTGGAATGCTCCGCCATGGGTACCAAATATCTGGGTGATGAGTTTGATATTCACGGGGGTGGTATGGACTTGATTTTTCCACATCACGAATGCGAAATTGCCCAATCCACCGCGGCTCTTGGTAAAGAAACCGTTAAATACTGGATGCACAACAACATGATTACCATCAACGGGCAAAAGATGGGCAAGAGTTTGGGTAACTTTATCACGCTGGAACAATTCTTTACAGGAAACCATCCGTTGCTAGAAAAAGCATATAGTGCCATGACTATCCGTTTCTTTGTTTTGCAAGCCCAATATAGAAGTACGGTTGATTTCAGTAACGAAGCCTTGCAAGCAGCCGAAAAAGGATTACAACGATTGATGGAGGCCTATACCCGTTTGCAAAAATTGCAAGCAGGAGCCACTACAACCGTGGATATAGCCGGTTTGCGAGAACGTTGCGAACAAGCCATGCAAGATGATTTGAATTCTCCGATAGTAATTGCTCACTTATTTGATGTTGCTAAATCCATTAACACGATATATGACGGGAAAGCTTATATTAGTGCTTTTGATTTGACTGAATTGAAGGAAACCTTCAAATTATTTATAGAAGATATTCTTGGTTTGCAAACTGAAACGGAAGCCGAAGGGGGTAACAGCGATGCTTACAAAGGAGCCGTTGATTTGCTGTTGCAAATCCGTCAGGATGCCAAGGCCAATAAAGATTGGGCTACTGCCGATAAAATCCGTAACGAGTTGGCCGCTCTTGGTTTTGAAATTAAGGACGGAAAAGATAGAGTAGAATGGGGATTAAAATAACATGTCCATTCTATCAGAAAAAAGAACCGTGGAAAAAATGATTCGCCTTTATTGTAGTCTGAATCATAAACAAAAGAAATTGTGCCCGGAATGTTTAACCTTGTTAGAGTATGCACGTAGCCGATTGGACTTATGTCCGTTTGGCAATCAAAAACCAATGTGCAGAAGATGCTCTATACATTGTTACGAAAAGCAACAACGGGAAAAAATAAAACAAGTAATGCGTTTTTCCGGCCCGCGCATTTTATTTTACGAGCCGTTTACTTTCTTAAAACACTTACTCAAATAGTTGACAATTAAAATTATGGAAACAACAAGACAACAAAAAATAGGACGCCTGCTACAAAAAGAAATGAGTGATATTTTTTTGCAGTATGCACGAGATTATCAAGGCGTATTAATCACCGTGATGAGTGTAAATGTAAGTTCGGATTTGAGCATCGCCCACATTAATTTGAGCGTTTTCCCCAGCGAAAAAGGATCGGAAATTTTAAAAGGCGTAAAGGAAAGTACCAAGACACTTCGCTTTGAATTGGGCAATAAAGTGCGCCATCAATTGCGCATTATTCCTGAATTGGTTTTCCATATTGACGACACGCTCGATTACTTGGATCGTATTGATGAGCTTTTAAAAAAATAACTAAAATTTCTGCATTGTAAGTTTCACACACGGGTAACATTTTATGAATTTATCATTCTACATAGCCAAGCGGTATTTGTTTTCTAAAAAATCGCACAATGCCATCAACATTGTTTCCATTATCTCGGCATGTGGGGTATGTGTAGGTACAATGGCTTTGGTGTGTGTGCTGTCCGTTTTCAATGGCTTCGGCACTTTGGTTGAACAGCTTTTTAGTGCCTTCGACCCCGATTTGAAAATCTCGTTGGTGGAAGGAAAAACTTTTTCTGTGGATCAAAACGCGATTAAGCAAGTGCGCAAGATGCCCGAAATAATTTGTTTTACCGAGGTGCTTCAAGAAAATGCCATGTTCCGCTTCAAGGATAAGCAATCTCCCGGCATTATCAAAGGCGTGAGTGCCGATTTTGCTAAAATGACTAATATGAGCAAAATTATTATCAGTGGGAAGTACCAGCTTGAAGATAACGCGTTCGATTACGGTGTGGCAGGTGTTGGGCTGGCTTCTACCTTGGGTGTAGCTCCTTATTTTACCGACCCGGTTTATATCTACACTCCCCGGCGGGATGTGGCCGTGAATTTGGCCGACCCGCAAAGCAGTTTTAGCATGGATCATGTGTTTATTTCATCTGTCTTTTCGGTTCAGCAATCGGACTACGACACCAAAATGCTGATTATCCCCATACGCTTAGCCCGCGATTTGTATCAATATGACACTCATTTAGTAACCGCCGCGGAACTAAAAATATCCCCAAAAGCGGATAAAGAAGAAGTAAAAGAAAAAATTCAAAACACACTGGGATCAAAATTCAAAGTGTTGGACAGGTATGAGCAACAGGAAGATTATTTCCGCATTATGAAGGTGGAAAAATGGATCACCTATCTTATCCTAAGCTTTATTGTGCTTATTGCCATTTTCAACATCATAGGTTCTTTGTCCATGCTTATTATCGATAAAAAAGAAGATATAAAAACATTACGTAATATGGGTGCAAACCAACAGCTTATCCGTCGGATATTTTTATTTGAAGGATGGCTTATCTCCATTTTGGGAGCCTTAATAGGCATTGGTATTGGTGCCATATTGTGTGTATTACAACAAAATTTTGGTTTTATTACCTTACCCGGTAGTTCGGATTATGTGATTAAAGCCTATCCGGTTCAGTTGGAAATGCTTGATTTAGTGTTGGTATTTGTAACCGTTTCAGTGATGGGTTTTTTGGCAGCATACTATCCTGTGAAGCAGATAAAGCTGAATGAAATTCAGAATTAGGATTATTTCAAAATGTGAAGGCTATGACTTACAAATTTGATTTTTTAGTAATTGGAAGTGGTATCGCGGGGATGAGTTTTGCTTTAAAAGTTGCGGACAAAGGAAAAGTTGCTATTATTTCGAAAACGGTGCTCGACGAAGCAAACACGTATTACGCCCAAGGTGGAATAGCTTCGGTAACAGACCCTATAACAGATGATTTCCAAAAACATATAGAGGATACCCTTATTGCGGGCGACGGCCATTGTAACCGTGATGCCGTAGAAAAAGTAGTGCGTGAGGCTCCTACTCAAATAAAAGAACTCTTGAAATGGGGCGTGGATTTTGATAAAACCAAGGAGGGTGAATTTGACTTACATCGCGAAGGCGGCCACTCCGAATTTCGTATTCTGCACCATAAGGATAACACCGGGGCTGAAATTCAGTTGAGCCTGGTGGAGCGGGTACGCCAACATCCTAACATAGAAGTATTCGAACATCATTTTACCATAGAGATACTTACACAGCACCATTTAGGACAAATAGTTACGCATCATACGCCCAACATCGAGTGCTACGGCGCGTATATTATGAACCAAAAGGACAGAACCATATCCACCTTTTTATCCAAGGTTACGTTGCTGGCCACCGGGGGTATTGGGAACGTGTACCTAACCACTTCCAATCCTACTATTGCCACCGGCGATGGCATTGCCATGATGCACCGGGCAAGAGGTGTGATTCGCGATATGGAGTTTGTGCAATTCCACCCTACTGTGCTGTATAACCCTAACGAACGCCCTTCCTTTTTAATCACCGAAGCCTTGAGAGGCTATGGAGCTGTGCTGCGCAACGTGAAAGGCGTTGAGTTTATGCAAAAATACGATCCACGTGGCTCCTTGGCTCCTCGCGATATTGTGGCCAGAGCCATTGATAATGAAATGAAACTGGCGGGCTCTGACTTCGTGTATCTCGACGTTCGGCACAAGGACGCTGAAGAAACGAAATTCAATTATCCCACCATTTATGATAAATGCCTGAGCCTGGGCATTGATATTACCAAAGATTTAATACCCGTGGTTCCGGCAGCACACTATTTGTGTGGTGGCATCGTGGTGGATACCAATGCAGGTTCGTCCATCCATCGGTTGTATGCCGCGGGCGAATGTTCGTGCACCGGGTTGCATGGGGCGAACCGCTTGGCTTCAAACTCGTTGATTGAAGCCATCGTGTATGCCGATTCGGCAGCCAAACACACCTTGAGCATTATCAACGATTTGTCGTATCAGGAAAACATTCCCGATTGGAACGATGAGGGTACTTCCTTGAACGAGGAAATGATTCTTATCACGCAAAGCATCAAGGAAGTAGAACAAATAATGAGTGCCTACGTGGGCATCGTGCGCTCCAACCTCCGCTTGAAACGTGCCATGGCCAGGCTTGAGATATTGTATAAGGAAACGGAGGAGCTGTTTCAACGCTCTGTTGTTTCGCGCGAGATTTGCGAATTGCGTAATATTATCAGCGTAGCTTATTTGGTTATCAAGCAGGCTTCGCAGCGCAAGGAAAGCCGGGGCTTGCATTATAATATTGATTATCCGGGCAAAAACGAAATAGAAAATACCCGTAAATAATATCTCCCAGAAGCCCCCAAAGGAAGGGGAAAGAATGCTCCACTAATGGATAATCATTCCTTGCAGGTACATCCAAACAATGTAGCGGATGAATTTCCCCATGAACATGGAGAAGGTTACAATCCAAACGTTGCATCGTAAGAAACCACAGGCTACGGCAATGAAATCGCCAATGCCCGGCATAAAGGCGAAAAATGCAATCCAATCGCCTTGCTTGTGAAGCTTATCTACCCACTTGTCCACCTTTTCCTTTTTAATGCGTAGGTATTTCTCTATCCATTCCATTTTCCCGAGGTAGCCTAACCAGTAGCAGCTCATACCACCCAGGGTATTGCCCACGGTGGCAATTCCAACGCAAGCCCAAGGATCGAGATGCAATTTCCATACAACAGCTGTGAAAACTATTTCGGAAGATAGCGGTAAAACAGTTGCTGCCAGGAATGCTGCCAGGAATAATCCGAAATAGCCCCAATCGGCAAAACTTTCTAACATGGATTTTACGGGTGTAAATTGATTAACTAAAGAAAATGGAATATAAGTAATACAAAAGGCTTATGGATAGTTGAATCCAAAACAGCACCCGGATAAACACGTTGTAGTGCAACGAAAAATAGTGGGCATATAGTATTGACCCAAAAATGGCGGCGAACGTGAAAACAACAGATGATTTATCCGAAAAGAAAACGAAAAGAAGCAGGCAAAATATAAAGCTCATGGATATAAAGCCTAAAATACGGCTTACTTTTATTTTGTCGCTAAATGATTTGTTTACCAAATTGAGTATGGCAAATAAGGCGCAACCTGTAAGGGTGCCTAAATACAGAATGAAAATGAAGTTATAGTTGAAGAAGTTCAACTCAAAATTAAATTGTGCTACAAATAGGTTGATGTAATTTACAACGTCCGATTGCAAATAGGCGATGCCTAGGAATAATACAAAAGGACTTAGGAACCCGATAATGGAAGAAAGGAAGGTTCTGAACCGAAAGCTGTTGAGCCTCATCATCCCAATCCAGAAAATAGGGAGGAAGAACACCAATTCTATGGTAAAAAAAGAACCCAGAGCTAGAAAGAACCCAATATTGAAGGTTTGTTTAACCGGGCTTTTTTCCTGATAAATGGAAAATAATTGCCAAAGGGCAATCAGGAGGAAGATGCAGCTTATTTGTCCGAAAGAAAATTCGTGCACGTTAACATTGCTTCCCATCAAAAGGATAAAAAAGAAAAAAGGCAATAGGGTTCTTGTTCGGATAAACGAAAATGTTTCATTAAACTGAACTAAAATGAGCCCGATAAGAATGGTAAAAAGAAACCCTAAACCGTGGGATAAAGTACTATGAACGGGAATTAAATCGCTAAACCACTGGGTGAAAGGGGTCATTTTTGGTGTACCCCAGTCGGGATCGGGAGATATAAAATAACCGGTTAGCCAAAAAGCCGCTCCAATAAGAAGAGGTATTATAATGCCGATCGGACCCGGTTCTATGAGTATGGCTAATGGTTTTTTCATCGAATGCTGTACGTTAATTAGAATGCTAAATTATTCACAAATTGTTTGTCCTTGTTGAGCTGTAGAATCAAGTCGCTTACCGACTTAAATTTTATCTCGTTGCGAATTTTTTTGATAAATAAAATATCGATAGTTTCATTGTAAATATCGCGGTCGAAATCAAGGATATGAACTTCTATGCTCATTCGGTTTCCCTTGCTTACCGTGGGCCGTTTACCTATATTGAGCATGCCTTTGAAGGTTTCTCCTTTCACTTTCACATACACGGCATACACGCCTCCTTCGGGAATTAATTTCCTTTTATCGGGAACCTCCAAATTAGCCGTTGGGAACCCTATTTGATGTCCCAGCTTTTGTCCGGTCACCACTTGTCCGCTTAGTTTATATGGCCTTGTAAGCATTGCATTTGCATCTTCCAAAAATCCGTTCAGCAGCAAGCGGCGAATAACCGATGAGCTTATGTGTGTTTTGTCGTTGTTATATGCTTCGGCTTCCAATACGTCTATGCCCAGCTGTTTGCCATATTCCACGTATGATTCAAATCCTTCTTCTCTATTTTTTCCGAATCGGTGGTTGTAGCCTATTAATAGCACATCTACGCCTAGTTGTTTTACAATAATTTGCTCCAAAAATTCGTAAGCCGTAAGGTCTGCCATTTTTTCATCAAAATGGAGAAACACACAGGCATCAATACCGGTTTCTTCTATTAAAGAAATTTTTTCTTTATTCGTTGTAAGCAACGGGGGCAAGTAGTTGGTTGACAACACGGTTTTAGGATGCACGTCAAACGAAATAACCAATGTTTTTTTACCCCGCTTGCGGGCTTCTTCCTGTAACTTGCCAAGTAGAAAACGGTGTCCGATATGTACCCCGTCAAAAAATCCGATCGTAGCTACAAATGTGCCACTCGGAAAATATGTTGTATCTGTTATTAATTCCAAAGTGCTGTAAAATTACTAAATAATGGACGAAAATCTTCTTTCTCTTTCACTAAATAGGTTGTAAACCCAATTTTTTTGGCTATTTCTATATTTTGCTTCCCATCGTCGAGAAATAATATCTCATGGGCTTTTGCCTGCTCGTTTCTCAATACATGTTTGAATATATCTTCATTTGGTTTTGCCATACCCAGTTCGAACGACAGATAACATTTATCAAAATAGTGGTTCAACGACAGTCCTTGTTTCTCAAATTCACTTTTCCCCTTTTGGTTGAAGTGTATCACGTTGGTATTACTGAGTAATAAAACACGATATTTTTTCCGAAGTTCGAGTAAGAAATCTAGTTTATAAGCAGGGATAGTTATTAAGAATTCGTTCCATGCATTATCAATTTCTTCGTCAGAAATGTTTCTGTCACTCATCATTCGCACTTGGTCGTGAAAATATTCCGGTGAAATCAATCCCTTTTCAAGTTGCAAAAATAAGCCTGATTGAGCATAATTGCTAATATATTCGTTCAAATTCCGAACACCTAATTTTTTAAAGGCTTCTAAGCATGCTTCTTTGTCAAGATCAACCAATACGCCTCCGAAGTCGAATAAAATGGTGTTTATGTTCTGCATCATTTCTAAAATTTAAAATATCTGTTTTGTAGTTTAACAAAAATGACTACTTTTGCAATCGCTTCGCAAAAATAATACATTTTTTGCAAATGCAGGGCCCATAGCTCAGTTGGTTAGTAGCACCTGACTCATAATCAGGGGGTCATCGGTTCAAGCCCGGTTGGGCCCACAAAAATTCTAAAAAAGCATCTGTTATTCAGGTGCTTTTTTGTCTTTTCTACGCTAATAACATAGAATACAAGAATCCTGCAATGTACTGAATCAAAGATAAACGTTTCGCGATGCTATTCAATATTTTTATATAATTGTATAAAAACTGCTCCTTGCCGGTATTCTTTAATCATTTTCCAACTTTTTATTGTATCTATTAATTCATCGCTCATGTTACCTATATTGCTATAAATAACATATTTGTTTTTATGCAGATCAAGAGTTGCAAATTTTCGGTCATCAGTAGATAATTCTATTTCGCTACTCTTTGCTGTTGCTGGAAAGAATGAACCTATTTCCTTATAACTTATTTGGTTTTGATCTATATATTTCAACATTTGTTTCCGCAGCCCGTAGTAAGGTATATGAGCTAAAGTAGTGTCCCAAGATACAGAAAGCTTTTCAGGATAACGCCACAAATTCCCCGTCCACAACCCTAAAATCAACATTATTGCCACGATCTTAGCCACTCTGATTTCAAGCAAAGAAAACAGAAGGATGCCTGTTGTTAACGAAAACATAATATATTCAAATATAAAATATTTCATGCCCATCGTATTTTGCACAAACAAGGTTATAGGAATAATCGTTAGCAGACTACCTATAAATAGAATCCATAAGAAAGAACTCTTAGCCTCGAAAAAAATTCTTTTCTTAAATTTAATAAAAAGGAGCAACATAGTTAGCCACAGAAAACATCTTCCAGTATCTGCAAAACATCGTATCATGCTAAACACATTTTTGGCAAAACCTTTCAAATTTACCAAATCGAGAGAATTTGCCCATGAAGGATCTTTCCTGCAAATCTGAAATGAGTGGTATTGTATGCTCCTAAATACTACCGAACCCAAGTAAGCTGCAATAGAAGGTATAAAAGGAATAATAGCGGTGGCCAATACATGTAAAGGTCTTTTCCATTGGTTGCCCTGCAATAAAAAAATATAATAGCTAAACCCGATGCCTATACATAAATCGAACCCTCTGGCTCTAATCAAGGCTAAACCAAGCAGCGAAAGAGAAAAAGCAATTCTTTTCTCACGCAACATATAATTAACACTCATTATTGCAAGAAGAATCATTACTGGATCCGTCATTAAAAGCAATGATTGAGTAACTAAAGCCGCATCGGATAATACTAAGAAATAGACAAAAGGTAATTTCTTTCTATCAGGGATGAAAAACAAACAAAGTTTATATAATTGATAGATTATTGCCACCCCGACAAGCATTGAGAAAACATGCGAAGCCAAAAGAGTGCAACCAAATATTTTCCATATTACAGCTAAGATACTAGTAAGTAACAAATTATCATCGACCGTACCGAATGGAAAATTGAACGATGAAAAATTATTTTCATATAGGAAAAGAGCTGGTCTTGATAATCCGGCTATACTATCCCAGAAAAAATAGGTTTGGAATAAAAGAATTTTGCCAATAATAAACACACACACAGGCACAAACAATATCCAATTATTTTTTAAAGTCTGAAAAAATGCCTTCATAGTTATTTTGAGGTAAAATCAACTGCCTGATTATAAATAAATTTATATGTTTTTTCTATATAAAACACAATGCATCCGCTAGTTCTTAGATCGCAAGAAAATTTTATCTAAAAATAAATATTTTATTATTTAATGATAGAAAACTGTCTATTTAAAATGCGTTTTTCTAACAGATGCCACGAAAGAAATGCACAAAGAATAACCGTGAGCAAGCATAACACGAAACCCGTCCACAAATTTTGGTTAAACAAACCCACGGAATAAAATATTTGGATAATAGGATAATGAAAAAGATATACGCCGTAAGATATGTCCCCATACTTTGCAACGTTGTTTAACGGTTTAAAGTGGTATGCAATGCTAATTATAATAATGCAAAAGGATATAGGAAATAAAAACTTGATGACGTTGTTATTATCAAAACCAAATTTTATAATTAAAACTACAATAGCCAATGAGATAAACCATTTTATATTGCGTTGAAAAAAATCAAAATAAAACAATAACAACATGCCGGAAACAAAATAAGTAAGTTGTCCCAAAAACTGCCTGTTGAGTATAGAATAAATCCCATTTCCATTTTCATCAGCAAGATGATTCATCAGCAAGATGAAGCAGAATGAAACTAAATAAATGGCTACAAAAACAGTCCATTTAGGCTTAATTCTCCGTATAAGTTCAGCAAAAACAGGTACGCACAGATACAGGGCAATCTCCACCTTGATAGTCCATAACGCACCGTTGACAAAAGAGTCTGGATTTGAAGCAAAAACTCCAGGCAACGTGGGCTGTATAAAGTTTAAGAATCCAAGATTCGCTAATAAATATTTTACGAAACTGTTGGAGGTAAAATAAACTGAGAACGGCAGGTTGCTGAAAATACTTAGCCCTATAGCACATGCTATTACTATCATAACATAAGCCGGCACTATTCGTTTAATTCTCTTTATATAATATTCTTTTAAAGATGTAGATCTGTAGTAACTTTTTGTTATGAGAAATCCGCTGATAATAAAAAAACCGGATACTGCCATTGGCGAACTAATAGGCCAATAAATAGGATTATTTGTTAGTAGTCCAAAATGATTAATAAGAACAGATAGAGCAAATAGAAGACGCAGAAAATCAAAATTATTTTTTGCAGAAATTGCTAATGAAAACTCTTTTTCTTCTATCACAACTCTTTGTTATTTTATAATTAAAATTTTTGCAATAGCGGTTTTTATATCACTGGAGTTACTATCTGTGGCATTGGAAGCCATGACGAAATACACACCGGTATTTACTCTTTTCCCACTGATATTTTGGCCATCCCAAGTGGCTATTCCTCCATTTGATTTTGTTGTGTAAATAAGATTTCCTGCAGTATCGGTTATCTTTATAGTAGTTCCACTCATTAATCCTGTAATTGTAATAACTCCAGAAAAGTTTTCGCGCACCGGATTTGGATATACGGATATGGAGGAATAAGAAGATTGTGCTTCGGTAGCATCACTCATGTATGAGATGAGACCTTCATCCGTAGCAAAAAATGTTTCACCAGTTTTGCTATCAACAGCCATTGATAGAATATTATTGGAAAGTAATGGACTGTTTTCGGCAGTAAAATGATGTATTGTACTCAACCCATCGGACGACATTAGGAATACGCCTGAATTGCCGGTTCCAATCCATTTCCGATTGGCTCCATCTACTACAAGGCAATTTATCTTTGTTCCATTTAGCAAATAATCGGCATAATCAGTGCCGTCATTCCGTGAAATTTTAGGTCTATTTATGGTGTAATCACTATTGAATACATTGTCAATATTTTCAAAAATAATAGGTCCATTTGCAGTGCCTATCCACACATTTTTATCGCTATCCTCTACCATGCAATAAACAGGCTGAATAGAAATTACATTTCCGTCTTGATCCGTTACAGAAGGGAAAAACCTCTTGCTATGACCACTTGTACTGGTTGTTATCCCTTTATCGTCTAAGACAAATAAACCTCCGGTTGAACCAGGAAGATTCAACCATTTAAAGTTGTTTTGAGTGGCTATTATTTTGTCGAAAGAAGCTCTTTTTGCAAGTTCTGGGTATGACAATTGAGACCATGTACCATCTTTCTGGAGAATCTTTAGACTGTTGCTAACTTGTTCGTCAGACATCCATATATTGTTGTTTTTGTCAATGCATACACCATCCAAGTTTTGAGTGAGGTCAGGGTTGGCAGAGAAAGCATATTCAATAGTACTGTTGGTATAATTATATCGTTTGTAGAAAGCATCATTCCTGAATTCATAAAGCCCTTCGCCCCATGTTGATACATAAAAATGTGTTTTGTCACTTTTGTCGGCAGCCATGTAAGTAAGCCCCATGAAATTTACTTTTGTATAAGGTTTTACGTCTTTATTGATAATATTTTTCCAACTATTGTTTTCGTAAATCATTACAGCTCCGGGTATTGTGCCTATAGACATATCATAATCCCATGGAGCTGCCGTAATTGCAAATATTCTGTCGCCTTCATATTTCATGTTAAAAATATTGTTGCTTGTAGGCCCATCGGGTTTAAATGTTTGCGTAATAGCTCCATTTATCACTTTTACCAACCCCGCCGAATCTGCTGCAATCCAGTATGCCGATGTGTTTGAATTATATATTACGTCATTTGTTGTTGTGTCAGAAAAGCTTTCCTTTGCAAGGTTCTGATTATATTTTACAATGCTCTTGGAGGCATGAAGTAGCAAATTATTATCTGAAACTTTTATTCCTGTATATGTTTGTGAATTATCGAAAGGAGTCCAATTTACGGCATCAGAAGAAGAGTAAACCGCACCTGATGATTTTAACAGATATAACTTATTATTGAATACTACTAATTGTAAATTTACGGCAGAAGGAAGCGGGGTATTGGTTCGATATTTCCAATTCTCATAATCAGCAAGAAATTTATTTGATGACAAAGCAACATGCACTCCCGTGGAATCTATGGCATAAATAGAATCGCCAAATATGGTTGTGGACATAATGGAAACTTTTTTGCCGTTATTCCCCACAATGTAGGTGTCTGTTATTTCTTTCTTTTTCAAATTGACTACAACAATCCCTATTCCATTGGAGATATAAGCATATTCATTAACAAAAAATATGTCTTTGGGAATTTTATTTGCCGTCACATTTTTTTCCTTTATGTCGGGAATATTTGAAATCCCGTCCGAACTTAGAAGGTCTATATTCCCATCTGCATAAGCAATCATGAGGACTCCAAGAGTTTCGTTATATTTAATCTTGGAAATGGAAAAGTCATTTAACCCATCAATTTTTGAATATGTTTCAACGGAATTATCCTCTTTACTCACCGAAAATAAAGCACCATCAGCCACCCCGAATATTTTGCTTGCCGTTTGTTCTACTTTATTCGTTTGATTATAAGCAAAATGCGAACGCCATCCTCCCATAGCTACTTGTGCTATAGACAATAAAGGGAAAAATGCAATGGATAAAAATGCAATTCTAAGTTTCATCGAAGATTTATTTTTTAATTATCGAATCGAATTTCAAGTTGTTGTTTCTAAAAATGTAACCAGTTTCTTTACGGCTCTTGCCCGATGGCTGATCGTGTTTTTTTCAGTCAAAGGCAATTCGGCAAAGGTTTTTGTATATCCTTCGGGAATAAAGATAGGATCGTATCCAAAACCTTTAGCTCCACGTTTTTCTTCAATAATAGAACCTTTTACTTCCCCTTCAAAAAAGTGTTCCTGCCCATCTATAATTAACGCAACCACAGTACGAAATCGTGCTTTCCTATTCAATTTATTTTGCAGTTCCAATAGTAATTTATTCATATTGGCTTCGGCACTTTTTTCTTCTCCGGCATAGCGGGCAGAATAAACTCCGGGAGCATTGTTCAACGCTTCCACTTCCAAACCAGTGTCGTCCGAAAAGCAATTTTTGCCAAATTTATCGAATACATATTTTGCTTTCAGCAATGCATTACCTTCCAGTGTTTCAGCTGTTTCAGGTATTTCTTCCGTACAACCTATGTCTTTTAACCCAATTACCGTGTACCTATCTCCCAATAGTTCGGCTACTTCATGTAATTTGTGCTCGTTGTTGGTTGCAAAAACAATTTCACGCTTCATGCCTTGATTATAAAAAGATTAAAGGAAACAAAAGTAAGCAAAGATAGATTTTTTCATCCGTTTTTAGTTTCTCTTATATATAAAATAAATGTTTCTTTACTTATTTTTGAAAATATAAGATTGATAGATAAGTGTTTTTTATACTTTTGTCTGTTTTTTAAATTGAAACAACTAACGTTACGTTAACGTTTCTAATTCCCTTAATTTTTATGAAGAAATTTGTATTATCAATTGCCATTTTTTTGTTTGTTGTAGAGTTTATTTCTTTTGCACAAAGTGAAAAAAGTGTTGATTTCAGTAAATTAGTTGAAGCATCAATCAAAATAAAGGCTCTGTATGTAGATACTATCAATAACGAAAAGCTGATGGAAAATGCTATAACGGGCATACTACAAAACCTAGATCCTCATTCGGTTTATATTCCTAAAGACGAAGTAAAAAAGATGAACGAACCTTTGGTGGGGAATTTTGATGGAATCGGTGTTCAGTTTCAAATGATTGACGATAGCCTTTTTGTGGAACAAACTATCGCGGGAGGCCCTTCTGAAAAAGTTGGTGTGTTACCTGGCGACCGTATTGTCAGAGTAAACGATAGTTTGATAGCCGGAGTAAAAATGTCCACGATGGATATTATGAAGCGGCTCCGGGGTAAAAAAGGTACAGCAGTTGTAATTAAAATTGTTCGTCGAGGAGTGTCCGAACTTATTGAGTTTAAAATTATTCGTGATAAAATTCCTCTTTATAGCATTGATGCCTCTTATATGGCTACCCCAAATATTGGGTATATTAAGTTAAGTAAGTTTAGTGCCACCTCGGAAAAAGAATTTACCGATGCCTTTAAAAAACTGAAAAAGCAGGGAATGAAAAATTTGATTCTAGACTTGCAATCAAACGGAGGTGGATATTTGCAAACAGCCACCGAACTTGCCGATGAATTTCTAGGCGCAGGCCAACTCATTGTTTACACCAAAGGTAGAACCGGCCAAATTAATTACATGGCTTCCGCTAAAGGAAATTACCAGCAAGGGAAATTAATACTCTTGGTTGATGAATATTCGGCTTCCGCCAGCGAAATTCTTTCGGGAGCCATTCAAGATTGGGATAGAGGTCTAGTAGTAGGTCGTCGCTCTTATGGTAAAGGATTGGTTCAGCAACCTGTGAGCTTAAACGATGGTTCGATGATTCGTTTAACCACTGCCCGCTACTACACTCCATCCGGTCGTTGCATCCAACGACCTTACAAAGACGAAGGAATTGATAAATATAAAAATGAAGTGGTGGATCGTTACAACCGTGGTGAACTAACTTCGGCTGATACGATTCATTTCCCCGATTCATTGCGTAAAGCCACCTTGGTACTCAAACGCCCCGTGTATGGTGGGGGCGGTATTATGCCCGACTATTTCGTTCCACTGGATACTACTTTTAATTCAAAATATTTGACCAAGATAGTAGCTAAAGGAGTATTAAATTCATTTGCCTCCAAGTATTTAGAAGCGCATGAAACACAATTGAAGACGGATTATCCTTCATTTGAAAAATACAATGCACAGTTCACAGTAACCGATGCTATTTTAAAAGAACTTATTGCAGCCGGCGAATCGGAAAAAGTTCCTTTTGATGAGGCTCAATATAAGAAATCGAAACACTTTATAGCAGTACAATTAAAAGCTCTTTTTGCCCGTCGATTGTGGGACATGACTGAGTTCTATCAAGTAATAAATACCGAAAACGATGCCTGCCAAAAAGCCATTGAAATACTATCAAAACCCGGCATGTACGAATCAGTACTGGTTAAAAAGAAATAAATGGAATCCCTGCCGGTATTTCTTCAAGCCTTCTTGTGGGCACTTATACAATATGCCGAAATAATAGGCACCCTGTTGAGCATCACCTACCTTTTACTCTGCATCTTTCAGAGCAATTGGTGCTGGCTCTTTGGCGGGTTAGGCTCGGCGTTGTATATACTCGTGTTCTTTCAGAGCAAGTTTTACGCCGACATGAGCCTCCAATTCTATTACGTTTTCATCAGCTTCTACGGCTGGTACCACTGGAGGTTCGGGAAACATCAAGCCGATAAAAAACAAATCTCCGTGGTGAAAACCCCTCGCCGGGTTTGGCTGCCGTTGACTGTTGCCACCGCCTTGGTGTTTGCCGGATACGCCTACCTGCTCCATACCTATACCGATTCGCCCGTGGTAGTTGGCGATTCGTTTACTGCCGCCACCGCCATTCTTGCCACCTATATGCTATCGCGTAAATACATCGAAAACTGGTTGCTATTTATTGTTTCTGATGGCGTTTGCATCGGGCTGTACATTTACAAAGGCTTGTACATTACCGCCATTCTTTTCGTGGTTTACACCGTGATGGCCGTATGGGGCTACTTCGATTGGCGTAAGGAAATGAAAAAGCAAAACCTTATTTCATCTCCACCCCAAGTATGAAAAGAATCGTTGTTATAGGCCCCGAATCTACCGGGAAAAGCACCCTTGCACGCGGATTGGCTTTTCATTTCGATTGCCCCTGGATACCCGAATATGCCCGCTCGTATATGGAAGGATTGAACCGACCCTACACCTACGAAGATGTGGAGCTCATAGCCCGACATCAACTGGAAGAGCTCCGGGCATACGAAACCCGGTTTTCCACCACCACCGCACCCTATTTGTTTCTTGATACCGACCTTATCATTACCCGAGTGTGGTTCTTGCACGTGTTTAAGCGCGAACCTCAATGGCTGGACACTGCCATCAACTCCACCGCTGCCAATCTCTACCTGCTTTGCCGACCGGATCTCCCTTGGGAGCCCGACCCTGTACGCGAAAACGAATCCATCCGCGATTACCTCTACCAATGGTACATGCGCGAAATAAAGGAACTGGGCAAACCTTTTGCCGAAATTGGCGGCAAGGGTGAGCAACGGCTTCAGCATGCCATACAAGCCATACATTAGGATTGTAACTTTTCATACATGTTAAATTAGCCAAAAATATCATTAGTGGATTTTCTTTCTCTACTCTTCTTATATTCTTAAGCATAAATATTAAGAATGATTCTTTTCCTTTTTTTTAAAAAAAGTGAAAAAAGATCTCTATGCTTTAATTATTAATCTGAACAATTAACAGATTATATGTGTTTTCATTAATATTCTATAATTCTACTTTAGTTATAAAACACATTTAACTTCTTAATCATGAAAAAGATTTACTTATTATTAGTCTACTTTATAGCTCTTCAAGTAGCTGTTAAAGCACAGGATCGTATTTATTGGGGTGTTCCGAATGTAGCCATTAGTTCTGCTAAATTTGACGGAACTGATATAAAGCAAGCAGTAACCTTGTCGGGTCAAACATACGATATGGAAACTGATTTTTACAAAAACGTTTTGTATTGGGGCGATGGTAGCACGGTAAAAAAAGCAAATGCAGACGGAACGAATGTGCAAACTCTGTATACTGCAAGCGGAACGATTGGTGCTCTTGCATTAGATTTAACCAACAACAAGTTGTATTTCTCTCAATATGGAAGTACGCATGCTCTTATCGTACGCTGTAATTTGGATGGAACAGGTCTGGATACGATTGTGACTTCACCTATTTCTAGTGCGAGTACTTACACATTGGCTATTTCCACCACCCTTCAAAAACTTTATTGGACAGAATATTCCACCAGCAGTTATGTTTTGCGCTGTAATCTGGATGGAACAAACGTGGAAACCCTTATGACAGTGTCTAACTTTATGCCGGGACTGTCCATCGACGAAAAAAATCAGAAACTTTTTTTAGCTTACTGGAATGACAACGAAGTTATGACAACCGATATGACTTGCTCTACAACACCCACGTTAGTTTTTGGCACCTCTAACGGCACTTTCCAAATGGCCGTGAACAATCAAGAAAACAAACTCTATTTTGCTGAAATGGCTACGGGTAAAATTCGCAAATGTAATTTAGATGGTACTTCGCCGCAAGATATTATCTCTTTAGCTTCTGGAAATAGGATTATGGCACTGTCCATCCCAACTGTTCCTGCAGCACCTACTATTGTTGAAAACGAAACCTATACCTTCAAGCTAAAAGATTTCTTATTCTCTGCTGTTGATAAAGATTCGTTAACAAAAATTCAAATAACCTCTTTGCCTGCTAAAGGAACCATGTATTTGGATGCCAACAAAAACAATGTGGTTGATGCAGGTGAAGCAATTACATTGAATCAAGAAATAGCAAAGGCTGATCTTGATTCCGGGTTATTCAAATTTAATCCTGTTGCCAACGATTATGGCACCCCATATGCCAGTTTCAACTTCAAGTGGTATAATGGCATAAGTTATTCCGCCTTAGAATTTACCCAATCCATCTATGTTATAAAATACATTGCCGGCGATGTAAGTCGAAACGGAGTGATAGACGGTAGCGAAATAGCCGGTGACATTAATAAAAATGGTGTAATAGACAGCCCTTCCGAAGTAGCCGGCGATGTTGATGGCGACGGCAAGATTGACAATGGCGAAATTGCCGGAGATCTAAATGGTAACGGTGTAATAGACCGTCCAACCGAAGTGACCGGCGATATTAACGGCAATGGAACAATTGACCGCCCAGCTGAAATAGCCGGCGATGGTGACGGCGATGGTGTAATTACTGCACCCGAATTGGCCGGTGATGTTAATGGCGATTTGGCTATCGTCTCTCCAGAGCTATTAGGCGATTTGAATGGTAATGGTATCTTGGATGATGGAGCTAGTGGAATAAATGTGCTTGATGCCAATGCTCTAGTCGTTTATCCTACGGTAACCAGCGATTATATCAATATTCAGGGTAATAACAACTCTGAGGTGGTGATATATAACGCGGGAGGCAATGTAGTGCTGAAAACAAAAGCTAATAGAATTAATGTCGGAGCCTTTGGTAAAGGTGCCTATGTTGTTAAAATAGCTGGTAATACTACCAAGGTGATTGTAAAATAAGAAAAAAAATTCACTATCCTAATAAGCAGGGGGCTCTATCAATGAGCCCCCTTTTTTTGTCTTCACCCGGAGCCCGGTTGCTGTGCGTTTTTTTGTGGATAGTTTCTTGGGTATTTTTCGGGATAAAAAATAACCTAAAAAAAAAGAAATTACCTCTGCTATCCATCACCCACCACTTAAACCTGCTAAGTTTTGCAAAACTTGAATAAGACATCCCATATTTTTAAAGATTATGGAATGTCTCCTTTCTTCTTTTTATCAAAATCTCTACCCCAATCTCTTTCTCCATAACCTTTCAAAAATAAAGCTTCCGAGATAATAATGTTTGTCGGAAAAATGACAAAAAATAGAGGTGGGGAGTGAGACGATGAAAGGTGAACAAAAAATACATAAAACAAAATAGAATTTAAACAATACAATTAATATAGTTTAACTCTATGATTAGTTTTATCTTAAAATATAATACAGAAATTTGAGCCATCAAATAAAACGAGTGATCGGTTTATGTAATTACAAATTTCGCCTAGCAAAATTTAAAACATACGGAACAAGCCGAAAATCCGAAACAAAGTAGGTGAAATTAAAATTATGTTTTAAACATCTGCTAATAATCAATAAAAAATCAATAATTATGAAAAAGGTACTTATTTTTATCACGTTGGCTATTATCCTGCATACAGGGTTACATAGCCAAACTTATGTACCGTTCCCCACAGCAAATGCAAGCTGGAATGTTTATAGAGAATATGAAATGCTTGGTGACCCTAAAAACACTTTTGTTGATAAATACACTTTATCTGGTGCTGATACAACAATTAATTCTATAAAATATAAAATACTCTTAGATAATTCGTATTTCATAGGGGGGATAAGAGAGCAGGATAAAAAAATATATTATTCTCCATCTTATGGAGGAGAATATCTTTTATATGATTTCAATGCTCAAGTGGGAGATACAATAAGGCATTCTTCTACTTTAAGTTATATGTATACTGTCGTAAAAGCAATTGACTCCATCCAAATAGATGGTAATTACCGAAAAAGATATATAGTATCTGTTTACGGTTATGAACCCGATTCTATTATTGAGGGAATCGGAAGTGTAAAAAACAGCTTGATTTATGCGGTTCAGCTAATCTCAACTTGTACTTGTGTTAATTATTGGGAACATATCTGCTTCGAGGAGAACGGAGTGGTAAAATACCTGAACCCTGATTTTAGTGATTGTAGTTCTACTAAGCCAATAGCAGGAATAAATGAGACATACAGTGATGCGGAAATCAAAATTTATCCTAACCCGGCACAGCATACCGTGTACATCAAAAGCAATAAGGCGCAAGCCATTTCCATATTCAACAGCAGCGGTCAGCTTATGGAGAAAGCAACACTACCCGCACAGTCGGAATATATGCTAAATATAGACAACTATTCCAAAGGCACTTACTTTATTTCTGTAACAGGCGGTACAAAAGGTGCGGTACAGTTTATAAAAGAGTAAACTCATAGCAACCAATACCTAACAGGCTTTTTTCAAGTAAGACATTCCATATCTTGAAAATATAGAATGTCTCCTTTCTCCTTATCTTCAAATTTAGCCCTTTCGTAAGGATAATATTTTTTATACCTTTGCTTTTTTATTGCCCGGACTAAATTTTTCCCGAACGTAATGTCAGCAGAGAATCAATATACCATAGCCGAAACCATCAAACTATTATCCGACAAAGCCGGAATAAAAACGGTTTGCCATCAGCAGCACGAGGGCTCTCCGCTACCTTCCGTGCCGGTGTTGGAAGAGATTGTAACCATCGCGCGTTCCATCATCTTCCCCGGTTATTTTGGTAATTCGTCCGTCAACATTCACAATCTCAATTATCATATCGGGCTCAGCGTAGAAAAGCTGTTCGGCCTGCTCACCGAGCAGATTTTGGCCGGCCTATGTTTCGATCGTGAGGATAACCTGGAGGATGCCTTTTGCCACAAGCAGGCCAAAGAATTGGCTACAAAGTTCATTGCCCGCATGCCACACCTACGGGAAGTGCTTACCACCGATGTAGTAGCAGCCTATAATGGCGACCCGGCAGCCAAAAGCTATGGCGAGGTTATTTTTTGCTACCCCGCCATCCGTGCCATAAGCAATTACCGCGTGGCACACGCGTTGCTGCTACTGGGCGTGCCCCTTATCCCGCGTATTATTACCGAGATGGCACATTCCGAAACCGGCATCGACATTCACCCCGGAGCCACCATTGGCGAATATTTCACCATCGACCACGGCACGGGCGTAGTGATAGGCGAAACTGCCATTATTGGCAACAACGTGAAGTTATACCAAGGCGTAACGTTGGGAGCCAAGAGCTTTCCGCTCGATGAAAAGGGCAATCCTATTAAAGGCATCGACCGCCACCCCATACTGGAGGACGAGGTTATCGTTTATTCCAACGCCTCCATTTTAGGCCGGGTCACCATTGGCCGGGGAGCCGTGATCGGGGGCAATATCTGGATAGAAAACGATGTACCGGCAGGAGCCAAAATATTACAAAAAAAATAAACCACTAACCCCATATATGGAAAAGACGTTTGAAATTATTGCCAAAACCTTTAAAGGTTTGGAAGAGGTTTTAGCAAAAGAGTTAATTTCGCTTGGTGCGAATGATGTGCAGCTCGAACGCCGTGCGGTAAGCTGCCGTGGCGACAAGGCGTTTCTGTACAAGGCCAATTTACATAGCCGCACGGCTACCCGTTTCTTGGTACCCATTTCGCATTTTCAAGCTAAAAATGCCGATGAAATCTATGTGGAAGCAAAGAAAATAGATTGGTCGAAGTACATGGATCTTACCACCAGTTTTTCTATCGATGCCACGGTTTATTCCGAACAATTCACACACTCCAAGTTCGTATCCTACCGGGTGAAGGATGCTATTGCCGACCAGTTTATGGAAAAGTGCAACAAACGCCCTTCGGTAAGCATCACTAACCCCGATTTGATGATAAATGTGCATATTTCGCAAACCCGTTGCTCCATTTCGTTGGACAGTTCGGGCGAATCGTTGCACAAGCGCGGCTATCGCGTGGCACAAACCGAAGCTCCTATCAACGAGGCTTTGGCGGCAGGCATCTTGTTGCTTTCGGGTTGGGATGGTAAATCTAATTTTATCGACCCCATGTGTGGTTCGGGCACGTTTCTTATCGAAGCGGCTTTGATCGCGTTAAACATCCCGCCGGGAATTTTCCGCAAATCGTTCGGCTTTGAAAAGTGGAATGATTTTGACAAAGATCTGTTCGACGATTTGTATAACGACGACAGCTACGAGCGACCTTTCGATTTTAAGATCTATGGTTCGGACATTAACTCCAACGCCATAAAAATAGCCGAACAAAACATCAGAAGTTCGGGCTTGAGCAAATATATAGAGCTACAAACGATAAGTATCAACGACATTAAAATGCCCGAAGGAAAAGCTTTGATGGTAACCAATCCTCCTTACGGCGAACGCTTGCAGCCCGAATCGCTTTTCGAGCTGTATGAAAACATTGGGCGGATGCTCAAGTTCAAGTTTGCCGGAAATCAGGCTTGGATAATCAGTTCGGACGAACGGTGCTTGTCACGCATTGGCATGAAGCCGTCGGAAAAGATCAACCTGTTTAATGGCGACTTGGAATGCTTGTTGTGCAATTATGAAGTCTTTGAAGGCAAGCGAAAAGATTTTGTAGTAAAAACAAAAGAAAGAGAATAATTATTCGGTGCAGTTTCGGCACATGTCAAACTGCTTTCTATCCATAAGAATTTGCCTCCTGAACAGGGAGGCTTTTTCATTATGCCATATTTCGGAGAATGACCGATCTTTTATATTTCCGAAACAATGTTCGCCCTTTTTATCGAAACTACAAGGCAATATTTCGCCATCCACGGAAATAACGGTCGCAGAGAATGCACGCCGGCAACGGTTGTGTATTTTCTTTTTCCGCTCATACAGGCCATCGGCTCCTTTGATGTATCGGGCATATTTTTCTTGAGCCGGAATCAGGCCGCTGCCGTTTTCAAAATCGTAAATTTGGGCGGTCTTGAGCGAGAGTTTGTTTACGCCGAGTTCTTTGGCCAGTTTCTTAATATCGGGTATTTGGTGTTCGTTGTGTTTCAGTACCAAAAATTGTATTTCCAGTTTCGGGGTGTTGGAGTGTAGCTTTTTCTTCCATTCCACCAGGTGTTTTATAGCCTGGGTGGCTTTATCCAACTGGCCACCCACGCGGTATTTTTCATACGTTTCCTGCGTTGTGCCATCCACCGAAATGATGAGTTTGTTGAGTCCCGAGCGCACGGTTTGTTCGGCCACTTCGTTGTTAATAAGTTGGGCGTTTGTGGAGGTAGCAGTGTAGATATGGTTTTGGCGAGCCAGCTTCACAAAGTCTGCAAAGTGCGGGTGAATAAAAGGCTCTCCTTGAAAATAGAGCGTTAAGTAGAAGGTGTGAACTTTTATCTCGTTAATGATGTTAGAAAATAAGGTGAACGACATTAATTTTTTTTCCCTATTTAACGAGCCGTTCCCGGTTGGGCATTCGGGGCAGTGCAGGTTACAGTAACTAACGGGCTCTATAGAAACGGATAGGGGCAAGCCTATGGCAAATGGTTTTCTGAAAATATAGGACAAAACAAATCCAAATATGATTTTGAATATATTCTTTGTTCGCGTATAGAATAAATATACCATGAATGGGTTATTTTTTATTAATTACAAATATCAGATAAATATCCGAATAAAATTTTCGAAGGTTAAAATTAATATAAATTAACTAAATTAGTTATTTTAAAGACATCTTTTTTTTATTTCGTGTAGGTTTTGTAATTATTTATTGTGATTTTTGTAAATTCTAAAATTGAAAGAAAGAAAAATTTTAATACGAATAATTTAAACTTAAAACTGTTATCTTTATGAAAAAGCATTTTTTATTAGCAATTGCTGCGCTTTTAATGGCTTTCTCTTTCATGTCTTGTAAAAAGATGGGCCCATTAGCAACCGATTACTTCAAGGTGGATCCACCGGTATTGGAAGCAAAGGCTGGAAAAGTTGAAGCAACTATCACGGGAACATTTCCTGAAAAATATTTCAAGAAAAAAGCAACTGTAACGATTACTCCGGTATTAAAATACAACGGAACTGAAGAAAAACTTCAAACTGTTGCCTTCCAAGGTGAAAACGCAAAAGGAAACAACAAGAAGGTTAAATATCAATCAGGTGGTACTTATACCCACAGAGTTTCATTTGATTTCAAACCGGGAATGGAAAAATCAGAACTTTATTTGCAATTTGAAGTTCAAGAAGGAAGTAAATCAAAATCTCTTCCCGAAGTTAAAATCGCAGATGGTATAAACTGTACTTACATGCTTGCCAAAGCTGAAAATCTTGATCCTGCTTTTGCATCAGACCAATTCCAACGTTCTATCACGAACCAACAAGAAGCTGATATTAAATTCTTAATCAACAAAGCCGACATTCGTTCTACTGAATTGAAGAAAGATGAATTACTTGCTTTAACTAACAAATTGAAAGAAGCAACTTCTAACCAAGGTTCAACAATAAAAGATGTCGAAATTTCAGGTTATGCTTCTCCCGAAGGTTCACTTAATACAAATACCAGTTTAGCTGAAAAACGTGAAAAAACAGCTGTTGAATATATCAACAAGCAAATGTCAAAATTCAAAGCTAAAGCTCAAGTTGATTCAAAATATACAGCTGAAGACTGGGATGGTTTCCAAAAATTAGTTTCTCAATCGTCTATCCAAGACAAAGAATTAATTCTTAGCGTATTATCTCAATTCTCTGATCCAGATCAACGCGAAACAGAAATCCGCAAACTTTCTGCTGCATTTAAAGTGTTGGCAACCGATGTGTTACCACAACTTCGTCGTTCTAAACTGAAAGTTAGCTACGAAATTTCAGGTAAAACAGACGAACAACTTCTTGCTGCTGCAAAATCAAATCCAAGTTCATTGTCTGTAGAAGAATTGTTATTCACAGCAACATTGACAACCGACGTTAATACTAAAGCTGATATTTATGCTAAAGCAGCCGAACTGTTTCCTAATGATTGGAGAACGATCAATAACCTTGGTGCAGCCAAATATTTACAAGGAAACACTGCCGAAGCTGAAAAGTTATTCTCTAAAGCTTTTGATATGAACTCTTCTGCAAAAGAAACAAACTTCAACTGGGGTGTGGTTCAATTGAAAAAGGGCGATGTAAAATTGGCAGAACAATTCCTTGGCAAATGTGCAGGTATGGGTGCTAAATTGGATGGTGCACTTGGTATCATTTACCTTTACAAAGGAGACTATGCCGCAGCTAACAAAGCCTTGGCTGAAGACAAAACCAACAATGCTGTAATTGCTAAATTAGTAGTTAAAGATGTAGCTTCTGCAACAACGATTTTGAAACAAGTTAAAAATCCTAACGCACTTACAAGCTATTTAAAAGCCATTGTAGCTGCTCGTACAGCCGACAAAGAAGGTGTATTCTCTAACTTGAAAGATGCAGCTAAAGATCCTGAATTGAAGAAACGTGCTGGTGTTGATATTGAATTTGCTAAGTATAACACCGATCCTGCATTTAGCGGTATCGTTAAATAATAGTAGGCAGTAAAATACTATTCCCGGTAAAGTCCGATTCCCTCATGAGGGAATCGGACTTTTTCTTTCTCAATACTCAAAAAATCACAAAAAAGTAGTGCTTCGCGGTTATACTTTTTTTATTACTAATTTTCGGGTTATATTTGCATAATTTCCTAATCCGAAAATATCAAAATAAAAAAAATAAAAAAAGCATGGTTGAAAACAAACAAATCGTTCAAATGATTGTTGAAGGAGTACAAGAGCTTAAAGGAAAAAAGATCGTTGTTGTGGATATGACAGGTCTTCACGAAAGAGCTTGCGATTACTTTGTCATTTGCGAGGCCGATTCATCAACACATGTTGGTTCTATTGCCGATTCGATAAAAAATTATGTACAACAACAAATTGGTATTAAGCCTTTTGCCGTAGATGGCAGGGCAAATGCAGAATGGATAGCTTTCGATTATGGCCAGGTTTTTGCTCATGTTTTCCAATCCCCCATAAGGGCTTTTTACGATATAGAGCATCTGTGGGCAGATGCCGCCATCAATATCATTCCTGATTTGAACTAAAAAAGTAAATCCAAAAATGGAAAAAGACAAAAAAAACAAACCGGATTTATTCGGTAAGAATGGTAACGGGAAAATATTCAAACCCAATCTGAATTGGTTGTTTGCTATCATCTTCTTCGTGTTAATCGCTGTTAACTTTTTAGGAGATGATGTAAATACAAAAACCGTTTCATATTCGCAGTTTGAGCAGTACATATCTACCAACGCCTTTGAAAAAGTAACCATTGTTACCAATAAAAATTTGGTAAAAGCAGATGTCAGAAAAGAGGCTATTCAAACCATCTTCAACAAGAAAGAATTAAAAAGCAGCCAAAAAGGCGTAGTCGAAACAAATATTCCTTCTGTTGACGAAACATCTAAAATGCTTAAAGAAAGAGGATTTAAAGGCGATGTGAAATATGCCGAAGAAAACGATCTTTTCCAAACCATACTTATAAGCTTTGGCCCCATTATCCTCCTGGTTGTTTTATGGGTATTTTTAATGCGACGCATGGGCGGTGGTTCAGGCGGTGGCGGCGTGTTTAGCGTTGGGAAATCAAAAGCACAGCTTTTTGATAAGAATAGCACAACCATTAAAATTACGTTTAAAGATGTTGCCGGTTTGGCCGAAGCCAAGCAGGAAATAGAAGAAATAGTGTCGTTCCTGAAAAACCCTTCAAAATATACCGAACTAGGAGGTAAAATTCCTAAGGGCGCACTTTTGGTAGGCCCTCCGGGAACAGGTAAAACCTTATTAGCCAAAGCTGTGGCAGGCGAAGCCGATGTGCCGTTTTTCTCCATGTCCGGTTCCGACTTTGTGGAAATGTTTGTTGGGGTAGGAGCTTCGCGTGTACGCGATCTTTTTCGTCAGGCAAAGGAAAAAGCTCCTTGTATTATTTTCATTGACGAAATAGATGCCGTGGGTCGTGCCAGAGGGAAAAATCCAAATATGGGAGCTAACGATGAACGTGAAAACACATTGAACCAGTTGCTTACCGAGATGGATGGTTTTGGTACAAACAGCGGGGTAATTATACTTGCAGCTACTAACCGTGCTGATATTTTGGATAAAGCATTGTTGCGTGCCGGTCGTTTTGACAGGCAGATACATGTGGGTCTTCCTGACATTCAGGAACGTAAGGAAATATTTAACGTGCACCTTCGTCCGCTTAAAATAGGGACGGATTTGGATGTAGATTTCTTGGCTAAACAAACTCCGGGCTTTTCGGGTGCAGACATTGCTAATGTTTGTAACGAATCGGCTTTAATAGCTGCCCGTAAAAATAAGTCAGTGGTAGAGAAACAAGATTTCCTGGATGCGGTTGACCGTATTGTAGGTGGCCTTGAAAAACGAACCAAAATTATCACTACCGGCGAAAAGAAATCCATAGCTTATCACGAAGCTGGACATGCCACTATTAGCTGGCTTATAGAATATGCCGCACCGCTGGTAAAAGTTACCATCGTACCTCGTGGTGAGGCCTTGGGGGCTGCATGGTATTTGCCGGAAGAACGCGTGCTTACAAATAGAGAACACATGCTGGACGAAATGTGTGCTACCCTTGGTGGTAGAGCGGCAGAAGAAGTTTTCTTCGGTACGCCATCCACAGGTGCTATTAGCGATTTGGAGCGCGTTACCAAGCGAGCTTACGCTATGGTTGCTTTCTTTGGCATGAGTAAGGAAATTTCCAACATCAGTTTTTATGATTCATCGGGAGCTAACGAGTATGGCTTCACAAAACCATATAGCGAAAAAACGGCTGAGTTGATTGATTCTGAAGCGAAGAAAATAGTTCAAGAGCAATACGAACGGGCGAAGAAAATTCTTATCGACCACCGTAAAGAGCATAATGAATTGGCAGGTCTGTTGATAGAGAAAGAAGTTATTTTTATCGAGGATTTGGAACGGGTTTTTGGAAAAAGACCGTGGACTTCCCGTGCCGACGAATTGCTCCTCGATAGCGAGGAAAGTGAGAAAAAAATAAAGCCTGAAGAAGAAACAACAAACCTTGAAAATCCTGAATTGGAAAACACAGAAACAGAGCCATCGGCCGAAGCATAAGCTTCTATAAATGAGTTTTGTTGATTTCAGATAATGAATAATCCTACATCGAAAGACTATATTCTAGGTCGAATTAGAAAAACTAAAGGGAATAGGGAAAGTACAACTTTGCCTATTCCCAATATGTCTTCTCCCATCTACAAACAGGTTTCCCCGTCTGCAGAGCTCTGTTTTAAAAATGAATTGGAGACCGTTTCCGGCCTTTGTACCATTTGTAATTCAAAGGCTCAATTGTTCAAAAGCCTTTCGGAATGGCTGGAAGAGAAAAATATTTCGATGCTTTTCTGCAAAGATGAAACCTTGAAAGCAGATCTTTCGCAATACAATATTCCAAACACTTCCGATTCATCCCATTTTATACCAATGCAAGCAGCCCTTACAGGTTGCGAATATTTGGTTGCCCGCACCGGAAGCGTTGTAGTTTCTTCATGCGGAGCATCAGGCAGGCAATTGAATATATTCCCGCCTGTACACATTGTTATTGCGCGGAAGGATCAATTGGTGGATTACCCAGAAGATGCCCTGCTGGCATTAACCAAAAAATACAAAGAAAAAATACCGAGTATGATTTCTTTTGTAAGCGGGCCGAGCCGGACTGCCGATATAGAAAAGACCCTTGTGCTTGGTGCACACGGACCCAAAACGTTACATGTTTTTATCTATGAATAGAAAAAATCCGATAAAATGAAAAATATAGCACAACGATCAATTACCGGAACTGTTTTTGTTATCCTCTTAGTAGGATGTATCTTGTTTAATCAATATTCCTTTGGTGTTCTTTTCCTGATTATTTCGGGCTTAGGCGTTTTAGAGTTTAATAAATTACTGAGTCATAAGTTCAGTTCTGCCGGGGTAAGCCCCCTGTTGGCAGCAGCATCGGGTTCGGTTTTATTTCTTAGCATTTTTCTTTTTGTGTCGGGCACGGTCAGTTATCGTGTATTTGCATTGTACCCTCTCATTGTAATATTTGCTTTTATAGCCGAACTGTATAGGAAAAAGGAAAACCCGATTCTCAATTGGGCTCTGTTTGTATTGGGGCAAGTTTATATCGCACTTCCATTTGCTATGCTTAGTGCCATTGCTTTTGCTCAAGGGGCAGGTAAATATAACCCTATATTGCTCTTGGCTTTCTTTGTTACCGTTTGGGTGTACGATTCGGGAGCCTACCTCGTGGGAATGGCTTTAGGCAAACACCGTTTGTTCGAACGCATTTCTCCTAAAAAATCGTGGGAAGGATTTTTTGGCGGAGTTTTCTTTGCTTTAGCAGCGGCTTATGTATTTTCTTTGTTCGAGCCCTGCATGAATGTAATTCAATGGCTGGTTTTTTCCCTGCTTATAGTTATTTTTGGTACTTTTGGGGACTTAAGCGAATCATTGCTTAAACGTACGCTTGGAGTGAAGGATTCGGGCAATATTTTACCCGGACATGGGGGCATTTTGGATCGTTTCGACAGTATTTTGTTTGCATCGTTTATTATTACTATTTATCTACAATTTATATTTAACTAATTTATCAATCTTTTCTCGATGAAACGACTAAAAATTCACAAAGAAGGTAGAAATATCATTATTGTATTGTTATTATTTCTTTGCGTGATAAATGTATTTATTTATACCCAATTTGATAAACCAATTGCGGTAGTTAATATTTGCATTTCCATTGTAGCCTTTTCTTTTTTCATTTTCTTTTTCAGAAATCCTTCACGAGAAACTGAGATTGACGATCCTAGTTTAATTATCGCCCCTGCCGATGGCACTGTTGTGGTAATAGAACCAACGGATGAGCCTGAGTATTTTGGCGACAAAAGAATGCAGGTTTCCATTTTCATGTCGGTGTTTAGCGTACATGCTAATTGGTACCCTATAGCCGGGTTGGTGAAATATGTAAAACATTATTCAGGCCGTCACATGGCTGCCTACTTGCCAAAATCGAGTACGGACAACGAACGCTCTACCATAGTAATTGAGTCGGAAGGAAAAACCGAAATATTAATGCGCCAAATAGCCGGAGCCTTGGCTCGCCGCATTGTAACGTATGCTCACATGGGTAAACATTGCCATGTGAACGAACACCTAGGGTTTATTAAGTTTGGTTCGAGGGTGGATTTGTTCTTACCTCTTGATAGTGAAATATATGTTCAAATTGGTGAAAAAACCGTTGGAAACGAAACTATAATTGCGCGCCTGAACGAAGAAGCAGAAACTACAAAATAATGGAACGAATAAAAAAGAATATTGCCAATGCAGTTACCAGTCTGAATCTTGTTTCAGGCTGCTTATCTGTTGTTTATTCTTTTCAGCACGATTACACCACGGCTGTTTTCTTCCTCTTGCTGGCCTCTGTTTTCGATTTTGCGGATGGATTTGTAGCCAGGCTGCTGCATGCCCATTCACTGCTGGGAAAAGAATTAGATTCTTTGGGCGATATGGTTAGTTTCGGGGTAGCTCCGGGCATTATGCTGTTTACGTTTCTTACACCCATAAATAGCACCTTAGCCTACATAGCCTTTTTAATTCCTGTTTTTTCAGCTTATCGCCTGGCAAAATTTAATATTGATGTTAGGCAAACAAGTTCTTTTATCGGCTTGCCCACACCGGCCAATGCTATTTTTTGGATGTTCTTAATTAAAAACGTATCAGAAGAGTCTTCCCTTGTTTCTCGTATGAATTCTTTGTCAAACCTGATAATAATCAGCGTGTTGGTACTTCTGTTCTGTTTCCTTATGGTTTCAGAAATACCCATGTTTTCTTTAAAATTTAAAACCTTTACCTGGAAAGATAATAAGCTACGGTTTACATTCCTTTTATTGAGCCTTTTATTGATTGTGCTTTTCCAAACAAAAGCATTCCCGTTTATCATTGTTTTGTTCGTGGCAATATCTGTTGCCTCCAATATTTTTTCCAAGAAAAAATCTTAACAATACAATTAAGATGTTAGCGCATTCAAAAAAATTCTCTCAAGATGCTCAACACATTGCCTTTGATTTGCGTCATAGGCAAACTATCAAATTCAATATCGGCAAATATAATGTGGCCGTTGCCAAAGGCCGCGAACGCTATCATGATTTACCCTTAGCCAAGCAAAGAGCTGCTTATCTTAAACGCTTGATGCTAGCCAATTGGGATACCTACTTGTGCGAATTTGAACAGAATGCCATTCATAATGGTATAGAGGTACTTTGGGCAAAAGATGCTGCCGAGGCAACAAAATATATCACTAAAATTTTGGCTGACAATGAGGCACGCCTGTTGGTGAAAAGTAAATCGATGACCACCGAGGAAATCGAACTCAACCCGACGGCTCAAGAAATTGGTTGCGAATCGGTAGAAACCGATTTAGGCGAGTTTATCGTGCAGCTAGCCGGCGAAAAACCCTATCATATTGTAACCCCCGCCATGCATAAAAGCAAGGGGGATATTGCCAAGCTTTTCCACGAGAAATTTAATTTGCCCATAGACAGTACGCCCGAAGAAATGGCGAATTACGTTCGTGGCGTTTTGCGAGAGAAATACGTTAAAGCCGATGTTGGTGTTACCGGGGCTAATTTTCTGGTAGCCGATATTGGTGGGGTGGCTGTAACCGAGAATGAAGGAAATGGCATCATGTCCACCTCCTTCCCCAAGGTGCATATTGCCATTGCCGGTATCGAAAAAATAATTCCATCGGTAACCGATCTAGGCCTGTTCTGGCCTTTGCTGGCTGCTCATGGCACAGGTCAACAAATTACAAATTATAACACCATCTTTACCGGCTCCCGAAAAAAGGATGAAGTGGATGGCCCGGAAAAAATGTATGTAATTCTGTTGGACAACGGACGAACCACGCTGTATGGGGACGACGATTGCTTTGAAGCCTTGGCTTGTATCCGTTGTGGAGCTTGCTTAAACGAATGCCCCGTGTACAAAACAATTGGCGGTTATACCTACGACACCACATACAGTGGCCCCATCGGTTCGGTTATTACACCTTTTTATCGCGGGTTTAAAGAGTTTGGACATTTGAGTTTTGCCTCCTCGTTGTGTGGAGCTTGTGCGGATGTTTGCCCTGTAAAAGTACCGCTCCCGGCCTTATTACTCCAAAACAGGAAGAAGATAGTGGACGGCAATCTCCGTCCGGTACTTGAGCGTATCTCCATGAAAGGTTTTGAATTAATTAGCAGTAAAAGAATAGGATACGATTTGCTTCCGGCCGGATTTAAAAACCTTGTATTTGCACCATTTAACTATGTGATGTGGGGTCAGAAAAGAAAAATGCCTACATTTGCCAAAAATTCATTTTCTAAACAATATAGAAAAAAACATAAGGGTAAAAACTCATGAAAAATAAATTCTTCATAAAATTATTATTCCTGGCACTTTTGGCTACAACTTTTTGGAGTTGCGAAAAAGAGTATTACGACACCAAAAATGCAGGAGAAGATTATTTAGCCGACAACGCCAAAAAAGATTCGGTCGATTTATTTAATACCGTGTACGACACGGCTAGTACCGGTGTGATTACTTCACGTCAGGTATTTTATAAAAGAGCTGCCCTTCATGTGCTTTCGGATGGTTTGCAATATGCCGTTTATTACGATAATCCGTATGGCATTTATTCTAGACCCCAAACAGCAACTTATGCTACCTTGAATTATAAGGGTTCGTTCATTAATGGAACAGTGTTTGAAACCGGAACGAATTCCCTTCTTACCTATAGTAATCTTATAAGTGGCTTGCAAGAAGCTATCAGAAAAATGAACACAGGAGCAAAATGGCGTGTTTGGATTCCGTATTCATTGGGTTACGGTTCGTCAGGTAGTACAAATACGGATGGATCATATAAAGTTGACCCATATTCGGCCATGGTTTATGATATTGAACTTTTGGCTACTTCAAATTAATTCAAAATAATAAGGGATATGAGAAACTTGATAAAAATAGTTGTAGCATTATTTATAGTTGTTACTGTTAGTACGTCGCTCTCTGCTCAACATTGGGGTATTGATGGCGGTTATACTTTAACTGGTATTCAACAATCGGATAAAGGTACTTCCGGCGATTTTAATTTACTTTCAGGAGCTTATTTAGGCCCCCAGGTTGAATTCAATTTGTGCAAATCATTACCCGCTTATAGCATAACCACCGCGGCCTTATTTGAAGCGCGTGCTGGGCGTTATAATATTGATTGGGAAAAAGAAGGATGGACGGCTTCCCGTGTTTTATATTATACCGTGGTGCCTGTTCATTTTACCTATCACAAGGTGTTGACACCTAATTCAAATTTATTGCTTTTTGCCGGACCTACCGCTAACGTGGGAATTATGGGTTACACCAACGAACATAATTACTTGGAAACTACAACCCAAAACAAGGATAAATCTCCTTTTGGTGATGTGCTAAACAAGGTGGATGTAAGTTTTGGCGTTGGTGCCGAATGGGAATATGCTCACTTTGGTTTCAAACTCAATTACGATTTCCCGATAACAAACAGTGCGAAAGACTCTGACCCGACTACATACAGACAACATAATCTCCGCATGGGTATTATATATAACTTCAAAGTGAGAAAAAATACTGCCAAAACCGAGAAGAAATAAAAAAACGGCTTAAAAAATTGGAAAGTCCCCAAAAAGTTAGACAACACTTTTTGGGGCTTTTTTTATGCCAATCGCTCCAATATCTTGAGCGCATCGCTTAATGCTTTCACGTCGTGCGTACGGATATAATCCGCGCCTGCCTGATAGGAATAAATTTCAGCAGCAAGCGTGGCTGCACCTCGTGTTTTAACCTCGCCCCCGGTTATCTTTCCCAAAAAAGATTTTCGGGAAAGGGCTATTAGCACGGGTAACGAGAATGATTCTTTTAGTTGCCCAATATTTTTCAGCACGATAACCGAACTTTCAGGGTTAGAACCTAGGAAGAAACCCATCCCCGGATCTAAAATTAATCGATCAGAAACTACTCCTGCAGTTTTCAGCTCATCCACCCGTTGAGCGAAAAAGCTGGTGATGGAGGCCGGTAGTTCTTCCGGTTTCGTTTCTATAATGGTGGCCGGGCCTATCCGCTGTATGGAATGCATAACAATTAGCTTGCAGGTTGATCGGGCAAGTTCGGGATATATTTCGGGGTAAGGAAATCCTTGAATGTCGTTCAGGTAATCCACCTGTTGCTCTATGCAGAACCTTTGCACTTCAGGTTTAAAGGTATCTACCGAAATGGCAATTCCTTTTTCTTGCAAGGCTTTAATCACAGGTCGGAGCCTTTTTATCTCTTCCTCCACGCTTACGGGCGACGTTTGCGGGTTGCTCGAAGCCGCTCCCAGGTCGATAATATCAGCTCCGTCGGCAACCAACTGCAAGGCATGCTCAATAGCCTTATCCGTGTTCAAATACAGCCCTCCGTCGGAAAAGCTATCCGTGGTAATGTTTACAATGCCAAGTATTTTAGGTCTTTTTGCTTTCATACCCACAAAGGTAGCAGTTTTAGCTTATTCACTCATCGGCTTTTTAGCATATTCTTTTTATCTTTGCAACTTAATCTTATCCGTTTTGCTATCATGGAAAAATTCAAAAGAACCACCGTTACGTCTGCTTTGCCTTATGCTAACGGTCCCGTGCATATCGGTCATTTGGCCGGCGTGTATATCCCTGCTGATATTTATGTTCGTTACCTGCGTTTGAAGGGCGAAAAAGTTTTGTTTATCGGAGGGTCGGATGAGCATGGGGTGCCTATTACCATTAAGGCGCGCAAAGAAGGGGTTACACCTCAGGATATTGTGGACAGATACCACGGCATTATTAAAAAATCTTTTGAGGATTTTGGAATATCGTTCGATGTTTATTCGCGCACCAGTTCCAAAACCCATCATGATGTAGCCTCAAATTTTTTTAAAACGTTATATGATAAAGGCGAATTTGTGGAGCAAACTTCGGAGCAATATTACGATGAAGAAGCAAAACAATTTTTGGCCGATAGATATATTACCGGAACCTGCCCTCATTGCAAAAATGAGCATGCTTATGGCGACCAGTGCGAAGCCTGCGGCACATCGCTAAGCCCGTTGGACTTGATTAATCCTAAGTCGGCTATTAGCGGAAGCATTCCGGTGCTGAAAGAAACAAAGCATTGGTATTTACCGTTGGATAAGCACGAAAGCTGGTTGCGCCAATGGATTTTGGAAAGCCACAAGGAATGGAAACCCAACGTGTACGGGCAATGCAAAAGTTGGCTTGACATGGGCTTGCAACCCCGCGCGGTGAGCCGTGACTTGGATTGGGGTATCCCGGTGCCCGTGGATGGAGCCGAAGGCAAAGTATTGTACGTGTGGTTTGATGCTCCTATCGGTTATATTTCCAACACCAAAGAGCTGTGTGACGGCAACCCCCAAGAATACGGAAAATGGGAAACGTGGTGGAAAGATCCTGAAACCCGCTTGCTCCATTTCATAGGGAAAGATAATATCGTGTTTCATTGCATCGTGTTCCCTTCCATGCTGAAAGCCGAAGGAAGTTATATTTTGCCGGATAACGTGCCTGCCAACGAATTTCTAAATCTGGAGGGTGATAAAATTTCCACGTCGCGCAACTGGGCGGTGTGGCTGCACGAGTATTTGGAAGATTTCCCCGGCAAGCAGGACATCCTGCGCTATGTGCTTACAGCCAACGCTCCTGAAACCAAAGACAACGATTTCACGTGGAAAGATTTTCAGGCACGGAATAACAACGAACTGGTGGCCATCTTTGGCAACTTTGTGAACCGGACATTGGTGCTCACACAAAAATATTTTGAAGGTAAAGTTCCTGCTCGTGGTGAACTTACCGACTATGATAAGGAAACACTGAAAGAATTTGTGGATGTAAAGCATGAGGTTGAAAAACTGTTGAATGTGTTCCGTTTCCGTGATGCCCAAAAAGAAGCCATGAACCTAGCTCGTATCGGAAATAAATATTTGGCGGATACCGAACCTTGGAAGTTGGCAAAAACCGATATGGATCGTGTGGCTACCATTTTGAATATCAGCTTACAAATTACTGCAAACTTAGCTATTGCCTTTGAACCGTTTTTACCTTTTACTTCGGCAAAACTGAGAGGTTTTATTCATCTTCCCAAATTTAAGTGGTCGGAACTGGGTAGCATTGATTTGCTTCCTGCCGGACATCAAACTAGCACATCCGAATTGCTATTTGAAAAAATTGAAGATGATGTAATGGAAGCACAGGTACAGAAACTGTTGAATACCAAAAAGGCAAATGAATTGGCTAATTACGAACCAAAGCCTATACTGGAAAACATCGCGTTTGATGACTTTACCAAACTGGATATACGCGTAGGTACGGTGATTGATTGCCAAAAGGTACCGAAGGCTGATAAGCTGCTTCAATTTAAAATTGATGATGGACTGGGAGGCCGTACCATCGTTTCGGGCATTGCTCAACATTATAAACCGGAGGACTTAATAGGTAAGCAGGTGTGCTTTATAGCCAACCTTGCACCCCGCAAGCTGAAAGGCATTGACTCCGAAGGTATGATTCTTTCTGCCGAGGATGCCGATGGAAAGCTGGTGGTGGTAAGCCCCACTAATGGGGTGAAACCGGGTTCGGAAGTAAAATAAAAAAAATATTGTTCCAAAATAGGAACGAAAAAGTTAAAACAACACGGGATCGATTATATAATCGATCCCGTGTTGTTTTAAAAAATATTCTTATGTACAACTCTCCTTAAATAGGTGTTTTAGCTTGAGTTAAATTCTTTGTAAGAACGCTAAAATTCTTGCAGGTTCTATCCGTTATTTCTTTTTCTACTCTCTTTTTTTAATGTCAAATTAAGAAATATAAACCCAGCCAATCCGGCAATAAAAGATGCGAGAAGAATCGCTATTTTTGAACTGTTTACTATTTCTTTATTTTCAAATGCAAGAAGCGTAATAAAAATGGACATGGTAAAACCAATGCCTCCAAGTATAGCTGCCCCAAGAATATTTTTCCATTTCAAATCAGCAGGTAAGGCACAAAAGCCTAACCCTACGCCAATAAAAGAAAAGAGCCATATACCTAATGGTTTTCCAAGAACAAGGCCAACAATAATACCCAAACTATTTGTTTCTGCTAATCCTCCTTGCCAATTACTGCCTAACATTATGTCCGTATTTGCCAATGCGAAAATTGGTAAAAGAACAAAGCCAACCGGCTTGTGCAAAAAATGTTGAAGAATAAAAGACGGTGATTTCTCACCTCCATCACCAAATGGGATTACAAAAGCTAACAATACGCCTGTTATGGTAGCATGGACACCAGAATGTAACATAAAATACCACATGGCTATTCCACCGATTAAATAGGGAACCAAGTTGTGAATCTTTAAACGGTTTAATACAAACAGTACCCCCATAATTACCCCTGCAATAAGCAAATTCACAAATATAATAGATGTAGTGTAAAAAATAGCAATGACTATAATTGCTCCCAAATCGTCAATTACAGCCAAAGCTGTCAAAAATATTTTAAGTGAGTTTGGAACACGATTGCCTAAAAGAGATAAAATTCCAATAGAAAAAGCTATATCTGTCGCCATTGGAATACCTGTACCAGCCTGTGTTGCTGTGCCAAAATTAAAGAGAAAAAAAATCATGGCGGGAACAAGCATACCCCCTAATGCCCCAATAATAGGTAATGAAGCATTTTTCAGGTTAGAAAGTTCACCTAGATAGATTTCTCGTTCTAACTCCAACCCGATAAGAAGAAAAAAGATAGTCATCAAACCATCATTAATCCAATGAGTGAGGCTATGTCCACTTAAATCAATATTCCAAAAGTTTACATATTCAGTTTGCCAAGAGGAATTTGCAACTAAAAGTGAAAATACCGTTGCTAAAACCAAAATCAGTCCACCTGTTTTTTCGCTCTCAAGAAATTCTTTATAGAGTTTTGTTAATATCATCTTTTATTTATCAACTATTTACTTGTATACATAAAGGGCTTAACATTTCCGTTGCTATTTTTTCCATGGGTGAAATACCGGGTAACCAATTACGAATTGTGAATTAATTAATACCCCCTGTCTTCTTTTTTCACTTTTCCCCAAAAGGTTCGATAGACAAATATTACATATATAACCACTAGCGGCACACCTATAGCAGCAATAATAAGCATGGTTTCAAGGTTTTTCTCGGAACCGCAACCGTTGTAAATGGTAATGGAATGGCTTGGGTCGGTAGTGGATGGCAGCATCATGGGGAAATGCTTAACCAACGCCAGTACGCCTGCCAGTACCATAGCCAGCGAACTGGCGATAAACGTGCACTTGAAGTTCCCTTTTTGAATGGTGTACCCAATTCTACCTACCAAGGCGGTGATAACAATAAGCATAATGTAAAGAGCCGTTTTGCGCGGGAAGGTGCCCGACAGTTTTACTAACGAATAGGCCACTGCCACAACGTATAGGATGACAAAAATTTGATACGATTTTTTCAAGTATTGAGCGAATTTTTGTTGTAGCTCATCCTCCGTTTTCAAGGTCATAAAAGCAGCACCATGCAGCATGGCAAACAACAATGCCATAAGGCCTACCACCAATGCATACGGATTTAGGAACGAGAGCCACGAACCTGTAAACTCAAAATTTTTGTCCAATGGCATCCCTTCCAACACGTTGGCTATAACAACACCCAAAAGCAATGGAAGTATAGCACTTGAAACGGCATACCCAATATCAAAAAACTTTCGCCAGCCCAAATCTTCTTCTTTATTACGAAATTCGATAGATACCGCCCTGGTTATCAGAAACAGCAAAAACAACATAAACGGAATATACATGGCCGAAAACAGGGTGGCATATACTTCGGGGAACCCGGCAAACAGGGCTCCACCGCCGATAATTAAAAACACTTCGTTGCCATCCCAAATGGGGGCGATAGCTTTCATCGCCATTTGGCGTTGGTTTTCTTCTTTCAGGAACAAGTGCCAGGCTCCTGCACCCAAGTCGAACCCGTCTAACACGCCATACACGAGAAGCAGAATGGCGGTAGCCAACAGCCACCATGTTTGATAATCTATATTTAAAAATGTTGCCATAATCTTTTTCTATTTTAATGAATAACTAATCTTTTTCCGGCCCCGTGAGGATGCTTTTTCGCAACAGATAAATGAACAGTGCGAACAGGATAAGATAAACAACGGAGAACAGGATGATGGAAAAAACAACCTGTTGGGCTTGCACAGCTTTTGACAGGGCATCGGAAGTACGGAGCAGTTTGTACACAATCCACGGTTGCCGACCAATTTCCGTGGCGTACCAACCTACTTGATTGGCTATCTGTGGCAACACAACGGAAAACGTGGTGAGCCAAAGTACCCATTTATAGCTAAACAGCTTACCGCGCCACCAAAGAAATAGCATCAGAAGAGAGTAGCCGATAAAGAACACACCGAGAATAATCATGACGTGGTAAAACTGGAATACTAGATTAAGAGGCCCGGGACGGTCTTGACGTGGAACGGCTTTGAGCCCCTGAACCGGTGTTTTGAAACTGGTGGAAGTCAAAAAGCTTAACCCGCCAGGGATAGCAATCCCGTATGTCTTTTCCGCCTTTTTATCGATATAACCGAACAGGTACATGTCGGCGGGAGCAATACTATCCCAATGGCCTTCCAAGCTAGCTAGTTTCACAGGTTGATATTTAGCCACGATGTTGGCCGACCGATGGCCGGAAAAAAGCTGTACGAAGGACACCACGATAATAACGGCTAATGCTATTTTGAAAGCTTTTTTGGAGAGCTCCACGTGGCGGTTTTTCAAGATGTAGTAGGCATGCACGGACAGAACCAAAAAAGCTCCGGAGAGGAATGCTCCCATCCACACGTGAAACACGCGATCCATGCTGGAGGGGTTGAACACCATCGCCCAAAAATCGGTGATTTCGGCACGCATTTTCGACCCGTTAACTACCAACTGAAATCCGGCAGGTGTTTGTTGCCAGCTATTGGCTACAATAATCCAAATGGCTGAAAGCATGGAGCCAAGCCATACACCAATGGTAGCGATGAAATGGGTAGTGGGTTTTGTTTTGTTCCACCCGAAAACGAGGATGCCAAGAAAGGTACTTTCCAACGCGAAGGCAAACAGCCCCTCGATGGCTAGCGGACTTCCGAATATATCGCCTACAAAGCGTGAATAGGTTGCCCAGTTGGTGCCGAACTCAAATTCCATAACCACCCCGGTGGCTACACCAACGGTAAAGGTGATGGCAAACAGCTTTGTCCAGAATTTAGCCAGTGTTTCATATACCGGATTTTTTGTTTTCAGATACAAACCTTCCATGGCCACCAAGAGCAACCCCAACCCAATGCTTAGGGGTGGAAACAGGTAATGGAATGATACGGTTAATGCAAACTGAATGCGCGACAAAATTTCTACATCCATAGCTATTTAAAATTAAATGAATAATTAATTTTTGTAAATGATATTTATCCTCCTTAGGGGGATAACATCTTTATGCTTAATGAATAATCAATATTTTTTTAGAAAAAATTCCATCATTTTTTGTCCTCACGCTCAATATATAATTTCCCGATTTAAAAGGTTCTGTATTTATTTTTGTTTCCCGGTTGATACCTGCTTGAGTATAAACCTTATTCCCGGTTAAATCAAACAAATCTAAATCGAAAGTTTCGTTTATAACAATCACATCCAACTTGTTGTTTGCAGGATTGGGGCTGATTTGAAATTTTTCTTTCGCGGAAATTGTATTGCTGATTCCGTTGGACGAACAGATTATTTTATTCAGCTTTTGCCAAATGGTGTCGTTGAAAAGCATAGATACTTCGTTGTTTTCATTTGCTTCGCCCATACGGATTAATACTAGATTTTGGCTTGGAACTACATTTATCAACTGATTGTTTTTACCTATGGCCGCAAACATTTCAGCCGGGGCATTGGGGCAAATGGAACCCGGAAATTTTAGTTGTGTGGTGGGCAGCATGAACGAAGTTTTTCCATTGAGCCAGGTAAGGTATCCGTAGGAGGGATTTAAGGTTTGCGACGAAGTTGTCATCTGCCGGAAATAAGCCGTGTCGGTTAAAACTTGCGAGCTATTCCATGTGCCTTTGTTCAGCAACAGCAACCCGAAGCGAGCCATAGAACGTGCGGTGCTGTAATACACGTGGTCGTAATCGAGCGGAACAAACAAACCGGTGATGCCGGTTAGGGGTTTAATTTTAGTGGTAATGTAGGTGTTTATAGTTTTGCCAGTGGCTACTTTCATTACACTGTCGAGCAGGGTATATGGGGCATTGTGGTAAGCCCAACGGGTACCTGCATCGGCTTTGTATTGCAGACAGGAGTCGAGAGTGCAATGGTTGTCGGCCACACCGTCGTCCAGCCCAGTAGTCATGGTTAGTTGGTTCCAAATGGTTATTTTATTTTCCTTGGCTTGAGGGCAGGAAGTCCACCCCACGCCCAAATACCTGGAGGTGGTATCTGTTAATTTTAGGTATCCTTCCTGTTGTGCAATGCCAACGGTGAACCCTGTGAGGGTTTTTCCTGCCGAAGCCCAATACCAAAGGCTATCCTGAGTAAAAGTGCCGAAATATTTTTCCATCACTATTTTTCCATCTTTGAGGAGAAGAAATGCCTTGGTATTGTTGGTTTCCAAGTAGCTATACAAATCGGAAACGTTATCAGTACACCAACCTAAGGAATCGGGGGAAACAGTATCCCAGGTTTTCCCGGTCAAGGGTGGAAAATAAAGATTACCGGATAAGATAGTTGACCCAAAACACAAAATAAAAAACAGAACGGAAACTACTTGCTTCATAATAAGTACTTGTTTGCCTAAATAATAGAACTCTATGTATCTGTGAAAAAATAATAACCTAAACGGGTGTGTAAAATAATGAATCTTTTTCAATTATTTACACACCCGTTGGGATTTTTTTAGCAGGAACATCTATTTGATATTCTTATTTTGAACTGATGCTATTTACTTTTTATTCATTAATACTTTTACTACATAAGCATTTTTTTCGGTAGTGACTCTTACAATGCAGACTTGGGTTCTTGTATCCAAACTTGTTTTGAATGTAGAGGTGTCTAGATCTTCTTTTTTATAGAGTTGCTTGCCGGTATCTTCCCAAACAATTATTTTCTTTATTTTATCCGTTGGGGTACTGTAAACATAAATGCTATTTTTCGTGTCAGAATAAACCTGTATGCATTTGTTACAATATTCACTTTGCAAAACGTCTGTTACTTCAGAATTAGAACTCTTAAATTCTACAAACAGATAACTTTCGGTTGACGATCCGTCAAAACCTAATGTATATTCGTTGTTCGATTTCAGATTTTGTTTTTCACCCGTTTTTGTGTTTATAAGCGTTACATCCATATCCTCAAAAGTTTCGGCTCCTGTAAAAGTAAGAAGTATGTTTCCTCTGACTGATGTTTTAATTCCAACAGGTGTAGTATAGGGCAATGAACCGAATTGGTTAATGTCCAACGCTTTGTTGTCGGCCATGGTATATACTTCAGGTACAGCAGTATATTGTGAGAAGAGCTTAAAGGCATCATCGTCACCATAGTTGTTGCTTGCCTGTGTATTGTAGGATACTGAGGTTGAACTTGTATAACTTCCATACGCTGACTTAATGTATAAAATACTTTTCTTAGTAGTAGCTGCACTTCTTAGTTTAGTGGTTTCATCCGTTACAAAATGGTTATTCAAATCTATCAGCAAGCTGTCGGTTTTCAATCCTTCTACAAAGAATGATTGCATGGGCGCAATTCTAGTATTATCCAAATTCATGTTGGACGAAATTTGAGCACCCGTCATATACGTGGTAAACGTGGTTCCATTCCAGAATTTCACTTTATTGGAAATTTTCCCGATGTTGGAATTGTATAAAGCGGTGAAATCAAGATGGGTCATCAACGGATTTCCAATCAGGTTAAGCCCGGATTTAATCGGAACTTTTACATTTGTCAGTTTATTACTTGAGTTCTCCATGGCGAAACGATATGCTATGGATGAGTCTCTTGGTAAAGTTGTAGCCAAATCCGTGAGTAATCTTCCCGAAACTCCACTAAAAGGAACCAACGAGGTTACCAACTGTCCGCTGGATGTCAACCTTGGGAAGAAAAAGCCATAGTCTGTTTTTTCATACGTTGGTGCATTTGGATAATGGAATGCAAACGTATCAACCAAGAACGCGTATCCCATACCTGGTTTAAGAGAAACAGCCAGGTTTTCAAATGTGCTTGTCCATGTGCCTACAGCCGTTGTGTCACCCATGTTGTCAGGATTAATGGCATCAAACAGCCGCATGTAGCTTCGTGGATTCGCGGTAAAATAATAGTCGCCTGAGAACATATTTTTTAGCGGAGCGGTAAGCGTGTACCATTTGTTCCGTTGAAGTATAAGTTCCACATAGGCTCTTGTATATGTCAAGCGAGGTAATCCGAATACGGCTCCACCCGGTTTAAAGGTTATGTAATGGCACTCACCTCCACCTGAACCTATAATTGGGTACTTCACTCCGTTGCCTACATCAGGAATAATTACATTCGTACATAACCTAGGTACCCGGTCGGTCCAGTTACCATTATCACTCCAGTCGGTACTTACTTCTCCTTTCCATGTGGTTTCTTCTTTAGCATAAGAAAGGTTATAGCTGGTTGTATCTGTAGTAATTCCACAGCCATTTTGTGTAGCTACGGTTGCAGATATATCATCGTTAACAGCTCCGAGATTAAGTACAATGCTACTATCACTTTGCGAAACTATAGGCACCACGGGCGTAAACGTCCAGTTATACGTGGTGGCATCACTGGCTCCTTTGGCGGTAACAGTAAGAAGCCCATTGAAAACACAATTTGATTGCAACCCTTTAATTGGCTTTGGAGCCTGATCGGTAAGCTTAATAGAGATAGTATCCACTCCATATAGGAAGAGACATTCACTAGGACTAAATTCTACACTCACAGAGAAATTAAAACTTCCGGAGGCTAATTCATTTGGTGCTTTTATTTTCAATGTTTCACTAACGGTATCGCCAACTACCATAAATTTGCCTTTATCAGCTCCTGATATATGCCATACATATTTAGGGCTGTTGGTTGACGGAGCGTTGGATATGCTATAGATTGCCGTGGAACCAATACAAAGAGTCGTCGGTCCACTAATTTTATATCCACTAGCCGGCAAATCGGTTGCGTCAAGGAAATAGATGGTGTAATTGCTTCCGTTACCGGATACAGGTACTTGACATGATGTATTTTTTATTTCAACCACTTCTATTTTTTTATCGTTTTCTTTCATAGCCACCGGAATGGCAATGGAATCGGAATATTTTGAGGTTCCGTAATTTATTTCATGGTCAACAGATACCGTATAGGTTTTGGTGCTTCCATCTTGAGCTGTAACGATATATGTTTTAGCACCGGCACTAAAGTCTTGTATAATTCCTTTTCCGGGAGTTACAGTGGCAAAGGGAGATGCTTTAACTACTGTCGGTGTAACTTTTGATAAATCGGTGGCAGCAGGTACAGTAACTAAAACTACATTGTCATAGATACGCACATTTTCGCCTATAATACCGGTAGAAAAATCTACAATATTTCGGCCACTACTTTTTATAGTTGCATCATAAGGAGTTACGTTCAAATAATAAAGCGTGGTTAGTAAACTTGAGTCGTTGCCTAAAAATTCTATGTTGATTTTTACAGGGTTCGGGGTATTTACTACCGTAGTGGTGGTATAACAATTATATCCGGGTAAAAAACTTGGAGACATTTCGTAAACATTTCCTGATTCATCGGTAATTTTTACCTTTCTATAACCGTTTGAGCACCATTTAAGTGTTATTTGACCACAACTAACCAAATTCAATTCCAGTCCATTGGCATCCTGTCCTATTTTTAACGCGGAGCTGCCACTTGGCATACAATTTCCTTCCGCCGAAAACACTTTGTATGAAGTATAAAAATGATCATTGTTTATAGTCACTCCATTGTTTAATGTAATTTGGCTTGGTATGTCAGACAGGTTTTCATAATCCTGTTTCAGTTCCGAGCTATTCACTATCGGTTCGGTACATCCTGATTGGTATGTGTATGGCAATACAAATTGAGCTCTTGCTCCTTGTAGATTTATAGTAAAGTTAGCATTTGTAAGGTCGTTGTTTACTATTGTCAATTGATCTGTACAAGTACCCAATAAACTTGGAGTGAATGTGAGGGTAAAAAACGTTGTATCGCCCTCATTTAGAGTTCCGGTGGGAGAAAGCGTTTTTTTAAAGATTGTTCCGTCACTCAGGTTGCTTGAGGTGATGTATAAAGGGTCGGTTCCGGTATTTATAATACGGAATGTTTTCGTTATGGTAGTACTTCCATATACAGTCCCCATATTGTAGTTAGAACCAGATGTGTAGGCTACATTTGAACTTACTTCCTGCACGTTAATAATAGGAGTTGGAGGTGTTTTGGTTGTAAATTGAGTATATTGAGTTCCAGCCAAAACATTACCATTAACATCGGCTACATTTGATATGCTTAATTTATATTGGGTATTATAACTAAAATCGGCTGTTGGGTTAATAGTCAATATTTTCCCGGAGGCATCTATATTTACTGTAAAAGGAACGTTGGAATTATCGCTTACCTTTTTCAGCGTTAAAAAAGTAGCCAACGTATCAGCATTGTTAAAAGCGGCATCACCAACATTAAGTACTTTTAATGCACCCGTGGTTGGGTTGTAGCGGTAAAGCTTTTCATTGGAAGTTACGGTAAGATTTGAATCTAATGGCACACCGGTTGTGCTATTCAAGGGGTTGAAGGTAACAGCAGGGGGTGTGGCATCAGGGCCTAAACATATTTGGGCATCATCTATTATCATGTTATAATTCGTACTGCTGGAACCGGATACATCTTGAATTTTCAAGCGCACGGTTGACGATGTAGTTGAAACATTTACCGTGTATTGTTTCCATGAAGTTCCACTTACGGCTTGAGAGAGTAACGGTGTTGCTTCATAATTTTTACCTCCATCAGTAGAAATATATACTTTCACGGTAGTAGAATAACTGGTGTTGTACATCTTAGCCCAAAAACTAAGAGTTACAGGTCTTACCAATGTAGGGGTAATTAACGATCCGCCATATTTTACAAAAATACTATGTGTACCTGCATGAGCATAGTATGATGTATAAGCATTTAATTCTGAAGTAAGCACACTCCACACGCCCCCATTGGCAGTAAAATCATCGTTAACATAACTGCCGGTTGAAAGATCGGAAGTGGATACATCTTCAAAAGTGTATGAAGTACACGTACTTGTTCCAAATTGTGCGGTTACCGCTTTGTTTTCGGACATGGTAACATTGTACGGATTATCCGATTCACGATCAGTATTGTTAATAATCCATCGCAAAAAGCCATAACCGTTAGCAGGTGTTGCAGCAAGAGTAACAACCGAAGTATCGGCAAAATTTTTACCTACCCCACTGGTTATTGGAGTGCCATTGGCTGTAACGGTTCCCGATCCTGATGGTACAATATTAACAGTTAATGTTTTTTGCCCCATTACAGATCCAAATACAAAGCACAGCATGATGCTGATTATGTATATGTATTTGTTTGTATGTGAGTAATATCGTTTCATTATCTTGGCTTTTTATAGAGTTGGTATATAATAAGGTTTTCCTTTTTAATATTTTGTATTCATTACGGACAAGTAGTTTTTGCACTTGGCGTAAATGTTTGTAAACTGCCATCAGGCATTTTTACTTTAACCTGCCAACCCTCACAATTTGTTTGGTTTGCATTTTTGATATAGAACGTACCCTGCTGGGTACCGGATTTATCATCACAAACATCTTTGCCTGATATTGTAAATTGAGGGCTTGCGCCAATTGACTGTTTCTCGGTATTTATTTGAGTAAAGGTTACACATTTCCCACCAAAACCTGAAGGCGTAGAGGCTACCGCCAAACGGAATCGATTATATAAATTATATTCGGATAATGTAAGTGTAAGTTCCAATGGTATGTGCGACGACTGTGTTTGTAGCGGTATTGAGTTTCCTAACGTGTACCACACGCCATTACGTTCTCCTTGAAAATAAAAAGCATATTGAGTAATGTCAATGTATTTAGGCATTAAAGAATCCACGGGAAAATAAGAAAGCAGGGTAACCAAACCATCCACACAAGCACTTTTTATACTGGCCGGAGATAATGCAACGGAAAGATTAAACGGAGCCCAAGGCCGAAATACAAGATCGTCCAACGCGATATCATTTCCGGTACCGCCTGCACCATAATTCCGAACCACTACCCACACGTAATCTTGGCTGGAGAGTTTAAATTTTTCTGTTATTTTTTCCCATTTATGCAGGATACCGGAAGTAATGGTTCCTACTTTAAACAATTTTGCATTATTTGCTTTGGCTATAGTCAACCCCTCATACGTGTTATCCAAATCGCCTAAGCTAGGATCGTTTCCGGGGTCTTCACTCCAAAATTCGATACGGAATTGAGATCCATTTGTGGTCATGTGGCAGGATGCGACCCACACGGAAAACTCAAACCATGCATCGCGACACAATTCAGTTACTAATCTTTTATATACCGGGCTGGTAATACCACTTACCGCTGCACAGTTTACAAAAAGCATGCGTCCGTTATCATTACTTACGCGAGCAGAATCGGGAGACATTGGACTGGTACTATCATTCACAAATCCGCTATGATCTTTAAACGTGGTAGGCAACCAATTTACACCAAAACTCCCCAAGTCGTTGGTAATTGCATAATGGCCATCATCAGGTACAGCAGTACGAGCCGTGTTTTGATATGTTATGTAATAAAAACCGAATTTCCATTCGCCATCCACCCACAACCAGGCACAAGGAATAGCACTTTCATATCCAGCTCCGGTTGTAAGATAAATATCATCCCATGCAGGAAGGGTTTCTGTACTACCGGTATATACAGAACTAAATGTCCGGTTACGCCACGAGGTAATTTTAAAATATTGAGAGGTGTATGCAGGTCCTGATGTAGTAGGTTTAATAGCATATTGTGCAGATGTAGTCAAAATAGGCATATCATGAAACGTCACATCTTTTGTCACGTAGCTTTTGCCTGGATTGGCTGTTTTATAACTTTCCAAAAGATCAGGATTAAGAGCATATACATAATTGATAGAGCCTTCATATTTGTACATACCGCCAATTTTGCCAAGGCCGGTTATATCCGACCGCGTGGTACCGGTTCCGAAATTTTCCCAAAAAATGGTATCGCCATACATCTGCGATTGAGCAGATACCAAGTGTCCCATTATAAAAAGAATCACTACCCAGAAAATTCTTCTTTTGGAAAATACTAAATGTGGTGTAAAATGGTTCATAACAAAAGATTTTATATTCGTTTCACAATCCAGTGATTGTTAAAATAAGCTTGCTTGATAAAATTTTAACCCCTAAAATAGGCGTTTCTATGAGTTTTATAGCCAATAAATGTGAAAATGCTTCAGTAGAAAATGCTTTAAACAGCCCTTAAAATCAATCACTTGTCATTTTCTGTTATATATAAACATATATTAAACTCTCCATTATCAAATTTAATAAACTTTTACAATAATGCACTATTTTAAGTAATGTTATTGAACAGTACTTTCAAGGCAAAAAATGTATATAAATAATTGAACTCTGTTTATCAACTGTAAGGTGATTTTCCTCTTCCTGATTTCATAAAAAAAGCAGCTACCCTAACGGATAGCTGCCTCAAGAAATTTATTTTTTAATCTTTCTTCTTATATCGCTTTAAATGCCTGTTCAAGATCAGCTTTAATATCCTCAATATTTTCAATACCAACTGAAACTCTAAGTAATCCTGGCAACACACCCGAAGCTATTTGTTCTTCTGACGAAAGTTGCTCGTGAGTAGTAGCTGCAGGATGTATAATCAATGATTTAGCATCACCCACGTTAGCCAAATGGCTTAATAACTTCACATTATTAATTAATTTATCAGCTTTTTCAGGGTCACCTTTTATTTTAAAAGTCAACACACCTCCAGCTCCTTTAGGAAAATATTTTTTAGCTAAATCATAATATTTGCTGCTTTTTAAGCCCGGATAATTTACATATTCCACTTGGGGATGCTTTTCAAGCCATTCGGCCAAAGCCAATGCATTTTGTACATGGCGTTCTACACGCAACGACAGCGTTTCAAGCCCTTGAATAAGTAAAAAAGAGTTGAACGGACTAATGGTGTTACCCCAGTCGCGAAGCCCTTCCACACGAGCACGAAGACTAAAAGCAATATTGCCAAAAGGACCATCGGCACCAAAAACTTTCCAAAAAACAAGACCATGATAACTATCTGAAGGTTCGGTAAAAGCAGGGAACTTACCATTACCCCAGTTGAAATTTCCTCCATCCACAATTACGCCACCCAACGAAGTACCATGTCCACCAATCCATTTGGTGGCCGATTCTACCACCACGGCAGCACCATGTTCCAACGGACGGAAAAGATACCCACCTGCACCAAATGTATTATCTACAATCAACGGAATATCATATTTCTTAGCCACGGCAGCAATAGTATCAAAATCAGGAACATTTAGTTCCGGATTACCAATGGTTTCGAGGTAAATAGCTTTCGTTTTGTCATCAATCAACGCTTCAAATTCTTCCGGTGTATCTTCTTTCGTAAATCGAGCCTCAACGCCAAGGCGTTTAAACTGATGTTTAAACTGATTGTAAGTTCCACCGTACAAATGAGAAGTGGAAACAAAGTTATCGCCCACCTCTAAAATATTATTCAAAGCAATAAATTGAGCTGATAAGCCGGTTGAAGTAGCCAAAGCAGCCACACCACCTTCGAGGGCAGCAACACGTTTCTCAAACACATCGCTGGTAGGGTTCATCAAGCGGGTATAAATGTTACCGAACTTGCGCAAGCCGAAAAGGTCAGCTCCGTCTTTTGCATCTTCAAATACATAAGAAGATGTTTGATAAATAGGTACCGCACGCGAATGAGTTGTTTTATCTACTTCCTGTCCGGCATGTAATTGTAACGTTTCAAATCTCAAATTTTCTGTTGCCATGATAAATTCTCCTTATTAGTTCGTGAATAATTTCTTTATAATTTTGTTGATGCAAAGATAGACGCCTTATTTAAGGTCATAAATGCCAAAAGCGTGGCATTTTTGTACCATAAACATGGTAGAACCTGCTTTAGTTCAGTGAATTTCTGTGTTTTAAGTGATTTTTTGCTTAATTAGTTTGACTGCAAATTATTGAAAGAAAAAAATTACCATCTTATTAAATGAGATATTTGGAAAATATTATTTCATTTGTAATACCAACCCATAGTTTTCAACTGATAGTTCTTTGCACCATCCATTGGAAATAAAAAACTACTTTTACCCTTACACTAAATGTTTCTATTTCTAGTTTTTAAGAAAAAGGACTGAATTAAATTGCCGAAAAAAGGAATAACGAATGACAGCCAAAATCAACAGTAGATATCTACGATCGTTTCGGCAAACCAATTATACACTATAATGGTACTGATTTGGGTTGGGATGGAAATTATCTAGGGCACCCGCTACCATCCACCGATTATTGGTATATCATTACTCTACCCGAAACTGCCGAACGAATAACCGGACATGTTACCTTGAAAAGATAAAATTTAACTCATAGTTGCTCACAGTCAAAACCTGCCAAGTTTTTAATATTTGGCAGGTTTTCTTTTATCAATTTATAAATAGCAAATATCTTTAAATATTTTCACTATTTTAGTGCCCCTAAAAACACAATCAAAAAATGCTTGTTAAAACATACGGATCGGCGGTACAAGGCATCAATGCCACCATAGTTACAATAGAAGTAAACGTGTCGCAAGGCATTAAATTTCATTTGGTAGGGTTACCTGACAATGCCGTGAAAGAAAGTCACGAGCGTATTCTTTCCGCCCTGTCATACAACAGCCTTAAAGTGCCTCGCCGGCAAGTAGTAGTTAACATGGCTCCGGCGGATATTAGGAAAGAAGGTTCGGCTTACGACCTGCCCATCGCTATTGGGATGCTCGCTGCCGACGAAGCTCTTTGTGCCGATGAAATAGGTAAATACGTTATCATGGGTGAACTCTCACTAGACGGTAGCCTGCAACCCATCAAAGGCGTGCTGCCCATTGCCATCAAAGCCCGTGAGGACGGATTTAAAGGTTTCATCCTACCCAAGCAAAACAGTCGCGAAGCCGCCGTTGTGAATAACCTCGAAGTATATGGGGTGGAAAACATCAAACAAGTAGTGGATTTTTTCAACGGCGATGCCAAGCTGGAACCCACGGAAGTAAATACCCGTGAGGAATTTTTTGATCAAGTAAACCAATTTGAAGTCGATTTCTCCGATGTAAAAGGGCAGGAAAACGTGAAACGAGCATTGGAAGTTTCGGCTGCCGGCGGACACAACATCATTATGGTAGGCCCTCCCGGAGCCGGAAAATCAATGATGGCCAAACGAATGCCCACCATCCTACCCCCACTCACGTTGCAAGAAGCATTGGAAACTACCAAAATACATTCCGTGGCCGGAAAGATTGGCGGCAACACCTCACTCATGGCGCAACGCCCGTTCCGCAGTCCGCATCACACCATTTCGGATGTTGCCTTAGTAGGTGGCGGTTCTTTTCCACAACCCGGAGAAATTTCGTTGGCTCATAACGGCGTACTCTTCCTTGACGAATTGCCAGAATTTAAGCGCACGGTGCTCGAAGTATTGCGCCAACCGCTTGAAGACCGCAAAATAAGCATCTCCCGTTCCAAGTTCGCGGTAGATTACCCAGCCAGTTTTATGCTCGTTGCGTCCATGAATCCATGTCCTTGCGGATATTATAACCATCCCGAAAAAGAATGCGTATGCGGCCCCGGACAGGTGCAAAAATACCTAAGCCGTATTTCCGGCCCCCTACTCGACCGCATTGACATTCATATAGAAATAGTACCCGTGCCGTTTGAAAAACTTTCCGAGCAACGGGAAGCCGAACCAAGTGCCGTGATTCGTGAGCGGGTAATTTCCACCCGACAAGTACAGGCCGAACGCTTCAAAGATACCGAAGGCGTATATTGCAACGCCCAAATGAGCAGCAAGCAATTGCGCAAATATGCAGCACCCGACGAAGCCGGCTCCGCTTTACTGAAAAACGCCATGCAACGCCTCAACCTTTCGGCACGTGCTTACGACCGCATACTGAAAGTGTCGCGCACCATTGCCGACATGGAGAACAGCGAGAACATTCAATCCCAGCATATTGCCGAAGCCATTAATTATAGAAATTTGGATCGGGAAGGTTGGGCGGGATAAAAAGCCTCCAGGCTCCTCCTTTGGAGGATCGATTTCAAAAATATGGGGCTGCACGCATGTAAAGTTTTTTACGCTTCACAGCATTTTAAACTTTTTCAAATCCCTTATTTCCAAAAAGATTATATCTTTGCAGCTCATTTATTAAACATATATTTTATGTCAACTTTATTTCCTACTAATCTGCCTTACAAAGTGGCAGACATGGGTTTGGCTGAATTCGGTCGTAAAGAAATCGAAATTGCCGAACACGAAATGCCGGGATTAATGGCCGTCCGCAAAAAATATAACGGACAAAAGCCTCTGAAAGGTGCACGCATCACCGGCTCACTGCACATGACTATTCAAACTGCAGTTTTAATCGAAACATTAGTAGAGCTTGGTGCCGACGTGCGCTGGGCTAGCTGTAACATCTTTTCCACGCAAGACCACGCGGCGGCGGCCATTGCAGCAGCCGGAGTGCCTGTATTTGCATGGAAAGGCGAATCGTTGGAAGAATATTGGTGGTGTACCGATATGGCGCTACGTTTTCCCGAAGGCAAAGGCCCGAATTTGATCGTGGACGACGGTGGCGATGCCACGCTATTGGTTCACTGGGGCTTTAAAGCCGAAGACGATACTAAAACCATTGATAGAAAGGGCGGAAACCATGAAGAACAAGTAATTTTAGATACTCTTCACCGCGTCCTTACGGAAGACAACAAACGTTGGCACAACACGATAGCCGAATTGAAAGGCGTTTCGGAAGAAACTACTACCGGTGTGCACCGCTTGTACCAAATGATGGAAAAAGGAGAATTACTTATCCCTGCCATCAATGTAAACGACTCGGTAACAAAATCGAAATTCGATAACCTATACGGTTGTCGCGAATCATTGGCCGACGGGATCAAACGTGCCACCGATGTAATGATCGCGGGTAAAGTTTGTGTCGTACTAGGTTATGGCGATGTAGGTAAAGGCTGTGCACACTCCATGCGTTCTTATGGAGCCCGTGTATTGGTAACCGAAATCGACCCGATTTGTGCCCTTCAAGCTGCCATGGAAGGTTTTGAAGTAACTACGATGGAAGAAGCCGTAAAAGAAGGAAACATTTTCGTAACCACTACCGGGAATCTTGACGTTATCACCATCGACCATTTGAAAGTAATGAACGATCAGGCTATTGTATGTAACATCGGCCATTTCGATAATGAAATACAAGTGGATAAACTGGTAAACTTCCCAGGTATTAAACATACTAACATCAAACCTCAGGTGGATAAATATACCTTCCCAACCGGAAACAGTATTTTCTTGTTAGCCGAAGGCCGTTTAGTAAATTTAGGATGCGCTACCGGACACCCATCGTTTGTAATGAGTAACTCGTTTACCAACCAAACTTTGGCTCAATTGGATTTGTGGACAAAGAAATACGAAGTTGGCGTATATCGCCTGCCTAAGTATTTAGACGAAGAAGTGGCTCGCTTGCACTTGAAACGTATCGGTGTTAAGCTTACCACGCTTACCGACCAACAAGCTGCATACCTTGGTGTAGATACTAAGGGTCCGTATAAAGCCGACCATTACAGATATTAGAAACAATTAATAATGTATAATTGAGGATTCTTGATTGAGAACATACAAATAAAAATCGGCTCAGAGTTTCTGAGCCGATTTTTTGTTTTTATACGGTGTTTTATCTCTACACTGCTTGTAAAGAGTGAGTTTTATTTACTTACAATAAACTTTTGTACTACATTTTCATCGCCAACTTGAATCTTAGCAAAATAAACTCCTGCAGCTAACGACGAAAGATTAAGTTGCGTGGTTTCACTACTTAATTCTTGAGTAAGAATTAAGGTTCCCTTGTCGCTATATAACTTTATTTCAGTCATTTTTCCGGCACACTGGATATTAAGCATGTTTACTACCGGGTTTGGGTACAATTTCACCAGTCCAATTAACGAACTGTTTTCCTGCACCTTTAGATATACCGAAGTTGCCGCCGAAGTTTGATAGCCATTTGTTGCTTTATAGGTAAATTGATCATCACCATAATAGTCGGCATCCGGTACATACACAAAGGAACCGTTTGCAGCCAAACTAATAAATCCATGAGCAGGAGGCGTTATCAACACTGCTTGAGCACTGTCGTTTTCCAGCAACAAATCATTACATAGCACGCCGTCCACTTTCTTCACCACATTTTGGTTGTTCATTTGCACGCTATACGCGTCTTCATAACCAACGTACATGCCATCAAAGGTTTTTAAGTTTTCTTGTACCGTGGCGTATCCGTCTTTTTTATACGAAACCACATTGTTAAAGTTGTTCCATGTATCCCAAGTATAACGGCTTGAAGTACTCAGCAATTGATTTTTATATTTAATAGAAATGGAAATTCCGTCGGACACGGTATCTTCGGTTACCGAGGTAGTAGCCCGGTTATCGTTCATTACAATTTTTCGTCCTGGGTTAATAAATTGCAGTAGTGTCCACGGGATTCTCACGTTTACCGTATCACCCTTAAACGTCACCGCATCTTTACTTGACGGAGGTAGATTCAATCTGTTAACTTGAAAATGGCCAATGTATTGTACTTCCGGTTCACCCGAATTATTTTTCCACCGAACTAATTTCCAGGGTTTTCCGGTGGTAGCAATGGAATGATACAATTGCTGATCGGTAGATACGTGATGCCAAATGCCATATAAATCGTATGCCTCGGTAACAAATAAATCAGCAGCATCATTGGTTATGCGCAACAAAAATTCAGCCCCGATAGGAATTGTATCCCCTGTAATAAGTTTTGTTTCACCCAACGTAGCAGCATACGTGTCTAGCGCAATCCAAAGCGTATCCAAATTAGAGAAAGATTGATTCAATGGTAGTTGTAAATTGAAATAAGAATAATCAATCCCGGCTTTTACTTTCTTCACAGAACTTCCCGTGGGAAATGTTTCCCAATCCTGATAAGTGAAATCGCCTCTTTTAAAGCCTATCATTCCAAAGTTTTGTTCCGCCGAAGCCACATTTTGCCACATCACACGGTTGTCAACCGGGAAATCAAACGGATCGCAAATCCACGTAGATTTGAACCATTCGTCAATCCATGCAAACTGAACCCCACCGGCACAACCTGTGGAAAGAATATTTTTCATTAAACGGACATCTACTTTCCCTTGATTCAATTCATCAAAGCCTCCATGATTCATGCCGCTTTCCGAATAATGAGCGATACCCCAACTGGAAGGAACTCCAAATTCAGCAATCAACAGGGGTATTTTTTTATAATAAGCCTTCAAATAGGTTAAATAGCCCAAGTAACTATTTTGCCCATCGTTGTCATAATAGGGCAAGTACAATGAATCTCGGCTAACAAAATCAGGATAATACGGGTAGGCGTGATAACTTATAAAAAAGCCGGCTTTCGCTTTACTAAAATCCGTTCCCGACAAATCTATTTGAGCAATATCTTCCTGCGTCGTTGTTTCTGTAGGATGCTTCAACGGGTCGAGAGTAGGCCAGCTGGAAAACGAAACAGGTCGTTGCGTTTGATAATTACTTTGCTCGTAAATCAATAACGAATCAAGCTTTTGTGTAACAAAAATTTCCGAGGCTTTAACGCCCGAAATAAATAAATAATTACCGGAGTAAGAAGTCAGATTCGGATAATTTGCATTGGTCGTGAGCACTTCGTCGGGCGAAACTTCCCTACCGATAATATAAGCTAAAAGCCATTTACTAATGTCAACGGTATAATTACCATACGCTTTACCATATCGAAACGCAATGCTCCTTTTGCCATGCACACAATCCACATCCTCTTGCATTTCCTGCTTAAAGGTCGAAGAAATGCGAAAAAGATCATTGTTGTAAGCCGTGGACTCTTCTTCCAGCCAAACACCTTGAATAAGATAGATGGGATTATTGGGATGAGCCAAATTGAAAGAATCCAACACCTCATAAAAACGAGGGAAGTGGAGTGTATAAAGACGAACACAATTGTAGCCGGCCTCTTTGATTTCACTCAACCATTGTGAATATTGGGCACGTGTAGCAGCCAATTCTCCGGGATACGTACCCGGAACAGCTACACTAAGGTTTGTACCCTTTACCGTAATGGGAACATACTTTTCTCCATTCCAACATGTTAAATGAGCGGTATCGGTCGAAAACGGATACGCATTTTGAGTAGAAACATCTATTCGCGTTGCTGTAACTTGTGCTCGTATTTGAACTAAAGTGGAGCTAAAGAATAAGATGAAAAGTAAAAACTTACTTATTTTATTCATCAAATAAAAATTTAGTTAGAATAAAAATCACACAGAAAGCCCTGTTTCCATACTATAGCAAACAACTGATACTTTTGCATTTGCACAAAAACAAGAATTACAAATTAAAGAAATTATTGTTTGGATTTGAGAAAAAAAAGGAAAAACTTTGAGTTGAATGTGTTTTTATTTTTTCGGAGTAGAATATAAGTAGCGTATAATAAAACAAGAATTATTAAAATAACATTGCCATTGCCAATTGGGGTCATATAATATTCCAAATATCCACCCAAAGGAGAACTCGGTTCGTCAGCAGAATCCCAAACACCATCATTATCTAAATCGGCTACTAACAACCCCGGCATATTAGGTGAGGGAACTAAAATATAGCGAATTCCACCTGCTATCACTGAATCACCTGCCACAAAAGGCACTCCGTAATAAATAAGATTATTTGCTCCTGATTCATAATAACTTAAAGAATCCTGCTTATAAGTTGTTCCGAGCATTGAGTTTGATGAAGGTAAATTTCCTCCTACCACGCCATATCCAACTGCTGGGTATGATGAAGCAAAAAGGCTTGAAGTAAAACAACAAGCAAACAAAACAATCAATATAACTCTAATTCCTTTCATCTCTTTTGCCACCTATATTGTTTAACAAATATATAAAAAATAAATGAACATAAAAATGTTTTTTAACATTTAACACTATTTTTTAGAAAAAAACCCTATCAAATACATCACAAATTCTTACTGACAGATAGAATAATAGAATTCGTGTTTTTTAACATATAGACTATAAGCAATGCAATAATCATATTTCATTTTTGAGTGTGTGAAATTAGTTCATTAAAAAAATAGAAGAATAAAAATTATTGATAATTTTCTATTAAGATCTTATGTCACTAATTTCAATCCGTTTCAATCCGTATCTTTGTACTTCAATTTACGGAACACTTCATGAAAATTCTTAAAACATACCTATCTCCTATCTTGGCAACCATCTGTTGGGCATTCTCCTATATTTGGACTAACATGGCTTTTGCTTCCTTTTATCCGGTAACTATCGTTACCATGAGAGTATTGTTTGCCTCGATATTCATGCTTGGATTAGCCTTTTTCACGCACGGGTTACAAAAGATTCAAATAAAGCATCTTATCTGGTTTTTAGGATTAGGGTTATTGGAACCCTTCGGCTATTTCTTGTGCGAGATTTATGGGTTAACCATGGTTTCCCCCACTTTCGCGGCAGTTATCTTATCCACTATTCCCCTTTTTTCTCCTTTTATTGCATTTTTCTTTTTACGGGAAAAAATAACTTGGGCCAACGTTCTTGGAATCGTTATTTCAATGGGAGGAGTTCTCGCAATTTCCGTCGGTGGAAACGGAAGTTTTATTACCAAACCGCTAGGGGTTATATTACTATTCGGTGCGGTTTTTATTTCTATTTCCTATTCGGTATCCATTCGAAAACTTTCCAAGTATTATTCCGAAACCACTATTGTTACCTATCAAAACATCACAGGAGTGTTACTATTTACCCCCCTGTTTTTCATCATGGATTACGGAAAGAAAGCGCTTCCGTTTGAACCGAAGGCTATGGTTGCCGTTGTTTTATTAGCAGTATTTGCTTCCGCGCTGGCATTTATCTTTTACACCACCTCGTTGAACAAGTTCGGAGTAACCCGTACCAATATCTTTTTAAATCTACTTCCAGCCATCACCGCAGTGCTCTCGGTAACCATGCTTGGTGAACAAATATCCACACAAAAAATATTAGGTTTGGTAATCGTTATCCTTGGTCTTTTTGTAGGTCAATCAAATTTATCCAAGAAGAAAATTTGCTCTTAAGCCAACGTGAGTTCAACATAAAAGAAACAACTAATTGATCCTCTGCAGGGATCGATATTATTTATTGCTTCCATGCAAACCTTCTAAGGTTTTAAAATTTAGAAAGTTTCAAGATACAATAAACCCCGATAAGGTGACATTATAATGCCATCACATCGGGGTTCATGTTTTATTCTTAATTGGTTACTTGATTTACGCTTTATGTAAAGGAATCTTATTTACACGGTTTACATGTCGTCCACCTTCAAAATCCGTTTTGAAAAAGTCTTCAATAATTTCAAAAGCCTCTTCTTCGGAGATAAAGCGGGCTGGCAACGAAAGCACATTGGCATTGTTGTGCTGACGAGCTAATACGGCAAGTTCCGGTTTCCAGCAAATCGCCGCACGGATTCCTTGATGTTTATTCGCCGTCATGCTAATGCCGTTTCCACTACCACAAATGGCAATACCATATTCAAATTCACCTTTTTCAATGGCATCAGCCATCGGATGCGCAAAATCGGGGTAATCGCAACTGGCGGTAGAATAAGTTCCGAAATCCTTAAATTCTACTCCTGTGGCTCCGAGATCGGTCATAATTAATTCTTTCAATTCAAACCCGGCATGATCTGCACAAATGGCTATTTTTTGTTCGCTTAATTCTTTCATGATAAATTCTATTTTTAGTAGATAACAAGTAGTAATAACAAAAGTTTATTCGTTTAACGAATTCCAACCTTGGGCCTTCAACGGGAACTCCTGTCCATCACGGGTAACCAGGCAATAGCCCATGTCTTCTTTGCAAATATGACCTATAATTTTCACATCCTCCATGTTGTCCATCAAATCATAAAACTCTAAAGGCACGGTAAACAGCAATTCATAATCCTCACCCCCGTTTAGCGCGGCGGTTACTAGGTTCATATTGAATTCCTCCGCCATCATGGCCGTTTGGTAATCAATCGGGATTTTATCTTCATACACGCGGCAACCTATTTTGCTTTGCGTGCAGATGTGCATCAGTTCGGATGACAAGCCATCGGAAATATCCATCATCGCCGTGGGTACAACGCCTTTTTCGGCTAATCGCTCAATAATATCTTTACGGGCTTCGGGGCGTAACTGACGTTGCAAAAGATATTCTTTTCCATCAAAATCGGGTTGTACTTCCTCTTTGTCTTTTCCTGCAAAAACGGTTTTTTCGCGTTCCAGCAGTTGCAAACCCATGTAGGCAGCTCCCAAATTGCCGGATACACAAATCAGGTCGTTTTCTTTAGCCCCGTCGCGATACACTATTTTACCTTTTTCGCCTTCGCCCAAACAGGTTATGCTAATGGCCAGCCCCGTCATTGAAGCGGAGGTATCGCCACCCACTAAATCAACGCCATGCTCTTCGCACGCCAACTGGATGCCGGCATAAAATTCTTCCAAATCTTCTACACAAAAACGTTTCGACAACCCGATGGAAACAGTAATTTGTTTCGGTTTGCCATTCATGGCATAAATATCAGAGAAGTTCACGATGGCCGATTTGTAGCCTAAATGTTTCAAGGGTACATATACCAAATCAAAATGAACTCCTTCCAGTAGCAAGTCGGTAGTAACCAGCACTTGCTTACTTTTGTAATCGAGTACGGCGGCATCGTCGCCCACCCCTTTTACGGTAGATGGATTTTTTAATTCAATTTTTTCGGTCAAATAGCGAATTAATCCAAATTCACCCAGCACTGATATTTCGGTTCGTTGCATGATTTATTTTTTTACAAATATCGTTTTATTTTTTCTACAACCGCTTCCGGTTTTATATTATTCATACAGGCGTAATCGTTGCGTCGGCAAGGAATATTTCCATATACCGAGCATGGCCTGCAAGGCAAATCTACCTCCACAATATCATCAACCGACTGATGCCAACCCAAAAAGCCTGCATAATGGTGTGTGGCTCCCCAAATGGAAACTACCGGCAACCCCACCAAGGAAGCTAGGTGCATGTTGGCCGAATCCATCGAAACCATTACATCCAACTGTGCCATGAGTTTAAGCTCATCGGGCAACCTGCATGCGGTAGGCATCAAACAGATGGAAGTATATTTTGTTTTCCAGTAGGTCATTATCTTTTTTTCTTCCTCCCCGTTTCCGAAAAGGAAAATTTTCACCTCACCTTGCTTATCCAACAAGTGCACAACCTGCTCCATTTTTTCCAACGGATAAATTTTGCCTTGATGTTTGGCAAAAGGTGCTATGCCTATCCATTTTTGGTTCTTTTCACCAAAGCTTTGTTGTAATATTTCGGGTAAAACGGGCTTCGTTGAAAAGATAGAAGTGAAGTTTAATTCAAATGTAAATCCCAAGCGTTTAAAAACGTCGTGATACCGTTCCACGGTTAGTTGCAACGGAACGGATTGATTTTTTCCCCGCCGAGCGAGCTGTTTTTTATCCGTCCGCCCCTTGTTTATCTTTTCTACTTTGGCTGAAGTGAACGAAAATAATAAGCGCAGCACTTTGCTTCGAAATACATCGTGCAAATCGGCTACCGCGTCAAAATCGTATTTTTTCAAATCGAAAAATAAACGCACCAAGCCTATCAATCCTTTGTGTCTGCCACGCTTATCAATGCCTACGATTTGCAAATCGGGCATCCCGGAAAACATGGGGGAAAAAGCTTGTGTAGTAAGCATCGTTAACTTCACGTTCTGTTGTTGGTACAAGGACGAGAGTACGGGCACTGTCATCGCCACGTCGCCCATGGCCGACATCCGAATTACTAATATATTACGTGGAAGCTGAGCCAATTTTTTATTTTTTCGCGTACAGAATCGGGTTCAAAGAGGGGTCGTTGTACATTTTCATTTGCTTGTACACCTTCATATATTTTTGTCCGGTTTCGATGTCACGTAGTAGTTGGTCGATAGCCGACGAAAGGTCAACACGTTGTTCCAACAAAATAGCCAACTTCTTTTGGCATTGAGTTATGTGGTCGGAATTGGCATCGGTACGGTTTACCTCCTGCTGCATGTGATAAATTTTCAATGCCAAGATAGACAGGCGATCAATAGCCCACGCGGGACTTTCAGTATTGATAACGGCGGCGGCGTGAACTTTAATTCCTTTATATTTATCGAGGAAATAGCTATCTATTACCTCCACCAAATCAGTACGATCCTGATTCGATTTATCGATACGGCGTTTGATGGACAAAGCCTCAACAGGATCTATCGCGGGATTGCGAATTATATCTTCCAAGTGCCATTGCACGGTATCAATCCAATTTTTTACATATAGGATTCCTTCGATGGAGGATACCTCAAAAGGATTTTTCATTTCGGCATCCACGTGGTCAGTGATATGATAATCAGCGATACAACGATCGAAAATAGCATTACTGTTTTGTGCAAAAGGCATAGCTTGAAGTATAAAAATTTGAAATGCAAATTTACACAAATTTGTAGAAGAACACAAAAGGCGGAGGGGAAACCTCCCTCACCCCCACGGAAGAAAGTGTTAGCCTTAATTTATAAACAATTAAGATTAAGTCTCTGATGTAACTCTACGTGAAAAAAATACAAAAAATTTCTTTTTTTTAAACCATTTGTAATCAACAATAGTTTCATCAAGGTAACTTTCTCACTTTCAGGTGTCTTCTTGCATGCAATATAAAAAGAATTTATATTTGCAGCAGAAAAGATACTAAGTGTATTTTAGAGAGTTATATTTAAAACAAGAAATTAACAATAACAATTATTCATTAACCATTTAAATTAAGGAATTAATATGAAAATCGGAATAACAGGAGCCACCGGCCAACTAGGCAGAATCATGGTAGAACAACTGAAAAAAAGAGTATCGGCAGAGAGCATTGTAGCATTGGTTCGCAATCCTCAAAAAGCTGCTGAATTGGGTATTGAAGCACGGGAGTTTGATTATGCAAAACCAGAAAATCTGGCAACTTCGCTACAAGGCATTGATAAGCTATTGCTTATTTCGAGCAACGAACTCGGACAACGCGCTACACAACATGCCAACGTGATTAACGCGGCGAAACAGGCAGGGGTAAAATGGATTGTATATACCAGTTTGCTACATGCAGAAACTTCGTCGTTGAACCTTGCCGGAGAGCATTTGGCTACCGAAGCCGCCTTAAAAGCTTCGGGCATACCATATACTATTTTGCGTAATGGCTGGTACACCGAAAATTACACGGGTTCAGTACAAGGAGCTATCACCGCGGGTGCTTTTATCGGTAGTGCCGGGGATGGAAAAATTTCTTCCGCCGCACGGGTCGATTTTGCCGAAGCAGCAGCCGTTGTTTTGTCGGGCGAAGGTCATCAAGGTAAGGTATATGAACTTGCCGGGGATGAGAGTTATACATTAACGGATTTAGCTGCCGAAATAGCTCGCCAAACAAAAAAAGACATCCCGTACAACAACCTGCCGGAAGCGGAATACGCCAATATACTGAAAAGCTTCGGGATACCTGAAGGATTTGCCGGGGCTATTGCCAGTTGGGATGTTAGCGCATCGAAAGGTGATTTGTTTGATAACGGGCATCTGCTTTCAAAACTAATTGGTAGACCTACAACGCCCTTGGCTAAAGTTGTAGCTGATGCCATCACTGCCGGATAGATAAAAAATAAATACGAGATAATTCCGCTTACTAAGATCATTTTTTTTAGTAAGCGGAATTTTTTTATTGAAACCCGTACACTATACTGCATTGGTTAACACATCAAATTATATTCTAAAGGAAACTTTCGGTAATAATTTGCCCGGAACTAATGTCTGAGTACATAAGTTTTTCCTTCATTCCCTCAACAAAACGATCAGAGCCACTCAGGTAATAACGAGTGTCGTCGGGCTTTTGAATTATGTTGTCCCAAACGTCGTCGATCCCCTCGTGGTTTACCCGCCACTGAGCATTGGGTAGCTTACATAATTCTTCTTCGTAAAGAAATCCGGTTCGTGCCACGTGCAGAAGACTCCAGTTTACTTGCAATTGCCGTTGCTGTATATCCCTTATTATAGAACGCACGGGCGTTATGCCTATGCCTCCCGAAAGAAAAACAATTTCTGATTGAGCCGATGGGTTTACCACAAACTCGCCATTAATTTTAAAAGCCTTCATATTATCACCCGGAGTCAAGGCCGCCAATAATTGTTTGTACTCGGAGCCCGAAGCCAGATCGACCGAGAATTCCACGTAAGGGTCGGCAGGTGCAGAAGCGAAAGAGAGGTTGTGCTCGATTGTCTTATCCTTCCCTTCGGACGAAAAACCCACATGCGCCCATTGCCCGGCCTTGAATGGGATAGGCTGTGATGCCGAAAAGAAGAACGTGTACACCTTGTCGTATTCACAACGCTTGCTTACCAATTGAAGGTTGTAAAAATTTGTTTCACTCATAAGTTACTGGGTTAAATTACATCTATAAATGTAAAAAACATTTTGGCAAATGATTGTCTTTAGTTGATAAAACAGGCCATTTTTATGAATCTTTTATTTTATATTTCTCCAAATATTGACAAGATACAGGCATTTCTGTTATAGTTTCCAAACAATCACACGAAATATTAAATTTCTGATTAATTTTGCTAGCTATTAAAAATCCAAACATTATGTCAATTTCTATTAAGCAAGTTATCAAACACTATGGTGAACAACGCGTGTTAAACGACGTGAGTTTTGAAATTGGTTCGGGACAAATTGTAGGGTTTATCGGGCCTAACGGTGCCGGAAAATCGACAATGATGAAAATTATCACCGGGTTTGTTCCGTACGAAAAAGGTTCGGTACAGGTATGCGATTTGGAAGTGAACGACAACCCGTTGGAGATAAAAAAATTGATTGGCTATCTGCCTGAGCATAACCCTTTGTACCTGGAAATGTATGTACGGGAATACTTGCAGTTTATAGGCGAAATGTATAAATTGGGTAAAAATACCAAAGGCCGTGTGGATGAAATGATAGAACGCACAGGGCTTACCTTGGAATATAAAAAGAAAATAGGGCAACTATCTAAAGGCTATCGCCAACGCGTAGGCTTGGCTCAAGCGTTGATACACGACCCCAAGGTGCTTATCCTGGATGAGCCTACCACGGGGCTTGACCCAAACCAGCTAGTGGATGTGCGTAACCTGATTTCGGAAATCGGGAAAGAAAAAACGGTGATGCTTTCCACCCACATCATGCAGGAAGTGAGTGCTATTTGCGATCGTGTGCTAATTATCAACCAAGGTAATATTGTGGCTGACGAAAAAGAAAAAGACATTATTTCGGCAAAAAACCAAAAAACCCACATCCTTACCGTGGAATTGGATAAAGAAATTGATGAGAAAATTTTCCTAGAAATAAAAGGGGTACAAAAAGCTACGAAACTACAACCTACACTTTTCCAATTGGAAAGTGCGGAAGACATTCGTGCTGAAGTGTTCCGCTTTGTAAATGAAAAAGGATTTGCCTTACTTACCCTTAATCAACAGGAACGTAACATGGAAGATGTATTCCATGAACTGACCGGGGCAAAATAAGAATAATGCGAGTTTAACATATTAATTAAAAACTAGCCTGATAAGACCATTTTCCTGACATCAGGAAAATGGTAAGAAATAAACGATGGAAGAAGAAAACTTCGACATACGCAACCAACAACGGGAATCGGACTTTGAAAATGCCTTGAGGCCATTGAGCTTTTCGGATTTCAAAGGACAATCGAAGATTGTTGAAAATTTGGGCATTTTTGTCAGTGCAGCCCGTATGCGCACGGAGGCTCTTGACCATGTGCTGCTTCATGGCCCTCCTGGTTTGGGGAAGACTACTCTTTCCAATATTATCGCGAACGAACTGGGCGTAGGCTTTAAAGTTACTTCGGGGCCGGTACTTGACAAGCCGGGCGATTTAGCTGGTGTTCTTACATCACTAGAAACAAATGATGTTCTTTTTATTGATGAAATACACCGCCTTAGTCCGGTAGTGGAAGAGTATCTGTACTCGGCTATGGAGGATTATCGCATTGATATAATGATAGATAAGGGCCCTAGTGCCCGGTCTATTCAAATAGAGTTGAACCCGTTTACGCTGATTGGTGCCACTACGCGTAGTGGATTGCTTACCAGCCCATTGCGAGCCCGATTTGGCATTAATTGCCACTTGGAATATTATGATGCAGACGTGTTGGCGGGAATTATTTTGCGGTCAGCCAACTTGTTAAATATCGAATGTAAAAAATCGGCATCTGTAGAAATTGCAGGCAGAAGCAGGGGAACCCCCCGTATAGCAAACGCGTTGTTGCGCAGGGTTCGTGACTTTGCACAGGTAAAGGGCGATGGAATTATTGACTTAGCCATTGCTCAATACGCGTTGGAGGCATTGAATATTGACAAATTCGGATTGGATGAAGTGGATAATAAAATTCTTTGCACCCTAATAGATAAATTCAAAGGTGGCCCGGTAGGGTTAACCACCATTGCCACAGCGTTGAGCGAAGATGCAGGAACCATAGAGGAAGTGTACGAACCATTCCTCATAAAAGAAGGATTTTTAAAACGAACCCCTCGTGGACGGGAGGTCACAGAATTGGCATACAAACATTTAGGACGGGTAAAACAAAGCGAACAGGGATCGCTATTTTAATTTAAGACTGATTTTATGAGTAAAATGAAATCCTTGGTAAAGGATACTGCAATTTATGGTTTAAGTAGTATTGTTGGTCGATTTCTAAATTGGTGTTTGGTACCGATTTACACTTTTGTGCTGAAAGATCCTAGCGAATATGGTGTTGTAACCAACTTGTACGCTTGGACTGCTTTCGTGGTTGTAATCCTCACCTATGGGATGGAAACCGGTTTTTTCCGCTTTATTAATAAAGATAAAAATCCGAATAAAGTTTATAGTACTTCACTTATAAGTTTATTCACCACCTCTGCCCTATTCGTCATTTTATGTTTTGCTTTCAAGCAAAGTATTGCCAATGCTATCGACTTGGGCGACCATACCGAATATATCTGGATGATGGGCATCATTGTGGCCATAGATGCTTTTGGATCGGTTCCTTTTGCCTACCTGCGCTACAAAAGCAAACCGATTAAGTTTGCAGCACTAAAAGTCTTTATGATTGCTATAAATATAATTTTCAACCTTTTCTTCCTGATTACCTGCCCTTGGCTGAACAAGGTGCATCCGGCACTAATAAGCTGGTTCTACAACCCCGATTACGGCGTGGGTTACATTCTGATTGCCAACTTGATTTCAACGTCGGCAGTAATGCTGGCTCAAATACCAGATGTGCTAGAGGCAAAATTTGAGTTTGACAAGGATCTACTCAAACAGATGCTCAGATACTCATTTCCCTTACTCATTTTAGGCATCGCGGGGGTTATGAACCAATCGGTGGACAAAATAATTTTCCCCAAAGTATATCCTGATGCAAAAGAAGGCATGCATTTATTGGGTATTTACGGTGCCTGTTCCAAAATCTCATTGGTGATGTGGATGTTTACACAGGCCTTCCGGTTTGCATATGAACCCTTCGTATTTGCTCACCAACAGGCAAAGGATAGCAAAAAGGCGTACTCGGATGCCATGAAGTATTTCGTTATTTTCTCCCTTATTATTTTCCTTGGGATGGAATTTTACATTGATGTTTTGAAATTAATCATCAGCAAAAGCTATTGGGAAGGATTTGCCGTTGTGCCCATCATTTTAATGTCGTACGTATTTCAGGGGATTTACTTTAATCTTTCTATATGGTACAAGCTAACGGATAAAACGATGTATGGAGCTTATTTTTCGGTGCTTGGAGCTATTATCACCGTGGTTATCATCGTGATATTCGTTCCGATGAAAAATTCTCTTTATGGAGGTTATATGGGGGCAGCATGGTCGTCTTTCGTTTGTTACTTAGTCATCATGCTCATCTCCTATTTTTACGGACAAAAATATTTTCCTATTAAATATGAATTGAAAAGAATCGGGTGGTATTTCTTGCTTACAGTGGTTTTATATTTCTTAAACGAGATGTTCCACACGCACTCGGTAGGTTTGAATTACACCATTAGAACGGTAGTTCTTTTCGGATTTATTTTTTATATATTGAAAAAAGAAAAACTGATTCAACAAATTCCTTACTTAAATAAGCTTTAATATAAATCATTAAAATTGGAGTTCATGAAAAATCTATTTAATCGATACATTAAAAACAACATATACGCTGCCGCAGCATACAATTTTATTTTAGTAATGCTCTTGTTTATGCTTTGCCGGATTGCTTTTTACTTGTTTAATGTACCCTATTTTCAGGGGATGACTCTCTCCCATTTTTTAGTACTTTGCAAAGGGGGTATCCAATTCGACCTGTCGGCACTGATCTATACAAACCTCCTGTATATATTACTGATGGCTATTCCATTCCAATTCCGCTATAAAAAGGGCTACCAACAAACTGCAAAATGGATTTTTATTGTAACAAACAGTATTGTTATAATAGCCAACTGCATTGATATTGTTTACTTTAGATATATAAACAAGAGAACTACTTTTTCTGTTTTTACAGAATTTTCGAATGAAAATAATTTATGGAAAATTCTGGGCGATGGATTTGTACAATATTGGTACGTTTCTCTATTTGGTCTGTTGATTCTTTTCGGCTTGTATAAGCTTTATTACAAACCACAACGGAAAGAAGAACAACTACCGGGGAAAATTTATTTCTATTACATACGCAACGTTATTGCTCTAGTTGTAATCGGTTTATTCGCTGTTTCAGGCATACGAGGTGGATTGGGACATTATGTAAGACCTATCACGCTTAGCAACGCCAACAAATATGTGGATAGACCCAGCGAAGCTTTCATTGTTTTAAATACACCTTTTTGCATATACCGTACATTAGGACGAGATCAATATGTAGATCCACACTACTTTAAATCGGAAAAAGAATTAAAAGCCGTTTACGACCCCATTATTTATCCACATCCCGCTGGAGAATTTAAAAAACTAAATGTAGTTGTATTCATTATTGAAAGCCTTAGTAAGGAATATGTTGGCGAATTAAACAAAGGTCTTGACGGGGGAAAATATAAAGGGCATACTCCTTTCGTTGACTCCATAATACGCAATAGCCTGACGTTTGAATACACTTTTGCTAACGGACATCGGTCTATTGAAGCCATGCCTTCGGTTTTATCCAGTGTTCCTTCGTTTATAGAGCCTTTTATCCTGACGGGGTACTCTTCCAACAAAATATCCGGGATAGCAGGAGAATTGGATAAAAAGGGCTATTACACGGCATTCTTCCACGGAGCACCTAACGGATCGATGGGCTTTGATGCTTTTGCTCATCTTTCGGGTTTCAAAAGTTATTATGGAATGACGGAATATAATAATGATGCGGATTTTGATGGAACATGGGCTATTTGGGACGAACCGTTTTTCCAATTCTACGCAAAGAAGATGAACACGTTTAAAGAACCGTTTATGACTACTTTATTCTCCGCATCATCACATCATCCTTTTGTAGTTCCTAAAAAATACGAAAACCGGTTTAAAGAAAATGGCGGATTGCCTATATACAAATGTGTAGAGTACACGGATTATTCTTTGCAGAAATTTTTTGAAACAGCATCCAAGATGCCGTGGTATAAAAACACGTTGTTCGTTATAACCGGCGACCACACGAACCAAATGAAACATCCTGAGTATTTGACGGATGCCGGTCGGTACAAAGTGCCTATCATATTTTATTACCCCGGAGGAAATTTGAAAGGCCGATTAAAGAAAGTTGCCCAACAAGTTGACATTATGCCTACTATACTTGGATATCTTAATTACGATAACCCGTACGTAGCTTTTGGCCACGACTTACTCGATTCTACTAGAGAGGAAAACATGGCTATGCTGTATGATAAACCTGTATTTCAATACTTTAAAGGCCAGTACATGTATCAATATGACGGCCAACGAATTATAGCCGTTTACGATTATATTCATGATATTTTACTGAAGAAGAACTTAAAAAATACCGTTAAAGACCCACGTGCTGAAAATGAAATGAAAGCATATATCCAACAATACATTACCCGAATGAAGAAAAATTCGCTAACAATAAACTAATTGAAAGATAGATGAATATTGTCAGAATTAATTGCGGTTTAGGAAATCAAATGTTCCAATATGCATTTTACCGAATGCTAAAGGAAATAGACAATAATACTAAGCTGGATATATCGGAATTCAAATACAGGAAACATCATAACGGATATGAACTGGAAAGCATATTTAACATCAATCCTTGTTATGCCACTAAAAAAGAATGCGATAAAATAGCCGATATCTCTAAAAGCTTGTTCGACGAAATAAGAAGAGATTTCTTGAAAATAAAAAAGAACAGCATGGGGAACCTTATCTATGAAAGCAATTATAGCCCTCATTTCAATCCGATTCTATTACAAGAAAAAAACACTTACTTCATAGGATACTGGCAAACAGAAAAATACTTCCAGCCTATCTCTAAAATAATAAGAAAGGAATTCTCATTCAAAAAAGAGATAGACCCAAGTAACCTGCTGATTAAAAAACAAATATTAAATACAAATTCTGTAAGCATTCATATTAGAAGAGGTGATTATTTGAAAAAACAAAGGTTTGAGAATCTTGGTTCTGTATGCAATATAGACTATTACAACCGGGCTATTGAACAGATAAAATTAAAAATAGAATCGCCCCACTTTTTTATATTCTCAGATGATATGGATTGGGTAAAGGGAAACTTAAAGATTCCAAATCTGACCTATGTAGATTTAAATCACGGGAAGGATAGCTACAAAGACATGCAGCTAATGAGCCTTTGTAAGCATAACATTATAACAAATAGCAGCTTTAGCTGGTGGGGAGCCTGGTTGAACGCCAATCCTCAAAAAACGGTAATTGCTCCCAATATATGGTTTAGAGACGTGGCTATGATTGACATCATTCCTGAAACCTGGACTCGATTAGAAGTATAATTCTTTTTTATACTTCTAATTTTCTTTTCCCCTCCATAAAGTCAAAATATGATCTTTTCTTCTCGCTATCTTTAAAAGCTACAAAGAAACTAAAGAACAACACAACCCGTGTTATACCTGCCTGTCCGGTAAGAGGCTCTTCAATCATCATATAGAAAACAACTACACATAAAAACAATTGTAGTAAGAAATTTCTACTCCTTATCGAATGTCCAAACCAAAAAGCTAATAAAATCAACAATATCAATGCTCCCCAAATACCATATTGAACCATATTTCCTAAAAACTGATTATGGATATAGGATTGATTCCAAATTATAGGGATTTGTTTTTGCATTTTTATTGCTTCTTGCTGCAAAGCAATATATTGCTCCTGTGAGCCCGAACCCCACCAAGGATGGCTTTTAATATATTCAATAGAATAGATGTAAAATGTTTCACGCGTATTATCAAAGATGAAATGAGAAACCGAACTTCTGAAAGAAAATGCACTTATAGAAAAAAATGCTATTAAAATTCCTAATGCCAATTTAAAATGCCATCGTTTTAAATACAATAAATATAAGCCGCTAAATACATATATAAAAACATAACAAACAAGGCCTATTCGAGATTCCATAACAGCAATTGAAAACAAAAGTAATATGGAATAAGTCAATAAATCAAATATAGTTAAGCCCAAATATTTATTATAAACCATATAAATAAGAGCAATGAGACCTGAAAAAAGAACTAAAGAAACATACGACGGATGAGGATATCCCGACCAACCGGAAGACCATTCATACGCAGGTTTACCCAAATACGAAGTTTTAGAAGTAATCCACTCTAATATATTTATATTTAAGAATTGTACGTTATACCACCAATAAAGCAACGTAAATGCCATATAAATCATCATCATACGAATAAATATTCGTAAAATATGTAGCATTGTTGTTTTTTCAAAATGAAAACAACTAAACGCTAAGGGGACTAAGAAAAAGGATAAATATTTATCAGGGAAATAAAACCCATGGACAGTACCTATCGTACCAAAAAATCTAAAAGTAGCGTACCCTATTAAAACATAATGAATACGGTTAAATTTATAGAATTTTTTTTCTTTGATAAGAAAAAAAAGAGAAGCAAAAAGAAAGATAACAGTAGCATAAATCCCCATATCTTGGTTTATTGAAAACACAAGAAATAGGCTTAGTGTGAAAATCAACAAACTACGGATAGAAAAAAGGGATTTTATTTTTACCTTTTTTTCAAAAAAAGAAAATACAATAAACAATAATACAAATACGACCTGCAATATATTTGTAGCTATTGTTTCGTTATGATTCAATCCAAATGAAGGAAATAATTTAATTAAGAAAAAGCACGAACAAAACAATAAAAAAATACTAACCTTTTTTGTTAAACTATCCATAATGTAAAATATCAACTATTAATTTTTTGAGCTAAATCTTCAGGCATGCATTTTCTTTTCCGTTTCCACCTCTTATGTGTCCACAACCAATATGATGGATTTCTAACAATAGTCTGTTCCAATAACCGCATATATCTTTTCGTTAGCTCAAATTCAGGTAAATCGCATGCATCCTCACTAATAACCATAAACTTACCAGTATAATATCCACGCTTAACACGAGTAACATCTAGATAAAGAACCGGATATCCCATTTGTTTTGCGATCCTCTCAGGGCCAACAATAGGTGCGGTTTCCTGATTCAAAAATTGCATCCAAAAATATATATTGGGCCAACCCGTTCCTTGATCCGAAATAAAACAAAAGAACGCTTTTTCTTTTGTTTTTTTAATTTCAATTAATTTTCGCAATACTTTATTTTGAGGAAGAAGAACACTTCCTGATTTTGACCGTAACTTCAAATAAAATTTATCAAAAGTGTTGCTTTCCAACGGATGGTATACCGAATACGACAAGAAATCGGGATGACGGCAAGCTTGGGCAGTTTTAGCAAAAGTAAGCCATTCCCAGTTTCCATAATGGCCTAAATAAAGTATTATATTCTTATTCTGCTCATAATAATCATCCAAAAGATCACAATTCTCATATATAAAACGTCTTCTCATCTCCTTTTGGGGCATGGTCAACAATTTTATCGTTTCTACAAAATTATCACAGAAATATAAATAAAAATCACGAGCTATTTTACGCAATTCCTCATCACTCTTATTTGGAAATGAATTCTTTAGATTCTCCCAAACAACTGTTTTCCTATATCCAAAAACATAATATACAAATACAAATACGATATCTGAAAATATATAAAGTACAAAAAGTGGCAATAACGAAAATAGCCAAGCAACAAAATATAGCAATCTATCCATTTCTATTCTTATATTTTTTACAACAAACTAAAATTTATGCATACATGAATTGTTTATTTATATCTAGCAACGCAAACGCTTTAACAGGAAAGGAAAGCATAACTATTCTTTTCTTTTCCAAAAGACTTTTTTATGCTCGAATCGGAAAACAAACAACCAACACGTCTACTTCTAAGTATATCCTTTCTCAATTTTAAAGTGGAAATACGGAAAATGTTGTATTACTCATTTTGAGTTTTTATTATTGATCATCTTCATTAATCTAAGCTTACTAAGGAACAAAAACGAATCCAATGCAGCGAACATACTCACTAAAAATCCTGAAAAACCATCCAAAAATCCACGCTTTATAATATAAACGCCGAAAAACTTAAACAGTGGTTTCAGCATGATTTTAAATAATGATACACTTTTGCCTCTTACAAATGCATCGTCAGCTTTGCTGTCCGAATAGTTATTTACTTTCTCAACTCGCGAATAAATACTCGATGAGGTATAGTGCAACAAATCTCCGAATAAATATTTCAGTTTCGGATCTTTATCAAACGTCAAATTTTCGTGCACCGAACCTTTCCATTCAGCGTGATTCTTATTCCACAATCGAATCTTTCTATCCGGGTACCACCCACAATGGCGAATAGGAGATCCACAAAAAAAAGTAAGCCTATTAAATTTGTAAGCATCAAAGTCAAAATGCTCTTTCGCCTTTTCGATAGAAGTTGAAAGTTCTTTTGAAAGAATCTCATCAGCATCAAGGGAAAGAACATAATCAAAAGAAGCCAAACCATTAGCATAATTCTTTTGAGCACTATAATTATCCCACCCTCGCTGGAAAAAGCGCACCCCATACAATTCGCAAATTTCTTGGGTTTTATCGGAAGAATAAGAATCCACAACAACTATCTCATCCGCAATATTTTTTACAGAATCAAGACACTTGCCAATATTTCTTTCTTCGTTGTAGGTAATTATTACAGCTGACAGCTTATCCATAAAAATTACTTAATATATACTTTATTGTTTTTCTCGAAAATATAATTCAACAAATTCACAATCCTTTTTTTTGTATTTGATTCTTTTACAAAGATCGGCATAGCCGAAAAATCAAATCCTTTTAAATCCTCAATTTGCTCTTCAACTGTATGTTTCTGAAAATATGATTTTAGTATAAAATTAGTTATAAAGCTATTCCATTCCTGTTTATTTCCCCAATAATGGCCAATGTAATTCTCCGCCGGAATTAGTTTAGAACATTTGTTCAATGCCACTGAAAATGAAAATTGTTCAATCAACCGCCGAGTCACGTTTGCTTGCAACATATCATCACAAATATCCAAGGTTAATTGAATAATTTGGTTGCTTTTAGCCCCACTGATCGAAATAATCCCAGCATTCCACATACAAGTCTCTTCAGTAATTTTAACTCCACCAAAAGTATTATTTTTTACCTGATTCCACATCCTTTTTTCAGTCTTTGTGTTTAATTGGCTTAATTTACCTTCGTTTAGATGCATAAATGAATAACCATTTGACAAAAACTCCTGTATTTTATTTACATTTTCAGAGAATAAAAATGTATCGCTATCAACGTATAAAATATCTTCGCCTTTATACATATTCGCTATCAATTCGATAGCTTTTATCTTTATTCGCCAAAAAAAATCATGCTCACCCTTCCATTCAGTTAATTGATGATCTGAAACAGGTATTATTTTTACAAAAGTAGAAACTTGATTATAAAACTCAGGCTTATCCGTTATAATATTAACAGAATTTATTTCGCTGGCTTTTAAAAAAGTCAATAAAGATAAATTAGTCTGAACATGATTCTTTAATTCATCACCAAAAACAAGATAAACTAGATTCATAGTCTACATTATAATAAGGTTTTATATATTTTCATTAAATTATCCGAAATGCTTTTATCTGAAAAAGCAGCGGCATGACCCACACCTTCTACAATCATCAATTTTTGTTTATCCTCATCATTCAAAATTCCAGTTAAAGCATTAGCCAATTCTTGGGGATTATACGGATCGACATAACAAGAACCATGCCCTCCAGTTTCTTCAAAACAACTGCCCGTGGATGTTACCACCGGAACACGAGAATTTAACGCTTCTAAAATCGGGATACCAAAACCTTCAAAAATAGAAGGATAAACAAAAACAGTTGCCAATTGGTAAATTGCAGATAAATCTTCCAACGGAACTCCGCTCAAGATTTTCACTTTTTCATCCAGCTTATTTTCATGGATATATGATTTCAGTTCATTCGTGTACACGGTAGAATGCCCCACTATTATAAGCGAAATATCTAATTTTCCCACCACCAAAGCATCCAATATCAATTTATGATTCTTCCGAGGTTCAATAGCCCCTACCGTAAGCAAAAATTGATTAGGAAGATTATATTTCTTTTTCACCGATGCTTTTAACTCATCGGTTTGTTCTTGCAAAAAAATGGGATTACAACCTTGATAAACAATCTTGATTTTTTCCTCTTTTATCCCGATCAAATCGATTAAATCTGTTTTAGTTTGCTGGCTAATAGCAACAATCACATCGGCCTTTTTACAACTCTGAATATATTTCTTTTTGTATAGTTGTCGATCAATCCACGGATAAAGTTCCGGGAACTTCAGAAAAATAAGATCATGCATCGTAACAACGGAACGTGCTTTTGATTTTTCCATTCCAAAAGGAAGCTCGTTGCTAAGCCCATGATAAATATCTAAATTTAATCGATTAATATCGGTGGTAACACCCATGGTACGCCAAACGGAAGGAACATTTATATAAAAACCCTGTGGAGAAACCAATTCACAATTTGAATTAAATGAAAAAGATATCCTATCCTTAATCTTCGGAGTAAATAGGTAAAAATGGTCATCAGCATTTTGCTCTGACAAAATACGAATCGTATCGCGACTATAATTACCTAGCCCCCTTGAATTATAGAAAGCTCTTTTAGCATCAAATCCTATTTTCATAAACGATCTTTACTTAAATATCATTTTCTTCCAAAATCAGCAGGAATTTCTCCCCACACTTTAGTTTCCCACTTTAATATTTTAGTTGAATAACTATTTTCGGCAAGCCACTTTTCAGCCCGATCTATCAACTCAAATATTTCTTTATTTTTATCGTTTTCTTCGAGCTTTGTTTTACATTTTTTGTTTTTCACCCAGCTTATGGCATTTGCACTATCCGAGTAAACAGGCACGGTACTCCCCTGCTTTTTCAACAGAGCCAAGCCATGCACCAACGCCAAAAATTCGCCAATATTATTCGTTCCACATTCAAATGGACCTTGGTGAAACAATTGTTCTTTTGTTCGGGTATATACACCTCGATATTCCATCAATCCCGGATTTCCACTACACGCTGCATCTACTGCAATACTTTCAACTTCCGGCTTGTTTGTTATGTTAAATTTATCCGTTGAAAACGGCTTTTGTTTTTGTTCACCCACAGATTTCCAGTACGACTGTTTAAATGCTTCTTTCGCCGCAAATTCTGTAGGGAACCCTTTATACTGAGCACCCTCAAAACCGGTAATCAGTTTCTTACATTCGTCCCACGAATTAAAAACGCCAGTTTCTCGTCCTTTCCAAATAACATAAAATTTATTTTTTGCCATAACAGGTATATAAATTTTTATTCGTTATTCAGTAATTGTTTCATGTGAAACATTCGGATTGTTACTTGGGTGAAATTGTAAAACCGTTTCACGCAAATACTGCATATCCATATGTGTATAAATCTCTGTTGTCAAAATCGACTCATGCCCAAGCATTTGCTGTATAGCACGAAGATTTGCTCCTCCATCCAGCAAGTGGGTGGCAAAAGAATGACGAAATGTGTGCGGACTAATATTTTTCTTTATTCCGGCAACCTCCGCTAATTTTTTTATAATGGTAAAAATCATTACCCGTGTAAGTTGAGCCCCCCTCCTATTCAGGAACAAGAAATCCTCATGTCCTTTTTGTATTGAAAGTTCGTTTCTATCTATCAACCAAAGCTTTATCTGTTTCATCGACTCGTCGGACAGAGGTACAAGCCGTTCCTTATTACCCTTTCCTTCCACTTTCATATATCCCTCGTCGGCGTAAATATTTGACATCTTGAGGTTTACCAATTCTGACACACGCAAACCCGAACCATAAAGCGTTTCAATAATAGCCCTATTGCGCTGCCCCTCATTGGTTGACAAATCGATAGCTGCGATAACATTATTAATTTCTTCAATCGAAAGAACTTCGGGCAAATGCTTCCCAAGTTTTGGCATCTCCAATAATTCGGTTGGGTCTTCATCCAAATATTCCTCATACTGAAGAAAACGATAAAAAGACTTTACCCCCGAAATAATACGTGCCTGAGAACGAGGACTTATGCCTAATTCATGCAAGTCGATTAAAAAATCACGCAAATGTTCTATCTTAGCTTCCAAGTAAGTTATTTTTGCATCAGCAAGATACACAAGTAACTTATCCAAATCCTCTTCATATGCTTCAATTGTATTGGGCGAAAGCGATTTTTCGAGCAATAAAAAAGAATGATATTTCTTAATAATAGGATCTGTCACTTTTTAAACTTTTAGGAAGCGAAGGTACAACAATTTGCGCAAAAAATAATAAACCATAAATCACTATAGATATTTTAACAAAAAAATCATGAAAATAGAAAACAAACGTATCATCATCACAGGAGCCACTTCAGGTATAGGATTAGAAACTCTCAAGCTGTTGCAAAAATTTCAAGGCACCCGGATAATTGCCGTTGGCCGAAAAATAGAATTAATACCCAAGTATGAAAACGTGATACCTTACAAATGCGATGTTTCACAGGAAAAAGAGGTAGATGCCCTATTTCAATTTGCCTTGGAAAAAATGAACGGAATAGACATTTTCATAGCAAATGCCGGCTTTGGATATTACGAAAAAATAAATAAACCCGATTGGGCTCATATAGAACACATCTATCAAACAAACGTGTTTTCACCGTTATATTCATACCAAAAAATGGTAGAGTTAAACCCCGAAAATCCATTTTCGTTCATCGCCACAGCATCGGCAGTTGCCTTCTACGCCCTACCCTACTACACCATTTATTCCAGCACAAAATATGCCCTTAACGGATTTTTGGACGGAATACAATATGAACTTCCGAAAAATGCCCACGTGGGTCTTGTATATCCGGTGGCAACCAAAACAAAATTTTTCCAAACCTCATCCATCAGCACCCAGGGCAAAGAAATTTGGCCCACGCAAACACCCGATAAAGTAGCATCAGCTATTGTAAAAGGCATCCTAAAAAACAAATGGAAAATTATGCCATCCACCATTTTTTACCTTTCAACCATCATGGGTAAATTTTTCCCTTGCATGATAAGGATGGTGATGAAAAAGCAAGTGAAAGAACCGGCGTAGAGAAATAAACAAAAAAGATACAATGATGGATATTTTATATCTTTGTGACACAAAACAAATAGAAGATGAAATTTGAATATGATGTAATTGTAATTGGGGCCGGTCATGCCGGAAACGAAGCTGCAGCAGCTGCTGCAAATCTCGGTTCGAAAACCGTACTCATAACAATGGACATGAACAAGATCGGACAAATGAGTTGCAACCCTGCCGTGGGGGGCATAGCCAAAGGACAAATTGTACGTGAAATTGATGCCTTAGGTGGACAAATGGGAATAGTAACTGACAAAACGGCTCTTCAATTCCGCCTACTCAACCTAAGCAAAGGCCCTGCCATGTGGAGCCCACGAGCTCAAAGCGACCGGGAAGCCTTTATCAGGGAATGGAAAAGAACACTGGAAAACACTACGAACCTGGATATATGGCAAGATACCGTGACACAAATTTTGGTAAAGGACGGAGCCGTAACCGGAGTGATGACCACAATGGGTGTTGAATTCAAAGCAAAAGCCGTGGTGCTTACCAGCGGAACTTTCTTGAACGGACTGATGCACATTGGCAAAATACAAATTCAAGGAGGAAGGGTAAGCGAACCTGCGTCATATAACATAACGGAACATTTGGTAGAGCTGGGCTTCAAAACCGACAGAATGAAAACCGGAACTCCCGTGCGCATAGATGGACGCACTGTTGATTTCTCAAAAATGATTCAGCAAGATGGAGAAAACGATTTTCATAAATTCTCCTACCTTGATTTTAAACCACGCCCGCTGAAACAACTAAGCTGCTGGATAACCTATACTTCAATAAAAACACACGAAATATTAAGAAGCGGATTAAAAGATTCCCCCCTTTTCAACGGACAAATTAAAAGCATCGGGCCACGCTACTGCCCAAGCATTGAAACTAAAATAGTAACCTTTGCCGAACGTGAACGGCATCAACTTTTTTTGGAACCCGAAGGAGAAACTAGCCAGGAATATTACCTAAACGGATTCTCTTCTTCCCTTCCACTGGATGTACAATACGATGCTTTGCGAACAATTAACGGACTGGAGAACGTGAAGATTTACCGTCCCGGTTACGCCATTGAATACGATTTCTTCGACCCCACACAGCTTACCCACACCCTTGAAACAAAATTGGTGAAAAACCTTTTCTTCGCAGGGCAAATAAATGGAACCACCGGATATGAAGAAGCCGGCGGACAAGGCCTGATTGCGGGGATCAACGCACACATCAATTGCCACGGCGGAACATCTTTTACACTGAACAGAGACGAAGCATATATTGGTGTTCTCATCGACGATTTGGTTACCAAAGGCGTGGACGAACCATACCGGATGTTTACCTCCCGTGCCGAATATAGAATACTACTTCGGCAGGATGATGCCGATATGCGCCTTACCGAAAGAGGATATAAAATAGGATTGGCCGACAAAGCCCGGTACGATTTGCTGCTTGAGAAGAAAGAACATCGCGACAGGATTATCTCTTTTATTCAGGAAAAATCGGTGAAAGAAAATGAGGCAAACGAGTTACTCAACCGTATTGAATCTTCGCCTGTAAAACAAACGGTGAAGATAGTTGACCTCCTACTCCGTCCGGAAATCAGCCTACCCATGCTAGCCGAACACCTCCCTGAACTGAAAGAAGAGATTGAAAAAATTCCGAACAGAAAAGAAGAGATTTTGGAAGCAGCAGAAATCCTGCTCAAGTATCAAGGTTATATCGAACGCGAAAAAGGAATTGCCGAAAAACTAAAGCGGCTGGAGAATATCAAGATCAAGGACAAGTTCGATTACGACACTATCAAATCCTTGTCAACAGAAGCACGTCAAAAGCTGAAACGGATCAACCCCGAAACAATTGGACAAGCAAGCCGAATTTCAGGCATTGCCCCCAGTGACATAAACATCCTACTCATTTTGCTGGGCAGATAAAACGAATGTTCCACATGGAACATTGAAGTGGTTTTTCAAAAACAAAAAAGACACATGTTCCATGTGGAACACAAAAACATCACCGCATGAAAACAATAGAAGGAAATATTATTGATGTTGTCAAGAAGGAAATCTTCAAAGGAAGAATCTTCTTTGATAATAAAATCGTGAAAATTGAAAGGGACAATTCAATTATAAACGAACAATATATCCTTCCGGGATTAGTAGATGCGCATGTACATATTGAGAGCTCAATGCTTACGCCGCTGGAATATTCAAAGATAGCAACAAAGCATGGAGTTGTTGCCGCCATTACAGATCCACACGAAATAGCAAATGTATGCGGGATGGCTGGCATTAATTTTATGACAGAAAGTGCCCGTGAAACCCCAATGAAAATATTTACAGGCGCACCATCATGCGTACCGGCCACTTCATTCGAAACATCAGGTGCCATTATCAGCTCAAAAGAAATAGAAACATTACTCTCTTCCGGGCAATGCACACACCTATCAGAAATGATGAACTTCCCCGGCGTGATATATAACGATACTGAAGTAGAAGCAAAACTCGCCATTGCGAAAAAACACAATAAGGTGATAGACGGACATGCTCCGCTTCTAACCAATGAAGATCTGAAAAAATATATTCAGGCCGGGATAAGCACCGACCACGAATGCACCAATCTGAAAGAGGCAAAAGAAAAAATAGCCCTTGGAATGAAGATAATGCTTAGGGAATCGAGCGCGGCAAAAGATTTCGGAACATTAATGCCGCTCATTGAAACAAATCCCGAAGCGGTAATGCTATGCACGGACGATTGCCACCCGGACGATCTTGAAAAAGGATACATAAATCTGCTTGTAAAAAGAGCCCTCAAAGAAGAATACAATATATTTAATATACTAACTGCCGCTACAAAAACAACCGTAGAACATTACAACCTAAATATAGGGTTAGTACAAGAAAAGGATGATGCAGATTTCATCGTGATAAATAATCTGGATGATTTTACTGTTTTATCTACCTTCATAGAAGGACAAGAGGTGTACAACGGAAAAGAAAGTCTTATCAAAAACAGGAATAAGAATACCATCAATAACTTTTACACTAACGAAATTACCACTGAAGACATCTGCGTAAAGTACACATCCGGATCAATAAATGTAATTCAGATAGTTCCCGACAGTTTACTTACCCACAAAATCAATTACAAACAAGAAGGAAAAACAGAAGCCATAATATCAAACACCGACGTTGATATACTTAAAATAGTAGTACTTAATCGTTATGCCAAAGCAAAACCAAGCATCGGATTTATACAAGGATTCGAATTGAAGCATGGTGCCATAGCCGGAAGTATTGCTCACGACTCGCACAATATATGCGCAATAGGAACCTCGGATGAAGAAATTATAAAAGCAATAAAAGAAGTACAAAAAACACAAGGCGGTTTAGTAGTAGTGAATGGAAATGAAATACATAAACTTTGCCTACCCATAGCAGGACTTATGTCCGATAAAGATTGCCCTTCCGTTGCAAAAGAATATAAAATGCTTTCGGAACAAGCTAAAGAATTAGGATGCACGCTTCATGCCCCGTTCATGACTCTTGCCTTTATGTCATTATTAGTAATTCCCGAATTAAAATTAAGTGACAAAGGCCTATTCGATGTGACTAAATTCAACTTTGTAAAGCTTCAAAATTAAGATGGCTACTACTGAAGAAATAAGAAATATAGTAATTAACCTTCCCGAAAAGCCCGGAGTATATCAATACTTCAATCAGGAAGGCACTATTATCTATGTAGGCAAAGCCAAAAATCTGAAAAAACGGGTTAGCTCCTACTTTAATAAAGACCACAGCGACTCACCCAAAACACGGGTACTGGTGAAGCAAATAGCCAACCTGAAATATATTGTAGTAAACACGGAAGAAGATGCTCTTTTATTAGAGAACAATCTAATAAAGAAATATCAACCACGCTACAATGTAATGCTGAAGGACGACAAGTCGTACCCTAGCATTTGCATCAAAAAAGAGCCTTTCCCTCGTGTGCTGAAAACTAGAAACCTGGTGAAAGACGGCTCGGAATATTTCGGGCCTTACAGTTCGGTGTACATTGCCAATACATTTTTGGAACTTATACGCGAAATATATCAAATACGCACCTGCAAATATTTCCTTTCCAACGAAAATATACAGCAAAAGAGATTTAAAGTATGCCTGCAATATCACATTAAAAATTGCCAAGGGCCTTGCGAAGGATTGCAATCGGAGCAGGATTACCTAAAAACAATTGCAGAAATTCGCGAACTATTAAAAGGAAATGTACAGAACATCATTGATTATTTGGTGGTCGAAATGCAAAAATTGTCAGCAGAATACAAGTTTGAAGAAGCCCAAAAAATAAAAGACAGGTATGACATCATTGAAAAATACAAAACAAAATCGGTAGTAGTAAGTCAAAGCCTGAGTAATATTGATGTGTTCTCCTACGCTGACGATGAAACCGCAGCTTATATAAATATCCTGCGAATTATAAAAGGCTCCATTGTACAAGGATTCACCATTGAATACCGGAAAAAAATGGACGAATCGAAAGAAGAGCTGTTGGGACTGGCCATTATTGAACTACGCCAACGGCTAAAAAGTACATCAAGAGAAATACTTGTTCCTTTCCATCCTGATTTGGAGCTTGAAAGTGCCAGCATAAATATTCCTCAGCGAGGAGATAAAAAGATGTTGCTCGACCTTTCGCTACAAAACGTACGTCAATACAAGCTGGATAAAATGAAGCAAGCCGAGAAATTGAATCCCGATCAACGCATGATTCGTATTCTTGGTGGCCTACAAAAAACATTGCAATTAAAGGAACTTCCGCTACATATTGAATGCTTCGACAACTCAAATATTTCGGGAAGTAATGCCGTAGCCGCCTGTGTGGTATTCAAAAAAGCAAAACCAGCTAAAAGAGATTACAGAAAATACAACATAAAAACAGTAGAGGGGCCGGATGATTATGCTTCGATGAAAGAAGTAGTATTCCGCAGATACTCCCGTATGATTCAGGAAGATGCCGCCCTACCCAATTTAATTATTACCGATGGCGGACTTGGCCAAATGGAAGTGGTGCGCCAAGTGGTGGAAGATGAATTACAACTAAATATTCCCATAGCAGGATTAGCCAAGGATACGAAACACAAAACTAACGAAGTGCTCTTTGGGTTTCCGCCTAAAACGATAGGGCTAAAACCTACTGACGAACTATTCAAATTTTTGGCAAGCATACAGGAAGAAGTCCACCGTTTTGCAATTACATTCCATCGTGACAAACGAAGCAAGGCTCAAATTGCTTCGGAGCTGGACGAGATAAAAGGAATAGGCGAAAATAGTAAAAAGGAACTCCTCACCCACTTTAAAAGTGTAAAACGAATTAAAACAGCAACAATTGAAGAGCTAACCGAAGTAGTTGGAAATTCAAGAGCATTAAGCATTTACGCCCATTTTAATGGCAATTTAACCCGCTGAGAATTGAATGAATTTTTTTTGATGGGCAGATGGTAACAAAAAATAAAATCTGAGCGACTTAACATAGGTAAAAATGAGAACGATTATACAACGCGTTAAATATGCATCGGTAACTATTGATGAAAAAATAAAATCGAAGATAGAAAAAGGATTATTGGTGCTGATAGGAATTGAAGATATTGACACGGATGATGACATTGAATATCTCGCATCGAAAATTTCCATGCTACGAATTTTTGATGATGAGCATGGTGTAATGAATAAATCGGTAATGGATATTGACGGCGAAATTTTAGTAGTAAGTCAATTCACCCTTTTTGCTAGTACAAAAAAGGGAAACCGCCCCTCCTACATTCGAGCTTCAAAAGGTGATTTTGCCATCCCAATGTATGAAAAGTTTTGTCAAAACATTTCGAAAAAAATTGGAAAAGAAATTGGAACCGGAGAATTTGGCGCAGATATGAAAGTGGAACTACTGAACGATGGCCCGGTAACCATTATTATGGATAGCAAAAATAAAGACTTATGACAATAGAAGAAGCACAAGTACAAGTGGACGAATGGATAAAAAAATACGGAGTTCGCTATTTCAACGAACTTACAAACATGGCTATTCTTACAGAAGAGGTAGGCGAAGTAGCCCGAATCGTTGCCCGGAAATATGGAGAACAAAGTTTCAAAGAAAGCGATAAAGATAAAGATTTGGCCGACGAGATGGCCGACGTACTTTGGGTATTGATTTGCCTAGCCAACCAAACAGGTGTGAACCTAACCGAAGCTTTTGAAAAAAACATACAGAAAAAAACAAATAGAGATTCAAACAGACACTTGAATAATCAAAAATTAAAAAGCAATGAGTAAAATTGAAGAAGCACTAAAAAGCTATAACCTGAAAAGCAAAGACGAAGACGTAAAAGAGGCTGTAAAAAAAATACAAGAAAAAGTAAATGCAAATGCTACTAAAGAGGTGTACAAAACATGCTTTAGCTGCATAGACTTAACTGCATTAAATCATACCGACACGGAAGCAAGCATTGAAAAAATAATAGAAAAAGTAAATGCTTTTAAAGCAAAATACGCTGACATACCAAATGTAGCGGCAGTATGCGTGTACCCAAGTATGGTAGCCACCGTGAAAGAAACGTTGAAAGAAAATATTGGCATTGCATCCGTGGCGGGCGGCTTTCCCTCCTCTCAAACATTTATTGAAATAAAAATTGCCGAAACAGGTATGTGTGTGTACGAAGGTGCCAACGAAATTGATATAGTAATTTCCATTGGAAAATATTTATCTAAGGATTATGAAACGTTGGCGGAAGAAATTATGGAAATAAAAGATGCTTGCCGTGATGCACACCTAAAAGTGATATTGGAAACGGGAACACTAAAAGCTGCCGAAGATATTTATAGAGCATCGTTAATTGCCATGGAAGCCGGTGCCGATTTTATTAAAACATCAACCGGAAAAACCGAACCGGCTGCAACCCCCGAAGCAGCATACACCATGTGCCTAGCTATAAAAGATTTTTATAATAAGAGACAAAAGAAAGTTGGGTTCAAAGCAGCTGGTGGAATTGTTTCCGTTGAAGATGCCGTTCTATACTACTCTATTGTAAAAGAAGTGTTGGGCAAAGAATGGCTCACTAATGATTTATTCAGAATTGGAGCCAGCCGGTTAGCCAACAATTTACTATCGGCAATAAAAGAGAAAGAAGAAAAATATTTTTAAGAAAACGTAAGTATTCTTGATTTATATAAACCCTCTACTGAGTTTTTCAATAGAGGGTTTCTTTTTATTCTAACAGAAAGCGTTTCTATCTTACTTTCATTAAGTTATACATAATATTTATATTATTAAATATTTTAACAACTTGTTATTTGCTAATTATCAAGCTTTTATATAAATTTAGTTAAGTTTATACGCTTTAAAAGCAAAAATTGGCTTATTTGTTATACTTTTAATATAAATATTGAAATATCATGAATAAATTGATGCCTGCTCTATTTGTTGGACATGGAAGTCCACTAATTGCAATAGAAAAAAATGAATTTGTTGACGAATGGAAAAAAATAGCTGCATCCATTCCAAAACCAAAAGCTATACTCTGTATATCAGCTCATTGGGAAACTCATGGTAGTGCTGTAAATAACAACGAAAAACCAAAAACTATCCATGATTTTGGCGGTTTTCCAAGAGCTTTATACGAGATAGAATACGCTGCCGAGGGAGATACAAAACTGGCTTCCGAAATTGCAAAGGATATTGAAGAGATTATGTTAAGTAGTGAATGGGGGATCGATCATGGAGCTTGGACTGTGTTAATGCACATGTATCCCGAAGCAGATATTCCGGTTTTGCAATTAAGTATTAATCATGATAAGCCTGCACAATATCATTACGACTTGGCTAAAAAACTTTCATACCTCCGCGAACAAGGTGTGCTAATTTTAGGTAGTGGAAATATTGTGCATAATCTTCAATTGGTAAAATGGACGGATGATAATTATGCAGAACTCTCCTACTTATGGGCTAACGAATTTAACGAACAAGTTAAAAATCTTATACAGGAAAATAATCACCAAGCACTAATTGATTATAAAAAAATAGGTAACGATGAAACCGAAAATATTAAACCTATACCAACGCCGGAACATTATATACCATTACTATATATTTTAGGTGTAAAAAATGAAAATGACGCTATTTCATTTTATAATGATAAAATTGTAATGGGTTCATTATCTATGATTTGTATAAAAATAGGAGAATAAATTTAGGAACAACAGATTGTTAATAACCTGTTACAAAACGCTTATAATATTTCAAAACTATTACTAGGATATATGAAAACTATTTCGGAATGCGAAAGGTTTCCACAATATCAAAAAAGTTAGCACATTTTTAATAGAAAGTTATCAGGTAGTTTTAGCATAGTTATTCCTTATCAGTTTATCAAAACTTATTAACTTTGTACATTATTAGTAGCTGTTGATAAATATTTTAAAATATTCAATTTGAGCTTTTTAATGTGTTTTTAATTGTTTATTACTTTTAGTCAGACGGTGAAAACTCATTCTGTCAAGTATTTTAGTAAAAAGTTATCAGAACAATTAACAGGCTATATTCATCATCATTTAGTTTTTTAAAAGGTTCTAAAATTCAAATATAATATAGATATGAATTCAAATTTGTTGAAAACCGGTTTTGTGGATGAACCGGTATCGGCGGATATAGATATTAAAAAAGCCATCAAGCAGCTTTGTAAAGAAAAAAATGCTGTTATTATGGCACACTATTATCAACCAAATGAGATACAAGATATTGCAGATCATATTGGAGATAGCTTGGCTTTGGCTCAATATGCAACTAAAACCGATGCTGATATTATTATAGTTTGTGGTGTTCATTTTATGGGTGAAACGGCTAAAATTCTTTCACCTAATAAAAAAGTTTTGATACCAGACCTTAATGCAGGTTGTTCCTTAGCAGATAGTTGTCCAGCCGATAAATTTGAAGAATTTATAAAACAATATCCCGGTTACACGGTTGTTTCGTATGTAAATACAACGGCTGCCGTAAAGGCATTGACCGATGTATGTGTTACTTCAACCAATGCTAGAAAAATAATAGAGCAGTTTCCAACAGATGCAAAATTGATATTCGGGCCTGATAGAAATTTGGGTGATTACATTAATAGTGTAACCAATAGAAAAATGGTGCTTTGGGATGGTGCTTGCCATGTGCACGAACAATTTTCGTTGGAAAAAATATTAGAATTGAAAAAGCAATATCCAAACGCCTTATTATTAGCACATCCCGAATGTAAAAAACCTGTATTGATGGTTTCCGATTATATTGGAAGTACACAGGCTTTACTCAATTTTGCTACTGAAAGCAACAAAACGCAATTCATTATAGCTACCGAAAGTGGTATTATTTACGAAATGCGTAAAAAGAATCCCAATAAGGAGTTTATACCCGCTCCCCCACTCGACAGTTCATGTGGATGCAATGAGTGCAATTTTATGCGTTTAAACACGCTTGAGAAGCTATATAATTGTATTAAGTATGAGCAGCCTGAAATAATTATTGAAGAAAGCTTACGGAAAAAGGCTGAAAAGTCAATTTTGAAGATGCTTGAGCTATCATAGAAAAAAGAAACCTTCTAAGTTTTCAAAGCTTAGAAGGTTTGCATAATAATATTACTAATTTTTTATTCCAAACATTTTTTGAATCTTTCCAAAAATATATTTACATCTGCTTTGCTTAAACAAAGAGGCGGTAAAAGACGAATAACGTTGGTTCCACTGGCACCTGTAAACACTTTTTGTTCGTATAATAATTTGCTTCTAAGCTCTTTGATAGGTTGTTCAAATTCCATTCCTATCATCAATCCAAGACCACGAACTTCTTTTATTTGAGGTATTTTCTGTAATTCCGATTTAAGGTATTCTCCTATTTTGGCAGCATTTTCAATCAACTTTTCAGCTTTCATAATGTCCAGCACGGCAATACCTGCTGCACAAGCCAAATGATTTCCACCAAAAGTAGTTCCTAACATACCATGAACGGCTTCAAACATAGGGCTGATAAGCACTCCACCCATAGGAAAACCATTACCCATGCCTTTTGCAATGGTGATTAAATCTGGTTTAATATCAGCATGTTGATGAGCAAAAAACTTACCTGTACGTCCATATCCCGATTGAACCTCATCTATAATAAGTATCGTGTTTGTTTTTGTACATTCTTCTCTTAAAGCTTGTAAAAATTCAACATCGGGTACTACGATTCCACCAACCCCTTGAATACCTTCAATGATAACAGCACATACATCATTTTTTTTCAATGATTTCCGTACAGCTTCTATATCGTTAACAGGAAGATATTCTACAGAAATATTATCGTTAATAGGAGCTATAATTTTAGGATTGTCCGTTACACGTGCGGCGGCTGACGTACGACCATGAAATGCCTTTTTAAAAGCAACAATCTTTTTTCTTCCATTGTAAAACGAAGCTAATTTCAACGCGTTTTCGTTAGCTTCCGCCCCCGAATTAATTAAAAAAAGGTTGTAATCATCGTAGCCCGACTGTTTGCCAAGCTTTGTAGCCAGTTCTACTTGTAGTTTATTTATAACTGAATTAGAATAGAAAGACAAAGAATTTAGTTGCTCGGTCAATTTCTGAACATAGTATGGATGTGTGTGTCCAACAGAAATAACCGCGTGTCCGCCATATAAATCTAAGTATTCAGTTCCTTGATCATCATAGGTTTGGCAAGCATTGCCTTTTACTATGTTGATATTAAATAGCGGATATACATCAAAGAGCTTCATAACTATATATTGAAAAAAATTATTATCTTTATTTTGAACGGAGCAAACTCCTAAAAATTCGTTTACAAAGTTAAACCTATTTTATTTCTTTAGGGCATAAAAGATAGCAAAAATTGATGTAATTTTAACCCGTCGTATTATATTAACTTAAAAGGGGAAGTTCTTTTTGTTTAAAAATTTAAAGGATAAAATTAAATATGACCAAAACAATTACCATTTATTGCAAAAGTAATAATACATATAAAGAATATCCGATAGGGACAACCCTATTGGAGATGATTGATGATTTGAATTTGCCTTGTACCAATCAAGTTGTTTCGGCAAAGGTTAATTATAAATCGGAGGATTTGAATTTTGCCGTTTACAAGCCCAAGGACATTGAATTTGTTGAAATTACCAGTTCATCAGGTATGCGAGTTTACGTGCGTAGCCTTTGTATTGTTTTGTCCAAGGCACTTTACGATTTGTTTCCGCAAGCACAATTGTTTGTAGAGCATCCACTCTCCAAAGGATATTATTGTAATATTAAAAATTTAGGACGAAAGCTAACCGAGGATGATGTAAAACAAATCAAAAGCCGAATGGCTGAAATCATCCAAAAAGATTTGCCTATTATTCGTCATGAAAAACAAGGGGATGAAGCCATTCAATTGTTTCGCGAACGCAACGAAATGGACAAGGTTATTTTGTTGGAAACGCTTAGCCGGCCTTATGCCGAATATTACGAATTAGACGGGTATTTTGATTATTATAACGGGGCTTTATTGCCTAGTACGGGGCATTTGCGTTTGTTCGACATCCTACCCTGCTATGATGGTATTTTAATGAGAATACCATCCCGCACCATCCCCACGGAGCTGGAAGAAGTAATACCTCAACCTAAGATGTATGAAATATTTAAAGAATTCATCGGGTGGAATAGTATCATGGGGTTGAGCAACGTGGGTGATTTTAACTTGGCTTGTAAAGAAAAAAAGTCATACGACCTGATAAAAATTGTAGAAGCCTTGCACGAGAAAAAAATTGCAGGTATTGCTGATAGATTGATTAATAATTTGGATAAAACTCGTTTTGTAATGATTTCCGGGCCTTCATCTTCAGGCAAAACAACCTTTAGCAAAAGGCTTTCCATACAATTACGAGCAGCCGGAGTTCATCCGCTCAGCATTTCGTTGGACAATTATTTTGTAAATAGAGAACATACTCCGCATGACGAAAATGGTGACTATGACTTTGAATCGATAGAAGCCTTGGATATTGAATTTTTCAATAAACAACTCACTCAATTATTAAATGGTGAAGAAATAGAACTTCCATCGTTTAACTTTGAAACTGGAAAAAGAGTTTTTAAGGGAGAAAAGATAAAGCTTAAAAAAGATAATATCATCTTGATGGAAGGTATTCACGCGTTAAATCCAACGCTTACGCCTACCATTCCAGATGAAACCAAATTCAAGATATATGTTTCGGCATTGACAACCATTTCGCTGGATAACCATAACTGGATTCCTACCACCGATAATAGGTTGCTTCGCCGTATTCTTAGAGATTATCGTTACCGCGGGTATAGTGCGCAGGAAACCATAGGTCGTTGGCAAAGCGTGAGAAAAGGAGAAGACAAATGGATTTTTCCATACCAGGAAAATGCCGATGTGATGTTTAATTCCGCCTTGATTTTTGAATTTGCCGCGTTGAAAAAATATGTAGAACCTATATTGGCAGAAGTTCCGCGCAATAGCAACGAATATACCGAAGCACATCGGTTGCTGAAGTTTTTAAAATTCTTCCTACCGGTTTATGATAGAGAAATACCCCCTACATCCCTTTTAAGAGAGTTTTTGGGCGGTAGTAGTTTTAAATACTAAAAATTTATTTCGACTATTTTTGTCGATACTTTCAATAGTAACTTTGTTTTTTTATGCTTAACCAGAGTTTACAACAACGATTACAACAGAAGCTTTCGCCTCAGCAAATACAGGTAATCAAGCTTTTAGAAATACCAACTATTGAATTGGAAGAACGCATTCATCAAGAGTTGGAGGAGAACCCTGCGCTGGAAGAAGGAACAGAAGAAGTGACTTCCGAAGATGCGGATTTGCTTGAAAACCCTGATGGAGGAAACAACGATGATATTGATTTGGATGAATACATGCAGGACGATGATATTCCCGACTATAAATTACAAACTAGCAACAGCTCTAAAGACGATAGAAAGGAAGATATACCTTTTTCTGCCGGAATTACTTTTCACGAATATTTAATTGACCAACTTCATCTTCGAAACCTTACCGAAAGAGAAGAACAGCTTGCCGAATATATAATAGGAAACATTGATGAAGAAGGCTATCTGCGCCGTGAAGTTGAAGCCATGGTGGATGATATTGTGTTCCAATTAGGCATAGATGTTTCTAAAAAAGAATTGCTAAGCCTATTGGCCATTGTTCAGGATTTTGAGCCTGCCGGTGTAGGAGCTCGCGATTTACAGGAATGTTTATTACTTCAAATACAACGCAAAGAACAAACAAGCAATATAAAGACAGCCGGTATAATTATCAAAGATTTCTTTGATGAATTTACCAAAAAACATTTTGAAAAAATAATTAAAAGGCTTGATATCAGCGAAGATTTGTTTAAAAGAGCCTCTGCCGAGATAGTAAAGCTTAATCCGAAACCCGGAAATGCATGGGGTAGTTTGTTGGAAAGAAACATGCAGCAAGTAGTTCCCGATTTTGTTCTTGAAGTGGAAAACGGTGAACCCTACGTGGTGCTGAACAATCGGAACGTGCCCGAACTAAGGGTAAGCAACACGTATCAGGAAATGTTTCAGGATTATTCCAAGAACAAGAAAAACCGCGAAATGAAAGATGCCGTGATGTTTGTAAAGCAAAAGCTGGATTCAGCCAAATGGTTTATAGATGCCATCAAACAACGGCACAACACCTTGCTGATAACCATGACGGCTATCGTGAATATTCAAAAAGAATTTTTCTTGAAGGGTGACGAAACCTTGCTTCACCCTATGATTCTTAAAGATGTGGCTGAGTTAACGGGTTTGGATATTTCCACCATTTCCAGGGTGAGCAACAGTAAGTATATACAAACCGATTTTGGCGTGTATCCCGTGAAATTCTTCTTTTCCGAATCCATGCAAACCGATACAGGGGAAGAAGTTTCCTCCCGCGAAATAAAGAGCATCTTGCAAACCTGTATTGAAAACGAGAATAAAAGAAAACCAATTACAGATGAGCAATTGGCCGATATTTTGAAGGAAAAAGGTTATGTTATTGCCCGCCGTACCGTGGCAAAATATAGAGAACAACTGGATATTCCGGTTGCCCGTTTGCGAAAAATGCTTTAATAATTAAACAATGATGCAAAAATTAGGACATATTATCTCTACCATCTTTCAGCCGTTGTTAATACCTACCTATGGCCTTCTCTTGCTTTTTCAAGCCGGTTTGTTTACCTATACCCAATTCAATTATAAGTTATTTACCGTTATTTCCATATTTATACTCACCGCCATCGTTCCACTTATGGCTATTCTTATCCTGAAAAAAGTTGGGGTGGTTTCCTCCGTCGCTCTTTCCGAAGGCAAGGAAAGAACATTACCCTATTTGTTTGCAATATTCTCATACATAGCGGCATTAATCTTTTTGTGGCGTATTTACATGCCTGTTTATATTGTAGCCATGATGGCGGGCTGTGTGTTAGCAACCACACTGGTAACAATTATAAACATTAAATGGAAAATAAGTGCACATCTTTGTGCCATGGGCTGTTTGTGTGCAGCCATTCTAATTGTTTCTTTCCGTTTAGGTATTAATTCCACCTGGGTATTGGCTTTTTCTTTTGTAGCCGCAGGTTTTGTATCCATGGCACGTATCGTGCTGGGCGTACACACGCCGTTGCAAACAATAGCCGGTTTTGCCTTAGGCTTCATTCTAATAGCCTCTTTCGGTATGATTAACATAGCATAGCCTCCACATGTTCGACGACGCGTACTTTATGAAACAAGCCTTAACAGAAGCTCAAAAAGCTTTTGACATGGACGAGGTACCTGTTGGTGCCGTGGTAGTATGCCAAAACCGGATAATTGCCCGTGCACACAACTACACCGAGCACTTGAATGATGTAACCGCCCATGCCGAAATGCAGGCCATTACTGCTGCTACCGGAGCCTTGGGCGGAAAATATTTAACTGACTGTACTCTTTACGTCACCGTGGAGCCCTGTGTGATGTGTGCAGGAGCCCTAGGCTGGTCGCAAATAAGCAAAGTGGTATATGGTACTGTGGACGAAAAAAGAGGCTTTCATATTTACGCTCCGCGAGCCTTGCACCCAAAAACAGAATTGGTTTCAGGTGTGATGGAAGACAAATGTGCCGCATTAATGAAAGAATTTTTTCAAAAAAAGAGATAAACCTCCCCTAGCCGCCGTGCCGAACCTTTTACATTTTTGGGAAAAATTATGAAAAGATTTAACCACGATAGAATTACTTTTATTTTAATTTTTTTGTTTTCCAAGGCTTAATCACAGATATTGCAATTAAAAATAGCAAAATACAGGCTTGACAAAAAGCACCTATAGTTGTGATAAATGAATCGTGAAGAACCGTTGGATCTGTTAATGCTAAATTTCTTTTCGTATCAGCAACTTCAAGACAATTATCAAGTAATGGACTAAAATAGAATGTCCCTACAAGGATAACAATAATTGACACAATCCACTTCACTATTATCCATTTATGCTTAAAAAAGCCCCAGTTAGTAAATATACCATATATTATTGCTGTTATTACAGTTGACATTGCTCCTGGGATAACTAATGAATTATCGATAATTCGGGATATGTGATATGTAGCATATAGTTCGTCACCCGACTGTGATTTCAATAATGAGATAATAGCCATAGCCATGACTCCTACTATCCACATCATAGCAAAAACTAAATGACCTATTTTTAATATTTTTACTCCTTTAGCATTTAATTTATTCATTTTTTGAAATTTTTTGTGACTTATATCTATTTGTTGTTTGTCATGACAAATATATTTGTTTTATTTGTCATGACAAATATTTAAATAGTTTTTGATATGAAAAAAGAAGTTTTTATCGATAATTTTAGAAATGCATTCGGCAACTATGAATTGCCCATTGCATTTTGGTATTCGGATAAGCCAGTTTCTACACCGCAAAAAACAGCTGGTTGCTTTATTGCTTATTTAAAATCTGCACGAGAAGGGGAATTTGTCAGTCTGGATGAAAATACAATTTCGTGCCGTGGGGGTAAAGTTTATACGGGCTATACCGAAGCAACACCCTCTTTACATAATTTTGTTTCTGAAAAAGAACGCTACAAAGTAACTTCTGATTTAGTTTCTCAATTTATAAACGATTTAAAAATATCATCAAAATCTGAAAGGTTTCTTAATTTTGTATCTATAGACAAAGTTGAAAATTTCGAAGATATAGAAGGATTGATTTTTTTCGCCACCCCGGATGTATTGTCAGGTCTTGTTTCGTGGGTATTATTTGATACCAATAGCCCCGATGCCGTTTCAGCACCCTTCGGTTCCGGTTGTAGTTCAATGATTGCACAAACAGTTGTCGAAAATCAAAATAATGGACATCGTTCATTTTTAGGATTGTTTGATCCTTCGGTTCGCCCGCATGTGGAATCAAATATATTAACGTTGTCTATACCCATGTCTCGATTCAAAAAGTTGTATTACACCTTTAATGAATCCTGTTTGCAAGGGACTCACGCGTGGAAAAAAGTAAAACAAAGGATAGAAAATGGAATATAATTTAGATAATACTATAAATCATAGAATTGCTACCCTTGCCATATTATTAAAAAGGCAAGTATATAGAATTATTGCAGAGAATAATTTAGAAATAACGCCCGAACAGTGGGTTATAATGTATTATTTGTGGAAAGAGAATGGATTGTCTATTGGAGAAATAGCTGCAAAATCAAAAAAGGATTTTGGAAATGTTACAAGAATAATTGATAAGCTTGAGAAATTAGAATATGTAAACAAAAGAAAGAATGATAAAGATAGTAGGATAATTAATATTTATTTATTACCCAAAGCAGAGGATATAAAAGAACCAATTACAAAATGTTGGGAAAAATCTACAAATATTACTTTAAAAGGAATAAGTGATTCCGAACAAGAAATTTTATTAAATATTTTAAATAAAATCGAGAACAATATCTTAGAAAATTTAGAATAAGAAACCACTTACTGTATTTGTAAGTGATTTCCTTCTTGTATTCTAGTTGTGCTTAAATGATTCAACTTTTTCAGCTTTGAAACCGAGGTTTGATTCTTTTCGGCAACCTTGCTAAGAGTTTCCCCTTTTTGTACAATGTAATATGTAGGCGAGTTTGATTGCTTTTTTGCCCCTATATAAAGCTTCTGGTTGGGACGAACCGATGCCGTTGGCAAATTGTTCCACTTGCGTAAATCGTTGGCCGTACAGCCGTATTTTTGTGCTATAACGAAGAGGTTTTCACCCTTTCTTACATGGTGGATAAGAATTCTTCCTTTTTCTTGTTCCTGTTGGTCGTTTGAATTAACGTCCTGTTCCTGATTATTATTAGCTTGAGCTTCCTTTGTATTTGTGTCCGAATCGTCGCCATTAAGTTTTATCTCTTGTCCGACTTTTAATTTTTTCGATTTCAGATTATTCCATTCCTTCAGTTGTTTCAGGCTGCAATTGTATTGTTTGGCTATTGAATAAAGGTTTTGGCCTTTTTCTACTTTTATGGATGAAGGCGTTGCATTAGCTTCTTTTTTTGGAGCATCTTGTTCTGAATCAGTTTCAGGTACAATTAAAATATTTTCTTTAGGAGCCGGAGCTTTGGCCGGAGTTGGCCGTTGCAAAAATTTAGGTATAAGGTCGTTATTATCTTGGCTTATAATCCGTCTGGCGGTTACATAGCGTCTAGTATAATAATCACCGGTACTATTGTCGTTGGAAATACCCGTTCCGTTAGCCGCGTGTATGAATGTAAAAGAGCCGTCTTCTTTTACCGAAGAAACAATGCCTACATGACCCACCCTTGATGCCTTGGCATTTCTTCCTTTAAAGAAAACCAAATCACCAGGTTGTAGCTCATTCTTTGAAACTTCCATTCCAAAAGAGGTCTGAGCACCCGAATTGTGGTCAAGTTTATAGCCGAAGTGGTTGTACACATAGCTGGTAAACCCCGAGCAGTCGAAAGAACTTGGTCCGGTCGAACCACTGCAATAAGGCCTGTTCAAGTGTGCAAACGCGAAGGTAAGCAAAGAATCAACTAAAGGATGTAAGCTATATTGTCCACACGGATTGTAATCCAACGTGGAAGAATATAGAGATGAAGAGGAATGCCTATATGATTTCTTATTCTCTTTATGATGATGTCTTCCAAAAAGTGCGAAACTTGAAAGAGGAAGCAATATGAAAATGGAAAAAATGGTAAATTTCTTAATCAAAACAACTGTGATTTAATGGGTTCGACATTAATATATTTTGGCCTCCACGGCGTGAGCTTCTACGTCCGATTCGGGGGTAAGTTCTTTCTCACCTCGTCGGTAATAGTACACTAAACCGTACTTTTGGCACTCAATTAATCGTTTGTATGGAGACAAATGTACAAATTTTGCTTCAACTTCGTTCCATATTTCCTGAATAATCGCATCTACCGTTTCGCGCATGTTGGCTACAATGTCCAAATAGCGACAGGTATTTTGCTGATATATTTTCTGGCTTGTCTTATATTCTTTAAAAATATCGTAATGAACTTTCACCTTGGCAATGGTAGGGTTAAACATCGGTGTACCCCCTTTGCGCATGCGTTCAGCCTCCCCGTCAATCAGGTTTTGTCCCCATTCTAGCACGGCGGCTTCTGTGCTCAAATCGGGTACGGAAAAATTATCCGGGTCGAGCTTGTAAAAAATTTTGTGTTCTTTCTTTATTTCGTTACGAATGATGCAGAGGTTTAGCACCTGTATGAAGTGAGATACGTACAAACGGGCATTTCGTGCCACATGCTGGTAATCTCTATTTGTAGATACTTGCGAATCAAGAGCTTGTTTGTACTGAGCTTGTGTTTTTTCAAAATTGTTTAAAGACACCTTGGCTTCATGTACCAACTTATAGGTTAAGGCTAAATCATTTACATCATTGTACTGCTCATGTTGTTCTATGGCTTTCCGTAAAGCACGCAACCGGGCTTGGTCTGTATTGGGTAATCGTCTGTAAGGCATAGGCTTATAATTTTTAAACTTCTCTAAACATTAATTTGTTTGCCAATTGAGAGAGTTGCTTCTTTTTTTCTTCCTGTACGTTTACTTTTGCTAAATGGCTCAAGGCAATAGCAAAGTATTCATCCATTTTTTCTTCACAAATCGTTTTTGTTCCGGTTTGATTGTATATTTCCGTTACCGCTTTTATTTTTGTTTCAGGGTTTTCCGTTTCTTCTTCCGAGAGCCAATAGGCTAATTTTTCATTTTGTGAGTTGTCCGCCTTATCCAACGCTTTTATCAGCAAATACGTTTTCTTGTTGCAAAGGATATCGCCACCTATTTGTTTGCCAAAAGTTTCAGGGTTACCATATACATCCAGCAAATCGTCTTTTAGTTGGAATGCCAGTCCGATATTAATCCCGAAGTCGTACAGTCGCTGTGCATCCACGGCATCAGCGCCTCCTACCAAAGCTCCTATTTTAAGGCAAGCCGCCAGTAGCACGGCTGTTTTGAGGCGAATCATTTCCAAATACTCTTCTTCGGAAACGTTTTTTCTAGATTCAAAATCCATATCCAATTGTTGTCCTTCGCAAACTTCCAACGCTGTTTTTGAAAAGAGAGCCAACGCTTCGGTAAGCTTTTCTTCGGGTATTTGAGCTATGTATTGATACGCTTTTATCAACATCGCGTCGCCCGAAAGAATGGCTGTGCTCTCATTCCATTTCATGTGTACCGTGGGCTGATTTCTCCTTACCGGGGCTTTGTCCATAATGTCGTCATGCAACAAAGTGAAATTATGAAAAACTTCCAACCCGATGGCGGCACTTGTAACCGATTGAATATTATCAGTAAATAAATTGGCTGCCAGTAGCGTCAATGTCGGACGGATCCTTTTTCCTCCCAGTGCAAGGACATAGCCAATAGGAGCGTATAAACCAGTTGGTTCATCATCCCAATGAATATTGTCAAACAGCTGGCTTACAATTTCTTGCGTTTGCTCAACAGTGTACATAAAATTTTATTCTTTACAATGACTAAAATACAAGAAAAAATTAATACTTGCGAAAAAACTTATCAACAATTGTTTTTTTGGAGTATTCGCAACGATAAAAAGGGCGGTTCAGCAAAAAATAAATATTTATATAAACACAAAAACCACGTTTTTCATGAAGAAATAATTCTCCGAAAACATGGTTTTTGTGAAATAAAAATTCAGTTTTTATTCGCGAATGGACATTTTTTTATTTTTTGCTGATGGCAAATTCAATAATGTCGTCCATAATATCTTTGATGTCTAACCCGGCAGCTTTAATTTGCTGTGGAATAAAGCTTGTGGCAGTCATTCCCGGTGTAGTGTTTATTTCAAGCAGGTTAATTACATCGCCTTCCGTGATGATGTAGTCGATACGCACAATGCCTTTGCACCCGATAATATCGTAAATGGCTAGCGTGAGTTTCTGCACTCGTGCGGTTAATTCGGCTGAAAGGCGGGCAGGGGTAATTTCCTCCACCTGACCGTTGTATTTGGCATCGAAATCGAAAAATTCATTGTGGCTTACCACTTCGGTAATAGGGAAAGCCACTTCTTTTTTGTCCGTTTTATACACGCCGCAGGTAATTTCCGTGCCTTGCATAAAGCATTCTATAATTACCTGATCGCCTTCTTTGAAAGCTTTTTCTACCGCACCGGCTACTTCGGCCACGTTTTTCACTTTCGTCACTCCGAAGCTAGAACCACCCACGTTGGGTTTTATAAAGCAAGGCAACCCTAAACGATCTACAATGGTTTGTGCATCTACTTTTTGTCCTTTGCGAATGAGTGCGGAATCGGCCACTTTTACGCCAAAGCTTTTTAAGTAGTTATTGCAAGTAAACTTGTTGAAGGTGATGGCGGCAGCCAGCACGTCACAACAACTGTATGGCATACCTATCATTTCAAAGTAGCCTTGTAGCTTGCCGTCTTCGCCGGGAATGCCGTGAATAGTGATGTAGGCGCAATCGAACGTAATCTTTTTGCCATCCAGCGTGAAGCTAAAATCGTTTTTGTCGATGGGCAATTCTTTGCCTTCTTCCAACTGAACGCTCCAGTTATTGGCTTGAATAATAACGATATATAGATTATATTTTTCTTTATCGATAAAGGAGTAAAGACCTTGTGCACTTTTGAGCGACACAACTACTTCCGATTGATCTCCCCCGGCAACAATAGCAATGTTTTTTTTCATTTTCCGTTCTTTTTGAATTGTGGGTGCAAAGATAAGAACTAATGATTAATTCGTAATTTATAATTCATAATTTATAATTGGGAAAATGGAAGTAGGGGGGAGTCTCTTCGGCTACCTTCGGCTTTTATTCCACAGGTCTGCTAGAAATATATCCGCGCCATTTTTCTATTAAAGCCTGCATGTCCTGCGGAATTTCGGAATTGAAAAGCATAAATTCGCCTGTGCGGGGATGAATGAAACCCAGTTCTTTGGCATGCAGAGCCTGCCGTGGGCATATTTCAAAGCAATTGTGTACGAAGGTTTTATACTTGGCAAAGGTGGTGCCACGCAGCACATCGTTGCCGCCATAGCGAGCATCGTTAAAAAGCGTGTGACCTATGTGCTTCATGTGTACACGTATTTGGTGCGTGCGGCCTGTTTCCAAGCGGCATTCAATAAGGGTTACATACCCCAGGTGTTCCAATACCGTGTAATGGGTCACAGCATGCTTGCCAAGCTCACTGTCCGGCGGAAACACGGCCATTTGCATGCGGTCTTTCGGGTTGCGGCCAATATTTCCTTCTACGGTTCCTTCCTCATTTTCCACGTTACCCCACACCAAGGCTACATAGCGGCGGTGGGTTGTTTTGTCAAAAAATTGTTTGGAGAGTTTGGTCTTCGCGTTCTCGTTTTTCGCTATTAGCAATAAGCCGGATGTATCTTTATCTATTCGATGCACCAATCCCAAGCGAGGGTCGGTTACATCAAAATCGGGGTTATCTTTCATGTGCCAGGCTATGGCATTGAGCAGCGTACCCTCAAAATTGCCGAACCCCGGATGCACCACCAGTCCCGGTTGTTTGTTTACAATCAGCAAATCCTCGTCTTCATACACGATGTTGATAGGAATATCTTGTGGGATAATCTCGAATTCGTTCGGAGGATAGGCCATTTGAATGGAAATTACATCCAATGGTTTTATCCGGTAGTTGGATTTCACGGGTTTCCCGTTCACCAATATGGCCTGTGCTTCGGCAGCTGCTTGAATGCGGTTTCGCGAAACATCGGGCATGGTGTTTACCAAATATTTGTCAATGCGGGTTAACGATTGCCCTTTATCTACTACAAAACGATGGTGCTCAAACAGTTCTTGTTCGGGGGCACTGCCCTCAAGTTCGTCCAATTCGTCTTCCAATTCCGGTACAAAGTCTTCAGCCATTCATGCTTATTTAAAGAATTCCTCTATATCTTTTTTGTTCTGGGTTTGAGGCTTTTTTACAGAATCTTGTTTTGTAGCATATTCTTCTTCCGGTTCGGATAGTAGGGATTTGTCTTTGGTTAACCAGATATTAATGGAACTTCCTATTTTTATAGGGGTACCTTTTATAGGGTCTTGTTTGTACACAAAGAAGAGTGCCGAATCCGCCTTACTCTTAGGTGCAACATCAAATTGAGCACTGCGAATACTTAACGAGTCGCTGTTGGCTTGTTTAATAGCGGCATCGTATTTTAATCCATGAAAACTTGGGGTAGGTACTTCTTTGCCTACACCTACGTTGCCACCTACAACTAAAATTACGCCGGTTTCCCTTCTTATTTTGGTTCCCGGAGCTATAATTTTTCCGCCACACTTAACGTCTTGAACCAGATCTTTATATTCGGAAGGAACATATTCAACACCGATTACTTTTAAGCCCTGAGATTCCAATGTTGCCTTGGCATTACGATATGACAAATCGCGTACGTCGGGCAATGAAATCATGGGTTTTGCGTATGAATTTATGATCAGGTAAACGTCCCGATATCTTTTTATTTTTTCGTTGGCCGCGGGGGTTTGTTCTACAATCGTACCCGGAGGCAGTTGAGGCATGTAAACGGAATCCACAACCTCGTAGGTTAAATCCATATCGTTGAGCACTTCCATGGCTTTGTCCAGCTTCATTCCCTTTAGGTTGGGTACTTCTATTGATTCGCCGTGGTGAGTGTAAAAGCGTAAAGATAATAATGCTATCATGGCTAAAAATACAATAACTCCTATGGCTATACCTAAATGTTTAAGGAATTGTTTGCTAAAAATGAATTTGAGAAGCTCATTTATTTTTTTAGAATCCATAATGCTGAATTTTCAACTTGTTATTTTTTTTGACAGGTCAAAATTATAAAAAAATCGTCAGAAACAGCTATAAACAAAAAAAGTAAAGGCCTAATATTAAGCCTTTACTTTTAAGTATCTTGCTAAAGCAAAATTATTTTCCTTTTACTTCGTCAGAAACGCTAAGTTTGGTTCTGTTTTTAGCTCTGCGTGCAGCTAATACACGACGACCATTAGCACTAGCCATTCTTTCACGGAATCCGTGTTTGTTTTTTCTTTTTCTGTTCGAAGGTTGAAATGTTCTTTTCATTGCCGCCTATATAAATTTGTTTAATACTTTACTTTCCCTTTTGGGTTTGCAAAGATAGGTAAGATTTCGTACTTACCAAATTCTTATTGTTGAAAAGTAATATTATTTTTTCTTGTCTATGTAAAAAAACTTTTTTACAAGGGCATTTTTACTCTGGTGCCTGAGCAAAGTCGAAGGCAACCATGCTATTTTACCCGCTTCGTGTTGTAGAAAAACAACACGTTTTGTGCCGGCCATTGTTTTTTAATGACGCGATGGAAGGCCGTGCGGAATTTTATATTCGAGTTGTTTATCCTGCTGGATTGAATTATGAATGGACCGTTCTGTTGCAAGCTGTCCTGCTCTATTTCCGAAGGCATTACACATACTATATGCCCGGCTCGCTGCGGGTTGGGGTTTTTGTACGTGGCCACTACCATGTAGCCTTGGTTGGCATATTGTTGTGCGGTTTTGTAGTCTGTCTTATTTAGCTGTCGCCATCCGTTTACTTTCCCTTTGGCTGAGAGTAACCAGTTGTATTGTGCGTTGGCTAGTAGCTCCTGTTCGTGTTCCGGCGGGCGAAGTATGTAAATGCCCATGCGGTCGCACGCTGCTGCTACAAAGGCACTGCAATGGGTGGTGTTTTCGGTGGTAGCATTCGGGTCGTCCTGCTTTCCGGTGCGCCAATCTACATGTTGCCCGTTGAGCCAACCTGTTTCAATGTGCATGTTAAGGTATAGCTTTTGTAGTTTCAGCCCTAACGAATCGGGCTTTAAAAGCTGCTGGGAAAACGCGAATGAAAAACCAAGGAGCAAAAAACTCATTATGAAGCAGATTCTTTTCATACTGACTTAAATTTTGTTCCAAAGTTAATCAAAACAAGGATCTTTATTTGTTGGCGATTCGCCTTTTTTCGCTACTCAATATTTGCCAGCGATATACAAAGAAGGCAAAGATGAAATAAACCGCTGTTTGTACCCATAGCATGACGTACTCCCAACTAACGTCGGCAAGCGTGGCTTTCATGGAATTTAGTTTGATAAATCCCTGGATTCCCACTGTTGAAGGGAAGAAATAGGACACTGTTTTCCAAAAAACAGGCAGATGCCCTTGTGGCCACATGGCTCCCGACATGAACAATAGGGGTAGGGATGAAAATAAATACAGCAGGAATACTACCTCCCTATCGCCAAAGAATACTGACAACGACATGGCAAAGAAAACACATGCCAGTAAATAGGGCAGAATGAATATCGACAATGTCCAGAAATCCACCAACTGAGGCAGGTTAAAGATGTGAGGTATGGCTAATAAGTTATAGGCTCCCACGAAGCAGTATAGTAAGAAATAGGCTGCTGATTTGCCGATAACGATACGCAGGGTGCCGTGAAATTTCTGTTGTAAAGGAATCAGGTTGTGAAACGTGTTTTCCTCCCGTGCCGTACCTGCCAGGATACCGATACCCAGCACCAAGGTTTGTTGTAACACTAAAATTAAGATACATGGCACTAAGAACGAACCATACCCGGCTTTGGGGTTGTATAGCGATTTCCCCTCGAACCAGATGGGGCTTGCCGAAACCACGGCCTGTCGCTGGGTTAAGCCTTTTGCCATTAGGTTTTTTATCTGGATTTTGTGCCCCATGTCTAAGGCCACATAGTTGACGGCAGAGTATATTGCCCTGTAGTACAGCATACTGGCCATGCTAGTATAGGCCGAAACATGAGTTTGTTGCCCGGTTTGAATATCTTTTGAGAATGAAGAAGGTATATAAATGATGCCGTACACGTTTTTTTGTGCGTATAGCAATTGAGCCTCTTCCATTGATGGTGATTGATATTTTACTTTCACATCGGGCGTTGCATCCAGTTCGCGAATGAAGTTTCTGCTTAACGCCGAGTGCGAGTAGTCCACCATCGTAATGGGTACCTCGTGAAGAGCCTCATTAAAATAGGTTAACCCGTAAATAAGCGGATAGAATAGCCCGGCACCAAAGAAAATAATCAGTACTCCCGAATCTTTGAACACGTGTCTGAGTTCGGAGCAGGTAATCTGAATGGTATCTTTTAATGCAGATATAATCGATTTAATATTAACTTTATTATCCATCATTGTAAAGCCTTACTTATTTTTTGGGATAATTTTGATATATCAATGCTTTTTTCAGCCGGACGGAAACTACCAACGGCAACAACAAAAAGACACACATGCAAAGGAAACTGGTTGCTGCATATTGGAAACTCAACCCGTTTAGTGCAAAGTTTTGATATATTTTAAAATAATAACGTAATGGGAATATGGTACTTAGCCCTTGAACAGGCGGAATCATCCCTTCAATAGGGAATGAGAAGCCTGAAAAGGAAAAGGCCAACACCCCGTAAAGAGAAGCAAAGCTCAACCCATCTCGAATAACGGGCATAAGGCCTATCATAAACACGCCTACCGACTGCGCCGCTACTACTAGCATGGCGGTATCTAAAAACATCCATAGGATATTGGCATTCATCGGGTAGTGCAAAAACTTAAACAAAATTACGTCGTACAGCATCCCCATGATAATGAAGGAGATGGTGTAGGGGAGGAGCTTGGCTGTTAACGCCTTTAAATAGGAGTTGTTGGTCAACTTCATCCATTGTCTTGATGTTTTGTACTTCAGTTCAATTCCGATTGCGTACACGGTGGTGAGCAAAATAATAAGTTCCAATACCCCCGGAATGATAGTGTCGATAAGATAAACGGAATAATTGATGTACGGATTTCCGATAGGGTGAATATCCGGGGCTATGGGTTGAATTTGAGCCATGCTTTCGCGTTCGGTTTGTCCTCTAAGCAATCGTGCTTGCAGGTTTACTCCTCCCGAAAGGGTGGACAGCATGAAGCTAAAGCTTTTCAGCGTGAGCGAGCCGGGTATATAGAATGCCTGTGTATAGTAGAACCAAATTTTGGGCTGGTTGCTTGACATCAAGTTCCGTTCAAAATTGCTTGGAATTTCTACAAAGCCATAAATTTTACCCTTTTGCAAATCTTTTTTTGCTTCCGAGAAATTAAGATAATGGCCTACCACGCTGCTTTGAGCGGTGGCATCTATTTGCCGTATCATTTTGCGGGAAACAATGGAATTGTCGTGGTCAATAACGCCGACAGGTAACTTTTCGGGCAGGCCTTCGGGCATTAAAGAGGCAAAAAAGATGTAACTGGCTAAAGGGATAAGCACTATCATAATCACATAGATGGGGTGCTTCACCATCAATCCGATTTCACGATAGACTACCTTTTTAAAGCCGTTTTCTTTTTTAGTAAGCATACAAACGCGTTTTTTAATCTGTAATGATTATAATTTATCTATCAAAATAGCACTCATACCTGGGCGTAAATCTTTAACAGGGGTAATGGGTTTAGCTCTTACTTCAAATGTTTTCACGTCAAATTCGCCCGATGTTTTGGTTGCCCGCCAGGTGGCATAGCTTCCCAATGCCTTGATAAAGGTTACTTTCACCTTAATTTGTTGGTTATTCAGTGCCGGAATGTTCGCAGTGAGGATGGTTCCCATCTTTATTTTTGACAATAAGTTTTCGCGCAGGTTGAATGTAAGCCAGCAGCTACTCAAGTCCACGATGCTCATAATAGGAGCCCCTTGCCCTACAAGCTCTCCTTGTTTAGGGAAAATTTCGGATATTTCGCCTGAAATAGGGGCTGTAAGTTGTGTTTCGGGCACGTAGGATTTTACTTCTGTTACGGCTCCTTTTGCTCTTTCTACTAATGCTTTGGCCGAAAGTTTGTCTTCGCGTTCGGCACCGTTTTTAGCCATGTCGTATTGAGATTTGGCTGCTCTTTCGGTAGCTTCGGCTGCATTGTATTGAGCTTGTGCTTCATCGTATTTTTGAGCAGGAATTACCTGGTTGTTATACAGTTTCTTTGCTCTTTCAAATGATTTTTGTGCAATATCAAGTCCGGCTTTAGCTTTTTGCCATTGCTCAAAAGCGCCACCTATTATTTCTTTGCGAGCACCTTTCATGGCTTTCAGGTTTTGAGCCTGAGCTCCACTTTCGGCTGCTTCAGCCTGGGTTATTTTAGCATATAGTTCGGGTGAGCTTATCTGAACAAGCAATTCGCCCGCTTGCACCGAGTTGCCTTCTTCTACTTTAAAATCTTGAATACGCCCGGCTATTTTGCTTGACACGCGTACTTCATTTGCATCTACTTCTCCTTGAATTATTTCTGGTTCGGGTTTCATCACAATCCATCCGATTAATGAAACAAGAAGAACAACGCCTAACAAGGCTCCTAAGCCAATGGTTAGATTAGCTTTGCTTTTGGATACTTTTGCTTTTACAAAATCTCTTTTGCTCGTTTCCATAATTTTATATTATTTCTAGTTTTTTATTTTTGTTCTACATTCTGTTTTTTATTTCAATTCGCCTATTGCTTTTTGCAGGTACACGTCGCATAATTTCACATTAATGGAGGCATCTATTTCTTCCGAATTAGCTTTCAGCCAAGCTGTTTGTGCTTCCATCAGCACGGAGGGGGATATCACGCCCGATTCAAAACCTATGGTTGCATATTTCAGGTTTTCTTGTGCTTTATCTTTATTGTATTTTGTCATTTTTGCCTTTTTGGCGGCTTCCGATATTTTGAATGAAGCTTGAGTGATGTCTAGCTGAATTTTTTCGCGTGCATCATCCAATTGGTATTGAGCTATTTTTTTCTCTATTTGAGCAGCTTTTAGGGTGTAAAGCTTTTCGCCGAAATGGAAAATAGGTACGTTGAGCACTACGCCTACTTGCCACATGCCGGCAAATTCATTGGAGTATCCGTTGTACATATTGGGGTTGGAAACCAAGTATCCGGCAGTTAACCCGGCATTGGGCATGAAGCGGGATAACATGATTCTTCGGTTGGATTCGGCTATGTTGATAGATTGCTTTAATCCTTGTACTTCATATCGTTTTTCAATGGCTCCTGTCATGTCCACTACCGGTTTTGTAACAGGCTCTTGGGGCTGAATGTTTTCGTCGGCCAAGGTGAAATCGCTTTCCAACGGCAATCCGCAAATTTGAGCTAGAGCCATTTTGGATAACGAAAGTCCGTCTTGAACTTGTAGCAAGGACATTTCGCCTTCGTTAAGTTTTACTTTTACGCTCAATCCGTCCGACTTTGTAGCTACGCCAAAAGCGATAGATTTTTCTAAATCACTATCCATTTTTTGCAATAGTGCTACATAGCTTTTAGCTAGTTTTTCTTTATTTACTAGGGACACCACACGCCAATAGGCTTCATCGGTTTGAAGAAGAACATCGGATGTTTCTCCATCCAATTTTATTTCGGCTATTTTCTTGGTATATTTTGCTATTTTGTTCAGCTCGCGTATTTTTCCTCCCATGAAGATGGGTTGGGTCATCATAATTGTGCCTGCAAAAACATTGTGTGTGTCAAACTCAAATTGATCCTTGGGAATGTACGCGTAGCTTTTCCAAAGAATCTTTTCGGGGTTCTTGGTTGGGTCGAATGGGGTGCCGCTGGCATCCAATGGCACGGGGCTTCCGTTTACAAGCGTAAATTTGTTGTTTACCGAGGTGGCAAAGTTTGTTGTTCCGTTTGCATTCGTGTTATATATCGGTAGGTATTTGTCTTCACCCAGTAGCGAGATGTTTTTCTCGTTCCAAAAATAAGTTCCGTTTGCCGAAAAGTTTGGCAGGTATTGGGTTCGTGCTGCTTTTTGTAAGTTTTTAGCTGCTTTTACATTTTCGCTGGCAATTAATATGTCTTTGTTATGAGTTGTAGCCAACCGTCGGCAATCCTCTAAATTGTACACTGTTTGTGCCTGACTAAGTAGGGTTATTGTCACAAACATTATCGAAGTACCAATTCGTTTCATATGTTATCTTGTTTTATTGTTGTCTATGCAACTAAATAGATAAAAAATTTACATTAAGTTTATAAAGATTCTTTTTAAAATCTGTTCTCCCACTCGATATTCTTCTTCATTAACCCCGTACAAAGCATCCTTCATTACATTCAACGCTATTTTACCGGCTTTTTCGTTCAAGGCCAGCCCCGCTTTGGTAATATGAATCAAGTTTATGCGTTTATCGGTTTTATTGCTTAAACGAACTACCAACAAACTTTTTTCTAAATTGTCAATCAAGCGGGTAATGCTTGGTTTATCTCTAAAAGTTGTTGTTGCAAGTTCTTGTTGCGTAATTCCGTCTTTGTACGAAAGTGATAAAAGAATAGTCCATTGTTCGGGCGTAATAAGTATGTCCGCGGCACGAAAATCCCTATATAATCGCCGATTGATGGCTGTAGAAACCTTCCCGCTTAGTACCCCAAAAACAACGTCCCTATCTATTTGCAATTCTTCCATACGAAATAAAAATAATAGTTGCATGAACAACTATGCAAAATTAGATTGTTTTCTAATAGATTGTACTGTTTAATGTTGGAATTAACATAGAATTAACATAGGATACGGTTTTGAAAAATTTCTTCAAAGTTTTTGTTGACTTGATCTTTTAAAATTTCCATTGAAACAGGTCGTGTTTTTGAAAACGTTTCATACACTTGCTCTATATCATTAGGAGAATCATCTGTTTCCAAAAAAACTTTTTCCAAGGGAACCGAGCAAATGGTGTTTTCCAAATAAATCAATCCTTTACCAAAGGATAAACAAAAATCATGTTGAATAAGTTCTTGAGCAATAGATGCTTTTCCTCTAAAGCCATGTATTATCCATGTGCTTTGGGGGTTCAGTTCTTTTTTCAGCTGGATGATTTTGGAGTAGGCTTTTACACAATGTATGATGAGTGGCTTCTGCACTTTCTCTGCAATAGCTGTTTGTTGCAAAAACACTGCTTGTTGTAAGGGGAAAGGTGTTTCGGTAAGTTTATCCAATCCGGCTTCACCAATGGCTACTACTTGGGGGGAAAAGGCAAAGCGTGCTACGATTTCCAACTCTTGTTCGTACTGTTCGTTGATGTGCCAGGGATGCAACCCCACTGAACACATTTGGGTGGGGTGTTGCTGCACGAACTGTTCTATCTCCGCGGGGTAGCAATTGATTATGCTTGAGGCTGAGGATTCCGTTTGATGGCTGTGTATGTTGATAAACTCGCTCATGGCACGGGGTCATAACCATGTCCGCCCCACGGATGACACCGTAGTATCCGCTTGATGCCTAGCCATAAGCCTTTTGCCGGACCATATTTTTTTATTGCTTCAATGGTATATTGCGAGCAGGTGGGGGTGTATCGGCATGCCGAGGGAAGCATCGGCGAAATGGCTCGTTGATAAAAATAAATAGGGAGAAGTAATATGAATGATATTATTCTTTTCATCTCTAACTAATTTAATCGGAGTGCGATATGTGTTGCTTATGCAAATAATCAATCGAATTTAAGGTAATTGATCGGCTATTCGGTTCAAGGCTTCAATCATTTTTTTCTCGATAACACTAAAAGGCTGTTTATCATTTGCTACATAATTAACACCTATATTGAGTGTATAGTTTTTCTCCGATAGTTTTTCCAGAAAATCTTCTTTGTGCAGGCGGTATGCTTCGCGTATTCGGCGTTTCAACAGGTTGCGATCCACGGCTTTTTTCATACGCCGTTTGGGCACGTTTATTACGATGCGAGCCGGAGCATCTTCTCTTTTTTCATCTGCTAAATAAACCACGCGCAGGGGGTAAGCAATAAATGATTTGCCTTGTAGAAACAACTTGCCGATGCGAATTTCACCCGTGAGGCGTTGCTTTTTAGGAAAAGAGTAATTGTCGGCCATGAAAAACAGGTATTAAAAATGAAAACATCCCAAAGGTATTGCTTTTTTTGGATACCTTTGGGATGTTTATATGTATTTTATTATTAGCTATTTAGCGTGTTTTACAGCTTTATGGTTTTCTTTTAAATAAAAATCTAAGGCGGTAGTCATGGAAGAAAATTGAGGTTGTGGTACTTCTAAATCCAATCGAAGCCCAGCTTCTTCTACTGCTTGTGCGGTTGTTTTTCCAAAACAGGCAATATGAATTTCTTCTTGTTTAAATTCAGGGAAGTTTTTCAGCAAGGAGGCAATTCCCGAAGGGCTGAAGAAAACCAACATATCATAGTTGAACTCTTCATCCGCTGTAAAATCATTACTTACTGTTTTGTACATCACTCCTTTGGCATAGTTAAATTTGAATTTATCTAGCAAAGTTATCATGTCTTCATTATGCACGTCGGTGCAAGCTAATAGAAAGTTTTCTGTATTATGTTTTTGCATTACGGCCATAAGTTCGGGCAACTTACCTGTGGCACCATAAAATACTTTTCGTTTTCTGTACTGAATATATTTTTGAAGATACAATGCCACGGTTTCGGAGATACAAAAATATTTCATGTCTTCAGGAACAACGATACGCATTTCCTGGCACAACCGGAAAAAATGGTCGATACCAGTACGGGCAGTAAAGATGATAGCAGAGTGTTCTAATATAGAAATTTTTTGTTGACGAAATTCTTTGGCTAGTACAGGTTCCACCTTAATGAATGGTCTGAAGTCAATTTTAACGCCGTATTTTTCAATAATCTCGAAATAAGGAGATTTCTCACTCGTCGGCTTGGGTTGAGATACGAGGATTTTTTTGATTTTCAAAACATTAAAAAATTAAATTGTGGAACAATAGTATTAATTCAGGTCAAGGCTTTTAGCACTATAATGATTGGTAATATTTCAAGAGTACAAAGATACAATATTATGTAAAAAAATGAAGAAATTTTATTCAGAAAGATTTGACTTGTTTTATAAAAAATTAACAGGAATGATATGATGCATAAAATTAACCCGCCTATGATAAAATAAAGATGAAACGATGGCGGAGTGTAAATTAACCCCACCGATAGTGGAAATAGGCCTAATCCCAACCCAAAAAGAATGGTAAAGTATCCCCTGATAAAGATGGATGCTTTATTGTTGTTGCGAAAAAAAATATAACTTAAAACATTAAACACAAAGTATTTGACTGCTAAAAATACCATTATAAGCAGGGCAAATAACCCTAGATATATTATTTTATTCTGAAACGATAAAAAGCAAGCTTGCTTGTAAAGTAGCACGTGAAGAAACAATGCCCCGGAGAAAACTAGAATAAAAATAAAGTGGAAACTAAGTTGGTTTTGCCTTAAAGAGGAATCGATAAAAATACTGGATCTTTCCTTCAAGTAAAAAAAATCTTTAATTGTTTCCAACATCATTTTCCGCCCACGGGTAAAAACATACCCGTAAAGTAAGAATATGATTAACAGTAAAATAGGGGTTAATGTTTCGGATGCCACATTTTGTGGTAGTGGGGTGCCTACAAACCCGGATAAATTTTTTGCAACTTGTCGTAAAGAATCGGCTACCACTATTTGAACGGAATCTGTTCGGTGTATGGCTCCTAATGAGTCACGAACTACGTTTATCAGGCTGTCATCCAAATGAGTATTGGCTGTTTGGGATAATATGGTTGAATCGGCAACTATGGACATAACATTAAATAACAGCAAAGTTCAACGTGTTATATTCCCATTTCGATTCATTTTCGATAGCAGCCAGTACCTGATCGGGTAGGCTCACTACTTGCCACATTATGGCATGTTCTGCTTTCATGAACTTTTCTTCTATCGCTTTTTTCAGCATCTCAATAAGTGGATTGAAATATCCTTCTATATTTACAATTATAATAGGTTTTGGGTAAAGCCCCAATTGTTTCCAAGTGATAATTTCCAACAGCTCTTCCATCGTGCCACACCCACCCGGAAGGGCAATGGCTGCGTCGGACATGGAGGCCATTCTTGCTTTACGCTCGTGCATAGTTTCGGTCACAATTAGGTTTTTTAAGCCCTTGTGGTTCCAATTCTCTTCCTGCATAAAGCGGGGGATGATTCCGGTTATTTCACCGTTATGTTTTATCATTGAATCGGCTAACGAACCCATTAGCCCGACATGTCCACCTCCATAAACACAATGTACATTATGCTTGGAAAGATATTTTCCGAGTTCTTCTGCCGCGCTAAGATACTCTTGATTTGCTTTTGCACTGGCGGCACAATATACACATACGGTTTTAACCATCTTATTCTTTTGGTTCTACAAATGTAACCTTCCCGTTTTTGGCTACAAAAATACGGTTTTCTTTCTGTATATTTGATTTTTATTTGATAGAATAACTAAACTCAATGAATGAATTGTGTGATAAAATATTGCTAACTGGAGCTACCGGAATGCTGGGAGCTCATTTGTTATGGCATTTGCTTCAAAAAGGAGCGAGGGTAAGAGCGTTGAAACGAAAACGAAGCGACTTTGAGCAAACAGAGTTAATTTTTCATTTCTACAATGATAAATTAAGCCGTTACGTCAAGCAAATAGAGTGGGTGGAGGGTGATGTGCTCGATGTCTTGTCGGTGGAAAAAGCCATGCAAGGGATAGACACGGTTTATCATTGTGCCGCCAAAGTTTCCTTTTCCAATCAAGAGGATAATTTGACTGATATAAACGTAAAAGGTACTCAGCATGTAGTGGATGCGGCGTTGAAAAATGGGGTGCGACGGTTTTGCTTCGTTAGTTCCATTGGTGCATTAAGTGCTTCGGTCAAAGAGGGTATGGTGGACGAGTGTTGTTTTGGAATCGTTGAGGCTAATGGGTCTGCTTACTCACGAAGTAAATATTATTCGGAAAAAATAGTGTGTGATGCTATAGACAAGGGGTTGCCCGCCGTGATAGTAAATCCCGGAGTAATAATGGGCTATGCCAAACCGGGCAATGGTACCATGCAGCTTTTCACGATGGTGCGAAATGGCTTACAGGTTTATACCAATGGCGGATCGGGCTATGTGTGTGTGGATGATGTATGCCGGGCTATGATACTGCTTACCGAAAGTGTTATTACCGGTGAGCGTTTTATTCTGGTAAGCGAAAATCTCTCGAACCACGAATTGCTAAATATGATCGCGGACTCGCTAAAGGTAGGCCGGCCATTTATAAACGCTTTTCGTCCGTTGCTCATGAGTGTGGCTTGGGTGATGGAAATAATACAAAAGATAACGGGTAAGAAGGCTTTTATTGATAGGGCTACGGCAAGGGTTACGCTAAACCGAACGTATTATTCCTCCGAAAAAATAAACCATCGGATAGGGTTTGAGTTTACCCCAATTCAAGCTTGTGTGGAAAAAATAGGTGCTGTTTTAATCCGCGAAAATCAAACCGTTTCTACCGTGCACAGTATTTGAACTCCGTTAATGATAATAAAAAGGAGGAGCTAACAGCTCCTCCTTTTTATTATCATTAGGCATCTTTTCCATTGTTTAAAACTCTTCAGAGCTGTTATCATCATTCGTATTGTTGTCTTCTAGGTTATTCTTTTTATTGTTTTTCTTTTTCTTTTCGTTGTTGGTTCCAAAATTGTAGGATACTGTAAATCTACAGGTAGGGCCAAGCGGAACAGCCTCATAATATTGTTCAAATTTTGTTGAAGAGGTTGTATTTACCGTTTTGCGGGTGTGGAATACATCTTGTACTGTAAGCGCAAGGGTTAACTTACGTTTGAATAGAGTCTTTTTCAAGCCTAAATCCATGTAATATTGTTTTTCGCTTTGGCCTTGGTTAATAGCTTGAGGCGAAATATAGTTTCCTGACAATTGGCCGGATAATGTTTTGCTAAACAGAAAGTTAGCAATTAAGCGTGCAGTCCAGGAGAAATTATCCGAGCCATTTACAGGGATCGTTTGTCCATCGGAAAGAGTAAGATTGCTGAATAATAATTTACGGTAATACATATTAAGGGTAGTAGTAAAATTCATGAATCTGGCCATGGAGTTTTGATAAATGATTTCTAATCCGGTTGATTCCGAACGACTTACATTCATGTACGTGGTGTTGAGTACCCCTTGATTAAGAAAACTTACTTGCTGTATCACATTTTCTGTCGAATGGAAATAGAGCGAAGACGATAGTGTGTTTTTATCCCAGGTTTTGATGTGGTTCAATTCAAAAGAGTTCAGATATTCAGGCTTCAGATCAGGATTTCCATAACTGATATTGGTCGAATCGGATACGTCTTTATAAGAATTTAGTTGTCGTCCCTTTGCTAAATTTATTCTTCGGGTATAATTTAATTGTATTTCATTTTTATTGGGCAATGAATAGGAAAGAAATACCGATGGAAAAGGCTTAAGATATTTTTTTGTGCTGGCATTTACTCCATTGGTAGAGTTATCAATAACAATATATTCACCCCTTACCCCAGTTTGAATACTCAACTTGTTGATGCTTGTGCTATAAGTTCCATACAACGAATATACCTGGCTTTTGTATTCATAATCATTATACAATAAGGGCATTGATTGATAGGTTGAGTCCTCAAAGTTTAAAGAGTTAGAGGTACTTGTTTTGTCCTGCAAAGCAATATCCAATCCCGTTTCCAGTTTATTCTTTTCGTGGAATTTTTTGGAGAAATCGCTTTTCAGTTCCGCACTTTTGTTATTCCCCGTAGTCTTTTGTTTTTGATTTAATGTACTTGCCACCCCTTGGTTTACCCCTTGAATATAAGTTGCATCAGCATCCGAATTGAAAAAGGAATAAGATAAACTAGAATTTAATTCGGTTTTTTTATCCAGTTGTAACGAATGTTCCAGCACCGTGTTTCCACCTGTTCGATGATTATTTGATGTGTTTGTCCGGTAATAATCACTCAACGTTGTAGCTGCGCTATCTTTCAAGTAATCCAAGTTATTTGTTCCATCACGGCTACCGCTTATTACAAATCCCGAAATGCCGATGGTATTCTTTCTGTCAGGATGATAGTTTACACCATATCTGGTCATAAATCCTTCTAAATCATTTCGTTGCTTGCTTTGCTGGTATAAAGTGTAACGAAGCATATTGCTGCTGTTGTAGTAATATCGGTTCACCGTGGCATCAGTTCCATAATTGTAGTTTCGAAATCCTAAGGTGACATAACCGTCGAATTTCCCTGCCGTAAAATTAATATTAGCACCTTCATTTTCGCCCAACTTTCCTTTTGCCGGATAGATTAACCCTGAGCTCACATTTCCGAAGATACCGGCTTTTCTATCTTCTTTCATCACCAGATTAATAATGCCCGCGCTTCCTTCCGCGCTATATTTTGCCGATGGGTTGGTAATAAGTTCTACGGATTGAATGCTACCCGCTGGCATCTGATCCAGCACTTCACCTTGGTTATCATCGGTAAGTCCGGCTGGTTTGCCATTAATCCAAATTACTACATTTGAATTGTTGCGTAAAGATACGTTTCCGCTGTTGTCCACGCTTACGGATGGGATATTTTGCAACACATCGGTGGCACTTCCTCCGGAAGCCGCCATAGTTTGATCCACCGAAAACACTTTTTTATCAGGCTCAAATTTTACCTGAGGGGCTTGTGCTACCACTTCAACTTCTTTTAAAGCTCTTGCATCATCAGCTAAAAAAACAGAGCCTAAATCAACGTGAGGATTTTTCCCGCTTATCGTAATTTTCTTATTTATGGTAGTATAGCCCATAAAACTTATTTTCAGGGTATAACTCCCGATATCAATTTTGTCCAGTTTAAAGGAACCGTCTTCTGCCGAGATTATTGATTTTACGGGAGTTTCTCCTTTCATTAAAGCAACAGGGACATATTGCATGGGTTTGTTGCTACTTTGTTCAATTATGGTTCCTTTTAATGATACCTGAGCGTACATTGTAATAGAAACGATTAAAAAGAGGAGTGATAGGAATTGTTTTTTCATGATAACGGTAATTTGTAACATGTTTTGATAAACAAATATTGAACCAAAGTTATAGACTGAATTTTGATGTAAAGGTTTAAAATAAAAATGGGATTTTACCATGTAAAATCCCATTTTTAAATTTTTTAATGAAGATTAAAATCCCGGAAGTTTATATCTCTTCTGGTCATGTAAAATTTTCTTTACTTGATTTATTTCCAGGAATGTGGTTCCTGCTCCGGGGCCAAAGCTTCCGCTTAGATAAGAAATATAATCTTCGTCTAATATTTTTCCTTTTTCACGTAAATCGCCCATGGCATCTAGCAAGTATTCTCTTGAATCTGCTCTTTCTGCTTGGTAACTTGCAAAAACGCCGTATGAAAGGGCTAACTCGCGCATGGTACGTTCCTTATAGCAAATGGCTAGTACGGGGTTTGTGCTTCTAAATGCAGCTAAATATCGGGCGGTACGTCCGGTAAAACTATCGGTTATGATAGCTTTTGTTCCTAACTTATAAGCTGCTTTTGCTGTTTGTTCGGCTAGGTATGCAGTAGTGTCAGGTTCCTTGGAATTAGCACTGTATTTAATTTTTATATCATTTTCGGGTACTTTACCGCTTTCTGCTTCTTCTGCAATTCTCGACATGGTTTGAACCGCTTCTAGCGGATATTTTCCGTAAGCGGTTTCGCCACTAAGCATGATGGCATCCGTACGATAATAAATAGCATTTGCCACGTCGGTTACTTCTGCACGGGTAGGGCGGGGATAGTTTATCATGGAGTGTAGCATTTGGGTAGCTACAATTACCGGTTTCTTTGCATTTACAGCTTTGCGGATAAGCAGACGTTGTATGCCCGGAATTTTTTCTTGAGCAACTTCTATTCCTAAGTCACCACGGGCAATCATTACACCATAGGCTACTTCCAAGATTTCGTCAATATTGTCAACGCCTTCTTGATTTTCAATTTTGGCAATGATTTTAATCTGGCTATGTTGTTCGTCTAATATTTTCTGAATATCTAAAATATCACGTCTGTTGCGGACAAATGAATGAGCGATGAAATCAACGTCAAGCTTGATAGCTAACCCGATATTCTTGATGTCTTTTTCAGTTAATGAAGGGAGGTTGATTCGGACTCCGGGTACGTTTACACTTTTACGACTACCTAATTCTCCGTCATTTAATACTTCACAAGATAAAAAATCATCGCCTTTGTCAATAACTTTTAAATCAATTTCTCCGTCATCAAACAATATATCACAACCAATGGCTACGTCTTGAACAATACTGGTATAAGAAACCGCGATACAATCTGCTGTACTTAAAACGGTAGGATCGCCTATAATTTTTACTTTATTTCCGGTGCTTAAGTGAATGGGCTCACCATCGCTGGTTTTTGTCGTTCTAATTTCGGGCCCTTTCGTGTCAACAAGAATAGCAATTTTATTTGAAACTGCTCTTGTGTTTGAAATTACACGATTAAATCCTTCATCATCAATGTGGGCTGTATTCATCCGAACTACATTCATTCCGGCTTCGTACAAATCTTTAATAAAATCAACATCACAGCGTAAATCTGAAATTGTCGCTACAATTTTTGTATGCTTCATCTGGTTTCTAGGGTTTTAAAGTTTTATTTATTATTGCTTGAATTGCTAATTGATAAGATTGTAGCCCGAAGCCGCTAATACTTCCCCAGCATACAGGCGAGAGGTAGGAGTGGTGGCGAAATTCTTCGCGGACAAATACATTTGAAATATGCACCTCAATCACCGGTGATGTGATGCCTTTTATAGCATCGGCAATGGCGACTGACGTATGGGTATAAGCTCCTGCATTTAATACAATTCCATCAACTGCGAATCCCGTTTCGTGTAGTTTGTCAACAATGGCTCCTTCATGATTGGACTGAAAATAAGTGAGTTGATGCTCAGAAAAAATGGTTTGAAGCTTATTAAAATAAGATTCAAAATCTTGAGACCCATAAATTGTAGGTTCGCGTTTTCCTAACAAGTTAAGGTTAGGTCCGTTGATAATAAGGATATTCATGAATAAATGGGTTTTTTGCAAAATTAGTTCTTTTTTTCACGTTTTTAAATGTAAAGTTGCATATTTTTATTCTTTTTGTGCATATTAACTATTTGTTTCATAAAATATGAATTTTCATTACATTTGAAATGTAAAGAATTTTTTATTTTCAACAAAGTTATTATGAAAAAATTTTTATCTTTTATATTATTATTCAGCTGTTTATATGTAAGTGCCCAACTTAAAAAAAATGCTCCGCTACCCATTATTGACCTTACATCGCAAGTAAATTTTGGACATAAAACGCTGTCAAGCCGTAATGTTGATATAATCGTGGTGCATTCCACCTACTTTCATGGCGCAGATTCGTTTTCTATTTCCGGCGTTTTAAAGCAATTTAAAGAGAACAACGTTTGCTCTCATTATATTATTGGGCGTGGAGGTCAGATTTATTCCACTGTGAAAGAGAACAATATCGCTTATCATGCTGGGGTGAGCGAGCTACCGGGAACTAAAAGAACGAATATAAATTCTACATCAATAGGAATAGAAATAATAAATTCGCCAACTGTGCCTCCCACCGATGCTCAATATGAATCGTTGGTTAACCTGGTGGAGGAAATTAAGAAGCATCACCCCATCAAGTACATAGTTCGCCATAGCGATATTGCTCCTGGGCGAAAAACCGATCCTTGGATGTTTCAATGGGAAGTGTTTAAGAACTTTGTAAAGTAAACCCCTACGCACGGTGCCAGGCCTTTCGGTACTGAGCGAAGCCGAAGGCAAAAAAAGGCTCATTTTCATGAGCCTTTCAATTTCAATTTCAATTTTTATTTTTTCAGTGTAAAACTTCCGCTACCGATAAGCCTGCCTTCTGCAAACATATCTACTTGATATGTTCCCGGCATTAACGTTTCGTCCACTTCCCAATACAATACATCTTTTATCCGTTCTCCTTTGTATTCAATGTCTTTTTTAATGGAGTATTGAATGTTTTTATTTTCGTAAGGGAACACGTTGCCGGCATTCTTTGTCAGCACCTCGTAGTTTGGTTTGGTAATGCGGGCATAGATAGTTTTTTGTCCCACTTTTGCCGTTACGTTTTTAGCAACATTAAATGTAATAGCTATATTCTTGATTTTGCTTAACTTATCTGTTTTTTTATCCCTTTTATTAAACGTTTCTACGGTGAAGTTATCTGCTTCTAATTGAGCGGCTCTTCCCACTACTTCGGTCAACGATTGTTTCTCTTTCGATAGTTGGGTAGTAGTTTGAGTCAATTCCGTATTTTTCTGCTTTACTTGCGTGTTTTCAGTTACCAACCCTTTATTAACCCGGTTGAGTGAATCTACCTGATGGATATAGTTAATCAACACTTTACGCACCGTGGTAAGTTCTGCTTTTAATTCTGCCAATCGTTTTCCGTTGGTCGATTTTACTGTATGTAACTCATCCAATAGCATACGTATTTTTTGTTTCTGCGTGTCGAGCAGTTTTACCAACGAATCGTTATGGATGTTGGTATTATATCCATCCACTTCAATAGCAAGGTCTTGAACTTCTTTCTCTGTTTGCTTTTTTTCGTATTCCAAAAGTTCGGACGACCCCTTTAGGTCTTCTTGTTGTTTAGCAACTTCTTTTTGAGTATGATAAAGTTTTATGCTTAAAAAAGCGATTGCAGTTACAAATACTGCAATAACAACGGTAATAATGATAGTTTTCTTAGACATAAAATGACAACTTAATAGTGTAAAACAAACATTTTGCGCAAAGTTATTCTTTTTAGAAATATGTACAAATAAAAAGCCGAACTTATTGAGTCCGGTTTTTTAGGTTTTATTTTTTGGTAAATCGTTTTTTCTTAGGCTTTTCCGACTTGTCTTCTTCTTCAATCAGCTTGATACATTCTTCCAGCGTTAGTGCTGCCGGATCTTGTTTCTTCGGAATTTTATAATTGCTCTTTTTGTACACGATGTATGGGCCAAACCGTCCGTTCAAGATTTGAAGGTCGGGCTCTTCCGTGAATGTTTTTATCATTTTGTTTTTATCCTCTTCCCTTTTTTTTTCAATTAATTGGATGGCTGTTTCGGCGGAAACCGTCATCGGGTCTTCTGTTTTCGGTAAAGAGATAAATTTACTGTTGTGCTTAATATATGGACCAAAGCGTCCTATAGCCACGGTCATTTCTTTATCCTCAAATTCGCCCAGCGAGCGGGGAAGCTTAAACAGTTCCAAGGCATCTTCCAGTGTAATGGTTTCCATGCTTTGGTTTTTTAGCAAAGATGCAAACAGTGGTTTTTCCTCATCTTCCGCCAAACCGATTTGCACCACGGGGCCAAAGCGACCTATCTTAACTGAAATAGGACGGCCTGTTTTAGGGTCAGTGCCCAAAACGCGTTCGCCCACTTTATGATCGGTCTTTGCTTTCGAAGCTTCCACCGTGGGATGAAAATCTTTGTAGAAAGCATCAATGGTTTTTGTCCAAGCCGTTTTTCCTTCGGCAATTTCATCAAATTCTATTTCCACGTTGGCCGTGAAATTATAATCCATAATATTGGGGAAAAAGCTGAAAAGGAAATCCGTAACCACAATACCTATATCGGTTGGAAACAGTTTCGATTTTTCAGCATTAACCGTTTCGTCTTTAATTTCGTCTTTAATAACACCTTTAGCCAAGGTAAGCATATTGAATGGGCGAATTTCCCCTTCGCGGTCTCCTTTTTCCACGTAACCGCGGTTTTGCACGGTGGAAATAATAGGAGCGTAGGTGGAAGGACGACCGATGCCCAGCTCTTCCAACTTGCGCACCAAGCTGGCTTCAGCGTAACGTGCAGGCTTTTGAGTGAAACGTTCTTGAGCCGTGATGTCTTTCATGTTAAGTACCTCGTTTACTTTCAACGGAGGTAGCATACCTTCATCTTCCTGTTCATTTTCTTCGTCGGTCGATTCCAGGTAAACTTTAAGGAAACCATCGAATGTAAGCACTTCGCCATTGGCTATAAACTTTTCATCAGAGGTTGAAATATCTATGGTTGCGGTAGTTCGTTCTAGTTCGGCATCAGCCATTTGTGAGGCGATGGTACGTTTCCAAATCAGTTCGTACAAGCGTTTCTCTTGGGCACTACCTTCTATTTTGTGTTCGTTAATGTATGACGGACGGATGGCCTCATGAGCCTCTTGTGCCCCCTTGCTCTTGGTTTGGTATTTGCGCACCTTTGAATATTTTTCACCCGCCATGCTGATAATTTCGGCTTTGGTGGTGCCGATAGCCAAATCCGAAAGGTTCACGGAGTCGGTACGCATATAGGTTATTTTCCCCGATTCGTAAAGCCCTTGCGCTATACGCATGGTTTGGCTTACCGAATAGCCCAACTTGCGGGCAGCTTCCTGCTGCAAGGTGGAGGTGGTAAACGGTGCTGCCGGCGATTTTTTTGCCGGCTTGGTTAAAATATTTTCGATGCTGAATTGTGCGGTTTTACATTTTTCCAAGAAGAGTAATACTTCTTCTTTTGTTTTCAACCGATTATGCAATTCGGCTTTCAGCTCAACGATTTTGTTGTTTTTATCGGGAACAAGGAAAATGGCCGAAACTCGATACGCGGCTTCGGGTGTGAATTTTTGAATCTCCCGTTCTCTATCTACAATTAGGCGCACGGCAACGGATTGAACTCGTCCGGCGGATAATGAGGGTTTAATTTTTCTCCACAACACAGGCGACAGCTCAAAACCCACGATACGATCTAGTACCCGGCGGGCTTGTTGTGCATCCACCAAATTAATATCTATATCCCGTGGATTTTCGATGGCGTGGAGGATGGCATTTTTCGTGATTTCGTGAAAAACGATACGCTTTGTTTTTTCTTTTGGCAATTCCAGCACCTCGCTTAGGTGCCACGAAATAGCTTCTCCCTCGCGGTCCTCATCGGACGCTAGCCATACCATCTCGGCTCCCTTGGCAGCTTTTTTCAGTTCGCCTACCAGTTTTACTTTATCTTTCGATACGGTGTATTGCGGTTCGTAATTATGCTCAAAGTCAATTCCTAAGCCTTTCTCACTTAAATCGCGAATGTGCCCGAAACTGGACAAAACGGTATATTCCGTTCCTAAAAATTTTTCTATGGTTTTCGCTTTGGCGGGGGATTCGACAATGACTAAATTTTTGGGCATAACTGATGAAATTTAGGAGAGAGTATTAAAATCGGATGCAAAATAACAAAAACAAGTGCCTATAATCCAAATTTTTATATAGTTATTTTTAAAACGAATAAATTGGCAAGATGTTTTTTGTGTTAAGGATAATATACAAAAAAACTTCATTCGGAGAGAATGAAGTTTTTTCTATATAGTTTGTAATTAGTCTATTAAGGCTTTCCCGGTCATTTCTTTTGGCTGCGGGATGCCCATTATTTTGCAAATAGATGGTGCCACGTCGGCCAGCACGCCGTTTTGAAGTTTAGCATCCTTGTTTTCGCTTATATATACAAATGGCACAGGGTTTAAGGAGTGTGCCGTGTTGGCCGATCCGTCTTGGTTTACCGCGTTATCCGCATTTCCGTGGTCGGCAATAATAATTATTTCGTATCCGTTGGCTTTGGCTGCTTCTACCGTTTCGTTTAGGCAGGCATCTACGGCAATTACGGCTTTTTGAATGGCTTCATACACACCCGTGTGGCCTACCATGTCGCCATTGGCATAGTTCACCACGATGAAATCGAATTTTTGTTTCTTAATTTCGGCCACCAAGGCATCTTTCACACCGTAGGCACTCATTTCGGGTTTCAAATCGTAAGTAGCTACTTTAGGCGAAGGGATAAGGATTCGTTCTTCCCCGTCAAATTCTTTTTCACGTCCCCCGTTGAAGAAGAAGGTAACGTGAGCATATTTTTCCGTTTCAGCAATGTGCAATTGCTTTTTATTCAGGTGCGAAAGGTATTCACCTAGAGTGTTTTGTACATTGTCCTTGTCAAACAAAATATGTACACCTTTATAATTATGGTCGTAAGGAGTCATGGTAAAGTATTGCAGGTTCGGGATGACTTTCATGCCGAAATCGGGCATATCCTCTTGCGAAAGCACCACGGTAAGTTCTTTGGCGCGGTCGTTACGGTAGTTGAAGAACAACACTACATCGCCTTCTTCAATTTTGCCAACAGGTTTTCCGGCTATATCCACGTGCACAATTGGTTTGATAAATTCGTCGGTAACGCCTTCAGCATACGATTCCTCCATAGCTTTTACCATGTCGGTTGAAGCTTTGCCCGTACCGTTTACCATCACGTTGTAGGCTTCTTTCACACGCTCCCAACGTTTGTCACGATCCATCGCATAGTATCGACCCACAATGGAGGCAATTTTACCACCTGTTTTAGTCAAGTGGGCTTCCAATTCTTCTATAAAGCCTTTACCGCTCTTAGGGTCGGTATCACGGCCATCCATAAAGCAATGTACGAATGATTTCTCTATACCGTATTCTTTCGATATTTCGGTTAGCTTAAGCAAATGTTCCAGCGAGCTGTGTACACCGCCGTTTGAAACCAACCCAAGGAAGTGAATGTTTTTATTGTTTTCTTTCGCGTAAGTGTATGCACGAATAATTTCAGGGTTTTGCAGGATGGTGTTTTCACGGCAGGCTTTGTTTATTTTTACCAAATCCTGATACACGATACGGCCTGCACCAATGTTTAGGTGACCCACTTCTGAGTTACCCATTTGTCCGTCGGGCAAACCCACGTTTTCTCCCGAAGCTTGCAATTGCGAATGTGGGTAGTTGGCCAATAAAGAATCCCAATAAGGCGTTGGTGTACACGATATGACATCCGACTTGGAGTGGTTGCCCAAACCCCATCCGTCGCAAATAATTAATAAAGCTTTTTTGCTCATAATGTTTTGATTTATTTTGTATTGATTGATAGCGGATTTGTGAGAAATGCAAAGGTAATAATTTATCGAATAGGAAATTCGTTGGGGGAGGCAATTTTGGCGTGAGTGGTTGTGTTTCGCTGCTTTGCCTTCGGTTCCGCTTCGGCACGAGGGGTCGCAAAATTACTTATTCCTCTTCACCACGTAATCCATAGCTGTGACAAGAGTATTCACAATTTCTTTGTTGGAGAAATCGGCAAGCAAGTCGATGGCCTTTTGGCGGTATTCCTCCATGCGGAATTCGGAGTATTCAATACCCCCCTTTTTGTAAGCCAGGTTGATAAAGAACGCTATGGCATCGACATCCAGTTCGGGCATTTTTAGCAGGCGGTCGGCCTCTGCGCGTTCCTCGTTGGATGCGTGGTGATAAGCATAAATAAGCGGTAAGGTAATTTTCTTTTCACGTATGTCGTTGGCCGTAGGTTTGCCAATTTCCTTGCTATCGGAAAAATCGAAAATATCATCTTTGATTTGGAAACAAAGGCCTAAATATTCGCCAAACAAGCGTAGTTTTTCAATCTGCTCATCGGTGGAAAGCACTGCTGAAACGGCTCCGGTGTACATGCAGGTGGAGAACAATACGGCGGTTTTCTTGGTAATGATTTGCAGGTAATTTTTTTCGTCGAACTGAGGGCGGTTATAGTTTTCCAGTTGAAGCAATTCGCCTTCGGCAAGTGTTTTGCCAAGGTTGGTAAAAGCATCGATGAGGCGTTTGTCGTCAAACTTTCCGGCATACGAAAACACTTGCGAAAGCAGGTAATCGCCCGAAAGCACGGCCACTTTATTATTAAAAGCATTGTTTATAGAAGGAGCTCCACGTCGTTGCGGAGTTTCGTCCACCACGTCGTCGTGGATGAGGCTGGCCGTATGTAACAGCTCCAAGCCGATGGCGGCAAAATAGGTTGAATGATTCACATTTCCGCAAAGTTTAGCGGCCAACAACGTAAGTATCGGGCGGATTTGTTTGCCTTTAGTAGCAAGTACATGGGCATAAACCTGTTTTAAGATGGGGTCGTTTGTCTTAAACGATGCCACAAAAAGTTCCTCGAACTTAGCAAACTCGGCAGCTATAGGTTTCTTTATGACTAGAGAATCATTCATCTGCTTTAATTTTCAGGCTACAAAAATAATATTTTACTAACAGATAGCCTCCTAAATGGTAATGTAATACGCAAAATTTAATACTTTTACCGAAATATAGTTAATATTGCCTTGTGAAATTAATACAATTTCATGGACATACAGCGAAAATTTATTTTATCTTTCATTTATGAAAAAACTATTTTTACTCGACGCGTACGCCTTGATTTATAGAGCTTACTACGCATTTATCAAAAATCCACGCGTTAACTCTAAGGGACTAAATACTTCGGCCATCTTCGGTTTTGTTAACACGCTGGAAGATGTATTGAAACGCGAAAACCCTACCCATATAGCCGTAGCATTCGATCCATCGGGACCTACATTCCGGCATGAAGCGTATGAAAAATACAAGGCCAACCGCGAAGAAACGCCGGAGGACATCCGTAAAGCGGTGCCCATTATCAAGCAAATAGTGGAGGCCTACCGCATCCCCGTGCTACAAGTTGCAGGTTTTGAGGCCGACGACGTTATCGGTACGCTTGCCACCAAAGCATCCCACGCGGGCTTCGATGTGTATATGATGACTCCCGATAAAGATTATGGACAGTTGGTGAATGAGCATGCGTTTATTTACAAACCCAAATATGGGGTGAACGATTACGAAGTGCTTGGCATAGAAGAGGTAAAAGCAAAATTTGAACTGGACAACACGGCACAAATTATCGACCTGTTGGGCTTGATGGGCGATGCTTCGGACAACATCCCCGGTTGCCCCGGCGTGGGCCCGAAAACGGCAGTGAAGCTGTTGAAGGAATTTGGCAGCATTGAAAACCTCCTGCAAAATACCGATAAGCTGAAAGGCTCCGTCAAGGAAAAAATAGAGGAGAACAAAGAACAGATAGAATTTTCGCGCTTCCTAGCTACCATCAAAATTGATGTGCCTATCGAGTTCGACGAGGATAAATTGGTGCTGGAAAAACCGGATGAGGAAAAATTGAAAGAACTCTTTATCGAGCTTGAATTTCGGAATATGCTGGTTAAACTGGGAGCTTCCACGCCGACACCTGCAAGTGCCCCCACGGCATCCACCCCAAAGCAACAGCCTTCGGCTCAAACATCTTTGTTTGGCGATATGGATCCTGAAACGCAGGAAATAGAAGTAGTTGCATCCGCTTATAGCCATCTAGCCAATGCCGATACCACCCCTCACAGCTACAAGGCGATGGACACGAAAGAAAAACGAGCTGAGTTGCTGCAACAACTATTGGCTCAAACTTCGGTGTGTTTCGATACCGAAACCACGGGCTTGGATGTGTTCAACATCGAGCTGGTGGGCATGTCCTTTTGTTGGAAAAAGGGGGAGGCGTATTATGTACCGACACCGGCTAACCAAACCGAGGCACAAGCCATTGTAGATGAATTTAAACCGTTTTTTGAAGCAGAAAATATTCAGAAAATAGGGCAAAATATAAAGTACGACCTCTTGGTGCTGTCCAACTACGGCGTGAAAATCAGGGGCAAGCTCTTCGACACCATGATAGCGCATTACCTGTTGCAACCCGAATTGCGGCACGGCATGGATTACCTGGCGGATATTTATTTGAAATACGATACCATACATATTGATGAACTGATAGGTGCGAAGGGGAAAAACCAACTCAACATGCGCAGCGTGGCACTGGATAAAATAACCGAATATGCTGCCGAGGATGCTGATATCACTTTCCAACTAAAGAAAAAACTGGAAAAAGAGATTGCCGACAACAAGTTGGAAAAGCTTTTCTACGAAATTGAAATGCCGCTCATGGTAGTGCTGGCCGATATGGAAAAATCGGGGGTGCTGATTGATGGTGTGGCCTTGAAACAGTCGTCGGAAATTCTTACCCGGGAGATGATTAAAATTGAAGCGGAGATACATAAGCTGGCCGGGTTTGAATTTAATGTAGGTTCGTCTAAGCAAGTGGGCGAGGTGCTGTTCGATCGGCTCAAGGTGGTGGATAAGGCCAAGAAAACTAAAACGGGGCAATATTCCACCAGTGAGGAAGTACTGGAAACCCTACGTGGCAAGCACCCTATCGTGGACAAAATTCTCGATTACCGTGGGTTAAAAAAACTCCTCAGCACTTATATTGATGCCTTGCCCGCGTTGATTAATCACCGAACAGGCAAGGTACATACTTCTTTCAATCAAACAGTTACAGCCACGGGTAGATTAAGTTCTACCAACCCGAACCTACAAAACATACCGATACGGGATGAGCAGGGGCGCGAGATTCGGAAGGCGTTTATTGCCGAAAAAGATTGTGTATTTCTTTCCGCGGATTATTCGCAAATCGAGTTGCGCATCATGGCGCATTTGAGTGAAGATCCGCACATGATTGAGGCCTTCAATTCCGGGCAGGATATTCATGCTGCCACGGCTGCCAAAATCTATCATTTGCCTCTCGAAGAGGTTACAAGCGATATGCGCCGCAAGGCTAAAACGGCTAACTTTGGTATTATATATGGTATCTCGGTGTTTGGGTTGGCCGACAGGCTTACCATTCCTCGTGGGGAGGCGAAGGAACTGATTGAAGGTTATTTTGCCACCTATCCCAAGGTGAAAGAATATATGGACAAGTGTATCGTGGTAGCCCGCCAGCATGGTTGGGTGGAAACCCTGCTGGGGCGCAAACGCTACCTGCCCGACATTAATTCGCATAATGCCGTGGTGCGGGGTTATGCCGAACGGAATGCCATCAATGCCCCGATACAAGGTACGGCAGCCGACATTATTAAAATAGCAATGGTGAACATACACCGTCGCATGAAGCAGGAAAACTTGCGTTCCACCCTGGTGTTGCAAGTGCACGACGAGTTGAACTTCAACGTGCTCAACAGTGAAGTGGATGCCATGCAACGTCTTGTGGCCGAAGAAATGGAAAATGCCATCCAATTGCGAGTACCGCTTAAAGTAGATATCGGTGTGGGGTTGAATTGGTTGGAAGCGCATTAAATTTGTTTCACTTATAATTAACTAAATTTTTGAATAATTACATTACAAATCATTACTCTATGGATAAAAGGGAATATTGGTTAGATAACTTGAGGGCAGTTTCTACCTTTGCCGTTATTTGTTTGCATGTTGTGGGTATATTAATATATAACAAAGAATTACCAATATCGATTTGGATGATTGGAAATGTTTATGATAGTTTGGCAAGATTTTGTGTACCCGTTTTTTTTATGATTTCTGGATCTTTACTCTTGAGTAAAGATTATACTTTGAAAGAATTTTTTAATAAAAGAATTTTAAAAATTATTCCACCCCTGATTTTTTGGAGTTTTATTTACATTTTTATAGACATCTTTTATCATTCGCATGTTGTTGGAGATGTACATTTTACTTTGATTCAAATCGTAAAAACAATTATTAAAAAGCTTTTTTATGGAAGCGTGGGTCATCTATGGTTTGTATATACATTACTTGGCCTTTATTTATTAACACCTATTTTAAGAAAATGGGTTAAAAATTCGTCAAGGGGTGAATTAAGATATTTTCTAATTATTTGGTTGATTACAATTTTATATGCAGCGCCTGAAGTAAAAAAATATTTGCCACAAATAGAGTTATTAAATTTTTCCGGTTATGTCGGTTATTTTGTATTGGGTTATTATTTAACTAATTATGAAAGCAAGGTGAAAAATTTAGATGTGTTTCTTATAGCTATTGGTCTTTTAACAACCATCTTGTGCACTTATTTTGCATTTTCTCTTGGAATGGATTACATTTATTTTCATACATTCTTAACATATAATGTGTTAATTACTTCAGCCGGAATCTTCCTTCTATTTAAATTCAGAGAATTCAAATCTGAAATCGTGAAAAAGGTTTTATACCCGATAAGTAAATATAGTTATGGAATATATCTTTCCCACGTTTTCGTGCTGAAAATATTCTTTAAAATAGGAATAGATGCAAATTTCATTAATCCGATATTAGCTGTTCCAATAGTCACCTTATTTTGTGCTGCAATATCTTTTCTAATAATCTTTTTGGGAAGTAAAATTAAGTATCTCAATAAGATAATTGGATAATAACAGATATGAAAGCAATTATAATAGGTGCTTCTGGTGCCACAGGAAAGAGTTTAGTTAGCAGGCTGTTGCAGGCCGACGAGTTTTCGGAAGTTACCGTGTTGGTGCGGCACAACGTATTTGAAGCTCATCCGAAGCTGAAACAGATCGTGGTAGATTTTGAACGATTGAACGATTTTGCCGAACATATTACCGGAGATGTTGCTTTTTCATGCATGGGTACAACCTTGAAAATTGCCGGAAGTAAGGCCGCGCAATGGAAGGTGGACTATGATTATCAATACCTGTTTGCACAAATTGCCTGCCACAATGGGGTGCCTGCTTTTGTGTTACTATCCGCTCAGAATGCCAATGCGAGTTCTTCTATTTTTTACAGTAAAATGAAAGGCCGGTTGGAAAAGGTGGTAGAAGAATTGCATTTCAATAAACTCATCATCCTGCAACCCAGCCTCTTGATACGACCAAATACAGACAGACTCACGGAGAAAATAGGGTTGAAAGTGATTAGAGCTTTTAACAAACTTGGTCTTCTGGAAAAACTAGCTCCGCTTCATGTGAATATGGTGGCGGCTGCCATGATTAAGAGTGTAGGTGCATTTAATGCAATGGTAAAAAAGATTGGGGTGAAAGAAATAGCCGAATTAGGAAAATAAGTGCCACCCCTACGGTGCCTGAGCGAAGCCGAAGGCACGACAAGGGTATAAAGACTAAAATATCCCTATAAATAGGGATAACAATTTCCCGGATAATGAGTTATCTTTGTACTTTAGAATGATTCTAAATTAGAGTTATGAAGCTATACATCAAAAATATGGTTTGTGACCGATGCAAAATGGTTGTGCAATCGGAATTTGACAAATTAGGCATTCAGCTTCATTCGGTTGAACTGGGAGAGGTGGATACTGTTTCCGAAGTAGATTCCATTCAAAAGGAGCAGCTTTCGGATGGATTAAGTGCGGTTGGTTTTGAATTGATTGATGACAAACGTGCACGAGTGGTAAATAAAATTAAGTCGCTCATTATTGAATCTATTTATAACACCGACGGGTTGCTAAAGGTAAACCTGTCGGCCTACCTCTCTGATATATTGCATCAGGATTACTCCACCCTAAGCAAACTTTTTTCGGAGATAGAAAATACCACTATCGAGAAATACTACATATCGCAAAAAGTGGAACGGGTAAAAGAATTACTTACCTACGACGAACTAACTTTGAGCGAAATAGCCCTAAAACTAGATTACAGCAGCACCGCTTATTTGAGTAAACAATTTAAGGACGTAATGGGCATTACCCCAAGTGAGTACAAGAAATTGCAACTCAAAGGCCGCAAAACGTTGGATTCGCTATAATCTTATAAAATTCACCCAAAATTTCGTAACATTTTCCACTGGAAAATAAAGAACTTTGTAGAGTATTATTTACTTAAAAATAAAACTCAAGATGATGAATTATATTTTGCCATTTATCAGTCTGCTGAACGAAATGTCGCCCTATCTTCTGTTTGGCTTTTTAATTGCCGGGGTACTCAAGGTATTTGTGCCCAAGGAAAAATACATCAATCATATAGCCAAACCCAATTTTCGTTCCGTTATGTGGTCGGCATTGGCCGGGGTGCCGCTACCGTTGTGTTCGTGTGGCGTAATTCCCACCGCCATGTCTTTGCGCAAAGAGGGAGCTAGTAAAGGTGCCACCGTGGCATTTCTTATTTCCACTCCGCAAACGGGGGTTGATAGCATTGCCGCCACTTATTCGCTGTTGGGATTGCCATTTGCGTTGCTTCGTCCTATCATCGCTTTTGTTACGGGTATTCTGGGTGGAGTGGCCACTAATAAACTGGACAAAACGACTTCGTCCGATGTGCTACCCACGGAAGACGACGAGGCGGATTATAAAGAAAAAAACAAGTTGTTGCGAGTGCTGCACTACGGTTTCGTGGAAATGATACAAGATATAGGCAAGTGGCTGATAATAGGTATTATTGCCGCCGGGCTGATAGCCATTTTTATCCCCGACAGCTTTTTTGCCGCGTATCTTCACAACCCGTTGCTCAATATGTTTATCGTGTTGGCTATCTCGGTGCCCATGTATATATGTGCCACGGGGTCTATCCCCCTGGCTGCCGTGCTGATGATGAAAGGTTTATCGCCCGGAGCTGCCTTGGTGCTTTTGATGGCCGGGCCTGCTACTAACGTGGCCACCATTACCGTGGTGGGCAAAGTGCTGGGCCGGAAAACATTGGCTATTTATTTAGGGAGCATCGTGTTGGGTTCGATGGCTTTTGGCCTGATGATAGATTACCTGTTTCCCGCTTCATGGTTCAGCATGGGGCTGATGAATCACGACATGATGCACGCTCATCATCACGATGGCTTTTCGCTTGTAAAAGAGGTATCATCTATTTTATTGGTGGGGTTGATTATTAACGCGTTTTTACAAAAATATTTGTATTCTTTACGGCTTAAAAAATTAGCAACTATGGCACAAGTGTATAAAATTGGTGGCATGACCTGCAATCATTGCAAAGCCACTGTGGAAAAAAATTTGGCAAAGGTAAACGGAGTAACTTCCGTACAAGTGGATTTGGAAAAAGCCTTGGCTTACGTAGAGGGGACCCCATCGGACACCGATGTGCAAAAACTGGTGGATGAATTGGGCTACGAGTATAAAGGAAAGGAATAATAATATCTCCCTAGCCCTTTTTAGGGGGCGGGGGGGAGCGTTATTCCATCCATAATGCTGAACAAATCGTCCAACTTCTCAGCTCGTAGCATAGCAATGCGGGTATCCCGAAAATTTGGAATGCCTTTAAATAAAGGGGTGGCTGCCAAATGCCGGCGACTGTGGATAATGCCCCGTCGTTCGTCGAGCCATTCAACGCTATTCAGCACATGCTGTTTGATAATGCGCATTTGCTCCTCAAAAGGAAGTGGATCCATATTTTCGCCCGTTTGTAAATAGTGTTTTACTTCTTTAAAAATCCAGGGCTTGCCTATCGAGCCCCGGCCTATCATCACGGCATCCACGCCATATTTATCAAAACATTCTTTAGCACGTTCGGGGGTGGTAACGTCGCCGTTGCCAATAATCGGGATGTGCATGCGGGGGTTGTTTTTCACCTCACCAATCAGCGTCCAGTCAGCATCCCCTTTGTACATCTGTGCACGCGTACGTCCATGAATGGTAAGAGCTGCTATACCACAGTCCTGAAGCTTTTCGGCCAGGTCAACAATCACCTTGTTATCATCGTCCCAACCCAAACGGGTTTTCACCGTAACGGGGAGCTTTACCGCGTCCACCACGGCTTTGGTTATTTCCAGCATGCGCGGAATGTCCCGCAACAGCCCGGCTCCGGCACCTTTCCCGGCCACCTTTTTCACCGGGCACCCAAAATTCAAGTCTATAATTTCCGGTTTGGCGGCTTCGGCAATTTTGGCGGCTTCGGCTACCGCTTCGGCATCACGCCCGTATATTTGAATAGCCACGGGGCGTTCTTCATCATAAATAGAGAGTTTCTGCTCCGTGCGTTTCACGTTGCGAATCAGTGCGTCTGCCGACACAAATTCGGTATATACCATGTCTGCTCCAAACTGTTTGCACATCAGGCGGAAAGCTGGATCGGTAACATCTTCCATCGGAGCTAGAAACAGTGGGTAGGGGTTGAATTCTATATTGCCTATTTTCATCTTGTTGCGTTAAGGGAGTACAAAAATAGTTTTTTTTAATCATAAGGAGATAAATTGGTTGAAACCTTGTAATTTTGCGGGTCGTTATTAAACAATAAGATGCAAAGATGGATAGTCTTTGATTTCAGAAAAATATGACTAGAAAAGAAATCGAAATAATGGCTCCGGCAGGCTCGTGGGAAAGCCTTTCCGCTGCAATTAAGGCAGGAGCCAATTCCGTGTATTTTGGTATTGAAAACCTCAATATGCGCTCCCGCTCCTCCAATAATTTTACCACGGATGATTTGAAAGAAATTGTTCGCATTTGCAACGAAGCGGACATAAAATCGTATCTCACCATCAACACGGTGATTTATGACAACGACCTTTCTTTGCTATTCAAAATTGTGGATGTGGCCAAAGAAAGTGGTGTTTCGGCTATTATTGCCGCCGATGTGGCCGTGATGGCTTATGCCCGTGGGCAAGGCGTGGAGGTGCATCTTTCCACCCAACTGAATATAGCCAATGTGGAGGCCTTGAAGTTCTATGCTCAGTTTGCCGACGTGGTGGTGTTGGCGCGTGAACTCAACATGGATCAGGTGGCCGCTATTTACAAGGAAATTGTGGAGCAACAAATAAAAGGGCCTAAGGGAGAATTAATCCGCATCGAAATGTTTTGCCACGGGGCTTTGTGCATGGCCGTTTCCGGCAAATGCTATTTAAGCCTGCATGAAAAAAACTACTCGGCCAACCGGGGGGCTTGCATGCAAATATGTCGCCGGGGCTACATCGTGAAGGAGAAGGACAGCGATATGGAACTGGAGGTGGATAATGAATATATCATGTCTCCTAAGGATTTGAAAACTATTCATTTCCTCAATAAGTTGTTAGATTCCGGTGTGCGGGTACTTAAGATTGAAGGCCGTGCGCGTGGTGCAGAATATGTGAACACCGTGGTGAGCTGCTACGGCGAGGCCATACAAGCATATTTGGACAACGCGTATAGCGAAGAGAAAGTGGCCGACTGGGATAATCGACTAAAGCGTGTATTTAACCGGGGCTTCTGGGATGGATATTATTTGGGGCAACGTTTAGGCGAATGGACATCCAAATACGGCTCCGAAGCCACGGTGAAAAAAGTATATATAGGTAAGTGTACGAATTATTTTGTCAAATCCGGTGTGGCGGAATTTCTAATTGAAACGTACGACCTTAATAAAGGTGAAGAAATAGTTATTACCGGCCCCACTACCGGAGCGTATGAAGCCAAGGTGGATGAAATCCGGCTTGATGGCAGTTCGGTGGAAAAAGCAGTGAAGGGCGATGTTATTTCCATTGCCGTAACCGAACGTATCCGCCGCAACGACAAACTGTTTAAGTGGGTGGATGCAAGCTTGGTAAAGGATTCGCAGTAAATGAATAACGAAAAATAATAGTTGAATAATCATAAAAAGTTAGATGTAATGAAATTGAAATTTTTAATCTTCGGTAGTTTAGCCTTGTTGCTGTTTTCGTGTAAGTCACAGCTAAACACTTCAAAACCCAATGAAGCCTATTTAGCTTCTCAAGTAGAAAACAAACCTTCAACGGTTTCGTTGTCGGTAGATTTGGACATCCCTCAGTTGGAGAAAAGTTTGAATAACAACCTGAAAGGTTCTATCTATGAAGACAATAAGTTGGAAGATGACAACTTAATGATGAAAGTTTCCAAAACGGGGGATATACACTTTGCCGTGAATGGAAATAAAATTGACTGTGTGTTACCCTTAAAGGTTTGGGTGAAAACAGGGTTCAAGAAAGAATTGTTTGGCTTAAAAGCCGAAAGTTATTATGAAGCCAACGGGGCTTTGACGGCGAACGTGAGTATCGCTTTTGTGTTGCAAAAAGACTGGACGCTTAAAACGCAAACAACGATTAACGGTTATCAATGGACTCAACGGCCAACTATTCAGGCAGCGGGGGTAACTATTCCTATTACCACGGTGGCCGATATTACTATAAAATCGTTGAAAGGAAAAATAAGCTCTATAGTGGATAAAAGCATTGACAATAAAGCAGATATGCACAGCAAACTGGAGCAAACCTGGACGGAATTGCAAGACCCGATGTTGGTTAACAAGGATTATAATATGTGGCTCAACATTAAACCGTTGGAGATTTATACAACACCTATAATAGGTGCCGGCAAACAGCTTCATATTAATTTGGGCTTGAGTAGTTTGATTGAAACGTCGGTTGGAGCAAAACCTGTTGTTGTGGCTAAAAATAAGTTACCTGAATATAAAGTGGTTAGTTCCATACAGCCTGATTTTTCCATCTATTCAAAAGTTAGCATTACGTATGACAAACTTACCGAAATTGCCAAGAAAATGGTGGTTGGGCAAGAGTTTGCACAGGGGAGTAAAAAAGTGCGCATAGATAGCTTGACTTTCTTCGGACAGAATGATTATTTGGTGGTGCAGGTTGCCGTGTCGGGTTCGGCCAAGGGTATTATTTACTGCATGGGTAAGCTTACTTACGATAATAACACGCAAATGCTTTCGGTAACGGATTTTGATTTTGAATTGAAAACACGTAATGTGCTTTTAAAATCGGCTAACTGGTTGTTGCATAAAGAATTTTTGAAGAAGATAGAACCGATGTTGAATATTTCTTTAAAAGATCAAATGGGTACCATGATTTCCTCCGGGAATAGTTTCTTGAAGAACTACCAAATTCAAAAAGGAGTGTCGCTCAACGGGAATCTGAAGAACGTATCGTTCAATAAAATAACGATTACGAAAGATGCCATCGTGGTAAACGGCGAAGTAAGCGGTAACGTGAGAATTGCAGTAGGCGATTTGTTTTAGGTACGAGTAAAGGATTATATAGATAATAAGGAACGCCTTCTCGAAACATTCGGGAAGGCGTTCCTTTTTTTATTTGTTCACGTAAACTGTTTGAGTAGGGAATGCAAAATTCAATCCACTGGCATTGAATTTTTGTAAAACATACAGGTTTACTGCTGATTGCGTTTCCAGAATATCGCTTTCTTTTTTTATAAAATAATAGCAGGTAATGTTTAGTGAAAACTCTCCGTAACCGGCAAAGAAAACCAAAATTTTATTTTCAATGGAAGAAAAATTGTCAGGTAAAACTTTAAGTAAATTCATTGCCAATTCCATTTTTTCGGTGGTAGTGTCGTAAGTCAATCCCAGTTTCAACTCTACCCGGCGTGATGGTTCCTGTGTAATGTTTTCCACGTTGCTATCCACAATCTTGTAGTTAGGGATGGTTATCACGCGGCCTTCCAACGTGCGTAAGCGGATACTACGCATCCCGATGTCTTCCACAAAACCGGTAAAGCCCGATACGGCAACCAAATCACCCATGCGGAAAGGCTTATCGGCAAAGATGGTAAATCCTCCAAAGATGTTTTTCACCGTGTCTTGAGCAGCCAAAGCAAAGGCCAAACCTCCAATACCCAGACCGGCTAGCAGAGCACCCACATTTATCCCCGCGTTGTTGAGCGACATGATAGCTCCTATCACCCAAATAATTACGCTTAATGCTTTTTGAATTAACGAGATAACGTGTCCGTCCAAATTATTGGACTCTTTTTCGGCCAACGGAATCAGATATTCTCGTATTAAGGAGTTGACCAATCGGGCGGCAAACCACGTGACGTTTAACACGATAAGTATTTTGTACACCAGGCTCATGCCTTTGTCAAAGCCGGGGCTTAGATGCAACCGATCGATGCTGAACCAAAAACCGGCCAAAATAATGGCGGCCACCATCGGTTCCTCCAGCATGTCGATAATAATATCGTCCAAATTGGATTTTGTTTTGGCCGTGAGCTTTTTAAGCACTTTTCCACTAAACCAATATAAAAGTTTCCCTGCTAGGATAGACGCTAGAATAATTCCCAGCGAAATAACCCAGTCTTTAATGGTGTCGCCGTAAATTTTTTGTAGAAAAAAGTCTCCTGAACCCATAGTCTGTAAATTTAATTTGTATTTAGCTCAACGAAATAACGCGTTTTCCATCCGGCTCTTCTACTATATTTACCGTCGTGCAATCGGGTGGCAACAAGTTATCAATTTTTTCAGGCCATTCAATAAAGCAGTAGGCACCGCTGTAAAAATAATCTTCATAGCCGAAGTCGAAAGCCTCTTCCGTGTTGTTAATTCGATAGAAATCAAAATGGTATATGGAATCGCCCTTGGCACTCAAGTATTCGTTTACAATGGCAAACGTGGGGCTGTTAATTACATCCTTCACACCCAGTTCTTCGCAAACGGCTTTAATAAAGGTGGTTTTTCCGACACCCATGGAGCCGTAAAAAGCAAATACCCGCTTGTTGCCCATCCGGTTGATAAATTCGCGGGCGGTATTCCGTATTCCTTCCAGTGATTCAATGGTTAATTGCATATTTTTTGTCTTTTAGCCAAGCACAAAAATACTCAATGTGAGCGAAAGCTCAAAGCTATTTGAATTTCTCTTATAATGAATAAGATAAAGAATAAAAACATGGATGAAAGAAAAAATTTTGTATGTGGATGATTTACATTATTTTTGCAGTCCCAAGTTAGGGGATAACTAAAAAGTAACAAACAAATAATAAATATTTATTTTTATGGCTACTACAGCAGATATTAAAAATGGCATGTGTCTTGACATCGACGGTCAATATTTTTTCATTGTAGAATTTTTGCATGTTAAACCGGGAAAAGGTCCTGCCTTTGTGCGTACCAAATTGAAGAACGTGATGAATGGGCGCGTGATTGACAAAACATTTAATGCAGGTATTCGCATCGAAGAAGTTCGTATTGAAAGAAGACCATATCAATATTTGTATAAAGATGATATGGGTTACAATTTCATGAATGCAGAAACATACGAACAAATTTCCATTGATAAAAACCTTATTAACGGTGTTGATTTCATGAAAGAAGGAGATACTATTGAAGTAGTTCTTCATGCACAAAGCGAAACAGTATTGTATGCCGACCTTCCTACTCATGCAATTTTGGAAGTAACTTACACTGAACCAGGTCTAAAAGGCGATACTGCTACCAACACTTTGAAACCGGCAACGGTAGAAACCGGTGCCACCGTACGTGTACCATTATTCATCAATGCAGGTGAAAAAGTGAAGATTGACACAAGAGACGGTTCTTACGTGGAAAGAGTAAAATAAGAATATATTTTTAATTTCGGTACAAACAGAAAGTTGTCTTTTTTAAACAGAAGACAGCTTTCTGTTTTTTTTGTTTGAAATGAAGACCCTGCCTAATTTGAAATTTTGTATAAAATGGATGTTTTTGCTAAAATTTTACCCGAATTAATGCATTTATATTGTATTTATGTATAAATTTGCATTTGAATAAGAATATTTATGCAAAAGTTAAACAGGCTTCACTCATAGATATTTATAATTCGAGGAGGAAACGCAGCCCTTAATTTTTAGCAATGAAAAATAAAAAAATCAGACATCAAATCATTACAGAGATCATCAGCAACTCTTCAATAGGGAGTCAGGATGATTTATTGAAGGTGCTTGCCGATAAAGGTTTTTCATTGACACAAGCCACTCTTTCGCGCGACTTAAAATCGATGAAAGTGGTAAAGCAACCTACCGAAAAAGGGGAGTATCATTATATACTTCCGGCTCAGGGTGTAATGGCTGAAGGAGAGGCTTCTCCCGAAAATGACAGTTCATTTGTTCAAAAAGGGTTTTTATCCTTGGAGTTTTCGGGCAATATGGCTGTAATTAAAACCAGGCCGGGCTATGCCGCCGGTATTGCTTCGGATATTGATTCTAAGTCCAACACGGAGTTTTTAGGGTCGATAGCGGGCGATGATACCATCTTGTTAATTATTCGGGAAGAAGTGTCCCGTGAAACTGTGTTAGAAATTCTTTCGTCAACGATACCCAATATTTAGGGTTTAAATTTTATAAATAGTAATGGAAACGGATAAGGTTGAAATATTAGTTGCTAACGAGAGCCATCTTGATTATGTTGACATTATTTTACAAACCATAGAAAACGCAGCGAAAGCTCGTGGAACTGGTATTGCAAAACGATCGCCCGAATATATCCACAAAAAAATGGATGAAGGAAAAGCTATTATTGCTTTTGTAAATGGTGAGTTTGGTGGGTTTTGTTATATTGAATCGTGGGGTGACAAAAAGTTTGTTGCCAACTCCGGTTTGATTGTAGTGGAAAAGTTTCGTGGCCATGGATTGGCTAAATTGATTAAGAAAAAAGCCTTCGAGCTTTCGCGAACCAAATTCCCTGATGCAAAGATATTCGGGCTTACCACCGGGTTGGCCGTGATGAAAATAAATTCCGAATTGGGTTACAAGCCCGTTACTTTTTCCGAGCTGACCAAGGATAAAGAATTTTGGAAAGGATGTGAAGCTTGCGTGAATTTTGATATTCTGCAACGCAACAACTATCGTATGTGCTTGTGCACAGGGATGCTATACGACCCTGCTGCCGAAGGCAAGAAGAAAAAAAAGAGTACGTGGAAAACGGTGTTTAAAAAAATTCTGACACTTCCCATCGCTCCTTTTAAAGACAAAAAAGAAGAATAATATATACAACATAATATATGAAAGAAAAAGTATTATTAGCATTTAGTGGTGGGTTAGACACCTCCTTTTGCGCTATATATTTGGCAAAAGAAAAAGGATATGAGGTGCATACCGCTATTGCTAACACGGGCGGTTTTAGTGCCGATGAACTAAAGGTGGTAGAAGAAAAAGCGTACAGATTAGGAGCTAAATCGCATGTAGCCCTTGATGTTACCACGGATTATTATGAAAAAAGCATCAAATACATGGTGTTTGGCAATGTGCTTCGTAACGGGACGTATCCTATTTCAGTTAGTTCCGAACGAATTTTCCAGGCAATAGCCATCATCGAATATGCCAAACAAATTGGTGCCGATTATGTGGCTCATGGTTCTACCGGGGCGGGCAACGATCAGGTACGTTTCGACCTTACGTTTGAAATCCTGGCTCCCAAAATAAAGATTCTTACACCAACCCGCGATATGGTGCTTACCCGCGAATATGAAATCAATTATTTGAAAGAACACGGCTATGAAGCTGATTTCAAAAAGATGGAATATTCTATCAACAAAGGTTTGTGGGGAACTTCCATCGGTGGAAAGGAAACCTTGAAATCAGACCAAACCTTGCCCGAAGAAGCTTATCCGTCGCAGATAACTAAAAAGGCAGAAGAAACCTTGACTATTGATTTTGTGCAAGGTGAGATTACGGGTGTGAATGGTAAAAAATACACGAATAAAATAGAGGCTATTAATGCTGTTGAGGCTATCGGTTCGCAATTTGGAATAGGCCGCGATATGCACATTGGCGATACCATTATCGGCATCAAAGGCCGTGTAGGGTTTGAAGCTGCCGGAGCATTGCTTATTATCAATGCCCACAAAATGCTGGAAAAACATACGCTTACCAAATGGCAACAGTATTGGAAAGACCAATTGGGAACCTGGTACGGTATGTTTTTGCACGAAGCTCAATACCTAGAACCCGTGATGCGTGACATGGAAGCTTTCCTTCAAAGTTCGCAGGCAAACGTTACCGGAACGGTGATAATTAAGCTTCGCCCATACAGCTACACGCTGGTAGGGGTGGATAGCACCTTCGACCTGATGAAAACCGACTTTGGCGAATATGGCGAAGTAAACAAGGCCTGGACAGCAGATGATGTAAAAGGTTTCACGAAGATCTTGGGCAACCAAATGAAGATTTTCTACAACGTACAGAAACGAAACAATAAGGAATAAAACAGAAAAAGGACTAAGCTCAAAACTTAGTCCTTTTTGTTTGTATCGGTTTGTTGAAGTTTACACGTTAAAGCGGAAGTGCATAATGTCGCCATCCTGCACCACGTAGTCTTTGCCTTCCACGTTCATTTTTCCGGCTTCTTTGCAGGCTGCTTCCGAGGTGTATTTTACAAAATCATCATATTTAATTACTTCGGCACGGATAAATCCTTTTTCAAAATCGGTGTGAATTACGCCTGCACATTGTGGAGCTTTCCATCCTTTTTCGTAAGTCCATGCCCGTACTTCCTGTACCCCGGCAGTGAAATAAGTTTGAAGTTCCAACAGGTGGTAAGCCGCTTTGATAAGGCGTGCAACGCCCGATTCTTTCAGCCCTACTTCTTCCAAAAACATTTGGCGTTCCTCGTAAGTTTCCAGTTCTGCAATGTCGGCTTCCGTGGCGGCGGCCACGATAATTATTTCGGCGTTTTCTTCGGCTACCGATTTCTTCAACGCGTCCACGAAGGCATTACCGTTTACGGCACTAGCCTCGTCCACGTTGCAAACGTACATCACGGGTTTGTCCGTTAGCAGGCAAAGGTCTTTTATCAGTTTCTTTTGCTCTTTGTCTATTTGTACCGTGCGAGCTGATTTTCCTTGTAGCAGGGCTTCTTTGTATAGTACCAGTATGTCGTACACGGCTTTGGCCGCTTTGTCGCCTCCGGTTTGAGCCTGTTTTTGCACTTTGCCGATGCGGCTTTCCACCGTTTCCAAGTCCTTTAGTTGTAGCTCGGTATCTATAATTTCTTTGTCACGCACAGGGTCGATAGATCCATCCACGTGTGTGATGTTGTCATCTTCGAAGCAGCGAAGCACGTGCAGGATGGCATCCGTTTCGCGTATGTTGGCTAAGAATTTATTACCCAGACCTTCCCCTTTACTGGCTCCTTTTACCAGTCCGGCAATATCTACAATTTCAACGGTTGTAGGCACAATGCGTTGTGGGTTAACTAGTTCAGCCAGTTTGTTAAGTCGCTCGTCAGGAACGGTAATAACACCCACATTGGGTTCAATGGTACAAAAAGGGAAGTTTGCCGCTTGCGCTTTTGCATTAGAAAGACAGTTGAATAAAGTAGATTTACCTACATTAGGCAAACCAACGATACCGCATTGTAAAGCCATGATACAAAGTTTTTAATTAAAAAGGATTACAAAGGTAGATATTTCGGAGTCAACAATCAAGAGGGTTTGTGGATTGTGGGGGAATTATAATTGGCCGTTTTCTACCAGCGTGATAACCCGTTCTATAATTTTATCTTTATCGTTTCCGTCGTATTCCTCTTTAAGGTTAGCTCCGAATAGCCGAGCCACACCTTGCCAAAAGGCGGCGATAAGGGGCCCTCTATATAGCTTGATAAGCTCGTAGGAGGTCATGCTGGTTTCCCGGTCAATCATTTTAATTAAGAGCTTTCCCTGATTAAATGTCAGATCTCGTATATCGGGTTCATACTTTTTCTTTACTTCGTGTTCCAGGTTCTTCAGATACTTTTTCCGATCTTTTTCTGCCGGAATTTTTTTCAAATCGTCGTTCGCTTTGTTTAGGGTGTATGATACCACCCGGGCATAAGGAAGGGCTTTCTTTACATCACGCACGGTTTTCCAGTAAAATTTTTCCTGCGATTTGTTTTTGAATTTAAGCGGTGGATATATATAGATGGATGATAGAGTCCCTAGGTATATGGTGTCGTTGTTTGGCAAAACCTCTACCTGGTAGAGTATTCGGTTTTCGTAAATACTGTAAATTACTCTTCCTCCATTCTGTTGTTGTGCTTTGTTTTCCAAACAGAACAAGCATAGAATGAATATCCACCCTATTTTAGATAAATTATTCATAATGCAAAATTAGCAATTTGTTCAATCCAATAGTTTTAAATATAACAACAATTAAGATTATTCAATAATTAGGCCATATTATAAAAGAAAAGAACCTTATCTGTTTAAAGATAAGGTTCTTTTTAAAAGTTATTTAGAGTAAAAATTACTTTCTGCAAATGGGTACATAAAAAATTATAGTTCGTGTGATTTCAGGATTCCTTTTGTCATGATATTCAATTTCTCGTACAGGCGAACTTTTATCTAATTTGAATTTGGATTTAGGCAACCATTTTTCATAAATATATTTTTCCACTCTCAGTATAGTCGGAGCCCATGAATTCTCATTTTCCACATGGATATGAAAAGCTGCATAAGAGATAGGAGGTACTTCTACCGTTTTTAGCCCTACCGGAACGTTATCAAAATCATGTACAATATCCCCGATTAGGTATTCCCATGAATCTTCGTTGTCGGAAGCTTTTCTTATCGCGATAAAACTGTGCTCTTCTTTTTTGTTCTTGATTAACCCTTTTTCTTTGGTAAGTTTGTATTCTTTCCAAAGGAAACGGTCATCTTCCACAAACGTTTTTCTGCTCGTTTTTGTTGAGACTCCAATTACTTTTATTGGTTCTTTTAATGTAACGATTTTTGGTTTTGGACTTTTTTTGGAACCAAATATCGTATAATACAATAAAAGTAATAAAAAGGCAACAGAGGGAATGAGTGCTGCAACAATATTTAGAGCCGAAAAAGACTCAAGAATAGTCAATAGGTTCATAAATAATTGTTTTTTAGGTTATTAATTTTTTAATTGTAAAAGCAATAATACTATTTGTTTAAGCAAAAATATGATAAATTTTTTTAATGTGATACTTTTTGATGACAAATTATTAACAGTTCAAGATATTTTATTATAAAAAGCCTTCTTTAGGGCTTTGCGTGACAAACTTTTTTTAAAACAAAAATTGAACTTCTTTAAATGCAAATTTTAGTATTTCTCCATTTTTTTCTTCAAGAACCAAATGCCCGCTAGGCAATACTGATTTTATTTTGGCTTCAAAAACGCTGTCGCTTGATTTGTATGGATAATATCCATCTTTTCTAAACAGGTTTTCTTTATAGTCTAAAACGGTATTTGTTTCATTATTATTGCATAGCTCTACATATCTTGTTAATAAATTGTTCTGCAAGGTTTTTAAAAGATCATTAAGCTTGTACGTTTCTCCAGTAAGTTGTTTTAGCGAAACGGGATTTGGTGCGTTACTTCTGAATATTTCCTGATTTACATTAATCCCGATTCCGGCAATACACGTGTTGATAGAATTACCCTTTATGGTGTTTTCAATCAGAATGCCTACCATCTTTTTATTTCCTACATAAATATCGTTTGGCCATTTAATGCTTACCGTTTCATTTTTCAGCAATGGCTTCAACGTATCCACGATAGCTAACGAAACGGCTTGGGATAATATGAATTGTTCTGCTACTTCCAAAAAATCAGGATAGAACAGGATGCTAAATAAAAGATTCTTATTTGGCTCGGATTCCCACGAGTTTCCGGTTTGTCCTTTTCCTGCCGTTTGGAAATCAGTCCATACAATGGTACCCTCTTCCAGTTTCTCTTTTTTCTGTAATTCGGATAGATATTCGTTAGTTGACGTGGTTTCCGATATGTGTATGATGCTCATTTTGGTAAAAGTTTACGTTCTTTTATTTAGCCACCGACAACAATAATTTTTCTATCTCCTCAATTACCGATTTTCTTGAACCTGTATAGTTGTTTACCAAAACAGCAAACGCGTATTGCTTGTTTTTCCAGTCTATGTATCCGGCGAAGCATTGTACATCAAAAATACTGCCACTTTTCGCGTGTACCTTTCCTTCTAGCCGTGTACCTTTCAATAATTTCCGTACCGTTCCGCTTTCGCCCGCAACTGGTAGTGTTGATATAAAAACATTTTTGTAGGAGCTTTTGTTTGCTTCAAAGGTGAGTAAATCGACAAAAAACTTTGCAGAGATGGCATTGGAGGGTGAGAGTCCGCATCCGTCGTTAATGATAAACCCCGAAATATCAAGCCCTTTGCTTTTCCAAAAGTTTTTTATCACGCTCACGGCATCAGTTATATTTGCTTGTTTTGCCTTTTGCAAGGCCAAATAATTGAACAGATGTTCGGCATAATGATTATTGCTTTTGTAATTGATGTTGCCTATAATTTCTTTCAGGGTAGGGGAGGTTTGGGTGAAAAACGTGGTACGTGTATTTCCCGTAATTACATCTGCTGTTGCCGGTTGCGTTACTTCAACTCCATTTGCAACGAGGTTCTGCCTGAATACTTGCGCGGCGTATAAGGCTGGGTAGGGAATATCGCCTTTGGAAACAAATTCTTTTCTGTTGGCCGGAATCTCTCCATAAATAGAGCGGTCGTTGCTGTAAGGAGCACCATAAAAGTAAGCACTGTCGTCATTAATATTGGCCGATTTCAGGAAGAGTTTAAACCGCAAGTCGGGCATAAGGGGCTCCACTCTGATAATTTCGGGAGTAGTGCCTGCTTCGCCAGAGTTGAAATATACTTTATAGGTATCGTCGTAGATGGAAATCCCGTAAGCTCCTGCCGCGTAATAGTTGCCCATGTCCTCCCATGTCCATCTGGGAGGGATGCCTTGGGTGTCATATAGCGTTCCGTCGCCAATCACGGTTCCAGTTATTTTTTTTATGCCGAGTTGTTTTACCGCTGCTGTCCATTTATCCAGGAAAAGACTGTCACCCATGTATTTCGATCCCAAGGTGGGGTCACCACCACCTAATATATAAATGTTCCCGTTGAGCACCCCGTTTTCTATTGTTCCGTCATATTGTAGTTTGGTGGTAAAGGTAAAGTCGGGACCCAGAATTTCTAACGCGGTGGCGGTAGTTACCAGTTTGGTTGTTGAGGCCGGAACGGTGTTTTTATCCGCCCGGTGTTGCAATATGGTTTCCCCGGTTTCCACATCTTTTATCATCACGCTGAGGTTGGCTCGTTTCATATCCGGGGCATTGACGAAGGCGTTTACCGCCGACTGGGAGATGGCTAACGAGGAGTATAGGCTGGCTGCGAGTAATAGTAAGGGCGATTTTTTCATGAGATTGTAATTTCTTAATCACGAAAGTACAAAAAAATGAGCACCATTACAGTAATGATGCTCATTTTACGGGTATGATTTTTATGGTAACCCCGATGGTTATTTGCTGACAAGGAAAAATATAACGGTTTTTGTAATAATTTCGGATAGAAGTATTGAAACAATAAATGATACAATGGCTTTAGTTCCTTTTAGGTTGGCGGAAATGGCGTAGGCTTTATACATCCATATTACCATCCAAACAATGCTGATTATGGTTGATAGCATGAATAAGATAAATAAACCTAATTGAAAAGGATTAATATCTACCTCGTTACCCATGTTGGCAAATTCGTGTAAGAAATAAGCCGATGCTTTTTCCAGCGGGGTAAATGCCCCAATAAAAACGGAAAGGAATAGCGGCAACCGGGCAAAAGCCTGTGTGCCAAGTACGTCAACAATCCGTACTTTTGATTTTGATAAAATAACCGACGAAATATATAGTACACCGGAAATGGTTATCCAGTTTATAACCCCTTCGCTTAGAAATATTAAATTTTGTTGTAAGCTCCACCCGGCGGTGGAATAGTTGTTAAGCCCGATATGGATGTCCAGCACCCCATCCAGATGGATAGGCCCGAAACAGGCAAAGATGGAGGTGATAAGGATGCCCGCCAATCCCCATAATAGGGTTTTGGTTCCCGCTATGTATGTAAACGGGTTCAAGATTTTTGAGTAATTCATAATCTGTATTTTTTTTAAATTTCCATTTCTTTAATTCTAACAATAATTTTGTCAAGCAGATTTCGCACGGTGGGGTAGCTTAGGTTCATTTCTTTGGCCATTTCTTTTAAGCTTCCGCTGTGCTTGACAAAGCTCAATACGAAATCCTGCTCTTTCTTTTCAAACCGGGCTAACACGGGGAAATCAAAATCTCCATTTATCTCCGTGTCGCAATTTGTGCAGCCTAAACGCTTTATTTTCAGCTTGGCATGGCATGCCGGACAATTAACGGGTAAGATTTTTTCTATCATATAAAGCAATTTTTATGCTTGCAAATATACTATTATTATTGAATAAAGTAAATAAAATATTTAATAATGTGTATGTGTTACTTGATAAAGTTTAGTTTCTACTAAAAAAACAACTTTCTTCCAAAAATAGTCGTACTAAAAAGAGTATTTAATTACCTAATTAATTATATTTGCAGAAAGAAATGAATTAAACAGAACCAAAACACTAAAACAAATAAAACTATGTCAGTATTAGTTGGAAAAAAAGCACCTGTATTTCATGCAAATGCAGTAGTAAATGGAGGTGAAATTGTAGAAAATTTTTCATTAAGTGATTATGTAGGGAAAAAGAATGTAGTATTTTTCTTTTATCCTGCCGATTTTACTTTTGTTTGTCCTACCGAAATCATTGCTTTTCAGGATAAGCTTGCCGAATTTGAAAAGCGCGATACGGTAGTGGTAGGTGCATCTGTCGATTCTCAATTTTCTCATTGGAAATGGTTGCAGACTGAGAAAAAAGAGGGTGGTATTAAAGGAGTGAATTTCCCTTTGGTAGCCGATAGTGCATTTACTATTTCAAAAAATTATGATGTCTTAGCCGGCGATTTTGATTATAACGAAGAAGGAGAGCTCGTTTTCAACGGAACGCCTCAAGCCTACAGGGGGCTGTTCCTTATTGACAAAGCCGGGGTGGTAAGACATCAGGTGGTTAACGATATGCCGTTGGGTCGTAGCGTGGACGAAGCGTTGCGTATTATTGACGCATTAGCGTTTTTTGAAGAAAACGGTGAAGTGTGCCCTGCCAATTGGCATAAAGGCGACAAAGGACTAAAAGCTACCCAGGAGGGTATTGCTTCTTATTTAGCAGCGAAAGAGTAGATTGGGGCAAAACGAAAGTTTTGCATAAAAAAAAAGGGTATCGAAATCAATTTTCTTACCCTCTTTTCTTTTGTATGCTTTGCTGGATTGATGCACTTTCGTGGTGGCTCTAAATCCGGTTGAATTTTGCAGCGACAATTCCCTGTCCGCTTTTTTCACGGCTTTGATGTAATCTTCCGTGGTGATTCGGTTCATTTGTTTTTTCTTTTTCATAAATAATGGTTTTTGAAAAAGCAAATTTAGAGAATATAAATGAATTATATCATCTAAAATTATGCAAGAGATTATGTTGAGATATTTGGAAGCGGTTATTTGCTTAAATACATAGCTTGCATGCCACAGTAACGGATGCACTTTCCGCAATCAATACATTTTGATTCGTCAATAATGGGTAGTCCCACCCCGGTTTGTGATATGGCCCCGGTAGGGCAAACTCTTAATAATGGGCATTTGTGGTTTTGCGGACACGCGTGCTTGTCAATATTTATCGCCATACGTTTTATTTTTTTGCAATAATTAAAAATTGTGGAAATTCTTTTTCTCCCTTGCGGGTTTCTTTTTTTATCCGGTTAAAGGTTTCACACAGAACAAATTGAAATCCGGTTTTGCTCAACAGTTCGCATAAGTCATGCTCGTCGAATCCGTTGTGAGGAACCTCCTCGTCGTGAAAGCTACCGTCCTCTTTTACCAGGTCGGCAATGGCTATATAGCCTCCCGTTGTTAATTTAGCATACATCTCGCCCAAAAGCGATGCCGTGTCCTCAATATGATGGAATGTCATCGACGAAACAATTACATCCACGGCACTGGTCTGCATATCCCCGATGCCCGGAGAAACAAATTCTATCGCTTCTGAATTTAATTCCAGGTCAGCAACTTTTTTCTTTAATACCTCAAGCATGGACGGAGAGTTGTCAACCATCACTAACGATTTCACGTAAGGAGCAAATTGCAACCCTACCAACCCCGTGCCACAACCGAAATCCATCAACCTCGTTTCCGGTAGGATTGGTATGGTTTCCATCACGCGGCGCACAAAGCTTTCGGCCATTGCCACCCGTCGGGCATTTTGATCCCACCCTGAGGCTTTATCTTCAAATTTATCCGTGGTGTCGATAGCCGGGTACCCCATTTCTTTCAATTTTGCGTTTACCCGGTTCAAATCCACTTCCGGTGTATGATCCATCACCAGCTGTTTAGCTGCAATATTTGCTTCGATGCCATACACCCCGTTAATTTTCAGTAAGGTATTATTTATGGTGTTTACGCAATGAGCACATTGCATATTTTCCACGTTCAACGTAGTTTTCATTTGTCTAGGCTAAACTGTTTATAACCGATTCCATTTCCGCAACGGAACTGATCCCGATTTTTTTCCATATTACTTCTCCATTCTGAAAAATCATAAGGGTAGGCACACTCCTAATGCCAAGCTGCATGGCAATGCCGCGATTGTCGTCAACATCAATTTTTACAATTTTAGCCTTGTCGCCAATATGAGCTTTCAGGTTTTCTAAAATAGGCTTCATTGATTTACACGGGCCACACCATTCGGCAAAAAAGTCAATCACTGTTGGCTGCTCACTTGCTATTAGATTTTTAAAGCTTGTTTTTTCCATGTTATTAATTGATTTCTTCAAAATTGACTAACACGTCTTCATTTTTATCTACACTCGGCTGCTCCCTTGTCGATGTACTACAACCGTTTGTACCACAACATGATACATTAAGCAAGGCAAAAATTATAAACCATGCACTTACAAATAGCAAGATGTATTGGCTTGAATCTACACCGTAAATAGCTATCAAAGAGCCAATAAACAGGCGAAAATAGCGGCTGAACGACCATCCTCTGAAAAAACTGAATATCTTCATTTTTGTTTCGGTTTAACTGAATTAAAGACCAAGAGTCCTAACACTGCACCATAAGCAGTACTTATATATGGATTCCCGGTGATGGGGCAGGTGCCTGAGGCACATCCTATAAAGTGCCAGTAGGCATATCCCCCAATTGCCCCTACAACTATTCCAATAATAGTGATACGGTGTTTTTTTAAAAAATCCAATATTTTGTTTTTCATGCAGTTCTTAATAAACAATGGTTATTGAACTTTTAGCACATCTTTAATAGCTTCCTTAATAGTTGCTTTGGGCAATGCACCCATCGCTATTTGTGGATTTCCACCTACCGGGCAGAAATAAATAGTGGGTATGCTTTGGATTCCGAAAACAGAGGCCAATTCTTGTTCTGCTTCCGTATCTATTTTATAAACATAAATTTTACCATCATATTCTTCTGCTATTTGTTCCAGGATGGGAGCTACTGCTTTACATGGTCCGCACCAGTCGGCATAGAAATCTATGATACAAGGTTTGTCACCCAAATATTTCCACTCAGTTGGGTTCTTCTCAAAGTTCATCACTTTTTCGAGAAACATTTGTTTGGTTAGATGAATTGTTTTCATTTTGTTTTGAGTTTTATTATTGTTTTCTTTTTCTTTTTTCTGTTGATGATTACATGCCGTGAACGCTCCAATAAGTATCAGGCTGTAAAGGATAATTTTCTTCATTTTGTTTTTGAATTACACATTATATTATCAACGGATGGCCGTGGAGGTTTGTTCATTCTGGCATTTGAAAATAGGTTGAAGTATTTCCGGGATTTCAATCTGGTTGATTTCAATCTGCTTCAAAAGAGCTGATCCTTTTTCTGTTAACTCAAAATTCATATACCGTTTGTCGCTCGATCCGATTGACCGGGCAATGTATTCCATATCTTCCACCGCTTTAATCAGTTTGGATACATGCGAAAACTTCAACCCTATTTGTTCTGCTATTTCGCTGGATGAAAGTGTTTTCCCTTTCAGCGAGCAAAGTACCAGCCCTTGGTTAATACATATCCCAAAAGCTTGATCGAATTGCTCTTCAAAAGCATTGATCGCTTTGTAAATATCCTTTATCAAACATATACATTCCATAGTAAATTGTTTCTATAGTAAATTATTAATGCAAAGATAACACCATTTTCCATTAAAAACAATTTCCAATGGAAAATAATTTGTTAAAGAAAATGAAAGGGTGGTGTGGCCGTGTTTATTAACTTGAGTTCGATATAAGAATGTATTTTTTGCCGTAGGCAATATATATCAATAAAAAAGTAAAAACGGAAAGAACCGATTCCCCAAGAGGGGATAGATATATGTATTTTTTTGTGGGAAAAGAAGTTTCTTTTCTACGCAGAATAATTGTCTGTTTGTCAAATGTATCTTGTATCTAACACAGGTTATTAAATAATATATAGCCCGGTTGCTTCAATTTTTTTGAAATGAGTATCTTTGTTAAATAAATTCTCTGACATGAAAAAATACTGTTCCAACCCGTTCAATTATACTCGCAGGCAAAGCAAAGAAATTCAAGTAGGCAATACCCCTATGGGGGGGGGGTGCCCTATCAGAATACAGTCGATGACCAATACTAATACACTTGACACTGAAGCCTGTGTGGCTCAAAGCATCCGCATTATTGAAGCCGGGTGCGAATACGTGCGCCTCACGGCTCAAGGCGTACGCGAAGCCGAGAACCTGAAAAACATACATGCCCTGTTGCGTGAAAAAGGATACAATACACCCTTGGTGGCCGATATACATTTTAACCCCAAAGCTGCTGAAGTAGCTGCCTTGTACGTGGAAAAGGTTCGCGTAAATCCGGGCAACTTTGTGGCAACTGCTATTGATGGAGAGGCATCGGGGGTAGATGAATTTCAAAAAGTAAAGGCTAAAATAATTTCGTTGATAGATATTTGCAAAGCGCACAACACGGCTCTTCGCGTGGGGGTGAACCACGGTTCGCTGTCCGAACGCATCATGGCTAAATATGGTGACACTCCTCAGGGCATGGTAGCCTCAGCCATGGAATTTTTACGCGTTTGCAAAGAGGAAAATTTCCCTCATGTGGTTATCTCCATGAAAGCCTCCAACACCTTGGTGATGGCGCAAAGCGTGCGCCTGCTGGTGGTTGCCATGAACGACGAGGGCATGGATTACCCGCTCCACTTGGGTGTTACCGAAGCCGGCGATGGCGAAGACGGGCGGGTGAAATCGGCTGTCGGCATCGGAGCATTACTGGCCGATGGCATTGGCGATACCATTCGGGTTTCGTTGAGTGAAGACCCCGAACTGGAAATCCCCGTGGCCAAGAAATTGGTGGATTATATAGGGTTGCGTGCCAATCACAATGAAATAAAAGCAACAGCGTTTGAAGGCTTTAACCCGTTTGCTTATGCCCGACGAGCAACCCATGAGGTGCGTAATATCGGTGGTGCCCATGTGCCCGTGGTGATTGCTGCTGCTAACGATTCGTACACCCTTTTGCCCGATTATATATTGGGTAAATGCGTGATACCGTATCAGACTTTTGTGCCTACGCCCAACGTGCATCCATGCTACAAGGCCAGTGAGATAGATGCCTTGCTAGCGAGTGATGAAAAAGTGAAATTTTGGGAATTATCCTATCCCGACCTTAACAAGCAAGTGCTTGATACATTGAAAGAAAGTCGGGAAATAGTAGTGTTACTTACCTCCACCCATGCTAACCCCGTGGGCGAAACGCGGGCATTTTTTCATGCCTTGATGAGCGAAGGCATTACCACGCCCGTGGTGCTTTGCCATACCTACAATACGAATGACGTGGAGGCACTGCAAGTGCAAGCGGGTGCCGATTTTGGAGCCTTGCTGCTGGATGGTTTTGGTGATGGCATTTTGATCCGAAACACGGGCAACATCTCCAACGATCAACTGCTTTCCACCGCCTTTGGCATTTTGCAAGCCGCCCGTGTGCGTGTAAGCAAAACCGAATATATTTCCTGCCCCAGTTGTGGGCGTACCTTGTTCGACCTACAAACTACCATTGCCCGCATTAAAGAAAAAACGGCACACCTTAAAGGCCTTAAAATAGGCATCATGGGCTGTATCGTAAACGGTCCCGGCGAAATGGCCGATGCCGATTACGGCTACGTGGGAGCTGCCGCGGGCAAAGTGAACCTCTACAAGAAACAAACCTGCGTGGAAAAGAGCATCCCTGCCGAAGAAGCCGTGGATAAATTAATAGAACTGATTAAGGAGAACGGCGATTGGGTGGAAAAGAAATAAAAGCATTTATTTTTTTTACAGGCTCTACTAATTATCATTAAAAGCTCCAACTTTCTTTCCCTTCCGGCTGTTTTAAAAACAATTATTTTAAAACAAGCAGGCTATGAAAACAAACCTATTCTATATAAGTATCTGGTTCGTTTGGTTAGGCATGGCTTTGCCTGCTTGCAGCCAAACATCTAAAAATAAAACAACTATGGATACAGTTAATAAGTCGGATCAGGAATGGAAGAAGGAGCTGAGTGCCGAACAATATTACATCCTGCGTGAAAAAGGAACGGAAGCTCCTTATACAGGTAAACTGCTGATGGTTAAAGATAAAGGCATGTACCGATGTGCAGCCTGTGGCAATCCGCTTTTCAGTTCGGAGGCCAAGTTTGATTCGCATTGCGGTTGGCTAAGTTTTGACAAAGAAATAAAAGCAGGCACTATTAAAACCCAAGTGGATAAAAGCCACGGCATGGAGCGCACGGAAATTATATGCGGCAGGTGTGGTGGGCATCTTGGGCATGTGTTCAACGACGGGCCTACCGAAACCGGTTTGCGCTATTGCGTAAATTCCGTTTCGCTGGAGTTTGTGCCTGAAAAAGAAACCCAAACCACTGATACTATTACCTTTGGTGGAGGCTGCTTTTGGTGCATGGAGGCTTTGTTTCAAAGGCTGAAAGGGGTAACGTCGGTTACCTCCGGGTATTCAGGCGGGAAGATTAAAAATCCCACGTATGAAGAAGTTTCCACGGGGACTACCAATCATGCCGAAGTTGTGCAAATTGTGTATAAACCCAAAGAAATTAAGCTGGCCGATATGCTGGATGTTTTCTTCGCCTTGCACGACCCTACCACGCTCAACAGGCAGGGCAACGATGTGGGTACGCAATATCGTTCGGTGATTTTTTACAGGAACGAAAAACAAAAGGAGGTAGCGGAGGAAGTTATTACGCGCTACACTCGCGAAAAGGTTTTTGAGAAACCTATTGTTACCAAAGTAGAACCGTTTACAGCATTCTACAAAGCGGAGGATTATCATCAAAACTATTACAATGGAAATAGCGACCAGCCTTATTGCCGCATCGTAATCATGCCCAAGCTTCGCAAGCTCGATCACCTCTTCAAAAGTAAACTGAAAAGCGATAAATGACAGAATGGCGGCTATTTTTCCTGTAAAGCTGTCATTGTGGCATTTGTTTGATTCTTGTTTATTTTTTGTAATTTATTGTTTATCAATATAATATATAATATTCTAAAATTTCATTCTTATTCTGGCAAAAAAATTGATCCTTCTGTTTTTGAAAATGAATTAAAAAAACAATACATGTTTAATTATTAAAAACGGAGGTTATTATGTCACTAATTAGAAGAAATGAAAATTACCCAACCTGGTCGAACTTTTTCAACGATGTGTTAAATCATGATTGGGATGTTTCCTTCAACACCAATTATTCGGCACCAAATTCCAGCATGCCGGCAGTCAACATTAAAGAGGATGCCGATAAATTTGAAATAGAATTGGCTGCGCCTGATATGGCAAAAGAAGATTTTAAACTGGAGTTGAAGAGCAACGTGTTAACTATTTCCGGCGAAAAGAAAACCGAGGATGAAAAGAAAGAGGGCGAGAAATATACGCACCGGGAATTTTACTACAAGAGCTTTACCCGTACATTCACGCTTCCATCAACAACCGATGGCGAAAAAATTGCTGCTAAGTATGATAAAGGAGTATTGAAAGTATCGGTTCCTAAACGGGATGAAACCAAACCCAAACCATCCAAACTAATAGAAATTGCCTAATGTTTTTGAGTAAAGAAAGGCCGTTGATTTGTAAAAGTCGGCGGCTTTTTTTGTTTGGCAATTAGCGATAGAAATTTGATTTTTCATACATAAACATGTTCCTTTGCATGAAAATAAAAAAGCAATCAAATACTACTATGCCAAACTCTACATCCAACACCTGCCTTTTGGGTATGTCCGGCGGAACGGACAGTTCCATGTCCGCCATGCTATTGCAGGAGCAGGGCTACACGGTAAAAGGCGTAACCTTCAGGTTTTGGGATAGCGATGGCTCCGAACAGCATTTGCAAGATGCCAGGGAGATGGCTCGAAAGTTAGGAATTGAGCATTTTGTATATGATGCCCGCGAATCATTCCGGCTGGAGATTGTGGATTATTTTATTTCCGAATATCTGGCCGGGCGTACACCCGTTCCATGCGTGAAATGCAATAATCAATTAAAATGGAAGCTACTATTGGAGCTCGCCGAACAGCACGATTGCAATGCAATTTCCACCGGACATTATTGTAACGTAAAAGAAAAAGATGGGCTGCTACATATAGCCCAAGGGGTTGATCCTGATAAAGATCAATCCTTTTTTCTGTGGGGATTACCTCAAGAGATATTGCAAAAAATGGTGCTTCCGTTAGGGCAACTTACCAAAGTGCGCGTGCGTGAAATGGCAGCCGAAAGAGGCTTCTCTTACATCTCTAAGAAGAAGGACAGCTTGGGCGTTTGTTTTTGCTCCAACGATTATCGTCCGTTTCTACGAAAATACGCTCCTGATTTTAATTTTGAAAAAGGTTCGTTTGTTGATGAAGAGGGTACGGTTTTGGGCGAACACCAAGGCTACCCGTTTTATACCGTTGGTCAACGCCGCGGGTTGGGTATTTACCTCAACCGAGCTGTTTTTGTAAAAGAATTACTTCCGCAAACCAATACCGTGGTATTAGCCCCGCTAAAGAGCATGTATAAAAACGAGTTTTACCTCAAGGAATGGAATTTGATAAATGAGGCTGATTTCACCGGGTTTTTTGATATTATTACCAAGATACGCTACCGGAAGCAAGCCACGCCAAGCCGGGTGGTGAAGCAGGAAAACGGGTTACTTAAAGTAGAGCTGGCCGAACCGCTGGAAAGTATTGCACCGGGGCAGGCTGCTGCATTTTATCGTGACGATTTGGTGTTGGGCGGTGGAATTATCGTGTAGAAAAAGAAAAGGGCTTTGCCGAAGCAAAGCCCTTAACCTGAATTATTTTGTACTCTTGGGGTTCATTTTGAACTCAATACTGTTCTGCTGTATCAGCAATGCTTTTAGGGTTTGCTTGATGCTTTCGGCAGTGATTTGGTTTACCGCTTTCTCGTAATCGCTCACCATGTTTATTTTATCCTGTTCGTTCAGTATAATGGCCGATTTCCACCAGTTGTTTTCCTTCTGATTTTCGTTGTATCGTTTCAGTAGGTTTTTCTTCACTTTATCCAAGTCGTCTTTTCGTGGCCCCACCAGCGCAACGCTGTCCAGCTCTTGTTTCGCAATGCTAATCAGTTTATCTGCTTGTTTGGGGTTTGTGTCGAAACGGATGCCCAGCATGGCCTGTTCCTGTGGTTGATTTGTTACCGAGCCATCCACGCGGGTACCGTATGTACCTCCTTCATCTTCCCTCAGGCTTTCGGTGTAGCGAATATCCATTATATCGGCCAACGCTGCCATATTTACCCTGTTGGTCAAGTTGAAAGGCATGCCTCCCCATTGGAAAAGGTAAACGGAAGTGCGTTCTACCTGCATCTCTTTATCAAAATCCTTCACCAGTTTGCCCGATGGATAGCGCACGTTGTTGTCTTTCCATGTTTCGTGATTCTTTGTTGTTTTTAATCCGCCCAAATAGCTGAGGATATATGGCTTAATGCTATCCAAATTGATACTTCCCACAAATACAAAGGTAAAATCGGCCGGATTTGCAAACCGTTGTTTATAGATGGCGTAGGCTTTATCCTGATCTACTTTTTTAAGCGTTTCCAGGTTCATTAAAATGGCTCTGGGGCTGTGGTTGCTTAGCACCATAGACAGGGTGTCCTTAAAAGTTTTTCTAGGATCTGTATTCGCGTTGGCCAAGCTTGTTTGCAGTTCCTGCATGTAGGCGGCATAGGCCATTTCGTCTTTCCGTGGAGCGGTAAACGTTAAGTAGGTAAGTTTTAAAAGAGTTTCAAAATCTTTCACTGACGAGGAGCCGTTGACGTTTTCACTATATGTGTTAATGTCAGTTGATATGGAAACATTTTTGCCTGAAAGAATTTGATTCAGATCAAGTTTCGAGAATTTGCCTAGCCCGTTGTTGCCTATAATATCATCTGCCAACTTTGCAGAAGGCAGATCGGCTGCTTTTTCAACCAACGAAGTTCCGCCATCGCTGAAAGCGGTAAACAATATCTCGTCGTTTTTAAAGTTGGTATTTTTGAAAATAACTTTTATCCCGTTGCTTAGTTGCCATTCGGTGGTACCAAACACGTCGTTTTTTTGTTCTTTGGTAATTGTTCCGGCCTTTGGCTTTTTGGCGAGTAAGGGCTTATCTATTTTTTTATCTTTATATGGTTCCACGTAATTTTTTCGTGCATCCGTAATGGCTGCACGCACTTCGGTTTCGGTGGGTAGTTTAACACCCGCTTTCTGAGGAGCCGAAATATCCACAATCATGTTGTTATTGGTAATATATGATTGTACAATCTTGTTTACCAGTTGCAAATTGATTTTCTCCTTCAATGCTTTTTTAGCATAGTTATATTCCCATGCAATGCCAGGTATAGGCTCTAGTTCCAAAAAATTGCGCATGTACTCCTGCACATAGCTGCTGCTTTTTTCTTTATCCCGCTCGTTGTAGGCTTTTTCATAGTTGGCCAGCATTTGCTCTATTGCCCTGTCCAATTCGGGTTGTGTAAACCCATAGCGTTGGGTTCGTTCTATTTCTTTTAGTAGAGATTCCAAGGCGGGTTTTTCTTGCCCTTCTTTGGCTACAACGCCCATTATGAAGGCGTCGGACGAACGTGTTATGTCTCCATAGTAACTATATCCAGTTACAAAAGGACAGGCAGCGTTTCTTTTCAGTTTTTCAAAACGATTATTCAGCATGGCTGAAATCAGGCTGTTTACTAAATTTAGGTTATATCCTTCTTCCGAAATTTTTTGTGCATCAGGAAGCGGTTTGTGTTTATATTCAATATCAAAAGAAGCTACACTTGCTTCCCGATCGGTAACAATGGAAACAATAGGTTCCTGGTTGTCCGGTATGGTATATATAATTCGTTTGGCAGCATTTACCGGTTTGGGTATATCGGCAAAAAGGCGTTTGATAGTTTGTTCCGTTTGCTTTACATCTACATCTCCTACTATAACAATTCCTTGCAAGTCGGGTCTATACCATTTTTTGTAGTAAGCTCTTAGCGTGTCGTAGCTAAAGTTGTTTATCACGGCGGTGTCTCCTATCACATCTCGTTTAGCATATTGCGATCCCGGATATTTTAATTTATTGCCTTCTTTCCACATGCGGCGTTCGGCATTTGCTCCCGTGCGCCATTCTTCGCGTATTACACCTCGTTCTTTATCAATTTCGTCTCCATCCAAACTGATGAAGCTCGACCAGTCGTGTAAAATAAGAATAGAACTGTCCACAATGCTAGGTCGCACAGTAGGGATACCTCGCAGCATATACACGGTTTCGTCCAACGAGGTATAGGCATTTAAGTTTGTACCGAATTGAGCTCCAATGGTTTCCAAATAATTTATCAGGGCTTTCCCGTGAAAGTTCTTGGTGCCGTTGAATGCCATGTGTTCTAAAAAATGGGCTAATCCGTTTTGGCTATCTTCCTCCAAGATGGCTCCTACCTTTTGTACGATGTAGAAATCGGCTCTTTTTTCGGGGAGCTTATTATAGCGAATATAATAGGTGAGGCCATTGTCTAGTTTCCCGTAGTGGATAGCAGTATCCATAGGGATTTTTTGTTGAGCTAGCAGAGAGGTAAGTCCGTACACAAACGATGCAAAAACCAAGAGTAATTTTTTCATTCTTCTGTAAAATTTAGCGTAAAGATGGGAATAAAGATATTTTGACTGAGAGTCAACTGTGTAAAGGTAGATATATTGCTTGTAAATGGTAAAGAATTTCAGATTTTTTCAAAAAAAAAGTCCTGTGAAACTCACAGGACTCTCCGAAAAAGTCTTTTCTCTTACTTTTTAACAGCTTTTTTAGCAGCAGCTTTAGTAGTAGTTGCTTTTTTAGCTGTGTCAGCTTTAGCTTCTTTTTTAGCTTCTTTTTTAGCAGTAGCTTTAGTTGCTTTTTTAGCTGAAGTTTGAGCCATAACACTTGTTCCACCAATTAATGCAACTGATAAAAACAAAGAAATAATTAATTTTTTCATAACAGTAATATTTATTTTTGTTTGACGCTGTAAAAGTATATATCCATCTGACATGATATACTTCGTTAGCATAATTTAATAAATATATGTTATATTTATTTATTTTTGTTAAAACAAGAGATTGCTTATCCATCTCTATTTGCTTATAAATTAATATATTAAAAAAAAATAGGCTGGTATTAATTAATTTTTTTTTGATGAAATTTTGTGAACAGCGCAGGTTAAAATACTATCAACAAGTTTTTTATACCCGTTTTTCTTCAAAAAAATTCTTAGAAATAAATAATCATGCATTATTTGAATAATAATTATGCAGAAAAATGGTTACTTGTTAGAAATAATTTAGGTTTGTCAAGGCACAAAAAAAAGCCTATAATTTCTTATAGGCTTTTCCTTTTCTTTTGAAAATTTCTTTGCTTATTTGCTTTCTGCAGCTTTAGTTGCAGTAGCTTTTTTAGCTTTATGAGCTTTTACTGTTTTTGTAGTTTTCTTTACAGAATCAGTTTTAGCTTCAGTTTTAGCTTTAGCAGCTTTAGCTTTAGGTGCAGCCATAACGCTAGTTCCAGCGATTAAAGCAGTAGCAAGAAACAAAGAAATAATTAACTTTTTCATGATAGTAAAATTTTTATTTGGTTTGACGATGTAAAGGTATATTTCATTTTGAAATAATATTCATCGTTAACATAATTTACACTAAAAAGCTTTTTTCATTTTATTCTTGTTAAATATTTCGTTTGTAATATTTTATAAATAGCTAACAACCAAATGATTATGGTATTTCAATTTAGTGTATATTAATAAATTCTAAGCAGAAAAGCAGGTTCTTATTCTAGAAATACTTCCAAATTAAAGCACCATTATCGGGCTTTTGCGCTCATTTTCTCTTAGAATTAAAGAAAAATACATTTTTTGCTGAAAAATTAAAGAAAAATTTCTGTAATAGGCTCAAATAAATTACTTTTGCAGCCATTGAATAATGTATAAAAATACGATTAATAACAGCCATTATGCAAAAAACTTACAAAGCTGTATCGGCAGCTGAAGCCGTAAAGGTAATTAAGTCTGGAGACCATGTGCATTTGAGTTCCGTGGCCAGTGCTCCGCAAGTATTGATTAACGCCATGTGTGATAGAGGTCGTGCGGGTGAGTTGAAAAATGTATATATTCATCATCTACATACCGAAGGGCCTGCACCATATACTAACCCTGAATTTGAAGGCATATTTCAGCACAACGCGTTTTTTGTTGGAGCCAATGTGCGCAAAGGGGTCCAAGCAGGCATTGCCGATTATATTCCTATTTTCTTAGGTGAAACTTCACGCTTGTATCGCGATGGATACATTAAATGTAATGTAGCTATGGTGCAAGTATGTCCTCCTGACGAACATGGATATGTATCATTAGGAACTTCCGTGGATGCTAGTTTGGCTGCTATCGAAACTTCCGATTATACTATTGCTGTTGTAAATAAAAACGTACCACGTTCATTTGGTCAAGCCATGATACCCATGAGCATGATTGATATTTTCGTGGAAGACAATACGCCGCTGGAACCTGCTCATTTTTCCGAACCCGACGCTCTCGAAACAGCTATCGGACACAATTGTGCCGAACTGATTGAAGACGGTGCTTGCTTGCAAATGGGTATCGGGGCTATCCCCAATGCAGCTCTTTCCTGCTTGAAAAACCATAAAGACTTAGGTGTTCACACCGAGATGTTTGCCGATGGCGTATTGGAGCTAGTAGAAAGCGGTGTAATAACCGGGGCAAATAAAATGGTGGATAAAGGCAAACTGGTTTCAACCTTCTTGATGGGTTCGCAACGTGTGTACGACTTTATAAACAACAACCCTCAGGTATTAATGATGGATGTGGCTTATACCAACGATCCGTTTATCATAGCTCAACAACCTAAAATGACAGCTATCAATTCCGCTTTGCAGGTTGATCTCACCGGGCAGATTTGTGCCGATTCCTTAGGCACCAAATTTTATTCGGGAGTAGGTGGGCAAATCGACTTTATATATGGTGCAGCCAGATCGAAAGGTGGAAAAGCAATCATTGCCATGCCTTCGGTAACCAATAAAGGTCAGAGTAAAATTGCGCCAACCTTGCTTGATGGGGCTGGAGTAGTTACTACCCGTAACCACATGCATTGGTTTGTAACGGAATACGGATCGGTAAACCTATATGGAAAATCGTTGCAGGAACGTGCTAAGCTTATTACCAGCATTGCACATCCCGATCATCGCGAATCGCTTGAAAAAGCAGCCTTCGAACGCTTTGGTTCTCATTATCGTTTTGTATCGAAATAGAAGGACACCCCTAAAGGGGTCAAGAATATATAAACAATAGTTGTAGGGTTTGCTTTACAACTATTGTTGTTTTTAGGACAGCTAAAAACTCCGTTAGGAGTTGTCTGTGCACAACCCCCGGTTTCAACTGGGGGAAAAGGTAAAAAGCAAAGCCTAAACCCCATCGGGGTTTCCTTGGTTACTCTTCACGATGGGCAACTCCTACCAGAGTTAGCTTTCGCTTGCTAGTTATCTCCTCCGGTTAAAACCGAAGGTTATTATAGGGTAACTCCTGACGGAGTTAAAATAGCATCACCTTTTTTTGAGCTGAAGCAAAAAAGTAAAGAACAAATTACTCCCGCATAAATAAATTGTAGCACAGATTTGGAAATCTGCGCTAGCGTTTTTCTAACCTTTCCCCCTCCGCATTGTTATATCCAAAGTTGAAATCAGATTTTAACATAACAGAATTATACTGTAACTTTGTAGTAACTTCTTAAAAAGCGATACCCATGAATGAATTGACCCAACAAGCCATTGGTTTATTGAAAGAACTTATTGCCATCCCTTCATTTAGCCGTGATGAAACCCTTGCCGCCGATGCGTTGCAACGCTACATCGAAAGCCAGGGATATACGGTAAACCGCAAGGGCAATAACATTTGGCTCATGTCTCCCGGCTTCGACACCAATAAACTCACCCTGTTGCTCAATTCGCATATCGATACCGTGAAGCCTGTTAACGGGTGGACGATAGACCCCTTTACCCCGATTGAAAAGGACGGAACATTATACGGCCTTGGCAGCAACGATGCCGGGGCTAGCGTGGTAAGCCTGCTGCATGTATTCTTTGCTTTAACGGAAAAGACTCAAGCCTACAACCTTATTTTTGCTGCCTCGGCGGAAGAAGAAGTATCGGGGGCAAATGGTATGGAAAGCCTGCTAACGGATTTACCCCACATTGATGTGGCCATCGTGGGTGAACCTACAGGCATGCAAGCTGCCATTGCCGAAAAAGGCCTTATGGTGCTGGATTGCTCTACTTACGGTAAAGCCGGACATGCGGCTCGCGATGAAGGCGACAACGCCATTTACAAAGCGTTGCCGGACGTGGAATGGTTTAAAAACCACCGCTTTGAAAAAGAATCCGATCTGCTGGGCGAAGTGAAAATGAGCGTAACCATGATTAACGCGGGTACACAACATAATGTGATTCCCGATTATTGTTCCTTCGTGGTGGATGTGCGTTCCAACGAATGCTACACTAATGAGGAATTGCTGGACGAAATTGTAGCCAACGTGTCGTGCACCGTGAAAGCCCGTTCCACCCGCTTAAATTCTTCCGGCATAGACGAAAACCATCCTATAATTAAGCGGGCGGCAGAGCTTGACTTATCTACCTATGGTTCGCCAACTCTTTCGGATCAGGCATTGATGCCATTTCCCAGCGTGAAAATGGGACCCGGCGATTCCGCCCGTTCACATACAGCCGACGAATATATTTTTTGTAACGAAATAGAAACCGCTATTACAATTTATATACAATTGCTCGACGGGCTATTTTTATAGACTCGAAGTTGTTTAATTTGCATATTAAACAACATAATTACAGCACGATATGCTTTTTAAACAGGCTTGTAAACGGGTTGTAATTTAAACGACATGTCTATGACGGAATTAGCCCAAAATGCAATAGAACTGTTAACACGGTTGATTGCTATTCCTTCCTTTAGCTGTGAAGAAAAAACCGCGGCAGATGTTTTTCAATCCTATGTAGAAAGCCGGGGGTACACCTGCCACCGCAGAGGTAATAACCTGTGGATGATGTCCCTCTTTTACGATGAAAGCAAACCCACGTTGATGCTCAATTCGCACATCGACACCGTGAAACCCGTAAGGGCATGGACAAGAGACCCTTTTGCTCCTACCGTGAACGATGGAAAGCTCTTCGGCTTGGGTAGCAACGATGCCGGAGCCAGTTTGGTAAGCCTGCTCCATGTGTTTTTCGAGTTGGCCAAAAGGCCGCAACCCTACAACCTTATTTTAGCTGTTTCGGCGGAAGAAGAAATTACCGGCTCAAACGGTATGGAGCTGCTGATGAACGAACTACCCAAAATTGATGTAGCCGTGGTGGGCGAACCTACCCGGATGCAAATGGCCGTGGCCGAAAAAGGCTTGATGGTGCTTGATTGCAAGGCCATAGGCAAAGCCGGACACGCTGCCCGCGAGGAAGGTGATAATGCAATATACAAAGCATTGCAGGACATCGAATGGTTTCGCAACTATCGTTTCCCACGGGTATCCGATTTTTTGGGCGAGGTAAAAATAACGGTTACGGTAATTAAAGCCGGATCGCAACACAACGTGGTGCCCGACCGTTGCTCCTTCGTGGTAGATGTGCGCAGTAATGAACTTTATAGCAACAGTGAGATTCTGGAAATCATAAAGCAACACGTGGCCTGTACCATCAAACCCCGTGCGTTTCTGCTCAAATCATCGTTTATTGATACCCGTCATCCGTTGGTAAAACGAGCAAAGGCAATGGGGCTGGAGCTTTTCGGTTCTCCCACCACCTCCGACCAGTCCTTCGTGTCGTGCCCCAGCATTAAAATGGGGCCCGGCGATTCCGCCCGCTCGCACACGGCCGATGAGTTTGTTTATCTACACGAGATTGAAAATGGTATCCGCACGTATTTGGAGCTGTTGGACGGGCTCACCATCCCAACCCATCAAGACAGGATGAGGCATCAAAGAAGAAAAGAATATATTTAAATTTATCCCCTTTAGGGGATTAGGGGTGATAAAATAATTAGTTAATTATAAATACTTTATTTCCATCTCAATGCACTATGGATTTAAAAAAGAAAACCGATAGTAATACGCTAATTACTATCGGTTTTTTTGTATACCCTTTTGGGGCTGGGGGCTACGTTATTTAATATCCCCTTCTTTAATCAAATATTCGGCTATTTGCACGGCATTTAATGCTGCACCCTTTTTAATTTGATCGCCTACGCACCAAAAAGTAAGTCCGTTAGGATTTGATAAATCTTTACGGATACGGCCTACAAACACGGGATCTTTTCCGGCCACGAACAAAGGCATTGGATACACCTTGTTAGCAGGGTCGTCTTGAAGGATAACGCCTTCGGCTTTAGCAAATGCCTCGCGGGCAGCTTCCATCGAAATGGGTTTTTCGGTTTCCAACCAAATGGCTTCGGAGTGTGCACGAAGCGAAGGTACACGCACGCATAGGGCACTTACCTCTATATTCGAGTGCATAATTTTGCGGGTTTCGTTGTACATCTTCATTTCTTCTTTGGTGTAACCGTTGTCGGTAAACACATCTACTTGAGGAATAACGTTGTAGGCCAACTGATAGGCAAATTTGCTCACGGTAGGTTCTTCACCGTTTACAATTTGTGCATATTGTTCGGACAATTCGTCCATGGCAGCTGCACCCGCACCTGAGGCTGCTTGATATGTGGATACATGTACACGTTTGATGTGTGATAGCCCTTCGATGGCTTTCAGTGCTACTACCATTTGTATAGTAGTACAGTTGGGGTTGGCAATAATACCACGTGGGCGTGCCTTGGCATCCGCCGCGTTTACTTCGGGTACTACTAGCGGAATATCGTTTTCCATACGGAAAGCACTGGAGTTGTCAATCATTACAGCTCCAAATTTTGTGATGTCGGTAGCAAATTCTTTAGAGATACTAGCTCCGGCAGAGGTAAAGGCAATGTCAACACCTTTAAAATCATCGCCATGAACCAATTCTTTTACTGTGTATTTTTTTCCCTTGAATTCATAAACGGATCCTGCACTGCGCGACGAACCGAACAATAATAGTTCGTCAATCGGGAAATTTCTCTCTGCAAGCACGCGCAAAAATTCTTGTCCTACCGCGCCACTTGCTCCTACAATTGCTACTTTCATTTTTTATTAAATAATGGGTTTGTAAAAAAATCCAAGCTTTAAAAATAATATATTTGTAAAATGTTCAAGATGAACAAAATTTCTACAAAGTTAGTCTATTTCGATTTAAAAATAAAAAGATACGATGAGAAGATTCCTCTTAATTTTATGTCTGACAAATTCCCTGTATCTGTTTTCGCAGGTTCAGGACGATTTTTCCGACCGGAATTTCACCGATAACCCCGAGTGGGGCGGCACTCTTCTCCATTTCACGGTAAATGATTCGCTCCAATTACAATCCAATGTCAAGGGAGCTTCCGTGTCGTATCTCAGCACACTTTCCGAAGCCATTAAAAATGCCGAGTGGCGATGTAGCCTGAAAATTACGTGTAGCCCTTCGACAAACGATTATGCTTGTTTCTATTTAACCTCGGAATACGCTAACGTGACCAACACAAACGGCTATTACGTGGAGGTAGGAAACGCGGACGGTGCAGTTTCGCTGTACAGGCAAAACGGGAAAACCAAGACTGAAATTATAAAGGGCACGCCCGGCAGAGTGAACACAAACATTATAAAGGTAAAAGTGACCCACGATTCGTTGGGCAACTGGCAGTTGTACTCAAAGCGGATGGGTGAGCCCGACTTTGTGCGGGAAGGAATCGTTTGCGACACCACGTATCAAACCTCTTATTTTGCAGGGGTGCTGTTTTCAAACACGGCAACAACGGGTTCCGATTATTATTTTGACGATATAAAAATAACGGGTGACAAATATATGGACACTAAACAGCCTGTGTTACCCTCCATCCGCACTCTGGGGCATAACCGGCTGGTGGTAACGTTTTCGGAATTTATTGCTTTTGCCGGAGCCGATTTCTTTGTTTCAAACGGGGTGGGAAGTCCTATCGCTTCTACAGTGAGCGACGACGGGCTGACGGACACGTTGACCTTTGCCTCGGATTTTGTATTGAAAACCGTCTATACGTTTTCAGCCAACAATGTGTTTGATTTGAGCGGAAATGTGTTGACACAAAAGGACTATGAATTTAGCCTTACGGATGAGCCGTCGCAAGACGATTTAATTAAGAATGAAAAAAAATAAACGGATGCAAGAAACCTATTCCATACCAACCCTTGAAGGCCGACAACGGGTATTAATTGCCCCTCTCAACTGGGGGCTGGGGCATGCCAGCCGTTGCATCCCTATCATTAAAAAATTAATTTCCGACGGACATTGTGTTGTATTGGCGGCAGATGGCTACCCGCTGGAGTTGCTTAGGCAGGAATTCCCGGAGCTTCCTTTTGTTACATTTCCTTCGTTTTCCGTGCGCTATTCGTCGGGAAGGTCGCAAGTGGGAGCTATGCTCAAAAGCCTGCCTCGCATATTAAAAGGCATCGTGCAGGAATATTATCGGTTGCAAGGGCTTATCAGGGAGGAAGACATTACTTATGTTATTTCCGACAATCGTTTCGGATTGTTCACCCCGCTGGTGCCTTGCGTGTATATCACCCACCAACTGATGATTAAAATGCCGCGTGGGCTCAAGTGGTTGGAACCCGTGGCGTGGCTGGTACATCGCTTTTTTATTACCCGCTACAATGCCTGTTGGATTCCTGACCTGCCGGGAAGTGATGGTTTGTCCGGCCACCTGGCGCATAAATACCCCTTGCCACGCAATGCCCGCTTTATCGGGTTTCTTTCCCGTTTCAGTTGCACGCCGGACATCGTTCCGGCAGAAACCTTTCATACCGTGGCGGTGCTTTCGGGACCCGAACCGCATCGTGGGTTACTGGAAAAGGAATTAATGGATAAATGGCTGGGACGAGAGGGACGTGTATTAATTGTAAGGGGGCAGCCTGCCCCGGAAGTGCAACGCGAACAGCGGGAAAACATTACCCTCGTTTCCCACCTGCCTGCCACCGAACTTAAAGCCCAACTGCTGGCGGCGAAGGAAATTGTTTGCCGCTCCGGCTATTCCTCCCTGATGGACTTACGGGTACTCCACCGCAAAGCTACCCTTATACCCACGCCTGGGCAAACGGAACAGGAGTATTTGGCGGAGAATTAATTGATTAATATCAATGGCTCTAGTAGGTCGATTTTATTTATTAAATAATCAATAGAAATTGTTGAAGCTACAAGCGATGGTTTAAAGCGTTTTAAATGATTTAAAAAATCATTTTGATCTAATTTTGTTATCAAGTTAAGTTCTTCGATAGCTCCATTTTTCCTGATTAAGACTTCTTGAGTTTCTAAACTATTGTTGTAAAATGTTAATAGAAAAGTTTCAGCGTCTATAAGATATCTTGTTTCAACAACATTGATAAATATGTTTTCAATATTATTTATTAAATTTTGGATAATAAGACTTTTCTTTTTAATATTATTATATACATCTTCGTTGAAATATTTCAAGTGAATTAATATAAGAAATGTTGTTGGAAATAAGTAATAATCTAGATTAAAACATTTTAAAGTTAATCGAATATGAGCAAATATTTTTTCTTGTTGTCTTAGAGTATATTTATAGTTAAAAAATAAATCTTTAGTAAAGAGAAAAAAATTATCTCCGTCATTTTGCAAAAAATCATTTTTTGTTCGAGATTCTACATCGAAAAATTCATGAAATTTGTAATATTCATAAAGATAACTACAAAACAACCCTGATTCAGGTTCCGGTAATTGATATTCAAGGTCAATAAATCGTCTTAAATATTCGGTAGAATCAATTTTATAACTACCATAATATCCTTGCACAGAGTGACTTAATTGAATTTTATCAATGGATAAAACAAAAACGATTCCTTCGACAGAGAAGAAATGTTTTACTTTCTCCAAGACTTCAACAGCGTAATCGGGACGACATCGGTCGAGCTCATCAATAAAGAAGATAAGTGGTTTATTGTTACAGGTTTCTTTAATATATTCTTCAAGCTCAGTTTTAAACGTTACCAAGTTTTTCTTTTTTTCAATATAGTTATCTACTTCTTTTTCTAAAATCTCTGTTGTTGCTTCTAATGATTTCTCAATAACATCTAAGACGGTATCAGTATTTAGGTATTTAGAGGCTATGCCTTTGGCTAATGCGGGTAAAACACTTTTAGCTATAACAACACTTTTTTTTACTAATGAGTTATATTTTTCTCCTTTTTCCCCAACAATACTATTCAATTCTCCAAGTAGAGCTGTTAAAGGTTCGTTGGCAAAATCGTTTTCCCACGCATTAAAATAGATTGTTTTGTAACTCTTAGGTTCTTTTTCCAATTCCTTTTTCCACATTTTTACAAATGTAGTTTTTCCCGTGCCCCATTTGCTATCAAGGGCAAGTACGAAACCATCAGCATAACTTTCAACAATAGCCGTTAAAGTATCAGCATGTTTTTTTCTATCAAGTTTACAATATTTGAAAGGCTCGTCATCGGGAATTTCGGGGTCTTTATGTTTAATAGGATTACTCATAAATCATTTTATTTAATCTACGTCAAAGATAAAAGATTTTGTTTAGAATAAAAAAGGTTTCGGTGCTCTGCACCTTTCTTGGATGGTTAAATTCTTGCTACAAATATTACGATGCTCTGCACTTCAAAATCAGCTAAAAAAGATAAAGAAATATTGAAGGTGCAGTGTGCCGAAAGGTATTATATCAAGTGGCTTCGACTTCGCTCAGCCACCGGGTAGTGGTATTTGTATTTTACTCACAAATCACCTACTCGCTCCTCACTATATTACAAATTATTGTTATGCACGCTATACATGCTGGTAATGTTTTCCACCGTCCAGGTGTCCTCGTCGGTGTAAGGATATTGACGGTGTGTGCAATTCTCTTTGCCGCATTGGTGGCAAAGAGCTTCAATGCAAGCGTCCATGTGTATGGTGAAATCCATTTGTTCGGGGTACTGGCTTCTCACTATGTTTTGTAGTATTTCACTCTCGTTGTGGGCTTCCTGCACGTTGATATACCAAGGCACCACCAGGTCGCAATCCACATGATATACATTCCCGTATTTTAGCATGCGCAGATTGTGTATTTCCACCCAGTTGGAGGTCTTGTTTTTCCATAAAATATCGGCAAGCTTTTTTATGGCTTTAAAGTCCGTTTCGTCCATCAAGTGAGCCGTGGTTTCTTTCAATATTTTATACCCGGTATATATGATGATGATACCTAAAATAATGGCAATGACACTATCCAGCCAGCTTATCTTGGTAATCCACAGCAGGAGCAACCCGATAACCAGTCCGATAGTTGAATACGTGTCCGATTGTAAATGTTTGCCTCCCGCTTTCAGAGCCATGGAGTTATGTTTTTTGCCTGTGTAGATGCTATACCAGCCCAGTATATAATTGAGTAATCCGCCTATGCCCACAATAAAAATACCCACCCCCAAATCTTCGATGGGGCTTGGCACAAAAAAGCGTTTCACCGCCTCAATAATAATCATGATTCCGGCTAGCAGGATGAGGAACCCCTCCACCGAAGCCGAAAGCGATTCCACCTTTCCATGCCCGAAAGGGTGGTTGGCATCGTGTGGTTTCAATGCCACGCTGATACTGATAACGGAAAGGAACCCGGTTACCACGTTGACGATGCTCTCCAGCGCATCTGTTAAAATACCCACGGAGTTGGTTAAGAAAAAAGCAGCCAGCTTTCCGGCAAGAATCAGGATGGAAACGCATACTATTTGTTTCTGTACCGTGAGTTTGATACGGGAATCGTTGTGAGACATAGATTTTTCTTTTTTACGTAAATCAGGGTAAAACTACACAAAAGATAAAAACAAACAAATTTTATTCTCGTTATATCTCTTTGCATTGTCATTTCTCTTTCCTCAAAAAAATTATGTACCTTCGTAAGTCAAAAAAATAAAAACCATGATAGATCAATCCACTGTTGACAGAATATTGGAAACCGCTCAAATAGAAGAGGTTGTTTCCGATTATGTTACGCTTCGCAAGCGAGGTGTCAACTTGATTGGGTTGTGTCCGTTTCATAATGAGAAAACGCCCTCCTTCACCGTGTCACCCGCCAAGGGAATTTGCAAATGTTTCGGTTGCGGTAAAGGGGGGAACTCGGTGAACTTTATCATGGAGGTGGAGCAGATTTCCTATTACGAGGCGTTGAAGCTTTTGGCTAAAAAATACAATATAGAGATTGTAGAGCGTGAACTCAGTCCCGAACAGCAAGCCCAACGCAATGACAGGGAAAGCATGCTGATTATAAACGAATATGCTCAAAAATATTTTTCCACCATTTTGCATGAGCATATTGATGGCAAATCAATAGGGATGAGCTACTTCCGCGAACGGGGTTTCAACGAGGACATTATTCGTAAATTCCAACTGGGGTATAGTCTGGACCAGCGGGATGCCTTTTCGCAGGACGCGCAAAAACAAGGATATAAAAAAGAATTTCTGGTAAAAACGGGCTTAACGCTTGAGCATGAAAGCGGGCAACTGGCCGACCGTTTTCGCGGGCGGGTGATGTTTCCCGTGCATTCGCTTTCGGGCAAGGTAGTGGCCTTTGGCGGACGGGTGCTAAAGAAGGACGAGAAGACGGCAAAATACGTTAACTCACCCGAAAGTGAAGTCTATCACAAAAGCAATGAGCTATACGGCATTTACTTTGCCAAGCAAAGCATTGTGAAGCACGACCGCTGCTTCCTAGTGGAAGGTTATACGGATGTAATATCCATGCACCAGTCGGGCATCGAAAATGTGGTGTCCTCGTCGGGTACCTCACTCACGCAAGGCCAGATACGGTTGATACACCGATTCACGCCCAACATCACGGTAATTTACGATGGCGATGCCGCCGGAATTAAAGCCTCTATCCGTGGTATAGACATGCTGCTGGAGGAGGGGATGAACATCAAGGTGGTGCTGCTGCCTGATGGGGAAGACCCGGATTCGTTTGCCAAAAAACAGAATGCTTCGGACTTTATTGCTTATATAGAGAAAAACTCGGTTGATTTTATCCGCTTCAAAACCAATTTGTTGCTGGAAGAAGCGGGTAACGACCCTATTAAACGGGCTGGCTTGATTACCGACATTGTGCGTAGTATTTCGGTGATACCGGACAACATTATCCGTTCGGTATATATAAAGGAATGTAGCAGCTTGATGAGCATTGACGAAAAAGCGTTGTATTCCGAGATTAACAAAATTAAGCGAACTAAGTTTGAAAAGGATATAGAGCGACAAGCCAATCCCCGGCTTGCACAACCCCCTGTTATTTTAACGGGAGAAAACGCGGCGGCTTCCACCGTTGAAAACATTTATCGGTTGGAAGAGTTGAGCATCCTGCGCTACGTGGTTCGCTATGGCGAGCGGGTGCTGTTTCAAGGCGAGCAAGAAACGGAAGCGGGTGTACAGGAAGTGCCTGTTACGGTTATTTCGTTTATTGTTATGGAATTGGATTCCGACAATATTTTGTTTCACGACCCGCAGCATAGTTTATTGTTGGAAGAAGCAAAAAGCCAACTGGATAATCCCGCTTTTGTGGCTGAACCGTATTTCTTGAATAATCCGAACCCTACTATTAGCCGCCTGGCACTGGATTTGGCCACGGATAAATATACGCTTTGCAAATCGCAAGCCGAGCAGATGGATAAAGAATCCGACCATCTGCAAGAACTGGTGCCACGTGCCATTTACGAACTCAAGAACCGGATTATCCTCGACCGCATCAAGCAAAAAATTATGGAACTAAAAACGGCTAACGAGCAAGAGGATACCGCCTACATGGACAGGTTGATGACGGAAATAAACGACCTCAACCACATAAAATCACAGCTTTCCAAAACCTTGGGCGAACGGATCATTATTCGCTTGTAGTATTTTTTACGTCTAAATTTCCTTCAAAAAAGAAATACAAATTAGATATTTCCTATCTTTATCTTTTCTTTAATTAAAAATTATGAACCACGGATTTGTAAAAATAGCCGCCGCCATACCTTCGGTGAAGGTGGCCGATTGCCAATCGAATACTGAAAGCATACTGGGGCAGATACGCCAATGCATAGAACAGGAAGTGCAAATAGTGTGCTTCCCCGAACTGGCCATCACCGCCTACACCTGTGCCGATTTGTTTCACAACCATTTGCTGCTGGATGAGGCTGAAAAGTCGTTGACCTACTTGCTGGAACAAACGAAGAGGCAATCTATCGTGTGCATCGTGGGGATGCCGGTGAAATCGCGCAACCAGTTGTTCAATGCCGCCGTGGCGTTTCAAAGAGGAAAGATACTGGCCGTGGTGCCTAAAACATACCTGGCTGCTTACAACGAGTTTTACGAAACCCGTTGGTTCTCGTCTGCTCAAGATGTGGTGGCCAAGGAAGTAAGCCTTTGCGGACAAATGGCTCCCATTGGTTCGGACATCATCATGCGGAATCAGAAGTTTTCGTTCTCCATTGAGATATGCGAGGATTTCTGGACTCCCGTTCCGCCTAGCAGCTTTCAGGCTTTGGCCGGGTCGCAGCTTATTTTCAACCTTTCGGCTTCCAACGAGCTGATTGGCAAGAATAATTACCGCAAGCAACTCATCACCCAGCAATCAGCCCGTTGTATAGCTGGTTATGTATATGTATCGTCCGGCTTTGGCGAGTCGAGTACAGATTTGCTTTTCTCCGGCAATGGTATTATTGCCGAAAACGGACTTATCATTGCCGAAAACGAACGCTTCTCATTGGATGAGCAATTGGTGGTTACCGATATAGATATTGAACGTATGAGTGGCGACCGTCAAAAAAATACTTGCTTTATGCAAGGTCTTTCACCATTGAAAACGGATAGTAATTTCCGTATCGTTCCATTTGAACTTCCTGTTTACCAACGCTTTGTATTGTCAAGAGATGTATTTCCATTCCCATTTATCCCAACCGGGTTGGAGCTGAACGACCGTTGCCACGAAATATTCAATATTCAGATGAATGCGTTGGCTGTTCGCCTGCACCACACGGGTATTAAAACCGTGGTGGTGGGTATTTCCGGTGGGTTGGATAGTACGCTGGCTTTACTCGTTTGCGTGAAAACGTTTGACAAGATGGGCTTACCTCGTAAAAACATTCAAGGTATTACCATGCCGGGTTTTGGCACTACCGATCGCACCTATAATAATGCCAGGCAATTGATAGAAAAACTGGGGGTAACTTTCCGTGAAATTGATATAAAGGATGCTTGTATTCAACATCTTAAAGATATAGAGCATGAGGGCGAACTGGATATTACGTATGAAAACACGCAGGCTCGCGAGCGCACCCAAATACTGATGGACATTGCCAATCAGATGGGTGGTCTGGTTATCGGTACGGGCGACCTGTCCGAACTGGCTCTCGGCTGGGCTACTTATAATGGTGACCACATGAGCATGTATGCCGTGAACAACAGCATACCTAAAACGTTGGTTCGCTACCTGGTAAAATGGGTGACGGAAAACAAGATGGAAGAAGCCGCCAAACATATTTTGCTCGACGTGATAGATACACCTGTGAGTCCTGAATTGCTTCCGGCAGATGAAAACGGTGATATTGCGCAGAAAACCGAAGATGTGGTAGGCCCTTACGAGCTGCACGATTTTTACCTGTACTATATGTTGCGTTACGGGTTCCGTCCGTCTAAAATATATTTCCTGGCACAAAAAGCTTTTAAAGGAAAATATGACAACGACACTATCAAGAAATGGCTCAAGGTATTCCTCCGCCGTTTCTTCTCGCAACAATTCAAACGATCTAGTATGCCAGACGGGCCAAAAGTTGGTTCGGTAAACCTCTCACCTCGTGGTGATTGGCGCATGCCAAGTGATGCTTCTTCTCGCATGTGGCTTGATGAGGCTGAAAAATTGTAAGCACAGCTTAATTTTTTAATTCACAATTAATTAACCCTCTTTGTTTGAAAAAATAAAGAGGGTTATTCTTTTAAAGAGGGCTAATAAATTGCAATCTCTACATTGCAATTTTCAATTTTATCCTACCTTTGCATTTTCACTTCTAAATCTTTTGTTATGCATGTTGATTTAAAATTTCATTTTCAACCTAAGTTTTTCGAAAGCATAAAAACATACAACAAGGAGAAGTTCTTTGCCGATTTGATGTCGGGTATTATTGTGGGCATCGTGGCTCTACCATTGGCCATTGCTTTCGGTATAGCTTCGGGGGTTACTCCTCAACAAGGATTAATCACGGCCATCATTGCCGGCTTTGTTATTTCTTTCCTGGGCGGTAGTAGTGTACAAATAGGGGGGCCTACAGGTGCTTTTATTGTTATTGTTTACGGTATTATTCAGCAATACGGTATTCAAGGATTGATGATAGCCACCTTGCTAGCAGGCGTTATGCTTATACTCATGGGCGTTTTCCGGCTGGGTACCGTTATTAAGTTTATTCCATATCCGGTAGTGATTGGGTTCACGGCTGGTATCGCGGTAACGATTTTTACCACGCAGATAAAAGATTTTTTCGGACTAAGTATTGCTAAAACACCCGGAGATTTTGTGGGTAAATGGGCTACTTATTTTCAACATTTCGACACGGTTAATTATTGGGCGTTGGGTATGGGTGCGTTAAGCGTTCTGCTTATTTTCAATAGTTCCAAGCTGATAAAAAAAATTCCCGGTTCGCTTATTGCCATTATCGTGATGACGGTGGCTGCCTTTTTATTGCGTAAATATCTTGGAATAACGAATATAGAAACTATTGGCGACCGCTTTACCATTCAGGCTACATTGCCTAAACCACAAGGTTTTGAGCTGAACATGGAAGTAATCACCCATTTATTGCCTCCAGCGTTTACCATTGCTTTGCTGGGAGCCATAGAGTCCTTGCTTTCGGCCACGGTAGCCGACGGGGTTACGGGCGATCATCATCATGCAAATACCGAACTTATAGGCCAAGGTGTAGCCAATATATTGTCGCCGCTTTTTGGTGGAATACCTGCCACGGGGGCAATAGCCAGAACCATGACGAACATAAATAACGGTGGACGCACTCCGGTGGCCGGGATGGTTCACGCGGTGGTGCTGTTGCTCATCTTGCTTTTCCTTGGGCCACTTACCAAATACATCCCGATGGCTTGTCTGGCCGGTGTGCTGGTAGTGGTTTCCTACAACATGAGCGAATGGCGTACGTTTAAGAATATGCTTAGAAACCCGAAGTCCGACGTGGCGGTGTTGGTTACTACCTTCTTGCTTACCGTGTTCTTCGATTTGACCATTGCCATTGAAATAGGCTTGCTACTAGCCATGTTGCTATTGCTTAAACGCCTCTCCGAAACCTCTACCATATCCATCTTCAAACACGATGTGTCGGTTACCGATTCCGAAGACCATGAGCATGAAGAACAACTACATTTGCCACAAGGCGTGGAAGTGTATGAAATTGAAGGGCCTTTCTTTTTCGGTATTGCCAGCAAATTTGACGAGGTAACCCAAGTGGTAGGTAAAAAGCCTAAAGTGCGTATTATTCGTATGCGTAAGGTTCCTTTTATCGACTCGTCGGGGATTCATAACTTGGAAACGCTGCTTCGGAATGCTAAAAAGGAACACATTCAAATTATTCTTTCCGGGGTAAATCCAGCGGTTCATGCTACTCTTACCAAAGCAGGCATTACAGAAAGGCTGGGTGAAGAGTTTGTTTGCAGTCACATTACCATTGCAGTAGAAAAAGCACAACAATTTGTAGGAGAAACAAATAAGTAACGCACAGAAACTTAAATAAGGATACTTGAAAGGTATTAAAGTTATTTGATAATTTTAATACCTTTTTTTATTGCAGCTAATTAAATTGTTTTGTATTTTAGCGAAAAATAAACCATTTGTTTTTCTTATGAAGAATCTGATATTACAACTGCTTTTCTTTTTCGTGATTGAAAGTTGTGCTTTTGCTCAAGATACAATCTATTACAATTCAAATAAAGAGGATGTTAAATCCATATCTCTTGCCGATCATTATACAGTAACTTCTGTTGATAAAAAAGACTCAACAGTTATTTATGAAAAAACTTTTGATGTTGCCTCGGGGCATCTTTTGGAAGAAGAACAATTTTATTCTTTTAGGAAGAAAACTTTTAGAAATGGGGTTGCTCGAATTTGGTTTAAGTCGGGACAACTTCAACGTGAAGCAATATATAAACTTGGAAAACTTGATGGCTTGGAAAAAGCGTATTGGGAAACAGGAAAACTGAGAAGAGAAGCTACTTACAAAAGTGGAGAGCTGGTATCGGGTAAATGTTATACTGTTGAGGGGGTAGATACTACGTTTTATCCGCATGAGGTGCAACCTTCTTTCGTTGGCGGGATGAGTGCTCTTCATGAATTTTTATTAAATAATGTCGTTTATCCGAAAGAAGCAAAAAAAATAGACCGGGAGGGTAAAACAATATGTCAGTTCTTTGTTGAAAAAGATGGGACGGTGGATGATGCTAAAATCAAAAAAAGTTCAGGCAGTCAGTTTCTCGACGATGAAGCTGTTCGTGTAGTTTAAAAATGCCTAAATGGAACCCGGGGTACCTTGAAGGTAAAGCTGTCCGGGTTAGATTTAGGCTTCCTGTTGTTTTTAATTTGGATTAAAATAATGAAAAAGGCATTTGAGGTTATGCCGAAACAATAACCTCAAATCCTTCTCTTTCCAGTTTTTCTGCTATTTCTTTCAACTTGGAAAGAGGTACTTTGTCCAGTTTCTCAACCGGAGCCGGACGATCTAACGCGTAAATCATAATTGATTTTGGTTTGATTTCTTTATACGCGTTAATTAATGCTGTTACTTCTTCGTCGGTAGTGTTATCAAAATGTTTCCCTTTGTATTCGCCACTAATAAAAATAGTTTGAATAATTAGATTGCCTTCAAATTCTTTTAGATGTTTCAACATCCATTTTACGGTGAATGACGCTCTATTTGGCTGATCTATTATTCGCATGGTATCCTCGATAGCCGAATCCAATTTAAGAATGTTGTTATCTACCTTGCTTAGTGCACGGAATATATCGGGTTTATCAATCAGCGTGGAGTTGGATAATACACTTATTTTTGCCTGAGGAAAATTTTGATTGCGAAGAGCTATGGCGCTATTAATAATAGCTTCAAAATCAGGGTGTAGAGTTGGCTCTCCATTTCCAGAAAACGTAATTGAATCCAACGGCTTTTTTTCTTCTTTCAACACTTCGAGTGCTTTTTTCAATGCCAGCTTTATGTCATCTTGTTTAGGCATTTGACCTATCTTGTTGTCATTCAATCCGCATTCGCAATAAATACAATCAAAAGAACAAACTTTTGCACTGCCGGGCATTAAGTTAATACCTAATGAGTTTCCTAAACGACGGCTCTTTACCGGGCCGTAAATAATTTGACGAGCGAAACGTGGATTTGTTTCCATAATAATAAAGACCTAATTAAAAGGAGAAAAGCTGCCTTTAATAAAAGCAGCTTTTCCCTAACTGTTGTATATCGAGTAAATTTTTTGTCAAGGATATGATGTAATGCTTTTAGCATCTAACACATATGGGCTTTAATTGTTTAAAAAAATCATTGCCTTTGTCGTCCACCAAAATAAATGCGGGGAAATCTTCCACCTCAATTTTCCAAATGGCTTCCATGCCCAATTCAGGATATTCCAGGCACTCAATGCTTTTGATATTGTTTTGAGCAAGGATTGCAGCCGGACCTCCGATAGAGCCGAGATAGAATCCGCCATGTTTTTTGCAGGCATCGGTTACTTCCTGACTACGGTTTCCTTTTGCCAGCATAATCATGCTGCCACCGTTGCTTTGGAATAGATCCACGTACGAATCCATACGTCCTGCCGTGGTAGGCCCCATCGAACCGCAGGCAAAACCTTCCGGTGTTTTAGCCGGGCCGGCATAGTAAATAGGGTGATCTTTAATATATTGAGGCAAACCTTGGCCTGCATCGAGGCGTTCTTTCAGTTTCGCGTGGGCAATGTCACGCCCCACCACGATAGTTCCGTTTAGCGACAAGCGGGTTGATACCGGGTATTTACTCAATTCCGCCAACACTTCTTTCATGGGGCGGTTGAGATCTATTTTAACTGCATCACCTTCGCCTGCTTTTCTAAATTGTTCGGGGATATATTTTCCAGGGTTTTCTTCTAGTTTCTCAATCCAAACACCGTCCTTATTTATTTTTGCCTTGATGTTACGGTCGGCAGAGCAAGACACGGCCATACCTACCGGACAGGATGCCCCGTGGCGTGGCAAGCGAACGATGCGAACATCATGTGCGAAATATTTTCCACCGAATTGAGCTCCTAAGCCAATTTCTTGTGCTGCTTTGAGCATTTTCTTTTCCAATTCCAAATCGCGGAAAGCTTGTCCGTAATCGTTTCCTTCGGTAGGCAACGCGTCGTAATATTTGGTTGAGGCTAGTTTTACCGTTTTCAAGCACATGTCGGCCGATGTTCCACCTATTACGAATGCAATGTGGTAGGGCGGGCAAGCGGCTGTACCCAGCGTTTTCATTTTTTCCACTAGAAATTTTTCCAATGTTTCGGGGTTCAACAAAGCTTTTGTTTCTTGAAACAAATAGGTTTTGTTGGCCGAACCGCCACCTTTGGCAATGCAAAGAAATTTATATTCGGCACCGTCGATGGATTGTATATCAATTTGAGCAGGAAGGTTATTGTTCGAGTTCTTTTCCTTGTACATGTCAAGCGGAATGGTTTGCGAGTAACGCAGGTTTTCTTCCGTGTATGTTTTATATACGCCCAGCGAAAGAGCTTCTTCGTCGCCACCACCTGTCCACACCTGTTGGCCTTTTTTGGCAATGATGGTTGCCGTGCCGGTATCCTGACAGAAAGGAAGCACGCCTTTGGCCGAAATCTCGGCATTACGAAGCATGGTTAATGCCACGAATTTGTCGTTTTCACTGGCTTCGGGGTCGTCTAAAATTTTAGCCACCATTTTTTGGTGAGCCGGGCGCAACATGAAAGCGCAATCGCGGAAACAAGTGTTAGCCAGTTTGGTTAACGCTTCCGGTGTAACTTTCAGCATTTCTTTGCCTTCAAAAGTAGATACCGAAACACCTTCTTTTGTGAGCAAGTAATATTCTGTTTCGTCTTTGCCTAACGGAAATGGATTTTGATACTTAAAAGGGGCAGTTGCCATACGATATATTTTTATTGATTGATTTCAAAAAGCACATTGTTTTGGGAGCACAAAATTAGAGAAAATTTTCCTCAATTAGTGATTCAAAACATTAAAAATCATTACTAAGTGATCTTTTGGGAGAGATAAAATGTTTTAGCATAATATTTGTATAGCAAAGAGCATCATTTACCTTTAAATAGTTTTATTATGAAAAAAACTCAACATCTTATTTTTACTTTACTTTTTGTTTCTCAGCTGACTAATGCTCAAATAGGCAATCGTTCATGGTCGGAGGTTGTGAATAACAAGAATGAAGCTTGGTTTGATACCGATACCGCCAAAGCCGTTGCCGAAAATGTGCTGCTCTATCAAAAAGATATTGGCGGTTGGCCCAAAAATGTAAAAATGCAACTACCTCTTTCTGATGGAGATAAGGCTGAATTGCATGATGACAAGTCGATGGATGAAACCTGTACCATCGACAACGGGGCCACATCCTTGGAAATGAAATACCTCTCGCGGATGTATAAACACAACCCTGACGAGCGATACAAAACGGCTTTTGTAAAAGGGATTCATTATTTACTGCAAGCTCAATATCAAAATGGTGGCTGGCCACAGTTTTACCCCCTGCACAAAGGATATTCCACTCACATAACGTTTAACGACGATGCGATGGTAAACGTGATGAATATTTTGAAACATGTGGCAACCCACGACGGCTATTATTCTATCCTGGTGGATAATGAAACGGCTAACGAATGCGAAAAAGCTTTTGAAAAAGGGATTAAGTGCATACTGGAAACGCAGTACAAGCAAAACGGGGTGCTTACATCATGGTGTGCCCAGCATGACGAAAAAACCTTACAGCCTGCTGGTGCTAGAAGTTATGAATTGCCATCGCTGAGTGGAGGCGAATCGGCGGGGATTGTTCTACTGTTGATGTTGGTTGAAAAACCGTCCAAGGAAATTATGCAGGCAGTGGATGCGGCCTATGCCTGGTTTGAAAAAACCAAGATAACAGGGTTGCGGGTGGAAAGTTATCGCACACCCGAGGGGCTAAAGGAAAAACGTTTGGTGGAAGATGCTAAGGCAGCCCCGCTTTGGGCAAGGTTCATGGAACTGGCAGATAATCGTCCGTTCTTTTCCGACCGCGATGGGGTGAAGAAATATTCCATGATGGAAATAGGTCGGGAGCGTCGGGGTGGATACAATTGGTATTCCGAAAAGCCACAGGAAGTATTGAATAAATATCCTGCTTGGAAAGCCAAATGGGAAAAGGTTAAGTAAGCCTTACCGCTTTAGCATTTTACTTAATACCTAAATTTATTTACCTTTGTCCATCGGTTTACTCATTAATAAACAATAATACACAAATGAATATACTCCTGCTAGGTTCGGGTGGTCGCGAACATGCCATTGCTTGGAAAATAAAACAAAGTGCCAAAGTACAAAACCTGTATATTGCTCCCGGAAACGCGGGAACATCAAGCGTTGGAATTAATCTTCCCATTGCCGCCGACGATTTCGTCAATCTGAAAAAAGCGGTGATTGAAAAACAAATAGACATGGTGGTGGTAGGCCCTGAAGACCCTTTGGTAAAAGGGGTGTATGATTTTTTCAAACAAGATGCCGAGCTGAAAAATATTCCCGTGGTAGGCCCATCCAAAGAAGGTGCACAACTGGAAGGAAGCAAGGATTTCAGCAAGCAATTCATGTTCCGTCATCAAATACCCACGGCGGGATATTTGAGCGTTACCGCGTCAACAATAGACAGCGGAATTGATTTTCTGAAAAAACTAAAGGCTCCTTACGTGCTGAAAGCTGATGGATTAGCTGCCGGAAAAGGTGTGTTGATTATTAATGAGTTGGAAGAGGCAATTAGTGAGTTGCGCAATATGCTTGATGGCAAGTTCGGGGCTGCAAGTACCACCGTGGTTATTGAAGAATTTCTTTCAGGCATTGAATGTTCGGTATTTGTAATCAGTGATGGTACTAACTATAAGATACTTCCTGTGGCGAAGGATTATAAACGTGTTGGCGAAGGCGATAAAGGTTTAAATACCGGTGGCATGGGAGCCGTTTCGCCTGTTTCGTTTGCCGACGAAGTGTTTATGCAAAAGGTAGAAGAGCGGATTATTAAACCTACCGTAAACGGACTAAAAGCAGAAGGGATTGATTATAAGGGATTTATATTCTTCGGCCTAATCAACGTGGAGAATGAACCTTACACCATAGAGTACAATGCCCGCATGGGCGACCCCGAAACCGAAGCCGTGATGTTGCGCGTGAAATCGGATTTGGTAGATTTGTTTGAAGGCGTTGCCAACGGTAATTTGAACGAGAAGACATTGGAAATAGATCCTCGTTTTGCCGTAACCGTGATGTTGGTTTCCGGCGGATACCCTGAGGCTTACGAAAAAGGAAAAGTTATTACGGGGCTTGACAAGGTGCAAAATAGCATTGCCTTCCATGCCGGAACCGCGCTGAAAGATGGAGCTGTAGTAACCAACGGAGGCCGTGTAATTGCCGTGAGCTCTTATGGCAATACCAAGGCCGAGGCATTGGCACAATCGTTTGCCAACGCGCAGGTAATTTCCTTCGACAAGAAATATTTCCGTTCCGATATTGGGTTCGATTTATAAATAATGTATTATTAATTCCCCCTCTTTAAGCAGGGGGCTAGGGGGAGGCAACACATGGCATATATTCCACCAACGCCCAATAAGCCGGGCATTCATATCCTGCCCGATATTTCGCTCGAAGCACTTGTAGCATATATCGACTGGCGTTTCTTTTTCATGGCTTGGCGGCTCACGGGTAAATATACCGATATAGATACCGCTCTTTGTGAATGCGGAACCTGTGCCACGGCATGGTTGCAGCAATTCCCCGAAGCCGATCGCCCCAAGGCAAAAGAGGCGTTGAGCTTGTACAAAGATACACTGGCTATGCTCAAAAAAGTGCGAGATAATGAACTTTTAAAAATACAAGGCGTTGTAGGATTGTATCCTGCAAAGAGTAGGGACGAAGGCATCGTGTTTTTCCACGAAGGTAAAGAAATTTACTTGCCCACGCTTCGTCAGCAGGAGTATAGTAAAGACGCGGTATATTATTCGCTTTGCGATTTTGTTTCTCCTCAGGAAGATTTCTGTGGTACGTTTGCCGTTACGGTACATGGTGCGGAAGAGATGGCAAAGGAATTTGAAAAGACGGACGACCATTATAATTCCATCTTGATAAAGACGCTGGCCGATCGGCTTGCCGAAGCTGCTACGGAATGGCTGCACGAGCAAATTCGGAAAAATTATTGGGGCTATGCAGCCGATGAAAACATCGCGATTAAAGAAATGCTCAAGGCCAATTATACAGGTATTCGTCCCGCGGTGGGTTATCCTTCGCTTCCCGATCAATCTGTGATTTTCGATTTGCAGCCTATTCTGCCTTTTGATAAAATAGGGGTTAAGCTTACCGAAAACGGAGCCATGTATCCCAATGCCTCTGTTTGTGGTATTCTTATTTCTCACCCGCTATCCAAATACTTCAATATAGGAAAAATAGATCAAACCCAGCTGCAAGATTATGCCCTCCGGCGGGGGAAAACTACCGATGAGCTTGGAAAGTGGTTAGCCCACAATTTGAGTTAAAAGCATGATTTTTTAATTATTTTTGATTTATTTTGATACAAATTAGACGCTTCACCTAAAGAGGATGTAATATATGTTTAATTTTTTATATTATGTTTGCAGTGAAACTCTTGTTGAACATCATTATGAAAAAACACACCCTTATATTTATATTACTTTTTGTTTCTACTCTTCTTTCGGCAGAAGAGCTTTATCCTATCAAGCTTAATAAATTACGTGATGATGTACACCATTGGAATCTTGAACATCCGGTGCGAAAATATCCTCGGTTGGATTCCACGGAGGTAATGCAAATTGCCGATAATTTTCTGGAATGGCAAAATAAGGACGGTGGCTGGCCTAAAAATATTGACTGGCTGGGCGTTTTGAATGTAGATTCCGTTCGTAACGCACTAGACCCAAAATATAGAGAAAGCACACTGGACAACCGTAACACCTGGCCTCAAATAGCTTACTTGAGCGAAGTATATACGTTAACGAAAAAAATTAAATATAAAGATGCAGCCGAAAAAGGGTTGCACTATATCCTTGCCTCTCAGAATGCCAGTGGTGGATGGCGTGGCTGGGATGTGGATGCTATTACCTACAACGACGAAGTAATGACCGGGGTAATGAATCTTTTTCTTGATATTAAATACAAGAAAAAGATTTATGCTTGGATAAAAGACCCTCTTTATAGCCAGATTTGTACGTCGCTCGATAGGGCTGTTGACGTAACCCTTCGTTGTCAGATTGTAGTAAATGGAGTAAAAACTGCCTGGTGCCAGCAGCACGACCATAAAACCTTGGCTCCGGTTAAAGCACGTGCCTTTGAATTGGTATCTATCACGGCCGACGAGAGCTCCGATGTGTTGATTTGCCTGATGAGAATTAAAGATCCTTCCGACGAAATAAGGGATGCTATAGAAGATGGTGTGAAATGGTTGGAAAAATCAAAAATCACCGGAATAAAAGTTGTAAAGGTAAAAGTTCCTCAAAATAAGGTTATTAACGAAGAATATCCTTATGATCTTGTGGTGAAAAATGACCCGAAGGCAACCCCTATTTGGGCAAGATTCTATGAGATAGAAACTAACAAACCCTTTATGAGTAGACGCAAGGGAAACAAGGTGTATAAGCTTTCCGAGGTAAACCCTGAGCGACGCATTGGCTACGCATGGTATGGCAACTGGCCTGAAAAGGTATTAGCTATTTATGAAAAATGGGCAATTATTTATGGTAATAAATAACCAGAGGTTTGAAATTTAACATCCGATATTTTCTTTTCTTCTTACTCATTTTGTGCAGCCCGTTAATTTATGCACAAGATGAAATTGTTATTGCCGGGCAGGTTATCGATAAAGCCGATCAGAAACCGATAGAAAATGCATCCGTCTATTTTGAAAAAAGCGGTATTGCCAGTGCTACCGACAAGGATGGTTATTTTCTTTTGCGAACCCGTACTTTTCAGAAACACCTGATAGTGTCCATGATTGGATACCGAGCAAAGAAAATACGCTTGCAAAAAGGAGAAAACCTGGGGGTACAAGTTGAAATAGCCGAAAAAACAAATCTGCTACGCGAAATTATCGTCCTTTCGGGAGAGAATCCTGCTGATAAGTTGATGAAACGGGTACGTGCCCGTAAAAAACAAAATGACCCTTATTTTTTCTATGGATACACTCCTGTTGTAACCGAGCGAACGAATGCATCGGTGGCTCATATATCACGGAAAACGTTGAATAACAGGTTATTCAGAAGTTTGCAAAAAGGAACTATTCAAGCTGCCGATTCAAGTTTATTACTTCCCGTGTACCAAAGTAAAAGAACATATCGTTGGGGGAATGCCGAAGCCGCCGACTTGGAATCGAACCAAAAAAGTATTCTTCCCAACCAAAGTGAACTTGTAAAAGAGTTGGCTTCCAAACTCCCTTCGGATATAGATTTTTACAATAATTATATTCCCGTTTTTGGCAAGAAATTTCTTAGCCCATTGGCCAATTCAACAGGCCTTTTCTATAAATATTTTATCCGCGATAGTGTACAAACACCCACGGGCAAAGAGTATATCGTGGCCTTTCATCCCCGCAACGCGAAAGACTTAATTTTTGAAGGAGAAATGAATATCGATTCGGCTTCTTTGGCTTTAACCAAAATATCGGCATCCGTTCCGTATGCAACTAATATAAATTATGTACAGAAACTGGTTTTTACCTCCAATTATCAATATTTGCGTGATAGCAAGTGGATATTAAAAGATCAGCAAATAGTGGTTAACCTCCAGTTAATCAATCAATCGGAGACTAGAACTTCAAATTCCTTTTTTATAACCAAAAATATATCGTATAGCGACTCTGTAAAAGTGGAGCAAGGCTTCAAAAAAGATACGTTGTATGAAAAGGAATTTTCGTCGGCAATTGATAGTGTCACCCAAACTAAAATAGTACAGGGTATTAATGTGCTAACCGATGTTTTGATGAACAAATATGTTCACATCGGGAAAATAGATTGGGGACCTATATTTCTGTGTGCAGGAAATAATAAGATAGAGGGCAACCGTTTTACTCTAAGTGGCCGTACGGGTAAAGACCTTTTCAATAATTTTACAATAGGGGCATCTGCGGGTTATGGACTTACGGACAAGAACTGGAAATTTGGTGGGGAAGTGCAGTATCGTTTCAAAAAGCAGCAATATGCTTTGGTGGGGTTAAAATATAAGGATGATTTTTTTCAAACCGATTACGATTATCACGATGAAATAAATTATGAAAACTCCGTGGGTAACGGGTTGGCGGATATAAGTTGTTTCCTTATACATGGATTTAATGAAAAATTCAGTAGGCGAAAAATTATAGACCTTTTTTACGAGAAGCAATTGGCCGAGGGGATAAACACCCATTGGTCTATGCAAACGACACAATATTTGCCGAATGAATATGTTCCTTTTGTGCAGAACGGAACGGCTCTCACTTCTTTCCGAGATTACCATTTTACGGCTGATTTCCGCTTTTCGTATAAAGAACGGGTGTTGGATGAGTATTTTCATCGCTACTACATGTACAACTATTATCCTGTTATACATTTTGTGGTGGAAGCTGGCAAATATTCAGCCTTAAACCAAAATTATTATTTGAAATTACATGTCCTTGAAAAGCAAAAGGTAGTGGTTGGTAATATTGGAAAATTCGGTTATAGCATCGAAAGCGGTTGCATCTTTGGTAAAGTGCCGTTTTCACTGTTGGAAATTTATAGCAGTTATGAAAACTACGGGTGGGATAAGCTGAACCTCTATCTTATATCCTTCCAGCAATATGCTTCGGACGCATATGTAAACGTGGATACTAGGTTTGTTACCAACGGGCTGATTTTTAATCGCATTCCTCTTCTAAAGCGGTTGAATCTTCGCGAACTTGTTTCTGCAAAATTGGCGTATGGCCGATTGGGTAACAAGCAGCTGAATGAGATGAATTTCCCTTCGTTTATCAAACCGCTGACCGACCCTTATCTTATAGCCACGGCAGGTATTACGAACCTTTTAAAAATTATTACGATTGAAGTTCTTATGGAAATGCCGAAAACAACAAACCCCAATCATGTTAATTGGGGCTTGCGTTTGAAGTTAGATGTTGACTTCTAAAATAGGTACGTCAATCGTACGGATAGTACTTTGTTTTTTGTGCTAAGACTGCCGTTGTATTGATAAGAGCTATTTAAAATATCCTGCATGGCTTGTTCGGTAGCGGTGTTTTTAACGCTGATGCTGTAATTTATGCTTAATTGAATCTTTTTAAGGAGTTCCACCCCTCCACCAAAACCGAATCCTGTATCAAAACTATTGTACGATTTGCTAAAAGTCATATTCGTTTTCTTTATTAATTCGGGAATGGCTTGATTGGTTGTGTTATCCACCGCGTTGTCCACCACTACTTTACCACCCAAGGCAAAGCTCCAGTACCATCCGCCGGTAACGAACAGATTTACTATGCCTACGCCCATTTTATATTTAAGATTCAAGGGGACATCGATGTAGCTGATGCTGCGGTAACCCGAGAGGCTAATGTTATAGCCTTCCAGCACGTTGTTAATGTCATATTTAAAGTTCGATCCTTTTCGGGAATACAAGGCCGAAGCTTCTGCTCCTATTCCTAATATCGGAATCATGGCTTCCACGGTAGGCCCCACGGTTAATCCTTTTAAACTCCCCTTATCTGTAAACGAAGCAATGCTCCCTACAGAAGTTCCTTCGTTAGCCATGTTTAATCCGGCTGTGAGCCCAAATTTAATTTGAGCGTTCAGAGCAACACCAACCAACAGAAGGATTACGATAAAGCAGTTACGTTTTTTCATAATTTTAATTTTTAATGTTAGTAAAAAGAACAAAGCCCTGAAGACATTTGTCAACAGGGCTTCTCCTTGTGTGCGGCTGAAGGGACTCGAACCCCCACGCCTCGCGGCACCAGATCCTAAGTCTGGCGCGGCTACCAATTACGCCACAGCCGCATTTTTTCTATAGCCCTGCAAAAGTATATAAATTTTTTAGAAGTAAAACCGTTTTTGAAAAAAATTATTCAAAAGCTGAAAAGAAAAAGAAGCCGAATGCTAATCCGGCTTCTTTTTACAATGCAAAATATGTCGGGTTAAACCAATTTCATTTCACCTAATACATTATTCATGTTTCTTACGGCAGCAGCACTTTTCTCGAACAATGCTTTTTCGTCAGCATTAAGATCGAAACTAAGAATTTTTTCTACACCACCTTTACCAATTACGGCAGGCACACCGATACAAATATCTTTTTGTCCGTATTCACCTTCCAGATAAGTACAGCTAGGAATTACTTTCTTTTGGTCGCGAATGATAGATTCTATCACATAAGCACCAGCTGCACCCGGAGCATACCAGGCAGAAGTGCCAAGTAAGCCGGTAAGAGTAGCACCACCCACCATGGTAGCTTTTACTATTTCTTCTTGTTTTTCGGCAGGAATTAATGATGGAACAGGAATTCCCTTGTAAGATGCAAAACGAATTAATGGAATCATGGTAGTATCACCGTGTCCGCCTATTACAAGGCCTTCCACTTCATTAGGGTTTACATCCAATGTTTGGCTCAAGTTATATTTGAAGCGAGAGCTATCCAACGCACCGCCCATACCGAATACTCTGTTTTTAGGTAGTCCGGTAGCTTTCAATGCCAGGTAAGTCATCGTGTCCATTGGGTTGGAAATGATAACGAGGATAGCATTAGGTGAATATTTCAAAATGCTTTCGGCAACGCTTTTTACTATACCGGCATTTGTTCCGATCAAATCTTCGCGAGTCATACCCGGTTTACGAGGCAAGCCCGAAGTAATTACTACTACATCCGAATTGGCTGTGGCTGCATAATCATTGGTTACACCCGTCAATTTGGTGTCGAAACCCAATAATTGAGCTGTTTGATTAATATCCATTGCTTTACCTTCGGCAACACCCTGCTTTACGTCAAGCATTACTACTTCGTTAGCTATTTCGTTTATAGCTAGTACATTTGCGCATGTTGCACCAACATTTCCTGCGCCGACAACTGTTACTTTTGACATAAGAAAATAATTTTTTATTGTTAAGCGATTCTATAATACTCAAGTTTTGATAAGAACAACACAAAAATACAATTTATTCTCATTAGAGAAAATTTTCCGTAATTAATTTTATACTAAAAATATACAAAAACAGGGCGGTACAAAAACACATAAAGATAAGTTTTTCAGGTATTAGCAACGTGCAGTTTTTATTATCTTTGCAAAGATGGAAGCTTTACTGGAGGATAATGAATTAGGACGCATAGAGATATGGCGCAGCGAACGGGCTACAAGAATAAAAATCTTGATTAAGCCCGATCATTTGCGCATCACATTGCCTATGCGTGCCACCCAGCAGCAAGGGCTGGATTTCCTCAATCAGGTACGCACTAAAATTAAGCAAAAGCAAAAAACGGTAACGGCTCGGCTCCAGAGCATTGATGAGGAACATCCGTTGCAAACGCTTTCCTTTGTTACTAACGTGCAGGTATCCGATAGAGAAAAAGTTTTCTTTCGCTTGCAAGATGGCGTTTTATTGATAGAATATCCCCGGCGGCAAGACCCCGGTTCGGAGCAGATGCAAACGTTTTTCAAAAACGGCATCGACTTTTTTCTCCGAAAGGAAGCCAAACGATTATTGCCCGGTAGATTGGCTCAATTAGCCAAACAGCATGGGTTTACTTTTACCGATGTTAAGATACAGAGTAGCAAAACTCGTTGGGGCAGTTGTTCCGGCAGAAAGAGCATAAACCTGTCCTATTTTCTGCTTACACTTCCCGCTCCATTGATTGATTATGTGTTGCTTCACGAACTTTGCCACACGGTGGAGATGAATCACGGCGATCGGTTTTGGAAGCTGATGGATAAAGTAACCGACAACAAGGCCAAAGCCTTGCGGGCAGAAGTGAAAAAACACCGATGTGCTTTGTAGTAGGCGAGGAGCGAGAAAGGCAGAAGATGAGTAATTTATAGTAGAAAATAGTAGATAGAAAATAGTCTAATAGAAAATAGGTATGATGAACTGGAACAAGCTTTTATCCAATAAGTGTTTCGGCATGGAAGCTTTGCATTTGAAGCACCATGACGACCGTACTGAATTTCAGCGGGATTATGATCGGCTGATTTTTTCATCACCCTTCCGTCGGTTACAAAATAAAACGCAGGTTTTCCCTCTTCCGGGTAGCGTGTTTGTACATAATAGGTTAACACACAGTCTGGAAGTGGCCTGCGTCGGTAGGTCGTTGGGCAATGGGGTGAGCAAAAAATTACAAGCAAAGTATGGGCAGGCGTTTTCTCCTTTTATCGATGAGATTGGGGCTATTGTTTCCGCCGCCTGTTTGGCTCACGATTTGGGTAATCCCCCTTTCGGGCATTCGGGCGAAAAAGCCATTGCCACCTATTTCTCCGAAGGAGCGGGAGCCTTTCTGCAAAAGGAAATGACCGAACTGCAATGGAAAGATATTATTTCTTTTGATGGTAATGCCAACGCGTTTCGCCTGCTTACCCACCAGTTTAAGGGCAGGCGCAAGGGCGGTTTTGCCCTTACCTATTCCACGTTGGCAGCCATTGCCAAGTATCCCTATTCCTCTTTTTATGCTTCGGAGAAGAAGCAGAAATTCGGCTTTTTTCAATCGGACATGGAGGACTTTACCTGTATTGCCGACGAGTTGGGCTTGCTGCGCGTGGACGAATATAAATATGCCCGCCATCCGCTGGTATATCTGGTAGAAGCGGCTGACGATATTTGCTACGAAATAATGGACATTGAGGATGCACATAAGTTAAAGATTCTCAACACCCACCAAACAAAGGAGTTGTTGCTGGCATTTATCCCCGAAAAAAGCAAGCCGCATACCTTGGATACATTAAAGGTAGTAACCGATGAAAATGAACAAATAGCCTACCTGAGGGCTTCGGTTATCGGGCGGTTAACCACTGCTTGTGTGGAAGCCTTTGTGGAGCACGAGGAGGAAATACTGGAAGGCCGCTTTAATTCCTGCCTGATAAAAGAAATTCCCGACGAACTGAACAAGGCTTATGAAGCTTGTGCCAGCCTTTCGTATAAAAGCATTTACAAATCGAAGGACGTGGTGGATATAGAGATTGCCGGGTACAACATTATATCCACCTTGATAAATAAACTTACCGATGCGGTGCTAAACAACAAAAAGGCGTATTCCGAAATGTTGCTTTCGCGCATACCCGAACAATACCAAACGGAAGACCCCACGACTTATGGCAAAATACAAGCCGTACTCGATTTTATTTCGGGCATGACGGATATTTACGCGCTCGATTTGTACCGAAAAATTAACGGCATGAGTTTGCCGACGCTTTAATATGCCAATAAGCCAATGCATAAACTCAGATATTTTGGATAAAATAAAAGAACGGAGAATTAGTTTAAAAAATATTCTTTTCTAGCCTATTAGTGTCATTTTCATTAGCATATTGGCAAATTAGCTAATTTGCACATTGGAATTTATTCCTTTTTCGTCGGGAAAAACAACCACATTCACCGATTTGTTCTTTTATATTGAACGCCACACCTCTATTTTTGTATCATCAATTTTAATTATAAACAGAAATGAAAATTTAACGAATAAAAAAATGAAAAAGAAAATAACTTTTTGTTGTCATCCGCACCCTCACAAAAGCGGGGTCGGGTTTGCTGCATTACTTATAATTGCAGGTGCATTGCTCCTTTGCAACAAATTGAATATTATTCCGGCCAGATACTCTGATGCCTTAATTTCCTGGCAAATGTTGCTAATTCTGATCGGTGTTTTAGGCCTTGTTAAAAGGCATTTTTACAATAGCATTATCCTCATAAGCCTGGGGGTTTTCTTTATCATCCCGGAAATAGGCAAGGTGCCAAACAATTTTATAGGCACCGTTTCGCCTGACTTTGTACATATCTATTGGCCTGTATTATTGATTGTCGCGGGAGTATTGATGCTTATTCGTTGGATTTTTCCTCATAAAAGAAGATATAAAATATTTGAAGGGGAATTTAGTGACAGGGCAAAATATTATCAGGGAGAATTCAGTGATAGAGCAAAATATTATCACCCCAGGCGTCATTATCACAGTAATAGACGATGTGGTGAAAATAGAAAATATGGCGAAAGCGGATTTATAGATAAGAACAGCATGTTTGAAAGCGGAGAACACATCGTGCTCGATCCTGAGTTTAAAGGCGGAACTGTGAATACTGCTTTTGGAGAAACCAAACTCGATTTGCGTAAAACAAACTTAGCCGAAGAACGGACGGAGATAGAAATTAATGTAGCATTCGGTTCCGTTACCATTTTTGTACCGGAAGACTGGAATGTTCAACTAAATGTAAATTCTATGTTCGGGGCTTTTCAAGATAAACGCTTGGTGAAAAATTCAGATACAAATACAAATTCATCTAAAATACTTGTTATCTATGGTTCCATCCTGTTTGGAGGGGGAGAACTAAGAAACTAATTAAAAATATGACAACACATCCTGCATTAAGAAATTATTGGTATGCAGCATTCTATATAGGCGTGTTCCTGATAATAGGGTTATTTCAGGCCGCCGCCTTGTCTCCTTTAAGCTCCTTGCCCGTGGGCTGGCTTATCGCTGACGGATTGCTGTTTTCCTTATTGCTTGCTGCGCTCGGTATTCCGTTGTGGGTGGTGGTTCAATTTATCAATTTCTCAAAAGGAAATCTTTATAGGCAGGTAATTAACGCGCTCTCTTTGTGTGTAATTACCCTGGGATGCTGGTTAGGGTTAGGACTTTTTGTCCTGTACAACATAATGCCTGAAAAAGATTTTGTGCACATTCTTCCCACCATTCCTATGCGTGTGGTAGGCGGTATGTTGCTTTATTCCGCTTTGGTGCAGAGGTATAGCATCCTGCTGAAGACGGAAAGAGAAACCGAAGCCGAAGAGATAATGGAGGAAGTACCTCCCGAGCCACTCTTGCAAATTGAAGAAGAACACGAACCGGAACACGAGCAACAACAAATAGAAATTATTGATCGCGTGGCCGTGAAAATCGGACAAAAGATACACGTGATAATTGTTACCGATATTATATACATTCAAGCCGAAGGCGATTATGTAATGATACACACTGCCGATGGGCGTTACCTCAAAGAGCAAACCATGAAATACTTTGAGCAACACCTACCCATGCAGAAGTTTGTACGCATACATCGCTCGTGCATTGTGAACGTGGAAATAATATCACGTGTGGAACTGTATGAAAAACAAAATTACCTGCTCGTGCTGCAAAATGGTGAGAAACTGAAAACCAGTGCTTCCGGGTATAAAGTATTGAAAAAAGCCTTGAGCTTGTAAAATGATTTTTTGATATATGTCAATATTTTCTCCGAAGGAGATTAATACAAATAGAAAAGAAACCTAATAGATAAAGGTTTCCCCGTGAGACGATTAATATATCCCCTCACGGGGAACCCGGTTCGGATGTGTATTTATTCTATTGATATTTATTGCCTCTGGGAAATTTATCTTTCATGTATCAAGAAATATAATTAAAAACAACATTACTATACGACGATGAAAAATCATTTTTTATTACTGTTCATTAGCATTGTGAGTGCTATATACTTGCTAGGATGCTGGTATGTTTTTCATCGTGGTAGCCAGGCTATTCCATCTGCTCAAGGGCGGGTTGTTTTTGCCTGGGTGTTTTGGCTACTGGCTGCTTCGTTTATCGTGGGGCAGGTGCTCGAACGGGGCAACTATCATTTCATCACCACCGTTATCACCGGCATAGGCTCCACGTGGCTTGCCGTGCTATGGTATTCGTTTTTGTTGGTGTTGGTTATTGATATTGTGCGGTTGCTAAATCGTTTCTTGCACTTTATACCCGGTACTATCCCTTCGCACTATTTATTCTTTGGGGTGGCCGGCTTTGTGCTTGTTGTTGTGGCAAGCGGGATGCTCAACGCCGCGTTTCCCCATGTGCATCAAATGGATGTTACCATAGACAAGCCCGTGGAAGGGAATAAAAAAGAACTTACCATTGCCTTGGTGAGCGATATACACATGGGCTTTATCATTGGCAACGGGCATGTAAGCCGCTTGGTGGAGAGCATTAATGCCACACACCCGGATATGGTGATTCTTGCCGGCGATTTGGTGGATCACAACCCCAAACCCGTGGTGCAAGAGAACCTGGGGCGACATTTTAGCCTACTCAAGGCTCCTTTGGGTGTGTATGCCGTGACGGGGAACCACGAGTACATCGGGCACCCTGAGATCAGTGTAAATTATCTGTCAAAGTTTGGAATCCGTTACCTGCGTGATACCATGATTGAGGTAAACGGCATTCAACTGGCCGGACGTGATGATAGCCAGAAAATACGTTTCACGGGGAAACCCCGTAAAGATCTTGCCCGGTTATTGAGCAACGCGCAACAGGCCAAGCCGCTTATTCTGATAGACCATCAACCGGTGGAATATGATAAAGCCCAGCAGCAGGGTGTTGACCTCATGCTGTCGGGACACACGCATGATGGGCAGGTATGGCCGTTTAAATATATTGCCAACAAGGTGTATAATATTAGTGAGGGCATCATGACGCAAGGCAAATCGCATTTTTATGTTTCCTCCGGGTATGGCACCTGGGGGCCTCCGGTACGCTTAGGCAATCGACCTGAAATAGCATTGATTAAAATTCATTTTAAATAAGTAAAAAGGTATCTCGTTTTCGAGGTACCTTTTTAGCTTTTAGTTAGCAATGGTTATGTACAATTGTTGCAATTTTAATTTTTGTAAGTTTAGGTGAAAAATAAAAACGTCATGCTGTCACCCCTCTTTTTATGAAATCATTATCTTTGTTTCTCGACGGAAAGAATATCAAATTTTATTAGATGGATGGATACGCAAACAAATGCACCTTTGCAACTGGCTTTTGACTTTGTTCAATATACAGGACAACATATTTTTCTCACCGGAAAGGCGGGAACCGGAAAGACTACTTTTCTTCACAACCTGAAATTAAAATCGCCTAAGCGTATGATTGTAGTTGCCCCCACGGGTGTGGCCGCTATCAATGCCGGGGGCGTTACCATTCACTCGTTTTTCCAGCTCTCGTTTGGCCCTCAGGTGGGAGCGGGGAAGGAACAGACCGATCAGATTCGCTTTAGTCGTGAAAAAATTAATATCCTCCGTAGCCTCGATCTGTTGGTGATAGATGAGATAAGTATGGTGCGTGCCGATTTGCTGGATGCCATTGATGGTGTGTTGCGCCGCTTCAAAGACCGTAGCAAACCTTTTGGCGGGGTACAAATGCTTATGATTGGCGATTTGCAGCAACTTTCGCCCGTGGTGAAGGATGACGAGTGGAGCTTGCTTAAATCGGAATATGACACCATTTATTTTTTCAGCAGCAAGGCTTTGCGTCAAACCTCTTTCGTGAGCATTGAACTTACCCACGTGTATCGCCAGCAGGACGACGCTTTTATTTCCATCCTGAACAAGGTGCGTGAAAACCGGTTGGATCAACCTTCGCTCGAAGCACTCAACAAGCGTTACATCCCGAACTTTACTCAAAAGGAAGGATACATCACCCTTTGCACTCATAATGCACAGGCACAACGCATTAACGAACTGCAATTGCTCCATATCCCGGCCAAGGCAAATCGCTACATGGCCACATTAGAGGGTAAGTTTCCCGAATATTCTTATCCCACGGAGTTTGAACTCTACTTGAAGGTGGATGCACAAGTAATGTTTGTAAAAAACGATACTTCGTACGACAAGCTTTTTTACAATGGCAAAATTGGTAAAATAACCCGTATTGATGAGGGTACTATTTACGTGCAATGCCCCGACGACAAAGCCGAGATACCGGTAACGCCCTTGAAATGGGATAACGTAAAATATACCATCGACCCGCAAACCAACGAGATTAAGGAAAGCGTGGAAGGCTCCTTTACACAATATCCGCTCAAACTGGCTTGGGCTATCACCATCCATAAAAGTCAGGGCTTAACCTTTGAGCGGGCTATCATTGATGCCGAAGCATCCTTTGCCCACGGGCAGGTTTATGTAGCCTTGAGCCGTTGTAAAACGCTGGAAGGCATGGTGTTAAGTACGCCCATTAGCAACCGTAGCATTATTAGCGATGGAACCATCAGCAGCTTTATCCACCAGATAGAACAGCACCAACCGGACTCCCAATGGCTGGACAGTGCGAAGCTGGCTTACCAGCATGAACTTTTGTCCGACCTATTTCGTTTTAATCGTACGCGTTATTTGGTAAATGCCATCAATAGACTGATGGATGAGAACACGGGCAGTGTACCGCAATTGCTTGTCGATTATTTCCGGGAGATGAGCATCGCCGTTCAGACCCAGATAGTGGATGTTGCCGAAAAGTTTCACGATCAGATAGCTCAATTTTTGGTGCAGCAACCTGATGTGGAGCGAAACACCGCCTTGCAAGATCGCATTGTAAAAGCTGCCGGTTATTTTATCGAAAAGATAAAAGCTATTATAACCGAAAGCCTTAGTAAGCTCGATCTGGATGTTGATAATAAAGCGTTGCGTAAACAATTGCTTACTGCAACGGGAAAACTGGAGGAGGAAATTATTGTAAAAATAGCATGCCTATTGGTTTGCCAGCAAGGATTCGAGGTAAAGAAAGTGTTGGAAACGCGAGCCGTGGCTCTTTTGGAAAAAGAGAAACCGAAGGAAAAAGAACCTCGCAAATTTAGCGAGTTGCAGGATACTGACATTAAGCACCCGATACTTTACAATATCCTACGTGCCTGGCGGAAAGCCAAAGCGGAGGAACTGAATGTAGCCGTTTTTATGATTTTCTCCCAAAAGGCTTTATTTGAGCTGGCTACTTATTTGCCTACGGATGTAAAAACGCTAAAGCAAATCAATGGCTTGGGGAGTAAGAAGATAGATCAGTTTGGAGCGGATATTGTGGAAATTATTGACGATTATTGTCAGGAATACAAGGTGGAACAACCGCAAATATCGTTGAAATCTTTTACCGAAAAAAAAAGTAACACGGGCGAACCCAAACAACCGAAAGAAGATACCAAGCTGGTAAGTTTTAACCTGTTCAAAGAAGGCAAAAACATGGAGCAAATAGCGCAGGAGCGGGGAGTGACCGTGGCTACCATAGAAAAGCATCTAGGCTATTTCGTAACGAAAGGAGAATTGGATGTGAGCCTTTTTGTAACGGATGAGAAGCTTAAAAAGATTTCAGCCTATTTCTCAAAAGCGGAGGATAGAAGCTTATCTTTAGCAAAAGAAACGTTGGGCGAACAAATTACCTATACCGAAATTAGAATGGTGCTCAACCATTTGGACTACTTGGCGGATTTGAATAAATAACTTAAAAACAGAAGCGTATGATTTTTGAAGACGAAAAGGCGGCTTTACGCAAAGAATTCAAAAGAATGGCTACTATTTATAGCGAAGAAGAACTTGCCGTACATTCCGAAACCGCTTTGCATAAATTGGAAACTGATCCAAGCTTTGCGGAGGCGGAAACGGTGATGCTTTTTTGGTCGTTGCCCGACGAAGTTTCTACCCATACTTTTATAGAGAAATGGAGTAAGCATAAAACAATTTTGTTACCGGTAATTGTAGGCGACGATATTTACCCACATGTGTATGAGAACCCTGATAAGATGGAATTTGGATTATTCCATATACTTCAACCTAAAACAACGGTGTTTGATGACGAAATTGATTTGGTTGTAGTGCCCGGACAAGCGTTTGATAAAAACGGACATCGCTTGGGTAGGGGCAAGGGGTATTATGATCGGTTCCTCAGCAAGTATGAGGGTGAGAAAATCGGGATCTGTTTTATGTTCCAGTTTACAGACTATGTACCCTACGAAGATTTCGACATCCCGATGGATAAAGTTATTGTAGGGTAAAATTCGTTAGTGCATCTGCTCCAATCGGCCGACATCCAAGCGCAACATGATGAATAGCATAATGGTGAAGCCCCACAAGGATGATCCGCCATAGCTAAAAAATGGCAAGGGAATACCAATTACCGGAGCCAAACCCAACACCATACCGATGTTGATAGCAAAATGGAAAAACAACACGCTCGTTACGCAATAGCCATAAATTCGGCCAAAAGGTTCACGTTGCCGTTCGGCAATAAACAACAGGCGCAACATTAACCCCACGTAAAGGCCTAACACTAACACCGAACCCCAAAAACCATGTTCTTCACCCACGGTACAAAAGATAAAATCGGTATCCTGTTCCGGTACGTATTTCAGCTTTGTTTGCGTTCCATTCAAAAATCCTTTGCCCAGAAACTGCCCCGAACCGATAGCAATTTTAGATTGGTTCACGTTGTAACCTGCACCCGTGGGGTCGTCCTCCATAGCCAATACCACTTTGATACGAGTTTCCTGATGAGGCTCCAACACATTGTCGAATATATAATCGGCAGAGAAGCAATAAGCTATGGAAAAGATCATAAAAATGGCAACAAAGGTATAATTTTTCCGTCGTTGCCTAATTGAAATCCAAAATAGATAAATAATAGATGCCGCGATAGCAAAATAGCCAAAGTAAGTATAATCTACCTTTATAAAGAAATTTAACCCGATGGCAATTACGGCAATAATACCGTATGCTTTTAGAAAGAGTAGAACAGGTTTTGTGTTTTTCTCAAAAACCAGTATGAATCCCAGTTCGGTAATTAGAATAAAAATCTGCGATACAAGGAATCCTAACGAACCAATATTTGCCCCTTGTAGAAAAACGTCGCCGAAGCGAACGATAACAATGAAAAGGACTATGCAACACAGGGCTAAATAAAGCAACACTCCCGGCATTCCTTCCCTGTAAAGCATTAAGAAGAAAGCAAGGAAAACCAATGCAGAACCTGTTTCCTTTTGCAACAGAACAAGGAGCATTGGGAACAGGATGATAAACAGCACTGGTAAGTAATTTTTAAAACCCTTGAGTTTATAATTGTATTGGCTCATGTATTTTGCCAAGGCCAATCCTGTAGCAAATTTCCCTAATTCGGCGGGTTGTATGCTCACAGGGCCGAATACCAGCCACGAACGCGAGCCCTTAATATCAGGGGCTAAAAATATGGTAATGATTAATAGAAAGACGGCTCCTGCAAAAATGAAATAAGCAAAAACGTCGTATATTCGGCTATCAATCATAAGCAGGGATGCTCCCAATAAAAAGCTGCAAGCAATCCACAGCAATTGTTTGCCAGCTCTTTGACTGAAATCGAAAATACTGGGGTGATCGAAATCATAACTAGCTCCATAGACGCTAATCCACCCCATAAGTACCAACAACAAGTATATTACTATTGTAGGCCAATCTATTGACTTTGCAAGACTAACGTTTCGTGACAAAAGGCATCAAATTTGTATTAGACATTCTATCTTCTAAATATTTACGATTAGGGCTAATATGTCCCTTCAAATATCTTTCCATCATTAAGCTCGCTATCGGGCCTGCCCAGGTAGCACCAAACCCTGCATTTTCCACAAATACCGCGATAGCAATTCTCGGTTTATCCCGTGGGGCAAAAGCCATAAAAATAGAGTGATCCTTACCATGAGGGTTTTGGGCTGTACCTGTTTTTCCGCAAACGCGAATGCTATCAATTTTGGCAATAGTTGCTGTACCCCCAAGTACCGCCATTTCCATCCCGTCAACCGTTGCTTCAAAATATTTTGGATCCACGGCAGTGAATTTCTTCTGAGTAAATTTCGGATCGAGTTTAGCTCCTTTAATATTTTTCACTATGTGAGGTGGATAGTAATAACCTCTATTAGCCATGATGGCAGCTAAATTAGCCGTTTGCATAGGTGTGGATATAACTTCACCTTGCCCAATGGCAATGGATATAATGGTTAAAGCATGCCAACCTCCATGTCCGTATATTTTATTATACACATCCGCGTTAGGAATGTATCCCCTATTTTCGTTCGGGAAATCCACCCCAAGCTTGTATCCGAAACCGAAAGAAACGATGTCTTTTTTCCACACGTTAAAAGCCTTTTCCGTGGTTCCGTATTTGTCGTTATCAAGCATATTTCTCAAACCTTGACAATAATAGGCGTTACAAGAATGTTGTAACGACTCGCGCATATCCAATGGTGAAGCATGGCAGTGACACCCTACATGAAGATGACCTGCTGAAAAACCGCAATGACAAGGAAATTTGGTTTCAGGAGTAATAATGCCTTCTTGTTGGAAAATAAGTGAATTCACTACTTTGAAAGTGGAACCCGGAGGGTATCGTGCCATCAAAGGTCTATCCAGCAAAGGCTTATATGGATCCGTATTCAGCCTTGTAAAGTTTTTGCTTCGCTGACGGCCAACTAAATCTGAAGGACTATATGTAGGGCTTGATACCAAAGCTAAAATTTCTCCGGTAGAAGGCTCTATGGCAACAACACTGCCTATTTTCCCTTTCATCAGCTGTTCACCATACATTTGTAAATCAATATCCAAAGATAATGTCAGGTTTTTACCTGATACGGGCGATTTATCCAATGCACCTTTTTCATATTTTCCTTTTATTCGACCTCTAGCATCTCTTAGTAGTATTTCTACACCCTTATCTCCACGCAAGTCATTCTCGTAGAATTTTTCTACACCGGATTTACCGGCATAGTCACCTTGTGTATAGTAATTATCTTTGTCAATATCATTTTGAGAAACCTCTCCGATAGAGCCTAAAGCATGGGCCGCACATGGATAAGTATATTCCCTTAACGTTCTGTTTTGAATATAAAATCCGGGGAATTTGAATAGCTTTTCTTGCAATACGGCAAACTCTTCCACCGAAAGTTGTGAAAGAAGTAATTGGGGGGTATATGGAGAATATCCTTTGTCGGCTTTGATTTTCTTAATCAGCCTTACAAATAAGTTTTTGTCGATGTTTACAGTGTTACAAAAATCTGCCGTGTCAAAAGGTTCCACTTCTTTAATTACCACCATTACGTCGTAAGCCGGCTTATTGTAAACTAATAGTTTTCCGGTTCTGTCATAAATAAGTCCACGAGCAGGATATTGGATTCGTTTCAGGAATGCATTACTGTCGGCGTTTTCTTTATATGACGTGTTAAGTATCTGGAGGTTTATTAGTTGGAAAACAAAAATAACAAACACAAAAATTATCATCCCGCCAATTACGGTTTTTCTCCCTTGCAAATCGTCATTAACCATAATGCTACCTTCTCATCTTTAATCGCTCAATGCTAAGTAATAAAATTAGCGTAAAAGCAGCACTGGATAATGTTCGAGTACTAAAAGAAATGAAATTGGAAAAAGAGAAAGATTCTATAAAGAATAGAACGATGTGATGGGCTAGTACCATCAATATAGCGTATTTAATAAACTGGCTTTTTCCGAATGAAAGCATGGAAGGAACAACGATCTCATGATTGTCATCGCGAGGAATAAGTAATTTTATCAAAGGTTCGCGCATAAATGCCACAAAAACAGTTGCAAACGCGTGAATACCCACCGTATTTGAAAAAATATCAATACTTAAACCAAGGGCAAACGCCAATATCAAAAGAAAAGAGCGGGAAATATTAAGTGGAAGTATAATAATAAACAAGATATATAGGTACGGATTTATAAAACCTAAAAACTTGATGTTATTTAATATCAATACTTGTACGAGAACAAGCACAATAAAACGAAAAATATTTTGTAGTATTAGTTTCATTTTGCTGCTTGAAGTTGAAGTTGATCCTGTTCTTTCCTGTGTTTATATTCAAGCACATCCACGTAGGATACTGTTTTGAAGTTGACTGACAATTTTACTTTTATGTTGTAGTAATTATCATCACTTGATTTTGAGAAACCTTCAACGGTTCCAACAAGAATTCCTTCCGGGAAAAAATCAGAATATCCACTTGTTACAATTGTGTCTCCTTTTCTTACCGGTACATGGCGTGGTACTTGTATCATATTGGCATAGCGATAATCTTCCCCAGTCCATTTCAAAGAACCAATGTCTTTAATTACACCCATAGAATCGTTAGCGGCTATCACTTTCCCTTTTATCTTACAACTAATTTGTGCTTTAGGGTTCAAGATAGGCATTACTACCGAGAAATGTTCGGATACCGTTTTTACTATACCTACCACGCCTTGCGAATTAATAACACTCATTTCTTCTTTAATTCCATCATTCGATCCTCTATTGAGGGTGATATAATTTTGAAGCTTATTTATGCTGTTATTAATAACTTTGGCCGAATAGCATATATATTCTTTTTCAGGGTCAAGCACGATAGATTTTTTTCGTTGAGAATCAACTCTTAAACTATTGTATTGATTATCAACAAGAATAAGCTTATTCTTTAATGCTGCATTTTCTACGGCCAACTCTTGATTGACTTGTTTCAAACCAAAATAATCCCAAACAGATTGGTTCGCTTCGTATATTTTAGCAGACACACTATTACAGGAGGTAAAGAATACACTTTGCTGAAACTTGTTGCTGTTTACAACAAGCAAGAGCGATCCTACTTCCAATAATGCAAATAAAAAATAAACCCCGTATGTAAGAAAAAACTTAATTAATGTCTTCATTCTATTTCATGAAGAAAAGTAGATTTTATTATCTCATTAAGAATGAGAACTTATCCACATTCTTTAGTGCTACTCCTGTACCTCTTGCTACTGCACGCAACGGATCTTCGGCAATGTGGAATGGAATATTTATTTTGTCAGACAAACGTTTATCCAATCCACGAAGCAAAGCTCCACCACCCGCTAAATAAATACCTTTACGAACGATGTCGGCATACAATTCAGGAGGCGTTTGTTCCAATGCGCTCAAGATAGCGGCTTCAATCTTGGAAATAGATTTTTCCAAGCAATGCGCTATTTCCTGATAAGACACGGGTACTTCAAGAGGTAACGCGGTCATACGGTTTGGCCCGTGTACAATATAATCTTCAGGAGCATCCTCCAAATCGGTAAGCGAAGCTCCAACATTGATCTTTATTAATTCGGCAGTACGTTCTCCAACACGAATGTTGTGCTGACGACCCATATATTCCATAATATCAGCAGTCAAATCATCACCTGCGATACGAATTGATTTATTAGATACAATACCTCCCAACGATATTACTGCAATTTCGGTAGTACCACCGCCGATATCTACTACCATGTTGCCTTCGGGAGCTTCCACATCAATACCAATACCAATAGCTGCCGCCATAGGTTCGTATATCATATATACATCACGGCCACCCGCGTGTTCGGAAGAGTCACGAACGGCACGAATTTCAACTTCAGTGGATCCTGATGGGATACATACCACCATTTTTAATGATGGAGAAAACAATCTCGGCTTATTATTAATCATGGCAATCATACCACGAATCATTTGCTCGGCAGCATAGAAATCGGCAATCACCCCATCGCGTAATGGACGAACGGTGCGAATATTTTCGTGCGTTTTCCCTTGCATCTGTCTTGCCTTTTCGCCAATGGCAATCAGTTTGTCGGTTCGTCGGTCAAGTGCCACGATAGAAGGCTCGTCGACTACGATTTTATCATTGCAAATAATAATGGTATTTGCAGTTCCAAGGTCAATTGCAATCTCTTGGGTAAATGAAAATAGTCCCATAATTTTGTTTATATCTCTGAAAGTAAATAGTTCTTAATGTTTAAAATGACGGAATCCCGTGGTGACCATAGATAAACCGTGTTCATCACAATAATCAATGGAAAGCTGATCGCGTATCGAGCCTCCGGGTTGAATTACGGAAACAATACCAGCCTGACTTGCAATTTCCACACAATCGGGAAATGGAAAAAATGCATCCGAAGCCATAACCGCACCATTCAAATCGAATCCGAAGGTTTTGGCTTTTTCAATAGCCTGTTTTAATGCATCCACACGCGATGTTTGCCCTACTCCGCTAGCTAATAGCTGTTTGCCTTTAGCTAAAATAATAGCGTTTGATTTTGTATGTTTAACCAATTTGTTTGCAAACAACAAATCGTCTATTAAAGACGTATCGGGAGCCTTTTTGGTTACAACCTTTAAATCATTTTCTGTTTCCGTTTTCAAATCTTTATCTTGCAAAAGTACACCGTTTAATACGGTACGGATCTGTTTTTGTTTTAATTTAGCTTCTTTTAGGATTAAAATAATCCGGCTTTGCTTTTGCGTAAGAATTTCTAAAGCATCCACATCATAATCGGGAGCGATAATCACTTCGTAGAAAAGTTTGTGAATTTCTTCTGCTGTAGCCTTGTCTATTACTGCATTTGTAATGAGTACCCCACCGTAGGCAGAAACCGGGTCGCCGGCCAATGCATCCTTCCAAGCATCCAAAAGTATAGGGCGGGAAGCCAGTCCACAAGCATTATTATGTTTTAAGATGGCAAACGTTACATCTTCAAAATCATTTATCAAATTGACAGCCGCATCTATATCAAGTAAATTGTTGTATGATATTTCTTTTCCTTGCAGTTGTTCAAACAGGTCTTCAAATTTACCGAAGAACACTGCTTTTTGGTGAGGGTTTTCACCGTATCGAAGTATTTTAGCTTCGTTCTCGGTGTAACGAAGATAGCTTCCTTCACCACCGTCGAACCAATTGAAAATAGCCGAATCGTAATGAGACGAAACCGAGAATGCTTCTTTGGCAAACCATTTACGATCTTCCACCGTGGTTTCGGCTCCTTTGTTTTGAATCAATTCATATAAAGGTTCGTATTGGGCTTTTGATGCCACAATAACAACATCTTTGAAATTTTTGGCCGCTGCGCGGATAAGAGAAATACCCCCGATGTCTATTTTCTCAATAATTGACTGACTATCTGCCCCCGAAGCAACAGTGTCTTCAAAAGGATACAAATCAACAATAACTAAATCAATTTCGGGAATATCGTATTGCGCAATTTGTTCTTTATCTCCTTCATTTTCTCTTCGGCAAAGAATGCCTCCAAATATCTTTGGATGAAGGGTTTTTACTCGTCCGCCCAAGATGGCCGGGTAGTTGGTTAACGATTCCACAGCCTGACATGGAATGCCTAACGATTCAATAAATGTTTGTGTTCCTCCTGTTGAAATGAACTTTACTCCTTCCTGGTGTAACAATTTTATAATTAAGTCCAGCTTATCTTTGTGATAAACAGAAACCAGCGCAGTTCTAATTCTCTTATTATCAGTCATTTATATATTATATAAGATATGTGTGGCAAAGGTATTAAAAATATACTAACCAAACATCAAAATAAAGTAATAAAAATGGAAAAATTGTAGAACAAATCAAATTGCCAGACTCTTTATTTTTCCAAAATTGAATGCGAATGTACATTATTTTAATATAAATAAAGCACATTCGCAAATTAAATATGCGAAAAAATAAGAAAAGAATATTTCTGTATAAATTTTCGATGAAAAGGATGTTTTTATCTAAGTCCGATTCGTTATGAAAATAGAAAAAAATATAACAAAAAACACATTTTGTTGAATTTTCACAAGTCATTCATATAAAATACTGTATATTCGCACCTTAAAATTTTAGAAAATAATTAATAGAATACATGAAAGAAATTAGCTACGCGTTAGGCCTAAACATTGGGAATAACCTATTAGGTGCGGGAGTAAAGCAACTTGAATTAAATACCTTTTTAAAAGGAGTGCAAGATGCCTTGGAAAGCAAACCGCAAGATATGACCAACCAAGAAGCTCAAGCAATTTTAAATGACTATTTCACAAAGCTACAAGAGCAACAATCAGAAGGTAAAATCAAAGAAGGAGCCGAATTCTTGGCCGAAAATGCAAAACGTGAAGGTGTAACAACCTTGCCAAGCGGTTTGCAATACGAAGTGTTAGTGGCCGGAAATGGTGCTAAACCCACATCTGCACAAAGCGTGAAATGTCATTATCATGGTACATTAATAGATGGAACCGTATTTGATAGCTCCGTGCTTAGAGGTGAACCCGCTACATTTGGTGTAGGTCAGGTTATAAAAGGATGGGTTGAAGCTCTTCAACTGATGGAAGTAGGTTCTAAATGGAAATTATTTATTCCATCTGAATTAGCATACGGTTCGCAAGGTGCAGGGCAACAAATAGCACCTTATAGCACCTTGGTTTTTGAAGTAGAATTACTTGATATAGTATAATATAATAATGTAATTAATTAATCATTGATTTTTATGAAGAAATTTATTTTAATTGCAATGGCTTGTTTGTTTACAGCAACTGCCGTTTTTGCAGCAAAAGGGCCACAAAAACCCAAAAAAGTAAAAATGAAAGACCAGACGGATACCATCAGTTATTCTATTGGTGTTGCCGTGGGTAGAGATTTGAGAAAACAATTGGTTCAAACCATGGACAGCAAGCAAAACACAAAATTGCTTCTTGAAGGGCTTACTAGTTCAATAAATGGAGACACTACCTGTATTTCGCCGGCTATAGCCGATACCCTTGTTCAAAAATACATGAAAGCTGTTTTTGAGAAAAAAGAAAAAATACGCATAGAAAAGAATGCAGCCTTTTTGAAAGAAAATGCTAAAAAACCTGGTATTGTTACTTTGCCAAGCGGTTTGCAATATCAAGTTCTTACTCCAGGAACAGGCGAACACCCAACCGATTCAAGTACAGTAAAAGTACATTACGAAGGATCTTTAATTGACGGAACCGTATTCGACAGTTCTATAAAAAGAGGACAACCTGTAGAATTGGCTTTGAACAGAGTAATTAAAGGATGGTCCGAAGGTGTTTTGCAAATGGCTGTCGGCGCAAAATATAAATTATTCGTTCCTGCCGAATTAGGATATGGTGCTCAACAAGTAGGCCCTATCCCTCCAAATTCAGCATTAATTTTTGAAGTTCAACTTTTAGAAATAGTCAAACAAAAAAAATAGATTTAAAACATGAAAAAAGTTAGTATTTTACTAGTAGGCGCACTCGTTGCTGGTATTCTTTTTACCTCTTGTAATAAAAGCAAAGGAGGCGAAAAAGTAGATTTGAAAACTCAAAAAGATTCTTTAAGCTATGCTTACGGAGTTGGTTATGGTTCACATATATTAAGCAATTACCTTAAAGGAGACTCTGCAGGGAAAAACTATGATGCTTTATTAAAAGGTGTCAAAGAAGGCTTAGATAGCAAAGATACATCTATCAGTTACTATGCTTTAGGGTTAAACATTGGAGCTCAATTGAAAAAAGATGCTGAAAAAGGATTGATGGCCGATTCTTCTTTAAAAATGGATTTGGAAACAATTAAGAAAGCATTGTTCGGAGCTATTGAAAAGAAAAAACTGCAAATAACCGACGAACAAGCAAATGTTGTTTTGCAATCAATTGTGGAAAAAGAACAACAAAAGCAAATGACTAAAAAATTCGGAAATAATAAAGTTGAAGGCGAAAAATTCTTAGCTCAAAACAAAACAAAACAAGGTGTTGTTACCACTGCTAGCGGATTACAATACGAAGTAGTTAAAGCCGGTAATGGTCCAAAACCTAAAGCTACCGATAAAGTAAAGGTAAACTATAAAGGAACATTAATAAACGGAACCGTATTTGATAGTTCAAAAGAACCTGTTACATTCCCTGTAAACCAAGTAATTAAAGGTTGGCAAGAAGCATTACAATTAATGCCTGTAGGTTCCAAATGGAAAGTTTACATTCCTCAAGAATTAGCTTATGGCGCAAGAAGCCAAAACCCAATACCTCCATTTTCAGCTCTTGTTTTTGAAGTTGAATTGCTTAGTATTGAAAAATAATATATAAATTATTTATTTGAAAAAGAGGAGCCTTGGCAAAAACGCCGTGGCTCCTCTTTTTGTGTTATTTTGTCAATAGAAAGCTAAAAAAAATAGTTATTTATTGCTGTGAATTTAAAATAAATGCTACTTTTGCTGCCCCTAACTAACTATTTGTTAATCTAATGCTATGGAAAAAATTGACGAATTAGATCGTAAGATTTTAAACATCATCACAAAAAATGCCCGCATCCCCTTTAAGGACGTTGCTGCAGATTGTGGTGTATCGCGTGCTGCCATTCATCAACGAGTACAAAGACTCATTGATGCAGGTGTAATAACCGGATCGGGATACAATGTAAATCCGAAAAGTTTGGGCTATCACATTAGCACCTATGTGGGTATTAAACTTGAAAAAGGCTCCTTATACAAAGAGGTAGTGCCCGCGTTGGAACAAATACCCGAAATTGTGGAATGTCATTTCACGTTAGGCCCATACACCTTATTAGTGCGTTTGTTTGCCAAAAACGATGAGCATTTAATGCAACTGCTCAACAACAAAATACAAGAAATTCCCGGCGTGGTTTCCACCGAAACATTAATGTCCCTCGAAGAACGCATTCAACGCGAAATACCTATTGAATAAATCGCTCTTTAACCAACCGCATAAATGAAACTATATCCCTTGCTCTTTATGAGCAAGGGATATTTTTGTTACCTTTGCGGCTTGAAACAAACTTGGATTTAGATCATGGAAACAGTTGTAAGTGGCATCCGTCCCACCGGAAGCCTTCATTTAGGAAATTACTTTGGCGCGTTGCAAAATTTTGTGAAGATGCAAAACGAGCATCAATGTTATTTCTTCATTGCCGATTATCATTCGCTAACTACACATCCTACGCCTCATGACTTGCATGGGAACGTAAAACAAATATTGGTCAATTATTTGGCAGCAGGGCTCGACCCCGAAAAATGCACCCTTTACCTTCAAAGCGATGTGCCCGAAGTGGTGGAACTCTATTTATTCCTAAACATGAATGCCTACATTGGCGAACTGGAACGTTGTACGTCATTTAAAGATAAAATACGGGCACAACCCGAAAATATTAATGCCGGATTGCTTACCTATCCAACCTTGATGGCTGCCGACATTTTATTGCACCGTGCCACTAAAGTACCAGTGGGAAAAGATCAGGAGCAACACCTTGAAATGACCCGTACCTTCGGCAATCGTTTTAACCGTTTGTATAACGTGGATTATTTTAAAGAACCACAAGCATTTAACTTTGGTGAAAACTTGACAAAGATTCCCGGACTGAATGGAAGTGGCAAGATGGGAAAATCGGAAGGCGAAGGCAATGCTATTTTCTTAGCTGATAAACCGGAAGACATCCGCAAGAAAGTGATGAAAGCCGTAACCGATGGCGGCCCCACCGTCCCCAATCAAGAAAAGCCCGAAGCCATTCAAAACCTATTCCAGCTGATGAATGTGGTTTCTACACCCGAAACGGTAGCTTTCTTCAATGAAAAATACAACACTTGTGCTATCCGCTACGGTGACATGAAAAAACAATTGGCCGAGGATATGATTAACTTTACAACCCCTTTCCGTGAAAAGATTGAGGACATGCTAAAAAATGATGAATATTTAAGTAAAGTAGTTCATCAAGGAAAAGAAAAAGCCCGCGAAAGCGCATCAAAAACTATTCGTGAAGTACGCGAAATTATTGGGTTCAAATCCTTCTAATCACGAGATAAAAATTATAACACCAACCGCCTTAATTTACTTTGAGGCGGTTTTTGTTTGCATCCCATCCAAGTATTCAAAAAATTCGTTTCTTTGTATACATTAATTTGAAAACAACCCGGTATGAAAAGATATTTACTTTTATTATCCCTTCTACTCACAGTTAGCCACGGCGTGTGGTCGCAAAAGCAAGTTATCATACCCTACTACGATATGAAAAAAGACCTTTATGGCTATAAAGATTCCGTGCTCAACATGGCGGCCATCCCGGCTAAATATACTTTTGCCGACAGATACTGTCAGGGTGTAGCCCGTGTGGAGTTGAATGGCAAATATGGGTTTATCGTATTTTCAGGAGAAGAAGCCGTGCCTTTGATGTATGATGATGCCCTCAACATGACAGATAGCCTGGCTGCCGTGAAACTGAACAGCAAATGGGGATTTATTGATCGCACGGGCAAAGTGGTAATCCCCATCAAATACGATATGGTTACCGCCTTTAGTGAAAACAGAGCCGCTATTTTCAAGGACAATTATTGGGGCTTTATTGATCGGAATGGACGCGAAGTAATAGAATGTATTTTTGGTTACGACGAAAATGTATTTCCCAAATTTAATGGCGGTCTTGCCAACGTGAAGTTTCGCGATTATTGGGGATACATCACTTCCGTGGGAAAAATTGCCATTGAATTCAAATACGATTGCGCCCTGCCCTTTGAAGGTAATATAGCCGCCGTGCAAAAAGATTCCAAATGGGGTTTTGTAGATAGAAAAGGCAACGAAGTAATTCCACTGAAGTATGATATTGCCGGAAATTCATTCCCCGTGTTTAAGGACGGACTCACTCCCGTGTCTGTAGATAACCGCTATGGTTATATCGACCGAAAAGGCAAAGAGGTAATACCCTTGATATACGATTACACGTCCAATTTTGAAAAAGGGGTAGCCTCGGTGCGCCTCGGCAGCGAATCGTTTTACATAAACACCAAAGGCGAACGGGTGGACAAAAAGCCCTAGGGCTGGAATTTTAGTTCCAACTGGTTGTCCAGCAACCTGTAGCTCATTCTATGGTAAGGCGACACGCCGTGTAGCCGGATAGCCGCCCGGTGTTTGCGGGTAGGGTAGCCCTTGTTGTGATCCCAGTTGTAAACCGGAAACTCCTCATGCAACGCCAGCATGTAATCGTCCCTGTACGTTTTAGCCAAAATAGATGCCGCCGCTATGGGCAGATATTTACCATCACCTTTCACGATGCAGGTATGAGGCACTTCCTTATATTTTTTGAATCGGTTGCCGTCTATAAGTAAATGTTCAGGTTGTACCGTAAGTTGATTGATTGCACGGTGCATGGCTAGAAATGAGGCATTGAGGATATTTATCTCGTCAATTTCTTCGGCGGTAACAATGCCTACCGCCCAAGCCAGGGCCTGCTCTTCTATCACGGGGCGAAGCTGGTATCTTTGTTTCTCCGTCAGTTGTTTGGAGTCGTTCAGCAAATCGTTTTCAAAATCGGGAGGCAGAATCACCGCCGCTGCAAATACCGAACCCGCTAGGCATCCCCGTCCGGCTTCATCGCAACCAGCTTCCAGTAGTCCTTGTTTATATGATAGTAGGAGAGCCATTATGGTTTTTTCAAAAACATATTTCGGTACAATTCTTTTCCACTTTCGGTGGTTACAAAGTGGTCGTACAGGTGTTGGGCTTGCTCCGGTTTGTAGTAGCCCTCCAGTAGGTTTACTATTAAATCGGCCTCGGCCAAAATTTCAAAGCCAAGTGTTTTTAACATGCTTAGGTGGTGGTGCGCACCTACCACTTCGGCTATCAATGCCTTGTCCTCTTCCGGCATCGGGTAGCCGGCCAGCATTTGCTCGGCAAGCGGTTTGCCCTCCTTTTCCTGGTTCGGGGCGTTGGTGTTGCCATATTTTAGCTTGGCGTTGGGGCAACCGATGTCGTGTAGCAATGCGCTCATTTCTATCAAGCATTGCGTACGCTCGTCGCGGTTCTCTAGCCGGGCTATGAGCTGTGCAAAATTATGTACCGTTTCCGTGTGCCCTATTTGCGTGAGGTCGGTTGCAGCAAAGTAGGTTATCACTTCCCGGTGAAGCCTCGTAACCAGTTCGTTCATCTCTATTCTTTTTCTTTATAAATCACCGCTAGCAGGGTTTGACCCACCGCGTGCAGCGTGTTTTTATCAATATTCTTCATCGTGTCGTCCTGCGTGTGCCAGTAGCTACCAAAGCCATTTTCGGTAAAATGAATAATGTCAACGGTAGGTATGCCTATAATTTGATTCACGGGTACGTGGTCGTCGGTAATAAATCCGCCCTGTTTGTTTACAAAATAGTTGCCAAAGCCTTGCGCCTGCGCTTCATTCCATATATTATCTATCACGTACGACGCGTATTGCAGCGAATAGCCCTCCTTGGGGAAAACGGCGTTGGGCGCACCCACCATGTCCAGCAGGATGCCGTAACGCGCGTGGTAGCCTGGTACGTGCGGATTCCGAGCCCAATACTGGGTGCCCAGGCACCACGACTCTTCTTTCTTTTCACCTTTGTACCAATCGGGTTCGCCATAATCCTCCATATCTACAAACACGATGTCCACACCCACTTCCGGCTTTTGTTTGTTTAGCTGCCGAGCCATTTCCATGAGCACCCCCACGCCGCTGGCGGCATCGTTAGCCCCATCCACGGGTTTCTTTTGGTTGGCGGGGTTGGGGTCGTGATCGCTCCAGGGGCGGCAGTCCCAATGCGCGAGGAATAAAACGCGGGTAGCCTTTTCCAGGTTAAAGGAGGCTATAATATTGCGAGCTTTCAGGTTCTTCCCGTCATAGCCCACCAAGTTGGTGGCTTGTACCGTTACCTTTGCCCCGAAGCGGGTCATTTCTTTTATCAGGTAGTCGCCGCAACTTTCGTGCGCCTTGCTGTTGGGAACCCTTGGGCCGAAGTCAACCTGCGTTTTCACGTATTTGTAAGCCGAATCGGCATCAAACTTGGGGATGCTAATCGCGACCGAATCTTTAGCGATAGGCTCTTGCTTTTGCTTTTTAGCCCCGCAAGCCGTTAAACCGAATATGCTCGCAGTAAGCATGAGGAAAGCTGTTTTTTTGGAAAAATTCATGGGGTATATCGTTGTATTAATGGTTTGTAGTATGAAAACAACTGCTAAAATACACTATTATTGAAATTCATAGGGCATAAAAGCACATTTTTTTTGCCGAAGTATTACGAAAAATGAAAAATTCACGTATATTTGCATCCGCTAAAACGAAAGTACCAAACAATTGCGGAAGTAGCTCAGTTGGTAGAGCACGACCTTGCCAAGGTCGGGGTCGCGGGTTCGAGTCCCGTCTTCCGCTCCAAAAGTCCTAGTGACGCTCTGGTGGTGGAATTGGTAGACACGCAGGACTTAAAATCCTGTGATCATTGCGATCGTGCGGGTTCAAGTCCCGCCCGGAGTACTAAAAGCCCTCAATATCTATTTGATATTGAGGGCTTTGTTTTTATATAAGGTGTACTAAAAGTGTACTATATAACATAAACAACACAAAAAGCCGCTCTTTTTTGATAGCGGTTTCTTAAAACATGAATAAAAATTATTTTTTATTTAGGCAATTCAATATTAATCAAATCAGACATTGAAACTTCCAATGCCTGACTTATTCTGAATAGAGTGTAAACTGTAGGATTAGTTCTTCCCGATTCAATACGAGAAATATTAGTTGTGTCAATGTTCCCTTCCATTTTTACAACTAAATCAACTTGAGCCATTTCCTTGCTTTCTCTAATTTCTTTAATCCGTTTTCCTACTAATTTCAACAAATCAGACTTTTCCATACTTGACATATTTGGCAAGTCAAATAAAGTTTATATATTTGCTGGGTGTAATGCCATATATGGCAAGTATCTATCATTTAAAATATTGATACATTAACAAATTAAAACTTTTAGAACATGGAAAATCAGAAAAAAAAACCGGAGTGGTATAATAAAAAAAGTACTGTGATTTTATGGTGTATTTTCTTTTTTCCCGTTGGACTTTATGCTATATGGAAATCAAGTGTAATACCAAAAGGGTGGAAAATTGGCTATACAATTTTAATTGCTATTCTTTTTATTATTAGTCAAAATAAAGAAAAAACAAATAAAAACAACGATGTTAAAACAGATAAAATAGCCAACGCTATTAAGGTAAATATTGATAGTCTTATTAATCTTGTGAAAAAGGATTCATTATTTGATTTGAAATTAAAGATGTTTATTATAACACTAATGATAGTAGCCTCAATATAGCAATTACAAACAAAGGCAATGTAATTAAAGAAAAAGATTACTCTACTGTATATTTTGATAAGACTTACCACCTTGATGGCATTTCATGTATTGATGGGGTATTTTTATATGCTTACAAAAAAGGACATTCATTGAAAAAAGGAGACTACAAAGAGTATTTGATTGGTAATAGCAAAAGAGTAGGTAGAATCACAAATATGTTCAAAGAAAAGTATTGTTCCGAGAATCGTTGTGTGCCTTTAGAAGTTTATTTAAAACAATCTTTAAATGACCCGGATAGTTATGAAAGTGATGAACTGTCTATTGATTGGCAAAAAGACAGCTCTTTTGTTGTTGTAAATTCATTCCGTGCTAAAAACGCTTTTGGTGCAATGATATTAAATAAGTGTAGTGCTATTGTTGATATTAATGGTAATGTCTCAAATTTCAAGATAGGAAATTAGTCTCATAATTAAATGAGAAACATTAGAATATTAATTCTATTTTCTTTTTCATTTACGCTTTGTTTTGCTCAAAAGGTGGATACTGTAATAGTAATGCCAATTTATAAGAGTTATTTTTCTTATCAGACACGTACTCCTTTATTTGTGGCTTATTATTTATATAATGGTGGGGGTGATTGCAGTAGAAAAGGAATAACATTTAAAACTGGTGGCTTAAAGTATTCATCTACAAAAAAAGATTATAAAAGTTCGGGTTATGAGATTGGACACATGACACCTTCACAAGACTTTGCTTTTGATTGTAGCAAAGATTCTATGACATTCTTTTTTTGGAATGCCTTACCCCAAACAAGAACACTAAACAGAGGCAGTTGGGAAACACTAGAAAGAAAAATAAGATTACTTTCTAAAAATAACCATTTATTAATTATTTGTGGTGGCTTTAGCTTTGAAAAGAAAATAGGAAACACTTCCGTACCTAACTATTGTTGGAAAATAGTTAAAAACCTTGATACAAAAGAAATTAAGGTTTATCTATTTCCAAATGATAATAGTGATAGGGTTACAGAAGTTTCATTATCTGATTTGTTAACTAAGTTACCTAGTGTTTCTGTCCAAATAAGTATGTTGTGTAAATAAACCGCTACTTCATTATTTCTTTTGGATGTGCCATAATTCAATGTGTTTTCATATTGTTCACATTCTTAATAGTTGAGTTCTTGAATTTGTTGTCCATTAATCACAATCCATTCATTGCCACGAATCCAGTATTTATTTTTAGATTTTTGTGGGTTGTATGTTGCTGGGTATTTTTGAAGAAATTTAAACTCCTCAATACTGGACATTTCTATTTTTGCCATCATAACGCCATCCCGTTTGTATTCTAAAATAAATGGGGTAGCCTCAATGATCGGTTGATTTTTATCAAGTCCGTTTTTTGAAACGAACTCTTGGAATATTGGAAAATCGACTAAGTACATATTAATCCCTCTTTTGATAAGTTATGTCGTTATTTTGGTACTCGGTTGGCTCTGTGTGCATATTGTGCCCGCTAAGAATTTCTTTAGGAATACGAATAGGAAAGGCCTTACATACAGCTCCCGGTTTTTCTCCCTCATAATGCTTACAAGTATTGCAAGCTATTTTTGTAATTGGTTCATTATGTCCTATTATATCACTCATAATCAGCAGTTTGATTATATAAAGATAATGAAAATAAGTGATATATGAAAATTATATTTCCATAGTTTTTAATGTCTATTATTCTTAAAAAAACAAGATTATTATATTTTATTGTTGTTAGATTTCAATTTCAATATCGCCATATTTTATTGTTTGTCTAACTACAGGTTTCTCATTTTTTTCTGTAATTTCTGCTTTGTTTGGTAAAACATGTTTCAACATTTTATCTAACACTTCAAATCTTTTAGCCGGCTCCAATTTGTCAAAATCGCTTTGTAAATCTTCTAAATTATTAGAAATAAAGGAATTGATTATTTCTTTTAATTCAGTGGTAGTACGATTTGGGCGGCCTTTTGGCCTGCCAAAAGGGTTGCCTGTTTGTCCTTTTTTAAGTCCCATTTTTGTAAATTATTGTTGTTTTCAAAAATCATTGATTAAAAATATTTTCAATAAAATAGATACTATTTGTTAATAATACGATTCGCAGCGGCTATCCTTTTGTCTAATTCCTCATCTGAAAGAGACTCAAATGAAAGATAACTAGGCTTTTCAGGATTAAAAGCGATACTTTGCATTTTTGGTAACACATACTCACTTAATTTTAGTAAAAAATTCAATCTGTCTTTGGCTTCCAAAGAATCCAAGTCAACTTGAATTCTGTTAATATTTGAATCTAAAAGATGGGAGAACAATTCTTTGATTTCTGTGGTGCTACGGTTAGGGCTACCTTTTGGTCGCCCGTTTGGATTCCCTGTACATCCTTTTTTCTGTGGCATAATTCAATGTATTTTAATGTTATTTCTATACCTATACACACATAGTGATAATGGAAAAAACTTTCTTTTATCGTGCTGAAAAACTCTTTATGAAAGTATTTCAATATTATTTACATTTAATAAATTTACCAAAATTTGGTAAAAGAAACACGTTACTATATAGCTTTATCGGCAATATTGCAAAACGGTATTTACCTCTTTGTCAAGTTCTGTTATCAATTCGTTTTGTTCAGTAGATGAGGCTTTAAATAAAGCCGTTAAATCGTTTTTCAGCCGTGTGTAATATTTGGGGTCGGAATTGATGTTTTTAGCTTTTAAATCGCTTATAAACTCGTTTATATAGTTAATATCTTTCCCTTGTAATAATTCGGTTAGCATTGCATCTTTTGCATCGGTACGGGTTTTAATTTTACTTACATCCATTTTTCCAAATCCGTTTAATTTGTTAATACTAAAATATTCAGCTTCCCACAGCTTTATAAGTTTCAAATAAAAATGCTCATCGCTTAGGGTTGCCCCTGTTATTTCATTTTGTTTTAATTGCTCACACAGTCGTTTTGTAAATCTTAGCTCATATCTTAACAGGCTCTCGTTCGTGTAAACATCGGGAACATTTGTACCCGTGCTTTTGGCTTCCAACTGTTTGTCATAAAAAATCAACTGCCTTTTTTGAGTACTGTAGTAAAGCGTGTTGTTTGTTGCAAGCAATCTTTCAAAATACGGTTTATTGCCTAAATATTTATAGTAGTTTGCCGGTGGGTACTTGGTGTTAAAAACCGTGCTAATATCAATCCGGTATATCTTTGCTTCTTTAACCGGGATATGTAACGTATCGCTTAATTTTTCAATAGCTTGTACCGTGGCTGACCTTGTAAGTGTTTGGATATTGTCATTTAGAAAAAACTTTGACAAACTGCCTTTTAAACTGATACCCGCTTCACTTGCTCTTACTATGTAATTGTTGGCTTTACCTGTAACAGAATATCCATATTTTTGACTGTTGGTTTCTGAAACATCACTAAGATAAGAGGCGATAGCAAGGGGATTGTCCCCTGCTATTGCTCTATCTATCCAACTATTAACGGTATCGTACATGGTTTACCAAATTTTGGTAAAAGAAACAGCTTACTATATAAGCAATTTCTTTACACGGGTTAATAGTTGAATATTGGTTTTGCTTGCTCTCTCATCGCCTGCAAGGCGGTGTTATACTCACCGTTTGCTAACTTCTTCAAATAGCCTTGTATTAGATACCGCCCATTAGTGATAATCAATATTTCTATTTCTGTAAAGTCGGGGGAAGTAATGAAAAGGTAAGCATCGTTTGCAAAAGAAAGCATGGGGTTTGGCTCGCCGCTTTTTAGCGTTTTGTTTCCATTAGGCTCACCAAAGCCATAAAGTTTACCTTTATCCTGTGTGTCTAAGTTCTGAATAAACAAGCTGCTAAAATTGATTGACTTTTCACCCATTAGAAAATAGCCTGCACGCCTTTGGTCGGTGCTGTTAATTAAACCTTTTGTTTGCTGTAAGTAGAATTTAATTTGTCCTTTCTTTGAATACAGAGGCTCTAAACCTTTATAATAGCCTGCCATTGCCACACAATCCAACCGGGGAACGGATGCACCTACTTTGATTTTATTTGCACGCTTCACCTCATCGGGTAGCTGTTGCATTTTGATATAACAATCAAACATGTTTTACCCCCTTTCTACCTGTGGCTACATAGGTTTGTGCTTGCGCTTCTAACTCATCGGCTGTGATAATAGGGTTTTGCTTTAGGTAGCTTTCAAGTTCTAAACGGTCAAAGTAGAGCATTTTTCCACGAGGTTTGTAATGTGGAATTTCTCTATTACTTGTGCGTTTATACAAATCGCTGTGGCTTACCCCTATGAATCGGGATGCCTCATCAAAAGTTAATACATTCTTTTGGCTCAATGCTGCCGTCTCTATACGGTCAAGTTGTTTTTGAAAATCTAAAATTTCCATTTTATAAATATTTTTCAATTAATAAAATGGGCTGGCGTGTACTTTGCTGCCCGTTGTTTTTGTTATAACAAGAGCAAAGTTTTGAAAAAAAGGAAAGTATTTGAGGGTTGAAAGAAGTAGATTAATCGGGGCTATTTAACCCTTTGTTTTTTAGTTGTTTATAGCAGTTTTTAATGTAGTCTTCAGGTAGTTGAGAGAATTCTTGTGTAATATCAAAACCAATTACTTTTAAAAATTCAGCAATTAGAAAATAATATTCTCTATCGGTTTGCAAGTTAAGATTACATTCGTTTTTGATGAATAAAAAAAGTGGGTATGTGTCTTGAATAAACTTTTTATAATATGAGGCGGGTTTTTTGGTTGATTTTTCAATAGTTTCTTTTAATGAATTTATATTAAAGTTTTCATTTTCTGATTTTAGCTTTTCAAAATATCGGGGGATTTTCAAATATTCTCTTAATAAATTGGCTATATCATAGCATAATGTGTAATTATTTATACTAAAACTTTCATTTGGTAATCGTATTACAATGCTTTCAATATATGGTGCGCTTTCTGCTTCATGTGGTTCAACTGAAATATTCAGCTTTGATATTAAATCAATTAACTCATTCCTTTGGTTAGAAAATTCATTGTTATGGGCTTCAATGGTCTTGTTTTTTTTATTAGGTACATCTTTATTTACATTTGAAAAGAATACTGCATATTCAAATCTTTCTACATAACATTGTGCTAATAATAAAATTTCATTCTCAAAAGATTTTAGGTTTTTCTCATTTATAAATAGAATAACATTTTCATAAATACCGTTTCCTTTAAAATACCACCAAGCCTCACCCTCTGCACAAGGTTCAGTCCTTATGTAGTCATTTTTATATATCATGTCTATATTTTCATCCTTTATTCTTTTGAGAAAAGCGGCATTGAAAATCTCTGCAAAATATTCTTTTATTAAATCAAATTCCATTTTTTTTGAGAATTATGTTATAATTTTAATTCAGGTAAACTATTTATAGCCTCTTTTTTTAGCTTATCCACAGCATGAATATATTTCTCGGTGTGCTTTAGCCCACTATGCCCCAAAAGGTCTGCTACAGTTTTAATATTAGCCCCATTGTTTAATATATTTACAGCAAAGCTGTGTCTTGCACAGTGCCAAGTAATATGTTTGTCAATTCCGGCACGAGCTACCCAGTGCTTTAACGCTTTTAGGCACATTGTTTGGCTTGGAAGGTTAAATATATGGTTGTCTTTGTCCTGTTTCTCACCAATTAGATTAATTAAACCATTGTTTAGGGGTATTTCTACCCGGCTTTTTTTACTGTGTCCCTTGGTTTTGGATTGTTCAAAAGTCAATCGTTTATTTGAGTAATCCACATTGCTATATTTTAATTCAATAATATCACAAAAACGGATTCCTGTATAAAGGCTAAATGTGAATGCTCGTTTTATTTCTTTGTTTTGCCCTGTATAATTAGTTTTTAAGAGCAACTCTATTTCTTCTAAACTCAATATGTCTTTTGTTAGAGCCTCATCGTTCCCTGTACACACAACCCCATTGCAAGGATTTTTTGTTAATATGTTTTTATCCACAGCGTACTTAATCACTTTTTTAAATCGCTTGTAAAAAGTTAAAGCTCCCTCACCAATACTTTTGCTTTTCAAGTATTCAACAAACTTGCTCATCATTTCCTCATTAAGCTGGTCGGGTTTTATGTTTGTGCAATATAGAGGATACTCTACTGCCAAAAAATCTTTAAAACGATTAAACGCTGCTTTAATCATTCGAATATCACCCTTAGTATAGTTATCAATATAGTTTTGGTAGAAATCCAAGAAATTTATTTTTTTTAAGTGTATTCGCTTCCCGGTTCTATCGGCTTTTAATTCCTGTTCCCGTTCTGCTCTTATGTCTTGAGCAAGGGCAAGGGTTTTATTATTGCTTTCTCTTTCAATTGGTGTTCTTGGGTTTGCAATTAGGTAGAGATTTAAAAACTCTTTTTTTCTATTGTGGCTAATTTTGTATTTAGGTTTACCCACCATTGCCCCTGTTGTATATAACTCCTGTTCACCTGTTTGCTCGTTTATTATCGGTTCTTGTGTCCGGCCTAAATAATACTCCAAATAAAGACTTTGCCTATTATCAGACAGTGTTTCTTGCAATAATTTAGGGTTTTCTTTTGTCTTTATCTCTAATTTTGCCATGTTTTCCTTGTTAGTAATCGGTTATGTACACAGTTTCTTTCTTAACCGGATAATCTTATAACTTATTGATTATCTTTTGTTTTCTTTTGTTTACAAATATATAAATAATATTTTATTCAACGTGTACTAAAAGTGTACTAAATGACAAAAATAGGGCAAAAAAGAGCAAAAAAATAAAGTTCAAAAAATCATAAATAACTGATTTATTGAACTTTTGTTTCTTTTGTTTTCTCTTAATTTACTTAATTTAGTGGGTTATATACCCGACCGGAGTACAAAGAAAGAGGAAAATTGAGTAATCAGTTTTCCTCTTTTCGTTTTAAATAAAATGCTATTGATTCACCACTGGAAATTTACATTGATCCAATATACCATCAGAATGTTACCACGGAAGCCCCCAGCTCCCATTTGTTTTGCTGGAAAGGAGTTAATGTTCTTGCATAGCGTATATAAACAGGCACTGAAATAGAATTGAACCATTTTATATCAAAATAGAATTCGGTTCCTGCTGACTTATAGTTCTCTTTTCCACCGCTATAAAATGTAGCTTGTGCAAAATCGGCAAAGAGATTGAGCCGGATGCGTTGTAGGAAAAACAGCCCGTTGATGCCTATTTCGGGGTAACACAAGGGTAACTGGTAATTTAACCCTAGTTTATTATATGCGGTGTATGCCGAGTCGGGACGGGAAAATCCGCGTGCATAAACCAGGCTATTCAGAAAGAACCCGTCGAGCGTTTGCGTTTTACGGGCTAACGTTACCGAAGCTGCATGTGTTTTCAGCAAGCCCGGCAGATAAATTTCCCCTTGAGCCGTTACTTCATTTATTTTATAATAGCTGTTCACGGTTCCTTTCTTTCCTATCACCTCGGCTGAAAAGCCCCACCGGGGAGCTACCTGTAGTTGTGCCGTTTTTTTATACCAGTAGGCACTGGCGGTACCTTCAACCCCATTTACCCAATAGCTGAAAGTTGAATAGTTGAAATTTTCATGCAGAGGTCCTCCTTGTACAGTAAATCCTTTTGTAAGGGCAGGCATGGAATAATCGAAAGGAAGCATGATGTCTCCTTCCAGCAGGTGGAAGGTATGGCTTGAATAATATTCGGTGAGGCACCTACCCACCAATATTGGATAGAAACGGCTGTAATACAGGTTGAAATCGGTGTAAGAAAGTTGATCGGAAGTTTTGTAGAACCAGCCTCCGGTAAAAGCTACATTGTTCAGCACGTTGTTGGAAACCAGTTCCAGCCCCATCGTGTTATTAGATGCCATAGGCCCCCACGAGTGGAAATTAAAGGCATGGAGGTTTTGATTGTATTTCGTTACCTCGTAATTCTTCGCGTGTACGGAATCCGATATGTTTCGCGGATGAGTGTAAATGTCGCTGCAAAAATAGGGGATTTCGGTTGGTTCTTTTACCTCCATCTTCGTGGCCTTTGCATCCGAAAGAGGCATTTGCTGGAGGTTGAACCCGTTTAAGGTAAAGTTGCTAAACACCATTTTCTGCCCATTGCCCGATAGAGCGGGGTAGAAGGCTCCGACACGGGAATTGGTGATTCTGTAAATGGATTTGCTCCCTTTTTCGATGTAGAAAATATCATCCGGCCCACCGATGGAGGAGGAAAAATATACCCGGTTTTCTTTTACCACGGGGTTGGTTATGGCGTTTGCCGTGTAGTCGGTAAGCAGCGTTAATTGCTCCGTGTTAAAAAGGTATTCCGCCAATGCCAGCCGGCCTTTCTTTTTCAGAATAAAAACAAGGCTATTTCCGTCTTCCCTGAAAACGGGGCTTGAGGCTAATAGACTGTCGCCAAAGAGTTTAATCGGCTTCACCTGCGGTAGTTCGTGTCCGCTGGTGGCATCTATAAATTTAATGCTGCATTGTTGGTTCTCAGTGTATTCCACCACCGCGATGCGCGTTCCGTCGGCCGACAGGGCGGGCGAGAAGTAGCGGGTGTTTTTAGTCAGAGTGGTTGCTTTATTGGTATTCACGTTGAGTTTCTTCACGATGTAAAAACCTTTGTTTCCCCAACGTTTATCATGTCGGGGTTCCGCCCATACCAACGTGCCATTGGCGTAGCCGAAGCAAGGGTAATCCATTTCGCCTACCTCATGCAGTTTGGTTTCTTTGCCCGTGCGGGTATTCAAACGGTAGAAAGCAAGTATATCTTTAAACGAATTTTTGAGCACTAACAATGTGGAATCCGTCTCGAAACAAGATTGGTAGTAATTGGATTTTACTCCCAATTTACGGGTTATTGTTTGGGTGGGCAACACAATCCTTTTAGCAGCTTGCCCACGTGCGTATTGATTGAAGTCGGTACGCATGTTTTTATACAAATCAGAAGCATCCGTCCCTGTTTCTTTTTTCAAGGCATTGGCGAAGGGGAAAAATAATCCGCTCCAATCCGAAGCCCTTTTCACCACCCTGCGCCAGCCATCCTCTCCATATTTTCGTTGCCCGTAAGCAAGCAGGTTGTAGCCGAATGAATAATGATTGGGCAGGAGGTCGATATACGAACCGTTGCGCACCTTCATGTAGCTATACTCCACGCTGTCCAGCGACATGGCTCGTTCGGTAAGTGAGAAATAGGGTAGTCGTCCGCGACCCGATTCGGTAAAGGCCGTTTCGTTTTTCACCGCGTCGCCTTCAAAATACCAGTCGGGGAAAACAAGAGAGGTATAAGCACCCCAACCCCGATCGCCCATCAGGAAGTAAAAGAGGTTGCACAAATCGCTTCGCATCTGGTTGTCTTGCCACACGTGGCGGTACTCGTGTGCGGCTAACCCATCCACCCAATCCTGCGTGCCTACCATGTTGGCATCCAGCGGGGGCGTGAGGAAAAACATGGAGTGGTAGGGTATGGTGGTAACGTAGCCGTTGGATTGCTCGGACTGGTTGTTCAGCACGATGTCCACTTTGCGAAGCTTGAAATCGAGGGTGCTTTGTTTTTGATTGATGAGGTATTCCACGTCGTTTGCCGTGCGGTTGGCTTTGCTTTCCAACCCGGCGGGAAAAATAACCCGCACGTGTTCCGATTCTATTACCTGCCATTTCAAATTGCTGCTAAATCCGCCAAAATATTGCGCGGAGAGGCAACATGAAATAGTTAGGAGCAGTACGCAACAGGTTATAATTTTTTTCATCAGGCAAAAAAACGGTTTACATTAATCTATGGCCGAAAGTAGAAAAAAGAATGCTTACATCCAAGAGTTGCGAATAGATGAAATAAATAGACATTCCATATCTTGGAGATATGGAATGTCTTGATTGAAAGAAATTATTCTCAATGGAGAATAATTAAGCGGTTGCCTATTAGCAAATCCTTGATTATCTTTGCCCCGCAAAAAGAAATTAAAATTCGTTGGGGCATACAATACCTGCCTGCAAGGAAAAAGACATAAAACGGAACTATGAATTTTGTTGAAGAACTAGAATGGCGCGGGATGATTCACACCATCATGCCCGGCACCAAAGAGCAACTGGAAAAAGAACTTACCTCGGCCTATTTGGGTATCGACCCCACGGCGGACTCGCTACATATCGGCCACTTGGTGGGCGTAATGATGCTAAGGCATTTGCAACGGGCAGGCCATCGCCCCATCGCCTTGATAGGTGGTGCCACGGGTATGATTGGCGACCCTTCGGGCAAGTCGCAGGAACGTAACTTGCTGAACGAAGAAACCCTGAGGCACAACCAGGAAAGCATCAAAGCACAATTAGCTCGCTTCCTCGATTTCGACAGCAAGGCCGACAATGCTGCCATCTTGGTAAACAACTACGACTGGATGAAGGAATTTTCATTTCTAGCCTTTATTCGCGACATCGGCAAGCATATTACTGTGAACTACATGATGGCCAAGGACAGCGTGAAGAAACGCTTGAATGGGGAGACTTCCGACGGTATGTCGTTTACCGAATTCACCTATCAATTGGTGCAAGGCTACGATTTCCTTTACTTGTACGAACACTACAATTGCAAGCTCCAAATGGGGGGTAGCGACCAGTGGGGAAACATTACCACGGGTACGGAACTGATCCGCCGCAAGGCCGGAGGTGAGGCTTTTGCCATGACCTGTCCGCTCATTACCAAAGCCGACGGAGGCAAGTTTGGGAAAACCGAGAGCGGAAACGTGTGGTTGGACAAACGATATACTTCGCCCTACAAGTTCTACCAATTCTGGCTCAATGTAACCGATACCGATGCTGAAAAATACATCAAAATATTCACCTTCCTATCTAAAGAAGAAGTAGAAGCACTTATTGCCCAGCAGCACGAAGCTCCGCATTTGCGTACGTTGCAAAAGGCGTTGGCAAAGGAAATAACGGTGATGGTACATTCCGAGGAAGACTATCAAACAGCCGTGGAAGCTTCCAATATCTTGTTTGGAAACGCTACTTCCGATTCGTTAAAAAAACTGGACGACGATACCTTGTTGGCCGTTTTTGAAGGCGTTCCGCAATTTGAAATATCCAAGGCCGAACTGGAAGCAGGGGTTAAAATAGCCGATTTGCTAACCGAAAAGGCTGCTGTTTTCCCATCTAAGGGAGAATTGCGAAAAATGTTGCAAGCAAACGGATTTTCGTTGAATAAAGACAAATTCACTGATATAGAGGCTGTAATCAAAGCAGATAGCCTCATTAACGGCAAGTATTTATTGGCTCAAAAGGGTAAAAAGAACTACTTTTTGCTTATAGCAAAGTAATTTGCAGTATTTTTGTTTTGCTGAAATGAAAAAAAGCAATATCTTTGCACCGCTTTTCAAGTAAAAGCATTTCGGATTGTCTCATGGTGTAATGGTAGCACTGCAGTTTTTGGTACTGCCTGTCCAAGTTCGAATCTTGGTGAGACAACCAAAAAAGAACCCTTGTAAGCAAGCTCTTGCAAGGGTTTTCTTGTCTTGTACAAATAGAAATAACGATATATGATTACAGTTTCAAATTTAGCTATTCAATTCGGTAAACGTGTCTTGTTTCAAGATGTGAATTTAAAATTCACTGCCGGAAATTGCTATGGTATTATTGGTGCCAATGGTGCCGGAAAATCTACTTTACTACGCGCTATTAGTGGTGACATTCAGCCTACTAAAGGCCACATCCACCTGGAAAAAGGCGAACGCCTTTCCGTGTTAAAACAAAATCACCATGAGTTCGACGAGTTGCCCGTGTTGCAAACCGTTATCATGGGTCATACCATCCTTTGGGGCATCATGGCTGAAAAAGATGCCTTGTATGCCAAACCCGATTTCTCCGATGCCGATGGTATTCGTGCTTCCGAGCTCGAAGAAAAATTTGCCGAAATGGAAGGTTGGAATGCCGAAAGCGATGCAGCCTCTTTGCTAAGCGGCTTGGGCATTAAGGAAGAATTCCACCAGATGCAAATGAAGGATTTAAGTGGAAATCAAAAAGTGCGTGTGCTTTTGGCTAGAGCTTTGTTTGGTAAGCCCGACAACTTGTTGCTCGATGAGCCTACCAACGACCTTGATTTATACACCATCATGTGGTTGGAAGATTATTTGGCCAACTATGATAACACCGTGTTGGTGGTTTCGCACGACCGTCACTTCTTGGATACCGTTTGTACGCACGTGGTTGATATTGACTATGGTAAAACCGAAATATACACCGGTAACTATAGCTTTTGGTATGAATCAAGCCAGTTAGCCCTTCGCCAACAATCGCAACAAAATAAGAAAGCGGAAGACAAACGCGCCGAGTTAATCGAATTTATTGCCCGGTTTAGTGCCAACGCGTCTAAATCCAAGCAAGCTACCAGCCGTAAAAAGATGCTGGAAAAAATTAATCTTGAAGAAATTAAACCATCCTCCCGTCGCTATCCGGGTATTGTGTTTACTATGGATCGAGATCCGGGTAATATCATTCTGGAAGTAAACGATTTGGGAGCCAGCGTGGAAGGTGAAACGCTTTTCAAAAATGCAAGCTTCACCATAGAAAAAGGAGACAAGGTGGCTTTTATATCGAGAGACCCTCGTGCCATGACTGCTTTGTTTGAAATTTTGGATGGAAAATTAAAACAAACCGGAGGTAAATTCTCTTGGGGAGTAACGATTACACCCGCTTACCTGCCGCTAGATAACTCGGCATTCTTCAACACCGAACTTAACTTGGTGGATTGGTTAGGCCAGTTCTCCACCGACACCAACGAGGTATATCTGAAAAGTTATCTTGGAAAGATGCTTTTTGGTGGAGAAGAAACGCAAAAGAAAGTACCTGTGCTTTCGGGAGGAGAAAAAATGCGTTGTATGATTTCCAAAATGATGCTAAAAAATGCCAACTGCCTTGTACTTGATTCACCCACGAACCATTTGGACATGGAATCTATTCAGGCATTCAACAACACGTTGAAGAACTTTAAAGGTAACGTGTTGTTGTCATCACACGACCACGAATTTGTACAAACCGTTTGTAACCGTATTATAGAACTAACCCCGAACGGAGTTATCGACAAGCAAATGGAATACGACGAATATATTACCCGCGAGGACATTAAGGAATTGCGTGAAAAGAAATACGTACAATAAAGCAACAAAAAAAGCCTGTGAAAACAGGCTTTTTTTATTTTATCTCTTCGTATTCTGCATCTTCAACATCCGTTTTGTCGAAGATTATCTTTTCTTTATTTTTCTTTGAAGACGTGGGTTGTTCGTTATAACCACTGCTACGGGAAGCGGAACGCCCTCTTCGTCCAAAAGAAAAAATAGTTCTGAAAATACCGAAAACAAAGTTCAATACTCCTAGTACGATTATCAATCCGAAAAGGAGAACAAATAATATGATGAAAATTATAAAACTCATTTCAACTACTTTTTAGGTAAAGCGTCAATAAATTTCCTTAGCCACTTTGGCCACGCTATCGGTTGCCATCAGCGTGTAGAAATGCAAGCTGGGTACCCCAGCTTCCATCAACTCTTTACATTGTAAAATACTCCATTCAATACCCATTTGCTTGGCTTCCTCGTCCGTTTTACATTTGGCTAACTCGGTAGCAAAAGGTTCGGGCAAAGTCAAACTAAAAATTTTAGGAATTACCGTAAGTTGGTTCATAAACACGATAGGTTTAATGCCCGGAATAATGGGTACGGTAATTCCTTCGGCACGACAACGAGCCACAAATTCAAAATACTTGCTGTTGTCGAAAAACATTTGGGTAACAACATAGTTGGCACCCGCTTTCACTTTTTCTTTCAGATAATGAATATCCGAATCCATGCTAACGGCTTCCCCGTGTTTTTCCGGGTAGCCCGCCACGCCATAAGAAAATGGTACCGATGGCTTGTTGGCCATTTCCGTTCCATCCTCAAAGTATCCTTTGTTATATTGGTTTATCTGCCCTTGCAATTCGATAGCATGTTTGTTGCTTTCGTTTTCAGGAATAAAGTTGGGCTCCATTTTGCCCTTATCGCCCTGCAACACCAGCAAATCATGGATGCCCAGTATTTGCAAATCCACCAGTGCATATTCTGTTTCGGCTTTTGAGAACCCGGCGCAAATAATATGAGGAATGGCGGTAATGCCATACTTGTTTTGTATGGCAGCGGCGATGGCCACCGTACCGGGGCGTTTCCTGATATTTTGCTTCACTACCTCCCCCGAATGCAGCGTGCGTTGGATAAACTCACTGTGGTGGGTGGTAATGTTTATATATTTAGGATTGAATTCCAATAAGGAATCAATATTTTGATACAGTTTATCCACTCCCGCACCTTTAAGCGGTGGAAGCAATTCGAATGAAAAAGCTGTTGATTTACTACTATTTATCAGATCAATTACACGCATACTCTCTACATAAAATTTTAGCAAAAGTACAAAATTGAAAGCATACAGCGAAAAGATAAATCCTAATTATACAACGAAACATGCTTTGTTAATTCACTAATTGTCAAATTTGCATATTTTCTTATCTTTGTATCATAACAATTATTTCTATGCTTTTTGCAAATATCATCGGTCAAGACGAAATTAAACAACGATTTATACGATCCGTACAAGAACAACGGATACCTCATGCACAACTTATTTGCGGGGTTGAAGGCATAGGAAAGTTGCCCCTTGCTTTGGCTTATGCCCAATATATTTGCTGCGAGCACCGCACCGAAACCGATTCGTGTGGCGTGTGCCCCTCGTGTGTGAAATTTTCCAAGCTGGCACATCCCGATTTGCATTTTGTGTTCCCGGTTATCAAACCGTCGGGTAAAAGCAGTGTAGTGTGTGACGATTTCCTGCCCGATTTCAGAAGTTACATTCTTCAAAATCCTTATTTCAGTGTGAATTCATGGTTTGAGCAAATTGGCGGTTCGGGCAAGCAAGGCATGATTTACTCCAACGAAAGCGAGGAAATTATTCGGAAACTAAGCCTTAAAACCTACGAATCAGAGTATAAGATTATGGTGATATGGCAACCCGAAAAGATGCACAACACCTGTGCCAACAAGCTGTTGAAGATTCTGGAGGAACCGCCTGCAAAAACCGTTTTCCTATTGGTGTCCGATGCTCCCGATGAAATTATCACCACCATCCTTTCGCGTGCACAGCGGCTCAACATACCGCCCATCGAATCGAAATGTATGGTTGATAAGCTGCTAGAGCAATACAACATGCCTGCTCCCGAAGCGGAACTCATTGCCCGGCTTGCCAACGGCAATTATATAAAAGCAACACAAACAGCCGAACAACGCGAGGAGAACAAGCAATACTTTGACAACTTCGTGTTGCTTATGCGCACGGCTTGGGGCATCAAAAATTTTAAAGACCTCACGAAGAAGGGCGATTCTCTTATCACGCTACGGAAATTTTCGGAGGACATGGCTAAAATTGGTCGTGAAAACCAGAAAAGCTTTTTTGTTTACGTGCAACGGATGCTGCGTGAAAACTTTATCTATAATTTTCACGAACAGGATTTAAACTACATGGCATCCTACGAGCAGGATTTCTCCACCAAATTTTCGCCTTTCATCAATGAAGGAAATGTGATAGGGATGATGGAAGAACTGGCCTTGGCCGAACGCCATATAGAACAAAACGTGCAGGCTAAAATCGTGTTTTACGATCTAGCTTTGAAAATTATTATGTTGCTGAAAAATTGATAAAATAGTTGCATTCAATGCTTCTCACTAATTAATTATCACGTACTATATTATTCCATGTTAATTATTTTGTAAATTTGTCCGTTTCGAAAAATTAAACTCAATATATACTCATTGGAAAAATGATTCCGATGTCAATTCAAACATTTTTATGGATTACAAACTAGATATAGGCGGCTGCTGCATGAATGGAAACGGCTGCCGGAAAAATACAAGCAAAAAACTAGCCACGTTCGACTGGTTGTGCGACTTACCTGAAACTAAGATTTCTACCGATTTTGTAGAAGTTCAATTTAAAAATACACGTAAAGGATATTTCCTCAACAGTACCAAAATTCCACTCGAAAAAGGCGATTTGGTAGCTGTGGAAGCATCACCGGGGCACGACATCGGCGAGGTAACACTTACCGGGCAATTGGTGCTGATTCAAATGAAAAAGAATAACCTCAATCCTGAAAAGATAGAGGTGCGCCGCGTGTACCGCAAAGCACGTCCTACCGATTTGGAAAAATACGAGGAAGCCAAAGGCCGTGAGCAAGCCACCATGATTCGTTCGCGCCAAATAGCCGAAGATTTGAAGCTTAACATGAAAATTGGCGATGTGGAATATCAGGGCGATGGCAACAAAGCTATTTTCTATTACATTGCCGATGAACGCGTTGACTTCCGTCAGCTTATTAAGGTATTGGCCGACGCGTTCAAGGTGCGTATTGAAATGCGCCAAATTGGTGCACGTCAGGAAGCCGGGCGTATTGGCGGTATTGGCCCTTGCGGACGCGAACTGTGTTGCGCCTCGTGGATGAGCAGCTTTGTATCCGTATCCACTAGTGCCGCACGTTATCAAGACATTTCCCTCAATCCGCAAAAGCTGGCCGGGCAATGTGCCAAGCTTAAATGCTGCATGAACTACGAGGTAGATGCTTACGTGGATGCCATGAAAAACTTCCCGTCGAAAGAAATTCAATTGGAAACAAAAGACGGTTCGTGGTATCACTTCAAAACCGATGTGTTTAAGGGTGAAATGACTTATTCATCCTCTCCAAATGTGGCGGCCAATCTGGCTATTTTGCCCGTGGAAAGGGTAAAGCAAGTTATTGCCATGAATAAAGCCGGGCAACGACCTGAAAAACTGGAACTGGTAAAAGAGAGCGAAAAAGAAATACCTATCGACTTCCAAAACGTGGTGGGACAAGACAGCTTGACCCGTTTCGACCAAAGTAAAAAGAAAAAAGGAGGAACTCGCAACGAACAGAATGAGAGTCGCCCTAAAAACCGGGAAAACAGAAATCGCCAAAATCAGAACAAAGACAACCGTAACGAACGAAAACCCATTGTTTTAAAGAAAAAAAATCAACAAAATTCCGATGAAAAACCAACTGAATAAACTCCTGCTTGGGCTTGCCCTCCTTTTGTTGGCAAGTTGTAACCACGATACCGTGTACAATCAATCCAAAACCTTACCCGAAAAAGGCTGGCATAAAGACAGTGCAGCCGTGTTTACCGTGCCTATTACAGATACAAACACGCCTTATAGGCTGATTATCAATGTGCGCAACCGGGGCGATTATAAAACCCAAAACCTGTGGCTGTTCGTGAGCTACCAACGCCCTGACAAATCAATTAAAAAGGACACGGTGGAATGCTATCTGGCTAACAACAACGGACGCTGGTTGGGCTCAGGCTTTGGCTCCATGTATGAAATGCCCGTGCTCTTTGTCCCTAAAATCAAATTCACCAAGCCCGGCAACTACAAGTTTTCCATCGCTCATGGCATGCGTGATATTTTACTTGTGGGAATCAACGATATTGGGTTAGAAGTAATTAAGGCAAAATAAATATAAAATTTATCTTTTCGTGGGAAAAAATAAATTAAAGAAGTTTAGCGACATGGAGAGCTTTCCCCATGTTTTCCAGCTTTCGTTTGATGATATTCGTGCCGGGGCAGAATTCGACATGAAAGGTGAGTGGAATAACCGATTTTTCAAAAATAATAACCCGATAGTTATTGAGCTTGGCTGTGGCCGTGGTGAATACACCGTGGGGCTAGCCAAATTCTTTCCCGATAAAAACTTTATCGGCATTGATATTAAAGGGGCTCGCATGTGGGTGGGGGCAAAAGAATCGCACGAGGAAGAAATGACTAATGTGGCTTTCCTTCGCACCAAGATAGAAATGCTGTCGCACTTTTTCGGCAAAGACGAGGTGAGCGAGGTGTGGATTACCTTCCCCGACCCACAGATGAAGAAGGTAACCAAGCGCATGATGGCTACCAACTTTATGGCTCAATATCAAACCTTTGTGCGCCCAGGTGGTATCATGCACCTGAAAACCGACAGCAATTTCATGTTCACCTATTCACGCGAAATGATAAAGGCGAACGGCTATGAAGAGTTGTTTCAAACGCCGGACTTGTATCATTCCGATATCGTGGACGATATTTTAGGCATCAAAACCTATTACGAGCAGCAATGGCTAGCACGCGGGCTGGACATCAAATACCTGAAATTCGAGTTGCAACCACGCGAACAATTTATGGAACCCGACGTGGAAATAGAGCTCGACCCTTATCGTAGTTTCGGGCGTAGCAAACGCAGCGAGTTAAATATAGGGAAGTAAATTAACCGAAGCCTCCTTATGTGGGTGGTTAATTATTCATTATCAATTTTTAATTATGCATTAAGTTATGGCATTTTATCCTCAACTTATATTAGACGCGCTTAAAAACGTGCGCTATCCGGGCAATGGGAAAAACCTCGTGGAAAACGAGATGGTGGAAGACAACATCCGAATAGAGGGAAACAAAATCAGTTTCTCACTCATCTTTGAAAAGCCCACCGACCCCTTTATTAAGTCAGTGGTAAAAGCTGCCGAGCAGGCTATTCTCACGTTTGCCGGCGAAGAAGCTGAAATAAAGGGCAACATCACTGTAAAAACCAAACAGGCTACTAAACCCGAACCTGAAAAGCAATTAAGCCAAGTAAAAAACATCATTGGCGTGTCCTCCGGCAAGGGGGGCGTGGGTAAATCCACCGTGGCGTCTAATCTAGCTGTTGCGTTAGCCAAGTTGGGCTATAAGGTAGGCTTGCTCGATGCCGATATTCACGGGCCATCCGTGCCTAAAATGTTTGGAGTGGAAGATGCCCGTCCGGCGTTGGAAAAGGTGGGCGAACGCGATTTGATTGTACCCGTGGAACGCTACGGGGTAAAAATGCTTTCCGTGGGCTTCTTTGTAGATCCTCATACCGCGTTGCTTTGGCGTGGAAGCATGGCTGGCAATGCCTTAAAGCAATTGATTACCGACGGCAACTGGGGCGAGCTTGATTATTTTGTAATAGATATGCCTCCGGGCACCAGTGATATTCACCTCACGCTCATTCAATCGTTGGGCATAACGGGAGCCGTTATTGTAAGTACACCGCAGGAAGTGGCCTTGGCCGATGCACGCAAGGGAATACAGATGTTTCTGAATGACAAGGTAAACGTACCTGTGCTTGGTTTGGTGGAAAATATGGCCTGGTTCACGCCTGCCGAACTGCCCGAAAACAAATATTACATCTTTGGCAAAGAGGGCTGCAAACGTCTGTCCGAAGAATTGAATGTGCCATTACTTGGGCAAATACCTATCGTGCAAAGCATCCGTGAGGGTGGCGACAATGGTAGCCCGATAGTTAATAATGAGGATTCTATGGTAGGCCAGTCGTTTATCCGCTTGGCCGAAGAAGTGGTAAAGCAGGTTGGCATTCGTAACGAGCAATTACCGCCTACGCAAAAGGTGGGAACACCTGCGCCTAAGAAGGGATAATTACTACAATTATATGAAGGACGTGCCTTGAGGTGCGTCTTTTTTTGTTATTTCTTTGTTTCTGATAAGCAACTCCGTTAGGAGTTGCTTAACCGTTGGACTTTTACGCCCCATTTTAAAATCTAAAAGATAATTTTATTAGAAAAAATAAAAAACTGGCTAAATGTCTATTATACCATAATATTTCGAACTAATTAAGCTACCTGTTTTTCCTCCAGGTCTTTCTAAACAACGGCAGTTCGTAGACCAGCATGCAAATCCAACCAAACAGACAAGCCACGGCAATACCTCTTAGCGCGAAATAGGGTGCCAGCAGGTAGGCGGCAATAACCCGCCCTACAATTTGCACAAAGGTGGAGTTGAGGGTAATCTTCATCCTCCCCAGCCCGCGGAAGTAGCCCTGAATAATGTTGGTTAGCCCCGGCAAGAGGTACAGAAAAGCCATTATTCTCAGGTATTGCACGCCCGCATCCACCACGAGTTGGCCTTCGTTGCCCACGAATGCATATACAAACTGTGGGGCAAAAACAAAGATAAGCACCATTAGTATCACGGTGTAACTTATTTCCATTTTCAACCCGGTAAAAAAGCCTTTGCGGATGCGTTCCGGTTTGCCCGCACCATAGTTTTGGGCAAGAAATCCGGTGGTGCCGTGCGCAATGTTTTGTTGCGCTACCATCACGAAGTCGTCTATACGGCTCACGGAGTTGAATGCCGCGATGGCAAACACGCCAAGAGGGTTTACGGCTCCTTGAATAAGAAACTTACCTATGTGTAGCGTGATTTGCTGCATAGCCGCCACCGAACTATAACTTACCGTTTGGCGTAGCAAGCCCCGGTCGAATACAAATTCGCGGCGGGTAAATTTGAGTATAGGAATGCGTTTATATACATATATAATGCAGAACAGGGCGGATAAAGCTTCGGCTAGCACGGTGGCACAAGCCGAACCCACTACGCCTAATTTCAACCCTACCACGAAAACTAAATCGAACACCACATTGAGCACTGCCGAGGCGATGAGGAAATAGAGCGAAGCGTTGGAGTTGCCCATGCTGCGGAGGGTGGAGGCATATATATTGTAGATAAACGTAAAGAAGAGACCGAAGAAAATAATTTGCAGGTAGTGGGTGGCATCGTCAAGAATTTCGGGTGGCGTTTGCATTACCGAAAGCACGCCGCGGGAGAAAATGATGCCCAGTACCACAAGAAACAGGGTGAAAACTCCCCCGGCAATGAGTGAGGTGGAAATTTCGCGTTTGAGTTTCGGGATGTCGCCCGCACCGAAAAAATTACCCATCAGTACGGACATACCTAAGCAGATACCAATCATGAGGAATAGCATAATATTCATTACCGGGCTAGCGGCACCCACGGCAGCTAGTGCTTTTGCCCCCACAAAACGTCCCACGATGATAGAATCGGCGGCATTATAGGTCAACACACAAAAGTTTCCGATAATCAACGGTACGGTAAAATGTATGATTTGGGGCGCGATAGGCCCGTTGGTCATATTTACTGTTTTCCCTTTACTCATTAAACGACAGATAAAAACACGAAGGTACGTAGCTTAATTGGCTATCAGATATGTTGCGTGTGAAGAATGATTAAATAAAAAACAGGACTTGTTTTGCCTGTAATGTGCTTGTTCCTGATTTTAAAAAAAAGTTGGTGAAATTGACTAAAGTTTGGACGGCTATGGTTTCACGGAAGGAACTTATCGGAAGTGTTTCCCTTCCCTTTTCTTATTTCTTTTTTTCGGCCACGGCAGTGAGTTGCAGGCCGCCACGGATATTTTGTATCAGGGTTATTTTTACCCAGTGTGGTTGTAGTGCATTGAAAATGTCGTCGGCAATTTCGCCCGCTAGAGCTTCGGCAAACTTGGCTTCTTCTCGAAACGACCATAGGTAGAGCTTCAGGCTTTTACTTTCCACGCATAGTTTATCGGGGCAAAATTCTATTACCACGTGGTTGAAATCCGGTTGGTGTGTTACCGGGCAAAAACTGGTAAGCTCGTCGCTTTCAAATTTCACCAAACCCACGTTAGCCGGTGCAGGAAACGTGTCCAGTTGCTTGGATGGACCGTTGCTTTTATGTCCTAGTTGCTTAAATTCCATAGTTGATAATTTATTTCTTCCAACCCCTTCCAAGGAAGAGAGAAAGAATACGAGTTATTAATTTTTTAGTGGATAGATTCTTGCTGCCGATGTGCAGGTTTCGCCTATCTCTATGCATTGCACCTTGATGTTGGAGTTTTCAAAAAGCTCCTGCGCTTTGGCAAGAATCAGTTCGCAAATGTGTTCGGCGGTAGGGTTCTTTTTGGTTACCAGCACCTTGTTGCCAAACGATTTGAGGCTGTCAATCATCGGGTCTTCCTCCCACAGCATGGTTACATGGTCGAAATTACCATCAATCCATTCCTTTAGCTTTTTGGTTTCGTTGAAATCGACCAACATATCACTCTCGTCCAGGTTTTCTCCTTCCAAAAAGAGTTTTACGCGGTAAGAATGCCCGTGATTGTTGGAACACTTACCACTGTAATTCCGAATTAAGCGATGTGCCGCTTCGAAAGTAAATTCTTTTGTTATAGCGTATTTCATATTTTCAATGTGCAAATTTGAGCATTAGCCGATTAGCAAATTCAGCATACTAATTTATTTGCTAATTATCACATTTGCTAATTTTGCTAATTATTTTTTTCTCTTAGCTCCCCAAAGCAGTACATGCAGGCGGGGTGAGTAATTGTATCCTCTTTCCATCAGCTCATCTACCAAATCGGGTTTTAATTGCGATTCTAGCGTGCAGCCTTCCAGTCCGATATACACTCGTTTTTTATCCAGATTGAAACGGTTTACCAGCTTATCTACTTCGGTTAAATCGTTGCTGTTTTGAATGATGAACTTAAAAATGCACCAATCTTTTTCCGCCCAATAATGCAAGACCTTTTCGTCGAGCGTTTGATTTGCATTATTCATTTTGGGCGAAATCACCCAGTTGAACTGCCTTATCACCGCCTCGTTCATCGCTTCCCGTTGGAAACGGCTCCCGTCGGCCAACGTAATGTTCAAAGGCTCTGTGGGGATAATAGTTCCGTTTGTTTCTACATGAAACCTCTTACCTTCTACCACCAACGCATCCAATGGATAAAGTGTGGGTTCGCCTCCCGTGAAAATCACGTTGGGCGAAGCAGATTTATTGATAATCGCTAACACCTGTTCTCGTGTTGAGGCTTCCAACGTTTTGTTTTTATGCCAAGTAAATTTTGTATCGCACCACGAGCAGGTAAGGTTGCAATGCTGAAACCGCAAGAACAAACTTTTTGCCCCGGCACAGTTTCCTTCACCCTGGATGGATTCAAATGTTTCGGCTATATAATATGTTGGAGATACCACAAGTAAAATATTGAGGAATGAGGAGCGAGTAGGTGAGGAATGAGTAATTTACTCATTCCTTGTTACTCATTTCTCACTTCTGATTTTTGTATTCTTCAAATCCTTTTTTCCGTAACAGGCAGGAAGGGCATTCGCCACAACCGCGTCCCCATTCGTGCATTTCTTCCACCCCGTTGTAGCAGGTAAGAGTTAAGTCTATCAGCTCTTTAAGCTTTCCGGCTTTATCGGCCATTTCAAAAGTCTGGGCTTTGGTTTTCCACATCAGCGGGGTGTAAATGCTCACGGCACGATCCAACCCCAACGAAAGTTCCACTTCTTTGGATTTGATGTAGCTATCGCGGCAATCGGGATAACCTGAAAAATCGGTTTCGCAAGTGCCGGTGATAATTTGAATATGTTTTTCGTTGTTACGGAAAGCATGATTGGAAATGATAGTAAGAAAAAGTCCGTTGCGGTTGGGCACAAAGCTGGCAGGCAAATTATCGGCCTGCTGATGATGTGCATTATGATTTCCGGCTTTCAACAATGTGCTGTCGGCAATGGCATTTAAAAAGTTGCCAATATCATATACTGTGTGTTTAACTCCAAAATGTGCGGCTACTTTAGCCGCGTATTCTAATTCCTTAGCATGACGTTGGTTGTAGGCAACACTCACAGCTTCAACCTCTTCAAAATTTTTCAATGCCCATGTGAGGCAGACAAACGAATCTTGTCCGCCGGAAAGCAATAGGTATGCTTTTTCCTTGTAATTAGCCATTTTTATTCCTCTGATTATAATTTACAAATATACTGAATTCGTATTAAGCAGGCAAATACTATTGCTTTGCCTTTGGACTTGAAATTTCATTATATTTTAGCTAAAAAAGAAAAGAATTTTTGATTGAAGGACAAATGGGCGTTAAAATATTCATAGTTAAGGGTAAAGAAATAAACGGTGGAAAACGGGAAATTTTAAAAATCGTTTTATAACAATATTTCCTTAAAAAATTAACAAGTGGATGTTACATTCTTTGGTGGGAAATTTTATCTTTGCCTTAGCATTTAACTATTTTATTTAAAAATATACAACTATGGTAAGTTACAAAGAATTGGGGCTTGTTAATTCTAAAGAGCTTTTTGCAAAAGCTGTAACAGGAAAATATGCAATTCCTGCGTTTAATTTTAATAACATGGAGCAGTTGCAGTCTATTATACAGGCTTGTGTGGAAACAAAGTCTCCGGTTATTTTGCAAGTATCGTCCGGTGCACGAAAATATGCTAATCAAACCTTACTTCGCTATATGGCACAGGGGGCTGTGGAATATGCTAAAGAACTGGGATTCAATATTCCCATCGTGTTGCACCTGGATCATGGCGATTCGTTTGAATTGTGTAAAAGCTGTATTGAAATGGGATTTTCTTCGGTAATGATAGATGGTTCCAGCCTTCCTTACGATGAAAACGTGGCTTTAACCAAAAAGGTAGTGGAATATGCTCACCAATACGATGTTACCGTGGAAGGTGAATTGGGCGTGTTGGCTGGCATTGAGGACGACGTAAAGGCTGAACATCATACGTATACCGACCCTAAAGATGTACAGGACTTTGTAAGCAAAACGGGTGTGGACTCTTTGGCTATTTCCATTGGAACTTCTCACGGTGCAAATAAATTTACGCCTGAGCAATGTACTCGCAATGCTGATGGGGTGTTGATTCCACCTCCATTGCGATTTGACATCTTGGAAGAAGTAGAAAAACGTATTCCGGGCTTTCCTATCGTGCTTCACGGTTCGTCATCCGTACCGCAGGATAAAGTTGCCACGATTAATAAATACGGTGGAGCCTTGAAAGATACCATCGGTATTCCTGAAGATCAATTGCGCCACGCGGCTACTTCAGCAGTTTGTAAAGTAAATATCGACTCTGACGGACGTTTGGCTATGACTGCTGCTGTACGCGAAGTACTTGCCACAAAACCTGCTGAGTTCGACCCTCGTAAATACTTGGGCCCTGCTCGCGACCAATTGAAAGAATTGTACATGCACAAGGTAGTTAACGTGTTGGGTAGTAACAATAAAGCGTAATCATTCATTTAATTTATAGGCACCCCATTCTTATTGCAAGTTTGGGGTGCTTTTTTGTAAAAGACAACGTATGAACATAGCTCGTCAGCGCATTATAAGTCAGCAAATAGCAGCTTCCGATTTTAAGGATATCAGCGATTTGGTTTCTTACATGGGAGCCATGCAGGCACAAGATTTTGCGATGGCAAAATGGGCTATCGGGTGCCGCTTACCCAGTACAAATGCTCAACAGGTGGAAGATGCTTTTAATAACGGCAAAATACTTCGAACTCACTTGATGCGGCCTACCTGGCATTTCGTGGCTGCCGAGGATTTGCATTGGATATTGGATTTAACCGTTCCTCAAATAAAAACGGCGGTTAAGCCTCGTTTTGTAAACTGGGGTTTCAACGATAAAATTCTGACTGAGGCTTTTGATGTGATACAAAAATCGTTGAGCGGAGGAAACCATAAAACCAGAAAGGAGTTGCAAACAGACTTGTTTCAAGCGAATATAACTCCTGATGACGGTAGGTTGTACCACCTCATGCTTTGGGCGGAACTTGAGAAAGTGGTTTGTAGTGGACGGCTGAAAGGCAAGGAGCAAACTTATGCTTTACTTGACGAGTGGGTGCCTTGTAAAAAAACATTCCACAGGGAAGAAGCTTTGGCTATGTTGGCTTTGAGGTTTTTTACCAGCCATGCACCCGCCACGTTGGCCGATTTTATTTGGTGGTCGGGGTTGAAAACCACGGATGCTCGTCGGGCGTTGGACTTAATTAAAAACAACCTGTGCTACGAAAAAATAAACGATACGGATTGCTGGTTTCCAAACAATTATAAAGAGCCGGATGTTACTTCTCAAACGGCGATTCTTTTACCTGCTTTTGATGAGTTTGTAATTGCATACAAAAATCGCACTGATGTGTTGAATCCTGATTGGGGTAAAACGGCCATTTCCAGTAATGGTATTTTTAAACCATTGATAGTGATTAACGGGCAGGTAATGGGCATTTGGAAACGAAGTTTTAAAAAAGATACGGTGCTGGTTGAATCTCACTTTTTCAGGCCATTGGCCGTAGGTGAAAAAGAATTGATTGAAAAGGCAGCTTTGCATTATGCCCATTTTGAAGGAAAAAAATTGGGATTAAAGATACAATAAACAAAAAAGGTTATGGCTAATGTGGTGGTTTTCGGTGGAACGGGTTTTGTTGGTTCTTTTATTTGTAAAGAACTTGCCAAAGTCGGGTATGATGTGGTAAGCATTTCCAAGTCCGGGCAAAATAAATATTTGTTTGAAAAAGATTGCGAACACATCCGGTTTGTTAAAGCTGATGTGTTTCGGATAGAGGATTGGCAAAAGGAACTGGCGGACTGCTTTGCCGTGGTTAATTGCGTTGGCATCTTATTTCAAAACAAGCAGAAAAACATTACGTACAAACGCTTAATTTTTGAAACAACCCGGCTTATAGCTAATGCAGCCGAAGCTGCGGGGGTGAAAAATTTTATTCATGTTTCGGCTATCAAGCCTCCTGCCTTTATGTTGCAAGAGTATCATCAATACAAGCTGGAGGCCGAGAAGTTGCTTCAATCTACCTCTTTTCATTTGCTCATTATCCGCCCACGTGTTATTGTATCGGCTCATAAACCGTTTTTCCTTTTCTTGTACAAAATGCAAGAGTTGGTTCATTTCCCCTACAAGCAATTTGAACCGATAGAGGGGGTGGCTAAGCAGGTTGTGAATTTCCTAGAAACAAAAAAGCAAGAGTAAAATTCTCCTGCTCTTTTATTGTTTTATGCTCTGTTTATCAATTCTTTCATAATAAGTGTCATCAGTGGTTGCACGTTGTTGGCTATTTGCTGCACTTCCTCGTGGGTAACTTCTACAATTTTTCCGGGCACCCCTAAATCGGTAATAATGGAAATGGCAAAACATTTCAGTCCGGCATGGTTGGCTACTATCACTTCGGGCACGGTACTCATACCCACGGCATCACCTCCTATGATGTGGAAGAATTTGTATTCGGCCGGGGTTTCAAACGTAGGGCCTTGGGTGCCCACGTAAACGCCTTCCTGTACTTTTATCTTATTCTCTTTGGCTATTTGTTTGGCTTTGACGATTAACTCTTTGGAGTAGGCTTCGCTCATATCGGGAAACCGTACACCCAGTTCATTATGGTTTTTCCCGCGCAACGGATGTTCGGGGAAGCGATTGATATGATCGTTGATAATCATAATGTCGCCAATTTCAAAATTAGGGTTTACCCCTCCGGCAGCATTGGAAAGCAAGAGGGTTTTTACACCCAGGGCTGCCATTACACGCACCGGAAAGGTAACATCTTTCATGTCATACCCTTCGTAGTAATGAAAGCGGCCTTGCATGGCAAACACGTCTTTCTTCCCCAGTTTCCCTATGATGAGCTTTCCGCTATGCCCCTCCACGGTAGAAAGTGGAAAGTTAGGAATGGTTGAATATGGAATTTCGGTTTTATCGGTAATTTGAGTAGCCAGTTCACCTAGCCCTGTTCCAAGAATAATTCCTGTTTCAGGAATGACCGGCAACTTCTTTTTTAAATAGTCTGCTGTTTGTTTTATTTTTTCTAACATAACCTAGAATTTGTTCATTAAAATTTTTATCCTCTCCAAACAAAAATTTGACTTTTATGGGGATATAAAACAACGATTTTTTAAGCGTATCCGAAACATTTGGGTTTGACATCAACCTGGAAGCGTCTTTTTCTGTTGTAATTATAATCTTGTTTTTATTTTCCATTGATAAAAACTGGATTTCTATCTCCTGAAGATCTTTTTGCGTAAAGTTATGATGATCGGGGTATTCAATAGATTTTAGCTGATTGGCATATTTCATTAAGCGTAAAGCTAAATCATTTTGGGAGACGATACCTGTAACTAGCAATATATCATACGTTTCTTTTAATAACAAATTTTTCGTTACTATGTTTCCTTTTGCTTCATTAAAAACAGGTATAAAATCGTTGTATATATACCTGGTAAAATATAGGTGTTGATATGGAAGTAGGTTTAACTCTTTGGATAGTACCCTGATGTCAATTGGTTTTAAAGTGTCTGGACATTTGGTTACAATTACAATATTTGCTCTTTTTTTATTTGAGGCAGGTTCTCTTAATCTTCCTACAGGTAGCAGTGAATCGTTCGTAATTAATCGGTTGAAGTCGGTAAGCAAGATGTTAATTCCAGGTTCTACATATCGGTGTTGGTAGGCATCGTCAAGAACAATTGCCCCTAGTTCTTTGCCATGCACACCACTTAATAAACTTTCAATCCCCCGGCAACGATCTCCATCAACAGCCACAACTACATCTTTGAATTTTTTCTTTATTTGAAAAGGTTCGTCGCCAATAGTTTGGCTATTTGATTTTTTGTCGGCCAGTACAAAGCCTTTTGTTTTTCTTTTGTATCCACGGCTAAGCATGGCAACCCTCATAAAAGGAGATAGTAGAGAAAGGATATATTCTGTGTGAGGGGTTTTTCCGGTTCCTCCCACTGTAATATTTCCGATTGAGATTATAGGTAAATCATATTTTTTGCTTTTCAGGATATTGGAGTCGAACATCCAATTACGGAAATTAACACCCATTCTATATAAAATAGACAATGGAAACAATATGGGGCTAGTGTTGGGTAAATTATTTCTCATAAACATTACTATTTTAAGGTGTTGCTTTACCTATGGGGGATATGTTAGAACAAAAATAATTCTTTTTTTGTCTGTTTCTTCAAAACCACCTTTTTTAACGTAGAATAGTTAATTCTGAGCAAGATATTCATAAAAAAAGATCAATGAAACACTTTCCATTGATCTTTTCATTTTGAAAAATTCTACTTTATTTAATAATCAGTCTGCTGGAAATTTTATCAGTTTGTCCTTTTATTGAGACAATATATATTCCCGAAGGTAGATTATTCCGTTGTAGGTAGGTTGCCCCATTCTTTATTCCGTTAATTTGTACTTTTAAAGTACCTTTCAAGTCATATAGTTGAAGAGAGTATTCGGCTCCCTCTTTATATCCGAATGTTATTTTCGATTCAGTTACCAATGGGTTAGGGTGTATTGAAAGAGTGTTTGTTCCATCGTTCTCACGAACAAGTGGAACTGAAACTGTTGATGCTTCTTTGAATTTAGACACACCGCCGTCTGTACCAAACCATTTGTTGCCGTATTTGTCAATCTCTATGGTGTAAACGGTAGAACTAATTAGTCCATTTGAAATGACATAATTTGTAAATGTATTATTATTTAGTTTGGAAACCCCACTTCCAGTACCGCACCATTTATTTCCTGCCGAATCAATCTTGATGGCATAAACAACATTGTTCAATAACCCATTGAGGGTTGTGTATGTTGTCCACGAAGAATTTTTGTAGGAGGAAACACCCATGGTTGTTCCAAGCCATACTTCTCTGTTTTTTATTGAGATACAAAGAACATTATTCCCAACTAATTTGCTATTGGATGATGTATAACGGGTCCATGAAGATCCGTTGAAAACAAAAACACCTCCACCATCGGTACCGCACCAAATATTTCCAGCCAAGTCTATTGCTAGTGTTTTTACATTATATGCTGATAGTTCGGATGTAGTATAACTGGTCCATGTACTACCGTCATACATGAATATCTTTCCAGATATACCAAACCATTTTCTGTTTAAGGAATCTTCGGTAATAGCATATACATAATTTGCTTTTAGATTGGAGTTATTATATGCATATTGGGTTATAGTGCCATCATTCATTATTTTATTTGCGCCTCCTCCGTTTGTGCCAATCCATTTAGTGCCTTTTTTATCGACAAAAATAGTGTTTATAGTATTGTTTGCCAAACCATTACTTATCGTGTATGCATTCCACGTGGAATCGTTATAGACTGAAATACCGACATTAGTCCCAAACCATTTATTGCCTGTAGAATCTATGGCTATAGTTTTTACATATTTATTTATTAACCCAATATCGGATGTAGTAACGCTGCTCCATGATGTTTCTGCCGAATCAAGGATTGAAATACCGTTATCGGTTCCGATCCATTTTTGATTTCTTTTATCAATAAGGATTGTTTTTATTAAATCATTTAGTAGTTTGCTATTGGTTGTTTTGTATGTAGTCCATGTTGTTCCATCATATTTAGAAACTCCACTAATTGTTCCAAACCAAATATTTCCAACGGAGTCTGTTGCAATATTGTAAACACAGGTTGATGATAATCCATTTAGTGTGGTGTAATTTTGCCATGTAGAACCGTCATATTTAAAGACTCCACTTGAATTTGTCCCAACCCATAAATTAGAATCATTATCAAATGATAATGCATATACGCTATTGAAATTCCAACTGGAAAAATTATTCTTTGAATCAAGTTTTGTTAATCCGGTACCTGTTCCTAGCCATATATTTCCTTTTTTGTCAGTTACTATAGAATAAACAGTGTTGTTGTTTAATCCGTTAGAAGATGATGTGTAGTTTTTCCAACTGGTTCTATTATATAAGGAAAATCCACCTCCAGTTCCAAAACATATATTTCCGTTTCTATCTATGGCAATATCATATACCTTGTTGTTTGCCAATCCGTCGTTAGTTGTATAATTAGTGAAATATTTGCCGTCAAAAGATGAAACTCCATTGTTGGTGCCTATCCATTTTGTTCCATTATTGTCAATAATTATAGTATTTATCTCATTGCTGCATAAACCATTTGAGGTGGTATAGGTAGCTAAAAATTTTCCCGATATAGATTTTTTAACAAGCCCATTATAAGTAGCAATCCACATGGTGTCTTTTTCAACTGCAAATTTCTTTATAGAATTTGAGCTAGAATAATTCGTCCATGTTTGGGCTATCATACTATTACCACCTAAACATAGTCCGGTGAAAAGAAAGAATGAGAGTAGAATTTTTTTCATAAGAAATAGACTTCTGTTTAGTTGTTACTCTGATTTTATATTGTAAAGAATGAATGGGATTTAACATTTTCACCTTCGTTTACAAATCTAATAATATTTCAGTTACATTTGCATTGTCAATTGTTAAAATATGACAATTGAAATGTAAATTTATTTTCATATTATTTGTAATTATTTTCATTGTAATTTGTTATAATAAAAAAGTAGAGTTTTTTTGATATACAATTCAATCCGATGAGAAATTTTTTGTGTATAATGAGTTGATCTTGATTATAAAGAGGCGTTTTTTGTATGCTTAGAAATAGCATACGTATTTTTTTATGAAGAAAATGAATGAAAAGATTGAGTGTTGCATATTTTCATTATACAGTTAACTCTTCTATGTTTAAATATTACGTGGGTTAAAATAAATTCATAAAATCTATTTTAACCCACGTAATATTTTGGGATGTTTGTTCCTTCTAAAGAAATGAAGTTGCGAATACAAATATGTTATTTTACCACGGTACCTGTTCCTTTCCCTATTTCATCGGCTTTGGATATAATTACTTCTTTCACCCCGGCAGCAATGGCTTCGAAGGCATTTTCCAGTTTGGGTATCATGCCCCCTTGAATGGTGCCATCGGCTACAAAAGCATCAAAGGCAGGTTTTGTTATTTCGGGAATCATGCTGTCTTCATCATCGGGGTTGCGTAGCACTCCTTTTTTCTCGAAGCAGAACATAAGTGTCACGTCGAAGTATTGGGCTAGGGCTTTGGCGGCTTCGCCCGCTATGGTATCAGCATTCGTGTTTAGTAAGTTCCCTTGCTTGTCGTGGGTGAGGGGAGCCAACACGGGTACAACCCCTTCGTTTATTAATGAAGCAAGAATATCAGCATTCACCTCTTTTACATCGCCTACGAATCCATAATCTACATCTTTCACAGGGCGTTTCTCACTGCGCATGTAGTTCATGTCCGCCCCGGTCAGTCCGAGCGCGTTAACGTTCAATGCTTGCAGCCCAGCTACGATTTGTTTGTTTACCAGCCCGCCATACACCATTGTTACCACTTGTAGCATATCGGCATCCGTCACCCGCCGTCCGTTCACCATTTTGCTTTCAATGCCCAATTGGCCGGCAATTCGGGTTGCTGCACGGCCACCGCCGTGTACCAGCACTTTATGCCCCTCCAGGTTGGAGAAGTCGTTAAGTAATTGTTTCAAGGTTTCGGGTTCTTCTACTATTTGTCCACCTACTTTAACTAGGGTTAATTTATTTTTCATTGTCTTTCGTTATTTTTAATATACCCGTATTGGCTGAACCATTGCAATAGCAACGTGCGCCATTCGTTGTAAAAAGTTATGTTGGTGCGCATGCCCCAGCCGTGTCCACCCGTGGGAAAGATATTGAGCGAGGCCGGAATGTTTTTAGTTTTCAAGGCTTCGTAAAAGAAAACACTGTTTAAGGGAGGCACCGTTTTATCATCGTTGCTCAAAAATAAAATGGTAGGAGGGGTATTATCCTTCACCTGAAGTTCGTTGGAGAAAAGGTTTATCTGCTCTTCAGTTGGAGAAATTCCCAACAGCCTTTCACGCGAGCCCTGATGGCATAAGTTATTTTTCATGCTTATAACAGGATAAAAAAGCAACATCATGTTGGGGCGGTTGGAGTATCGCTCGATGGCATCTGCTGATTTTGGGTTTCCACTGTCGAAGTGAGTTCCCAACGTTGAGGCCAGATGTCCTCCAGCCGAGAAGCCCGCGATGGCTACTTTCCCGGTGTCGATATTCCATTCCTTGGCATGTGCCCGTACCAGTTGTACTGCCCGTTTGGCATCGGCCAACGGAATATCTTTGTGCCCGTTGGGCAAGCGGTATTTGAGCACGATGCCTGCAATGCCTTGCTGGTTGAGCCAGTCGGCAAATTGAAATCCTTCATGCGAAATAGCTTCGCGTGCATACCCTCCACCGGGGCAGATAATTACCGCTGCTCCTGTTGCTTTGTCGGCTTCGGGAAGTTGCACGGTAATGGCTGCTTCTGATATGTTGGTAATCCGATCTACATTTACAATTTCTTCGGGTTCGGTTATCCCGTTGCTCTCTTTAGCCCCATCAGGCCACAAGGGCAATACCTGTTTAGTTTGAGCCAGCGAGACCAAACTAAACAGAAGTAAACCGATTAAACCTGAAAAATATCGTTGCATTGAGTGCCGTTTTTATAAACTTTCGAGCATGCGTTTAATAACCACCTGTGCCGAAATTTCACGGTTGGCAGCTTCGGGAATTACCAACGATTGCGGGCTTTCTATTACATCATCTGTTACAATCATGTTGCGGCGCACAGGCAGGCAGTGCATAAAAAAGGCATTGTTAGTCAACGCCATTTTCTCGGTGTTTACCGTCCAGTTCATATCCTTACTAAGAATTTCACCGTAGTGAGGGTCTTGATAAGCCGACCAGTTTTTGGCATAGATAAAATCAGCACCTTCAAAAGCTTTGTCTTGATCGTATTCCACCGTGGCTCCACGTACGAATTGTTCTGCCAACTCGTATCCTTTAGGTTGCGTAATAACAAACTCTACGTCGGCTTCATTCATAAAGTCGGCAAAGGAGTTAGGTACCGCCTGTGGTAATGCCCGTGGGTGTGGAGCCCAAGACAGAACTACTTTGGGGCGTGCTTTTTTCTTGTGCTCTTCAATGGTGATTAAATCGGCAAAGGCTTGTAGCGGATGGCAGGTAGCTGCTTCCATGCTGAACACCGGTTTGCCCGAATGCTGTATAAATTGATTGAGTATTTTTTCGCTATAGTCGTCCGTCTTGTTTTCAAACTGTGCAAAGGCACGTACCCCTATTATGTCGCAATATTGCGCCATCACGGGCACTGCTTCCAATAGGTGTTCTGATTTGTCGCCATCCATCACCACGCCGCGTTCGGTTTCCAGTTTCCAGGCTCCTTGGTTCACGTCCAGTACCATGGTGTTCATACCTAGGTTCATGGCTGCTTTTTGTGTACTTAAGCGGGTACGTAGGCTGGAGTTGAAGAACACTAACAAACAGGTTTTGTTCTCGCCCAACTGTTTGTAGGCATAACGGTTTTTCTTTACTTCTAAGGCTTCTTTTACCGCGGCATTCAAATCGCCGAGGTCTTTTACATTGGTGTAATAACGCATATTGGTACAATTTGCAATTTACAAATCAGCTCGATTGTAAATCATTGATTATTATATTCTTATTTTCTTTTCAAGATTAATTCGTAAGCGTTTGCATCATGTCTTTAAAATCCTTTAAATAAAGGTCGAGGCACATTGTTTTAGTTATGCTCTTTTTATCGGGTATGTAATACATCCATTTTTCTTCAAAGCATACGCTTTCGGCTTGCCACGAGTAAACCGGGCTGTAAAAATATGTTTTGCCGAATCTTGTAAATTCTTCTTTCCCAACTTCGTTAACGTGTGAAGTTCGGGTAGGAGGGATGCCTTCGCCAAAAGCTTTTTTCAGATACCCCAGGTTTAAACTGTCTTTTAGCAGAGCTACCACTCGTACCAAGCGATTGCCCAAAAAGAACAAATGAAGTTCTTCCATCCGGGTGTTGCCTATTGCTATGGAATAGGGCAGCGCGTACACCTCTATTATATTGGGTAAATTATAAAAGTCGGTGCGTTTCAGTTCGTATCGGGCATAGTCTTCTTTGACCGTTTTCAGTTTGAACTCCCTGAATCCGAAAAAGTTATCCAGTCGTTCCTGTGCCGATAGGGTAAACCCGATACACATTAATACACACAGTATGCCTAATTTCTTTCCCAATGATGTAAACTATTTAGGTCTTACCTGTCCGTTGCCTTTTATAATCCATTTATAGCTCGTTATTTCGGGCAATGCCATAGGCCCGCGGGCATGTAGCTTTTGCGTGCTGATACCTATTTCGGCACCCATACCAAATTGAGCCCCGTCGGTAAAACTGGTAGGGGCGTTGGTGTACACGCAGGCGGCATCCACTTCTTTATCAAAGATGGTTATTTGAACTTCGTTTTCGCTTACAATGGTTTCGCTGTGCTTGGAGCCGTATTGGCTTATATGTGCAATGGCTTCGTGAATGTCGGCCACGGTTTTCACACTCATGCGGTAATTCTGGAATTCCGTGCCAAAGCTTTTTTCATTGGCTTTCTCCAACAGCTCGGCTGGATATTTCCCGCTTAAAAAGGTAAAGGCTTTCGTGTCGGCTTCCAGCACTACGTTGCTTTCGGCTAACTTCTCGCATAAATAGGGCAAATCGCTTACGCGTTTTTCGTTGATAATGAGGCAATCCAACGCATTACAAACGCTTACCCTGCGGGTTTTGGCGTTGTTGATGATGTCCGCACCTTTCTCTTTGTCGCCAAATTCGTCAAAATAAGTGTGTACCACCCCGGCTCCGGTTTCAATTACGGGCACGCGCGAATTGTCGCGCACGAAATTAATCAACCCGCTACCACCACGAGGGATAATTAAATCCACGAAGCCAACGGCATTCATCAGTTCGGCGGTAGCTTCACGTCCGGCAGGCATCAGGTGTATGCTATTTTCGTCCAACTCAAATTGTTTCAACACGCTTTGGATGAGGCTTACAATGGCGGCGTTGGAGTTATACGCGTCGGTTCCGCCTTTCAGCACGCAGGCATTGCCCGATTTGAAGCAGAGCGAAAACACATCGAAGCTCACGTTGGGGCGGGCTTCGTATATAATGCCTATCACGCCGAATGGTACGCTTATTTTTTTAAGGCTCAATCCGTTTTCAAGCGTGCGTTGCTCCAGCACCTTGCCAAGGGGTGAAGGCAGGGAGGCCACGTTTCGCATGTCCGACGCGATGCTTTTAATGCGGTCGGCAGTAAGCATCAGGCGGTCGTACATGGGGTTGGCTTTGTCCATTGCCGCCAAGTCCTTTTGGTTTTCGGCCAGGATAAAATCTGTTTTTGCCACGGCTTCGTCAGCCACGGCAAGCAGAACTGTATTTATTGTTTCGTCGGAAATTAAATTTAGTGCGCGAGAGGCTTTAAGCGAAGTTTCTCTCCAAGTATTTTGTGCCATAATATTTTGTGCTTTTATTTTCCTAAGTTGATCCCCAACCCCCGAAGGGGATTTAGGGGTGATGTTTTAATTTTATTCTTTAAAGGCTTTTTTATCAATCCGATTTTTATGGGATTTATCTATTAATATCTATGCCCTTCGGGCAATTTAATCCTTCATTTTAATCCAAATACAAATAATCATAATGCACCAATGGCCGAACGCCTTTTTTACCGATTAGCTGGCGGGCTTTTTCGCTGTCGCATTGGGTTTTACCCACGCCAAGTTGGTGGCCGTTTTCGTCAAATATCTTTACTATGTCGTCCTTCTCAAATTCGCCGTTAATAGCGGTTACCCCTACAAATAGCACGGAGGTGGCTTTGCTGCCTACCAGGGCTTCGCGGGCTCCGGCGTTAACGTGCACTTCGCCTTTGGCAAAGCTGTCGCTGTGGGCAATCCATTTTTTCACGCTGGAGGCTTCTTTGCTGTTGGCTACGAAGCGGGTACAAACGCTGTCGCTGCCTGTTTTTAGCAGGTCGGGCAGGATGTTGTCTTTCTTGCCGTTGGCTATAATTACCGTGATACCTTCCTCGGCTACCTTGCGGGCTATGGTGGTTTTGGTAAGCATGCCCCCGCGTCCGAATGCCGATTTACTCGTTTGTATGTATTGTGCAAGATTTTTGCCTGCTTGCACTTCACGTATTACTTCGGATTTGGCATCTTCCGGGTTCCCGTTGTAGATACCGTCGATATTGCTCAAGATAATCAACGCCTGCATGTCCATCATGGTGGCAATGAGGCCGGATAGCTCGTCGTTGTCGGTAAACATCAGCTCGGTAACGGAGATGGTGTCGTTTTCGTTCACGATTGGTATCACTTGGTGTGCCAGCATTTCCGTCATGCAGTTTTTCTGATTCAGGTAATGACGGCGTGAGCCGAAGTTTTCTTTCGTGGTAAGTACCTGCCCGCAATAAATGTCGTGTTTCCTAAACAGTTCGTAGTAATGGTTTATCAGCTTGGCTTGCCCCACTGCCGAGAATAGTTGGCGCGCGGAAACAGGATCGAGCTTTTTGTCCAGTTTTAATTCGCTGCGCCCCGAAGCCACGGCTCCCGAAGAAACCAAAATGATTTCTACGCCTGCTTTGTGCAACAGTGCGATTTGATCTACCAGTTTTGCAATCCGATCTAAATCGAGTGTACCGTCTTTGTGCGTGAGTACATTGCTCCCGATTTTTATGGCAATTTTGCTATATTGAAATTCCATTTATGAAAGAATTCTTTTCAAATAAATTTATATAGATGGCTCAGAATGAACCGAATAATTTTAAAAACGTAAGGAATACAAAGGTATAAAATATAATGTCACAAAAGAAGTTTTCGGTTAAAAGAAGAGCCCCGTGTCAAATCTTGATTCGGGGCTGCTATTTTTTCTTGATTATGGGGTGTGCCGAATTAATGGAGCAACCCGTGGTCGGTAAAACTAAAGCAATCGTTTCCGGCAATTATAATATGATCGAGCACGGTAATTTCCACGGCATTGAAAGCGGTTTTCAGTTTGCGGGTGAGGCTGATGTCCTCTTTGCTAGCCTCTTTGTTGCCCGACGGGTGGTTGTGGCACAGCACCACGGCACTGGCTAGCTTGTCCAACGCCGTTTTGAGTATTATGCGTGTATCCACCACGGTTCCTCTTAGTCCGCCTTGGCTTATCCGTATTGGTTCTATCACTTTATTGCCATTGTTGAGTAGGAGTACCCAAAATTCTTCGTGATCCAGGTCTGACAGAATCGGATGAAATATTTCAAAGGCGTGTGTGCTGGAGGTAATCTTTTTCCGTTCCAAGGATTCGGCGTGTTTCCGCCGCCGCCCCAGTTCCAAGGCCGCTATAATGGTGATGGCTTTTGCTTCGCCTATGCCTTTGAAGTTGCTTATTAGGTCGTTAATGCTGCATTTTCCTAGTTCGTTCAAATTGTCGTTGCTTCTTTTTAATATGCGGCGGGAGAGCTCTACGGCGGTTTCCTCCACGTTGCCGGAGCCTATCAAGATGGCTAGCAATTCAGCATCGCTCAGGCTGGCAATGCCTTTTTGCATAAGTTTTTCGCGAGGTCGGTCTTCTTCCGCCCAATCGGTAATTGTTAAACGTTTTTGCTCCATCTTTCCGTCAATACAAGTTTGACACGAATATACTGATATTTTTGAGCATTAAAAGGGGTTTGGGAGTATTGTATGCAAAAAAAGCCCTACTCGTATAGGAGTAGGGCTTAACCTTTATTTTAAAGTAGGTGTTAAGCTAGTTTGTTGATGTGCTTAGCTAATTTTGATTTCAAATTAGCTGCTTTGTTTTTGTGGATAACATTAGTTTTAGCTAACTTGTCCAATATGGCACTAACCTTAGGAAGCATTTCTGCAGCTTCAGCTTTAACATGAATTGCACGTAAATTTCTTACGGCGTTACGAGCTGTTTTTGCATAATATCTGTTGTGCAATTTTCTTTTTTCAGCTTGTCTAATTCTTTTGATAGACGATTTATGATTTGCCATCTTTAATAATAATATTAAATTTCTTTTTCTACAATATTTTTAGTAGTCCATAGGAGAGTCGAACTCCTCTTTCCAGGATGAAAACCTGGCATCCTAACCGATAGATGAATGGACCATTAGCTGGGCTTTATCCCTTTTTAGCGGCTGCAAAGATAGAATGCTTTTTTATATTTGCAAAATATTTGGAAGAAAAAATGTTATTTTTCCATTTCATTTAAGTGAAGTTCGATGGATCGGGATGAAATTTGGATTTCCCACACCGAAAGTCCGAGCGATATAACCAGTAATATAAGGGCTAATGCAAACAGGTAGGCAGCCAACGATTGTACCCCGACATAAATAACAAACATGGAGAGTACGCATAGAAATAAGCTGCTGGTACCGCATATCTGCATTCGGCGGGTGAGCTTTAGCCGTTTGCGTAGCGTTTCAATTTGGTCGGCAATGTTTTTATCTTGGTTTTGGTCGTAGCGGTCTTTTAGGTTACGTAGCACCTGAGTATAGGTTAGAAACCTGTTTGTATAGGCCAGCATAATCAGCGATATGGCCGAAAATAGTAGAGCCGGGGTGGCTAATGTCAGTTCGTTGTAATCAATATTGAGTGCCATAATTTTTTTTTACAAAGGTAAAGTGTTTATAGAAGGTGGTGCAAATTAATTAGCGTTTATTCAAGATTATTAGAGGCTCTTTTGTAATTTTGTGCAAATCAAAAAACGGATATGCAGCTAAAAACCAGTGCTATTGTTCTTCACTCGATTAAGTATTCGGACACGAGTTTGATACTACATACTTATACCGAAACCCATGGGCGAATGGCTTACGTGGTAACGGGTGTGAAAAGCAAAAAATCGGTGTTGCGTTCCTCCATGTTGATGCCACTTACCATTTTAGACCTGGAAACGGATTATAACCCGAACAAAGACTTGCAACGGATAAAGGAGAGCCACATCGGGTATGCTTTTAAAAGCTTGCCTTTTGATCCTTCCAAAAACGCCTTGGCCATTTTTATGGCGGAGATGCTTTACCGCTCGCTGAAAGAACCTCATACCGACCCTGAATTGTATGGCTTCTTGCATCAATCTATTTGCGCACTGGATGGTACACAGAGTGGCATTGGTAACTTCCATCTGTCGTTTTTAATCCAGTTCTCCCGGTTTATGGGCTTCGAGCCTCAGCATAGCACGTATGCCGATAATACTTGTTTTGATTTGCAAAATGGAATTTTTATTCTCCATCAGCAGGCCTTGGGTTCTTATTTAAACAAAAATGATAGCCGTTTGTTTGCTGTCGTGTGTGGTTTAAATTACCAGAATATGGCGGAATATACCTTTACCAAGGAGGAAAAAAAGCTGTTGTTGACCCATTTACTGTCGTATTACCAGATTCATTTACATCGGTTTTCGCACATAAAATCGCTGGATATTTTGCATCAGTTGTTTGCATAAAAAGAAAGAACCGCGTTATTTAGAAAAAAAGCTATATTTTTGTGCTTTCATATACTGGTCCTGTAGTTCAATGGATAGAACGAAAGTTTCCTAAACTTTAGATCCGAGTTCGATTCTCGGCGGGATCACAAACGATGAAGAATTCAAGGTAAAATGATAGGAGATTTAAGAGCGTCAATAGAATTTGTAAAGCATAATTGTTTGGAAAAAATTAGTACTTCATCTCCGATTCTATTAGATGCACATTGAGAAAGTTGATATACAACTTTTTTGTTGGCAGAATATAAGTTTAAAATAAATTCATTATTGTCATAAGAAATCATCCATTTTTTTCGTAGTTTTTGTATATGATTTGATAACTTTTCATGGTCTTCTTTAAGATAAAAATTCATATATAAATCAGCACCTTTTTGATAATATGGTGGATCTAGATATATAAATATATCTTTCTTTTTCCTATTTATAGTATCAATAAATTTTAGACCATCGTAATTTGAAATAGATATTCGATGTCTTAGTGTTGCTATTCGTTGTATCCTATGTATCAGGTCATCTTTATTGAATCTTACATCAATTTTATATTTGCCTTTTTGAGCATATCCTCCAATTATTCCCCCCTTAATAACACCTGAAATATTTGTTCTGTTAAGAAAAAACGTTGATTTGGCTAATTCAAAAGAGTCGACTAAAAGTAAATTGTTTTGAATTTCTTTGTACTTCATCCAATTTTCTATAGTTACGTCAACATCTGCAATCCAGTCGCAAAACATATCTGGAAATTTTATTATATTATCCCAAAAAGCATATATTGATGGGTCTAAATCATTTATATAGATATGATCAACATATTCTTCAAACAATAGCCTTAAAGCTAAACCAGCTCCCCCTGCATAAGGTTCAGCGTATCCAATGCCAATTAATCCATTCTCATAAAAGAATTTTGATACAAAAGGGAAAATACAGTTTTTACCACCAGGGTATCTTAAAGGAGAATAATGTTTAGTCATTTTTTTTATGAGTTATTGATAAGATTGCTCCTAAAATCAATGATATTGCTATAGTTTGCTCATATATTTTTCCAGCAGCATAATCGTGTGCGCCGGTATTAAGGAGTTGAATAAGACTTTTTTCATTTACATTTATTACCGACAATAATGTCTTTTCCTCTTGAGATAAATTCTTTTTTGCAGCTTCGAAATTTTTGGCGATATATTGACTCAGCCCTAGATTATTATCTTTTGCGGCTGATTCACTTAGCAATCTTAATGACATTCTTATTATTGCAGGGAATGAATTTGAAAGACTACTTTTGTTTGAGCAGTAGTAAGCATTTAAAGCAGATATATCTCTATATAAATTATTAACGTCTCCTGCTTTTAGGTACAAATCATTTCCAAAAAAAGCTATTTTATTTGAATTATCAATACGTCTAGTTTTTCTTACTTGTTTCGACCCATCATTTTCTGCCTCAAATTTATTTTCAGAAATGTTAACTTTAGTATAAGCGTTGTTATTCTTTGAATCTATTAGATTACGAACTCTAGTGTCTAATGAATTAATAACTTCACCTCGATTATTCCTAGTTGATAATGTTTTGTTCTCAATTTTTTCAGTTAAATCTTTTAAAATTATTAAAATTTCTTTATTACTATGTTTTGATAAGAGCTCTCCATCTTTAAAAGAGAAACCTAACGTCTCAAGATTCTTTTCGTTTAATATTTCTTCTTTTACAAATCTTTGGTTCATTGAAGTATTAGAACTAATAAAACCTCCTGTATTTTCTTCAAATAAGAGAAAATTACTTTTTTTCTCGCCCATAAACTTATGTAAAAAAATATCTCGTTCTAATGGATCCCAAGAACCAGAATCTGCATGCTTTCTATAAACGTTTTTTAAAGCGACATCTTTAGAGCAAACATTGCATGGTATAGTATTAGGAATATCAGGAATATCTATCATTTTTTGGTTATTGAGAGATACTAGGTTATGTTTTATTTTTCCAAGAATTATTCTTCTATTTCCATCGTAAACGATAGGTTTGTTACCATGATATACAACCGTAGGAAGTTCACTAAAGTCATAGAATTCCCCCATTTCTTTTGCTAATTTTTGTAAAGTCCATTTAGTTTTCTTGTCTAAGATAGCTCTATCAACTACATCTTGATCTGATGCGTTTTCATCAATAGGATCTCTAGGATTTTCTGTCCATAAAACTAGATCGGTTAAATTAATGTTTTCAATTTTCTGACTCATTAGGATTTTTTTTACAAAGTTAAGAAGATTACTTATGCTTTCAAATATAAATTAAACAGTAATTTGTGCCTAAATCAATCTACAAATATAAAACAAATTGATTAATCTTGCAATTGTATCGATAGGGTATAATCTTGTACATGAAATAAATGAATTACAATTCTGCAACGGGTTGAACCCTGAACCTGTTAAAAATAACCTCTTTTTTAGGGGTGTTTTTTTTAGGGGGTAAAAAATAACACGAAATATTTGCGAAACTCTTTTCGCCGTGCCTTCTTTGTGTTTGTACATCACTTATTTTTAGTTGTTTACATTTATTTTCAGGGTGTTTTTGTTTGTTCTTCAGGGCTCTTCTTTTTTCCTTTTTTATCGTTTTCAGGGTAGTTTGGGGGTAATTTCCTGGGTAGTTTTCAGGGTAAAAACTACCCTGAAAAAGTAACCCTCGCTGACGCGGTTTTGCAAACCATGCTACCATAAACTCAACATTATATACAGGCACAATTTGCAAAATTGCGCCAGCAAGTTTCATCGTCATCACCCTTCAAAGATACAATTGTAGCAATCAATTTGTTTGTCAGTAAAGTGACAAAAACAGCAGGAGTGAAAAAATGAACTGGTGAGTAAATAGCATGCGTTCAATATATTTCATTTCCCAAAAAAGGTTGAGCTTTTAGCAATGACGATGCAGGGGAACTGCATTTATTCGAAACCGGACTTCCGGTGACTGAGCGGAGCCGAAGTCACCCCAAATACTTATTTCTAGTTTCAAACAGGTTACGTTGATATTACTTTTTTCTCTTCTCCAACCTCTTTATAATAGCCTCTTTTCATCTAATTTAACGTTTCTAATCTCGCTCTAATCTGTTTCTAAGTTCAGCTTAAAGAAGGGCTTGTAGCTTTGTACCGATTTTGAATTAATAAAATAATTTCGGTATGCTATCCAAAAAGCTATTTATTCCTGTTGCCTTTTTGTTGTTGAGCTCCGCTACTTATTGTCAGGAGATTTTTAAGGATACGCTTAAAATTTCTTCTACCCAGGCGGAGAATACTTTTATAAAGCAAAACTTACTACTCCTTTCGGAGAAATTCAACGTGGATGCGGCTAAAGCGCAGACTCTTCAAGCAAAACTCTTTAATAACCCAACCATCCAAATAAATCAGGGTGCTATTAATCCGGAGTATAAAACGAATGGAGGAAAGCACTATTTCGACATGACAAGCACTGGCGAAACCAGTGTACAAATTCAAAAGCTCTTCCTGTTGGCCGGAAAACGCAATAAGCAAATTAAAATGGCTGAACTTTCCGCCAACAAGGAAGAACAGAATTATTTCAACTTAATCCGCACACTTAAATATTCTCTTCGCGGTGGATTTTACAACATCTATTATTTAGAGCAAATAATTAAGGTATATGACAAGGAAATTGCTTCCTTGAATAAGGTGGTGAACGTTTTTCAATCGCAATATGAAAAAGGATACGTTTCCAAGAAGGAGTTGCTTCGGATAGAATCTACCCTGTTTACCTTGGAAAGTGAGAAATTAGGATTTTCTACTCAATTGGTTGGCAGCCTTACTGATTTCAACGTGCTGATGCATACCTCTAGTGTTTATTATGTGCCCCAACCGGACACCGTGGCATTGGCACAGGTATCCATTAGCAAGTTGAACCTTCAGAGCCTTGTGGACACGGCTATTCAAGGTCGTTATGACCTGAAAATGGCGAAGTACGATTTGTCTGCCAATCAGGCCAACCTGTCCTATCAAAGAGCACTGTCCATACCCGATGTTACTTTGTCAGCCGGTTGGGATAAAAATGGCGGCTACGTGCACGATTATAGTTTTATCGGGTTGCAATTTGATTTACCTGTATTTAACCGCAATCAAGGAAACATTAAATCGGCTAAGCTCAACGTGGAAAGCAGCCGCTATAAAGTTCAAAGTGCCGAGGAGCAGGTAAGAGCCGATGTTATGCAGGCCTACGCCGGTGCGTATGAAACCGATAAGGTGTACCGGAGGTTCGACACCAAGTTTATGTCCGATTTGGAAGGCTTAAACGGAGAGATGATGAAAAACTATTTGAAAAAGAATATAAGCTTGATAGAGTTTCTAGATTACTATGATGCTTACAAGCAAAATGCCGTGCAGCTGAACAACCTGCTTTACAACCGGGCAAATTCTTTTGAAACAATTAATTATTCCGTGGGGAAAGATGTCGTTAAATAAAAAAATAATAAGCTAAAAAAATAGATATGAAGAATGTTTTGTTGATTATCGCCACTCTTTTTTTACTAACCAATTGTACTCAGAAAAAAGAGAATACAGCTAAAAGTAATGCTTCGCATTTTTGCATTCCTGACAGTCTGATGAGTCAGGTAAAAACTGAAGATGCCTCTTTACAGCAGGTTTATAGCGACTTGAAACTTACCGGGCAGGTTACTTTCGATCAGGACAAAGTGGTGCACATCTACCCTATGGTAAGCGGTATTGTAGAAGAGGTGAAAGTTACGCTAGGCACTTTTGTGAAAAAAGGGCAGGTGCTTGCCGTGATAAGAAGTTCGGAAGTGGCCAACACGCAAAATGATTTGATTAGTGCAAGATCGAATCTGGCTATTGCTCAAAAAAATTATGAAGCGAATGCCGATATGTACAAAAGCGGAATCCTTTCAGAACGTGAATTTTTAACATCGCAAAAAGAATTAGAAAAAGCCAAATCGGAAGTATCACGTGTACGTACCGCATCGTCTATTTACGGGGGTTCGGGTAGTGGTATGAAATACGTGGTTAGAGCCCCCATATCCGGTTTTGTGGTGGAGAAATTTGTGAATGCCAATATGCAAATTCGCCCGGATAACAGTACTAACCTGTTTACCATATCCGACCTTAAAAAGGTTTGGGTGGTGGCCAATGTGTATGAATCGGATATTGCCACGGTGAGGGAAAACGAAACGGCGGAAGTAACAACGTTGTCATATCCCGACAAAAGATTTCAGGGGCATATAGATAAAATCTATGATATGCTCGATCCTGACACGAAAACCATGAAGGTGAAAATTCAGCTTGATAACCCCGGTTATTTATTGAAACCCGAAATGTTTGCCACCGCCTTGCTACATCATACCTCTTCGGACAAAATGCTGGCAATACCGGCCAATGCCGTTATTTTTGACAAGAATCAGTATTGGGTATTGGTTTATCACAACCGATGCAATATAGAAATCAGAAAAGTGGATATTGCCTCGTCCAATTCCGAAACCTCCTATATCCATTCGGGTGTGAAGGATGGCGAAAAGGTGGTTACCAATAACCAGTTGCTTATATATAATGCTATTAGCCAATAAAACAAATACTAATTTTTGGTTCAAATGAATAAGTTCATTAAAAATATTATAGCCTTTTGCTTAAAGAATAAGTTCTTTGTTTTTTTTAGCCTGGCAATTATCATTATATGGGGAGTTATAAGTTACATAAACACTCCGGTGGAAGCTTTTCCCGATGTAACCAATACACAAATTACCATTATTACCCAGTGGCCGGGTAGAAGTGCGGAGGAAATAGAACGGTATGTAACTATTCCTATCGAGATAGAAATGAACTCGGCACAGAAAAAACTGAATGTAAGATCGACCACCCTGTTTGGTTTATCCGTGGTTAAAATAACCTTCGATGACGATGTGGATGATCCGTTTGCCCGTCAGCAAGTAAATAATTTGCTTCGCAACGTGGATTTGCCCGATGGTGTGAAACCCGATGTGGAACCGCCTTACGGCCCCACGGGTGAAATTTTCAGATACACACTCAAGAGTAAAACAAAAGGCGTTAGAGAGTTAAAGACGCTACAGGATTGGGTGATAGACAAGCAGCTGCATTCCGTGTCGGGCGTGGCCGATGTAGTAAGCTTTGGTGGAGAGGTAAAAACCTTTGAAATTCAGGTAGATCCACACTTGCTGACTAAATACAACATTACCCCGCTGGATGTTTATCAAGCCGTGAACAGGAGTAATATTAATGTAGGGGGCGATGTAATAGAGAAAAACTCTCAAGCCTACGTGGTGAGAGGTATCGGGGTGCTGGATAGTGTGCCCGAAATAGGAGCCATTATTGTTAAAAACATCAACGGAACCCCTATACTGGTTAGGAATGTGGCCAAAGTATCGGAAGCCTGCCTGCCTCGCTTGGGTCAGGTAGGTAGAGATAAGCAACCTGATGTGGTGGAAGGTATCGTGGTGATGCGTAAAGGCGAGGATCCCAGCAAAGTTATTGCCAGTGTGCAGGAAAAAATTGACGAGCTGAATAATAAAATTCTGCCCCCCGATGTAAAGATTGATGTTTTTTACAATCGGCAGAATTTGATTGATTTTTCAACACACACCGTTTTGCATAATCTAATTGAGGGCATGCTGCTGGTTACGCTTATCGTGTTCCTGTTCATGGCCGATTGGCGAACCACTATTATTGTGTCCCTCATTATCCCGTTAGCCCTGTTGTTCGCGTATATCTGCCTCAGAATAAAAGGTATGACTGCCAACTTGATGTCCATGGGAGCTATTGACTTCGGTATCATTATCGATGGTGCGGTGGTGATGGTGGAAGGTATTTTTGTGGCGTTGGATAAAAAAGCTCGCGAGGTGGGTATGCCAAAATATAACCGATTATCCAAACTCGGCCTTATTAGGGAAACCGGAACCGAGATGGGAAAATCCATCTTTATATCCAAACTGATTATCATTACAGCACTGTTGCCTATCTTCTCTTTTCAGAAGGTGGAAGGCAAAATGTTTTCTCCGTTGGCATTTACACTAGGGTTTGCTCTGCTTGGTGCCTTGATTTTTGCGCTGACCTTTGCCCCAGTGATGTCCAGCATCCTGTTTGCTAAAAATGTAAAGGAAAAGCACAATCCGTTTCTTGCTTTTGTTTTGAAACACGTTACATCTATTTTCGATAAGGCATATAGTAGAAAGCGGCTTAGTATTACCATTGCCGTTATAGCCTTAGCCGTGAGTATCTTTTCTTTCCGCTTCCTGGGGTCGGAATTTTTGCCGGAACTTAACGAAGGAGCTATCTATGTGCGTGCATCCCTTCCGATGAGTGTCTCGCTAAAAGAGTCAGTGCGGATTTCGGAGGATTTGCGTCATATACTTAAATCATTCCCAGAGGTGAAGCAAGTGATGAGCCAAACCGGAAGGCCTAATGACGGAACGGATGCAACCGGTTTTTATAACATTGAATTTTTCGTGGACATTTACCATACTAGCGAAATGGATAAAAAGGAGAACCGCGACAAACTGATAACCCGCATGAATGAAAAAATGTCGAAATATCCCGGAATTATTTTCAACTTCTCCCAGCCCATACAGGATAACGTGGAAGAAGCCGTTTCGGGGGTAAAGGGCTCGTTGGCGGTTAAAATTTTTGGCGATGATTTAGGTCTCCTCGAATCGAAAGCGGATAGCGTGTACAGCATTATGAAAAATGTACGAGGTGTGGAAGACCTTGGTATTATTCGCAACTTAGGGCAACCCGAATTTAGGATAGAACTGGATCAAAGTAAAATGGCCTTGTACAACGTTTCCACCGCCGATTGCAATTCGGTTATCGAAATGGCTATTGGTGGAAAAGCCGCTTCCATATTTTACGACGGATATAGAAAGTTTGACATCAGGATAAGATACTCGCCTGAATTTAGAACCACCGAAAAAGAAATTGGCGATCTGCTGGTACCAACTCTTTCGGGTACACAAATTCCGGTTAAGGAAATAGCCAGCATTAAAAAGATTATAGGGCCAAGTTTGATTTTCCGTGATAAAAACATGCGGTTTATTGCACTTAAATTCTCTACCAGGGGTAGAGACATGGGTTCTACCATAGCCGAAGCGCAAAGCAAGGTAAACAAAGCCATAAAACTGCCAAAGGGGTACTCTTTCTCCTGGGAAGGCGATTTTGAGAATCAGCAGCGAGCATCTAAACAATTAAGTCTTGTAGTACCAATCAGCCTCATCCTTATTTTTATTATTCTTTTCATTTTGTATGGGAATGCTACTGATGCCGGACTCATTTTAATTAATGTTCCATTTGCAACCATTGGTGGAATTATGGCTTTACACATTACTGGAACTAATTTCTGTATCTCCGCCGGAATAGGATTTATCGTGTTGTTTGGTGTTTGTATTCAGAATAACGTCATTCTGCTATCCAAGTTTAAGAAAAACCTGCATGAAAAGATGCACTTGGATATGGCCATCCGTGAGGGGGTGATAGAACGAATCCGCCCCGTGATAATGACTGCCACCCTGGGAGCCATGGGCTTGATTCCGGCAGCCGTTTCAACTGGAATTGGTTCCGAGTCGTCCAAACCCTTGGCCATTGTGGTAATTGGTGGATTAATTTCCGCTACCGTTCTCACCTTATTCATATTCCCTATTATATTCAAGGGTGTTTACAAGTACAAGGTAAAGAAACTTAGCTAGCTGATCAGGGTTCAGGAATAGGTAATGTAAAATAAAATCTTTATTTTTGATAGATAAAAAACACGTTAATGGCCAATATATTAGTAATTGAAGACGAAATAAATGTTTCTTCTTTTATCAAAAGAGGACTGGAGGAAGAAGGACACACGGTGGAAGTGGCTTACGATGGAGCTATGGGCTTCAGCCTGGCCAGTTCCATAGACTTCGATATTATTATATTGGACATTATTTTACCTCAAATGAATGGCATTGAGTTGTGCCGCGAAATTAGAAGTAAAATAGGGTTTGATGTATCCGTTATCATGCTTTCCGCTCTTGGTTCTACCGACGACATCGTGAAGGGTCTTGAAACCGGGGCTGACGATTATCTGGTAAAGCCATTCAAGTTTAAAGAACTGCTGGCACGCATCAATGTAATGCTACGCCATAAGGATAGCGGAAATTACACCAAGAAATACGAGATTGCCGATTTGTCGCTCGACATGGAAACAAAAACGGTAACTCGTTCGGGCAAAGTAATTCTCCTTACATCAAAAGAGTTGAGGCTGCTCGAATATTTTTTGGCCAATAAAGGCAAAGTTCTTTCACGCACCTCCATCCTTGAAAACGTGTGGGACTATAATGTTGATATGTCCACAAACGTGGTGGAGGTATATATTAATTACTTGCGGAAAAAGGTAGATAAAGGTTTTGATGTGAAACTTATACACACATTGATTGGCATTGGTTATGTATTAAAAGAAGGATAATAGTGAAAATACGCCGTAAAATAGCACTCATATTCACCGGGTTAACGTCCATCGTTTTGTTATGTGCATTCACGTTCATTTATGGTTTAACCGAGCACTACAAAAAGGCCGATTTTTACTCCCGCTTGCAGGAAAAGGCATTTTTTATTGCACAGGAATATTTTGAGAAGGATGAACTGAATCAAAATATGTACACCGAAATGATGGATAAAAATGCAAAATCGATGCCCGAAGCCCATGAAATTATCCTCGACACCAAAAATCCGAGACTCGTTTACGATTCGCTTCAACATATTTTGCCTAAGCATGTAATTAAATATCTGTTGGCCGGAAACAATATTTCTTTCCAGCAAAACGAGCGTCAAGGGGTTGCCTTGTATTATGTAGATAATCAGGGGACTTTCATTGTAATGGTAATTGCCAACGATAAAATAGGCCATCGCAAACAGCAGAACTTGCTGGAAGTGCTTCTTTTCATTTTTCTAGGCAGTATTATTTTCATTTATTTCATGGGGAAATATTATGCCCGGAAAGTGCTATCCCCGGTGGGCGAGATACTGAAAAACGTGAAGAAAATAAATGCCACGAACCTCAAACTCAGGTTGGAGGAGACTGATAGCAAAGATGAACTGGCCGAATTAATTAAAATGATGAACCTCATGTTAGGCCGCTTGGAATATGCCTTCGATATGCAAAAAACGTTTATCAGCAATGCTTCCCACGAGCTGAAAAATCCGCTTACCGCCATTATGGGCGAAACGGAAATCACCCTCGCCAAAAAGCGTAAGATTGAAGAATATATTGACTCCCTAACTAAAATAGGCATGGAGGCCGATAGGCTTAATTTGCTTATTAAAAATCTATTATGCCTGGCTCAAGCCGATTCCGACGTGGTGGAAGCTAAACAGGAAAAGATGTGTTTGGACGAGCTGCTGGAGGAAATAAAAGATTCGTTGGAAAAAACCGATTATAAAGGCCGTGTGGAATTCCGGTTCGGGAGTCAGAGGCAGCTGTTCTGCATAGTCGGAATACACGAACTGCTTAAAATAGCGTTAAGTAACCTGATAGATAATGCCTGTAAATTTTCCGGCGACGAGCTGGTGGATGTCTTCCTGCGGGGCGATGATGATGAAATACTCCTTACCATTTCGGATAAAGGTATCGGTATCCCCGACGATGAAATAAACAACATCTTCCAGCCGTTTTATCGCGCTTCCAACGTGGTTTCGTACAAAGGTACCGGCATCGGGCTAGCCCTAGCTCAAAAGATTATCACGCTCCACAATGGCAAGATTCTTTTTACCCGCAACGAGGGGCTAGGCACGAAGGTGCAAATTCGGTTTTCGCGCAAATCGGTTTTTGATGTATAGCGGTGCCTACCAATCCTTGAACGGATGCTTGCTCAGATTGGAATTGTAATAGCGTGGGTCGTGGCTTACCTCTTGGCCTATCCACGAAGGCTTTTCAAAAGGGCAATCGGCCGAGGGCAATTCTATTTCGGCAACTACTAGGCCTTCATTCTCCCCTAAAAATTCATCCACTTCCCAAACCTTTCCTGCAAACGGAACCCGGTAGCGTGTTTTTTCTATCAGCGGGCGCAGGCAAAGTGCGTGTAGCATATCTTTGGCTTCGGCTAGCGGAATTTGGTATTCGTATTCCGCCCGGCTTATTCCTTCGGTTTTACCCTTGATGGTAAGCATACCCCGGTCGCCCACCACGCGTATCCTGATAGTCCGTTCGGGATCGGAACTCAAATATCCTTGTTGGTAATAAGTACCTTTGCCCAGGTTACGGTACTCGGTACCCGTTACCAAAAATTTACGTTCTATTTCTGTTGCCATTATGGTAAGGTTGAGATGATTACGTTGCGAAAATCAATCGGGAACCCTTCAAACAATAGCATGATGCGCCCTTCGGTGGCCGACGATTCAAATCCTTCGTTCACCACTTCGCCGTTGAGGCGTTGGGTGCAATGTCCGTGGTCGTACACCACCTCCAGTTGGTTCCATTCGCCCACGGGTTTCTCCGTGTCCTTCATCCGTTTGGCGGTTACGCTTTTGCCCGGTTCGGTGGCTTTGCCGTTTATTTTCAAGGTAACGTCTTTTAGTAGAATAAAGTCGCCCGTGGCATTTTCTTTTATCTGAAATTGTATGCCTCGTGGCCACAACCCGTCGGGATAACCCGTTGGCACGTTGTACATCACCCCGCTATTGCGTTTGTTGTTAATCCGTGCCGCCGTGCTGTCGGTATTCCACCGGAAATTCACACTTAATTTATAGCCATCTTTAAAACTCCGGTCGCTAATAATATAGCCTTGGTATTTACCGTAGGCTTTCAGCGTGCCGTTGTCTATATGGAACAGGGCTGTATCGGGCTTGGTTTGCTGCGCACTGTAGCTATGCCAACCTTTCAAATCCTTGCCATTAAATAAGGTAATGGTTTTTAGCTTGGCGGGTTGTGTTGCAAAGACGGTGGTTGCGGTGAGTACCGTGATTATTACGGAGAATAGCCTTTTTATCATATCTGTATTTCAATATTTTTTGTGTTAAACAATTAAGTGTTAGATGTTAATAAGACTAGCTTAAAAAAAGAAAAAGTCTAAGATATATAAAATCTTAGACTTTTCAATTATGGTCGGGATGACAAGATTCGAACTTGCGACCACACGCCCCCCAGACGTGTACTCTAAACCGGGCTGAGCTACATCCCGAAACTGCTGCAAATATAAAATGTTTTTTCTTTTTTTGCAAGATATAATTAAGAAGCGTCCCCCAGCCCCTTCTTAAGGAGGGGAAGAGAGAATGCTCGAACGATTTCTTCGTCCTGTTATGTCTTTCATTTTTTGTGGCTTCGTGTCTTCACGTTTATCTGTTTTCCATAAGACATTAATTTACCGTTTTTTAATTTTTAACAAAAGAGATAGTTCTTAATCAAATAAAATGTACTTATTTTGCAAAACCGCACGGGCGGTATGTAATTTAATTATGAAAGAAACAAAAGAAATAATTTTAGAAACAGCCTACAACATGTTTCTTAGTAACAACTACGAAGCAGTTACCATCAGTAATATTATTAAAGCCACAGGGATGACCAAGGGGGCTATATACCATTACTACGAAAGCAAGGAAGAACTTTTTAAGGCTGTTATTGATAGGTTTATGGTAAAAGAAGATCTTGCTTTTCCATCCGAATCGGCTAGCTTTGAAAAGTTGATATTGGAATATATTGAAACTAAAAAACAACATTATTTGTATCATAGGCAGATATTCCAAGATGGAGGTTTTCAAGGTCTTTCTCCTGTAAATTTAATTATGCAACATTTATCGCTTGTAGTGTCGGCCTATCGTTATTATCCGGGCTACATGGAGCGGGGAGGTACTTTTTTTCGAGCCAATTTGGAGCAGTGGGAAAAGGCCATTGAAAAAGCGGTTAAAAAAGGTGAGCTTAGGCCGGACATTGATGTAAATTTGACTGCTATCAACTTTATTTTCGTGGAGGCTAGCGTTGCATTTTGTAACTTGTTGAAAGGTGATGATCTGGATAATACCATTGTGCTGTATGAACGTCAAATGAAGGAAATTTATAAAAATATAAAAGCATAACCCGAAATAATGTTCATATCACAAAGATATCTTGGGTTAAATTTATGTTTTCAAACATTATTTTACTTCTCGTTGGGTGAGTTTCATCGGTGTAAAAATATCATTCATCGGTTTTTTTGTCCGTTGTACAGAAAAATACGATTCATACCATAAAAATAATTCTCAATTTTGTGTCATCAGTTGAAAAAGGTATTAACAACGAGATACCGCCTGTGCGGTTTCTGAAAAAAGTAATTAATAAAATAAAGATAAGTTATGAGAAAACAATTTTCGCGGATGATTGTCTTGGCTGTATTGAGCATTTGCACTCAAATGATAAATGCACAGACAGAGATGGTTGATATTATTAATTACGCGCTTACCCATAGCCGTGATGTACGGAAATCGGCATGGCAGGTGCAGGAGGCAAAGTATATACGAAAAGAAGCTCTTGGTCATGGATTACCTCAAGTAGAAGGATCCGGCTCGTACAGTAGAATGATGCTTCAAAAAATGGATCTTTCAGCGTTTTCTTCCATGGTGCCATCTGATTATTCTTCCATATTTGATGCTTTGGGTAATTTGGATCACGTGGATATGGCCAGTGCCAATGTTCAGGTTACACAGCTTATTTACAGCCAGGCATTTTGGGTAGGACTGAAAACGGCACGGAAAACGCAGGAATTATACACCTTGCAAAAAGCGAAGAACGAAGAAGATGTTATTGCCGATGTGGCCAACACGTATTATCAAATTCAATCCATGATGTTTCAGCTCCAAACCATGGATAAATCGATACAAAACCTGAAAGAAATTTATCACATGTCCGAATTAAAATATAACAGCGACTTGATAAAGGAAACCGACGTGAGTCGCCTGAAAGTAAGCATTACTAATCAGGACGTTACCCGCCAAACGCTTCAAAATAGCATCGACCTGCAAATAAATTATTTGAAAGTATTGTCCGGCATGCCTTCGGATTCCACGTTGAAAATTACTCCGATGGCATCTGCCGACGTGGAGAAGGAAACGCATCTCAATCCCTTTGTTTTGGGTCAAGTGCCATCCTATCAAGTGTTGTTAAAACAGAACGAGTTATACACCTTGCAGGTAAAGCAGGCTAAGGCAAAATACTATCCAAGTTTGGCCGCTTTTGATAAATTTTCTTATTCTCACTATAATATCCCTGATATTTATAAAACAGGCTCCACTATGAATACGATAGGGCTGAGTTTGTCCGTTCCCATTTTCTCCTCGGGAATTGATTATGCCAAAGTAAAACAGGCCGAATTTAAGCAGAAGCAATTGAATGAAGATATTTCGCAGACAAAGGATATGTTGGCCATACAGTACAACAACGCTATGCTGGAGTATCAAACCGCTCACAACCTCTTGCTGGTACAAAAAGAGAATAGGGAGTTGGCCGAGAAAGTATATAAACAAACCCATTTGCAATACGAGGAAGGACTGGCTTCGATGGCGGATTTACTCAATGTAAATTCCGATTTTTTGCAGGCCGACAATTCGTATAACCAACAAGCTCTTAAGTGTAAAACGGCGGAGGTGAAAATGCTTCAGGCATCGGGTAACCTCAAGCAATTAACCATTAATAAATAAACAAAATAAATACAGAGAATAATGAAAAATAAAAGATCCGTTATAATAACAATAGTTATAGCCATGGCTGCTGTTGTGTTTATCGTTGTGAAGCTTAGTAGTAATAAAAAGAAATACGAAAAGGAGATTGCTTATGCTCAAACCACGATAAAGAAAGTGCCGGTTTCGGTGGAAAAAGTGGCAAAGGGAGCCTTGTCCGAAAACGTGGTGGCCACAGGCTCACTCGAAGCGTCGGATGTATTAAGCCTTATTTCCGAAACGCAAGGGAAAATTGTCAGGGTATATAAGCATGAAGGCGACAATGTTTCGGCTGGAAGTGTAATTGTAAAAGTGGATGATGAAGTAATAGCAGCCAATGTGCTTACTGCTGAGGCCAACTATGCTCAAAACCAAAAAGATGTGGAACGTTATACCCGCCTGGCACAGGAAAACGCGATTGCCAAACGTGATTTGGAGCAAGCCAACATTGCCCTGAAAAGAGCGAAAGCCGATTTAATAAATGCCCGAAAAGCTCAGAGCAATACTGCTATTAAAGCACCTATATCCGGTTATATAAATAGCGACAACAACCTTACTGTAGGCAAATACCTTGCGAACGCCGCGGCTGTTTGTGAAATTGTAAATAACAGTGTGTTGAAGCTTAACATTAAAGTTTCGGATCAGGAGGTTTATAAAATTAAAAAAGGACAACAGGTTAACGTGCATTTAACCGTTTTCCCTGATAAACAATTTACCGGACGTATTACCGCCATTGCTGAAAAGGCTGATGCAGCCATGAAATTCAACGTGGAAATAACGTTGAAAAACGATAAAGGAGCCCACTTGAAAAGTGGTTTATATGCAGAGGTGGAACTACCAATAAAGAGTGAAAACAAAATTATTATAGACAAAAAAGCCATCGTGGGAAGCATGAAAAATCCGGTGGTATATGTAGTGGTAAAAGGCAAAGCCGTTCGTCGTGAACTTATAGTTGGGCAAAGCAATGATGCTCAGGTAGAGGTACTGAACGGATTGTCGGCAGGCGAAGATGTGATTGTAAACGGTCAGCTAAACTTAAAGGATGGTGATGACGTGGATATTATAACCTGTAACCTGAATAAATAGGCGCAGCGTACGTATTAGCTTAAAATTTTAGCAACAGGTTAATTAAATTAGTAAAGAATGAAAATTACAGATATATCAATAAAACGTACAACTATTCCGGTTGTAATATTTACCGTACTTGCATTGGCGGGGATATTTTGCTATTCGTTGTTGAATAAGGAACTTACCCCAACCATGGATATCCCTATTAACGTGGTAACCACGGTATATCCGGGGGCAGCACCTTCGGAAGTGGAAAGTTCTGTTACCAAGAAAGTGGAAGAAGCCGTATCGGCCATAAGCGGAATAGACAAAATCAATTCATCTTCCTACGAAGGTGTGTCTATGGTTATGATCACGTATAAGGATGGTATTAATGCCGATTTATCTTTACAGGAATGTGAACGAAAGGTAAACGCCATCAAGGAGAAATTACCTGAGAATGTGAAAGATCCGCAATTCTTGAAATTCGACCTTAACATGTTCCCCGTGATGACGGTGGCTATCAACTCCAATATCCCCGGAAAAGATTTTTACGATTTGGTGGATAAGGAAATAAAAACCAAGATTTCGCAAATACCGGGAGTTGCCCAGGTAGATATTACCGGGGGTAATGAGCGTGAAATAGAAGTGAAGGGAAATGAAGAAAAACTGGAGCAATATGGCATTTCGTTAGTTCAGGTAAAACAGGTGATCGAAGCGTCTAACGTGGATTTTCCTACCGGAAAAGTGAAGGACGACGACACGAAGTATATTGTAAGAATAGCCGGTAAGTTTGAAAATCTGGATGAAATCCGTAACCTGGTGGTTATGACAACCAAGGATGGTACCGTGGTAAAGGTACGCGATGTGGCTACAGTAGTGGATGGTACTAAAAGGGCAACCAACCTGGCTCGTATGAACGGACAACCTGCAATAGGTCTTAGCATACAGAAGCAAACTGAGGGTAATGCCGTGGAAATAAGCAAACAGGTAAAGCAGATTTTCTCGGATTTTGAAAAAGAATATTCCAAACAGAATCTGAAATTCACTATTGCCAGCGATACTGCCGAGTTTACCCAGGATGCCGTAAGCGGGGTGATGGAAGATTTGATATTTGCCATTATATTGGTATCGGTTACCATGCTGTTGTTCCTACATACATTCCGTAACTTGATATTTATTTTTGTATCCATTCCTATATCCATCATATCCACGTTTACGTTTTTCTATTTGTTCGGGTTTTCGCTTAACTTGCTCACGCTGTTAGCGTTGTCCATCGTGGTGGGGGTAATTGTGGATGATGCCATCGTGGTGCTGGAGAATATTTACCGACATCTCGAAATGGGCAAGTCGCGCTTGCAAGCGTCGATCGATGCTACCAAAGAAATTGGGGTAACGGTATCATCCATTACCATCGTGTTGATAGCCGTGTTCCTCCCTATCGGATTGGTAAATGGTATGACCGGGCAAATATTGCGTTCGTTCTCCATGGTGGTCGTTATTTCCATCGCGTTAAGTTTGCTGGTATCGTTCACCTTGGTGCCGTTGTTAACCTCCCGTTTTGGAAAGTTAAAAGAATACGATAATAAAAAGGTCTTCGACCGTTTCTTGCTTGGCTTTGAGGGTATAGTAACACGGATTAAGATGTTTATCCTAAGGATGCTACAAAAAGCATTAAGGCATAAGAAAATTACCGTGATTGGGGTGATTGTGTTATTCATCAGCTCATTTATGTTAGTTTCTAAAGGCTTTATTCAAACCGAGTTTATGGATGCCGGCGATAGAGGTGAGTTTATAGTATCGATGGAACTTGATAGAAGTGCCACGTTGGATCAAACCAACGGTATGTGCTTGGCCATCGAGAAAAAAATATTCCAATATCCCGAAGTTAAAAGTATTTATACCAAGGTGGGGTCTAAAGGCGGAAGTTTTTCTATGGTGGAAACACCGTATGGAGCTGAGTTCATGATTAAGTTAGTGCCAAAGGGCGACAGGAAGCTAAGTACCAAGTTATTTTCCAAAAAACTTCAAAATGATTTATGTGCTGCTTTTGTAGGTCCTAAGTTCAAAATAGAGGAGGTGAGTATGATGGGAAATACTACTACGCCGATAGAAATTTATGTACGAGGCAATAATCAGGAACAAACAACGGCCTACAGCCGAGAAGTACTGAAAAAGATACAAAGTATACAAGGTACAACGGATATTGAATCCTCTATTGAAAGTGGAGATAAAGAAATTGTAGTGAAATTTGATCGTGAAAAATTAGCCAAAATGGGTCTTACCATTGGCGAAGTTGGTGCACAAATGTATATGATGTACGAAGGGAATAACGACTTGAAGTATCGTGATGGTAGTAATGATTACGATTTATTTATTTCGCTGGATGAATTTGACAGGAAAAATAAATCGGATGTACAAAACATCATATTTACTAATAGAGCCGGACAACCGGTAAAACTTTCGGAGGTGGCTGATATTAGCGAAGGCGAAAGCCCCTCATCATTAATCAGATATAATAAAATGCCGGCCATAAAGATAACCGGTAACTTGGTGGGTAAAACTATCGGAACCTTTGGAACCGAATTGAAAACAGGGTTGGAAAAAGTAAACAAGCCATTGGGTGTGGATATAGTTTACGCCGGAGAGATGGAAAATCAAAGCAAGTCGGCAGCAAGCTTAGGTATAGCCTTGTTGGCCTCCATCATATTCATGTACCTTATCATGGTAGCGTTGTATGATAGCTATGTTTATCCGTTAGTTGTAATGTTCTCTTTGCCGCTTTCCATTATTGGAGCCTTGCTAGCCTTGGCTTTGGCAGGTAAGAGTTTAAGCCTGTTCTCCATGATGGGTATTATCATGCTGATGGGGCTGGTGGCCAAGAATGCCATCTTGGTGGTCGATTATGCCAACAAGCAGCAGGAGGATGGTAAAAGTGCAGTGGATGCCATTACCGAAGCCACTTCCGTGCGTTTCCGCCCTATCTTGATGACGAATCTGGCTCTTATTGTAGGATTGCTTCCGATAGCCTTAGGTGGTGGAGCCGGTGCAGAGTGGAAAAACGGGTTGGGTTGGGTGCTTATTGGCGGTCTTGCCTGTTCCATGATTCTATCCATGATTGTGGTTCCTGTAATTTATGTTATCCTCGATCGATTGGTGAAAAGGAATAAAAAATCACCCAAAGAAACGTTGGTGATAACTGAAAATGAGGCATAATGAATAAAAAATGAATTTCTTAAACGTATTGTGTTATGATAAAAAAAGAAATTGGAATGAATGCCGGGCGTATATGGAAATACCTCCGTGGCGAGAATAAAGAAATAGCCGTTTCCGCCTTGAAGCAAGCTCTTGGTTTAAATGATGAAGATTGCGGTCTTTCCATCGGTTGGTTAGCTCGCGAAGATAAAATCTTTATAGCATTTAAAGGAAACAACATGTTCCTCATATGTCAATAGAGTAAAAAGTGGACGATTCCTCGTTAGAAGAGGGCTTCTAATGAGGAATCGTTAATCATTTTTAACACATAAATGGCCGCTATTCAATGTAAAATTTCTACCTTTGGACTCAGAAACGAAATAGGTCGAAAAATCAAAACATGGCAGGAGCAGAATTATCCAAAGAAGAAATGATAAGAGCGGAAATTATAACAGCTGCACAAAAATTGTTTCAACATTATGGGTTGGCAAAAACCACGATGGAGGACATTGCCAAAGCTATGGGTAGAGGTAAGAGTACCTTATACTACTATTACAAAAGTAAGGATGAAATTTTTGAAGCCGTAATTCTGAAAGAAGGAAGAGAAGTTTTTGACACAGTGTTTGAGGTTATTAAAAAAGCATCTTCCGCGGAAGAAAAGCTAAGATTGTTTTTTGATACAACGTTTAATACCGTAAAAGCTAAGATGAATTTATATACCATCATGCGGGAAGATTTGATAAAGAGCGAATACAGTTCTTTTGCCCAGCCGGTAGCAATGCGAAATTCCATCAAGAAGTTTAACGAAAAAGAACGTGAAGGTGTGAAAGATATTTTACTTACCGGAATTGAGTCAGGTGAGTTTATTTCGGATATAAAAGAAAGTGTAGATTTGTTTGCCTATGTAATTATAACTTCATTTAGAGGCATCATGACCGATATTGCGTTTAATGAGAATGAAATAAATGCTACTTTTTTTGATGACGATAAGGCAAATGCGTTAGTAAATATATTTTTAAGAGGGCTCAAAAAATAAGGGAAAAGTATTGATTTAATGACGTGTTTTTTTGATCTATTTTTCGACTAAAATACAAAAATCGTTTTCTTGATTTTTGTAAAATTTAGATAATTTATGAAAGCACAGATATAAAAACAGTAAATTATTTATAGCTGACAGGATAGAATAAAAAAGAATATTGAGTGTTAACGTTGTCTCTTTCATCCTTCATTTAGCTATTTTGCTGATTTTAGCTCGTTTAAAAAATTGCACACGTATTTTTTATGTTAATGTTTATAACAGGTTCAAATATTTTTTAATTGTTTTTTATGGGACGAAGGCCTAAAATGATATTTGATTTTTTGGAATTACCGGTGATGGATAAAATCCTTTTTTATCGGAAAGTATTAGCTCAATTAAGAGCTCATAAAGATACATTTACGCATCCTGATAAAGATCTTGCCACGGCGGAAGGGTTGGTAAATACACTTGAATCCAAATACATAGCCGCGGCAAGCGGGTTCTATGCACCCACGGTAGCTATGCATACCGCGGAAGGCTTTGCCGATAATGCTTTCCGTATGTTGGCCGCTTATGTAAACAGAATTGCAAAGGGCGATGATGATATTATTCGCCTTTCCGGGTTCACCTTGGAAATGCTAGCTCCTTCTTTTAAGCAGATAAATGTAAAAGAAAAGGCAGATGCCTCTCAACTAGAGTTGAAGGTAAAGAATGGCGAAAACCCCGGAAGTGTAGAATTGTGGGCTAACGCGGTGGAGCATGCCAGAGCATATATTTGGCAATACGTAAAAGATATGTTGCCGGCAAATGATTATGAATGGAAAACAGGATATGGTACCCGTCTCCGTTATGAAGTAAACGAATTGGCAATAGGAGCCGGATATTATTTCCGAGTGGCCGCTATAACACCAGATGGCCCCACGGAGTTTACAAAAGCAGTACCCTTGATAATTAAATAAATATATTTTTCATAGGTAAGAGGATTATATTACAGAATAAATAAGTTGAAGATGAAAGCCTTGGTAAAAGTAAAAGAAATTCTTGTTGAAATATTGGGTGTTGACGAATCTCAAATAACTATAGAGTCTCGGTTTTCCGATCTAGGTGCTGATTCGCTTGACGTAATAAGATTGGTGGTAGAGCTGGAAAAAGAATATAGCATATCCATTCCTGATAAGCGAGTTGAAGAATTCTGCACAATAAAGGATTTAATTAGATACATGTCCAATACTTTAAAAATGGATGTGGCATAATTTATATTTTAACAAAAAAAGAAAGAAGAAGCATGATGTTTAAATCGGAAATGGCTACCAAAGTAAAGCAGATTATTGTAGATAAATTGAATATCCCGGAATCGGAGGTAACCTTGAATACAAATATTACAAAAGATTTGGGTGCAAGTCCTTTTGAAGTGGCTCAATTAATGACCGTTTTTGAAAAAGAATTTGGAGTAACCTTTAGTAACGAACAGGCTACATCCATTGTTTCGGTAGGCGATTTTCTCCCTATTATTGAAACGAATTTATGTGTTAAGTAACGATGATTACTTCTTCTTGGCTTTGAGTAATGGTTATTCTTAAATTATTAATGATATGATTAAAAAAGAAATTGGTACAAATGCCGGACGTGTATGGGAATATCTACATATACAGAAAAAAGAAGTTTCCATCCCCGAGTTTAAGAAAAAATTAAAGATGACCGACTGCGATTTATATCTCGCTCTTGGCTGGTTAGCTCGTGAGGACAAGATATTCATTATAAATAGTGAAACAGGCAGTTTTTCTGTAAAACTTTGGGAGTAATAGCTCTAATATGTTGTTTTTTGTTGTTTTTTTGGGGAAAGTCTCTGGAAATTAGTTCCAGGACTTTCCTTCTAAAACAGTTTTTTATTTCAGGCGGTTTTTTACTAATTCCCTCCGCTCAAATTTATCATATACGAAACCTCTTTCGGGGAATAAGAGGTTAAACATTAAACAAAATTATTATGAAAAAAATCTTTATTACCATTGCGTTGGCATTAGTTACTGCAACAGTATGTACTGCCCAGTTTTTTGTAGGAGCCAATCTTGGACTATCATCTCATAGTGCTAAAAATGAGATTGATGGCGTTGGAACTGTAAAATCACCTTCATCTTTTGGATTAAATATTGCGCCTAAGTTCGGTTATTATTTTAATCCAAAATTTGCTGTAGGTTTGTCCGGTAGCTTTGGTTTGTCCGATTCCACTATTTACACATCACCAACCAAAACTAAAGACAAATATTACACGTGGAGCGTAAGTCCATTTGTACGTTATGCCTTTTTGCAATTCGGAAAATTTTCCGTGTTGGCCGAAACTAACGTGTATGTAGCCGGGTCGTCTTCCAAATATGAAGTAGAATCAAGCGTTGACGGACCTTCAACAATTGGTTATGGAGTAAATGTAGCACCCATCCTCTCTTTCGACGTGTCGAAAAAATTTAGCCTTGAAACCAAGCTAAACTTTCTTAAATTAGGATATAGCTATTCAAAAATCAAAACCCCTGCCGAAATTTCTTCTACTGCAACAGAACAGAACTACAAACAGTCAGGCTTTGATTTTGGTGTCAATACAAACGACATCCTGAATGTTGGTGATGTTACTATTGGTGCGATTTATAAATTTTAATAGCATAAAATTATAAGTTAAGGTTCCTCTGAAAGGAAACATGCAAATTTGTTTTCTTTCGGAGGTTCTTTTGAATTTATTTGTTTACAAGTTATTGTTTTCTATAAGTAAAATTATTTTACATTTTCATTTCACTCAGAAAAAAGACAACATATTATATAAACAATGTACAACATAAAAACAATAGGAGTTCTTACTTCCGGTGGAGATGCCCCCGGTATGAATGCAGCCATAAGGGCGGTTACCCGCGCTGCTATGTATAACAATCTTCAGGTTAAAGCCATATACAGGGGGTACAAGGGTTTATTTACGGGCGAAATATATCCGATTGATAACGAAACCGTTAGTAATATTATTCACCACGGTGGAACTATTATTAAAACAGCCCGCTGCGTGGAATTTCGTACACCCGAAGGCCGGAAACAAGCGTATGACAATTTGGTAAAGGAAAACATTGACGGGTTGGTAGTTATCGGTGGTGATGGAACTTTTACCGGAGCCAGTGTGTTTGGTATGGAATACAATTTTCCTATTGTAGGTATTCCCGGAACCATTGATAACGATTTGTATGGTACCGATACCACTATTGGCTACGATACGGCGTTGAATACAATAATACAAGCCATAGATAAAATTAGAGACACGGCAAGTTCGCACGAACGCCTCTTCCTTGTGGAAGTAATGGGGCGTGATGCAGGCTTTTTAGCCCTTAACGGAGCTATTGCTTCCGGCGCCGAAGCCGCTATTATTCCCGAAATAAAAACGGAAGAGGACCAGCTGGAAGCGTTTATTCAACACGGGTTTCATAAATCAAAAAACAGCAGTATCGTAGTGGTGTCCGAAAGTGAAATTACAGGAGGAGCTATGGGGATTGCCAATAAACTCAAAGAAAAAGGATACACCCCCCATGTAACCATACTGGGGCACATCCAGCGGGGAGGTTCGCCTACTGCGAATGATCGGATTTTAGCCAGCCGGATGGGAGTTGCCGCCATTGAGGCTTTACTGGATGAACAACGATGCATTATGATTGGCATTGTAAATAATGAAATAGTGCATGTTCCATTTAAGAAAGCTATTAAAAATGAAAAACCGGTAAATAAATATTTATTAGACGTATTAAACTTTTTGTCTTAAAAACAGTCTTCTTCTATTAAGGCTGTTTTTTTCGAACATTTATTCTCATAAGGTGTTTCCTTTCTAAAGCAATTACTATGACCAAATATTAAAAAAAATTTAATATTTTTTTTCGAGTTTAGGCTGTTTAAGGCGAGCCAAAGTTTAGCAAACATTTATCATTAAAAATAAATTTTCAAAAGAAAAAAATAAAACAAACATGAAAATCCAATTGACGAACGAAAACGCTTCAAAGTACGCTTTGTTGTTAATCTTGGGAACTTTTATAATAAGAATTCTTTTGGCTTCTTTCACTGGTTTGGGTATTGGTGAAGCCTATTATGTAAGAGGTTCCATCTTTCCGGAGTGGAGTTATTTTGATCAGCCACCGCTTTTTTTGTGGTTGAGTGCGGGAACTATCCGATTATTTGGGTTGACTAACTTTGCACTACGACTGCCAGCGGTACTTTTCTTTGCCGGAACTTCTTGGTTCCTGTTTTTGTGTACAAAGAAAATGTTTTCGGCTAGAGCTGGTTTTTATGCTGTCTTGATGTTGAACCTCAGTATTGTATTTACCGTCAGTATAGCCTTGTGGTTTCAACCAGATGCTCCATTAATGTTTTTTTGGATGGCTTGTTTGTGGTGCATTCTGAATATTCTTTTCCCCTCGGTGGAAACCAGTCCACATCATCCTCGCGTGTACCTTCTTTGGGTGATAGTTGGAATTCTTCTCGGTTTAACCACCTTAAGTAAGTATCATGCTCTATTGTTGTTGGCGGGTGTATTTTTATTCCTGCTGTTTAGTAAATCTCAACGGCATTGGATAGGGCATCCAGGCCCTTATATTGCAGTTATTCTTGCCTTGGTAATAGCTTTCCCTATTTTTTATTGGAATGCTCAGCATGACTGGATTTCGTTTGTATTTCAAGGTCAACGAGCCGGAGGTGGAGAGTCCTTCTCATTACATCCTGAGTGGTTCCTTCGCAGTGTGCTCGGTCAGGCCGCTTGGCTTTATCCTTGGATATGGGTTCCATTGGTCGGGCAGTTTTTCAGAAGTTATCGTGAAGGCAAAACAAATCTAAATCATCGTTTGTTCTTTTTAATAGGAATATTGCCTGTTGCTTTTTTCACCCTTGTTACATTATGGTCCAACACACAGTACCATTTTCATTGGCAAGCTCCCGGATATCTTGTGATGTTTATTCCTTTTGGCGGATGGATTGAAACCCGGTTGAGACCTGGTGATAAGAAAAGTAGAGGCACTCGGCGTTGGATACGGTTTTCGGTCATATTCACTTGTTTTATCACCATTATATTAGGGTTGCATACCACTACTGGTTTTTGGCAAAAAAATGGTCCGCGTTCCATCGTGCAGCATTTTGGTGGAAGTGAGGATCCTACAATATGGGGTGTTGATTTTGATGGCATCCACCAGCGTTTCGAAAAAGAAGGATGGTTGAAAAAAGATAGCCTTTTTGTAGGAACATACAAATGGTGGCAAGCAGGCAAAATTGATGTAGCAGTAGGAGAAAAGAAAGAGATGCTTGTTTTCAGTTCGGATGCAAGAAATTATGCATTTCTTACTCATCCTTCAAAACTTTTGGGCTACGATGCAATAATCGTCGATAATGGAGATGAAGATGACGTTAGGAATCATATAGCTTCTTATTTTAAAAGTATAAAAAAATTGAAACCTATACCCATTGTCAGAGGAGGGGTAACAGAAATGGTTTTTGATGTATATTATTGCAAAGGATTTCATGTGCCGGATAGTGTAACGGAACCTACCGCCCCAGTATTTAGACAATTACATGGATTGTCGCCATATTAAATAACGGAAATTTGATTCGCAATTTCTTTTTGAAAAACGTAAGATTTCTGACAATAAAATATTAAAAATAAACGAAGCATGAAAAAAGCAATTTATTTATTCCTGTCCATGTTGATATTTGTGGGATGCAAACAGGATAAAAAAACAAATGACTCCATAGCCCCCAAGGTGGAAATTACGGAGGTGAAAAGTGTAAAAGCCACGGGTGGTTTGCATTATAGCGGAACCATAGAACCTATTCAATCCATTCCCCTTACTTTTCAAACCTCGGGCACCGTGCTTCAAGTGCTTGTAAATGCCGGTGATGCCGTGCGCAAAGGCCAGTTGCTGGCTGTTGTAGATAAAGCTGATGCTCAAAACATGTACGAGATGGCCAAGGCAAAATACCAACAAGCTAAAGATGCTTACAACAGATTGAAAGAAGTGCATGATAAAGGAAGCTTGCCCGAAATTAAATGGGTGGAAATGCAATCCAACCTACAACAGGCCGAATCGTCCGTTTCCCTTGCCAAAAACAATTTGAAAAAATGTGCCATGTATGCCCCCGAAGCAGGCATTATCGGTCACAGAAATATTGAACCGGGGATGACTTCTATCGGAAGCACGATGGCTCCGTTGGAATTAATAAAGATACAAACGGTATATGTAAAAATAGCCGTTCCCGAAAACGAAATAAGTAGAATCCACAAAGGATTAAAAGCCACCTTTAAAGTATCCGCACTTAACGACAGACAATTTGAAGGCATAGTTACCAACGTGGGCGTAGAAGCCGACCAGATATCCCGTACGTATGAAGTAAAGATTACAGTTAAAAATACTGATTTAATGTTGAAGCCGGGTATGGTATGCGATGTTAATCTGGATGTCATTGCAAGTAAAGAAATAGTGGCCGTGGCATATCAGGCTGTAGATAAGGATAAAGACAACCATAATTTTGTGTTCGTTGTAAATCCGGCGGTAAAAACGGTGAAGAAAAGGATTGTGCATGTTGGCGATTATCAAAATAATGATATAGAGGTACTTTCCGGTTTGTCCGTGGGCGAAAAAGTTGTATGTGAAGGGAAACAAAAATTGTCGGACAACTGTAAAATTAGCCTTTAATTATGAAACGCAAAAAAATAGGTTTTATCGGGTGGGCCATGCGCTACCACAATATTACAAACATTCTTGTTGTAGTGTTTGTCATAATTGGAGTGGTGGCTTTATTGAAAATGCCTCGCAATGAATTTCCTCAATTCACCATTCGTCAAGGTTTAGTAATTGGGGTATATCCGGGAGCTACTTCCGCAGAGGTGGAAGAACAACTTACCAAGCAGGTGGAGAACTACCTTTTCGGTTTCAAGGAAGTCAAAAAGGCCAAGACCTATTCCGAGTCTAAAGAAGGAATGATGATTATTTACGTGGAATTGAATGACAACGTAACCGATGCCGATGAGTTTTGGTCGAAACTAAAACATGGATTGAACGAATTCAAATCCACCTTGCCTTCGGGCGTGATGGCTCTATTTGCTAACAGCGATTTTGGCGATACTTCCGCCATGCTGATAACCCTCTCGTCGGACACCAAAGGATATAAAGACATGGAAAACGAGTTGAAAAAACTCAAAGCCGAATGTCGGAAAATCCCCGCCGTGTCTAAAATAAAAGACTACGGTATTCAAAAAGAAAAAATATATGTCAATGTAGAGCCCGAAAAGCTCAACGAATACAATATAAAATCGCTGTCCTTGCTCTCATCCTACATGCCCAATGGCATGGTGTCGCCGGCAGGTAAGTTGAAAACAGGAGTAAACGATTTATACGTCCACTTCCCACCAAACTTTGAATCCGAAAAAGATTTGTCCGATCAAATTATCTTTTCCGACCCCAAGGGTGGAGTAGTTCGGCTGAAAGACATTGCCAAAATAGAGCGAAGAAACGAAGACCCCGATAGCTACATCATGCAAAATGGGAAGAAAACCATTCTGCTGTCGCTCGAAATGCAACCGGGCAATAATATTGTGGAATTCGGTGGTGAAGTGCAAAAAGCCCTAGCGGTATTCAAAAAACATTGCCCTAAAGATATAGAAGTAAACGTTATTTCCAACTTACCTCAGTATGTGGATGATTCTGTAACCAACTTCATGCACGAGTTCCTTATTGCCATTGTAGCGGTAGTATTGGTGGTTATGTTATTATTGCCTAAGCGAGTAGCATCTATTGCCGGGCTTACGGTGCCGATAGCGGTACTTATTACTTTAGGATTCCTTTATTTTGCAGGAGTAGAGTTAAATACCGTATCACTGGCCGGATTAATTATTGTGTTAGGGATGATTGTGGACAATTCCATCGTGGTGATAGATAACTATGTGGAGAAAAAAGACCACGGGATGTCCTCCTGGCATGCAGCCATTAAAAGTGCTCGCGAATTGGTAGTACCTATCATTACCGCCACGTTAGCTATATGCGTAGTGTATATTCCTCTTGGTAGTCTTTTGCCGGGTACTTCAGGCGATTTTGTAAGGCCGTTACCATTAACTGTTTGCATTGCATTGGTGGTTTCGGTTCTCGTCGCTTTATTTGTTGTCCCCTTCCTTAATTTCTTTTTTATCAAAAAAGGGTTGAAATCACATGATGATAATAAACCGGATAAAAAAACTTTTTTGGATAGAATGCAAGCCACATTTGATGCTATTTTGGAAAAAGCATTCAAACATCCGAGGTTAACTATAGGCTTAGGTATTGTCTCTGTGATATTGGCTATTATATTATTCAAAAATATAGATCAGCAACTATTCCCAACGGTGGAACGAAACCAGTTTGCCGTGGAAGTGTATTTGAACAAAGGGGCTTCGCTGGAAAGTACAGCAAAGGTGATTGACAGCCTGGAACATACCTTGAAAAGGGATAAACGAGTGACTACTGTAACCAGTTTTATAGGAACCAGTTCTCCTCGTTTCCATACATTGTATGCACCGAATATGCCAAGTCCTAATTATGGACAATTAATGGTTAATACCATAGATAATAAAGCAACAAAAGAAATCTGTGAGGAGTATAATAAGAAATTTGAAGGAGCATTCCCCGATGCACATGTTAAATGGAAGATACTAGCCATGCAGATAAATAAATACCCTATCGAACTGCGTATTTCGGGTGATTCTATCAAAGATTTGCGTAAGGTGGAAGCTCAAGTTGATTCCATAATTAAACCCGTGAAAGGCATTGCCTGGTTGCGTACTGATTGGGAACAAAAGCAGCAAAACATAAGGGTAGATTTGGACAAGGATAAAGCAACCCGTATGGGTTATTCTAAAGGGCTTGTGGCAACTTCGCTTATGGTTGGGCTGAATGGTATTCCGCTTACTACCATTTGGGAAGGCGATTATCTGGTAGCTGTTGAATTAAAACAAGACAAGGGTGAAAAGAAAGATATTAACTTTATAGGAAATCAAACCATCACCTCGCCTATGAGTTTTGCATCTGTGCCTTTGCGCTCATTTGCCAAATTCTCGCCGGAATGGACAGAAGGAACCATTGGACATCGTAACGGAACTAGAACATTAACCGTACAAATAGACGTAGATTCCAAAGTGATGGCCTCTAATGTACTAGCTCAAATAAGACCTCAGTTGGATAAACTCAAATTACCACAAGGAGTTTCCATTACTTACGGAGGTGATGCAGAAGGTCAAACAGAAGTGTTCGTACCAATGGGTATAGCATTGGCTCTTAGTGTTTTAATCATTTTCTTCATTTTACTATTCCAATTCAAAAAGGTTAAATTAGCTTCATTGATTATGTCCACCATGTTGCTTGGGTTACCCGGTGCAGCAATCGGATTATTCCTTATGAGATATCCGTTTAGCCTCACCGCATTTATCGGTATCACCAGTTTGTGTGGAATTGTGGTGCGTAACGGAATTATTTTGATTGATTACTTGCAGGAATTGAGAACATTACAAGGTATGGGTGTGAAAGAAGCTGCTTTAGCTGCCGGAAAACGAAGAATGCGTCCTATTTTTCTTACTTCGGCTGCTGCATCGGTAGGTGTGATCCCAATGATTATGAGCCGTTCTCCACTTTGGGGACCTTTAGGTACCGTTATTTGTTTCGGATTATTAATATCAATGGTGTTAACGCTATTTATTCTTCCAGTTTTATATACCGTGATGTATACAGAGAAAAAGAATAAAGTCAAAGTAAAAAAGCATGTTCCATATACCAATATTGGCAAAAAGTTATTTCCAATAATTATCATCGCGTGTATGGTTGCCGTGGCAAGTAGCATCCCTGTAAAAGGAGTAGCACAAACCCGGATGCTTACCATTGATTCTTGTAAGAGTTTGGCACTGCAATACAACAAGAAAATAAAAGAAGCCGATTTTGAAATGAAATCATCGCAGGAGGTAAAGAAAAATGCGTTTACCAATTATTTTCCAAAAGTAAGTGCCATGGGCGTGGCGATGCGTTCTGCCGATTATTTGGTGAAAGGAAGCATTCCTACCATGAACTTACCCGTATATGATGGAAACCTGGCAAATTTGCTTGCTCCCACGCAGTTCACGTACGTACCCGAAACACCAATAAAAGCGTTGAACTATTTAAACATGGCCAATATCACGTTGGCACAACCCCTATTTGCCGGAGGCCGCATTTTGAACGGGAACAAATTGGCCAAGTTGGGGTATGATATTAGCAAGGAAAAGAAAAGCATGACTACTACCGAGGTGCTGGTTAAAACGGAGAATTTGTATTGGAGCACCATTGCCTTGCAGGAAAAATTAAGCACCTTGAGTAGTTATGAAAAGATGCTCAATCAGTTGCTATCCGATGTAACCGTATCGGTAAAGGCCGGGTTGACCCAACGGAGCGATATGCTTAAAGTTCAATTAAAGTTGAACGATTTGAAGGTAAATAAATTAAAGCTTGAGAATGGTATATCCCTTTCGGAAAGAGCTTTGTGCCAGCACATCGGGATACCTTATGATAATACAATAACGCTAGGTCATCCCGTCACTGATAACGACTTGCCACAGAAATACTATGTAGAATCCAAGCAAGCTGTTAATAATAGGGATGAATACAAGCTGTTGGACAAAGCTATTTCTGCCGAAAAGCTCCAAAAGAAATTGGCCATAGGTGAAAACCTGCCTCAAGTGGCGTTAGGAGCATCCGCTTTTGCCGTAAACGTGATGGATAATACCAATACAAACGCGATGGCATTTGTTACCGTGAGCGTACCTATTTCCGATTGGTGGGGCGGCTCGCATAAGATAAAGGAAGCTCAATTTAAAGTGGAGCAGGCTAGGAATAAACTTAGCGAAACAGCCGAACTGCTAGGCCTGCAAGTAGAGCAGGCTAAAAACGAAATGGATGAAACCTATTTTCAAATAAGTGTAGCCCAGAGTTCGATAGACCAAGCTAAAGAAAATTTAAAGGTGATGGGCGATAATTATAAAGCCGGAGTTTCCTCCATGTCCGATTTGTTGGAAGCTCAAGCGTTGTATCAAGATGCGTTGAATCAACATACAGATGCCCTGTGTAATTATAAAATAAAGATAGCTAATTACTTACAATCCACGGGTCAGTATAAGTAAAAAAACAAGCATAAGTGGTGGATAATGGTTTTAGACTTTGTTTTGTCTTATTCATCGTTAGATTTAGCCGCCTCATCGATTTTAGAGTGAGTAAATAAAATTTCGTATATACTTTTGCCAATGCTTAAATTTGGTGTATTGTAAATTGTAGGTAAAGTATGGAGCGAAAGCGTTTTTTATTATTTTTTTTGATAAAAAAACACTATTTCCTTGTTGCTTTGCGGTTAGTTTCAAATTCCCTTTTTAAGGGGTGAAGCTGTTCTTTTTATAGGGTAAACTACCGAGAAACAGAGGGCGTAAAATAGTAACGGGCTAACGTAAATAATGAATTTTAAAATATTTTATATATACCTTTGGTAGCTGTTTTTAACTGAAATTATTATGATGTAAAATAAATCATTATGTTGATTTGTAATGAATTACAGTACGTAAGTAAAAGGTAATTCTTGTTAGAAGAGTTTTTATATTTAAGTTACATAAAAATAAACAAAATGAAAAGAGAAATTCAAAAACCTGAAGGTAAACTGGGTATTTTAACGCCTGGTATGGGAGCCGTTGCTACAACGTTGATGGCTGGTGTAATTGCTAGTAGAAAAGGACTTGCACAGCCCATCGGATCTTTAAGTCAAATGGGAACCATTCGATTAGGTAAAAGAACAGAAAAAAGAAACCCTCTTATCAAGGATTTTGTGCCATTGGCAAGTTTAGATGACATCGTGTTTGGCGGTTGGGATTTATTCACCGACAATGCTTACGAAACAGCTATGAAAGCCGGCGTGTTAGATAAACATCAAATAGAAGAAATTAAAGATGAGTTGATTAATATCAAACCAATGAAAGCTGTTTACGACCATAAACATCTTGTAAACCTTACCCCTAACAACATTAAGGAAGGTGCAACAAAAATGGATTTGGCTAAACAACTGATGGAAGATATTGAAAACTTTAAGAAAGCAAATAATTGCTCTCGTATTGTAGTTCTTTGGTGTGGTTCCACTGAGGTTTACACTAAAGCATCAGCCGTACATCAAAGCTTAAAAAGTTTGGAAGAAGGCTTAAAAAATAATGATGCAGAAATTCCACCAAGCATGATTTATGCTTATGCTGCCGTTAAATTAGGCTATCCATATATCAATGGTGCACCAAACCTTTCGTGCGACGTGCCTGCAATAGTTGAACTTGCACATGAAACAAACACACCGATATTCGGAAAAGATTTCAAATCAGGACAAACATTGATGAAAACCATTTTGGCTCCAGGTCTTCGTGCCCGTTTAATCGGTCTTGACGGATGGTTCTCTACCAATATTTTGGGTAACAGAGATGGCGAAGTGTTGGACGATCCGGGAAGTTTTCGTACCAAAGAAGTTTCAAAATCAGGTGTGTTGGATGATATTCTTGAGCCACAATTACATCCTGAACTTTATGCTAATACATATCATAAAATCCGTATCGAATACTATCCACCTCGTGGTGATTTTAAAGAAAGTTGGGACAACTTGGATATTTTCGGATGGATGGGATATAAGATGCAGATTAAGATCAACTTCTCTTGCCGCGATTCTATCTTAGCTGCTCCGTTAGCGTTGGATTTGGCTATCTTTATGGATTTGGCTAAACGTGCAGGTTTGCGAGGTATTCAAGAATGGTTGTCATTCTATTGTAAATCACCACAAACAGCTCAAGGGCTTCCAGCTCAAAATGATCTTTTCAAACAATTGGAAAAATTTGAAAACACATTGAGATTCTTGGAAGGTGAAGATCTTATTACCCATTTGGGCTTAGATTATTATGAAAACGAACTACTTGCATAAATTCATTGGAACCGGAGCCGGCCTGGGGTTTATTCCTTGGGCTCCCGGTACCTTTGGTGCTTTAGGTGGAGTTTTTACCGGTTGGCTCGTTTTGCAAAGCAGTACGGCTCCATCTATTTTTCTCTCTCTATTAATTGTTTTTTTCTTTTTTTGTGGAGTGTATAGCTCCAATAAACTTATTCCCGAATGGGGGGACGACCCGTCGCGTATTGTAATAGACGAGGTAGTGGGCATGTGGATCAGTATGCTGTTTCTTCCCAACAACATTTGGTTATTGATAGCTGCTTTTGCCGGCTTTCGTTTGTTTGACATATACAAACCTTTTTACATTAGAAAATTCGAGGCTTTGCCTGGGGGATGGGGTATTATGCTTGATGATGTAGCTGCCGGATGTGTTACTAATGTGTTGATACAATTATTTTTAGTACTGAAAACTCAATTTTTGTGGTAAGAACTTTAGGCTATTCCATAACAAGATTTATTCGATCTCAAGTCGCTTCATTTTTATCTTCGGTAGTTGATTTTTCAATTACATATCTGTTAACGTCTTTTGCCGGGGTATGGTATATATTATCCACAACCTCAGGCGTTTTTGCCGGAGGACTTGTGAATTTTTTGTTAGGAAGATATTGGGTTTTTAATGCAAGAAACGGTAAAAAATTAGATCAAGTATTTAAGTATATACTGATTTGGGCATCCAGTATGCTTTTAAATTTGAGTGGTACCATTTTTTTTACGGAAGTTATGGGCATGTATTACATGGTTTCCAAATTATTGACGGGTATTCTTGTGGGAATACTTTTCAATTACAATTTACAAAAAGCGTTTGTTTTTAAGATAAAACACACAGTAGAAAATTAAATTTAGCACAGACTCATACTAATGAATATAAAGAAAATAATAACTGTTATCCTATTAAGTTGTTTATCGTTTACCCTCTTTTCGCAAGGAGGTAGAGGTGAATTATTGACAGGTAAAGTTGTAGATGAACAAAATAATGAGCCGGTTCCTTATGCAGCTGTTGTAGTTTTAGATGGAGGAAATACCTCCGTTATAACAGGCGACGATGGTGAGTTTAGCCTTAACATCAGGTCGTTTGTTCCCGGTAAAACCAAAATAAAAATATCCAGCATGGGTTATAAAACCGAGGTCCAGGTTCTTCCCAGAGAAATTAAGGATATTCAAATAAAATTGAAAAATCAACCACAGCAACTTAAAGATGTTGTGGTAAAAAAAGCCAAATATAGAAACAAAAATAACCCAGCAGTAGAACTGATAAAAAAGGTCGTTGCAAACAAAGACATTAACCGGCAGCAATCTATTGATTATTATCAATATGAGAAGTATGAAAAAATAATGTTCGCGTTAAACAACATTACGCCCGAATTTAAGAAGAAGAAAATGTTCAAGCATTTTCAGTTTGTGTTTGACAATACCGATACCACGAAACTGGATGGAAAAGAAATTCTACCCTTGTATTTGAAAGAAAACATCTCCGATTGTTACTATCAACGAGATCCGAAAGAAACAAAGGAAATTGTAAAGGCAAATAAAATGGTAAGCGTAGATAAATATGTTGACAATCAGGGTCTTGCCGAATGCTTGAAGTATATGTATCAGGACGTGGATATTTATGACAACGATGTGGTTTTTCTTACCAATTCCTTTTTGAGCCCCATCGCATCTACGGCTCCTACATTTTATCGATTCTATATTTTAGACACGGTAAAAGTGGGTGAGGATAAATGTGTGAAGATGTTTTTTGGCTCCCGCAACAAAGAAGATTTACTTTTTCAAGGCTATCTATACGTTATGCTTGACGGAAGTTATGCCATTCGGAAAATTGATTTATCGGTAAACAAAAATATAAACCTGAACTTTGTAAAAAGCGTAAAAATTGCGCAAGAATATCAGAAGACACCAACCAAGGGTTGGATTAAATCGTCAGAAGAAACATCCATCGATTTTGGGCTCACTGCAAAAAGTAGAGGCCTCTTTGGACAACGAACGGTTTCGTATAAGAAATTCAATTTTGATCCTCCCTCAGATAAGAAAATATTCTCCGGCCCCGGTGTAGTAACCCTCGATAGTGCCAATACGCACAACGAAAATTATTGGGATGCCAATAGACATGAAAAACTATCAAAATCCGAAGCCGGTACCTATACAGTGATGGATAGCATCCAAAAAGTACCTGTTTTTAAGCACGCGATGGATATTCTAACCCTGCTGCTTTTCGGGTACAAGGATTGTGGCTACTTTGAAATAGGGCCCGTAAATACTTTTTACAGTTACAACCCGGTAGAAGGCGTGCGGCTTCGGTTTGGAGGACGAACTACTCCCCGATTCAGCAAAAGATTGAACTTTGAAACGTATGCCGCTTATGGATTTAAGGACGACTTGCCTAAATATTACCTGGGAGCCACGTGGTCGTTTACCAAAAAATCGATATATGAATTTCCCGTAAAATCGCTTTTGGTAAGCTATCAGAACGATACGAAGATACCCGGGCAGGACTTGCAATTTGTGCAGGAAGATAATATTCTGCTGTCTATCAAAAGAGGGGTGAACGATAAGCTGTTTTACAATAAGACAATAAAAATAGAACATCTGAACGAATTTGATAACCATTTTTCATACAAAGTAGGTTACCTGTTTAACCGGCAAACGCCGGGCGGAAGTTTGTACTTCAACAATGATAGCGCAGACCTCTCACATACAAATACAGTTGACCATTTGAATATATCTGAATTCAGCTTGGATTTAAGGTATGCACCGAATGAAAAATTCTATCAAACAAAGTTGTATCGTGTGCCTATTCAAACAGCGCAACCGGTTATTGAATTACAATGCACCTTGGGTTCAAAGTTATGGGGCAACGATTATAATTATCAAAATCTGAAATTCTCAATTACAAAATCATTCTATTGGTCCATATTTGGGATCACCGATGTGGTTTGGGAGTCAGGCAAAATCTTTGGAAAGGTACCATATCCGTTGTTAGACCTTCCACGTGCCAACCAAACCTATTCGTACCAAATTTTGTCGTACAACTTGATGAACTTTATGGAATTTGTAGGCGACGAATATACATCACTTAATGTAGATCATTGTTTTTACGGGTTATTGTTTAATAAAATACCGTTATTCAATCGATTGAAATGGAGAGAAGTAATGTCGTGCAAGGTTTTGTATGGCGATTTGAGCAAAAACAATAACCCCGAATATAATACTAGCTTATACAAGCTGCCTACCGAAAATGATGGCACGGTAATAACACATCCGCTTGGTGGAACGCCTTATATTGAAGGCAGTGTAGGTATAACCAATATATTCAAATTTTTCAGGGTTGACCTGGTAAGGCGGTTTACCTATTTAGATTATGCTCACGTTTCTCCTTGGGGAATTCGTGCACGATTTAGATTTGATTTTTAAAAAACAACAACAGAAACAACATGAAAGCAAGAGATTGGGCACAACAGACCATTTACAAAATTATTAATCCACTCATTAGGGTCTTTATAAAATTACATATTACTCCCAATATGATTACAACCATTGGGCTGGTAATAAATATTTTAGCCACGGTAGTTTTTATTATTGGTGGCGAATATGGCGAGCGGGGCGATCTTTCTTACATCGGTTGGGCTTCGGGGCTAATCCTTTTTGCCGGGCTTTTTGATATGCTTGATGGGCAAACCGCCAGATTGGGCAACATGTCGTCCAAATTCGGGGCGTTGTACGATTCCGTGCTCGACAGGTATAGTGAGCTAATCATGTTTTTCGGTATCTGTTATTATCTCGTGTCACACCATTATTTCATCAGCTCCATGTTTGCTTTCATGGCATTGGTAGGCTCCATGATGGTTAGCTACGTGCGTGCACGGGCTGAGGGACTCGGTATTCAATGCAAAGAGGGGCTGATGCAGCGACCAGAGCGAGTAGTTACCATTAGTGTGTCCGGCATAATATGTGGCATAGTATCATCACTAACCGGGGGCAACCAAAAACTATATGTAAATTCGTCTCACGATCTTATTGAAACCATTTCCATCTTTGTTATTCCTATTGCAGTTGTTGCAATCATGTCTAATATTACCGCCATAAAAAGATTGAACTATTGCCGTAAAGTAATAAATGGCGACAATCAATCTTGTGGAAAATAACAGCAGTGTTATGATAATCAGAAATAAATTATTCTCTTGTAAAAAATTCATTCTGTTTTTAATTTGGTTTTTGTTCATTCTGAATGGATTTGTTGCAAATGCACAAGCAGGCTACCCCGTTCCGCAAAAAACGGATAAAATGCTGTTCTACCTGCAACGTTCGCATAATAAAAACACCATTGTTTACGACTTGAACACGCTCCCCGACGGTAGCTTGGATAAAGACGACCCTGTAAAAATGCACTGGGTTCGTTTTGAAGAAGGAGGCCGGAAAGCCGATTTGTCGTTTATTCAACGAAGAGCTTTTGGTGTAAAATGTAAAGCCACCGATAAGTCCAAAGCATCCTTTGTATTGAAGTTCAACAATTTCAATAAGCGGGATATGCTGCTGGCAAAAACAGCTGCGGGCTATAAAGCACTTATTAAAATAGCAAACGAAACGGCCGAACTCGAAAGTGTTTTTATCAAAGCCGAAAACAATGCGTTGGGGATGCCGCTGTCATTTAAATACATTGAGCTTTCAGGCATTTCCACCAAAACCAAAAAGAAAATCTCGGAAAGAATAAATTTGTAATCATGCTTCAGAAAGACACTCTAGTAAAGATACGATTATACGCACTCCTAGCTTCAACCATTTATCTTGTTATAATTCAATCTCTTATTGGTATTAAGGTTGAGAATTGGATTATTTTTGGGGCTTTTAACGCTTGCATTTGGTTGTCAGGCGTCACCCGGCGGTTTATATTAGGGTTTAGTATATTTCTTGTGTTTGGAGTGCTGTACGATTTGATGAAAGTATATCCTAACTACAGGGTAAACCCGGTGGACATTGCCGGAATTTATAATCTGGAAAAATTAGGGTTTGGCTTTTCAAGTAATGGAGTGGTAGTTACCCCCAATGAATACTTTGCCTTGCATCATAACTCGATACTTGATTTTTTGTGCGGGTTGTTTTATTTAACCTGGGTGCCTGTTCCACTTGCATTTGCATTTTGGCTATATCTGAAAAACAAAAAGCAATTTTTACATTTCTCCCTTACGTTCCTTTTGGTAAATCTCATTGGTTTTTGTGGGTACTATATTCACCCAGCCGCTCCGCCTTGGTATGTGGCTAAGTATGGATTTCACTTTCTGCAAGGTACGGGAGGCAACACGGCAGGCTTAGGCCGTTTTGATGCCTTGGTACACCTGAAAGTGTTCTACGGTTTGTATGCACGCAATTCAAATGTATTTGCTGCGATGCCCTCGCTTCATTGTGCCTATCCGGCCATAGTTTTTTATTACTCCTTCAAGAGTAATGTTAAAAATATGAAATGGTTGTTTGGCTTTATAATGGCCGGAATTTGGTTTACAGCCGTGTATTCAGGTCATCATTATATTTTGGATGCTATTGCCGGTATTTCATGTGCTTTGTTAGGCATAATTATTTTTCAAAAAATTTTACTAAAAATACATATCTTTGCAATGTTTTTGTCAAAGTACGAACAGGTAATCTCATAGTCTGTTTGAATATTTAGATGTAAATAGAATATGATAGCAAAAGCTAAAAAAAATTTCTGTTTTATAGTAAATCCGATTGCCGGAAACTCAAATAATAAAAAATTTTGCCTTGATTTGATAGAAGAAGTAAAATCCCCCTTTGTTGATATTCAATGTGTTGATTTGAAACGGAAGGGACACGCTTCGGAAGTGGTAGCCCAAAACTTAGACAAGGAAAATTGTACTATTGTTTCGGTGGGAGGTGATGGAACTTTCAATGAAATAGCCTCCGCTTTGGTAAACAAAGATACTCCCATTGCTATTGTGCCACGTGGTTCGGGCAATGGCTTGGCCAGGATGATAAAAATCCCCGAAAGAAAAAGCGAAATTGCAAAATATCTATTGGAAGGTCAGGTGCAAGCCGTGGATGCAGGAAAAGTTGCCGGGCAATATTTCTTTTGCACCTGTGGTTTTGGCTTTGATGCCCATATAGCCTCCGTTTTCAACAAAGGTAAACGCCGTGGCAGTCAACGATATGTACAAAATATACTGAAACTGTTATTGTCCTACAACCCTGTTGAAGCCGAGTTTGTAATTGACGGGGTAGAGCATAAAGGGAAATTTTTCCTTGTAACTTTTTCCAACGCCAACCAGTATGGCAACAATGCGTTCATCGCTCCGGCAGCCAACCTGTCCGACGGGATGTTGCAGGCAACCATTGTGCATCCATTTCCACAGGTGCTGGCACCATTAATGACCACCGCTCTACTGGGCGGATTTATTGATAAAATGCCCTTTGTAGAAACGGTAAGTTTTCGTCAAGTGGAAATCAAACACGTATCCTCCTCTTGCTTCCATTGTGATGGAGAAACCTTGGAAGTGAAATATCCTACCACCGTAGAGGTTATCAGCAACGCCATTCGCTTGCTGGTTCCAAAGAAATATCAAAACAAGCCAATGAGAGAAAATAAAAAGATATTTCCCCTTAGGCGATTCGCGAGCATTGAAATATAAAATCATCCCGCTTTATTTTATTGCATTTTTAATAGCTTTCCATACGGAAAACACAAAACTTTATTTATTTTTGTGTTATCAACAGAGAAATATATGAAGCAAATAATCCCACCCATAGACAGAAATCTAATCTTGGGAGAACTCACTGCTGAAAAGTTTATTCGAGACACGAATAAAGGAAGTAACCAAATTTATTTAATCACGGCTCACAACTCGCCCCATACCATGCGTGAGATAGGTAGAATCCGTGAGCTTTCCTTTCGGTTAGGTGGCGGTGGATGTGGTGAAGAGCTTGATGTAGATGACTTTGATTATATGGAAAAACCATATAAACAGCTTGTGGTGTGGAACCCTCACGACCGCGAAATTATAGGCGGATACCGCTTCCTACACGGTAGGGATATGAAAATAAAACCCGATGGACAGCCACTCATTGTAACGGAACACATGTTTCACTTCTCCGATGAATTCTTAAAAAATTACTTACCATATACCATCGATTTGGGGCGTGCCTTTATACATCCCGATTATCAATCCACCCAAATCCATACTAAAAGCATCTTCGCCTTTGATAATTTGTGGGACGGCTTGCTCGTTATCCCCTTTTTTGAGCCCGATACCCGCTACATTATAGGCAAAATAACCATCTATCCTCAGTACGATGAAATGGCAAGAAATGCTATTTTCTACTTTATGAATAAACAGTTGGGCGACGATAAAGGTTTGTTGGTTTGTAAGGATGTATTTTTTGATAAGAACTCGGCATCTTCACCTGAGATAGAAGCTATTTTTGATGGAAATGATGCGGAGGAAAACTACAATAAACTGGTTCAGTTTGTGCGTAAAAGAGGTATTAATATTCCGCCGCTCATCAACTCCTATTATAAACTTTCGTCCACAATGAAAGTGTTTGGTACGGGCATCAACCGTGAGTTTGGTGATATTTATGATACCGGTACTATGGTTACCGCTTCGGAAATTAATCCCGACAAAGTATCCAGGCATATCGATTCCTTCTTGAAGGGATTACATAAATGACATTTGATTAAAACCTTCTAAGTTTTCAAAACTTAGAAGGTTTATGTTTTATAATTTATCTTTCAAATATTTTCCCGTGTAGGATTCTTTACATTTCACCAACTCTTCGGGGCTGCCTTCAAATACGATGTTTCCACCATGAATACCACCTTCGGGCCCGATGTCTATAACATGGTCGGCACACTTGATTACGTCCATGTTGTGCTCGATGATGATAATCGTGTGCCCTTTTTCAATCAGCGCGTTGAAAGCCTTCATCAGTGTTTTTATGTCATGAAAATGAAGTCCCGTGGTAGGTTCGTCGAATACAAAGATAGTTGGTTCCGTTTTTTCGTTAGCCAGGAAGAAAGCCAGTTTCACCCGTTGGCTTTCACCTCCCGAAAGCGTGCTGGACGATTGCCCTAGTTTGATATAGCCCAATCCTACATCTTGCAGCGACTTTATTCGTTTTACTATTTTTTTACAAATACTATTTTCTTTTGCTTCGCTAAAAAATTCGATGGCCTGGTTCACGGTCATTTCCAATATATCGTAGATAGAAGCATTTTTGAATAGCACTTCCAAAATCTCGTTTTTGAAGCGTTTGCCATGGCAGCTTTCGCATTTCAACACAAGGTCGGCCATGAACTGCATTTCCACGGTGATGGTACCTTCGCCCTGACACTCATCACATCGACCACCCTCCACGTTGAATGAAAAATGGGCAGCAGTATAGCCCATCTGCTTGCTCAATTGCTGGTCGGCAAATAGTTTACGAATTTCATCGTACCCCTTCAGGTAAGTTACCGGGTTGGAGCGGGATGATTTCCCAATGGGATTCTGATCTACAAACTCAATATCTGTAGCCAAGTGCATACTGCCTTGTAGCGAACCGAACGAACCTACTTTGTCGACCCCACCAAGATATTTTTTCAATCCGGCATAGAACACATCCCGAACCAACGATGATTTTCCCGAACCACTCACCCCCGTTACCACGGTAATGATATTAAGTGGGAATTTTACGTCTATTCCTTTCAGGTTGTTTTCGCTGGCACCAAGTACCTCAATGTAGTTGTTCCACTTGCGGCGAGTTGCGGGTATTTCTATCTTATCTTCGCCTGTAATATATTTAATGGTAAAAGAATCGTTGGGCGTTTTGGCTTTTTCGGTAATATCTTCGTAGTTGCCTTCAAATACTATTTCGCCTCCCAGACGGCCTGCCAAAGGGCCAATATCAACAATGTAATCGGCTGCACGGATAATTTCCTCGTCGTGCTCCACTACCACTACCGTGTTGCCTAAATCCCTAAGTTGGTGCAGTACCTTGATAAGCAACTGGGTGTCGCGCGAGTGCAGCCCGATGCTAGGCTCATCCAAAATATATAAGGAGCCTACCAGACTGCTACCTAGCGATGTAGCTAGGTTGATGCGTTGGCTTTCGCCTCCTGATAGCGTGTTGCTCAATCGGTTGAGGGTGAGATAGCCCAAGCCCACGTCGAGCAGGAACTGAAGCCGATGGTTTATTTCCGTCAGCAGACGCTTGGCCGTGGCGGCATCGGCTTTACTCAATTGTAGTTTGTCAAAAAACAGTTTCAGTTCATTAATAGGCAAATCCACCAGTTCGGTGATCGATTTTCCACCCACTTTTACCCAACCGGCTTCTTTTTTCAAGCGAGATCCGTGGCATTCGGGGCAGATTGTTTTGCCCCGGTAGCGTGCCAGCATCACACGGTATTGTATTTTATATTGTCCATCCTCCAGGTGCTTGAAAAAATCATTCAGCCCGTGGAAATATTTGTTCCCCGTCCACAAGAGTTGACGTTGTTCGTCCGTAAGTTGATAGTAGGGTTTGTGAATAGGAAAGCCGAATTTATCAGCGTGGTGGATCAGTACTTTTTTCCATTCGCTCATAGTTTCACCCTTCCAGCAAGCCACGGCATCTTCGTAGATGGATAGGGCTTTGTTGGGTATTACAAGGTTTTCGTCGATGCCTATTACACGTCCGAAGCCTTCACATTTGGGGCAGGCTCCAAGCGGATTGTTGAAGCTGAAAAGTTGTTCTGATGGCATTTCAAACACCAGGCCGTCGGCTTCAAATCGTTTAGAGAAATGTTTGCGGGTAGGTTTATCGTCGGTATAGACCAACACGTAGCAACTATCTTTTCCTTCGTAAAAAGCAGTTTCCACCGAATCCGTTATGCGGCTCAGAGTGGAAGGTTCGTGGTCAACGCTTACACGGTCGATTACCAAAAACACCTTGCTTCCCTCCGGTATAAGTGCAGTGTTTTCTATTACGTCAGCAATGCGTAAAATTTCACCTTTAACTTCTACGCGGCTGAATCCTTGCTGTTGAAGCACCTCTAGTTGCTTAATCAAATCCCGGTCTTCGGGTAAAACGATAGGAGCCAGTATTATTGCTTTGGTTTCTTCGGGGAAGATGAGCAGGTAATTGAGTACATCTTCCGGGTTATGCTTTTTTACCGGTTCGCCCGAAATGGGTGAAAAAGTTTTCCCCACACGAGCATACAGGAGCTTGACATATTCGTACACCTCCGTGCTGGTACCTACCGTGGAGCGGGGGTTGCGGGTGTTTACCTTTTGTTGTATGGCTATAGCGGGCGGGATGCCTTTGATGTAATCCACTTCGGGTTTACTCATCCTGCCCAAAAACTGGCGGGCATAGCTGGATAAGCTTTCCACGTAGCGGCGTTGGCCTTCGGCATAGAGCGTATCGAAAGCCAACGACGATTTTCCCGAACCCGAAAGGCCTGTGATTACTACCAGTTTATTGCGTGGAATTTCCACGTCAACATTCTTAAGGTTGTGAACTCTAGCCCCTTTTATAATTATATTTCCTTGCTTTGCCATGACGAAAAGTTGATAATCCGCAAAGATAAGAAATAATCAGATGCCTAGCTAGTAAGCGTGTGAGATAGAGAGTTAAGAAGGGTGAAAGTTTATTAGGATGAAAGGAAAAAAACAAGCGCGAAAGCTTGCTTTTTTCTTTTATGATAAACGATTTGTTTATTCGGCTACCTTGGTAAATTCCACATCACAATCAAGTTTTACTTTGTCGCCAACCAGTACGCCTCCAGTTTCGAGGGCTGCGTTCCATACCATGCCGAAGTCTTTACGATTCACTTCTCCCGTGACGTTGAATGCTGCTTTGGTGTTTCCCCAAGGGTCGGTCATGGTTCCACCATATTCCACCGTTAAGGTTATTGGTTTAGTTGTTTCCTTGATGGTGAGGTTCCCTTTTAGTTCGTACATCTCGTCGCCAAGGTCTTTTGCACTGGTGCTTTCAAACGTTATGTTCGGATATTTTTCCGAGTCGAAGAAATCGGCACTTTTCAAGTGGGTATCCCGGTCTTCTGCTTCGGTGCTGATGGATGCTGTATTAATTTTTACTGATACACTTAGTGTAGATACATCCTCGTTGTCGATACTTACGTTGGCATCAAATTTTTTGAAACTGCCTTGTACGTTGGCTATCATAAGGTGTTTTACTTTGAATCCTATTTTGCTGTGAGCGGGGTCTATTACCCATTTTGCTCCTTTAGTTGAAGTTGTCATAATCTTTATTTTAGTTGTTATTTTAATCCAAGTTGAGCTGCGTAAGTTGCATTATCCCAGAATAAGTATTCTTCAATCATTACCCCGTTTTTCCAGTGACCTACTGTACACATTGGTAATTTAAATGCTTTGCCGTTAGGTTGAATAAACTTACCGTTACCTATAGGCATTGGTTTGGTAAATGTGCCTTCAAATACCCCGATTACACTTGTCCATTCGCCATTAGCAGAACCGAAACGTACGGGGTGAACTTTAACCCGGGTGTCGGGAGCGTAAACAAACATTGCTTTCATATCCTCAATGTGTCGGTCAAGACCCACGGTAGAATGTCCGTCAGGCCAATTTACTTTGATGTCTTTGTCGTGGCTTTCGTGCATCCTAACCCATTCCTGATTGCTGAATACGGTGTAGTCCAAGGTATCAAAAGTGATTAAGTTTTTTTCCAGTGTTGCAGTGCCGGCTTCGTACGTTTTCAATATCTTCTGCAAGGAATCTATTTTTGACTGCATTTCTTTTGAATACTGTTTCTTGCCGGAAGCACTGGCTCCGGTTGTAATTGTTACCAATAGTAGTGAGGTTACTAATACCTTCGTGAGTAATGTTGTTGCTTTCATAATTTTCATAATTTTTAAATAGTTATATAATCTTTGTTTTTACAAAGTTTTATATAAAACTATAACCGACAGAATGGTTAAATGTTTATATAGTCTTTGTTTATTTGTTTGATACAAAGATATAAACCATAGCAAAGCAGGTGGTAACAGTAATCGGAAAAGGAGTGGTACTTTTAGGAAATGATGGATTGGCTCATTTCGCGGAATTGGGACGGGGTGATGCTCATTTTGTTGTGAAACACACGGGTGAAGTAGGATTTTTCGTTATATCCCAGTTCGAATCCAATTTCGGATACCGATTTATTGGTGTGCAGCAACAGGCGTTTGGCTTCAATCAGTTTACGGGTTTCTATGATTTCGGATACGCTTTTTTGAAAGTTATTTTTACTTATAATGTTTAGATTCCGTTCGGACATATTCATTTTCTCGGCATAGAACGAAACGCCTTCATTTTGCTTGAAGTTTTCTTCCAAAATTTTCAGAAAACGGTTGAAGGTCTCTATTTGCGAAGCTCTTGCCACCGTTTCCACGGGCATATTATTTTTTCGTTCGGCTTCAATCATGGATATTAAGCCGGACAGCAAGTTACGCAGAGAGGCATAATCCACGGGTTCATGTTTATACCCGTCCTCAATTAGTTTGCACAGGTTGCTGTATTGGTTAATACAGGAGGCGGACGACAATGGAATATTGGTGGAGGTGAAAAAATTGGAATAAAAACTTAGTTTGGAGTCGGGCATAAATTCAGGTTTGTAGTTGATAACCCAGCCTCTCAAATCTTCATGTGGAATAAGCTTGTGCATTTTTCCCATAGATATATAGCAAAAGAATGGAGCGTTAGCTTTTTCCTGCTCAAAATCGATAAAATGCACTAACGATCCTCGTGTAACAATAATGAGTTCTTCAAAATCGTGGAGGTGAGCCTCGTAGTCCCGTGCTCTTATGTCCTTTACAAGATCTTCTGTTAATTCAAATATGTGAAACAATTTATCCATGAATACTACAAAGATAGAAATATTTTGATTGGAAGAAGAACAAAAAAGCCTCACAATAGGTGAGGCTTGATTTTGTATTTATTGTTGCCGGAAAAATTATTTTCCGTAAGCTTTAATGTCGTGAATGCGGAAGTTCTGCAATGCAGGGCCTTCTTTGGTGGCACCCATGGTAGGAGCAAATTTCAACGATACGTTGCTTTCGTTAATGGTAATGGTGTTGGTAAATCCGTATTGAGCATCAGCTCCTTCTGATTTGTTACCGATGTATTCGCCCACCTTTACCCAGTCGCCACCTTTTACTGATTTGTATAAAGCAAATCCACGTCCGTCGCCTGCAGCAGAAGCACTAACATCAATGGTTGAGATGTAAGCTTGTTCGCTAATAACCAATGAGCCGTCTTTTTTTGCCACTTCAACATAGCCGTTACTTACACCTGCTTTAGCCGGAGTCTTTTTTGTTTCACAGGTTGGAGTTACAGCAGCTTTGGTGAATTCAAATTTTACGTTATTTCCTTTATACGTTTTATCTACGGAGAAAGAGGCCTTGGAATCAATCTTTTTATAGTTGCAAAGGGTGTCGTTTTTCCATCCTTGCTCTTTAAATGATTGAAAATTTTCGTCGATAATGACAGGCCCTTGTGCAGCAAAAACGCTCAAACCAAAAGCGATAAATGCAGTGCTGAATAGTACTTTAAGTGCTTTCATAAAAATTTTAGGTTAAAAGTTAATAATTATTTCAGCAACAAATGTACAATAGTTGAGCCAAACTCTAAATTTTTTCACACAAAAATTAAATTCGCTTGTGTCGTTTCACTCTTTTGGAGAATTTTACCTTTCTTTCCATCCGTGACAAAATAGTCATCTCATGGAAAGATTCTTTTCTGAAAATGAGGTTCGGCATGCTTACTCCTACGGCCAATGACATAAGAATGAAGATGGCTTTCAGTCCGTTACTAACGGTATCATCAAGAGCCGTGTCAAAATTATTTCCCGTTTCGCCCGTTAGTTTTATCATACCCAACATCAGTTTGTAGGTAAATATACCCGGCACCATAGGTATTACGCCCGGAATGGAAAAAACAAGCGGGGGCGAATGTTTACTCTTGGAGGCCACCATACTTAAAAGGCCTACAACCGAAGCTCCGATAAAACAAGCGAGAATGATATTGATATTCAGCCCGATAGCGATATTTTTCAGGCAAACACCTGTCAATCCTAGTAGGGCGATATATATTAATGTCCGGTTAGGGACGTTAAACAGTATTCCGAAGCCTAAGGCTGCACCTGCTCCAAAAATGCTTTTTTCAACAATGACAATCCAATCCACACCAATTAAGCTTAAAATTTATAAATAGCAATAGAACACACTAACCCAAGGGCAATCATAAAGGCAATGATAAGCCCGTGTACTATTCGCAGCATACCGTTTAAGATATTGCCGTCGAAAAGATCTGTAAAAGAGTTTATCAAGGGTACACCGGGAATCAGGAACAGTACCGAGGTGGCAAATGCTTTCTCCAGGTCACTGTTGGGGAACAGTTTGCAGAAAGATCCGGCAAACATGGCTGCCGTAAAGGCTGCAAAGAATACACACAGGTATATGTTGAAATGTCTTTTATGTGCTTCCTGCCTTACGAAAAGGCCTATAAACGAAGCCGCGAAGCAAATACACATGGCTAAAGGGTTGCCCCCGGCCAATCCGCAAAACGAAGCTCCGGCCAATGCAACCAGCAATAGCAGTACCAACCGTGGGTAATGCGGAATGGAGGTGAGCCTGTCTAGCTCCTTTTCTATTTGCTCAAAAGACCATCCCTGCTCTTTTACACTCCAACTCATCCGGCTGATACCGGACACTATTTTAAAATTCACACCCTGAGGGTCGGTGCGCTTCAAGCTGCTAAACGTGTGATCGTTGTCCTTATCACTCAGACTAAGGGTAAGGGCTCTGTGTGTAATAAACAAATCAGCATCGTAACCAAAGTTATTGGCAATCCGATCTATCGTCATACGGATGCGGGCGGTGCTCGCTCCATTGCTCATCAACATAGAACCTGTACGCAACAAAATCAACCCTAGAGCTTTTATCTCTTGTTCTTGTGGTGAATCACTCATAAAATACGGTAATTTTTTACAAAATTATTTTAAAGTAACGAACAACTCAAACTATAACGCTGTAATTTATTCTTTATTAGGAATTGTTTTTTTATTTCATGCTGGTTCTCTACTACATTTTCTTTTGATAAATAATTTATTAAGCGTAATTTTGTGCGCTTAAAAAGAGAAGAATTACCAATTAAGATATGAGTAAGAAATTTGCCGAGTATCAAGGATTTAACTTATCTGAAATCAACAAGGAGATATTGAACCGTTGGGATGAGAAAGATGTGTTTCATAAAAGTGTGAAAGAACGCGAGGGTGCTCCTTCGTTTGTTTTTTATGAAGGACCTCCTTCGGCTAACGGAATGCCGGGCATTCACCACGTGATGGCTCGCAGCATCAAAGATATTTTCTGCCGCTACAAAACCATGAAAGGCTTCAAGGTAAACCGCAAAGCCGGGTGGGACACCCACGGGCTACCCGTGGAGCTGAACGTGGAAAAATCGCTAGGCATTACCAAAGAAGATATTGGTAAAAAGATTTCGGTGGACGAATATAATGCCACTTGCCGCAAGGAGGTGATGAAGTTTACCCGCGAGTGGGAAGACCTTACCCGCAAAATGGGCTACTGGGTGGATATGAACGACCCCTACGTTACTTACGACAATAAATATATAGAATCTCTTTGGTGGCTACTTAAACAGCTTTACAACAAGGGCTATTTATACAAAGGCTACACCATTCAACCCTATTCGCCTGCCGCCGGCACGGGCTTGAGTTCGCACGAGCTAAACCAACCCGGTTGTTATCGCGACGTGAAAGATACCACCGTGGTGGGGCAATTCAAGGTAACGGCAAACCCTAAGAATCTCTCTTTTGGTTCTGCTTGGGGCGATGTGTATTTCCTGGCTTGGACTACCACGCCTTGGACGCTGTCGTCCAACACCGCGCTGTGTGTTGGCTCTAAAATTTTGTATGTAGCTGTTCAAACCTACAACCCATATACCTCGGAACCTATCACGGCTATTTTGGCTAAGGATTTGGTTTCGGCTCACTTCAACCCGAAGGCGGCTGATTTGGCTTTGTCCGATTACAAGGCGGGTGATAAACTCATCCCCTTTAAAATTGTAGCCGAATACAAGGGCTCTGACTTGGTGGGCATGGAATACGAGCAACTTATCCCATGGATGAATCCCGGCGAGGGTGCATTCCGTGTTATCCCCGGCGATTATGTTACTACCGAGGATGGTACGGGTATTGTGCATATTGCACCTACTTTTGGTGCGGATGATGCTCGTGTGGCTAAAGCTGCCGGAGTGCCACCGTTGCAATTGGTGGATAAGGTGGGTAACCTTCGCCCTGCCGTGGACTTAACGGGTAAATATTACCTGCTTGAGGACTTGGACGCGAGTTATGTAAAAGCGAATGTAAATGTAGCCTTGTACAAGGAATATGCAGGCCGTTTCGTGAAAAACGATTACGACCCAAAACTGACCGAAAAAGACGTTACGCTGGATATTGACATCTGCGTGATGCTAAAGCAACAGAACCGGGCGTTCAAAATAGAAAAGCATACACATACCTATCCACACTGCTGGCGCACGGACAAACCCGTGTTATATTATCCGTTGGATAGCTGGTTTATCCGTTCCACTGCTGCGCGTGATAAGATGATAGAACTGAACAACACCATCAACTGGAAACCTGCTTCCACCGGAACAGGCCGCTTTGGCAAATGGCTGGAGAACCTGAACGACTGGAACCTGTCGCGCTCCCGCTACTGGGGAACGCCGCTTCCTATCTGGCGAAGCGAGGATGGAGCAGAGGAACTCTGTGTCGGTTCGATGGAAGAGCTGATGGCTGAAATAGAAAAATCGGTTGCAGCCGGATTTATGAAAGAGAATCCGTATAAGAAATTCAAGGTGGGCGATTATTCAAAAGAAAATTATGCCCCCGAAAATATAGACCTTCACCGTCCGTATGTGGATGGAATTATTTTGGTATCGGCTAGTGGTAAACCCATGAAACGTGAATTGGATTTGATCGACGTTTGGTTCGACTCCGGTTCCATGCCGTATGCCCAATTACACTATCCGTTTGAGAACAAAGAAAAACTGGATAGTGGGGCTAACTTCCCCGCCGACTTCATTTCCGAAGGGGTGGATCAAACCCGTGGCTGGTTCTTTACCCTGCATGCTATTAGCACGATGATAAAGGGAAGCGTGGCGTTTAAGAATGTTATCTCTACCGGATTGGTGTTGGATAAAAACGGCAACAAGATGTCCAAACGCTTGGGCAATGGTGTTGATCCGTTTGGCTCCATCGAGAAATATGGTTCCGACCCTTTGCGCTGGTATATGATAACCAATGCATCGCCTTGGGACAATTTGAAATTTGATGTGGAAGGAATTGAAGAAGTGCGTCGTAAGTTCTTCGGCACATTGTATAATACCTATTCTTTCTTCTCACTTTACGCGAATGTGGATAAATTCGATTTTTCGCAAGCCGAAGTGCCGGTAGAAAAACGCCCTGAAATAGACCGTTGGATTATTTCCTTACTGAATACGCTTACCAGAGATGTGGATGCTGCGTATGCCGACTACGAACCTACGCGTGCAGGTCGTGCCATTTCCAATTTTGTAAATGATAATTTGAGTAACTGGTACGTGCGCCTCAACCGTAAACGTTTTTGGGGTGGCGATGTGGATGAAGATAAACTGGCAGCTTACCAAACGCTTTATACTTGCTTGGAAACGGTGTCGCGCTTGATGGCTCCTATCGCTCCATTCTATGCCGATAAGTTGTTCCTCGATTTGAACGCGGTTACAGGTAAAGACAAAAGCGAATCCGTCCATTTAGCCCTGTTCCCTGTTTGCAACGACAGCTTGGTGGACAAGGCGTTGGAAGAACGGATGCAATTGGCACAAGACATTTCGTCTATGACCCTTGCATTGCGTAAAAAGGTAAGCATCAAAGTGCGTCAGCCACTGCAAACCATTATGATTCCTGTGCTGGAAGCTAAACAACAGGAATATATAAATAAGGTAAAAGACATTATTCTAAGCGAGGTAAATGTAAAAGAGATCAACTTCGTGGACGATTCCGCCGGCATATTGGTAAAACGTATTAAACCCGATTTCAAGAAATTGGGGCCTAAATGCGGAAAGAATATGAAGCAGGTGGCTGCCGAAATTCAGGCTTTCACCCAGGAAAACATTGCCAGCTTTGAGAAAAACGGAACTTATACATTCAATATCAACGGTGAAAGTATCGAAATAGCGGTGGACGACGTGGAAATCATGTCAGAAGATATTCCAGGCTGGTTGGTAACCAACAACGGCTACCTCACTATCGCCCTGGATATAACCATCACCCTCGAACTGCAAAAAGAAGGCTTGGCACGTGAGTTGGTTAACCGGATTCAGAACCTACGTAAATCCAGCGGATTTGAAATCACCGATCGTATTACGGTGCAAGTAAAACGCTCGGCAGAGATGGATGAGGCCATTACCGATTTCGGTTCGTATATAGCATCACAGGTGTTGGCCAACGAAATTCAGTTGGTGGATACTATTGATAATCCCACGGAATTAGACTTCGAGGATTTTGTAGTTCATTTATTTGTGAAGAAGGTGTAAACTTTTCAGCGTAAAAAGTGTTTGTTTCATTGACAAGTATTATTTATAAACAAGTTTTTATACTTTATAAAAAATAGATTATATTCGCACACTCTAAATGAGTAAGATGGTACGAATTTATTTACATTAAAACACAACAGCTATGGCAGAAAAAATGAGATACACAGATGCTGAATTGGAAGAATTCAAGGCCATTATTTTAGACAAGCTTAAAATAGCGAATAGCGATTACGAATTGCTTAAAGCTACGCTAACCAATATGGATGGTAATGATACGGCAGATACTTCGCCCACGTTTAAAGTGTTGGAAGAAGGAGCGGCAACGTTAAGTAAAGAAGAAGCTGGCCGTTTAGCCCAACGTCAGATGAAGTTTATACAACATCTGCAAGCTGCTTTAGTGCGCATTGAGAATAAAACCTATGGAATTTGTCGTGAAACCGGAAAATTGATTCCCGCCGAACGATTAAGAGCCGTACCTCATGCTACATTAAGCATTGAAGCAAAAGGTGCAGGCGTAAAGTAAATAACAAAACATATTGCATATTTATTCGACAACCAGGCGATGTGCTCGGTTGTCGAATTTTTTATAATTAAAAATCTCTTTATGTCGTCAAAGAATAAAACGATAGGACTTGTAGCTATAGTAATAGGTGTATTAATTATAGATCAAGCCTTGAAGATATGGGTTAAAACACATTTTGCTCTTGGCGAAAGCGTTTCCGTTACCGGTTGGTTTCAGCTCTTGTTTGTTGAAAATCCGGGCATGGCTTTCGGGATGGAGGTTGTAGGTAAATTATTCCTCACCCTTTTTCGTATCGTGGCCTCGGGAGCCATTATTTACTATTTGACAAAGCTCATCAAGCAGCAATACCAATTTGGCTTTGTCGCTTGCATCGGCCTTATACTGGCAGGTGCCGTGGGCAATTTGATCGACAGTATTTTTTACGGTCGCATCTTTTCGCACAGTTACGGGCAGCTTGCCACGCTTTTCCCCCACGGTGGAGGCTATGCCCCCTATTTCTACGGTAAAGTGGTGGATATGTTTTACTTCCCGCTGATAAAAGACGGCATGGGTGAAACAATCTTTTTTAAGCCGGTATTTAATTTTGCCGATTCGGCTGTTACGGTGGGGGTTGCTTTAGTGCTTATATTTTATCGTAAAGAACTAAATAAAAGCTTGGAATCGAAATCTAAAAAGAATAATGAAAATGAAAAAGCATAATATAGGTATCGTATTTTTGTTAGGATTACTTATTTCTCTCACCGCGTTATCCTGTAAAAAATCTTCTCAGCCCAAGGATGTATTGCCCGAAGAAAAAATGACATCGGTAATGATCGATTTATATTTGTTCGATGGCAGTGCCAGTGTAAAGCAAATACCTGTGGGCGATTCCACACGGATACCTTATTATAATGCCATCTTGAAAAAACATGGCATCACGTTGGCTCAATACGACAGCTCAATGGTATGGTATGCAAAGCATACGCCTATCCTTCAAAAAATGCATCAACGGGTGGTGGATAGCCTCACGGCTAGAAGCATGAAACTGGAAAAGAAGTAATGCAACGCTTCGGGGCTCATTTTATTTATTGTAATCCCGGTTGCATTGTAGCCAAGGGAGTGATTGAAATAAATGAAAAAGGGATTGTTTCCCGCCTGTTTTCGTTGAACGACTTTCCCGAAGAGCTCCATACCACCGTTTTTTACAACGGTATATTGCTTCCTCCTCTTTTTGAAAACCTTGATTTAATGGATTTCCGGGGTCAGCTTGTTTTTTCCGTGTTGGATAAGTTGTATGATGCACATCCGTTTCCCCTGGAGGAAGGGATCATTGCCCAACTGTATTTGTTGGAAGGACTTGATTTGATCGAAAAAAGAATTTTGCCGGAAACTTCGCTGCTGAAATTATTTTAAACTTCTCCTTCTGAATTCGGCACACACGATGGCTGTGGCTACCGCCACGTTGAGCGATTCGGACGTACTTCTGTCAGCCGGATAATTAGGGATAAAGAGGCGTTTGTTTATTTGTTGTTCCACTTCCGGGCTTATTCCGTTACCTTCATTTCCCATCACAATAATGCCCTTGTCGGGCAGGTTCTCCGCGTACATATTCTCTCCATCCAAAAAAGTACCGAATATAGGGAAGCTGTTTTTTTGTTCTTGTAAAAATGAGGGTAAATCTACCTGAAATATTTTAACGCGGGCTATGGCTCCCATCGTGGCCTGCACCGTTTTCGGGTTATATACATCCGCACAATGGAGGGAGCAAAAGATGTTTTCTATGCCAAACCAATCCGCTATACGGATGATGGTACCCATGTTGCCGGGGTCTTGAATGTCGTCCAGAGCTAATGATAGTGCTTTGTTTATCAGGTTGCTGTTCAACGTGTATGTTGGTTTTTCAAAAACGGCAAATACCTGCTGTGGTGTTTTTTGCAACGATATTTTTTTTAGTTCCGTTTCGCTAATATCTATAATGTTTGCACATGTGGGCTTGTTTGCAGATAGCCATTCGGAGGTAGCTACCAGTGTGGTGCAACGAAACGTGGGTAGTAACTCCGCCACCAGTTTGTTGCCCTCGGCTATAAAGAGCCCTTTTTCATCCCTTTGTTTTTTTTGTGACAGGGAGAGGAGGTCTTTTATTTTATTTTTACTTAACATTTTGTGCTTGAATAGAATAAAGTGAGTTAATAAGATAATGGATAATGAAACTTATTTTTCGCCAAAGCTAAGAAACAAATTGCGAAACAGCTATATTTGCATTTAAATAATTTAAGGTGTATAAGCCTTTTACCACGATAGAGTTGCATGAGAATTAAGTTCGTTTTTGTTGGATTCCTTTTTGCTTTGATGCTGATGTCTTGTCGCGTAACCAAATATGTGCCCGACGATCAGTATTTGCTCAATAGGGTGCATTTTAAATCCGATATTAAAGGCATTGGGTCGGATGAACTTAAGCCTTATTTAAGACAAAAGCCCAATCCAGGTATTTTTGGTAAATTCCGCTTGCAACTTAAAGTGTACAACTTGTCAGGCCGGGATTCTACCAAGAAAATAAACAGAATATTGCGCAAAATAGGGGAGCCCCCGGTTATATATAGCAATGACCTTACGGTTCAAACCCGCGACCAGATGCAAAAGTTTCTAGCCAACAAGGGCTATATTAATGCACAAGTTAAGGTTACTACTGCTTTGCGTAAGAAAAAGGCTAACTTGATTTATTCCGTCAAAGGAAATGAGCCTTATTATATTCGTAACATACGTTACGATATTGATGACGACAGTATCCGTAGTTATATTTTTAGCGATACGATAGGTACTAGCATTAACCGTGGCAATCTGTTTGACGTGGATTTGTTGGAAACAGAACGGCAACGGTTGGTTAGCTTGCTCCGAAGGAATGGTTTTTATTACTTTAATAGAGACTATTTGTATGTTGAGGCTGATACCGCGTTGAACTCCAATCAGGTGGATATAACCTTGAAATCGCGTCCTATGCTTCAAACAAAAACCGATGGAACCATTGAGCGTGTTCCCCATCGGCGTATGAAAATAAATACGGTTTCGGTTTTACCGTGGTATAATCCACAGAAAAAGATGCTGGAGCAAATTAAGGACACTGTTTTTTACGGCGGATATATTTTCTTTTACGATGAAAAAAGGCAATTGAAGCCATCCATGTTGGCTGAGAAAACCTTCATTGCACCCGGAGCCTATTATGATGAAAAGGATGTGGAGCGCACGTATGCTGCTTTAAACACCCTGGGTACCACTAAATATATCAATATTGTATTCCGCGAGGTAGGCGGCGATTTGTTGGATTGTTACATACTGATTTCGCCTACAAAGGTTCAAAATTTCTCGGTGGAGGTGGAGGGTAACAATACGGATGGTGACATAGGTACCGCCGTTAATGGCACCTATCAGCATCGAAATATGTTTAAGGGTGCCGAGCAGCTCAGTATTAAAGCAAGAGCAGCTTATCAGCCGATGGGAGAGCTGTCCAACATGCTGTCCAACAATTCGATTGATTTAAGTACAGAGGCAACGCTTTCTTTTCCTAAATTTATGTTTCCGTTTCTTTCCAAAGAAGTGCGTCAACGGGTTCGGGCATCAACAGAATTGTCCGCGTCTTATAATTATCAAACGAATCCGTGGTATGCCCGCACCATTCTTAATTCAGGATTGAAATATGTTTGGGTTACGGGTTCCCGAAACACCGAACGCTATACCATCACCCCGGTAGAAATCAGTTATGTGTATTTGCCCCGGATCTCGGATGATTTTAAAACCAACTACCTAAACGCGTCTTCAATACTTAAATATAGTTATGAGAACCACTTTATAATGAGTACCGGCTTTTCGTTTTCGCGTAACACGGGAAATCCATCAAAACCTCTTTTAAGTTATTTTTCTTATTGGGGAAGTGCAGAAACAGGGGGTAATTTGTTGTCGGCAATATGTAGTTTAACCAATGCAAAGAAAGAAGACGGGGTATATAAAATAGGTAATATACAATATGCACAGTATGCAAAAGGTGAAATAGATTTCTCTGAAAATAAAATTATAGACACCCGGAATAAAATTGTTTACCATACCCATTTCGGCTTGGCTTATCCGTATGGAAATGCGGATGTGGTTCCATTTGAAAAGCGTTTTTACGCTGGGGGGGCAAATAGTGTGCGAGGATGGTCTATGTGGACGTTGGGTCCCGGCATTTACAAGAGCTCAACCAGTGGAACCGACTTTATGCAGGTGGGTGATGTTAAGTTGGATTTGAACGTGGAGTATCGGTTTAAGTTGTTCTGGGTGCTTGAGGGTGCCGCGTTCTTAGACGGTGGTAACGTGTGGACTATTCGTTCGTACGACACGCAGGAGGGAGGGGTGTTCAAGTTCGATTCTTTCTACAATCAGCTTGCTTACGCTTATGGACTTGGGCTACGGTTTAATTTCTCATTCTTCCTTTTCCGCATAGATGCGGGGGTAAAACTTTATGACCCTTCGGAAACCGGAAGCGAGCGCTGGTGCTTCCCTGTAAATCATAACGACATAGCTTACCATTTTGCAATTGGATATCCATTTTAGTTAAAATTGGCTTTAGGTGATACAAGTTATATTTTTTTTGCTAAATTTGTGTAAGATTAAGCAATAAAACATAACCAACCTTAAATTGTATTGCCTATAGGACGACTCCTACTTTGAACCTTAAAAATCCAAAGTAATGAAAAGCTACAAATGCTTAGCCGATGAAGAATTGGTTAAATTGTACGCAGACGGAAGTAACGCTGCTTTTGAAGTCTTATTAAACAGATACAAAAGCAAAGTTTATTCTTATATTTATTTCGTGGTACGAAATAGAGAAATCTGCGAAGACGTCTTCCAAGAAACTTTTATTAAAGCCATCACCACTATCAAGCAGGGTCGTTATGTTGAAAACGGCAAATTCCTAGCTTGGATCAATCGAATCGCACATAATTTAATTATTGACTATTTTCGTCGTGAGCAAAATGAAAACACTTGCTCCAACGAAAGCAATGGTTATGATTTATTCGACACTGTTCATTTAACCGATAATAGTGTTGAAGATGATTTGGTACGCGACCAGGTGATGAAAGATGTTGCCCGTTTGGTTAATTACTTACCCAAAACGCAACAAGAAGTAATCAGATTGCGTTACTATGAAGACTTGAGTTTTAAAGAAATTGCCGAAAAAACAGGCGTAAGCATTAACACCGCTTTAGGTCGTATGCGTTACGCCGTGATGAATATGCGTCGTATAGCCGAGGAAAAAGATATTTTATTAGTGTTGAATTAAGCCTATTAGTTTTAAGCTAATAAAAAATGGAAAGCATTTATGTTGCTTTCCATTTTTTGTTTTTATAGGATAACGTTGAATTATTTTTTCACATCGTTTTCTTTTTCCATCAGCATGAAATGTAGGCGGTTGAGCACGTTTACCTGACTGGTGCCGTAATCGAAATCGAGAAACAACAGGTTAATGTCAGGATATTCTTTTTTGATTCGTTTCTCTATACCCTTGCCCACGATGTGGTTGGCAATACAGCCAAAAGGCTGAATACAAATAATATCTTTAATGCCCTGTTTGGCATAGCCTGCTATTTCGCCGGGAATGAGCCATCCCTCACCATATTGGTTCAATAGGTTCACCGTTTTGGATGCCAGTTCGGCTTCCTCTCTAGCTCCTTCTATCGGGCGGTAACGAACAAAATCAGTCAACACCTTCTCGTATTTATTGATGTACGTGTTGATGGCAAATTCGCTCAATCGGCTTACCAGTTTCCATTGGCTTTTGTTTTGCATAAACTGGCTTTCCAGCACATCGTTGTTTACAAAGTTCTGCATTAGGAAGTTAGTGATAGGTGGTACTGCTACTTCTATACCCTGTTCTATCAGCCAGTTTACAATACCGTAATTACCAAAGGAATTATACTTCACGTAAATCTCTCCGATAATACCAATGGTTTGCACCTCTCGGTCAGTACAAGGCACGGCATTAAACTCCGCAACGGCTTCTTTCAGCAGTTGCTTTAGCTGTTTATTTTTGCCTTCTTGCAAAAGGAATACCGATTTCTCCAGGTATTTTTCCTTCAAGGCTTCACTTTGTCCGGGCACTAGCTCTCGGCTGATGGTTGCATAATATAATCGCGACAAGGCATCGCTGAAAAAGATAGCATGTAGCACGGTGAACAACACCTTTTTATAATCGAAGTCAAAACCCGGTTGCTCGTTGATAGTTCCCGCCCCGGTAGCAATGGCCACCACGGGGATGTCTTTATACCCGGCATTCACTAAGCTTCTTTTTATGAGCGAAATATAATTGGTAGCACGGCATTGTCCTGCTGTTTGAGTGATGCCGATGGCTACGTCATTCAAATCATAGTTACCACTTTTCACGGCGGAAATCAAATCGCCCACTATCAATAAAGCCGGGTAGCATACTTCATTGTTCATCACCTGAAGAGCCGTGTCCAACGTGTTTTTGTTCGGCTTAGGCAGGTTCACCAGTTTATAACCCATTTTGGCAAATATCATGGGGATGTAGGGCGAATAGAAATCGCCAAACCAAGGTGCCAATATAGTTTTTTGTTTGTCGTCCACGGTAAACGGACGGGTGGTGACAAACTTTTTAGCGGCTGTTTCTATCGTGTGTTTCAGTTTGATTGATTCAACCAACGAACGCAAGCGCAGTTTGATCGACCCCGTGCTGGCAATTTCGTCAATGCGGATAAGGGTGTACGATTTGTTATGCCGTTTCAGCAAATCCTTCACCTCGTCCACGATGATGGCATCGGGGCCACAACCGAACGAATTCATTTGCACTAAATGAATGGGGGTGTCCTGCTTTGCCACCCACGAAGCTGCTTGTAGCACCCGGTTTGGGTACGACCATTGCGAAATGGTGAAATATTCGGATCGGAATGTGTTGCTATCGCTTTCCGAAGCAATTTCTTCATTAATCACACACACACCTAGATCGGAAAGAATATCCGATATTTTTTGATGTATCAGCGGGTCGGTGTGGTATGGATGCCCGGCCAACATGATGATAGGCGTTTGGTCTTTTTTTGCCTGATTGTAAATAGCTTGGTTTCTATCTACAATTTCTTTCTTAAACCGGTTTTGAGCCGTCAATGCTTTTTCAAACGCGCCATCAACCGTTTTTTTAGTTACCCCCAATGAGGTAAGATATGCTACGCATGACTTTTTGAGCAATTTTTCATCCTTGAAATTGAAGGCGGGCGAATCTAGCGGAACTCCTGTTTTAATATTTTTCAGCACTTCGGAGTAGGCTGTTACAACAGGGCAATTGTAGCAGTTGTGTGCATTTTTAAATTCTTCTTTTTCAAATAAAATAAAGGGGTAAAAAATTCTGTCCACACCCTGCTCGGCCAAATCTACAACATGTCCGTTGGAAAGCTTGGCCGGGAAACAGATATTGTCGGACATAATGCTTCCGGCACCTTTTTCATAAAGCTTGGTTGTACTTTCGCCCGACAGTACCACTTCCAACCCCGACTCTTGAAACAGGGTTTGCCAAAACGGAAAGTTCTCGTAAAGGCTTAATATACGGGGGATACCTATTCTAAGCGTACCCTTGCCCTCTTTCTCGGTTGGTTTAAACAGCAATTCGCGTTTGAACTCAAATATATTCTCACCCCGTTTTTGTTGTTCGGGGTTGTTGGTAAACACCTTCTCGCATTTATTGCCCGAATAGCATTTTTTGCCGTTGGCGAATTGGAACACGGTAATTTGGCAATTGTTGGTACACGCCTTGCAATACGAAAATTTCATATCGTAATTGCCCACGGATGTTAGATTCTCCAATCCGATAAACGTGGACGGCTTGTCTCCTTGTTTTGATTTGGCATATATGGCAGCGCCATAGGCACCCATCAGTTCGGGTTTGTCCGATGCGCTCACTTGCTTGCCCGAAAGCAATTCCAACGCGCGGAACACGGCCTTGTTTTTAAACGTACCGCCTTGCACCACAATGTTATTGCCAATCTCTTTCAGGTGTTCCAAATTAAGCACCTTGTACAAGCAGTTTTTCACTACTGAATAGGCCAGTCCGGCTGATAAATCTTCCACCGTGGCTCCATCCTTGATGGCTTGGCGCACTTTGGAATTCATAAACACCGTGCAACGTGAACCTAAATCGCAAGGAGCTGAAGAGTCGCAAGCCAGTTGCGAAAAATGCTGGGCGGTGAATCCCAGGTTTTTGGCAAAGCCTTCTATAAACGATCCGCAACCTGATGAGCAGGCTTCGTTAATTTCAATGTCGGTAATGGTATTATTTTGTGCAAAAATGGCTTTAATGTCCTGTCCGCCAATATCGAGGATAAATGAAACGTTAGGGTCTATTTGTTTCGCGGCCAGGTAGTGGGCTATGGTTTCCACAATGCCGTAGTCCATGTTTAATGCAGCATGCAGCAAGTCCTCACCATAACCGGTTACGGCGGTGCCCAGCACCTGCAATTGGCATCCTTTTTCGTCCAGCTCTTTTTTGAACGCGATCAAACCTTCCGTTACCGTTTTTAGCGGATTGCCCTGATTGTTGGCATAGAATGTATAAAGAATTTTATCTTCTTTGTCGGTAACCACAATTTTGGTGGTGGTAGAACCGGAATCAATTCCGATATAAGCCTCTTGTGTTTTATCATAGTCCTTTACCGGGATGTGGATTAGTCGGCGTTCGCTTTCCCATTTGGTAAAAGGCTGCGCGGCATGAAATAGTGGAGGCATGGATTTTTCCCCGGTTTCAGTTTTGCCGGAGTAATTGGTCAATTCCTCTATCAAGATATTGATTAGCTTGGCTTTGTTGTCCTCGCGCACAGACAGTGCTGCACCCAAAGCGGTAAACAATTGCGCGTTGTCCGGGATGGCATAATCCGTTTCGTTCAGCTTCAGCAATTTGATAAAAGCTGTTCGGAGCGACGACATGTACGTCAACGGCCCTCCGCAGAACACCACCTGTGGGTTCAAGTCACAACCACGAGCCAAAGAGTTTACCGTTTGCAAAGCCACGGCATGAAAGATGGAGGCCGAAATATCGTTCCGGCTTATTTTGCGGGCAATCAGGTTCTGTACATCTGTTTTGGCAAAAACCCCGCAGCGGGAGGCTATAGGGTAAATAGTAGTGCTTTTCTGTGCCATGCTGTCCATATCGTCGATAGGGATGTTGAGCAAGCTTGCCATTTGGTCTATAAACGCACCTGTACCACCGGCACAGTTACCGTTCATCCGTATGTCGGGCGATTTTCCTTTTTGCAGCAATACCAGTTTGGCATCTTCGCCGCCGATGTCCACCAACGTTTTTGCTTCGGGGTAGAATGTTTGTAAGGATTTGGTTACGGCAATTACTTCCTGCACAAACTGAATGTTCAGTTGTTCGGTCATACCCATAGCACCCGAACCCGTCATACAAATATTAATTTCCACGTTCCCGATTTCGGCCATGAGTTCGGTAAGAATCTCGGTAATGGTTTCCACCAACCGGGTAAAATGGCGGCGGTACGATTTGTATAAAATTCGGTTATTTGCATCTAAGGCCACTACCTTGGCTGTTGTCGATCCAATGTCTATCCCCAGACGTATGTGTTCGTTCTTCATGTATTAAAAAAATAAGTTATAGATATAGCCAGTTTGTTATAATTTCGGCAATTACCGTTCTTCGTTCAATAATAAACGAATCGAAATTGCTTCCATCGCTTTCCAGCACGTTTTCCAGTACTGGTTTACATATAAAAGGAAAAATGCAGAGTCCAGCCACGGTAACAACCAGTTGAGAGAGGTTAAATGGTCGCACTTTGCCGGCTTTTACTTCTTCTTCCATTTGTTTTTCAATGATGTCGAAGTTAATCGTGGTTGAATTTTTGAGAATAAAGCCTATTACTTTATCGGGGTTTCGGCGGATTTCCGATGCCATAAATCCCGGCAATTGATCGTTGTCGTGCAACAGGTCTAAATAGTTATAGGCAAATTCAATTATTTTTTCAACCAATGGAATGTCCTTACTAATTGTTTGATTGATTTTGGGCATCATATTATCCATTGCCATCGATAATATTGACTCAAAAAGCGTATCTTTATTCCTGAAATAATAATGTAGCGAAGTTCTACTTATTCCGGCTTTACTGGCAATATCCTGCATGGTGGTATTAACCAGCCCCTTTTGCAGAAACACCAATTGAGCTGCTTCAAAAATCCTTTTCTCGGTATCAAATTCTTTTATAGAACTCATAGAATTTTTATGTTGACAGTGGTGTTTGACATTCGTGTCAAAATTAGTGAAAATTTTTCACATATGAAGTGCTTGGTTTTCAAATAGCGGTAAAATTTAACTAGAAATCATGGCTATGAAAAAATAATGTTATTTTTGCTTTGCTTAAAAAATAAAATAAAACATGGTAAAGTTTAAACGTATCTTACTAAAGCTCAGTGGCGAATCGCTGATGGGCGAAAAACAATATGGCATAGATGAAACCCGCTTGGATGAATATGCCGATCAAATAAAGGAAATTGTAGGGCTTGGGGTGCAGGTAGGTATCGTGATAGGAGGTGGAAACATTTTTCGTGGCCTAAGTGGTGCTTCCAAAGGTTTTGACCGTGTGAAGGGCGACAAAATGGGCATGCTGGCTACCGTGATAAACAGTTTGGCACTCAGCTCGGCGTTGGAAAAGAAGGATATAAAAGCCCGAGTGCTTACCGCAATCCGCATGGAACCAATAGGCGAATTTTACAGCAAGCAGAAAGCCATCGAAAGCCTTGAAAAAGGCGAAGTAGCCATTTTCTCAGCCGGAACGGGTAACCCGTTTTTCACTACCGACACAGGTTCGTCTCTTCGGGCTATTGAAATAGAAGCCGATGTGATGCTAAAAGGTACCCGCGTGGATGGTATTTACACGGCTGACCCTGAAAAAGACCCTTCGGCTACCAAATTTGACGAAATTTCGTACGACGAAATTTACACCCGGGGGTTGAAGGTGATGGACTTAACGGCTACCACCATGTGTAAGGAAAACAACATGCCTATTTACGTGTTCGACATGGATACGGTAGGTAATTTGAAAAAAGTTATTTTAGGCGAAAACATCGGTACGTTGGTCAAGAATTAATAATAGCTTGTAATCCTATTAGATTTTTATATTTTTGCATAAAATTTTGAAACATATATGGCAGAAATAATAGATTTTTTAAAGTCGGCGGAAGAAGATATGGAAGGCTCCATTCTATTCCTTGAAGAAGCCCTGGCGCATATCCGTGCAGGAAAAGCAAATGTGCGTATTTTAGACGGTGTCAAGGTAGAATATTACGGTGGCATGGTGCCAATTAGCAACGTGTCAACCATCACTACGCCCGATGCTAGAACCATTAATATACAGGTGTGGGAAAAAAACATGTTGACCGAAGTGGAAAAAGCCATTATTAATTCCGAAGTAGGCATTATGCCGATGAATAACGGGGAAGTGCTTCGCTTGCAAATACCTGTTGTTACTGAGGAACGTCGTAGAGACTTGACGAAGCAAGTGCGCCACGAAGGCGAAGAAACCAAAATCAGTATTCGTAATGCCCGCCGTGATGCTATCGACGGATTGAAGAAGGAACTTAAAAACGGTATGCCGGAGGATGTGGAAAAAGATGGCGAGGCTTCTATGCAAAAACTGCATGATAAGTATATCAAGAAAATAGACGAGATGCTTGCCGAAAAAGAAAAGGAAATAATGACGGTGTAAATATCCCGGATAAAAATAATATAAGCTCATCCCCCCGTGGATGGGCTTTTTTTATGCCTCGGCCACACCCTACATGATAGGGCTGAAAAGCCTTGACAGTGATTCTTTTACCCGCTGAATTTTAGGTCGTTTCATCCATTCCTCTTTTGTTACTTCGATAGAATGCTCCAAGTCGTTCATAAATAGCTCTTTAAGCTTTTGAGCAGTTTCCTTTTCATAAATAAAGGCATTGATCTCAAAGTTTTGCTCGTAGCTCCTAAAGTCCATGTTGGCCGTACCTATGGTGGAAATCATGTCGTCAACAACGATGGCTTTGCTGTGCAAAAATCCGTTCAAGTACCAATACACCCTTGCCCCGGCATTGAGCATGGTTTCAATGTACGAACAGTTACTGGCTCGTGCCATAGAGGTGTCCGATCGGGTAGGGATGAGCAGTCGCACATCTACCCCTCTCATGGCAGCCGTTTGAATAGCCGAAAGAATTTCGTCGGGAGGCATAAAGTAAGGCGTGTGTATATACACGTAATCTTGAGCAGTAGTCAGCGCGTAGTAAATACCGTGCATGATGCTTTGGAATTTTGTATCCGGGCCACTGTCCACAATTTGAACCAGGTTTTTACCAAAAACCTCTTGTTTGGGGAAATATTTCTTTTTGGTAAGCATCACCCTATCTACGAAGTACCAGTCGTTCAAGAACGCTTCCTGCAAGCCATACACGGTGCTTCCTTCAAAACGCACCATCGTGTCGCGCCAAAGCCCCAGGCTATCGCCGGTAAAGTAGCGGTTGGCCATGTTTACACCACCCGTGTATCCCACTTTGCCGTCCACCACCACTATTTTACGGTGGTTGCGGTAATTAATTTTGCTCAACACAAAGGGAAATTTGGGCGGGAAAAAAGCATGAAAGTGGATGCCCGCTTCTTTCATGGATAAGAAGAATTTCTTTGTCAGGTCGAAGCATCCCCAGTAATCATAAATCACCCTCACCTGCACGCCGTGCGATGCCTTTTCAATTAATAGTTCGCGCAGTCGGTTGCCTATTTGGTCGTTTGCAATAATGTAAAACTCGATATGAATATGATCTTTAGCTTTGGCTAGATCTGCAAAAATATTTTCAAAAGTTTCCTGAGGGTCGGCATAAATATCAATCTTGCTGTTGGCGTAAGCAATCGATTCGTTTTCGTTTTGGAATAGGCGTATCAGGTTGCTAATGTTGGTAGAGGTTTCCGATTTGTTGAGCAACTCAAGCTGCTGCAAGTCCTTGTATCTCGATTCCTGCTTACGGATGCTAAGGGCATTAATCTTTTTCCGTTGTCTTAAATTTTGTCCGAAAATGAAATAGAAAAAAAGGCCGAGTACGGGTAAAAAAACGAGCACAATGACCCACGATATAGACCGAATGGGATTCCGATTCTCCATTATCAATACGGTAATCGTAGATATCCAGGTGTATAAATAAAACACCAAGAGTAAAATAACCACTATGTTACCTAGTACAAAATCCATTGTGAAACCCCGTTTTTAAATTAATTCGTAATGAGCATAATTCAACACTTTATTTTGCCCGAAAGATTGCTCTTTTTTTAGAAATTTGGCAGGCATCTCTGGCGCAACAATTCCATTGCCTAATGTAATAGGCGCAATTTCAATAGTTGCCTCATCCCAAAGATCTTGATTAATAAAGCTCTGCAATAGTTTGGTGCCGCCTTCCACGATGAGCGAATTGATGTTGCGCAAGTACAATTCGTGTAGAAGCTGCGGAAGCACGTCTTTTGAAAAATCTAAACAGACAAATGTAACAAAAGGTTTGTTTTCTTTGCTTTTTTCAGTGAAAATTAATGTCTCGGCATGCCCGTCAAAAATCTTGTAGTCGTCCGTAATCTTGCCTTCGCGGTCGATGGCAATTCTCACCGGGTTTTTACCCGGCCACAAGCGGGCGGTAAGTTGTGGGTTGTCCATCAAAACCGTGGTGGTACCCACCAAAATAGCCGCCTCTTCGGTGCGCATTTTATGGTTTAGCTTTTGCGTTTCGGGGGTGGAGAATAGAACCGGAGGGGTGGTTCTCTCCGTTCGCAACCCGTCCACAAACCCGTCGGCCGATTGCGCCCATTTCAGCATAATAAAAGGCCGTTTCTTCTCGTGAAAGGTAAAGAAGCGTTTATTTAAAATCCGTCCTTCGTTTTTCAGCACATTCAAAGTTACATCAATGCCGGCATCCTGCATCATTTTAATGCCTCGGCCTGATACTTTAGGAAACGGATCGACATTGGCTATTACCACCCGTGGAATTTTTTTCTCGATAATCAATGCTGCACAGGGCGGCGTTTTGCCATAGTGGGAGCAAGGCTCCAGGTTCACGTACAGTGTGGATTGCGGCAGCAGCGATTGGTCTTTCACCGAATGGATGGCGTTAGGCTCCGCGTGAGGCTCGCCGTATCGTTGGTGGTAGCCTTCGCCTATAATTTGCCCGTTGTGCACGATGGTGGCTCCCACCATGGGGTTGGGGGCGGTGCTGCCCAAGCCCTGCTCTGCCAGCTTGAGGCAATGATGCATATATTTTTCGTCAGTAGTCATTTTTTAGAATAGAAGGAGTTGAAGATAAAAATTTATCTTTGTAATCAAAAAAAACAATCAAAATTACCACAACGGTTTGGATACATTTCGTCAATATATAAACGAGGAGCTGAAAAATATATATTCGGAACAGGAAATTCGAGGATTTTATTTCCTTGTTATGGAATTTCTCACCGGTCAGTCTCGTGTGCATATTCTTGCTAACAAAAATAACCATTTATCCGAGACTCAAATCAACGATTTTGAAATAATTGTGTCGCGTCTGAAAAAACAGGAGCCGCTACAATATATTTTGGGTGAAGAAGTTTTTTGCGGGCTGAGGTTTAACGTGAACTCTGATGTGCTTATTCCCCGCCCCGAAACCGAGGAACTGGTGTTGTGGATCACGGAAGAATATAAAGATAGAGCCGGCCTTTCGGTGCTTGATATAGGAACCGGGAGCGGGTGCATCGCTCTAAGTTTGGCGAAAAAAATGGCCGATGCAGATGTGCGTGCCTACGATGTTTCGGCTCAAGCCCTAGATGTGGCTCGTGAGAATGGGAAACTGAATGGGGTGGAGATAAGTTTTGAACAGATAGACGTGCTTTCGGCCGATTTTTTAGCAATAGAGGGGCTGAACCTTGATATTATAGTGAGCAACCCTCCTTACGTGTGCGAACGCGAAAAGGCGCAGATGGAACAGAATGTACTTGGTTACGAACCGCCCGTGGCGTTGTTTGTGCCGGATAATGACCCGCTGGTTTTTTATCGTAGAATAGCTCTTTTTGCCCAAAAGAATTTGAGCGGAAACGGGGCGTTGTTTTTTGAAATCAATCAAGCTTACGGGAAGGAAATGATAGCCATGCTCACGGAGCTTGGTTTCGCGGAGGTAACACTGCGCCAAGATATTTTTGGCAACGACCGGATGATAAAAGCCATATAAACATGGATAAGCATATTACATACGAACAGGGTTTGCACCGCACGGCTGCATTGTGTACCGCTTCGGAGAAATGCACGGCAGACATCCGCCAGAAGTTGCAGGATTGGGGTGCCGATGAGGCCGATACTGCCCGAATAATAGCCTATTTGATAAAGGAAAAGTTCCTGGACGATACCCGCTTTTGCCGGGCTTTCGTAAAGGATAAACTTCGTTTCAACAAGTGGGGGAAAATAAAGATAGCCTTTGCCTTGAAGCAAAAAAATATTGATGCTGCCATCGTGTCCGATGCTTTTGATGGTATTGACGAGGACGATTACCTTGATGTTTTGAAAGAACTACTCACTGCCAAACAACGTGGACTGAAATATAAAGATGACTACGACCGCAAAGGTAAGCTGTATCGGTTTGCCCTAGGGCGTGGCTTTGAAATGGACGCGGTGAATAAGGTGTGGAAGATGCTTGTTTAACGTGAGTTCGATATAAGATAAAATGGCATGAGTTTAACATACAGATAATTATTCTCCAGGGGAGATTAATTTCAATAGAAAAGATGCTTATATAACGAACCTATTCCCCATCGTGGATGAATATCTTTATCCCCGATGGGGAATAGGGCTATTTTCGTATAGCTTTTCTATTAAAATTTATTGCCTACGGCAAATTTCAATATTCTAAAGACAGTCTTATTATATCGAACTCATGTTAATTAAAAAAGGAAGCCTTCATTTAAAAATGAAGGCTTCCTTTTTTAAGAATATGTTTTATCGCTTCAAGAAGCGATTGTCTTATTTAGATACGATTTCCAAGGTATCGGATGCAATGGTCAATTCTTCGTCGGTAGGAATTACTACTACACGCACTTTGGAATTTTTGGTAGAGATTTCTACTTCTTTTCCTCGCGATTTGGAATTGAGTGCTTCATCAATTTCTATGCCTAGGTAAGTTAACCCTTTGCATACTTCGCGGCGTACGTTGGTGTCGTTTTCACCAATACCACCTGTAAATACAAGTACATCAACACCATTCAATGCGGCAGCATACGATCCGATGTATTTTTTTACTTGGTAGTTGAACATTTCAACTGACAATTCGGCTCTTTGGTTTCCTGCTTCAATAGCGGCTTCCAAGTCGCGCATATCGCTTGATACGCCCGATATACCTAGCAATCCGCTTTCTTTGTTTACCAAATTAGCAAATGCTTTGGTTCCCATTTTTTCCTTATCCATAAGGAATGTAACCACACCCAAATCCAAATTACCGGCACGAGTACCCATCATCAAGCCTTCCACGGGAGTCATACCCATAGAGGTGTCGATAGACTTACCGTTTTCGATAGCGGTGATAGAACCACCGTTTCCAATGTGCGCGGTAATCATTTTTGTTTTGTTGTTGTCAACGCCTAAAAATTCAGCGGCACGTTTGGACACGTAGCGATGACTTGTTCCGTGGAAGCCGTAACGACGGATGCCGTATTTTTCATATAACTCGTAAGGGAGCGCGTACATGTAAGCATATTGAGGCATCGTTTGGTGGAACGCTGTATCAAACACACCTACTTGTGGTACTTTAGGTAAAATCTTGCTTATCGCGTCGATACCCTTCAGGTTGGCAGGGTTGTGTAGCGGAGCAATGTCGATACACTCTACAATCATGTCAATTACTTCTTTGTTAATCAACACAGAGCTGTTGAATTTTTCTCCACCATGCACCACGCGGTGACCCACGGCGTTGATCTCGTCCAACGATTTGATGCAGCCATATTTGGCATCTGTCAAAGTGCTAAGTATAAATTCAATACCCACGGTATGTTCAGGTATATCTTTGTCTAATTGAACTTTTTCTCCATTAGGCATTGTGAATTTTAAGAAAGAACCTTTCAACCCCACTTTTTCAATTCCACCTTGAGCCATCACCTCTTTGCTAGTCATATCAAACAACTTGTATTTGATAGAAGAGCTTCCACAATTTAATACTAAAATTTTCATCTTGGTTTGTTGGTTATTTTTTCAAAATTATTGATTATTATTTTTTAGCACCAATTGCTTGATTTGCCGTGATAGCAATTAATTTTACGATGTCGTCAACCGAACAACCGCGAGAAAGGTCGTTAATTGGTGCAGCCATACCTTGTAAAATAGGGCCTACTGCTTCAGCTTTAGCAAAACGTTGTACTAATTTGTACCCGATGTTTCCGGCTTGCAAGTCGGGGAATACCAATACATTGGCATGTCCAGCAATAGCACTACCCGGAGCTTTGCTTTGACCCACGGCAGGAACCAAGGCTGCATCAGCTTGTAGTTCGCCGTCGATTTGCATATCAGGAGCCATTTCTTTGGCTAATTTGGTAGCTTCCACTACTTTGTCAACAAATTCGTGGCTAGCCGAACCTTTAGATGAGAAGCTCAACATGGCGATACGAGGTTCAAAGCCTGCAATGCTGCGAGTGGTTTGGCCTGTACATACTGCTATTTGAGCCAATTCGGCTGCTGTAGGGTTAGGCGAAACGGCACAGTCGGCAAACACCAATAATCCGTTTTCACCATATTCTGGAGTGTTGGTAAACATTAAGAATGCACCCGAAACCACGCTGATACCGGGAAGGGTTTTCACGATTTGAAATGCAGGACGAAGCACATTGCCTGTTGCATTCATAGCTCCGGCCACTTCGCCGTCGGCATCACCGTTTTTAATTAACAAGCAACCAAGATACAATGGGTTTTGAGCCAATTTGGTAGCTTCTTCAATTGTCATGCCTTTGCTTTTGCGTAAATCGAAAAGCAAGTTGGTGTAGGTTGACATTTTAGCATCCGTTGCCGGGTCAAGTATTTGAGCCTTTGCAATGTTTTTCAATCCAAAAGAAGCAGCTTTTGCTTCAATTTCAGCCTTATGGCCAATTAAAATAACGTTTGCAATACCTTCAGCCAACACAATGTCGGCAGCTTTCAATGTTCTTTCTTCCAAACCTTCGGGAAGCACAATCCGTTGCAGATTACCTTTTGCTTTGGCAATCATTCCTGCTAATAAATCCATATTGAAAAATTTTATTTAGTTGATAGTATAAATTCTCAATAAAAACACATCAAGTTGTCATCTTCAGATTACAATTTGATTCTGAAGATGGTATCTGTGAGTTACAAAAGCACAAGAGGCGCAAATGTACAAAATAGCTGTGTTAAAATGCACATAAAAAGGCATAAATATCTTCTTTTTTCTTGAAAATCAAAAAACAGGATGGATTTATTCTCTTTTTAATTGCTTTATAGTGTAATTGTATATTTCCAAAAAAAGCTTATGGGAGTTTAACACCATTTTTTGTAACGGTTTAATTATATTTGCAGTGTAAAATCAAAAAACATTAAATTATGCAAATAGCAATTATTGGTGCCGGCAACATTGGTGGTGCCGTGGCAAGTGGTTTGCTTCGAAGCAAATCAATAGGACCGAGCGATTTATTGGTGGCCGACATTGAGCAATCAAACCTGGACGCGATAAAAAAAATAGATAGTAAAGTAACTGTTTCAAACAAAAATAAAGAAGTTGCGGCAAAAGCCGATATTATTATTTTGGCCGTGAAACCCTGGTTGGTTCAACCCGTTTTGTCCGATTTATCAGGTGTCATCAGCCCGGATAAAGTATTGGTTTGCATTGCAGCCGGTATTGATTTTGAATTTCTTTCACATATTATTGATGGCCAAATATCCATGTTCAGGGTGATGCCCAACACGGCCATTTCGTTAAACGAAAGCATGACCTTAATTTCATCGCAAAACGCTACCAAGGCACAGGAAGAATATGTATTAAACCTGTTTGCTCAATTAGGAAAATCGGTGTTGATACCCGAAAGCATGATGGGGCCAGCCACTTCAGTAGCATCCTGTGGTATAGCTTACGCCTTGCGCTATTTGCGTGCAGCCGTGGAAGGTGCCGTAGAGCTTGGGTTTAGAGCCGATGTGGCCACCGAAATTGTAGCCCAAACCATGAAAGGTGCGGTAGAGTTGGTGCTTCAAAACGGATCGCACCCCGAAGTGGAAATAGATAAGGTTACCACCCCGGGTGGTTGGACTATTAAAGGGCTTAACGAAATGGAGGCTCACGGATTTACAAATGCAGTAATTAAAGGATTGAAAGCCAATAATTAAAAATATGGACGATCAAATAAAACAAATTGCAGAACGACTGAAAGGCTTGCGCGACGCATTGGATTTATCCGTGCAAGATATGGCCAAGCAGTTCGACATTCCCGTGTCGGAATATGAGCAATATGAAAGTGGAAATTCTGATATTCCCATGAGTTTTTTATGTGCGCTCGCCAAACAATACAATATAGAGTTAACCTCTTTAATTTCGGGAGGAGATCCTCACATGTCTTCTTATTTTGTTACCAGAAAAGGAAAAGGCATTTCGGTGGAGCGGGTGAAGGAATATAAATATCAGGCCTTGGCCAGTGGATTTAAAAATTCAAAAGCGGAACCTTTTTTGGTTACCGTGGAGCCAAAGCCGGAGCCTTTCAGCATGCACCTCAACACGCATCCTACACAAGAATTCAATTTGGTGCTGTCGGGCAGACTGATGCTCCATTTTGCCGGAAAAGAATTGATTCTGGAGACGGGCGACAGCATTTATTTTGATGCCCGGAAACCTCATGGAATGAAAGCGTTGGATGGAAAGCCCGTTCAATTTTTAGCAATTATCTTGTAACATAGACCTATGGTAGAAAAATATTTAAGAAAAACACATTTTGATTCTTACGAAGATTTCAAAAATAACTATCAAGTTAACGTTCCTGAAAATTTCAATTTTGCATACGATGTTGTAGATGATTGGGCTCAAAAAGAACCTAATAAAAGAGCCCTTTGCTGGACAAACGATAAAGGCGAGCATATTGATTTTTCTTTTGCCGATATAAAAAAATATAGTGATCAAACAGCTTCTTATTTCCAATCATTAGGCATTGGCAAAGGCGACATGGTGATGCTTATTTTGAAGCGGAGATACGAATTTTGGTTTTCCATCATCGCTTTGCACAAAATAGGTGCGGTGGCTATCCCTGCAACCAATTTGCTTACCGAGAAAGATATTATTTACCGATGCAATGCCGCTACTATTAAAGCCATTGTGGCAGTGGGCGAACAGGTAGTGATAGACCACGTGAATAAAGCTCTGCCCGATAGCCCTTCGGTAAAAAATGTTATTTCGGTAGGTGAAATTGTTCCCGAAAGCTGGGGCGACTTTCACGCAGGCATTAAGGCCGCCAAACCATTTGTTCGACCTGAAAACGTGAACACGAACGACGACATTTCGTTGCTCTATTTTACTTCCGGTACCACGGGCAACCCCAAGATGGTGATACATGATTACAACTACCCGTTGGGGCATATCGTTACAGGCAGCTACTGGCACAACCTACATGAAGACAGCTTGCACCTTACCGTGGCCGATACCGGATGGGGAAAAGCCGTGTGGGGAAAACTATACGGGCAATGGATAGCCGGAGCTAGCGTGTTTGTGTACGACCACGAAAAATTTACGCCGGCTGATATGTTGCTCATGATAGAGAGATACAAAATCACTTCATTTTGTGCACCACCCACCGTTTTCCGTTTTATGATTCGAGAGGATTTAACTCAATATGATCTTTCATCGTTGAAATACTGTACCATTGCCGGGGAGGCATTAAACCCTTCGGTGTACAAGCAATTTTATGAGTTGACGGGCATTAAGCTGCGTGAAGGTTTCGGACAAACCGAAACCACGCTTACCGTGCTTACCACTCCGTGGATAGAACCCAAACCTGGTTCAATGGGTATCCCCAGTCCGCAATACGATGTAGATCTGCTTCGTGCCGATGGCACTCCGGCTGAGGATGGCGAACATGGCGAAATTGTGGTGCGTACGGATAAAGGGAAGCCCCTTGGTTTGTTTATGGGCTATTATCGAGATGAGGAGCTAACAAAGACTGCATACCATGATAATATATATTACACGGGCGATGTGGCTTGGCGTGATGAGGACGGGTACTATTGGTTTGTAGGCAGAAACGACGATGTAATAAAAAGTTCAGGCTATCGTATCGGCCCGTTTGAAGTGGAAAGTGCTTTGATGACGCATCCTGCTGTGGTAGAATGTGCAATTACCGGGGTACCCGACGAAATCCGTGGGCAGGTGGTAAAAGCAACCATCGTGCTATCAAAAGAATACAAGGATAAAGCCGGTGATGACCTGAAAAAAGAAATTCAGAACTTTGTAAAAAAGGTAACTGCACCTTATAAATACCCTCGTGTGATAGATTTTGTAGAAGAATTGCCTAAAACAATTAGTGGCAAAATACGTCGGGTAGAAATCCGGGAAAAAGACAACTAACCTCGTAGTGAATTTCTTTGTTTGAGAACTTATATTTTAATATAAATATCACCCTTTCGGGTGACAGGGTATCTCATTTATATTAAATATTTTTGTATTATCCATCAATAAAAGCCTTTCAGAGAAAGGCTTTATTATATTTGTCTTTTTATTAAAAAATTAAAGGAATGAAAAGGAAATTACTTCTCTTAGTGCAAATGTTGTTCTTTGTTTACTTTGCTTATGGGCAAAGCTTGAGTCACCAAGCAATATCTTCGTCCGGCAACAGTAGCTCAACTTTATCCTGGACAGTTGGTCAAATAGCTGGAGAAACTTTAACCGCTGGTAGCAATACCCTCATGCAAGGTTTTCAACAAGCTACTTATGTTATTTCATCTAATGTTGAAAACACAAAACAAACCGTTAATTTTTATCCTAATCCCACACATGGTTTAATTAAGATTCATTCAAACGATAATTCTTCACAATCAATAGAAGTGTATGATTTGTCGGGCAAGTTATTGGATAAAAGAACAGTGAAAGGAGAAACCCAACTTGATTTAAGGGGTTATAATATGTCAGTTTTTATCATTAAAATAGGCACGGAAACATTTAAAGTAATCAAACAATAAATTTTATTTATATGAAACGGAATATAATTACACTCGGTTTTTTATTTTATTTTATTTTATCATTTGCGCAAGTTCCTCAATCTTTCAATTATCAGGCTGCGGTAAGGGATAACAGTGGAAATATAATAGCAAATAAACAGGTTGCTATTAGAGTTTCAATTCTTGATGGTAGTGCTACCGGTACATCTGTTTACACAGAGACTTTTACCCCAACCACCAACCAATATGGTATTATTAATTTGGCAATTGGTACAGGAACAACCTCTAATAGTTTTAGTGCCATTAGTTGGTCCAAAGGACAGTTTTTCTTGAAAATAGAGTTGGATCCCGCGGGAGGCACCTCCTACACAACGATGGGTACAACTCAACTACTTTCTGTCCCTTTTGCTTTGCATGCAGCAACCAGTGCCACAGACTTACATTACCCTGATGGAATGATTAATGCTGTAAGTGTTACGCAATCAATTAGTACAACTCCCTTTACAGTACCCGCAGGAAAGAATTTCTATCTTCAAGCGGCACAACAAGGATTGAAAATAAATAATGATTCAGTACGCGCTGAATATCCTCCGTTTATGATTGTAGGTGCAAATAAAGTAATAACGGGTCTTGAAAGCGGAAGTTTTATTTCCGGGTTTTATGTGGATGCCACTGTAACACCTGTATCTACGGCTTTAAACAACACTTCATATACTGTTCCAACAGGGAAAACATTGGTATTGCTCAATATTTATGATTCTGCATCAGCAACCTATTCTGCATCAACATTTAAAATTGACGGCGTAAATATTAATCCAAATGGTAATTCCTCCTGGAGTTATAATCCTTTAATATTAACCTCAGGTCATGTTATATCAGGAAAAGGATATATTAATGGTTATTTGAAATAACCCACTGTATGAATTGCAATTTCACCGAAAGTCGAAATTTTGATTTTGAGTATTAACGGATGGCAAAGCGCAGCAAAAATAGTTTCAATACGTTTTTCAATACTCTTTTATGCGTTAATTAATTGAACTCAGTTTGATGGAAATACATAATTTATCGGAAAATAATTCGTTGCTGAATAACTTTTTAAAAGAGATTCGTGACGTGAAAATTCAAAAAGACCCCTTGCGTTTTCGTCGAAATATGGAACGGATAGGGGAGGTGATGGCTTACGAAATAAGTAAGACATTAGCCTATGAAAAAGAAGAAGTAACCACCCCGTTGGGTATTGCCCCAACTCATGTAGTTTCCGATCAAATTGTGCTTTCCACCGTTTTTCGCGCGGGTTTACCTTTTCATCAAGGCTTTTTGAATTACTTTGATAAAGCGGAAAATGCTTTTGTGTCGGCCTACCGACGGTATAAAGAAGATGCCTTGAACTTTGAAGTGCTGGTTGAATATATTGCAGCCCCATCCATCGAGGGGAAAACCCTTATCATTGTAGATCCGATGCTTGCCAGTGGTAGCTCGATGGAATTGGCTTATAAGGCGTTGCTGCAAAAAGGCAACCCGAAGCATATTCATGTAGCATCCGTTATTGCCAGCAAAGCGGGGGTAGATTATGTAAAAGAACATTTCTCGGACAACACTACCGTGTGGGTAGGTGCTATCGACCCAACGCTCAACGAGCATTCCTATATAGTTCCCGGTTTGGGCGATGCCGGCGATTTGGCTTTTGGATGTAAAATATAAAACTGAGATTCTTATGATCCTTCTTAAATATTGGAAATCGATACTGGTTTCGTGCGTTGTTTTTTATATCTCGGTTATCCCTATACCTCCGGTTAAAATGGTTGACCATATTCCCTATTTCGATAAGATGGTTCATTTTGGCATGTATTTTACCCTTGCCTCCTCTCTGTTTCTCGATTTTATCAGTACCTCGCTCTCTTTATCCTGGATAAAAAAGGTAGCTCTTATTGTTATAATCCCTTCTCTTTATGGCGGGCTGATTGAAATTCTGCAAGGAGCCTATTTCCCTCCACGAAGTGCCGAATGGAGTGATTTTTTTGCCGATTGTTTCGGGTCGTTAGTTGCCTATCTTATTTGCAACAAATGGCTGCTTCTTAAGCTGCAACGCGATTCTGCATGATAGGCAGTACCCTTCAATACGAAATAGGGGTTACCCTAATTAAAGGTATTGGACCCGTGTTGGCAAAGAACCTGATTGCTTATTTAGGCAGTGCCGAAGCCGTGTTTAAAGAAACGCAGGCTAACCTGGCTAAAATACCCGAAATAGGCCCCGTGCTATCCCGACAGATTGTGGATCAGCAGGTGCTTAAACGAGCGGAAAAAGAAATAGCATTCATCCAAAAGAATAATATTCAAACCTATTTTTATACAGATAAGGGCTATCCCTATCGGCTGAAGGAATGTACCGATGCTCCAGTGATACTCTACTCCAAAGGAAATGCGGATTTAAACGTACTCCGTTTGGTTGGCGTGGTGGGCACTCGTAAGGTAACTGAGTATGGTAAAGATTTGTGCAATTCTTTTATAAACGATTTGGCGGCACTATCGCCCGGCACTACGATTGTAAGTGGATTAGCCTACGGAGTTGACATTTGTGCACACAAAGCTGCCATAAATGCAAGCTTGCCCACTATTGGCGTAGGGCATGGGTTGGATCGCATCTATCCGTTAAGCCACCGACCTACGGCTGTAAAGATGCTGGAACAGGGTGGCCTACTAACCGAATATCTTACCGAAACAAATCCCGACCGACCTAATTTTGTACAGCGCAACCGTATCGTGGCAGGTATGTGTGATGCCCTATTGGTAGTAGAGTCGGGCGAAAAAGGTGGTTCACTTATCACGGCCAACATGGCACAGTCCTACAACCGGGATGTATTTGCTTTTCCTGGCAGGGTAGGCGATGAGCATTCCATCGGGTGCAATGCTTTGATAAAAACCAATAAGGCGGGGTTGATAGAATCGGCTTCCGATTTTATCAATGCCATGGGTTGGGAATCCGTTGCTCACAAGAAACAGGCGGTACAGCCCAGCTTATTTTTTACTGATCTCAGCGAAGAAGAGCAACAGGTGGTGGATTGTTTACGCGAAGAGGCCGGCTTGCAATTAAATCAATTGGCTATTAACATGGGTATTGCTGTGAGTAAAGCGTCAGCGATGTTACTCGAAATGGAATTTAAAGGAATAGTAAAATGCCTTCCGGGAAGTTTGTACAAGCTAAGGGTATAAATTAGCCATAAGCCAACTATAATTCTCATCTAAATTTTAAGCGAAGTTGTATAAAACAACAAAGCGAGCTAACCACGCTTGGCTGCTCGCTTTATAACCTTAAATCTAATACTATGAAAAACACAGTGCAAAGATAACGGGTTTTATGTTTTAAAACACTCTTATTTGGTTAACGATAGTTAATTCGATGTTTTATAACATACTTTCACAGTTACAACCGTTAGGTTTTATTAAAACAACTGATCGATAGTAAGTTGCATGAATTCCACTTTAATGCTAATTCTTAATTCCGTGTTAAAATGCGGAAGGTTTCAATTTCAGCCCGGTAGTTTCGTCCAACCCAAACAACAAATTCATGTTTTGCACCGCTTGACCGGCTGCTCCTTTTAATAAATTATCTATCATGGAAATGATGAATAGTTTATTCCCGTGTTTTTCTACATGTACCAAGCCTTTATTCGTATTTACCACCTGTTTCAAATCAATATTGCTATCCGAAACAAAAGTAAAAGCTGCATCGGCATAAAAATCCTTGTACAGTTTTGTAGCCTCATCCAAGCTTAAATCGCAATCGGTGTAAGCCGAAACAAATATTCCACGGGCAAAATTACCTCTCACGGGAATAAAGTTGATAGCTGCCTTGAAATCGGGTTGTAATTGTTTCACTGATTGTGTAACTTCACCTAGGTGCTGGTGCTCAAAAGCCTTATAAACCGAAATGTTATCATTCCGCCAGCTAAAATGCGAGGTACTCGATGGCTTCTGTCCGGCTCCGGTAGAACCCGTTATCCCGTTTACATGCACTTCCGAGGTTAGCAAGCCTGCTTTTGCCAAGGGTAGTATAGCCAACTGAATAGCCGTGGCAAAACAGCCGGGGTTAGCCACCCGTTGAGCCTTTTGTATGCGAGTCTTGTTTAGTTCGGGCAGCCCGTACACGAAACTGTGTTCGGGGTTTTCCTGCCGATAGTCGGTAGATAAGTCCACGATCTTTAACCCTTCGGGAACAACGTTGCTGTCCAAAAACTTTTTCGTGTCACCATGAGCTGTGCAGAAGAACAGCACATCAATGTCCTCAAAAGGAAGCTTATCGGTGAACACCAAATCCGTTTCACCAATCAGTCCCGTGTGTACCGAGGTTATTTTATTCCCGGCGTTGCTATTGCTATTCACAAATGTGATTTCCACGCTAGGATGGTTAATCAGCAAGCGTAGCAATTCGCCGGCTGTATATCCTGCACCTCCTATAATTCCTACTTTTATCATAGCATTTTACTTTTATTATTCCAATATATCAGGTCTTAATCGTTTTGTTCGCTCTATGGCTTGATCCAATTCCCATTCCCTAATTTTGCGTTCGTGCCCGGACAATAGTATATCCGGCACCTTCCAACCCTTGTATTCTGCCGGGCGGGTATATACGGGAGGAGCCAGCAGGTTGTCCTGAAAGCTGTCCGATAGAGCCGATTGCTCGTCGCCAATAGCACCGGGTATCACCCTTACCACGGCATCGGTTATCATAGCTGCCGGAAGCTCTCCACCGGTTAGCACAAAATCGCCGATGGATATTTCCTTGGTAATCAAATGTTCCCGTATGCGGTAATCCACTCCTTTATAATGTCCGCAAAGAATAATCAAGTTCTTTTTGAGCGAGAGGTTGTTGGCCATTTTCTGGTCGAACTTTTCGCCATCGGGCGAGGTATAAATTATTTCATCATATTCCCGTTCGGCTTTCAGCTTACTTATCACTAGGTCGATAGGCTCAATCTGCATCACCATGCCGGCACCGCCTCCAAAAGCGTAATCGTCCACCCTGTTTTGTTTGTTCGTGGAGTAATCGCGCAGGTGGTGGATATGGATTTCCGCCAAACCCTTGTCTTGCGCCCGCTTCACGATGGAGTGAGATAAAGACCCTTCAATCAGCTCCGGCAGAACAGTAATAATGTCTATACGCATACGTTTGGATTTTTCAACTACAAAGATAATCTTCAATTAGCTAATATGCTAATTAGCAAATTGGCTAATTAAATGTCTTTTCTCTTTGTTCTAATATCTTTGCTCTTAAATTTACGCAATCTTCATTGTCATTTTCACATCCGCTTTGGGGCGGTCGTTCTGAGTGGTTTCCACGGCGGCTATTTTGTCAATAATGTCCAAGCCTTCTATCACCTCGCCAAACACGGTGTATTCGTTGTCCAAGAATGGAGTTCCACCCACCGTGGTATAAGCCTCGCGTTGTTCGGCGGTAAACGGTACTCCTTTTTTGCCTGCAAATTCGGCTTCCAACACGGCCACCATCTCATCACGCAAAGCATCCAGCCCGGCCTGATCTCTAGCCATACGAAACGCTTTTACTTCGGCTGCTTTTTCGCTCACCAGCTCCTCGAAGCGTTTTTGTTTAGCTCCGTTTAAAGCCGCCTTTTCCATTTTATCTAGTTCGGCATCAGAGTGAACCTTACCTTGCACCAAATAAAACTGACAGCCCGATGAGGCTTTCTTGGGGTTCATCTGGTCGCCCTGACGAGCGGCAGATAAGGCTCCTTTTTTATGAAAATATTGTGGGTACACAAATTCGGCGGGGATGGTGTAGCCCACGTCTCCCGCACCAAGGTTTTTCCCGGCGGGAGCATTTTTGCTATCCGGGTCGCCACCCTGAATCATAAAATCCTGAATCACCCGATGAAAAAGCAGGTCGTTGTAAAAACCCTTTTCTACCAGTTTGATAAAGTTATCGCGGTGTTGAGGCGTTTCGTTGTAAAGTTTGAATTTTATTTCTCCAAAGGAGGTTGATAGTGAGATAATTGTTTCGCTCATAATATGTTATTTGTTAGTTAATATAATGATAGGTAGTGGTTCGTCCGTCTCCCTTTTTTAGCAAGATGTTGTCTGTTGTGGCTTGTTTCAAATCCCTACTGGCTGTTGCCGTGGAAATTCCTTTAAAATGCCGCAGGTAATCCGAACGGCTAAATGCCTTCTGTCCGATGTAGGTTTTAAATAATTCTATTCTGTCCGTGGTTGTTACATGTATGTTTTGCCCTTGTAGCAACTCATCCAAACTGGCATCTATGATCCCTAATAAGAATTCGATAAAAGGTGTGGAGCTGCCCAAGCTATCGGCTTTTCCCAACACTTCGTAATAGCTCGCCTGATTCTTTTTTATCAACGATTCTATGGGCAAAAATTCAAACACGGGGTTCACCGTGCGTAATATAACCGTTTGCCAGAGCCTTCCCATCCGCCCGTTGCCATCCGTGAACGGGTGGATAAATTCAAATTCGTAATGAAACACGCAACTTTTTATCAGCAGGATGTCTGGGTCGTTTTCTAAATAATCGAACAAATCATGGAGTAATGGCGATAGCATTTCACTTGGAGGAGCCAAATGAGTAATAGCTTCGCCACGGGCTATGCCCACGGCTGTGGTGCGCAGCTTTCCGGCTTTGCCTACCAACCCGTGCATCAACGTTTGATGTGCTTGAAGCAAGGCGTCCAGTCGGAATGGGTTGTATTCCCCAATTCGTTCGTAAGCCGCGATGGCATTTTTCACTTCCAGTATATCTTTTTCGGGAGCAAGCACGTGCTTATTTTCCAACACCGCCGTTACTTGTTCTATGGTAAGCGTGTTACCTTCTATTTCCAGCGATGATTGTATGGTGCGCACGCGGTTCTTCTTTCGCAGTTCGGTGGGAGCCTTATGCAAAAATGCGGATTTAACCTCCCCCAGTTTCTCTGAAATAGAGGAGGTTAGCGATAATATTTGCGGGGTGATTTGATAAGGCGGCTTCATCGGCTGATAGTATCATTTGATAGCATCAAAGGTACGGATAGTTTTCCGATTAGAAAAATCGGAGCGCAAAGTTACACATCCTTAGCCGGATTGGCAAGGAGAAATTTACAGCTTGAGTTCAGTCACAGGGTGCGGCATCCTCGTTTAGGTAGTGGAGGGTATAGATATTATCAGAGAGAGCAGCCTGAAAGGCTACTTTAGTTCAGCCCAAGGCAAGCGAAGCGACACCTTGGGTTACATGTCAATGAGTATTTTTGCAGGCTGTAAGCCTAGGTTAACAGTTATATTAAGTTGTCCTTACAGGACGCTGGGTTTTGGCTTGTCTATTTCCCAAGGTGTTGCCTTGGGCTGAAATAAATTGGGCTTTCAGCCTGAAAACATATTTTATGTGAATTGAAAAATCTATTTTGACGAAAAAATTATCTTTTATCAAAATGAAAAGCCATAATTTCGACCTGAACTTCTTTGTTTTTGTCTTGAGGTAAATGAAAAATATAAGAAAAGGAGGATTCACCTCTAGCTTTTAAGGTTCGAATATAATAAGGATGATTTAGAGTTTCTGATTTGATAACATCAAGAACATTTGTAAAATCGACATTATCGACGAAGAGAATAACTGCTACTTTCGAATCTCGCCAAGTTAAGTATCTATCAAAAAGTTGTGAGATTGCTTTTATATATTCTGACTGTCCATGCCAAAATTTACATTCAGCTATAAATAAATTGGTTCCGTCTTCTGCGTATTTAAGAATTATATCAGCTTTTCCACTTCGATTAAATGTTTCACCAGTGGCTGTAGTTCCTTCGTATCTAGTTTCTAATATAAATAGAAATTGATCTCTGATCCCTTCCTCATCTTTACCAATATATAATGCAGGTTTTTTCTCCATGCTTTTCCCTGAATTATAAATAACGGTTAATATATCATTATACATTTCTTGACTCATAGATGGTACAGAATTAAATTCTTTACCTTTTGAAATTTGAGGTTGAGAAATTATTTTTTTCTTTAATACGGGTGCTGAAAAGATTGCTTCTGTATCTGAATTTGTTTTTACATTTATTGCTGCAAAAAAATCATTTTCACTTTTATATTTATTTTTTTCCTGTAAAAACATTGAACGAACAGTATTTTCAAAAGAAGAATTAAAGTTCGCAATATTTTTATTAAGATTATCAATATTGGCAAATGCACTTGAGTAACACTGAGATTTAATTTGTTTAAATTCTTCCGGATCTTGTTTGTATATTTTAAATGTAAAAGAAACTCTATTTGAACTATTATCTATTTCAAGAGGATAAGAAGTTAATGTGTAAGGATTAGATTGAACTCTAAACAAAATTGCAGATCCACTAAATTGATATGTTATAGTAAAAATGTATACATCGCTAATATAATACCGACCAAACATATCTTTTCGTTCCTCCTTGCTAGTAATGGGATCTGAAATCAATTCTGATTCATTGATAACTTTTAAAGGTTCAAGGTTGTATTTATTAATTAAATAATCAAGATATTCATTTTCATCAACTTTTAGAATATAATCTTTACTTTTTGATAGTATTTCTTGTTTTATAGTATTATACCATATCTCAGGAAATTCCAGCCCTCTTATTTCGCTAAATGATTCTACTCTCATGTTTTCTAATGTATTTGATATTTTATATTATTGTGAATGTCTGTGTGAGGCAAATGTTTTATATCTTCTTCAAATATAAATACTCCTATCTAAACTTAATGCAATTTATCTATTTAATTTTCTTTCAGACCTTCCATATCTTGAAGATATGGAAGGTCTTATGAAATTTGTCATTTTTCCGACAAACAAATTCTTCCCCAAGTCTTTATTTTTGGACAATTATGGGAAGAAGAAAAATTGTTATCACCCCCGAATTTACGATTACGAGCAACATGGTGAATCTGTTGGCTGAAATTACCAAAATGCTTACACGGTTGGAATACCTGCCGCGGATGGATTTGCCCCTGCGTCGCACGATGCGCCTACAAACCATTCAAGGCATGCTCGCTATAGATGGCATCGGGATGCCGATGGAACTCATAGCGGCTATCCGAGACAATAAACACGACATACTTACACCCCTGGATATTGAGGTGCGGAATGCCATCAAGGTTTACCGGGAGGCGGATGCCGCACGATGGAATTTGTTTTCGGTATCAACGATGAATTATATCCACAAAATGCTTATGCCCGGTGGCATGAGCGAATATACCAAAGGCATGATATGCGGTGTGGGCATTGACACGGATGGAATAGTTACCAGAAGAAACCTGCCGGCGGATAAAATTTCGGATTTGATAGCCAACCTCTTGGAGTCGTTGAAAGATACCATGGTGCATCCGCTTATTGCCGTGCCCGCGTTTCACTACGAGTTAGAGCATATACACCCGTTTGCACTTGGCAATAGCCGTGTGGGCTGGCTGTGGCAAATGCTTTTGCTGAAAAGCTGGAACAAGCTATTTGCCTACTTCCCCGTGGAACAAATGATTTATAAAGATCGAGAACATTACGTGTCGATGACGAATTATAGCACCGAAACAGGCGATTGCGCACACTACATAGAGTTTATGCTCCATGAAATTCTCGACACCATGAACCAGGTAATTTTCACCCTGGAAACTACCCAAGAAACTACCCGAAAAGTTACCCAAGAAACTACCCTGAAAACTACCCGAGAAAAGATACTTGAGGTGCTAAAAAACAGGCCTAAAACGAGTAAAAATGAACTAGCCTGTTTATTAGACTGCTCGCCCGACCTGATAAAATATCACATGCAAAAACTTATTAATGATGGGGTTATAGCCAGGGTAGGCTCTACCAAGGGTGGCCGATGGGAAGTGTGCCAATAGCGGTTGGCATTTTGGGGTTTACCGAAACAGGAAAAGTATCCTATAAAAAACTTGTCTTTTCAATGAACCTTTCCAAGTATTCAAAACTTGGAAGGGTTACACGAGAACGAATCCGTTTGATATATAATTTATTCCATTTACCAGAGTTCGGGGCAAATCCGTATCTTTGTGGTCTAAATTTGTAATTCATGTTTTACCAAACACATACACTGCCAAACGGCATCCGTTTGGTGCACAAACCGGATGATTCACCCGTGGCTTATTGTGGAATGGCCATCAACACGGGTACGCGCGATGAGGCTGAAAACGAGCAGGGTATGGCTCACTTTATTGAGCACATGCTGTTTAAAGGAACCCGGAAGCGCAGGGCTTCGCATATTATCAACCGCCTGGAGGATGTGGGCGGGGAGCTCAATGCCTATACCAACAAGGAGGAAACATTTGTTTACTCCATCATACTGAAAGAGGATTTTGAGCGGGCAATGGAGCTTACGGCCGACATCGTGTTCAACTCCGTGTTCCCCGAAAATGAGATTGCGAAAGAGGTGGATGTAATACTGGACGAGATACAGTCGTACAACGACAGTCCGTCCGAACTGATATTTGATGATTTTGAAGAATTGATATTTGCCAATAGCCCTATTGGTCGTAATATCCTAGGCAAGGCCGATTTGCTGAAAAACTATACTCGTGAAGATGCCGCACGCTTTATTGCCAACAATTACCACACGGACGAGATGGTGTTCTTCTCCCTTGGCAAATTGGATTTTAAAAAGCTGGTGCTTTGGGCTGAAAAATATTTGGGTGGCTACCCGGCTTCGCTTCGCCCCTACAAGCGTGAAGTGCCCGAACTGTACGTGCCACAGGTGGTAACCACGCACAAAGATACACATCAAATACACTTGATGATGGGTAATAGAGCTTACCCGCTGAATCACCCCGACCGATTGGGGCTGTATTTGCTCAACAATATAATAGGGGGGCCGGGTATGAATAGCTTGCTCAACCTATCGTTGCGCGAACGAAACGGCTTGGCATACAATATAGAGTCCAGCTACTCCGGTTACACCGATACGGGCGTTTTTAGTATTTACCTGGGTTCCGACCCCAAGAACAAGGAGAAGTGTGTGAAGCTAATCTATCAGGAGCTAAAAAAGCTCAGAGAAGTAAAGCTCCCGGATGTGAAGCTGGCGAAATTTAAAAAACAGATGATGGGGCAACTCGCCATCTCGTCGGAAAACAAGGAGAGTATGGCATTAAACCTAGGCAAAAGCTTTTTGCATTTCAACTATATGGAGAGCTCAGAAGAGATACAGAAACGATTGGCCGATATTGATGCTGCTAAGATACAAGCTATTGCCAACGAGGTGCTGGATGAAAAACAAATGACAAGCCTGCTTTTCTTTTAAAATAATGATGTATGGAAGATTCTCTTTATCAATATATATTAGATCATTCGGACAAGGAGCCGGAGTTGCTACAGAAGCTAGATAGGCAGACTCATGTAACCACCATTAATCCACGTATGCTATCAGGCCACCTGCAAGGGCGCATACTGAAAATGATAACCCAAATGGTGGGTGCTAAAACGGTGTTGGAGTTGGGCACGTTTACCGGGTATTCTGCCCTGTGCTTTGCCGAGGGACTGCCGGATGATGGCATTGTGCACACCATTGATGACAACGACGAGCTAGAGGAATTTGCACAAGGCTTTTTCGCACAATCCGAGCACGGGTATAAAATAGTGCAACACATCGGCAAGGCATTGGAGGTTATCCCTACCATTGAGGCGCGGTTTGATTTGGTTTTTTTGGATGCTGATAAGCGGGAGTATTTGGAGTATTACCAAGCGGTATTTGACAAGGTGCACACGGGTGGATATATCCTGGCCGACAACACGCTGTGGGATGGCAAGGTGGTGCAACCCGTGGCGCACAACGACAAGCAAACCATCGCGGTGCTGGAATTTAATGACTTCGTGGCCAACGACCCTCGCGTGGAAACGGTGATTTTGCCCTTGCGCGACGGCTTGACGCTGATACGAAAAAATAGTTAAAGGTAGCCCCTAAATCCCCTGAAGGGGACTTTGGGTTAGCCCAAACTGTTTGTATTTTCGGGTTGCCTCCTTTAAGGAAAGCGAAGGTCATGACTAACGGGAATAATTAGGGGTTGTGTAATTTAAGACATAAAGAATACCATTTTATGAAGTGTTAATCTATAAATTATTTTATTTTTGCATAAGATGAAGAAATACATTTACGAACTTAAACTAAAGGTACGCGACTACGAGTGCGACTTGCAAGGTATTGTAAATAATTCGGTGTATCAGAATTATTTAGAGCATACCCGCCATGAATTTATGTTGGCAAATAATGTGAGTTTTGCCGATTTGCACAACCGTGGTATTGATGCTGTGGTGGCACGGGTTAACATTGAATACAAGAATTCGCTTCGTCCCGGAGATGAGTTTTTGTCCTGTTTGTATGTAAGAAAAGAAGGTATTAAATACACGTTCTATCAAGATATTTATCGGTTGCCGGATGAAAAAATTTGCATCAAGGCAAAGATTGATTCGGTGGCTGTAGTGAATGGCAAGCTAGGCCATTGCTTGGAATTGGATGAATTTGCCGCTGAGTCGGAAGATATGTTGAACAATCAAAATTGAAAAAATTATGAGCGATTTCCTGGAATTGGAAGAGAAAGTGGTGAAGATGCTGAAAACGGTATTCGACCCCGAAATCCCGGTAAATATATACGACTTGGGATTGATATATAAATTGGAAATAGATGATGCCGGAGTGGCTAACATAGATATGACCTTGACTGCACCCAATTGCCCTGCAGCCGACTTCATCGTGGAAGACGTGCGCTTTAGAGTGGAAAGCGTGGAGGGTGTAAACGGCGTGAAAATTAATCTCGTATTTGAGCCAAGTTGGAATCGGGATATGATGAGTGAGGAAGCTAAATTAGAACTTGGATTTTTATAGTTTACCTAATTTTGAATGAAGAAGACCTATTTTCTTTCCGATGCACATTTGGGTGCGTTGGTTATTAAAGACCAGCGAGCGCATGAAATGCGTCTAGTTAATTTTTTGGATAGCATTAAGCACGACGCCGAGGCTGTCTATTTACTGGGCGACATGTTCGACTTTTGGTACGAGTATAAACTCGTGGTACCCAAGGGTCATGTACGTTTTTTAGGAAAATTGGCCGAACTGGTGGACATGGGTATCGACGTGCATTTTTTTATTGGCAACCACGATATTTGGACCTTTGGTTATCTGGAAAAAGAAATAGGCTTGAAGGTGCACCGCGAACCAGAAGAGATAAACATACACGGGAAAAACTTTTTTCTAGCGCATGGCGATGGGCTTTATGATAAGAGCTTAGGCTTCAAGATTATCCGTTGGATTTTCCACAATCGTGCCTTGCAGGTATGGTACACGTGGGTTCCGCCTCGCATTGGGTTGGCGTTTGGCTACTTGTGGTCAAAAAATAATCGCATAAACGATGTTGAAAAAGACTACAGTTATATGGGGGAGGATAAGGAGCATTTAGTGCTGTTTGCTAAAGAATACTCCGAAACTCATCCGGTGGATTATTTTCTGTTTGGGCATAGACATATCCTGCTCGACCTGCAACTTAAAAACAAGAGCCGGGTAGTAATTATCGGCGATTGGTTCGAGCATTTCTCCTATGCCGTGTTTGATGGCAACGAGCTTACTTTGGAGCAGCTGGAAGCTTAGAGATTCAATTCATCATTGCCAATGCTCCGCCGGTAATAAAAGCGGCCACCCACCACACGAAAGCATAACGGGAGTAAAGATGTAAGCCTTTTTTCACAGGTGTTGTTCCCCCGTTTTTTATCCTGAACTGCCACAGGGAAATGCAATCAATTAGCATGGCCAGTAAGGCGGAATAACCAATTAACCCGTGTAAAGTAATCAGCCCCTTGGATGAACCGGCTACCATAAACAGGGTGGCTGTAATATCGGCCAACACGCCGAAGGAGATAAATGTGAGTACGGGAATGCTAACAACCCGTTTACGTTGTTCTAAAAAAACACCTAGCGCGTAACTTAGTAATGCCACGGCTACTACTTGTGAACCAATAATGAGGTATGTATTCATTGATTATTTAAATTTTCTTTTATTTTTCCGGTCAAAGAGTTGTACACTAGATTGTAGGAGTGGTCAATCCATTCCTTTACCTGCTTTTCGCTTACACTATCGTCCATCAGTACCTGATTCCAATGCTTCTTGTTGAAGTGATGAGCTGGTTGCACGGCAGAGTATTGCTCCCGCAGTTCGATAACCAGTTCGGGGTCGCATTTCAGTGCAATGCGAGGTTCAGCATCCAAGGGAATCACGGCAAATATTTTGCCGCCTACTTTTAGCACAAGGGTTACGTCGTCGAACGGGAATTCTTCCGTCGCGTATTTCTTTGAGAGGCAATATTCCCGTAATGTTTCCTGATTCATATTTAATTTATTGGTGCCATAAAAGCATCCTCAATGTGTTCTATTTTATAGCCTCCGCTTTTTGTTGTTAAAGCAGCCACTACATCAAAGCGGGTTTCCATTTGGATGTCGAATTGCATAATATAATCGTGAGTGGCTTGCACAATACGACGAATTTTAGCATTGGTAATGGCATCTTTCGGATGCTCAAAATATTCTGAGGAGCGCGATTTTACTTCTACCACCACCAGCATACCGTCTTTCTCGGCCACAATATCCAATTCATTTTTTTCTGAGAACCAATTGGTGTGGCGGATGTGGTATCCTTTTGCTTGCAAATACTCACGAGCTTTTCGTTCGCCTTCTTTGCCCAAATCATTATGCTCAGCCATTTTAACCTTTTTGCGTTCAAAAGTAGAAACTTTATTTTAACTTCTCCTATTTCTTAGGCTTTAATGTCATTTTCATTTATATAAATTTAGTACATTTACAACTTGAAAATTACGTAGGCAAATAGAGAAAATCTTTATTTTTGAAAGAAGAAATATTTGTTTGATGAAGAAAAAAACAACAAAAGAACCAATAAAACAACGAACGACTTCCACCCGCAAAAATCGTGTAGCGTTTATGCTTAACGATGAGGAGATGAAAGCGTTGAATCGTTTTATTACAACGTATAAGGTAAAAAACAAATCCCGTTTTGTAAGGGAAACTCTTATGACCGTCATTTTAAAAAAATTTGAGGAGGATCATCCTACCCTTTTTTAAAGGCAGGTGGAGCTATGTTGTTTTTATTAATCTTAAAGTAGAATTATGATTGAAGTAATAAATATTACCAAAAGTTTTGGTGATTTGAAGGTGTTAAAAGAAGTTAGCCTGAAAGTAGATAAGGGTGAAATAGTATCGATAGTAGGCCCCAGTGGTGCAGGTAAAACCACCTTACTTCAAATTATCGGGGCGTTGGATAAAGCCGATAGTGGTTCTGTTGTAATTAGCGGAACTGAAATTAGCAAATTGAAGGAAAAAGCATTGGCCTCTTTTCGGAACAAAGAAATTGGCTTTATTTTTCAGTTTCATCAGTTACTACCCGAATTTACCGCGTTGGAAAACGTGATGATTCCTGCCCTGATAGCAAAAACATCGCCCAAGGAAGCAGAGAAAAAGGCGAAAGAATTACTCGATTTCTTAAAGCTGTCCGACCGTTTCGAGCACAAGCCTAATCAGCTTTCGGGTGGCGAACGCCAACGGGTTGCCGCTGCTCGTGCCATTATTAATAGTCCGTCGGTAATTCTTGCCGATGAGCCATCGGGAAGTTTGGATACTAAAAATAAAGAAGAATTGCACCGCCTTTTTTTTGATCTTCGCGACCAATTGGGGCAAACCATTATTATCGTTACTCACGATAAGCACTTAGCGTCTATTTCCGACAGAATTATAGAGATGCAGGATGGGATGATTATTCCTAACTAAAAAGCAGAATTATAACATAGAGAGAATTTCTTCCGCTAATTTTCGGTCATTTTGGAGCCGAGGTACTTTGTTTTGGCCCCCCAGTTTGCCTTTTTGCTTCAGCCATTCGTAGAAAATACCTTCTTTTACAGGGGTTATCTCCAGCTGTAACATGGTGAGATTTTTATATCTTTTTGCTTCGTAATCGGAGTTTATGCTTTGCAGGTTTTTATCCAGCAATTCGGCAAACTCTTCAATATTAGCAGGCTGTTTTTCAAATTCAATGAGCCATTGATGGCTTCCTTTGCTTTTGCACGACATAAACACGGGTGCTACGGTATATTCTTTTACCAACGCTCCAGTTTCGGTACACGCTTTGGATAAGGCTTTTTCTGCATTGTCGGCAATAAGCTCTTCACCAAAGGCATTGATAAAATATTTGGTTCTGCCCGTAATTTTTATCTTGTAAGGATATTTGGAGGTAAAGGTAACTGTATCGCCAATCAAGTACCGCCACAATCCGCTTGAGTTAGAAATAACCAATGCGTAGTTTGTACCCAGTTCCACTTCTTCAATGGTATATGTGTTGGGAAATGGTTTCCCTATTTCCTCCAGCGGCATAAATTCGTAGAAGGTTTGATAATCGAGCATCAGTAGCATAGACGAGTCCGAAAGGTCATCTTGAATAGCAAAAAAACCTTCGGAGGCGTTGTATGCTTCCATGTATTTCATGTTGGGCGACGGGATGAGCTGTTTGTATTGTTCCCGGTAGGGATCAAAACTAATGCCTCCATGAATAAAAAGTTCAAGGTTCGGCCACACATCAAGGAGTGAGGTTTTCCCCGTTTTTTCCAACACTTTTTTTAGCAACGTAAGTACCCATGCCGGAGCACCCGACAGGCATGTTATATCTTCGTGAATCGTGCTGTTTATAATAGCTTCGAGCTTGGCTTCCCATTCTTTCATTAAAATAATATCCCGGCTTGGTGCTCTAAACATATCTACCACAATGGGAATGTTTTTTAGCATAATGGCCGAAATGTCGCCTTCTATAAGATTGGCATCATTTTTCACCAAACTTCCGCCTAGCACAAGCATTTTCCCTCTGAATACTTGAGTGCTAGGGTTTCTGTCCAAGTAAATGGCACTGGTGTCTCGCCCACCTCGGTAATGATTTTTCCATAGCATTTCTCTTGTTACGGGGATGAATTTGCTTTTAGACCCGGTGGTGCCCGACGATTTGGCAAACCAGGATATTTTTCCCGGCCAAAGCAAATTAGGTTCACCTGTTCGTATGCGGGTAATGAAAGGTTCGATGTCTTCGTATGTACATACGGGAACGCTTTCCTGGAAGGCTTTTACGGAATGGATGTCTTTGTAGCCGTGGCTTCTTCCCCAAAGGGTTTCTTCGGCAGATTCGATTAAATCGAAAAGAACCTCTTCTTGAACATGACCAGGACTGGAAGCATAGAGTTGAATTTTTCTCAACCTATGCTTCAAGCCATGTTTGATAAGGGGTTGAAGTGTGTACATTAGTTTTTAACTAACATTAAACACGAAATTTGTAGCATATTAAATGATGCCTAACAGTTTGGCATTCTTAGTTATCTTCTCTACAGCTTCGTCTATTTGGGCAATGGTATGCGTTGCCATCAAGGAGAAACGGATTAACGTGTCTTCGGAGCGAACAGCCGGTGAAACAACAGGGTTTACAAATACACCATCTTCCATCAACATGTGGGTCAATTGGAATGTTTTAGCATTATCTCTTACATATAACGGGATAATTGGAGTAGAAGTGTGTCCGATTTCAAAACCGGCATTTCTAAAGGCTTCCAGTGAATGTTTGGTTATTTTCCACAAGTTTTCTTGTCTCCAGGATTCTTCTTCCATCACATCCAATGCCGCTAATACACTGGCTGTAGATGCCGGGGTGATACTCGCACTGAAGATAAGAGTTCTAGAGGTATGCTTTAAGTAATTGATGATGTCATTGTCTGCTGCAATAAATCCGCCGATACTGGCTAATGATTTACTGAAAGTACCCATAATAAGGTCAATGTCATCAGTCAACCCGAAATGGTTGCAAAGACCTTTTCCTTTATCTCCAAAAACGCCTAAAGAATGGGCTTCATCAATCATGAGAGATGCGTTATATTTTTTAGCTAAAGCTACCATTTCGGGCAACTTGGCTACATCTCCTTCCATGCTGAACACTGCATCCGAAACAATAAGTTTTATTCTATCGGGATCGCATTTTTTAAGCATTTTCTCCAACGAATCCATGTCGTTGTGCTTGTATTTTATCTGTTTGGAGAAGGAAAGTCTTTTTCCTTCAATAATAGAAGCATGGTCAAATTCATCGTATAGCAAAAAATCGTCTTTGCCTGTTAAGCAAGGGATAACGCCGGAGTTAACGGTAAACCCGGTTGCATATACAAGAGCTCCTTCTTTGTGGACTAATTTTGCCAAACGATTCTCCAGCTCCAGATGAATATCCAGCGTTCCGTTTAAAAAACGTGATCCGGCACATCCTGTTCCATATTTTTCAATGGCTTTAATGGCTGCTTCTTTGATTTTGGGGTGATTGGTCAAACCCAAGTAACTATTTGACCCAAACATAAGAACGGGTTTCCCGTCTATTTGCACAACAGTGTCTTGATCTGATTCTATGGCTCTAAAATATGGATATAAACCCAATGCCATAACTTTCTGTGGTTCTTTATACTGTGCAAGTTTTTCTCTTAAAAGGCTCTCCATAAGAACAATGATTTTATGTTGAAAAGACGGGCAAAAGTATAACATATTTGCTTAACTTGTTTATTTTTGGGCAAAAAACATAATGTTGATTTTGTTTTCGTTGTAATAAATTCGCAACAAATAATTGATTTATAAAAGTTTAAAACAATTCTCTTTAACAAAGACATTTAAGATCAATAATTCTCGTTGTTTATAAAAATAAAATATACTTTTACTTTATTAAATTACACACTATGCTTTTGATAAAAGGAGCTTTTGCTAAAGAACCGTTTTGGATTAAGATTTTTCTTTTCTTTTTTCTTTCCGTGTTTGGGCTATTAATCGGCGGCCTATTATGCTATGTTTTATTTCAAAAATCGCAAGGAATTGATGCCTTGAGGTGGTCTCAATTTATTATTTCCCTTGCTAGTTTTTGCCTGCCGGCCTTCATTTCGGCTTTAATATTTCAAAGGTCGTTGCTAACCTTTTTACGGGCAGATAAATATCCTTCATTTATTTTTATTTTTCTTGCCATTTTTGCGATGATTTTGTTTCAACCTGTTATTAATCTTATTTCGTCTTGGAATCAGCAGCTTCAGCTTCCCGCTTTCATGTCCGGCCTATATAAAGCCATGCAATCAATGGAAGCCTCTGCTAATGATTTAACCCGGCAATTTTTGGCTCAACAAAAAACAAAGGATCTGTTCGTAAATATATTTTTTCTGGCTTTAATTCCGGCTATAACCGAAGAGCTCTTTTTTAGAGGAACGTTACTGCGACTGCTGGAAGAAAAAATGAGTGTGAATTGGAGCATTTGGATCGTAGCCATCATATTTAGTACCTATCACATGCAGTTTTTTGGTTTTGTGCCACGTATTCTATTAGGTGCATTGCTTGGCTATATCGTAGTTTGGAGCCATTCGCTCTACCTGGGTATGTTCGCTCATTTTATTAATAATGCAGGGTTTATTCTTTTTAGCTATTTGTCGGCAAACCATTATATTGCTTTTGATGTAGAAACCCTAGGTGTTAGTTGCAACCAATGGTGGATCACAGTTTCCACTTTCCTTGTGGCTTCCCTGCTCATTTTCTTTATGTATAAAGAATTTAAAAGCGGAAAAGGGCAAAGCAATCCCTCATAAAATGGCTTAATTCATATTTATTATGGGTTAATTACGAAATTTCACTAAATACATAAATTTGCAGGCACAAAAAAAGTGTATTTTTGTCATATCATTAAATTGAAAACTTTTATCTTGTCAAAATTCAAGGTTTGAAGAAAATAATACGTAACATATCTTTTCTATTCGTGTTTGTATGTTTGTTTTTAGCCTGTTCTACTAATAAGAACACGTGGCTATCAAGAAATTACCAAGCAATGACTACTCGTTATAATGTTTATTTCAATGGAAATGAAAGTTATAAGGAGGGTATGACTAATATTTTCAAATCAAATGTTGATGATTATACAAAAGTATTGCCCCTGTACCCTATTAGTAATCCGGGCAGTGCTGCAGCGGCCACTATGCAAATGGAGCGAGCCATAGAAAAAGCAAAAAAAGCAATCAAGCTGCACTCTATCCGAAAAAAACCACAAAAAGACCCTAAGAGGATAAAAGACCCTAAATATCAGGCATTTCTTAAACAGGAGGAATATAATGAGCAAATAGACGAGGCTTGGATTTTGTTTGGTAAAGCCCAGTTTCATAAAGCAAATTTTTTGCCTGCCGTTGGTACTTTTACTTATATAACCCGTCATTTCTTTTGGAATAAGGGTGCCGTTGCTGAAGCCCGTATTTGGCTTGCACGCAGTTATGCCGAAATGGGTTGGTATTATGATGCTGACGAAGCACTGAATCAAGCGAATAAAGAACAAGTTCCGGCCAAGTTGAGCGGACTCTTTGCCGCCGCTAAATCCGATTTGTTGCTAAAACAACGACAATATAAAGAAACCATCCCTTTTCTACTTATCGCGGTTGAGAATGAGCAGGATAAAAAACAGCGTACCCGATTCTATTTTGTACTCGCGCAACTTTACCGGATGCAGCATGAAAACGAAAAGGCAACGTTTTATTATTCAAGGGTAATAAAAGCCAGTCCGCCGTTCGAGATGACATTCAACGCTCGTCTAAACAGGGCGGAGGCCGATGGTAAAAACACTGAGAAATCAGTGAAAACGCTAAAAAAGATGCTTAAAAATACCCAATATGCTAAATATCAGGGTAAGATATATTACACAATCGGGCAGGTATATCAAGGGCAGAATCAAATACCGATGGCTATTACAAATTATAAGTTAGCCATAGAAAAAAGCAAGAACGATGCACCTACCAAATTGCAAGCGTTGGTTACCTTGGCTGATTTGCATTACAGCCAGAGTAAATATTTGCTTGCCCAACCATATTATAATGAAGCGGCATCGGAAATGCACGTGTCTGACCCCGATTATGAAAGAGTGTCAAAGCGCAGCCAGATGTTGGGCGAGCTTGCACAGCAACAGGAAATTGTCGTTTTGCAGGATAGCTTGCAGGCATTGAGTCGGTTGACTGAAAAAGAAAGAATAGCAAAGGTTGAAGCTTTGATAAAAAAGCTACAGGATGATGATGCTGCCATGAAAAAGAAACTGGCTGAAGAAACGGAAGCTCAAAACAACCAGTTTGCAAGCGATTCGGCCTCGGCTCAAACAAACGCCTTGATTAATAAGAACCAAGGCAATTGGTATTTTTACAACAAAGCCTTGATACCGTCGGGGAAAACTGATTTCATTCGGAAATGGGGTTCCCGGAAATTGGAAGACAACTGGCGACGAAAAGATAAAGCGGTTGTAACCACGGAGGAGGAAACTCAATATGCCGAAAATGACAGCACAACTAAAAATTCAGCACAAAAGGATAAAAAAGGCTCAGATGCCAAAGCTGATTCGTCGGGTATAAACACGAACGTGCAACAGTATTTGAAGCAAGTGCCTTCAACAGAGAACCAAATAAAGGCATCCAACGAGCAAATAGCCGCCGCGCTGTATAAAATGGGTATGATTTACATGGAAGGTTTGGAAGATATGCCTTTGGCTATTCAAACTTTTGAAGAGTTGGAACGCCGATTCCCAACGGATAAGCGATTGCCTGATGCTTACTACTCGCTTTATCAGATGAATATGAAGGCTAAAGATTCGGTTCAGGCTGATATATATCGGAACAGGCTAATAGCTAAATTCCCCGAATCCACTTATGCCAAAGCATTGTCGCAACCTGATTTCGTTCAAAAAATGATTCAGATGAATCTGGTGCAAGATTCATTATACCAAGGAAGTTACATTGCATACACTAAAAGCGATTATCCAACCGTTTTTAGCAATTATAAAAATGTAAAGGAAAAATATCCATTATCGCCCTTAATTCCTAAATTCATGTTTATCAATGCTCTGAGCGAAGGTAAAACAGGAAATCAAGAGCAGTTCAGAAACGGGTTGAAGCAGCTTATCACCGAGTACCCTAAAAGTGATGTAAGTGCTATGGCTAAAGATATTTTGGCTCTCGCTATGCAAGGCCGTGAGGTTCAGGCGGGAAGCTCTTTTGGTTCCATACTGCATTTGAGAGATTCGTTGAATACCCGTTCGGCTACCGGAGGTGCCGATTCGTTGAAATTCTCCCCGGATAAGAGAGACCGACATCTTATTGTTATTGTTGCTCCGAAAGAAGTAGATATGAACAAGCTCCAGTTTGATGTGGCTAGTTATAACTTCACTGGTTTCTTGGTGAAAAACTTTGATTTGGACATAGAAAAATATAAAACAAACACCAATTTGCTGGTAATTTCAGCTCTCGATGATTTGGATGAAGCCCAATGGTATCAACAAGGTTTGGTAAACAATCAGGATATTCGGTTGTTCTTAAAGACAAAGGATTGTTATTCGTTTGTAATTTCCGAAGTTAATTATCAGTTGATAAAGAAAGGGTTGACTATCGACAGCTATCTTGATTTTTACAATACCAAGATAGCACCGCCCGTGAAACAGGAAAAGAACACGAAAGCCGATACTACGCAAGCATCGTCGATGTTCCGTCAGCCAAAGATTGATAGTGTGTCAGCGACTGGCTCTGTGGCTCAAGCAAACAATGGCATGGCAGGCAAAGATTCTGTATCTCAAACCCAGGCCGGAAATAGCTTGAAGCAAGATACCGTGGTGGCGAAACCCGATGCACCTAAGTTTAAGATTGATATGATGGATCCTCATGCCTATGCCATCGTGGTGCTGAAAGGAAGTTTCGATTTCAAGAAATTGAAAAAAGCCTTGGACGCGTATAACGCGAAAAATTACGTGATGGCAAACCTGAGAATATCGCAGATCACTGTGGGGCAACAGCAAATAATAGTTGTGGGGATGCTTTCGGATGCAAATACAGCCAAGTCCTATTTATTTGGTATAATTAGGGAGCGGGAATTATTTGATGATAATTTAAAAAATACTGAATATCGAAACGTAATTATCACGAATAGAAATTTGCAGGAATTGGTTAAAACAAAAGGAGTTTCCGAATATTTGGATTTTAACCGGAACACGTATATGAAACAATAATTTTTTAAAATAGTACGGATAGATGAAAATACTTTGGACCGATGATGAAATCGACTTGCTTCGCCCCTATCTCATTTTCTTGGAAGAAAAAGGGTATGAGGTACTTACGGCAAACAATGGACAGGATGCTATAGATCTTTGCCGTGAAAATAATTTCGACATTATTTTTTTGGATGAAAACATGCCGGGGCTAAGCGGATTGCAAACCCTCTCGCAAATAAAAGAGATAAATAGCGGCATCCCGGTGGTGATGATAACCAAAAACGAAGAAGAAAACATTATGGATATGGCTATCGGAAGCAAAATAGCCGATTACTTAATAAAGCCCGTCAATCCAAATCAAATTCTACTTACGTTAAAGAAACACATCCATAAAAAAGAAATAATAACAGAACAAACCACAACAAATTACCGCTCGGAGTTCAACCAGATTGGGATGCAGATAAACGATTGCGTTACTTATGCCGATTGGACTGTTCTATACAAGAAACTTCTATATTGGGAGTTGGAGCTTGATGCATCCAATAATGAGATGAAGGAATTGCTTCAAATGCAAAAGGTGGAGGCTAACAGCGCATTCACTAAATTTATTAAAAAAAGATATACATCATGGTTTGAAGATCCCGATTCAAAACCCATGATGAGCCCCGATTTCTTTAAGAAAAAGGTTTTCCCATTAATAGATAATGGCGAAAAGGTATTCGTTGTGGTAATAGATAACTTTCGCTACGACCAATGGATGGCCATTAAGGAGTTGCTAAACGAATATTATATTTTTACCGAAGAAGAATCTTATTACAGCATTTTGCCCACAGCCACTCAATATGCCCGCAATGCTATTTTTAGTGGACTTATGCCCCTTCAAATCCAGCAAATGTATCCCAACTTATGGGTGGATGAAGAAGCAGAAGAGGGCAAAAACATGCACGAAGAAGCCCTTATGCAAACACAGCTTGATAGGTTTCGTAAAAAATACACGTTCTCTTATCATAAAATAAACGACTCTCAATCAGGCGAAAAGCTTATTGAGAAGATTCCTACACTGATAAACAATACGTTCAACGTGTGTGTGCTCAATTTCATAGATATGCTTTCGCATGCAAAAACCGAATCGAAAATGATGCGAGAGTTGGTTCAGGATGAGTCCGCCTATCGTTCATTAACCCTCTCGTGGTTCAAGCACTCCTCCACGTTGGATTTATTTCGGGTTTTATCTGAAAACAAAATCAAAGTGATACTCACCACCGATCATGGCACTATAAAGGTAGATAACCCCATAAAAGTGGTGGGCGATAAGGGCACGAATGTAAATTTAAGATACAAGGTGGGTAAAAACCTGGGATATAATAAAAAAGAGGTGTTTGAAATAGCACAAGCCGCCAAGGTGGGGTTGCCAAATCCGAATTTAAGCTCGGTTTACATTTTCGCCTCGAACGACGATTTCTTTGCATATCCCAATAACTATAACCATTACGTAAGTTATTACAAGAATACATTTCAGCACGGCGGCATTTCATTGGAGGAAATGATCATCCCGTGCGTTGTTATGGAACCAAAAGAATCTTAGTTTTCAAAATGTTCTTTGGAAAGTAACCGTTCCAGTTGTTCGGCGGAAACGTCAACCGTAAGTCGTCCATTTTGGGCAATAGAAATACGTCCCGTTTCTTCCGACACAACAATGGCAGTAGCGTCAGTTCTTTCAGTTACTCCCAGCGCGGCTCTATGTCTTAGTCCTAGTCGTTTGGATATATTCTGGTTTTGCGAAACAGGTAAGATGCATCCCACGGCCATGATCTTTTTATCCGAAATAATCATGGCACCATCGTGCAACGGACTGTTTTTGAAAAATAAATTTTCAATCAGGCGGGAGTTAATGTTCGCTTTAACAACTTCGCCCGTTGTGAAAAAATCGCTCAGCGTTGCGTTTTTTTCAATAACAATAAGAGCCCCGCATTTATTTCTTGACATATTACGGCAGGCAAGAACCAATTGCATGATGGCAAAATTTTCCAATTCGGGCATGATTCCCGATTTTCTGTAGACCCATTTTATAAATCGCCAGTTCTGTTTGCTTCCTACTAAGGAAAAGAATCGTCTGATTTCGTTTTGGAAAATAACAATTAAAGCAATAACTCCGACACTCATTATTTTGTCGAAGATAGCACCCAGTAATTCCATTTTCAAAACGAAAGAGATAATAAACCAGCAGATAACAAACGCTATTATTCCGAAGAAAATATTGACGGCATTGGTTCCTTTTAGCAATAAAAAAGTTTGGTACATTAAAAATGTTACCAATAAAATATCAATAATGTCTTTTAGACCGAATTCAAGTCCCATATATATTATGTCTGTTAAAGTGACGGATTTTTTATAAAGAAAAGAAATTGGTTCGATAAATTCAACGTAAAGATAAATAAATCACCGTTTAAATATTCTTTTTTAATTTTTCAAAAGATTTATTTACTAATGTAAAAAAGGGTTTTGTAAAAAAAATGATAAAAAAGGCATCTTTTTTTTTACAAAAATAGAAAATTATATACCTTTATGCCCTCAAAAGAAGAGGTAAAGATATTTTTTTAAAGAAAATTTATTTAACAAGACAATAACATTTGATATATTCAGTTATATTTGTATCGAATTAAACAGCCATTATTGCTATGAAACTTAATCTAATTTCTAAAACAGCAGTCTTTTTTTCCTTATTATTAGCGGTATCATCGTGTGGGAAAAAAGAAGTCTCAAATGTTACCGGGTGGGCGTATAATGACAAGAAAACTGGTGGTTTCGAAGTAAACTCCAACTACCAACAACAAACACCTCCAGGTATGGTATTTATTGAAGGTGGAACTTTCACTATGGGTCGTACTCAGGAAGACATTCCCGGCGATTGGAATAACGTGCCTCGTCGTGTAACGGTAACTTCTTTCTACATGGATCAATGTGAAGTTAGTAACCTTAACTGGAACGAATATCTGCACTGGATGAGATTAGTTATGCACAACTATCCAGAGTTGATTAAAAAAGCAACCCCTGATACATTAGTTTGGCGTAGCGAGTTGGCATACAACGAACCTTATGTTGAATATTATTTCACTCATGTGGCTTATAACAATTATCCTGTTGTAGGTGTTAGTTGGGAACAAGCAAGTGACTTCTGCGTTTGGCGTACCGACCGTGTGAACGAGTTAGTCATGGCTCAAAACGGACTTATCACGATGCCCGATTTTGAAGGAATGAAAGACAACGAAGACGGTGAAGAAATTAAAAACAACATGGTGTTCAACACCAAGAAATATATGTTGAGTTCTGAATATAACCCAGAAGAAGGAAAACATCCAAAACAAAATCTTTTCGGTGAAAACAGAAAAACAAATATGTCCGACGGGCTACTATTTCCAGAATACAGACTCCCAACAGAAGCAGAATGGGAATATGCAGCTTATGGCGTTGTAGCTAAAGAAGGCGAAGAAAACTCAGGAGAAAAGAGATCATTCCCTTGGCCGGGACACCAAATGCGTAACCCACAAAAAGCATTCAGAGGCCAAATGCAAGCTAACTACGTTAGAGGCCGAGGTGATATGATGGGTATGGGTGGTAAGTTAAATGATGGTGCAACTATTACCAATACAGTAACATCTTATTGGCCAAATGACTTTGGTTTATATAATATGGCTGGAAACGTTAACGAATGGGTAATGGATGTTTACCGTGCACTTTCAAGCGAACAAGTAGAAGAATACAACTCATTCCGTGGTAACGAATATAAAGCACCAGTATTTAACGAAAATACACAAGAAGGCAAAAAAGTAATGGTTCCTGTTATCGACAGCCTTGGTCGTGTAAAATTTGTTATCCCTGTAGAAAAATCAGATTCAACAATGGGCAAGTTTGTTAAATACGATGTAAGAAACTACGGTGATGGTGATGCTCGCTCAGGAAAAAATCCTGACAATTGGAAAACCCCAATGGATCCAGATGCTTCATCTCGTCAGATGTATGATCCAGATGCAACAGCCGATGGCTTGTTATCATCTAAGATTACAAACAAAACAAGAGTTTACAAAGGTGGATCTTGGAAAGACCGTGCATTTTGGTTGAACCCATCAACACGTAGATACCTTGAACAAACCAAATCTACCAGCGACATTGGCTTCCGTTGTGCAATGAGTAGAGTTGGTGGTCAATCAGCAAACGATGGAAAAAAGTAACAAATAACGTAAATATAAATGAAGCACTTGTCAGTTGTTGGCAAGTGCTTTTTTTCTATAAACCTTGATAGCTTTTTTAGAATTTTTATTAATCATTGATGTAAGAGTATGGAACAAATCAAAAGAACAAAAATTGTTGATTTATTAAAACTTGATCCCGCTGGAGAGATTGTTAATGTTAAAGGATGGGTACGTTCTAAAAGAGGAAATAAAAATGTAAGTTTCATTGCATTAAATGATGGTTCTACAATAAAAAATATCCAAATTGTAGTTGATTCCGCTTCTTTTGATGAGAGTGTATTGAAACCTATAACAACCGGAGCTTGTATTAGTGTGAATGGAGCGTTAGTGGCTTCGCAAGGACAAGGGCAAACAATGGAAATAAATGCTTCAGAAATACAACTTTATGGTGAAGCCGATCCTAATGTGTATCCTTTGCAGAAGAAAGGTCATTCGTTGGAGTTCTTGCGCGAAATAGCACATCTTCGACCACGAACTAATACCTTTAGTGCCGTGTTGAGAGTAAGGCATGCAATGGCTTATGCCATACATAAATATTTTAATGATAGAGGTTTTTTCTACCTGCATACCCCTATTGTTACTGCTTCCGATTGTGAAGGAGCCGGAGAAATGTTTCAAGTCACTACACTTGATTTGAATGCTATTCCGAAAACGACTGAAGGTGGAGTGGACTTTGCAAATGATTTTTTCGGGAAAGCTACCAGCCTTACCGTTTCAGGTCAGCTTGAGGGAGAACTTGGAGCTATGGCTTTAGGTGCCATTTATACATTCGGGCCAACTTTTAGGGCAGAGAATTCCAACACACCAAGGCATTTGGCTGAATTTTGGATGATTGAGCCGGAGGTTGCTTTTAACGAGATTGTAGAGAACATGGATTTGGCTGAAGATTTCTTGAAATATCTGATTCAATACGCGTTGGATAACTGTCAGGATGATTTAGCCTTCTTGAATGAAATGTGGGACAAAGAATTGTTGGAACGGCTAGATTTTGTAGTTAAAAATAAATTCATCAGGTTGCCTTATACCGAAGGAATTAAAATTTTGGAAGAGGCTATTGCTGGTGGACACAAATTTGAGTTCCCTGTATCCTGGGGTATTGATTTGCAGTCGGAACATGAACGTTATTTAGTGGAGAAACATTTTAAATGTCCGGTAATTTTAACTGATTATCCGAAGGAAATTAAAGCGTTTTACATGAAGCAAAATGATGATGGTAAGACCGTTAGAGCAATGGACGTGCTATTTCCTAAAATAGGTGAGATTATTGGAGGTTCGCAAAGGGAAGAGGATTACGATAAATTGAAAACGAGAATAGAAGAAATGGGCATCCCGATGAAAGATATGTGGTGGTACTTAGATACCCGACGTTTTGGGTCAGCTCCACATTCCGGCTTTGGATTAGGGTTTGAACGGTTACTTCTATTTGTTACCGGGATGGGTAATATCAGAGATGTAATTCCGTTTCCTAGAACGCCGAACAATGCAGAATATTAAAACTAAAGCCTCAATAATTATATTGAGGCTTTTTTATGTGTACAAAATGTATATTTATGCAAAATAGATTTATATATAGCATGTATTTGTAAAAATATGCAATACCTATTGCATAAACGGTAATTTTTATTAATTTTGTGCTCGCAAAAACAAAATGGATATGATTGATACGAATAAGATTGAAGAGAGAGAGCATGTGGTTGTAAAGTTTTCCGGTGATTCCGGTGATGGGATGCAATTAACGGGGACTCTTTTCTCAAATTTGTCGGCTATATTAGGGAACGAGATATCTACTTTTCCCGATTATCCTTCTGAAATAAGAGCTCCACAAGGAACGTTGGGTGGAGTGTCTGGTTTTCAAGTGCATGTAGGATCAAGTAGAGTGTACACTCCCGGTGATGATGCCGATGTTATGGTGGTAATGAATCCGGCGGCTTTAAAGGTTAATGCAAAAGGAATAAAAAAAGGTGGGATAATTATTTTTGATGTTGATTCATTCCAACCTTCGGACATCCAAAAGGCTGGTTTTACCACTGAGAATCCATTTAAAGAACTTAAGCTTTCGGAAACGATACAATTAGTGCCAACGCCGTTAACGTCTATGACCAAGGCTAGTTTGGAAGGTTTTGGTTTAGATTTTAAAGCGGTTCTTCGTAGTAAGAATATGTTTGCTTTAGGGTTAATTTGTTTTTTGTTCGACAGATCCGTCGATCAGGCAATTCATTTTCTTGAAGAGAAATTCAAGAAAAAGGAAACCATTTTGAAGGCTAACGTTAAGGTGCTTGTTGACGGATACAATTATGCACAGAATATAGATGCTTCGATTGCTAAATTTCAGGTTAAGAAATCACATAGCATTGAAAAAGGAAAATATACCATTATAAGTGGTAACAAATCTGCCGCATGGGGATTGATTGCCGCTTCTCAAAAATCGGAATTACCCTTGTTTTTAGGTAGTTACCCTATTACTCCAGCCACGGATATTTTACACGAACTGGCCTTGAGAAAAGATTTGGGCGTGATAACACTTCAAGCGGAGGACGAAATTGCCGGTGTATGTACTGCTATTGGTGCTTCTTTTGCCGGTAATTTGGCTGCAACATGTACTTCCGGCCCCGGTTTGGCATTAAAATCAGAAGCTATCGGGCTTGCCGTTATGGCTGAACTGCCATTGGTGGTTATAGATGTTATGCGTAGTGGTCCATCTACCGGGATGCCAACCAAAACAGAGCAAACCGATTTGTTGCAAGCTCTTTATGGCCGAAATGGTGAGAGTCCTGCCGTTGTTATGGCTGCCAGCACACCCGATAATTGTTTTCAATATGCATATATGGCTTGTAAGATTGCGTTGGAACACATGACTCCTGTTATTTTGCTTTCGGATGCTTTTATCGGAAATGGATCTTCTTTATGGAAGTTGCCTAAGCTGGCCGAGCTGCCCGAAATAAAACCAAACTATGTGAAACCTGAAATGAAGGGTGAAGCAAAAGTTACTACCCGCGACGAGATTTCAAAGGTTCGTTATTGGTCGGTTCCGGGCATGGAGGGTTTTGCTCATCGCAACGGCGGCCTTGAAAAAGAATATGTGAAAGGTGGTATTGCTACTGACCCGAAGAACCATCAAAAAATGGTGGATGCCAGACAAGCAAAAGTGAACAACATCGCCAATTATATTCCAGACGTGAAGGTGGAAGGTGCCGTGGATGCTGATTTGTTAGTAATAGGCTGGGGTGGAACTCACGGACACTTGATTTCGGCTATCAATTCTTTGAAAAAGGAGGGAAAAAAAGTGGCTTTGGCTCATTTTAATTATATCAATCCGCTTCCTAAAAACACGGAAGAGGTTATTAGAAAATATAAGAAGGTAATTGTTTGTGAACTTAACAATGGGCAATTTGCATCTTTTCTTCGTTCAAAGGTTACGGGTGTTGACTTTGAGCAATATAGTAAAGTGGAAGGCCAACCTTTTACGGTGTTAGAACTAAAAGAACGATTTAATAAAATTTTGGAGGCTTTATAGTAATGGCTGAATTAAAATATGTAGCAAAGGATTTTAAAAGTGATCAGTACGTGCGTTGGTGTCCCGGTTGTGGAGATCATGGTGCAATAAATTCACTTCAAAAAGCAATGGCTGAGGTTGGTGTTGCTCCTGACAAAACAGCTGTTATTTCAGGTATTGGATGTTCTTCGCGTTTACCTTATTACATGGGTACTTACGGGTTTCACACTATACATGGGCGTGGAGCAGCCGTTGCCACGGGTGTAAAAGTAGCCAATCCTGACCTTACCGTTTGGCAAATTACGGGCGATGGCGATTGTTTGGCTATTGGCGGAAATCATTTTATTCATAGCGTGCGTCGTAATATAGATTTGAACGTGCTGTTGTTTAATAATGAAATTTATGGTTTAACCAAGGGTCAATATTCACCAACTACGGTAAAAGGTTTTGTTACAAAAAGTTCACCATTTGGCACTGTGGAACGACCATTCCGTCCGGGTGAATTAACACTTGGTGCGCGAGGTACTTTCTTCGCTAGATGTTTGGATGTTGACATCAAAAATTCGGTGGATGCTATGGTGGCGGCTGCCAAACACAAAGGCACATCAGTGGTAGAAGTGTTGGTGAATTGTGTTATTTTCAATGACGGTGCTCATGATTGGATTGCATCGAAAGAGAACCGCTTGGAACGAACAATCCTGCTAAAACATGGAGAGCCAATGCTTTTCGGAAAAGATAACGATAAGGGTTTGGTGTTGGATGGTTTTACCTTAAAAACAATAAAACTGGGAGAGAATGGTATTACGGAGAAAGATATTTTAGTGCATGATGCTGCATGTAAAGATTATACGTTGCATAATTTGCTTGTAAATATGGAAGGCCCTGATATGCCTATTGCCATGGGCGTTATCCGTTGTGTGGACGAAGAAACGTATGATGATGCCGTTCATAATCAAATAGAACAGATTCAAGCTAAACGGAAGATAAAAACTTTTGATGAATTACTTTCCAGCTGCGAAACTTGGGAAATGTGATTTTGATCTGAAACAAAAATAGAAAAGGCTGTTCTTCACAAATGAAGACAGCCTTTCGTGTTTTTAGATATTCATTCCTCCCGAAACTTCTATTGTTTGAGCGTTAACCCAACCAGCTTCATCAGAGCAAAGAAATGCAACTACGCCCCCTATATCTTCCGGTTGACCAACTCGAGGTATGGCCGTAACACTTTTCATATATTCTTGTGCTTGCACGTTTGTTTTCAGGCTGGCATTCCCAAAGTCGGTTGCTATGGCACCCGGAGCAATGGCATTAACCGTAATAAATCTGCTGCCTAATTCTTTTGCCAAGTATTTGGTAAGCGTTTCAATAGCACCTTTCAGTGAGGCATACACTGAGAATCCGGGTAATGTAAAACGAGCTAACCCTGACGATAGATTTATAATTCGACCTCCATCGTTGAGCAAGGGTAATGCCTTTTGTGTTAAAAAATAAACACCTTTAAAATGTATGTTTGTTAACGTGTCAAACTGTTCTTCTGTGGTTTGAGCAAAAGGAGCAGTAATGCCAATACCTGCATTGTTAATCAAAAAATCAAAGCTTTCTGTATCAAATTTGCTTTTAAGTTCAGCTTTTATTTGTGCAAAAAACGAGTCGAAGCTCTGAATGTTGCCAGTATCTAATTGAAGAGCCACGGCTGTAGCTCCTAATTTGTTAATTTCTGATACAACGGCTTCTGCTTCCTCTTTTTTGCTGTGGTAGGTTAGTATTACATCAATATTTCTTTTCGCTAGGCTAATAGCCATGTCTTTCCCTAGTCCGCGGCTGCCGCCTGTAACCAAGGCTATTTTTCTTTTTCTCATAATCAAATTTTATTAAGTAATATTTATAATGCATTTTCAAAACAGATATTTATGTAAATGTACAAATATTTCATTTGAAGAAAGCATTAATAGGTTAAGATATTGTGCTTTATAAAGTATTAACAATAGACCTATTTTGAGAAAGGAGTGGGGTGAGAAAACGAAAAGATTAGTTAAAGAAAATGGATATTAATTTGGCTTGAGATAATATTTAGTGCTGTAGGAGAGGAGGGCTGTTTGTTGGATAAAAGGAGATAGATGTTTAACCGGAAAAACTACCGGGTAAAGAAATTTTTAGGAAATATTCTTTGCCTCTTGTTTTTCTAACGTATGTTGAAGATGTGATTGTTTTTTAAAGAAATTCTGCTGTTTCGGGATGAAACCCGCTGCTTATTATTATATTCTTTTTGCCATTAGCAGTTTCTTCTACATAGTAAGCTAGCATTTTGAATAATTCGTCAATTGCCTGCTCTTGTTTGCTTAAAAGATTTGTTTGTTGACTCGATCTTTCTTCTGCATTTAAATATGCAGTTTCCAAAGCTTCCACACCTGTTGCTAAATCTACAAGGGGAACATCAGGTAGGGGAAAAGATGTATTTCTCGACATTTGTATTATAATGTATCGATAAAATACAATTTTTTTAGGAGGTGGGTAGCTAATAAAATTTAATGCTACTTTATTCATAGTCATATCTTTTTATTTTTTTAATTGACTTTCTTTATTATACTCTCAGAAAGAACTCAATCCATTAACTGTAAAGAAATTAAATAAATACTTTTTCTATTTGTTGATGTTTATAAATATCACGTTAATATAAATTTTCACAGTGAGTTGATAAAAAAACATAATTAATCGTAATTACTATTTAAAACACAATTTAGTATGTAATTGTTTGTTTTTTTTAAAACGAAGTGAACTAATTTGTTGTCAGTCAAAATTTTATAAAACTATTTCCTTTTGTTGTTAGGCTTGTCCTAATTAGCCAAAGCCCCACCCTTTCTTACTTACAGAAGAAGTAGAGAAAGGGCATGGCCAGGCTACCAACCTTAAAAATATCTTGAACACAAAGTCATAATTAACATATATTTTCCTTGAAAAATTGTTTTACCCATATTGAGTTAATGGTGCTATCAACAATTTGTTTTAATAAACAGTATTTGAAAATTTCAATCTCCATTTTTGATAATTCTGTTTTGGCTAAAGCATTCATTTCCAATTCATCTTTCTTTTGATATATCAAGAATTCGAACATGGCTTTGGATATTTTGTTTTCTTCCAGTTCCACAATCCACAAGTCGAGGTTCCCTTTAAGTTTATCAAGCACTTGATAGGCGTCTTGCTTTATAGCATCTTCGTGTTTTGCCATGGAAGATTTAATAAGGCGATTTATTTCTTTTTTTAGAATATGGTTTATTTGATTTAATTCATTAGTTGTCATGGCCTTACTGCTTTTTTTGTGAAGAAATATAAATCTCTCGTTTTGGTATTGATACCTTATATATAGAGTCAAAGTGATTTATGATGTATCCCTGCTTCCGAATGAAATATAACATCATTTATTTTCTTGTGTATGAGATTGTCAAAATGTACAATTAAGATGCAATCCTCCGTGTTGTTCCATATACACTTATCCAAACCCCAGTAAAAAGAATATTCCATTCTCCCTTCTTTTTCCAACATCGAATTTTTCCCTTCTTTTGTGTTGAGTACAACTGTATCTCCTTTTTTCATTGGTTGGGAAGGAAATATATAAATTGTTTTAACCTTGTTGGAAGGCCTTTCCTGATGTGTATAATTAGTATGCATAATCATATAATGCCCAATATTGCAATCTTCCAACACATCAATAATAATTCTTTCCGATTCAGGCTTTCCGTAATCTATAATGCTTCTAATTTCTACCCTCATATCAGTTTGATTTAATAAATGAAAAATGCTTGTTTTAAAGTACTTTGTAGGGTTATAAATTCACTTTTGATAATTAGAAATCTAATCCCATTTGAGTATTAATGACATCCTTAATAAATTCTTTTGTAAAAGAAAAAATGGCAAAAGAGAAATGACGTAAGAATTTTAAACACGTTTTGCTATTTCTATAGCTTAATGTTTTTGTCGATAAGATTTGGGGAGAATCTTAGAACTAATAATTTTGAGATTAAATTATTAGTTACCAAATTATTCTTTTAATTTTGTGCGTTCTTTATAAGGAAGTTAACATCTCCTTTCTTTTTTAATTCCGTATTGATGAGTCAGATCAATACGGAATTGCTTATTATTTTATTCCAATTGCAGTTGTAAGACCATGCTTGCCTGGAATCCCAAGCGAAGCATGGTCAGGCTACCAACCCGAAAATAAATTCCTAGTTAATTAAAAAGATAACTTAATTGTTGTTGTGCTACACTTTTTGAAGAGTAGCTATTATCAATATAATATATAGCTACTCTTTTCTGGGATTAAAATTAATAAAACTTTTTCAGAATAGAACAACCGTCTGTATGTTTTTTAATATATTTATTGGAAATAATTAAAAAAAATAGGAATAATTTACAATTTCAGTACGATTTCTATTGGTGTTTTATAATTCAGGGGAATTTTTTGAGGATTTTAGTTGAAATATAGAAATTATACTACCGTTAATAGAACGAGAGCATAACTAAATCGTCCGCTTTCTGGAATCATTAATAGTATTTTCTCATTCTTTCTTAATTTCCCAGAGTGGAATAATTCTTCTAAAGCTATATATATTGAAGCGGAACCGATATTTCCAACCTGTTCCAAATTGGTAAACCACTTATCAATAGGTATTAAGATACCTCTTTCTTCCATACTATTTTTTAATCTATCTTTAAATACCATGGACGATAAATGAGGAATGAAATAATCAACATCAGATGCCGGATTTGTATTATGTTTGGAAAAACAGGATTTCATGTGGCGGGTGCAAAAATCAACAACTTTGTTGTCCAACAAACGTATGTCTTGTTTAACCACAAAAATAGAAAAGTCAAGCCATTCTGTTTGATCAAACTGTTTCCAGCTTTTAAGTTCGCCATCCTCTCTTTTTTCGCCCCCCATGTACATACATACTCCTTCTTCATTGGCATACGAAATCGTTTCTATCCAATCTATTTGAAGTGATAAATCGCCTCTTTTCTTGTCTTCGAGCAACATGGCTCCAGCCCCATCGGAAAGCATAAAACGTAAAAAATCTTTTTCAAATGCAATCATCGGTTTGTTGTCAACTTCCGTTAGTTTTTCATACTCCGCGTTAAAATTTCTTGAGAGCAAAAAGCTGGAAGCAAGTTCAGACCCAGTACAAACAGCGTTCTTTGAATTTTCCGATTTGATGGACATGTATGCAATTTTCAGCGCGTGAGCTCCACAGGCACAGACTCCTCCGGGTGAAAATATCTCTATCGGTTTCTCTTTTAATAAGCCATGCACCATAGCTGTGTGGGAAGGAAGAATTTGATCGGGAACACTGGTTCCACATGTAATTAATTCAACATCTGATAGCTTTACATCATTGTCAAAAAGGTTTTTTATGGCATTGGCAGTCATTTCAGCATTCGTGTGCGTCATCTCCTGCTTCGTGTTCAATGCGTAATAACGTGTTTTAATGTTATTTTGCCTTAGAACAATGTTTTTTACACGAGAAGATTTTCCTCCTATTAAGCCGAGGAAATCTTCCATGTGATCGTTATCTACCGGACTGTTTGGTAGAAACTTCGAAATTCGATTAATGAAAACGTCTTTTGCCATTGTTTTGTTTTTTTAAAGGGTTATTAATTATGCTTTTATCGCATTATATGAATCGTAAAGCATTTCCTTTATTTGTTCTAAAGTTACACCACCTTGAGTGGAAAATATATAAGATAAACCTGCAAAATTATATCGAAACATTCGTGCAGCCCATTTTACATCAACGTCTGCTTTAACTTCGCCCTTGTCTTTCGCTTTTTGTATTACGTTTTCCCATAAATAAACTTCTTTTTGGTCAACAGCTAAAAATGTACGCGCACAATCGTCGTATCTTTTGCATGCTTCCAATATAAATCCAAAATAACTAACGGGTTTTAATTCCTGTAGACCTAGATCTAATGCATATAGAATCTCCATCGATTTTTTAATTCCATCAATGTAAGTCTCTATAAAGTCAGCCAAAGAACCATTGTTCTGATCAAATTTAAGGTTAGGATCATGCTTGTTTATAACATACGTTTCTACCACTTTTCTATAAAGCTCTTCTTTGCTTTTTATATGGCTAAAAAGGCTTGCTTTTTGTATGCCCACGGCTGCACTTATTTGAGCAATACTAGTTCCGTTGTATCCGTTTGACATAAATAAATAGGCTGCTGCTTTTAAAATTTCTTTCTTGTTCGTTTTCATATCTTTGTTTTTTGTTTTTAAGGCTAAAAGTAATAATACTTATAATTTCAACACTACATAGATGGTATTTTTTATGAAAAAAATTAGGGATATATAACAATTTAACCTTTTTTGCATTAAAAATCTAACCAAGTGTGTTAAATTTTCACGAGTAGTACGTTAAGATTAGCATGAAATTTGTAGTATATTAAAAACCAAGGCAAAAACGCACACTGTTAAGCATAATATGTTTAGATAAATTTGTATAACAAAATATTATGTATAAATTTGCAGTCTAATTACGAAAGATAGAGATAAGGGAGGGGGGCGAAAAGTCCCCCTCTTTGTTCGATATAAAAACATTATGATAGATAAAACACTTGTTTATCAAGCCATTGAGGAAAAACTAATAGGTACCGAATACTTTATTGTGGATGTTAAAGTAGCACCTGACAATAATATTTTGGTAGAGGTAGATAATTCTAATGGTGTAGATATTGATTTTTGTGTGGAGTTAACTAAGCATATTGAAGCTCAATTTGATAGGGAAGTGGAAGATTATGCATTAGAAGTTGGTTCCGCTGGGCTGACCCAACCATTTAAAGTGTTGAAGCAATATCAAAAAAATATTGGCAACGAAGTAGAAGTTTTAACGAAACAAGGTAAAAAAATTACAGGGGCATTAATCAAGGCTGAAGAACATCAATTTACCGTTGAAATTGAAAAAAAGATCAAGGAAGAAGGAGCAAAACGTAAAACCATCGTCACGGAAGAAATTCCGTTTTTGTATGAAGAAGTGAAATATACTAAATACATTATCAGATTTAAATAAAACCATGAGCAAGACAGAAAGCATCAATTTAATTGATACATTTTCGGAATTTAAAGACCTGAAGAATATTGATAGAACCACCATGGTAAGCGTGCTGGAAGAATCCTTTCGTAGTGTTATTATCAAAATGTTCGGAAGCGACGAAAACTATGATGTAATTATTAATCCCGATAAAGGAGATTTCGAGATCTGGAGAAACCGAGAAGTAGTTGCTGATGAAGATTTGGAAGATTCAAACCTGCAAATATCGTTGACCGAAGCTAAAAAAATTGATAAAGATTACGAAATTGGTGAAGAAGTTACTGATGCTGTTGACTTTATATCTTTTGGACGTAGAGCTATTTTGACATTGAGACAAACATTGTCATCCAAAATATTAGAATTACAAAAAGATAGCCTGTATGCAAAATACAGCGAAATGATAGGGCAAATTGTAAACGGAGAAGTATATCAAGTATGGAAAAAAGAAATTCTATTACTTGACGATGAAGGTAACGAAATGTTGCTACCTAAAACAGAGCAAATCCCTTCCGACTTTTACCGTAAAGGTGAAACCGTAAGAGCCGTTATTGCCAAGGTAGATAACAAAAACAACAACCCTAAAATCATGCTTTCGCGTACCTCCCCGGTATTTCTGCAACGTCTGTTTGAATTGGAAGTACCCGAAATAAACGAAGGCCTTATTACAATTAAAAAAATAGCACGCATTCCAGGCGAAAGAGCCAAAGTAGCCGTGGAGTCGTATGACGACCGCATTGATCCTGTTGGAGCCTGTGTAGGTATGAAAGGAGCCCGCATACATGGCATTGTACGTGAGCTACGCAACGAAAATATAGATGTAATCAATTATACACCTAACACAAGCCTATTTATTTCACGCTCATTAAGTCCGGCAAAAATATCTTCTATCCGTATTAATGAAGAAACAAAAAAAGCAGAAGTATATTTGAAACCCGAAGAAGTATCGCAAGCCATTGGTAAAGGCGGTTCAAACATTAAGCTAGCCAGTATGCTTACCGAATATGTGATAGATGTTTATCGCGAATTAGATAATGAAGATGAAGAAGACATCTACTTGGACGAATTCAATGATGAAATAGAAAGCTGGGTAATAGATGCCCTTAAAGCAATAGGCTGCGATACAGCCAAAAGCGTGTTGGCTATAACACGCGAAGACCTTATTAACAGAACGGATTTGGAAGAAGAAACAATTGATGAAGTTCTTTCTATTCTTCATGCAGAATTTGAAAGCTAAAAAACAGCATTCACTCTCCGCTAAAATTCTTTTTAACAGTTTAAAACCTATATATGTCGATCAGATTAAGTAAAGTAGTAAAAGATTTGAATGTAGGACTTTCTACGGCCGTGGAATTTCTACAGAAAAAAGGGCAAAACATAGATGCAAATCCTAATTCAAAAATTACGGATGAGCAATATGCTATGCTTGTAACGGAATTTAGCAAAGACAAAAATCTGAAAATCGAATCAGAAAAATTTAGTCAGCAACGACAGGTGAAGGAAAAAGCACCCACGGTTGCTATTGATGGCTTTGATGAAGTAGAACCTGTTGAAAAGAAAAAAGAAGAGGAAGTAGAAATTATTACTATTAAGATAGAAGAAAAAGACCTGCCTCAGATTAAAACAGTTGGGAAAATAGATTTAGAAAACCTAAATAAAAAGGCCGAAAAAAAGGTTGAAAAAACTATAGAAAAACCCATTGAAAAACCAGTTGAAAAAAAAGAACCTCAACCGGCACCCGTTGTTATTGATAAAGTAGAAGAAAAGATACCCGAACCACCAAAGAAAGAGGAAGCACCCGAAATAAAAGCACCAGTTGTGCAGGAAACTGTGCCTCCCGTTGTTGTAGCCGAAACGCCAAAAGTAGAAGAAAAAGTAGAAGTACCAACAGCAGCAGTTGTAGAACCAGTAGAAGAGCCAGTACAACCAGCCAAAGCAGAAGTAGAAATTTTCTCATTGGGTACTCCTAGATTGAAACATACGCCAAAAGTGATTGATAAAATCGACTTATCGGCCATCAATGATAAAACCCGTCCCGACAAGAAAACCAAAGAAGAAAAGAAAAAAGAACGTGAAGCCCGCGAACGCCAGTTGCTTGATTTGAAAAAACAACAACAACTGATTGAAAAAGAAAAGTCCGATAAATTAATAAAAGCCAATGGTGGAAAAGTTCCCGAATCAGCACCTTCACCTTCCGCTATTAAGAAAAAAAGAGCACGAATCAGCCCTGAAAAAGTAGATATAAATAAAGGTGGCAACGCCGGTAATAGCGGTAATAGCAATAGCAATTATGGTGGAAGACCAGCAGGTGGATTTACCTTAACAAAAGTAGGAGCGGGTGCCGGAGCTGGAACCGGTGGTGGATCGAATAGCAATAAGCCAAGATTCAAAAAAACCAAAGTTGCGGTAAACGAAGTTGATGTTCAAAAACAAATAAAAGAAACCTTAGCCCGTCTTACCGAGAAGAAAGTAAAAGGTTCAAAATACCGTAGGGAAAAACGTGACAATGTTTCGGCTCGTCAATCAGAGCAGGAAGAACAAGATCGCTTGGAAGACCAAGTGTTGAAGTTAACCGAGTTTGTTACCGCCAACGAATTGGCTGCGATGATGAATGTTTCAGTAAACCAAGTTATAGCAACTTGTATGAGCTTAGGCATCATGGTATCTATCAATCAACGCTTGGATGCCGAAACAATTAACATTGTGGCAGAAGAATTCGGCTACAAAACAGAATTTGTAAGTTCCGAAGTAATTGAAGCTATTGGCGAAGATGAAGAAGATCTGGAAGAAGATTTAGTTACCCGTCCACCTATTGTAACTGTGATGGGACACGTTGACCACGGTAAAACATCCCTACTCGATTATATTCGTAAAGCAAATGTAATCGCCGGAGAAGCCGGTGGAATTACCCAGCATATTGGAGCCTACAACGTGAAGTTGGAAGACGGTCGTCGTATCACATTCCTAGACACACCCGGTCACGAAGCCTTTACCGCGATGCGTGCCCGTGGAGCTAAAGTTACCGACCTTGCCATTATCATTGTAGCAGCCGATGATGCAGTGATGCCACAAACCGTGGAAGCAATCAATCACGCGTCAGCAGCAGGCGTACCAATGGTATTTGCCATCAATAAAATAGATAAAGACGGAGCTAATCCCGACAGAATAAAAGAAGCATTGGCCGGCATGAATTATCTGGTGGAAGAATGGGGTGGTAAATACCAGTCGCAAGACATCTCTGCTAAAAAAGGATTACATGTAAAAGATTTGCTTGAAAAAGTATTGCTCGAAGCCGAGTTATTAGATTTAAAAGCAAACCCAAAACGTAAAGCCGTAGGCTCTGTTATAGAATCATCCTTGGATAAAGGTCGTGGATATATATCTACCGTGTTAGTTCACAACGGAACCCTCAAAGTGGGCGATGTAGTACTAGCCGGGCCATATTTTGGTAAGGTAAAAGCCATGTTTAACGAACGAAACCAACGCATCACCGAAGCTAGACCATCAGAACCAGCTTTGATATTAGGCCTTAATGGAGCCCCTCAAGCCGGAGATAACATCAATGTGATGGGTAGCGAACACGAAGCAAGAGATATTGCCAACAAACGAGAGCAATTGCAACGCGAACAAGGTTTGCGTACTTCACGCCACCTTACCCTCGACGAAATTGGTCGTCGTATTGCATTAGGAAATTTTCAGGAGTTGAATGTAATTGTAAAAGGAGACGTGGATGGTTCTATCGAAGCCCTGTCCGATTCCTTAATCAAACTTTCTACAGAAGAAATACAAGTAAACGTTATTCATAAAGCGGTAGGAGCCATCTCCGAATCCGACATTATGTTAGCCGCGGCATCCAATGCCATTGTTATTGGGTTCCAGGTACGTCCGTCGCAAGCAGCACGCAAACTAGCCGAGAAAGAAGAAATAGATATTCGTCTCTACTCAATTATTTACGACGCCATAGAAGAGTTGAAATCAGCTATGGAAGGTATGCTTTCGCCTGATATGAAAGAAGAAATTGTAGCCACCGTAGAAGTGCGCGAAGTATTCAAAATCACGAAAGTAGGTAGTGTAGCCGGTTGTATGGTGAAAGAAGGAAAAATTAAGCGGACATCAAAAATCCGTCTTATTCGCGATGGAATTGTGGTTTACACCGGAGAGTTAGGCTCCTTAAAACGTTTCAAAGACGATGTGAAAGAAGTAGCCCACGGGTATGAGTGCGGGTTGAATATAGTAAACTATAACGATATACGGGTTGACGATTTGATAGAGGCCTATGAAATGACGGAAGTCAAAAAAACATTATAATGTAAATAAGGTCGGATTTTTAATCCGACTTTTTTATAATTAAATTTCTGCCAATGAATGCTTTAGATGTAGTCCTTTTCCTCGTCTTAATCTATGGTACTGCTAAAGGCTTTATCAAAGGTTTTGTGTTGGAAGCAGCCTCCTTTGTAGGAGTTATTTTAGGCATATATTTGGCAAAAATTTATAGTGATAGAACCGCGGTTTCCGTGCACGAATGGTTCGACCTTTCTACAAGGTATGCAAAGCCCATGGGCTTTCTATTATTATTCGTGTTGGTTATTCTGATCTGTCATTTTTTGGCAAAATTATTAGATAGAGCCATTAAGCTCGTGCTCTTGGATTGGCTCAACAAAGGAACCGGTGCTTTTTTAGGCCTATTAAAATATGCCCTTGTATTAAGTATTTTTCTCAATGTCTTTCAGGTGATGGACAACAAAGTGAAGATGATTAAACAGGAAAAGAAAGATAGTTCGTTATTATATAATCCGTTAAAAAACCTCGTTCCAACCATAATGCCCTATGTTGATTGGGACGATTTTGTTAAAAATACACCAGTGAAGTAGATTTAAGTAAATGAATACTTAAAATATTGTATTTTAAATATTAACTTTGGAAAGAAAATAGAGACGATGATGGCAGAAAATACAGATAACATATTAAACGAAGTAACGCAAGGCGAATATAAGTACGGTTTCTCCAGTGATATAGAAACTGATTACATCCCCAAAGGGCTCAACGAAGATACCGTAAGAATGATATCTTCAAAGAAAAATGAGCCCGAATGGTTACTCGAATTCCGGTTGAAAGCATATCGGAACTGGACTACTATGCAGATGCCGAAATGGCCTCAGCTTACCATCCCTGAAATTGATTATCAGGAAATTTATTTTTACGCTTCGCCTACTAAAAAAGAAGGCCCCAAAAGTTTAGACGAAGTAGATCCCGAACTGTTGAAAACATTTGACAAACTGGGCATACCCCTCCACGAACAAAAAGCCCTTTCGGGCATGGCCGTGGATGCCGTGATGGACAGCGTTTCGGTAAAAACCACCTTTAAAGAAAGCTTGGCCGAACTCGGTATTATATTCTGTTCGTTCAGCGATGCAGTGAAAGATTATCCCGAACTGGTGCAAAAATACATGGGTACCGTGGTACCTTATAACGACAATTATTTTGCAGCACTCAATTCCGCCGTGTTTAGCGATGGTTCGTTTATTTACATACCCAAGGGCGTACGTTGCCCGATGGAGCTGTCCACCTACTTTCGTATCAATGCCTTGAAAACAGGACAATTCGAAAGAACACTTATCATAGCCGACGACGACGCCTATGTAAGCTACCTCGAAGGCTGCACGGCACCCATGCGGGATGAAAACCAGTTGCATGCCGCCATCGTGGAAATCATTACCCACGAACGTGCCGAAGTAAAATATTCTACCGTGCAAAACTGGTATCCCGGCGATAAACAAGGCAAGGGCGGTATCTACAATTTTGTTACCAAACGAGGCCTGTGCAAAGGCGACCATTCCAAAATATCGTGGACACAGGTAGAAACCGGTTCAGCCATTACCTGGAAATATCCAAGCTGCATCCTGCGGGGCGATTATTCCGTGGGCGAATTCTATTCCGTGGCCGTGACTAACAACTATCAGCAAGCCGATACCGGAACCAAAATGATTCACTTAGGCAAAAATACCCGGAGCCATATTGTATCCAAAGGAATTTCGGCCGGGCATGGACAAAACAGCTATCGAGGTTTGGTTAAAGTGGTGGCTAAAGCCGAAAACGCCCGCAACTATTCACAATGCGACAGCCTGTTGCTTGGCGACAAATGTGGAGCGCATACCTTCCCCTACATGGATGTACACAACGAAACCGCCATCGTGGAACACGAAGCTACCACCTCAAAAATCAGTGAAGACCAGGTATTCTATTGCAACCAGCGCGGTATTTCCACCGAGGATGCCATAGGCCTGATTGTAAACGGATATGCTAAAGAGGTACTCAATAAATTACCAATGGAATTTGCCGTGGAGGCACAAAAATTATTACAAATAAGTTTAGAGGGAAGTGTTGGTTAATGATGAATCCGTGAGTGTTGAAATTCTCTTATTATATAAAAGAAAAACCTGTTGAAATATGTTAGAAATAAAGAACTTACATGCTAGCGTTAATGACAAAGAAATATTAAAAGGAATAGACCTGGTAGTAAAACCCGGCGAAGTGCATGCCATCATGGGCCCCAATGGTTCGGGCAAAAGCACCTTGGCCTCCGTGCTTACAGGTAATCCCGAATTTACGGTAACCCAAGGTGAAGTTACTTTTTATGGTAAAAACCTGTTGGAGCTACCACCCGAAGCCCGTTCGTGCGAAGGCATTTTCCTTAGCTTCCAGTATCCCGTGGAAATTCCTGGTGTGAGCATGGTAAATTTTATGCGTACCGCCGTTAACGAACATCGCAAATACAAAGGACTTGATCCTATTTCCGCTTCCGATTTCTTGAAGTTGATGCGTGAGAAAAAAGAATACGTGGAGCTGGATAACAAGTTGGCCAACCGATCCGTTAACGAAGGATTCTCCGGTGGAGAAAAGAAGCGTAACGAAATTTTCCAAATGGCTATGCTCGAACCCCGTTTGTCTATCTTGGACGAAACCGATTCAGGCTTGGATATTGATGCCCTACGCATTGTGGCTAATGGAGTGAACCTATTGAAATCATCCGAAAACTCTACCATATTAATTACGCACTACCAACGCTTGTTGGATTATATTGTGCCCGATTTTGTACACGTGCTATACAAAGGCCGCATTGTGAAATCGGCAGGCAAAGAGCTTGCCCTTGAGTTGGAAGAAAAAGGCTACGACTGGATTAAGAAAGAATTGGGGGAATAACATTAGAGCTAGAAACCAAGAGCCACGGAAGCTACTTTTAAGCCCTCCGCAACTCGCAACTCGTAACTAAAGATGAGCGTAGAACAACAATATATAGACCTGTTCAAACAACACAAATCGTTGATTTTTGATAAATCATCACCCGTGTTGAATGAGGTGCGCGAAGAAGCCTTTGCCAATTTTGAACGGATGGGTTTCCCCACCGATAAGCAAGAGGATTTTTTGTACACCAACCTAAGCAAAGTTTTTGAGCAAGATTATGGGATGAACCTCAAGGGGTTGGACATCCCGGTAGATCCGTATGAAGTATTTCATTGCGGAGTCCCCGGTATCAACTCGCACCTCTACTTTGTGGTGAACGACCAATTTTTCCACAATCAAACCTACAAATCCACCCTGCCCGAAGGCGTGCTTATCGGCAGTTTGAAAGATTATGCCAACTCGCATCCCGAATTGGTGAAGAAATATTATGCCAAAATTGCCGAAACCAACAAAGATAGTACGGTGGCATTCAACACCGCTTTTGCCGAAGATGGTTTTTTCCTATACGTGCCCAAAGGCGTAATTATTGAAAAGCCCATACAGTTAATCAACGTGATGCGGGCTGACGTGAATTTGATGGCCAACAGCCGCAACCTCGTTATTATAGAAGAAGGAGCCCAGGCCAAATTGCTGGTTTGCGCCCACACGATGGACTATAACAATTTCCTATGCAACCGGGTAACAGAAGTTTACCTCGGTGAAAATGCCCACTACGAGCATTACAAACTCGAAAACACCCACGATAAAATGGTTAATATCGGTTCGCTGTACGTGGATCAACAAGCCAAATCGTCGTTGGTGGTGAACGAAGTTACCTTGCACAACGGGCTCACCCGCAACAACGTAACCATTACCCTCAATGGCGAACATGCCCAAACCATTCTTTGCGGAATGGGTATTGGCGACAAGGCCGAACATATAGACAACCACACGTTTATACACCACGCCAAACCAAATTGCACCAGCAAGGAACTATACAAATATGTGCTCAACGATAGCTCCAAAGGAGCCTTTGCCGGTAAAATATTGGTAGCGAAAGACGCTCAAAAAACTGAGGCTGTGCAAACAAACAAAAACATCTGCATGACCAAGGAAGCCCGCATGCAAACCAAACCACAACTGGAAATCTATGCCGACGATGTAAAATGTAGTCATGGAGCCACCGTGGGGCAGCTTGATGAGGAAGCCCTATTCTACCTTCGTTCGCGAGGCATCTCCGAGCACGAGGCAAAAATGCTCCTCATGTACGCGTTTGTGGATGATGTGATTGAAAATATAAACGTGCAAGCGTTGAAAGATAATATCCGCATGCTAGTGGAGAAACGTTTCCGTGGAGAGCTTGACGACTGTAAGGGCTGCGGCTCGTGCAGCTAAACAACTGGATAAGAACCAATAAGAGGGTGAACACATCGGGGGATGAAGAAGTTATTGGTAGTTAAGTTTTTTCTAAAAAAGGCAGAAAGATGATAGACATAAATAAAATAAGAGAGGATTTCCCCATACTGTCCGAAACGGTGTATGGCAAGCCATTGGTGTATTTTGACAACGCGGCAACGACCCAAAAACCACGTCAGGTAGTTGAAAAAATTGTGGAAGGATATTATAAGCGCAACGCCAATATACACAGGGGCGTACACTTTCTAAGTCAGGAAGCCACCGAGGCGCACGAGCAGGCACGCCAGGAAGTACGTGCTTTTATCAACGCCAAATCCTCCAACGAAATTATATTTACCCGTGGCACTACGGAGGCTATTAACCTCGTGGCCAGCTCGTTTGGCGAACTGCTAAGCGATGGCGATGAGGTAATTGTTACCCAAATGGAGCATCACTCCAACATCGTGCCTTGGCAATTACTGCAAAGGCGTAAGGACATAAAGCTCAAAGTAATTCCGTTTGATGAAAACGGCGTATTGAAAATACAGGAGCTGGATACGCTTATCACTCCCAAAACCAAACTGATAGCTTGCACCCATGTGTCCAACGCGTTGGGCACGATAAACCCGGTAAAAGAAATTATAGAAAAAGCCCATGCACAGGGTATCCCCGTGCTGGTGGACGGTGCGCAATCCATCCCACACTTCAAAGTAGATGTGCAGGAGTTGGATGCCGATTTTTTGGCTTTTTCCGCACACAAAATATATGGCCCCACGGGTATGGGCGTGCTCTATGGCAAAGAAGCGTGGCTTGACAAACTTCCGCCTTACCAGGGTGGGGGCGAGATGATAGACAAAGTAACGTTTGAGAAAACCACGTTCAACGTGTTGCCCTTTAAGTTTGAGGCAGGAACGCCCGACTTTATCGGTTCCACCGCTTTGGCCGAAGCTTTGCGCTATGTAAATGCCATCGGGATAGACACCATCGCGGCACACGAACAGGAGCTGGTGGCTTACGCCGTGCAGCAATTGAGTCGCTTTGACAACATCCGTTTCATCGGGCAGACCAAGGAGCGCAGCGGACTGGTATCGTTCCTTATCGGCACCATTCACCCCTACGATTTGGGTTCGGTGCTGGACAAATTGGGCATCGCCGTGCGCACGGGTCACCATTGCGCGCAACCGGTGATGGATGCTTTCGGCATCGACGGCACGGTACGGGCTTCGTTTGGTATCTACAACACGAAAGAAGAAATTGACATCTTGGTGGCCGGCGTGGAACGTGCCAAAAAGATGTTTAAACAATAAAATAACAGGAGTTCGATATAAATATTACGTATTGATATATAGGTAATTATTCTCCGCAGGAGATAGATATTAATAGAAAAGAGACCAAACCCAAAAACCTTTTTCCCGAGAGGGAATACATATATTTATCCCCTCACGGGGAATGGGTTATTTTCGTATGGTTTTTCTATTGATATATATAGCCTACGGCAAAAAGAAACATTGATTATCAATATCTTAAAAATAGTTTTGTATCGATTCACGTTAAAATAAGAATATTCCAAATTTTAGGTTACTATGACGATTAACGAGAAACAGGACGAGATAATTGCAGAGTTTGAGTTTTTAGACGATTGGCTGGACAAGTACCAACAGATAATAGACAAGGGCATGTCCTCCGCCGGCATCGACCCCAAATATAAAACACCCGAAAACCTGATTGAAGGTTGCCAAAGCAAGGTGTGGGTAATGGCTGAATACAAAGAGGGTAAGGTGTACTACCAAGGCGAAAGCAATACCGACATTGCCGGCGGGATAGCCGCCATGCTGGTGGAAATATTTTCAGGGCACACGCCACAGGAAATTATTGATACCGACCTCTATTTCATCGACCGGATAGGCCTCAAAGAACATCTTTCGCCCACCCGCTCCAACGGCATGCTGGCCATGATAAAGCAAATGCGCCTTTTCGCCATAGCCTTCAAAGCCGAAAACGAGAACAAATAAACGTATCCGTAACAACATACAAAAGTCCGAATCCTTGTGGGGTTCGGACTTTTTTGGTTTCATGTGATCTCAATTATGAATTATGTATAGATGCTGAAATTAGTGTTTCGGGAAATTCATTTTTAATTTCTTCTTCAATTGAAATCTGTTCTGTTGATTCATTCATCTTTTTCAATATTGCCTGTGTTTCTCTATATTCCATGGCTTCCGGTAATCGAATAAATTCTGCGTCTATATTATTGTTATTAATAACAGTCTCTATTTCATCAATTGAAACATTAAAAAATTCTTTTCTATAATTTATCATATTTACTTTTTTTGCATCAAAGGCTTTATGTAAAGTATTTTCTAGGGTAGGAGCGTCTTCAGAATAAATCATTGCATGTACATCAAATTGGAAAGGAACAGAAGCATCGCCTAATTCTTTTACTCTATCAAGAGGCTCTAATCTACGAGTCATACCAATTTTATACACATTTTCGCCAAAAGATCCAATATTCGAAATTACATAAACATGTCCTCTTTTTGTTTGCTGAGCCATGGATAAGGCTCGTTCTTTTTTCTCTTTAGCTTCTTGTAGTTCTTGTTCTAATTTTTCAATTTGAGCTAATAACTTATCGTGTTTTTCTCCTGTAGACTCTTCAAATTCTTTTTTGATTTTTTCTAATGCTTTTTGATATGTAGCTTCTTCTTTTTCTGCTTCTTTTTGGGCTTGTTCTATTTCTCTTTTTACTTTTTCCTCTTCTCTGAATTCTTCTTGAATTCTTCTTTGTTCTTCTTTTTCTTCTTGTCTTTTCAACTGATATTCATATTCAAGAATTAATTCTTTTTCTTTTAAATCAAGATAAGCGTTATCAATATAAACAAAAAAACCGCCTCCCAATTTATTTATTGAGTCAAATAATTTTCTCATTCGTTCCTTCATCTGATTTACATTATTCCACTTAACTTTAGAGACAAGTGCATCGCATTCGCCATTGAAAGCCCTTAACATGAGCTTCTTATATTTATTGACAACGACTCTTCCTTTAGCTTCACTTCCTTCGACAGTCCAGCTTTTATCGCATTTTGCAGCCGTATCTGTTTGAATCATTGTTTTTTGCTTATCTATGATGTGTGATTGCTCATTTCTGTAAAAGTCAGACCTTCCAAAATTATATACAGGTTCATATATTCCAAACTCAATAACATCAAGTTTAGATTCAAAAACGCTTACATCTTTTCTTAGCTTTGTGTAAATTGCTAATGATTCTTTATATTCAGAATTAAGTTTAGTAAGATCAATATCAATATTCTTTATTTCAACATTCTTATTTTTTATGATTGTATTTAATTCTTCTTTTCTTTTTTCTGTTTCTTTATCAATATCAATTATAGATTGATATTTTTTTAATTGAAGTCTCAAATCTGCAATTTCTGCAAATTCTTTCTTTTTTAGAAAATCAAATAATGCCATGCTGTATATTTTTTAGAAGGTTTTTTATCGACTTCAAATTTAAAACTTTAAAATAAAAGAAAGAATAATTTATTTGATTTTTTTCAGCTGGCTCTGCTGGTGCAATTTTTCAAATTGTGCCTATAATATTGAATTTAAGGTAGCACGGCTTGCAAAGCCGCGCTAGCGTGTTTCTCCCAGTTGTTATCCACATTGCCTCTTTTCAGGATTCTGAAAGCCATCAAAAAACACGGTTTCGTGTTTTTGTCCTTTTTCCGACAAACGTTTTCTTCCCCAAAAGCGTATTTTTGAAAAAGATATGGAAAGAAGGATTAACATAGAGCTTTTTGTAAAACGGGGTGAGTTTCCAAAACTTAGCAGGTTTAAGCATGCAGTAATTTTTCACCCCCAAAACCACCCAAGAAACTACCCCAAAACTACCCGGATTTTTACCCAAGAAACTCCCCTGAAAACTCCCCGAGAAACTCCCTCAAAAACATCACAAAATCACCCTAAAACACTCGGAAAGGATGGCGAAAGGAATAAAAAAACATGGTTGGGCATTATGCAGATGCTGTGTGTAAATCATTTACTTTCAGTGATATGGGTAATTGCCGAAGGGGTGGGTAAGTCCGCCGGTAGAGGTTGTAGTAATTTGGCCTTTGTTTTCGGGCGGAAACTACCCTGAAAAAAACGATAAAAACTACCCTATAAAACCGGAGCCTGTTTTTACCACCTCTCCTGATAGCGATCGGGGGATTGAGGTTATCAAATTTTGAATGAATCGTGAGGTATCTATATTTCGGTACGCTGTACCTTAGGTTCTTCGGGGCGGATGTTGTGGCTACAAAGATGGCGGTGCTCTGCACCTGAATTATAGATGTATCTGGCAATTCAAAGGGACAGAGCACCGCCATCTTTGTAGTAAAATATCGTTATCAAAAGCCCGAAGCTGCAGAGCACCGTAACCTTTTTTTGTATGAAGATTTCGTGTAAGATGGGTGAAATGATAATAGAGATGGGGTAAAATAAAAAAGCTCCCTTTTGAGGAGCTTCTTGCTTTACTAAAGTGGTGCCACCAGGAATCGAACCGGGGACACAAGGATTTTCAGTCCTTTGCTCTACCAACTGAGCTATGGCACCTTTTTGTTTTAGCGGTTGCAAAGGTAGGTAAATATTTTATTTCACCAATAGTTTGGGAAAATATTTTGCGTTTATAGTGCTGTTTTTTTCAATATTCTTCCCCAGTGAATAGGAAAAAGTAAACCGGCAACAGCAGAGATTCAAAAATTAATTACATTTGCATATATTGTTTAATTTATTTCAGTCCAAAACGTATGGAGAACATAGTAGAACCTCAGGAAAAGAAAAACACGCTCAAATTTGTGGGCAAAGGCTCGCAATTATTTGCCATCGATTTGGTAAATACGGTGTTAACTATCATCACGTTGGGTTTTTATTACCCGTGGGCTAAAGCTCGAAGATTGAAGTATGTATATCAGCATTCGGATTTGGCGGGTAGCAAGTTCGACTTCCTTGGCACGGGGAAGGAAATTTTTCGTGGCTTTATAAAGGCGGTCTTGATTTTGATTCCTGTTTACGTGTTCCTGTTGCTGTTTAGTATTTACGTGGGGCAGATTGCCGAAAATGAAATATTACTGGGTGCATTTATTGCCTTGCTTGTTATTATTATTCTTGTGGGGATGCCTCTTTTTATCGCGTATGCTATTTTCGGCACGTTCCGTTACCGTACTGCTCGCTCGTCGTGGCGCGGCATTTTGTGCGGATTTGATGCCAAGAGAAGTGATTTTATCAAATCGTATCTCAAGGCTTTTTATTTTTTATTTTTAACCTATGCCGTGATGATGGGTTTGATGGTTGGGGCTACTTTTCTGCAAAAATATAACGGTGGAGACACCGGGTCGCTCGTGTTCGGCCTTGTGGCCATGACCCTGATGCTTCCGCTTTCAATTCTTTTGACGTATGCCGTGGCGTGGTATCGGAACAAACTGTATGCTATCACGCTGGGTAACCTTCGCTTGGGCGATTTGCGGTTGCGTTACACGGGCAAGGCTACCACCTTGTTTGGCATTATGATACTGGGTGGCATCTTAACTTCGATGACTCTTGGTATTTACTATTTTTGGTACAAAAAGAATTTGTATAACTTCCTAATAGCGAACCTGCATTTGGATCAAAAAGAAACGCCGTACTCATTAAGCTCTACCATTACCGCGGGTAAGGTGTTCCGATTGGAGATTGGTAATTTGCTGTTGCTAATATTTACCTTGGGGCTTGCCTATTCGTGGGTGTATTGCCGTGTGGCTCGTTTTATAGCGAACAACGTGGTGCTGCCGGAAGAAATTAACGTGGATGCTATCAAACAAACGGAAACGAATTATAATGCCAATGCCACGGGTGAGGAATTGTTCAGCATAATGGATATCGGTGGCATTTTCTTTTAAATATAACATACATGGAAATATTCCAAGTCAATTATTCGGATGGGAAAACTTCCCGGCTATACCCTGCCGAGGTGGAGTTTACGCCACGGGCACTTGTTATCAGCTACCTGAACGAGGGCGTTCGGCAGGAAGTTAGTTGGGATATTGACCGGATTAACACGAACAAGTTCGGCTTTTCGTTTGAGCATAAAATTACGTATGGTGACTTCCCCGCCGAAACTATCGAGGTGGATGAAGATTTTTTTAATCAGTTCCAAGAACAATATCCACATGTACGCCTTACGAACAAGAGCATACATTATATAAAGAAACGCACGTGGCGAACCATCGTGTTTTCTTTTCTTGGCATCGTGGCATTTGCCTTGCTGCTGTATTTTTGGGTTGTGCCTGCTATCGCGGATAGAGCGGCGCAGAGTATCCCCATTTCGTATGAGCAGCAAATGGGTGAAAAGATTTATAAACAGAATCTTCTTGAGTTTGATATTGATTCGGCGCGTACCAAGTTGGTGAATGAATATTTCCAAACGTTGCATGTAAAGAGCCGGTACCCTGTTCAAATCACGGTGGTGCATTGCGATGAGGTTAACGCTTTTGCTATTCCCGGCGGGCATATTGTTGTTTTCAGCGGGTTGCTGAACCAGATGCGTAACCATGAGGAATTGGCGGGCGTTTTGTCGCACGAATATGCGCATGTGTATTATAGGCATTCGTTGCGGGCTATGGCTCGCGGCTTGGCCAACTACGCGGTTATTTCATTCGTGATAGGTGATGTAAGTGGTATTACCAGTATGATGGTGGCTAACGCAGATAATATCCGGTCGTTGCAATATTCGCGCGAATTGGAGTCGCAAGCCGATGATTTTGGTTTTAAGCTGATGCAACAGAAAGGGGTGAACCCGGCGGGGATGATTTGGCTTTTCCAAAATCTGACGGAAGCTAATAAGGAAAAGAAGGAGAAAAAGATATTGAAAGTATCGGTGCCTGAGTTTATGAGCACGCACCCGTACACGAAACATCGCATTGAGGCCATGAAGGAATTGCTGAAAAAGGACAGGCATGTGTACAAGGAAGATGAACGGCAACAGGTAATCTGGGGATTGATAAAAAAAGAAAACGCTATTGATAAATAAAACGAAGAAGACCATAAACGTGCATGTTTATGGTCTTTTTCGTTTGTTGAAAAGGTCTTTATTTTGCTTGATTCAGGATCAGTTCCACGCGGCGATTGGCTGCTCGGCCTAGCTGAGTTTCGTTATCGGCAATAGGGAAGTCTTCACCTTTACCGAAGGCTTCAAGTCGGTCGGCGGTAATACCCTTGCTTACCAGGTATGTTTTTACGCTTTCAGCACGGTTGGTGGATAATTTCTGATTACGTTCTCTCGACCCCTGATTATCCGTGTGCCCGTTAATGCTTAATTTCATGGCGGCATTATCTTTTAACATGTTGAATATTTCGTCCAAGGTAGGGTATGATTCGGGTTTGATATTGGCCGAGCCTGTTTCAAAATTGATTCCGTAGATGGTGAGCTTTCCGGTGGATTCAATTTCGGTTTTTAAGCGGCTTTGTTTTTCCTCGTCCACCTTCTTGGTTTCATCCACTTGATAGCATTGGGTAGGGGTGTCGCCTTTGCGGGTAAATGTCCAAATGCCATATTTCTTGAGGTTCTCGCCAAAACTCCAGATGCCGTTCAGGCGGGTACCATCTTCGTTAACTACTAGAGAGGCTTGTCCGGCATTGCCTTGTCCATCCTCCACCCATTTAAAGGATAAAATACGTCTGTCCATCCCCGCATTGGTGATTTTTCCGTTACGGTATTTGTAGCATCCGTTTATGGATGAACCGTTTTGGCGGATGGAAACGGTGCCCCAGGTGGAAGTCCAGTCGCCCGTGAGGTTGATTGATTTAACGTCTTCATTTACGTAGCTGCCCAAGGCTTCGATTTCCATTAATTCCGTGTTCTTTTTGTTGCCGTAGTTGGACAGGATGCTAATGCGTATCCATCTTGCATTTACAGGCTTGATGTCGAAATATTTAGTAGCTGCATATTCCTCCAGTTTGGGCTCCAGCACGGTGGTGTATCCGCTTTCAGCCCCGGTGGTAGATACTTCTACTTTAATGCCTTTGGCACAAATTCCTTTATATTCGCGTTCGCATTCGTTGTTGAATCCTAGTTTTTCAATGGAACATTCTTCCGAAAGTTCGAATACAAATTCCAAGGGGAATTTTTCATCTTCGCGGCTGTTCCATCCTTTATAGGTGGTGCCGTCTATAATGGCTTCTTTTGTCCATTCCACGATGCGGTTGGAGGTTTCAGACACGGTGGTGTAGGAGTTTGGTGCTTTTACAATGTATGCGCCGTTGGGTAGCGAGAGCACGTTGAACAATTGTTTTTCCTGTTTCTCTTCTGCTTTAGTCAGCATGCCGGAAAGGGTTAAAAAAATCAGTAGATAGGAGCGTAGGTTTTTCATTATATTTTTGTTTTTCATCAACTAAATTTAAATTTCTTCAAAAGTAGAAAACCATTGTTAATAATCAAAAAGATAAACATGTTTAATGTGAAAGTTTATAGAAAAATGTCCTATTTTAGGTTCGTTTGAAATGTAAAGGCAGGATAAGCATTTAAAATTTTGTTAATCAAATACCTTCAAAGGTAAATTAATATAAATTAATGTTTTGTTTTTCGGTGGATGCTAATAAAAATTGTAGCTTTGCTTATAATGAAAAGGGGAAGAAAAATATTCATATTTAGATTGATGTTTGTTTTTGCGGTGCTATTTTGCATCGGATTAAAAGCGCACTCTATGTATAGTTCTTCCGATTTATACGATACTACCACGGCTAATGCCGGAACAGATTCTCAGGATCAGGACTTTATTTCTATTCTCGATTTTTTTGGTGAATGTCCTGTTGTTGGAAATTTTCACCAAGTTTTGGTAACGGAACTTTTTTCTAAAGACGTAATTTCAAGAGACGTAATATTTACATCTCAATTCTCTTCTACTATTTGGCAACCGCCCAAAGCAATTTAATCACACTATTTTTTTAAACTTTAGATGTTTTTCCCTCTTAAATGATGATTTTAAGAGAGAATAATATCCATGCAATCCGTGCAAGGTACTTTAATAGTATCCGGGATTCTCTGCAAAGTCTGCAAAAGTTTTTTTGTAACAGTTTGTTTTAATTTATTTATATAGACTTTTTTTATTGGTTTGACAGCCCATTCCCATTGTAGGACAATTGGGGACTTGGCTCTTAGTGATTTTTTAACGTGATAAGTTAGTTTTTAAGATCCTTGAGCCTAATTGTTCCTGCAAAAGGGAAAGTTTAAAAAATAATCTATACATAACATTTCCGAATGATTATGTATAGATTATTAATTTTTTAGCCCGGTTTGTATCTCTTGAAAATAGATATAATGTTTCTTTGATTTTCATCATAAATGTTTCCGCGTTGTAATAAACTTATTATTAAGCGAAAATCTAAAAAAATAATTAGGATTAAGTTAAGTGTATTCTTATATTTGCCTGTCTTTTATGTAAATTATCAAAGGAAGATGGATAGGCAACAAATTGAATTTATAACCAATGAGATTATAAGTCTCCAATTGAAGGTTAATAGTAAAATAATTCTTTCGTGTGCTTCTTTGGCCGACTATGGTGCCGATCATTTAGACCGATTGGATATAGTGATGAAAATTAGGGAGAAGTTCAATATTTGGTTAAAGCCTAATTATGTGGCAGATTTGAGAGCAGAAAAAATAGAACATTTATATGATGAAATTCAAAATCATATAAATGTCTGAAATAAATAAGAACTAGTTTTTCGCATTATAACTTCTGATATTATCTCTGAAAAGTTTCAGAAATATCAGAAGTTTTCTTTTTATATTTGGTTTAGCAGGTTTTCTATTACCGAAGGGTAATATTTATATTCCAGTTCGTGTACTTTGTTGGCTACATCATCGGGAGTGTCCGAAGGGCTTACTTCACATTTGCCTTGAAAAATAATGTTTCCTTCGTCGTAGTGTTCATTTATATAATGTATAGTAATGCCACTTTCTTTTTCTCCAGCGGCTACCACGGCTTCATGTACACGCGATCCATACATCCCCTTTCCCCCATATTTAGGCAATAATGCAGGGTGTATGTTTACAATACGGTTGGGATAAGCCTTTATCAAGGAATCGGGAACTTTTAGCAAGAAGCCTGCCAGTACAACAAAATCGATGTCGTATTCCTTTAATAAAGAGGGTATTGTATTTGTTTCTTTTAATTCTTTCGCGGAGAAGACGGCTGTGGGTACGTTAAGTCTTTTTGCCCGGTCAAGTACCCCGGCAATTGAATTATTTGTGAGGATAAGATTTACTTTTATAGATGGATTTTGATTGAAATGTAGAACTATATTTTCAGCGTTGCTTCCTGACCCAGAAGCAAATATAGCTATTTTTTTAAGCATTATGTAGTAAGTTGATTATTGCACACTTTTGTAAATTATGGGCAAGAAGAATGTTTTTCCTGTTAAAATATTATTGTTATTCAAGAAAAAGTTATTCCTTTGCAGCGCAAATTTAAAATTAATATTTTATTATTAACTAAAAACCCAAAAATTATGTCAGAAGTTGCATCAAAAGTAAAGGCTATCATTGTTGACAAATTAGGAGTAGAAGAATCAGAAGTAACTCCAGAAGCAAGCTTTACTAATGATTTAGGAGCTGATTCTCTTGATACTGTAGAATTGATTATGGAATTCGAAAAAGAATTCGGTATTTCTATTCCAGACGATCAAGCAGAAAAGATAACCACTGTAGGTGATGCTATTGCACACATTGAAGCAGTTACAAAATAATTTAATTCTTTAATATTCTATTTTTATGGAATTAAAAAGAGTAGTAGTAACAGGCTTGGGGGCAATAACTCCATTAGGCAACAACGTTTCAGATTTTTGGAACGGACTTGTTAATGGTGCTAGTGGTGCCGGGCCTATTACTCATTTTGATGCCTCTGCGTTTAAGACAAAATTTGCATGTGAGGTGAAGGGTTTTGACCCGAATCAATATTTCGACAGAAAAGAAGTACGCAAGGTAGATCGTTATGCTCAATTGGCAGTAGTTGCTGCTAAAGAAGCTATCGAAAACTCTGGTATGGATTTAGAGTCAGTAAATAAAGATGAAATAGGCGTGATTTTTGCCGCCGGTATTGGTGGTATAAGCACCTTTGAGCAGGAAGTGGGATATTATTATTCCCATCAAGAGCAAGGTCCTAAGTTCAACCCATTCTTCATACCAAAAATGATCTCGGATATTGCCGCAGGTCAAATTTCTATTATGTATGGGTTTCGAGGACCAAACTTTTCTACTGCATCAGCTTGTGCTTCTTCCACAAATGCATTAATAGACGCGTATAATTATATTCGTTTAGGGCAAGCCATAGCAATTGTTGCCGGAGGAGCCGAAGCCGCCATTACTCCCTCAGGAGTAGGTGGATTTAATGCATTAACTGCATTATCTACTAGAAACGACGAGCCGGAACAAGCATCCCGTCCATTCAGCAAAAGCCGTGATGGATTTGTTATGGGAGAAGGAGCAGCATGTCTTTTTCTAGAAGACTTAGATCATGCCTTAGCCCGTGGTGCAAAAATAATATGCGAAGTAGTAGGAGGCGGTTTGTCAGCCGATGCATACCATTTAACAGCTACTCATCCCGAAGGTCTTGGTGCCAAGTTGGTGATGAATAGAGCTTTAAAAGATGCAGGTTTGAAACCGGAAGACATTGACTACATCAATGTACATGGTACATCAACACCGGTTGGCGACATATCAGAAGCTAAAGCTATTAAAGCCGTGTTTGGCGATCATGCCTATAAACTGAATATCAGTTCCACTAAATCTATGACAGGCCACATGTTAGGTGCCGCTGGTGCCGCAGAGGCTCTTGCCGCAGTGCTTTCGGTCGTTAATGACATTGTACCTCCAACCATTAATCATGCTGAAGGAGATGAAGATGAAGAAATTGATTACAAATTAAACTTTACCTTTAACAAAGCTCAGAAGCGAACTGTAAATGCTGCTTTATCCAATACATTTGGTTTTGGCGGGCATAATGCCAGTCTCATTGTGAAAAAATTCACTAAATAAAAGTGGTAAAATATTTTCTACAAAAAATAAGGCTCTTATCGAATGCTCGTAAAGAGCCTTATTTATTATTCTACAATATACTAGGTTTCTATCCCCGGAATATTTCTCTGTATCAACAGGCCTTACTTCACAAATCGACCCAGCAGAAAGATAATCATGGGCATTGCATAAATAATGAAAGGCTCGAATTTTTAGGCGATTCAGTTTTAGGAACCATTGTGAGCGACATCTTATACGATATGTTTGAAGAAGAATCCGAGGGATTCCTCACAAACACACGCTCAAAAATCGTTCAACGTGAGTCGTTAAATCATTTAGCCCTTGAAATTGGCCTCGATAAGTTGATTGTTTTTTCAAACAATACAAATCTTTTCGGAACTAACATTTATGGAAATGCTTTTGAAGCCTTAATCGGTGCCATTTATTTAGATCAAGGCTACGATAAATGTCGGAAATTTATTGAAACCCGTATAATAAAGCGATTGGTAGATGTTGAAAAAGTAGCTAAGAAAGAAGTTAACTTCAAATCACGTTTGATAGAATGGGGGCAGAAATACAAGATAGACGTTCAATTTGAAGTGATAGAAGAATACATCAACTCCGAAAACAAACCAGTATTTCAAACCCAAATTCTAATAAACAATCAGAATGCCGGAATTGGTGTTGGATCCTCTAAAAAAGAATCCCAACAAAAAGCATCTAAAACAGCACTAAAAAAAATAAAAGAGATCCCTAAATTTTGGGAAAACAATATAATAGAGCCTGCTCAAGATTTAGTTGAAAACAATCTCGTTTCAGAACAATAACGAATCCTTTCTCATTATATATGAAAAGCTTTTTTATGTATAAAAAAATGAATTATGAATTTTAAATTTAGTGATAAATGAACTGTCCTCATTTTGCCGATCTAGTTTTTCTTCAAGCTCAGAAGTACGGAAATAAAAGTGCCTTGTGGTATCAAAACAAAGAAACAAAATCGTGGACACCTATTTCATGGAATCAATTTGCTTCAAGCGTTAAAACCACAGCCAAGGCAATATACGATATGGGAATATCCAATCAGCACAAAATTGCTATTTATTCCCCCAACAAACCCGAATCTTTTGTAGTAGATTTTGCAAGTTTCACCGTAGGTGCCGTCGTTGTTCCTCTATATGCCACCAGTACCGTGCAACAAATTGAATACATTATTAACGATGCATCAATTTCAATCCTCTTTGTAGGCGAACAATTTCAGTACGACAATGCCTATGAAGTAATGAAAACTTCGCAACATTTAAAGCACATCGTTATTTTTGACGATGCAGTGGTTACACATGGCGAAAAAACGTCAATCTATTTCACCGATTTTTTAAAAGCAGGCGAAAAATCCTCCACCGATATTGAAACACAAAAACCTCAACCATACTCCGACGAAGATCCGGCAACCCTCATGTACACATCAGGTACAACAGGAGAACCCAAAGGCGTGATATTATCCCACGGCAATTACTTGGAAGCCATGCGAATACACGATATTCGCCTTACTACAGTTGCCGATAACGACACCTCTATCGCATTTTTGCCCATAAATCATGTCCTTGAGCGAGCCTGGTGCTACTTCTGCTTATTTAAAGGCGTAGAAATATATATCAATCTCTACCCACAAGACATACAGCGAGCCATTCGCGAAGTACACCCCACCCTCATGTGCGCCGTACCCCGTTTTTGGGAAAAAGTTTACATTGGCGTTCAGGAAAAGTTGGAAGAATTCAGCCCCTTTATGAAAGGCATCGTGGCATGGGCCATAGCCACCGGTAAAAAACACAATATAGATCATATCCGCTTGCGGAAAAAACCATCACCTTGGTTAAGCCTATGCTATTTTATAGCCGATAAAATAGTTTTCTCAAAACTCAAAAAAACATTAGGATTTGAACGAGCCAATTTTCTGCCAACTGCGGGAGCATCCCTGTCCGATGAAATAACAATCTTTCTCCGCAGCATCGGCATCCCTATAATATATGGATACGGCTTAACCGAAACCACCGCCACCGTTTGTTGCTTCGAGTATTATGGCTACGAAATAGGAACCACCGGTAGCATCATGCCCGATATAGAAGTTAAGATAGGAGAAGACAATGAAATCCTGGTGAAAGGGAAAACCGTGTTTCATGGATATTATAACCGACCCGAAATAAATAAAACCGCCTTTACCGAAGATGGATTCTTTAAAACCGGAGATGCAGGTAAAGTAGTAAACAACCAGATAATCCTTACCGAAAGGTTAAAAGACCTGTTCAAAACCTCAAACGGAAAATATATTGCGCCGCAACAAATAGAAACAAGATTAACCACCGATAAATATATAGATCAAGTTGCAATTATCGGCGATCAACGGAATTATGTAACCGCCATCGTTGTGCCCAATCTTGATTTTCTAAAAGAATATGCAGGCAATAAAAAAATTGCCTACCAAACCATGGACGATTTATTATCCAATCCCGAAATTGTAACATTCTATCAGGACAGGATAAATAACACCCAAAAAGACATGGCTAGCTTTGAACAAATAAAGAAATTCACACTGCTAAAGAACGGATTTACCCTCGAAGCAGGCGAAATAACCAACACCCTCAAACTTCGGAGAGCCGTTATACAGCAACGATACAAATCCATTATAGATCAAATGTACAATTCGTAAACACACACATTATTACACATAAGAAAAGGCAAAATTCTATTCCGGTAGATTTTGCCTTTTTTTGTACGCCATATTATTTCTACCTTAGCAGCCCAAAATTTAGAATCAAAATGATAACAATTGAAACCCTTAAAGAGATACAAGAGCGCGAGCAAGCGTTGAGGAGGTATCTTTGACGTCGATGCCAAAACCATCGAATTGCAAGAAGAAGAAATAAGAACGCAAGCTCCTGATTTCTGGGAAGACCCCAAGCGAGCCCAAATACAAATGAAAAAAGTAAAATCCATTAAAATGTGGATTGACGGCTACAACCAAATTAAAACCGCCGTAGATGAATTAACCCTTGCTTTTGATTTTTATAAAGAAGAAATCGTTTCAGAAGAAGACGTCGATACCGCTTACAACCATGCACTTCAGCAAATAGAAAATTTGGAACTTCGGAATATGCTTCGAAAAGAAGAAGACAACCTCGGAGCAGTACTTAAAATAGTAGCCGGAGCCGGAGGCACCGAAAGCCAAGATTGGGCATCCATGCTATATAGAATGTATCAACGTTGGTGCGAATCCAAAAAATACAAACTCGAAGTCACCAATTTTCAGGAAGGCGACGAAGCCGGAATAAAAACCGTAACCATGCAAATAGACGGTGAAATGGCCTACGGATACCTTAAAAGTGAAAACGGCGTACATCGGTTGGTGCGCGTTTCCCCCTTCAATGCACAAGGAAAACGTATGACCTCCTTTGCCTCCGTTTTTGTAACACCGTTGGTCGACGACACTATTGAAGTACAAATAAATCCCGCCAGCATCTCTTGGGATCTCTTCCGTTCAGGTGGAGCCGGAGGTCAAAATGTAAATAAAGTAGAAACCGGAGTTCGTTTGCGCTATAAATTTAAAGACCCCGATACCGGCGAAGAAGAAGAAATCCTGATAGAAAACACCGAAACGCGTTCTCAGCTCGACAATCGAGAGAACGCCATGCGACTACTCAAGTCCCAATTATACGATCGCGAGCTAAAAAGGAGAATGATAGCACAAGAGAAGATCGAATCCGGGAAGAAGAAAATAGAATGGGGCTCCCAAATAAGAAGCTACGTGTTCGACGACCGCAGAGTAAAAGACCACCGCACCGACTACCAGACCAGCAACGTACAATCCGTGATGGATGGCGACATAG
>JARLGW010000013.1 GCA_031292565.1 Paludibacteraceae bacterium
GCAAGTTTGAATATGCCAGTGGTGCTCAAACCAGCGCGGTCAATCGGCGCTAACCTGGGTGGCCGCAAGCAACTAAGTGTGGAATATGCTTTCACTCCCGCAGAGGCAATAAGCAAGGCCACGCACTTGCTCAACTTTGGGTCGGTCATCCTGCAGGAGTATTTTCGTGGTCAAGGTGTGGGCATTGAACTGATCGCCAATCGGGGCGAGGTCGTCTATGCCTTTCAACATCTACGTTTGCATGAGGTGCCATTGACTGGTGGAGGAAGCAGTCTCCGCGTCAGTGTTCCTGTAGAGCCAGTTCTGCTTGATGCTTCAAAGAAACTGATGCATGCGCTACGCTGGCATGGTGTTGCCATGGTCGAGTTCAAATGGAACCCGGACCACAAAACCTATTCTCTTATGGAGATCAATGGCCGATTCTGGGGTTCGCTGCCCTTGGCCGTGGCCGCAGGCGCCGATTTTCCAGCCATGCTTTATGAATTGTTGGTGGATGGTGCTGTTCGGAAGCGACCACCCGCAACCATTGGTGTCTGCAGTCGAAAACTGTCCAGCGATATCAACTGGTACGAGCAAGTTCTACGCCGCGATGCGCCCCCTGGGTTGGTCGACTTTCCGGATAAGCGGGCAATTCTGGTCGACATAGGCCGTTTCTTTTCATTCAGACATTTCTTCGATGTGCAAACCTGGAGTGATCCTTGGCCTGGCTTGATTGACTTGTCCCGAATTGCTGAAAACTATCTTGAACGAGGAAAACGTTATCTGAGAGAACGACACGCCCGCCGTTTGCATCAGCTGGCCTGGCACGACAAGAAAACGCTGGAGCGCTTGCGATCGGCTCGTCAATTGCTGTTTATTTGCTATGGCAACATTAACCGAAGTGCTTTGGCTGAGCGCTACTACAATATGGCGGCTACCTCTTCCTCGGTTCAAGTGGTATCAGCCGGTTTCCATGAGGAAGAAGGGCGGCCGGCTGACCCTGTCATGATTGAAGTGGCGGCGGAGGCAGGGGTCGATATGCGAAACTGGGCCTCAAAGCGGGTCGGCCAGAAGTTGGTTTCGGACAGCGATATCATTCTGGTTATGGAACAACGTCATTATGATCAGATCGTCGCCTTGTACCCGAATGCTGCTGAACGAACGCTATTGCTTGGCATGGCACCGAACGGATCGATGATGGGCGAAATCGCCGATCCCTATGGCAAGCCAAGGCCGGAATATGAACGTTGTGTGGGACAGGTGAGGACGAGCATTGATGCGGTTATGCGATTGGCCAGGTCATCATCTTAGAAAGCACCCAAAACCTGTCATTCCCGCGAAAGCGGGAATCCAGTGCATTGATTAACTGGGTATCCACCTGTACCGGTGTGACGATACGAGGGTTTTCTGAAGCCCCTCGTAATAAAATACTAAACTCATCGATGAGTGAACTTCGAGGGAGCTTAAGGTAATGGATTTCACGGTGGTCATCCCCTCCAGAAATCGGCCAGAATTGTTGCGCGATGCTTTGAGTTCGGTGTTGGCACAATCTCACCCATCACTTGAAATTATCGTGGTAAACGATGGATCTGATGGAGAATTCGAGCAAGCTTATGCAGCGTTGGCGACTGAATTCGAAAACAGGGTCCGTTTTCTGAACCTTGAGCACACATCAAATGGGCACGGATCAAGCTATGCAATAAACCGTGGTGTGGATATAGCTCAAAGTGAGTTCGTTTGTTTCCTGGATGATGATGACTATTGGATAGATAGCATCCATCTAGAGCGTGCCAGGCAAGCGTTGAATGCTGAAGGTGTAGATGCTTATTACACAAATCAGGAAGCATACCGAGGCGATCATCGGGTTAATGGAGCAATCTGGCTCGAAGGCCTAGATGCTATTATTGAGCGACGTAGTGGGAAGGATGCCGATGGTTTTTACACGGCAACGGTTGTTGATCTGATGGCCTGCAAAGGGTTTGGCCATCTCAATACTAGTGTGGTGCGAAGGTCGCTCTATTTGAGTATTGGTGGGATGGATGAAAACATCCGTTACGAAAATGATTGGGATTTTTATTTACGGACGATTGATTCGGCAAACTGCATACGTTTCTACCCCGGTATTACATCTCACCACAATGCTCCCGATCCCACCAAAAAATTGAACTTATCCACCGCTGTCAGTCTTTTGCAGAAATTGCTGTTCCGCTCGTATGTTCTTGATAAGGCAATACTGTTTGCAAAATCCCCCGCGATTCGTGAGAGCGCAAGGACTAACAAGATACAAACGTTAAAAAAAATGGCCGAATTGCTCGCCTGTGAAGGCAAATATCGGCAAGCGTACACCTACGCACGTGAGGCGGGTATTCGGTTCGCGGATATTAAATGGCATATCTTCAGCGCATATTTGTTTTTCAAAGGGTTGCTTACAAACCAATAAGAGGAAGATTATGATTGTTTTTGGACTTGGCTCTGGCCGGACAGGCACCGCATCACTTTCGTTCCTGATCGGTAGTCAGAAAAACGCCATCTGCTTTCATGAATTGAACCCGACTGGGGCTGTTTTTGAAGGCAATCCACAGCCAATCCTGAATACAGTCAATGAGTTTCAAAATATTATCGATGGCGGTGACAAGCGTTTGCTAGCACTGGATTACTCCCGTCCTGCGTCAGTAAAGAAATATCAGGAACTCAAGGCGATGCCTGAGATTCGAATCATGGGGGACATTGCGTATTACTATCTTCGTTATGTAGATGATATTCTGGCCATCAACACGAATGTTCGGTTTGTCTGCATCAAGCGGGATAAGGCCAAGACGGTGGATAGCTGGATGAAAAAGTCCTCCCTTAACCGCTGGCCTTCGTTGACGTTTGCAGACAAGCTCAGATCGTGGATCACCCGAATGCCTTATCACGAAAGCAAGAATTTCTGGCAGGAACATGACGGGAGCATCTATCAGCCTGATCCTGTATGGGACAAGACTTTCCCGAAATTCCAGGCTGGCAGCAAAAAAGAGGCTATTGAAAAATATTGGGATTATTACTACACGGAAGCAGAAGTTATAGCGGATAAACACCCAACTCATTTTAGGATTTTTCCGATTGAAATGATGAGTAGCCGGCACGGTCAAGCTGAGATTTTGAAATTTATAGGTTTGAAAGATGAGGATATGGAGTTACGTGACAGCTTTCATATGCATAAAAGTCGGGCACATGATTAGGTCATTGCAATCCTAACTTATGCTAATTATTTATTAAGGTTGGCACAATTTATGAAAATAATAGAGGCGAGATACAGCTCATATCAATGTCATGAAAAAATAATCAGATAGCGATAACACATTTAATGTTTGGCATATATAGAACTCTTCTTGCCCTATTTGTCGTATTTCTTCATCTAGGGGGTGTTCCTCGGCTGGGTGCATATGCGGTTTTTGGCTTCTACATACTCAGTGGTTATCTGATGACATTAATTATGCATCGGAACTATGGATATGGAATTCAAGGCCGGAATAAATACTTTATTAATAGATTTCTAAGGATATATCCACTATATTGGATATCATGTGGGCTGACGATTATAGTTATTTTTTCTCTTGGAGAAACGGTCACGGTTGCTTTTCATGATGCGCTCCAACTACCTCAAACTCCGGGCGCCATAATCAGAAACATCGCGTTGCTATTTATTTCCCTAAATGGTCCCAGGTTAACTCCGCCTGCATGGGCACTTACAGTCGAATTGTTTTATTATGCTTGTATTGGTCTCGGTCTTTCGCGAACCAAGCCACGTGTTATCATTTGGTTTATAATTTCAATTATCTATCATGTATTTGCAAATTTGACTGATAGAAGCATATATTTCCCTGTGATCGCAGCAGCTCTTCCTTTTTCTACTGGTGCAATAATATATCTATATCATGAAAGGCTGGTGTCGCTTTGGCCTAAATTACTTGATAAATACGCTCCTCATATTCTACTTTGTGCTGTAATTTTTAATTGGCTGATTGGGCTTTATTTGGCAATCCCCGAGGAATTGAATTTTTATATCAATTTTATTATTAATGCTGCACTTGTATTTTCCTTGTCTACTCGTAAGTCCTTGGCTTGGGTTCCGGCTAGCTTGGATCGTTCATTAGGTGATCTTAGTTATCCTATTTATCTCCTCCACTTTCAGGCAGGCCTCATCACAACCGCAATACTTGGTGTTGTTGGAATTAACCTGAAAAGAGGCGATATATGGTTAGCATTATCCTCCTTGCCTATGATATTTTTCCTTTCCTGGATGGTTGCAAAATATGCTGAGCATCCAGTTAACTTAATTCGTGAAAAAATCAAGACCAGGAACGTTAACTAATTTAATTAAATACCTAAGAATTGAGGTCGATAGTATTTGTGTTAATTCATTAATATAAATACGTAGTTAAATATTCATGGCTCAATTTAATTAGATTCGTATCATTATATTTATTGTGCATTATGGGTAGATAAAGATTGACTTCAAATAAGCCTTCTACACGATTGATTGCGTTATATTTGCCGCAATTTCACCCAATTCCTGAAAATGATGAATGGTGGGGAAAAGGATTTACAGAATGGACAAACACAGCCAAAGCCAAGCCGCTATTTAAGGGGCATTATCAGCCCCATGTTCCGGCTGATTTGGGCTTTTACGACTTGCGTGTCAGTGAGGTGCGTGTAGCACAGGCTGAGTTGGCCGCCTCCTACGGTATAGAGGGTTTCTGCTATTACCATTATTGGTTTGCGGGGAAGCAAGTGCTGGAGCGCCCGTTTCGCGAGGTCCTGAAATCTGGAAAACCTGACTTTCCATTCTGTTTATGTTGGGCCAATGAAACGTGGACGGGTATTTGGCACGGCGCACCTAATCGGATTCTAGTGGAGCAAACATATCCTGGAGAGGCGGACCATCGCGCACATTTTGATACTCTGCGTGAAGCATTTTTTGATCCCAGATATATCAAAGTTCAAGGTAAGCCTCTCTTTGCCATATACAAGCCAATGCATCTACCCGATGCAAATAGAGTTACAGATTTATGGCGAGAAATGGCCGTTCAGGCTGGTCTGCCGGGCCTGCATCTCGTAGGCATGGGTGGGTACGATTGGAACCCGCTGGATTATGGTTTTGATGCCTCATCGAGTCGCCGTTTACCGCCAAGAAAAAAATGGGTTTCACCTTTGAATCCAATTGAGTGGTTGAAGAATCTTTACTCGACATCGCTGGACATCCCAACGACTTATCGCCATGCAGATGTTTTGGATAAGTTAATGCCTGATGAGGTGAAAAGCCATATCAACTATCCAACTGTCCTGCATGCTTGGGACAATACTCCTCGATCAGGGAAAAATGGGTTGGTAATACATGATTCTTCCCCAGAACTATATGGACGTTGCCTTAGGAGGGCGATCGATCTAGGGATTGGGCGACCACTAGATGAGCGGGTCGTGTTTCTAAAGTCATGGAATGAGTGGGCTGAAGGAAACCATTTGGAGCCTGATCTAAAATATGGGCATAAATTTTTAGAAATTGTTCGACAAGAGGTATTTAAATAATATTTTTATTGGCTTAATAATGGTTAAAGGTAAAGGTGATGTTTATGTTTGACGTGGTAATACCAGCATATAATGCGTCATTATTCTTGGCAGAAACCCTGGATGCCATCGCTAAACAAACATTGCAACCTAACAAGGTGATTGTGGTTGATGATGGGTCGATAGATAACACGTATGACATTGCCTGCCGTTATGCTCCAATGGTTTCATGTATTCAAGTTGATAATGGTGGGCAGGGCCTTGCCAGAAGGATAGGAATTGAGAAGTCTTCTTCTGACTGGATCGCTCTTTGTGACAGTGATGATGTCTGGAACGCTGATCATCTAGAACGAAGGGCAGATTTAATAGCATCGTATGGCGACGCTGTATTTACTTACTCGGATTGCTTTTCGTTTGGTCCCATGAGTGAGGAAAACCATAATTTGTCATCGGAGGCACCATCCGGTTGGCATGAGGACTGGGAAACAGACAAGCAAGAATTATTCTTCAGATTGCGAGATCCATACCGTGCTTTCTTAAAGTTTAATCCGGCCTTTCCTTCTGGAATGGCTTTCCGACGGAATGCTTATCACAAGATGGGTGGATTCCTGCCAAAATATAGCCGTTGGAGTGGCGAAGATGCAGAGTTTACTAGACGGTTTCTGCTCTTGCCCGATATAAGCGTTGTTGGAGATGCAAACCAAACATGGGGTTATCGCCGTCACGTAAATAATTTTTCAAAGGATCAATGGAAGAATATTTATAGCAAGGCTCAAATATTGACTGAACATGTAAATGAACGAATTATTCCGGATAAATATCTGGATGACGTCTCACGTGAGATTGATAGGGCGCTTGTTCGCGCTTTTGATCAAGCCTATTGGTCACATAGCAAAGATGGAGTAATTGAGGTTTGGGGAAATTTACCGATTAGGCTCAAGACATTAAAACGAAAAATTAAGTATTATATTTCCATGTTAAATTGAGTACTTATATCGAGCCATTTTAAAATGACTGGAGTATTTAGATGGACGCATTTGGTTTAACCCGTGATCTCCTACGCACTGCGTTACAACTTGGCGATCGTGCGGCGAAATTGACTCGAGACACCCCCCTGATGGGTGGGTTTCCTGAATTCAACTCACTCACTGTGGTTGGCATCGTTGCTGGCATTGAGGAGCAAGTGGGTTGTGAAATCAGCGATACGGAAATCAGTGAGGATATTTTCCAAACGGTTGGTTCACTGGCTGATTTTATTGAGAAGAAGCTAGCGTGAATACGGTAACTGGCCCGGTGGCTTTTCCTGAGGCTTTTTTCCTTGATGGCATTGCAGGACGCATCTTCTGCCTATATCAAGCGGCAGAGGGCACACCTAAGGGCGCCATTTTGTATATACCGCCCTTTGCTGAAGAGATGAACCGGTGCCGGTCAACAGTTGCAAGTCAGGTTCGTCAACTTGGCAAGCTTGGGTATGCCTGCATGTTGCTTGACCCATATGGAACGGGTGACAGTGAAGGCGATCTGTCTGATGCGACCTGGGAAATCTGGCAGGACGATGTCGCCCGGGCAACGGATTGGTTGGCATCCAGGACTGGAGCCGTACCCATTCTTTGGGGGCTGCGACTGGGGGCTTTGCTTGCGGCAGATGTGGCCAACCGGCAGCCAGGCCGGTTTAGCCGGCTGTTATTGTGGCAACCCGTTCTGGAGGGGCGGCTTTTCCTGACGCAGTACCTTCGCTTGCGGGTAGCCTTCTTGATGGACCGAGGTTTGCCTGCTGAAACGACTGACACGATGCGCCAGGAATTGCAGGATGGTAAGTTGCTGGAAGTGGCAGGCTACAGTCTCAATGGGCGACTTGCGCAGGGGCTGGACAGGACGCGCATGGCTGACTTTGATGCACTTACTGGCATTGAGATGGACTGGCTGGAACTGGTTTCCGAGGCCGGCAAGCCGTTTGCTCCAGCCAGTTCAAAACTCATGACGCAATGGAACGGGCAAGGCTGCGTGGTACGCTCCCATCCCTTCACCGGGCCGGCAATCTGGCAATTGCACAAGCGCGATGAGGTCCCGGAATTGGTTGAAATGACAACCCAACTGTTTAGAGAGCCATCATGAATGTAAAGGAAGTGCCCATCGTGTTCGATTGCATGGGTGCGCCATTGGTCGGCATCGTGCATTTGCCGGAGCAACCCGGAACTCGCGGGGTTTTGTCTATTGTGGCGGGTGGGCCGCAGTATCGCGCTGGGTGTTGCCGGCAACTGGTGCAGATGGCTCGGGCATTGGCACACGAAGGCACGCCGGTCATGCGCTTCGACTATCGCGGCATGGGCGATGGGGCGGGTCAGTACAATGGATTTCAGTCCATTGAACCCGATTTAAATGCGGCGATTGAAACATTCATTCAACACGCGCCTTCCGTTAAAGAGATCATTTTGTGGGGAGGCTGCGATGCGGCATCAGCCTCGCTGATCCATGGGCCGAACAACCCGAAAGTGTCCGGCATGATTTTGGGAAATCCATTCGTTCATGATGAAACGACCCATGCAAAGGTGGTTGTACGCCACTATTACTGGCAACGTATCAGAGAAAAATCCTTCTGGATGAAGTTGATCAAGCTGCGGCTCAATCCATTTAAAACATTTGGTTCAGCAGTTTCTGCCTTCCGGAAATCGGTTCGAGTTCCTGAGCGTTCAGGAGCAGCGCACTCAACAGGAAAAGCATTGCCATTTCCAATGCTTATGCGAGAAGGCGCGGAGAAATTCAGAGGGAATATCTTGCTGCTTATGAGCGGTTTGAGTTTGGTCAGCAAGGAATTTGACGAGTTGGTCAAGACCTCGCCCGAGTGGGAGCGAGCGATTAAACGCAAGGGGGTAACTAGAGTCGATTTCCCGGAAGCCGATCAGGCTTTTTCAACAGTAGCGGC
>JARLGW010000001.1 GCA_031292565.1 Paludibacteraceae bacterium
ACCGTAGGCACTGTAGTCGTCGATGCGAATCTTATGCTCCTTTTGGTCGTACTTGTAGTTGAGCACATGCTCCAGGTAACACACCTGCGAGTTGTTGCTGAGCCTGAATAGGTTGTCGTTACGGTTGATGGTGAACAAGCCATACACGCTATCCACTCCATGTATGGCAGCACGCAGCATTAACAAAATCCGGCTACTACGCAAAAACGAGGGCACCAGCAGCAGGGTAAGCCTGCTATAATCAATTTTGAACTGTGACATACTCAACAAATTTTACATGAACGGAATAATAATCAGTGATATTGTAAGGAGAAGTGAATTTATCGGATTCGCCGAGAATATCAATTTGACTATGATTAATCTTGAAGTACCCGCTATACGGTTTTTGGTAGGCCTCTTGCTCGAAGTAGGTAGGGTCTGTTTTGATCTTTGAGGAGTAGGCGGCACCGCGCACTTCGGGCATTACCACGCCATCTATTGCTGCCAGGGCATCTTCCAGTGCCTTTACGCGCAACTCGCCGTTGAAAGGCAGGCTTTGTATGAAGTTGAGGATGCAATTTTGGATAACGTCTTTATTATCTACTAGGCCTTGATTGCTCATCACCAAGGGGTCGTAGTAGATGGTGATGCAAGCGTATAGCACATCGGGTTTTTCGCTTATTACCTGGAGGTTTACCCCGGCATCCTTCACGCGGTTGATATAGCTTTTAAAGGCTTTAAGCTGGTCGTCATCCAATGGGCCTTTGTTGGTTACAGATCCGTCGGTAGGCGAGAAGGTGCTACCCGTGGCAACTTTCAGGTACACGGAGTAATCGTTTTCCAAGGCGGCGGCAAAGGTAACGATTTGCTTCGCGGTGTCTATCGTGGCATAATAGTCGGTGTCAGTCACCAAATTATCTTGGTATTGAAAGGCTTTTGCTTTGGTGGCATACCACTGTAGGGTGTGAGGTGTGAGGGTGGCAATGATGTCGGACACTTCGGCTTTGTGGGCATCAAAAAGTTTTTCGAGTGTCCACGAGGCAGCGGCTACCACGTAGAAAAAGATGCTTTCGAGGCTCACGGGGCTGAAAATGCTTTCAAAGTTATCTACATCGGCTTCTTTAAGCTGGTAGGCCGATTGAATTTGTTCGCTGGAAAGGAATTTGTGAGTCAAATCGGCTTTGATTGTGGCAATGGTTCTGGCCATATAAATTGGGTATTAATGGGTTATGAAAATTAAGATTGACCTCCCCCCAGCCCCTCCTCCCGATAGCTATCGGGAGGAGGGGAGATGGAAATGCTCTTGCTGTTTTTTTTCTTCGGTTGTTGTTTTATTCTTCGTGTCTTTCCGTCTTCGCGTTTAATCTTTTGTCTTTGCTCTTTATTCGGAATCGTCGGTAACCACGAAATCGTTGAGAACGTACCAGAAGCCGATACCTTCGGGAAAGATGTATTCGTTGTCGGCGTATTCCGAAATGGGTCGAAGCTGCTTGTGGTCGTAATAGGTGGCAATATCGGTGTCCTCCACGGTAGAAACGCTAAGTTTCCGGGTAGGAGTGAGCACGGCGGTGATGCTAACATTGTTGTCCGCCGCCACGTTGAACAGGGTTTCCAGGCTACCGCCGCCTTGAATGGCAATGTCGGGCAAGGTCTGTTTGGCAATGATGGTAATTTGTTTATCCATAGTAGTGAGGTGTGTTAATTAACCGTTATGTCTTCTTCGTTGGTACTCTTGTTTAGCATCATGGTCATCCGGTTTTTAAAATCGTCGAAGTTGAGGTCAGCCCGGTTGAACTGAATTTTAATCGCGCTTAATATTTCGGATTTAGTGGCGTTGCTACGGATGTATTTGAGCATGTTGGGACCCAGTAGGGGGTCTTCTTTGAGGTCTCCTTGATTGAGCTGTAGCAACAGGGAGGCTTCCTGGTCGATGGTGTTGTCCAGCATTACTATTCCTCTGGTAATAAGGCCTCCTACGGTTGTTACTTGCACCTGAAGGTCGAGCCTGCTTTCCGTGGTGTTGTCGGCCATTTTTTGCTCTAGGGTTGTTAGTGCTATTCCTTTCATATTTGGGTGTGTTGGTTTTTAATTCAGTATTAAAGTTTTCTTTGTTTAACTTATAGTTCCTACAAGTGGGCCGGTAATACTTACAGGTCCAACTGAACTGCCAGCTGTTCCAGGGGCAGAAAGCGTAAATGTAATGGGTCTTGATGTTAAATATGTTTCTATAGCCTTGGCTATATCTTTGGCCATGTTTTCTCTGTCTGCCTTCGCTTGCGTGTTTTTGTCCGAACTATTAGTGTCCGATCCGGTTGCTAAAGCAGTTTTAATACTGGAACCCAAAACACCTACGGGTGAAGTATTAGGGGTCGATTCGGTTGAAGTTGAAGCCGATGTATCATTATCTGTACTCATGATTTTGCTTTGTTTTTAAGAATTTTTTTAATATTAGCTTGAATTCCTTGTAGGGTAGTTACATTCGGTGAGGTGCCTTGTATAACATAAATCTTACATATTTCATCTATTAAATCGGAAAGTTGATTACCTAAATTTCCACCTGCTCCGGCAATAGTTAAATCAGTTTTCGCGTTGATAATAACCTGGTCGGGAGTTTCTGCATGTATTAAAAAGGTGTGTGCTTCTTCGCCTTCTACCAGCCCGATAAGGCAAAGGCTGCCCACGGCGGGTATCACGCTCATCTTGTCAGAACCCAGCATGATGTTGTAATATTCCAGCCCGTCGGTGAGGCCCACGGCGGTCATGGTGTAGCTGGTTGCATCTACCTCCGAGGCTGTAACCCAGCGTATTTGAGCTTGTTGGTTGTCGTTCAGGTGCTTTCTAAACAGTTGGGAGAATTGTGTTAGTTCGCTGTCAAAACTCATGGTTATTTCGGTTTTTGTGTTTGTTTATTATACTTGGTCGCCCAGGGTGATAATTTGTCGGTACCCGTTTTGGTTGAATTCTTTCTTCACGCAGTCGATGTAATAGATGCCGTTTTTTTCGCTGTATTTTTTACTTATCAGGTTTACTTGCATGCTGTGTTGAAGCGAGGGTTTGCCAAAGAGGGTGATGTCGCCATCCAAGCCGGGTTGCATAATTCGTTTTTTGTCGCGTTCGGCCAGCGTTTTTAGGGTGTCTTCTGATGCAACGCCCACGTGAGGAAACACGTAGGTGTCGCCCTCGGGGTCGCCCAAGGTGGCTTCGAGCTTCGCACCTCCGGCTCCTATGGAGTATTCCCTGATGTATATTTTTTCGGGTACTTCTTTCATTTTCAGGGTTTCGGCGATGGCGTTTTTCTCCAGTTCTATTATGGTGGGGTCGTCGCCCGAGATGTCGCCATAGCGTATGCCGGAGTATAATTCGTTGTTGTTGAAATAGGTGTATAGACCATCGTCTTTTAGCTTGGCTAAAATTTGTGTTGGTTGCATTTGCGAATACCGCACGGCACCTAAATCCATGTCGGGGCAGTATATGTAGGCGGCTTGTGTGATGGTACTCAGCAGGTCTTTTAGTTTGATTGATTGCCGGGATACGTTTACGCTTTTGCGTTTTAGCAGGTACATGCGGTCTTCGCACCGGATGGTTACGGGAAACCCGGTGCTTATTTCCTGGATGTAGCCGGTAAATTCGAGCGGGTAGTTGTTGTTGTAGCCGAGGTATATTTCAATGCTGTCGCCTATTTGTAGTAGGGAGTTGAGGGTTTCGGTTTTGGTTTTGTCGTTTTTGTCTTTTCCGAAACGGATGTTTCGGGGCAGCACTACTTCGGCGGTGTCGGTGAGGTCTTTGAAACTGCTTTGTATGCTGACGCTGTTTACCCAGGTTATTTTTATTTCTTTGCGGTTTCTGCTGCTAACGGCCGGGAATATGACCCGGGCGCACATGGCTAAGGTGGACATACGCTAAAAGGTTAATTCAATGGGGTTATCACTGGTGGCTGTAATGGTGAAGTCAATTTCGTCGGGGCTTCCTTTCTTGGCTTTAAAGGTTACGTTTTCGATGGTGATGGCGTGGATGTCTTTGTCAAGAAACAGTTTTCCACCTGCCACGCTGATGTTGCCTGCCACTCGATTAAATTCTTCCAGGGCGAGTTGCTGTTCGTAGGCACTTTGGTGTTCGGTTCGGCAACTGTCGCTGAGGCAGGTTCCGCTGATGGTTATATCCCATTCTTCTATGGCGTAAATTTCTTTCACGGTGCCTTGTCCGCCCAAGGTGGGGGTTTTTGTGATGGTTTTTTTGCGGGTAAAGTCTATTACCGATGTGGCGGGTAGCAGAAAATCTTTGATAGATTTGGTGGTGAGTTCTCCTTTTAGGTTGTAGAGCAGGTATTTTCCGCCTTTAAACTGGAGCGCGTTAACCACGGGGGTGCCTAAGGCGGAGAATGCCAACGGGGTGTCGGTTTCATCACTAATGAGCCCAAGCACGTAGTTTACCGCGATGTTTCCTTTTGCAGTAGTGGCGGAGGTGTTGAGGGCTGCAAAGTTCATGGCTTTGCCGGTGGCTGTATCGGCAGCTTTTTTAGCTGCGTAATTTATATCTAGTATGCTCATGTTATCCGTATGCGACTACCGAGTCGCGCAGTTTATCGTTAATACCTTTCATAATTGTTTCGGCAATGCTTTTTATATCGTAATTACCACCAGTTACATTGATTTGATTGGTAACGTTGACGGGTGTTTGTGAGTTTTTGTTATGCAAGTCTTTCTGTGTATGTCCTGCTTTTTGGCGAGGAGATGTATGTAGTGGGGTAGTTCTTTTAAGCTGTTTATTTAATGGTGTGAGGCTGGCCAAATTTTTCAGTGTAGGCATTTCTCGTCTTGGAATTGGCTGTCTTAAAGGTTCTATTTTTTGTATAGGTTTAACTCTTAGAGCATCAGGTTGGTGCACCATTGGTTTTTTTATGTTGTAGGGCTGCCTGTTGGGATGTATGGTGGATATGGAGGATAGAAATTCCATTGTGTCGTTGGCTATATCCATAATCAGACTTACATCTCCGGCCATGGCTAACCCGGCTATTAACCCTGCCACTGCCCCGGGAGGGCCTCCAATGGCTAAACCTACGGCAAGCCCTTGCATGGCACCGAAGGCAATAGCCGTCATGTCGCGTATGGCTTTGTATGAGGTTAATGTTTTTATAAGAGGTACTCCTTTTTTATAGTCGTTGTATCCTTCTTGTGCATCTTCCGATAGTTGGTCTAGAAAAAATATATCTCCTAATACTTTCATGAACTTTGTCCATCCTGTTTTGGAGGCTTCTTTTGCTATTTTTTTCAAACCAGAGTCTGATTCTTTTGTGAGTTTTTTTGCTGTGTTAATTGATTTATGAATGCCAGCTCCTCCGGCCACGGATAGGGCGGTAATATCGAATTTTTCTTTGTTTGACCACCCGGGGGTTGAAAAGTCGTTGTATAAATCGTAGGCCATGCTTATTTCCCCATAGCGGTCTTTGGCGGCTAAGGGGCTTTTTGAGCGGAATCCTTTGTAGGCACTTCCTCCGGCTGATGCCAGATATTTCATGCTATCGAAATTCTTTTCAAGTGATTTGTTGGGTTGCTTTTGGGTGTGCTGGCTGTTTTCCTTTTGCGGTGTGGTGTGTTGGTTATTTTTCTTTTGCGGCGTGGAGGGGTGGCTTCGAGAGGTTTTGTTTCTCTTGTTGGCTACTTTAAAAGGGAGTTCTTTGTTAACCGATAGGTTTAACTTTTTTCTTTGTTCGGGCTTAAATTCGGGATCGTTGAAAAGATCGGCATAAGATTTTTCTGTTTCGTTTCTGTTTATCTTTACTTGTACGCTGTCATTTTTCAATTTTGCAAACACGGTGGCATTTTTTTCTATGGCCGTGTTTTTTTTGTTTTTTACGGAATCTATCGAATGATATTTCCCGTTGAATATAGGATGCTCTTTGCTTAGATTTAGGGCTTTTTTTAGTTTAGGCTGATCGTTATTCTGAGCCCAAGAACTTATGGAATCTAGCATCTCCGGGGTTATTTTAACCTTAGATGGCTTGTTTCCAGCTGATTTAGAGCCCGATGCCGGTGATGTTTTCGTATTTGTCTTCGCCATTTTCGTTGTCGTTGAATATTTCTGTGGCGGCCTCAATTATGGCTGCCGTCAGATTTTTGTGGTTGAGTTTGTTTATAAACAAATATTCAGCATAGAGTTTGCACCACTCTTGGTCGGGCAGCTTCTCGGGCTCCACGCCGTAATGAAATCTCATCACGGCGTCGGCCTGAGCAAGTATGTTGTCGTCCGAAATTTTGAAATGCTCTATGCTTTTTTTAAAAAAGAGGCGGCGGGTTCTATCGTTGAGGCTAGTTCGCCTATTACGCCCATGTACACGATGCCGTCTTCAAGGGCAGCTATATCGCCCCCTACAATTAGGTTTTTCACTAATACATCGTTAAATTTATCTATTTCGTTGTCCGAAGCATAGCGGGTGGCCATGCTCATGAGGCTGCGGTCGGGGCGGCGCACGGCAAACTGGTATGTTTCGTCGTCTTCTTCGTCAACGGTGACGGTTAGGATTTTAATTTTCCCGTATTTTTCTTTTAATGCTGCAATTTCGTTTTCTGATAGTTGTGACATGGTAGTTTTGTTTTTTTGTGGTTAATAATTATTAAGAAGTTAAAGAAGTTATGAAGATAATGAGGCTTCTTCGGCTTCCCGATGGCTAGGGAAGGGGAGAAGGGTATGGGCTGGCAGTCGTTCTTTCTGACCTCCCCCCAGCCCCTCCAAAGGAGGGGGGATGAAATACACATGCTGTGTTTTTCTTCGCGTCCTTGTGTCTTCGCGTTTAATCTTTCTTTTGTCTTTGTTCTTTCATTTGCTAATTTGCACATCGGCACATTGGCTAATTATCTATGGTTCTTTGCGAATTGGACACCGTGGGTAATACCCGGGGGTACTACTCGCGGTGTCGCTCACAAAACTACCATAAGAGTTGTTTCTTTTTTCTCTACTAGTTTACATTCCACTCTATATGGCTTGTAAGAAGCTCATACTTGTAAGCAATGGTTTTGTCGCCTTGCTTGATGGCCATGCCACGTCCGGTAAATTGGCAATTGCGAATGCGGTCTTTGTATTTGTAGCTATCGTATTCGTATTCTACCAGAATATCGAAAGCGGAGATGTCGCTCAAATTGCTACCTGAAGGCACTGATTGTTGTAGTGCAATACTTTCTTCCAAGAAGATGGTGATTGATGCTTTGGCCGAGTATTTGCCTGTGCCGCGACCGATTGGGTATTTACCTGCCCCGTAGGCGTTTTCTGCTTCTTGACTATCGCTATAGTCTATGTCGGAAATACCTTCTAAATCGCGACCTAAAAGGTGTACTGTTACGTTGTTCCATCCGGCCATCTGGCCGAATTTGTTATAAATGGTTGTTTGTGCCATGATTTATTAATCTAATTTAGTTGTTAATCCTAATTCTACTTCAAATTCGTGAACGATGCGGTTGGTTACCAGGCGTGTTTTGATAACTAACGGATTCTTTTCGTCGGGTGCTTGTGCAGGGTTGATATACACGTCGAAAGCCGAAATGTTGCCTGCTGCTACCATTGTTTCCAATTGTTTGGAAATAAGGCCTTCCCAGTAGGAGATGGTGGTACTTTTGATGTATCCGGTTGAGGCTTCTACAGGCACGTTGCTACGCACGCGGGGGATTAATGTGGTGCGTACCAGGCGGGCAGCTTTGTCCCACACGCAGTTGAAGTTGAAGAACGAGTAGTCGCTTGTAGATTCCACGGCTGTAGGGCATCCGCTAAGAAAGAACCCACCGTAGTTTTTGAACGAGCCTACGTAGATGTATCCGTTGGTGGATATAGCGGCTTGTTCTGATACCGGAAGTGTAATAAATAAAGTTCCGTCACTCAATTGAGCGTTGCTCCAACGGCCTGTTGCGGAGTCGGTAAGCGTGTAGTTTTCTTCTCCTTTGCGTGAGCTGGGTTTATCTTCAATATCTACGCTACCCAAATCTTCGTGTACTTTGCGGATGGCTACCGAACCTAATACGGTACCTACAGCTGCTGGTGTACCGAAATCGGTCATTGCTGGATCTTGGGCAATTACTACCGATACGTTTGGTGCAGCCACTAATGATTGGCGAAGGTTATTGGCATCAGCAGTAAAGTCGAAAGTAGTTGTTTCTGATTTGCCTTCCAAGAAAATACCGTCGATTAACAGATGCTCATCTGAAAATGCTTTTACAAATGCTTGGAATTTTGATGCGTAGCATACGCTAACGGTTTCTTTAAGGTTCGTAGTTTTATCGATAACAACATTTCCTTGAGCATCTAATAAATCTTCATTGTGAAGTGCAATTTTTTGTACTGTTAAATCCGAAATATTGGCAAAACCTAATACATTGATGTCGTCGATGCCTCTCACGGCATTGATAAAATCGGGGTTTGCTAATATTTGGTCAACAGTATAGGGTGATGTTTTACTGTTAACAGTAATTGTTTGGGGTACCGTGATTAAGTAAAACTTTTGCCCTGGAGCCAAACGGAACATTTCGTCGAAATGATACCACAATGGAGCCGTTATACCTACCTTAGTAGTTGTTGTAATAACCGCACTACTACCAGTGCCGGTAGTTATTGTTGGGTGTGTAGTGTCGTTTACAATTCCGGCAGCTTCCACTTCGGTGATGCTGAAAAAACTTTTTACTTTGTAATTTGCAATATCACTTTTCGTATCGGTAACATCCATACCATACACGAGTGCTATTACCCTGTCGGCAGCCGAAGAGGTACGACCTAGGCCGCCGTTTAGTTTGTCTATTAAAACTCCTTCAAAACTCATTTTTTTTGTTTTTTTGTTTATTAATTAAATTTGATAAATCTCTTTTCAGATCTGTTTGTTGATGCAAATCTCTGCATTTTGCGTGTCTTATCACAAGTCGGCTTTTGATGCACTGGTTTTAACCGTGTTGTACTTAAAATTTTTCTTTTCTTCGGGTTTTTTGTGTACTGCAAAAAAGATGTTTTTTGTGGGCAATAATATTTCTATGACCTTTGTTTAGCGCAAAGGCACTGGCTTTTAGGCTTGTGCTTAATTGTTTTATCTTTAAAATGAAAAAAAATATATGGAAAATTGGAAAGAAATTTATCTGCAGATTGCAAAGCAAATTAATAGTAGAATGCCTGAAATTGCTTGGGTGGACTTATGGCACGAGCAGGTGCCTAACACGGACGATGAGTATGGATTTCCCTCTCCGGCTGTGTTTGTAGCCTTTCGTTCTACTAAAATAACGGATCGGGGCAAATTGGTTCAGGACGTGGAGCTTCGGGTGGATTTGTACTTGTACAGTGAAACTACGGCTAAATCCGAGCAGGGTAGTAGCACTCAAACGGCGGCACTGGGCTATTTGGATATGCTTACTAAATTAAACGTGTGCTTTCATGGTTATAGCTCGGCTGCTTTTAGCCGGATGCGCAAGGTGGATATTCGCTGTATTGACAGCAGCATGTCGCGCTACTTGTATTGTATTAGCTTCGAGTGCGTGGTGACGGATGCTACGGCGATGATTACTTACACCGAGGGTGGATTCCCTGACGTTACGGATGAGAGTTCTTCGGCTGCTATCGCTGATAAGCCTTTGCTGACGGATGCCGATTCGTTTTTCGAAGTGAAATAAAATCACGTGTGAACCTACTTTGTGATGAGATGAAAACAACATGCCGATTGTGGGACTGGCCTTACAATTGGCGTGTATGTATATTTGTTTTGAGATACAAAAAAAGCGTTATAATAATTTTGATTTATTCTTGTAAGTCGTATCTTTGTGGAGAATAAGAGTAATGCTCCGTTGCTGAATTGTAACTTAAAACATTATTAATTCATTTCCAACTAAATAAACTACATGGATACCGTATTTGCATATATTTGCGAACATTGGCCGATAGGGGCAACGATTGTAATTACAGCGATTGTAATTTGGAACGTTGCTAAATTTTATTTCAATAGGTTTAAACCTGTTGAAAAAACAGTCAAGAAAATTGAAGAGCATTGTAATTGCAAAGGGCACGGCGACGATATTGATTATACAAAAAAGAATATTGCAAGTATAGAAAAGTCGTTGTCTTACATCATGGGAACTTTAAAAATTAACCCAACCGAAGTTCCAACGCCTGTAACTCCTTTAACCGAAACACGAAGCCCAAGGCAAGTTACCGAATCGGGCTATGAGCTATTAGCGTTGTGCGGGGTAAAGCAGTTGCTTGCCGATAAAATGGACGTGTTTGTGAGTAAACTGGAAGAGGATAGCCCCAAAACGGCGTTGGATGTAGAAAGCCAGGCTCTGAAAGTGCTGTGGGCATTAACGGACGAAGATTATTTCAATAAAACAAAAAACTACTTATATAACAACCCTAAGTTTAAGGACGGGGAAGTAAACTTAACCACGGTTTGCATGCTAATGAGCTTGGAGCTTCGCAACGAATATCTAAAGCGGCACCCGGAGGTAGAACAAAACTTATAATAAAAAAAGCCACTGTTACAGTGGCTTTTTTTATGTCTTCCTCTTTCCGGTAGAATCAAACACGTTGTTACACACTAGCTTTTTGCCTGTGCTTATCCACTAGCCGGTTGTAGAACTCGTTGTTCTCCTTTTTGTAAAATACCAGGCTGTAAATATACTCCGGGTCAAGGTAAAATTGCTCTTCCGAAAGCTGTTTCAGCACGTCGTCCATCCGCATCCGTTTCACATCGTACATCAGGTGAAATTGGGTTACGATAGCCCGGTCTCTTTTTTCTATTAACTCTTTTTTTCTCATGGCACTGTGTTTTTTATTTATTACTAAAAGTTGTTTTCTTGTTGAGGTAATTAACGTGAGTTTGATTTAAAAGAAAATATTATATATTTGATATACAGTTAATTGTTCTCCGAAGGAGATTGATGTTAATAGAAAAGAGCCTCCACAAGAAACCTTTTTCCCGAATGGGAATAGATACATTTATCCCCGTTCGGGGAATAGGTTGTATCTATTTTACATTTCTATTAATATTTATTGCCTTCGGCAAATAAATACATTGATTATCAACAACTAAAATGCATTCTCATATCCAATTCGCGTTACTTTAATACTTGCTTTCGGTAAGCACCAGCAGCAGGTTTTTAAACTCTTTGTTCTCCGCCGCCCGGTTTTGCAGCCGCCGTATGGCATTGATTTTAATCTGCCTGATCCGTTCGGTCGATAGCCCGTACTTCTGTGCCAGCAATGGCACGTCGAGCTCCACGCCTTGCAGCCCGAAGCTGTCAATCAATATGTTGGCTTGTTTCTCGTGCGGAATGATGCGGTGTATTACCTCTATCAGGCATTCGCGTTTATTCTCCACGTCCTCGTAATCGTCCGCGTCAATGGCCATAATAAAGTCGCCATTATTCTCATCCTGTTCGTTTATTATTTTAAAGGAGGATAGTGCATTTACTATGCCTTCCAGGTTGGTGATGCCCAGCTCCAGGCAGGCTTCTTCGAGGCTCATATCTTCGCCGGTGGAGGTGTAGTGGCGGGCTAGGTGGCGATGGATGCGGGCGTAATCGGCCTGCACGTTTTGTGGCACGCGGATGCTTTCGGCGTCTTCCTGCAGGCTGTACATGATGCTTTGCCTGATGTACCACACGGCGTAGGAGATGAAGCGGAAGCCTCGGCAGGGGTCGAAGCGTTCGATGGCTTTGCACAGCCCGATGTTACCGGCCGAAATAAGGTCGGGTAGGGGCACCTTGCCTTGATGCTGCTTAGCTACTGATATTACGAAGCGAAGATTAGCATTGAGTAGTTTCTCACGAGCCTCTTCGCGGCCTGCTTGCATTTGCTCGAAAAGCCGGGTTTCCTCCTCTTGCGAAACGGGTTGGTATCTTTGCCCGGAGAGTTCGCGCAGATATTCTTTTATCACGTCGTTTCGTAGCGTGATGGAGGGGCTTATTTTTAGTTGTTTCATACTTCTTTAAGGGTTCAATTTTTCCCTTTTGTAGGGCAGGGTGGGGTGCCGAGCGGGTGGGTTGTGGTAGATAATATTTCGGATCAACATCCGATTTGGTTAGTAGGGCTGATGCCTGTTTTTTTCTTGGAAATCTGTTCGAGTGCGTTTTAACGTGGTGTTAATTTCGAAGAATGACGAAAAAAAACGAGGATGAACAAAAGAAACGAATTGTATCGTTTTTCTTAAAGCTATGATAAAAAAATGGCTCGTGCAAGAAGTATTCATGTTAAAAAAGATGGAATTGTTGCAGTTAATTGGGTAGCACGGTTTGCAAAACTGGGTTAGCAGGAACGTGGGAAGACTTGCTTTTTGCATAAATGAGGGCTGAGCTTACGCTTAACACGGAAACTTTTTTTAAAATTTCAACAAAAGTTATTTTTTTCTTGTATATTAAAAATTATCACTATATTTGCAAACCGGACGGACGGTCTATACTTATGAATGAATCAAAAGAACATATTATCACGGTAGCCACTAAGCTCTTCTTGCAGAAAAGCTTTAAGGAGGTAACGATGAAAGAAATAGTGGAGGAAACCGGCTTATCAAAAGGGGCTTTTTATCACTATTTTCAAAGTAAGGAACAACTCTTTTTGGAAGTGTTGGAGTTTTTTTTCACCGACGTAATGAAACATGCTTATGACCGGTATTCCAAGGAATCGTTTTACAAGTTCTATCATGATTACGCGGATGAAATGAGTTCTTTTTTTGTAAATTATTTTGAAAAATTCAAGGTTGATGAAAGTGAAAGTGAATTTAAGATGAATTATTTCTCACTCACCTTTGATGCCTTAAAACTGTTTCCTGAATTTAGGGGAAAAATGGTGGTCGGTTTTCAACAAGAATTAGAAACTTGGAAAACGTCGATAAAAAACGCGCGCGATAGAGGTGAAATTAAATCACCGATGTCGGACGAACAGGTTGCCCAACTATTTATCTGTTTAGGTGATGGAATTGCCCTCCACAATATAATACTGGGTTCTAATATTGAAAAACTAGATCTATCGCTTTGGGATAAATTGTACGAACAAATAAAAGTGTAACCATTAGAAAATAATTTCTAAATGTTTACTATTCACCAACCGGTTTCCCCGGTTAATTTTTTAATCAAAATATAGACCGGTCGTCCGGTTTAATAAGCAATATAATCAATGTAAATATAAATGTTATGAAAAAAGAGAAAAAAAGTATCGGTAAAATTATAGCCATTGTAGCCATTCCGGTGGTAGCCGTAATTTTTATGTATTGGGCGTTAGGGGCTAAAGTGGTGGAATCGGACAACGCGCAATTGGACGGTAATATTTATTTGGTAAGAACGAGCGTGGCCGGGTACGTGAAGTCCATTTGCTTCGCCGACAATCAACAGGTGAAAAAGGGTGAACTATTGGCGGTGCTTGACACCACGGACTTGAAGCTGAAAGTGATACAGGCACAATCGGCTTTCTGCATTGCAAAAGCGAAGCTCTCGGCTGCCGGGCAAAAGGCATACGCGAGCAATGAAAACACCACGGCGAGCTTCCTTACCATGGCATCCTACGGGCAAAATATTGTTTCGGCAAAAGCAAACTTAACCAAAGCGCAATTGGCATTTAACCGAATTCAAGGCCTTATGAAGGTAAAAGCGGCAACGGAGGAACAGATGGAAAACGCGCAATCGGCGTTGGAGATGGCTAAAGCGGAATACGCCAAGGCGGACAACATTCAGAAATCATCCACCTCCTCCGCCATTAGCTTAAAGGCAATGGCCAAATCGGAGAAAAGTTCAATCACCCAGGCACAATTGCAAGTAGAGCAAAGCAAGGCCGACCTGGAGTTGGCTCAACATCAGCTGGACTATGCGGTAATTAAGGCTCCTTGCGACGGCTACGTGTGCAAACGGGCTATTCAACTGGGACAGTACCTGAGCGTGGGTCAAAATATTTGCGCGGTGATTGACTGCAAAAACTTGTGGATAACGGCAAATTTCAAGGAGACTCAACTAAAAGATTTACAAGCCGGCGAAAGAGTGACCATTAAAATTGATGCCTATCCTGATTTAAAGCTGGAGGGACGGGTGGAATCGTTCAGTGGTGCCACGGGTGCCAAGTTCGCGTTGCTGCCGCCGGATAACGCCACGGGTAATTTTATTAAAATAACCCAACGAGTGCCCGTGAAGATTTCAATCAAAACCCCACCCCGTGATAACGTTCAGTTACTTATGCCGGGAATGAGCTCCACGGTTAAAGTGTACATTAAATAAAATGAGAATTCGATATAAGGGTATTTCCAGCATGTTGATTATCAATGTATTTATTTGCCGTAGGCAATATATTTCAATAGAAAAGTGAAACAAAAAGAACCGATTCCCCGTCAGGGGATAAATATATTTATTCCCTATGGGAAATGGATTTCTTATCTAAGCATTTTTTCTATTGAAATCAATCTCCTACGGAGAATAATTATCTCTTAATCGAGCTCACGTTAAAAAATAAATAAAAAGATATGGAAGCAACGGTTCAAACACAGCCTCATTACCTCACGGGGTCGGCCAAATGGATTCTGGTAGGCACGGCACTCTTCTGTGCCTTGCTCGAATTAATCGATTCCACGGTGGTAAACGTTTCTTTGCGCGAAATGATGGGAAGCCTGGGTGCTACCACGCTGGAAATAGCGTGGGTAATATCGGCCTATGCCATTGGTAACGTTATCACGGTACCATTATCGGCCATGCTCTCCGATCTGTTCGGGCGGAAAATCTATTTTACAGCCAGCGTTGTGCTTTTCACCTTTTCATCCTTAATGTGCGGGCTGTCCACCAGTTTATGGACCCTCATTTTATGGCGGTTTATACAAGGGCTGGGTGGGGGTGGCCTGTTGGCTACAGCCCAAAGCATTATCGCGGATGCCTTCCCGCCTAAAGAATTGGCCACGGCCACGGCTATTTTTGGGGTAGGGTTGATGCTTGGCCCTGCCGTGGGCCCTGTTATGGGCGGATATATTACCGACAACTGGTCGTGGCACTGGATTTTTTTCATCAACGTTCCGCTGGGTATCATGGGTGCCATCCTTTCATGGGCGGTTATCCCGAACCTTTACCAGGCGGTTAAACCGAAAAAGATGGACTGGTGGGGTATCCTGTTTTTAATAGTAGGGCTATGCTCCCTTCAATATTTTTTTGAAGAAGGAGCCAATAAATACTGGTTTCAAAGTTCGGAAATAACATTCGTTTTTTTCCTGGCTATCATTGGGCTTATCGCCTTCGTGTGGCGCGAACTCACGGTTGAAGAGCCGGCGGTGAACATCAAATTGTACAAGAACATCAACTTGGCTATCGGGCATTTATTGAATTTAATGGCTGGCATGATGATATTGGGTGTGATTTTTATTTTTCCCTTATTCACGCAAGTTACGCTTAACTGGACGGCTACCCAACAAGGCACGTTTCTTATATCCAGTGCCATCGCGTCGGCCATAGGTATGATGTTCGTGAGTAAAGTCGTTTTGAAAAAACTTAGTTACAACATAACCAGCATTATCGGCGTACTCATGTTCTCCGTGTTCCTCATCCTGCTTTCATTTTCATCACCCGATTCGAGCGAAAAAACATTTTTCTGGCCCTTCATACTCAGCGGGGTAGGTAAAGCATTCCTCATGGTACCCATCATGTCCATGGCACTCTCCGGTTTGCGCGGGAAAGATTTGGCGCAAGCCACGGGGTTATCCAACATCATGCGTCAGTTGGGTTCCGCCATTGGAATCGCTTTAATGGGAACCTATTTGAACCATGAAAGCGCGTTTGTAAGAAACAACATGGTGGGTAACATAAACAATTATAACCCACTGGTTTCCGATAGGATAGCGGCCTATTCTCAAAACTTTTTGTCGCAAGGCTATACTCCCGACGACGCGAATAGAGCGGCTTATCAGATTTTAGAAAACACCCTGTCGCGCCAGCAACAACTGGTGAGTTATGACAACGCCTACATGGCCGTGGGGCTACTATTCCTATTCTGTATCCCGCTTATATTATTAATTAAAAATAAAAAAAATAATTCGATATGAAAAAGATAATATACCTACTGCTGTTCACGGCTTTGAGTAGCAACATGGTGGCTCAAACCGACACACTCACGCTATCGTTAGATCAGGCGATGCAACTTGGTCTCAACAACCGGTTCGATTCCAAAGAAAGCAGCCTGAATATTGATGTTGCCAAAAGCAAAAAGATAAAATCAAAGAAAGAGCTTTTGCCGGATATTTCGGCCAATGGTAAAGTAATCTATAACGGACAGGTGCAACCCACCATCGTTCCGGCAGGGTATCTTGGTTTTACCAGCCCCGAAAAAATTGCTCTCGGCATGAAAAACAATACAGCTTTCGCGCTCGATTTAAATTACAGCATTTACAAACCCGGCTTGTACACGGATATTAAAATTGCGGCAAACAACATTGTGCTGGAAACGGAAAAAAACCATCATACGAACATAGATATTAAAACAGAAATTGCGGAGGCTTATGAAAACGTGCTGCTCAAAGCAATACAATACGACATAGCCCTGAAAAACGAAGCTCGCTATAATGAATATTACGAGCTGGCACTGGGCGAATATAACAACGGGGCTTTGATAGAAAGCGACAGGATGCTGGCCAAATTGGATTATAAAAATGCAAAAACAAATACCGAAAAATTAAAACAGAATTACCTGCTTAGCGTGCAATACCTGAAATACAAACTGGCCATACCCGACCAAACGGCTATCAAGCTGACCGAAACAATAGAATCCGCCTACGCGGAAACAACAACTGAAACGAATTACACGAACCCGACAACAGACAGAACGGAAATTAAGCAACTATGGATAGAACAACGGGGTATCAAACTACAATTGAGCAAGGCCAGGCAAAACTACCTCCCCTCGTTCGACGTTACGGCCAATTACACGAAGCTTTTTCAAGGAGCCGGATTCGATTACGCGAACAGTTTTTACTGGACTCCGGTAGATTATGTAGGGCTCCGGCTTTCGGTACCGATAACCGGGAGTATAAAAAACGCGAACACGGTGAAAGAATATAAAATACAGCTAAGGCAAAACGCGTTAAAGCTCCAACAAAAAACAGCGGATGTACAATACGAAATACTGGAGGCCTTAACCCAGCTCAACAATGCAAAACAAAACCTCAGGGTAGCAAAAGACAATTACGATCTTTCGGGAAAGGTGTATAACTTAAAGAAACAGCAATATAACTCCGGCTCATTTCCTTACCAGCAACTGCTGGACACGGAGAAATCGCTCACCAATGCCGACCAGGAGTATATTACCAGCATATACAACTTCTTACTGGCAAAAATAAACTATCAAAAAGCCATCGGGATGTATTAAAGCATAAGAATAGGAGCGGAGTAGTGAGCCATGCTGAAAAATCTATAAAATGCCGTTTTAGCCTAATGTTGGTTGGGCTGCCTTTTGGCTTGTGGCGAAAATTATAAAAGTGAGTTCTCTAGTGGGGTGGATTGTTATCCACCCTCGTTTGATTTTTTATGTTAAGCGTTGATTAGAGACCGAATGATGTTGGAGAGGTTTTTTGAAAATTTTGTTCGTAGAGTTATAAAATTTTTGATGTGATTTTGATGTCTGAAACTTGATGTAACTCAACTTTTACGCAGTTAATGTTTTCATCGTCGAACAATACAATGTTTACACCATTTTGATCTAATGAGCTTTTAAATTGAATTCCATTAGTTTCGGTGTTATATTTTATAAACTCACAAATAAATTGAGTTGGGATATATTCTAATTCTGAATCAAATCTTTGTAAAGGTTTTGAAAGGTCTTTGCTTATTAAATCTCTTAATAAACGACCCTTGGTGAAGTCAATCATATTTTCCATGTGATTGAAGGGGCTTTCGCATGATGTAAAGTCAACAATTTTTATTTCTGTTTCCGGGTCTATTTGAAATTGTCCAATAGAAACTAGGTCAAGATAGGTTGCTCTAGTCTCGTATAATGTTGTTTCTTTTTCTTTACTCAAATATAAATAGGGAATGCCTTGAGGATTTGCTCTGCCGGCAGAAACAACAACACCCTTAGGTGCACCCATCTCTTCTATCAAATAGGATTCTTTTTTGCCTTCTTGATTAATTCTAGCTCTATATAGCATGTTAGTGCTATTTATGATTGCAAAAACATTGAATAAATTGCTCCATTGGTACTCATCCATTTTATGAATATCTGTAAGAAATCTCCTTTTTGTTTTAAGATCTTCTTTTAGAATACTCCAATAGTTTACGCATTGGGATATTTCTTCAACATAATCGACCTTAATTGTGGAATTATAATTTCCAAATTCATCCTTCGGAAAATCCATTTTAGGAAAAACTTCTTGCAAAATTATGAGTCCTGCTTTTTCATTCTCAAAAACTTTCCATTCTTCTTGTATAAGTTTTATCAAGGAATAACCGTTTTCTTTTGGTGCAAAAATAGAGAGGAAAGAGCTGAAAAAATCTAGCAATTCTTCTATGTCGATTAGTGAAGATGATTCGGAACAACAGTCGCATTTACCTATTTCTTTTGATGTGCTAATAATATATTGCTTGATCTCAATATCATTAAAACATTTGTCGCAAACTTTCATTTTAGGTAAATTTATAATAAGCTATTAACTAATTCGAGGTGACTTTTTATAGATATTTTTTTCAGCACTCCAAGTCCCGGATATTGTCCATTATCATAATAATTGTTGAGTTCATCAATTGCAGAGTTTGTATAAGGAATTGCTCTAAAAAAGCTTACAGCTTTTCCGGCTGCTTCACTAAATTTTCCTTGAATATTAGATCTGTCATCATTAGTATCTGATACAAAATGTCTTATCCAAATTTCAGTGTCATTTTTTTTATAGGTCAAATGTATGGCAACAGCATAAGGCAACATTCCACCTTCTGTATATTCACTGGCCAATACCGTATAATCGGCAAAACCACTAAAGTTTTCATCCGAATAATAGGAATGTTCTTCTGTGAATTTTTCTTCAGGTATAGCTAAATAATCAGCATTTTTGTTTTGAGGTTTAAATTTGTCGTCAAATCGGATCACCTCTTTAAGTTTAAGCTTTCGTTTTAGATTTCTATTATTATCATCTATAAGTACTTTTTTTACACAATCAAGACTAAATAGCTCGTCTAAAACGGAAGAACTAGAATCAACACTTCTATCGCAAATTATTAAAACATTATTATAAGATTTGCTCTTTATATGTTCTAAAACTTTCGTTATAGTTAAATCATTACTTATAATGAATGCTACATAGCAATTATCTTGATGAAGATATTCCTCTAATTCAGATTCAATATCTTTTATTTTACCTTTTTTGCCTCCAACTTGAGGATTTAAAACTATAGCATAATTAAATTTGTTGTCATTAAATTTTTTACAAGCAATTTTCAAACTATTAAAACTATCGCTAACAGGTTCAATTATCGGAAATATTTTACAATTGTCAGAATAGATTTCTGAAAACTCCCTTAAAGCAAGGAGTTCAAATTGTTTCCCTCTTAAAAACGGATAGTACATATTTTATGTTAGTTTAATTTGTTGATTCAATTTTGTAACTAAAAATTGATAGTCTGATTGTTTTATTTTCAGACTTAAACATAACTGTCTTAATTCTTTATGAAAGCTAGATAAAAACTCTGTGTTTGACACACGTTTTTTCAACTCGGAGATGAATAATAAATTCAATTCTTCAACAGGAATATCTTTCATCATATCTGCGCAAGCGTTAAACATCTCAAAACTATTTACAGAAGGCAAACAACCATAATATGATTTAATTATATTTTTATATTCTTGAGTTCTTAAACATCTAATAATATTATTAGAGTCTATCGTGTTTGTTTTATTGGCTTTCCTAATTTCTTCCAATTTAATAGATTTTCCTTTTCTTGAAAGGGAGATGATACCAATTTGTTCGTCTTGTAGTAGATATTTATTTACTAATGATTCATGAGTTACAATGTAACACTCTTTAAAAACCTTAGTGTAATCATTTAGTTGCCCAAAAAGTCTTTTTTCTGAGTCTAGTTCTGTTTTTATTTCAAAAGCTTTGCTGGTACCATTAAATAAAACCATATCAGCAACAGAATTGCCAACTTGGAATTCATTTATAACCACAGTGTTTTTTGTGCCATATTTTTTTAAAAGTAGCTCGTTTATAATTTCATTTTTATAAACATATTCACAGCGATATTCTTTTTTTAAAACTCTATAAACGTAGCTAATATATTCAAAATAGGTGGAAAATTTTTTTTCAATTAAATTACTATCAAATTTAGAGATTTTTTTATTTAAAAAGTCAATGTTTCCGGTCGCCAATAAATTGGCAAAAGAAGCTCTAGAGAAGATACTCGCGTAGCTCCTCAATTTAATGGATTGATTTATGTGGCTTCCTTGTTTCACTGTTTGTGTAATAATCTGATACAAATATACTAAAAAATGTTTGTTGGGTATTAAAAGTAGTAGGTTATGCCATTAATTTGGTTTAGGCTATGGAGTCTATCTGTGCAAAAACTAAAAGCAATATAGACACTCTTCAAATTTATAAAATGCCTTTCAGCCGTTTCATATGCTGGTTGGCCACCTTTTGGCTCAGTTTAGCATAAATCTGCGTGGTGCGAATGGAGCTGTGGCCCAGTAGCTTCTGCACAACCTCCAGCGGCACATCGTGATCCAGCAGCACGGTGGTGGCAAACGTGTGCCGAGCCATGTGCGTGGTAAGATTCTTTTTTATGCCAGCCAAGGCACCCACCACCTTGAGGTAATCGTTATATTTTTGGTTGCTTATTTTAGGCAGTACAAAGTCGTAAAGTTTCAGTACCTCGTAAGCTTTCGGCAGGATGAGGATATGAAACGGCTCATCCGTTTTCTGCCGGGTGTCCTCTATAAAGTAATCGCCACCCTGCTCCACCACCTTTTTGAAATCGAACTTAAACAGATCGGCATACGCCAACCCGGTGTAGCAGCAGAACACGAACAGGTCTCGCGCACGGGCAATGTGCTTCACGTCTATTTCCGCGGCCTCTATGGCACTTACCTCGTCCTCGGTAAGGTATTTCCTTGTCTCGGGCTTTCCGCGCTGAATTTTAAGCCCTATGTAGGGCGATTGCTTAATAAACCCATCGGCGATGGCCTCGTTGATAAACGACTTGAGCTGTTTGTGCCGCTCGTATATGGAAGTCTTGGACAGCCCTTGAGCGTACAGAAAATCGTCAAACGCCTTGATATTTTGCTGTGTGAGGTCGGAAAACGACTTCAAGCGGCCAAACTTGTCCACGTGATTGTATAGAGTCATCAACTTCTTTTCGGTGGAATCCTTAATCTTGCGCTTATCCAGCCGTTCCAGGAAATACGTTTGAAACGAAAGGTTGCCATGCACGTTGCCCGTCAACGCGGCATCCAAGGTCGTAAAGCTAAACTCCTCGTTATTTCGCTCCTGGTCGATAATATGCTCCTCAATCTTCTTGCGCAGGTTCCCAATCAGGTAATTCGAGTTAAAGTCGTTCTTGGAGCCCTTTATCTGCTTATTTGCCTCGTCCCATTCCTGAGGCAGTACCTTAATACCCGTGGAGATATATTTTTTCCGGGCCTTGTAGTACACCTCAATCTGAATCAAGCCTGGAACGGTATCGGTAGCCTGCTTCTTACGGTCGAATAAAATTCTAATTGTTGGATGCATGGTAGAAAAGTTTTAGATAAGTAGATCGCCGGTAGAAAATGGCGGTAGAAATCTGGTAGAAAATATTGTTCGTTTTCCCTTGTTAAGCTTTGTTTTTCTTCGTTTCAGCAAACCCCATGAAATAAGCCCAAACGCCAATACATACGAAAAAAGGGAGGTTTTACCCTCCCCGTGTTGTGATCCAGCTGGGGCTCGGACCCAGGACCCCATCCTTAAAAGGGATGTGCTCTACCAACTGAGCTACTAGATCTCCTTAAAATTGATTTGCTTTTTTGTAAAGAAAAGAAAAGTGATCCAGCTGGGGTTCGGACCCAGGACCCCATCCTTAAAAGGGATGTGCTCTACCAACTGAGCTACTAGATCAAATATGTTTTCTTAAAAAGCGGTGCAAAGATACGGCTATTTTCAACAAATGCAAGTCCTCCGCTCTCTTTTTTTGAATAATGTGGTGTAAAAATGCCTTTATCATTGCTTGTCAGCGTTCTACAAAAATGAAAAACAGGATCTTTTTTTGTTCGTTTATTGAATTTAGGCTGAAATGGGTTGCTAAACGTTGAGGGGTATAAAGAATAATTTGGATATGATGACAAAGATTTTTTATCCTATTTTTGTAAATACTTTGAAAAATATAAGGGAGAAAATAATGAATTATAGAGGCTATATTAATTGTAAGGATGGATGGTTTTTTGATTAAGATATTTCTTTAGATAGAGATTGATTGTGGTTTTTCGTGAATGTCTTTGCGAGAGTTTGATGTAGGAAGAGATTGTATTTCGTGAGTTTGATTTTTTCGGTAATGAAATGTGTTATAAAAAACAAGGGAGCTGTTATTAGTCACAGCTCCCTTGTACTTTATGTTAAGATGAAATTTTATTTTAATTCGTAAGAATTAAGGGTTGTAGTTGTAGAATCTGTCAGAGAGTAAGTGATATTTCTAATTAGGCCAACTCCTTTTTTGTAAAGATCCCTTGATAAAAGGGTATTGCTTGATTTGTCATATGTTAATATTTCTAAGAGGTTGGTGTATGCGTAGACAACAGCATCATTTTTTACTACGACTAAAGTATCGACCATATCACCTGAAATCCAACCATGGCCGACGACAGGATTTACAGGTACAATAATTGTTTCTGCTCCATTAGTGAGTTTAACAATATTTCCTTTGTCATCTTTTCTTAAAAACACGGAATCTTGTTTTGAGTTTACTAGCAAATAATAAGTTTTTCCATTTTTTGTTATTGTACCTGTAATGATTTGTTTAATACTTTCGGTAAGGCTCATATCAGGAGTTTTGTAAACCCACATATTCCCTAAGGTTAAAGGAATATAGCTGTTAGGATCTGAATTTACACTGGTAGAGTCTTTATCCTTGCTACAGGACGTAAAAAGAATAGTTGCAACTATTATACAAAAGAATGAAAATTTTGCTTTCATAACTGGTTCTCTTTGAGGTAATGTGTTTTATTATAGTATTTTGTTCTGCTGCAAAGATAAAAAAGATATAATTAAGTTCTCATTTTTTTTGAAAGAATATCAAATTTATGTTACAATAAAAGGCTGAAATCCTTAAAAATATTTACTTAATTATGATCAATCTTTATCCTTGGTTGTGTTGTGTTTTTTTTAGTGCATAAAGAATAATGAAAAAACATAGTAAAGAAAATGCTATGATTAAAGGTGAAATAGTGCATGAGATTTATTTTTTATTCAACATAATTTGAGGTATTTGTTGATAAGTTTTAATTTCTTTAATGAAAAAATGAAATCAACATGTTGTTGTAAATAAACAAAGCATTAACTTTGCACCATCTTTTTTTGGAAGTGGTACTTAAACTTTTCATTTATAATACAACCTAATTAATAATAAATTACATAACGCATGAAGAAGTACAATTTTAATGCAGGGCCATCCATTTTGCCACAATACACGATAGAAAATACGGCTAAGGCCATTTTAGATTTTAACGGTATAGGCTTGTCTCTTATGGAAATAAGCCATCGCTCTAAAGATTTTCAGCCAGTTGTTGATGAAGCCGAAGCTTTGTTTAAAGAATTGTTGGATATTCCTTCCGGTTATAAAGTGTTATTCCTCGGTGGTGGTGCCAGCTTGCAATTTTGTATGGTGCCTTTTAACTTGTTGGAAAAGAAAGCCGCTTATCTTAACACCGGTACATGGGCAAGTAAGGCCATGAAAGAAGCAAAATTATTTGGTGAAGTGGTGGAAGTTGCATCTTCAAAAGACGCTAACTTTAATTATATTCCTAAAGATTTTGTTGTTCCTGCCGATGCAGATTATTTCCACATCACTACAAACAACACTATTTTTGGAACTGAGATTCGTACGGATTTAGATTCTCCCGTTCCGATGGTTGCCGATATGTCATCCGATATTTTTTCTCGTCCAATAGATGTATCTAAATATAATATTATTTACGGTGGAGCTCAAAAGAATTTAGGCCCTGCCGGATTAACTTTTGTTATTGTAAAAGAAGATGCTTTAGGTAAAGTTTCTCGTCCTATACCAACGATGTTGGACTACCGCACTCATGTAAAAGACGGTTCTATGTTCAATACTCCTCCCGTTGTTCCTATTTATGCAGCTCTTCAAACTTTGAAATGGCTGAAAGAATTGGGTGGTGTGAAACAAATGGAAAAAATGAATCTTGATAAAGCCAAAATTCTTTATGATGAAATAGAACGAAACAAAATTTTCAAAGGTACGGCTGTTCCTGAAGCCCGTTCTATTATGAATATTTGTTTTGTGTTAAATGAAGAATACAAAGAATTGGAAGAAGAATTTGGTAAATTTGCTGCAGAAAGAGGTATGGTTGGTATTAAAGGACATCGTTCGGTAGGCGGTTTCCGTGCTTCAACTTATAATGCAATGCCAAAATCAAGTGTTCAGGCTTTGATTGATTGCATGCAGGAATTTGAGAAAAAACATTGATTTTAAACCGGATAAATGAAGTTTAGGACACAATAGTTTTGCTACTGTGTCCTATCTTATTTTTTGCTCGGTTCATTTTTAAAACAATAAAATAAAAAAACATGAAGGTATTAATTGCAACAGACAAACCATTTGCTAAAGTTGCCGTAGATGGCATCCGTCAGGTGGTGGAAGGAGCCGGTTACGAATTGGCTTTGCTTGAAAAGTATACAGAAAAAAAACAACTGCTAGATGCCGTTGCTGATGCTAACGCTATTATTATCCGCAGTGACATTATTGACCAGGAAGTGTTTGCAGCTGCAAAAAAATTAAAAATTGTAGTGCGTGCCGGTGCCGGTTATGACAACGTAGATTTGGCTGCTGCTACGGCTGCCGGCGTTTGTGTAATGAATACTCCCGGACAAAATGCTAACGCTGTTGCCGAATTGGCTCTAGGGCTGATGGTGTATGCCGTTCGTAATTTTTACAATGGAACATCAGGTACAGAATTGCTTGGTAAAAAAATAGGTATTCATGCTTATGGTAATGTAGGCCGTAATGTAGCTCGTGTAGCCAAAGGTTTTGGTATGAACGTATCCGCTTATGATGCTTTTTGCCGTGCCGATGTAATTGAAGCCGACGGTGTAAAAGCCCTTTGTTGCGTGGAAGATTTGTATGGTACTTGTGAAGTTATTTCTTTACACATACCTGCTACTGCCGAAACAAAAGGTTCTATCAACTTCGAGTTGTTGAGCAAGATGCCTAAGGGTGCTTTGCTGGTAAACACTGCACGTAAGGAAGTAATCAACGAAGCCGATTTAGTAAAAGTTTTTGAAGCTCGTCCTGACTTTAAATATGTTACAGACATTGCTCCATCCAACGATGCTGAATTAAAAGCAAAATTCCCTGATCGCTATTTTGCCACACCTAAAAAGATGGGTGCTCAAACATCAGAGGCAAATATCAACGCGGGTATTGCGGCAGCAAAACAAATCGTTGATTTCTTACAAACAGGAAACGAAAAATTTAGAGTAAATAAATAGAGTAATGAATAAATAGTATAGCAATATACTATTTATTTTTTTTTACAATAATTAGTCTTCAATATTATTATTAGCATTTATGGCTATAATCAAACCGTTTAGGGGCATTCGTCCCCCAAAAGAACTTGTAGAGCAGGTTGCATCCCGTCCTTACGACGTGTTGAATTCCGAAGAGGCTAGAGTAGAAGCTGCCGGAAATGAAAAATCGCTTTATCATATAATCAAACCCGAAATTGATTTTCCGGCAGGTACTGACGAGCATTCGCCTGAAGTATATGAAAAGGCTGCGGTTAATTTCAATTTATTTCAAGACAAAGGCTGGTTGGTGCAAGATGCAAAGGAAAACTACTACGTGTACGCGCAAACCATGAATGGTCGTACTCAATACGGGTTGGTAGTGTGTGCAAATGTAGAGGACTATATGACGGGTAAAATTAAGAAACATGAGCTTACCCGTCGGGACAAGGAAGAAGACCGTATGAAGCATGTGCGTATTAATAATGCGAACATTGAACCCGTGTTTTTTGCCTATCCGCACCAAGATGAATTGGATGCTATAGTGGCTAATGTAACCAAGAACCCTGCTGAATATGACTTTACCGCTCCCGATGGATTCGGTCATCACTTTTGGCTCATTGAGGATGAAAAGGTTATAGCCCGTATTACCGAATTATTTGCCGGTATTCCTTATTTATATATCGCGGATGGACATCACCGTAGTGCCGCAGCGGCTTTGGTGGGTGATGAAAAACGCAAAAATAATCCAAACCACACCGGTGAGGAAGAATACAATTTCTTCTTAGCCGTGTGCTTCCCCGATAATCAATTGAATATTATTGATTATAACCGGGTGGTAAAAGATTTGAACGGGTTGACTGACGAACAATTTTTGGCCGAGGTTTCTAAAAACTTCACGGTGGAAGAAAAAGGTGCTGATATATACAAACCCACGCAATTACATAACTTCTCGTTGTATCTGTCAGGAAAATTCTATTCGTTGACTGCCAAGCAGGGCACTTACAATGATAGCGACCCTATCGGCGTGCTTGACGTAACAATTTCTTCCAATCTTATTTTGGACGAAGTGCTTGGTATTAAAGATTTGCGCTCGGATAAGCGAGTTGATTTTGTAGGTGGTATTCGTGGTCTTGGCGAGTTGAAGAAACGCGTGGATAGTGGCGAAATGCGTGTAGCATTGGCTTTATATCCGGTGTCGATGGAGCAATTGATTAATATTGCCGACAGCGGTAATATCATGCCTCCTAAAACCACTTGGTTTGAACCTAAACTGCGCTCAGGGTTGGTAATCCATAAGCTAGTGTAATAAAATTAAATCTATATAAAAAAGGCTTTTCTAAAATGATTTAGAAAAGCCTTTTTTGTTATAGTAATGTTGTTTGTTTACAACATAGGGATCACCGTGATGTAAAGCCCTGTAATAATAGCGGTGGTAATTACCCCGGTAATATTAGCTCCCAAAGCTTCGGGTAGCACAATGGCATTGGGGTTTACTTTAGATACTTCTTTTTGAACTACCTTAGCCGTGCTTGGTACGCAACTTACACCGGCAATGCCGATAACGGGGTTGAACTTACCTTTCTTGATAAAGAACATAATATAGCCGCCGATAATGCCACCAACGCCGGAAATAAACAGGGCGATGATGCCGAGTACTAATAAAATAAGCACACGAGGGTCGAGCAACAAGTGAGCTTCGCAAAGAACGCCTAACAGCAGCCCTAACATAAAGGTGGAACCGTATAACAGAGGCCCTTGTATGAAGTCCAAAATATTCTTCAATCCCGATTCTTTAATGGCGATACCCACAAATAGGGAGAAAAACAAGGGTGCTGCCACGGGGAATAACAAACAAAGAACTACACATAGCACCACCGCTAGCATAAGCTTGACTTCGGATGAAATGGGTTTTACTTTTTTCTTTTCTTCCACCTTAATACCCCTGTATTTTTTAGGAACCAACAGGCGTATTAAATAGGGATAACCGCCATAGGTGAGGCCTAAGTATAAATAGGCCACCACGGTGATAGGCACAAATAGATGTGGAGCTAGTTTCAGTGATGTAAAGAGCACCATCGGGCCATCGGCTCCACCTACCATAGCGATAGAAGCGGCTTCTTTTAAATTAAGCCCTAGCAAAATTGCTATGGGGATGGTTAGGAAAGTGCCCATCTCGGCAAACAATGCTAAAAACATGCTTGAAAAAGGCTTGTGAAGTATATACCCAATGTCGATTAACGAACCGATGCCCATAAAGATGAGGCAGGCTATAAGCCCGTTGCTGAACGTAAAGGTATAGATAGGCTGTAACCAGTCTATTTGTAACCAATACATCAACTCGTCAGGTTTACTTAACATGGGGTCTACAAAGAAATTACCATGTCCTCCGCCGGGCAAAAGCATGATGCTTGCATTAATAGTGGCCATGCCTAAGCCCATCGGAACCATTAATAAAGGTTCCAATATGCCTTTGCTGCCTAAATAAACAAGCAATATTCCGAGAAAAATCAATATTACACGGGTAAAGCCAATTACCGGGGTAGAAAGAAATATGGTCGATATTCCTTGAAATAACTCTATAATAAATTGATGATTCATAATGAATTGTGGTTTATTGAATTTGTTTCATTTCTTGGAATGATTGACGAGAACGCTTTTTCCGACTGGTTACGGTCATGGTTTTAACCAAAAACCAAATAATGGTAGCTACAAACATACCTATGGCGAATGCTCCGGCATACATTAATAAGACATAATAAAGTGTTCTCATAGTATTAGATTTTGAGTGTTTATCCTATTTCAATCATGGGGTCGCCTTCCATTACGGTACTGCCTTTTTCTATGTGCATTTTGGTAATGGTTCCTGCTTTATCCGAGTTTATGTTGTTTTCCATTTTCATGGCTTCAAGGCAACATAGTTTATCACCTATTTTTATAGTATCACCTACTTTAACAAATACATCCAAAATAATGCCCGGTAGTGGTGATTTAATGGTTGCTTTGCCACTGCCACCTTTAGGTGCAGCAGGTACAACGGGAGCCGGTGCACTTGTTTTGTGTTCGGTAGGCGTAATGTCGGTTGAAGGTACAGCTTGTGGAACAACCAGTTTTGGCGTTTTGCTCACGGATTGTAATACCTTGTCCGTTTCTACGCTGTAAGTAAATCCGTTAACTTCAACCTCCGCTTTGTTTTCATCAACCGATTTAATTTCAACATCGTATTGATTTCCGTTTATAGTAAAAGAAAATTGTTTCATCTTCGATTTGGTATTTGTCGTAAAGTATAAATTTTAGAATTCCAAGGCGAATAAATACGCGACACTTTTTGCATCGTAATGGTGAAACTTTCTTTGTCGTGTAAATCCCTTTTGTAAAGAAATAGAGCCATAGCTATTGCTGCAGCCTCCTCTTCGTGCGCTTCATGATCCACTATTTGTGGTGTAGCAGGAGCTTTTTCCGGAATGTTTTCGGTTTCCTTTTCATTCTTTTCTTTTTTCTCTTGTTCCAAAATATGATCCGTTCTTCGGAGAAAATAGAAGAATAAAGCTACTGCTATTACTATACCGGCTACAAGATACATCATAATGGTATGTTTGAGTGCTTTTTGGGCGGATTAATAACTTTCTTAGTAGCTAAACTTTGGAATGCACGAATCACGCGGAAGCGGGTATTTCTTGGTTCAATAATATCGTCGATATAACCATATTTTGCTGCTACATAAGGGTTAGAGAATTTGTCTCTGTATTCGGTTTCTTTTTCAGCCACAAACTGAGCCCGTTCGGTTTCATCCGTGAGTTTTTTCAATTCTCCGCCATACAGAATTTCGATAGCTCCTTTGCCACCCATCACCGCAATTTCGGCACTTGGCCACGCGTAATTAAGGTCTCCGCGTAAGTGTTTGGAACTCATCACGTCATACGCTCCACCGTAGGCTTTACGCAGGATGATGGTTACTTTAGGCACCGTGGCTTCACCATAAGCGTAAAGAAGCTTGGCTCCGTGGATAATAATGCCGCCGTACTCCTGAGCTGTTCCAGGTAAAAATCCGGGAACATCTACCAAGGTTAACAACGGGATGTTGAAGGCATCGCAAAAGCGAACAAAGCGGGCTGCTTTACGCGAAGAATTAATATCTAATGCTCCGGCAAGGTAGTTTGGCTGATTGGCTACAATACCTACTGATTGGCCATTGAAACGGCCAAAACCACAAATAATATTAGGTGCGTAGTTACTGTGTACTTCCAAAAATTCCGACTCATCCACGATAGACAGGATGATGTCCTTCATGTTGTAAGGCTTATTCGGATTGTCGGGAATAATTTCGTTAAGCAAATCATTCGTGCGGGAGATCGGGTCGTTGTTCAATTGCAACGGAGTATCTTCCAAGTTGTTTTGTGGCAGAAAGCTTAATAGCTTACGGATAAGTAAAAGACCGTCTTGTTCGGTTTTTGCTACAAAGTGAGTTACGCCCGATTTGGATGCATGCACGGAGGCACCTCCTAATTGTTCGGTGGTAACGTCTTCGCGAGTTACTGTTTTTACTACCTTGGGGCCTGTTACAAACATGTAGCTTAGGCCTTCTATCATTAAGGTAAAATCAGTTAGGGCTGGGGAATATACAGCACCACCGGCACATGGGCCGAATATGGCTGAAATTTGAGGTACCACCCCGGAAGCTAAAATATTACGTTGGAATATTTCGGCATACCCGGCCAAACTCTGTACCCCTTCCTGAATACGTGCGCCACCGGAATCGTTGATTCCGATAACAGGAGCACCCATTTTCATGGCCATGTCCATTACCTTGCATATTTTCAACGCGAATGTTTCGGAAAGCGAACCCCCGAAAACGGTAAAGTCCTGAGCAAAAACATATACCAGGCGTCCGTCCACGGTACCGCTTCCGGTAACAACGCCATCGCCCAAGTACGTTTCTTTTTCAAGTCCAAAGTCTGTACATCTGTGAGTTACGAACATGTCTAACTCCTCAAAACTACCTTCATCAAGTAACATTTCGATACGTTCACGAGCGGTGAACTTACCTTTATTGTGTTGAGAATCAATACGTTTTTGGCCTCCTCCGAGCTTCGCTTTTTCTCTCAGCTCAATCAACTGTTCAAGTTTTTCCGTATTATCCATTATTTTTTTTATTTGTTTGGGTTTTCACAAAGTTCAGTTAATACACCAAAAGTGGATTTAGGGTGAAGAAATCCGATATTTAATCCTTCAGCACCTTTTCTAGGCGTTTTGTCAATAAGCTGAATACCTCTTTCGGCAATAAGTTCCAGTTTTTCAGCCAATCCTTCTACTGCAAATGCAATGTGATGAATACCTTCGCCTTTCTTTTCGATAAATTTCCCGATAGGTCCTTCCGGGTCAGTGCTTTCAAGTAATTCCAATTTAGTTTGTCCTACTTTGAAAAAAGCTGTTTTTACTTTCTGATCTTTTACTTCTTCTACAGCGTAACAGGTTAAGCCTAGTACTTTTTCGTAGTAAGCAATAGCGTCATCCAGGTTTTTTACTGCAATTCCAATGTGTTCAATGTGCGTAGGTTTCATAATGAATAATTTTAATGTACTTTTAATATAAGATTAATAATTTAATTAATTGATTTTTATTGCATTAGTAAGTAATAGGACGAAAAATCAACCACGTTATTTTATCAGCAGCACGTTCAATATTACCGGAATTTCATCGGTAGTTTTTATTTCACCTGTAAAATTATGTTTTTAAACCATAATTCATATGTGTTAAAACTCTTTTTTTTGACTAAAATTAAAATTTAACATAAGCCTGCACACTTTGGCGTTTTTTGAGCAATTAAAAAATAGCTTTTAATAGCAAATTTTTTGTTTTATTATTTAATTGATTCGTTATGAGTATAAAATTCTTACCTTTGCAATTGCTTATGCGATTTTTTTTCGTGAGCATTTACTTAACCATCACAATGGGGTGCCTTAAATATTTCGGGCTGAGATTATACCCTTTGAACCTGCCAAGTAATGTTGGAGAGGGAAGAAGCATTCTCATTATTCGTTATTTGTTCGCCCTCATTGCAATTTATTAATTCATAAAAATTAATCATTTTGTTATGAGAAAATTTCTTTTAATTATTTTTTTTCAATTAGTTGTCCTCATCTCTTTTGGACAGAATTATCTGCGTGGTAAAATCTTAGATGAAACCGGCACACCTCTAAAAGGTGTAACCGTTGTTCTTCAAGGATTAGATCGATCAGTCCTGTCCGATAATGAAGGCCGGTTTGAGTTTCAGGATTTAAAAGCAAACCGGGCATTGTTGCAAATAGATTACACGGGATACGACGCGTATGCCGACACGGTAAAAGTGCCTGCCGACGTGCAAATTAACTTGAGAAAATCATCCTTTCTGCTGGATGAAGTTGTGGTAGCATCTATCCGTGTTACAGATAAATCGCCGGTAGCATATAGCACGGTGACTAAAAAAGATATTGCCTTGGCAAACCTGGGGCAGGATGTGCCTTACCTGTTGAATACCACTCCTTCGTTTGTAGCTACTTCCGATGCCGGAACCGGGGTGGGGTACACCAACTTCCGCATCAGGGGTACGGATGCAGGTCGAATTAATATTACCGTGAACGGGATTCCGATTAACGACCCGGAGGAACAGATTATGTATTGGGTGGATATGCCCGATTTATCTTCTTCTGTGGAAAATATACAAATACAACGCGGGGTGGGTACTTCTACCAACGGGGCGGGTGCTTTTGGGGCTACCATAAGCATGCAAACCGAGGCGTTGAACGTGAAGCCTTATGCTGAGGTAGGTTCTTCTTACGGTTCGTTCAATACGAACAAGAATACCTTGAAAGTGGGTTCGGGCTTGCTCAACGGGCACTGGGCTTTTGATGCCCGCTTGTCCAACATTACTTCCGACGGGTATATTGACCGGGCTTCGGTGGATATGAAATCATATTATTTTTCAGGAGGCTACTATGGCAAAAAAACGATACTGAAGGCTGTGATTTTTGGCGGGGTGGAAAAAACGTATCATGCCTGGGATGGCGTACCCGGCGATTCGTTGAGCACAAATAGAACGTATAATCCTTGTGGACAATATACAGACAACAATGGTAACGTGCAGTATTACAAGAATCAGACGGATAATTACGACCAAAAGAATTATCAATTACATTTTTCGCATCAGGTGAATAAGAATTTGAACGCGAATGTGGCTTTGCATTACACGCATGGCATCGGGTATTATGAAGAATATCAACCCGGACAGAAATTAGCTAATTACAATATTACATCCACTTACGCGTCTGATAGCGTTACCGATTTAATAACCCAAAAGTGGATGGAGAACGACTTTTACGGTGTTGTTTATTCCCTGAACTATACTCGTAAAAAAATATCATGTTCTTTAGGTGGTGCTGCTAATCAGTACGATGGGGTTCACTATGGTTACGTAACATGGTTTAAAGACATGCAGAATGCTACGAATGAATATGAGTGGTACCGTAACCATACATTGAAAACAGACGTAAACGTGTATGGCAAGGTGAATTATGAATTATTGAAAGGCTTGGATGTATATGGCGACCTTCAATACCGCTATGTAAATATCAGGATGACAGGTACGGAAGCCGAATTACAAAATCTGGACTTCGATCCTAAATTTAATTTCTTCAACCCTAAGGGTGGACTTCATTATGCTTTGAATAAACATAACGCGTGGTATGCCTCTGTGTCAGTGGCAAACAAAGAACCTAACCGTACCAATTACACCGAAGCCGGTGCCGACGAATCGCCTACATCGGAACGATTGACCGATTATGAATTGGGCTACTTGTTTAAAAATGACGTGCTTTCGTTGGGGGCAAACCTGTATTATATGGATTATAAAAACCAGCTGATACTTACCGGAAAGGTGAGCGAAATAGGCGAAGCTCTTACCTCCAACATCCCTCAAAGTTACCGGGAGGGTGTGGAATTGATGGCCGGAATTAATTTCTTTAAAGGCCTTAGATGGAGCGGAAACGTTACGTTGAGTGAAAATAAAATAAAGAACTTCACGGAGTATGATGTGGATGTGTATGACGTTTCGGGCAATTGGACGGGTACTCAAAACAACGTGTTGGGCAAAACGGATATTGCCTATTCGCCTAATATTATTGCCAATAGTTTACTGTCATTCCTGTATCATGATTTTGGAATTGCATTGCAATCAAATTACGTGGGAAAACAGTATATAGATAATACGTCGAGCAACGACTGTAGGCTGGATGCTTATTTTGTAAATAACTTGCGGTTTAACTATTCCTTAAAATTGAAACAACTGAAATCGATTGATTTTTCATTCGCCGTGAATAACATATTGAATGAAAAATATTCATCCAACGGTTACGTGTGGTACTCTTCTTATGAGGCTGGACAGAGAATGAATGATTTAAGATATTTCCCTCAAGCGGAAATTAATTTTATGGGTGGTGTCTCTCTGAAATTTTAGTTGAAAAGAAATTCTTATAACTTTGGGGCTGCTTATAAAAATGATAGAAGGAGTTGCACATGAGTTATAATGAAAAATATATGCGGAAAGCCATTGCGCTTTCCATCCGAAATATTGACAATGGGGGCGGTCCTTTTGGAGCCCTCGTTGTTAAAGACGGGGAGATAATAGCCGTAGGTACCAACCGGGTGACCAAGCAGCACGACCCCACGGCTCATGCCGAGGTGGTAGCTATAAGGAAAGCGGCTCGCAAGCTAGGTACGTTTGATTTGTCGGGCTGCGAGATCTATACTTCCTGCGAACCCTGCCCCATGTGCCTGGGTGCTATTTATTGGGCACGGTTGGATTGCCTGTATTATGGCAACACGAAGGAGGATGCTAAGCAAATAGGTTTTGATGATTCGTTTATCTATGATGAAATAAAAATGGCCTCGGAGCTCCGTAAAATTAAAACAGTACAATGTCTTTCGGATGAGGCTATTACAGCATTTGAAAAGTGGCAGGCCAAGGAGGATAAAACAGCGTATTGAAAAATAGGATAAGTCTAGCTTTGAACAAATCCTTTTTCTATCAGAATGCAAAATAATTCGCCAAGGATATAATTGTTTTCGAGGCTTAACACGTATTTTCGAGTACCCATAGATTCCTTGAGTATTAGTTTTTTATCTATTAGTTTTTTTATCTCTCTGGATATTTCAGTATCTGATTTGTAGGAATAAACTTCTTTCACGTCAGAGGCTTGAATTATTTGTTTTTCCACCGCATTGTGAAGTATGGTAGCTTGATTTTCGGTTATGAAATTTTTTTCCAAACATCGATTTATGCATGGGTTGAGCAATTCTCTTTCAAGATATGAATAGTCGGCAAGCATATTTACCTTTTCTATATCTTCTTTTATGTTTTTAAAAACAGCTTCAAGTCTGTTTATAATTCCATTATCAGTATTTTGTTCTGTTATAGCTTGGTTTAAATATCTGTTTTTACACAGTACGATGGCCGGGTTGAATTTAGCCGAATCTTTTTTATTCAAATTGCTTTTAAGCACAATGGCATACGAAAGTAATCGGCTTAGTTTTTCATTTTCACTGTCGAACGGGTATATCCAAATAAACCGGTATTGAGCTATTGCCGCCTTAATAAAATCATATTGCGACTCGTTTTCCTGATTAATAAAATCACACAGCTTTTCCATGTACTCATCTACTTCATCCCAGTGAGGAGGCAAATGTAAATCAGTAGTTAATTTCGGATTGTTTTTTCGGTATGCGCTACCGGGAGTTGTACCTGCTTTTTCAGTGCCATGAATACTACTTTTGTCAATGCCGTTGGTAAGAATCTGATGCAGCTTTAAAATAAATTCTTTGTCAAAGCCATGTACCAGCTTTTTTTCGTTGATATAATTAATAGCCTTGTGCAGATTTTCTATTTCTTTGAATTCGTTTGGTAAATTGTTGGTATTGTTAGCTTTCGCCTTTAGATATTCCGTTATAGAGATATTATTCCCTTCAGCTCTAGCGGTGCATAAACTAACTAATAATCTGAAAGTTTGTTTCAGCTCTAAAAAAAGTCTTGGGTTTATTGTAATATCCTCTTGCTTTTTTCTTAAAGAATCAATATCCAATAGCAGGTCTTGTAAATTCCCGGTTAGGTATTTTTCGTAATTCTCAATTAGATATTCGGTAAAATAGCAACCTAAAAAAATATCTGCATATTTGAAATTATGTGGAGTATGTTTCTGTTCTGACATGAGTTTGTATGTTTTCTAAGTACTGTTATAAACAGCTAACACACGTAAAAGTTCATGAACAACACGCATTTTTATCCTAAAAATGGGACTTTTTTGAGGTCTTAGAAAATTTTAACTAAAGGGGAGGGGAGGAAGACTTTAATAGTTGAAAAATCTGTAGAAAACAGAAGCGTGATAAACTCGTTTATTTATAGTTGACAAACCATTATGCTTTCATAGCTCTATCCATGTATCGTTTGTCTTCTTTTTCCTTTAAAGTCTGGCGTTTGTCATAGTTCTTTTTACCACGGGCAAGCGCTATTTCCAGCTTTGCAAGGCCTTTTTCGTTAATGAAGAGTAGGGTAGGTATAATGGTATATCCGGTTTCCCGTGTAGCACGTTGTAATTTTTGTAGTTCACGCTTGTTCAATAACAGTTTTCTGTCCCGGCGGATTTCGTGGTTGCTAAACGAACCGAATTTATACTCTGACACGTGCATGTTTCTCACCCATAGCTCGGCTCCATCAAAAATACAATAAGCATCGGATAAACCTGCTTTTCCTTCGCGGATAGATTTTATTTCGGTGCCAAACAGCTGCATCCCCGCGATAAATCGGTCGCTCAATTCATAGTCGAAAGAAGCACGTTTGTTTTTTATATGTACAGATGCAGGCTTTAACATAAAATGTTTTTGTTAGAGTTTGGCAATAGGGATGCTGAATAATAATAATTGACTGATGATGAATGGAATGAGTATAATTATGGCCGAAAGTAGCAGCACAAAGTTGCTCCGTTCGTTTTCCTCCAGCGGTATTAACTTGCTCACACCTTCCCAAACAATGTATAGGGTATATATGTTTATAACTTTAAGGAAAAAGAGGCCGGGTAGCAGGGCTATCAATATGCTTAACGAAAAAGAAAGCGTCATCGAATAGATAACCAGCCGTAAAGTTTTCGCTTTACTTACCGTTATTTTAAAACGCTTGCATAAAATGTCGGTAAAAATATAATAGATACCCCAGAACCCACCAAAAAAGGCAATGCCAGATACGATGGATTTTATAATTGCCGATACGAAAGGCGAATCGCCATACAACAGTCCGCCAACAAAAGAAGACACCATGTTTGCAATAAGAAGAAAACAGAAAAAGCGGAAATCTTCTTTTTCAGTATTACCCGTTTCAGCAGAAAGTTCTTCCCACGAGGCGGTTGGTACAGTAATTATAGATATTATTCGTTTAAAGATATTCTTGTAATTCATGATTTCTTATTGAACCTACAAAGGTAAACATTTTATGTTATTCAACAGCATATTCAGTTCATATTTAATCTCAAATTCATGTCTGAATAATTATGATATGTGTTAAAAATATAGTAATTTTGTCCCCCTTATTTTATATTTTGGAAAATGAGCAATTTAGTGAAATTAAACGTAATAGGATTAACATATAGTCAAACTCAATCATCAGCCTATGCTTTGGTGTTGGGTGAAGAAAACGGTTCACGCCGGATTCCGATTGTAATCGGTTCAGCCGAAGCACAATCTATCGCCATGCACTTGCAGTCGTTAACCCCATCCAGGCCATTGACTCATGATTTGTTTGTAGAACTAATGGTAGGATATAAAATATCCTTGGTAAGCGTTATAATATATAAGTTTGAAAAAGAAATTTTCTATTCCGAACTTTTGTTTAACGATGCTGATGGTAAGCAGGTTAAAATTGACTCTCGCACTTCGGATGCCGTAGCCTTGGCTGTCAGGGCACAATGTCCGATATTTACCACGGAGGAGATAATGACCGAAACAAGTGTCTTTTTCGACGAAGATGATATTGAGGCTGACGAAGATGATTTGGAAGAAAACATTCTTCAAACGCCTGATGAACCAAAATCGCAGAAAGAAAACATTAATATATTAAACGTGGACGAATTGCAATCCATGTTGGAAAATGCCATTCGTGAAGAAAACTACGAAAAAGCAAATCTGTTAAGCGAAGAAATAAAGAAAAGAAAATCCGATGAAACGAAGACTGCTGAATAGATTGCTTTAGACGGAACGTGAAAAAGGCTCTTACCTTCGTAAGAACCTTTTTTGTTAGCGTTCTATTTATTTAAGAAAAATATATTTCGCCTTTGTGGCTATTGTCGTCCGAGGAGTATCTCATAAATTGAGAACGCTCGTATAACGTAGGGTTGGATATATTACCATAGCTTAATTTACCCCTGAACTCATTAACCGTTAAGTATCCGTGTTGTTCCATCCAACTTTCCATGCAGGTTATTATTTCAGAGATAACCCCATTTCCGTTTTTGTATAAGGTACTACATATTTCAAAGGCTTGAGCCCCAGCCAATATGGCTTTAGCCCCATTTTCCCAATCATGTATGCCCGTGCTAGAAACAACGTTGGCATCTTTTATCAGGCTGGAAATTAAGCTCGTCCAACGCAATGTGTTAGAGAAATCAGATGGACAGCTAAAAGTTTCCCCCTGTTTGAACTCAATTGTTTTCAGGTCGATGTCAGGTTGATAGAAACGATTGAAAAGAACAATACTGTTGGCTCCAGCTCCAATTATTTTTTCGCTTAAAGCAATCAACCCCGTAAATTGTTGCCCTATTTTTACACTTATTGGGATCGTTACCGCCTTTCGCGTTTGCTTCACAATGTTGACATACTCCTGTTCCACAGCATCGCTATTGGCATGTTTATCCGTGTTTAAAATAAAGATATTTAACTCGATGGCATTGGCTCCAGCCATTTCAATTTGATGGGCAAAAGTAGCCCAGTCTCCTGAACGATAGCAGTTTATGCTTGCAATAATAGGGATGGAGCAGAGTCTTTTTGATTCTGCAACCAGCTCAATATAATCAGTCAAGCTATGAGCCTGAACGTAATTTCTTATGTAATCCGACGCCTTCGTGTAGTCATTATGGTGTAGTAAGTTCGTGCTATTCATCATAATTTGTTCTTCAAATAGCGATTTTAATACAATGGCACCGGCACCAGCTTTTTCCAATGCCAAATTTTTTTGTGCCGAATTGGTTAATCCCGAACTACTTATTATAATCGGATTCTTGAGCTTTAACCCTAGATATGATGTTTCCAGTGTTGTCATGATATTCTGTCTTATTTATATTTATTCTAAATAACGTTTTTAATTTAAGAAGTGTTTTAAATTTACGGTTATTTTTTGTTGAAAACAACATAATTTAATTATTCCTGTTAAAAAGGCTATTCCAGCATCCCTTTATCCTTCATTTTCCGTATTTTGCTATGCTTCACTCCATATGTGAAATAGATGATAAAACCTAGAGCCATCCATACTAATAACCGGATCCATGTGTCGCGAGGTAAAGATGCCATTTGTATCAAGCAAACCAAGGCACCTAATATAGGTACAACGGGCACGAATGGCGTTTTAAAAGCACGAGGAGCATCAGGATTTTTCTTCCGAAGCACCACCACGGCGATGCAAACGATGGCAAAAGCCAGCAGAGTGCCGATAGACACAAGCTCACCCAGTAGCCCGATGGGAAAAATGCCGGCAAAGATTACCGCTACAAAGCCTGTAACAATACTGGTTATGTAAGGCGTACGGTATTTTTTGTGTACGCGTGAAAAAACAGGCCAAAGCAATCCGTCGTGCGACATGGTGTAGAAAATACGAGATTGACCCATCAGCAGCACCAGTACAACAGAACTAAGCCCTGCAATAGCCCCGATTTTAATAAGCGGATTCAACCAATACAGCCCTTTTCCGGCAGTGTCGATAGCCAACGCTATGGGAGCCGATACATTTAGTTTTTGATAGGGAACAATACCGGTAAGCACCAGGCTCACACAAATGTATAATATGGTGCAGATAAGTAGTGATACCAAGATGCCGACAGGCATATCCTTCTTAGGATTCTTGGCTTCCTGTGCCGTGGTGGAAATAGCATCAAAGCCGATGTAGGCAAAAAATATCACGCCGGCTCCCGTTAAAATGCCCGACCAGCCAAAGTGTCCGAATTCTCCTGTGTTTGCCGGAACAAAAGGTACCCAGTTATTCGTGTTAATATAGGCGATGCCAAACCCTATGAATAGCAGAATTACGATAACTTTTACAATAACTATGATGTTGTTTATTTTGGCCGATTCTCTAATACCTACCACCAATAGCACTGTGAGCACTGTAATGATAAATACCGCCGGGAAATTTATAATGGCTCCCGTGGTGTGCCAACCTGTTGCATCAAACACGAATGGGCTTTGACTTATTGAGGGCGGAAGGTGGATGTTGTAACCGTTTAAGAAGCTGGTTACGTAGCCTGACCATCCCACGGCCACGGTTGCGGCACCGAATAAATATTCCAGAATCAAATCCCAACCGATAATCCATGCGATAAATTCGCCCATAGTAGTGTAGCTATACGTGTAGGCACTACCCGCGATGGGTATCATGGAGGCAAACTCGGCGTAACATAGGCCGGCCAACCCGCAGCCAATAGCCGAAAGAATGAATGATAGCACCAGCGATGGCCCCGCGTGTAGCGCGGCTGCGGTACCTGTTATAACAAATATGCCGGCACCAATAACGGCACCAACTCCAATAAAGATTAAATTCATCCGTGTGAGGTTCCTTTTCAGGCCACCCTCAGTCATCTCCGCCTCTTTAAATAATACGGATAGTGGTTTTGTTATAAACAAGTTTTTCATAGGCATATTTTGCTTGCAATTTTAATTATTATGTGTTCCAATCTTTACAAAGATAATTATTGTGACACAAAAAAAGAAGAATCTCAAATTCGAGATTCTTCTTTCTGTATAATTTCAAACAAAATGACTTGAAATTTCGCAAAAAATAATCAGTTGATTATTTTTTGATCAAATCGTACAAAGCACCAATTGTCTTTTTAAGTTGCTTGGTTTGAAGCCCTTTGCTGTTTACACTGTTATTGTAGAACATACCGAAAGTGGCATTTCTGAACAATAGAGCAAGTGATTCAACATCAGCATCTTTTGCAATTTCGCCATTTTCAGCAGCTTTAGCAATGATATTGTTCCAAAGTTTAATTTGATCCGCATTAATTTTGTCAAATTTTTTCACCAATTCAGGTTGTTCGTCAGCAGCTAATAGGAAAAAGCTGAAATAACCGAAATAAGAGGCAGGTTCAAGTAATTTACCCAAGTTTGTAGCCGTTTTGTCCAATAAGGAAATATATTGGTCAATAAAACTGGTTAACGATTCTGCTGTCAACGCGTTGAATTTAGCTTCAATTTCATCAACAAGGATAAGATAACGGTTTAAGGATTCTTTGTAGATATGTTCCTTACTGTCGATGTGGTAAAATAAACCACCACGAGTAATACCTACAGCACCTTCGATGTCGGTTAAATTAACGCCATGATAACCTTTTCTGATAAACAGCTTGGTGGCTGCCTGTACAATTTCTTCTTTTGAAGTTTTCATTATAAATAAAATTTTTTTGGTTTGGTTAATGCAAAAGTAGAAAATTTCTTTTAATATGAAACGATCTTTTACATTTTTTCAGTAATTAAAAATGAGCTACTAATTAAAAATCTCCTATTTATAGCTGAAATTCGTATTTGTGAAAAATTACATTTATGTTATTTTAATAATAAAAAAGATTTTCAAATCATAAAAATAGGAACAATTTACCTGAAATGTATTCTTTTTATCCTTTTTTGAAGATGAAGTACACCGCCAATATTAGGAAAAAGAACCCGATAAGGTGATTGAGCCTCAATGTTTCCGTTTTGAAAAAAATAGTGCTAAAGGCTACAAACACCACCAAGGTGATTACTTCTTGTATAATTTTTAATTGCAGTAAGCTAAACGGACCACCGTTGCCATCAAAACCCAATCGATTAGCCGGTACTTGCAAGCAATATTCAAAGAAAGCGATGCCCCAGCTTATCCCTATTATAGCTATTAGAGGTAAGCTGGCAAACCAGCTGAATTCTTTCAGTTTTAAATGCCCGTACCAGGCAAAAGTCATAAAAATGTTGGAAGCAACCAGTAGTAATATAGAAAAGAAGCCGTTCATTGTTGTGTAAATAAGGATTAATAGTTCGTGTTGATAAATAATATTTTAAAAATTTATTGACTCGATTAAAAATATAGAAATTAAATTATACATTCGCTATCATAAAAAAATGAATAAGAAGTCCGCTCTTCATAAAAAAAAACGGGGCAAAACCGAACGCCTTAGTAGTAGGAACAAAATTAAAATCTGTATCATGAAAAAATGTATCGCCGTAATTAGTGCTTTTATTTTATGCTCAATTGTATTAACAAGCTGTGGAAACTCGGTAAAAAGCGACGCTAAAGAAATGGCCGACAAAACGTGTAAAGCCACCAAATTAATGCAAAAAGTGTTTGCCGGAGATAAAAATGCCGCTAAAGAACTGCAAACCCTAACCAAGGAAACCGAAGAATTGGGCAATAAAATTAAAGGTAAATATACATCCGAAAAAGATCAAAAAGCTTTTCAGAATGAATATATCAAAGACCTTCAAAACTGCAAATAACAGGGGTAGAGGAGGAGTGTTTTACCCCTCCTCTATTCTTTCACTTTCTTCGGTAGATACTCCGTTTGTACGTTGTTCATGCTGCTCCACAAGCTGTACCGTGTAGCCGGGTTCATCTCTTCCAGTTTCCGTAGCACCCCTTTCATGTCCGACCGGTGCGAATCCTTCTCAAAAGGGCAATTCTTTTGTTGCTTCTTAAATCCACGGATAGCAGCCAACTCCAACATTTCCTTTTCGCTGTTTAAGCTCAAGGGGCGAATAATAGTCATGGCAAATTTATTCATTTTCAGTTTTGGCGGCATGGTGCTCACTGCCCCCTGAAAAGTCATGTTCATAAGCAACGTTTCCAAGATGTCGTCCATGTGATGCCCCAACGCTATTTTGTTGCACCCCTCGGCAGCCGCTATTTCAAACAATGTTTTCCTGCGGTTCCACGAGCATAAGAAGCAAGGCGACTTACGGTTGTCCGTGCTCGCGTCGAAGCTCGTGGTAGCGTGCACGAACTTGATGCCAAAACCCTCTGCATAGTTTCTCAAGTATTCTAAATCCGACTTGTATCCGATGTTGGACACCGAAATATGCGTGGCTACCAAGGTGAATTTTGGCTTGCTGATTTTCATCCGTTCTCCCAAAATTTCGGTTAGTGCCAGCGAATCTTTTCCGCCCGAAAGGCCTATCAAGATTCTGTCACCATCCTCAATCAGTCCGTAGTCCTTAATACACTTCCATGTTTTCTGGTGAATTTTAAATATTCGGTGCTTCTGTTGTTTTTCTTCTTCTTCCGTCATGCAGTTGATTTATGAATATCGGGGTGATTGTATTGACTTTATTCTTGCAAAATTATTCCTTTTTTAATATACTGCTCTTTTAAACTTGTAAAATTCAACTAATTTTGCATCCAAATCTTTTAAAACACTGGAAATGGGAAAAGTTTTAATTATCGGAGCCGGGGGCGTAGGTACTGTAGTGGTAAACAAAGTGGCTCAAAATGCCGATGTGTTTGCTGAAATTATCTTGGCCAGCCGCACCGTATCCAAATGCGAAGCTATTGCTGCCGATGTGAAAAAGCGTACGGGTGTAACCATCCAAACGGCGCAGGTGGATGCTGATATCGTACCCGAATTAGTAACCCTGTTCAACAAATATAAGCCCGAATTGGTAGTGAACGTGGCTCTCCCTTATCAAGACCTTACCATTATGGATGCTTGCCTGGAGTGTGGCGTAAATTACCTGGACACAGCTAATTACGAACCTAAGGATGAGGCTCACTTTGAGTATTCATGGCAATGGGCGTATAAAGATAAATTTGAAAAAGCGGGATTGACCGCCATTCTAGGTTGTGGTTTCGATCCCGGAGTAACTAGCATATACACGGCCTACGCGGCTAAACATCATTTCGACGAGATTCATTACCTGGACATCGTGGATTGTAACGCGGGCGACCACGGGAAGGCGTTTGCCACGAACTTCAACCCTGAAATAAATATTCGGGAAGTAAGCCAGCGAGGCAAATATTACGAAAACGGCCAATGGGTGGAAACCGAACCGCACGAAATACATAAACCGCTCAATTACCCCGGCATCGGCCCCAAGGAATCGTATGTGATATACCACGAAGAATTGGAGTCGCTGGTAAAGAACTTCCCCACCATTAAGCGAGCTCGTTTTTGGATGACTTTCGGGCAAGAATACCTTACGCATTTGCGTGTGATACAAAACATCGGTATGGCGCGTATCGACGAGGTGGAATACAACGGGGTGAAAATTGTCCCCATTCAATTCCTTAAAGCCGTGCTGCCTAACCCCGGCGAACTGGGTGAAAAATACACGGGCGAAACCTCTATCGGTTGCCGTATAAAAGGGGTGAAGGACGGCAAAGAAAAGACCTATTACGTGTATAATAATTGTAAGCATCAGGACGCGTATAAAGAAACCGGCGCGCAAGGTGTGAGCTACACCACCGGGGTGCCTGCCATGATAGGAGCCATGATGTTTATGAAAGGTATTTGGAAGCAACCGGGTGTGTATAACGTGGAAGAGTTCAACCCCGATCCGTTTATGGATATGCTTAACAAACACGGCTTGCCTTGGCACGAAATACAGGGAGCAGATTTGGAGCTGTAAAATCGGCATTACCCTAAAAAGATATTTCTAGAAAAAATATACGAATTGTAAATTTAGCCTGAAAGGCTAATTTAGTTTAGCCCAGGGCAACACCCTGGGTTATTTTTATGTAGCATGCGGGCGGGCTGTAAGCCCAGCTTAATTTGTTGATGGTAGATATATTTATTTATTATTTAGCGTCAAAAAACATTTATATTTGTGCTCAAAATATATCCATAGTATTAGAAATACAGGAAAACAATTTCGTTAAATTGATTGTTTAATAGAAGCTTATAATTGATATGAAAAAAAAGTTAACTATTGTTTTATTCTGCCTTAGCAGCATGATGGTTTTCGCGCCGGTAGCCAATGCACAATCCAAGAAAGAAGAAATCAAAGAAGAAATATTCTCGTTTGTTGATACCGTACCGGAGTTTGTTGGCGGACGTGAGGCCTTGATCCAGTTCCTTACCACCAACATGGAGTTTCCATCCAAAGCCACCAAAAAAGGCGTGAAAAAAGGAAAAGTATATGTAGAATTTGTGGTAAAGAAAGACGGCAATATAGTGAATGCAAAAATATCCAAAACATCGGATGAGCTGTTCAACAAAGAAGCCATTAGGCTGGTAGAGCTGATGCCGGCTTGGAAACCGGGACATTTGAACGGTAAAATAGTGAATACACGCACCACGTTGCCTATTAAGTTTGGTTACGATAGCGTGTTGGATGCCAAATAACTAATTTCATTTTGTCAACCCTTCGGGTTTTGAATGCAAAATTTAAACAGTTACTAAGAAAACTATAGTTAGAAAAATTAATACCATACACCTATGAAAAAAACAGGTATCGCTCTTGTGCTTTTTTTGTTCACCCTATCGGTAATGCTGATGGCACAACAAAAAAGTACAACAAAGAAAACAGATACGGAAACCCGGTCGGAACAAATGGGATTTACCGCCATGAAAAAAGCACCTCAATATAAAGGAGGTAAAGAGGCCATGAGTAAATTTATTTACCAAAACATGCAATACCCCGAGGATGCTAAGGAGCAGAAGATTGAAGGCGACGTGGAGTTGCAATTTTATGTAGATGTGGATGGAAGCGTAACCAATGTGCAAGTGGTGAAAAAGGTTTCCCCCAGCATAGATGCCGAAGCCATCAGAGTGGTAAAAAGTATGCCGGGCTGGATTCCAGGTCAAAACGGTGTGATAAAAATCATGATGAAAACATCGTTGATTATCGGATTTCATCTGAATAAATAAATCACTCTCAAACCCCGACTCCCCGTTTAAATTTATCCATGAGAATTTGTGTAATTATTCTGTTTTGCTCTCTCATTTCAATCATCAAGGCTCAAGAGCTTGTACCCTCTGTTTGCGATGTAGTGTACAGAGAAAATAATGTTACCACACGTGCCGAGTTTCCCGATGGAGAGGAGGAAATGTACAACATTATTTACAAAAGCTTGATATGGCAGTGTGGCGATAAAAGTTACGGCGGAACCGTGTTGGTCGATTTTATTGTAGATAGAACCGGACATTTGTGGAACGTGAAGGTGGAACGCCCCATAGCCCCCTGCTTTGACGATGATATAATAAAAGCCGTGAAAGCCACGAAACATTGGAAACCGGCTACACTGGGTGGTTTCCCCGTGTGCTCCGAGCGATCTATTTCCGTGCGTATCCGTTTAGGATTTCAGTAAAATAGTTACCCCAACGTCCCTAAAGGGCAATTTAAAGATAATAATGATTGATTACAACCAAATACCTTCGCCCTGCTTTGTGCTTGATGAGGCACGCTTGCGAAGCAACCTCACGCTAATAAAATCGGTTAAAGACCGTGCCGGGGTGGAAATAATCATGGCCTTCAAAGCCTTTGCCATGTGGAGAGCATTCCCCATTATCAAGGAATACATCTCATATACCACCGCCAGCTCGTTGGCTGAAGCCCGTTTGGCGCACGAGGAAATGGGCAGCCTGGCGCATACCTATGCCCCCGTTTACACCGATAAGGAATTTCCGCAAATAATGAATTGCAGCAGCCATATTTCGTTCAATTCCCTTGCCCAGTTTGAGCGTTTCTATCCTCAAACCAGGCAGGCTGAACATGCTATCTCCTGCGGCCTGCGTGTTAATCCCGAATTTTCAGAAGTGGAAACCGATTTATATAATCCCTGTGCTCCCGGTTCGCGGTTGGGCATTGTAGCCTCTCAGCTTCCCGCCGTTTTGCCCGATGGGGTAGAGGGTTTGCATTTTCACACCCTGTGCGAATCGACCTCTTTCGATTTGGAAAATACGCTGCGGGAAGTGGAACGCAAATTCGGATGCTATTTTTCTCAAATCAAATGGCTCAACATGGGTGGCGGACATTTAATGACGCGCAAGGATTATGATGTGGAGCATTTAATCGCCTTGCTGAAAGGCTTCAAAGACAGATACTCTCATTTACAAATAATATTGGAGCCGGGTGCCGCTTTTGTGTGGCAAACGGGCGAACTGGTGGCTACGGTGCAGGACGTGGTGGAAAACCACGGCATAACCACCGCCATGCTCGACGTGTCGTTTGCCTGCCACATGCCCGATTGCCTGGAGATGCCTTACAAGCCGGCTATACTAGGTGCCACGGATGCCGTGGAAGGTAAACGGGCATATAGGCTGGGTGGTAATAGCTGCCTGTCGGGCGACTATTATGGCGATTGGAGTTTTGAGCACGATTTGCAGGTGGCGGATCGTATCGTGTTCCTAGATATGATACATTACACGATGGTGAAAACCACGATGTTCAACGGCGTGTCGCATCCCGCCATCGGTATTTGGACAAAGAATAATGAATTTAAACTCATAAAAGAGTTCGGCTACGAAGATTATCGGGACAGGATGAGTTAAGTCGGAGCCTGATACTCAATTTATAAGGACTGAAAGTATAAAATTTTAGCCTAAATTTTGACAAAATGACTAATTAGCCCTTTGTCAGATTAATTTTTTATTCTATTTTTGCATCACCAACGCGGAAGTAGCTCAGTTGGTAGAGCACGACCTTGCCAAGGTCGGGGTCGCGGGTTCGAGTCCCGTCTTCCGCTCAAAAGATAGGAACGATGGCGGTGTAAAAGTTTACTACCGCCATTTTCTTTCAGTTTGCCCAAATGGTGGAATTGGTAGACACGCTAGTTTCAGGGACTAGTGGCCGCAAGGCTGTGCAGGTTCGAGTCCTGTTTTGGGTACAAAAAAGCCTCATCAAATATCTGATAATCAGAGTTTTGATGAGGCTATTTTATTTTCAACTGAAACATTACTGAAACATTTTGCAGTTTGTCGCAATTTTTCTTTTTATTGAAAGCGTATAAAGCAATTTCCTTTGCTACATTAATTCCAATGTTAACGTGTTATCATTAGCTGTTCAAATTCATCAACTGACATGCTTTCGGCATTTTTTATTTGTTGGGTGAGTTTTAAATATTTTTTTGTGGGCTTACCGGCATACGTTTTTTTGAAATTTTTTTTATAAAGTTCTTCAAATAAGGTATCTATTTTAAAGTAATCCCCAAAAGCTTTATCAAGTGCCCTATACTTTTTGCTTTTAGTTTGACTATCGTACATACATCCGTTAAAGGCATCTCGGTGTAAAAAATATCCACCTATCGAATATAACTTTCGGCAACGTTTCTTTGTTTGTGGACAAAGAAAATACCATACGTCTCCCTTTCCTAAATTTGAAGGGATTGAAACTAACATTACTTTATATTTTCGGGGTTTATCTCTGTAATTATAGTTAAGCTCAATGTAAGGTTGTTCATCAACAAAAGTGTTTGCTCTAATTGAAATCCAGTCTGTTTGGATTCCGTTTCTACTCCACGTAATTGAACCATTTTTAATTTGTCCGGGTTCAAGATAGTTCCATTCTTTCAGCTTTGAAATAGATATTTGTAAAGCATTGTCAAACAGTGTTGGAAATGTATATAGTTTGGGCATTGTTTTTTTATCTATAAATGAAACCTAAATTATTAAGGAACTTACAGGTATCTATGTTTAAATATACGAATATTCTTTGTAAATTTATAAAAATAATCACTGAAAACCAAGTATTTATGTTTTTTTTAAAATGAATTTTTTAAATGAATTTAATTACGAATAAAATGTATTGTTTTTTACCGTGTTGGTTGATTTATATTTTTTGTTGGTTGATTTGAACCGTAATATCTTTTATCCTTTTTAGAAGTTCGGAAAACGACAGACTTTCACCATAAATCATTTCTTGTTGCATTCTAATATAGTCTTTTTCCCAATCGGATAGTAAATTTGCTGGTGGTACGGGGTTTAATGTCGGTGGAAAATGGGTTTTGTAATCAACCCCGGCAAAGCGGTTAAAAAGCTCTCTGTGTGCCACAATAGCGTGATATAATTCTTTGTCTGCTATTGCCGCTTTTGCATAAGGTGTTCGTGCTATTTTTTCAATATCATACAAATGCCTACTTAATCTATCCACACGGGTATCGGTACGCTGAAACTCTTCGTGCAAAAGAAATAATTTATCTAAGTAGGTGCGCTCAGGGTTGGCAGTAGGGACATGTATTGCCGTGTCGGCAAACGGTAAATCGGGATAGTTTTCACCAATCATGGATGAAAAGCTACACAGGGTATTTGGTTCCATCATGGAACGGCTCCCTATTTCAAGTATCACACGAGGTGAAACATAGGTAGTATATTTTACTACCGGAGTATATACAATTTCAATTTGAAGCGGGTCTTGATCCGGTGTTTGTACATTAATGATATTTATTTGCACATCCGTAATCCCTGCACTTGCAAACTCTGATTTAAGAGCCGGAAAAAACGTTTCCGATAGGTACGTGTAAGAGGCATCACGAAGTTTACCAACTTGCGTGCGACTAATTTTGCCCGAAAAGCCAAGAAATTCCCTGTCAATAGCCAAATCAATATCTTCGGAAAAGCGGTCTATCAAATGCCAAGCTTTGCTTAGTGAGGTGCCTCCTTTGAATATCATGTGTTTTGATACTTCCATTTGCATTAACAAACGAAGCGTTTGCACTACCCACCAATCTTTTTCTATGGCATAAGCAGGCCTTTTCAAGGTGTCGGCCAAGTCGTTTATTATGGTTAATTTGTCTTCCAAAGGTAATTTATAATAGTTTATTGCACTCATATTTATAGGGATTTAGCCATGATTTCAGCTATCCATTGTGGGGCAAGCTGAATATCATGTTTTAGGTTTTGGTATTCTTCTTTTTTCAATATTGTTGTTATTTTTTGCAGTTCGTCGGGGGTAAGTTTGTCTTTTCCTATTTCTTTTAATGCAAGTACAACCAAACTGCTTATTTCACCTTTATAACTGAGATTTCGGGGTGTGGTTCTTTTAAATAGTATGCTGCCTTTATCAATATTGATTTTCCGGGGGGTACCATCGGTGAGGTACACGATATTCATGGGTACCTGTGTACTAAGCCCCAAGGCAAAAAGTGCGTAACTGCCTGTAGGGATAATTCTCACGTGGTCTCTTTTGGCTATGGCCTTGGCAATGGTTTCCAACGTGGGGGTGAGTTCTTTTTTGAGCAACTCACTATATTGGGGCTTGCCATAAATACCCCTACCCAAGCTATGTATTACAGCTCTTTTGGTTAACCGGTGGAGAGCGGTTTTTATAGCTTCGGGGGTACCGTATTCTTTAAAGTCTTCGGTGAAGAAAATTGCCTGTGGATGGCTCCCTTCTATTTTTTGCAATATTAGTTTCTCTGTTTCCATAACGATACAAAGATATAGGTTTGTAACCTAAGTACAAAATATTGGCAACTAATTATTGCTTTTTTAGTTTCTAAAAGTATAGTATTAGGTAACGATAAGATAAATAGCATTTATTATCATTAAATGAATCCATTTTTTTATATCTAAATGATTTTAATCGGACAATGTTAAAATTGAATTAGCTAATCTTTTCTCGTTTCCAATTGGAGTAGTATAATATCGTTGTTCTATTCCATATAATAATTGTTTTAGATCTTCTTCATTTGATATTGAGAAGTTCTCATCACTTGCGTCAAATTCTAATTTTGTACAATATTCTCGTATATAAGAAAATACATTTCTTTTCTCTTCTTCTGTAAATTTAGCTAATGTATCTCTTGCCATTGCTATTCGTTTCCGATTTGTGTTTTTTACTTTTTCAGCAGAATAATTATTGTCAAGTTTTATGAAATTATTTTCCAAAAAATCTTCTGTCTCCTCTTGTGTTGCTTCTTTATATAATTCATCTATTCCTTTAAAAACGCTAGCAATTGAAGCTAGATTTCTAAAATAGAGCATATCTGTATTTTTAATGTAGATTGCATGTGCAAAATTCTCCACAACAATTAACACTTTATCTTTTACTAGAAAAGGTGCATCAGACATAGCAAAATATTTCTTTTTTAAAACTTGTGATGTGGATAACTTTTGGAAGAAATATACATCATTTTGCACTGCTATTAGATATGCAATATCTTTATAATCGTTTTTTATAAGTTGTGCATATTCACCTCCAACAAACGGTTCCTTTAAAAAAGCTAAACAATAGTTCTCTTTTGAAAAATTATTTATCGCAAACCATTCATCGTCTTCAAGTTTATAATCAGAATCATAATCCCTTTTATTATTTATACTGTCGGGTAAATCAAAAAAGTCTTCATTTGAAATAACCTTAAAAAAACCACCTTTTTTATCTCTTTTGTTTTTCGTCTTTGCCAATAAGTAGTTCATATTTAATCCCTTTCAATAAATGTAAAATCATTAATTCGCTTTAATTTAGGAAACTGAATTGAATCAGGCTTATTTATAGTTTTCCTTGTAATAACAAATACCTTAAGCTTGTTTACTGTAGTTACATAGTAGAAATGATATTTAAAAAGCAAGAATAAGGGATTAAAGTACAATGTTTGAGACTTAAATGTGAAAATAAACAAAATAGCAAATATATATATTAGAGTAGTCCAGTGTGAAACACTTAAAGCCACAAAAAAATAGCCTAGATAACTTGGCAAATACGCATTATTTGCTTGTTCTACTTCAAGAATAACCGGACTATTATCTGTAGATGAGATTGCATCATCGGATAAAAACTTTGATATATATAGACTTAACATAGTTAGCAATACGGGTATTAGAAAATAGAATATATATGATATACAATGTGGAAGATTTATAAAAAAAGATGATAAAAAATCCGGCAAATTAGTAAAGTATTTTACTAATACATTGATTACTATTTTTTGTTTAATTGCATAAACCACAAATATTAGTGCGGTGGCATTAAAAGTCAATAAAAGTCTAAACAAACAATTCATAACATTTTTATCCTTATTTTACTCAAATTTCACTCTCGGTAGCCCATTCACAATATCCATCGTTTGTACACTCACGTTGATAATGCTTAGGGGCAAATCCAAAATGTAGCGTGGGTTGCCTGTTTCGGTAGTCCAATCGTGGGGCATCTTTTTTATTTGATCTTTTTTTGAAGCGGTTATATTATATTCAACCACAACATCATAGGCTCATGCTCCAGAATAGTATCCGTTTTTTTTCTATTTGACTAAATATTGGAGTATAGTTATTGATGTGTTTGGACGGCAAACAGTTTTTTAATAATTTCTACTTACCAAAACCTTTTAAAAGATTATCCAATGTTTTATTAATGTCATTGATAGTATTTTTAATATTTTTGTCTACTAAATTAATACTTTGGCCACATCTACATTTTACAGTTACGTGGTCTGTTACTTGTTTTATAGTTACTTTAATTTTTGATTTGCACTTTGGGCAATCAATATCAACTGATTGATTTGAAAGATTTAACATGATTTTAATGATTTATATTCTGTAATAATAATTTAGAGACTATTTCAATTTATCCTTACATTCCACTATGAATTATAAATCTGTGTGCCAAAAGGTGATATTTTATGCTACTAACTTTTCAGTCATTTCAGGATTATGTCGCTGATCCCACAAAATACATTTAGCACCCTTACTTTCAAAAGCATCCAAATATTCTTGTTTAGTTTCTTTATCTATATTGTTTACAATTGCCAAACTTTTCAACTCTTTTCCAGAAACTTTTTCTCTTGCTCCTTTAATATCCTCCCACCCAAATAAAAAGTTTGGAACATTTATCTTATTTAAAGAGTTGAATGATTTAATTACTAATTCTTTCTCTTTTCCTGCTATTTGAAAATCAAAAGTAAATTCAATTCCTGTTGAGCCCTTTGCAATAAATTGAGGGGTATATATAATATTTTGTTCATCAAGATAACCTTTTACATCTTCTTTAAACATAGAAGCAACGGTATGCTTTGCCATCATTGCCATATCAGATATTTCTGATATAGCACAAATTAGATTATGCTTTTTTTGATTAAAATCTTTTTCCGTACCAACTGTTTGAAGTTCATTATCAATTAAATTTACACCATAGTTAAGAAGTACCATATCTAACCACTCTTTGCGTTTGGGAGAACGCATTATAGGCGAACCTGCTAATTCCAAGTTAGAAACAGTCAATCCATCATCAGACAATAAAACTTTACCATTTTCAAGCTTTGCATAAATCTCAATATTGTCATTAAATAATCCTAAAAATGGAGTTGTTATTGCATTCCAACCGGTAGACTCATCTTTAGTTATAATTGTTTTGTCTCTTAACCAATTGAAATATTCTTGTATACTATCATCAATCCAACTCATAATAAAAGTTTGTTTATTGCAATTTCTGTTTCAATATTTACAACTTTAGCAAATAATTGAATTACAGATGCAAATGTATTATTAAATTCATTATCATCATTAAACTTTTTTAATCCGAAAGAATCTTGAGATATTGGAATTGCCCATGCTAAGGATTTATACTTTTCAACATGATAATGAATGTGATGTTCATCTTTTGCGAAATCTTTTCCAACAAAAGGATGAAATTTCTCTGGCAATGAATCTGTTATATTTTCAGGATTTTTATGTCCACTGTTATAATCAACTCTCAACAACCCTATTTTACTCTCATTTTCTTGGTGATGAAAACTTATTCTTATACTATTTTTGGTACTCTGATTAATAACCATCAAAAAAGTAAATTCATCATCATTAGGAGAAACCAATTCAAATCGCTCAGAAAAAGGAAATTTTTGGTCTATAGTTATTTTATCTAACAGACCATTTTTTCCAACTATTTTCTTAGGTAATTTAAGTAAATATTCTGCTTGTTCGTTTGTCATAGCCTCTTTAATTAAATTTATGTTGTCTAAATAATGATTTGTCTATAATTTTTTATTCTGTCAATCATTAAAATTTTCAAAATCACAGTTCAGATATTTTCACTTTTGGCAGCCCATTCACAATATCCATCGTTTGCACACTCACGTTGATAATGCTTAGGAGCAAATCCAGTATGTAGCGGGGCTGGTTGTGCTCTAGAGCCCAATCGTTGGGGTCGTTTTTTATTTGGCTTTCTTTGTGCGTGGTTATTTGGTAGCGTTCCATTATCCATTCGATGGCACTTTTGCCGTTTACAACGTACTCGTATGCCTTGGCCGGTATGTTTTCGATGGTTATTTGGCTATTGTAAATAATGGTATCGTGCTGCCCTTTCTTGGGGAAACGCATTTTTTCCACCCGATAGTTGAGGTATTCCAACTTTTCTTTGTCGGCCTGATTGAGGGTGTCGGCAATGGATAACGGATTGTAGAGCACAACCACGCCTTTGCAGGGCTCTACGGTTTCGTAGTTTAGATGCAAATCGGCCAATTTACGCCCGGCATTGCTGAATGCCCAAAAATCGTGAGCCTCATCGGGTAACGGCAAGCGGGGTAACATCTTTTTTAAATCGTTGGCAAATTGCTCCCGGTAATCGGGGCTATGCAAAAAGCCATACACGAAGTAGAATATATCTTCTTTACTTACATTATTGCCATACGCCTTTTGTGCCAAGCAAAGTATATAATCGCTTACCCCATCACGACGGATATAATCGGTATCTTCCCCGCTATCAAAAAGCGTGTTTTCTCGTTTATTTTCTTCGTAATAATACAAGGGGAAACATTGAGATTTTCCAATAAGTTCTAAATCTGGTAGCGTATTTGTTATAATTGTAGAGAAGTCTTTAGTAACACCAACACCAGAAACACAAATAACAAGATTGCTTAATTCTGTAGTTGGAAATAACTTTGGAGTGGTACCAACTACCTCGTTGAGTTTCCTATTATAATATGCCTTTTGTTTGAAAAAAGGGCGATAATGAACAATTCTTATTGATTTCTTTTTAAATTCAATTGAATTATTATTCTTAAGATTATTTTTAAGAGCTAATGTCCATGCTATTTTTTGTGAATTATAATCAATAAAGTTGTCAATTTCTAAATCTAAGTTTGCTGCCTTTGCTTGATGAAATTCCACTCTTTGTTTATTGTAAAATTCAATTGATTTTATAATATTCTGTTTCAATATATTTTCAGAAGAATTATAAACCCAAGCATCCCTATTTGTTTTTAAACCATTAGAATAAATACTAAACATTGCATGAACAGTTTGTTTCTTTTCTTCACCAATTGGGATAAATGTACCGAAGGCATCTTTGCGTTGATTTAACCAATCCCCATGCTCATTAGGGATAATTTGTATCCATGACATTTGAAAATTGGCAATTGACTTGAATTTACTAATAATGGAAAGCTTTTCTTCACGAGATAGGTAATCGCCAATGTCGTGATGAAATATTTGTGCAGGTTTGTTATTGTCAGGGTTTTTCACCAACAAAGTAATGGCAATAGGGGTACGAGAACCCGAACCAAATATTTTACCCCCTTCTTTACGGCTCAATTCGCCACTGGTGCGTTGGTTGCCTCGAAGATTGAAAACATAAATTGAGGTAAATTCTTTTTCCAAACATTTACGAAAACCAGCAGCAGCGTTTCCATCTATCCAGCTTCCATTAGAAACAAAAGCAATGATTCCACCATGTTTTGAATCTAGTCTATCAGAACTCCATCGAAAGGCTTTAATGTATGAATCATAAAGGCTTCTTTTTTGAGTAACATCAACATTAGCTATATATGTTTTTTCAATTCTTGATTCTAAATTAGGATAAGATTGATTTTGAGCATTATCATTTGCTGATTTTTGCCCCACGGAATAGGGCGGGTTACCAATAATTACCCGCAAGGGGGCTTTCTTTAATTTTTCCACTCGTTCGGAGTTTTGCGGAAACATATCAGAAAACAGCTTGTCGCTGCCATCGGATTCGCCCAACTGGAAAGTGTCCGTTAAGCAAATGCCATTAAAGGGGGTGTATGCCACGCTTTCATGTTGGCTATGCTCCATGTTTGCCATAAGGTCGTGATACGTGTTTTCGATATTCACGGCGGCAATATAGTAGGCTAGTAGCACTATTTCGTTGGCAAATATTTCATGGGTGTATTTGCGCTTCAAATCCCGTGGCTTAATTAAGCCGCTTTGCAGTAGGCGGGTGATAAACGTGCCGGTGCCTGTAAAGGGGTCGAGTATGTTCACGTTTTCATCCGAAAGGGTACGGCCAAATTCTTTTTGGAGCACGTCGTTTACCGAGTGTATAATAAAATCGACCACTTCCACGGGGGTATATACAATACCTAATTGCTCTACCATTTTGGGGAATGCGGTTTTAAAAAACTTGTCGTACAGCTCAATAATAATGCGTTGTTTGCCTTCGGCATTGTCTATGCCGGCAGCCCGCATTTTAACGGATTCGTAAAATTTATTAAGTGTTTCGGTGTCTTTTTCAATGGCTTGGGCTTCCAGCAAGTCGAGCATGGTTTGCATGGAAACGGAAACAGCATTGTTGCTTACAAACGAATAGCCTTCAAAGAGGGCTTCAAACACGGGTTTGGTAATAATGTGCTGTGAGAGCATTTCGATGGCAGCCGTTTCGGTAATGGATGGGTTAATGTTGTTTTGCAGCCCTTTTAAAAATCGTTGAAAGGATTCTTTGTGTTTGCCTTCTTCATTTACCAGCCGGGTAATTCGTTGTATTTGGCGTTCGGCAATTTCGGCCACGTTTTTAGCCCATTGTTCCCAATAGCGGCGGTCGCCCACCTTTTGCACCATGCGGGCAAACACAACGCTTTGTAGTTGCTCAAATTGCAAGGCCAGTTGGTTGTTGATGTCGTGTGCAGTTTTGGAGTAGTCTTTTGAATCCAATAGAACGGCTTCGCCGTCTTGAAACGACACTTCGGGTCTGCCTACCAAAATTTGAGCCGGGCGGCGGTTGTTCAGTTCTATTTTGTTCACGGTGGCATTAAAGCGGTCGTCGTGCGCCCGAAGGGCATTCAGCACCGTCCACACTACTTTGTATCGTTCGTTGTCGTCCAACGCCTTGTCGGCCTCCACATCCGAAGGCACCACCACGGGGATAATAATGTAGCCGTATTTTTTGCCGGGGCTTTTGCGCATAACACGCCCCACGGATTGTACCACATCCACTTGCGAATTTCGGGCGGAAAGAAACATAACGGCATCCAACGAAGGTACGTCCACCCCTTCGCTCAGGCAACGCACGTTGGTTAATATACGGCATTGGTTGGTTTTGTCGTTATCGGCTTTTAGCCAGCTTAACAGTTCGTCCCGCCGGGTGGCGGACATAGTGCCATCAATGTGTTGCGATTCAATGCTAACCATGTTTTGGCGTTTCCCGGCAGGCAATGATTCTATATACACATCGGAAGCTTCGTTGAACGAGTCGGTTATTTTCTTAGAAATAGCAATGTTTTGGCAAAAAGCAACCGCCCGGCGCATAGGTTCGGGGTCGGTGGCTTTAATTAAGCCCTCGTCGCCCAATACTTGTTTTGATAAGGCGTTGATACATCCGATGAGTTTGGAAGCGTCGTCGCTGTTAATTTCGTTACTGTCGTCGGCAATCATGGATTGAACCGAAGGTGGCACATCTTTGTCGCTTAAGGTGAGGATTAGAACTTTGTAATCGGTAAGCAAATCTTTTTCCACGGCTTCGCCAAACCCGATTCTATATATTTCGTCGCCGTACATGGAAGGGTCGTCCATCGAACATAACACGGCTTCGGCTTGTGCTGCTTTGCTTTTTGTGTTGTCGTCGTACAGGCGTGGGGTGGCTGTCATGTACAAGCGTTTTTTGGCTTGTATAAAATTGTTGTCGTGTACCTTTACAAAGGCTGATTCGTCGGTGTTGGCAATGGTAACGCCGGTGGTGCGGTGAGCCTCATCGCAAATAATTAAATCGAAAATACCGGCTTGTCCAAAGTCATTTATTATGGCTTGCTGTGCCTTGGCAATAACCTCAATGGATTGGTAGGTGGAAAACACGACAGTCATCCCCTTGTTTTTGTCGGATAGGCTGTATTGAAATTGATGCTTAATGCTTTTTACATCGGTTGAGGCCGGTAATGCCAAATCGACCACGCTAAAACCGTCGGTATCTTCGTTTTTGGTTTTTTTCTTTGTTATTTCGGGGTCGGAACAAATGCAAATGGGGTTGATAGGCTCTTTGGCATCGGCACTCCACTCTCGCAAAGTTTGGCCTAACAAAGCAATTGAGGGTACTAAAAATAATATTAAGCCTTTGCCATTGGTTTCGTTTTCGGCAATGCGCAAAGAGGTAAATGTTTTGCCCGTGCCACAAGCCATGATTAATTTGCCCCGGTCGGCATCTTGGAAGTGTTGGTTCGTGTTATTGAGGGCTGTAATTTGATGTTGTCGTAATTCTTTTTTAGGGTTACGAGCCAATTCGCCTGTAATGCCTTGCTGCAATTTATCCCAATCGACCGGGGCACTTTGCAAATCGGAAAGGCTATATCTTGAAACCGGGGGAACTTGATTGCTAATAGCTTGTGTGGCATTGCTATTCCAGTTGTTTGTTGTTGAAATCCATAAACGGTTTGAAAAGCCGGTTGTTTTACCTTTGTCGTCTTTAAACGTGCGGCCTGAGGTGGCCAAAAAAGAATCGACCGAAGGTTTATCAATTACGGCACTTTCCTGATAACATTTGCACTGTATAGCCCAATAATCGTCTTCGGTAGTGATGGCTACCAAATCAATACCGGTGTCGCTACCCCCTAATTCGTCTTTAAAAGGAAATTCGTTCCACATCCAAACATGTGAAAACTTGTCGCAATAGAGTTTATCAGTCAAAAGGAAAGCTTGCATTAAGCGTTCAAAACGTTCGCCCTTGTCTCTTTGCGAAAACGATTCATCCCTGTATTTTTTAAGCAGCGAATTAAAGGTAGTTGCCATGAGTTTATTTAGTTTGAAAAAATAATTTCCTCAAAACTAATAAAAAAGTGGTAAGTTATCGCAAAATAAACGATTCGATATGTGATTTTGAGTTTTTTAAAATTAGTTGTCTGTTTTTTGGTATACACCACACAAAATTGCAGGCAGGTATAAAAAAATAAGACAAAATAAACATTCTGTCTTACGTTTTGTATTATGTCTTATGAAAAATGCTTTATTGGTAAGGGTTTGATTCTATAAGACACTTTCAATTTTGAATTAAGAAGAATGTAGCACATGCCAATGCTGTTAAAATAATGTTTGCAGAACCTACTTAATTCCAAAAAATCTGCAAATTCTGTAATTGTGCATTTCATGCAATTATGTTTTGTAGCCAATTTGTACAATATGTAGCCTAAATTGTACAAATTGGCTCTGAAACTCCCTAAAATGGCTGCCTACATTTGTGTAGGCACAAAATAAAAATGGATTAAAAATATACATAAAGCCGTGCAGCGCATAGCTTTGATGTTGACAAAGCTTCTACAGAACCTTGTCCATCTGTTTTAATTTCAAACCCCAGTGGGGGTATATTTGAGTTTATTAGAACGTCATAAATTATATGTAAAACAGGTACATCTATCTTTTTATACGTGCAAAAAAACTCTTTAGCAACTATTGATAAAGAAACAGCTTAACTATAATAGAGCGTATGTTTTGATCAAAATAGAGCATCTTTGTGAAAAAACACGGACGACCCGAAATCTGATTTGATTTTTGTCGAAATCATTGTTATTTCCTGCTTTTTTCTTGTTAAAAGCAATAAATTATTTATGGCCTCATCAAAATTGTTTGATGGCTTCGTTCATTTTTTTGTCAAGTTCAATTATTAGTTCATTTGGCTCTGTAGATGAGGCTGTGAGTAGGGCATTTAATTCGTTCTTTGTTCGTGAATAATATTTGGGGTCGGGAAAAACATTTCTTGCTTTTAAATTAGTTACAATATCATTTATGTCTGTTTCCACTAACATACTAGCCAAAATTGCATTTTTCACATCCGAAGGCTTTTTTATATTGTTGAAATTAATTTCACCTAATTTACCATTCGTTTTTTGAATACTGAAATATTCAGCTTTCCATAATTTTGCTAGTTTTAAATGAAATTGTTCATCGTACAAGGTGGCTCCGGTTATTTCATTTTGATTTAATTGTTTGCACAAATTCTTTTTAAACCTTAGCTCGTATCTTAATAGGTTGTTATTTGCATAAGGCTCCGGGATATTGGTTTTTGTGCGTTTTGCTTCCCGTGCTTTGTCATAAAAGGCTAGTTGTCGCTTTTGTGTGTTGTAATAGAGGGTGTCTTTTATAGGTATCAATCTTTCAAAATGCGGTTTATTGCCAAGACATTTGTAATAGATGGCAGGGGAATATTGTGTAATTAAATTACAACCTAAATCAATTCTATTTATTTTAGCTTCTTTAAATGGCACATGTAATATGTTGCTTAACTTTTCAATGGCTTGTTTGGTATCGGATAAGGTGAAGGGTTCAATATTATTTCCATGCAAGAATTTTGATAAGCTTCCATGAAAATATATGCCGGTTTCATTTATTGTTATACTATAATTATTAATCTTTCCAATGAGTGAATGCCCATATCTTTGATTGTAGATTTCTGACACATCGGAAAGATGTGTGGCTATGGCATTGGGCGTACTTCCAGTTATTATACTAGGCATCCAACCATTAATTGTATCGTAATACATGGCTTACCAAATTTTGGTAAAACAAACAGCTTATTATATAGACATTTTTTATTAGTAAATAACAGATGTCGTATATAAGGCTGTTTGTTATCTTGATTGGATATAATGCGATTCCATGAACTTTTCTAGGTCGGCTCGTTTTACAAAAATCTTTGAGCCGATTTGAGAAAAGGGGATTAGTCTTTTATCCCGGTAGGTTTGCCAAGTTTTTTGACTTATACCAAGTATCTTGGGGATTTTTACCGATTCAATCCATTGTGAATTGATTTCTTGTTCGGATTTATTACGAAGGATAGATTCAAGGCTTTCAATTTTTTCTTCAATTTTATCAAGAAAGCTTTGTGGTACTACTGCCATCTGTAGGCTGGGTTCTTTTGTTTGCATAGAATTTTTAAGTTTAAATTCTTATTATGTATGTTCATTTTGCAAACAAAAGTAATGTGCAGTAATGTAAATATTTAGAATTTGAAAAAAGGTTTTTCAAGATAAAAAAAAACAAACGAAAAAACCTAAAAAGAAGTAAACGACTAAGAAAGATTACTTTAAATATCTTTTAATAAATTGATATTTTTCTTGTGAATTCATGAAATCTGCATTAGGAACTATTTCAAAATAATCCAGTATATCGTATAAGAAGCATGCTTCATTTGTTGCAATAGTTTTTAGATCTGTTCTAAAAGCTTTTACTTTCCTAAGTTTATTTAGCAAAATTCCAATAAGTTCTTTTATTTCTGTCAGGCGATTATTTTTATAATAATTCAATTGATCTTCAATGATTTTAATTTCATCATTAGTACATAATGTGTAATATTTTGAGGTTGCTTCTTTTCTCAAATAATCATCAAATTCAGGACTCAACTCAATTAATTCTTGGTCAGTTATATATTGTTTTTCGAACTTGTTAATTTCATTGTCATGTTTCCCCATTAAATTATAATACCTATTCATATAGAGAATTAGACTGTTATTAACACTTAGAAGCAATTGAATGACAATATTTACATTTGAAACGTTAAGAAGTGCACTAATGTTATTTCTCTTTGTTTTGACCTGAAGATTTTTGTTTTTCAATCCATCTTTTAAAATTTTAAATAATTGAATTAATTCATATTCTCGATTATTTTCAGATTTAGGAACAATAAACGTGAATATCCACCAAAGAATATCATCAAAATTTATATTTCCTTTAATATCGTATGCTAATTGCTTATTTTTCCCATATTTTACGAACTGCTCATATTCTTTTGAATAAGTATCCATAAAATCAGTTAGATACTTTCCATTAAATTCAATCCTCATTATGTCAATGTTTTAATTGTTCAATTAGTGTTTTTATCTTTTCGGAAGGAAGAGCCTTTAAAAGTTCTTCTAGTTCTTTTTGTGGATCTTCTTTTTTCTTGAATATTGAAGCCATTACATTGTCCGTTTCTTGCGTTTCAAAGTTACCCATGTATGTTTCAGTAATCTTAATATTTGAATGGCCTAACAGGTTTTTAAGGTGGTTGTTATCCACATTGTTGTCTTTTGCAATTTTAGCGAAGCTATGCCGTGCAATGTGCATGGATATATGTTTTTCTATTTCGGCTTGCTTTGCTATTTTATTAAGATATTTATTTATCAATGCGTTTTTGCCACTTACCGTGTCATCTAGCTTTATAATCATATCGGGTGGGAGCGTGGCTTTTTGTTCCGAGGTTATTGCTTTTGAGTAAGGTGCGTTGCTGTCAAGTAAAGGAAAAATGTAATCAGTGGGCTTACTTTCTTCTTTATAGTAATGATTTAAAATATTTCGAGCTTTGTCATGTAGGAAAATACTTCGGTCTTTTTTCGTTTTTGCCATGCGATATTCCAAACGGCCATCCTCAGTTATATTACACCAACGCAATTGTATAAGGTCGCCAGCTCTGATACCTGCTAAATAAAAAGAAAACAGGAAGTAATTACGGCAGTGCCATATTAGGGAGCCTTCCTCTAAATTCAAATCTTCAATAAGCTTTATTTCGGATTCATTCAATTTTTCTTTGGGTGTGCTTACTTCCCTTGTGTATTTATAACCAAGAAATGGGTTTTGTTCCGGTTTTATGAGTTTGTCAATTTCTATTGCACGGTTAATGATAGTTTTGAAAATTCTCAGATTAACAGCTATTGTATTAGGGTGCAACATAGCATCTTGGTTTCGTTCATTTCTCAATGTATGAAGAAAAGCTTCAAACTTAGAAAGCATGGAAGGCGTTAATTCAACAAAAAGAAGGTCTTTCTTTTTGTTGGTTTTTAAAAATGCTTCCAACTTATTGCAAAAGCCATTGTATTTTTTAAAGTTACGGTACCCACCTTCGTTTAATATATCCTTTGTTCTCTGTTTAGCGTATCCCAAGAAAGATGTGTAAACTTCTGTTTCTTTAATAGTAGCTTTTATAAGCTCGGATGAGGCTAGTCCTTTTTCTTTAAGTTCTCTGTATGTTTGTTTTGCTTTTTCTATTTCTTGAATAAGAGTTTCGTTCCAAACCTTGTGGTTCGGCTCGGATGCTCTAATCCAGTATCCATATTTAGCGTTTGGGTTATAATCTTTCTGACTTTTAAGCTCAATAGAAGTACTGATTCGTTTATGTTTTCTATTTTGAGTTATCCGAAGTAATATTTTATATGTACTTTTGTGTGTCGGTTTATTGTTCAGTTCCAAATTGAATGATGTTGCCATAATTGTAAGCATTGTATTGTATTTACAAATATACAAAATACATCTATTTTACTGAAACATTACTGAAACAATTTCTATATTTAATTACATTTGTTTACTTTTAAGTACTTATTTATTAATCACAAAGTACTAGTAATCAATGTAGATATAAGAAATTGAATGAAGTTGAATAACTGAAACCATAGTCCTGTTTTGGGTACAAAATAGCCTCATCAAATATCTGATAATCAGAATTTTGATGAGGCTTTTTTATGTTTTTATTAAAACGATATTGTTTGGTTGTTGTTTTTTGGTATGTTTGTGGGTGAGAAAAATATATAGAGTGACTATGGAAATTTGCGTTAGTATGTTATTATCCTAAATTATTATAATGATGACGGTAAAACAAAATGAAATTATGGCTTTTCTCCATGAAAAAGTATTTGATCCAATACTAAATTCCACAGCTTCTAGTGAAATAAAACAAGGAGTTAGACTTACTATAATGAGATTAGAGAATCAAAAAGATGCTTCTGGTATGGTAAGGTATTTTTGGTCTGCAATTGCGGGAAAAGGAAATGCAATTCAGTTCGCTGATAAATTAAAAGATGCAGGATATATTAGATTTGAGGAAGTATTAGAAGAATTTAGAGAAAAATTTACAGATGCGTGGTTGAGAAAAAAATAAAAGTATTTGGTACCGTAGGTTCAATTTCAAAACATGGATTTTCATAAGCTAAAATAAAACAAAGTATACTTTTAAAGTAAACGAAGATGATAATAAAAAAAACAACAAAATCTCCATGGATAATAAGCATTAGTACTGCTATTTTTAGTTTGTTCCTTACAATAGGATATGATTACTTTAAAAAAAATCCTTTTTTTACAACAATTGGAACTATATTTAATTGGGCATGGAGAACTTTAATAAATGCACTGAATTTTGAATTAAAGATTTGGTGGATATTAATGGCTATTGCTTTTTTTGTAGGAATAATTTATTTAATTAAAAAATCAAAAGGAGAGGAGCCTGTTTTACCTGATTTTCATACATACAGAGAAGGAAAATTAAAAAAATGGAAATGGACTTGGGATTGGAAATGGAGTACTTCAGGGGATGGATGGATAATTACAGATATGGAGGCTCATTGTCCAAATTGTGATACACCAATGATTGATAATTCAAGCATGTACGGATTTAGTTTTGATTGTCCGCGTTGTGAATTTCATGCAAGTGACAGTCAATGCGATGAACCTCGTAAAATTGAAAGAATTATTCATGACAATATAGACAGAATGAGAAAAGAAAACAGTGTCCCCTAACCCGTATTTTCAAATGTACCCAACAACAATGGCGCAATGTAGTTGCAAGCCCTGTGCATTTCTAAATTCAGCCAATCCTTCCTCGAATTCAGTTTTGGGGTTGTACAAAGTGAAATTTTATGTATCTTTGCTTGTCCTTTTAAAAGCTCTGTTCGGAGCAAGGCGAAGATTAGAAAAGAGACAGTTCAAACGAGTGCTGTTTTTTCGCTGTAAGGATAAATTTAATGCGTTAGTGGTGAAATTGGTATACACGCTACTTTGAGGGGGTAGTGGGCGCAAGCCTGTGTGAGTTCGAGTCTCATCTAGCGCACTTAACAAGCAATCCCGTTGATATTTTTCAACGGGATTTTTTTATTGTAAAAAACTTTACGTTTTTGTTGAATTTTTATCTTTAAATAAAGAATTGTTTCTTAATTTTGTTCATTGCTATCGCGGAAGTAGCTCAGTTGGTAGAGCACAACCTTCCCAAGGTTGGGGTCGCGGGTTCGAGTCCCGTTTTCCGCTCATTGTTTTAAGGTAAGGCTTTTTTTAAGCTTTACCTTTTTTTTATCTTCGGCTTATATCTTCAAGGTTCTATTTTCGTTTAAAAATCTCACGTAAAACAATCTTTAACTAAATAAAATACTGTAAATTTGTGCCTTTCAAAAAATATTTTCAAACCACAACTTTATATTATGGCAGATAATAGACAGAAATTGTTTTCGGAATTTCCACCCGTTACCACCGCGCAATGGATGGAAAGAATCACGGCCGACTTAAAAGGAGCCGACTTTGAAAAAAAACTTGTTTGGCGAACAAACGAGGGATTTAAAGTAATGCCTTTCTACCGACAGGAGGACATTGAAAATATCTCCGCTACCGATTCATTTCCGGGTGAATTCCCGTACGTGCGTGGTACTAAAAAAACAAATGAGTGGTATGTGCGTCAGGAAATTGAGGTAACAACCGCTGCCGAAGCTAACAAAAAAGCATTGGAGATACTGAACAAGGGGGTAGATTCCATCGGCTTTGTTTTATCGGCCGATTTGGTGAGCCAACAAACCGTTGACACCTTACTGAAAGGCATTAGCTTGGAGTGCATCGAACTTAACTTCCGCACCTGCTACAAAGAGTCGGCTAAACTCGTTACGTTACTAGCCGATTACGTGAAGAAAAACAACATCGACGCTGCAAAAGTGCAAGGTTCGGTTAACTTCGACCCCTTCAAACGCATGTTGGAAAAAGGCAAGGATGCCGAAAACATCGCGGCTCTTGCCACCGAATTGGTAAAAGCTTCCGAATCTCTTCCAAAGTTCCGTGTGCTAGGTGCTAACCCCTATATCTTCAACAACGCCGGAGCTTATATAGTACAAGAGCTGGGCTTTGGGTTGGCCTATGGTAACGAATACCTCAAGCAACTTACCGAAGCCGGACAACCTGCCGCGCTGGTAGCTAAAAAAATCAAATTTAGCTTTGGCATTAGTTCCAACTACTTTATGGAAATAGCCAAATTCCGTGCAGCTCGTCTGCTATGGGCTAAAATTGTAGAAGCTTACGGGATAGGTAACGATGACAAATGTGCAGCCAAGATGAACGTTCATGCCATCACTTCAGACTGGAATCAAACCGTTTACGATGCACATGTAAACTTGCTGCGCTCTCAAACAGAATCAATGTCGGCCACCCTGGGTGGTGTGGATTCGCTTACCGTTAGCCCTTTCGACAAGGCATTTAAAACGCCCGACGATTTCTCCGAACGTATTGCCCGCAACCAACAATTATTGTTGAAGGAAGAATCTCATTTCGATAAAGTGGTAGATCCTTCCGCCGGCTCTTATTATATTGAAAACCTTACGCTTGCCATCGCGCAGGAAGCTTGGAAACATTTCCTGGAAGTGGAAGACAAAGGCGGTTTCTACGCTGCCGTGAAAGAAGGCTTTATTCAAGCTCAAATTCAAGCATCATCTACCGCCCGTGCCAATGCCATTGCCAGCCGCAAGGAAATTCTGTTGGGTACAAACCAATTTCCTAACTTCAACGAACAGGCTGCCGCTAAAATAGAAAAAAGCACCGCTTGCGATAAAGCTGCCGATGCCACGATTGAAACGCTCACCTACAACCGTGGTGCCGAGCAATTTGAAGCACTTCGACTGGCTACCGAAAAAGCAACTAAACGCCCTAAAGCCTTTATGCTCACCATCGGAAGCCTAGCATTCCGTTTAGCACGTGCGCAATTCTCCAGCAACTTCTTTGCCTGTGCAGGCTACGAAGTGGTGGACAACCTGGGCTTCAAAACGATAGACGAAGGCGTTGCCGCTGCTCAAAAAGCGGGTGCGGACATCATCGTGCTTTGCTCAAGCGACGACGAATATGCAGAACTAGCCCCGGCAGCATTCAAAGCCATCGGCGGCAAACAACTCTTTGTAGTAGCCGGTTCGCCCGCCTGCATGGACGACCTCAAAGCCCAAGGCATAGAGCATTTCGTACATGTTCGCAGCAACGTGCTGGAAACCCTGAAAGCGTTTAATGCAAAGTTGGTTTAGAATAAAGAGCAAAGAACAAAGAGTAAAGATAGAAAACGGGAGCTGTGCATAATTTTAGAAAATTAGATATTTGGACAAAATCAATGAGTTTGGTAACTGAAATTTATCAGTTAACAAATTTATTTCCGGCTCACGAGCGATTTGGATTAATATCGCAAATGCAACGTGCAGCAGTATCTCTGCCAACAAATATTGCCGAAGGTTCTGCAAAATCAAGTAATAAAGATTTTGCCCGTTTTTTAGAAATGTCTATTGGTTCTTCGCTCGAATTGGAAACTGAACTAACTATTGCTTTAAATCTAAAATATATTGATTCAGTGGTTTTTGAGTCTATTCAAGATAAAATCATTGAGCTTCAAAAAATGATAATAGGATTTAAAAATAAATTGAATAAGGAATAGCATCGAAACAAAGTAATGTTCGCAGTCTTTGTTCTTTACTCTTTATTCTAAAAATCTAAATTAAATGAACCCAGATTTTAAAAAGATAAACATTGCTGAAGTGTCTGCTGCTACAAATACGCAGGTGGCTGACAGCTCTTGGCTTACGGCCGAACAAATTGCCGTGAAACCGATCTATACCAAAACCGATTTGGAAGGTATGGAGCACTTGAACTATGCCGCCGGTATAGCCCCTTTCTTACGTGGCCCTTACTCGGTAATGTACGCCATGCGCCCTTGGACCATCCGTCAGTATGCCGGGTTCTCCACCGCCGAAGAGTCCAACGCGTTCTACCGCCGTAACCTGGCTGCCGGACAAAAAGGACTTTCCGTGGCGTTCGATTTGGCTACGCACCGTGGCTACGATGCCGACCACGAACGTGTGGTGGGCGACGTGGGTAAAGCAGGCGTATCCATCTGCTCGGTGGAAGATATGAAAGTGCTTTTCGACGGTATTCCGTTGAACAAAATGTCCGTTTCCATGACCATGAACGGTGCTGTGCTACCTATCCTCGCGTTCTATATCAACGCCGGGTTGGAGCAAGGAGCCAAGCTGGACGAAATGGCCGGAACTATCCAAAACGACATCTTGAAAGAATTTATGGTGCGTAACACGTACATCTATCCACCTAAATTCTCGATGAAAATTATAGCCGACATCTTTGAATACACGTCGAAGAACATGCCGAAGTTCAACTCCATCTCCATTTCCGGCTACCACATGCAGGAAGCAGGAGCAACGGCGGACATTGAGTTGGCCTACACCTTGGCCGACGGGTTGGAATACCTTCGCGCAGGCGTAAATGCAGGTATGGACATCGATGCCTTCGCGCCACGCCTATCTTTCTTCTGGGCTATCGGCACCAATCACTTTATGGAAATTGCCAAGATGCGTGCCGCCCGTTTATTGTGGGCAAAAATCGTGAAGCAATTCAACCCTAAAAACCCAAAATCGTTGGCTTTGCGTACGCATTCGCAAACATCGGGATGGTCGCTCACCGAGCAAGATCCGTTCAACAACGTGGGTCGTACCTGTATCGAGGCTATGGCAGCAGCCTTGGGTCATACCCAATCGCTCCACACCAACGCCTTGGATGAGGCTATCGCTTTGCCAACCGATTTCTCGGCACGTATTGCCCGTAACACGCAAATCTATATACAGGAAGAAACCAACATTTGCCGCGAGGTAGATCCTTGGGCAGGTTCATTCTACGTAGAATCACTTACACAAGAGTTGGTGGACAAAGCATGGCACCTCATAGAGGAAGTACAAAGCCTGGGCGGTATGGCGGCAGCCATCGAAACCGGTGTGCCTAAAATGCGTATTGAAGAAGCTTCGGCACGTACGCAAGCGCGTATCGACTCCGGCAATCAAACCATCGTGGGTGTGAACAAATACCGATTGGAAAAAGAAGACCCGATCGACATTCTGGAAGTGGACAACACCGCGGTGCGTGTACAACAAATAGAACGCTTAAAACAACTGCGTGCCAACCGTAACGAAACCGATGTAAAAGCAGCCTTGGCCGCTATTACCAACTGTGTAAAAACAGGCGAAGGCAACCTCTTGGCGTTGGCCGTGGAAGCTGCACGTGTACGTGCATCATTGGGAGAAATATCCGACGCTTGCGAGGTAATCGTAGGTCGTTATAAAGCAACCATTAGAACTATATCAGGCGTGTATTCATCAGAAACCAGAAATGACGCGGACTTCCAAAAAGCTTGTGAGCTTACCGCCGCGTTTGCTAAAAAAGAAGGCAGGCAGCCACGTATTATGATTGCCAAAATGGGTCAGGACGGGCACGACCGTGGTGCTAAAGTAGTAGCCACCGGGTATGCCGACTGCGGTTTCGACGTGGACATGGGGCCTTTGTTCCAAACTCCGGCCGAAGCAGCCAAGCAAGCCGTGGAAAACGACGTGAACGTACTGGGCGTTTCCTCTCTTGCAGCAGGACACAAAACGCTGGTGCCACAAGTAATGGAAGAGCTTAAAAAGCTAGGCCGTGAGGACATCATCGTGATAGCCGGAGGGGTAATACCTGCACAGGATTACGACTTCCTCTACAAAGCGGGTGTAGCCGCCATCTTTGGCCCCGGTACTTCGGTAGCCAAAGCAGCAGTAGCTATCTTGGAAATTTTGTTGGAAGACTAGGCTTCGGCTTCGCTCAGCCACCGGGTTTCGACTTCGCTCAACCGCCGGATATTTACTGTCCGTGGTGCCTGAGCGTAGCCGAAGGCAGTCGAAGCCACACCAATACATTATAATTACAAGGGTTTCACATTTGTGGAGCCCTTGTTTTGTTTTTGAGTATATTGTATTTACATTTGCTGATACATATTTATTAATAGCTATGGACAATCAACTTTTGTATTCACCAATAAACGAGAAACAGGAATTAGATGAACTTGTTGATAAAATTATAAATAAGTGTCCTGAGCATACTCGTTTTAGTTTATATGATTTGATCTATAGTTTCAATGAACCTGAAAAAAAGATTTCTTATTATGATGATCAAAAAAAATTAGCAAAATATTTAGAGTCATTTGGATATTTTGATCAAGAAAAATATTTTATCACACTTAATGAACACGGGAGAGAGACAAAACGAAACGGTGGACATCTCAAAAGTCTTCAATTAAAGAAGGAAGAATCTGAAAGAAGAACTGAAAAAGAAAATTTAGAAGTTGATCAATTAAGATGGTTTGTGAAAACAAAATGGTTGCCGTTAATATTTTCGGGATTAGCATTAATCATATCAATATTAGCATTATTAAGAGGTAATAAATAATAATGATTTTGGCGTGTGGCTTCGGCTCCGCTCAGCCACCGGGGAGTTGTGAAGTTGCGATTAATCTTTTTCTAATTAAAATCACTGGCCGTGGTGCCTGAGCCTACTCGTGGTGCCTGAGCGGAGTCGAAGGCAGGCAATGTCACTATTCCAATAATATAATGAATTACATGGGTATATGAGAAAAGCCCTCGTTTTGTTTAAACCTACCCTGTCAGCAGTCGGAAGACTCTGACAGCGGTTTCTCATCAAATATACAAATACAAATACAGAATACAACCGCTGACAAGGTTTTCAACCGTTGTCAGGGTTTTAATACACGTATAGGTGGACACGGATTTTACTTTCGTTGTCCGTTTTTTATTTTTATTCGGTTAATGGGATTGAAGTAAAGTATTTTTCTTTTCCTTTTCTTTTCCTATCTTTGTGATAAATAATTGAGAACGATGTATATATCCGACGAAATATCGAAACACGAAAATGATTTTATAGCCTTGTGCAAAGAGCATAAAGTGAAGTCGTTGTATGCTTTTGGTTCTTCGGTAACTAATCGATTCGATTACGAGCATAGTGATATTGATTTGCTAGTGGAAATTGATGCTCCCGACCCCATGGAGCGGGGTGAAAAGCTGCTTTCGCTATGGGATAAATTTGAAGCCTTTTTTCAACGCAAGGTGGATTTACTTACCAATGCATCTATCCACAACCGTTTTTTGCGCCAAAGCATTGATACAACCAAAATATTAATTTATGACGGATCAGGGAAAGAAGTATTTGGCTGATGTATTACGTGCCATTGAATTAATAGACGGGTTTGTAAAGTCAACACCTACATTTATTGATTATGCAAACGATTTGAAAACCCAAAGTGCGGTGGAACGTCAGTTGGGGATAATAGGGGAGGCAGTGAATAAATTTGACAAACTTTTCCCGGATGAAAGTATTCAACATGCACGTCAAATTGTAGGCTTTCGCAATCGTTTGATTCATGCTTACGATGCCGTGGATGCTTCTATGATTTGGGTAATTATCAATAGGCATTTGAGTCCGTTGAAAGAAGAAGTTGAAAATAAATTGTAGAAAATATACCACTACCCTGTCAGCAGTCGGAAGACTCTGACAGCGGTTTCTCATCGAATATACAATACAACCGCTGACAAGGTTTTCAACCGTTGTCAGGGTTTGAATGTTCGTTTTTTATATCCCCCTTATCCCTCACGTTCGTTTTTGTCATTTTTCCGACAACCGTTTTCGCACTCCATGCTTTATCTTTGGAAGGTTATGGATAGAAGAAGGTATAGGATAGAAACGGATACTAACTTTGCATGCCACGGGGTGGGATGTAAGGTTACGGTTTTGTGTTCGATCGGGGGCTTCCTTGTGTTGATAAAAGAAGCCGTTTTCGTTCCATTTTTCAGGGTAATTTCTACCTCAAAAACTACCCGAGAAACTACCCGAGAAACTACCCTGAAAGTTACCCAAGAAACTACCCAAGAAAAATGGGAAAAGGTATCAAAAACACCCGAAAATGACTTCGGGAAACTATTAAAGCATCCGTTTATGTTACCGGGAAATTGTTTCTCTGTTTTATGTAAAGTGTTTGTTATTAATAATATAAGTGTTGCTAGGGGTGGTTGGTATAGATTGTATGAGGAGGAGTATCTGTTTTGGTGTTTCTCAGATGAGAAAAACACCCTCGAAAAAAAGGCAATAATTTTACCTCGGGGAAAAAATTGGTTCTCTATTGCCTGTCGGAATTTCACCAAATCTTAAAGATGGCTAAAAACCAATTGGATATGTTCGGGTTGAAGTTAGTTTGTTAATTTTGCATGTGGAATTTTATAAAAACGGATTATGAAAAAACAGATTGTATTATGGGGGATTGTGGCTTTGTTGAGTTCAACGGCTATGCAAGCAAAAGATAACGGAAATGACAAGAAACCCGAGAAAATGGTTACTACCGAGCTAAAAGAACTGCCGGCTCAATTGAAAAATAAGGGTGGCAAAACGGAGAATGTGAAAATTCAGCTTACCGTGGGTGCTATGGATGGGCAGTTGGACATGGATAAGTTGCAAAAGGAAATAACCTACACCAACGCCAAGGGCGAAAAGAAAACGGCTTCGGGTGAAGATGTGTCGATGGTTACCTTTACTTACGATAGCGTGGAGTACCGCATGCTTTCGTGTCCTAACAAACTAAAATTGGATGCAGGGTCGTCCACCCCTAAATATATTTTCTTAAAGTTGGAGGTAGATGGCACCCGGTTGCGCTTGTTGCGCTATTACCAGGTAAGCACTTCCAAAATAAATGGTAACGAACTGAAATCGGTATCCCGAAAATATGTGTTGCGTAAGAGTAACGATACGTATTTAATGCCTGAAATTAAAGATTTTAAAAAGGATATGACGGAGTTCTTTTCCGATTGTCAGGGGCTGGTGTTCAAACTATCCAAAAACCAGTTAGTGAAGAAAGACATGGTGCAGATAACTAATTTTTACAACTCGGAATGTAAATAATTCTATATCAAAATATGAAGCGAATATTTGTTTCCATATTAGCCTTTCAGCTGTTCGGCATGGTAGCTATGGCGCAATCCTTTACGCTTAAAAGCGAAGATGTTAAGAACACGGCCACGAGTAAGCAGGTGGCCAACGTGTTTGGCTGCAAGGGGCAAAACCTCTCGCCGCAATTGCATTGGGCTGGTGCTCCCGCCGGAACCAAAAGTTTTGCCATTACGATCTTTGATAAGGATGCTCCTCGTGAAGGTGGCTTCTGGCATTGGGTGGTATATAATATTCCGGCCACGGTCACCAGCCTGAAATCGGGTGCAAGCAACAGCCTGCCACCGGGTGCGCTTAATGGGTTGAACGACGCGGGTTCGTTCGGTTACGTCGGGCTATGCCCACCGAAAGGGCAGCGGCACGAATATATCGTTACCGTTTACGCGCTGAAAGCCAAGTTACCCGAAATGAAAGATGCCACGCCCGAAAAAGCGGCATCCGTGATTAAGAAAAACAGCCAGGGCAACGCCTCATTTTCGTTTTTTTATCAACATTGACCTTATCAACACAGATTTGGTTAGATATTTTAAATGTTCAACATGCTGGAAAAAGCTACTTTTGCATAACCGAGATTGAATGTTTCATTTTTAAAGTATAATAAGTTATGTATTTGGAGTTTGGTGTTTTAGTGGTAGGCTTGTTGGCTGGGGTGATGTCCGGTTTGTTCGGCATCGGAGGTGGAATAGTGATGGTGCCTACGTTGATAGCATTTTTTGGTATGGAGATGCTTAACGCCAATGCTGCATCATTAGCGGCTATGCTTTTGCCCGTGGGTGTTTTGGGCGTAATCACGTATTACAAGGCGGGCTATATTAATATACGCGAATCACTTTTCATAGCTCTCGGCTTAATTGCCGGTTCTTATTTTGGAGCGGAGCTGGCTCTTTCGGTTGATATAAGCCTGTTGGCAAAACTGTATGCTGCATTTTTACTCTACGTGGCGTTAGGGTATCTTAATATTCCTGCATTATTGTTTCATCGGAAAAAGGAGGCTGCTGAAAAACCGGCAACGGACGGAGGGGAGCATGTTACGCGTTCTTTTTGGCTTTACGTGTTGGTAGGTTTGCTTGCCGGGGTAATAGCCGGTATGTTTGGCAAGGGCGGCGGTATCGTAATTGTGCCTATCTTAATCCGCTTCTTTCGTTATAGCCCCAAGGCGGCGGCTGCCACTTCGTTGGCGGCACTCCAGTTGCCGGTAGGGTTGCCCAGTGTAATCGTTTACGCCCAAGGCGGATACCTCAACTGGACTTATGCTGCGTTGATGGCGGTAGGTATAGTGTGTGGCGTGTTTTTTGGCAGCAAGATAGCCATTAAATTGCCGTCGGCTACATTCAAAAAAATATATGCCATTTTTCTGTTAGGAGTGGCCTCATATATGGTTTATAAATATCTGTAAAAAATCTCATTTTTTGTAATAATATATTCTCCGTGGTAGCAACGGAATATTAATTTGTTTATTAATTTTGCACGGTAAAAGATTAATGCCAACGTAGCTATTTTTATTATAAAATTGACTGATGAAAAAGTTTTTATATACCTTATTACTTTGCATTTGCGTTAGTTCTATTTTTGCGGAAACAGCTGAAAAGTTGGTTCAAAAAGGAATACAAAAAGGGAAGAAGGGAAAAGTTGAGGATGCTATGGCATGCTTCAATAAGGCGATAGAGGTAGATTCCACTTACCCCGAAGCTTACTTCAACCGGGGCTATGCCAAAAACATGCTGGACGACAACAAGGGTTCCATCGCTGACTTCACAAAAGCTATACAATATGACTCTACGTATTCAAACGCCTATTTCAACAGGGCATTGGCTTACGCGGAGGATAAAGATAACCGGGCGGCAATCAAGGATTTTACAACCGTGATTAAACTGGATTCGGGTATGAATGCCGAGGCTTACTACTTCCGTGGTGTTTCACGCTACTTCTTGGTTCAGCTAGATTCAGCTATTGCCGATTTTGATTCGGCCTTGGTGGTGGATTCGGCTTATGCAGAAGCTTATTACAACAAAGCATTGGTGAAAACCCGTATGGGTGGAACGGATAATATAAAAGAAGCGTTAAGCTTGTATGGCAAAGCCATTGGTATTAATCCGTATGATGCTGATTTTTACAACAATCGTGGGCAGGTTAGGTACGTGCTGAAAGATTATAAGGGTGCGGTGGGCGATTATAACCGAGCATTGGCGTTGGCTCCCGACATGGCTCGCACGTATTGCAACCGGGGCAACGCGTTTTTTTACATGAATGATAAAATAGGGGCTTGTGAGAATTGGACCACGGCAGTGGATATGGGATTTACCCTTGCGCAGAAGATGCTGGATATCTATTGTCAGGCACCGAAATAAAGAAAGAGAGAGAAAATAGAGATAATTTTAATTTAATAGATTTGTTAGCGTGATGATTAAGAAGATTTTTCAAGTGAGTTTTTTCCTTTTTTTATTTACTACAGTTTTAAATGCCCAAACTGCAAAAACTTATTTTAATAAAGCCCTTTCTCGTGCTGAATTTGGCGATTTCCAGGGAGCTATCGAAGATTATGGAACTTGTTTGAAAGCCGACCCGAAGTATTTGGATGCTTACGTGAACCGGGGATTATTAAAGCAACAACTAAATGATACTAAAGGAGCGTTGCTCGATTTTGATATGGCTGTAGCTTTGGATTCCACTTACGTGCGTGCCTATAATAGCCGAGGCCAGTTGCTCACCGTGATGAAACAATACCGTGAAGCGTTGGCCGATCTGAATAAAGCCATCAAACTGTATCCAAGCTACGTGAATGCTATTATTAACCGTGGATTGTTGAAGCGTGAAATTAAAGACAATGACGGGGCTTGCATTGATTTTAATTTGGCCAGTTCGTTAGACCCCCGATCAGCCCGTGCTAAGGATTTAATCAGAAAGAATTGTACGAAATGAAAGATATAAATGTAGCCCAACGCAAGGAAAAGGCGGTGACTCTTTTTAATGAGGGTTACAACTGTGCACAATCGGTTTTTTTAGCTTACAGCGATGTGTATGGACTGGAAGACGATTTGGCTAAAAAACTGTCAGCCTCTTTTGGCGGTGGCATGGGGCGCATGCGCGAAGTGTGTGGTGCATGTAGTGGTATGTTTATGATTCTAGGATTGGAATATCCGGCTACCGACCCGGATGATAAGGCTGCTAAAACAGCCAACTATGGTGCAGTACAACGCACTGCTTTGGCTTTTAAAGAAAGGTTTAGCACTATTATTTGTGCCGATTTATTGAAAATAAAACATCAGCCTGAAAATTCTACGCCTTCTGACCGTACCGCGGAATATTATGCAAAGCGGCCGTGTGCACGATTCGTGGCCGGAGCAGCTGAAATACTGGGCAACGAACTAAAGTGCCCTCGCACGGAAAATAGTGCGTTTTAATGTAAATTATTCGTCCTTACCGATGACAACGTATTTAAAACAAGTGTAACTTTGCACGGCTTTTATCATACATGTTAAGGTGCGTTCCTCTAACGGTTAGGAGATCGGTTTCTCAATCCGACAATGGCAGTTCGATTCTGCTACGCACTACTTTTTTCTACCTTCCTCCCTTTTCTCTGTTTAATCCTAAATTTTAGTTGTATAGGTTTTCTATCCCATGAAACTTTTCCTTTTTTTATTTTGTTTATGAACATAAGTTCATTACATTTGCATTGCTTTACATCAAAAAATAAGAAATATGCCTCGCCCCAAACAATGTAGAAAGATGTGTAATCCGCCTAAAATGCAGGGATTTAAACCCTATGGTATTCCGTGTGGAGAATTAGGCTCCGTTACATTGCTGCTGGAAGAATATGAAGCTATCCGGTTGTTGGACTATGACGGGTTGACTCAGGAGCAGGCCGCCCAGCGGATGAACGTTTCCCGACCTACCTTAACCCGAATTTATGAAAAGGCTCGCCAAGCTATAGCCAAAGCCTTTGTAGAAGGAAAAATGGTGGTAATAGATGGTGGAAACGTGCAATTTGAAGCACAATGGTACCGATGTAAGCGATGCTTTAAGTTGATAGAGGGATTGGAGAACCATACAAGATGTAAAAACTGCCGGAATTATGATTTGGACGAGCTTACGCCATTAAATACAACAGAATGATGATAGCCAAGATTTTGATGGACAACCGGAAGCAGGATGCCACCTTGGAGCGTGAGCATGGTTTTTCCATGTACTTGGAAATGGAAAATCATAAATGCTTGGTAGATGTGGGTGCTACCGAAGGATTTGCTCGAAATGCTCATAAACTGGGCATTGATATTGCGGATGTTGATTACCTGTTTTTGACGCATGGGCACGCGGATCATGTAGGTGGATTGCCGTTTTTCCTTCGAAAAAATAAAAAGGCAAAGATCATTGTTTCCGAACATGCTCTTTCTCAAAAATATTATTCTTCCCGTAGAGAATTGAAGGACATCAGTCCGAAGATTCAGTTGAATTTTTCCTATTCCCGTTTCATTAGAATTTCGGTTGATACCGTATTGGAAAAAGATATTCGCGTTCTACATAATGAGAATTCGGATTTTGCTACACCCAAAGGAAATTCATTTTTGATGAAAGATAGTGGGGATGGTTTGATGGCTGACGATTTCAATCATGAACTACTGTTTTGCTTTGGTGAAAAGGAACAGATGGTTTGCACCGGATGTGCACATGGTGGTTTGCTAAATATTTTGCACACGGTGAAGAAAAAAACAGCGTTACCTATAAAAACCGTAATTGGCGGTTTCCATTTGTTGGACACTGATGATATGAACCAATATGAATCAACGGAGGAGGTGGAACAAATAGCGTTGGCTTTAAAGAATGATTATCCCGACACCATGTTTTACACGGGACATTGCACGGGAGATAAACCGTACAATCAAATGAAAAAAATATTAGGTTCTAAACTGGATTTTTTTTATGTGGGGAAAGAAATGATAATAGAGTAACTATAACAATTTAATTTATACGATTATGAAAATAGCAATTCCAGTAAAAAGTAACAATGAAATTGATGCCCATTTCGGACATTGCGAGTTTTATCAGATTTATACCGTTTCGGATGATAAAAAAATAGTGTCGACAGAACGAATGGAATCGCCTAAAGGTTGTGGTTGCAAATCGAATATCGCTTCTGTTTTTGAGCAAGACGGTGTTAACGTGATGCTTGCCGGAGGTATTGGTGATGGTGCTGTGAATGTATTAAAACAACATGGTATTAGTGTGGTGCGCAACTGTCAGGGTGATGTAGATACCTTAATCAGTCAGTATCTTACAGGCTATATAGTTGATGGTGGCCAAAATTGTCATGCACATGAAAGTGAGCACGAATGTAGTCATGATTAATTTACGCTGAATAAGAGTTGTATTATAATAGGCAGTACGGTTTTGATTTTGTGAATGTGCTTTACAAAGTCAAAGCTGCATTTTAGTATATGCTTGGAAACAAAGCAACTATCGTGTGAAAAATAGCATCATAATACTTCCTTTTTTAGGCCGTTTTGTCAATATGTTAATAACTCCTGCCGGGCTATAGTCACAAGAACCTTCATTTTTTCATACATTTGTTGTTTCAAAACTGAATTGACTCCGCATTTAATTTATGAAAGTTTGCATTGCCGAAAAGCCCTCTGTGGCAAAAGATATAGCACAGATACTTGGAGCGAACCAACGCAAAGACGGTTACTTTGAAGGCAACGGATACCAGGTGACCTGGACATTCGGGCATCTCTGTACCCTGAAAGAACCACATGAATATACCCCCGACTGGAAGGCTTGGCGATTGAATTATTTGCCCATGATTCCCCCTCGATTCGGCATTAAGCTAATAGAAAATTCAGGCATCGAAAAGCAATTTAAAGCCATCGAATCCATCGTGCAAAAAGCCGATGAGGTGATAAACTGTGGTGATGCGGGGCAGGAGGGAGAGCTTATACAACGCTGGGTGCTGCAAAAGGCCGGGTGCAAATGCCCTATCAAGAGGCTATGGATTTCATCATTGACGGAGGAAGCTATTAAAGAAGGCTTTGCCAAACTAAAGGACGAAAAGGAATTTCAGCACCTGTACGAAGCCGGGTTGAGCCGTGCTATTGGTGATTGGTTGTTGGGCATGAATGCTACGCGGCTTTACACCATTAAATACGGGCAAGGGAAGCAGGTGCTTTCCATCGGACGGGTGCAAACGCCTACCTTAGCACTGATTGTGAACCGCCATCTGGAAATAGAGAATTTTAACCCGGAACCTTACTGGGAATTAAAAACCATATACAGGGACACTACCTTTTCGGTTACCAAAGGTAGATTTAGCACGCAGGAAGAAGGACAGGCTTTTTTGGAACAGGTAAGAAATGCCGAGTTTGAAATAACCGACGTAACTAAAAAGGCAGGCAATGAATTTGCCCCACGTTTGTTTGACCTTACCTCGTTGCAGGTGGAATGCAACAAGAAATTTGGCTATTCAGCCGACGAAACATTGAAACTTATTCAATCGCTTTACGAGAAAAAAGTAACTACTTATCCGCGTGTAGATACTACTTTTTTGAGTGAAGATATTTATCCTAAAATACCCAATATACTGAAAGGAATCAAGGATTATGAAGCCTTGACCGCTCCGTTGCTGCAAGGAAAAATACCGAAGTCGAAAAAAGTATTTGATAATGCCAAGGTGACCGATCACCATGCTATTATCCCCACGGGGGTGCATCCTAATAACCTTACCGCCGAAGAGCATAAGGTGTTCGATATGGTGGCACGTCGCTTTATTGCCGTGTTTTATCCCGATTGTAAAATATCAACCACCACGGTGCTAGGTGAAGTGGATAGCATCGAGTTTAAGGTGACCGGGAAACAGATATTAGTACCCGGTTGGCGGGTGGTGTTTGGCGGAAAAGAAAAAACCGAGGAAGAAAAAGAGGCTGACGATGAATGGGTGCTGCCCGACTTTGTAAAAGGGGAGCGTGGCCCACATGAGCCGGACTTGGCTGAAAAATGGACGCAACCACCCAAGGAATATACCGAAGCAACCCTATTGCGTGCGATGGAAACGGCAGGAAAGCTGGTGGATAACGAGGAGCTACGGGATGCCTTGAAGGAAAACGGCATAGGCCGTCCTTCTACCCGTGCGGCCATTATAGAAACCCTGTTTAAGCGAAACTATATGCGCAAGGAGCGCAAAAACCTGATACCCACGCAAACGGGTATTGACTTGATACAAACGATACAGGACGACATGCTGAAATCAGCTGAACTTACCGGGGTGTGGGAAAAGAAACTCCGGGAAATAGAACGGGGAATTTATGATGCAAAACTCTTTATGGAGGAGCTTAAAGAAATGGTTACGCAAGTAGTGCTAAATGGCAAAAATGCAGCCTACAAGCAATTTTCGATAGAAGAAAAGAAACCCGAAGAGCCTGCTAAAAAAGAAAAACAAACCAAGCCACGAGTTAAGAAAGAGGTGAAGGACTCGAAAGCCACACTTGTACCTAACGATGAACTGATAGGGAAGCCTTGCCCTGCTTGCGGAAAAGGTACCGTGCTAAAAGGAAAAACAGCCTATGGTTGCTCCGATTGGAAAAACGGATGTGCGTGGCGATTGGATTTTTAATTTAGTGTGCCATGTATATTTTAGGCGTGATGGAAATAACAAATAACTGATTTTTGTTTGCATCGCGATACTCGTAATTGAATGTAACGTTGGCTTCGCGCATGGCTTCCATTTGCGGATTTGTTTTCACGTATTTTGTTATTTCGGGTGTAAGGGCGATTTTTATTTTCTCGAAATCGCAACTTTCTTTCCTGCAGTTAACCAACGTGTAGTTAAATTGGATAATTTGGTGTGAAAGTACTTCTACATTATCCAGCCTGCTTTCGGCATCCACCATCATAGGGCACGATTTATTTATTTCTCCCACAATTTTCATCATCTCTTTGTTTACCCCTGTTTGGTGGTTCGGGTTGAGCATGTTCCGAACATAATTTCCTCCAAAATGGCCGATTATAAAAAAAACAGCAAGGGCTGCTAAAAAGATAGCACCATATTTTATTCCTGCATTTTTCTTTGGCTTTTGTTCCGATGTTGTTGTGGCCTCCAGTTGCTCTTCTTCAACGCAAACCAAGGCATTAAAGTCTTCAAACGATTTATCGGGGTTTTGCTCTTTCCAGTCGGTGTAATTATTTTCCAGTTTTTTGTTGCATTCGCTGCAAAGTGTTAGGTATTCGGTTTTCACTTCGTTCAAGTGCCCGCAATGTGTGCATTTTAGGTAGCGCATATTCTACTTTATTTTTGATGCAAAAATAAACCAAAAGGAGGTTTAATCTTTGTTTTTTAACAGAGATTTTCTATTCTATTTTAGCAAAAGCGGAATGTCGTAATACATCAACACTTTAGGGATGGCTAAACTTAATTTGTTTTTCTCTAACGGATTTTCTATCAGCGTTATCCAGCTTTTCTCGCAATGGTTGGTGTCCACCTTATGCAACCGGCTATCTAAATAAGCCGCATGAATGGCAGCCACACCTATATTTCCGTACGTAATGCAGCTTATCGGCAATCCCTGCAATTCCGGTTGGGCTGATATGAAATCCAGTACCGAAAGTATATCAACTACCCGTTGGCCTAACAATGGACGACCGATAAATAAAGATAGTGCCGCGTTTCGGTAATCATCATTATAATACTTCTTATTGTTTTTAGCCGGATCGTCTTTTGTTTCGCCAATGCCCCTTGGGTCGGTTAGTATAACGGCATTCCCTTTTAGTAGCAGACTGTCGGTGGCTGGTGTGTGCAGCATTTGTTGCATCCCACTATCGGATAGCAAAACAAATACCTTGGCTTGAGGGTTTAATCCGTTTTTGGGTAATAGTAGCCTTGCAGGTAATTCCGGTTCATCCTTCCGGCTAATTATAAATGCTTGACCGAGGTAATTGGCCTCGTTTGTTTTTTTACCCACACGTTCTATCTGTATCGGTTCTTTCGTATCGGGCAAATTCAGTATTTTTTTTATTATCGTGCGACTAGAATCCACTCCGAATACTTGAAAATTATTTCGGTTCTTTACATAATATTTAGCCATTTCCAAATCCCGTTCTTGCATCGAGGCCTCTTGCTTTACTTCCACGCGCATTTGTCCGCTTTTGGTGCAACGGAGTACGCTATCGGGCAACACGGCTAAGTCGCCTTCTGTTACAGGACTATCCTCATTCATCAACTGCTTTTTGAAAAAGCGGGCAGCCACTTCCCGTTTGGGTTTTGAAATGCCATGCCCGTCGTCGTAGGCAAAGGATTCAGCATTTTCGGGTTTGCCCAGTTTAGTGAATACTTGTTTCAGTTCATCAAAAGCATTGAGTGAACCTTTATAATCAATAAAATCTTTTTTGCCTGCTAAAATTAATGTAGGGCGGGGGGCTTGCATAATGTAGTAATCGGCAATTTCCAATTGAGTACGGCCTTCGTTCCATAGGTATTGACACCCGTCGTCAGGCCCATTAATAGCCAGCATGCGGTCCCGTTGTGTAAACCAACTGCAACAGGCTGCCGCTTTTATCCGGCTGTCCATCGCGGAATAATATGAGGTTTGAGCCCCGCCTCCCGAATTGCCGATGCATCCTATCCTGTTTTTATCCACATCCATGCGGCTACACAGGTAATTCATGCACATAAAATTGTCAATGAGCTCTTCATTCATAACGCTCCAACCTATCAATCCCGCACCTGTGTTGAGCAAGGTATGTTCGGTGCTGGAACCACGGGTAAGGCTTTTCCCCGTGCTATCCGTGAGTTGAACCCGCTCTCCCTGTCCGGTAGGGTCTATTACCAACACGATAAAGCCTTGCTTTGCCAGTAGTATAGCAGTTTTCTGATATGATTCGGTGGCTTTGGATGTCATTTCATGTCCGCAGAAGAAAAGTATAGCAGGTTTCACCCCCTTTTGGTTGGGGAGGTATAAGTTTGTGGTAATGCGCTTACTTAGAATAATTTTCTGTATAGTATATGTATCGCGGGCGATAGAACCGATTGAATCGGCCACGGGGAAGGTACTTTCTATATTTTTAGGGAAACTGGTTAGTAATCGCTTGTATTGTAGCTTGCAATCCTGTTGATAAGCCGCTAGTTTTTCTTTTGATTGCAACGCGTCGTTCAATCGATTTTTACGCTCGGCATATTGCTTGTGCATAATGTCAACCAGGTACTTGTTGAGCAACTCATGGCTTTTTGTTGATAATATATTGTCGTTATTCTGAGCTAATAAGCCGGAAATAAATAAATTACATGCAATGAAAATGATTATTTTTTTCATTTGTTCGTTGTTGATATTACAAAGGAAACGAAATTTAGCAATAATTAATTGTTCTTGTGTTGAAAATTTAATGGATGTTATTGTACAAATATTTTTTATATAATGTATTTTTGCCCCTGTTTTATTAAACATTTGAAAATGTCGGAAGAAATATTTCCTATAGTAAATGATGAGGGTGAGGTGATTGGTAAGGAAACGCGTGTGGTATGTCATGGTGGTTCAATGCTTTTACACCCGGTGGTGCATGTTCACATCTTTAATAGTAAGGGATATATTTATATACAAAAGCGTAATTTAACTAAAGATATTCAGCCCGGTAAATGGGATACAGCGGTAGGCGGCCATGTCGATTTTGGCGAAACCGTGGAAGTAGCTGTGAAAAGAGAATGTTTTGAAGAACTAGGACTCAAAGATGTGCTGCCTATATTTGCTTATACTTACCAATGGCATTCTGCTATAGAAAGCGAATTGGTTTATGTCCACACGCTAATTTACGACGGAGAGATAACCCCCAATGCCGATGAACTGATGGATGGCCGTTTTTGGACTATCAAGGAAGTGAAGGACTCCTTAGGAAAATCTATTTTCACCCCTAATTTTGAATATGATTTTCAACTTTTGATCGATTATAAGGTAGTCGATTGTTGAAAACTTTCCCCTCAATTTCTTTTTTCTCTTATCTAAAAGTTACAACTTTGTAACACTAATCTAATGACAGATTTCTATTCTGTAAGTAAAAACTCTTTCCCCCTAAAGTTTTTACATTTTATTTATTTTTATTTTCAAAAGCATTGAACAAAAATAAAATTTAATGTGTTGTATTGTTATTGAATTTTATTTTTGGAAAACTTTTTGCGCTTATATTTGATGCAAGATACTTATTGTCAGTGTTTTATTTTTATTTTTGGAAAACTTTTTTCGTTTTGTTGAAATATTTTTGCCAATAAATTTTTTATTTTCATTTATCGATGTTATTATTGTAAGACAAAAAAATCAACAATCATTTATTCCCCGTTAGTTAGGAATCAATAAAATAGAGTACCGTGAAAGACAAAACTTTTACTCATGAAGAAGCTTTTGAAGCTTCGTTAGTTTATTTTCAAGGTGACGAGTTGGCTGCTCGTGTTTGGGTAAATAAATACGCCTTGAAAGATTCGTACGGAAAGTTGTATGAAAAAACGCCGGAAGATATGCATTGGCGTTTGGCAAATGAAGTAGCCCGTGTGGAAGCAAAATATAAAAATCCGCTTTCGGCTCAAGAGCTGTTCGATTTGTTTAAAGGTTTCACCTATATAGTACCTCAGGGTAGCCCTATGACAGGTATTGGTAATAATTTTCAAATTGCTTCCTTGTCCAATTGTTTTGTGATTGGTTTCGATGGAGAAGCTGATTCCTATGGGGCGGTAATTAAAATTGATGAAGAACAGGTACAATTGATGAAACGCCGTGGGGGTGTGGGGCACGACTTGTCGCACATTCGTCCGAAAGGCTCTCCTGTGAAAAATTCAGCACTTACATCCACAGGTATTGTTCCGTTTATGGAGCGTTATTCCAATTCCACACGCGAAGTGGCTCAAGATGGCCGTCGAGGTGCGTTGATGTTAAGTGTTTCAATTAAACATCCAGATTCTGAAGCTTTTATTGATGCAAAGTTGGAGCAAGGGAAAGTAACAGGAGCCAATGTGTCAGTTAAAATGCACGATGATTTCATGCAAGCCATGCTGAGCAAGAAACCATATACACAACAATATCCTGTTACTTCCGATAAACCTTGGTTCTCCAAAGAAATAGATGCCGAATCGTTGTGGAAGAAAATTGTTCATAACGCGTGGAAGTCGGCCGAGCCCGGCGTATTGTTTTGGGACACCATTATTCGAGAATCCGTACCCGATTGTTATGCCGATTTAGGCTTCCGCACCGTGTCCACCAATCCTTGTGGCGAAATTCCATTATGTCCGTATGATAGTTGCCGTCTGTTGGCAATCAACTTATATTCTTATGTAAAGAATCCGTTTACAAAGCAAGCTTCGTTTGATTACGACTTGTTCAGGAAACATGTGCAACTGGCACAACGCATCATGGATGATATTATCGATTTGGAATTAGAAAAAATTGATAAAATTATAGCAAAAATAAATTTGGATCCTGAAGACGAAGAAATAAAACGCACTGAAAAACTTCTTTGGGAAAAAATCAAAACAAAAAGTGCCCAAGGCCGTCGTACCGGAGTAGGTACTACCGGTGAAGGTGATATGCTGGCAGCCTTAGGCTTTCGTTATGGAACCGACAAGGCCACTAATTTTTCGGAAGAAATACATAAAATCATTGCCGTTGAGGCTTATCGTTCGTCCGTGCTGATGGCCAAAGATCGTGGTGCTTTTGCCATATACGATACCGAAAGAGAGAAAAATAATCCATTTGTTAACCGGATAAAAGAAGCAGATCCTGAATTATACAAGGAAATGGCTCAATACGGTCGCCGTAATATAGCTTGCTTAACCATTGCTCCGACTGGAACTACCAGCATTATGACGCAAACTACTTCGGGTATCGAACCCGCGTTTCAGGTTTATTATACCCGTAGGCGCAAGGTGAATCCGAATGATGGCAATGTACGCATTGATTTTGTGGATGATGTGGGCGATTCGTGGGAAGAGTTTACCGTGTTCCATCATAAGTTTGTTACCTGGATGTTAGCCAACGGCTATGATGTGACGAAACATTACACGGAAGAAGAACGGGTGGCTATGATTGCCAAGTCGCCTTATAATAAGGCCTGCGCTAACGATGTGGATTGGATGCAGAAAGTAAAAATGCAAGGTAAAATTCAAAAGTGGGTAGATCATTCTATTAGTGTAACCGTTAATTTACCGAATGATGCCACCGAAGAACTAGTAGGTCAATTGTACGTGGAAGCTTGGAAATCAGGTTGTAAAGGAGCCACGGTTTATCGTGACGGGTCGCGTGCCGGTGTGCTGGTAAGCTCTTCTGAAAAGAAAGAAGAAGATAAGGAAGAGAAAAAGGATTGCAACTGTTATCCATCGCGCACGACAGAACGGCCTACAGAGCTTGAATGTGATGTGGTTCGTTTTCAAAACAATAAAGAAAAATGGATTGCCTTTGTAGGTTTGTTGGATGATTATCCTTACGAGGTATTCACGGGGCTTGCGGATGAAGACGAAGGTATCATGCTGCCTAAAGCAGTGACTACCGGAAAGATTATAAAGATGAAGGATGAAAATGGTCGCACGCGATACGATTTTCAATTTACTAATAAACGTGGGTTTAAAACCACGGTGGAAGGCTTGTCGCATAAGTTTAATCCAGAGTATTGGAATTATGCTAAATTAATTTCCGGCGTGTTGCGTTACGGTATGCCTATCGATCAGGTAATTAAACTGGTATCGGGCTTGCAACTTAATAGCGAATCAATCAACACTTGGAAAGTAGGAGTAGAACGTGCTTTAAAAAAATATATCCCTGATGGTACGGCTTTGGAAGGTCAAGCCTGCCCCACGTGTGGAAATAAAACGTTGGTTTATCAAGAAGGATGTTTAACGTGTAAAACCTGTGGTTATTCACGTTGCGGTTAGGTTTTCATATCTTTATATACAGTCAAGGCTACCCCCGAAAGCAAAGTTTTTATAACTTTGACGGGGCGTAGCTTTTTTTGTAAACCCCTTGAATCAATATGGGTTAGAGCTGATTCTGTTTTTTAAATATTTGTCAATACAAAATTATGAAACTAACATTTGTAGTTAAATATGAACCTCAATGGGCTGCATTGCTTCGGATGCAAGGTTTGCTGTTGGGTGTGTTGGGTAATCAACGGGTTTTAGGTTACTGGAGGGAAGCGGATGTGGTGTTGATGCATACGGATAATTTCCGTACGTGGTTTGTTGAAGTGGACGCTGATGAATTTGCTTTCCCGTTGGAATACAAATATGTAATTTACTCCCCGAATAATAAAAAAATAGTTTCGTGGGAAAACAGAGAAAATCGTGTTACCGAAGGTATTTCTTTTACTGATGATAAAGCCGTGTTCACGGATGAAGGTTTGTATTTTGATCTGCCCCTCTTTCGTGGTGCGGGGGTAGCTATTCCCGTGTTTTCACTTCGTAGTAACGAAGGTTTTGGTGTGGGCGAATTTTTGGATTTGAAGAAATTGATTGACTGGGCTGCATTGACAGGTTTGCAACTGATTCAAACCTTGCCGATTAATGATACCACCATGCAACACAACAAGGCCGATTCGTATCCTTATGGTACGCTTTCGGTTTTTGCTTTGCATCCCATGTACCTGAGATTGCAGATGCTTGGGGAACTAAAGAACCCGAAGGACAAAACTTTTTTTAAAGACTGGCAGGCTAAACTGAATGCCTTGAAAACGGTGGATTATGAAACCGTGAATGAATTAAAATGGAAATATTTTCGTTTGATATATAAACAGGAAGGAGCCGAAGTGCTTGCCTACTCGGAATTTAAAATGTTTTTTGCCGAGAATGAAAAATGGCTGTTGCCTTATGCCGTTTTTTCTTATCTGCGGGATAAGGAGGGTACTTCCGATTTTCATCAAAGGAAAGAGTTACGCGAATATAACGAAGCCTTGGTTAGTAAAACCTATGCCAAAAATGCCACTGAAGTGGGGCTATACCTGTATTTGCAATTTCATTTATACAAGCAATTACTGGAAGTTCATGCTTATGCAAAGCGGCAGGGCGTGTTGCTGAAAGGCGATATTCCGATAGGTGTAAATCCTTGTAGCGTGGATGTGTGGTGCAACCCCAAGCTGTTCAATTTAGATCAGCAGGCTGGGGCTCCACCCGACGACTTTTCTGAAAAAGGGCAAAACTGGGGCTTTCCTACCTACAACTGGGACGAAATGCACCTTGATGGTTACGCGTGGTGGAAAGAGCGGCTAAAATATATGTCCACCTATTTCGATGCTTATCGGCTGGATCATATCCTGGGCTTTTTCCGTATATGGGAGATATCTTTGCATGCCAAATGGGGTTTGTTAGGGCATTTTTATCCCGCGTTGCCTTTGAAGGAGGAAAATATCGAGATGTATGGATTGGTGTTTGATGCCGATCGTTTTTTGAAACCCTTTATCTCCGAACATATATTGAAGCGTTATTTTGGTGATGATGTGGAAGAGGTTAAGCTTTCGTTTCTTGTTGAAAACAGGAGCGGGAAATATGATTTTTTGCCCCGATTTGATACGCAACGCAAAATATCGGCTCACTTTGCAGCTAAAAAAACTTTATCGGCAAAGGATGAAAAAATCAGGGACGGCCTGTATCGCCTAATGTGTCAGGTCTTGTTTGTAAAGGATGTAAGGCATGCCGACCATTATCATCCACGTATTTCCTGCCAAAGTAATGAAGCGTATCTAGCGTTGCGGAAACATGAAAAGGAGGCTTATTTAAGGTTGTACGAAGATTTTTTTTATCATAAGCACAATGAGCTTTGGATGCATCAGGCCATGAACAAACTACCTACCTTACTCAATGCAACAGGTATGTTGGCTTGTGGGGAGGATTTGGGTATGATTCCCGCCTGTGTGCCGGAAGTGATGAAAGAGCTCAATATTCTTTCGCTGGAAATACAACGGATGCCCAAGCAATATGGGCAGGAGTTTGGTGTGCCTTATTTTGCGCCCTATCTATCCGTGTGCACCACCTCTACCCACGATATGAGCCCCATACGTTTGTGGTGGGAGGAAGACCGTGTGAAAACGCAACGTTACTACCATGCCATGTTGTTTGAAAACGGCGAAGCTCCTGCAAAGTGTGAACCGTGGATAGCTGAAAAAATATTGTGGCAGCATCTGCAATCGCCAGCCATGTGGGTGATATTGCCTTTGCAGGACTGGCTGGCCGTGGATGGTAAACTCAGTAATAAAGATATACATGCAGAACGCATCAATGTGCCCGATAACCCGAAAAACGTGTGGTGCTACCGTATGCACTTCGATTTGGATAAATTACTCACAGCCGATACGTTTAACCATAAAGTAAAAGGTATGGTGAGCGAGGGGAGGCGATAACATGTACCCCGTGCCTGAGCGAAATCGAAGGCAAGGCATACACAGTAATATCGCCTATTTTTTATAAAGCACTTCTTTTTTGCTATCTTTGTATTTTATTTTTTAGGAGAAAAAGATATGCCATTAAACATTCCAGATAAACTGCCGGCTATTGAGATTTTGAAGAAAGAAAATATCTTCGTGATAGATTCTTCGCGTGCTTCAACGCAGGACATACGTCCGCTTAAAATCGCTTTCCTTAACCTGATGCCCCTTAAAATCACTACCGAAACGGATTTGATCCGGGTACTATCCAATTCACCCCTGCAGGTGGAAATGCACTTTATCAAGCTGAAAAGCCATACTTCCAAAAACACACCCATCGAACACATGATGGAGTTCTATATCGCTTTTGATAAGATAAAGAATAGCAATTACGATGGCTTGATTGTAACCGGTGCCCCCGTGGAGCAAATGCCTTTTGAGGAGGTTAATTATTGGCAGGAAATAACCCAGATATTTGATTGGGCTAAAACGCATGTTACCTCCACTTTCTTTATATGCTGGTCGGCACAGGCCGCGTTGTATCACTACTATGGTATCCCGAAACACGCGTTGGATAAAAAAATGTTCGGCGTGTTCGAGCATGGAGTAAACGATCCGTTCAATCCTATTTTCCGTGGTTTTGACGATGTGTTCTACGCACCCCATAGCCGTCACACGGAAGTGCGGAAGGAGGATATTGAAAAGGTGAAGGAACTCACCATTTTATCAGAGTCGGACGATTCGGGGGTATATATGGTGATGGCTCGTGGCGGACGTGAGTTTTTCGTTACCGGGCATTCCGAATATGCACCTGAAACTCTTGATATGGAATATAAACGGGATGTAAAAAAACATCTGCCTATCGAAATTCCACGCAATTATTACAAGGATAACGACCCATCCAAACAACCCGTGGTGCGTTGGCGAAGCCATGCCAACTTGTTGTTTACCAATTGGCTCAACTACTTTGTATATCAGGAAACTCCATTTAATATTGAGGACATTCATTAACGAATTGCCCTCAAGTATGTTTTAAATTCACCTCCAACCCAATATAACTGTATGCGTTCTATCGAACTTCTATCTCCTGCCAAAAACATTGAATGTGGATTGGCTGCTATTAATCATGGTGCGGATGCGGTATATATTGGTGCGTCAAAATTTGGTGCACGTTCGGCTGCCGGAAATTCCGTGGCAGATATAGAGCAGCTAGCTGCTTACGCGCATAAATTTAATGCACGGGTTTATGCAGCCGTGAATACCATCTTGTTTGACAAGGAACTGGATGAGGTTCAAAAGCTCATTTGGCAACTTTACGAGGCGGGAGCGGACGCGTTGATTATTCAGGATATGGGCATCCTGCAAATGGATTTGCCCCCCATAGCCTTGCATGCCAGCACGCAAACGGATAATCGCACGGTGGAGAAGGTGCGCTTTTTTGAGCAGGCAGGCTTCTCGCAAGTGGTGCTGGCCAGGGAATTGAGCCTGGCGCAAATCAATGAAATTGCCACACACGCTACCGTGCCGTTGGAGTGCTTCGTGCATGGTGCGCTGTGCGTGAGTTACAGCGGGCAATGTTATATCAGTCAGGCACTGTGTGGCCGTTCGGCTAACCGGGGTGAGTGCGCGCAATATTGCCGTTTGCCTTATGACTTGGTGGACTCTGATGGCAACGTGCTGATGAAAAACAAGCATCTGCTATCCTTAAAAGACTTGAACCTGTCGGATTACTTAGCTGATTTGCTGGAGGCCGGTGTTTCGTCTTTCAAAATAGAGGGACGGCTGAAAGAGGCTGATTACGTGAAAAATATAACGGCTTATTACCGCCAACGGCTGGATGCAGTGTTGGAGGGCTCCTATCAATATAAAAAATCATCTTCGGGTAGCACTACGTTCTTTTTCACACCCAACCCGGAGAAAAGTTTTCATCGGGGCTCCACTTCTTATTTTCTGCATGGACGGGATAAGGATATTGCTTCGTTTGACACGCCTAAATCGGTAGGTGAGCGGATAGGGAAGGTGACGGATATGGGGAAAAACTATTTCTATGTCGGCACGAAACTGCCTATTCATAATGGCGACGGGTTGTGCTATGTGATGCCTTCGGGCGAATTGGCCGGGTTTCGGGTGAATAGGGTGGACGAAACCCGGATTTACCCGCTGGAGATGCCTCGATTTAAAAAGGGAACCGAAATATTCCGCAACCTGGATAGCGAATTTGAAAAGCTATTGGGTAAAAAGTCGTCGGAACGGAAAATCGGCGTTTCGCTACAATTCACGGAAACCGAAACGGGCTTTAAATTGCAAGCCACGGATGAGGATAACTGCTTGGCAGAATTGGAAATAACGGCAAATAAAGAACGGGCTAACAATAAAGAGCAGGCTTTGGACAACATAAAAGCCCAATTGTCTAAATTTGGAAATTCCGACTTCACGGTTACCGGTATTGAGCTAAGTTTATCCGAAGCCTTTTTTATCCCTTCTTCCATCCTTTCCGAAATGCGAAGGGGTATTATAACTGAGTTGGATCGTCTCCGTAGCAGCTTGCATCAGAGGATGGTAAGGGAGAAGAATACTTCCACGCATCCATACCCTGTGAGCTCTCTTTCTTACTTGGGTAACGTGAGCAACCATTTGGCGGAAGAATTTTATCGGTTGCATGGTGTGGAGGAAATAGCTCCGGCTTTTGAACAGGAATCCACCCAAGATGTTCCGTTGATGTTTACCAAACATTGCTTGAAATATCAACTTGGTTTTTGTGCGAAGGAAGAAAATTGTGACAAATCAAATATTCCCTTCGCTTTGAGTTTAAAGTATAAAGAAACATTGCTTGCTTTGAAATTTGATTGTGCAAAATGTGAGATGGAAGTGCTTTATAAAAAATAGTTGATATTACTGTGCTATGAGAGTTTTCGACTTCGCTCAAGCACCGGATACTATTATTTCATATTCTCCAAATACTCCACCAAACAAGCGATGGAGTTAAATACCTGTCCATTAAATGTCCATGAATTTATGGCAACGATAATTTCTTTTGCCGCATTATCTGAGATGCTGTATCCTGCACGGGCAAGGGCTCTTTTAGTCCAGTAAACCAAAGTTGATTTTCCGTTTATTTTTATTTCTTTATCTGTTTTGTAGTGCATGTTGAAAGAACCCGTGGCACTATCGAAATTCACCTGTGGGTTGGTAAACGTTTTTTCTATATAGCCTTCCAGTACCAAATCTTCGGGCAGCCCCGTTTTAATGCCGTTTTCATTCATCAGCCAAATGGTATCGGCGGCTTGTAGGGCTAGGTCGAGTTCGTGGGTGGATAGCACGATGGCTTTCCGGGTTTCTTTTGCCAGTCGGCGCAGGAGTAGCATTATTTCCACCCGGTTGGGTAGGTCGAGGTGCGCGGTGGGTTCGTCCAAAAAAATAAGCGGCGTACATTGGGCCAGGGCTTTGGCTATCATGGCTCGTTGCTTTTCGCCGTCGGATAGTTCGTTAATCAGGCTGTTTCGCTTGTGCCGTAGGTGAACCATATCAATAGCTTCGTCGGTTATTCTCAAGTCGTTTTCGGTGCGGTTGCCCAGCCAGGTAGTGTGCGGATAGCGTCCTGTAAACACGAGGTCGAACACGCTTAAATTATCCACCTCTACTTTATCGGTTAGCACGAATGAGAGGGATAGGGCTTTTTGTGTATTGTTTAGCAGCGTGAGGTCTTTTCCTTCAATTTTTATTTTTCCTTTCAGTCCTTTTTGCAACCCGCACAAGGTGCGAAGCAGGGTGGATTTGCCACTGCCGTTGGGGCCTATCAGGCATACCATTTCCCCGGCACGGACTTCTAAATCCAACTGTTGTTGGATGGCCGTTTTTTTGTAGCCAATGGAAAGGTTTTCGGTTGTAAGGATGTTCATGGTGATGTAGGTTCTATCTGAAAAAAATTATTTACTGTTTTTGATAATGATCCAAATAATAAGCGGGGCTCCAAATAGGGAACTGATGGCGTTAATCGGTATGGTGTACACGCTTAATTGCGAAACGATGTCGCAAACCAGCAGCAGGGATGCACCACATAAGGCGGACGCGGGGATAACGATGCTGTGGTTGGACGATTTGAACAGCCCGCGGGCAATGTGCGGCACGGCTACCCCGATAAATGCTATGGGGCCTGTAAACGCGGTGGTTGCCCCGGCCAGTAGGCCTGTGGCTATAATTAATACCAAGCGGGTTTTCACCACGGAGATGCCTAAACCACGGGCATAGTTTTCGCCAAGTAGCAACGCGTTGAGTTGCTTTTGAGCAAAGACGGCTATTAGCATGCCGATTATTATTAACGGTGCCATTACCTGCATATACGTCCAACTTACGGCGGAAAGGCTTCCTAGTGTCCACACTACGAATAGTTTAAGGGCATCGGGGTTGCTGTGGTTTTGGAGTATGCTTACCACGGCTCCGGCCATGCTGCCGAACATGATACCGATTATAAGCAGGGAAACGGAGTTTCTGACCTTGAATGAGGCTAGCAGCATGATGAGTAGCACCCCGATGCCGCCAATAATGGCGGAGACTACAATGCCCCAACCGGAAACGCCTAAAAAGGCGGGTACAAAGCTACTGGCCATGACGAAAACTGCTACTCCGAGGCTGGCACCGGAGCTTACGCCCAGCACGTCGGGCCCGGCAAGTGGGTTTTGAAACAGGGTTTGCATGAGTAACCCGGCAACGGATAGCGACAGCCCGGCTAACACGGCTGTGAGTGCTTTGGGTAAACGGAAATTTATAATTATTTCGTAGTAATTATTATCGGTTTGATGGTGAATGAATGAGTTGAATACATCCCGCAGGGGGATGGTGATGCTACCAAAAATTAAATCGGCAACAAAAAGGGCGGTGCATAAAAGGCTTATGCAGATAAAGAGGATTGTTGTTTTAGTTTCTGTTTTCAAAATTGAAAAAATTAGCCCCCAACCCCCGAAGGTGGCTGTTGAGGTTATGTTTGTTTACAAAATATTTATTTTAATATTCCACCAAACCTTCTTTTGGAGTGGAAAATTTTCTATTCCAATTTTCGTACGTACACAAAGGCATGACCGTTCATCAAATCGGGATGAAATATTTTTATCATATCGGCCAAAATCAGGTCGGGATGCGCGGTACCGCTTTCCCAAAAATCATTTCCGCCTGTGGGTGTTACACGGGCATTAAAATTGAATACTTGTTTGTTTTTCGCGGCATCAAATAGTCCGTGCCGTTCGTCAATGTTTAGCAGTTCGGCTATGCTGTTGGCCGAACTCCCTATCCATACATCAGTATGACGAAAATTATTTAATGCTACTTCAAAGTTAAGGGGTAAACTGCCTTTTGTGGTGTCGTTTGCATAATGATAATCGGCTCCTGCATCGGATAGTAACCCGGCCATGTAACTTTTACCACCAGGCATGTACCAGGTACCTTTAAAGTTGCCACCACACATTACGGTAGGCCTTTTTGTTACGTGTTTAGCCTTTTCTCTAATGGCTATATAATTGTTGGCTATATGATTAAATATACCGTCGGCCAATTGTTCTTTGTTATAGAACGAGGCTATAAATTTAATCCATTCAGCACGTGCCAAAAGCGTATTTTCAGTCCATTCGTTGTCAAAAATAACGGGGGTACCGTATTCCATCAGGCGTTTACTCACGGGGTCTTCTTGATTAAAGCCGCTTACCATCACGGCATCAGGGTGGAGCAATTGCACTTTTTCTATGTTTAGGCTGAAAGGGTCGCCCAGGTCGGTAAGTTTATGTTGCTGTATTTTTCCAAGTAGCACCTTGTTGTAGATGAGTTTCGGGGTGCAAATGCCGGTAATGCTGTTGAGATTCCCTATAAGGTTTAAAAACTCGAATTGTGTACCGCATGTTGCAGCAATGGTTTGGATTGGAATTTTTATTTTTTGTCCGTCGGCAGGTACTGTTGTGCTTTTGTCTTTTACCAAATAGTAGCGGGCATAAATGGCGTTTTTCTTCCAGGGGTTATATACCGTCACCCGTTTGTAAGCTGCAAAGTACTCAATGCTAAAGCCTTTGGCATAGGTAACTTGTGCCGTGGAATCGGGCTTGGCGTTGTCGGGTTGTGCTTTTTTCTGCTGGCAGGATATGAGCAGGCTGCCTAACAGGATGATACATAATAAATGTTTTTTGTCCATTGGTTTTTAATGTTTTTAACCAACGGGAGACAGGTGTGGGTTTTACCCCGAAACTATCGCCCCGATAATTCGTGATTTTTTAGAACTACTATCGGCAGGTTTTCCGGCTTGTTTCATTTGTTGCAGCCTTCCCAACTACGGTTTATTGTAGGCAGTGGCTTTGTTTTGCAACAAACTTTTTATGAAACTTACGGCTGCGGGGGCAGCTGTTGCTTTTTCCTAGAGGAATCACAACATTCCCTACTCCGAATGTGTTTTATTTATATTATATTTGATATGAAAATAAATGCTGGACAAAAGTAAAGAAAAACGGCATTAAAAATGATTAAATAGTGAAATAAAACGGGTTGGGATGAAAAAATAACGTCTGTGTTTAGATAATAATTAACTGGATATAGATTAAGCCAAATTTGTTAGTAAAAACCTAATTATAAAGCTAAAACGAGGAATAAAAAATAAAGGACGAAGTAGAAAATAAGACATAAAATGTTTTTGAGCAGAAACCTTTTAAAATAGGGAATAATGAATTACTTTTGCATTTTAAAATTTGTTAATTAGTGTTCTGAAACTATTAATAAATTCATTCTAAAAACTATAAAGTTCACTCAATGAATAAAGATATTCTTTCAGAATCTGAGGAGGATTCTAAAACCTGGAATACCGTTATTAAACCTAAAGGCAGTTTATTTGAAATTGATTTTAAGGAGATTTGGCGTTATCGTGATTTGCTTGAAATGTTTGTAAAGCGGGATATCATTACGCAATATAAGCAGACGATATTGGGCCCTACGTGGTTTTTTGTTCAGCCAATAATGACAACTATCATGTATATGATTGTTTTTGGTGGTATTGCAGGTATAAAAACAGGAACAGTTCCTCAAGCTTTGTTTTATTTGGCAGGTATTGCGATGTGGAATTATTTTTCCGACTGTTTGAATAAAATATCGAATACTTTTGCAGCTAATGAAGGTATTTTTGGTAAGGTTTATTTTCCACGGTTGATTGTGCCTCTCTCGGTTGTAACGTCGAATTTAGTTAGGTTTGCTATTCAATTATCTCTTTTTATTCTTGTTTATTTATTCTTTGTCTTTTTTAAAGGTGCTCATGTAGAACCGAATGTGTATGTATTACTGCTACCTATACTAATTATTATGATGGCGGGTATTGCTTTGGGCTTTGGAATACTTGTTTCATCCATGACTACAAAATACCGAGATTTGACAGTCCTTTTTTCATTTCTTGTGCAATTATGGATGTATGCAACACCTATTATTTATCCCTTAAGTACCATGTCTGCTAAGAAACAGTGGATTATGGCTTTGAATCCATTAACCTCTATTGTGGAAACATTCAAATATGGAACGTTAGGCGAGGGGGTATTCAGCTGGTGGCAGTTGGGTTATAGCTTCGGATTTATGGTGATTCTCCTTTTTGTAGGTATTTTGATTTTTAACCGTGTTCAGCGTTCTTTTATGGATACGGTTTAAAAGATTATCGGCGATAGTCCTATAAAAAACACCCAATTAATAGATAGCTTTTTAATTTAATTTTTTTAAGATATTCATTTTATGTCAACAGCTATAAAATTTGAAAATATTTCTAAGCAATATAGATTAGGACTGGTTAGTACCGGTACTATCCGTCATGACTTGAATCGTTGGTGGCAAATAAATATTCGAGGGAAAGAAGATCCGTATCTTAAAATAGGAGAAGAGAATGACCGTGCGCATAAAGGTGAAAGTGAATATGTTTGGGCGTTGAAAGATATTGATTTTGAAGTAGAACAAGGCGAAGTATTAGGTATCATTGGTAAAAATGGAGCTGGTAAAAGTACTCTGCTAAAAATGTTATCGAAAGTAACATCGCCAACAACTGGAACTATTAGTGCTAAAGGACGTATTGCGTCATTACTTGAAGTTGGTACTGGATTTCATCCTGAAATGACGGGTAGGGAGAATATTTATATGAATGGTTCTATTATGGGTATGCGTAAATCTGAAATTACCAGTAAACTGGATGAAATTGTTGATTTTGCAGGTGTAGAACGTTATTTGGATACTCCAGTAAAGCGTTATTCGAGTGGAATGACAGTGAGGCTTGGGTTTGCTATTGCAGCCCATCTTGACCCAGAAATTTTAGTTGTGGATGAAGTATTGGCAGTAGGAGATGCCGAGTTTCAAAAAAAAGCGATAGGAAAAATGCAAGATGTATCCAAAGAGCAGGGACGGACGGTATTGTTTGTGAGTCATAATATGGGAAATATAGTAACTTTATGTAATAAAGGAATAATTTTATCTAATGGGAAAATGATTTTTAATGGTTCTATTGACAAAGCTGTTGATTTGTATATTTCAGAAGGAAATCAAAGCTCTGAATATATAGGTAATAATATTCATCAATCATGTTTTTTTAAGAAAATATATTTTTCTAATGCAAAGGGGAATAATGTTAGTGTTTTTGACTATAAGGAATCTGTCATGATTAATTTTGAGATAAAAATTAATCAACTTGTAAATGATGGTACATTAAGTTTTACTCTTATTGATTCAAAGCTGAGACCTCTTTTTACATCACATCAAAAACTGAAAATTTTTGATGGTAGAATGACTGCTATTATTCCTGCTGAATTTCTTTTACCGGGTACTTATTTTGTTCGTTCTGTTATGCATGTTCCAAATCAATGTTTTTTGGATACTTGTAATAATGATATATCCTTTTCTATTGAAGATACAGGAAATCAATATACTATATACAATAGAGCCGATTTAGGAATAATTAATGCAAATATTCAATGGAAAGAATGAAATATTTCTTCTTGGGGAAGAAAATAAATCATAAAATTAAAAATCTTTGTCGAAGAATTTTGATAAGTTTTGTGCCGGAAGCGAGAATTTTATTTCAACCAGAAATAAGTGTTTTATACGACAAATCAATAAATTTCGATTTTATTCGATCAAAAATAGTTGATAGCGAATTTGGTGAAAATACTAAATTATGTCATCCATATAGAGTTAATGATTCAAAAATAGGTGATTATACTTACCTATCTTTAAATAGCTATGTATCTCTTACAACTATTGGTAAATTTTGCTCTATTGGCCCGAATTTAGTATGTGGTTGGGGAATTCACCCTACAAATGGTATTAGTACATCACCAATGTTTTATTCAAACATGAAGCAAAATGGCATGTCCTTTTCACCCTTAAATAAAATAGAAGAAAGAAAACCTATTGTTATTGGTAACGATGTGTTTATTGGTGCAAATGTAACGATCTTAGATGGAGTTATTATTGGTGATGGGGCTATAATTGGAGCTGGAGCTGTTGTTTCTAAAGATATTCCGCCTTATGCAATAGCTATTGGTTGTCCTATTAAAATTGTAAAATATCGTTTTGATAATGAAAAGATTAATGATTTTCAAAAAATAAAATGGTGGAATTTTTCAAATGATGACCTTAAAGATGTAGAAGCTCTTTTTTTTGATGTCAATAAATTTATCCAAAAATATGTCGGTTAAGTTGTCTATTATAACTATTAACCTCAATAATTGTGAAGGGTTATGTAAAACAATAAAAAGTGTTATATTACAAACATGTAATGATTACGAATATATTGTGATAGATGGAGCTAGTACAGATGGCAGTGTTGACATAATAAAGCAATATGAAGATAAAATAGCTTATTGGATAACTGAACCTGATACAGGTATTTATAATGCAATAAATAAAGGTATTCTCAAAGCAACAGGAGAATATTGTTTATTTTTGAATTCCGGAGATTATCTTGTTGACGGGGTTTTAAGTGATTTTTTTTCCACACAAGTAAATAAAGATATTGTTTATGGAAATATTATTTTGGAATCTGATGGAAAGACGATCTGTGTTGACAACTCATGTGGAAAAGACAATTTGACATGTAATGATTTTTTTCATGGAACGATAAGACATCAAGGTGCATTTATTAGGAGAAGTCTATTTGAGAGATTTGGATTATATGATGAATCGAATTCGATTGTATCAGATTGGCAGTTTTTCATTAAAAGTATAGTTTTTGGTGATGCTACCTATGAATATAGAAATATAAATATTTGTTATTTTGATGTGAGTGGCATTGGATCTGTTTTTTCGGAAAAGCATATCCAAGAACGGAATAAAGTTTTAAAGGAATTTTTTCCTGAAAAAGTTATAGCTGATTATGTTGCATACAATGATTTGCTCCAAAAACATAAATCGCTTCAACAGGAGTTGAATAGATATGAACATAGATTTAAATTTTTTGATAGAGTAATTACAAAGCTGAAGAATATTTAACAAAAAGATTACTATATTATGTATCAAACACCCATATTATTGCTTTTATTTAATAGACTGGAGACAACTAAACAACTTTTTATATCATTAAAAGAAATAAAGCCTAAGCATTTATATATTTTTGCAGATGGACCAAGATATTCTATTATAGAAGACAAAACAAAATGTGAAGAAGTACGAAATTGGGTTGTTAGTAATATAACATGGGATTGTGAGTTGAAAACTTTATTTCAAGAAAAAAATTTAGGTTGTGGTAAAGGCCCTGCAACAGGAATAACTTGGTTTTTTTCGCAAGTAGAAGAAGGTCTTATTTTGGAGGATGATACTATTCCCAACGTTGATTTTTACGAATTTGCTGCAATTCTTTTAGAAAAGTACAGAGATTGCAATGATATAATGGCTATAAATAGTTTGAATTTTCAAGAAAAAAAAAGAGGTGATGGTTCATATTATTTCTCTATGCAAAATGGTTCTTTATGTGCTTGGGCTACTTGGAGACGAGCTTGGTTATTATTTGATTATAATTTAGATATCTATTCAGAGAGTTTAGTCCGAAAATCTATAAAATGGTATGGAGTAAAAAAGAGAGAGTATAAATGGTGGTTAAATATATATATAGATTTTAAGGCGAATGCTTATAATGATTCAGCTTGGGATTATCAGTTTATTTTTTCAATTTGGGTAGCAAAAGCTAAATCTATTATACCTAATGTTAACTTAGCTACAAATATTGGATTCGGATCGGATGCTACACATACAAGAGATTTTGATTCTGTTTTAGCAAATAAGCCGACTTCTTCAATATTACCTATTGTTCATCCATCTTCAAGTAAAATTTGTCGAGAAGCAGATTTGTATTATCATGATTTCTATTATAATAAATTTGTGGAACAAATTTCATTGTTTAAAAAAATTAAGAGGAAAATAAAATCAGCGTTTAGAAAATCTTTTTAGTTATGTTTAAGAGACTGTGTTATTTCATATTAGTCAGGTTTGTTCCCAAATTAAATATTTTGAAGAAAAATATTAGCTTGAGTGAATATGAAGATTATGAGTTCGATTGCGAAATTTTTCCTACCATATAAATTAATTAAAGTTACGTTAGGTGAAAACTCTTACATCAACGGTAATTCACAAGCTAGTAATCTGGTTGTAGGCAAATATACATCTATAGGGCCTAACTTCTTTTGTGGATGTGGTATTCATCCTATCAATGGACTCAGTATAGCACCATCATTTATAATATATGATGTTTTTTTACAGAAATTAAATTATGGTTTTATTGAACAAGTTTCTTTTATCAAAAAGATAAAACGTTTAGCTAAAAAATATGTAACTAAAATATAGCCATAAGCAATGCGAAAGATTCTTCAAAAAATATTAATATGGATTTTTCCTGAATTATATCAGCTGAAAAGCCCGGAATATGATTTTACTAAACTTCGTTCTTGGCAAGAGAATGTAAAATTAGGTCAAAATGTGAAAATTAATCCGGTTTCGTTAATTGTAGATTCTGAGATTGGCGATTATTCATATATATCAACCAATTCTACTATTTTTAATACTACAATTGGTAAATTTTGCTCTATTGGCCCCAATTTTTTTTGCGGTTGGGGAATTCATCCTACAAATGGTATTAGTACATCACCAATGTTTTATTCAAATATCAAGCAAAATGGAATAACTCTATCTCCTTTAAATAAAATAGAAGAAAGAGAACCGATTATTATTGGTAACGATGTGTTTATTGGTGCAAATGTAACTGTTTTAGATGGAGTAACTATTAATGATGGAGCTATAATTGGAGCTGGAGCTGTTGTATCTAAAGATATTCCACCTTATGCAATAGCCGTTGGTTGTCCTATTAAAATTACAAAATATCGTTTTGATAATAATAAGATTAATGATTTGCTAGAAATAAAATGGTGGAATTTTTCAGATGAGAATCTTAAAGATGTAGAAGCCTTTTTTTTTAACGTCAATAAGTTTATCCAAAAGTATGTCAATTAAGTTGTCTATTATAACTATTAACCTCAACAATAGGGACGGGTTATGTAAAACGATAAAAAGTGTTGTATCTCAAACATGTAAGGATTACGAATATATTCTGATAGATGGGGCTAGTATTGATGGTAGTGTTGACATAATTAAGAAATATTCTGGCATACAGGAATGTAGGCTTAAATGGATCTCAGAACCGGATAATGGTGTATTTCAAGCCATGAACAAAGGCATAAGAATGGCAGAAGGAGAGTATTTGTTGTTTTTGAATAGTGGTGATTTTTTAGTAGATGATAACGTGTTGCAAAATGTCTCTGCCAATAATTACACGGCTGATTTTTTATTAGGTCGTTGTAATATATCTGAAAATGGAACCGTGATTCATACTACGAATCCTCAGGATAAGTTGACCTTTGGTTATTTATATGAAACAGGCTTGGCTCATCAATCTACATTTATTAAACGAGAGATGTTTAATAAATACGGCTTTTATCGTGAAGATTTTAAATATAATGCAGATATTGAGTTTTGGTATAGAACAATAATCTTAAAAGCTTGTACTACTAAATCTTTAGATTTTGTAGTTTCAGATTATAATTTGGACGGTATTTCCACAAAAAAAGCAACATCTGACCTGTATTTAAATGAAATAAAACTGATTTTTGATAATCCTTATTTACAATTATTTATCCCTGATTATGATAGTTGGAGAAAAGAAAAAAAAGATTTAGAGATGCTTTATTGGGCAAAAGAAAAAAATATTATATATTCAATGCTCATGGTTTTATTTAAATGTGCTAAGCTTTTTTGTAAGTTTAAAAATCTCCTTAGCCATTGAAATAATTAATTCACATTGATTAATAGTGAGACAGAAGAAAAAAATATTATTTATTGCACATTATACAGCAATGTATGGAGCAAATTTAGCTCTTTGTCAGTTAATCCTTGAGCTAAAGGAAAATTATCCGATTATACCCATTGTTTTGCTGCCAAGTCGTGGCGATTTGTGCGATTATTTAGATGAAATAAATGTAAAATATTATATTTCACATTATTACTGGTGGGTAAATGAAAACAAGGGTATTTTTCAACTTTTGTTAAATTACAGAAAACAGTTACGGAACTTATTAAAAGTACCCTCAATAATTTGTTCGCTTTCTAAAGAGAAAATTGATTTAGTTTATACTAATTCAGTTACCGTAAATATAGGTACTTTTATAGGTAAAAAACTTAAATGTCCACATATTTGGCATTTAAGGGAAACGCTGATTGCATATAATTTTAAATACTCATTGCCCAATTTTTGGGTAAGGAGAATATTTTTTAAAGGAGCTGATCAATATATTGTTATTTCTGATTTTTTACATAAATACTATAATAATTATTTGCCGGAAGATAAAGTAAAAAAGGTATATGATGGCATTTGTCTAGATAATAATCGGTTGAGAATAAATCATTATGATGAAATATTGAATATATGTATTGTTGGACTTGTTTCTGAACAAAAAAATCAAATGGATGCCGTTAAAGCCATTAAAATTTTAAATGATAAAGGGCATAAAAACATAAAACTGTATATAATTGGAGGTGCTAAAAATGATTATTTGAAAAAAATAACAGCTTATGTTGTTGAAAATTCTTTAGAGAATAATATAATCTTCAGTGGACATAAAACTAATATTAACGAATTATTGGATCAGATGAATATTGGTCTAATGTGTTCTCATGATGAAGCTTTTGGCCGAGTAAGTATAGAATATATGTTACATTGTCTGCCTACTATTGCAAGTAAATCTGGGGCGAACGAAGAGTTATTTGAAGATGGATTAAATGGCAAATTATATGAATTGTATAATGATGTTGAATTAGCAGAAAAAATTGAGATGTTTATTGACAACTCGTTTTTATTAGAAACGATGGGTAGCGCCGCTTTTGAATATGCAAGACAAAATTTCTTATCAGGTCAAAATTCAAAAGCGATATATAGTATAATGGAAAATTTACTAAGCAAATCTGAAAATAAAGGATAAATTATTATGTGTGGAATCTCTGCAATTTATAGATATACGGCTATATCTGATTCAGATAAGGACAAACTCATGGCAATGAATGAGGCAATGCATTATAGGGGGCCAGATGATCATGGTATTTGGAATGATAATAAATGTGGCATGGCTCAAGTTCGCTTGTCTATTATTGGTTTAGAGAAAGGTAAGCAACCATTGTTTAATGAAGATCAATCTTTAGTTTTAATTTGTAATGGAGAAATTTACAATTATATAGAGATAAAAGAAGAATTGCAGAAAAAAGGGCATGTTTTTAACTCCGACAGTGATTCTGAAACTATTTTGCATCTATACGAGGAATATGGGGTAAAGTGTTTAGAATATTTAAGAGGTATGTTTGCTTTTTGTTTGTGGGATGCAAATAAAAAAGAATTATTTGCAGCTCGTGATCGAATAGGGGAAAAAACTTTATATTATTCTCAACTTCAAACAGGTGTAGTGTTTAGTACCGAGTTAAAGACAATTTTGAAATATTATATAGATAAACCACAGATTAGTATAGAGCAATTGGCCGAACCTATTCGATATACATCGCCAATTAATTCTAAAGATACTTACATAGAGCAAATAAAGCGAATAGAACCAGGACAATATATTTTAGTGGAAGAAAGCGGTTTGCGCAAGTATTTTTATTGGAAGAGGGATTTGTCTGATAAATTTTTTGGAACGATTGAATCTGCAAAATCTGAAACATTACGTTTGATGCGTGAATCTGTAGACTTGTGTTTGCGTAGTGATGTGCCAATAGCGGTAATGTTAAGTGGTGGAATTGATTCGAGTGCAATTGCCGCTTTAGCAAAAGAAACTGGTCGTGAAGTACATACAATTACTGCTGGCTATAGGGGACAACATGATTGCGATGAACGCGAGGTGGCAAAACGCTTTGCTAAAGAGAAAAATATTATATATCATGAAGTCGAATTAGATAAAAATGATTTTAAAAACTGCTTTGAAGAGTATACTCAGTATCTCGATGAACCGATAACCGATACTGCTGCATTTGCACAATGGGCACTATATAAGAAGGTGAAAGATATGGGGTTTAAGGTATTATTGGGTGGTAATGGTGGCGATGAGTTATTTTATGGTTATCCTTATTGGAATAATGTTTCCGAATCATTAACTATTTTTCGTCAGCATCAAGACTTTTTCCCATGGAAAGGATTTGAAAAAAAGAAAAAATTTCTCCAGTTTTTCTTGAAAAATTGGCAACCAATATTGTATGCCGGATACCCCTATAAGATTAAAGATGAGGCTGTTGGACTTTGGTATTACAAGGACTATCTGAAATTTGCTGAAAATTCTAGTTTTGTTTATGATAATCAAGAGTTTAGGTTTAAAAATCTGAATTTTGATTTTTCTTTTGAGAATAACACAAATTTGAGCCAATTGGATTATATTTATGAGTTCCTTTTCTCGAAAATTATGACTATGGCTTATTTATATTTGTCTGATAGATTAGGTATGGGGAATTCGATTGAAATTCGTTCGCCTTTTCTTGACTATAAGCTAGTGGAATATGTGTCATCATTACCTCAAAGTATAAAATATAAAAGAGGAGAATCTAAAAGCTTCTTGAAGGATGTTTTAAAAGGAATAGTGCCAAACTATATTCTTTATGCTCAGAAACGAGGATTTACGCCACCTCCATCTTTTATAGAAGATGTTATATCAAAATATCAAAATAAAATCATTAAATCAGATTATAATTTTTATAATTCAGCTTTAGCTGATCGTTTGTTATCATTACATCTAATGAATAAAGACGTTTTGTGAAAACGAAATAAGAATATCAATTTATGGATGTAAGAAAAATAATTTGCAGATGTATCTCATTTAATCTCTAAATAAAAAATATGTCAAATTTTGAATTCTCTTTAGCCCCTATAGTCCTATTTGTTTATAATAGGCCAGAACATACATTAAAAACGCTTACCGCATTAAAAAATAATAAATATGCCGATAGTTCATCTCTTTATATATATTGTGATGGTCCAAAGAAAGGTTCGGATGTCGTTTGTACACAGAATATTTCTCAAGTAAGAAAAATTGTAAAATCAGACAAATGGTGTAAAGACGTTTATATTATTGAGTCAGAAATAAATATAGGATTAGCAAATTCGATAAAAAAAGGTGTAACTGAAATTGTTAATCAATTTGGAAAAGTTATAGTATTAGAAGATGATATTGTAACTTCACCTGCCTTTCTAGGCTATATGAACAAAGCACTAGCGTATTATGAAAATAAAAAATCCGTTTTTTCTGTTAGTGGTTATAATTATCCTTCAGCAATGATTAATATTCCAGCTGATTATGAATATGATGTTTTTGTGTCTGTAAGAAACTCATCATGGGGATGGGGCACATGGGCTGATAGGTGGAAATTGATTGACTGGGAATGTGAAAATTATAAAGTTGTTTTAAATTCAAAAGAGATTCAAAATGCGTTTAATAGAGGGGGTGATGATGTATATGAGTTATTGAGAATGCAGCAGTCTGGAGAATTAAAGATATGGTCTATTCAGGCAACATTAGCTCAATTTGAAAATCATTTGGTTACAATTTTTCCAAAAGTTTCTTATGTTGATAATGTTGGTTTAGATGGGAGTGGAGAAAACTGTAGCATAAGTATAAATCTTAGAAATAAAACAATAAATACAAATGAAGATATTAGATTTCTTGATGTGCTATATGAAGATAAACGCATTATTAATACTTTTTACAATGTAAATTGTCAGAAAAAACGTCCTCTTTGGCAAAAGTTGATTAATCGAATGAGTCGTTTGACCGGGCACAAAAATATATTTGTCATAAAGAAAAAAATATATCAATAAAATGCGTTTGATATGTATATCTATTTGTAATTTGCAACTAATTAAAAGAAAACTATTCTGATATTCAAATAATTTTAAATATTGATCTCATTTTCATCAACTGGTTTAACGTGTAAAATTATGAATAATGATGATTTGAAAAGAAAAATAAAAAAAGGAATAGCCTTATTTATTCGTTTTATTAAAAACCCGGCATTTGTTTGTGATGATTTTTTTCAGTTTGAATTTGAAAAAAAAATGGGTATAACAACAAGAGGATTTGTAAAAGAATCAGAATTAGGTATCCCTTTAGACTTAAATCCATATCATTATGTTCCTGGTGGTAATGTGTATTTGAAAAAAGTTTTGAAAAGGTTGCGAATAAAGGAAACTGATTCTATTATAGATCTCGGTTGTGGGTTAGGTTCCCCAATGCTTTATATGTCAAAATTTCCTTTTAAGAAAATTTCTGGAGTTGAATTTTCTAAAGAGCTCTATTTAGGTTGTAAGAAAAACTTTGAGAAGTTAAATTATCCTCATGTAAGTGTTTTATATGGTGATGCTGGAGATTTTAATTCTTTTGATGAATATAACTATATTTTCATGTTCAATCCATTTGGATTAGTTACAATGAAAAGAGTTCTTGAAAATATTAATCAATCTTATGCTCAAAATCCTAGAATTATTACTTTAATATATAAAAATCCACTCTATGGGAAAGAAGTTCTAGAAACAGAAATTTTTCATAAAATATCGGAATATAAAACAGAATCGAGTTTTAAATTTTTTGTTTATAGAACTAATATATAAGAAATTGATACAATATAGAAAATCAAAAAAGCTGAATCAAAATATTTATTAAATAGATGAACCTTAAATATAAGTGTTATTGGGGAGAGATACCAGAAGAATTCAGTCTATGGTTAATAAACCGTTATAAAACACCTTACTGCACTGTAGAATACAATAGATTGTTTTGTGAAACAATTTCTTTAAATTGTTTTTCAATATACGATGACGATACGTTGGTTCATTTAATTATATTTGGATTTGAGCCACAATATAAAAAGATAAATATTTTAAATCGAGTTTTTGAATTAGATATTGAGTATCTTAATCTTTTTTCAAATTATATTTTCAACACAAAGTTACAAATTGATAAAATTCAGATAAATCATTTAATAAATCCATTACTATATAATCACCTTTTCCCATCTATTTGTACTCTTTTTGATGAGGACTATGTGATAAAATTACCAGGTTCAACATCAGAATATATTTCTCGACTTAGTTCTAATATGCGGAGGCATACTAAAAACTATATTTCAAAAATAGAAAGAACTTTCGGTAATTATTCATTCAACATTTTTGAGAAAGATGACGTTTCGGAAGAAATTATCAATAAAATTGTCAAAATGAATCATTTAAGAATGAATGCAAAAAATATTGTATCTGGAATAGATCAATCTTATGCTAATAAAATAATAAGATTTGCTCAGAATTTTGGATTTATTAGTGTTTTCAAAATAGATGGAGAAATTGTTGCAGGTTTAATCTCATATTCAATAGGAAATAATTATTTCGTTGAAGAAATTTCTAGTGATCCTCAGTATGACAAATTTGATGTTGGGCACACTTGTTTATTTCTTACAATTCAAGACTGTATTAGCAGGGGAGGAAAAGAATTTCATTTGCTTTGGGGAAATAGTTCATATAAGTCAAGATTTTTAGCTGAAAGGTGCCAGTTATATTCGGTGTCTATTTTTCGAACGCATTATTTAAAACAAAAGCACAGATTTATAAATGAATTGTTACCTTGTATGTCAGCTAAGTACCTTTTTAAAATATTCAAACGGAAAATGAAAAAGATCTTGGGGCGATAAGATAGTTATTACACTAAGGTTCTTTGAAAAGACAAAATCAGTGATTTAAGTTTTGTTGATATGATAGAGTATATTTTATTGCTAGGTATTATTGTTGTCTTAATATTATTGTTTATTGTTTACTTGTTTTATCCACAGCAATTAATGCCTGTAGGGGAAGAAATAGACATAAAAACACCAGAATCGGTAAAATACCATGATGATTGTTTACACCCTTGTGTTCGCTATATTTCAGAAGGTTTTGCCGGTGCCAATTGGTGGATGGTACAGTCACCTTATTACGGTATGGATAATAAACTTGAAAATCCCATTTTGTATTTTTCAAAGGATATAGATTATCCCGTTAATTGGGAATATACAAAAGTTGTTCAAGATACCCCTACGAAAGGATTTAACACTGATCCTTGTTTGTTTTATGAAGACAATAAATTATGGGTGTTTTGGCGTGAGTGTAACACTCCTCGTTGTGACAGAGAATGTGCATCTATGCTTACAATTGGTGTATATACTCAAGATGGATATGTGTTTTCCGAACCGATTACTTTCTTAAAACAAATAGAATCTGATGAAGATAAAGAACAATGCCCTATTTTAATTAAACATGGAGATAAATATTTGTTTTATGCAGTGCATTATCAATATGAACCGCAAAGACAATTAAAAGGACTTGTGATTTGGGAAGGTAGTTCGTTAGTTAACCCAGATTTTAAAATTAAAAATCAATTACGAGCACCTACAGTTTATACTTGTGATAAATTTAAACAACTTTGGTTTTTGAATAAACTTTGGTTTATACCAAAGCCATTAAAACATAATATTTGGCATTTTGATTTATTTGAGCATGAAGATAAATTATACATGGTTTCAGTAGCTGAGTGGGGTGATAATGTAATGCTTGCGGTCTCGAAAGACTTTATCAATTTTAAGATGTCTCGAATCCCGTTAATTAATAATCACTTTATGGAAACTAAAACAAAAAGAAGATTGTATTTTTATAAGCCTTCATTAATAATGATTCAAAATAAAATATATTTGTTTTACACGAATAACTTTGAGGCAAAAAATAGACTTTTTTTGACCCGGAATGATTTTAATGGATAAAAATATTCAAGGAATAATATTTAAAGAGGTATCAAAAAAGGATATAGATATATTTTAGAAATGCAAAAGATATTATTATGAATGTTAAGCTTTCAATAATAACAATAAATTATAATAACGCAGCGGGGATAATGAAGTCCATGAAAAGCGTGTTATTTCAAACCTCAAATGAGTTTGAATATATTGTTATAGATGGAGGTTCTACAGATGGAAGTAAAGAGGTTATAGAACGATTTGCTACTGACGAAAAACGGTTGACTCATTGGGTAAGTGAACCTGATGCTGGTATATACAATGCCATGAATAAGGGAATTCAGCTTGCTAAAGGAGAGTATGTCCAATTTGTTAATTCAGGCGATTGTTTGGTGGATGAAATGGTTACAGAACGGATGCTTTGTAACTTGTTTGAATGTAAAGAGCTACCTCAAATTTTTTATGGTAACATGTTAAAGCAGCTTCCTAATGGTTTGTTCAGAGACAAAGGTTTTGCCGGTAGGCAACCAACTATGTTGGATTTTTTCACAGGAACTTTAAATCATTCTCCGGCATATATTAAGCGAAACTTATTCGATATTTATGGGTTGTATGATGAGACGTTGAAAATTGTTGCTGATTGGAAATGGTATATGCAGGTTATTGTTTTTGAAAATGTGCAGCCTGTTTATATAGATATAGATGTAACGCTTTTTGATATGAATGGAATCAGCACCATAAATAGTGCTTTTGATAAAGAAGAACGCCAACAAGTACTTGTTGATATGCTGCCGACAAAAATTATAGAGGATTATAAACAATATTCATTTCAGATTGAGCAATGGAAAAGAATACAACGCTATAAATTAATAGCAAAATTTTATTGGCTAGTTGAGAGATGTTTATTTAAAATAGATAAGATAAAAACAAAAAACAGATTACTAAAAAAACAAAAAATATCCCATTTATGAAAACTGCATTTAAACTTTATAAATTAAAGATGGAATCTCCATCTGAGATTTTTATCAATAGAATTTACAAATTAATTTTAGGTAAAGAAAAAGCAACTGAACAAAAGTATAAGTATCATTCTGATATAATAAAAAGAAAATATCTGAAAGATAATGCTACATGGAATTTTAATGGAATAAGACTTCCAATAAATGAATATGATGAAAATTTTCAGGCAATGTATGCTGTGTATTTAGATTCTCTATTTGTCTATTGTACTTATGATGACAATTATGATTGCTCATTAATAGACCAATTGGATGAAGTCTTACCAGAAGGAACTTATGGATATAAGAATGAACTCATAGATGTGACGGTTAAAAAAGATGACATAGTAATTGATGCTGGAGCTTGGATAGGTGATTTTAGTGCTTATGCGTCAGTAAAGGGTGCAAAAGTATTTGCATTTGAACCCGGAAAGCATATATTGAAATATTTGTATAAGACTAGCGAATTAAATTCGAATATTACAGTTGTTGAAAAAGGCTTAAGTGATGAATCCGGTATTTCTTATCTTACTAACAGTGTCGGTGACTCAAGTTCAAATCAAATAGTTACATCAGGTGATTCTGATGATCAAATAGAGCTTATCTCAATTGATAATTTTGTAAAAGAAAACAATCTTCAACGGGTTGATTTTATTAAAGCTGATATTGAAGGTTTTGAACGCAATATGTTATTAGGAGCTAAACAAACTTTAAAAACATTTGCACCTAAGCTTGCTATATGTACATATCATTTACCTGACGACCCTCAAGTATTGGCAAAGATTATTCTAGATGCAAATCCAAATTATGTTATTGTTCAAAAAAGGAAGAAATTATATGCAATGGTGAAACAATAACCGTTTAACGATTGTACCTAAGAACAAAATTTTGAAATGAGAAAAAAAATAAAACATATTGTATATCAAGTTTTTAATCCTAGTTTTTCGTGGCGACCTAAGGAAGGTTTAGATTCGTTAAAGAGAAAGATGAATATCTACTTTAAAACACATAAAAAAATAGGAGAAAAATATAGAGAAGAGCTGGAATTCATAAATAGAGTATCAAAAGATACATATTCGTGGATATTTCCATATCCTTATATTAAAAGTTTATCAATTGAAGATATTCCTGTCTTTTTTAATAGTGACAAAAATTTACATTATGTAATTCATAATGATAAGCGTTTGTATTTTAAAAAAGAAATTAATACCGAAGAAAAAGTTCGAATTGCATACTACTGTGCTTGTATAGAACAACATGAAGAATCACCACATTGTTACTTAAATGAAGAGTTTAATATCCAGCGTGGAGTTGTACTTGATGTTGGTGCTGCTGAAGGAATCTTAGGCCTAGAGCATATAGAAAAGATAGACAAATTATATTTATTTGAAGCACAAAAAGAATGGATTGAAGCACTAGAAGCCACATTTGAACCCTGGAAGGATAAAGTTATTATAATCAATAAATATGTTTCTGATGTTGACTTCAATGATGATATTAGGTTGGATACAATAATCAAAGACGATTCTATCGAATTAGTAAAGATTGATGTTGAAGGTGCAGAACAAAAAATATTCCTTGGTGGAAATAATGTCTTAAAGCGTACAAGAAAATTATGTGTATGTACATACCACAATGATGGAGATGAAAAAAAATTTAAAGATTATCTTGAAAAAATGGGATTTAATTTATCGTATTCAGATGGTTACACACTATTTATAATGTCAAAACTATATCCACCATATTTTCGAAAATGTTTAATTAGAGGTCACAAAATCTAATGAATAATTATTTCTGTTTTTTCTTGTGTTTGATTTACAAATAAATAGAAACGAATCAACTGACAACTAATATGTTACTTTCAATTATTTTGCCTTGCTATAATGTTGAAGAATACATTGCTGAATGTCTTGATAGCTTATATAATCAAGATATATCGGAAACAGAATATGAAATAATTTGTGTAAACGATTGTTCACCTGATGGAACAAGGAAAGTAATTTCTAATTATCAAAAATCACATCAAAATCTTATCTTAATAGATCATGAGAAAAATCTAAAACAAGGTGGTGCTAGAAATACTGGTCTAAAAAAAGCTATAGGAGAATATATTTGGTTTGTTGACCCCGATGATTATATAAAGCCTAATGTGTTGAAACAATTATTAGATCATTGTCGTATAAACCAGTTAGATATATTACAGTTTAATTATGAGAAGGTAACAACAACAGGTTTGTTTGTTTCCAAACAGAAAAATGTTTCAAACTCAATTGTTTTAACCGGAATAGACCTTGTTCTTGCATTGGGAGATGATTTTCTGTATAACTATACGCTATCCGTGTGTTCTAGAATTGTAAGTCTGAAATTTTTAAAAGAAAAGAAAATTGTATTTATAGAAAATACAATTTTTGAAGATTTGGAATTTTCTCTTCGAGCATTATTGTTTTCGAAAAGGATTCAATGTGTTGAAGAGTCGTTTTATTGTTATAGATTTAATTCAACATCAACTACGAACAAATTAAATAACTCTAATTCAATAAAAGGAGAATCAATTTTTCAAACATGTTTAGTTATTGGAAATTCGTTAGTTGATTTATCTCTAGATATAAATCCGATAAGTGAGAAAATATCAAAAGAAATATATTCGTCAGGTGTTTGGAGAATAAATCAAATAACCAGGCCACTTTTAAAAATTGGAAATAATGAATTGAAAAATTTCTATTCATTACTGACGATAGATTTTATAAACAAACTTTCACCTTATCTGAATAAAGCGAACAAAATTATTATAAAATATCCAGTTATTACAAAAGTAATAATATATGTCACAAGGCCATTGTTGTTCGTTATTAAGAAGATGAAAAAATAATAATATGATAATTCAGTCAGAAAGTATTTTAACTGATCCTTTAGTTTCAGTGGTTATTCCTTCTTATAATAGGCGAGATACTGTTTCTAAAACAATTGATTCAATATTAGATCAAATATGTAATTTTGAATTTGAAATAATAATTGGTGATGATTTTAGTACGGATAATGTTAGAAATGTATTATTAGATTATCAAAAAAAATACCCGCAAAAAATAACGCTAATATTTCAGGAGAAAAATATCGGCTTAGGAGCTAACTGGGCTACCTGTGTAAAACACTGTCGTGGCAAATATATAGCCAATTGCGATAATGACGATTATTGGCATAATTCTGAAAAAATCCAGATACAGGTAGATTTTTTAGACGCTAACCCGCAATACGGAGTGCTCCATACAAATTACAGAAACCATAATAGGGAAACAGATGAAATTAAGGAAGTGGTTGTAAGTAACGATGTGTTTGATATGCCGATGCAGAAAGTGATTTTTACTGGGAAATTTAGATGTTGTAATGCCACTATTATGTATAGAAAAGAATTGATAGACAAATATCTTCCTTTAGATGATTATATTAAATATCAGTTTACTTTACAGGATTGGAATACTTGGATTATATTGGCCGCTTATACTGAATTTTATTGTTTACCTGTTTCTACTGCTACATTTGGAATTGAAACGGAGTCAATTACTCGCCCTAAAACTTATAATCAGATTGAGGTTCGTTTGAAAAAAGAAAAAGAATGTTACAAATATGTATGTCAACTTTTCCCGAATGTGTTACTTTTTGATGAAAAGGGTTATGATTCTTATGTAAATAATACATTGCTAAATTTAGCTTTTAGAAAATTTGATTATAAATCCGCACGCAAGTATGCAAATTTGATCTTTGCCCTTGGTAGTAGAAATATAAAAGTAATTTGTTCAGAGTACATCCTATTGTTTTATTTATATGCTTTTCTAAAAAAAATGAAGAGTTCTAAATGAATAACGATTCGTTATTGAACGGTTTATAATTTGTGATTTTTACAATAAAATATGTATGTTTTCAGTCATTATTCCACTATATAATAAAGCTCCATATATTGAAAAAGCAATTTATTCAATATTGAACCAATCTTTTCAGGAGTTTGAAGTGATTGTGGTTGATGATGGTTCTACCGATAGAAGCTGGGATAAGTTAGAAGAAATAACATATAAGCTACAAGTAGAATATCCAGAACAATATAACAAGATAGTAACATTGCAACAACAAAATCAAGGAGTTTCAGTAGCCCGCAATAATGGAGTTAATCAGGCAAAATATGATTACATTACCTTTTTGGATGCTGATGATTGGTGGAGTAATTCTTTCCTTGAAAAAATGAAAGAATTGATAGCGCAATTTCCTGATGGCGGTATCTATGGCAGTTCTTATTACAAAGTAAAAAACGAGATCAATTATCAGGCTAAAATAGGTGTTGATGATGGTTTTGAAATAGGATATTTTGATTATTGTAAAGCTTATTCAAAGTCTTTATGGATGCCTTTATGGACCGGTGCAGTGGTGATAAAAAAATCAGTATTTCTTTCCCTACAAGGGTTTAATAATCAATTGAAATATGGAGAAGATTTTGATTTGTGGATGAGAATAATCTTGAAATATCCTGTTGTATTTTTAAACACTCCGTTAGCATTTTATAATCAAGATGTAGAGGTGCAACACAGAGCGGTTGGTAAAAAAACGGATTTAGAGAAGCACTTCCTATTTCATGTAGACTATTTAGCAGAAGAAGAAAAAAACAATCAGTATCTAAAACAATTACTAGACAATTTACGGGTGTATAGTTTTAAAACTCATTATTTGGACAACACTTATCGTGCGCAGATCCGAACGGAGTTAAATAAGGTTGATTGGAGTAATCAACCATTAAAATATAAATTGTATTATGCCATGCCTGTTGCTTTTCTAAAATTGAGTAGTAGATTGAAAGTTATCCTGCTAAAATTTATTGATAGATGAAAATAATAGTTGATTCAGCTTGCAATATACAGTACTCCAGTTTCTATATCTATGGATTAAATCAGAAATATGGAACTTCTAGTATTACCTTTGCTTCCAAGCCTTTCCATTTATTACCGCAAAGAGAGGCCTGTTTCAATTTCATTGTAATTAATGATGAGAAAGAGATAAAGATAACCATCGATTATGGGGATTTTAATACGTTAATAGAGGCACACTATCAATGGAGCGACGTTTATGGAAAAGTGAATTATAACAGAACGCAGACGGGTAAAGAATATACAAAAATAATTTCCTTAGCTCCATCTTTTGGTATTCAGTTATGGCCTTTTGGTGGCACTCTGAGGCATTGTGTTTTAAATTATTTGAAGAATAGATTTACCACACCTCAAGCTGTTGTTTCAATACGTAAGTTTATCGGAAAATATAAACGCCAATATTTATTAAGAAGCCCAATTTCTGCTTACGAAGAAAGCGTATATTTATCTAATGATAAATATATTTTTAGTTTAAGCTCCTTGTGGCAGTCGGATGACATTAATGAAAATGATGAAGGCGTAAATAAATATCGTGCCGAATTTATTCGGATATGTAAAACTTTTACCGAAATTACTTTTGAAGGAGGCTTGACTCCCAGTGCATATACATCGGAGAAACAACGGATAGTATTTCAAGATGTTATGTATAGCAAATGGATGAATTTTGATGAATATCTGGAGAAAACAAAACAATCAATTTTGGTGTTTAATACACCAGCCTATTGGCAGTGTCACGGTTGGAAACTTGGTGAATATTTAGCTTTGGGTAAAGCAATAATATCAATGCCGTTGGTTAACGATTTGCCTATACCTTTGGAGCATGGGAAAAATATTCATTTTATTTCCAGTGAAGCTGAAATAGAAAGTGCTATAAGATTCTTGTTAGATAACGTGGATTATCGGCGTAGATTGGAAACTGGAGCAAAGGAATATTGGAATAAGTATGGAACACCTTTGCAATCAATATCAATGTTAGGACTTTAAAATAAAAAATGAAAGTTGCATATTTATTAGGATCTCTGAATAGGGGCGGAACAGAAACATTATTATTAGATTGTTTCCAAAATTCGGCTCAACCTCCTTACAACATGATGGGAATATATCGTAAGGAAGGAATTCTATCATCTTCCTTTAAACAAACGAAACCTAAATTATTAAAACTCTCTCCACATTGTTTTTTTGATATACGTTATCTGTTCCGATTAAGAAAAATTTTGAAACAAGAACAGATAGATATTGTGCATGCACAGCAAGCGTTGGATGCTTTGTATGCAAAATTAGCATTGATAGGTTGCCATAAAAAAATAATTTTAACCTTTCATGGATTCGATTTTACAAATAAGATTTTAGATAAAATTATTTATCGATTGATAATAAAAAGTACGGATTGTAATATCTTTGTCAGTAATACTCAAAAAGAATATTATATAAAAAAATATAAGCTAAATTCAAGACGGCAACAGGTTGTGTATAATGGCATTTCGTTTTCAAAATTTGCAACAGATAGTTTTTTAGATATTAGAAAAGAGTTAAATATTGAGCCTGCCATACCTTTATTTGCAACAGTAGGTAATTTTGTTGCAGGGAGAGATCAACTTTCAGTTTGTTCTTTCTTAAACGAATTAAATCAACAAGGAGTTGATTTCCGTTTTTTGTTTATTGGTAAAAAAAATGAAGCGGAACCTTGGCGTTTTGATAATTGTATAGCATATTGCAAACAACAGAATCTATCAGATAAAATATTTTTTTTAGGTGGCAGGGATGATGTGCCCGCCATTTTGTCTCAATTGGATGCATTTGTATATTCATCCGAATATGATACCTTTGGCATTGCTGTAATTGAAGCTATTGCTTCCGGTATTCCGGTATTTGTAAACGACTGGGATGTGATGCAGGAAATAACTGAAAATGGTAAACTTGCTATTTTGTATAAAACGAAAGACGAAAACGATTTGAATCGGAAATTTATGCATTATATGCAAAATAAGTCCCTGTATTTGGAACAAGCTAAACAATCAGCAATTGAAGTTAAACAAAAATTTTCAATAGAAAATCATATAAACAGCTTATATAGCTTATATCAATTTATTAATGCAAATAAGTAAAGATACATATTTTTCCAAGTTCTATTCTCAAAAAGCTATAGTCCTTTATTTTATTTTATTGTTGATTTGTTCTGCAGTTTTTATAAATAGAGTATTACCTTTTATCTGGATTATATCTGGTGTATTAGAAATAGTCCTGTTTTTTTATTTTCTCAATTATTTAAGCAAAAAATGGATTCATCTTTCAGAAAAAATATTTTTGAGGAGAATATTTATAACTGCATTAATAATTCGAGTTTGTTACGTGATTTTTAGCTATTTCTTTTATCTGAAGATGACGGGACAACCCTTTGAGTTTTCTGCAGGAGATGCATTGTTTTATCATAATTTTCCTAGTGAAATAGCTGATGTAGGATTAACGAAGGCTTTTATACTTGCCAAAAATTATCGTATAGATATTTCGGATATGGGTCAACCTCTTGTAGTAGCAACTTTATATACTATTTTCGGAAAAGTGATTATAATTCCACGTATATTAAATGCCATATTAAGTTCATGGATGTGTATTTTACTTTATAGGTTTGCCAACAGAAATTTTGGAGAAATGGCTGCACATAATACGGCTATTATAGCCATGCTACTCCCTAATTTTATTTATTATTGTGGGTTGCATTTAAAAGAAACTAATATGATATTTTTGGTGGTATTATTTATGGAACGTGCTGATTACGTTTTACGTGGTGAAAAAATAAAAATATCCACTTTAATTGTTCCTGTGTTGGTTGGGGCTTTTTTATTTTTTTTCCGTACTGTATTGGCTGCCAGCTTATGGCTTGCTTTTTTTAGTGCACTGATTTTTACAAGTAGAAAAGTTGGTGGATGGAAGAAACGTATATTGGTTGTGTTTTGGTTTTTAATAGCTGCTTTTTTTATTTTTTCAGGAAAGATAGAAAAAGATCTTGGCGATTACTGGAGTGCTAGCTCTAACAATCAATCAATTAATATGAAGTCGCGTGCAGATAGAAAAGGTGGAAATACTTTGTCAGAAAAAGGTTCTGTAGCTATTTTTGCACCAATGATTTTAGTTGCACCTTTCCCAACTTTTGTGAATGTGGACGGACAGGATAATCAGATGTATCAAAATGGAAGCTACGTGGTGAAAAATATAATGGCATTTTTTGTTATAATGGCTCTGCTTTCTATAATTTTTATTTACAAAACTTATAAATATCATGTATTGTTATTGGCTTTTGTCGCTTCCTATTTAGGTATTATATCTATGAGCTCATTTGCTCTTTCTGAGCGATTCCATTTACCCACATTGCCATTTCTAGTTTTACTGGCAGGTTTTGGAATTACCCAAATAAATGCAAAACGTAAAAAATTATTCATTCCGTACCTGATATTAATTGCCATTGTTATTATTGGTTGGAATTGGTTCAAATTAGCAGGTCGGGGAGCTGCATAAAAGCAAATGAAAGTACTTGTTGTTTGTAGTTATAATGCTGGTAGTATAGCTCCTTTTATAGTAGAACAGGCGGAAGCTTTAATTGATCGTGGATTTGAAATAGACTATTTTACCATTCAAAAAAAAGGAATTACAGGCTATTTATTATCTCGCAAAAAATTACTTCAAAAGATAAACAGTTATACTCCAGACATAATCCATGCTCATTATGGTTTATCCGGTTTGTTGGCAAATCTGCAACACAAGGTTCCTGTAGTAACTACCTATCATGGTTCGGATATCAATAACCCCAAGGCTAGATTCTTTTCTTTTATTGCCATTAAACTATCCAAGTTTAATATATTTGTATCACAAAAGCTCATTGATATAGCCAAGCCCAAAGGTAAATATACCTATTTGCCTTGTGGTATAGATTTGTCGTTGTTTCAACCTAAATCTAAAATGGAAGCCCGGAAAAAATTAAATTTAGACGTTCAAAAAAAGTATATATTGTTTTCCGGCACGTTTTCCAATACGGTGAAAAATTATCCGTTGGCAAAACAAGCAGTTGAAACATTACAAGCAGTTGAATTGTTAGAATTAAACAGATACGCAAGATGGCAGGTGGCTTTATTGATGAATGCGGTTGATGTTGTTCTGATGACATCCTTTACCGAAGGGTCTCCCCAATTTATTAAAGAAGCGATGGCTTGTAATTGTCCTATTGTATCCACCGATGTTGGTGATGTAAAAGAAGTGATTGGTTCAACTACGGGTTGTTATATTACAAGTTTTGATGCAACTGATGTTACCGACAAGTTGAGGCAGGCATTAGTATTTAATAGCCGAACATCGGGGCGGAGTGAAGTGCTTCGTTTTGACAATAAACTAATAGTAGAAAAGATAATAGAAGTGTATAATCAGGTTTTAAAAAGCCGTCCCCCAAAATAAGTTGTTATAATGAATACAGCAGCTTTAATCCTATACTATGGCTTTGCACGCTATTTACCTAAATCGGTTACTCCAGTTATAGGTAAATGTGCCAAGGCTTTTCGCTATCAACTGTGTAAAAGATTATTTCAATCCTGTGGCAAAAAATGCAATATAGAAACAGGAGCTTACTTTGGGAATGGCCGAGATATTTCTTTAGGATACAAATCCGGGTTAGGTGCAAATTTTAAGATGTTGAACAGGACGGTAACTATTGGCAATTACCTGATGATGGGTGAGGATGTGCTATTTTTAGGCGGAGGTCATAATTATGACCGAACCGATATTCCGATGGGAAAACAGGGAGGAAAAGAAAAAACGCCGTTAACTATTGCCGATGATGTATGGATTGGAGCAAGAGTTATTATTCTTCCCGGATGTAAAGAAATAGGAGAAGGAGCCATTGTCGGAGCTGGATCCGTTGTTACTAAAGATATTCCCGATTATGCCATTGTTGGAGGAAATCCGGCACGTATTATTCGTTATAGAAAAGCAGATTAAGCCAAGGCTGTTTTTACAAATAAATTAGATGAAAAAACTAATATTAGTAGCAGGTGCACGTCCCAACTTTATGAAGATAGCCCCTTTGATGCATGCCTTGAAGGGGCATAGGGGCATACAACCTATTTTGGTTCACACAGGGCAACATTATGATATTCGCATGTCAGGCCGTTTTTTTACCGAACTCAATATTCCACAACCGGATGTTAATCTGGAAGTAGGTTCAGCCAGCCATGCCATACAGACGGCTCGGATTATGGAAGGATTTGAAAAAGTTTGCCTAGAGCAAAAGCCCGATTTTGTATTGGTGGTAGGCGATGTAAACAGTACGGCAGCCTGCACCATGGTAGCAGCTAAGATGGGTATAAAAACAATTCACTACGAGGCTGGGTTGCGGAGTAACGACCGTAGTATGCCTGAAGAGATAAACCGTTTGGTAACGGATGCTATTAGCGATGTGTTTTTCACAACCAGTAAAGATGCAGATGAAAATCTGTTGAAAGAAGGTGTCCCAGCTACAAAAATACACATGGTAGGCAATTTGATGATCGATTCCCTTGTGGCAAATAGAGAAAAAGCATCGGATACATCCCTGGAGTTTAACTTGCTCAATAGAGATAAACAGATAAAGTATAATGTTGATTTCGAGGAGAACCAATATGGCGTGATGACATTTCACCGTCCATCTAATGTGGATGATCCCGATTCTCTTAAAAAATTGATTCAGATTTGGGGCGAAGTATCTCAACGCATTCCATTACTATTTCCAGTACATCCGCGTACGTATAAAAACATTCAGAATTTCGGATTTCAAGAATTAATAGATAGCTATCCACAATTGTATTTTATTGAGCCATTGGGCTATTTGGCCTTTATCAATTTGGTTCAACATGCAAAATTCGCGTTGACCGATTCCGGTGGCATACAGGAAGAAACAACATATCTCAATATTCCGTGTTTAACTGTTCGTCCAAATACGGAACGACCAGTAACCGTTTGGGAAGGCAGTAATAAGTTGATAAACTTGGATGAAATATTGCTGGAGGTTTCTTTAATTCTCGAAGGCAAAGGTAAGCATGGTTATTGCCCAAGCTTATGGGATGGAAAAACAGCAGAAAGAATTGTTAAAATATTAGAAAAATTAGAACAAAATGAGTGTTAAAAGAGTTTTAATATCACTTGGACATCCTGCTCATTATCAACTTTTCAAGAATGTAATTAAAAATTTAAATGAGTCGAAAATTGAAACTCTCATTGTAATTCGTAAAAAAGACATTCTCGAAAATTTATTGGCCGATTCAGGCCTATTTTTTTATAATATTTTTCCTGACGAAAGAAAAATAGGAATAATTAGAATGATCTGGAGCCTCTTGGTAAGAGATTTTCGTTTGTATCGTTTTTGTTTGAAAAGTAAGCCTGATTTGATGATCGGCTCCACGGTGGAGATAACACACGTGGGAAAGCTGTTAAATATTCCGGCTATATCGGTGGGTGAAGATGATTATGATGTAGTGCCTTTGATTGCTAAAATGGCTGCACCATTTAGCAATTGTATTGTAGCCCCTGAGGTTTGCCAGTTAGGAAAGTGGGAGCGTAAGGCTATAAAATACAAGGGTTATCAGGAGTTGGCTTATTTGCATCCAAATCATTTTAAGCCAGATATATCTGTTGCAAAAAAATATTTTGATGTGGGCAAGCCTTATTTTATCCTTAGGTTTGCAAAACTAACAGCACATCATGATAAAGGAATAAAAGGAATTAACAGCCGGATTGCACATAATATAATTTCGTTGCTTGAACCTTACGGGAATATTTACATTACTTCGGAACGGGAACTAGAACCTCAACTGGAGAAATATAGATTAAACATTAACCCGTTGGACATCCATCATGTAATGGCTTTTGCCCAGATGTATATTGGCGATAGCCAGACGATGGCTGCTGAGGCAGGTGTATTAGGAGTTCCGTTTGTCCGTTTTAACGATTTTGTGGGTAGAATAAGCTACTTGAAAGAACTTGAAGAGCATTATCTACTTGGTTATGGTATTAAACCAGATAATGAAACAGGGTTGTATGAAGCTATTGATAAAATATTGAAAATAAAATATAGAAAATCAATATATGAATCAAGACGATTGAAAATGCTGGAAGATAAAATTGATCTTGCTCAGTTTTACACTTGGTTTATTAAGGAATTTCCCGAAAGTAAAGAAATTATGAAGGAAAATTCTGATTTTCAAAAGAAGTTTAATTTAAAAAATGAAAGTTTTAATAGGCGAAATATCAAGCTATAAATCCATTGTTATCGCTAAGTTTTTAAAAGAAAATTATAGCGACATCATTGTTTTTGGGTTCGACTACAGTTCTTGTTACAAAACAATTCACACTAAATATTGTGACGTGTTTTATCGTGTTACAAGTCCGAGAACAAATAAAAAATTAAAGTTATCCCAGATAAAATCAATCCTGTTGAAAAAGCACATTGATCTTTTTCTCCCGGTTAGCAGCCAGATTTATAACGATTGTATTGAATATAAAGATATTTTAGGTGAAGCTTTTGCATATATAGGCGATTTTGATAGCTATAAAATACTAAACAACAAGGATTTATTGTATGAAAGGTTCTCGAAAGAAGGAATAAAAATGCCTTTGCGGTATAGCAATATGTGTGAGGCAACCATTCCTTTCGTTGTAAAGCCCACCAATCAATCATCAGCCAAGGGTGTAAAATATATATTTACGAATAAAGAAAAGGAAAAGATAAGTATTCTCACGCTTAAAAACCATATAATTCAACAATATGTGAAAGGGATAGGTTGTGGCTATTCCGTATTTGCAAAACAGGGAGAAATAATAACCGGGTTTGGACATAAACGTTTGGCTGAGTTTCCTGCTTCCGGTGGATCAAGCGTTTACAGAACAAATTATGATGATGTAAGGATGCAGCTAATAGCAGCTAAGGTTTTGAAGATTACAAATTGGTCTGGGTTTGCCATGTTTGAATTCAAACTTACAGCAGCCAACGAGTTATATTTACTAGAAGTAAATCCAAGAATCTGGGGTTCTATCAACCAAGGTTTGCAAAACGGAGTTAATTATTTTGAAGCCCTATTAGGTAAGGTGAAAAAAGCGGGTGGAAGAGTGAAAAGTACATATTTATCACCTCTTATTTATTTAACATTTATAGAATACATGTTTTCTTTTAACTTCCGTCCATTGATTAGCTTTGTACGAAATTTCAAATCGAACAAACCTGATATAAGTCTTATTGATGATCCTAAAGGCTACATTAGTGTTATCCTTAGAAAATTCTCATGAAAAAAATTGTGGTTGTTGATTTTGATAAAACGTTGTTGCCATATGATAGTTTGAGGTATTACGTTTTGTCACGAGTAAAGATAGGCGATTTAAGAATGTTGTGCTATATCTTTTTGAGGAAGATGAGATTTCTGACAAAAAAGCATTTTTCTTATTTAATTAGCAAGCATTTTTCAAATACAGGTGACGTGACCGAATTTGTGAATAAAATATGTCAGGATATAGACATCCGGATTCTTAGCAAGGTTTCAACGTATGCAGATAACAACGATACCGAAATTATATTGCTAAGTGCCTCACCGGCTGTTTATATAGAAGAAGTGGCAAGAAAAATAGGCTTTGTAGGCTATGGAAGCCACTATATAAATGGAAAATATTTTTATTTATGTGGTGAGAATAAACTGAAATTTATTTTAGAAAAATATCCGGTTGAAAAATATAGGTATATATATTCAATTTCGGATAGTGAAACGGATTTACCTCTTTTGAGTTTGTTCGAAAAATATGATCTTTTAACAAATTAATGACTAAATGAAAATATTTTTACATTATTTTTACAGAGACATATACACCCGCTCTCTTTATGAATATATCTTTACTTACTAATTACAATAATATAGACAAATTAGTTTGGTCTGACTTTGTATTAAACCATCCCAATGGCAATATATTTCAAACGCCTGAAATGTTTGACCTATACCAAATTACTCCTAATTCAGAACCGTTTATTTTTGTTGCACTATTAAATAATACAGAGATAGTTGGCGTTCTCCTAGCCATAGTGCATAAAGAATTTAAAGGACTATTGGGTAATTTGACCTCAAGAAGTATTATCATCGGAGGCCCCTTGGTGGCAGACAATAATCCAGAGGTTGCATTAGCTTTGATGAAGACTTACAATAGTACAATCAAATCTAAAGCAATATATTCCCAAATACGGAATGTATTTGATGTCTCCTATTTGAAAAACGTTTTCCAAAAGCTTAATTATGTTTATGAAGACCATTTGGATATTCATGTCGATTTAACAAAATCGGAAGAAGAACTGTGGAATAGTATTTCTTCAAAAAAACGGAATAAAATAAGAAAGGCGGAAAGAGAAAGTGTACAGGTAAGAGAAGTTGAATCATTCGAGGACAAACAAGCCGTTTATCAAATATTAAAAGACGTATATAAAAGGGCAAAACTTCCTCTAGCCTCAAAAGAATTATTTGACAATGCATTTGATTTGTTTACAAGGAAAAAAATGATTCGGATTTATGGCGCATATTTTGGCGATATATTGATAGGCACTAGAATTGTGTTACTATATAAAGATATAGCTTATGATTGGTATGCCGGAAGTTTTTCTACTTATTATCATAAGAATCCAAATGATATTTTGCCTTGGAAAATATTTTTAAATGAAAAACTAAAAGGAATGCGCCTTTTTGATTTTGGCGGAGCAGGAAAACCCGGAGTTCCTTATGGTGTGAGAGATTATAAAAAACAGTTCGGCGGAGAATTAGTATGCTATGGTCGATATGAATTAATTCATAATCGGTTCATATATTCTGTTGTTAGTAGGTTATTTAAACTGTTTCGGAAACTTATATAATTTATGAATTTCATTATTGATATTGCACATCCAGCACATGTTCATTTATTTCGAAATGTATATTTTTTATTAAAAGAAAAAGGGCATAAAGTCTATGTTACCGTAAAAAATATTCCTTCAGCTATAGAACTTCTAGATATATACAATATTCCATACTTTTATTTAGGAAATAAAAAAGATTCCATTATAGAAAAGGGTTTTGAGCAATTATCCTATAATTTGAAGGTCTTTAAAATTGTAAAAGAGAATAAAATTGATATTGGTTTTGGTTCTTCAATTACATTAGCCCATGTGAGTAGAATCTCAAAGATGAAAAGCATTGTTTTCGATGATGATGATGATGCCGTGGAACCCCTGTTTGCAAAATATGCACATCCGTTTTCCAATGTAGTTTTAAGCCCCGATTGCGCTATCAGAAAAACAAAGAAACTAGTTCAATATGCCGGATACCATGAGTTGGCATACCTGCATCCGAATAGATTTACGCCCGACGAGAAGGTGCTTGCCGAGGCGGGATTGACAAAGGATGCTACCTATTTTCTCTTGAGGTTCAATTCATTCAAAGCACACCACGATATTGGTGTAAAAGGCTTGTCCATTGAAAACAAAAGGCAACTGATTGATTATCTTGGCTCGAAGGGAAAAGTTTTTATTACTACCGAACGTAATATTGATGACGAATTTAAAAAATATCAGCTAAAAATATCACCAGAAAAAGTGCATTCCTTTATGTATTATGCCACCATGTTGGTTGGCGATAGCCAGACTATGACTTCCGAAGCTGCGGTGTTGGGTACACCTTCTATTCGCTGTAATAGCTTCGTGGGCAAAATTTCATATTTGGAGGAAGAGGAACATAAGTATGGCTTGACTTACGGGTTTTTACCAGATAATTATTCGCAAATGCAAGCCAAAATAGAATCCCTTTTATCCATGAATGATTTAAAGCAACAATGGACTGAAAAAAGGAACGTAATGCTGAACGATAAGATAGATGTTACTGCATTCCAATTGTGGTTTATTGAAAATTACCCCAAAAGTCAGCAACTAATTAAAAAAGATCCTTTGTATCAATTTAATTTTAAATGAGAGATTTTACATTACCTCAATATACAAAATTACTAAACACCTTCTTAGCTAACGGTTACACGTTTCAAACGTTTGAGCAGTTTATACAATCACCCGCAGAGAAGGTGATAGTGTTGCGTCATGACGTTGATTTAAAGGCTGTCAATTCATTAAAAACTGCTGAAATAGAGCATCAATTAGGTATTGCCGGATCGTATTATTTCCGAGTGATTCCACAAAGCAACAACCCCGAGGTTATATCAAAGATAGTAGGGCTTGGCCACGAAATAGGCTATCATTACGAAGATTTATCCTTGTTCAAGGGCGATTTTCTGTTATCCATCCACCATTTTGAAAAACAATTGAATCATTTCAGGTGTTTTTATCCTGTAAAGACTATTTGTATGCATGGTAGCCCCATGAGTAAGATAGACAATCGTTCTTTATGGAATAAGTACAATTATCGCGATTTTGGCATTATAGGCGAACCTTATTTCGATGTTGATTTTAACGCCGTGCTATATCTAACGGATACCGGGTGCAGGTGGGATGGTGCCAGGTTTAGTGTGAGGGATAAGGTTAATACACCATTTGCCCAAACTTTTAGAACGACGGACGATATTATTGCAGCGATAACAGCAAAAGCTTTACCTTCAAAGATTATGGTAACGGTGCATCCTCAACGTTGGACTGATAATTATGTTGATTGGGTAAAAGAGCTGTTGCTACAGAACCTTAAAAACACGGTGAAATCTTTTTTAATTTAAGCGTTAATTCAAATACGTTGTATAATTAATGGCTGTTTATATTTTTTTATGTGAAGAATAATAATTAATTTTCTTCTCTCTTAATTTAAAATATGATAAATAAAAGGAATTATAAAAATCCGAAGATTTCATATCTGTTTACGGATCTGTTACTGCTGTCATTAACTTTTTATATAATACTACGCTTTTTTCCTTTAGTAGCCAAAAATCCTTTTCAGAAATACTCCATCCCGTTTTTGGTTTTTGTGCCAATTTGGTTTTTAAGCGGAGTTTCATTCCGTAAATACACTTCGTACAGGGTAAAAAACCTGAAAAGTGTTTTAAAATCTATATTCAAGGCGGATGCGTTAGCCATTGCTCTTTCTATCGTGGCCATTTTCTTTTTCCCTGCGTTAGATTTATCCAGTAATGTACTTTTGTCAATAGCGGTAGGTCTTTTTGTGCTAGAGGTAATTTCCGCTCTAATCTATTTTTCATACAGGTATGCTGTGGAAATAGAAAACGAAGAAATTCGTCCGGTAATTTCACAGCAACAAAATGTATTGAAAGAAGACAAATTGTTGGACACCAAAACGCAGGCAAAGATTAATGAACTTATTGTAAATGAAATAGGTGAAAACGCGTATAAATCCTTGTTGAAAAAAGTTAGAATAGGATGGCGAAACACCTTTGTTTTGTCCACCACCAGTTCTTTTAATGTGTTGAACCTAAAGGTAAATCAATATTCTACCATCGTTAATTTAAAAAAAATAAATGATATTAGGGGAATTAATGAGTTCTTTATTGCCGTTCATGATCGGCTTCCGTATCAGGGTGTTTTTGTGGGTTGCTTTCGCTGCAAAAGTTCTTACAAAAGAGATTTTTTAGGTCGATACCCAATAGGCTTGAATTATATTTTATATTCTATCAATTACATCATAAAAAGAATCTTACCTAAACTAGGTATAACCCGGGAAATATATTTTTGGTTTACAGGTGGAAAAAAACGGATTCTTACAAAAGCCGAAGTGCTAGGCCGTCTCTATTGTTGCGGTTTTGAAGTGATAGAAGAATTTAAAGTAGATAGGCTCAATTATTTTATAGTTAGAAAAGAAAAAGAACCCAATAGAAACGAAGTGAAAACCTATGGTCCTATAATTAAACTGAATAGAATAGGACAGAACGGGAAACTTTTTGAAGTATATAAGTTTAGAACCATGCACCCATTTTCGGAATACCTGCAACCCTATATTTTTGAGAAAAATAATTTGCAGGAAGGAGGAAAGATAAAGCGTGACATTAGGATTGCTTCTGTAGGCCGGTTTATGCGAAAATATTGGCTGGACGAATTGCCGATGCTTTGGAATTTGGTAAAAGGAGATATGAAACTGGTGGGGGTTCGCCCCATAAGCAAACATTATTATAGCCTATATCGCAAGGAATTGCAGCAAAAAAGGATACTATTTAAACCCGGATTGTTGCCCCCGTTTTATGCAGACATGCCCAATACATTGGATGAAATACAAAATTCCGAACTTCGATATTTAGATTCTTGTTCTCAAAATGGGGTGTTTAAAACAGATATGGTATATTTGTGGAAAATTATATTTAATATCTTGGTGAAAAAAGCAAGAAGTAATTAGAAACACACATGAAAAAATTATTACTCGGTATTTGTCTCCTCATTTCTTTTTCCATGTACGGGCAATACATCCCCGAAAACCTTGATTACACGATGGTTTACGATTTGGTGGATGAACTTGCCAATGATGGCGTTATTGAAATAAATTCAGCGGTAAAGCCATATAGTAGGGAGTTTATTGCCAATGCACTTCAAACGGCGCAACGAAACCCTAACGTCAATCCCCGTCAGTTAAAGGAAATAAAATTCTATTTGGACGAATTTTCGTTGGAAAGAGATACCCTACCCGCCAAAACCTATGGTAAGCTTGTTCGGAATGATAAATCTTCGTTGGCATTGATAGAACCAGCGTATAGATATAAAGATGAATTATTCCGGGCTAAAATCAGTCCAATTATTGGAATGGATGTATCAAAAAATGAAAGCGGTTCTTATCAAAAACGATGGTATGGAGCCGAACTTCAAGCTATGATAGGAAAACATTTTTCTTTTTATGCTTCTCTACGCGACGTTTCGCAAGAAAAAATTTTATTGGCTTACAGGCAGTATTACAATGTTGCTACTAAAAGCCCTTTTACGGGTAATGATACTTCGGTAACCAAATCAGGTTACATTTCTAATATGATGGGGGGGGCTTATAAATTAAATGGTACAGGCGGAGGTGATTATAGCGAAATGCGCTGTGGTATTTATTATTCCTGGAAATGGGGACATATAGGGTTTGCTAAAGATCAGATCACATTTGGCGATGCTTATAATGGGAGTAATATCTTGTCGGGTAATACCCCAACGTTTCCGTTTATTAAATTGAACTTGAAACCGGCTAAATGGATTGAATTAAATTATATGCATGCGTGGTTAGTATCTATGGTTGCTGACTCCTCGCAATATTATGTTGAAAATACAGGCGAAAAAGCTTATTGGTACAAACACAAATATATGGCTGCAAATATGTTGACCATAAAACCGATTGACAAATTTTCATTTTCTATCGGAAATTCAATAATTTATAGCGAAGACAATATAAATGTAGCATATTTGATTCCCTTCGCTTTTTATAAATCAATAGATGAAACTATTACAAGAGATCAAACGGAAAACCAAAACTCACAAGTCTTTTTCAATATCAGTTCTCGAAATATTAAACATTTACATCTTTATACCTCTATTTATGTAGATGAGTTTTCCTATAAAAGATTAACCAATTCGCAGTCTAATCCCATATCATATAAGTTTGGATTTCGATTATCTAATTATCCTGTTCAAAATCTGACATTAACAGGAGAATATACGCGTAATCAGATTATAACATACAAAAATTCCATTCCAAGTATAGATTATACTTCCAACGGATACTTGCTGGGTAGCTATTTAGGAGACAATGCTCAAGAGTTCTACTTGGCTCTACAATATAGACCTGTTTCACGGCTACAAATGAAATTGTCATATACGTTTGCGGAAAAAGGAAATGACTATCAGTATTTCAGATCTTCTGTAGATGAAACGCTGGCTCAACCATTTATGAAAGACGTGGTGTGGAAAAATAATACCTTGTCTTTCAAAACCACGTACGAACTATTTCGCAACGCTTACGCCACGGTGCAACTGGATTATAGTAACATTAAAGCGTATGATGTATCTGGAGATCTCACAATATGGGAAGTGTGGAAAACTGCTCAGGAATATTTGAATATGTACACCCCGGCTTATTTACAAGGAAAGAAAACTACGTTAACGCTTGGGTTTAGCTATGGATTTTAAATAAATTTTTGTTCGATGAATAAAATTCAAATGGTGGATTTGCATAGCCAATATGCAAAAATAAAAACTGATATTGACAACGGAATACAGGAAATACTTGATTCTGCTATATTTATTAAAGGCCCTAAGGTAAGCCAATTTCAAAAAAACTTAGAGCAGTATTTAGGTGTAAAGCACGTGATTCCGGTTGGAAACGGTACCGATGCTTTGCTAGTTGCCCTGATGTCATTAGGGTTAAAACCAGGTGATGAGGTAATAACGCCCACCTTCACGTTCATAGCTACAGCCGAAGTAGTGGCTTTACTAGGGCTTACCCCCGTTGTAGTAGATGTTGATCCCAACACCTTTTGCATGTCCGTAGATGCCGTGCGAAAAGCAATTACCGCTAAAACGAAAGCCATTGTTCCCGTGCATCTTTTTGGGCAGAACGCTGATATGGAAGCCATTATTGGGCTTGCAAAAGAACATAATTTATACGTGGTGGAAGATGCCTGCCAATCTATAGGGTCAGCATATACATTTTCCGATGGAAGGTGTGTGAAATCCGGCTGCATGGGTAATGTAGGCTGCACTTCTTTTTTTCCATCCAAGAATCTTGGTTGTTATGGCGATGGGGGTGCTATTTTCACCAATGACGATAATTTAGCGGCCACCATGCGTGCTGTGGCAAATCATGGTATGGAAATTCGCTATCATCACGATCGGGTAGGAGTCAATTCCCGCTTGGACAGTATTCAGGCCGCCGTGCTTGATGTGAAACTAAAGAAATTGGATGAGTACAATAAAGCCCGCCAGCAGGCAGCAGCATATTACAACCAGGCCTTTGCCTCTTGTGAAAAAATTACTATTCCCGTGCAAGCTTCAAATACAACCCACGTGTTTCATCAATACACGCTGAAATTACACGGAGTTGATCGAGCTGCATTGCAAAAATACTTGTCGGACAAAGGTATCCCCAGCATGATATATTATCCTATTCCGCTTCACATGCAAAAAGCGTATACAGACCCTCGCTATAAGGCCGGCGATTTTCCGGTGGCCGAAATGCTTTGCCAAAGTGTACTCTCATTGCCCATGCACACGGAATTGGATGAAGAGCAATTGGCCTTTATCACCAAGCATGTACTGGCTTTTATAAATCAGTAATAACATTTAACTAAAAGCATTATTATGAACTATCAGGTACACCCTTCGGCATATATTGATGAAGGTTGCCAAATAGGCAATGGCACAAAAATATGGCATTTTTCTCATATAATGTCAGGTTGCATTGTGGGCGAAAATTGCAACATCGGTCAAAATGTAGTAATTTCGCCACAAGTAGTGTTGGGCAACAATGTAAAGATTCAGAATAACGTTTCGGTATATACCGGTGTTGTTTGCGAAGACGATGTTTTTCTTGGGCCATCTATGGTATTCACTAATGTGATTAACCCGCGTAGCCATGTTTCTCGAAAGGATGAATATCAATCCACCATTATACGCAAAGGCGCATCGATAGGTGCTAATGCAACTATTGTGTGTGGCAATGAAATAGGTCAATATGCCTTAATTGGTGCCGGCACGGTAGTTACCAAACCCGTTAAGCCCTACGCACTAATTGTAGGCAACCCATCCACGCAAATAGGATGGGTGAGTGAGTATGGACATCGGCTGAGTTTCGATGAAGATGGCTTGGCCGTGTGCCCCGAAACAAAGCAGGAATACAAACTGGAAAATGATTTTGTAACACGAATAAAATAAATAATCAAAGCTAAGATGATCAAATTTGCGGTAATAGGGCAGGGACATATAGGCAAAAGACATGCTGAAATGATTCGCAGAAATCCTAATTCGCAGCTAGTTGCTGTATGTGACATTTTACCAAAAGAGCAAGTTGGTTTAGCCGACATTAAAGAGCCTTATTTTAATTCCATCGACGAGCTATTGGATGCTGGAATTGAAGCCGATGTAGTAAATATTTGCACGCCAAACGGTTATCATGCAGAATATGCTGTAAAGTGCCTTGAAAAACGGTTTCATGTGGTGATAGAAAAACCGGTGGCTTTGTCCAAGCTTGATGCGGAGAAGATCCTTTTCAAATCGCTTGAAGTTTCACGCCACGTGTTTTGTGTAATGCAAAATAGATATTCGCCACCATCAGAGTGGCTCAAGAATATTGTGGATAACAAGGTGCTGGGTGATATTTACATGGTGCAATTAAATTGCTATTGGAATCGTGACGACCGTTATTATAAACCTGGAAACTGGCATGGTGAACAGAAACTGGATGGTGGTACGCTGTTTACCCAATTCTCCCATTTTATTGATATTATGTATTGGTTGTTTGGTGACATTACCAATATTAAAGGAAATTTTCATGATTTCTGCCATCAAAGTTTAACCGACTTTGAAGATAGCGGGGTGGTGACGTTTGATTTTGTAAATGGAGGTATGGGTAATATAAATTATTCTACAGCCGTATGGGACACTAACCTTGAAAGCAGTATTACCATCGTGGGTTCAAAGGGTACGGTAAAAGTGGCCGGACAGTATATGAACGAGGTGGTGTATTGCCATGTGAAAGATTATGTAATGCCCGAATTAGCTCCATCTAATCCACCCAACGATTATGGTGCATACAAAGGCTCGGCTCAAAACCACCATTATGTGATACAGAACGTGGTGGATAAACTAAAAGAAAAAGGCAGCATTACAACCAACGTGCTGGAAGGATTGAAGGTGGTTGATATTATTGAGCGCATTTATCAAGTGCGGGATGCGCAGTGGAAAAAGAATTAATAATCAAAAAGATAAAAGAGTCATGATTCAGCGGATTCAAAGTTTATATTTACTGGTTGTGTCGGTCTTGTTCGCGGTGCTTGCGTTTACCCCTTTGGCCGATTTCTCTGTTGCCGGTAAAGATGTGGTGATAACCGATGGTCGCTTATTAACCTGCTATTACCTGTTAATTTCTTTTGCTATAGTGATAGCCGCTTTAGCCTTTGTTAGTGTCTTTTTTTACAAGAAAAGAATGCTGCAAGTGAAGCTTACCATTCTTAATCTTGTTTTGATATTAGCTACCTATCCGCTAATGGCTGTTTACTTGTTTATAGCACATTCATCTGATTTGGACTTTCATTTGAACCTTGTGGTTCTGTTTCCTTTAATAAGTGCTATTCTCAGTTATTTAGCTATCCGAGCTATTAAGAAGGACGAAGAGTTAGTTCGCTCGGTAAATAGAATACGGTAATAGAAAAAACGAATAAACATAAAAAGAGCCGATAGAAATTAAGTTTCTATCGGCTCTTTTGTTATCTGAATTTGTATCGTTTATTCTATTACTTCAGCTTCTTTATTTTGAGCGTAATGTATTAGCAACATGCCGTCGTTAATATAACCGCCGGTAGCACTTATTTTTTGGAAATGGAATTTCGATTGCAACGAATGTTCTTGTTTATAAGCTGGTATTTTAGAAAAATCTTTTTCTTGAGATGAAAGTGCTTTTATAAAATAAGTAGATAAATCGAAGCCCATCAAATCAAATCGAGGAGCCGTGGTGGATGAAAACCCAAATTCCTGTCGAAACTTTTCTTTGTAAAAAGCATTGTCTTTGTTGTTTTTGCTTACATAGAATTGTGAGAAATAATAGGTGGATGAATATGTTTTTAGCACCTTTTCCCAAGAAGGAAATCCTACGATGGATATAGGTGTGTTTTCGCTATTCAATTGCGATATTTTTGGCAGCAATTCTTTTATTAGCATCGGTTTGTCGGTACCCAATATTAGTATTGTTTCTTTTCCGGGGGTAAATGCTTTTTGTATGTTCACGAAGTTTTCCTGCGTGAATAGCACATCGTGAAAGGCAATTTTCTGTTTTTTCAGGCTTGTAGCCATGTGTCTTGAAAATTCACTTCCTTCGTCGTTTATATCATTATTGAAGTGTATTATCACGATGTTTTTACCGGTAAAGTTTTTTACAAATAACTTCGATGCTTGAGCAAATTGTTTTTGCTGTGGGCAGTTATTTTGGAATATATAAGCATTGCTTCCTATGTTTTCTATTTTAGGCGAGAATGGTACTACCACAGGGATATTGTTGGCTTGAGCAAACTCGGCTACTGCTTTTACCTGACTGGTGTAAGCCGGGCCTATTATTAAATCAGCTTTTTTGATATTGCTGTTTTTTTGTAGTACTTCTTTTGCTTTAGCATCGGTTTTTTCAATGTCGTAGGTGGATAATTCAACAGATACCCCTTCATCTTTCAATTTGTTTATACCGAGCAAGAATCCTTCATAGAATTCTACAAATTTATTGATGGTGGCATCCTGTTTTTCCGAATCACTAATCATAAAAGGTAAAAGGAGTGCCACACGTACTACTTTATCACTTGATTTTTCTGCTGATCTTACAGGTTTAGGAACTGCTACTGGTACCACGATTTTGGCTACTTCAGGTGTTGTTGCAGCCACAGGTGCAACTTTCTTTATGGGTTCTACAGCCTTGGGTGTTGAAGCGGCTTTTGCTATAGGGGCACTTTCTTCACTTTTTGTGGCGGTAGGCTTTTTTGCAGGAGCCGTTTTAGTTCCTTTGCTTGGAATTTTAAGATGTAAGCCTGTTTGTAAGCCGTTTTTAAGCTCTTCCTTATTATATTTGTTTATATCATCTACGCTAACACCGTATTTACGACTGATGCTGAAAAGGGTTTCTTTTGCCACCACCACGTGCTCTACAAAACTAGTTTGTGCAGGAGCACTTGTTTTTACAACAGAGGGTGCTGTATCCTCTTTTACTTTAGTTTTTGCTTTTTTAGCTGGTACTTTAATATCTTCCCCCACTTGTAAACCGCTGCTTAGTGATGGGTTTAATTTAAGTAGAGTTGCTTTATCTACTTGATATTGTTTACAAATAGAGTATATGGTTTGTCCTTTTTCAACCTTGTGAGTTGTAAATTGCTCCGACTCTTTGTCTTTAACTGTTTCCTTGTTTTCCTTATTAATAGAAGCACTCGTGGTAGCAGTTGCAGGCGTTGTTTTGGCTGCTTTTATTGCATTTTTTCGAGCCGAAATTACCGGTATTTTTAGTGTCATACCCGTGTTAACACCCGATGCGGCTTCCTGATTGTATTGAATAATTTCTTCCTGCGGGATGTTGAACGATTTACTTATTTTGTATAAACTTTCTCCGGTTTTTACTTCATACATGTAAAATTCTTTCCCATTCAGTACCGTCCGTTTTGTCGAATCGTTCTGAGCAAAAGATATTGTGGTTATAGTCAATAAAATAAGGAGGATAATGGATGATAGCTGTTTGTTCATACTATTTTGATATTTTTTATAAAGCATAAAAACATTTGCAAAAATCACACAAAGGTAGAAGAAAATCATTATTTTAACCTTTAAAAAAGGAGAAACTAATAGAAAAATAAAATTTTATTTAAAAAGCTACGTTAAATTCTTTTACTGTAAAATATTTGCACATGAAATTTATGTTGTAATTTTGAAGACTTTAAAAAGGTTTTGGATGAAAAAGATATTCTTGCTAACAATAATAGCTACCATTCTCTCCACATTTTCAGGCTATGCTCAATTTTCATCGAGCAATGCTGTAACGGCTTCAAAATTAGGAATTAAACTATCAGGAATGGATGAAGTGTTTTTCTATTATGGTGCAAGTTCGTATGATATTACATATACAACTACAACAGCCTCCAATTTTACATGGTCGGAATATACCACAAATCCTAGCAGTGCAACCTTTATGCAAGCTGACAATAATACACAAACGACCACTTTACCAATATCGCAAGTGGGAGCTGGTGGCAAAGGCTATGTGTTGGATATTAATGGGAATAAAAAGTATATTTGGTTAATAGAATTGAGGAATACCGCCTCATTAAATATTTCCAGCATGACGGCAAGCGATGGCTCCAACCCGTGTACTTCTACTCAAATAGATGTTGTTTTAACAAATCCTGCATTATACTATTACAACTCCCTGGGTGTGAACAAATCAATACCGCGTACATACACGTTAACCTACAATACGTTGGACTGGAGCGGGTCGGCTTATACTACCAAGCAGGAAAGCGTTTCCAAAACTTTCAGTAGTGGTACGAGCATTAGTCAGTCGTTCACGGTTGATGCCCCTCTAACCAACACTACATTTACTCTTTCGGGAGACCAAATTTTGTCGGCTTTTAACCAAACAAAAACTCTCACTACGCAGAGTGAATATACGGCCATTGCCGTTGCCGAGCATATAGCAGGAACTGTAGCGGAAAGAACTTCTTTAAACGAGAAAGATAGAACCTCAGGTACCTTGGGCGGGTCGGCACCATTGGTGGTAGATTTTTTAAGTAATGCGAACACGCCTACGGCATTGTATTATAGATGGTCTATTATTAATTTAAGTAATGCCAGCGATGTAGTATATTACACGGATAAAGATTTGCACTATACATTTAAAACGTCAGGCTCATATAAAGTGAAATTGGAGGTTAGCAATGCCACGTGTACTGTTGTGGATTCTATAACGCCCGTGAAGGTGGTGGAGTCGGCGTTAGACGTTCCTAATGTATTTACCCCAAATGGTGATGGTAAAAATGACGAATTCAGGGTGGCTTACAAATCGTTGATTAGCTTTCATGCCATCGTGTTCAACCGTTGGGGGCGAAAGTTATATGAGTGGAGTGACCCCGGTAGGGGATGGGATGGAAAAATAGGAGGTAAAGTAGCTGTACCCGGTGCCTATTATTATATTATAGATGCCGAAGGATCAGATGGCGTGAAATATAAAAAGAAAGGGGATATTAATCTCATCCGTTCCAAATAGAGAGAAACCTTTGTTTTTTAACTAAAAAAAAAGAAAAATACTAGGATTCGTATCCTAAAATTAATGAATATTGAAAATTTAACTATCTTTGTTTGCTATTTTTTTTAAAACCTTAATATCGAACTTATTTTATAAATAAAAAGAAATCTTGCTATGAAGAGAAGACTTTTAATGATGGCCGCTTTATTTGTAACCGTTCTTACAATTAAAGCTTCCGACATTTACTACTACCAAAGCCAGTTTACCGAATGTGTTGATACATTTAAAATGGGACTTAAAGATAATGCAGGCTTTGAAAAAATACTAAAATCGTTTGACCAACTTCAAAGCGGTTTGTCTTCAGAGACTGCTATCGTAAAAAAAGAACCTTTATTGAGCGACATCAAATCAGTTTATTCTCTTATAGGTGAAATAAGCCCAAGTTCTAAAAGCTATGGCTTAACGCTAGATCAAAAGAAGAGGGCCTTAAAAATACTTGATATTTCCGAAACACTATATAACGACACTGTTTTCTGTTTGCCAATAACGGAAATTAAGTTGTGGGATAGTACCTATACATGTTACATGGTTGATAACAAATCAGACAGCATGATGATGGTTTACAAAATTAAATATGTAGCTCAGAAGAAATATTCATCTTATACCGGATTTGTTGATGCCGGAGTTTCCAAAAAAAGTTCGAGAGGAATATTCAAATCTTTTGGAGGAATTAAAAATGTAAAATTCTCAAAAGAAAAATGTGAAGAGCAACTTCAGGTAGTCAAGTATATTCAACCTGAAGTGGTGCAACCTAAAGTGGAACAATATCCTGAACCCGATTATTTATCACCACAGCAAAAGCAAGCTCTTAAAAAGAAAGAAAAAGAACAACTGCAAAAAGATAAAGAAAAAGCTAAAAAGCAGGCTCTAAAAGATAAAGAAACGAAGAAGAAAGAGCAGCTTAAAGAAAGAAAAGAAGCTAGAACTAGTGAACTAAAAGCTAGAGACGAAAAAGTAAAAGAGCAAGCTGAAGAGAAAAAGGAAAAATCCAGTGGTAGTAGTAAAAAATCGACTACAACGAGTAAGGCTAAAGATAAAGGGAAAAAAGATAAAGATGCGGACAAAAACAAAAAGTCCACAACAAAAGGAAAAACAGAGGCAACGCCTAAATCTTCTAAACCCGAAAAAGCAACAGACGTAAAGCCCAATGCGGAAAAAGCAAAACAAGCTGCCCCAACAGTGAAAGCTGAAACGGCAACCAAAGCCACAGTTGCAAAAGAAACAGCAAAGGTAAAAACGGAAGCTCCCAAAGCATCATCTACTACGGATAAAGCAAAACAGACAGCTCCGGTAAAAACTGATGCAACACAAAAAGCAACAGACGCTAAAGCCAATGTAGATAAAGCAAAACAAGCTGCCCCAACCGTAAAAGCTGCAACAGCTACCAAGGCGGCAGTTGCAAAAGAAACAACTACAAAGGTAAAAACAGCAGTGGCTCCAAAAGCAACTACTACGGATAAAGCAAAACAGGTTACCCCGATGAAACCAGATACGGCGAAAAAGGTAGCATTAACAACCGTAAAAACTACACCAACTAAAACAGTGGCAAAAGTGGATACAGTAAAGGCTAAAGCTTTACAAACGCCAACAAAATAAAGAACAAAAAACTAAAATAAAAAAGGGAGATTCATAAATTTGGATCTCCCTTTTTGTTATTCTTTTCTGATAGAATCAATGTAAGATAAAATTTCTTCGCGCCCCACATGTTTCTCGGCTGAGGTTAAAAAGATAGGGGGGAGTTCTTCCCACGATTCTAAGAGTTTAGCCTTGAATAGATCCACATTCGCGGCTGTCTTGTTTTTCGTTTGTTTATCTATTTTAGTAAAAACAATGGAAAATGGAATTCCATTCTCACCCAGCCAGGAGATAAATTCAATGTCTATTTTTTGAGGTTCCAACCGGCTGTCAATAAGTAAAAACAAGTTATGAAGCTGCTCTCTTTGTAAGATATAAGACTCTATCAAGACTTTGAGTCTTTCTCGTGATTGTTTACTGGCTCTAGCATAGCCATAACCGGGTAAATCCACTAAATACCAATCTTTATTTATTACGAAGTGGTTGATTAATATCGTTTTTCCCGGCTTGGATGAAGTCATGGCCAAACCCTTATTGTTGGTAAGCATATTAATTAGGGACGATTTTCCCACGTTCGATCTTCCAATAAAAGCAAATTCAGGAGCATGGGTGTCCGGGCATTGCGTTATACTAGGGCTACTTATTAAAAATTCGGCAGTAATAATTTCCATAATTTTTTATTTTTTTCGATGCAATAATAACTTGAAATTTCCAATAAACCAATTATCAACACTTATTAGCCATAATCCGATAAAAGTAATTGCGCCATTTAACATAAGCAATTCATAACCGAAAGAATATTGAAGATATCGTTGAAACGTGTAATCTAAGATGGCAATAAGAATAGGAGAGACTATGGCCACATAAGGTACTCTTTTGTCGTGAATAGGGCGTTTGGTAAACAAACCAAAGGCAAATAAACCTAACAAAGGGCCATAGGTATAGGATGCAATCTGATATATGGTGTCGATAATGCTATTGTTTCTCCCGAAAAACTGAATTAGTAAAATAACAATTACAAACAACACCGAGATGCCAATATGTACCAGCATACGGGTTTGCTTTGCCTGCTTCACCTTTTGATGATCCACGCCTAGAATATCAATGGAAAACGAGGTGGTTAAGGCTGTCAGAGCTGAATCGGCACTGGCAAACGAAGCGGCAATGATGCCGATAAAAAAGAATACGGTGACCGATTTTCCCAGTAAGCCGTTGGCAAACATGGGTAGAATGTTATCCGAATTTTCGGGCAACGCTATGCCGTTTTGTTTTGCAATTAATATAAGCAGGGCTCCTAACGTAAGAAACAATAAATTAACAGGGATGAATGAAAAGCCGTAGGAGAACATGTTTTTCTGTGCTTCCTTGAGGTTTTTGCACGAAAGGTTCTTTTGCATCATATCTTGGTCTAATCCTGTCATTACAATTGTAATGAAGATGCCGCTAAAGAATTGCTTGAAAAAATTTTGTTTGGTGTGCCAGTCACTAAATACAAATGTATTACTCAAGGTATTTTTGTCTAACAGATGATACGTTGTTATCAAGTCGGTTTTTAGCATTCCATGCACGTGTATGATAATTAGCACAAGAGCAGTGAGCAGGAATACGGTTTGGATGGTATCTGTCCATATAATGGTTTTTATGCCGCTACGGAATGTATATAGCCAGATGAGGAATACAATACCGCTTACCGTTGCGGTAAACGGTATATGCCAATTGCTAAATACAAATGTTTGCAGCAGTAGAGCTACTACGTACAGCCGGGCGGCGGCTCCAATGGTACGCGAAAGTAAAAAGAATGAAGCTCCCGTTTTATAGGAATAATTCCCAAAGCGTTTTTTTAAATATCCGTATATGGTAACCAGTTTTAGTTTATAGTAAATGGGTAGCAGTACGGTGGCAATAATAATGTAGCCTACAAAAAAACCAAGTACCGTTTGCATATAGGTAAACCCGATACTACGTACCATACCGGGCACGGATACAAAGGTAACGCCGGAAATGGAGGTGCCAATCATCCCGAAGGCAACGATATACCAGGGCGATTTTCTGTTGCCTAAGAAAAAAGTGGCGTTACTGTCGCTTTTCCGCCCCGTGAGGTAGGCTATAAAAAGGAGTAATGAAAAATAACCTATGATTATAAATAAAATACTTTGTCCTGACATTTTCTGTGAATTAAAACGCAAATGTACCTAAAATTCCTTCAATTCTTAGGTTCTATTGGTAAACTATCTTAAATGAAACTTAGCAATTAGGGGGTTAATTACAACTGTAAACACAACAAACTAAAATAATTGAAGGTTAATGTTCGTTTGTAGATTATTAGAGATGTCTTTTTGTTAATTTAATTATTTCGTATTTTATTGTAACTTTGCGTCAAACGACAAGGCTACATGATCCAACAACAATATCCTTCCTTATTGCTCGAAAATGCAGTAAATGAATTTGCCAAATTACCCGGAATCGGGCGAAAAACGGCATTAAGGCTGGTATTGCATTTGCTGAAACAAAATGAGGAGGATGTGGAGCTATTTGGCAACACGGTTATTCGCCTTAAAAAAGAAATAAAATATTGCCAAACCTGTCATAATATATCCGATACCGATGTTTGCGATATATGCGCCAACCCCACGCGTGACGAAAGTTTGGTGTGCGTGGTAGAAAATATTAAGGATGTGATGTCTATCGAAAATACCCAGCAATTTAAAGGTTTGTACCATGTGCTGGGCGGAATTATTTCGCCTATGGATGGTATTGGCCCTGCCGATTTGGAGATAGAGAGCCTGGTGGATCGGGTAAAAGCGGGTAAGGTGAAAGAAATAATACTGGCTCTAAGCCCCACGATGGAGGGCGATACTACCAACTTTTATATATTTAGAAAGATAGCTGCTTCGGATGTGAAAATAACAACCATAGCTAGAGGCGTGTCGATAGGCGACGAGTTGGAATATGCCGACGAAGTTACCTTGGGTCGCTCCATCCTAAACAGGGTAGCCTTTACCGATTCATTTCAATTAAAAAATAATCAATAACCGATGGACGAATTAATATTAAAGGCAAACAAAAAGGTAAATTTTTATTTTTACATCGCTCTTATTGTGGCTCTTGTTTTAATTTCATTGGGCTATTGGCTAAACAAAAAATTTGTTTTGAGTATTCCAGCAAAAACGGGTGTGATATTGAGTACCATAACCATGCTTTATTTAGTATTATCCATTCCCTTTGCCCTGTGGTTTTGCAATAAAAAGATTGCAACCTTATCTTTGATTGAAAACATGGATAATCGGTATGTGGAATATATAAAGTGGATTAAAATACGTATGGTAGCCGTAAGCTCTAATTTTTTGATAAATATCGTGCTATATTATTTTATGCATACCACTTCTTTTGTATATGCAGCAGGTATTGGGGCTATTGCCCTGATTTTTTGCAAACCGAATAAAGTAACCATAGAAAAAGAATTGAATCCGATAACCGAAACAGAATAATTTATGATAATAGCAGTAGATTTTGATGGAACTATTGTGGAGCATGCTTATCCTGAAATAGGAAAAGATATTCCATTTGCAATTGAAACCCTGAAAATGCTTCAACAAGACCAGCATTTGTTAATATTATGGACTGTTCGTGAGGGTGAATTGCTAGACGAAGCTGTTAAATATTGCAAGGATAAAGGATTATTATTTTATGCAATAAACAGCAATATGCCCGACCGTGTGGATGAACGGTTCAGTACACGCAAAGTGTCAGTTGATTTATTCATTGACGATCGTAACCTGGGTGGATTGCCTGAATGGGGTGTTATCTATCAAATGATAAAAAACAATAAGGCTTTTGAACCGTATAGTTATGAAATTGAAAATGAATATACGAAGAAGACTAAAAAAAGCGTTATAAATAAAATATTAGGAAGATAATATCCAAATGAAAATTACTTTTCTTACTCCCCCTTCATTAGCTCACATAAAACCTGCCGAACGCACAGCCGGATGTACACGCGTAGTTTATGATATGCCCAATATCTACCTGCTTACGGTGGTAGCTTTGCTGGAAGAGCAAGGATATGAAATTAATCATGTTGATTTTGTGTTGGAAAAGAAGACGTTTGCCGATTTTGAAGCTTTTATTGCTTCTGACGATAGTGATGCCTATTGCTTTTGGTCGGTTAATCTGTCGATGGATGTTGATTTAAAAGCGTTGGAGCTTATTCGAAAATATCATCCTGAAACTTACGCAGTATTTATGGGGCCTGCACCAACGTATTATATTCAGAATTTCTTGTTGGATGTAAAAATGTTTGTAGTAAGAGGTGAACCCGAATTAACGGTTAAAGAATTGTTCTCATGCCTTGCGAAGAGGGATGATTGGAACAATACTAAGGGGATTTCGTTCTTGTTAAATGGAAAGGTTCAGAACAATTCTTCTCGCGATTTGATGAAAAATCTCGACGAATTACCATTTCCATCTCGTCATTTTATTGAAAAATATCATTTCTTCAATCCCAAGCTAAAAGAATCGCCCTATGCAGCGGTGATAACTTCGCGCAATTGTCCGTTTAAGTGTATTTACTGTGTGCCAAGCTCATTGACTTTTGCTCGTGAAATTGAATATAAAAACGTACATGGCAAAAAACCACCTATTAGTTACCGTTCCGTTGAAAATGTAACGGCTGAGTTGGAGTTACTGCATCAGCAAGGTTATAAGTCAATCGGGTTTATGGACGATAATTTTATTGTTACCGCCAAACGCTTACGAGAAATAGGAGAGGTGCTGAAAAAATATAACTTCGTGTGGGGCTGTCAAGCCAGGGCTGATGCTATAGATGACGAAATTGCTGAAATACTGAGTGATACAGGATGCCAGTATGTCGATTTAGGCGTGGAGTCGTTCAACGACGAGATACTAACCTATATAAAGAAGGGGCTTACTTCGCAACAAATTTATGCGGCCATAGATTCATTGAAGAAATACAATGTTCCGGCAAAGCTCAATATCCTTATAGGTACTAGTCCGCTGGAAACCGTTGCTACTATAAAAGAAACCATGAAAAAGGCTAAACAGCTAAACGTGAGCCAGGTAATGTTCAATATTGTAGCCCCTTTTCCTGGTACAGAATTTTATGAAATAGCCAAACAAAATAAATGGATTGTAGGGGGCGATTACGTCCCTACGGATGTGCAGCGGAATTCTATATTGAACTACCCCAACTTGAGTTCCAAGCAAATGGAGCACTTGCTGTTTTTTAACAATCTTAGCTTTTTTCTGCGTCCATCACTTATATGGTTTCATCTGACTAGATTTCATTCGTTGCAGGACTTTATGATAGCACTTAAAGCCTTGAAAGTAAAACTATTTGGATAATGGCAAAATTATCTATTATCATACTTACCTGGAACTCTGAAAAATATATTGAAGCGTGTTTTGAGTCCCTATTAAAATCGGTTCAACATCTTGATTATGAAATTCTAGTGGTTGATAATGGTTCGTCCGATTCCAGTTTATCGCTGCTATCTAAGTATCTATCTAACCAAATCACATTAATTAAGAATCCAACAAACGAAGGAGTGGCAAGGGCTCGGAATAAGGCATTGCTCAAGGTAGCTGGCGATAGGATACTTATTTTGGACATTGACACGGAGATTAATAAAGAGGCTATTGATGGTTTAATTGGTCTGTTGGAAAAAGATGAACATATTGGGTTGTGTGGTTGCAAATTAGTCTCATTAACTGGCGAAGTACAATTGAGCTGCCGTAAATTCCCCTCTATTCGCTATAAATTATATAACCTCTTGGTAAGCAGAAATATAATGCTAAATAACAATGAATCACAGTTTTACAAACAGGATATGAATGGAAATAAACCGTTTGAAGTAGATTATGTGATAGGAGCCTGCCAACTGTTTAGAAGAAATATTTTGGATGAGGTGGGCTACTTGGACGAGCATATTTTTTATGGACCGGAAGATGCCGATTTTTGTCTGCGAATAAAAAAAGCCGGATGGAAAGTAGTATATTTGCCAACAGTGAGTTTAATTCATCATTATCAGCAGATTAGTAATAAAAAAATTATTTCTAAGATGTCTTTTTTACATGCGAAGGGGTTGGCTTACTATTTTTTAAAACACCATTCTTGGTAATTCTTTAATAATTATGGCTTTACTTGAATCGGATACCATATTGCTTCGCGCGTTGGAGCCTGAAGATCTTTCCCTGTTGTATAAATGGGAAAATAATTCAGCATGGTGGCATGTGGGAAATACCATTAACCCATATTCCAAATACATCTTGCGTGAATATATTGTTAATTCAGATAAAACAATATATGAGAATAAGCAATTGCGCTTGATGATAACCCTTAAAAGTGGTAGAGAAACCATTGGTATGATAGATTTGTTTGATTACGAACACCACTACAGGAGAGTAGGGGTAGGTGTTTTAATCGACCCGTCTTTTCAAAATCAGGGTTTTGCATTTGATGCTTTTCAGTTACTCATCCCATATTGTTTTGATTTTCTTGATATACATACCTTGTATGCACATGTTTTACCCGAAAATAAATCAAGTATCACGTTGTTTGAAAAATTGGGTTTTGAAAAAACAGGACAATTAAAGGATTGGATAAGAAAGGAAAATAAGTATTCTGATGTATTTGTTTATCAATTAATTAGGGATGGAAAATAAACCGTAGCTTTTATTTTTCCAACTCTTCATAAAAAGGAATCTTTTCTAGAAATTGGAATGAGTTATCGTCTATGTTTATTCGGCAGTAGAAATGTCTTATCCCGTTGCTTACCACCAAGTGTTTCACTTTCAGTTTTATATTATACACGGCTATCTGATCGAAAGTTTTTTGCGTAATTTCCACGGTAGGAGCTTTGTATTCAATAATCATAAGCGGTTTGCCATGCTTTCCATACACCACCGAGTCGCATCGCTTCGGCATGCCATTATACACCAACGAAATTTCATTGCCGATAAGGGTGGCCGGGTAGTGTAGCTCTTCCACCAGAAATTCAATCATATGCTGACGCACAAATTCTTCCGGTTGTAAAGCCACATATTTGCGCCGCAGCCTGTCAAAAATAAATTTTTGCCCGTTCACCTCTTTTATTTTAAAGGAATAGTCAGGAAAGTTTAGAGAACTCATTATTTTCTTTATTTTTGTAATGATTGTTTACAAATATAAAGATTAACCGCCATATCCATGAAAACGAAAGAGGAAATTGTAGAAAATTGGTTGCCTCGTTACACGAAACGCCCGTTAGAAGAATTTACCAAATATATTCTGCTTACTAATTTCAATAATTATGTAGAGCTGTTTGCCGAAAAATTTGGTGTTCCGGTCGTCGGTCGGGATGGAAATATGATTAATGCTTCGGCGGAAGGAATTACCATCATTAATTTTGGTATGGGTAGTCCCAACGCGGCTATCGTCATGGATATTCTGTCCGCCATTCACCCGGAGGCCGTTCTGTTCCTTGGCAAGTGTGGTGGGTTGAAACCCAGAAACCAGTTGGGCGATTATATCCTGCCTATAGCGGCCATTCGTGGCGAAGGTACTTCCAACGAATACTTTCCGCCCGAAGTTCCGGCATTACCTGCATTTTCGCTTCAACGGGCGGTGTCATCCAACATACGAGATCATGGTAAGGATTATTGGACGGGTACGGTGTACACTACCAACCGCCGGGTGTGGGAGCAGGACGAAGAGTTTCGGAAATATTTGGTTGATATACGAGCCTTAGGGGTGGATATGGAAACGGCCACGTTGTTTACAGCCGGTTTTGCCAACCATATACCCACGGGAGCCCTGCTCTTGATTTCGGATAAACCGCTGGATGAGGAGGGCGTAAAAACGGAGGAAAGCGACAGGCAGGTGACTCAAAATTTTGTGAACGAGCATCTTGAAATCGGTATCCGGTCGTTGCAGAGTATCATGCACAACAGCAAAACAATCAAGCATTTGCGTTATGAATAATTAATTTTTGATATGGCTAAAGTAACATATGAACAGGTATTGACCGACTTGAAAGGCAAGCGGTACAAACCTGTTTACTTATTGATGGGTGAGGAGCCCTATTATATTGATTTATTGTCCGACTACATTCAAAACAATGTGTTGGATGAAATGGAGAAAGAATTTAATTTAACGGTGATGTACGGTAAGGAGGTGGACATGGCAACTGTTATCAACGCGGCCAAGCGTTTCCCCATGATGTCTCCTTATCAGGTAATTATTGTAAAAGAAGCGCAGCATATCAAGGATTATGATTTGCTTAGTTTCTATTTGAAGCAACCGTTGGCGTCAACTTTGCTGGTGTTTTGCTACAAATACGGAACCATTGACAAACGCAAAAAAGTGGTTTCGGAAATAGACAAAACGGGGGTTCTTTATCAGTCGGACTCGTTGCGGGATTATCAGGTGCAGCCGTGGATTAAAAATTATGTAAAAACCAAAGGGCTTGCCATTGATGAAAAGGCTACGGCTTTGCTGGCCGAGTTTTTAGGCACAGATTTGAGCCGCATCGTGGGTGAACTGGATAAACTGATAATTACCAAACCGGCAAATTCCAACCAGATAACCAGTGAGCTGATAGAAAAAAATATAGGTATCAGCAAGGAGTACAATAACTATGAATTGCAAAATGCTGTGATGAAGCATGATATATCGAAGATAAACCGCATCGTGTGGTATTTTGGTAAAAGCCCTAAAAACAATCCGTTAATACTTACCGTGTCGGTTCTATTCTCGTTGTATAATAACCTGTTGCTATACCACTACACGAGCAATAAGACGGATGCCAACGTGGCTGCCCGATTGGGTATTAATCCTTTCTTTGTGAAAGATTACAAAACGGCGGCTACTTTTTATAACGCGTGGAAGTGCATGCAAAACATAACCTTGCTAAGAGAGTATGATGCAAAATCGAAAGGAATAGGCTCCAAGGAACCGGAGCACGAACTGCTTAAAGAACTTATATTTAAACTGGTACATTAACAAAAAAAGAGAAACATTCGTTTCTCTTTTTGCTTTTATGCCGATTTCACTTTATAGTGGCAACTTACTTTTCCTTTGGCAATGTTATTCAGCTTTGATTTAATTAATTGACGGCGGATAGGGGAGATGTGGTCAATATAAACATGCCCATCAATGTGGTCGTATTCATGTTGAATCACCCTTGCCGGGTAGCCTGAATACGTTTCTTCATGTTCTTCAAAGTTTTCATCTACATACTTAATGATGATGCTTTTTTTTCTGCTTACGGTTTCCGTTAGTCCAGGGATGCTTAAACAACCCTCGTCCATGCTCACGTTATCACCAAAGCGTTCTGTAATTTCAGCATTGATAAATACCTTTTTCCATCCCTTGTATTCGGGTTTGTCCTCTGCTAAAAGGCTTAAATCAATGACGAAAAGCCGTATGGACTTTCCTACTTGTGGAGCAGCCAGTCCGATGCCATCTTCCGCCTTGTAAAGAGTGTCGAACATGTCGGAAATAAATTGTTTCAGTTCAGGATAGTCCTTGTCAATAGGTTGTGCTTGCTTACGTAATACGGGATTGCCATATAGGTAGATTGGATATACCATGTAATGAATAATTAAAAATTTGTAATTGTTTGTTATATAAATTAGCCTTACAATCTTTTACTTTCCAAGTACGATTGCAGAATAATAGTTGCACTAATTTGATCTACCAATGCTTTATCTTGTCTTTTCTTTTTATGCAAACCGCTTTCCAGCATGGTTTGTTGTGCTATTTTAGACGTGAACCGTTCGTCGAAAAAAACGACGGGAATAGATGGATAGCGTTTTTTTAGTCCGTTTACAAAAGGAGTAATGTACTTCATGGATTCCGAAGGCTCATTATTCATTTGTTTTGGCAGACCGACAACGAATACATCTACCGGTTCTTGTTTGGTATAATTTTCTAGAAAAGAAAAAATTTCAGGCGTTAAAATGGTGGTAAGTCCGTTGGCTATAAGCTGTAACTGATCGGTTACTGCAATCCCCACACGCTTCTGTCCATAGTCAATTGCCAAAATTCGTCCCATTCTGTTTTATTAATGGTTGCAAATGTACGAAAACCTCTTGATAGTAAAAAGTGTTATTTGAGTTCAAACAGAACGATGGTTCTATTTGTTTACTAGAAAAAATGGTATCTTTCCATTTTTGTTTATGCCGAAATAGATTTAATATTGTGTACAATTTATTTTTTTGAAGGATGGAATACAACGAAGATATTTTTAAGATAGAATTTAATAATATTCAGCCTACCAAAGGCTGTGTACTTATTTCCGAACCATTTCTTCAGGACGCTTATTTTCAGCGTTCTGTAATTTTATTAGTGGATCATACCGATAAAGGAAGCATGGGGCTTGTGCTTAATAAAGAGCTTGAAGTTGATTTGTGTGATTTGGTGGAAGGATTTGATGTGAAATATAAAACTCCTATTTTTCTAGGAGGCCCTGTGGCTGTGGAAACTCTTTTTTACATACACACCTTTCAATTTATACCTAACAGCTACCCGATAACCGATTCATTATATTTAAACGGTGATTTCGACCTGCTGAAAGATTACATTAATCAAGGAGGGGAGACCGATGGAAAGATTAAATTCTTTTTCGGATATTCCGGTTGGGATAAAGAACAGTTGATGAACGAAATAAAAGAAAATTCGTGGATGGTAAGTAGCATATCCGACACCGATATATTGAACAATCACACGATGGAGGTTTGGGAAAATACATTGTCTGGTTTGGGTGATAAATATAAACAATGGACAAAATTTCCCAAAGATCCGTCTTTGAATTAAAATCCGTCCGTTGCTTATTTTATTTTATTCTCAACATGAATTCTTATCAAAAATTATCGGAAACCGAAGCCATTTTTCTCTTATATTTGCATTCTAATTTTTAATTAAGAAATTATGTACAATTGGTTTGAATGCAAGATAAAGTATGATAAAACAGGCGACGATGGTATTATAAAAACAGTATCGGAGTCGTATTTGGTTGATGCTCTTTCTTTTACGGAAGCGGAAGAAAGGATGAACCGTGAAATGAAGCCTTTTATAAGCGGCGAATTTTTGATAGCTAACATTAAACGTGCAAAAATTGCAGAACTATTTGATAGTGAGGACGAATCTTCCGACAAATGGTATCGATCCAAAGTGAATTTTGTTACCTTGGACGAAGAAAAAGGTATTGAGAAAAGGGTAGCCAGCACCATGTATGTAAAAGCTACGGATATGAAGAATGCTTTGACTAATTTGATTGACGGCATGAAAGGCACGTTGGCCGATTATGAAATTGCCTCTATTGTAGAAACCCCTATATTGGATGTTTATCCGTACGAAGCCGCCGATTCGGTTCCGCCCGTGTTAAGTTAAGTACAAGAAAATGTCTATCGCTTCAAATATTCAGTATATCAAAGCGCAGTTGCCTGGCAATGTCAGGCTAGTATGCGTGTCGAAGTTCCATCCTGTTGAAGCCTTGCAGGAGGCATATAATGCCGGGCAGCGAGTGTTTGGCGAAAGCAAGGTGCAGGAAATGGACGAAAAACACGAAGCTTTGCCTAAGGATATTGAATGGCATTTTATAGGTCACTTGCAATCGAATAAAATTAAATACATCGTACCCTACGTTACCTTAATACATGGGGTGGATAGCAAAAAGCTATTGATAGAGATAAATAAACAGGCGGAAAAAATTGGGCGCAAGGTAAATTGCCTGTTGCAAGTATATATAGCACAGGAAGAAACCAAGTTCGGTTTTTTATCCGAAGAAGTGTTGTCGATGTTCGAATCCAACACGTTGGAAGAACTACCTTACGTGTCAGTATGTGGACTGATGGGTATGGCTTCAAATACCGACGATAGCGGGCAAATAAAGAAAGAATTCCGTACGCTCAAGAATTTATTTGATAAGATAAAAGCCAATTACCCTTCTGTGCCCGGTTCGTTTAAAGAATTATCCATGGGCATGTCGGCCGATTACGCCTTTGCCGTGGACGAGGGCAGTAGCCTCGTGCGCATCGGCAGTGCCATTTTCGGCTCACGATTATATTAAAACCAAAATTCCCATCATCAGATGGGGATTTTTAGTTATTTAATAATTTTGTTTGTCTTTGTATCAGGGAAAACCACGAAAGGCTTAAAAGCCTTTGCCTCTTCAAATTCCATGTAGGCATAGGTCATGATAATGATAATATCTCCCACCTGACATTTCCGAGCAGCAGCCCCGTTTAAGCATATCTGCCCAGTTCCGCGTTCACCTTTAATTACATACGTTTCAAACCGTTCGCCATTGTTGTTGTTTACAATATAAACTTTTTCATTAGCTATAATGCTTGCAGCATCAATTAAATCCTCATCAATGGTTATACTTCCTATGTAATTCAGATTAGCCTCTGTTACGGTTACACGGTGAATTTTTGATTTTAATACTTCTATAAGCATACATATCGAAATTAATATAGGCTTGCTAGCCTTTTAACCGAATATTGTCAATTAATCTAATTTTGCCACAATAAACGGTTATACATCCTACAACATATTCAGAATCACTCCAGTTTGTTATCTTTTGTAAACTGTTTCCATCCACAATTTCAAAATATTCAACTTGAAGAATATCTACCTTGTTTATCTCATTTACAACCCATTGAGTTAACTCTTCGGGTGACATTCGGGCTACAAAGTTACGACATTCATTTAAGACTTTCGATATAGTTATTGCTTTTTTCTTCTCTTCAGATGTAAGTAAAGTATTTCTACTGCTGAGAGCCAAGCCACTCCCTTCTCTTAGTATAGGACAAGGTATTATTTCAACAGGATATTTTAATTCCTTCACCATGTGTTTGATAATAGCTACCTGCTGAAAATCCTTTTCACCAAAATAAGCTTTGCTTGGGGTTACGATGCTGAAAAGTTTACTTACTATTTGCACCACGCCATTAAAGTGTCCCGGACGAAATTTTCCCTCCATTACCTCATCCAGCCCGTTGAATGAAAACGAAAACGTGCCAGCCAGTTCGTTGTCATTGTATATCTCTTGTTCAGTAGGCGCAAATATAATATCGCAGTCAACAGATTCTAACAGTTTGGCATCTTTACCCAAATCGCGCGGGTAAGTAGCCAGGTCTTGTTTATTATTGAATTGAGTGGGATTTACAAAAATGCTGACAATGCAAATATCGTTTTCCGACTTGCAACGTTTTATCAAACTGAGATGACCTTCGTGTAAGGCTCCCATAGTAGGAACAAAACCGATGGTTTTGGAAGAAGTTTTATAGGCTGCAACAGCCTCTTGTATTTCTTTTACGGAATTAAAAATAACCATTTTTGATTTGAGTTTTGGTTTGCAGGTGCAAAAGAACTAAAAAATAAAAAACAGTATCATAAAAAAAACATAAAATTAATGCAGAAAATAATAATGGAACAAATATTCGATGTTTCTTTATCCCTGAAAAATTACAAGAGGCAATTTTTCAACTTTACAACAGAGCGGTCTTTAAAACATTTACTTTCTTTAATTTGGCGTTGTCCCGATTATTTTCTATATCTTTGCAGGACATATTCTTTTTGTTTATAATAGAAAAGAGAATCATTTTTTTAATGAAAAAAGAAGCTGCTAAAATTTTATTTATTTCGCAAGAAATAACGCCTTATTTACCTGAATCTGATATAGCTAACATTAGTCGTAACCTGCCTCAAGCAATTCAGGAAAGAGGTAGAGAAATGAGGGCATTTATGCCACGTTTCGGTTGTATAAACGAAAGACGAAACCAATTACATGAGGTAATTCGTTTGTCAGGAATGAATCTTATAATTGATGACACAGATCACCCGTTAATCATTAAGGTTGCCTCCATTCAGGCAGCAAGAATGCAGGTTTATTTTATTGATAACGATGATTTCTTTCAACGAAAATACACAACAACGGACGACAAGGGACAAGAGTATGATGATAATGACGAACGCACTATTTTCTTTGTCCGTGGTGTAATTGAAACGGTAAAAAAACTTCGTTGGGCTCCGGATGTTATTCATTGCCACGGTTGGATGACCGCGTTAACGCCACTTTACATTAAGAAAGCGTTCAATGAAGATCCGTTTTTTAAAGATGCCAAAGTAGTGTATTCTTTATATAAAGATGAATTCAACAATCCGTTTAAGAAAACATTTGAAGATCAGTTATTGATTGACGGTGTTGAAAAAAAGGATTTAAAAGCCATAAGCGGTTCATCTGTTGATTATTTGGCATTAACCAAACTGGCTATTGATTTTTCCGATGGTGTTGTTTTTACTGATGATAGCATTATGCCGGAAATAAAAAAATATGCTGAAGATAAAAAAATAGCCTCCTTATCTTGTACCGATAAGGAAAATTATGTTGATTCGTACGTCGATTTTTATGATAGTTTGTATAAATAAATAATTAAGTTTTATTCATTAAAATAAATACTTGTGAAAATTACACTTAAAGTTTGCTCGCTTTTTTTATTTGCAATTGTCTTATTTTCATGTACAGACGATTCTCTTGATTTGAAAAATTCCATTCAACCAACGAAAGATGAGATAACTTTAGCTGCAGACACTTTCCATTTGAAGGCTACCGATTCTTTAGTGGCATCAATACCGGCAAAAGTAAGTACCGACACCTTCCTTTTAGGTTCCTATACCGATGCTTTATATGGTAATACTAAAGCTGAAATATTGGCGCAATTTAACTGCCCAACAGGTTGGACTTTACCTACAAATATCAGTTCTCCCACATTAGAATTAAAACTCAGTTATACCGCTTATCAGGCAAAAGGCGATTCTACCTTGAAAATCAATGTGTATAGAATGACAAATACATTTAACTATTCAGGGTCATACTCTTCAAATATTAATTCTAATGACTACGCATCAACAGAGTTAGTCGGGAGTACCACCAAGAGCAAAAAAAGTTCTACGGCTGAGTCTGATACTATTTCCATAGCTCTTGATACTACCCTGAGAAATGAACTTTTTGATGCCGTGAGAAATAATAGCTCTGTTTATGCAAATGATACTGCTTTTACAAACTTCTTTAAAGGGTTATACATTTCAGTGGATGGTTCTTCTACCGCCATATTTACATTGTCGCAGCTGAATATGAGTTTAAGCTATTCATATAAAAATTCAGGTGGAACAGCAATTTCTCAAGTTGAAACCTTCCCTGCTAACAAAGAGGTAAGGCAAGTAAATAGAATTGTACATGATGGAACTAAACCTACAACCGCGGGTGAAATTTTTGTCAGTTCTCCGGCAGGGATTGAAGCTAATGTAAATATACCGATTTCTAGTATAAGAGATCGTTTCAAAATTAAGGTAGCAAACGGTATTGCTTATTTGAATAGTACAACGCGTAAGTTAAGTGTTAATAGTGCCATGTTGAACCTTGAAGTTGCTGATACTTCTACAATCGATTATCCTAAATATCTTTTGTTAATACGAAAATCGGCTATAAATTCATTCTTTAGCACGTTGAGTACCCCTGATGGTAAATCATCCGTGTTGGCTCAATATTCTTCTTCCACTAAATCATATTCCTTTAGCTTGAAAACATATTTAGCAAATCAACTAAAAGATGCATCGGTAATAGGCGATGATCCAATGGTACTGATTCCTGTAATGACGACGTATGATACAAGTAGTAATATAACAGGAGTGAAGTACGACTCGAAACTACACGCGGTTGCTCTGAAAGGCCCTACAAGTACAAGTCCATTGAAGCTAGATATTGTGGTCAGCGGTTTTTAAGCGATTTACATAACGGATATAAAAATAAGGCTGTTTCTTTTGGAGAAACAGCCTTATTTTTTTTTGGTATATATGCGAAATATTTAGTGGAAGCCTCCCCGTTAATGTTCCTGCTATCTATTTTATTTATCTTACATTATTTGCCGCAACATATATCAATAAAAAAAACGCAAATAATCGGTTCTCCGTGAGGGGATAAATATATGTATCCCATGCAGGAAAAGGTTTTCTACATAAGATATTAATTATCTTAGAACTAACATTAATATATCTACGGGCATTAGAATCTGGTAATAAAAAAGGAGAAGTTGTTAAACTCCTCCTTTTATTTGTTATCCTAGCTTATTGTCGTTAATAAAAAAGCTTCTTAGTAAGTTTATCTATTAGTATATTGCTTATCGTAATATTTTTGATAGTCGCCCGAAGTTACGTTGTTGAGCCATTCTTCGTTTTCCAAATACCAATCAACGGTTTTTTCAAGCCCTTCCTCAAATTGTAACGATGGTTTCCATCCTAATTCCCGTTGTAGTTTGGCTGAGTCTATAGCATAGCGCAAATCGTGTCCGGCTCTATCCGTAACAAATGTGATAAGCTTTGCCGATTCACCTTGCTCTCTGCCCAACTTGCGATCCATAATTTCACATAACTTGTGTATTAAATCAATGTTTGTCCATTCATTTATTCCACCAATGTTGTATGTTTCACCTATGGCCGCTTTATGGTATATTACATCAATAGCCGTGGCATGATCGTTTACCCACAACCAATCGCGAATATTATCGCCTTTACCGTAAATAGGAATTGGCTTTTTGTTTTTTATGTTGTTTATGGATAGAGGAATTAATTTTTCAGGGAATTGGTTTGCTCCATAGTTATTAGAGCAATTGGAAATTACCGCGGGCAAGTTATAAGTGTGAAAATAAGCCCGTACAAGCATGTCTGAACTTGCTTTTGATGATGAATAGGGGCTCCGTGGGTCGTAGGGCGTAGTTTCGGTAAACATGCCTTCTTTGCCTAAAGAGCCATAAACTTCGTCGGTGGAAATATGATAGAAACGTTTGCCTTCATAGTTGCCTGCCCATTGTTCTTTCGCGGCATTCAGCAAGTTTACGGTTCCAATGATGTTTGTGCGGATAAAGGAAAGAGGATCTTTAATAGATCGATCTACATGCGACTCGGCAGCCAAGTGTATAATGCCATCAAAAGTGGTGGTTTTAAACAGATCGTTAATGGCTTTTTCGTCAGTAATATCAATTTTCACAAAACTATAATTAGGCTTTTTATCAATATCCTTTAAATTTTCCAAATTACCGGCATAAGTTAACGTGTCGAGATTAACAATTTCGTAGTCAGGATATTTATTTACAAATAAACGAACGACATGCGAACCTATAAAACCGGCTCCACCCGTAATTAATATTCTTTTTTTCATGCTGAAGTATTTAATTTTAGAGTTGCAAAAATACAATTAAATTACAAACTATTTTCAATTATAAGCCTTTAAATAATAGATTGAACGAGAATTCTTTCAGCTTAAATTTTATAATCAGAAAAATATCCATATCTTTGCAGCCGCTTTTCGAGTAAAAGCAATATGTATAATTAATTAAAATACACAAAAAATGGCAACTAAAATTAGATTGCAAAGACATGGACGTAAAGGGTATGCTTATTATCACGTAGTAATAGCTGATAGTAACTCACCTCGTGATGGAAAGTTTATTGAAAGAATTGGTTCTTACAATCCGAACACGAATCCCGCAAGTATTGATGTAAACTTTGAAAAAGCATTGAAATGGGTTTTGAACGGTGCACAACCAACAGATACTGTGCGCAACATCCTTTCTGATGAAGGTGTTTATTTAATGAAACACTTGCTAGGTGGGGTTAAAAAGGGTGCTTTTGATCAAGCCGAAGCCGACAAACGCTTTGAAGCATGGAAATCGTCAAAAGTTTCTTCCGTTGAATCTGAAAAAAGCAAATTGGAATTAACAGCACAAGAAGCTAAGAAAAAACGTTTAGAAGCTGAAGCAGAAAAGAATAAAGCTAGAGCTGCTGAAGTAGCTAAAAAGAAATTAGAAGCTATTGAAGGTGAAAAAGTAGAAGAAAAAGTAGAAGAAGTTCCCGCTGCTGAAGAAGCTGCTGCAGAATAATTTCTGTTTTTATTAAAAAAACAGATCAAGCTCGAAAGAAATTTCGAGCTTTTTTTGTTATAAGTATAAGTTACATTATAAATAAAGCCAGAAAACATGCCAGAGAAAGAAGATCCATATAAAAAGTTTCAGGAATCCATGCTAAAGCTTCATGGAAAAATACACGTGTTAAATACCGCGATTCCTGTTGAAGAACAAACATCCTACTTCAAGCTTTCGCAAAAAGTGAAAGAAGATTTAAACGAGAAAATGGTGCTGTCGCAAAAAGATTTGCTATTTGATACCTCGTATGAGCCAGAGTTTAAAAAAAGGCTACTACTTTCGTTGGCAACTCTTGATAACATAGAAGCTTACAGAGCCATAGAAAAGTATAGTGAACAACCGGATGAGTATTTACTCAACTGGGCTGTTATCGCGTTGGAGGAGAGTAAAATGAACATTGAACGTGCGCTTTCGGACGAGGAACAAATATTCATATCCACGGGTTTGGGAGGTAGAGACGAAAAGCTTCGATTCTTCATCGTCTTTTTTCCTGCATCCAAGGCAGGCTTTACCGAATTTCAATTAAAAACAGCAAAAAAGGAACTGGAATTTATCTTCGAGAAAAATAAATGTGAGCTAGAAGAATTTATTGAATACGCCGACTATTTTACCATAAAAGCTCTGTTCCCATTTAATCTGAACATGAAGGAGGTACTTAACGGTTATCTTAACGAAGTAAATCAATATGGAAACTTTATACGAATGAATTTACTCATTACTAATATTAAAGTTTTTAATAAAGAGGAAATTCATTCGTCCATGAAACTGGATGTTCCTGAAGAATCGTCTATTTTATAGCTTTAAAATAGAAAAAGACAGCAATAATAGAAAAAACGATATTGGGCAACCAAGCTGCGAATAGGGCAGAAGCACTACCATTGATAGAGAATGAGCTACTAAAGGTGGAGAAAAGTACATATGATGCACTTAACGCTAGCCCTATACCCAAATTAACACCGGTGCCACCTCTCACTTTACGTGAAGATAGAGATACCCCCATCAAGGTTAAGATAAATGCCGCGAAGGGCATTGAAAATCGTTTATAATATTCGTCTTCAAAAGCCTTGATGTTTCCTACACCTCTTTCTCTTTGTCTTTTCAAGTAAGAGCTCAGTTCTGTGTTCGTCATTTGCGGACTTTCGTAAGCCGTAATGAAGAAGTCCTCCGGTTGAATATTTATGGTTGTATCCAAAACTGTTCCTTTGGTAATATGTTCTTTTAAACCATCAAATTTTCGGATAAGGTAGTTTTGCACTTTCCATTTGTTCAATGTGTCGTAATGAATTTGTTCTGCAGTAAGGCGGGCTACCAATTTTTTGCCTTGAAATTTTTCCATTGACATGTGGTAACCGTTATGCCCATTTGCATCAAAACTTTCAATATATAAAATAACACCTTTTTCAACCTCCATTTGCACGTTGCTTACATTTTCGTTTTTGAACTTGCTTACATATTCGTTTTCAAACTTCAAACGGGTTTTGTTTCCCTTGGGGATGGCATAACCGCCTAAATAGAAAGTAAGCATGGCGATAAGTAAAGCCGATATAAAATAAGGTCTTAGCATTCGGTTGTAACTAACGCCACTGGCCTGTATAGCTATAATTTCGCTGTCACTCGCCATTTTTGAAGTGAAGAATATCACCGCGATAAATGTAAATAGCGGGTATAGCATGTTGAAAAAGAACGGAATAAAGTTGAAATAGTAATCAAAGATAATGGCTTTTAGCGGTGCGTGCTTGTCGTAGAATTTATCAATCTTCTCTGTTAAATCAAGTACAACAGTGATACTTAAAATAAGTATGATGGATAACAAAAAAGTTCCTAAAAATTTACGGATGATATATAAATCTAATTTTTTTAACATCTTAAAATCAAAATTTTAGTGGTAACAGTATATTTTTAATATTAAATTCTTTCGCCAAGCTGATTGATAATGCCTGATTTCCAGCTACTAAAGTCGCCGGCAATAATATGCTTGCGTGCTTCGGAAACCAATTGCAAATAAAACGCTAAATTATGAATTGACGCAATTTGAAGAGCTAAAAATTCATTAGCGTGAAATAAATGTCGTAAATAAGCCTTGCTATAGGCTTTATCCACGTAGGAAGTGCCGTTTTCGTCCAACGGCGAAAAGTCGTCCTGCCATTTTTGGTTCTTCATATTCATGGTGCCGTTCCAGGTAAAGAGCATGCCATTGCGCCCGTTGCGGGTAGGCATTACGCAGTCGAACATATCCACACCACGTTCTATTGCTTCCAGTATATTTTGAGGTGTACCAACACCCATCAAGTAGCGGGGCTTGTCAGTTGGTAAAATTTCGTTTACCACCTCTATCATCTCGTACATCTTTTCGGCAGGTTCGCCCACGGCTAGTCCTCCAATGGCATTACCATCAGCATTTTTGGAGGCGATATGTTCTGCCGATTGTCGGCGCAGGTCAGGGTAAGTACATCCCTGCACTATGGGAAACAGGCTTTGCGAATGGCCGTACCGAGGTTCCGTTTCGTTAAACCGTTGCACGCACCTATCCACCCATCGGTGGGTAAGCTCCATCGACTTTTTCGCGTATTCGTAATCCGAATTTCCTGGAGGGCATTCGTCAAATGCCATGATAATATCCGCCCCGATGCTACGCTGAATATCCATCACGCTTTCGGGGGTGAACAAATGCTTGGAGCCATCAATGTGCGAACGGAAATGTGCGCCTTCTTCCTTTAGCTTACGCTGGGCGGACAGCGAGAATACCTGAAAGCCACCACTATCGGTTAACATTGGTTTTTCCCAACCGTTGAATTTATGCAAACCACCTGCACGTTCTAAAATATCGATGCCGGGGCGAAGATACAGGTGATAGGTGTTGCCCAGTATGATTTGAGCTTTAATATCATCGCGCAACTCGTGCTGATGCACAGCCTTTACGCTACCCAACGTGCCAACAGGCATAAAGATGGGGGTGAGAATTTCGCCATGATCGGTGGTGATTTTCCCTGCACGAGCTTTTGTTTGCGGGTCGGTATATTGTAGTTCGAAATTCATAGTTGATTATTAACGCAAAGACGCTAAGGTTGTATCTTTTATACATTTAAATAGTTAACGCAATAACATCTTCTTCTTTTGAAAAATCTTTTAGCACCACGGTTTCAATCGTGTTTGTTTTTGCTTTATCATAAGGAGCTACCACACGCACATAATTTTCGGTGAAGCCGTGCATGCATTCGCCTTTCTTGGCCGATTCCCATAGCACATGGGCTTGTTTGCCTATTTCCGATTGGTAGAACGCGTGCACTTTTTGCTCCGATAGCTGATGTAGCTGTTCGCTGCGATGTTTTTTTTCAGCACTGTCCACCTTATAATCTATTTCCAGGGCCTTGGTTCCAGCGCGTTCGGAATAGGTAAATACATGTAGTTGCGATATGTCCAGACTTTCGATAAACCGATGTGCATCCTCAAAATATTCAGCCGTTTCGCCACGGGTACCTACTATAACATCCACACCGATAAACGCATGAGGCATAAAGAGCTTCACCGTTTGTATCTTTTCGGCAAACAGTTCCCGTTTATATTTACGCTTCATCAGTTGCAACACCTCGTTGCTGCCCGACTGCAAAGGTATATGAAAATGTGGTGCAAATCGCTTGGATTGTGCCACAAATTGTATTATTTCATCCGTCAGCAAATTAGGTTCAATGCTCGAAATGCGGTAGCGTTCCACGCCTTCCACATCATCCAATGCCTGCACGAGTTGGAAAAACGTTTCGCCCGTGTTTTTGCCAAAGTCGCCCGTGTTTACGCCCGTGAGTACTATTTCTTTAGCTCCTTCGCTCACAGCCAGCTTGGCGGCTTCCAGCGTTTGGGCGATGGTGCCACTTCGGCTACGTCCACGGGCAAAAGGAATGGTGCAATAGGTGCAATAATAATCGCAACCATCCTGCACTTTCAGAAAAAAGCGGGTACGGTCGTCGCTGGAGCAGGAGGGATGGAAGTCCTTCACCGCGTTTATCTTATCGCTATGAACTTCAGCTTGTTCCTTTTTATGTAAATCGTTCAAATAAAGTTCTATATCAAACTTCTCTTTGGCTCCAAGCACTAAATCTACACCGCGAATACCGGCTACTTCTTCCGGTTTCAATTGGGCGTAGCAGCCTGTTACCACCACAAAAGCATTAGGATGCAAGCGGGTAAACCTAGTGATGGCTTGGCGGCATTTGCGGTCTGCCATGTCGGTAACCGAACAGGTGTTTATCACGCACACATCGGCCTGTTCGCCAGGCTTTACTTTGCGAAATCCGCTTTCGGTCAGGCTGCGCCCGATGGAAGAGGTTTCGGCAAAATTGAGCTTGCAGCCCAGCGTGTGGAAGGCTACTTTTTTATCTTGAAATATAGAAGTATCGATCATTTTCAGATGTTAGAATAAAGAGCAAAGAATAAAGACGCTAGATTAATTTTTTTAAGCCTGCAAAGATAATGAATGTATAGGAGATTGAAGAATGTGCGGGGTGGAAGATTCGCTAATTCTAGTTTGAAGGCTTGATAAAATCGATGATATTTTTTTTAAATTCCTCTTTGATACTTTCATCTGTTACTTTTTGTGGCATTCTCGAACTACTTGTTATTGGAAATAGTCTGGAAAAACATGCTTCATTGTCCATTATTTTATAAATATTTATTTGTTGCTGAAAATAATGTTCTTTATTTTCATAATAACATGTTTTGATGGATTTTACCTTAGAATGAGTAAATATTTGTTGTAAAATAAGTTTATCAGAATCGCCACACGAATGCCCTAAAATAATTACATTAATATCACCATCTATTGCTAAAAAATCAAGCAATTTTCTCTCGTTTGAATCAAGATTGTATAAAAATGGTTTTATGTTTTTAGTGTATTCCGGGTCCTTTCTATCTATTAATTTTTTCTTACTTTCATGACTAGCAGCATATCCGAAAATAACATTGTCTATATGATTATACAGATTACCATGAATATGAATTAAATTATGAAAATGACTATCTGGATTTAAATATGATTTAACCGTATTGGTGTAATTGAAATTGAGAATAATATCATTCATGCCAATTTTCTCGAAAAATTCACTGTAGATTTGTAAGTGTTTTAGTTTTTTTTTTTCTTCTTTTAGATAATTAATCAGTTCTTCTTTTATTTTAAATAAATCTTCGTTTAATTTTTCTGGAGTCGTAAATCTAGTAAAACTAGTTAATTCGTTAAAATATAATTCTTCTATATCACACCAATTTTTATTTTTCGTATAATCAGACAATATTGTTTCTAAAAAATTATTTTTAAAAGGAATATGCTTTTTATACTTTAAAAACTCATTAATTATATCCGCAGTTTTTTCCAAATCTTCTACGTTATATTCATTGAGATACCCAGTGTTTTTGGCATCAAGATAATCAAAGAATTTTTTTTCAGAGTCTCTTTTCCCCCAATATTTCTTTATCAACCAAGCAATAAAATCCCCATAGCTTGTTTTCAAGTCGTGCGCTAGGTCAAAACCATTGCCTATAATAACTAAGTTTCTCATATCTATAAATTGCCTGTAAAAATATTCATAAATCAGAAAGAAAAGTCATCTGTTAATAAGTTATTTATTAACAAGATTACCCCTAAATTCCCTAAAGGGGACTATAATACAAACTGTCTGAAATATCAGTAGCCCCCCTTTAGGGGCGGGTTAGTTTGTGTTAAACAAAAATCCATCATAACTACCAAAATTAAAGGCATAAGAAATAAAAACAGACCGCTTATTATCAGTAATATATAAAATAGACTCTTTATCTTTGCAGTGTATAGAGATGATTATTTACAAAAAACATAAGTTGCTGAATTATATATGGAAACGATAGTAAAAACGGAACGAGTAGAGGTAAAGTTGGACGGAGAATTGCTGTTGCAGGATGTTTCGTTTGAAATGGGGAAAGGTGAGTTAGTAAGTGTGGTTGGGCCTTCGGGTTGTGGAAAGACTTTGTTGGGCAAATTAGTTGCCGGCGTTATACAGTCAACCAAAGGCATTTTTTACGTGCAAGAGGGTGTGAAGGCCGTGTTTGTAGAACAGCAGGATAACTTCTTCGCGCAGTCGGGCATGCGGAATACCTATTACAGTCAGCGATATGAATTTTTCGAGGGGCGTGCCGTGCCAACGGTGGCTACCTTGCTAGGAATCGACGCTGATAATTGGCAGGAAAATAAAACGCTGGCCAAAATTCTAATGGCTTTGAAATTGGAAAAATTAATGGATAGGCAATTGCTTATGCTTAGTAATGGCGAACGCAAACGCGTACAACTTGCTTCGGCTTGGATGTCGGGAGCCGATTTGCTGGTGTTCGATCAACCTTTTATTGGCTTGGACGTGCATTCACGAGAAATTTTGCGTGACTTACTGTTGAAATTTAAAGAGCTGGGTAAAACGGTACTACTTATTTGTAGTAAAAAAGAATTGCCTGATAGTAGCGATCGGGTATTGGAGATGAAAAAGGGTGCAATTGTATCACAACTGCCTTATGCTGCTTTCGTGGCAAAACTGAAACCAGAAGCGAATGATGTTATTGATATAGAAAAACTCCATTTACCACAGGAACAGGCTGTACCTGCATTTGGCGACGTGGTGAAGATGACTGATGTGACGGTGAATAGCGGTGAAAAAACCATTTTACAAGGCATTAACTGGACGGTGCGTGACCACGAGCGTTGGTTATTAGCCGGGCACAACGGGTCGGGTAAATCCACCTTGCTTAGCCTTGTTACTGCGGACAATCCACAGGGATACACGAACGACCTGGTGCTGTTCGGACAGCAACGGGGTAGTGGCGAAACGGTGTGGGACATCAAGAGTAAGATAGGCTTCGTGTCACCCGAATTGCATTTGTATTTTATGCGGCAAACCAAGCTCACGGGGCTAAGCAGCAGTATGCAGCATAGCGTGGATTGCCTAAGCGTGGTACTTTCGGGGTTTAATGAAGAGATTGGATTTTCTTCGCACAACACGGTGTATCAGGAAAAGATGGCGAAAGAGTGGCTATCGGCCTTGGGTTTGCAGGAGTTGATTAAGAAGCAATTTGCCGAAATTTCGTTGGGCGAACAGCGGATGTTGTTACTTATCCGGGCATTGATTAAGAATCCGCCGTTGCTTATCTTGGATGAACCTTGCCAAGGAATTGACTACGAGCAATCGCAACGCTTTGTACACCTGCTGGATGCTATTTGCACGAAACTAAACACAACAATGATTTACGTCACTCATGCTGTTGACGAGATTCCTGCTTGCGTTACGCATAAGCTTGAGTTGGAGGATGGAAAAGTTAAGTTTTGCGGTGAGCTGAAAGCTTGAGGCTATTGACCTTATTTAAAATAACAAGACCTGCCAAGTTTTCAACATTTGGCAGGTCTTCTTTTAATATCGTTTCTTAGCGTAGAAATTTCTTTTCGCGGGCTGATTACTGCCATCTTCTCGTGGTTTATTGCGAGAGGGGCGTTGTTGCTTTTCGGCCTTCACGGGGTTGTTGTCCACCAATGGATAGTTGTGGCCTTCTACAACCGGAATTTTCTTCCCTATTAGTTTTTCAATATCTTTCAGGTATGCTTTTTCTTCGGCATCGCAAAAAGAATAAGCAGTACCGTCGTTGTTTGCACGGCCTGTACGCCCAATACGGTGTACGTAGGATTCCGGCACGTTGGGCAACTCGAAGTTGATTACATATTGCAGGTTGTCCACGTCAATACCACGGGCGGCAATATCGGTGGCTACCAATACGCGGGTGGTTTGATCCTTAAAGTTGGTTAGTGCACGCTGACGAGCGTTTTGAGCCTTATTGCCGTGTATGGCTTCGGCCTTGATGTCGTTTTTCAGCAGCACGCGTACTACCTTGTCCGCTCCATGCTTGGTGCGGGTAAATACCAGTACGGTTTTAATGTCTTTATTTTTCAGAATATCAAGGAGCAATGGTACTTTATTCCCCTTGTCCACGAAATAAATGAACTGATCGATGGTATCGGCGGTGGACGAAACGGGTGTAACTTCCACTTTGAGCGGACGATGAAGAATAGAGTTTGATAACTTTACTATTTCGGGCGGCATGGTGGCCGAGAAGAATAGTGATTGTTTCTTTTCGGGCAACACGGCTAACAGTTTCTTTACATCGTGAATGAAACCCATATCGAGCATGCGGTCTGCTTCGTCCAGCACAAAAATTTCTATGTCACGCAGCGAAATTATTTTTTGGTTCATCAAGTCGAGTAACCTACCGGGGGTGGCTATTAAAATATCTACACCATTGCGTAGTGCGTTTACTTGCGAACTTTGATTTACTCCACCAAAAATAACCGTGTTAGTTATGTTGGTGTATTTTCCGTACGTGTTTATACTTTCGCCTATTTGAATGGCTAATTCTCGTGTAGGTGTTACTATCAGGCTGCGAATTTTGCGTTTGCGTTCGTATTGTTTCGGCTCTTCGCTTAGTATTTGAAGAATGGGCACGGCGAAAGCCGCTGTTTTACCTGTACCGGTTTGCGCACAACCTAATAAATCGGTTCTTTTTAACACGATGGGAATTGCTTCTGCTTGTATAGGGGTGGGGGTGGTGTAACCTTCTTCTTGAATGGCTTTGAGAATGGGCTCTATAAGCCCTAGTGATTGAAATGACATGTATTGTTTTTTAGCGTGGAACGGGTGTTTGAGAATGGGTGTAAACACAAGGGCCGCAATGAAAAGATAGCCGTCTTTTTACTTTTGATGGCAAATGTAATTACTTGGAATTCTATTTTATCAGTCGTTTTACTTACTGTTCGTTCCATTATGAATTAGGGCGCAAGGTACGACAATTATTTGGATTGTGAACTATGTGGCTCTTAAACCGGAATTTTCAACATTGTGTGACGTGCAATTGAATAGATAGAATTTACTTGAAAAAAATTTACATCAGGTTAATTTCACCACGCTAATTTTTACGGCTTTAAGTAAATCGGTAGGCGATAACTTGAGTTGTAAACCGCGTTGCCCGGCACTAATGTAGATAAAAGGGTATTGCATGGCGGTTTCGTGCAGGTAAACAGGGTAAGGCTTTTTCATGCCGAGGGGTGAGCATCCACCACGAATGTACCCCGTGAGGGGTAATAGTTCTTTCATTGCTACGGTATCGGCTTTTTTGTTGCCCGAAACCGCTGCTGCCAGCTTGAGGTTTACTTCTTCAGCACCGGGTACGATGCAAACAAATACGCCAGTTTTGTCGCCGCGAAGCAGGATGGTTTTAAATACCTGTTCTACCGCTTCGCCTAGTTGCTCGGCCACATGTATGGCACCAAGGTCAGTCTCGTCCACCTCGTAAGGAATCAGTTCATAAGCTATCTTTTGCTGGTCGAGTATGCGGGCTGCATTGGTTTTATGAGGCTTCATGGTAGTGTCGTTTTACTACAGCAAAGGTAATTGAAATAGATAGAAAATAAAAAGCCCCATTCATTTAGAAGAATAGGGCGGAGAGTTAAAAACCCATGATGCTGTTGGGTCCTTTAAACCATTGGTGATGTGGATTTTCCTTTAAATAAAAGATAATTTCATCCAACTCTTCTTTCGTAATACCATCTCCAGGTATCCAGTCGGCACAAGCTTCGGTGTCCGTAAATATGTAAAACTGGATAGGTGTTATTCTCTCAAAATTTTTAAATCCTGTTACATATTCATTTTTGAATTGGGGACTGGTTAGAATGGCTGTTTTTCTGGAATGATGGAACACATTATTTTTACTAGACAGGTATGAGAAGTACTCAATCATGTCTTCTACAGTCAATAACATTTGAGCTTCCCGTGTGTCAATAATCATGTTGAAAGAAGGGTTGTAATCGTTGTCGCAGTAAAGCAAATCTCTGTCCGTTTTAAACTTTTTCAGTTTAACCTTTCCGGTAATAACTTCAATTACCAGTTCTTTGTCCTTCAAAATGGTGTACCCACTTTTCATAATGTTGGATTCCATAACTTATTATTTTTTTAAGTTAGATGCGTTATCTAAAATAGATAAACTCTTGGAGATATGCAAATAAAAGCATTCACATTTTAATGCTTTACAAAATAAAACGTAAAATATTAATAATTGTTCTGTGAATTTTATTTTTAGACCATCATATTATACGTATCATCAACAAGAAATGATGCGGTTATTGGAAAGTTTAGGCAAAATGTTGAAAATGTTTTTTTGTAAGCAGAAATCCACATCGGAAGCGAAGCCATTATTCTTTAAGTAACCATAATGAAAGCACCCATCTTGTAAAGCCTGCTGCAAGTTTGACCCCATGCTTTCGTATAGGGTTTTGTGTGAGAAGGCACTATCGGTAAGGCTAACGGAGTTTGATTTCGCGCATAGTATGCTTATTATATTGCCCGCACAAAGAGCATCATCCAGCGAAAATCGGTTTTCAGTACCCGCGCAAACAATACACACGTCCAACGGTTGAGAGAGGAGATAGTTGCATACCGTATCTATATTCAGAAAGCTAGCGACAATAATTTCCGTTGCATCCCGGCTGTTTTTAATCGCCTGCGTGCCGTTGGTTGTACTTAGTATAATGTCTTTCCCGGCGATAATTTCAGGTTTGTATTCAAAGGGGGAATTACCAAGATTAAAACCTTCGGGCTTAAACCCCTTACGTTCGCCCGCCAACAAACAGTTTTCAGTGCGAAACTCGAAAGCTTCTTCCAACGTTTCCACAGGAATGACGGCTTTGGCTTCATTTTGTAAGGCTGTACATATTACAGAGCTTGCCCGCAAGACATCAATAACCACGGCAATATTACCTTCTGCTTGTGAGGCTTGAACTGTTCCTGCTGTTATGATTACATCTATTTTCTTCATCTATTTTTCAGCAAGTGAAAATGTTATTATATTTCAAAGATAGCTTTTATTTGTATAGCTTTAGAACAAAAATCATTTTGTACCTGTTTGAATGAAAAGAAAATATATCATTTTTTACGTTACTTCTCCTTTTTGTTATAACCAATGATGATAGTAGTAACCGCCTAATTAAATCGAACATGAAAGACTTGGTTTTTAATTCCATCGAAGAAATATTGGCTTTTGCTATAAAGGAAGAAGTTGAAGCTAATATCTATTATGAAAATCAGGCTAAAAAGACGACAGACCTTGAGTTAAAAATGGTGTGGGAGCAATTAGCGCATGACGAACTGAGACATAAAGCTGTATTAACCTTATTGCTTGAAAAGATTGAATCGGGAGGGAGTATTGAAACCTATTCGGCGAAGGATATTGCGGATTATATTCCGGTGAAATTTTCTCAGGGCACCTATTCTGATACAGAGAAAATTATTATGAATGCCGCTCAAAAAGAAAATGAGGCTTTTTATTTATATAGTTATCTGTCGGGAAAAGTAACTGAAGTACTTCATCAACGAATCTTGTTGTCGTTGGCCGAAGAGGAGCTGAAGCATAAAGAAAATTTACTCAAAGAGCTAGACCTTTATTAAGAAGTATTTAAATAAAAGGAACTCCTTATCCGATAATATTACAGATAAGGAGTTTCTTTTATTTATATGTTTACCTTTTTTACGCTCCAAGCACTTTTAATGCTTGATATACCAAAAAGGCAGGCCACACCAATGCTTTGAGAATTCCCAACACGCCGAGCCAAAAGGTAGTGGCTTGGGAAATGTAATAAATGGCAGCACCTACAATTCCGAGTCCGTACACGGCACCGGTTGACATGTTATGATTGATATTTTTGTTAAAGCATTCCATAGTCAATTTAGTATTATATTTATAAATTAAGGATTCTGTTTTTGCCACTCCTGTAAAGATAAGATATTTCCCGAGGTTTGATCCAATACCTTTATTTCCTTATTGGCAGGGTTTATATAAAAGAAATAATACGTTTCAAAATGCACATCGCTGTTGTATCCGGCTTGAATTTGGTAACCTAGGTTTTCCTTTCCTTGCTGAGGCTTACCTATCATAAAAGAAATGCCATGCTTATGGTTGGTGAGCGAATCAATATAGGTGTCTGACTTTTTCACTTGCTTGATAGTAAGCAAGGTGTCGTGAATAAATTGTTCCGACAACGTGGTGTTTTCCACCTGAACAGAATCGGCTCCTGGTGCCTGTTGCTTATCCTTTTTGTGTCCGCAACTTGTTACAAACACAAATAGAGTGAGGTATAAAAATATTTTCTTCATAGTTGATTGTTTTTTAGTTATTCAATGTCCTCATATCCTATCAAGTTATTAAGTAGTGCATACATAGTAAGTCCTGACACGGACTTTATCCCGGTTTTTCTCACAATATTTTTACGATGAGAAATAACCGTGTGAATGGAAATAAAATGTTTTTCTCCAATCTCCTTGTTTGTCAATCCTTTGGCTATCGAAATTAAAATTTCCGTTTCCCGGCTGCTCAAATCTTCGCTTTCGGGTCGTTGCTCCACGGGATGTTCTTTTTGCAAGATTTGTAGTTTGTTCAAGATGCGTGTGCGGTCATCATTGATGGTTAGTACCGCATCAAATTGTTGGATAATAAGCTCGTCAACAAAACTATACACAAAAGCTATTAGCGTGAGTTCCTCCCTGATGTTGAAAAAATTACGAATAGACCCTCTGTGCTGATGGCTCATTAGCACAGGGTTGAAAATAATAATATCCGGGCGATGTACGCTGCAATGCTCTTCCAGTTGCGAAGGGTCGGCATAACTACCTACCAGCACAAAACCTTTCACCTCATCCAGTAACGATTTGAATCCTTCCCTTACGATGGGCGAAGGTTCAATAATCAGGATTCGTTTTTCAAGATTCGCTTTCATGCTGTTTGTGATTCAAGTAATAATACCATGGGCACTAACAGCTTGTCTTCTATCAACTGATGTCGATTTAAATCCTCCTCAAAAATAAAAAGCTTGTCTAATAAAAGTTTGCGAAGTTCGTCATTATCATTTTCCGGGATATATTTGATAATGATATTTTTCAAGTCGTCCAGTTTTATTTCAATATTATCATGGTTATCCTCAAACTGCTTGATGGTAAAATCCGCTTTTTTTTGATAGTTAATCAATTCCTCAATATAGGGGAAAACCACCTGATCTTCGTACGACAGATGTTTTTCAATTTCCTGATAATATTCGTTGAAAAAACGTTCGAGAGCCTTCCCATGTATAGGAGTACAGCTGGCTGACAGATCTTGAATGGCGGATTTGATTTCTGGCAAACGTTCCACGCGGTAAAACTGATGCGATTTTTTGAGGAAACTTATCATTTCGTCAGTCGGACAGGCTGCTATTTGTGGTTTGGACGCTTCAAAATCATGGTCGTAAAAAATGTTACAAATAAGCACAAACAAATCTGTATTCACCTTATACTTTAGGCACACTTCATCCACGGTTTTGTCGGCAAAGCCTAGATGGATGCCAAATCTGCCCAATACCAGTAGGTTTATATGGTTGGCTAGAATTAAGTCGGCCATCTTCATGCGTGGAGAGAAAGAATAATTTTTCATGGAAGAATTATTTGAAGCTTTTTTCATGTATCAACTTATCAACATACAAATATGATAAAATAACTTCAAACGAAAGGTTTTTGTTCGATTTTTTTCATAGTTCCTTTACTCACGTAGAAGAACTATGAAAAAAATCGATCAACTTCAATTTATGGCATCGGTGTTAATTAGTACAATGCAAATATACGTGTTGTTTCCATGCTACACCATCCCAACAAATAGGGATTTTCATCCCTAACTTTAGGTAGATTCTCACCAAAAAGGATTACGTAAATGTAGGATTATTATTCTATTATAATGTGCTATTTATTGTAAATATCTGATTATTAACATATTTGTTCGATTGGTATAGAATTTGACATGTATTCGTTGAAAAACAAAGGAGGTAACTTATGAAAATAGCGATACCGGTTGTAAACAACCAAGATAAAAAGTATCAGATAGCCGGGGCATTCAATAGTTCGCCATGCATCTGCGTGTTCGATACCGATGCTGCGGATTATCATTGGGTTTCGGTTGATGACATAGCCTCCAAAACCGAAAATTTGATGGAGGGATTTAAAAAAAACGGTTTTGATGCCGTAGCCGTTTTTGATATGAAACCCATGGCGTTGAACATTTTCAGCTCGCTAGGCATTACAGTATATAAGTCGGTAGGAACTGATTTAGAAAAAACCATACTTGGGCTGAAAAAGAATAGCCTATCGTGTTACACTTCTCAAGATGCAATGGATCATGCCTCGCTGTGCCCCGGTATTTGTAATAGTTGCTCCACTTCGAACACTTGTAAACCGGAATGATAGAATCTTTTAGAACAACAACTACTAAACCCTACTAATTATGTCGATCAACAATGCCACGAAGTTTATCCGCGAGGTGGATATCAATGTTGAATTTAGGAAGTCGTGCAATAAATTGGGTACGAAGGAGGCTATTCACGCTATGTTGAAAGAAAAGAAAGCTGATTTCTCGGAAACCGATTTTGAAGAGGCTATCAACATGCTGCTGTTTAAATGCCAGACGTATGAGCAGGCGGATACTGTGAAACAAATAGAGTGGTGGTATTCCGCTTTCGATATATAAATCAATTAAACACGCTATAATTATGGAACAAGTAATTTTTAGGAATCTGGAAAAGGTTCGTTTTATTATCAAGGAAGCCACCAATTTGGAGGTAGGTTATGCCTACGAGGATTTGGTGTTTTCTGAGCATGGGCTGTTTATCATCCGGTTCAACGACGAGGATGAAAATATCCTATACTGCTATTTTAACAAAGAGATGTTGCCTGGCAAGGAAGAGCTTTTCCGTAAACAGCTTACCGATGTATCCACGTTGAACAAAACCAACATCATATATAAAGGTAAGTTTGAACTGGAGCTGAAAGAAGCTGCCGATGAGATAGATATTAAATTCTATGAATCGTAAAAGATTTTTTTAAATTTTGACTTTGATTTTAGTTTTGAGAAAAGTCAGGCTAAGAAAACCGAGGAATGGAAGGCCGTAAATATATTTTACGACCTTTTGCTTTTTTTATACCCTGTTCATAATTAATTTATATAAAAAAACAAACGATATTTTTTCCACTTTGTAATTGATATAATATTTGATTATCTGATAATTAACATGAAGAGATCTTTTAATTCTTTGGTGAAAAATTAGCTTAGAACGCTTTAATACATACCGTTTTCAGATTGGTTTATATGTAAATTATTGCTATTTTCGCTTTTCTTTAATAAGAATGTAATAGTAAAGTGATATGAATATTGAACTGGACGATAAACATTGGGACGCACTGTCTAAGATTGCTAAGGATAGGCACAGAACCAATCTTTTTAAAAAATATGAGCAAATAACAATAGCTTTTCTAGTTCAACACATCCCCGCCTGTATTAGCCCCAATATGCTCACTACAGTAGGCCTTTGCGGTAGTTTTATTACCGCTATGAGTTTTGTATTGGCCACTTATGTAAACAGATATTTGTTATTACTCGGTCTTGTGGGTTTTGCCATCAACTGGCTTGGCGATTCGTTGGATGGTCGCTTGGCCTACTACCGCAACACGCCCCGCAAATGGTATGGCTTTACCCTCGATTTTTCGGTAGATTGGCTTACCATTATCATGATAACTTTCGGCTTCATCGTGTATGCCCCCGGCAACTTAAAGTTACTGGGTTTTGCCTTTGCCGTGATGTACGCGTGGGCTATGATTACCGCGTTGCTACGATATAAATTAACCAATAAATATAAGATAGATTCCGGTTTATTTGGACCGACCGAGGCGCGCGTTATTATATCCATCGTGTTGATTTTTGAAGTGATGATTCAACACTCTATTTTATACACGGCAGGTGTGGTCTGTGTGTTTTTACTGTTTATTAATATTACTGATTTTTTGAAATTGCTTAAGCAAGCCGACGAAAAAGATAAGTTCGAACGCCTTAACAAACCAGAGTAAAAAACGACATTATTTATGTTAGAAAAATTTCAAATCTTTGTTAAGGCACAATTTTCAGCCTTCCTGGGTGGAATTTTAGATTATTGCATCATGATTTTTCTCACCGAGGTGGGCGGTTTGTATTATATGGTGTCCATTGCCATTGGATGCATCATAGGCTCCATTATCAATTTCACGTTAAACAAATCGTGGGCATTCTACTCCAAAGACCTTGACTACAAACTAACCCTTACACAGCAATTGCTCCGCTTCGGCTTTGTTGTGATTAGCAGCATCTCACTCAAAATGCTGGGCACCTATTTGTTTACCACCCTGTATCATCTGGATTATAGAATAAGCAGGCTCATAGCCGATGGCCTTGTATCAATATTTTTCACCTACATACTCCAGTATTTTTGGGTTTTCACCAAAAAGGTGAAAGCTATGAATATAAATGAATAACGTGTAGGGTAGGGCTGTCGCCTGTTCAGCTTTTGATTAATCAAATTCTTATAACTTAAACTTTTACAGCATTGAAAAGAAGTGTAATAGAAATAAGCGATTTGGAAGAGAATATTCCATTTTTTAACGGGAAGTTTGGTAATGCCGTGGCAAAGCTATGTATGCACCTGTTGGCCATAGACAAGGTAAACAAGGTATATGGCAATTCGTGCGACTATCGTGGGTATGACTTTACCCGAAGGTTGCTCAACGATTTGGGCGTAAGCTACCGCATCGGGAATGCCGAACGTTTACAGCAATTGCCCGAAGGGGCGTTTATTACCATATCCAACCACCCTTACGGCGGCTTGGACGGCGTGATGCTTATGGACATGATATTGCGCGTGCGCCCTGACTACAAGGTGATGGTGAACGAAATACTTTCGCTGGTGAAATCGATGGACGACAATTTAATTCCGGTTCAAACGCTCAAGGCTAAAAAAAATGAGGAGATAAGCAAAGGGGTGAGAGGCATACGAGAATCCATCAACTACTTGCAGCAAGGTCATTCCGTGGGGCTTTTCCCTGCCGGAGCCGTTTCCAATTTCGAGCCCCGTAGCCTTAGTTTGCAGGATCGCTCGTGGCAGGAAAGCGTAATCAGGCTTATTCGTGTGGCTAAAGTGCCTGTGCTTCCCGTTCGTTTTTTCGACCATAATTCCGCTCTCTTTTATTTTCTGGGGCTTATCGACTGGCGCATCCGTACGCTCAAAATGCCTTCCGAATTGTTCAACAAAAGCAAGCAGTATCCACGCTTGAGCATAGGTTGCATTATTACCCCCGAAGAAATTGCGACCTATAAAGACATTGCCACGTTGAGCAACTTCCTCAGGCAATCGATATATGCTATGCCGAAACCGGACTCTTATGTTTCTAACTTCACGTAAAATTCTGGCCTACACCTGTAGATATTTATAGAAAATAATTACTTTCATGAATATAGATTAATCCGTTGTTACAAAATCAATAGAATCAATTGTTTCACTCAACGAAGAGGAGTGGGGGCAACAGTATGGAAATTTGACAATCTTCAAATAGAATACTTATCGATAAACAAGTTCGAATATTCTTGATATTCGGAAATCTTTAAGACAGGCCAAATCACAGAAAAGAGAGGGCTACTATTATGATAAATAAAAAACGGCCTTTTTATTTATCAACTGTTGATTTTTGGTGCTATATATTCGTCAATAGCAATCAAACCTAGAATCATGGTTTCTAGATCTTCGTTTGTTGGCGTTTTATATCCAAACCCGTCTAACGAGCAAATGCTTTCAAACTTACTCACCAGTTGAGCAATGGTTTTAAATTCTATTGGGAATTCTTTATCCAACCCTGCTGCTTCGTTATACAAAGCCAACGGCATGTGGTGCTCGGCCATAAAACCCATATAGGCGGTGTAGGCTACGAAAAGCTTTTCGAAACATATCACGCAAATTCCGTAACGTAGGTCATTGTTGAATTTGCTCTGCTTTTCTAATGATCTTTTCAATGTACTTAAATATTTTACGGCTTCGGAATACACGTTAAGCGCAATTTTCTTTTCTTCTTCTATTACATCCATAATTCAACATTTTATAGGGTTACTTGATTCTCTCTTTCCATAAACTGTGCCAATACATTTAACTAATTGTTTTTTAATTAATTAATCCATTAATTAGGTAGTACTCTACTTTTATTTCCTACATAAATGTACCCTGTTTGTGGTGCAAATAACATAAAGGAACTGAAACAACAGCCTTAATCGTCAAAAAACGGGTTGCATTATCGTATTCGTATTCTTTTCATTAATTTCGCCACTGAAAAATTATACTTTGTTATGCTGAATAGGATAGAGGCCATACGCGAAATGAATCGTTATGGCGACGAAAAGCGTCCGTTTTTCTTTATGGTCGATTTTTTGCAGGAAAATTCATTGGTTATTCCGTTGAAGCAAATTGCTACATCCGAAATACAATTTGCTATCCCCGGTTTTTCTGCTCAACATGAATATATGCCTGCAACGGAGGGTATATACGTTAAGCATAGAGGCTATTCGCAAAGTATTTATACATCTCAAATACAGAATGTTATACAAAATATCAAGCAAGGAAATAGTTTTTTGGTAAATTTGACTTGCCAAACTGCTATCGACTTGAATGCCTCGCTTGAAGATGTGTATTTCCATAGTGAAGCGAAATATAAATTATGGTACAAAAATAAGTTCGTGGTGTTTTCGCCCGAAACATTTGTTCGGATTCATAACGGTTATATTTCATCCTATCCTATGAAGGGAACAATTGACGCATCGGTACCACATGCTCGTGAAGTGATTTTAAATAACCCGAAAGAGCGGGCGGAGCATTATACCATTGTGGATCTGATTCGTAACGATTTGAGTATGGTTGCTGAGGAGGTGATGGTGAAAAGGTTTAGATATATAGATGAAATAAACACGGACAGAGGCACTTTGCTACAAGTAAGTTCTGAAATAGAAGGAACGTTACCAATAGATTATAATAAAAACATAGGTGATATTTTGTTTACGCTCTTGCCCGCCGGGTCAATCACTGGTGCACCGAAAAATAAAACGGTGGAGATAATACGGAGCACGGAAACTTACGAACGGGGTTTTTATACAGGCGTTTTCGGGGTCTTCGACGGCTGCAATATGGATAGTGCGGTAATGATACGATTTATAGAGCACACGCCCGAAGGCTATGTGTATAAAAGCGGGGGCGGCATCACGGCGTTTAGCCAGGAGAAAGATGAATACAATGAACTATTAGAAAAAATATATGTGCCGGTTAGTAGAAAGTATTAAGGTGGAAGGAGGCCAATTGATTCATATCGAATGGCATAACCTGCGGTTTAACGAGGCTAGGAGTGAGGCCTTCGGGGTGGAACAGGCCGTGAATTTGCAAGACTTGATAGTGATACCCAGCGACTTATCCAGTGGGGTATATAAATGTCGTGTGCTATACAAGGAGCAAATAGAAGCAATTGAATTTCAACCATATACCCCACGAAAGGTAGAAACCTTGCGCTTGGTGGACGGTGGAGCTATTGACTATCATTTAAAGCTAGAGAACCGTAAAGCATTAAACGAACTATTATTACAAAAAGGGGAGGCGGATGATATTTTGATTGTAAAGGATGGTTGTATCACAGACACGAGCTATGCCAATACCGCATTTTTTGATGGCACCCAATGGTTTACGCCCGATATGTATCTATTAAACGGAACTCAACGCCGACGGTTATTAGCCGAAGGTATTTTAACCGAGGCTCGCATTACACCTGCCGATCTGTTTAAATACACGGCGGCAAAACCTATCAATGCCATGCTGGACTTTGAAAAAACACACTGTGTTACAATTCATAATTATGAATTCATATTCTGCCGTGTAGATGGAATTTAATTATAAATTATTTTGTTTCTAGTTTATCAAAAACCTTATCCAATTCATTTTTTCTAGCCACGTTAGCTCTGTCGTACATAATAAGGTACTCCTCCAGGTAATCCTTGCGGGCATATCGGTTTAGTGCTTTACTGTAATAAGTGATTTTTTTCCCGCTTGCACCTATGGGTTGGGTATTAACTAGCTGATAGGTAGAATCTAATTTTAATTCCCCACTTTCGCCACACAACATGGAAACAACGCACGTGTCCGGTGTATAGAAATCAATAATAGTTCCATCTTCGTAATTAAAGTACTTGGGACCTTTAAAGTCAGCTGGTAAGGCTATAGACAAGTTATTGCCACGACATTCAACATATTGAATCTTCAGGTTGTTGTTTTCCTGCTGTGCATAGATATTGCCAATGGTTATCAATATAAATGATACCACCGATAGATACTTTATCATGGGTATAGGGTTACAGTTTGTTGGCAAATATAATTTAAAATTACTGCAGGTGATTATTATCGTGGTGCAAATTAAATTTATCCCTTGATATTTACGTCGTTTCACGTACTTCATAATCCTACATTAAAGTAATTTTTCCTACATTAAGGTAACATATTTGATTTGTTGTCTTTTTATTCTCCTCTTTTTTAAGTCCTCGCTCTAATTTTTTAGCATCAATATAATATACTTATAGTTAATTACTTACAGCGATTTTAAGTGTGTGAAAATATCTCACTAAAATTTTTTGGCACGGTTGTTAATAAGGAGTTTGCAGGTTTAACTTTAAAATTTTACACAGATGAGAAAGATTGCGATTTATGGAAAAGGTGGAATTGGGAAAAGTACAACTACTCAAAACACTGTAGCCGGTTTGGCTGAAATGGGGAAAAAGGTAATGGTAGTAGGTTGCGATCCGAAAGCAGACTCTACTCGATTATTACTTCATGGCTTAGCTCAAAAAACCGTGCTTGATACACTTCGTGAAGAAGGCGAAGATGTGGAATTGGACGATGTAATGAAAGAAGGATTTAAAAATACCAGCTGTGTTGAATCAGGTGGCCCGGAACCTGGTGTAGGTTGTGCAGGTCGTGGTATTATTACTTCTATCAACTTGCTGGAACAACTTGGTGCTTATGACGATGATAAACACTTGGATTATGTATTTTATGATGTATTGGGCGACGTTGTGTGTGGTGGTTTTGCGATGCCAATTCGTGATGGTAAAGCAGAAGAAGTTTACATTGTATGCTCAGGTGAGATGATGGCTATGTATGCTGCTAACAACATTTGCAAATCTATTGCTAAGTTTGGTAAAGTAGGTACGGTTCGTTTAGGAGGTTTGATATGTAACTCTCGTAAGGTGGATAACGAATCCAACATGATTCAAGAGTTTGCTAAAAAACTTGGTACTCAAATGATTCACTTTGTACCTCGTGATAACATGGTTCAACATGCAGAAATCAACCGTAAAACGGTAATCGATTTTGCACCTGAACACCCACAAGCCGACGAATATCGTAGTTTAGCCAAGAAGGTAAACGACAACCAAATGTTTGTGATTCCTACTCCATTGGAAATGAGTGAATTGGAACAACTTCTTACTGAATTTGGTATCTTGAACTAATAAAAATATAAAGTAATGAATAGAAATCATATACACAATAAAGTGGTTTCTATTCATTGAAAAAAATAAAGCTAATAAACACTTAAAACACTACAACTATGTACTTATTAAGAGCTATTGTTCGTCCTGAGAAATCTCCAATTGTTATGAAAGCATTGTTTGAATCAGGCTTTCCTGCAATAACTAAAATGGCAGTATTCGGTCGCGGTAAACAACGTGGGTTGAAAGTAGGAAATGTTACGTATGACGAACTTCCTAAAGACCTGTTAATGATTGTAATTGACGAAAAAGATAAAGATTTTGTAATCGAAACAATATTATCTTCTGCTCGTTCCGGGGATGCCGGACAATTTGGTGACGGTAAAATTTTTGTCACTCCGGTTGTTGAAACATACACAATATCTAGCGGTAAAAAAGAAGTATAATTAAGCTGCGCCGATATTATAACGGATATTAACCCTTCGGGTGATATTAGTGGATATAAAGCAAAAAAATCAGCAAAGCAAACTATCACGACCGTAGGGAGTAAATATCGTAAAATTTATATCACGCAGTAAATATCTAAAAAATACAGATTATGAAATTAATTCTTGCAATGATACGAATTGCCAAAATGAATGAGACCAAAGTGGCTCTTTCAGAAGCAGGCTTACCTTCTTTCACGGCAATGCCTATATTAGGTCGGGGTGCAGGTCGGGCTATCGGCCCTAATATCCAAGCTACCAAAAACCATCCTGATATGGTTGCCGAAAATGAAGTATTGTCAACACCTCGCTTAAAATCAAAACGAATGATTACGTTGGTTGTTTCGGATGATAAAAAAGATTTAGCGGTGGAAACCATTATCAAAGTAAACCAAACAGGTAATAGTGGCGACGGAAAAATCATCGTGGTAGATGCTCTTGAATCCGTTCGGGTACGTACGGGAGAATCGGGTGATTCTACATTAGACTAAAAAACAAAAATAGTTTATAGCTAATATACCGTGATGATGAATGCTGCGAATTTGATTATATAAGCTATAAACTATCATAAACTTCTAAAAAAGAGAAATTATGTCAACAAACAAAGTAAATATAGACATGTCTGCTTGGAAAGAGGAAGTAACCAAAAGTTATCCTACCAAAGTAGCCAAAAAGAGAGCGAAGTCCATCGTTGTGTCTGATCCGGATAGCATTCCGCAAATTCAGTCCAATGTACGTACTATTCCCGGAATTATTACTCAACGCGGTTGTACTTACGCCGGATGTAAAGGTGTGGTTCTTGGGCCTACAAGAGATATTATTAACATCACCCATGGCCCTATCGGATGCGGTTTCTACTCCTGGTTAACCCGTCGTAACCAAACCAAACCGGTTAGCCCTGAAGATCCTAACTACATGATGTACTGTTTCTCCAGCGATATGCAAGATTCAAACATCGTGTTTGGTGGAGAACAAAAACTGGCACAAGCAGCCCGTGAAGCATTTGAAATATTCAAACCGAAAGCTATGGCATTTTTCTCTACCTGTCCGGTAGGTTTGATCGGGGATGATGTTCACCGTGTAGCTCGCCAAATGAAAGAAGAATTAGGTATCAATGTGTTTGCCTTCTCTTGCGAAGGATACAAAGGAGTTTCCCAATCAGCAGGTCACCACATTGCCAACAATGGTTTATACACACACCTTATTGGTAATCAAGATAAAGAAATTGAAGGTAAATTCAAAGTAAACGTACTTGGTGAATACAATATTGGTGGTGATGCTTTCGAAATAGAAAGAATTTTTGACGAATGTGGTATGACCCTTGTAGCTACCTTTTCAGGTAACTCTACTATCGATCAATTTGAAACCGCCCACATGGCCGATTTGAGTGTAGTAATGTGCCACCGTTCTATCAACTATGTAGCTGAAATGATGGAAACCAAGTTTGGTATTCCTTGGTTCAAAGGAAACTTTATCGGAGCTGAAGCTACGGCTAAAACACTTCGCAAAATAGCTCAATACTTTGGCGACAAAGAATTGACCGATAGAATTGAAAAATTCATCGCGAAAGAAATGCTTAAAATAAAAGCCGTAATTGATGTTATTCATCCTCAAACCGAAGGAAAAACAGCCATGTTGTTTGTGGGCGGATCTCGTGCACACCATTACCAAGAGTTGTTTGATGAACTTGGAATGACAACGTTAGCCGGAGGATATGAATTTGGTCACCGTGACGATTATGAAGGGCGCCGGGTAATACCAACTATTCAAATCGATGCCGATAGCCGAAACATTCAAGAACTGAAAGTTACGCAGGATGAAACCCGCTACAGACCACGTAAAACGGAAGCAGAGCTAGAATCGTTCAAAGAAGAAGGTTTTGAATTCAATGATTACAACGGTATGATGGCCGACATGGCAAAAGGAGCTTTGGTTATTGATGATTTGAGCCACCATGAAATGGAAAAATTGATCGAAATGTACCATCCTGATGTATTCTGTGCTGGTATCAAAGAAAAATTCTGTGTACAAAAAATGGGTGTTCCATTGAAACAGCTTCACAACTACGATGTGGGTGGCCCTTATGCAGGATTTGAAGGAGCTATTAATTTCTACGAAGACATCTCGATGATTGTAAACACAACCATCTGGAAAGAAATAAAAGCACCTTGGGAAGCAGAAGATGTAATCGTGGCAGAATACGCTTACTAAAAGAACCTCATAGTCCTCTTCGAATAAGAGAGGAAACTAAATTAAAACAGTTATAATAAAGCTTCTTATAGCCTCCTATTACCGGGAGGCGTGAAGAGGCTACTAAAACACTACAATTATGTTACTCAGACATACCACAGCAGAAGATCACGAGAGAAAAGCTTTGACCGTAAACCCGGCAAAGACTTGTCAACCCGTAGGAGCTATGTATGCAGCTCTTGGAGTACACGGATGCTTGCCACATAGTCATGGATCACAAGGATGTTGTTCTTACCACAGAAGTGCCCTTACCCGTCACTTCAAGGAACCAGTAATGGCATCAACCAGTTCGTTTACAGAAGGATCATCCGTATTTGGTGGATTATCCAACTTGGTTCAAGCAATAGATGTAATTTTCAAAGTTTACAATCCTGAAGTAATTGCTATACACACTACCTGTCTTTCCGAAACAATCGGTGACGATATTGTGCAAATTATCGGAAAGGCAAAAGAAGATGGACATGTACCTGATGGTAAATATGTAATTCACTGCAACACGCCAAGTTATGTAGGTACACATATTACCGGTTATTCCAACATGGTGAGCGGGTTAATCCGTTATTTTTCCACGGCAACGCCTAAAAAGAAAAATGCAATCAACCTGATAGCCGGATGGATGGAACCATCGGACATGCGTGAGATTAAACGCCTGGCTAAAGAAATGGAAACACGTACCATACTATTCCCTGATATGTCGGACGTATTGGATACACCACTTACAGGTAAAACAGTAATGTTTCCAAAAGGTGGGACTACCATTCCCGAATTGATAGCAACCGGCGATAGCAAATTCACTATTGGTCTTGGAAACTATAGCACAGAAGATGCTTGCGTGAAATTGGAAAACAAATGTAAAGTAAAATACGAATCCATTGAAATTCCAATCGGACTAAAAGCAACAGACCGTTTTATCCAGGCTCTTAGCCGTCATGCCAATGTACCGGTGCCCGATTCTATTACAGAAGAAAGAGGTAGGTTAATTGACCTTATCGCGGATAACTCGAAATATTTCTATGGAAAAAGAGTAGCTCTTTGGGGTGATCCTGATACCTTGATTCCATTAGTAGAATTTTTGGTTACGTTGGATATGAAACCAGTTTACATCGTGACAGGAACTCCGGGTAAGCATTTCGATGAATCAATGACCGAAATTCTTAAAGATAAAGTACCGGAAGCAAAATTCATGAGTGGCGAACGTGCCGATATGTTCCAGTTACATACTTGGATTAAACAACAAGGCGTAGATTTGTTGATTGGAAACACGTATGGAAAATACATCGCTCGCGATGAAAACATCCCGTTGATCCGCTTAGGATTCCCTATCGTAGATCGTGCAGGATTCAATTTCTTCCCTCATGTAGGGTATGTAGGTGCTACCAACTTGGCTATCAAGATTCTTCATGCTATATTAGAACACCAAGACGCTACTTGCCTAGAAGAAAAAGTAGAACTTCAAATGTAAAAAACACAAACCAATATAGGGGAAAAGCTATGTACTTTTCCCCTATATTTTTATAAGACAAAGAAACCTTAAATCGCGCTATGAAAACGAAAGAGGCTGCTTTACCGAGAGGGTAGGGCAGCCTTTATTTTTTGTTTATACAAATAAAAAGAAACCGTTGATAAAATAGAAAATACCTATTACGCCTAGAGCCAAACTGCAATACCAAACAAATTTCTTTTTGGATAAGGCAGCTATAGACGATAGCAGAATGGATATTTGAAGAAAAATTACGGCGATACCAAACACCGTGGAATGTGCCTTACCCGAATCTCTCTCCGCTTCAAATCCGGCAGCCTTTACTTTTATCTCCGCTTGTTCTTTGCTGTATTTGTCTATTTTCTTGGTACAATCGGCAATCTTAGAATCATATTTTGCCAATAATTCATTAGAAACCTTATTCTCGGTCAACGTGGCACGCTGAAGTTCTAAATTATCTTTTTCCTGATGATATAAATTTTCCTTCGTGCTTTTAGCCTGATAAAAAGCCCATTGATCCGAAGCTTGCGTTTGATTCATCAACGATTTGGTACTAAACCCACCGCCCTTAAACGTGGAAAGGGTGGCACAAACAGCAATTAATACCGTGGTAATTGCCAAATAATCAGTCCATCTTTCTTTTTTACTTTCAGTCATAAATACAATTTTAGTTTAATAAATTTCGTGAATTAAATTTTATACAATAATAAGAATTTTAATTCTGAAAATTCTATAAAAAACAGATCCTACTAAAAAGAAAACGGCATTAATTTTAGCTACATAAATGTAATATTATCAGTCTATATATTTAACTTATTAAATTATAAATATCTGATATATAGTAATATAAAACTTTGGCACGATATTTAATATAAGATACACAGAACAAGAAAAGATTTTGCTACTACTAGTTATTGATATAGCAAAAAAAACTGAAAGGGGGGATACGATGAAAGAGTTAGACATTTTAGATGGAAGGAAGAACCAAGTTTCTACGGTTGGTGGAACTAACTCACAAGCGGTAGAAGGTAACAAACGTAGTTTAGCCGGTTCGGTAAGCCAACGGGCTTGCGTGTTTTGCGGATCCAGAGTAGTATTATATCCTATTGGCGATGCTTTGCACATCATACACGGGCCTATTGGCTGCGCTGCTTACACTTGGGATATAAGAGGTTCGCAATCCTCAGGGATGGAACTGCACAGATTGAGCTTTTCAACCGATTTACATGAAAAAGAAGTAGTTTTTGGCGGAGAACAAAAGTTGTACAAGTCGCTTATCGAACTCATCGATTTGCATCAGCCTAAAGCAGCTTTTGTTTATACAACTTGCATTGTGGGAGTGATTGGCGATGATGTGGAGAAAATTTGCAAACTTGTTGAGAAAGAAAAAAACATCCCGATCATTCCTGTGCAAGCTCCCGGATTTCAAGGAACAAAGAAGGATGGGTATAAAGTGGCCTGCGAAGCATTATATACCTTGGTAGGCACGGGAGATAGACCTGCACAAAAATATAGTATTAATATTTTGGGCGATTTTAACCTGGCCGGTGAGCTTTGGATTTTGCTCGACTATTACAAACGCATGGGTATCCATGTAAATGCAACCATTACCGGCGATGGCCGTGTAGATGATATACGCAATGCACACAAGGCACAACTTAACGTGGTGCAATGCTCAGGGTCAATGATGTATCTGGCCAAGATGATGAAAGAGGAATACGGCATTCCACACATGAAAGTGTCGTATTTCGGAATTGAGGATATGTCGGATGCATTATATGAAGTGGCTAAATTCTTCAAGAGCGAGGAGTTGATGTCGAAAGCGAAGGAATTGGTTCGCGAAGAGTTTAGTCGCTTAATGCCCGATTTGCAATGGTACAAAGAACGGTTGGCAGGTAAAAAGGCCGCCATTTATGTAGGAGGTGCATTCAAAGCCATTTCGCTCATAAAAGCCTTGCGGCTGATAGGCGTGCAAACGGTACTGGTAGGTTCACAAACAGGTACCACGGAGGACTATGAGTTGATAAAGCAACTGGCTGACGAAGGCACTGTAATAGTGGATGATAGCAACCCGGTAGAGTTAGCTCACTTTGTGAAACAAAAGCACGCGGATATATTTATAGGAGGAGTGAAGGAGCGACCCATAGCTTACAAAATAGGCATCGGGTTCTGCGACCACAACCACGAGCGTAAAGAAGCCCTGGCCGGATACGAAGGTATGCTCAACTTTGCCAAGGAGATATACTCCACCGCCTGCAGCCCGATATGGAAATTTACCAAATAATGAGCCAATATGCCAATGTGTTAATTAGCAAATTAATAATATATTTCTCTTTATTTGCTAATTGGCAAATTGAATAATTTGCACATTGAAACCGCCCCCATGATTCAGTTTTATATAGAAAAAGCACCAACGGAAGAAAACGTTTTTCCCGCGGTGCTTTTCGCTTTTATGATGGTTTAAATATCATTTAAAGTCTTTTCTGTAATAGCTTCAATTAATAACATGGTTTTTTCAAATCCTAATAGAGTTAGTTTATGTTGCTCTTTATAATAATCAGCTAAATCATTTCGATCAAAAACTAATTTTTCCATTTCAACTATATCTGTTGATTTCATTAAATGCTCATGTTTAAATTGAGTGTCAGCTGTCTTATAGTGAACATATTGCCTTCTTTTTGTATTTAATTCTTTATATTGATTTTCTTTAAAATTTTTAAGCCATTGGTTATTTGCATTTTCTTGATAAGATTTTGGAATAATATCTATTGCTCTTGCAAAATCTGCAGCACTAGGTTTTATTAAATCTGGAAAATAAGTTGCAATTAAGTCACCAATTCTATCCCAATAATTATATATCTTTTCTGCAACAATCGCTGAAAACATGCTATATCTCTTAGCTTCTCTGTTTTGTAAATTCGGGTAAAGCATCATATCTCCAATCGGATGTCCGTCTTGAATTGGATTATTTATGTATGGTCTGTATAAATACATGTGTGCTAGAAAATATATTATTTCATCAGAACAAAATATTAAATCATCAATGTTTTGCCAAAAATTAAACACATTACTATATTTACACTTTCCCTTGCGAACAATTTCTGAATGCCAAATATTGATACTTCTTTCATCATGAGTAAGGTCTCTTAAGCCTTCTAATCATTCTTCAATATAAATATTGTAAATTTCATTATTAAATTCACGTATAATTTCATGTCTGTTTATTTCCATTTAATTTTAATTCTGAATAAAAAATTAATAAAGCTCACTCAAAGCTACAAAAAAATTGTCTAAAACAAAAAGTTCCACACCAAAATAGGTGAGGAGCTTTCAATATATTCCTTCGCGTCTTCGCGTTTAAAATCTTATTCCAAAAATTTTGTCCAAAAATACATTTTCGGTTTCGTGTCAGCAAACCCATGATCTATATATAGCGTTTGAGCAGTATAGTTATCATCCCTGACCTCAAGTGTTACTTTACAACATTTACGTTCCTTTGCTATCTCAATAACCTGCTCAAGCAATAGCTTACCTAAGCCCTTTCCCCGGTATTTAGGTTCTACAATCACGTCGTGTACATTTAAGTAAGGCCGAGCTTTGAAGGTGGAAAAATTCTCGAAAAAAGTAACCAGCCCCACCGCTTCATCTTTATACATACAAAAGAGCACAAACCTAAAGTTTTTGTTAAGCCCGTCCACCAACCGAAGTTGTTGTATTTTGTTCAGCGGGGCAGCTTGCCCCATCGGGTCGGTCAAGTAAACCTCTATAAGTTCTACAAGCCTTGTTAAATGATCCGGGTTATTGAAATCGCAATATTCAAATTCAACCTCATTCACGCTAATTTTGCCCATACATTACTCCTCATCTTTAGTCGATTTTTGTGCTTTAAATCTTCTCGCATCAATATCGTATTTTTTTAATCTAATACCCATCATCCGTTCCGTGATACCCATTTTTTCAGCCGCCTTGGCAATATTTCCCTTGGTACTGATCAGCGCATCTTGTATAATTTGCTTTTCAAGCTTCCCTATTATCGTTTCCAAGGTACCTGTTGTACTGGATTTAGACGACACTGCATTTTGCAGCGTAGGGGGCAGGTTGTGGGAGCGAATAACCCCATCCTGACTTAAAATACAAGCCCGTTCGATGCAGTTTTCAAGCTCCCTAATGTTTCCCGGCCAGTGGTACACCATAAGCATATCGATAGCCGAAGCCGATATACGTTTGATATTTTTACCATGCTTTTCATTATACTTTTCTATAAAGTAATCCGCAAGAGCCGGAATGTCGTTAATACGCTCGCGAAGAGCAGGTACATAAACCGGGAAAACATTTATTCGGTAATATAAATCTTCCCTAAATACTTCCGTTTTAATTAATTCCTCCAAATTTCTATTCGTGGCACAAATGATACGCACATCCACCTTCACGGGGGCAGAACTACCCAAGCGTTCTATTTCCCGTTGTTGCAACACCCTCAAAAGTTTTACTTGCACAGGAGCAGGAATATCACCCACCTCATCCAAGAAAATAGTGCCCCCATTAGCCGCTTCAAAACGCCCGATGCGTTGAGCTGCTGCCCCGGTAAAAGCTCCTTTTTCGTGACCGAAAAGCTCGCTTTCTATCAAGCTTTCGGGCAACGCAGCGCAGTTTACTTTAATGAAAGGTTTACTTTTACGTAAGCTATTGAAATGAATAGCTTCGGCTACCAATTCTTTACCTACACCACTCTCACCACGTATAAGTACGGTGGCATCGGTAGGGCTTACGCTTTCTATCAGGGAGAACACTTCCTGCATCTTGCCTGAGTTCCCTTTTATATTGGCCGGAACAATGCGTTCCTTCAAGTTTGCTTTTAATGCCGAGTTTTCTTCTTTCAGCGAGGCTATTTCCTCCATGTTTTCCTGTATGCGCCTCACGGCACGGCCTATCATGGAGCCTACGATATATAACAATCTTTCGTCGTTTTCAAAATTCGAATTTGTACGATACACCTTATGTAAGCTCAAGGTACCAAGCACTTCATATTTGTAACGTATAGGCACACATATAAAAGACATGTCCTCTTTATCAATCTTCAATGGGGCATTTGTTTTATTCAGCATCCCGTATGACTCTGATATTTTGGGTATTACAAGAGCTTCACGTGTTTTTACCACTTTGCCTATAATGCCTTCGCCCAACTTATAGGTAATACTTTTTATTTCGTCCAAATCAATGCCATAAGTTGCCTCAAAATAGATCAACGAATTAGAACGATTGAGCGTGGCCAATAAAATTCTTTCGGCACCCAAATGCTCTCCAAGAAGTGACATAACCATTTGAAGATCAATTATTTTTTCAAACAAAGCATTGCTTATTTCCAATAGCAAATTTAATTCTCTTTTGCCATAGCAAGTATCCGAATGAGAGTCGCAATGTGCATTTTGAAGATTCAAATCCGTTTTTCCGTTTAATGATTTGGTAGTCATAATAATACTTTTTTAAAATTCAAAAAGAAATAAAAATAGTTATAATTATGATATAATGCTATTTTATTATGCAAATATACAACAAAATGATAATACATTTATGTTAAAAAACACTTTTAGGAAATTTTTCAAAATAAACAATTCACTCTTTTTTGTAAATTATGGGGTAATTTTACTACAAAAATGTAGTAAATACATTTTCTGTGCTTTTGTTAAATACTTGGATAACAATATATTTCTTTTATGGCACGATTTTTAGAATAAAACAAATCAGGTCTTTTATTTGTTTTTACAAAAAGGAAGTAAAATTTACTCTATTTTTGTAAAATAGTATCTAAAAACCCATTTTAAATAAAAAAGTTATGAAATTAAGTGCAAGAAACAGCCTTAAAGGCAAAATTGTAGAAGTTATTCCAGGAATTGTAACCGCCAAGGTTAAACTAGATATTGGTGGTGGAAATGTAATATCTGCCGTTATAACCGTAGATAGTATTGACGAACTTGGATTAAAAGTTGGCGATACGGCTTATGCCATCATTAAATCGACCGAAGTGATGATCGGTTTGGAAGATGAATAACTAAAAAACAGAGACAACCTTTATGACATCTAAAAACGGCTATAATGTTGATGGCGCTTTTCTTATAAACAAAGGCGACGAGATATTTTTTGGTCCGACGCAGTATAAATTGCTGCGTCAGATCATTAAAGACGGCTCCATTAATGCCGCGGCCAAGAATCTTGCCATGTCATATCAACATGCTTGGACGGTGATTGATAAAATGAACAAAATGTCGCCCATCCCTATCGTTATCCGACAAAAGGGGGGCAAAGACGGTGGTGGTTGCCGAATAAGTGAATATGGCATGAAAATTTATGACGAGTTTGCTCGACGAGAACGCCTGTTTAAGGAGTTTCTCGAACTAATGAATAATGGATTAGATGGCTGTTTTATTTAATTGTTTTACAATGCGTTATCTATTAAAAGAATAACGATTATATAAAAAAACCGATGCCCCCTCTCATGCCTAATGAAAAAACGCATCGGCTAAATAAACCAATATTTATTCAATACAAATTTACAATTATGAAAATGAAAAAAAAAGAGATTGGACTGGTAATATGTTTTACAAGTTTATGTCTTACAACAACTTTTGCTCAAAAAGTAACCATTGATGCAGAGTTTAGGCCGAGAGCCGAAGTTCGGGATGGCTTTAACCAACCGCTAGTGAGCGATTATGGTACGTCAAATAACAGAGCGGCAGGACTCATTTTACAAAGAACCAGATTGGGGTTGAGTTATGAATCGAACAGTTTGGATGCCAAAATTGTACTTCAAGACTCGCGTACCTTTGGTGAAATTGATACAAAAGGTGGCCAAATTAAAGCCGATACTACCAATGTGTTAGGCATATACGAAGCTTGGGCACAAGTATTAGTGTTGCCGGGAACTTCGTTTAAAATTGGTCGTCAAGGCTTACAGTTTGAAGATGGTCGTTTGTTCAGCCTTTCTTCATGGAGCAACACCGGTTATGCACACGACATGGGGCAGTTAAAATTTAGCATCCCCAGCTTCGATGCTCAAGTGGGTTACGCGTTCAACAACAAAAACACGTATAACTACGACTCTATCTACAACATTGCAAAAATGTACAAACAGTTAGCTTTCTTGCACGTTAGTAAGTCAATTGTAAACGGTTTGGACGTAAGTGGATTGTTCGTAGATGAAGGTTTTCAGCAAAATTCGAGCAAATCGGCTTCTACCTCTTCTTCGTCAACTAATTTGAATTTATACCACCGCTATACTACAGGTGGTACCGTGAACTTTAAAAACGACAGCTTGCCATTTAACTTATTATTTACCGGTTACTATCAGTTTGGCAACAGTGCTCAAGGTGTAGATTTAAGTGCATACTTATTGGCATTGAAAGCTAACTATAATATATTTAGTAAATTAAGTATAAATGCAGGGGTCGACTACTATTCCGGTTCGAGTTCAACTATAGATGCTACAAAGCAAAACACTTTCCAAAAATTACCTTATGCTTCAAATCATAATTTTGATGGCTTTATGGAATATTGGGCTACCATACCAACCGGAGGTTTGATTGACTACTCTGCCGGATTGAGTTATGCATTTACAAAAACGTTGAGTTTAGATGGAACCTATTATCTCAATTATTTGGCAAAAGACATGCAGGTAACCAATAGTGTTACAAAAGTAAAACAAGATGTACCAAATAACATAGGTTCGGAAGTTGACCTTGTATTAAATTACAAAATGTCTGAAGAAACTGCTGTTCAGTTAGGTTGGTGTACCTATTTTGCCACCGATGGAACAAAATTGTTGAAAAACAAAAACACCGAAGTGGGTTACAAACTTCCTCAATACGCTTATGTAATGCTTACTATCAAACCTAAGTTTTTAGTTAGTAAATAATGTTTTAAATTAATATGATGATGAAAAAGATTGTAGTTGTATTAGCGGCATTGGCAATATCCGTTTCAATGTCGGCTCAAGTAATAAGAGTGGCTGCCGCCGCTAATCTTAAATATGTGTTGGAAGAAATAAAAGCTCAATACCAAAAAGAAAATCCAAAATCGAGAGTGGATATTGTATTCGGAGCTTCGGGTGGTTTGGTACAACAAATATTAAACGGTGCCAACTTCGATTTCTTTATGGCTGCCGACAAGGATTTTCCGGTGAAATTACAACAAAAAGGGGCTGCCTTGGGAGCTATCAAAACCTATGCTTATGGTAAACTGGTGATGTGGAGTAGTAGCGTGGACGTGTCCAAAGGAGCGGCTATTTTAACAAGCGGTGCGGTGAAAAAAATTGCCATTGCCAACCCACAAACAGCTCCTTACGGCGAACGTTCAGTAGAATTTTTGAAGAAGAAAGGCTTGCTTGATGCATTAAAATCGAAAATTGTATATGCCGACAACATCTCTCAAGCTGCACAATTTGCATTCTCCGAGAATGCCGAAATAGGCTTTACCGCCATGTCGTTAGTATTGGCTCTAGACATGAAGGATGCCGGTAAATACTATGAAATACCGGCTTCTGAATATACGCCGATTGACCAAGCTTGCGTGTTGATTAAAAAGAAACAATTCAACCCAAGTGCTGCTAAATTTATGAAATATGTATTAGATCCTAAATTGAAATCTATCTGGGAAAAATACGGATATATCATAAAATAACTTGTTCCTAAATTTAATGTGAATTCAATATAAAAAGATATTTATATCGAATTCACATTAAATTTTATTCATTAATTGAAAATAAAGATGACTCCTGAATTTATTGAAACGCTTTGGCTAACAGGGAAACTGGCATTTCTTACCACCCTCTGTTTATTTATTATAGGCCTGCCTGTTGCCTATTTTCTGGCTTTTTCACGCTTCAAACTAAAAGCAGTGATAGAAGCCTTGGTAAGCATGCCCATGGTGTTGCCTCCCACGGTGTTGGGTTACTACATTTTGGTAGCGTACAGCCCGCAACATGCTTTTGGTGGCTGGCTCGAAAATGTTTTTAATGTTCGCTTGGCGTTTAGTTTTGAAGGGATACTCGTTGCCAGTATTATTTTCGGCTTGCCGTTTATGGTGCAACCGCTTCAAACCGGGTTGGTGCAACTACCTTGCAGCATACGCGAAGCCTCCTACACGCTTGGAAAATCGAAAACCATCACCTTTTTCCGAGTGCTGCTACCCAATATCAAACCATCTATTATTACAGCCATTGCGTTAACGTTTGCCCATAGCATCGGTGAGTTTGGTATCGTGCTGATGGTAGGGGGTAACATGCCGGGCGAAACAAGAGTGGCATCTATTGCCATATACGATGAAGTACAGGCGCTTAATTACCATATGGCCAACCAGTACGCGTTTATCCTATTTGTGGTTTCCTTGGTGATTTTAACCCTGATTTATAGTATAAAACAAAAACCCTTGATGTAATGCTAAAACTTGATGTAAAACGAAAAATGCTAACTACCGACGGGGAAAAGATTTTAACTATCAATACCGAAATTCCCGACGGAAAATTAGTATGCTTTTTTGGTAAATCGGGAGCAGGAAAAACAACCATGATGCGGATGATTTCCGGGTTGTTGGAGCCCATGGATGGCTCTATATCTTTTGACAATGACGTGTGGTTCGATGCAAAAAAAAAGCTATTTGCAAAACCGCAAAATCGCAACATAGGCTATATGTTTCAAGATTATGCCCTATTCCCCAACATGACGGTAGAAGGTAATATCCGTTACGGACAAACCATTAGAAATGAGGATGAGGTGGAATACCTACTCCAACTGTTCGACCTCACAAAGCTACGAAAACAAAAGCCTACACGTCTTTCGGGCGGACAAAAGCAACGCTGTGCTTTAGCCAGGGCATTGGCTCGTAAACCTAAATTATTGCTGCTGGATGAGCCGCTCTCGTCGCTCGATTATGAAATGCGTAGTTCATTGCAGGAAGAAATATTAAAAGTGCACCAACTAATGGGGGTAACCACCCTGATGGTGAGCCATGATAAAGAAGAAATAAGAAAAATGGCCGATTTGGTAATCACCATCCAAAAAGGTGTTTGCAACACAATCGGGATAAACGATTTTGAATAAAGCATAAAAAAAATCTTCACCTGAATTCGGATGAAGATTTCTTTAATATTTTACATTTTTTTTTTTACTTACCAACTACCACCGGCACCTCCGCCACCGAAGTCGCCTCCGCCAAATCCGCCGAAGCCTCCACCATCATCACCCGATGATGAGCCGCCTCCACCACCGCCAAATAAGCCACCTAATAATAGCCAGGGCAAAATTGAACCATACGATGTATGTCCGGTTCCATCATTATTATCATCGTTGTTGTTTCCTTTCTTTTTGCTAGCAACTACAATGATAAAGACAACGATAATTAAAGCAATGAATATTAAGTGTCTGTTGTTATTGCTTTTTTCACGCGGTGCTTTAATTTCGCCCTTTGCAATCTTATACAAATAGGTAACAGTAGCCGAAGTACCACTAAAGTAATCGTTTTGCTTAAAGTATGGTATTGCAGCTTCTTCTATTATTCTACGGCATGACACATCGGGAAGCGCACCTTCCAGTCCGTAACCCACAGCAATAAAGGCTTCGCCTCGTTGATTTCCTACTTTAGGTTTTATCAAAAGCACAATGCCGTTATTGAATTTTTTACCTCCAATACCCCATTTAATACCCAGTTGAGTGGCATAATCAACCTTATCCATCCCACCGAAATCTTTCACGGTAACCACGCATATTTGGTTCGAAGTAGAGTCGTCAACCATTACCAAGAACTTTTCCAGCTGAGCCCGTTGTTCGGGCGTGTACAAGCCTGCGAAGTCGTTTACCAAATGTGGAGGATTAGGGGCTTCGGGTATTTGAGCAAACAGTTGCAATGAAAAAACGACGAACAAGATAATGAACGAAGTTTTAATGTTAAATATTCGTTTCATCGTATTCATTTTTCAAAAGAAATTTCGTTCGTTAATTCATTCGTATCATTCGCTTCGATAGGGAAGTGGGTGGACAGTTGTTTGCCTGCTTCAAGTATAGCCCAACAAAGACCTTCCGTGAATTGCTCTTTTTGAAAATAAGGCACAATGGTTTGATAAATATTATCCCAAAAACCTTCGGGTACCTGTTTATGGATGCCTTTGTCGCCTATTACGGCAAACTTATGGTTTTCTACAGATAAATAAAATAACACTCCATTTCGATGTGCTGTTTTTGTCATCTTCAATTTATGGAAGATTCTTGTAGCATATCTAACTATATTACCTTTTCCTTTGCGGTCGATATGTAAACGAATCTCACCAGAGGTAAGCTTTTCAGCTTCACCAATGGTGGCTTCTATCTGAGCCTTTTGCTCAGCCGTGAAAAAATCTTTTGGATTCATTAAAATTGAATTTGTGGAGCGTTGGCTGCCGAAGCTTCTGCTTCAAAATAAGCTTTCTTTTGGAAACCGAACATTCCGGCAAAAATTGATGCTGGAAAACTGCGTACGGCTTTATTGTATTCTTGCACCACTTCGTTGAATTTCCGTCTTTCTTCGGTAATGCGGTTTTCAGTACCTTCCAGTTGAGCTTGCAAATCAAGGAAGTTTTGGTTTGCTTTCAAGTCAGGATAACTTTCTTTTATCATCATCAATTTACCTAATGCTGACGATAATTGACCTTGAGCCGCTTGGTATTCCTTCAATTTTGCAGGCGTTAGGTTCGATGCGTCCACGGTTATTTGAGTTGCTTTAGCCCTGGCGGCAATAACAGCTTCCAAAGTTCCGCTTTCGTGTTTGGCATAACCTTTCACGGTTGCTACCAGGTTAGGAATAAGGTCGGCACGACGTTTATACACATTTTGTACTTGTCCCCAAGCTGATTGGGTGGCTTCGTCGTATCTAACCAGTTTGTTATAGATACTAATAGAGCTAAAAATTATTATAACCAATAATCCCGCTATAACTAAGAGACTTACAGTTGATTTCTTCATAATTTATTTTCTTAAAAATGATTTTTACAAATATACTCGGTTTCCTATATTTTACAACACATTTTACAGCAAATTAACAGGCTAGCATTTCCTACATTTATGTAATTAATATGCTTTTTTACTACAAAGCGGTATTGTATTTATGCTGAATAAAGATTAGCATATTAGCATATTAGCATGAAATAAAAATTATTCATTCAAATTAATATTGATTATCAGTTTCTTATGGTCTTGTTTTGTTTTCAGCAATTCATTTGGCATCATATTTATATATAGGGAAACTGAACAAGAAACATAGGGGTATGAATAAGTCAAGTGAAATAAAGCAAAACTACACAGCTACACGCAACGCATGTAAGCTATGTGCTCCACTCGGAGCATCGGTGGTTTTTAAAGGAATAGAAGGCTGTGTGCCGATGATTCACGGGTCACAAGGCTGCGCCACGTACATCCGCCGCTACATGATTAGCCATTACAAAGAACCGGTGGATATAGCTTCATCCAACTTCAGCGAAGAAACTACGGTTTACGGGGGTGCCAAAAATTTTATCGACGGGATTGATAACGTGATTAGGCAATACCATCCTAAAGTAATGGGCATTGCATCCACTTGTTTGGCTGAAACCATTGGCGAAGACGTGCCTGCACTAATACGTGAATATCAAAAAGCACATGAGGGTGAAGATTTACCCTATTTTGCGTTTGCATCCACCCCAAGCTATCAAGGCTCGCACATGGATGGCTTTCACGAAACGGTACTTTCGGTAGTTAAAGTATTGGCCGAAACGGGAAAAGTAGGAAACCATGTCAATCTATTTTCAGGCTTTATATCTCCGGCTGACATCCGTTACCTAAAAGATATATTTGCCGATTTTGGATTAGAGGGCGTGATAGTACCCGATTACTCCGATTCGTTGGATAACCCATATTGGAAAGACTATAAGCTATTGCCCGAAGGCGGAACTCCGCTTACCGATATTAAACGTAGCGGTTCGGCAATGGCAAGTATCGAATTTGGGTCTGTATTTAACCGTGGATCACTTTACGGAAAGGTAAAGAACCCTAAAAAACTACATACCGCCGGCACATGGCTGGAAGAAACGATGAGTGTGCCAAACACACGAATCACTTTGCCCATAGGCATTGGAGCTACTGACAGGTTTTTTGAATTACTATCTACTTACAGCGGAAACCCAGTGCCTGAGAAACATGCAAGAGAAAAAGGCCGCTTAATTGATGCTTATGTAGATGGGCATAAATACGTGTTCGGCAAGCGGGCTATCGTGTTTGGCGAAGAGGATTTTGTGCTGGGGCTGGTTTCTTTTCTACTCGAAATAGGTATTATGCCTGTACTGGTAGCTTCGGGCGGCGAAAGCGGTCTGCTAAAAGAAGAAGTAACCCGCATAATAGAAGAATCGGGCACCACACTGGATGTAAACCCCATCATTGTAAACGGGATGGACTTTGAAACCATCAATGATATGGTGGAAGAGTTGAAGCCTGATATTATGATAGGAAGCAGCAAAGGCTATTACATCTCCCGCAGACTGGATATACCGTTGATTCGTGTAGGATTTCCTATCCACGATAGGTTTGGAGCTCAACGATTGCTCCATATCGGCTACAAAGGCACACAGGAATTGTTTGACAGAATTGCAAATGCCTTGATTGAATACAAACAAGAAAAATCAAAGGTAGGGTATAAGTATATTTAATTGGCACATAAAAAATAATGATTATGAAAGAGCTGGACGAAAAAATAAATATAGATGCGGCTTTAACCGATGTTAAAGACACCGCGTTGGCAAAACACCCTTGCTTTGACGAAGATGCAAAACACATGCACGCTCGTGTACACCTTCCTGTTGCACCAAAATGTAACATTCAATGCAACTATTGCAACCGAAAATACGATTGTGTAAACGAAAGCCGCCCAGGGGTAACCTCTTCCGTGTTAGCTCCATTTCAAGCGGTGGAATATTTGAAAGTATTGAGCGAAAAGATAGATAAACTATCCGTGATAGGTATTGCCGGCCCCGGCGACCCGTTTGCCAATCCGAAGGAAACGCTGGAAACCATGCGCAGAATTAAAGCCGAATTTCCCGACAAAATATTTTGCTTGTCAAGCAACGGCTTGGAGTTATATCCATATATCGACGAATTGGCCGAAATAGGCGTTTCGCACGTAACAATAACAATTAACGCTGTTGACCCAACTATTACAGCCAATGTATATCGCTGGGTGCGGTTCAATAAACATGTTTACCGTGGAGTAGAGGGAGCCAAAGTGCTGTTGGAAAACCAGCTTAAGTGCATACCAAAGTTGAAAGAAAAAGGTATCGTGGTAAAAATTAATACCATCATTATTCCCGGTGTTAATGAAAACCATATACAAGAAGTGGCAAAGAAATGTGCAGAGCTTGGTGCGGATGTGATGAACTGCATCCCGCTGATTCCCACGGCAGAAACTGAATTTGCCGACTTTGAAAAGCCTGATAACAAAATGATTTTCAAAGTGCGATTGGATGCTTCCGAACACATGAAAATGATGAACCACTGCGCTCGCTGTAGGGCGGATGCAGCCGGGTTGCTTGGTCAGGATTTGAAAGAATCGTACACCCTTTTGCAAGAAATATCTACCCACACGGAAGTAGATAACAGTACCCGTCCTTATGTAGCAGCAGCTACCAACGAAGGCTTACTGGTGAACCAACACTTGGGCGAAGCAACATCCTTGTATGTTTACAAACAAACGCCCAATGGATTCCAATTTGTGGAAGAACGCAAAACACCTAAAGTAGGGTTGGGTGATAGCCGATGGTTGGAGTTAGCCCGAACATTTTCCGATTGCCGTGGAATACTGGTTTCAGGTGTAGGCGAAAACCCTAAAACCATTCTTAGCTCTTGTGGCATTAGAGTGGTGGAAATGACGGGATTGATAGACGAAGGACTGGAAGGCGTATTTAAAAACAAGCCCATTCGGAGCATAGCAAAGGCTGATGCATTTAAATGTGGCTCCTCCTGCAAGGGAGATGCACAAGGGTGCGCGTAAATTTTATAGATATTAACTGATATTAGGCTACGCCGATATAATCGGCGCAAAAGCAAATATCAAAAAAAACATATTATCCACTCATAAAACTAAAAACATTATGAAAAAACCAACTTATCACATCTTAGTATGTAACTCATTTCGTATTGCAGGTGATGCACAAGGTGCATGTAACAAAAAAGGAGCTGCCGGATTTATTCAGTATCTAACGGAAGAAGCTGCCGACAGAGGGTTGGACGTAGCCGTATCGAGCACCGGATGCTTAAATGTATGTGCACAAGGCCCTGTAGTAGTGGTTCATCCGAACAACTTTTGGTATGGTAATGTAGATAGTACCGATGTTATTGACGAAATTCTAGATGCCTTGGAAGACGGCGAAGCTTGCGAAAAATATTTGATTGCTGATTAATTCAATTAGCAAATGTGATAATTAGCAAATTAGCAGAATGAAGTGTTCTTTCTTTTAGTTGCATTTATCATTTTACACATTTCTATTAAGTATTGTTCATTTGCTAATTTTCAAATTGGCTAATTAGCTAATTATAAAAATGACTCCAAAACTATACATAATCGATACCACGCTACGAGATGGCGAACAAGCTCCCGGCGTTGTTTTTAGTTTAGAAGATAAGCTGAAAATAGCCACGCTGTTGGATCAGGCTCGTGTGCCCGAAGTAGAGATTGGAAGCCCTATAATGGGCGTTCAGGAACGAAACGACATGCGTGTATTGGCTTCGCACAAATTCAAATTCAAAACATTGGCATGGTGTCGTGCCACACGTGAGGATATTGATGCTGCCGAAGAAACAGGTTGTGATGGTGTAAGTATTTCTTTCCCGGTTTCCGATATTCAAATGAAGGCGATGGGAAAAAATAAAGCATGGGTGTTGTCCAATGTAAAGCAAATTTTGAGCTATGCCCAAGATCGTTTTTCTTTCTTAGGTGTGGGTGCTCAAGATGCTTCCAGAGCAGAGCTCTCTTTCTTGTTCGATTTTATAGAGCAGGCGCAAGTAGTAGGTGCGCGTAGGATTAGGATTGCCGACACTGTCGGCATCCTTAATCCGTTTTCTACCATAGAATTGATTCAGAACATACGAAAATATTGTCCCGATGTACCCTTGTGTTTTCATGGACACAACGATTTGGGTATGGCAACGGCCAATACCATTGCAGCCTTCAAAGCAGGGGCTTATGCTGCCGATGTTACTATCAACGGGCTGGGAGAGAGGGCTGGAAATGCCGCCTTGGAAGAAGTGGTAATGGCACTCGATTTGAGCATGAAAACCCCCACGGGCATCAAAACCGAATTGCTAACTAAAATGTCATCCACCGTGGAATCTCTTTCCGGCAGAAAGTTGCCTGAAAGTAAACCTATTACAGGTCATGCCGTGCTTACCCACAAATCGGGAGTACACGTAAACAGCCTGCTGAAAGACCGCAAGTCGTATCAAATTATCGAAGCAAAAAAGATTGGTACCAAAGAACATGAATTTGTTTTCGGCAAGCACAGTGGTAAAGCTTCCATTATGAGTTTTTTTCAAAAGAGAGGTCTGAAACTAACTGATAACCAATGCGAATGGATATTGGAATACATCAAGCAATATGCCAATATTTTCAAACGCGAAATTATAGATGAGGAGCTAATGCGCATCTACCTTTTTGTAGTAAGAACCCCCAATGTTTTTTCTAAATAGAGAAGAAATGTAGTGATTACATTTCGTGTTAAATGAAACAGGCCTTAAATAGAGTTTAAGGCCTGTTTTTATTGTGCACAAATATTTACAACGGAATATTACCATGTTTCTTGGCCGGATTGCTACGAATTTTCGTTTGTGCCATATCCAAGGCTTGAATAATTTTCACACGGGTTTGTTGTGGTAAAATAATCTCGTCGATATAGCCTAGCTCGGCTGCACGGTAGGGGTTGGAGAATTTCTCGTTATACTCCGCCAAGGCTTTTGCTTTTTCTTCCGCGCTGGCTTTGCGGTAAAGAATATTCACGGCTCCGGCAGCTCCCATCACGGCAATTTCGGCATTCGGGTAAGCAAAGTTAATATCGCAACCCGTGTGCTTGCTGGACATCACGATGTAAGCACCCCCGTAAGCCTTACGGGTAATAATGGTGATTTTAGGCACGGTAGCTTCCACAAAAGCGTACACTATTTTTGCCCCGTGGCGGATTATACCATTATGCTCCTGCGTACATCCCGGAAGGAAGCCGGGTACATCTTCGAACGTTATTAATGGAATATTAAAGCAATCGCAAAAGCGAATAAACCGGGCAGCCTTGTCCGAAGCATCAATATCCAACACGCCTGCCAGATAAGCAGGTTGATTGGCCACGATGCCTACGGATTTGCCTCCCATGCGGGCAAAGCCCACCACGATATTTTGGGCAAAATAAGGCATTACTTCAAAAAAGTAATTATCATCCACCACCGCGTCAATCAGTTCCTTGATGTCATACGGTTTATTAGGATCTTCCGGTATCAGTTCATTCAACACCTCGTTTTCGCGCGAAATATCGTCCATCGTGTTCATAATAGGAGCATCTTCCACGTTATTGCTAGGCAGGAAACTCAACAATTCACGTACCATCATCAACGTTTCCTCCTCATTTTCACCAAGGAAATGAGCCACCCCGCTTTTGCTGTTGTGAGTAAAAGCTCCACCCAATTCCTCTTTGCTCACATCCTCGTGCGTTACCGTTTTCACCACGTCGGGGCCGGTAACAAACATGTGGCTTTTTTCCTTTACCATAAAAATAAAGTCGGTAAGGGCAGGAGAGTAGCAGGCACCCCCGGCACAAGGGCCAAGTATCACCGAAATTTGAGGGATAACACCTGATGAAATAGTGTTCTGGTAAAAAATATCACCATACCCGGCTAGGCTGCTTACGCCTTCCTGTATGCGGGCACCGCCGGAATCGTTCATGGCAATGATGGGAGCACCCATTTTCAACGCCATGCTTTGCAGCTTCACAATCTTGTTCGCATTTGTTCGGCTCAACGAACCGCCAAACACGGTGAAGTCGTAAGCATACAGATATACCAACCGTCCTTCAATTTTTCCGTATCCACCCACGATGCCGTCGCCTTCAATTTTGGTTTTATCCATATCGAAGTTGGTACATTGATGCACCACAAACTTATCCACTTCTACGAATGTACCTTTATCCAATAAGGTATCGATACGTTCGCGGGCTGTGAGCTTACCATCCTTGTGTTGTTTGTCTATTTTATCTTTACCGCCGCCTAATTCGGCTTTATTATTTTTTTCAACAAAAATTTGTTGAATTTCATTCATTTCACTCATAATTGATAATTATAAAATTACACTACTCTAAAGTTATCAGCGTTTGGTCGCCATCAATAGTATCCCCTTGTTGCACTAATATTTTTTTAATCTTACAATCTTTTTTCACCTTGTATTCGCTTTGCATCTTCATGGCTTCAATTAAGATTACGGATTGTCCGGCTTCCACGCTGTCGCCCTCGTTTACCAAAACTTTTGCAACCTTTCCGGGCATAGGCGAAAAGATACGATCCTGCTGTTCGTCCGAGTCGTCCTTTTTTCTATTTCTCAAGTATTTAGCTTGCGAATCCACAATATTCACAGGGAAGGTATTAAACAATGTGTTTACAATGTATGACTTCCCGCTTTCCGAACGCTTTAATTCGGCATTGAACGACTTTCCATTATGTAAAATAGAACATACGCCGTTTTCAGCCATTACTACATCCAAATCGTAAACCTTATCATCAATACTGATTACAACTTTATTGTCGTCCTTGCTCACTAACTCTACATTAGTAATTCTGTCTCCTATATGTATTTCCATTTTCTTCTTTTTTAGATTTTACTGCTATTGATAGATATTAGCTCCCTATGGTCGCGATATTCATTTCTCGATATTAATATCGGCAAAACAAAATATCTTAATATCGCCCGAAGGGCTAATATCAAAATACCCTTCAACGCATTATATTCTCAATACATTTCGTTTTCCAAACTCACGCCAACGGCTCACGGGGCGGTTATCTGCCGTTTTAGGCGTATTTTCTTCCAAGTTCAGGATGTAATCCATGTAGGCTGCAATAATAGCGATGTCCTCCGTTTCGTCTTTCGTACTTTCGTAAGTCGATTTAAGCAGAAAATCACTATTCTTCTCAATAAAACCGGTATCATATTTACCACGCAAAAAGTCGTTGGTATCCATGATACGGCGCAGGTAGTTGATATTGGTTTTGATACCTGTAATCTTGTATTCGTACAGCACACGGCGCATACGCTTGATGGCATAGGCGCGGGTTACCGCCCACACGATAAGTTTACCCATCATAGGGTCGTAGTGCATCGGTATTTCATATCCTTCGTACACGTAGTTATCTACACGGGTACCGATACCAAGGGGTTCGGTAAGCTGCTTGATAATACCGGGGCTCGGCATAAAGTTATTGTCGCTGTCTTCTGCACAAATACGACATTCAATGGCATGCCCACGTTGCACAACGTCCTCCTGACGCAAGCGAAGCGTAAGGTTATTGGCAATATTAATTTGCTCTTTTACCAAATCTACCCCAAGCACTTCTTCCGTGATAGGGTGTTCTACCTGCAAGCGGGTATTCATTTCGAGGAAATAAAAGTTTTGATGGTCGTCCACCAAGAATTCGATGGTACCGGCTCCCGAATAGCTAACCGCCTTGGCAGCTTGCACCGCGGCTTCGCCCATTTTAGCGCGAAGGGCAGGGGTCATCATAGGTGAAGGGCTTTCTTCGACGATCTTTTGATTCCGTCGTTGCACCGAACATTCGCGTTCGCACAAGTGGATTACATTTCCGAAATTATCGCCAAGAATTTGAAATTCAATATGGTGGGGATTTTTAACGAACTTCTCGATATACACGATGTCGTTACCAAAGGAAGCCAGGGCTTCAGATCTGGCTGTGTTGTAGGCATCTTCTATTTCATTTTTATGGCGAATCAGGCGCATCCCTTTTCCACCACCTCCTGCGGTAGCTTTAAGCATCACGGGCAGGCCTATTTCCTCAGCCACTTCTTTCACCCGTTCAAGCGTTTGCAAGTCCTCCTGCGAACCGGGAACAACCGGCACACCGGCGGCTATCATGGTTTCGCGGGCTGATATTTTATCTCCCATAGCAATCATGGCTTCGGGCGAAGGGCCTATAAAAATAATATTCTCTTCGGCACAACGGCGTGCAAATTCGGCACTTTCCGATAAAAATCCATACCCGGGATGAATGGCATCCGCATCAAAATGTTTAGCGGCAGCAATAATGTTGTCAATAACTAAATAACTTTCTTTTGAAGGTGCAGGCCCGATGCAACAAGCTTCGTCTGCATAAAACACATGGCGGGAAGTACGGTCGGCTTCCGAATAAACGGCTACCGTACTGATTCCCATTTCTTTGCAAGAGCGCATTACCCTGATGGCAATTTCACCTCTATTTGCAACCAAAATTTTCTTAATCATATAAAAATGGTTAGTTAAACACTAAGTTCCTTTATCGGTGCAACGCTTTGTACGATAAAAACCGCCGCAAAATTAACACCGGATTCAGGTTTCTGATTTGAATTAAGTCTATTTATTGCTCAAAAAAGCAAAAGTGTGCAGTTTTCAGCTGCAATCAACAATTATAAGCTCTTTGGGTGAAAAACAAAGCTGTGGCTATAATAAAGAAAAAAGGAAAGATAAATATCCGGGAGGGTAGAGGGTATTTACAAGATCCAATAACTTTTTATCGCGAAAGCATTGTTAGTATCCGATATGGCAGGTCTCCTGGCTTATCCGACTTTTTTAACGCCTTCCCATCCACAAAACATGAACAGTGGCTACAGTATAAAAAAGCTTTTTCCGATTTTGTATCGGAACAGATTTACAGTTGCGCGACAGCCCGTGATTTTCACACGGTTCCCTTTTAATTCCGTTTGTTGAACGGAAACCTCTATCGACAATAAAGAATAGAAAGAACTATTTTTTCAGTGGACAAAGATAATGCAAGTTTCCTGTTTTCATAACGAAAAATACATTATATTAGAGATCTAAAAAGTTTTGTTAATAAATAAAAATCTCGCTGACTTTTCGGCCTGTACATTGTTTTATCGTCAATAAAAAATCAAGTTAAAATTTAAAATACAAAATTATGTTAGACATTAATAAAATTCAGCAGCTATTGGGGAAAGATGCCTCCTTATTGGATTTTTCAACCCCCAAAATTTCACAACAACAAATAAACACGCCCAGTCCTGAGGCTGTGGACAAAATATACCTGTATTCAGACCGAAATAACCGTGTGCTTGGCAACCTTAGCTGGTTATATGGTAACGGTAATCTATCGCAAACAGGGTATCTATCCATTCTTCCTGTGGATCAGGGTGTGGAGCACTCAGGAGGAGCTTCGTTTGCCAAGAACCCCATGTACTTCGACCCTGAAAACATTGTAAAACTTGCTCTGGCTGCCAGGTGCAACGGGGTGGCATCCACCTTGGGCGTACTGGGGCTAGTTTCGCGCCAATATGCACACAAAATTCCGTTTATAGTAAAATTGAACCACAACCAGATGCTCTCTTACCCGAACACGTTCGACCAGATTTTATTTGCCTCGGTGGATCAGGCATACAACATGGGTGCCGCCGGGGTAGGTGCTACTATTTATTTCGGGTCGGCAGAATCCAACCGTCAGATCACGGAAATAAGTAAAGCCTTTGCTCATGCTCACGAACTAGGTTTGTTTACCATCCTTTGGTGCTACCTTCGCAACAATGATTTTAAAAAGGATAAAGATTATCATAGTTCGGCTGACCTCACGGGGCAGGCTAACCACTTGGGCGTAACGATAGAAGCCGATATAATTAAACAAAAGTTACCGGAAAATAATGGTGGCTACAAAGCCCTGAATCAGGACAAAAACAAGTTTGGGAAGTATGACGAAAGAATCTATACCGAATTGTCATCCGACAATCCGATTGATTTAACCCGATACCAATTAATAAATAATTATGGAGGCAAAATTCCATTGATAAATTCGGGTGGAGAATCGGGCGAAAACGATATAGCTGCTGCCGTGCGCACTGCCGTGATAAACAAAAGGGCAGGGGGCAGTGGTTTGATTTTAGGCCGTAAAGCGTTTCAAAAACCGTTCGGCGACGGAGTGGAAATTATCCATGCCGTTCAATCTGTCTATCTGAATAAAGATATAACAATTGCTTAACAAGAGCAACACAACTGAAAAGCCCGATCATTTTTCATGATTCGGGCTTTTGTATGTTTTTCATTCTTTTTTCTTACTATCAATGCAGATACTAAAACGAAGCTACCGGCTTAGGCTGCCTTTTTCGTCCCCACCGATACTGATGGGTCCAATACGAAACCTTCGTGCAAAGAATACCAATCCCAGCACCAACCAACACATCGCAGATATAGTGCTTGTTATTAGCCATGCGCGAAAAACCCACGCCACTAGATATGGTATAGGCCACATAAGGCATCCACGGCAGTTTGTCTTTGTACTCTTCGCTCAAAAAAGTGGCCGCGGCAAAAGCCTCGGCAGTGTGTCCCGAAGGAAATGAATGGTTGTTACTGCCATCTGGGCGCACTTCATGCGTTGTATATTTCAATAGCTGCGTAACCCCAACCATTAATAATTCGCTTTTTGCAAGAATAACCGTGCGGTTAACAATATCCGTTTTTGATTTTACCCCTAAAGCATCTAAACCATACGCAATTACAATAGGAGAAAATTGCATATAATCGTCCACCGTGGTTTTATAGGAAGACATGTACCGATTTCTATCGTCCACCAATTCCATTTTTATCGACTTGGGGTTATTACTAACCAAGGCTAATCCTGTGGCAATAAGTACAGACGGTACAATTAGCTGTTTGTAAGTGAAATTAGTTTTATGTGCAACACGCATGCTATCAGCATATTGAGCCCGTGCACCCACACAAATTATTATCAATGGTATCCACAACGCCAACCGCTTTAACATAAACAAACTGTTAATTAAATATTGGCAAAAATAATAAAACTTTATTTTTAACCATAATAATAATGTGTTTACTAAAAAACACATTACATAAGCAGGTTTTAATCAACTGGAATCAATCTAACTATAATTGGTTAAATTTGCAGCTTCAATCTTCAATCGAACCCTGTTGGATACATTCCTAACCATACAACAAACTTCAGAAGGCCTTTACAAAGAAAAAGGCAGCCGATTTATAGCGTATGCCTACCCGGTAGAAACCGTTGATGAAGTGAAAAACATACTTCTGCAACTACGGAAGCAATACCACGATGCCCGCCATATCTGCTATGCCTATTCAATAGGTATAGAAACGCCCGAAACTAGAGCCAACGACGATGGCGAGCCGTCAGGCACGGCTGGGAAACCCATACACGGGGTAATCCTTTCCAATAAGATAAATAACGTGTTGATTGCCGTGGTGCGCTATTTTGGGGGCGTGAAGCTAGGTGCTTCCGGCTTAATTAATGCCTACAGGGAAGCCGCCGCCGATGCCATCTCCAACAATGAAGTTATAGAAAAAACAATTCAAACAGCCTTCTGCATAAGCTTTGAATACCCATTTGTAAACGATGTGATGCGGATAATGAAAGAGGAGGAGTGCAATATTATTACCCAAAATTTTGATTTAGATTGTGCTATCAGGTTCAACATACGGAAAGCAAACGCGGATAAAGTAAAAACACGATTGGAGAAAATAGAAAGAATAAAGATTGATAATTGTTGAAAAATAAATACCACTAAAACATTTATTTTCATAAAAATGAGATAATTTTGTGGAATCTTTATGAACAGTAAACTATTATACTACATCAAAATGAAGCAATGGCGGGTAAACATATTCGTGATTTATTCCCTTGAGATAAGTTGAAAACCAATATAGAGCCGAACGGTTTAATATTGGTTTTTAGCGTTTTATAGTTTATTACTTCAACCTTTACTAAATAAAATATATGAATAACAAGAGTTTGGTTTCTATCACCGATTATTCCAAAGAAAAGATTCAAAGCATCCTTGAGCATGCCGCCGCGTTTGAGAAAAACCCAAACCAAGATCTGTTGAAAGGAAAGGTAGTGGCTACGCTCTTTTTTGAGCCATCCACACGTACCCGTTTGAGCTTTGAAACCGCCATCAATAGGTTGGGAGGTAAGGTAATAGGCTTCTCCGATGCCTCTACCACAAGCTCTTCCAAGGGCGAAACACTGAAGGACACCATCACTATGGTAAGCAACTATGCCGACCTTATCGTGATGCGCCACCCGCTGGACGGAGCCGCTCGCTACGCCTCCGAAGTATCCGCCATACCCATTATTAACGCTGGCGACGGGGCAAACCAGCATCCCACGCAAACCATGCTCGACTTGTATTCCATCAAAAAAACACAAGGAAAGCTGGAGAACCTGAAAATTTACTTCGTGGGCGATTTGAAATACGGACGCACCGTGCATTCGCTACTAATGGCCATGTCGCATTTCAACCCTACATTTACCTTTATTGCTCCCGACGAATTGAAAATACCGGATCAATACAAACAATTTTGCAACGAAAAAGGCATTGCCTACAGAGAATTGTCGGAATTAAACGACATTTCCGATGCCGACATTCTATACATGACCCGCGTACAACGCGAACGCTTCCTCGACCTAGTGGAATACGAAAAAGTAAAAAACGTGTACACGCTGAAAAACAAAATGTTGGAGAACACTAAACAAAACCTACGGGTACTGCATCCGCTACCTCGTGTAAATGAGATAGATACCGACGTGGACGATAACCCCAAGGCCTATTACTTCCAACAAGCCCGTAACGGTGTTTTTGCCCGTCAAGCCGTTATTTGCGACGCGTTGGGGTTGATATAATACCCCACGTTAGGGTAAAGGGGTGAAGAATTTTTCTTAATCGGCACAACAAGTTAAAAAACATAATTAACTCAGAATTAGTTAAATCATGAGTGAACAGAAAAAAGAATTAGTAGTAGTAGCCATCGAAAATGGCACTGTGATAGACCATATTCCACCGGATAAGCTATTCAAAGTAGTCTCCATCCTGCACGTGGACACGTTGGATAGCCAGATTACCATTGGTAACAACCTAAAAAGCGGTAAAATGGGGAAGAAGGGTATTATCAAAATCACGGGTAAATATTACGAACCCAACGTGATTAATAAAATTGCGCTGATTGCTCCCAACGCTAAATTGAACATTATCAAGGATTACAAAGTAATAGAGAAACGCAATATTTCATTGCCCGACGAAATTAACGGCATCATAGCTTGCCTGAACCCCAAATGTATTACCAACAACGAACCGATTAAAACCCGTTTCCACGTGGTGGACAAGGATAATATCACCGTGAAATGCCATTATTGCGAACAAATGATACAGCAAGAAGATATTAAAATGAAGTAGCAGCATAAATCATTTTAAACCTAAAAAAACAACAGCTTATGCCTGAGTTTAAAAAAGAACAATGGAAACCGGGGACATTAATTTATCCGCTTCCAGCCGTGTTAGTGTCATGCGGAAAGTTTAAAGACGAGTACAACGTCTTTACCGTAAGTTGGGTAGGTACTCTTTGTACCGATCCGGCCATGTGCTACATTTCCGTGCGCAAGAGCCGCCATTCTTACGACATTATTAAGAAAAACATGGAGTTCGTGATAAACATCACCAACGAAGATTTGGCTAAGGCCACCGACTGGTGTGGCGTGAAAAGCGGAGCTGACGTAAACAAATTTGAAGAAATGGGTTTAACACCCGTGAAAGCATCCATCGTGGATGCACCCATTATTGCCGAATCGCCACTGTCAATAGAATGCCGTGTAAAACAGATCGTTGAACTCGGTTCGCACGACATGTTTATTGCCAACGTGGTAAACATACAGGCCGACGAACGCTATATCGACGAAGCCACTGGAGCTTTCAAACTGAACGAAGCCAAACTGATAGCTTACTCGCACGGCCATTATTACAAGCTGGGCGAGGAGATAGGCAAATTCGGGTGGAGCGTACAAAAGAAAAAATAAATATTTATCAAATAAACAATCATACAAATTTATGAAAAGAGACAATCAAATCTTTGAGATTATCGAGAAAGAGAAACAACGCCAATTGCATGGTATAGAGCTAATTGCTTCAGAAAACTTCGTGAGCGAACAAGTGATGGAAGCCATGGGTTCCGTGTTAACCAACAAATATGCCGAAGGGTATCCCGGAAAACGCTATTATGGTGGTTGCGAGGTGGTTGACCAAAGCGAACAGCTTGCCATCGACCGTTTATGTCAGCTATTCGGAGCTAAATGGGCTAATGTTCAACCTCATTCGGGTGCACAAGCCAACATGGCTGTTTTCATGGCCTGCCTTCAACCGGGTGATAAATTCTTAGGTCTTAACCTGTCACAAGGTGGACACCTTTCTCACGGATCTTCGGTAAACTTCTCAGGTTTGATTTTCCACGCGTTAGAATACAATTTGAAGGAAGAAACAGGCCGTGTGGACTACGACCAAATGGAAGCCGTGGCTTTAGCCGAAAAACCTAAATTGATTATTGCCGGGGCATCAGCTTACTCTCGCGAATGGGATTATGCCCGCATGCGTGCCTTGGCCGATAAAATCGGTGCCATCTTCATGGTGGATATGGCTCACCCTGCCGGACTTATTGCCGCCGGACTATTGGAAAACCCTGTGAAACATGCACATATCGTAACCACAACTACCCACAAAACCCTTCGTGGCCCTCGTGGTGGTGTTATTATGATGGGTGAGGATTTTCCTAACCCTTGGGGTAAAAAAACGCCTAAAGGCGAAATAAAGATGATGTCAGCTTTGTTGGATTCCGCCGTATTCCCGGGCATACAAGGTGGGCCGCTTGAACACGTTATCGCCGCTAAAGCCGTTGCCTTTAGCGAAGCCCTTCAACCTGAATACAAAGAATATCAGGCACAAGTACAAAAGAATGCTGCTGCTATGGCCAAAGCATTTATGGATAAAGGATATAAAATTGTGTCCGATGGTACCGACAATCACTCTATGTTAGTGGATCTTCGCACCAAATTTCCCGACCTTACGGGTAAAGCAGCCGAAAAAGCATTGGTAGCAGCCGACATCACCACGAACAAAAACATGGTGCCTTTTGATAGCCGCTCACCATTCCAAACCTCAGGTTTGCGTTTCGGTACGCCGGCCATCACCACCCGTGGAGCCAAAGAAGATTTGATGGTGGAAATTGTGGAAATGATTGACACCGTACTAGCCAACCACGAAGACGAAGCAACCATCAAAGCTGTTCGCGCAAAAGTGAACAGCATCATGGCAAAATATCCATTATTCGCGTGGTAAAAATTTAGGAATGAGAAATTTAGGAATAAGAAATGAGTTAATTTCTCAGTAACCTTTATTAGGAAAAATAGATATGGAAAATGTTGAAATGGATTTTAACCAAAAATATTCTTTGCGATCAAAGATGTTTGCTGTTAATATAATTCATTTCTATTCTAATAATTGCAAAAAAAATGAGGAGCTACGGGTGTATAGGAAAGCAGTTATTGCGTTCCGATACATCCGTAGCTGCTAATTTTAGGGCTTATACTCGTGGTAAATCAAAAGCCGAACGCTTTGCCAAGATATGTATTGTGGTAGAAGAGGCCGATGAGACACTGTTTTGGCTTGAATTGCTGGAAGAAGTTGCATTGATTGACATTTCAATTTTTGCAAACCTAAAACAAGAAGCTCTTGAACTTTTAAAAATTTTCTCATCAACTAAATTCAACTTAAAATGAATTTGTATTTTACTCATTTTTTTAACTCTCACTCCTCATCTCTAAATTTATGATTGAGCGAATTTTTGAACTTCTCGAAGCTGTTGATCCCGTAATCTTTTTCGGGGTGAACAACGGCAATATGCAGCTAATTAAAACCCTGTGTCCCAAGTTAAAAATCATGGCTCGGGGGCATGTGCTCAAGGTGCTGGGCGATGCCGAGGATGTGTCCGTTTTTGAAGAAATTATAGAAAAGCTGCAAGCATACTGCGGGGAGTTTAATAAGCTGGAAGAGCAAACCATCATCGACATCATTAAAGGCAACATGCCGCAGGAAGTGAACGTTGACAACCTTATTTTGCACGGTATCAACGGGAAACCCATTGTAGCCCGCACGCCTAACCAGCAAAAACTGGTGGACGAATACAAAAAAAACGACCTGCTTTTTGCCATCGGCCCTGCCGGGTCGGGGAAAACGTACACGGCCATCGCGCTGGCCGTGCGCTCACTCAAAAATAAGCAGGTAAAAAAGATTATACTAAGCCGCCCGGCGGTGGAAGCGGGAGAGAAGCTCGGCTTCCTGCCCGGCGATATGAAGGAGAAGATAGACCCGTATTTGCAACCGCTTTATGATGCCTTGCAGGACATGATTCCGGGGGCAAAACTCAAGGAATACCTCGAAAACGGCACGATACAGATTGCACCCCTCGCTTTTATGCGCGGACGCACCTTGAGCGATGCCATGGTGATACTGGACGAGGCACAAAATACTTCTACACAACAAATTAAGATGTTCCTTACCCGCATGGGGATGAACAGTAAGGTGATTGTGACGGGCGACGTAACTCAAATAGACCTACCCCCTTCGCAGAAATCGGGACTTATTGATGCCCTACAAATACTAAAAGGCGTAAAAGGCATCTCCAAAATAGAATTCGACATACAGGATATTGTCCGCCACAAGCTGGTAATGCGCATCGTGGGGGCGTATGATAAGGCGAAGAAAGATAGGGACGAGAAAAAAGAAGAAACTAAAGAAAAGTAATTTGGAAGCAATAATAATATGAATATATTTTCAAATTATCCTAGTATAATAAGCAGTGCAATTATTCCTATGATTATTGCAATATTTGCCTTAGGTTTTCCTTTGCTTATTCAAACAATTGGCAGAATAGATGATAAATATAATTCAACTATGCTAATTAAAACATTTAGAAAGGATTGGATTAGTAAATGCTTTTTAACGATTTTGATAGGTGCAATTGTAAGCTATATAATCTGGTTATGCCAAATACCTCCTTTACGAGATTGGGGGTGGTTTGTAGATAACTCTGCGCTAATTCTTATTACAATAAGCACTATTGCGCTAATGGCAATGACTTTTTTTATTGTCTATCTTACATACATTTACTACGTTCCAGATGAACTACTTAATCGTTTGATAAGGGCATATAATAAAACACATAAACTTTCAAAGAAAAAATTATACTTTGATGCAATTTCAAAATTACTATATTATTCTATTAACAAAGCTGATGAAGATTTAGCAAGAACTTTGATGCAATTTTATTATGATGCTTTCATTTCATTTAGAAAAGATAAAGAAGGACAAATAATTGAGTATCCACAGGAATTTTATAATTCTTTTTTTGAAGCAAATGAATTGATTTGTAATAGAAAAAGAAAAACATTCTCTCTTTTTAACAATAGTGCACTATTTGATCTTTTTTTAGACCAATATCAAAAAACAGTTGTTAGTGCTAAAACATACAACTTTCTTTGGAGACTTATCATACAATCAGTATTATATGACAAAGACGATGTCATAATAGCGTATTGGGGCAAAGCACACCAATTATGTGATTTCTACATGCAAAACCCTAACGCTGTTTATAATGATAAATATGAGATTCAAAATCAAGCTGAGATAGATAAAAAACAAAGAGAACGCAATGATTTTATAGAATTCCATTATGCATTAGGAGGGTTGTTGATGTATAAGCAAAAGTACAACACGATTAAGGAATTAATGTACTATACTCAATCGATACCACCACGTTATGTGCTTGTGCCAGAAAGTATGGAAGAAGTTATTAACCGATATATGCAAATAGACAGGAATGAAAATAGTAATCCTGTTTATTATGTACAAAGATATTGGTTTCCTGATATTAATGGTATAAATGATGATGGCATAATCAGAATGTGGATTAAACGATATATAGCCATTTTATTTATTCGTCAATACACGCTTCAAGAATATTATGTATATTCTCAACGATTAGAGATGCCTAAACTTCCCCACGATTTATCAGAATTAAAACATTGGGAAGAGGAATTAACAAGTTTAGAGAATTATGTAAATGATTATCTAAAACAAGAAGATGTTTTAAAAGAATTAGGATTAGAACAACTTTGTAACCAAAATTGGTTTGAAGAAAATAATAAAATCCGGCCATCAGATTTGATTGCAAATTTAAAAACAGAAATTGAAAATAAATACAATAAAATAAAAGCAGAACAGCCTATTGCATCTAACAAAGAAAATGAATTTTATGAAGCAACAAAAGATCTTTTAATACCTATTTTTCAAAAATATAAAGAAATTTTTACAAATAATGAAATAGGTGATTTGTATGAAAAATATTTTATAAATGGACAACATTACACATTAGATAAAGCTGCTTTTAGTAGCAATCAAGATATTAGTTATATAAATACTGATTCGATCTCAGCTGAAGCTGTTGCTATGAATTTTCAGTATTACGCACTTAATGCTTTGATATTGATAAAACCACAAAAATATTTATTAACAGAAAAAGACTTATTTAAAGCAATAGATAAATTAAATATTTCTAATGATTTTGTACTTATTTATTTTGGATTGGTTGAGTACTTTAAATTTTATAATATTAGTGGATTAGAAAAGATAAATGATAAATGGTATTATAAAAAAGACAAGGACAAGGACAATGAAATAGAAATCATTGAAATAGATAATTATATAAATGATTTAGTTAGCCAATCGGCCTTTATTTTGAGAAAAAAAGATTTACCCAATATGATTTTCAATAAAGTAAAGGAAGAAACTATACAAAAATATCACTTTTGTGAACCAATAGACGAAACATTCAATATCTATGCAAAAATAAACGACCTTAATAAAGAAGATAACGAAGAAATAAGAAAAGAAGCAGAACAAAATAACAATCAGGTAGATCTATCACAAAAGGTTTTAGCATGTGTAGATATAAATGTAGAAATACAATACAAACCAAACGCAAAATGTATTCAATTGAAAGTTTTCTCTCAATTCGATGATAGAGGAAAAGCAAATGAAATCGAAGATGTTAAAACAATTTGGTAATTCAATTAATCAAATCCAAATACTAACTCATAAATTATGAAACAAGCATTAACAAAAACAGACTTTAATTTTCCCGAACAAACGGGGGTGTATCACGGCAAGGTGCGTGATGTATATTCAATTGGTGATAAACTGGTTATGGTGGCTACCGACCGCATCTCTGCTTTCGACGTTATCCTGCCCGAAGGTATTCCTTACAAAGGACAGATGTTGAACCAAATTGCAGCTAAGTTTTTAGACTTAACGTCGGACATCGTGCCTAACTGGAAAATGGCTACGCCCGACCCTATGGTAACCGTAGGTTTGCGTTGCGAAGGTTTCCCCGTGGAAATGATCGTGCGCGGATACCTTTGTGGAAGCGCATGGCGTACCTACAAAAGCGGCGTTCGCGAAATTTGCGGCGTGAAAATTCCTGATGGAATGAAAGAAAATCAGGCTTTCGCAACACCTATTATCACGCCCTCAACCAAAGCCGAGCAAGGTTTGCACGACGAGGACATCAGCAAGGAAGAAATCCTGAAACAAGGTCTTGTTTCAGCCGAAGATTATGCTTTGCTAGAGAAATACACCTTGGCCTTGTTTGCAAGAGGTTCGGAATATGCTGCCCAAAAAGGCCTGATATTGGTTGATACAAAATACGAGTTTGGAAAACACGACGGCAAAATTTACTTGATAGACGAAATACATACGCCGGACTCTTCCCGTTATTTCTATTCCAAAGGTTATAAAGAACTCTTTGAGAAAGGGGAGGCACAAAAACAATTATCGAAGGAATTTGTACGCGAATGGTTGATGGAAAACGGTTTTCAGGGCAAAGAAGGGCAAACGGTACCCGAAATGACCCCGGCCATTGTAGCCGGCATTAGCGAACGCTACATTGAGCTTTATGAAAACATAGTAGGCGAAAAGTTCGTGAAAGAAGATATTTCGGACATACCTACAAGAATTGAGAAAAATATTTTAGCTTATTTAAAATCTTTGTAATCAAGCAAAAGTAGAGCCTACAACCCACGGGTGAGGCTCTACTCGCTTAATTTTTTTCATCAAGGATTTGCAAATAACAAAAAGAGGCGTATCTTTGCACCGCTTTTGGAGAGATGGCAGAGTGATCGATTGCGACGGTCTTGAAAACCGCTGAACTGTTAAAGGTTCCGGGGGTTTGAATCCCTCTCTCTCCGCCAAAAGAAAAGGTTGCAAGTTTAGGCTTGCAGCCTTTTTTGTTTTTTAACGCCATCATCAACATTGTATGGCGTTAATATGTTTTAAATGCTATGAGAAAAATCTGTTTACTTTTAGCCTCCTTCTCTTTGTTTGTAGCCTGCACCAACAAGAGCAAGCAAATAGAGCCCGCTCAGCCAGTTTCTGCCAATAAAGTAATAGTTGACTGCAATTACACCTTCGAGCAAGCCGTGGAGGGCTGTAACGCGCCCAAATCGATACTAGAGCAATTGATATTGCTACCAGTGAAATATTACTCCACCGATGGCAACATACACCAAGGGCAAATAGTAACCAATAAAGAAATTGCCGCGGACGTGACCTACATGTTCAACTTCATGCTGAAAGAACATTTCCCGGTGGCGCATGCCATACCCATAGTGAAATACGGTTGGAACGACGATTTGTCGATGCAGGACAACAACACTTCCAGCTTTTGTTACCGCGACGTAAGCTATTCGCTCCATGCACGCGGGTTGGCTATCGACATCAACCCGTATTTTAATCCCGTGATTTGGAAGCCGGGGTGGAATAGGGTGGATAAACCACAGGGAGCGGTACACAACCCGGCGGTAAAAGGCACTTTCATGGAAGATAGTCCGGTGGTGTTGGAGTTTGAAAAGTTGCATTTCCATTGGGGAGGCAAGTTTTCGGCCAAATCAGATTTCCATCATTTTGAAAAAGGCGGATACTACCGACCCAAAGCTGCTGCAACCGACAGTCTAAGTGAGGATTCGTACCAATCGCCCGAAGATGAACCCGTCAGCCCCAAGAATAGCAATGAAGAGCCCGAAAATAATCAGCCACAAGAATAACTTATCAACAAATGGAGAAAAATAGCCGGTTCTATGCTCGTTAAATTCTTCAATATTCTATTTTTGCCGTAAGAAATAAATATATTTATCCCCTCACGGGGAACAGGTTGTTCTCGTTTCGCTTTTCTATTGATATATATTGCCTACGGCAAAAACACACTATTGCTTAACTCATTATATGGAACAATTTATCACCCTTATTGCATCGGCCTTACACCTGAAAGAGAAGCAGGTGGCCAATACCATAAAACTACTTACCGAAGGAGCTACCATCCCGTTTATAAGCCGCTACCGCAAGGAAATGACGGAGAATATGGACGAAGTGCAGGTAGCAGCAGTCAAAGAGCAATATGATAAGCTTTGCGAACTGGACAAACGCAAAAATAGCATTCTGAAATCAATCGAAGAGCAGGATAAGTTAACGCCCGAATTGCGCCTTCGCATACAGAATTGCTGGAATATTACAGAACTGGAGGACATCTACCTGCCTTATAAGCCCAAACGCCGCACACGTGCCGAAATAGCCCGTGAAAAAGGCTTGGAACCATTGGCTAAGGTACTGATGCGCCAAACGGAAAACAACGTAAATGAAATAGCAACCCGCTTCGTGACCAAAGAAGTGCCCAACATAGAGGAGGTTTTGAAAGGTGCGCGCGACATCATGGCGGAATGGATTAACGAAAGTGAAGCCGCCCGAAACAGCATCCGAAATATTTTTGCCCGCAATGCCGTGATTGCCTCCCGTGTGATTAAAGGCAAGGAAGAGGAAGGGCAGAAATACAAAGATTATTTTAAGATGGACGAATTGCTGCACAAATGCTCGTCGCACCGCTTGCTGGCGATGCGCCGTGGCGAAGCCGAAGGCTTTTTGCGCGTGTCCGTTTCGCCGGAAGAAGCACCTTGCTTAGAACGTCTGGAGAAAATATTCATCAAAGGAGTATCGCTATCATCTATACAAGTAAGTGAATCTATTACTGATTCTTACAAACGATTACTTAAACCATCTATTGAAACTGAATTTGCCAATATAAGCAAGGAAAAAGCGGACACGGAAGCTATTCGTGTGTTTGCCGAGAACCTGCATCAACTATTGCTATCACCCCCATTGGGACAAAAGCGAGTGCTAGGTGTTGATCCCGGTTACCGCACAGGCTGTAAGCTTGTTTGCTTGGATGCACAAGGTAATTTGGTGCACAACGAAACCATCTACCCGCATCCACCTCAGAATGAATACACGCAAGCTTCACGCAAGATACAAAAATTGGTGGAATCGTATGATATTCAAGCTATTGCTATTGGTAATGGTACGGCCAGCCGGGAAACAGAACAGTTTATCCAAAATATCCGCTACGACCGCGAGGTTAAGGTATTCGTGGTAAGCGAAAACGGGGCTTCTATCTATTCCGCCTCCAAAGTTGCTCGTGATGAATTTCCCGAATATGATGTTACGGTGCGTGGGGCTGTTTCGATTGGCCGACGACTGATGGATCCGCTGGCTGAGCTGGTGAAAATCGACCCAAAATCAATAGGAGTGGGGCAATACCAACATGACGTGGATCAAAATAGATTGAAAACGGCGTTGGATCAAACAGTGGAGAGCTGTGTAAACAAAGTGGGTGTGGATTTGAACACGGCCAGCAAACACTTGCTTACCTACATTTCAGGCCTTGGGCCACAACTAGCTCAAAACGTGGTGGATTATCGCACGCAAAACGGGGCTTTCAAAAACCGTAAGGAACTATTAAAAGTAGCTAAAATGGGGGCGAAGACCTTTGAGCAATGTGCGGGCTTCCTACGTATTCGCAATGGCGAGAACCCGTTGGACAATTCGGCGGTTCACCCAGAAAGTTACACTGTCGTGGAGAAAATGGCCAAATCGCTAGGCATTTCTATTGCTGAATTAATTGAAAATAAGGAACTTAAAAAGGATATTAAGCTGAGCGATTATGTTACAGACAAGGTGGGATTGCCAACACTGAACGACATTATGCAGGAGCTTGACAAACCGGGACGTGATCCACGCCAAGGCATCAAGGTATTTGAATTTGACCCGACGGTGAAAAAAATAGAGGATTTGAAAGTGGGACAGGTGCTGCCTGGAATTATTACCAACATTACTAACTTCGGGGCTTTTGTGGATGTGGGCATCAAGGAAAACGGATTGGTACATGTATCGAACATGGCCGACCGATTCGTGAGCGATCCGACGGAAATTGTAAAACTACATCAACACGTGCAGGTAAAAGTGCTCGAGGTGGATATTGCACGCAAACGAGTACAATTGAGCATGAAAGACAATTCATAATTCACAATTTATAATTATTGATCTAGCCTTTCATACTAATGTTTATTAGCAGATATCTTATTTACAATATATTACAATTTTACAAGTGTTAATTTTTAAAACAATCCTGGCATTTGAATTTCAATTGTCAGATTTATATATAACTTTGCCAGCGTTTTGGTATCGTATTATTCTTTCTATGAATAGATGCGATAAAAGGGAATCCTGTGAGAATCAGGAACAGTACCCGCTGCTGTAATTCCGTTCCGATATGAAAATCGGAAAAAGCTTTTAGCAACCCAGCCACTGCCCCGATTTTTCGGGATGGGAAGGCGCTAAAAGTCGGATAAGTCAGAAGACCTGCCATAAACGCTATTTTACAATCCTATTGCTTTCGGGACTAAAAGCAGGAGAGAACTATTGGACTACCTTCAATTTTTTTCATCCGTCATTTTGTTTCCTATTGTAATAGATTGATTGTTTAGGTATTGAATCACAATTATTTACTAAACACAAATATTACAATTATGAAAAAGACCAGACTCATTCTGTTTATTGCCGTTATTACCTCGGTGAACCTGTTATTTTCCTCATGCTCCAAAGATAAAGATGATGAAGAAGCAGCGATAAGCAGTACAACCGCCAACACGGAGCAAACCGCTACCATCGATTTTGAAGATGTTACCGTGGATTCGATCTTATACAAAGCATCATTTACCAGCGGTATTATTACATTTAAAAACGTGTACACTTCTTCATGGGATTCTTGGATAGGATTTGCCTGCTCAACCAAAACAGATACTGTAACAGCAGGCTCCACCAACCAATACAGTTCTTATGCGGGTAGTGGGGCAGGCAACTCTAAAAAATTTGGAATAGCATACAGCGATTCGGCTACATTTTACTTTGGTGCAGGAATTTCGCACAAAATCAACAGCTTAATGCTGACCAACAACACGTATGCTGGTTTATCCATGAAAAACGGAGATTCTTATTCTAAGAAATTTGTTTCGGGCGATTATTACAAGGTAACCATCACTGGTATTTCTACAAATGGAGCCATAACTGGGAGAATTGATTACTATTTGGCCGATTTCAGAAGCGGGAAGTCTTTTATTTGCAAAAATTGGGTTGCTGTTGATTTGTCGGGCCTTGGAAGCGTAAATAAGCTGATATTCACGTTTGCATCCACTGATAATGGTTCTTACGGAATGAATACTCCTGCTTATGTTTGTGTTGACAACATCGTGTACGTTAAATAATACATTTTTATCTGCCAAGATATAGAAGTGTTTTTTGTGAGAAGGCTGTTCTTAATAGGAACAGCCTTTCTGTTTTTCTACAATTTTTATGTATCATTGCAGTTAAATATATTCAATCATGCTAGAACATCTTATTGCATTCGACAAATCTCTTTTACTTAGTATTAATGGTTGTCATAACGATTTTTTCGACCATTTCTTCTGGATATTCACCCATCTGCAAACATGGATACCTACCTTGCTTGTATTCCTGTTCTTTGTTATTCAGACAAAAAAAAGAGAAGCTGTATTTATTTTGCTGGGGTTGGTTCTCACCATCGTGCTGTCCGATCAAATTTCATCATCCATAATAAAACCCATTTTTGAACGATTCCGCCCCTCACACGACCCGTCGTTGACCGGATTGGTACATTTGGTTAAGAACTATGCTGGAGGGCGGTATGGGTTTGTATCGTCGCACTCGGCCAACTCTTTTGGTGTAGCTCTTTTTATAAGCCTCTTATTCAGAAACAAGGTGTTAAGCATCAGTTTTTTTTGCTGGGCTTTTCTTAATTCTTATTCAAGAATTTACCTTGGCGTTCATTTTCCATTCGACATTTTAGGCGGAGCTTTGGTAGGTTTAGGTGCAGCTTATTTATCCTTTTATTTACTCAAGAGGTTTCGCCCTATTAGTTTACAAGCCCCATTGAAAAGAGAAAATTATCTTATCATAAACCAACATGGATTTAGTAACAAACAAGTTTATAGCCTAACCGGGGTTTTGCTATTTTCAATTATATTAATAGCCGCGTTAAACAATGTTTTATTTCCACTGTTCAAATAATATGTTATCAAACATAGGATGTGTGCATTCTATTAATTGAAAAGGGAATAGGCTGATATTCAGGTTTATTTTGATAAAAAAATCATTAAAATATTTTGATAAAAAAGCAGAATGAATTAAATTTAAAGCATAAATAAATCACCAATTTATTAACCCTATAAAAATTAACGGCTATGACAAGAACAATAACGTTTAATGAACTACGGAAAATAAAAGATAGTCTGCCGGATGGAAGCTTATCAAGAATTGCACAAGATCTTGGGGTATCAATAGAAACAGTAAGAAACTATTTTGGAGGTCACAATTACAAAGACGGCAGAAGTGTAGGCGTTCATATAGAACCGGGACCCGATGGCGGTTTGGTAATGCTAGACGATACTTCCATTTTAGATTTAGCCCTTAAGTATAGCCAATCCTAACTTTTACTTTATTAAATTCGAATACAAAGAAACAAGAAGAGCAATAATGTATATTTATTGCTCTTCTCTTTTTTAATCTTTCCGTTCGTAGTTGACAAACGAATAGGAGTAGGGGAATTTTTCATCCGCCGGATGGTCTTCCCTGAATGTTTCCTGCCACTGGCTAAAATCAATAGTCGGAAAAAATGTATCTCCCTCAAATTCATGATCTATCCAGGTAAGAAATAGCCTATTGGCAAAAGCAATGGCCTGCTTGTATATAGACCCTCCACCAATAATAAAAATTTCATCTTCTTTGCCGGCCAGTTCAAGCGCATCGTTGATTGAATCGGCTGGTAAACAGCCATCCACAATTTGTTCCGACATGGTGGTTATAATAATATTCTTCCTGTTCGGTAGCGGGCCATTGGGCAACGATTCTAACGTATGCCGTCCCATAACGACAGCATGTCCGGTTGTTAACTCTTTAAATCGTTTCAAATCACCGGGAACAGAACAAAGCAATTTGTTGTTTTTCCCAATCGTGTAATTTTTTGCAATAGCAGCGATAATAGATACATTGTTACACATAAGGAATTGTTTTAATGTAAGGTTTTATATAATAACACGTTATGATTTACTAACAGTATGATTTTATTTCCTCTTCGCTAAAAAGAAATTACCACCACAAGTTTTATTGATATGGGAGTAAAGGTACTAAACAGAAACGTCTCCCTTTATATGAGGATGCGATTCATAACCCAATAGGTTGAAATCCTCGTACTCGAAATCCAATATATTTTTTCTGTCGGGATTAATTTGCATCGTTGGCAACTTAAACGGTTTTCGCGTAAGTTGCAGTTGCACTTGTTCTATATGATTAAGATAAATATGAGCATCGCCCAGCGTGTGTACAAAATCGCCCGCTTTCAGTCCCGTTACCTGTGCCACCATCTGTAGGAGTAGGGTATAAGATGCAATGTTAAACGGCACACCGAGGAAAGCATCTGCACTGCGTTGATACAGTTGCAAACTCAACCGCCCGTCGGCCACGTAAAACTGAAAAAAAGCATGGCATGGAGGCAAATTCATATTAGGCAGGTCGGCCACGTTCCAGGCACTTACTATAATGCGCCTTGAATCGGGATTGTTTTTAATCGTTTCTATGGCCTCCGTTAGCTGGTCTATGTACCCACCGTTATAATCCGGCCACGAACGCCACTGGTAGCCGTATATATGCCCCAGGTTGCCATCCTTATCCGCCCACTCGTTCCAAATACGCACGCCGTTGTCCTGCAAATATTTCGCGTTAGTATCGCCTTTAATAAACCACAGGAGCTCGTAAATAATGGATTTCAGGTGTAATTTTTTAGTAGTAACCATAGGGAAGCCATCTTCGAGATTAAATCGCATCTGATGGCCGAATACGCTAATAGTGCCCGTACCCGTACGATCTTCTTTTTTTACCCCCTCGTTCAAAATGCGTTGTAGTAAATCTAAATATTGTTGCATCTATCTTTTGTCTAATACATTTTATATGTTGTTCTCAATACTCTAAATTCAGTCCGTCGGTTTATCTGATTCGCAATTTCTTGCTGTCTGTCAGTTAGTTTCAAAATAAATTCATCAGTTAAAACATCTCCTTCTTTCAAGAAAGAATATTCAGTGGCCAAGGGGGCATCAACCGTTACAGGCACTGTTTTTCCATATCCTTTAGGCGTAAGTCGGTTGCTCTCTATGCCTGCATTAATCAAATAATTAACCACCGATTGAGCTCTTTTGGTTGACAGCTCCAAGTTAAATTCTTCCGAACCCACCATATCCGTATGTGCACCTAATTCTATAGTTACATGCGGATTATCCGTCATCATTTTAACCAATCCGTTCAATGCTTCTTCCGAACTCTTGGTCAACGTGTATTTTCCAAAATCGTAAAAGATATTGTCTATTTTCACAGGTTTTCCTGCCGAAGGAAGCTTGAAATCATTCTTGAACGATTTTGTTTTATGCATTCCCACCGTTGAAAAATCGCCTTTCTCATTCAAATAGCCACGGGCGGATGCCTGCATAATATAATTAACTCCTTTTTCGAGTTTATATCGATAGGAGCCATCTTTTTTCGCCTTAATTTTTGTGTTTACCCCATTGTCGCCCACAATTCTCACTATGCCATCACTAATCGGGTCGCCGTTATTATCTAATACCTTTCCTTCTACAACGAATTCAAGCACAGGCGTGTCAAAGCTATATATTTTATCATATCCTTTAGGGTCTTGTCTGTTCGACGAAAAATAACCTTTATTTTTTCTTCCTACAAAGGTAATTCCGAAATCATCACCACTTGAATTGATCGGCATTAGCATGTTTTCCACCATCCACTCCTCTTTTCCGTCTTTTGTTTTTACCGATTTAGCCCTAAATATATCCAACCCGCCAAAACCGGGCAGCCCGTTGGACGAAAAATACAAGGTACCATCCGCACCAAAAGAAGGAAACATTTCGTCGCCGGGGGTATTAATCTTATTTCCCAAGTTCTCCGGTTCGCCCCATTTTGAATCGTTCTGGCGGGCACATCGCCAAATATCTTTTCCTCCATAACCACCCTTCATATCGGAAACAAAATACAGGTAATTGTTGTCGGGCGATATAGCCGGATGCGCAACCGAAACGGTGCTATCTTTCAGTAGTGTAACAATTTGTGGTACAGTCCAATCGCCACCCGAACGTTGCGAACTGTATATTTCCGCTCCATGAGTTTGACCAGGCAAATAGCGACATTGCGTGAAGTACATCGTTTTTCCATCAGCCGACAAGCAGCAGGCACCTTCGTCGAAAGCCGTGTTTATCTCAACGGGGAGTGGGGTTGGAACTTCCCATTTATTATTTTGTTTCTTTTTTACTACAAATATATCGTTGTTGCGCACCCCTGTTATAGCGCTTGGTTTAGTACCGCCAATAGCATTTGTTTTAACTGAAACGCTTCTTGAGGATGTAAAATAAAGCGTGTTGCCATCATCGTCGGCTACCACGGGGCAAAAATCTTCTTTTTTAGAGTTGATAGCATCTTCTTTTTTTATCGAATATTCTGCCGGAATTTTTTTCCACTCCTTCAGGTGTTCACACGCGTACAACCCATACAACGCCCAGGCATTGGTCGAATCGCGTTGTAAGTATTTGTAATAGAACGAGCGAGCCTCTTTATATTTATCATTTTTCCGCAACACGTCGGCATAATACAAATAGCAGGTACTATCATCCGTTTTGTAGCGGATAGCCAAACCATAAGCGGCTTCGGCCTTCACGCTATTGCCTATCAAACGATAACAATTACCCATCTTAATAGCTATTTCAGAACGTGTTTCGGTATCTTTGGAAGGAATTCGGGACAAAACTCTTTTGTATAGAGGGGCGGCAGCATAATATTCACCGATTCCATACCTACGATTCGCCTCTTTTATTTGATAAGCAAGGCTGCATGAAAAATTTATCGCTACTACAGCAAAAAGAAACGTATAAATAAACGGCTTTAACTTCATGTAGAAATTTCTGTTTTTCTAAGCTTACGCAAAAATACAAAGATAATTTATTTTGGAGAAAAACCTTATTCTACGAACAACAAATCCGACATTATTCCATTGGATAAAATAACCCCTTCCGTGGTAAATTTCAAATAATCATTTTCAATATATAAACATTTGTTTATAATATATTTAGCTGCATTCTCCACACAATAATCGAGCATCTTGCCGCCAAACTTTTCCTGTAGCGTTTGCAACGAAACTCCTTTCTTTGTTCGTAACCCGGTGATGATAAATTCGTTATACAAATCATTATCCGAAAGCGTTTCCAGCTCATAAGCCGTAGCATCCTCGTTTATTTTTTGAATATATTCTTTCAGCGAAGCCACATTCCACTTCCGGGTAGTGCCGTTGTATGAATGAGCGGAAGGGCCTACGCCCAAATATTTTTTACCCCGCCAATAGGATGAGTTGTGTTTCGATTCATATCCTTCACGGGCAAAATTAGATATTTCATATTGAAAAAAACCATTGGTTTCTAATTTGTTAACCAATGTTTTATACATTTCAATGCTCGTTTCTTCGTCGATGGCGCATATTTCCTTTCGTTGAAGTTTTTGGTGCAGCACCGTTCCCTCCTCGTAAGTAAGGTTATAAGCCGAAATATGCGTTACATCCATAGCCGACATTTTTCCCACACTAAAAATAAATTCAGGAATTGTTTGCGAAGGATAGCCGTAAATTAAGTCCACGCTAATATTCTCAAAACCGGCAGCTCTACAAGCAGCCACCGCATCAAGGGCTTGTTGAGCGGAATGCCTGCGGTTGATTAACCGTAACTCTTTATCAATCAAGCTTTGAATACCAATGCTAATTCGATTGAATGGCAAGCGGCGAAGCATGGCTATATAGCTTACCGAAAGGTCATCCGGATTCGCTTCAAGCGTTATTTCCTGCACGGACGAAATATCAAAATGACTCTCCATAGTGTCGAAAATAAGTTTAAAATCATCTTCATCCAGTAGGCTGGGAGTGCCACCACCAAAATAAATGGTTTCAATTTTCTCTTTTTCGAGGTAATTTTTTTCCTGTGTCAGTTCCTTGCAAAGACACTTTACCAGTTCATCTTTGTAAGATAAGTCGGTATTTGAATAAAAATCGCAGTAAGCACAGCGAATTTTACAAAAAGGAATGTGTACGTAAATGCCTGCCAATGTTTCTATTGAATTTTTTTCTACAAAAATAGCATAAAAAAGTTTGCCTAAAAGTTTGCATGTAACAAAAAAGACATTACTTTTGCAACCGATTTAAACAACGGGGTGTAGCGCAGCCCGGTTAGCGCACCTGCTTTGGGAGCAGGGGGTCCCAGGTTCGAATCCTGGTACCCCGACTGAGAATCAGAAAAAGGACATCAAATTTTGATGTCCTTTTTTTATGCTTCAATAATAGTATTTAAGTACTCATTTATAAATTTTCATAAAAAGATTAAACATTTTAGGAGAAACTTCTGTTTTATTCTTACTTTTAACAATCGAACAAATTAAATAAACATAGATAGTATGACAAAAAAAGCAGATATAGGCATGATAGGACTTGCCGTGATGGGAGAGAACCTTTCGTTAAACATGGAGAACAAAGGATTTACCGTGGCCGTTTGGAATTACGAAACGGAAGTGGTTGACAAATTTGTAACAGGCCGAGGAACAGGTAAAAAATTCATACCCACACATACATTAGAAGAGCTAGTACAAGCCATTGAGCGTCCACGCAAAATAATGATGATGATACGTGCCGGGAATCCCGTGGATTCAGTGATTGAAAATATCACCCCGCTACTGGATAAAGGCGATATATTGATAGATGGAGGAAACTCCAATTACTTTGATACCATACGCAGGTACGAATTGTTGAAAGCAAAAGGCATTCACTTTGTTGGTTCCGGCGTGTCGGGCGGAGAAGAAGGGGCACTTAACGGCCCGTCATTAATGCCCGGAGGTGCCAACGAAGCCTGGAAGGAAATAAAACCCGTATTTCAAGGCATCGCTGCAAAGCTGGAGGACGGAACTCCTTGTTGCGACTGGGTGGGCGAATCGGGTGCCGGACATTTTGTAAAAATGGTACACAACGGCATTGAGTATGGCGACATGCAGCTTATAACCGAAGCCTACCACTTGATGCGCGAAGTGCTACACTTATCAGCGGATGAGCTTTCGGAAGTGTTTGCCGAATGGAACACGGGCGAACTAAACAGCTACCTGATAGAAATTTCTTCCGAAATTTTCAAACACAAAGATGCCGATGGTAAACCATTGGTTGATAAAATATTAGATAGAGCAGGGCAGAAGGGTACTGGAAAATGGACGGTAAACACGGCCTTGGATATGGGCATTCCGCTCACCTTGATAAGCGAATCCGTTTTTGCCCGTGCCTTATCGGCTCAGAAGGACGAACGTGTTGTAGCATCCACCATCTTAAAAGGCTCCGCTACGACTATCGCTCCCGAAAAGAAACAATTTCTTGACGCACTAAAAAATGCGCTATATGCTTCAAAAATAATATCTTACGCCCAAGGCTATGCCTTGCTTCGTGAAGCCGCGAAGGAATATAACTGGAACCTCAATTATGGGGGCATCGCACTCATGTGGCGTGGTGGATGTATTATTCGTTCCGCGTTTTTAGGAAAGATCAACGAAGCCTACATCAATAACCCTGCGCTACAAAATTTGTTGCTCGACCCATTCTTTACCGACAAAATAAACACGGCACAAGCCGGATGGCGTTCGGTAGTCGCGGCGGCGGTAACTGCCGGAATCCCAGTTCCTGCACTATCCTCGGCACTGGCTTATTACGATGGATACCGCACGGCCAACCTGCCATCCAATCTGTTGCAGGCTCAACGCGACTATTTTGGCGCACACACGTACGAGCGAACTGACAAACCAAGGGGAGAGGCTTTTCATACCAACTGGACTGGACACGGAGGTTCAACTTCTTCTACAACTTACAATGTATAACTAATTATATTTTAATGTTTTATATAAACTTAAAATTACCATGCAAAATACTAATCCAGACAATAAATCACTGAAACCATTTGTCCTAAAAAATAATATAGATAACCAAATCACGGTAATATTCGGCTCCAATGGCGATTTGGCTAAGCGGAAACTTATTCCGGCACTTTTTGAATTATACACGAGCAACCTTTTGCCTGAACATTACGCGCTGGTAGGCTGTGGCAGTCAGGAAAAAAGCGACACCGATTATCGTGAAAACGTGTTGGAAATGCTGAAGGAGTTTAAAGCAATTTCGACAGAAGAACAACTTGTAACGGCACGAGAATTTATAAAATTAGTACATTATCAAAAAGTTAATAATCAAGTTACCACCGATTTTGAGGTGCTTAAACATCGGTTGGATAATTTGGCGAAAGCAATTGGTACCCCTCACAATTATATCTATTACTATTCCATCCCACCATTTTTGTACGATACCGTTTCAGCGAACCTGGCGGCCTATAACCTGACAAAGCACAAATACGGTTGGAAACGCGTAATAGTGGAAAAGCCATTTGGTTACAGCTACGAAACCGCCGTTGAGCTGGACACCAAATTACTCGTTGCTTTTGAAGAAGATCAAATATACCGTATAGACCACTACCTGGGGAAAGAAACGGTACAAAATATTTTGGTAACCCGCTTCTCCAACGGATTTTTCGAGCCGCTTTGGAATCGCAATCACATTGATCGGGTGGAAATTACCAATGCCGAAAAAATAGGAGTGGGCAACCGTGGCGGATATTACGACACATCGGGTGCCTTGCGGGATATGATTCAAAATCACCTATTGCAAACCTTAGCCGTGGTAGCGATGGAGCCACCCGTTTCGTTCGACTCCGAATCCATTCACGCCGAAAAAACGAAAGTTTTTCGTGCCTTGCGCCCCATTAGCGAAGCCGAAGTAAATAATTTCGTGATTAGAGGGCAATATAAAGAAACAGAGATAGATGGAAAAACACTGAAAGGTTACCGACAAGAAGAAGGCGTGAATCCTGATTCTAAAACAGAAACCTATTGCGCCATCAAGCTATTTATTGATAACTGGCGGTGGAGCGACGTGCCCTTCTACATCCGCACCGGTAAATATCTGCCCGAACGAGCTACCGAAGTGGTTATACACTTAAAACCCGCACCATTGCAACTGTTCAAGCAACGCTGCATAACGCATTCCACCAACATGATTATTCTGCGCATCCAGCCGGACGAAAGTGTAAGTATTGATTTCGGAATGAAAATGCCGGGGATGGGATACCGGGTTCAGAATGTACAAATGGAATTCAAATACAGCGATTTAGCCGATACTAAAATACCGGAGGCCTATGAACGCTTACTGCTAGACTGTATGCTAGGCGATTCCACCTTATACCCGCGTGCTGATGCCTTGAAATTGAGTTGGAAATTTGTAGATCCCATTCTTAACGCGTGGAAAAACGATGACACCATTCCCGTTTATGAATACGACATAAATTCGTGGGGGCCATCGGAAGCAAACAAGCTGTACGACAATAAGTTTATGAAATGGCGACCTATAACAAAAAAGTAACCGGTATATCCTAAATTAATTCGACCATGAATCACATCAATATATTCCATACTTCTCTAGAGCTTGCCAAAGAGATAGCCCGACTTATTCAACAAAAAGCGAATGAAAAAGCGGCCTGCAATGAACAGCTTTATTTGGCAATTTCGGGCGGAAACACACCAAAATTATTGTTTGAATTGCTTGCCGAAGAATACAAAACCAGTATTCCTTGGAATAACATACAATTTTATTGGGTGGACGAGCGATGTGTGCCACCGGAAGATGATGAAAGTAACTACGGAGTAGCTAATGACATATTATTCAACCAGATAGAAATTAATGAATCGCAAATAGAGCGAATAAAAGGAGAAAACGATCCGAGCGAAGAGGCATTGCGATATTCCGGTATTCTATCTTCGCAACTTCCGGTGGAAAATGGCACTCCATCTTTCGATCTCATTCTACTGGGCATGGGGGATGATGGGCACACGGCCAGTATTTTTCCCAACCAACTTGAATTAATCAAATCTGATAACTTTTGTGAAGTAGGAATCCATCCCACCAGCGGACAAAAAAGAGTAACGCTAACCACCAAAGTAATTAATAATGCAGTGGCCACCATCTTCCTTGTAACCGGAAAAAATAAAGCGGAAATTATAAAAGAGATTATAGCCAAAAAAGGAAACTACACAAAATATCCGGCAGCCAACGTGAAGCCTCATAATGGAAATTTGGTTTGGATGTTGGATAAGGAAGCTTCCATGCTATTATAACCATGATAAATTAATTATATTTGGAAAAAATTTAATCTAATCATGACCATAACCGTAAATGATGTATGCCTAGCGTTGGAAGAATTAGCCCCGTTGGCATTGCAGGAAAGCTATGATAATGCAGGCTTGCTTCTTGGCTACAGAAAAACTCCTGTAACCGGTATTCTGCTCACGATTGACGTTACCGAAGAAATACTACAAGAAGCCTTAACTAAAGGTTGCAATATGATAGTATCGCACCATCCGCTCATTTTCAGAGGGCTGAAATCGATTACCGGGCGCAACATGGTGGAGCGTTGCGTAATTGAAGCCATCCAGCACAACATAGCCATATATGGCAGCCACACGAACTTGGATAGTGTTAGCGATGGTGTAAGCATGCGTATGGCAGAAAAAATAGGCTTAAAAAACTGCCATATTCTACAACTAAAAGCGGATGCCTTGCTCAAACTCGTTACATTTGTGCCACACAACCAGCTGGAAGCCGTGCGCGATGCCTGTTTTGAGGCTGGAGCGGGGTATATCGGCAATTATGATAGTTGCAGCTACAGCTCTTTTGGTAACGGTACTTTCCGTGCCAACGAGCAGTGCAACCCGTTTGTAGGGGAAATAGGCGAAATACACACCGAGCCCGAAACCCGCCTGGAAATTATTCTACCCGCTTATATTAAAAACAAAGTAACCAAAGCATTAATTCAAGCACACCCTTACGAAGAACCTGCTTTTGATTTTATCCCGTTAAAAAACGGTTGGAGTAAAGTAGGGTTTGGCATTATCGGTCAACTGGAAACGGAAGAAGACGAAATGCTGTTTCTAACTCGAATTAAGCAAACATTCAACGTGGGTTGTATCAAACATACGGCATTGAAAAACAAGCCGGTTAAAACTGTGGCTTTGTGCGGTGGAAGCGGAGCAGACCTTATTCATACGGCTATAGAGAAAGGTGCGGATATTTTTATCTCCGCCGACTTCAAATATCACGACTATTTTATCCCCGAAAATCGCGTATTATTAGCCGACATTGGACATTTTGAATCGGAACAATTCACAAAAGAGATTTTTTATGACCAACTAACAAAAAAATTTCCTAAATTTGCAATCCATTTTTCAGAGATTAATACTAATCCGATAACTTTTTTATAAACTATATATGGAAAAAGCAACAGAAAATAAAGAGATTACAATAGAAGAAAAATTAAGAGCTTTATACGACTTACAATTAGTTGCTTCAGAAATCGACAAGATCAAAACACTTCGAGGCGAGTTGCCGTTGGAAGTTCAAGACTTGGAAGATGACATCGCCGGGTTGGAAACCCGTATTGACAAATACAAAGCAGATATAGCACATTTAGATGCTGAAATTGCTGCTCGGAAAAACGAAATAACCGAGTCGAAAAGCTTAACAATCAAATATAAAGAGCAACAAGATAACGTTAGAAACAATCGTGAATATGACGCTCTTTCAAAAGAAATTGAGTTTAAAGGACTTGAAATAGAATTAGCTGAAAAAAGAATTCATGAATATACAGCTGACGTAAAAATTAAAAAAGAAGAACAACAAATAGCGTCTACCACTTTAAGCGAAAGAAAAGAAGACTTAAAGCAAAAGAAAGCAGAATTGGACGAAATTGTTTCGGAAACCAAACAAGAAGAAGAAAAACTTCGCGAAAAAGGAAAACAAATCGAAGCAATGATTGAACCACGCTTGTTAACCGCATTCAAAAGAATCCGTAAAAACGCTCGCAACGGCCTTGCCGTTGTGTATGTACAACGCGATGCTTGTGGTGGATGTTTCAATAAGATCCCGGCACAACGTCAGTTAGACATCCGCCTTCGTAAGAAAATCATTGTATGCGAATATTGTGGACGTATTCTTGTTGATAGCGATTTAGCCGGAGTAGGTGTAGTAGAACAACAATAAAATAGCAAAAAACATATATAAAGAAGCAATCTGAATGATTTCAGGTTGCTTTTTCTTTTTTAAAGAACGTATAAACCTCTAGTTTAAGCTAAATAAACGAATTTGGAGGGTTTAAATCAATAAAAACAGCCTGTACCGCAATATTTCTGCCCAAAAACTCATATTATTTAACTCTCTGAGAATTGAATATTAGAAAGCACAACTTCATTACCCATATAAATAATAAAAATCTTATAGGGGAATATTGTCATTTCATTTTTAGTCCGTCCGAGATAAAATGGAATAGGGGAGCTATCCTCTTTTTTCCTCATTCAAAATTTAGAATAAAAAATATTTCTATACAAACCGGGTAAATTACAAATGTAACACGCCTGATAAAATACATGTGTAATTTATTTTATGGAAATATGCCTCTATATTTGTAATGTTTATAAATGTAGCATCTATAATCATTACTAATACATTCTATTATAAGTTATGATTACAAATATCAAATTAACATCTGTAATCTACTGAAATACAGCATATAACATATTATTACTGTTTGAATATCAGTATATTATATGTTAATATTAAATTTTTACTTTAAGTTTGATACGTGCTTTTTGTACATGAATCTTAATTAACCTATTAATATCGTTAAACTAGCATTTATATATATTATAATCAGCTATTTATATACTTTTATTAAATAAAATATTAAATAAAAATTCTTGATTTATACCATAATATCATCCATCCATAACATCCAGTAAAATAAATCATTATAAAGGCTTACAATAGGCCTGAATTAGCATTATACGTTTATATTATATCTAATAAAGGCTTGTTAATTAGGGGATAGAAAGCCTTGCTGTTAGCCATCAATATTATTATAAACAATACATATACTTGCTTTACAAATGTAATCCGTTAATTAATTACATTTGTATTCTAATTGTATATTACTGTAATTTGCATTTGTAAATTTTTATGATTACATTTGCAATGGATAAAAATTACAGTTGTATGGATAATAATGTGAAGAATCGTATTCAAAAACTGATGGAAACAGAGCAAATGACTCCAGCCTCGTTTGCAAAAGCAATTCAGGTTAATCCATCTGCCATTTCTCATATTTTAAACGACAGGAATAAGCCTAGCATGGATATTCTGACCAAAATCCTTACTAACTTTCATTCATTGAATTCTGAATGGCTTATTATGGGCTCCGGTGAGATGTATAAGACAGATAAACAGACAGATAGACCTACTTCCGTAGCAACATTATTTGATACTGGAAACGATTCAACTAGAAAAGAGCAGCCCCAAGAGGCTGAACCTACCTATTTTTACACACCAAAACAAGAAGGTGCCGAAGAAGATCCGCCGGAATATAAAAGATTGAGCCCTACCTTTTTTGAAAAAGAAATAATTAAAGAAGTAATGGTAAAAGCTCCTGAAAAAAAAATACAACGAATCATTGTTTACTATACCGACAATACTTTTGAAGAATTTTTGACCTCTAAACCTTAATATTTATTCAATTCAGCCGTCCTTCACCCCAATCTTCTCCATCTTTTGAATGGAATTCCTTATCTTTGCCACGCTAATTCAAAATAGATGAAGAAATACATGCACGATTTGGTTATTACAGCTAACGAAAAGCTTAATAATCAGTACTTCTTACTCAAACTTACGTTAAACAGCACCTTGCCGGACATGCTACCCGGCCAATTTGCCGAAGTTTTGATTGACGACTCGCCAACTACCTTTCTGCGTCGCCCCATTTCCATTAATTACGTGGATAAACAGAAAAACGAGCTTTGGCTCCTAGTGCAAAAAGTAGGCGATGGCACCATCAAAATGGCAGAATACCCCATTGGGAAAACCTTAAACCTCGTTTATCCATTAGGCAATAGCTTTTCAAATCTGCTACCAAACAAAAAAAATGTGTTACTTATTGGTGGTGGCGTAGGTATAGCACCCATGCTAATGCTAGGTGCCGATTTAAAAGAGAAAGGATTTGAACCCGTCTTTTTATTAGGAGCCCGAAGTGAAAAAGATTTGCTGGAGCTAACCGATTTTACCCAGTACGGACAGGTTTTCACCACAACCGAAGACGGATCGCACGGAGAAAAAGGCTATGTGACACAACATTCCATCCTTACCAAACAAAAATTCGACAAAATATACACCTGCGGCCCAACACCCATGATGAAAGCGGTAGCATCCTATGCCACAAAAAACGGCATTGAATGTGAAGCATCGCTGGAAAACATGATGGCCTGCGGAATAGGAGCCTGCCTCTGCTGCGTGGAAGACACTAAAGACGGACACAAATGTGTGTGTACCGAAGGACCCGTATTTAATATAAAAGATTTAAAATGGCAGATTTAAATATAAATTTAGGCGGATTAGCTTTAAAAAATCCGGTGATGACCGCTTCAGGCACATTCGGTTATGGCTTCGAGTTTGAAGACTTTGTCGATTTGTCACGAATAGGTGGTATAATTGTAAAAGGAACCACTATTCGCCACCGTGAAGGCAACCCATATCCACGTATGGCAGAGACTCCTTCGGGTATGTTAAACGCTGTGGGACTGCAAAATAAGGGTGTTGATTACTTCATCAATAAGATTTATCCCGACCTGGAAAAGGTAAATACAAATGTAATAGTGAATGTTTCGGGTTCCACCATAGACGACTACGTGGAAACAGCCGAAAAATTAGCCTATTTATCGCATATTCCTGCCATCGAACTGAATATCTCCTGTCCAAACGTAAAACAAGGCGGTATGGCATTCGGTACTTGTGCAGGCTCGGCCGAAGAGGTGGTAAAGGCAGTGAGAAAGGCCTATCCGAAACACATGATGGTAAAGCTTTCGCCCAACGTGACGGATATTGCAGAAATAGCCAGAGCCGTGGAGTTTGCCGGAGCCGATTCTGTATCATTAATCAATACCTTGCTAGGTATGGCTGTTGATGCAAAGACCCGCAAACCAGTTTTATCTACCGTAACGGGAGGGCTTTCCGGCCCTTGTGTAAAACCGGTAGCTCTACGCATGGTTTGGCAAACGGCTAAAGCGGTGAACATCCCGGTAGTAGGCTTAGGCGGCATAATGAATGCAACGGATGCCATCGAATTCTTTTTGGCCGGAGCCAGTGCCATTCAGATAGGAACAGCCAACTTTATCGACCCCACTATAACCATGAAAGTAATAGATGGAATCAACGAATACCTCGATGAAAACGGGTTCGGATCTATAAAAGATATAATAGGTGCATTGGAAATAGCCGATTAATTCGTTATTTATGCGAAAACTGACCCTGATATTATTATTTACGGCTGTAACATCTATTTTATTAGGAGTTACAAATAAACATATTGATAATAAGATAGTTAGCAAATACGAAGACGCTGATTCGGATAAGATTACAATTGTATTCGCAGGCGATTTGATGGTGCATCAACTACAATTAGATGCCGCCCATAATAAAAAGACAAACTCATACGACTTCAATCCATGCTTCAGCATAATTAAGCCTTATATACAGAGTGCCGACTTGGCCATTGCAAATTTAGAAACCACGTTCTCAGGAAAACCATATACCGGCTACCCCTATTTTTCATCACCTGAAACATTTCTCGAAACCACTATAAAATCAGGTTTTGATATATTCCAAATTGCCAATAACCATATAGCCGACAAAGGCAGCGAAGGCATAAAGCAAACGGTAAAACTCCTGTCAGCAAAAACAACGTTCGTAGGTAGTTATATAGACAAGCAGCAACGTGATTCGTTATATCCTTTAATTGTAGAAAAGAAAGGTTTAAAAATGGCATTGCTAAATTGTACCTACGGCACCGAGAATCCCAAAGAATCATACCAACCCTGCGTTGTAAACCTAATAGACACGGTACAAATACATCAGGATGTGATTACTGCACGCAAAAGAGGAGCCAAGTTTGTTATCATGACCATCCATTGGGGCGACGAATATACATTGGCTGCCAACGAGGAACAAAAAATGCTAGCCCGATACTTTACCCATATTGGCATAAACCTGATTATCGGCTCACATCCACATACGGTACAAGATTTTGAAATCATAAGCTTGCCTGACAGTAGCAAAGTTCCGGTATTCTATTCCTTAGGAAACTTCATTTCCAATCAACGAAAAGAAAATTCAAACGGAGGTATATTAGCCTACGTTACTATCAACACGAAAAACAATAGAATATTGAATTGCAGTTATCTACCAACGTATGTACACAGGGAATACCTACAGGGGAAATACCAATACTACATACTACCAATACCCGAATATTTAAAGCATAAAACCACCTATAATATAGGTGCAACGGCCGATTCTCTTCTTCACATTTTTTATAGGAATACGACTAGCAAACTTTCCAATATCTCCATCCACAATTAAAGAAAAATTTCTTTAATTCCCTCTATTAAAGAGGGTTTCATGAAAAAAATATTGAAAAATAATTTAGGATTTTTCCTAAACCTATTTTATTTTATTTATATTTGTTTATCTCTAACATTTTGATAAACCTTATAATTAAATCTACCTATGAATGCAAATGACACAGAGGCTTTGGAATACCATGCTCAAGGCCGCCCCGGAAAAATTCAAGTAATCCCAACAAAAAAAGCATCAACTCAAAAAGACTTAGCATTAGCGTATTCACCAGGAGTGGCTGCACCATGCCTTGCCATTCAAGATAACCCATTAGATGCCTATAAATACACGGCAAAAGGAAATTTGGTCGCTGTTATTTCAAACGGAACTGCCGTACTGGGTTTAGGCGATATTGGTGCACTAGCAGGAAAGCCCGTGATGGAAGGCAAAGGCCTTTTGTTCAAGATATTTGCCGACATTGATGTATTTGACATTGAGGTAGATGAAAAAAACATAGATAAGTTTGTTGACATAGTAAAAGCAATAGCCCCAACCTTTGGAGGAATAAACTTAGAAGATATTAAAGCCCCTGAATGCTTTGACATTGAGGAAAAACTAAAAGCCGAACTTAACATCCCCTTGATGCACGATGACCAACACGGAACGGCCATTATTTCATCCGCCGGTTTACTAAGTGCGTTAGCCATTACAGGTAAAAAAATTGAAGATATTAAAATCGTTGTAAACGGGGCTGGTGCCGCGGCAAATTCATGTACCAGCCTGTATATTGCTTTAGGAGCAAAACTAGAAAACATCGTGATGTGCGATTCTAAAGGCGTTATCAACAAAAAACGCACAGACTTAAATAGCCGCAAAAAACCATTTGCCACTTCAAGAGATATTTCAACGTTGGCCGAAGCGGTGAAAGATGCAGATATGTTTCTAGGTCTATCAGTAGCCGGAGTTCTTTCAAAAGAAATGGTTAAAACAATGGCTCCAAATCCAATTGTATTTGCATTGGCCAATCCAAACCCTGAAATTACTTACGAAGACGCCATCGATGCACGCCCCGATATTCTATTCGCAACAGGTCGTTCCGACTATCCAAACCAGATTAACAACGTGTTAGGTTTTCCTTATATTTTCCGTGGGGCATTAGACACAAAGGCTACATGTATTAACGAAGCTATGAAGGTAGCAGCAGTACAAGCACTTGCTAATTTGGCAAAAGAGCCCGTGCCTCAAATAGTGTGTGATGCTTATAATGATAACAGCCTAAAATTCGGAGCCAAATATATTATTCCAAAACCATTAGACCCTCGTTTGTTGGAAGCCGTATCTACAGCCGTGGCGAAAGCTGCCATTGAATCGGGAGTAGCACAAACAATTATTACTGATTGGGATGGATACAAAGCTGAACTTAGAAAACGAATGGCGTTAGTTAACTCAGATAAAAAATATCCTTATTTCATCGGAAACTGGGAAAAATAAAAAAAAGGGAGTTTTAAACTCCCTTTTTTATTTTATGCTACTAAAGTTATTAATTCATTTTTTGAATTATATCCATACCCACTTTGATGGCGTTTTCGTTCATCGGGATAAGATGATGATGTCTTTCGGGCAACGATTTTTTCAATCCTAAAATAACGCTTTCCATTTTCACAATAGGCGATATTTTAAGGAAACCACCCAACACAATCATGTTGAAGGATTTTGCTGCATTCATTTCCACCGATTTATCCATAGCATCGATACGATAAACATTGATGTCGGTTCGTGTAGGTGGAGTAGTGATACCATATCCGTCGTAAATCAAATTTCCACCGGGCTTAACAGCTGATTCAAATTTGTTTAACGACTGTTGGTTCAGTATAATAGCAGTATCGAATGAGTTCAAAATAGGAGAACTAATACGTTGTTCGCTCAATATAACGGTAACATTGGCAGTTCCACCACGTTGTTCAGGGCCGTAAGATGGCATCCAGGATACTTCATGTCCTTCCATCAAACCCGAATAGGCCAATATTTTACCCATAGATAAAACGCCTTGTCCACCAAATCCGGCAATTATAATTTCTTCTTTCATAGTGTTTTACTTTTATTAAATGTCTTTCAAATCACCTATTGGATATGCTGGAAACATATTTTCAACCATCCATTTATTAGATTGATCGGGAGTCATTTTCCAACCTGAGTTACAGGTTGATACAATTTCTATAACCGAAGTTCCTTTTCCTTCTTTAGAATTTTCAAATCCCTTGCGAATAGCGTTTTTAGCCTTGCGAACGGATGCCGAATTGTGTACGCTTTGGCGGGTTACATAACGGGTTCCTTCCAGTTTTACCAATAAATCGGTAATATTCAAAGGGTAACCGTTTATAGCAGTATCTCTACCATAGGGGCAGGTAGCTGTTTTCATACCTTCTAGCGTGGTTGGAGCCATTTGTCCACCCGTCATACCATAAATACCGTTGTTGATGAAGATAATAACAATATTTTCACCACGGTTACACGCATGAATGGTTTCGGCGGTTCCAATAGCGGCCAAATCGCCATCACCTTGATAGGTGAACACGTATTTCTCAGGCATTAAGCGTTTTATACCAGTAGCTACAGCAGGGGCTCTACCATGAGCTGCTTCCTGAAAATCGAAATCCAAGTAATTGTAAGCAAATACGGCACATCCCACTGGAGCAACGCCAATTACATCTTCCTGAATGTCCATTTCTTCAACAACCTCGGCTATCAGTTTATGAACCACACCGTGACTACATCCGGGGCAATAGTGCATCGGGGTGTCGTTCAAGATTCTTGATTTGGTATAAACCAAGTTCTCCGGTTTAATAATATCTTTTGTTGTCATAATCAGTTTTGTGTTATATCAGAATAGCTTTTCTATTTATTAATTAAGCTATTATGTAATGATAATTAAATAAAAACTGGAACTTTTGTACAAGTATTTCTATTACAAAAATTTCGCTTTAAGGGCTTCAACCACTTCATCGGGCGTAGGCACAATACCACCTAAACGTCCAAAATATTCAACGCTTACCTTTCCGTTAACGGCAAGGCGAACGTCTTCAATCATTTGTCCGGCATTCATTTCAACTGCAAGGAAACCTTTCACTTTTGAAGAACTGGCATAGGATTGAATCAATTTTGTTGGGAAAGGCCACAAGGTGATAGGGCGAATTAACCCAAGTTTAATACCTTGCTCTCTAGCCAATTCCACCGCTTTTTGACACACGCGCGCCGAAGACCCGAATGCAACCAATAAATATTCGGCATCTTCGCAAGCTAATTCTTCATATCTTACTTCGTTTTCTTCAATTTCTCGATATTTTGCTTGAAACTTTAAGTTTCGTTGCTCCATATCTTTAGATTCCAGTTCTAAAGAAGTAATTACGTTGGGTTTTCTGCTTGCAGGCTTACCGTAGGTTGCCCAAGGAGATTGTTTTTCAATTTCAGATTTAGTCAATCGATCAACAAAGGGTGGAAGTACCACTTTTTCCATCATTTGACCAATTACACCATCAGCCAAAATCATGGCCGGGTTTGAATATTTGAATGCCAAATCGAATGAAAGAGCTGTAAAATCAGCCATTTCCTGTACCGAAGCAGGGGCTAGTACTATTACTTTATAATCGCCGTGACCACCACCTTTTACAGCTTGAAAATAATCGGCCTGACTTGGTTGGATAGTTCCCAAACCGGGACCTCCACGCATTACGTTTACTATTAAACAAGGGAGTTCGGCTCCTGCAATATAAGAGATTCCTTCTTGTTTCAAACTAACGCCAGGGCTGGATGATGAAGTCATTACTTTTTTACCACATCCGGCACCGCCGTACACCATGTTAATGGCGGCAACTTCGCTTTCGGCTTGTAGTACAACCATTCCGGTTGTTTTCCAAGGTTGCTCGTCCATTAATGTTTCCATAATTTCAGATTGAGGAGTAATTGGATAACCAAAATAACCATCACAACCACAACGAATTGCAGCATGAGCGATGGCTTCGTTCCCCTTCATCAATTTTATTTCTTCACTCATTTTTCCTTTAATTAAATTAAATTCAAAAACTAAGATAACGTAGGCATATCTGCCGAGTTATTCAACTTTAACTTTATAAACAGAAATACACGCGTCAGGACACACATAGCCGCAGGCTGAACATCCCACGCAAGCATCTTCATTTGCCATATAGGCAAAATTGTATCCTTTTGCATTCACCTGTTTTGATAGGGCTAATACTTTAGACGGGCATGCAACTATACATAATTCACATCCTTTACATCTTTCGGTATTAACAACTACCGCACCTTTTATTTTTCCCATAATCAATACTATTATTTTTTACTCAAAAAACTTCGCAAAGGTAGCTCATTTAAGCAAATAATTTATCGCTAAGCTCTTAAAACAAAGCATTATTAACAATTATATATTATTTTTTTAGTGTTAACAAACTCTCTTCCAGCGACTTTATCTTGCTTTCGGCATCTGCTTGTTTTTTGCGTTCATTATCTACAATTTCGGGTTTGGCATTGGCCACAAATCGCTCGTTGCTTAGTTTTGCCATTACCGATTTCAAGAAGCCTTTTAAGTAGCCTATTTCTTCTTCTATTTTCTTTATTTCGGCTTCTACATCCACTTTATCGTCCAATGGAATAGCATATTCCGTACGGCCAACCATAAAGGATGCCGATGTTGGTGTTTTAGCGTCAACCGTACTAATAGACGATAGATTACCCATTTTAACGACAACTTCGCTCAACACACAATCCGTTGCGCCTATTAGTTGAAGTTCCAGCACATCTTTATTCGGAATATTTTTGTCTAAACGAATGGTTCTGATTCCGGCTACAATTTCTTTAACTTCTTCAAATTGAGCTATTATATTGGCATCAACTGCACCCGAGGTAGGCATTAGGCTTATCATGATACTATCGTCGTCGGCCCTGTCCTTCAGCGCATGATAAAGTTCCTCGGTAATAAAGGGGAGGAACGGATGCAACAGCTTTAATAGCTTTTCAAAGAAAACAAGGGTTGATTCATACGTTTGCTTGTCAATTGGTTGTTGATAAGCAGGCTTAACCACCTCCAGATACCATGACGAGAATTCATCCCAAAAGAGCTTATAAACAGCCATCAACGCTTCGGACAAACGATATTTATTAAACAAATCATCAATTTCATCTATTGCCTGGCTTAACCTTGAATCAAACCATTGAATGGCGATTTCTGACGATTTTGGTTGCTTAATATCAGCTACTTCCCATCCTTTTATCAGTCGAAGAGCATTCCAAATCTTATTATTAAAGTTTCGGCCTTGTTCGCACAGGCTATCGTCGTAAGGAAGGTCATTACCAGCAGGTGAAGTCAGCAACATACCCAAACGAACAGCATCGGCACCAAAATGCGCGATTAAATCGAGTGGATCGGGCGAATTACCTAATGACTTAGACATCTTCCGACCTAATTTATCGCGCACGATACCAGTTAGATATACATTCTTGAAAGGATATTTTCCACGCCATTCGTACCCGGCCACTACCATACGAGCTACCCAAAAGAAAAGAATTTCGGGAGCCGTAACCAAGTCGTTAGTTGGATAGTAATAATTTATTTCGTCATTCTCAGGGTTGTTTATACCATCAAACACGGATATAGGCCACAACCAGGAGGAGAACCAAGTATCCAGGCAATCTTCATCCTGCCTTAAATCATTAATTGTAAGATTTTTATTTCCAGTTTTCTCAATGGCTAGTTTAAGTGCTTCGGCTTCCGAATTTGCCACTACAAACCCACCTTGAGGCAGGTAATAAGCAGGTATCCGATGTCCCCACCACAGCTGACGGGAGATACACCAATCCTTCACGTTTTCCATCCAATGGCGGTAGGTGTTTTTGAATTTTGCTGGATGAAGTTGAATGGTGTCGTTCATTACGGCTTTCAAGGCCGGTTGTGCCAGCTCTTCCATCTTGAGGAACCATTGCATCGAAAGTTTAGGTTCTATCACCGCATCGGTTCTTTCGGAGAAACCGACTTTGTTTACATAGGCTTCCACTTTTTCAAGCAAACCGGCATCAGCCAAATCTTTTTCAATCTTTTCGCGTACTACAAAACGATCCAAGCCATTGTATTGAGCTCCGTTTTCGTTCAGCGTACCGTTGTCATTGAATATATCTATGGTTTGCAGGTTGTATTTTTCACCCAGCATGTAGTCGTTCACATCGTGAGCAGGGGTTACTTTCAAGCAACCCGTACCGAACTCAATATCCACGTAATCGTCCTCAATAACAGGTATTTCCCTGTTTACAAGCGGTACAATTACTTTTTTACCTCGCAAATGTGCTTTACTTTCATCGTTGGGGTTGATACACATGGCGGTATCACCCATAATGGTTTCGGGGCGGGTGGTTGCTACCACTGCATAACCGGCTTCACCCACTATTTTATAGCGTAAGTAGTACAATTTGCCTTGTTGCTCCTTATATATCACCTCTTCGTCAGAGAGTGCCGTCAGAGCCTTAGGATCCCAATTAACCATACGTACGCCGCGATATATCTTTCCTTTGCTATACAGATCTACAAACACTTTAATTACACTTTCGGAGCGCAATTCGTCCATGGTGAAACAAGTTCTATCCCAATCGCACGAAGCACCCAGTTTTTTAAGCTGCTCAAGTATTATTCCGCCATGCTTATGCGTCCATTGCCAGGCATGTTGAAGAAACTCATCACGAGTCAGATCTGTTTTTTTAATACCTTCCGCGGCTAGTTTAGCTACCACCTTGGCTTCGGTAGCAATAGAGGCATGATCGGTACCGGGCACCCAGCAGGCATTTTTACCTAACATACGGGCACGGCGAACCAAAATGTCTTGTATGGTGTTATTTAACATGTGACCCATGTGTAAAACACCGGTTACATTAGGCGGAGGAATAACTATTGTGTAGGGTTCGCGATTATCGGGTTTTGAATTAAAAAAGCCTTTTTCCAGCCAATATTGGTACCATTTTGACTCAATTAAGGAGGGATCGTACTTACTTGCAAGTTCCATATTATCAATAAAAGATGTGATTTATAATCGTTGAGTGAAAAAGAATGACAAAATTAGAAAAATTCGGCAAAAGTACATCATAAATATATGGTATATCACTAAAAAACACCTTACACGGTAGGGGAGAAGAGGGATAATGAGTCTAATTAAACCTAAAAATTATTCAAAAAAATCAGTTTCCAATATTTACTTAAAAAAATAAAATGTTATATTTACATGAATCTAATCTAAAACTATACTTTATATGGAAGATAAATTAGTAACAGTCGCCATTCATACTTTTGAAAAGGCTCAAATATTAAAATCGCTTCTTGAAAGCGAAGGGATTGAAACTTACATACACAATGTAAACTTAATTCAACCCGTTGTTTCGGCTGGAGTTAGAGTGAGAATAAAAGAATCGGACCTTCCTAAAGCTTTAGTTATTATAGAACAAATGAACTTATCATTAGAGGACAAAAAAGAAATCGTTGATTTAGAAAACGAAAATAAGATTTTAGTTCCGGTTGATTTCTCTGATTATTCGATGAAAGCGTGCGATTTAGCATTCAATCTGGCTCAATCTATTGATGCAGAGATTGTAGTATTTCATGCTTATTACACGCCAATTTACAATAACGTGCTTCTCATGGATGCGATTCCAACCTCGGTTAAAGACGATGAATCTATCATCCGCATTGTAAAGCAAGCTAAGGCTGATATGGAAAACCTGACTAACTTATTGAAAAGGAAAATTGAGAATGGTTCGCTGCCCGACATTAAATTTACAACCATACTAAAAGACGGTATACCTGAAGAGGAAATCATTAAATTCAGTAAAGAATACCATCCATCCATCGTGTTTATGGGCACTAGAGGTAAAGACCGAAAAGAATTGGATTTGATAGGAAGCGTGACAGCTGAAATAATTGAACGAAGCAATATTCCTGTTTTTGCCATCCCGGAGAACAATAAGTTGAACGATTTTAACGATGTAAAAAACATTGCTTTTACAACCAATTTTGAACCTAAAGATTTATTGGCCTTTGAAAAACTGGTAGAATTTTTGCAACCACTCAAATACAAAGTGCATTTTGTACACATCGAACAAAATAAAGATGCCTGGAACGAAATTAAACTTGCCGGCATCAAACAATATTTTAATAAACAATATCCTGATATTGAAACTGATTATATCTTGATTCAAGATAAAGAAATACTAACGGCATTAGATTCTTTCGTTAAAGAAAAGAATATTGACATTATATCGTTGACAACTCACAAGAGAAATATTTTCTCGCGATTGTTTAATCCAAGCATTGCACGCAAAATGATCTTTCACGCTAACACACCAATGCTAATCTTTCACGCGTAGATAAAATTGCTATCACGATGATTATGTTAAACAGAAATACCTCGATATTTATTTCCTATAATTTATATTATGTTAAATAGTTAGACGGGTTAAAAAAAGCTCCAATTCTTCCCATAAGAATTGGAGCTTTTTTTGTATCTACTTTATTAGTTAGGAAACTATAACCCTCTAGCAGTTCTTATCTCCTTTTCTTTATCAAACATTTGCAATTTACGATAGATGCTTTGCAATCTTCTTAGCATCGTGTCATCATTATATTTCAATGATCTTGCTTTTTCGTAATAAGTAATTGCCTGGCGGTATAAATCGTCGGCACTTTTCTTTAATGCGTCGGCGGCACTATTACTTGCCATAACTGATTTTTTATAATAAATATCTCCTTCCCCAAACAAAACATCACCATAACCGGCAATGGCTTCAGCATAATCAGGCTTCAAATCAATAGCTTTTTGGAAATCGGCCAATGCTTCTTTTTGTTTGTCTGGTTTTATAGCATAAATATATCCTCTCACGTAATACAATACTTCGTTTTTAGGATTCAAAGCCAATGTTTTATCGATGTTTTCCAACGCACCTTTTTCATCCCCCTTATTAATACTGTACTGTATCTTATTTCTTAAAAAGTAATCATCTGTAGGATAAACAGCAATAGCTTCATTCAACGTTTTCAAATACATTACCGAATCCTTTGCATCTAAATATTTATAACACAAACGTTTAAAAACTAATTTTAGATTGTTTTGAGTAAAGATAAACAAAGAATCTTTTGGAGATATTTTATCAGAACCTTTAAACATCTCTAAATTAGGGATACTCAAGAAATCTTCATATACAGCCTTTGCTCCTTCAAAATCTTGTTTGTTGAATAAGATATTACCATAGTTGTTTATGTATGCCTTTGTTGGAGCAATTTTCTCAACAATATCTTCCCTATATTTCAACTTTCCTTTTCTTTTCGGATTATTCTTGCTTTCAACAACATCAAGTGAATCTGCAACAATCCACGCTTTAAAGGCTTTATAAGCAACCTCACTTTGTATGTTTTCATCAGGTTTCCTTGCAGGCACTTCTAATCGTTTATTATCCTGTAGTTCAAACATTTTTGAATATACAAGACCATTTACATACCATGCATCCACCGTGTTTTTTGTTGTTTCATCCTTCAACGCTGCCGTTATTAATGTTTGAGCGGTAGCAACATCAGCCGAATCATCGGAAGATGCCTTACTCTTTGCTTTCTTTACATTCTCAACTTGAGCGAAAGTCAATGAAGAGGTTACCGCTAAAGCCAGTATTAGAATAATCTTTCTCATTGGTTTTTAGTTATTAGTTATTTAAATTTATTAATTCTCAGATTCGTCATTCTCTGCATTGTTGTCTTCGTCTTGATTTTCAACAATATTGTCGTCTTGATCTTCAATAATGCTTTCAGCAACAATGCCTTCTTGGCCTTCCAACAAAGCTTCCACCTCGTCTTCTTCCACTTCGGAAGTAACTTTACAAACAGAAGCTATTTCATCGTTGCGTTTTTCCAAGTTAATAAGCCTTACTCCTTGCGTTGCACGTCCCATCACACGCAAATCGGCCACTTTCATACGAAGAGCAATACCCGATTTGTTTATTATCATCAGGTCGTTATCGTCCGTTACATTCTTAATAGTAACAACTTTGCCGGTTTTATCGGTGATATTCAACGTTTTCACCCCTTTACCACCACGGTTTGTTACTCTATAATCATCAATATCAGAGCGTTTTCCATAACCCAATTCGGAAACAACCAAAATCGTTTCACTTGAATCATTCACGGTAATCATGCCCACGATTTCGTCTGTCGGATCATTTTCATCCAGCGTCATACCTCTCACGCCGGTTGCGGTACGACCCATTTCACGCACCTTGGATTCATTGAAGCGAATGGCACGTCCATTCTTATTAGCCATGAGCACTTCGCTATTGCCATCGGTTAAACGAACTTGTATTACTTCATCGTCTTCACGAATAGTAATTGCATTTACACCGTTTATTCTTGGACGGGAATATGCTGCAAGAAGCGTTTTCTTTATTACTCCTTTTTTGGTACCAAACAACAAATAATGAGTTGAGTTATACTCTGGGTCTTGTAATTGTTTTACCTTGATAAAGGCATTTACCTTATCATCGGGATCAATATTCAACATGTTTTGAATAGCTCTTCCCTTGGTATTTTTAGCCCCTTCGGGTATTTCATACACCTTCAACCAATAGCAACGTCCTTTCTCGGTAAAGAACAACATGTAACTATGCATGGAAGCCGGATAAATGTATTCAATAAAGTCTTCATCGCGCGAATTGCTTCCTTTTGAACCTACACCACCCCTATTCTGTGCCTTAAATTCACTCAATGGCGTACGTTTAATATATCCTAGATGCGAAATGGTAATAATCATTTCATCGTCGGCATAGAAATCTTCAGGGTTAAATTCTTCTGAAGAATACACTATTTCTGTACGACGGGCATCACCATATTTATCTTTTATCTCCTGTAATTCGGTTTTGATTATCTCCATTCTCATTTCCTGGCTGTCAAGAATCTCTTTCAAACGTTCTATTTGTGCCATAATATCTTCATATTCAGCACGAAGTTTGTCTTGCTCCATACCTGTAAGCTGGCGCAAACGCATTTCAACTACAGCCCTGGATTGAATTTCGGATAAGCCAAAACGGGTCGATAAGTTTTCACGAGCTTCATCCGGTGTTTTTGATTCACGAATAATCCGAATAGCTTCATCCAAATTATCCAAAATAATCATAAATCCTTCCAATAAATGAGCTCTCTTTTCAGCCTCTCTTAATTCAAATCGGGTACGACGAATTACTACGTCATGGCGATGTTCTACAAAATAATGAATTAGCTCCTTTAGGTTCAACATGTGCGGACGACCTTTTACCAAGGCAATGTTGTTTACGCTAAAAGATGATTGTAACGCACTGTATTTAAATAGCTTATTAAGCACCACATTAGAGTTGGCATCACGTTTGATATCAATTACCATGCGCATACCATCACGGTCGGACTCGTCATTGATATTAGAAATGCCTTCTATCTTCTTTTCCTCCACCATGTCGGCAATAGCTTTAATAAGCTCCGCCTTATTTACTTGGTAAGGAATTTCGGTAACGATTAATTTTTCCCGACCATTGCTCTCTGTTTCTATTTCAACCCTGGAACGGATCACAATACGACCACGACCTGTTTCAAATCCTTCTTTAACGCCAGCGTAGCCATATATTATGCCCCCTGTGGGGAAATCGGGAGCCTTAACGTATTTCAATAATCCGTCTATCGTAATGTCCGGATCGTCAATATAAGCACAGGTAGCGTCTATTATTTCACTTAAATTATGAGGAGCCATATTGGTAGCCATACCTACGGCAATACCGGAACCTCCGTTTACTAGCAAGTTTGGAATACGCGTAGGAAGCACCGTGGGTTCCTGCAAGGTATCATCAAAGTTATTTTGAAAATCGACGGTATCTTTTTCAATATCCACCAACATTTCTTCTGCAATCTTTTTCAAACGGGCTTCGGTATAACGCATTGCTGCAGGGCTGTCGCCATCTACCGAACCAAAGTTACCTTGCCCATCCACCAACGGATAACGCAACGACCACTCCTGGGCCATACGCACCATGGCATAATACACGGATGAATCGCCGTGAGGGTGATACTTACCAAGCACCTCTCCTACTATTCTAGCCGATTTTTTATATCCTTTATTTGAAGCCACGCCAAGCTCATTCATTCCAAACAAAACCCGACGGTGAACTGGCTTAAAACCATCTCTCACATCGGGTAATGCTCTTGAAACTATCACAGACATCGAATAATCGATGTAAGCTGACTTCATTTCTTCTTCAATGTTAATCTTAATAATTCTGTCTTGTTCTATCATTTTTATAGTAATTTATTCAAATGCCCCCTTGTTAAAAATCACGCTAAAATAGTATAAATTATCCGATTATGAAAGCTAACGGCCAAAATATTATCAACAAAAAAGCCTTTTCAACAGGCGAAAAGGCTTTCCGTATTTTATTTATATTCAGCACATTAAAATCAATCTAAACCTCCCTCCCATACAAAACAACCTGAAAAACATGATTTTAAATCTTGTGGCTCATTAAAAATGCCAAAAACGGAAGAACCTGAACCCGACATCGAGGCATAAATGGCTCCCGATTGGTATAATTTATCCTTTATCAGGGCAATAGCCGGAAACTGCTGAAACACACTATGTTCAAAGTCGTTCTGCATTACATCTTTCCACTCCTCCACGGGCATGGATGCAATAGATTTCAACCCAATACTGGGATGCCCGGTTTTACACCCGGCATAAGCATCCTTGGTTGAAACGTAAATATTAGGTTTTACCAGCACTAGATACTTGCCTTTTAACGATATATTTATCTCTTCCAATACTTCACCCCGACCCGATGCAAATACGGGCTTATCGCGGATAAAAAACGGGCAATCAGACCCTAATCGGGTAGCATACGCTTCCAGTTGCAAATAGCTCAGTTGCAACTTAAATGAATTATTAAGCACAATCAGCATAAAGGCAGCATCAGCCGAACCGCCACCCAACCCCGCTCCAAAAGGAATATTCTTTTGTAAATAAATAGAAAGAGACGGCAATGAAAAATCTTTTTTCAGCAAATTATACGCTTTCATCACCAGGTTGGAATTAATATCGCCATCCACCTGTATGCCCGAAATATGCATATCCATTTGTACCTGAGGGCTTTCTACAAACTCCAAGGCATCCTTTATACCTATGGGGTAAAAAATAGTTTCAATATCGTGATACCCGTCGGGTCTCTTCCCTACAATATTTAACCCTAGGTTTATTTTAGCATTTGGAAATGAAAGCATCTTTTTAACTAATTGATAATTTATAATTCATAATTAAAGAGGTTCAAAATTAACTTTTTTGGATAAGGTTTTCTTACTACGGTAAAGAAAAAATAAAAAGTTATCAACATATTTTGTTCATAACCCTGTTCATAAGCTTGTAATAACCATTTCCATTTTTACTGTTTCTCTTAAATTTGGTTTGTTACCTTTGATAGTTTCGGAAATAAAATTATATATGGAAACTCAACGACAGACTAACAGAACAAAGAATACTGCAAACACGCCCATTATCAGTGAGTTTGGAAAACTACCACCTCAAGCCACCGAAATAGAAGAAGCCGTGATTGGTGCATTAATGCTCGAAAAAGACGCGTATGGCATTATAAGTGATTTACTGCGGCCTGAAAGTTTCTACAAACCGGAACATACCAAAATATACAAAGCGATTACTGACCTAGCTTATAAGCAGGAACCGGTAGATATGCATACCGTGACGGAACAACTACGCCGCAATGGAGATCTAGAGAGTGTGGGCGGCCCCTACTACATCACCTTGCTCACTGCAAAAGTAGCATCCTCCGCACACATTGAGTACCATGCACGCATTATCGCGCAAAAATACCTGGCACGGGAGCTGATACGCCTATCGTCGGATGTGCAAACAAAGGCTTTTGACGACAAAACCGACGTGGACGAACTGATGCAGGAGGCCGAGGGGAAACTCTTTGAAATAAGCCAACGCAACCTAAAAAAAGATGTACAGCAAATAAACCCCGTGATAGAGGAAGCCATCAAACGTATTCAAGCGGCTTACAACCGAACCGATGGGTTGAGCGGAATACAAACCGGCTTTCACGATCTGGATAAAATCACTTCCGGCTGGCAAAAATCGGACTTGGTTATTATTGCAGCCCGTCCGGCCATGGGTAAAACAGCCTTTGTGCTTTCTATGGCAAAAAATATGGCAGTGGATTATAACAGCCCCGTAGCCGTGTTCTCGTTGGAAATGTCCAACGTACAGCTAGTAAACCGTTTGATTATGAACGTGTGCGAATTGGAAGGTGAAAAAATTAAGAACGGAAAACTGGAGCCTTACGAATGGCAACAGTTGGATAGCAAAATACGCAACCTGCAGGATGCACCCCTATACATAGACGATACACCCAGCCTCTCGGTTTTTGAATTACGTACCAAAGCCCGCCGATTGGTGCGTGAGCATAACGTGAAAACAATTATTATTGACTACTTGCAGTTGATGAATGCTAGCGGGATGGCCTTTGGTAGCCGTGAGCAGGAAGTAAGTATGATATCACGTTCGTTAAAAGGGTTGGCTAAAGAGTTGGATATTCCTATTATAGCCCTGTCGCAGTTAAATCGTAGCGTGGAAAGCCGTACCGGGACGGGCTCGGATGCCAAACGGCCACAGTTGTCCGACTTGCGTGAATCGGGAGCCATTGAGCAGGACGCGGATATGGTTTGCTTTATACACCGCCCGGAATACTACAAAATCACGGAGGATGCTGATGGAAACGACCTGAGGGGCATTGGCGAAATTATTATTGCCAAGCACCGTAATGGTGCCGTGGGCGATGTACGCTTACGCTTTAGAGGGGCTTATGCTAAGTTTGAAAACCTGGTGGAACAGCCGGATAACATAACGATGAGTTCTAGAATCAATAGTGAAAGCAGCTTTAACAACAACTATGCTCCTTCATCTCAATCATCCGGCATGCCTACCGCTCCGGTAGATGATAGTATGCCGTTTTAAGATTTGAAGAACAAAGAGCAAAGACTAGAGGAAGAAAGATTAAACGCAAAGACACTAGAACACGAAGATAAAAGACAGACATTTCTCTTCGAAAGACATTCCATATCTTCAAGATATGGAATGTCTGAATAGAAATATCTGAATACAAAAAAAGCCTTCCCGAAAAAATCGAGAAGGCTTTATATTTTACATTCCCCTTAAGAAAAGAGGAGTGAACGAGAGGCTAATTATTTGATAAATTTCAAAGTACCTTTAGCTGTTTTAGCTACATAAACTCCTTGAGGTAATGCGCTTACATTGATAGAAGTTTTGTTTGAAGTAAGAGCTTTAACACCAGTTACAGAATAAACGTCTACTGAAAGTGCAGTTGGGTTAACCAAAGCATCTCCGGTTTTCTTCAAGATGTCTGAAGAGATAGCATCCTTGATACCTAACGTTACACCATCAATATCAATACCATATAACAAAATAGTATTAGTATATCCAGTAATGACAACTGTTCCTGCTGCATATGTTCCCGCTGCTAATGGAGTAGATGCTGAAACATATTCATATTTAGTAGTATATGATGCTGGAGCAGAAGTAAGAACTACAGTACCATTAACAGAAACAGTTATACCTCTAGTGGTAGTACCATTAGGAGCGTAATGTACAGTAAGATTTCCACCTGTAGTAGTAAACGCACCTAAAGTAAAAGTTGATTTATTTGGTATTGTAAAACGACTGTACAATTGCACAGAATCAGCAGATGTTGTCCCTGCATTTCCATAAATATGAAAAGCTGAATTTGTTGTTTTGTAATTGTAAGAAGGAGCTGAAGTGGATGTTGTAACATAAGTAAGAGTTCCTGATCCTCCAGTAGCTGTACTAACAAAAGTAGCTGAATTTCCACTTGTCAGAGTAACATCTGCGGTAACAGCTGTTCCATTCTCAGTAACAGAATTTGGCGCAAAAAATGTATACGTTGGAGATGTGAGCGCACCAGCACTCAAAGAAGCAGCCACCAAAGCCACTGCTAAAAAAAGTTTTTTCATAATAATTAAAATTTAAAATGGTTTATGATTAAATAAAATTTTTCTTTCTTAAACAAAAGTGGAAGCAAATGTAATCGGTTTGTATTTATTTGCCAAATATTTATTTATTTATTTTTCAACAAGATACTATTTTTTTAACAAAAACCCGATTATACATTATTATAACTTAAAAAAAATGATTTTATTGTATTAGAATGTGTGGAAAATTTCGCGGCAGACATTCCATATCTTCAATATATGGAATGTCTGCCGCCATCCTCTCAAATAGACCTTCCAAGTTTTTGAAACTTGGAAGGTCTGCAAAAAACCATTACTTTTGCAAGCTTAAAAATCAAACTTATCATGGCTCGCAATTGTAAACCTCTACCCGTACTGGAACAAATAACCATAACCGATATAGCCGCCGAGGGCAAAGCTATTGCTAAAGTGGATAATAAAGTAATATTTATCCCGTTCGTGGTGCCCGGCGATGTGGTGGATTTGCAGGTTACCCGCAAAAAAAGTAGTTTTATGGAAGCTAGAGCCATACACTTCCACAGTTATTCTACGGTAAGGGAAACTCCTTTTTGCGAGCATTTTGGCACTTGCGGCGGGTGCAAATGGCAGATGCTGCCTTACACGGAACAACTCCGCTATAAACAACAACAGGTGACTGACAACCTTACTCGCATCGGGAAAATTGAATTGCCGGCCATCTCTCCTATTTTGGGCTCTACTAACACCACGTTCTACCGCAATAAGTTGGAATTTACTTTTTCCAACAAAAAATGGTTGTCGTTTGAGGACATGAAGGAAAATGCAGAGCAACAGAACATGAACGGGCTTGGTTTTCACATTCCCGGCCTGTTTGATAAGGTGTTGGACATTCATAAATGCTGGCTGCAGGACGATATATCCAACCAGATACGCAATGCAGTTAGAACGTATGCCCTTGATAATCAGCTTACCTTCTTTGATTTGCGAAGACAGGAAGGTTTCTTGCGAAACCTCATCATTCGCACTTCTACCACAGGTGAAATCATGTTGATTGTTGTGTTCTTTTACAGCGATGAAATCAGTCAAAATGGATTATTACAATATATTGCCGATTCTTTTCCATCCATAACGTCACTACTATATATTATTAACGGTAAGGCTAACGATACGATTACTGACAGAGAGATGTTTGTGTATAAAGGCAATGACCATATTTTTGAAGAAATGGAAGGCTTGAAGTTTAAAATCGGCCCGAAATCGTTTTACCAAACTAACTCTAATCAGGCTTACGAACTGTATAAGATTGCCCGAAATTTCGCACAGCTTACCGGCAACGAATTGGTTTACGATTTATATACCGGAACGGGTACTATTGCCAACTTTGTAGCCCGGAGTTGCAAACAGGTAGTGGGTATTGAATATGTGCCTGAAGCCATTGAGGATGCAAAGGTTAACGCCGAAATAAACGGAATAACCAACACGCTGTTCTATGCCGGGGATATGAAGGATATTTTGAACACCGAATTTATTGACAAACATGGCAAACCGGATGTTATCATTACCGACCCTCCCCGCGCAGGCATGCACGATGACGTGATAAAAGCCATTTTGTTTGCTTCGCCCACGCGAATTGTATATGTAAGTTGTAACCCGGCTACGCAAGCCAGGGATTTATCGCTGATGGATGCACAATACAAGGTAACGGCAGTGCAGCCGGTGGATATGTTCCCACACACGCATCACGTGGAAAACGTGGTATTGCTGGAAAAACGGGAAACAATTATTGATTAGAGGAAACGGAAGAAACTACGGATTGTAGCATTTCTTCTACTTGTGGAATAACGGGGGTTACATAATCGTTACTGATAACATAATCGGCTTTGGCAAGGCGTTGTGGTTCCGGTAATTGATTTTTCATTCTGGCTTTTACCGCTTCAGCCCCCACTCCTTCCCGGCTCATCACACGCTGTATTCTAACATCTTCGGGAGCGGTTACTACCACAATTTTATCTACTTGACTTTCAAGCGCACATTCCAACAAAATAGCGGACTCAACAAATACAAGTTTGCTTTGGTTACACGCTGCCCAAGCTAAAAATGCTTCTATAACTTGAGGATGAATAATGCTGTTAGCTAGTTGCAGCTTGCGCGGGTCGTTAAAAATTATTGTTGCAAATGCTGCTTTATTTAATTGCCCCGTATTATCATATATTTCCTTACCAAAAGCAACGGTGAGCTTTTGCTTCAACGGTTCATACTCGTTACACAAGCGTTTTGATTCCGTATCAGCATCAAAAACCGGGTAGCCCATGCCCTTGAGCAACGAACTGATTATTGTTTTGCCCGACCCTATACCACCTGTAATACCAATTTTAATCATGGTTTCTACCGTTTTTCTCTTCCATAATATACTCCACGGCATCAGGCGACACGCGTATATTTGAAATATAGGGTACCAAGGGTTGTACACTAACCTTTTGTTTTCCTTTTTTGTTTTTTATGATGGCGTTGTATTCCAAATAAACCTGAATGTTATCAGCATTTACTTCCTGAAAATGGCTCAACCCAACTAAAAAGGTAACATTAACCGTGGCTGGAAACGTTCGCAATTGAATATTACGTGGAAAATTTTGTTCATCAACAGGTACGGCAATGGTTTTCTCGGTAAATAATTCTACCGGGATTAAAACATCAACCTGCCGAGGAAGTGCTATAATATTGTTTTTTAAATCTATATCCACTCTCAAATTCTTGGTTGCATTCAAATCCATTAATTCAACGGGCTTTGTATAGGCGGCTTTCATGGTATCAAGCACCGATTTTGACCCGTATACTTTAACTTGTTTTGGCTTTATTTGAATCTCTCCACTCAAGGTATATTGCTGGTATAAATTTATATTGCCAACAAACTTAACGGGCAAAACTTTCTGAGACAGCCTATCATAAGCAACCAAAATATAACGTGGGGAGAAATTAATGATAGTGGCCGTTTGGCCTATTTGGGATAAGATGCTTTTTCGTAAATCTTTGTAGGTTAAATAAAATGGCTTTTCATCGCTATTAAAGCGATTTTTCATATCAATATCAACAACCTTATTTGAATGATAATAATCATTTAGCAACAGGTTGAAACCAATATCTTTCACTCTTAGATGAAGAGTTTTAGGCAATGATTGTGTTAAAACGTAATTTGGTGGAAAATTTTTATAATGGATGGAAAATATCAAATCATCCTCATGTGGTTTGCTCAATGTATATAGAAACCAAAGAAAAGTTGATATTACAAAAAAAACAAAAAAGATTAAAACTTCCTTTGGTAAGGAGGTTCTAATCTTTTTATACTTTGATATGGTTTGCCGAAACTTTAGCATGGCAATTACCTTTATTTATTTTGAGCCTTGAGCGTCGACAGGAGATGCAAATACTGCATTTTTTTCAACCTTAATACGGATGTTTTCTGCTATTTCAACTATCAAATATTTGTCTTTTACTTCTTTTACTTTACCATAGATGCCGCCTGTGGTAATAACTTCGGTTCCTGATTGGATAGATTCTTGAAATTTCTTAACTTCTTTCTGACGTTTTTGTTGTGGTCTGATCATGAAGAAGTAGAATACTACAACCATTAATACGATAAGTACGATATTTCCAATACCACCACCAGCAACACCGCCAGCTTGTAATAAAATGCTTAAATTCATGTTGATTCTGTTTTTATAATTTTAGGACAAATTTAAAAAATTATTTTTGATTCAAAGAGAATATCTTTGCTTTGACTAATTTATTCTCATTTTTTAACTGGGTTACAATATTGTCTAGCACGCCATTAATAAAATTGCTACTTCTATCGGTGCTATATGTTTTTGAAATTTCGATATATTCATTCAATGTTACATTTACCGGAATGGTTGGAAAATTCTGTATTTCAGCTAAAGCTAATTGCATGATGACCACATCCATAAAGGCAATACGATCTATCTCCCAATTCTTTGTATGTTCGTCAATCAAAGCCTTGTATTCCACTCCATTTAAAATGGCTGACCTAAATAATTTAGAGGCAAACATTCTATCTTCATCATCTTTAAACATTGGTAGCAAAGGTTTTGTTCTGCCATCTTCAAAATCAAATTTCTTGATGGTTTTCAAAATAAAACTTACCACTATTTCCAAATCATCATTCCAATAGATGGATTGCTCTTCCAGTGAAGTCAACAATTCTTCATTTGACAATATGCACCGTTTGAATATTTTACGCCACAAATCTCTATCTTCTTCAAATGACGAGGTGGACGAATTCATATATTCGATATAAAAATCGCTACTAACAATGGTTTCGTATAGGTTTTTAATGGTGGTAGGATAATTTACCCACGAAAGCTTATGCTCTTTTATGTATTTTACAAAAGCTTCGTTTTCGGAAAACAAAGCGGCAAAAGAGTTATCTACAAATTTTGAGTTGGGGTTAAGTTCTTCCGGTGTCGGACAAAGCTTGTTTTTAGCCGAATCCAAGCGTTTTTTACCATAAAAGGTAATGTCAGGAATAAGGAGCAATAGAAAGTGGTATAAATTATAAGTTTGATCCAAACTATAGAATAATTCTTTTTCAGCCACATCAAGTGATTTTGATTGATTCTTCATGTAAGCATACAAAAGCTGAACAATCTTTATACGCAGCAAAATTCTATTTATCATTTTTTCAGGGAGCTTCGTTGTATTTGGCTACAAAAATATATGTTTATTTCTCCATATCAAAAAAATATGCTTAAAAAACACATCGCTTTTTGTTTGAAATGTAAAAAAAATTATACAATTTTGGAACATATTTTCGTTATTCAAAAAAAGGGGGTTAAAATAAAGCTGATTTATGATGGAAGATTACAAACCAAAAGTTCGTATTGAAAACAGAGAACAAGAAATTATCTTTTCAAAGTCAATTAAAGCCGGTAAAAGAATTTATTACTTAGACGTTAAACGAAATAGAAAAGATGATTTATTTGTAGCAATTACCGAAAGCAAAAAAATTGTGTCTGGATTTGATGAAGATGTACAAGTTTCATACGAAAAACACAAAATCTTCTTATACAAGGAAGATTTTGACAAATTCGTGGATGGCTTGCAAGAAGTTATAGACTTTATTAAAACAAAAGGAAGTGCTTTTATAGCAGAAGAGAGTGAAAAAAAAGAAGAAAATGATTCTTTAGAAGAAAATTTTTCCGCAATTTCATCCGAACCAATTACATTTCCCTTAGAGTTTAATATGGAAGAATTTGAAAAATAAAAAAACGCCTCTTTGATTTATCGAAGAGGCATTTTTTTGTACTAAATTTATTCTTTTGAATTAAACCCCTTTCTATCCATTGCTCCCCATGTTTTTTCTCCTTTCAGAAATGATATATTCCCAGTTAAAGCCCACCATACATTTAAAAAATGGTAACTTATAGGTTCTATTAACGAGGTGAAGAACAGCCTGTAAATCTGCTCTACACGCCTGTATTTGTGGTATGTAAATTCCTCGTAAAGGATGGAATAGAAAGAAAATGCCACAGAAAATAAATAGGCAAACGCCAACAAGAATAAAAAGAAATAACAATTTATTGAACCTAATAGAATAAGAACAATCAGATAACAAAACCCGGAAAATTCAATGATTGGAGCCAACCACTCGAAAAAGAACCAAAAAGGGTAGCCTACCATGCCTAATCTTCCGTATTTCGGATTAAAAAATAATTTACGATGTATCCACAAGGTATCCATTGTGCCTCGCGTCCAACGGTTTCGTTGCCTACCAAGCATTCTTAATGTAGTAGGCACTTCTGTCCAGCAAAGAGGATCGGGTATATATCGTACACTGTGTTTTTCTTTTCTATCATACATGTATCTCCTCATCCTAACAACAAGCTCCATATCCTCTCCTACTGTTTGTGAATAATAACCACCACAGTTAATAGCAACGTTTTTATCAAACAAGCCTAATGCACCGGATACTAACAACAAACCATTTAACCGGCTCCACGCTATACGCCCCATTAAAAATGCTCTCGTATATTCCAGTACCTGAAAACGAGCCAACATATTACGCGGAACCTCAATGTCAATTATCTGACCATTTTCTATTTTACACGAATTGGCTATATAAATGGCTCCACCGGTAGCAATAACTTTTTTATCGGTCGATTCCAAAAAAGGCTTAATCATTTTGAGCAACGCATCGGGTTCAATAACCGAATCGACATCTATGGCAACAAAATAATCATACTGAGATATGTTTAAACCGGCATTCAACGAATCGGCTTTACCTCCATTTTCTTTGTCAATCAGGGTTAAAAAACGATATGCTTTATTGGTCGACCTATATACGGATCTTATTTCTTTGGTCTTCAATTGATAGTTTACAGCAAAATCAACTTTCTCCAACTCGTATTCTTTAATAACTTTTTCCAAAGAATCATCCTTACTTCCATCATTTACCACAATAACTTCAAAGATTCCGTAGTGTAACGAAAGGAGGGCATTTATATTATCTACAATTGTTTTACTTTCATTGTAAGCCGGGGCAATAATGGATATACCTGGAGCCATTGGAGATGATAGTAACAAATTATGATCCACAAAGCTATTCGACTTTTTGTATGCAATAAGATGAAAAGCGGAAACTAATCCTAGAAATACATAATACAAACATATAGATAAACTATATATCATTATTGCAAAATTCAATATGTATGTAACTGTATTCATAAGTATTTCATTTAAAACATAATTCTTTTGTCGGACACATGCTTTACAATTGCTACAATTTCTTTGTTTGATTCAAATTCTGTTAAGATACGCTTCCGATATGTCAAACTGATATTCTTTATTATTTCCATCCTAAATTTAAAATCGTCAACGTTTAATAGATTGATTAGAAACAATGTCGATTCCTCAGTATCTAGTTTCGCCAATGTTCTTATTATTTCAAATTGAACAAGCTCTGATTCAGTTTTATAGTTGGCCATTAAAAGAGGAACAGCTTCTTTAATATATAATACTTTAATTGTAATGACAACTTCTTTTCTAACTGCCGTGTCTTTATGCAAAAGTAATTGCAGAACCTCACGCCGCCTTTCAGTTTGGATATGCAATTGAATCATTTTCAGCGCAAAACATACAACAGTAGGGTTGTCCGACGAAAGGAATTGATAAAAGGAAGGAACAGATAATGACTGTTTAACAATCAGGTTATACAAATTTATTTGATTCCATTCGGTAATATATTTTTTGAAACGGTGTAAATAGTCAAAGGAATGTTCGGAATCTAAATTAAGATACGCTTTAATGGCACAGGTTCTCATTAAAGAGTTAGATGAGTGCATATACCTTTGAGCAATATTTTTAACTCGCTCTATCTTCATTATTGATGCAATATCCATATATTTTACCCTTACATGCCAATAATAATTATTACATCTCATGTACACATATTCGTCTAATTTCAGAGAAAAGAACAATTCTCTTACCATCCTCGCTTTATTGCCTACAATAGAAACATATAATGCTAATAATTGATCTACAACAATTTGCTTCTGCTGGCGGCGAAGTTGATCAATAGCGTATGCCGATTTGTCGGAATACAAATATTGGATAATTAATTTTTGTATATGTTCTATTTTTAAAGCATCTTTCTTTTCTTTATCAAACTTTATTAATCGCCTCAATATAAGCAAAATAAACAATACGTTTATGCTTATAAAACATATAATAATAAACAGTGATACTAATGCTATAAAATACCGTAGAAATACTTGATGAGGAGTATTATCTTGATTGAAGGCATGAATAAACTCATTCAAATTAAATTTGAGATTCGTTATTAATGGAAATTTTCCGGTAGTAAAAATTATTTCCAAATTATTTCTAAAGAAAAAAACAATCGTTAAAACACAACTTAGCAAAGCTATATATACTGAAATTACCATGTATTTATGACTAAGCATATTCGTAGAATTTAAAGTATTATATAAGCATCTTTATCCTGATTATAAGTTTTTCAGGGTCAAATGGTTTTGCAATAAAATCACGAGCCCCCAATAGAAATATCTGTTCAATGATGTGCTCCGATTTAATGGCCGAATATACAATAACCGCGGATCTTCTGTTTATTTTTCTTATTTGAGATAAGAATTCAAAACCATTTATCAGCGGAAGTAATATATTGGTAATCACAATATCAGGCTTTTCAGCTCGCAACAAGGTCATGGCTCGATACCCATTGTCGGCTGTAAAAACATTATAACCATGAGGTGTCAACTCGCTACTCAATAGCTTTAATAAAAGAGTTTCTTTATCACATACAAGAATTTTCATACACCTAGTTTTTTAAAATAGATAAGAAATGCCCAATTGTATAGTGTAAATATTTCGATAACTGCTAGTTTCCCATTCTTCATTTTGATACATAGCCGCTATATTAAATATCCAATTCGTAAAAAACCTCCGGTTATATTCAGCCCTTACACCTAATGATTTTAAGTAGTAAGAAGTATTCATTACCTGGTTTCTATCGTCCGGCGAATAACCATAATTAAGCTTTAACCCGCAGTAATTCTCTTTTATGGAAAAATACTTCCGTACTTCTATCAGCCCTGTATAAGACACACTGCTATTTGTATTTTTATCACTCAGATATATGCGCACGTTACCATACCAATTTCCCAAATATTTGCCAATTGAAGCCGTATAAACAACAACATGAATGGAATCAAAATTCAAGTACCTCATGCCCAACGAGGCCTCCATTGCCATAGAAAAAGAATGAAAATACTCTGCTCCAAATCTGTAGTGAGGAAATATTTTCTGTTCAGAATAGCCTGCATTAAGATACGAGTATCCTTTCTTATGCAGTTTAATATACCCCTCTACTTCACCTTGTACACCATTGATGTGGTAGCTATTAGCGTAACTTAAACGACCAATCAGCGTACCTATATCCAAATTCCGGGCATATTCCGTGTAAGCCAAATGATGCGATGGAAAAGTGGTATTTACGTAATAATCATACACGTAATATACGGACACTTTATTCTTCTTGTCCCCCATCAAAATATTGGGGTTGTCAATAGCCGACTTGTCGCACAACTTTACTCTTGAGACAAATAAACTATCTTCAGGATAACGTATTAATGCCTCTTTAGCCTGTTTTATACAATCAGCACAATTATTTGTCCAATAAAACAAATCGCTTTGAATATACAAAGCATCTTTATAATCGGGCTTTGCTTTCAATATTGTATCCAATTCAAGTTGAGCAGCATTATAATTCTTCTCCCAAAGAAAAGAGCGAGCAACCAACGTACGAAAATCATAGTTATCAGGATACACATGTAGCACTTGATAACTTAAATTTCGTGTCTTTTCGTAATTCCCCTTCAACAGATTTTCTTTAGCTTGAAGGTACATAGAATCTGTATTCATACGCTGTGCCTGCGTAAACACGGACATTACAAAAAAAACAGAAAAAATTATGGTGGTAAAATATCTAAGAGTATAAAACATCTTGTGTTCTAATTAAAAATATTTATCAAAAATAAATATTTATTCCGAAAATAAAAGGCTTTTCACTCCTATTAATTTCTATTAAAAAAAATAATTAGTAACAAAACATCTCTCTATGTTATAAAGCATTAGTTTAAATAATATCATAGAATGGCAAAATTTTTATGCTCTAAATTGCACAAATCCTTTTGTGAAAAGGCATTTCAATAATTATATCTATTAATTTAATACAACAATACAACACAAAGAAACTACTGGTTGTAAAAAATATGAATTACATCGTTTAGTATATTCAAAAATGAGCAAAACTGGAGCAAAAAGGAGCAATTTGCGAACTAACGTAGTATGAAATTCAGGTTGAATGCCGGAGGGAAAATTAAACGAAAAGACTTTTTGAAGCCAGATATTTGAGCTAACAATACAGGTATACCCTCTCAACGACTGTAATGTGTGGCATGAGGGGTTATTTTTCAAAACCGTTTTAAAATAAAAAGGGAAACACGTCCCCTCAATTAAGAAGTGTTTCCCTTTTTAAGTCAATCAATAAGAAGGTAAATTATAGACAAAAACCTTTTTTGAGCAATATTCTTTCATTTTTTTGTAAAAAGTTCTGTTTTATCAATCATCCGTCCATCTTTTATTTTATAAAAATGTTGATTGGTAGATGGTGAATCCAACCCTCCAAGTTCCTCTATATAGGAACCTAATTTTATGTAGTCGAAATTTTCTAAAGAGCAATTTTCAGGCAACCGTTGTTTACCGGAATACCAAGCTGTTTTTATTTGATTATCAGTTGATTCCCGAATAAAAAAAGATAATCCCTCAATTGCTTTGGGCTCGGAATCTCCACCCATAAAGCACACACAGGTAATCGCGTGTTTATATCTGTTCAATAAACCAGCTAAAACCTCATTGTTCAATATATCGCCCGTGTTTTCCATAAGATACGGGCTATGGCATCCCTTACACTTATTGGGACAGCCCGATATATTGATAGCCAATGTCACCTCATCAGGCACTTCCTGAAAAACAACACTATAATTAACGAACCTTAGCATAATAACGTTTTGAGGCTTCCTGTTGCCTTGCTTGCGAAAAATTGCTTACGCGTTTCATGTACCCTATAATGCGCGTGAGGTAATCCAGGTTTGTACTTTTACATACCGGGCACTCGTTAAGCATGTGCTTATCAATATGTCCACATTCATTGCAAACCGTGTTGGGTATATTAAACGTAAAATAATTACATCCTTCTTGTGCTGCTATTCGCAATAATTGTTTGTACTGCTCTTTACTAAGGTGTTCTTCCAAATTAAGATGCAAGGCGGAACCTCCCGTTAAATGCTCTATGTATTTACGTCCATGCAGGCGGAACTTATCAATGATATTCAACGAATCGTCCTCCACCAGATAAAAATAACTGTTGTAGCAATCACGGTTCACTTTATATCCATCCATTCTATCCCATTTAGCATGTTTCACGCCCACATTTTCGGCAGGAATCATTTCACAGTTAAACATGACTTCACCCGTGCGATATTTCTTATTATATTTTTCAATCAACCCAAGCACTTGTTGCACAAACCCTTCATATTTAGGATTATCGTTTATTTCGATTTCTAAAAATTCAGCAGCTTCAACCAAGCCGTTTACACCGATTGTAAGATATTGACGACCCATATTAATATATCCGGCATCAAACAACGGAAGCATGCCTTTGGATTGCATGTATTTTAAATTCTCGTTGTACGCCAGTTGCACCTTATGCACCTTATCAACCACATCTTCAAGAAACAGTTGATATGGCACACCCTCCTTTACGGCATACTGGATGCAACGGTTCAAATTAATGGTAAGCACACTCTTTGATCCGGTAGAAACCCCTCCAGCCCCAAGCGTATAACTAAATCCGTTATCCGTAATTTCATTACGCAGGCGACAGCAACTACTCAAAGAGTCCGCATTGTCACTTAAGTAAGTAAAGAACGAATGTCCGTCGGCATACATCTCGGCGGTAAAATCGCCATACTCTTTATCTTTCGGTTCTCCATTCGCCGTCAATAAAGCCATTGTTTCAACGGGAAATGTAAGAACCGAACGTGTACGTTCCTTGTTAAACCATTTCATAAACTTTTTTTGCAGCCAGTTAAGCGAATCCCAATCCGGCTTGCTCCCATCCGGGAAAATAAAATTTTCAAACAGACTCTCAAAATAATATCGGTCATAATAAGATATGTTCCAAAACACAGCCTGAAAATTTCTAGCCCCCGTGGGTTGATTTATTGAGTACACTATTTGCTCAAAGTAATCAGAAATAACCTTATCCAACGTTCGTTGTTTGCGTGACAGGTCAACCACCTTTTCAGTGTCTTTATAGTAATCCTGCCCATACTCCAGGCCGATAAAATAATTCATATACATCAGAAATTCGGGCGTGGCACAGGCTCCACTTAGCATACTAGATACCATAAACACCATATTTACAAACCCACCACTAAAAGATTTTAGGTTAGTCGGTGCCTTTGAGTTGCCACCTATAGATGTAGTTCCTCCTATAAGCCACGGGTACATGGTAATGCTGGCACAGTAGTTGGAAAGACTAGTTTCGTCGTTTTTATAAATAAAATGATTATTTAAAAGATCTAAATATTTATCCGACAGCTCTTTACCATACATATCTTTCAAGCGATCCGTTAATAACCGCCGATTCAACCGAATGAAATTCGATTTGGGTAGTTCACCTATAAGTGTAGCCATATTTTTATTCTCCACGTTGGCATTGGAATCAAATTTACTACCCGTAGCCGCATTGGAAGCATCACAATAATCCATCAAAAAATTAAGTTTCTCGCTCACTTCCCTATCCTCGGCATGCTTTTGCCTATATAGCATGTACGACTTGGCTACCGCGTAATACTTTTCAGCCATCAAAGCAATTTCCACCTGATTTTGCACCTCTTCCACACTAATACCATCCGTAATACTTACCCTACATAAAATATTACCAATAACATCTTGCGTAGCAAAGCTGCCCACCGACAAAAATGCTTTTGCTATTGCACTCTTAATTTTTTCCACGGAAAAAACCTCTTTTTTCCCATCCCTTTTGATTATGAATAATTCCATAATAAAATATTTTAGTTTATTAATAAAATAGAACTCAAGCTAATACACGAACACAGAAATAAAAGTCATACCTCCACAGGTTAACACCCATGCAAATACAGCGGAGCTACAAACGCAAGCAATAAAATAAAAATGAATGTGTATAAGTACCTAAAGCTTTCCTCGCAAGCTTGTTAGTTAAAGTAATGGCAGGTTTTCTGACTTGGCTCTTTTCGTACGCCTTCCCATCCCCAATATTATGGACAGTGGCATTGAGGTTTTATACGAAATTAAAATATGAGCTTTACAGCAGGCAGGACTGTTTCCGAATTACACGGAATTCCCTTTTAATCAAATTACCGAATGGTAAAAGCAGAACCATTACTTAGACAAAGATAGAAATTAGATTAAAATTATCAACTTATTTCACAGTAAATAAAATAAAGTTTTCCAAAAAAATTCACAAGATACTAATAATGAGATAGATATTTTTTAAACAATAAATAAAAGTTTTCCAAAAATAATTTCATTGAAAAAATAATAATGGAGAAAAAATTTAAGTTATTATTGGCCCGTTAAGGGTTTAATATCAATAGAAAAGGAGTAAAAGAGATGCAGATATATAAAAAAACCTTTCAGAGAAACTCAAACAAGTTGAATTTTCTAAAAGGTTGAATATTTATTTGATTAGAAAACTTAGATAGAACTTGGGATAAATTCGTTATAGTCTTCTAAAGCACAATCAACTAAACAAGCTTCAATAATTTTGCGACCAATAGGGTTCAATTCCGGTTGCAAGTATTTCTTGATTTCGGTTTTGAAGAACTCTGTTAGTATTTCAGCACCTTTATCATAACCTTCAAATCCAATTTCTGGTTGTTTGTAAACTTTCAAGAAACGGGAAGGAATTTTTGAACCTTCAATAGTCAAATAGTTCAACTCATAACCCAACAATGAACAACGTGCAGGTTGATATTGGTCATGTTTAAGATTGGCGTTACCTCTACGAGTTAAATACTCACGCATTAACAATTGAGGTTTGAAGCCAACTTTCCATGTTCCAATATGTTGATTAGGAGTAATAGCATATTTTACTTCTGGAGTATTAATAATTTGGTCTAACAACAAGTTAGCTTGTGTTACCATTTTACCTGTTGCAAACGGCCAATAAGAACCAACGCCTTCGCTATCCAACCCTTGACCGGTAGAGCCCGAAATACTTGGGTTACCATATCCGCGTGGACTAACCAAACGCCACAACCAAGCTAATGCAGGTGGAAGCAAATGGAAGATACCAATAATACCATATGAAGGATTTTCCAACGTACAAGGTGGAGTACGCACACCAAAACTACGAATATCTACCGACACAGGTTCGTTAACGATGTTAGGCACAATATATCTTGGCACAATCACACGTGGATTTGGGCAACGTTTGCCTGGTTCATCTTCCGTATGATTCCAAATAAGGGCAGTACAATCCGGTTTTGTATCAATATTTAAAAAAGCCAATGGTTCCGATGGACTAATCGTGATTTTTTCCATAAAAGGATCGTCACCATATTCTTTTACGCTATCCACACGTATAAACCATGAGTTTTCGGCATCCATCAATCTCAATTTACCATTTCCGTTTTGGTAAGAGTAATGACAAAGAGCCATATCATCAGTTACAGGGCTGAATGTACAAAAAGAAGGAATAGTTATCAATCGGCGTTCGTCTGTTATCAAATTATAACCAATCAAAACCTGACCATCTTCCTCACGCAAAATATGTTGCATCATTTCGCTCTTGCCACCACCACTGGCACCTTCGTGCATAAAGGTAGTAGTATTATCATAAGGGCTGGTTACTTTTACAGTAGAACAGTGTGTAGTAATCCAACCTTCTTTTTCTCCTTTATGAAGTAATGCTCCGTACAAGCCTTTTTTAGCACTTGGCCCCGGATACAAATTGTAAGAATACATTTCATGAATTTTTTCACCACGATCATGTACCACCACTTGCTTTCCATTAAAGTGTGTATGACGGAAAGGAGGTGCTACATAAATGATAGAATCCAATTGGAAATCTTTAGGCATATCCTTGATAGAGATCATTTTTTGCAACAAAGCCAAGCCAAAGGAAAAGAATCCTGCATTAGCCGGTGCAATAACCAATCCTCCTACACCAATAGGATAATAACCTGCAAAATAGAAAAATACGCCTAATTCTTGTTCTTTAAACCAATCAAAAGTTTCAGCTTTCAACTTGCTAAAATCATAACCGAAAGCATCTTTAAACTTCGGTTTATCCGTTGGATAATTATCTGCGATAAACATCGTATTAGGATCTCTACGACGCATATAAGCTTCCGTGTAGTTAGTAGAAATACCGTTGGACACTCTGTGTACAATAGCTTCGGTATATTCTCCTTTACCTGGAATGTCATATTTTACTTCAAATGATTTGTTTTCAGCTCCATTGGTGCTGGCATTCAACAATTCATCCGTTGTGTTAAACCAAGTAACTTTTTTTGCAGAATTCAACAACTGCTGCACCTCATCCGGCAATACAATGCCTTTCATCTTTAATGTTTCAATCATTTTTAAAATATCTTTGTTTATTTTCAGGTTAATTGATATACTTATTAAAAACACAAAATCACACTAAAAGTACACAAAAACATGTTATAGAACATTGATTTGCCTCACGATTTAAGGCTTTTTGTAACTATTTAGCACAAATCTAAAAAAATGTATACAAATTTAACGTATAACCGCCATTTTATAGGGCTTTTCATAAGAAAAGCCGTCTCAATGTTTATGAAACGGCCTTTTCATTAACTTATTACTTTAAGTGTCGTTTTTATTAATTTCTTGAATCTTTCACTATTACATCGTGTGCACCACCTTCAATTATACTTGTTGACGATACCAATGTAATTTTAGCTTTTGCTTTCAGCTCTTTTAAATTAGTTACGCCACAACTACACATCGTAGATTTAATTTTCCCCAACGTAATTTCTATGTTATCTTTTAATTTCCCGGCATAAGGAACATAACTATCTACTCCTTCTTCAAACTTGAGTCCATCGGCACCACCCATATCATAACGTTGCCAGTTACGAGCACGATTAGATCCTTCGCCCCAATACTCTTTAACATAATTACCACCGATAAGAAGCTTTCTTGTTGGGCTCTCATCAAATCGGGCAAAATAACGCCCCATCATCAAGAAGTCGGCACCCATAGACAAGGCCAATACCATGTGATAATCTTGCACGATACCACCATCGGAACAAATAGGAATATATACGCCTGTCTTTTCAAAATATTCATCCCGAGCTTTGGCTACTTCTATTAACGCGGTAGCCTGACCACGGCCAATACCTTTTTGTTCGCGGGTAATACAAATAGAACCACCCCCTACTCCTATTTTTACAAAATCGGCTCCGGCTTCCGCCAAATACAGAAACCCGTCTCTATCCACCACGTTTCCGGCTCCAACTTTTACTTTTTCGCCATACGTGGTTTTTATATATTCCAATGTTTCTTTTTGCCAGATGGAAAAACCGTCGGAAGAGTCAATACATAGCACATCGGCTCCGGCTTCAATCAAAGCAGGTACCCGCTCCTCATAATCACGAGTATTAATACCGGCACCTACAACCAGGCGTTTTTTCCCGTCGGACACCTCGTTAGGGTATTCTTTGTGGCTTTCGTAATCTTTACGGAAAACGAAATAACGCAAATTCTGATCTTTATCTATAATAGGTAAGCAATTAAGCTTATTTGTCCATATCAAATCGTTAGCTTCCTGTAAAGAGATACCATATTCACCATAAACAAGTTTTGAATACGGAGTCATAAACTCTTTTAGCTTACGGTTATGGTCATCACGGGTAGGCCTATAATCACGCCCCGTAACAATACCCAACAATCTACCATTGGAAGTGCCGTCTTCAGTAACACCGATAGTTGAAAACCCGGTTCTTTCTTTCAACGCAACAATATCAGCCAACGTGTGTTCCGGCGTAAGATTTGCCCTACTAATTACAAATCCCGATTTGTAATTTTTTACCTTGTGTATCATCTCCGCTTGGGTTTCGATACTCTGCGAACCATAAACAAAGGCTAAACCTCCATTTTTGGCCAATGCAATGGCCATTCCATCGTCAGAAACGGATTGCATAATGGCAGACACAAAAGGGATATTGATTTTTACGGATGATTCTTCTCCTTTTTTAAACTTCACTACAGAGGTCTGTAAATTAACAAGGTGAGGAATACATTCTTTAGTGGTTAATCCGGGAATTAGCAGATATTCACTAAACGTTCTCGATACTTCGTCTAAAAATTGAGCCATGTAAAATCTATTTTTAAAATAAAAATTGGGCAAAAGTAGTAAAAAAACTCAACATAACGAGCAAGCTTTGCGCTATTGCCTTAATAATTTTATTTCTTTGATTCTTTTCGAGGAAACCAACCCTTTTCCACCCTTTTTTTCTGTTCAAATAGTTCCAAAATACTCCAAAATAAAGAAAAACCCAACACGCTTAGTATAGTGGACAAAAAGATACTCGTAGTGAACAGCGAAAAAACGACACAAACCAACCCTCCTATTAAAAACAAAGGCCACACCTTGGTACCAAAATGATATTCGGTTTTAATCACTACCGGATGCAATAAACCAATAATCAAAAAGGCACAGATTCCTATCAATATACCCGTGAAATTTAACATCGACATTTTTAACTATTTTAAGGATAAAACATAACACAAAAGTAACTTTATTTTTAATTGAAACATCCAGCATATGGATATTTGAAAAAAACATAGCCACTTTATTTAATATTAATTTTATTAATTAACGAAATTAATTGAAACAACATAGAAATATTTTCTCCAATTCAAAATATACACAATGTAAGAAAGCCAATTAATGTTTTGATAAATAGTATTTTATTTAAATTAATACCGGAAAGATACTATAAATAGAGGAATTCACATTTTAATTATTATTATAAAAAAAAGCTAAAACAAAACACAGTATAATGATTTCGATTAAATTTGTTACTAAGAAATACACATATTTAGAATTTTTCATTTTCTTTAATTAATCAATAATCTAAATTTTTAATCTTAAGACGCTATGGATAGTAATTTTAACTCACTGTTTTTCTTAGTGCCCATTGCATCAGCTCTTGCACTAGGATTTGCCTATTTCTTTTACAAACAAATGTTGAAGGAAAGCGAAGGTACGGATACTATGAAAAAAATTGCGTTGTATGTACGCCAAGGAGCCATGGCTTACTTGAAGCAGCAATACAAGGTAGTTGGTATCGTGTTTATCATTCTAACGCTGATCTTTGCTTTTATGGCATACGTGTTGGGGATTCAAAATCCGTGGGTGCCATTTGCATTCCTCACCGGAGGTTTTTTTTCCGGTTTATCAGGCTTCTTTGGCATGAAAACGGCTACGTATGCTTCGGCACGTGCAGCTAACGCCGCCCAACGCTCGCTGAACGATGGCTTGCGTGTAGCTTTCCGTTCAGGTGCCGTGATGGGATTGGTAGTTGTTGGTCTTGGCCTGTTGGATATTTCCATTTGGTTCTTTGCCCTGCAATATATAATAGGTGCGTTGGATAACACAACGAATGGAATTATTGCAGCGGCTCCTCAAATGAAATTAATTATAATCACCACCACTACTCTTACCTTTGGTATGGGAGCCTCAACGCAAGCCTTGTTTGCTCGTGTGGGGGGTGGAATTTACACCAAAGCTGCCGATGTTGGTGCCGACCTGGTGGGTAAAGTGGAAGCCGGCATTCCCGAAGATGACCCTCGTAACCCCGCCACTATTGCCGACAACGTGGGCGATAATGTGGGCGATGTGGCCGGCATGGGTGCCGACCTTTACGAATCGTATTGCGGAGCGGTACTTTCTACGGCTGCTCTCGGAGCCACAGCTTTTGCTTCGCAAGGGCTTGCCATGCAGTTCAATGGGGTAATTGCTCCGATGATTATTGCAGCCGTGGGTATCCTTCTTTCCATTGTAGGTATTTTTATGGTAAGAGCTAAAGAAGACGCATCTCAAAAGCAATTGTTAGCATCACTTAGCCGTGGCGTCAACGTAAGTTCTGTTCTTATTGCCATTTTCTCATTCCTCATACTTCGTTATTTGAACATTCCCAATGCAATTGGCGTTTGGGGTGCTATGATGGCCGGACTGGTTGGCGGTATCGGTATCGGCAAAATTACCGAATACTATACTTCGGCTGCATATAAACCTACCCGGCATATTGCCGAATCTACGCAAACAGGCCATGCCACGGTAATTATTTCAGGTATAGGCACGGGTATGATTTCCACAGCATTTCCTGTGTTAATAGTGGGTACTTCTATTATTTTAGCATACATGTTTGCTGCAGGTAACTTCGAGCCTTCGCATATTAGCATGGGGCTTTACGGCATTGCTATTGCAGCCGTGGGTATGCTTTCCACCCTGGGTATTACCTTGGCTACCGATGCTTACGGCCCTATTGCCGACAACGCGGGTGGTAATGCGGAAATGAGCGGTTTGGGCGAAGAAGTTCGTCAACGCACCGATGCACTCGATTCTCTTGGCAACACTACCGCAGCCACAGGTAAAGGTTTTGCCATAGGCTCTGCAGCGTTAACCGCGTTAGCTTTATTAGCTTCTTATATTGAAGAAATTAAAATAGCCATTGCCCGTGTTCCTGAAAAAGCAGAGGCATTTTTCCACGCGACAAATATAGATATTCGCGATGCCGACATCCCTACCATGATGCAACACTTCCACATCGACTTGATGAATCCGCTAGTACTGGTAGGTGCATTTATCGGTTCGATGGCCGCCTTCCTATTCTGCGGAATGACTATGAATGCAGTAGGCCGTGCAGCTCAAAAAATGGTAGAAGAAGTGCGCCGCCAATTCCGCGAAATTGCAGGGATTATGGAAGGCACCGCCGAACCCGATTATGCCCGTTGCGTGGCCATATCAACCAAAGGGGCTCAAAAAGAAATGTTGGTTCCATCCTTACTGGCTATTGTTATTCCTGTTGCCACCGGTATTATATTAGGTATGGCCGGTGTAATGGGATTATTGCTTGGTGGCACGGCTACCGGATTTATCCTGGCTATATTCATGGCAAATTCCGGTGGTGCATGGGATAACGCCAAGAAATATATTGAAGAAGGACACTTGGGCGGAAAAGGTTCCGAATGCCATAAAGCATCAATAACAGGTGATACCGTGGGCGATCCATTTAAAGATACCTCCGGCCCATCCTTGAATATCCTTATCAAGTTGATGAGCATGGTGTCAATCGTGGTGGCTGGTGTAACAGTTTCCTATAGTATTTTAGGGTAAGATACATAAAAAAAACTTGCTAAGTTTTGAAAACTTAGCAGGTTTACTATGGATTATTTGCCATAGGTAATATGATATAACGTTCTCTTACATTTCTATCTAACATTAGAAATGAGTTATAAAAAAAGCCCGAAACAATAATTGTTTCGGACTTCCTATTTATCATTAGGTACTATCCTACCCTACAAATGCAACGATTTCACCTTTCTGAATCCAATCACCTTGTTCAGGATAAATAGCTACCAATTTTCCACTATAACTTGTCTTCACCGGTTCAATACCATAAGTGGTTTGAACATAACCAACTATATCGCCTTCCTTCACGGCATCACCTATATTAGGTGCCTTGGATTCATCAATAGCATCATATTCCCACAGCATCTGCCCTTTGCTTGGTGTTTGTACAGCCTTGGCTTCAGGATATTTGGTTTGAACGGCCTCTACATTAATTTTAGGCATCTCTACCACCGGACGGGTTATAATAATAGGTGCACCGGCCTTGGCTTTTTCGGCTTCCAGTTCCGCTTCAAAACGTTTCTTGGCCACACCGCTCTTGTAATCACGATATTGACGGTCGTGCATAGCCAATTCCAGCAATTCTTCTTTATCTTGACCCAAATCCCAGCCGTTTTCTTTCATCTCGGCTTCATATTTATCCAGTTCGTTAGGGAAAGCATCTTGAGGATTTCCTGTATAGAATTCAAATCCGTTCTTTTTCACCAATTCAATAATTTCAGGAGCCAAAGTTCCGGGCAGTTTACCCGTTTTCCCTAAAATCATATCCCAGGCATTTTTATCAATGGTGCTCCATCTTGGTTCGCCTTTCAACGTGTGCATCACATTCATCAAGGCAATATTTTTCACATACTGGCTAAATGGGGTTACCAATGGCGGATTACCCAAGCGAGGCCATATATATTCAACTTCAGCAAATAAGAGCAGTACCAAATCATTCAACGATACTTCCTTCTTGTTTTGAGAGCGCAATGACATGTTGATAGCCCCGTGCATTCCTTTCAAATCGGACATCATGGAACCCATCATACCACCAGGCAAACCGCAACCTACCAACAAAGAAGTCATATGCTTATTTCCCGGATCGATAAAATAACCAAGGAAATCGTCGATAAACGATTGTGTCATCGAGCGGGCTTCCATGTAAGCATTCATGTTAATATCAGGCACCAGGAATCCTGCATCTTTGAGCATAGCCTGAATGGTTATCACGTCCGGGTGAACCTTACCCCACGATAAAGGCTCCATAGCCACATCCAGGTAATCTACCCCCGCACGAGCTACTTCGAGCATGGATGCCACCGAAAAGCCGGGGCCTGTATGTCCATGATATTGAACTATAAGATGCGGATGTCTTTTCTTTATAGCTTGCACCAAGCTGCCTAAAAAGGCAGGGCGACCAATTCCGGCCATATCTTTAAGACATATTTCGTCACAACCGAATTCAACCACCCTATCCACGATGCCCATGTAATATTCCAGCGTATGAATAGGCGAATAAGTAATACACAAGGCTACCTGCGAAATCATACCGGCTTCTTTGGCATATTTAACCGAAAGCTCCAGGTTACGCGTATCGTTGAGCCCACAAAATGAACGGGAGATATTGGTTCCTTGTGCCTGTTTTACTTTAAAGAATAGTTGACGCACATCGGCTGGAACGGGATACATACGCAACCCGTTAAGCCCACGCTCCAACATGTGGGTTTGAATACCCACTTTGTTGAAAGGTTTTGTCCACTCCCTAACGGCTTTATTAGGGTTTTCACCAAACAACAAGTTAACTTGTTCAAAAGCTCCTCCATTGGTTTCTACTCGTGCAAAGCAACCCATATCAATAATGACTGGAGCTATCTTAGTGAGTTGATCTACTCGTGGCACATACTTCCCGGATGATTGCCACATATCACGGTACACTAAACTGAATTTTATTTCGCGAGGCATATGTATATGTTTTTTTAATTGAAGCAAAGTTAAAATAAACCCTTAATTAAAAGTATATTGTACAAGTTGTTTTTTTGTTAAAAAAATAAATTTCTAACGCACTTTTTGGAAATATTAAAGTTTTCTACAAAAACAAATATTTTAGTGACAGTTTATTATTTTAATTACACTTAATTATTAAAACCGTTGCACTTTACTGTTTTTTAACATTATTTAAAGATATACAAATATAACAAAGAATTACCTTTATAATCTCAAAAAAATATCTTTTTTTAGTAAAAAGAAGCGATTGAAAAACATCTAAAATTACAAAACAGTAAAATATGATGTTTGTGTGGTAGTATTTTCGGTGTGGATGATATTTGGTGTAGATGAAAAATTAATGGTATCAGCAAATTTTATTATTTAAGTGTAATTTTTCAGGTGTGAAAGAATCGTTAAAAAAGAAGTTCATGGCTACTAAAGGCATTTCTATTTCTTTTTTACAAATTTCCTCCAAATAAAAATATTTCACAAGCATTTACCGGACTAAAAAATCCAAATACCTGTATTTAATAGCAATCAGGGTGGATTTCATGTAGCTTTTTGTTAAACACAAAGAGTTAGCTCAATCCTTATTTTCACTTTACAAAGATATTGTTTCTTAACATTAAAAATTAATTCGTTTTAATTCCTTAATAAAAACAACTATCAACCGATTATGAAAAACATTTCTATGAAAAACTGTGCTAAGATCCTGACTTCATTGGGATTATTGTTATTCACATCGCCCCTGTTTGCAAGTGATGCAGATCTTAAAATTCCAGATCTACACGATGGGCATTTCCCCTTATTCTTTAATTTAAGTGCTTTCAATCTATTATTTTACGGTTCCTTCGTTATTATAGGCACGCTGGGTATCAGTATGTATTTAAGAGGTAAAGTAAAAAGAATGCCGGCTCACAAATCAATGCTTGATGTGGCCGATACCATTTATCACACCTGCCGCACGTACTTGATTCAACAAGGTAAATTTCTAGCCATTCTATTTGGAATTATTTCCATTGCCATGGTGTTTTACCTTTCTATGGCAAACGAAGGCGGTGCTATTTCTACACCCATTGTAATCCTTTTTGTTTTATTCTTTTCCTTAATAGGTATCATAGGGTCGTATGCCGTGGCATGGTATGGCATTCGTATCAACACGTATGCCAATGCACGTACAGCATTTGCCGCGCTAAAAAGAAGGCCGTGGGATGTGGTAAATATCCCGTTACGTTCGGGTATCTCCATCGGGCTGTTCCTTATATCATTAGAACTTGTGATGATGGTTATCATCCTGCTGTTTGTACCTCGCGAAATCGTTGGATACTGCTTTCTTGGCTTTGCCATTGGCGAATCGCTTGGAGCTTCCGTACTTCGTATTGCAGGTGGAATTTTTACCAAAATTGCAGACATCGGTTCGGACTTAATGAAAATTGTATTTAAGGTGGATGAAGACGACCCTCGCAACCCGGGTGTAATTGCCGACTGTACGGGTGACAATGCCGGCGACAGCGTGGGCCCTACCGCCGATGCGTTTGAAACCTATGGTGTAACAGGTGTGGCGTTAATCTCGTTCATCACCCTAGCCATCAACGACGTAAGCCTGCAAGCCAAGTTGATTGTATGGATTTTCGGTATGCGCTTCCTGATGGATATTTTTTCAGGTATCTCCTACTTTATCAATCAAGCTATATCGGAAGCAAAATACGGAAAGAAACTGGAATTTGATTTTGAAGCTCCTTTATCACGCTTAATTAGAATTGCCGCCGTTTCGTGTATTTCCATTAGCTTTATTATGAGCTATTTCTTAATAGGCGACCTTCCCGAAGGATTGTGGTGGAAACTAGCTTCCATTATAAGTTGCGGAACCTTAGCCGCCGTGTTAATACCCGAATTTACAAAAGCATTTACCTCTTCCAAGTCAAAACATGTACACGAAATAGTAGAAGCATCCAACGAAGGTGGTGCCTCGCTTACCATCTTATCCGGTATTGTGGCCGGCAATTTCTCTGCTTACTGGAAAGGCATGTTAATGGTAGGCTTAATGACCATTGCCTACTTTATAAGTAACTTGCCAGGTATGGGACAGATTGAATATGCCCCTATCTTTGCTTTCGGACTGGTGGCTTTCGGATTCCTATGTATGGGGCCGGTAACTATTGCCGTGGACAGCTATGGGCCGGTAACGGACAACGCTCAATCGGTATTTGAACTTTCGCAAATAGAACAGATCCCGGGAATTAAAGAAGAAATAAAACGCGACTTCGGTTTTGAACCCGATTTTGAAACAGGCAAACATTATCTTGAAGCAAACGATTCGGCGGGTAACACATTTAAAGCTACAGCAAAACCCGTGTTAATAGGTACCGCCGTGGTAGGTTCTACTACCATGATTTTCTCCATCATTTTATTACTAAAGAAAACGGGCATGTTGAATCTCGACTTAACACATGCACCCGTACTACTTGGATTGATTACCGGGGGAGCCATGATATTCTGGTTTTCGGGAGCATCCATACAAGCTGTAACAACAGGAGCTTACCGTGCGGTTGAGTTTATCAAAAAGAATATGAAGCTAGATAAAACATCGGCCGACAGAGAAGATTCCATCGCCGTAGTGAAAATTTGTACCCAATATGCACAAGCAGGCATGTGGAATATATTTATCACGTTGATGACTGCTACGTTGGCTTTTGCCTTGTTCGACCCCAACTTCTTCGTGGCCTATTTGATGTCTATTGCCGTATTCGGTTTATTTCAGGCAATTTATATGGCCAATGCCGGAGGTGCCTGGGATAATGCTAAAAAACTGGTGGAAGTTGACATGAAAATGAAAAACACACCACTACATGAAGCTACCGTGATTGGCGACACCGTGGGCGACCCATTTAAAGACACTTCTTCGGTGGCCTTGAACCCGATTATCAAATTCTCAACCTTGTTTGGCTTACTGGCAGTAGAAATTGCTGTTAAGATGTCCGATATAAGCGAAGGCGGAAAACACTCTTATTCCACCCTACACTTCGTTATTGGAGGAATATTGCTGCTTATTTCCATGTATTTTGCATGGCGTTCGTTCTACAAAATGAGAATAAAAAAATAATATTAAAACTTATTAAAAGATAAAAACCTGCCATATCTTAAAGATATGGCAGGTTTTGCATTTCTAATAACCTTACTAAAAGCCTCCAAGTTTTCAAAACTTAGCCGGCTTACAAATATTATTTCGTAATAGCGCCTATTTCATCGCTTATTTTCTGTAAAGCTTTTTCCCAGTCGGACTTTAATTTAGCATAATAGCGTTTAGAACCCGCTTTCGCCTCATCCCCTTTTAGCCCTGTTTTTTCACTAAATTCTTTTTCCAACGCTATAATTTCAGCTAGCACTTTTTCCACCTTTTTCTCATCGGTCGATGGTATCAGAGCGAAAAGGATACAACACTCGGAAAACAAATCATCACAAACTTGATGAATATTCTTTTTTAATTCTCTACGACTTGGCATAATGTTAATTGTAAATATTTACACAAATATACTTTATTTATTCTTAACCGAAAGGATAAGCAAGTTTTCAGGGTAAAAAGTAGCAAAAACTAAGTTTTCTTGTAAATTTGCGGTTGAATCTTCTACCGTATTATATGAAACAAAACCATTGGGTGCTTGCCTTCGTGCTATTCTTTACTGCTATACTTACCTGCTCGTGCTCGGATGATAAAATATCCACTAGCTCAAGCGATAAGTTAAGTTTCTCTGCCGAAACGGTTTCTTTTGATACGGTGTTTTCCACCATTACATCCGTCACAGCGAAAATAAAAGTTTACAACCATAATTCCGACGCGGTAAACATTTCATCCATATCCTTGGGTGGAGGATCCAACTCCAATTTCAAAATAAACGTATCAGGCCGAACCAGTTCATCCCAAAGCTTTTCTGATATTGAATTGAGAGCAAAAGACAGCATGTACATCTTTGTAAATATAACCGTGAACCCTACCAGCCAAAACTCCCCGGTGCTTATCAAGGACTCTATCCGATTTACCATCAATGGCAACCAGCAATATGTAAATCTAGCCGCATACGGACAAGACGTAATTATTTTAAGAAACAAAAACATAACAACCGACACCACCTTAACCGGCGAAAAGCCATTCCTTATTTACGGCAACCTCACCGTGGCACAAGGTAAAACCCTTACCGTGACGCAAGGATGTAAATTGTATTTCCATTACAATGCCGAAGTGGTGATAAACGGTAATCTGAACGCCGTGGGTACTTTAGATAAACCAATCGTGTTCAGAGGCGACCGCATGGATTACCTCTTTGAAGGCGTACCATACGATACCCTTTCAGGTCAATGGAAAGGTATCCGGCTAAACTCACCAACAGGTGTACATAACATGGAATACGTCACTATTAAAAGTGCAAAAACAGGTATTGCCATCACCGGAAGCAGCAGCGCCACCCCTCAATTAACCATCAAAAATTCAACCATCCACAACATGGATTCTTGCGGAATTATGGCTCAAAATGCCAATATAACAGCCATTAACAACCAAATATCCAATTGTGCTCAAAATTGTATTTACCTGCTGGGCGGAAGTTATAATTTCATACATTGCACCATTGCCGGCTATTACCCCACTGTAGGCAGAAAAGATGTAGCCGTGCAAATAAGAAACTACGATAGCTCAAACGCCCTCTACCCTATTAGCGAAGCCAACTTCAAAAACTGTATCATTTTCGGCTCGTATAGCAACGAAGTATCGCTGAAGAATAACACGAATGCCACCTTTGGGGTAAATTTCTTTAACTGCCTCATTGCAGGCAGCAGCTCGACCGACAGCTACTATACCAACACCGTATGGGGAAATTATACTCAAACCGTTTTTGTTAACACCCTAACTTATCCCTACAATTTCAAATTGCACCAAAGCTCACCGGCCATCAACACAGCTGATATGACGGTGGCCAACCTGTATCCGACTGACAAAAACGGGGTAAGCCGCGTAGCCGACGAAAAGGCTGATATAGGTGCCTACGAATATGTTCCGTAAAAGGCCTCCACGATGAAACATATTCTTGTAGCAATACTATGCATCATTTGTTCCGGGTATCTGCATGCCAAAAAGAAAGCAGACGCACTACGGATTATGTGCTATAACACCGAAAACTTCTTTGACTGCGAACACGATAGCCTAAAGAACGACCAGGATTTTACACCCGAAGGATTATATCATTGGACACCCTACAAGTTCAAAAAAAAGCAAATCAACGTAGCGCAGGTAATTATCTCAATTGGTAGGCATAATATGCCTGCTTTGGTAGGACTCTGCGAGATTGAAAACGACAAGGTGCTAAGAGAACTTACTCAAAATTCAGCACTAAAAAATAAATACAAATATATTCATCAGGAATCGCCCGATTTGAGAGGAGTTGACGTGGCATTGCTATACCTGCCCTGTAAATTTACCCCCATAAAAAAAGAATTTATACAGATAAACTTCCCAAACGACCCGGCAACTAAAACACGAGACATCCTGTACACTACCGGAATACTTGCAAACGGCAATACCCTGCATGTTTTCGTCTGCCATTTTCCATCCCGTTATAAAAAGGAAAGCTCTGATGATAAACGAATCTATGTAGCATCCGTGTTACGTGGCAAGGTGGATAGCATCTACCGACAATCACCTAAAGCCGACATCCTTATCATGGGCGATTTTAATAACAACCCTACCGACAAAAGCATTAGCGGCACGCTGAAAGCCCTCACACCGGAAGGTGAAATAAAGCCCGGTAATTTATACAACCTGTATTACAACTATCAAGGCAAAAGCAACATAGGTACATATAAATACAAAGGGCAATGGAGCCTGTTCGACCAAATTATTGTGTCCGGCAATATACTTTCACCCTCAAGTAAAACCTTTGCGAATAAAAACAAGGCAAAGATTTATAGCCCCGGCTTTTTGTTGGACGACGACATTAAATACGGTGGAACAAAACCTTTTAGAACCTACAAGGGCTTAAAATACAACGATGGTTATAGCGACCACCTACCTGTTTATTTAGACATAATCACGAAAAAAAAATAATAGCATGAAAGTCCAACTTTTTATACCCTGCTACATCGACCAGTTGTACCCTGAAACAGGATTCAACACCATCAAGGTACTTGAAAAAGCAGGTTGTGATGTGATTTATAACCCCAACCAAACCTGTTGCGGGCAACCTGCCTTTAATAGCGGTTATTGGGACGAAAGCCGAAACCTGGCAACCAAGTTTTTACACGATTTTACCCTCGACTTACCTATTGTAACACCATCCGGTTCATGCTCCGGTTTCGTTATACACCAATACCCTAAACTGTTTAAAGACAGTAAGCAACAACTGGAACAAGCCCAAACAATAGGCAAAAACATGTATGAACTGTCCGATTTTTTGGTAAACGTGTTGAAGATAGACAACTTCGGTTCCAGCTTCCCTCACAAGGTTACTTACCACGACTCCTGCTCCGCATTGCGCGAATATGGCATCAAGGATGAACCACGCCAATTGCTGTCGAACGTAGAAGGATTAACTCTAATCGAAATGGAGGAACCTGAAACCTGCTGCGGATTTGGCGGAACATTTTCAATCAAAAACCCAGCAATATCAACCGCGATGGCTGATAAGAAAACGATTAACGCCTTAGCCACAGGAGCTGAATTTATTGTCAGCACCGAAGCCTCCTGCCTAATGAACATCAACAGCTACTGCCAACGCAACAACCTCCCCATAAAAGGAATACATTTGGCTGATATACTTGCCGCTTTTTAATGGTACGCTTTACTAAATGAAAAAGAATAACTACTTTTACAATATCTTTAAAACTCAAAAACTACACGCATTATGAAAGATCAAGACGATTTGGTTTTCGACGAAGACGAAGCCGTAAAATACATCCTAAAAAATCTTCCTTCGGAGTATAAAAATAAAATATCCTCCGACGACATTGATTACGTGCTTGATGTTATGTACGAATATTATGAAAGCAACGGTTTTATTGAAGAAGATTCAGCAGAAGAAGCAAACATTGATGAAGAAGAGATGTTCAACTTCATTATGAAAACCATAAAGAAAGAAAAAGAAGTAACTATTACGGAAGAAGAACTTCAACTAATTATTGACGGCGAATTTGAATACGGCAAATCCATTGGCGTTTACAAAGAAGCCGAATAATCTATTATCATCATATTTTATTTTAGTTGTAAAACGTTGTTTTACAACTAAAATTAGAACTGAAAACTTGATTTATTTTTAGTGAAAACAGCTGTTGTCATATTAAACTATAACGGGAAAAATTTTTTGGAAAAATTTCTGGATAGTGTGGTTCGTTATTCCTCCCTACTCGATGTGGCTATTTATGTGGCCGATAATGGTTCAACAGATGATTCCGTAGCCTATTTGCAACAGAATTATCCGACCATACATCTTATCCTTTTAACCCGAAACTTTGGTTTTGCCGAAGGATACAATCAGGCATTGAAACAAATTGATGCTGAATATTATGTACTGCTAAATTCGGATGTGGAAGTAAGTCCTTGTTGGATTGAGCCCATTATCAGCTACATGGACGCTCATCCGAAAGCAGCAGCCTGTCAACCTAAAATAAAAGCATTTCATGACAAAACTCGCTTTGAACATGCCGGTGCAGCAGGCGGATTTATAGACAAATATGGGTTCCCCTTTTGCCGTGGCAGGGTAATGGGAACAACGGAAATGGACAACGGACAATACAACACCATTGCCGAAGTGTTTTGGGCTACCGGGGCTTGCCTCTTTATCCGAAGCAACGATTATTGGAACGTAGGCGGACTTGATGGCGACTTTTTTGCCCACATGGAAGAAATAGACCTATGCTGGCGATTAAAAAGCAGGGGGAAACAAATCTTTTGCATCCCGCAAAGCACCATTTATCATGTAGGAGGAGGAACATTAAAAGTGGAAAGCCCACAAAAAACATATTTAAATTTCCGCAACAATTTGCTGATGCTCTACAAAAATTTGCCTGAAAACGAGGTAAATAAAACTATATTTACACGTATGCTCATTGATTTTACCGCAGTTGCCAAATTCCTGTTTTTTGGAAAAATTGCAAACGTGAGGAGTGTATGGAACGCGCATCAGGATTTCAAAAAAATGAAACCCGCCTTTTTGTCCAAAAGAAAAGAAAACCTAACCCGACAAACCGAGAAAAATTTAACCGGGAAATTAAATAAAAGTATCTTATTCCTGTTCTATGCAAAACGGAATAAAAAGTACTCCGATATTCATTGGAAATAAAAAAACCGAAAAGCTAAGCTTTTCGGTTTTCATTTATCTTTTGTTCCCATTTCCATGAAGACATCAACGTCTCTTCAATAGAAACTTCAGCCTTCCAGCCTAATATTTTATTTGCTCTTTCGGGGTTTGCCCACACTTTTTCAATATCACCTTTACGTCGGGCAACCACCTCATAAGGTAATTTGATACCCGTGGCAATTTCAAAAGCATGAATCAATTCAAAAACCGATAGTCCTTTACCTGTACCGATATTAAAATATTCCAATGGTTGATCCTGAGTTCCGTTAAGCATGCGGTTAACAGCAAAAACATGTGCTTTGGCCAAATCCACCACGTTGATATAATCGCGAATGCAACTACCGTCAGGCGTATTATAATCATCGCCATAAACGCTCAATTTGTCGCGTAAACCAATAGCTGTTTGAGTAATGTATGGTACCAAATTAGTAGGTACCCCGTGAGGCAACTCTCCTATTTCAGCCGAAGGATGGGCTCCAATCGGATTAAAGTAACGTAGAATAATACTTTGCATACAACAACAGCCTGAATTGATAACATCTCTGATTATCTCTTCACACACTTGCTTGGTATTACCATAAGGAGATGTAGCCGGTTTTGTAGGAGCAGTTTCGTCAACAGGCAATGCATCAGGCTGTCCATACACGGTACATGACGAAGAAAAAAGAATCCTCTTTACCCCGTGAATAGGCATTAAATCCAAAATATTCATCAACCCGTTTACATTATTCCGATAATATAAAACAGGTTTCTCTACCGACTCTCCTACCGCTTTACTGGCTGCAAAATGGATGATAGCATCAATCCCTTCATATTTGGAAAACAAATGATCCATGCCCACGTAATCCAAACAATCCAGATTCTCAAAATGTGGTTTTATCCCGGTTATACGTTCTATTCCCGCTATGGCATCAATGCTTGAGTTAGACAAATTATCAACAACAATAACCTTATATCCGGCATTTTGCAGTTCGACAACCGTATGAGAACCAATATAGCCGGAACCGCCTGTAACTAAAATCTTTTTCATTTGATTAAACCTGTTTGTTTTGCCAAAGTTTAGTTGGATACACTCCTTTTTTTATCAATTCATTAATTCGTATCACTACCAGCGTACGATCTTCGGCATAGGTAACACCAAACCATTTTGAAGGCGTATCCAATACCTTTACCGTTGCTTTATTGCTTTGAATCAAATCATTTACTACCGTGGGAATATAAAATTCCGATTTTGGTTTAAGCGCATTCTCAGATAAGAAGGTCTTAAACATCGACAATGAATAATCAAAATAATCAGGAGTAAAACCCCACATATTCATTGATACATGCGTTCCTTCGGGTATTTCCTGTTGAACACCATGTGCATCCTTATAGAGAATAGAACCGCCGTGCTTTTCTATTTTTTCACATTCGATAATTGAAGATAGAAATCCATTTCCATCTGTAGAACAAACACCTCTATTTACCACCCCGCTTTCGGACAACGTGTTTTCTACACGGTACCCTATCATACAATAATCGTTCTTTTTTCCTTCAACAGAATTCAGATAATCGGCCAAGACCTTGAATGACTCGGCACCATAAAAATCATCAGAATTAATTACCGCAAACGGTTCTTTAATAACCTCCATGCCCATTAAAACGGCATGATTGGTACCCCAAGGCTTCTCTCTATTTGTATCGTAGCTATATCCTTCGGGAATATTTTCCACTTCCTGAAAAACAACTTCCACAGGTATCAAGCCTTCATACTTGCTAAGTACCTTTTCACAAAATTCTTTTTCAAAAACATGACGAATAACAAATACTACTTTTCCAAATCCGGCACGAATGGCATCGTAAATAGAATAATCCATAATCGTCTCCCCATTCGGACCCAATCCGTCCAACTGCTTCAACCCTCCATAACGGCTACCCATTCCTGCAGCTAATACAAATAACGTAGGTTTCATATATTAATTGAATTCTTGTATTTTTAAAGTCCGCAAAATTACAAAAAACATTGGCTTTTTTTACATAAAGTAAAGCATTTTATCAACAACCGGACTTTTTAACAGGACATTTTGGCTTGTGAAATTTCAATATCTCCTACAATTCCGGCTTTTTATCATCAATTTTATCAAATGTTATATGCTTTTTTCTCATTCAATTTGCGCTTTTATAAGAGTTTTACTATCTTTCGCATGCTTTATACTATCACCTACTCAAAATATAATTATATGGAAAACAATGATTTATTAAAATCAGTTACCGAAAAAGCCCTTGTTTGGACAAACGAAAATTATGATTCGGAAACCCAAAAAGCTGTAAAACAACTGCTGGACAACCCTGATAAAAGCGATTTGATCGAAGCTTTCTACCGGGATTTGGAATTTGGAACCGGTGGTTTGCGTGGTATTATGGGGGTTGGAAGCAACCGGATGAATAAATATACTGTAGGTGCAGCTACTCAAGGTCTGTCTAATTATTTAAAAAAACAATTTCCTTCCCTATCCCGAATTGCCGTGGTAATTGGCCACGACTGTCGGAACAACAGCCGTTTCTTTGCTGAAACATCTGCCGACATTTTTTCGGCCAACGGCATTAAAGTATATCTGTTTGACAGCCTACGCCCAACTCCTGAAGTTTCGTTCGCCATTCGCGAATTAGGTTGCCAAAGCGGTATTATCCTCACGGCCAGCCACAACCCGAAGGAATACAACGGCTACAAAGCATATTGGAACGATGGGGCTCAACTGGTACCGCCTCACGACGAAGACGTGATTAAAGAAGTAGAAAAAATAAAATCAGTAAGCGATATTAAGTTTACCGGAAATCCCGCTTTAATCGAAATAATAGGAGAAGAAATTGATAAAAAGTTTATAGATCAAATCAAAACCCTGACCCTTTCGCCCGACTCTATCAAGCGAAACAAGGATATGAAAATAGTATATACCCCGATTCATGGCACTGGTGTGAAGTTAATACCCCGTACGCTGAAAGAATTTGGGTTTGAAAATATTATCGGGGTGCCCGAACAAAATATTGTCAGTGGCGATTTCCCCACCGTACACTCCCCGAACCCGGAAGAACCGGCAGCATTGGAAATGGCGGTAAAAAAAGCCATCGAAACCAATGCCGATTTAGTGTTGGCTTCCGACCCCGATGCTGATCGTGTAGGTGTTGCCGTGCGCAACGACCAAGGCGAGTTTATACTACTCAATGGCAACCAAACAGCCATGATGCTTACCTATTATCTCGTGCGTCGCTGGAAGGAACTTGGCAAAATAAAAGGCAACGAGTACATGGTAAAAACCATTGTAAGCACCGAACTGATGAAAACCATCCCAGAAAAGAATGGTATTAAATGCTTCGACGTTTACACCGGGTTCAAATGGATTGCAGCCACCATGCGTGAAAACGAAGGAAAGAAAACCTACATAGGTGGTGGTGAGGAAAGCTACGGGTACCTGCCCGAAGTGTTTGTACGTGATAAGGATGCCGTTTCTACCTGCACCATGATAGCCGAAATGGCTGCTTGGGCTAAAAACAACGGATTGAGCCTATACCAATTGATGAAACAAATTTATGTAGAATACGGATTCTCGAAAGAAAAAGGTGTTTCACTGGTAAAAAAAGGAAAATCGGGAGCCGACGAAATTCAACAAATGATGAAAGACTATCATAGCAATCCGCCGAAAGAAATTGCAGGCTCACCTATCATTTTGGTGAAAGATTTTCTTACCCTTGTAGCGAAAGACAACACGGGCAAAGAAACCAAACTGGAAATGCCGGTTACATCAGATGTATTGCAATTCTTTACCGCCGACGGTAGTAAAATATCGGTACGCCCTTCCGGCACGGAACCCAAAATAAAGTACTATATTGAAGTACACGACACACTGAAATCAATCGGCGAATACGATAGTATCAACGTGACGGCAGATGCCAAAATAGCAGCTATAAGAGATTCATTAGGTATTTAATAACAACACACACGCTTTTTCTACAAACAAAAACCTCGACCTAAGCCGAGGTTTTTGTTTATCAATTATCGCAGATGTCTATTACAATTTTTCCTCTCGACCGCCCTGTCTGACTATACTCGTGTGCCTTTTTAATTTCGGATAAAGAGAACACCCTGTCAATAACCGGTTTTATTTTCCCCAAGTCAATCAAGAACCGTAGTTCCTTTAGCACCGGAGCATTAGGCGAAATAAACACAAATGCGGCATTAACACCATATTTCTCTGCTATTTCTGGATTAGGATGCCCGGCTATGGAAACCAGGATACCCCCTTTTTTAAGCACCTTGTACGATTTTTCCTGTATATCGCCACCCAAGGTATCAAGTACTACATCAACATCCGACACCACCTGCGCGAAATCAGTTGTTTTATAATCAATCACCTCATCGGCACCTAATGATTTCACAAGCTCCACGTTTGTAGTGGATGTAGTACCTATTACATAACAGTCCTTAGCCTTGGCCAATTGTACAGCCAAACTGCCTACCCCGCCGGATGCAGCATGAATCAACACCTTTTGCCCCGGTTTTATGTGTGCCGTGGTTATCAACGTTTCCCAGGCGGTAATGCCTGCCAACGGAATGGAAGCTGCCTGCAAATGGCTAATCGTAACGGGTTTCAAAGCCACTTCACTTGCCTTCACAGCTATATATTCGGCATAAGTACCATCATTCTCCAACGCTGGACGGCAATATACCGCGTCCCCAACCCGAAAAAGACTCACACTATGACCTATCTTTACTATTTCGCCTGAAAAATCCCATCCCAAGGTAAGTGGCAAATGATGCAGGTTCATATCCTTCAAGTATCCTTCTCTTACTTTCCAATCTATTGGATTGATGGAACTTGCATGAATTTTAACCAATACTTCATCGGAAGCGATGGCGGGTATGGCAACATCCTCCACCTGGAGCACATCACTACCTCCATACGTGTGTATGCGTACTGCTTTCATAGTGTTTGTATTTTTATATGTTGAGAATTTAAAGATTATGATTTATAACACATTACATGATATTTATGTTTAATAATTTCAGCTTTTTTCCAAACTATTTATGAGCCTCAACAAAGGCCGTAATCTTATCGCAAAAAAAGGCTTCGTCCTGCACAAAAATATTATGCCCGCTAACTGATGATACATATTCCTGTTTGTCGGTGGAACCGATGCGGTTATACAAATCGTCCGCCAACGCCTTTGGGCATATAAAATCGTACTGACCCACCAATACAAGCGTAGGTACCGTAATTTGAGGCAATGAAGACGTGAATTGAGTAGTGGCCAGTTCTTTATTCAAGTCGGAGGACGATGAATACAAGTAATTACATAAAATGGAACTTAGCGGCCAATTGTCTTTCAACGCGTTCGCTTTCAATATGCTCCACCAGTCCTCCTGATTCATTTGCGGTATATAGGTTTCGGAAGCGGAAGCATAAGACTCTAATTGATTCGATTCGTCGTAGGAAAAATTACCCGTGTGGAAAGCACAATAATTAAGTATGACTGACCAGTCGTCGAAATGGTTACCCAAAGCCACCTGCTCCTCGCCCACCTTAAAAAGCATGTTCCGGGTAAGCGTATCATTCAGCGGGTAGTTGTGACTGCCGTCGGCAAAAATCCATCCGTTTATCATGGATTGATTCGTACCCGTGCACAAAAACGAAGTGGTGAGCAACCCGCCGAAACTATGCCCCATCAAAAACAGTTTTATATCGCTACCATAACGATATTTTACCACCTGAATCACTTTTTTTAAATCCTCGGTCATTACCGAAAGATGCAAATTGCCGGCATTGTTGTTCCCTTGCGATGCCCCCGCGTTTCGCTGATCCCAGTATATCAAGGCATACTTGCTACCCAAATGCTCCTTGATGTAATCGGTATTATACCAGTAGCTACTGCTGCCAGGGCCGCCATGCACCATCAGTATGTAGGTTTTGCTTGCCGTGTTGCCCTGTACCAGTACCCGCATGCTGGCTCCAGCATTTTCCACGTAAAAGGTATCGGACACGTTCGTGCCAACAGAAATTTGCTCCTCCTGGCAGGCTGATATCAGCAGCAGGAGGAAAAGGGCGAACCAATATATATGTTTGTGACTAACGTACATATTTCGTGTGGATTACGTGACGTAACAAATACCGTGGCGTATAGATAAAACCCAGTTCAGCAGCAGGACGTAGGTAAAAGGTACTGTTGTAGGGAAACATACAAAGCATGTTTAACTTGCCGAAGAAGGCAAGCGGCAAATGCTTTTTTACCGAAAAATCGTAACCCCATCCGCCACCAAAGGATGCCAGTGCATAGCTATAGCCTGCCAAACGGTGGATAGATACATTTCCGTAGTCGTCAACCTCGTAGGTGGTGGCACCTAAAAAGGTGCGGCTATAACCCAATTCGGGCGAAACCTCGGTAAAGTAGCCGGAGGCATGGAGCTTCCGCCACGTGTAACCCAGCGTGAGGTATATATTATCATGAAAAGATGGATGGTGGTACCAACCGAGGTTTATCGAAAGTAATTGCAAGCGGGCACAACGAATAATATCCGTGTCTTTTTGTAAAACAACTTTCTGCCTGATAGGATATTCCACCCCTGCTCGTGCTCCGGGATAGATAAGCGAACTGTTGTAGGCCAGTTTCAACTGGCAGGACACGGTATCATTATCCTTTGGGGGCATCAATTTATTGGCACTTCGACCATTAATTTCCCAAAAGGACATAAAAAAAGACACGAAAAAGATAAATACCTTTTTATAACTCATTTACCACGACCGATTAAAAGCAGTATTGTGTATGGTAAAAATACTCAACAAGAAACAGAAAAACAAGTGCTGAAATTCGGAATGCACGTTAAAATTATCAAAACCGGAACCGAACCCGATACAACAAATACAGCACGGCTATAATCACCACGAGTACTACAAATAAAGCGGAATGTTTTTGTGGTGTTTTTTTCATAGTAATAAATTGAATGTCGTTAATTTATTCACTCTTTTACCATATGTACGGCCACCCAATTATTTTTTTCGGTAAAGCCTTTAAAGGCTAATCCTAGTTCACGAGCTTTTGCTTCGATAACCGGAATATCCTGCTCGTAGAAACCGCTCATGTACAACTCACCACCAACGGACAGACAAGCCGCATAGGCCGCCATGTCCCGGAGCAGGATATTACGATTGATATTGGCAAAAACAACATCAAAATGCAACCCAAGAAGCAGCTCCGCTCCACCTTGTTTTATTTCAATACCCTTATACCCGTTTAGCTTTATGTTGTCCAGCGAATTGCTATACGCCCATTCGTCAATATCGATTCCCAACACAGGTTTGGCTCCTTTCATGGTAGCCAGGATGGCCAACACCGCCGTACCACAACCCATATCCAACAGCGATTTACCCTGTAAATCCAGCTTGAGCATTTCACCTATCATCAAGCTGGTGGTTTCATGATGCCCGGTGCCAAACGACATTTTGGGGTCGATTAAAATATCGTATCGAGCGTTGGGTACATCGGTGTGAAACGAACTGCGTATCACACAATCGGTACCAATCACGATGGGTTGAAAATAATGCTTTTCCCACACCTCATTCCAATCCTGCGTTTTCACGGGAGTTACCTGATAGCTTATGTTGGCTTCGTAAGGAAATTGCGCCAATAGCTTTTCCAGTGTATTTTCGTCAAACAAATTCTGTGGACAAAAAGCTTGCATGCCTTTTTCAATATCCACAAAACTTTCAAAACCGATTTCACCCAATTCGGCGGCAAGCACATCTCTAATATAATTTTCTTTTGACTCTATCGCCAATTGCACTTCTATGTAATCCATCTTTATTTAAAATATATGTTTTTTAGGGTTTAACTTTCGTATTTTCTTATTTCATTCTAATACCTTAAAATTCATAGCTATTTTTTTCTTATTCATCTAAATATCTGTCCCGTTCGTCTAGTTATTCTAATTATTTAACCATATTACAAAACAGTTTCCCTACGGATTTGTTATCTTTGTGTGCAAAGATAGATATCTTTATTCATGATGTATCAATTAAACCTTTTTCTTATTTTGTTATCTAAACAATACAATTGAGGCACAATATTTGATTCTTTCTTTTCAACGTTTATAAAAAACTTTAAGGAGGAAAATTTTACTATGAAAACAACTAAATCCATCCTAGTCTTTATTACTCTGCTTATTCCAACTATTGGTTTTGCACAGGACATTGGAGACGATATTTATTATACGCCAAGTAAAAGCAATAATGAATCGAGCTCCACAACGAGTAATAAAAGTAGTGTAAGCAGTACAAAGGCAAGCAATGTTGATGACCCAAACGACATTAAGACAACGATATCCGGCGACACCGTGTTTTATTCAAAAGCAAAACGGGATGCTTCGGGTAAAGTGACTTCTTATGAAGAAGGCTATTACATTGACAGTACGGCATCGGCTAATTCAAATGCTGCAAACGAAGATGAAAACTATCAATACTCCAATCGCTTGCAACGATTCCACAATACTACGGTTGTGGTAGAAGATCCTTATTACGACGATTATTACTACTATACCCCCGGCTACAGAGCTTGGGCTTATCCCGGTGTAGAAATTGGATATTCATACCCTTACGGAGGCTGGTCTTTATCATTAGGTCTTGGTTGGGGCTGGTGGGGTAACGATTGGTGGGGATACGACCCTTGGTACGGAGGTTATCCTTATTACGGTTATGGTGGCTATTATAATCATCACCATTATTACGGCGGCGGTGGCGGATATTACGGAAATGGGACTCGTAGCGAAAATGCCCGTCGGGATGTATATGGTTCGGGAAGAGGAGCCAGATCGAGCGGAGTTACATCAACATCGGCTACTACCACAAGATCATCCGTGAATAGAAGTGCTGCAGGTTCTTACCGAAGTGCTAATGTATCAAACGGAACCGTTTCAAATATAAGAAGAAACGCAGCCTCTTATCAAACAAGTGGCGGAACATCAAGAAGTACAAACATTTCAAATTCAAACGGTTCAACAAGAAGTGGACGTAGCTATAACTCCAACGGTTCGTCAAGAAGCTATAGGAGTGCCGATAGCTACTCTAACGGAGGTGCCCGTTCGGAAAGATCGTCTTCCGGCAGCAATGAAGGAAGTTATAGAAGCACTACAACTGAAGGCAGCTCTAACGGCGGATCGCGTAGCAGCGGAAGTTATAGCGGAGGTGGAAGCTACAGTGGTGGAAGCTATGGCGGCGGAGGTGGATCACGCGGTGGTGGCGGACGAAGATAAACCCCACTCCCTGCTATTATAAAACCTTTATAAAACCTTTACAAAACCTATTAAACACTAATAAACATCTAACGTATGAAAAAAATAATTGTATCAATTATCGGATTGCTTGGTTGCTCGGCTCTTTGGGCGCAGTATCCGTATGATCCAAGTGAATTTGATGCATTAAAATATTCGCAACCAGACATTACGGGTACCGCCCGCTACATGAGTATGGGTGGAGCCTTTGGTGCTCTTGGTGGCGATGCATCAAGTATCGGGCTGAACCCTGCCGGGTTGGGCGTGTACCGTAGTTCAGAATTATCCATTACAAGCGGTGTAGTACATACAACAACTTCCGCCGACTGGAATGGCAAAAATGGAACTGAAGACAAATATACAATACCGCTAAATAACTTGACTTATGTAATAAGCTATAGTAACAACGACAAAGAGGGTCTTGTAAGCTCAAACTTCGCTTTTTCTTTCAACAAGATAAAAAACTTTGATCGTAATGTCTATGTAAAGGGAGGACAACAAACTTCATCTTTGACCAATTACATGGCAGGTCTTTCATCAGGACTTTCGGGTGGTACTGTAAGCACTAACAATAACTCTTTTAATAACACCAATGTTGTACCTTGGTTATCCATATTAGGAAATGAAACTTATTTGATAAATTCCGGCACCGGTAGCGATACAACCAAATGGAGTGGCACTAATACAGGAGGTTATGTACGTCCTACCTATTCACTTAGCGAAGAGGGCTATATAAACGAATGGTCTCTTTCATATGCCGCTAACATAAGTAACAAACTCTATTTGGGTGCATACTTAGGCATCTTGGATTTGAATTATGATGCTACTACCAGATATACAGAAGATTTTGCCACCAGTGGCAATGGTTTTACCTTGGTAAATAATTATCATACCGATGGTACTGGTATAAACCTCAAAGTGGGAGCCATTTACCGTCCTACCAGTTCATTACGCTTGGGGCTTTCTATTGCTACTCCCAACTTTCTTAGTTTGACAAGCAGATCCTATGCCAGTATTTCCTCCAGCACGGATTCTGCGGCTAGTGCTTCAATAAGCACTCCTAAAACTAGCAGTGATTATGAAGTACAAGGCCCTGTTCAATATAACTTGAGTGCCGCGTACACTTTTGGAAAATTAGGTTTGGTGAGTGTTGATTACGGATTAGCCGACTATTCGGGCATAAAGCTACACGACAACAATGGTAACAGTTCATCATTTATAGCTGAAAATCAAGGCGCAAGCAATTACCTGAAAAATGTACAAACACTCAGAGTAGGAGCCGAATTCAAAGTGGACGATCAATTCTCCATTCGTGGAGGTTACGCGTTGGTTACTTCAGCAACAAAAGACGATGCCCTCAAATTGCTAAGATGGAACACAACTACCACCGATCCAGGTTTCCTGCTGGATGATAAAACAAATTATTATTCCTTAGGTTTCGGATATAGAAATAGCAACGGATGGTTTATCGATTTTGCATACCAACTTAAAGTTTGCAAACAAAACTACTATGCTTACGGAACAACAACTGACAGCAGCCTTTCGGACTATAATGCTTCTGACAGATATGCTTATGCTACCAGCAACTTGCTAGAACCTGCAAAAATCACAACCAAGAACAATAATTTTATACTTACTCTAGGATGTAAGTTCTAATATTTTTCTCATAATAAAACAATAAACCCGATAACATGAATTTGTTACCGGGTTTATTTGTTATCATGAATTATAAATTAGTTTCTAAATACCAGCGTCTCGCCTTCCACGTCCACCACGATAGGTTTAGTTTTATCCACCGTTTCGGCAATCAGTTGTTTTGACAGTTCGTTAAGCACAAAGCGTTGAATAACCCTTTTTACCGGACGAGCACCGAATTGTGGATCAAAGCCTTCCTGTGCGATGCGGCTCAACGCGGCATCCGTTATTTCCAGTTTCACATCGTTTTCGGCCAACATCTTTTTCACCTGATTCAATTGCAAGCCTACAATCTGTTTGATCTCTTCATCATTCAGCGGTGTGAACATAATTAGCTCATCGATACGGTTGAGGAACTCCGGGCGAATAGTTTGCTTCAACAGCTCGAACACCTGAGTCTTGGTACTTTCTATCACCTCATCCCGATTTGTCGCGTTCAATTTTTCAAAGCTATCCCGTATTAGGTTCGAGCCTAGGTTGGAAGTCATGATAATGATGGTATTTTTAAAGTTCACCACCCTACCCTTGTTGTCGGTAAGCCGTCCGTCGTCAAGCACCTGCAACAGGATATTGAAAACATCGGGATGTGCTTTTTCTATTTCATCGAACAACACCACAGAATAGGGTTTGCGACGCACGGCTTCGGTCAATTGTCCGCCTTCATCATAACCCACGTATCCAGGAGGAGCCCCAATTAAACGGGATACGCTGAACTTCTCCTGATACTCTGACATATCTATACGCGTCATGCTATTTTCGTCGTCAAACAGGAATTCAGCCAACGCTTTAGCCAGCTCCGTTTTACCTACTCCCGTGGTGCCTAGGAAGATAAACGAACCAATAGGACGTTTCGGGTCTTGCAACCCTGCACGGCTACGACGCACGGCATCGGCAATGGCTTCTATAGCCTCGTTTTGCCCGATCACCCGTTTGTGCAACTCAGTTTCCAAGTGCAGCAGTTTCTCTTTTTCGCTTTGCACCATTTTATTTACCGGAATACCCGTCCATCGGGAAACGATGTCGGCAATATCCTCGCTATCCACCTCTTCCTTAATCATCGGTTTGTCACCCTGCAAAGTATGTAGTTTTGCTTGTAATGATACGATGCTGGTTTCGGCCTCTTTCACTTTACCGTAGCGAATTTCGGCCACCTTGCCGTAATCGCCTTCACGTTCGGCCTTCTCTGCTTCGTATTTAAAGTTTTCTATGTTAATTTTCAGTTGTTGTATCTGGTTAATCAAGTCTTTTTCAGCCTTCCATTTACCACGCAATTCGTTGCCCGCCTCTTTCAGGTCGGCAATTTCCTTGTTCAGTTCATCCTGCTTCTTCGTATCGTTTTCTCGTTTGATGGCTTCGCGTTCTATCTCCAGTTGCTTAATGTTTCGCTCGATGGTATCCAACTCTTCGGGTACACTATCCACTTCCAGTCGCAAGCGAGCAGCGGCTTCATCCATCAAGTCAATAGCCTTATCAGGCAAAAAACGGTTGGTGATGTAACGGCTCGAAAGCTCCACGGCGGCGATGATAGCATCATCCTGAATCCGCACCTTGTGGTGGTTTTCGTAGCGTTCCTTTAGTCCACGAAGGATGGAAATAGTGCTGGCCTCGTCGGGCTCGTCCACCATCACCTGTTGGAATCGACGTTCCAACGCCTTGTCCTTTTCAAAATACTTTTGGTATTCCTCCAAGGTAGTGGCTCCAATGGCTCGCAACTCTCCACGTGCCAGGGCAGGTTTCAGTATGTTGGCGGCATCCATGGCCCCCTCTCCTTTTCCGGCACCCACCAGTGTATGTATTTCATCAATAAACAGGATAATTTCGCCCTCGGCTTTGGTTACCTCATTTATCACGGATTTCAATCGTTCTTCAAACTCGCCTTTGTACTTAGCTCCGGCAACCAACGCGCCCATATCCAGCGAATAGATTTGTTTACTTTTCAGGTTCTCGGGCACATCGCCACGCACGATACGATGTGCCAAGCCCTCGGCAATGGCGGTTTTACCCGTACCTGGTTCACCTATTAATATCGGGTTGTTTTTGGTACGGCGACTTAGTATCTGTAGTACCCGACGGATTTCCTCATCACGCCCGATCACGGGGTCGAGCTTGCCCGATCGGGCTCGTTCGTTCAGGTTGATAGCGTACTTGCTAAGTGATTGGTAAGTGTCCTCGGCGGTTTGAGCGGTTACCTTGGAGCCTTTACGCAACTCGGCAATAGCTGCACGAAGCTCTTTTTCGGTAGCTCCGGCATCTTTTAGTAAACGGGATACCTCGCTACTTTCCACTAGCAAAGCCAACAGGATAAACTCCAAGGACACAAACTGGTCGCCTTCCTTGGTGGATAGCTCTTGTGCCTTTTGCAACACTGCATTGGCCTCGCGCGACAAATAGGGTTCGCCACCGCTTACTTTTGGATGGCTTTCTATCATCTTGTCTAACGCGGCAGCTAAAGCAGTTTGATTTACGCCCAACTTGCTAAACAAGAAGTTGGTTACGCTTTCGCCCACGCTCAACACGCCTTTCAGCATGTGGCTTGTCTCGAGCTGTTGCTGTCCGCCGGCTTGCACCATTTCCAGTGCTTTTTGCACGGCTTCTTGCGCTTTGATTGTAAAATTGTTCAGATTCATATTCTATCTCCTCTTTTAAGTTCTTAGTCTTTGCCCCTATCCCTTCAAATAGATTGCCAAAGCTTGTTTTCCGTCATTTTGACTTATTTTTCTTGTATCGTTCGGTCGTTTTGACAGGGTTGCATTATTCTTTTGGATGGAATGAATTTCCTCCCTACAATATTGACCGAGCCTAACGGCTGTCCTGCTAATCTACAATACAACAAAAATGGTGGAAAAAAGATTGAATAAACAATCTGAATAAATTTTAGTTTTACAAGATAACAGAACACGGATCTTGTTTAAAATGTTAAAAAATAACCCTTAAACTTTTTATTTCAACGGCTCTCAATCCGTCTGAAATCCCATTTTTGTTTGAACATTCTATATTTACAAAAAATTAGTTAGTTTGAAATAAAGACAGGAGAATGTAAATAATCACAGCACAACCCATCCTGTTTAAATTCATACCACTCAATGACTTATTTATAAAAAGTCTTTCCACAAGTTTTTGGACAAAAAATAGCAGGATCTTCCATTTTCCAATCTCCCATCCACTATTTTTCTAATCTTCTTCTAATTTAATTTTTATAGTTTAACAAACAAACCGTAATATATTTAATACAAATAAATAAATAAGTTATTTTGAGCAACTTACAATATTCAATCCGTAAATTATCAAATATAAAATCGAACGTTCGGTAAACTTTTTAATAAAGAACAATGTTTTATATCTGTTCACTTTTTTAATGAACTATTCAAGACCCTTGAGGGATAAAGGTTTTGAATAAATAATTATCTATTTTTTTATCACTAAAAAAAGGAGGAGACAAATGCAACAAAAACATTTGAAAATAAGTGCTTTTCTCCTATTACTAGCTGGACTGGGAATACACGCGCAGGAACTACCGCTTACAGCCGGTGGCGAAAGTACAGGCAGTGGCGGAACGGTAAGCTATAGCGTAGGACAAGTATTTTATGAAACAAAAAACGGATCCGATGGGTCTGTAACGGAAGGTGTACAGCAAGCGTACGAGATTTCCATTGTTACCGCGTGGGAAGGAACTAAAAGTGTTAACATTATGGTTAATGCTTTTCCAAACCCAACATTAAATGATCTTACCCTTACAGTAGAAAACCTTAACTTATCAACGTTAAGCTTTCAACTGTACGACATTGAGGGCAAACTTCTACAAAAAGAAAAAATCACCGGCTCTACAACCATCATTTCAATGGCTGCTTTTCTACCTGCCACCTATTTCTTAAAGGTAATGCAGGGGAATAAAGAAGTCAAAACATTTAAAATCATAAAAAAATAGGGAGGACACCGCTATGAATTTTCATCATTTAGCACAAACAAGCAACATTAGAAATAGTATAAATAGAAAAATTTTAACTATTTTGGCTGTTACATTAGTAGCAGCAGGTCTTTATGCACAAGCTCCAGCGAAAATGAGCTATCAAGCTATTGTTCGCAATTCGTCAAACCAGTTAATAACCAGTCAAAGTGTGGGTATGAAAATAAGCATTCTGCAAGGCTCGGCATCAGGCTCGGCAGTTTACGTAGAAACTCAAATAACCACTACGAATGCCAATGGTTTGATTTCTATTCAAATTGGATCAGGAACTGTCGTCAGTGGCTCTTTTACCACTATAAACTGGGCAAATGGCCCCTACTATATTAAAACGGAAACTGATCCGACCGGAGGTACCGACTACTTGATTACGGGTACAAGCCAACTGTTAAGCGTACCTTTCGCCATTTTTGCTAATATAGCAGATAGCATAAAGGGTGGCATTCAAGAGTCGGAACCTGCATTCAAAGCTTCGGTGGCTAAAAAGATTTCAGCTGCAGATACCATTAAATGGAATAGCAAACTAAGTAGCTTTACGGAAAGTGACCCTTTGTACAATACTTCCGTGGCTAGTAAGATCTCAGCAGCGGATACTACTAAATGGAATAGCAAACTAAGTAGCTTTACGGAATTAGATCCTATATATGGTATCTCTGTAGCTAGCAAGATCTCAGCAGCGGATACCACTAAATGGAATAGCAAATTGAGTAGCTATACGGAAACGGATCCTGTGTTTACTGCTTCGGTGGCTAAAAAGATTTCAGCTGCAGATACCATTAAATGGAATAGCAAATTGAGTAGCTTTACGGAAAGTGACCCTTTGTACAATGCTTCCGTGGCTAGTAAAATATCAGCAGCGGATACCACTAAGTGGAATAGCAAACTAAGTAGCTTTACGGAAAGTGACCCTTTGTACAATGCTTCCGTGGCTAAAAAAATCTCAGCAGCGGATACCACTAAATGGAATAGCAAATTGAGTAGCTTTACGGAAAGTGACCCTTTGTACAACGCTTCCGTGGCTAGCAAGATTTCAGCAGCGGATACCATTAAATGGAATAGCAAACTAAGTAGCTTTACGGAAACGGATCCTGTGTATGGAGCTTCGGCTGCTAGTAATATTTCAGCTTCGGATATCACTACTTGGAATAATAAATTGAGTAGCTATACGGAAACGGATCCTGTGTTTACTGCTTCGGTGGCTAAAAAGATTTCAGCTGCAGATACCATTAAATGGAATAGCAAACTAAGTAGCTTTACGGAAAGTGACCCTTTGTATAATGCTTCCGTGGCTAGTAAAATATCAGCAGCGGATACCACTAAATGGAATAGCAAATTGAGTAGCTTTACGGAAAGTGACCCTTTGTACAATGCTTCCGTGGCTAGCAAGATCTCGGCAGCGGATACCACTAAATGGAATAGCAAATTGAGTAGCTTTACGGAAACGGATCCTGTGTATGGAGCTTCGGCTGCTAGTAATATTTCAGCTTCGGATATCACTACTTGGAATAACAAATTGAGTAGCTATACCGAAACAGATCCTGTGTACAACGCTTCGGTGGCTAAAAAAATCTCAGCTGCAGATACCATTAAATGGAATAGCAAACTAAGTAGCTTTACTGAAAGTGACCCTTTGTATAATGCTTCCGTGGCTAGTAAAATATCAGCAGCGGATACCACTAAATGGAATAGCAAATTGAGTAGCTTTACTGAAAGTGACCCTTTGTACAATGCTTCCGTGGCTAGTAAAATCTCAGCGGCAGATACCACTAAATGGAATAGCAAACTAAGTAGCTTTACGGAAAGTGACCCTTTGTACAATGCTTCCGTGGCTAGTAAAATATCAGCAGCGGATACCACTAAGTGGAATAGCAAACTAAGTAGCTTTACGGAAAGTGACCCTTTGTACAATGCTTCCGTGGCTAGCAAGATCTCGGCAGCGGATACCACTAAATGGAATAGCAAATTGAGTAGCTTTACGGAAAGTGACCCTTTGTACAACGCTTCCGTGGCTAGCAAGATTTCAGCAGCGGATACCACTAAATGGAATAGCAAATTGAGTAGCTTCACCGAAAGTGACCCACTGTACAGTGCTTCTGTCGCGAGCAATATCTCGGCTGCAGATACAACCAAATGGAACAGCAAGTTGAGTAGCTACACGGAAACGGATCCTCTATTTACTGCTTCTGTGGCTGGTAACATCTCTGCGGCAGATACAACCAAATGGAGTAGCAAATTGAGTAGCTTTACTGAAAGTGACCCTTTGTACAACGTTTCGGTAGCTAGTAAAATATCGGCTGCGGATACCACTAAATGGAATGTGCAACAAACACTATCTATCAGCAACGATACTATTTACCTAACCAATGGTGGAAATGTTAAATTACCATCAAGCCTGCCTACCCAAACAGGAAATAGCGGTAAATACCTAACAACAGACGGAACCACGGCAAGCTGGGCAAATGTATCGTCCGGTATACAATCCTTTGGTTATATTTACCAATTAGCTACAATTGCCGATGCTACTGTAGTTGGTGGTGCTGACATTCCATTTTCAAACAATGGTTCCCTTTTCGGTATCACCCACACAGCAGGCATAACAACAGTTACCGTTCCATCTACAGGATCATTCAAAATAGATTATGCTGTTTCTATTACATCCGGTGTAGGAGCCGCCATAGCTATCGCTGTGAATGGTACAGTAGATGCTTCTACGAATAAAACATTCTTAACATCTACCGGAAGTCTCTCAGGTTCAGTTATTTTAACTTTAGCTGCAGGCGACGTTATTACACTAAGGAATAATTCAGCTACTTCTTTTACAGTAGATCTTTCCCCTAGCGTAGGTGCTCAATTAACTATTATGCAAATTCAATAAGAAATTTAGTTAATCCACATGAAAAAGCTTTCTCCATATACTCGGAGAAAGCTTTTTTTATTACAAACCTTTTATATCAAAAAGAAAACAGTACAAAGTAGCTCAAGAAAAAAATAAAAACATTATATTTGAAGACTAATAAATATCTTATCCATTAGTAATAAATATTTATCCAAAACAGGAAGGTACGTCCTAATTATTTAATCGTTATTTGCCAGTTTCCACAAAACAAAGAGGAGCTATATAGAACAACGGTTGGAAAAACAGATAAAGAAAAACCATCTATTTTGAAATCGTAAAAACAGAAAAAACAACAATATGAAAATTCTAAAAAACGACCCGGCATACCAAACCTTATTGGATAACTATAACAACCTAATTAGCACGTATCAAGATACAGATATTCTTTCTCTACTCTGCATACAATCGTCTCAAACACTAATTGTTACAAAAGATGAAGAGCTGAATACTATTATTATTGTCCTCAATCTTGGTACGGATACTATTGGAGCTATCTTTAATGAAGAGCCTCCCCCACCGGAAGAGATTGAAAAGGCTATCAATATAATTGAAGACGAATTAATGTTGGCAGTGCGGGTTTTAGGACCTGATACGGAATTATGCTCAAAAGACGTTTTTTTGAAAACAATTATAAATTTGGCTTATACTTCGGCTACCAGCAATAACCTTAGCCGGGTAGCTATGGAAGCCTTATTCACCCGCTTTGCTGTAATCTCCATGGGGCGTAGCCCGCAAACAGATGCAATTCCGGTAAATGCATCTTTTTCAGCAAACATGCTCATTCTAAGGGAAATTATGCATCATTTAAAATTTGAAAAAATACTGGTGGTATAATAACCTCGTTTTTAACAACAAAAGGTGACTAAAGCCACCTTTTAGTTAAATTTCCACTGTTGCATTTTTGTAAAAAATAGAAAATTATTTGCTAGCTGTAGATGAGTTTATTGCAGCTAGAATTTCCGCTACCGAAGCTTTTTTATAAGTATAAACCACACCCACATTGGTGCTAATAGCTGTACCTATAATGGAATTAATTGCACTAAGCACGCTATTGACAGTTTCGGTTGTAGGTGTTTCCACCGACTTTGTTGTTAAGGTCATAGCATTCCCATCTGCTGATATTGAATATACAAATGTTTCTTTTTCACCATTATCAAGCGTATGAGTCACCGTCGAAGCATTGGTATCATAATAAAATACTCCCGAAGTGAAGAAATTTTGCCAGGCAGTACTTCCACCATTTGTTCCTGACGTTATGGTATTAATTGATGTTGCTGCCGATGCAAAATCCTTAACACCCGTACGAGTATAATATCCGGTTCCGGCCAATCCCACATAACCAATACTAAAAAGGTTGAGATATTTAGTTTGAATGGAAGGCGTATTTACCCCAAAAGCAGTGCCTCCAATACCGGTACATAACCAATAGCCTGTCATAGGAGCCACTACATTTTCAGTTGAATCTTTGCTACATCCTGACAATAAAAAGACTGAAACAAAAAAAGTCGCGAAGAAATAAGTTATCCTTTTCATAGAAATACTGTTTTGATTTTTAAACTTGATTTTTTTGATGCAAATCTAATAAAATTTGTGTCAAATTATGTGAAACAATATCTTACCTAGAAAAAAACTCTGTGAAAATAATTTTACTTACATACTGAAAACACAAATTGGCATAAAAATTGTCCTTATTTATAACTATTTATCAGCACTTCCACAAACAAGATGACAAAGTATAAGCTACCCATTTTATTTTGTATAAGTTTTCTATTCAGCGCAAATTCGATCTTTGCCGGAGCCCCGTTCTACACAGATGATCCTGAACCTGCCGAACTCAAACATATTGAAGTATATGTTGCATCTATCCACGAGATAGAAAAAAGCGAGCAATCGGGCAACCTATTTAACGTTGAAGCAAATTACGGATTAATACCCAACATGCAGATTCACCTGTTACTTCCATTTGTTTATAGCAAACCAGAAACGGAAGCGTTTCATGCCGGATATGCCGACTCTGAATTTGGTATCAAATATCGCTTTATACAAGAAACGGCTAATTGTCCGCAAATAGCTACCTACCCTGCTCTTACAATTCCAACCATACGCAACGCGAACTTGAGCAACGGCAACCTGAAATTTTATCTACCACTTTGGGCACAAAAATCGTGGGGAAAACTTACATCCTACGGTGGTGGTGGCTATTGGTTCAATTCCGGTGAAGGAAATAAAAATTACACTTTTCTTGGTTGGCAGGTGCAATACGATTTCACTCCAAAACTCATGCTGGGAGGTGAAATTTATTATCACTCAGTCGATGTGGTGGATGGGACATCGCTTACAGCATTTAATATAGGTGGTAGCCTTAATTTCACGGAACAATCGCATCTGCTTTTTGCAGCCGGGCATAGCCTGACAAATGAAAATTTAATTACCGCTTACTTGGGTTTTTTATGGACACCATAATAAAAAAGATACTGTATATATTAACTTCATAATTAGCTGTTTATATTTAAAAATTTCTTACAATTCTAGTTTAAGAAACAAAGCAAAAGATGCATCTTTGCAGCTTAAAGAGAAACACGCATGAAAAAAGTAGCTGATATTACGCTCGCCTTCTGGATAATGAAAATTTGTGCCACTACACTTGGTGAAACGGCAGGCGATCTGCTTTCCATGACGATGAACGTAGGCTACGCCGCAAGTTCTATTATCTTGGTGAGTTTTTTCTTTATCATGTTGATTATTCAACTTTCCACCAAACAATTTCATCCAGTAATATACTGGTTAGTAATACTTTCCACGAGCACGGCCGGTACTACCATGAGCGACTATATGGATAGAACGCTGGCATTAGGCTACGCCACAGGGTCACTTATTCTAGTATCGTTACTAGCTATTATGCTTATTATTTGGTGGCTCACGGAGCACTCCTTATCCGTGACAAACATTGACCATTTTCGGCCGGAAATGTTTTACTGGATTACAATTCTTTTTTCCAATACACTGGGTACTGCGCTGGGCGATTACTTGGCTGATAGTTCCGGGCTTGGATTTCTAGGAGGTGCTCTACTTATTGGCGGATTGATACTGCTAACAACCTTAGCCTACTTCTTCACCAAAATTTCGCATGTCATTCTATTTTGGGTGGCCTTTGTACTTACACGCCCTTTTGGTGCAACTTTTGGCGACTTGCTTACAAAATCGACAGCCAAAGGGGGACTTAACTTGGGCACCATCGGTTCGTCCGCCGTATTATTTGCTATTCTGGCATCGCTTGTTACGGTGTCCACCATAAAGCATAGACAAAAAAAATCCTGCCAATTATTAGTTGACTAGAAACAAAAAAATTCTACCTAACAAGATAGAACTTTTTACTTATACTTTAATCAACGCCGTCAGGCTGTTGTTAACACTTCACACTTAACTTATCCAATACTTTTTTTATCTTTTCAAAAGTAGTGATGGTAGTTGGTACCAACGGAAGGCGCAATTTATTTTCAATAAAGCCCATCATGGAAAGCATACTTTTTACCCCGGCAGGATTGCCATCAATAAACAACAGGTCGAACAACTCGTTGAACTGATGATGTATTTTGCGTGCACTCTTGAAATCACCATCCAAGGCTAAACGCACCATGCGGCTAAATTCACGAGGAAAAGCATTCCCTATAACGGAAATAACGCCCACGGCTCCTAAGGTGATAAGCGGATAAGTAATGCCATCGTCTCCCGAAATAACAACAAAGTCCTTTGGACGGTTGTTGATAATATCATCCATCTGGCTCATATTACCCGAAGCCTCTTTTATCCCTACAATGTTTTTAAACTCACGAGCCAAACGCAAAGTAGTGTCCGCTGACATGTTTACCCCTGTCCGCCCAGGAACATTATACAGCACAATAGGCACTTTGGAGGCCATAGCCACAGCCCGATAATGCTGATAAAGCCCTTCCTGCGAAGGTTTGTTGTAATATGGAGTTACACAAAGTACGGCATCTACTTTCCGATAATCTACTTTTTCAATTTGCTCTACCACCGCTTTGGTGTTGTTTCCACCTACACCCAATACGATAGGAATTTGTCCACCCACCTTGTCCACCACAAAATGAAGAATACCTTCTTTCTCGGCTTCAGTTAAAGTTGGTGTTTCGGCAGTGGTACCCAACACTACCAAATAATCGGCTCCATTCTTAAGTAGGTAATCTACCAAGCGTCCAAGAGCCTCAAAATCTACACTTTCATCCGACTTAAAAGGAGTAATAAGGGCTACCCCCATGCCGGTTAATTTATTTTTTATCATCGAAAACCTTATGCTAAATAGGATGTCAAAAATACAATTTTAATTCTTTGCTTGTATGCTATTCAAATAAAATAATATCTGATTAAACAGGTAAGTTTCATCAGAACTGTCATCTATTTGAATCATCAAATCGGCAATACCTTTATATGGTTTATATTTCGAAACTTTAAAAGGTGCTTTTGATTGTGCCAACAAATAATCGAGCGGATAAATATCCGACCGACATAGTTGGATAACCATATCATAATCAGAAAGTAAAAATTCCTCAGTCAATTGTTTGTTAGGAATCTTGTAAAATGATAAATCTTTATTTACAAACAATCTAAAATCAGGCAATACAGCGGCTTCACTGTCCTTTTTATCCAAATAGCCCCACGCGGTAACTTTCTTTCCCTGATTTTTTAAATCGGAAATAATATCCCTGACGAAGCTATTATTTTCATCATCTTCACTCTTGAAAAGTATCAAAATAGTTTTAACCGACTTAAAATCACGATAATATATATGGCGATTCTGAAAGGCTAATACCTTTTTAATATTCTTATTCGCGAAGTAATCCTTTATATTCTGAATAAATGACATAAGTCTTATATTTGTAACAAAAGTAATAAAAAAACAGGCTATTTTCAATTATTGTATCAATTGAAGGAACTCATCTTCTGAAATAATCTTGATACCCAGTTTTTGGGCTTTTTCCAATTTGGAAGGTCCGATATTTTCCCCTGCAAGCAAGTACGTTGTTTTCGAAGAAACAGTAGCAACATTTTTACCCCCATGCTGCTCCATCCTGTTTTTAAGCTCGTCGCGCGAATGTTTTTCAAAAGTTCCGCTAATTACAATAGATATTCCATTCAATTTCTCCGATGTTTTAGATAAAGAATGTTCATCTATTTTGAACTGTAATCCTATTTCTTTCAATCTGTTAACGAGTATTCTATTTTCTTCTTTGGCAAAATAGTCAACAATGCTACATGCTATTCTGTCGCCTATTTCATCCACCTGCACAAGCTCGGTATAGGATGCGGCCTCTATGGCGTTTATATTATGTAAAGCAGAGACCAGTTTTTTGGCTACCGTTTCACCTACATATCGAATGCCCAACGCGAACAAAACCCTTTCAAAAGGCACTTGTTTGGATTCTTCAATGCTTTGTACCAAATTTTGAGCACTCTTTTGTGCCCATCTATCAAGCATTAAAAGGTCTTCCCAACGCAAACTATATAAATCGGCAATATTCTTTATATACCCTTTATTATATAAAAGTTCGATAGTTTCCTCCCCCGCATTGATATTCATAGCCTTACGGCTGACAAAATGTTCAATCTTTCCTTTTATCTGTGGTGGGCAGCCGTCTTCGTTCGGGCAATAATGAGCGGCTTCGCCTTCCACGCGCACCAACGGGGTATCGCATTCGGGACAGTTTTTAATAAACTGCACTTTATCGCCCAACATAAAACGAGCTTCGGTGTCAACCCCTACAATTTTTGGAATTATCTCTCCACCTTTTTCCACAAATACCATATCACCGATATGTAAGTCCAAACCTTCAATAATATCGGCATTGTGTAAAGATGCTCTTTTCACCGTGGTACCCGAAAGTTGCACGGGATCCAAATTGGCTACCGGCGTAACGGCTCCTGTCCTACCCACCTGAAATGAAACAGAATTTAAACGGGTGCACGCCTGCTCAGCCTGAAACTTATAGGCAATAGCCCAACGGGGCGATTTAGCGGTAAACCCTAAATTTCGTTGCTGACGCAACGAGTTTACTTTGAGTACAATTCCATCCGTGGCAACAGGCAAGTTTTTCCGTTCTTTATTCCAATAGGCTATAAATTCAAAAACCTCATCCAAGGAATGACATACCTTTATGGCATCAGAAATTTTAAAACCCCACGACTTTGCTTTTTGCAAATTGTCGTAATGCGTTTCGGCAGGTAAATCTTCGCCCAACAAATAATAGAGGTAAGAATCCAATTTACGTTTGGACACTTCCGACGAGTTTTGCAATTTCAATGTACCCGATGCTGCATTACGCGGGTTGGCAAACAAGGATTCTTCCTGCTCCTCCCGCTCTTTATTTAATTCATCAAAAACAGCCCAAGGCATTAATACCTCTCCCCTGATTTCAAACCGGGTAGGAAAATCGTTGCCTTGCAACTTGAGCGGAATACTTCGAATGGTTTTAACATTTGCAGTAACGTCGTCGCCCTTCTCTCCATCACCGCGGGTAACAGCTTGCACCAATTCCCCGTTTTCGTAAGTCAAGGAAATAGACGTACCGTCATATTTCAATTCGCACACCAACTCTATCTCATCCGCGTTAATAAATTTACGAGCCCGTTGGTAAAAATCGGCCACCTCTCCTTCCGAATAGGTATTGCCCAACGAGAGCATGGAATATTTATGTTTTACCTGTTTAAATTCTTTTGAGATGTCGCTCCCCACCCGTTGGGTTGGCGACGAGGGATCATACAATTCAGGATATTGAAGTTCCAGGTCTTGTAGCTCTTTCAGTTTCCGGTCAAACTCAAAATCGGAAATAGTTGGTTGCGACAACACGTAGTAATTATAGTTGTGCTGATGCAGTTCATGCCTAAGTGCTTCTATTTTATTTTTAACTTCAATATCCATAAAGAAAGAGTGTGTGTATGTTTTAAACAAACAAATATATAACAAAAAAGTTTCGGAGAAAGCACGTTCACCTTTCCGAAACTTTGTTTATCGTATAGATTTTATCGAATTATATTTTTTCTACATCATCAGCTTTAATCCAACCTACATTGCCATCCGAAAGTTGAATTTCCACCCACATATCCAAGCTACTCTTAATTTTCACTTTAATGCCTTCGTGTATGACAAAAAGTTTGGTGCCCTGCTCATCCGGCGTGCTGGTTACCGTTACGCTTGGTGCCATCACAATAGCATATTCTTTATTTACAGCTTTGTTTTTTTGAGCATAACTCATAGAAAAAGTAAATGCAGATAAAAGCAGGCCAATAATGGCTCCGTAAAATCCAAACTTACGCACACCAACCTGATGCATGAAAGCATACACGAAGAACAGCACCAAACTAATGATAAACAAGGTGATACTAAGCACTGCCCATACATTGCTACTCATAAAATTGGCAATGGACTTAATCCACTCAACAAAAAAGAGATCTCCTACATTGTTAATTTTATCTGGTGTTTTGGCTTTGGCCATTTCCAAATTAAACCGAGCATCTTCATAATTTGGCTTCACTAGCAATGCACGCTCATAATTTAATATGGCACGGGCTGTTTGTCCACTTTTATAATACGCGTTGCCTAAATTATAATATACCTGTGCTGACTCTTTGTCCTTAGGCAAAATATTTTCATAAACGGTGATAGCCTGTTCATATTGTCCTTTTTTGTAAAGGTCGGCAGCTTTTTTCTGTTCCGGCTGAAACGGCGACGATCCATTTGCAAAAAGAGAAAAGGTAAGCAAGGAGAAGAACAATAGCACTATATTCTTTTTCATCTGAACATGTTTTTTATTAAAGTAACTCATAGTAAATGAATTTTTAAATATCATTATTTTATGGTTTCCTGAAATTTACTAATCACGGTTATCGTTCTTTGATACAACAGATCCATTGCATGCGAATCGGACGATGGTGCATAGCGAGCAAACTCACAAACAGAAAGTATATCCATAAACTCTTTCACATCAGTTTCATCCACCTTTCGCTTGCAAAGTTCATCTACAACATTTTCTTTTGACAAGGCTGAAACCGGAATGGACAGCTTGTCGCTCAAATATCCCCACAAAGCTTTTAGCACTTCGTCGTAGAACTGTTCCTGTTTGCTTTCCTGCAAATATTTGTTGGCCGTTTTCAATCGTTTGATGGCTACTTTATTTGCTTTCCGGTTCTTCACCGAAATAATATCGGCATTGTCCTTCAGTTGTTTTCTATATACGTAGAAAAGAGCACAAGCCAATAGCAATGGTAATATATAGGCCAACCAGAAGCTGAATGTTCCGAAAACAAACGAATCTTTTCCCGATACTTCCAGTTTATCAGCGTCAATATACCGAATATCTTTACCTAACATTTTAAGCTGTTCCTGGTTGGTGAAATTGGAAACAATTGCTTGATTATTAGGATTGCTCTTACCCGTTCCTTTATTTACATGAATTTTATATTCAGGTGAGCTTATTTCTTTGTATGTTTTTGAATTAAGATCAAAATAACTAAACTTATAGGCTGGTATGGTAAAATCGCCTTGACTTCGAGGTATTAACAAATATTCCACGGTTTTTGTACCAGCTACACCCGAAGGAGTCGCTTTGAAATTATTGTTAACCTTAGGGTCGTACGTTTCAAAGTCGGATGGAAAATCAATTGTGGGATTCTTAATCAACTTCATGTTTCCTTTTCCAGAAATGACGAACTTCAATGTTATCGGGTCGTTTACATTTACATTGTTAGTGCTGACCGACGACTTAAAGGTGAACGAACCAACGGCTCCTGAGAATCCGGCAGGTTTGGAACCCGGCAACTTATCAACCGTAATTTTTATAGCCGGGGCTATAAGCATTTTCTTTACATCCTGATAAGTATCAAAGAAATTACCAAAAAAGCTATTCACCTGAGCCCGAGTTTTTACCCTTACAATGGCTTCAAAATTTGCCTTGTCAATGTTAATGGTTCCTGTTTGTTGCGGATACAAAAGAGCTTGGTACAAAATTACCGTTCCATAATTCCGCCCGTTGTAGCTTTCTAATTTCAATTGCTTGTTTTGCGGAAGCGTAACCTCTTGCTTTAAGAAACCACTGAAATTGGGCAATTTTACATTATTGGTAAATCCCACCAAATCAACAGCCGAATACAATTTATAAGTAATTACCAAGTAATCTTGTTCAAACAAGCGAACTTTAGAGGGTGTTACCTTGATAAAAACATTATCGTTAGAAAGTTTTTGGTTCAAATTTCCATCATCACCTCCACCTACTCTATTATTATTTTTCCTTGATTGAGATTGTTGCGATTGCTGTTGTGCTTGCGATTGCTTATCGGCAGGCAATACTCTTATTGTTACGGCATTTGAAGTATATCGTTGGTTATTCACGTAAATACTTGCAGCCGGAACGGTAAAAGTACCTTCTTTTTTAGCCGACAAAGTATAGGTATAAGATGTTGTATAAGAAGAGCTTACATTTCCATTAATAACCTGTACACTGGAAGTTCGGGACTCGAAAGGGCCGGCCAACACATCAAAAGCATTCATATCGGGAGCTCTCAGGTCTTTTGCATTTGATACGTTTACCGTGTACACCAAACGAAAGGCTTGCCCCGCGGCTACAGCATTAGGAGCCGAAGCTTCAAAAGAAACTGCATTTACATTTAATATATTAATACTTAACAGAATAGAAAATATAAATAATATCTTTTTCATAAGCCGTTAGAAATATTTTTGAATTTTAATCACACGTTTATATTCTTGTTTTACCAATCTTTTTCAACATTACGTTTTTTAGCCTGTTTCTGTTGATTTTCTTTTACTCTGTTCTGAACGTCTTTTTCGTCTTGAAGAAACGCATCTAATATTTGTTTCGCGTTTTCCTTACTCATGTTATTGTCAGGTTGCGGTTGTTTATTCTGGTCTTTATTTCCTTGTTTATTGTCAGGTTTGTTCTGTTGCTGCTTATCTTGTTTATTCTTTTTATCCTTGTCGTTTTTCTTATTCTTATTCTGTTGTTGCTGATTTTTCAGCATGGCTTGCGCCAAGGCCAAATTATAACGGGTTTGCTTATCCTGCGAATTAATTTTTAATGATGCCTTATACGCATTTATACTTTTATCATATTGCTTTGATTTGAAAAGTGAATTTCCGATGTTATGAAAAGCAGCAGCTACTTTCCCTTTATCATTCTTCTCCATCGAAGCCGATTTTGCAAATTGCTGCAAAGCTTCAGGGTACTTACCTTGTTTATACAAAGCATCCCCCAGGTTGAAATTTGCCTCGAACGAATTTTTGTTTTTATCCAACCCCTTTCGGTAAGCAATTTCAGCATCTACATACTTTTCGTTTTTATAAAGGCTATTGCCCGCCCTTACATCTTTCGACTCTTTTTGAGCAAAAGCACAAGGCAATACAAAAACGGATATAACTATAAATAATATACTTCTTTTCATTTTGATTCAAATAGTTTTATCTTGTTCAACCATTTGTTTTTTCGCTCTAGTAAAAATAGCTCTACAACTAACAAAATAAACACCAATCCAGCAAGGAATTGAAATTGTTCCGTGTATTCGGAATACATTTTTGTTTCCACCTCCGCTTTGTCCATCGAATCTATTTGCTTCTGAATGGTTTTCAACGCATTATTGCTATTGTCGGCACGCACATAAACACCTTTGCCTATTTTTGCAAGTTCCTGACACATAGCTTCATCGAGTTTCGACATCACGATAGTGCCATCTTTATCTTTTTTGAAACTCATCGTGCCTTCAATCGGAATTGGAGCACCTTGAGGGCTTCCCATCCCTATCACATTTATATTTATTCCTTGTTTTGCAGCCTCTTTGGCAGCTTCCACCGCATCATCTTCATGGTTTTCACCATCGGTGATAAGAATGATAGAGCGTCCTACTTTTGCTTTTCCCGCTGGACCAAAAGAATGTATTGCCATGTCGAGTGCTGTACCAATAGCTGTACCTTGTATGGGTATAAGCGATGGTTTGATGGACGGCATAAACATTTTAGCCGAAATATAATCGCTGGTAATTGGTATCTGGGTATATGCATCACCGGCAAAAACAATTAAGCCGATTTTATCCTGACTCATGTCGTCAATTAACTTGCTCACTATCATCTTGGCCTTTTCCAAGCGACTTGGCTCAACATCCTGTGCCAACATGGAGTTTGAAACGTCCAAAGCGACCATCACTTCCACGCCTTTACGTTTCACATTCTCCAGTTTACTTCCAAATTGAGGTCTGGCTATCAATAATATGGATACTAATAAAGCGCATAACAACAGGTAAAATTTTGCCTGCGAACGTTTTTCCGATACCATCGGCATAAGTTGCCGCACCAAATCGGCATTACCCAAAAGGGCAAGTCTCTTTTTCTTTTGTATTGATAAAAACAGGTGCAAGCCAATAAATATTGGTATTATTATCAATGCATATAAATATTCCGGATTAGCGAATCTGAACATAATTTTGTTTTTAAAACCTTATATTTTATTTGAAAATAACCTATGGAATCTTTCTTAATATAGTATTTCTAAGAGCTATTTCTAACAAAATACATACACATGCTGCAATGGCAAAAATAAAGTAGGCTTCGTTCTTTTTATTGTATTCCTTTACTTCAATTTTTGTCTTTTCCATTTGGTCTATTTGCGCATAAATTTCTTTCAATTTATTATTGTTTGTTGCCCTAAAATAGGAGCCTCCAGTTTCCTTCGCGATGAATCTCAACATAGGTTCATCAATGTCAGCATCGATGGTTTGATACTGAATGCCAAATGGCGTTTGAACCGGATACGGAGCCTTTCCGCGTGTGCCTACACCTATAGTATAAACTCTCACTCCCATTTTATTAGCTATCTGTGCTGCCGTTTCGGGTGATATATCACCCGTGTTGTTAGATCCATCGGTAAGCAAAATGATTACTTTAGATTTTGCCTTACTGTCTTTCACACGGCTCACGGCATTTGCCAACCCCATCCCGATAGCGGTACCATCTTTTATCATACCGTATTCCACCGAGTTGAATAAATTAATTAATACATTATGATCTGTAGTAAGCGGGCATTGTGTAAAACTTTCGCCGGAAAAAATTACCAATCCGATATTATCATTAGGACGACCTTTGATAAATTCAATGGCTACATTTTTAGCAGCTTTTATTCTGTTTGGTTTCAAGTCCTGCGCCAACATGGTTCCCGAAATATCCACAGCCATCATAATATCAATACCTTCGGTAGATTCATCCTGCCAACTTTTGGATGTTTGCGGACGTGCAAGCACTACTATAATTAAAGCCAACGCAACCATACGCAGCACAAACGGAGCATGCCGCAAGTATATTTTTTTACTCACAGGTGCTTTATCGAATGGCTTTACAGATGATATTCGTAAAGTGGGTTCCGTTTTACGGTGCTTCAATACATACCATACTACAAGAGGTATGATAAGCAGCAAAAGGAATAAAAATAATGGATTATGAAATGTCATAGCACTTAATCTTTTTCTATTGATGATTCAGCATCCGATTCTTTTTCTTCTGTATCAACAGGTTCTACTATTTCTTCTTTCGTTTCATTTACAAACAGATATGCATTAGAAATAGTCAAATCATTTTCGTTTAGATCAGGAGTCCACTTGGCAAACTTAACCAAATCCGACAACCTCAATATTTGTTTCAGTTGCATCTTTGCTTCTTTGTCAACTTCCTTGATACCTTCCATATTGTCGATAATTTCATCCGAAGTCATTTCCAAGGTAGGAATTTTGAAACGATGCTGAATATATAATCTCAGTACCGAAGTTACATCCGTGTAAAATTCCTTAATACGACCTTGTTGCCAAACTTTTTCACTTTTTATTCTGTCCAGTTCTTTTAACGCAAACTCGTGAGGATTAACGATAATAGCTTCCTCTTCTTTTTGATTTTTTGCTTTCAACCGTTTTCTGATATACCAGAATGCAACGGCCAACAGCGCTAGAATAAGTAAAATAATAAGGCTTGTTTCCAATACTTCCGCCCAATTTATCTTGGCATTGTAAACAGGCTTAATATCGTAAATACGTTGCTTTACCGTATCTACTTTGACTGATAATACTTTAAGTGACAAAGGATTAGTTTCAATGGTATCGGTTCCTGCAATAAACTTAAACGGGGGAATGTAATAAGTAGCAGAATCGAACGAAGTAAGAAGAACATCTGCGCTTACTTTTATTCGTCCACCTTCCAGCTCGGTTGTGTCGAGTTTCGTAATTTTTACAACTTCAAGCCCCTTTATAAGAGAATCGGCAATAACGGGGAATGAAACTTTAACTTTCTTTTCCTGTGTAACTTCTAAATGTAATTTAGTTTGTTCCCCTATCAGCATGGATGAAGAATCCAGCCGTGCTTGCACAGTGACAACCTGACTATAAGCCGTCAATGAAACAAAGCATAAAAGAGCACACAAAATAGTATATATTTTCTTCATAACCAATCTATTAACTCCTTAATTTAAAAAGTTTCATCAGCGATTTTACATAATCTTCATTGGTATCCACCGTTACGGAATCAACACTGTTTTTCATGAAAAGATGTTGCAAACGAAGCTGATTTTCCGCCCAATGATTTTTATAAACCAAACGCAAACGAGAATCGGAAGTATCTACCCACATTTCTTTACCCGTTTCAGCATCCATCAATTTCATCAAACCTACCGAGGGCAATTCTGTTTCCAACGGATCATAAACCTGCAAGGCTATCAAATCATGTTTCCGGCTGGCAATAGTCAAAGCATCGGAAAAATCAGGAGAAATAAAATCGGATATTAAAAACGCCGTGGAGCGTTTCTTTATAGCATTGGAAAAATACCGCAACGCCTCGTTAATATTGGTCTGTTTGCTTTCAGGTTCAAAATCAATAAGTTCGCGAATGATAAAAAGAACATGTTTACGCCCTTTTTGTGGAGGAATAAATTTTTCTATTTTGTTTGAGAAAAAAATAACCCCTATTTTATCATTATTTTGGATAGTGGAAAAAGCTAACGTAGCAGCTATCTCGGTAATTAAATCCTGCTTGGTTTTTTTAGTAGTACCAAATTCACGACTACCGGACACATCTATCAGCAACATAACAGTAAGCTCGCGCTCTTCTTCAAACACCTTGATATAAGGGTGATTGAAACGAGCCGTTACTTTCCAGTCGATGTTCCGAATATCGTCGCCATATTGATACTCGCGAACCTCGGCAAAAGTCATCCCCCTACCTTTAAAGGCAGAATGATATTCGCCCGCGAAAATGTGGTTAGACAATCCGCGGGTTTTAATTTCAATTTGCCTTACTTTCTTTAAAAGTTCAGTCGTTTCCATAGTTGTTAAGTCAATTTACGAGTAAAATAAACAGTGAAAAATTCTTTTCACATTCACACATAATTAAAACTTAATCCACTAAGGCACTTCAACGGCATTTAATATTTCGCTGATAATTTCTTCAGAAGTTACATTGTTGGCTTCGGCCTCATAGCTCAAGCCGATACGGTGGCGCAACACGTCGTAACAAATAGCACGCACATCTTCAGGAATGATGTAACCTCTACGTTTAATGAAGGCATAGGCTCTTGAAGCCAAACCTAAATTGATACTTGCACGAGGCGAAGCACCAAAGGCGATAAGATTTTTCAAGTTTTTCAATCCGTATTCTTCTGGGAAACGAGTTGCAAAAACAATATCAATAATATAGCGTTCTATTTTTTCGTCAATATATACTTCTCTTACCACGTTGCGGGCTGCAATAATATCGTTGGGATGAAGCACGGGTTTAATACCCCCGGCTTGTTCAAACATGTTTTGACGCATAATTAGTTTTTCTTCTTCCTTTTTAGGATAAGAAATAACCACTTTCAGCATGAAGCGGTCAACTTGTGCTTCCGGTAACGGGTAAGTACCTTCTTGTTCAATCGGGTTTTGAGTAGCAAGTACCAAAAATGGTTCGGGTAACTTATACGTGGTTTCACCAATAGAAATCTGACGTTCCTGCATGGCTTCCAATAAGGCACTCTGCACTTTTGCCGGGGCACGGTTTATTTCGTCCGCTAATACAAAGTTGGCAAAAATAGGGCCTTTACGAATAGAAAATTCTTCATTTTTTTGGCTATAAATCATTGTACCGATTACATCGGCAGGTAATAAATCAGGTGTAAACTGAATACGACTGAAATCGGCATCTATAAGGCTTGCTAAGGTTTTGATGGCAAGGGTTTTTGCCAAGCCGGGAACACCTTCCAAAAGCACATGGCCATCAGCTAACAAACCGATTAGTAATGACTCTACCAAATGCTTTTGCCCGACAATCGTTTTATCCATACCCATTGTCAGCACATCAACAAATGAACTTTGTTGTTCAATTTTGCTGTTAAGTTCCCTAATGTCAACTGTTTGATTCATGTTCAATAGCTTTTTATTCGTTTTTCTTTTTTTGTTAAATCTTAGGCATCACAAAAATAAATTCGACTCACGTGTTTTGTTAATATATCCAGTTAAATAATCTTAAGCGATACGCTAAAAAATACAAAAGAAGGCCTTGTTAGCACACAAAGCCTTCTTTTCTTATTTTTTGTTTCAATTATTTCTGAACATACTTTGCCTCTAATTCCTGAGCATACTTCTTACAGGTTGGATTTTTAAGATCGATTAACTCAGCGTCGAGCTTTGGAACTTTTACCTTAAAGCCTACGGGAAGAGATTCGGGATTGGATATTTTGTCCTTGTTAGCTTCGTATATATACACCCAAAAGGTTTTATAGCCATAATATTTTTGAGCTATCAACGTCAGATGGCTTCCTTTTTCGATGGTTTCAATACATATAAATGTTTTATACACACGAGGCTTGTCAAAGATAGAGGTCTTATTGCTCTTTTGTGCTTTCGGCTCGGCCTTTTGAACCGTTTTTTGTTCAATCTTTGGCTCAGTTGCCACTTTTTTAGTGTTGCTCTTGGTGTTATCAACCTTTGGTTGAGGTTTCGTTGTTACCACAGGTGTCTGTACAGCCTTCTTTTCTACAGCTTTCGACTGTTGCTTTGGCTGAACTGCTTTAACCGTATCCTTTGCTGGTAGCTGTTTTCTAGCAGTAACTAAAACCGGTTGCTTAGCTACAATCGGTTGCGCCTTCTTGGTTGGATGCGGTGCATCATAATCATCCATTAAATGGGTGAAAAAGAATTGTACATTTTGAAATTCAACATAAACACCCCCAGCTACAAGCAAAGCAAAGACGATAACAATAGCTAAAATCCAAACTCTTTTCTTTTTCTTAACGGGGAGGTCTCTTTCATGCGTTTTCTGCGGTTCCGAAGCAGCTTGAGTTTCAGCCACAGGAGCAACTACCGGAGTTTTTGCTTCTTTATTATCTTCTTTTTTCTCTATCGGTTTAGTTTCGGTAATAACCTCAGCCTTCTTTGCTTCCTCGGCAACCAAATCATCGCCTTTTTCCAACGGCATGGCAGGTGCTTCAATTAAGTCGATAGACCCATTGGTACCTTCCGCATCGGGCACCAAATCCTTCAATTCTGAAATAATAATTTTTATCTCTTCGGCTTGTTCGTTAAGCTTTTCCAACGGGTTGATTGGCGGTTTCACGCCACTAACCGGGGTTGAAGATTCATTAATGGTATCCTTAACGATTGCTTCCGGGATGAAAGAAACTTTATTGTGTCCAGGAATGATATACTCCTTGCCGGTTTGCACATTCACACTCTTGCGAGCCTCGTTCCAAACCAGTTTAAAAGTACCAAAACCTTTTATTTTTACTAATCCGTCCTTAATCAAACCCTCCTCAATAGTAGTTTGTAACACACGCAAAAAGTCGTCCGACCTTTTCTTCGAATAGCCTGTGCGTTGCGCTATCGCGTCAACCAAATCTTGAATTGATAGTTTTTCGTTACTCATGGCGAGGCAAGTCTTTTATTTTGTCTTTGTACACTGTGCTGGTTTTAAATGCCAATGAAAGCTTGGACGGAACCATTGAACGTACTTTAGTTAAAGGATTAACCGTTACACGTTCCTCTTTTTTACGCACTTCGAACGAACCAAAACCCTGGATGTTGATCGTCTTGTTAGCTTTGAGTTGGTCAACCATCGCATCTACGGTAGATTGAAGAAACAAATCTACTTCCGAGGTGGACATCTCTAATTTCGCTGCCAAAGCAGTTTGAAGTTCTTTATTGTTCAAGGTATGTCTATTTTTTTGATTAAAAACGACGCAATTTATCTATTATTTGCTTAAATACCAAATTTTAAATCACTTTTCCATACAGGTCGAAATACTCCGACCCGGTAATCGTCACTTGGTAAAATTGTCCGATAGAAAGGGAGCTATTTGTTTTGGCAATTAACACCTCTGGATCAACCTCCGGCGAATCAAATTGGGTACGACCGATGTAATACTCTTCATCCTCCCGGTCGATAATTACCTTATACGTCTCACCTATTTTCTGCCTGTTCAATTCGGCGGAAATGTCCTGTTGAATAACCATCAACTCGTCCAAACGCTGCTGCTTAACCGCCATCGGAATATCATCCGTGTAATGTTTGTTGGAATAAGTATCGTCTTCGTCTGAATAAGTAAATGCACCCATACGCTCAAAACGAGCTTCGGACACAAACGTTTTCAATTCCTCAAAATCCGCTTCCGTTTCTCCCGGATGCCCCACCATTAAAGTAGTGCGAAGATGAATACCAGGCACTTCCCGCCTGATTCTTTCTATCAAAGCAATAGTTTCATCCTTGGTTACATTCCTGTGCATCAAATCAAGCATGTTGTTGCTGATGTGCTGCAAGGCAATGTCAAGGTACTTACATACATTCTCTTTTTCGCGAATCACGGGCAACACGTCATACGGGAAATGTGCTGGATATGCATAATGCAAGCGAATCCATTCCACACCCGGAATATCAGCCAAACGAGCTGTCAGCTCGGCAAGCTTCATTTCCTTGTACAAATCGAGCCCGTAGTAAGTAAGATCCTGTGCTATCAGTTGAAATTCCTTCACACCACTTGCCACAAGCAACCGAACTTCGGCTTCGATGTCCTCTATCGGGCGCGAAACGTGCTTACCTGTAATGATGGGTATGGCACAATAGGAACAGGTGCGGTTACAGCCTTCGGATACCTTAACGTAGGCATAATGCTTTGGCGTGGTAAGCGTACGCTCAAACTCCAAATCGGCACGATAGACTTTGCCTAAATCGTTGATAATAGGTTCAAAATCAAACTTTCCGTAAAATTTATCCACCTCGGGTATTTCGGCTGAAAGCTCGTCCATATAGCGTTGTGACAAACAGCCCATTACCAGCAGTTTACTCAACTTATTTTTCTTGCGTCGTTTGGCAAATTGAAGAATCATATTGATGGATTCCTCTTTGGCATCGCCAATAAAACCACAGGTATTTATAATCGCTATATCACCCCTCGGATTGTCGGAATCGTGCATAACACGGTATCCGTTTGCCTCTAGCTGGCGGATAACCCGCTCGGAGTCCACCAGGTTTTTAGAGCATCCCAGGGTTATTAAATCAATGGTATTTTTCATTCTATATTGAAAAAACGACCAAACACAAAGCCGCAAAATAATTTTGTGCCTTTGTATCCGGTCGCTTATTAATTATTCTCCAAAAAGAGTATCAACAAAAGCTTTTTTGTTAAACACTTGTAAATCTTCAATGCCCTCGCCCAAGCCGATATAGCGAACCGGTATTTTAAACTGATCGGAAATACCTATCACCACCCCGCCCTTGGCCGTGCCATCGAGTTTAGTTATGGCTAATGACGTTACTTCGGTTGCTTTGGTAAATTGCTTGGCTTGTTCAAACGCGTTTTGCCCGGTAGAGCCGTCCAGTACCAACATAACATCGTGTGGCGCATCGGGCATTACCTTTTGCATCACATTCTTTATTTTAGTCAACTCGTTCATCAAGTTGATTTTATTGTGCAAACGCCCCGCGGTGTCAATAATTACCACGTCGGCACCATTGGCTTTCGCCGAAGTCAACGTGTCATAAGCCACCGAAGCCGGATCAGCGCCCATTTGTTGCTTTATCACGGGCACACCTACCCGTTCACCCCAAATGACTAATTGCTCGGTAGCGGCAGCTCTAAAGGTATCGGCAGCCCCAAGATACACGTTTTTACCGGCCTTTTTAAACTGATAGGCCAGCTTACCAATAGTAGTGGTTTTGCCTACCCCGTTAACGCCCACCACCATAATCACGTATGGTTTGGCGTCCGTCGGAATATCAAAACCTTCGCCATCGCCCGTGTTATTTTCAATCAGCAATGCGGCTATTTCTTCTTTCAGGATACCGTTCAGCTCTTCCGTGCCTACATATTTATCTTTAGCAACCCGTTGTTCTATGCGTTCAATAATCTTCACCGTGGTTTCCACGCCCACATCCGAAGTGATAAGAATTTCTTCCAAATCGTCAAGCACATCGGCATCAACCTTCGATTTTCCGGCAACAACACGTGCTAATTTGGAGAATACACTTTCCTTGGTTTTTTCAAGACCCTTATCCAGTGTTTCCTTTTTTTCTTTTCCAAAAAAACTAAAAATGCCCATAATTCAATGTGTTTCGCTTAAAAAAAGCCGTGTATCTTACTGATTTGCAAAGGTAGGGAAAAGTTACAAGTTACAAGATACCTATTAAGAAAATTTGGGAGCTTGAACCACATAAAAAAACTTCCCTGCAAGAAAACCTTGAGGGAAGCTTAATACATTATTTATACGCTACGTTTATTTAGCGAAAAAATCTTTTACCTTATCGTTATGGATAATTTCTTCTTGAAACATATAAGCTCCGGTTTTAGGTGATTTCACCATTTTGATAACCTTAGCATATGCACGTCCTTCTCCTTTTTGAAGAGATGCTACTGCTTTCTTTGCCATTGTTTAAAATTCTTATTTAATTTCTTTATGTACAGTTACTTTTCTCAATATCGGGTTATATTTCTTCAACTCCAAACGTTCTGGGGTTGTTTTACGATTTTTCGTAGTAATATAACGAGAAGTACCGGGCATGCCGCTGTCTTTGTGTTCTGTACATTCCAAAATCACTTGTACTCTACTTTCTTTACCTTTTTTTGCCATTGTGTGGTTCCTCCTCTAATTATACATATAAATAACCCTTTGTTGCTGCATTTTTCAACGCTGCATCCAACCCATTTTTGTTAATGGTACGTAATCCGGCCGCAGAGACCTTCAATGTTATCCACATGTCTTGTTCTGCCCAATACAGCTTCTTTGTGAATAAGTTTACATCGAAAGTTCTTTTAGTTCTGCGTTTTGAGTGGGAAACGTTGTTTCCGACCAAAGCTTTTTTTCCGGTAATTTGACAAATTTTTGACATTTCTCTTTAGTATCTTTTGTTATTGATTTTTACTTCCTGAAAAACAGTGCGCAAAGATAATCGGTTTTTTTTATATCACAAATATTCCCAAAAGATTTTTTCAAAGTTTTTACGCTTCCATCATTTCTTTTAGCATGGTAAAAGCAGATAATGTTGCCATCGCTACGTTTCTTGAACGGATATTTCCGAAATGAAATTCACGACTGACAAGTTTATTCCGGGTGCAAACAGCTACCCAAATCGTACCCACGGGCTTCTCGGCCGTGCCTCCCGTAGGGCCTGCAATTCCCGAAGTGGAAACAGCAATATCGGCACCCGTGAGTTTCAACACGCCCTGTGCCATTTGTTCTACAACAGACTGACTTACAGCACCAAACTTTTCTAAATCTGCGGACGAAACACCCAATACCTGTTGTTTTATTTCGTTACTATAAGCCACCACGGAGCCCTTAAAATAATTGGAACTGCCCGAAATAGTGGTTATTAAATGGGCAATATTGCCTCCCGTGCAACTTTCGGCGGTGGCTAATTTCAAGCCTTTTTCTTTGAGCAAACGGCCTATTACTTCTTCTAACGGAATATCCTCGTCGGCCATAATATCCGAGCCAAGAATGGCATGAACTTTTTTTGCCTGTTCATCTATAATATTGGCTAATTCCTTTTTATTTTCTAGCGAGCCGGTTAATCGAAGCTTCACCAAACCGGGAGAAGGCAGATAGGCTAACTTGATAAACGACGGTAGGGCATCCTCCCAATCGGCAATTTTTATAGCCAAAGCCGATTCGCCATAGCCCGTTACCAGCATGGTGTGGTGCATGATGGCGGGGGTGTTGAAATGTTTCCGCAAGCGTGGCAAGGTTTCGTTGCTCATCACCCACTCCATTTCATGTGGCACACCGGGCATGGAAACTAGCACCTTGCCCTCTTTCTCGAACCAGGTAACGGGTGCTGTACCTACCCGGTTCTGAATCACGGTGCACGCTCTGGGCACGTAAGCCTGATCGTGGGTAAGGTTATTTATAACGATGGATCGGCCTTTAAATAGTTGCTCAATGTTTTCAAGCACAGCGTTGTCAAACACCAATTCGGTATTAAAATATTTACAAAGCGTCAACTTGGTAATATCATCCTTAGTAGGGCCTAAACCTCCGGTAACCAACACAATATCCACACGCCCAAGCGCATCATCAATAGCCTTGGTAATATGCGCTTCATCATCCGCCACGGTTGTGATTTGAAACACCCGAAACCCATCTTTATTCAACTCCTTAGCCATCCAGGCCGAATTGGTATCCACGATTTGTCCGATAAGGATTTCATCGCCAATAGTGATAATCTCTACTAAGTTTGACATAAATTATTTTTTTAACGCTAAGACTCTAAGACACAAAGAAAAGGATAACCCATCCCTTCGGAATCATTTATTAACACCAAACAAAGGTAAGCATTTTGTCTGTTGAAAAACATAAAATCGGAAGAAAAAGAAGGTAGAAAGACGAGTAGATTAAATAGATCTTGTAAGTTAAAAAACTTGCTTTTAGCCGCGACAAAAACTGAACCTCAGAATAATTGAAGTGTCAATAATGCCCAAATATTCAAATTTATGTTTTGTTTAATCCTGACGAAAACCATCATTCTTTCGTTCAATTTCAAATGTATCAGCACTGATTTTTTTCAAAGAGATTTTTTCAGAACTTCGTTTGAATGCTTCCCCTTCTTTATATTCTCCACACCAATATAATTTATCATTAAGGTTGTTAAAAATAAAATCAACAAGATTCTTTTCCGATTTATCCTTATAACAACAAGAATAACTTATTTCAAATTTTTCATCGTCTATTCTTTTTACATTAGAAAAAAAATTCTTTCCAAGAGTAATTGATTTAATAGCATCTAATGGATAATGAATTTTTCTTTCAATATTATTGTTTGAAAAACGGATGCCTCTAACATCATTAGGAGCATATCCATCTGAAAAAGTTATTAACCTCCACTCGTTTTCATATTCCCAATCTTTTCTTTTTACTGCTGTTGAATATAAAAATGGAACATCTTGAGAGTTAAAGTTTTTTTGGAATGAATCAATAGGTTTCAAATCAGACACATATTGAACTGGAAAAAAAACATAATCTTGTATGTGGTTATTTTTACCTTTATTAAGATTAGATTTCATTTTAGGCCAGTCAAGTTCAATCGCAAACCCTTTTTCCGTTGCATAATGTGCCCACATCAGAGTATTAAGAGGATTCGTTGTCAAAGAAATGATTCCTGATTTTTCAGATATTTTCCTAAAAAATAATGCTTTAATTTGTTCAAAACCAGTTTGCTTTTCTTTCTGATAATTAATATCCAAATTTAATTTATAAAAAGTGGTGGCATTATCTTTATAAAATTTATAATAACAACTCTCTGATAAATTTGAAAAATTCCAAAACAACGGAGAGCAATCCATAGAATCATTTAATTGTTCTGGATGACTACGATATAAATATGACTCCAAAAGAGCTTCAATATTATAATCAGTTATTGGATAATATTTATAAACAGATGAGGCTCTTCTATCTCGTATGGAGGAACAACTTTAAAACTTCCAGATTTATCAAGTCTATATATCCAGCCATTATATCTATATTCCTGCTTTTCCATATTTTTCATTGTTAATCTCTAAATTTTGTAAAATACTTTTCTTCTTTTTCTGGAATCTCTGCTATAAAAGAAGAAGGTTTTTCTTGTGGCATATATAGCCTAATACTTATACTTTTATCTCCAATTTTCAATACATAAGTTTCGTCTTTATTGTCAACTAAAACAACATTACCTTCAGCAATATATTTAACTTGCTTATTCAAATAATACCATAAAAAAGCAATGCTACCTTCACTATTAAAAGCAAGCGTAAATTCATCCGATTTCCAAATTCCATGCAAATCTTCTTTTGTTAGTTTAATAATACTCATAAATATCAATAAATTAAATTATACTACAAAATAAACAATAAAGAACCAAACAAACAATAGAGAAAGTGTTTTAGTATAATGATTTATATAGAAATACTATAAAAAAGAGACTATCTTCTCAACTAAATTTAGATAAATTGGATAAAGAAAAAATTTCGGTGCTCTGCACCTTCCCGTTTTTGAAGACTATGTTTTACTACAATCCTGATAGCTATCGGGAACGGAACTCTGTTCCTCCCAATCGCTAAAACAATTAAATTTAGGTGCAGAGTACCGTCATCTTTGTAGCTCTGGAATAACAAAAAAGCTAGAAGGTACAGCGTACCGAAACATTGACAAAGAAAAATAAATCCGCAAAATTTTTATTGTAAAAACAAACAATCCATCCCCGCATAACGAAGATGGATTGTTTATTTCTTTTAATTACTGATATTATTTCTTCTCGTTCCGTATCGCTTCCATCCGTTGCAAAAGCGTTGGGTGAGAGTAGTAGAAGAACACGTAAGAAGGATGCGGTTGCAGGTTACTAAGTGATTTTACCGAAAGCTTTTTCAGCCCCGAAATAAGAGGTTCTCCTAAGCCGTATTGTGCAGCATAAGCATCTGCCTGATATTCGTTGTGGCGCATAAACACGTTAAGCCCGATGCCCAACAGCATGGAAACAGGCGTGTAGAGCAACCCAAAGGCCAACACGTTGAGATGGAAACAGGCTTTGTCCACACCAAAGGCTTGAGCCAAGGCATCGCTATTAAGGAACAATCCTAATAGATACAGCATGATTAACGAATTAGCGAGCGTTAGGAACAGGCTGTAAAGCGTGTGTTTCTTTTTGTAGTGGCCTACCTCGTGAGCCAAAACGGCTACAATTTCTTCCGTGGTAAGGTCTTGAATGAGGGTATCGAACAGCACGATTCGCTTCTTGGCTCCCAAGCCTGAAAAATAAGCATTGGCCTTGGTGGAGCGTTTGCTGCCGTCAATCACGAAAATGTTATTTAGCGTGAAACCTGCCTTGGCTGCAAATTTCTCAATTTCAGTGCGTAGCTCACCGTCTTCCAGCTTGGTTTGTTTGTTGAACAGTGGCACTATGAGGTTGGAGTAGAACATGGTGATAAAGATGCTGAACACGCCTACTAGAATCCAAGCCAGCAACCAAAACATATCGCCTGCCCAAAAATAAATTTGTTCAATCAAGGCCAGCAATCCGCCACCTATAAGCACTGTAAGAGCCCAGCCTTTGAGCTTATCGCCCACGAAAATTTTAGGAGTAAGCTTGTTGAAACCAAACCGTTGCTCAATTACAAAATGATCGTAAATTTCAAACGGAGTGCTTACTATATCGTTCAGAAAAAACAGGATTCCAAAAAAGATTAACGAAACAAGAATCGGGTATTGCGTAACACTCGCGGCAAAATTATTTACAAAGGCAAACCCACCTATTACAAACATAAGCAAAATAAGCACCAGGCTAAAGGTGGAGGAAATGATTCCAAACTTCTGATTTGCTTTAAAGTAGTCCTGCTGTTTGGCATATTCATCGGCATTGTACAAATCCTTCAACTTATCAGGGAGCTCCGATTTCACGTTTTTTGCATTGAGATAAGCCAAGCCTCTTTCCACAAAAAAATCGAGCAAAAGAATGGCAATAATAATGTAAGTAATAATTGTAAACATATTGGTTGTAATAATTAATTTCAGTTCGACAGGCAAAAATAAGATATAAACTATCGTTTCATCTCATTTCTTTTTAATTTTTTACTAAAATATTTCTAATAAGCTATTTTACAAACGGATAAAAAATAAAAAAAGCTCCGGCCTAATGCGAAATACACACCGACCGAAGCTTCTTGATAATTATAACTTAAAAAATAGCTAGGCTTCTTCTTTTTTGTCGCAGCAGCAATCTTTGTTGCCGTCGAAACTGAGCGGACCTGCACCAAAATAGGTAATGAGGATAGCGCCACCCAGCATGGAAAGGTTTTTCATAAACATAATCATTTGCATTTGATGCATCATAGGGTCTGTTACCGCCCAAAAATTGTGCATCATAAAGGTTACCGGAACAAGAAATAAAATAATAGCCAACGCACCACAACGAGCTTTAAAGCCAATGATAATGCTAATTGCTCCCGCTAAAGCCAATATACCTGCGGCAGGTACTAAAAATCCGGCAAAAGGAACACCTTGCGATGCGGCATAAGCAATAGTTCCGGCTGAAAAATGCGAAAACGCGGACATGAAAAATATAGCTGAAAATAAAATTCGAGCTAATAAAACCAGGTATTTCATAATGGTATCCTCCTATGCTAAATTTTGAAAAACTTAGTATGTAACAAATGATGAAGACCTAATGTTCATGAAAGCATCTAAAATTTTTCTACCAGTAAAGTTCCATCTGCCGACCAATAAAAACGAGGATTTTCCCGGTAGTAATTGATGGCATCCAAAATTTCATCTTTAAAATCCTTCATATCCAAGAACTCAATTGCAGGATTGAAGGAAGTAAATATTTGGATGGTTTGGGATGTTATATCCCGAACTGATTTATCATAAACCTGGGCATAAATCATTTGATGCGGATTGCTTGTTACCACTGCCGATTTTCGTTTACCAACTATATTGCCTTGTGCAATAACAAAATTAGCATACTCGGGTAACTCCTCAAGCAACATATCAACCGTTATTCTATTAAAGTCACTTAACAAACTGTAATCGGGTGAAAACAATTTATCAGCAGCCTGCTTTAATTTGTGTGCTTTAAAAATTGGGAGATTTACAACCCCTTCAAAAATATCAATAACCAATTTGTGTTTTTCCAGTACAATAGAACTGCTCTTCAATATCACTTCACTCATTCAAAAAAATAATTAAGATAAAAAAATAACTTTTGTTATAATTCAAAAGCGGGGCAAAAGTAAATATTAATTCCAACAGCTTTTCATAAAAAACGTTATCTTATTATAAGTAATGTTTTTGTATCTACCTCAAAATGAATAAAATACAATATGATTTACTTCTAATATTGATAGAATATACCCTTATCAAAAACCGTCCAAAGGCAAGCCTTTTGTCCACAAACCTTCAACGCACCGTTTGTCCACGTGTTACAGGTATAAAAGATAGTGTATCGCCCACGTGCTTCGTAAAAAGCATCGTCGAGGCCATAGTTGGCTCGCGTTTTAATGTTGATGTAATGCCCCCTTTTATCCAGCTTAAAGCTATCGCTTATATACCGCACCAACCGTTGATATTGATCTCGGCTTAGCATTAGCTTTATACAATCAGCTCCTTCCATCATCTGTTTGTAGTACGTGGCATGAATGGCGGTTCCACCCAGGCCTAGCCCGGCTTTAACGGCTGTGCTAACCTTTAATTGAGCCCAGGTAGGCGTATCCATGTAGAAACCCTTATCGCCCCAACCCAAGGCTATATATTGCATGGCGGAGTCCTTACTTGGGGTATCGGCAAACTTAATTTCACGGCTCCAATCTATTTCCCTGTCACGCACGGGCAACACCAAATCGGTATGTACACCATTGCTATACAAGTAAATGGTTACATCATGCCCATTCTGAGCTTCGGGGGCAACGGAAACATGCGAAAGCACAAATTCACAGCAAAAGAGAATGACAAAAAATGCCACCACCGATGCAAAAAATAAAGCGATTACTTTCAATATTTTTCTAACCATAGTGTTTCTTTGATGATAGTAAAACCGTTCTGCAAAAAAATAGTTCTGTTTACCCAACTCAAAATTAATGCTCTTTTTCTTTTTATCAACCAAAATAAAACACAAACTACCCGTAAATAACATTTAACAAAATACAAACAAATGATTTACAATTACTTAATAATTATTTTTCACTAAAAGAGTAATTACATGTTATAACATATAATGTTTTGACGTATATTTGTATAACAAATTTATAAACAATTAAAATTTCACGATTATGGACACACAAGCACTATATACCCAACGCAGATCAGTAGGCAGTTTTGACAGCAACAAAAAATTGGACGACACGTTACTGAAAAAAATTATTGACACCGCCGTACTTGCCCCTTCGGCTTTCAACCTGCAACCCTGGAGGCTTATCGTGGTAAAATCAACCGAAGCCAAACAAAAGCTTTACGACCTATCCAACAAACAGCCCAAAGTACTGGAAGCTCCCGTTGTACTTATACTGGTAGGAAACAAAGAAGGTTATGCCGAAAGCAACCCCGTGTGGGATGAAATGCTACAAAGTGTAGGTGGCAATACCGAAATTGTGGACGGGGCCAAAAAAGGAGCCGCATTTCTATACGGCACCACCGAAGAACGAAAACTAAAATTTGCCGAAAGCAATACCGGGCTGTTAGCCATGTCGCTCATGATTGTAGCCAAAGACCTCGGTGTGGACACCCACCCCATGACAGGTATCGACTTCGACGGCATACATAAAGCCTTTGGTTTAGCGGAAGCCGAAACGGTGGTAATGACCATTGCCGTGGGATATGCCAACACGGAGAAGCCACTTTACCCCCGCCGCCCACGCAGAGGGTTTGACGAAATCGCGAGCGTGGTATAATATAAGCCACTGCCCCTGAAGTGGGTAAGCTAATTAATAACAACAATTTTAAAAATTTACAACTATGAATACAATTAATTACACAAAAGCAAGAAAAATCCTAGCATGGATTATTGCTGCCGCCATTACCGCACTTTTTCTATTCAGCGCATCGGGCAAAGTGCTTCACCCTGAAATGATGAACGCCATGAAATTGGCCGACTACCGCGTAATAATTATCATCGGCGAAATAGGTTCTGCGCTACTGTTCCTATTTCCCAAAACGAACGTGTATGGTACCGTGCTGCTAAGCTCCTATCTGGGTGGAGCCATTATTATACACATGACCGGTGGCATGAGCATCCTGATGCCTTCGGCTATATTAATCATGGTTTGGGTGGTAGGCATCCTACGTAATCCTGACATTATTAAACTAAAATAATGAACATAGAGGCCGAAATAAAAGGACACTTTCGGAACGAATACCACAAGGGTATAATAAACCTCAACTACACGGTGAAGCAGATTGCCTATCAGTTTTACAAAACGCTGAAAAAGCACGAACTGACGGAACAACAATACAATGTGCTACGCGTGTTGCGAGGCTTTCGCTCCGAAAGCAACATATCCATAGGCTTCGTAAAAGAACGGATGCTAGACAAAAATTCGGATGTAAGCCGCATCGTGGATAAGCTGGTTGAACGCGAATTGCTCGACCGGAAGGAATGCCCGATAGACAGGCGGCAAAAAGACCTGAAAATAACCGATAAAGGACTTACCTTGCTCAACGAGATGTTCTACTGCGAAAAAGAAGTGGACAATTTGCTTACCAACCTCTCCATAGAGGAAGTAAAGCAGCTGAATTTTCTACTGGACAAAATAAGAGGATGATTCTCCTAACCAACTACCAACCCAAACCCCATTTTGATTTTTTCGCAAAGTGGGGTTTGCTTTGTTGAAAATTAATGCAATCGGGTTTTGAACATTTTTCTATCTTTGACATAAAATAATAAACAGAACATGGCCAAAACAAAATCGGTATTTGTATGTACTAATTGCGGTGTGGAATCGGTAAAATGGGTAGGCCGTTGCCCCTCGTGTGGCGAATGGAATAGCTTCGTGGAAGAGCTCATCCGCAAAGATGCCACCCCGAAGGTGGATTATACCGGGCAAACCACCCGATCAACCAGCAAACCGCAATTGCTAGCCGACATAGAGGTGGATAACGAGCCTCGCATCAATACCTATTGTGGCGAATTTAACCGCGTGCTGGGCGGAGGCCTCGTACCCGGCTCCATGGTGCTTATCGGTGGCGAACCCGGCATCGGGAAATCCACCCTGGTACTGCAAGTAGTGCTGCAAATGCAAGGGAGGCGCACTCTATACGTGTCGGGCGAGGAAAGTGCCAAGCAACTGAAACTCCGTGCCGAACGCCTTTCGGTGGAGAATGACGCGTGCTACATCGTGAGCGAAACATCGCTGGAACAGATTTTTGTACACATACAGAACTTGAAACCCGAACTGGTTATTATAGACTCCATACAAACCATCTATACCGAAGCGGCGGAATCCTCACCGGGCACCATTACTCAAATACGCGAAAGCTCGGCAGCCATTCTGCGCTACGCCAAGGAAAGCAACACCCCGGTGCTGCTAATAGGCCATATCACCAAGGACGGCAATATAGCGGGGCCTAAGATATTGGAACATATCGTGGACACCGTGCTGCAATTTGAGGGCGACCAGCACTACATGTACCGCATCCTTCGGGCAACCAAGAATCGGTTTGGGAGTACTTCCGAACTGGGCATCTTCGAGATGCGGCAGGACGGGTTGCGCGAAGTAACCAACCCATCGGAGCTACTACTCTCGCAAGACCACGAGGGCATGAGCGGTGTGGCTATTGCGGCGGCCATAGAAGGGATACGCCCATTCTTAATAGAGGTGCAGGCATTGGTAAGCACCGCGGCTTACGGTACGCCTCAACGCTCCACCACGGGTTTTGACAACCGCAGACTCAACATGCTGCTAGCCGTACTGGAAAAGAAAGCGGGATTCAAACTGGCACAGAAGGACGTGTTTATCAACATTGCCGGAGGGCTGAAAGTAAACGACCCGGCTATCGACCTGGCGGTAATGGCCGCCGTGCTATCGTCCAACTTCGATTTGCCGATAGAGAAGCAGGTAACCATGACGGGCGAAGTAGGCCTTTCGGGTGAAATACGCCCCATCAACCGAATGGATCAACGTCTGGCTGAAGCCGAAAAACTGGGCTTCAAAAAGATTATTATACCGGCAGCTAACACCAAAGGCCTGGAACTAAAAAACCGTAACATTGAAATAATCCCCGTACGCAAAGTAGAAGAAGCTTTTCGGATTTTGTTTAAGAATTAGGGAGGCATAGTTTTGGAAAACTTCACCAACGAAAAAATTTATATTTATCGCATAATAAAAGTAATCTCTTTTTTTCTATATGTTTTGTTGTATTATCTTCAAAAAACAATTAAAAATATAAAATTATGAATCTTCAAGAAAAAACTTTAAGCGAACTATCAATTTTATATGAAGCATCTGCTTCAAATGTCGAATTATTTTGTTTAATAAAACAAGAATTAAAAAAACGTATCGCTGAAAACAAAAGCTATCCCCGTGAATACCTATTTGAAAAATGTAATTTACAAAATCATTCGATAGGAATATTTTTTATTCCAACAACAAAATCATATGAGAAATATAATACATCTGTTGCTTTAATAAATTTAATTTTAAATGAGAGTGAGTTTGAACATCTTCAAATAAATCGCATAAAAAAAACAAACACTTTTGGATTGATTAAAGCAAACGCTTTTATTAATCTAAAAGAACCCATGAAGGAAATCAGTTTTGACACCAACGAAATATTAGACATAGAAAGTCGATGAAATGTAATTATATGAAAATGTATACAATTCCAGAAAACTGCGCTAGCTAGGAAAGATCAAAATATGATCTTTATTTATTCTTTTATTTTGAGTAGTTGCTTTAAGTTTTCAATAGCATCATAAAAATCCCCCTCAACAAAACCGTTAGACAAAAAACCTTGTTCAATATTGCCTTCAAGTCTTTTTGGTATTAATAGGTCTTTTAACTCAGGGTTATGTTCAAAATAGCAGACAATTCTTGATTGAATTGTTTTCATTTTCTGTTTATGAATCTCGCTATTCCTTTTAGCATTCTTAGAAAGATATTCTTCTTTGGTATATTCATCTTTCCAGCCACTAAGTAATTCATTATGTTCACGCAATTTCTCTGTTTTCATCTTTCTTAATTAAAACTTTTTGAAATTCAAAGATAATAAAAGATACGAAAATGATCTAAAACTAGAGTACATTTGAAAAAGAAAAAGTTATTCAAATCGGATAAATCTTCACCCTGAATTGCATATGGGGCTATTCACGTTAAACCATATCGTGGTTCCCCGTTAGGCGTAGTCTCTGACTACGTCTAAGCTAAAAGCAAGTTTCTAACTTGCCAAAAATTAGTTAAGTAACTTACAAAGCAGAGCTTTGTTTTCAACCTAGACATAGGCAGAGCCTATGCCCAACGCCAACGAAGGGTGGTGACATTATAATATCACCCCGTCGGGGCTTACGTTGTTTTTTTTGATTTTTTCTATAAGTAATGTCAATCCTTCGGATTTTGAATGTAATTACTAAATACACATCAAAATAACGATATGGCACCCCTCCGGGGTACGGGCTTAGTGAGTAGGTATTTACCCCGCATTAACATACGGGGTTACCATTGTTTAACCACGTTGTGGTTATAACACGCTATATGGTGTACTTTGTGTGTATCCATAGTATCCTTTGTGGTAAAACACTTAGAATTTCTTCACCAAATAGCTTTTCACCGTGCTTTCGCAACGGTACCTGTTGATGGAGGTAACTACAAAGGAATAATGCCCTTGTTTTTGTGTGGCAAAGGCCGTGATGTCCAAGCTATTATCCGCCGTTACGCCTATAATGTTTTCAGCATCGTTTATGCTGCCTATGCCTTTGCCCTTAAAGGCGTACACCACGTAGTAGGCCACCTTTTTGCCATCCTCTGCTTCTACCCTATCCCATTTTAGCACAAACTTGCTGTTGGCATCGTCAAGCACCACCCTTTTTGGTTGTGCCGAAGGTTCGGTTTTTATACTGTTGTTCACTGGCACCAAGGCAGGCTTGGTGTATAGTTCCTGCTTCAAGGCATCGTTGAGCCCCTGTATGTTTTGCATAAAGTATTTGGCACGGAAAAACATCTCCCCTTTTATGTTCGGGTAGCTTTTGTTCAAGCGTATTTGGCGCACCAGTTCGTTAGGATTGTGCCACGCCGCCGCCTTATAATCGTTGAATCCGCACACATCCAAGCCTATGTATAAATTTCGCCCGTAGCAGTTTTTAGCCCACCAGTCGGCCAGTATCTGGTAATTAGTATTCTTTTTGCCGATTTCCCAATAGAGTTGGGGCGTAACATAATCCACATCCCCTTCCTTGAGCCATTTCAGCACGTCGGCATACAGGTCGTCGTAGTCCGACAGAGCCCTGTAGGTAGCCGAGCCCCTGGGGTCGTTGCCTCGGTGCCGCCATATACCAAAGGGGCTCACGCCAAAATCCACCCAAGGCTTGAGGCTCTTGATGGTTTTGTGCAATTGCTTCATGGTAAGGTTTATATTATCCCTGCGCCAATCGCCTCGGTGGGTAAAACCTCGTGGATCTTTGTGGAACGATTCGTCGTCGTTAAACTTCTCTTTCGCTACCGGGTAAGGGTAAAAATAATCGTCGAAATGAATGGCATCAATATCATATTTTTGCACAATCTCTGTTACAATATCATTCAGATAATCGCGGGTTTCCTTCAACCCCGGATCAAAATAATATTTGCCTGCAAATTTCACAAACATGTTTTTCCGGCGATTGTAAATATGGTCTTTACTGAAAAGGGAAACGTCTTCGTAATTGAGCGCACGAAACGGATTCACCCACACGTGTACCTCCATGCAGCGTTTGTGCGCCTCCTCAATTACAAATTGCAACGGATCATAATAGGGTGAAGCAGGAACACCCTGCTTGCCTGATAGCCACATGCTCCACGGTTCGAGCTTCGATTCGTAGAACACGTCGGCACACGGGCGGGCCTGAAATATAACGGTATTGATATTATTCGCCTTAAATTCATCCAGCATACGAATCATTTCGGCCTGCTGCTGTTGGGCACTCAAGCCTTTCTTCGACGGCCAATCCAGGTTACTCACCGTGGCCACCCACACCGCCCTCATTTGGCGTTTGGTAGTTTGTGCCGAAACATGAATTAAGAATATTGAAAGTAAAACAGTAAGAATAAAAGCGTTAATAATTTTCATGCATTTGTTTGAAAAATTCGCGCAAAGATAAGAAAAGCTTATTGTAGTATAAAATCTAAGTTTTTGTAAATTAAATTTAAAAAGCAATCAATCGGTAAAATATTACCATGAAAAATGTCACTTACCTGTATTTTATAAAAAGTATTTTTGTAATTTTGTCAGTCGAACATGAAAAAATAGCAGTCTATTTCTTCAACGTAAAAAATAAGTATGCAACTATCTGATACACAAATGGTAAAACAACGATTCGGGATCATCGGCAATTCACCGTTGTTGAACCGAGCCATCGAAGTTGCTATTCAGGTTGCGTCAACCGATTTATCGGTGCTCATCACGGGCGAAAGCGGTGTGGGTAAAGAAAATCTAGCACAAATTATCCATCAATACAGCCATCGCAAGCATGGGCCTTACATCGCCGTGAACTGTGGTGCTATCCCCAAAGGTACGGTGGACTCGGAACTTTTCGGACACGAAAAAGGTTCTTACACGGATGCAAAAACCGAACGAAAAGGTTATTTTGAAGTGGCCGAAGGGGGTACTATCTTTTTGGATGAGGTGGGCGAACTCCCGTTGGATGTACAATCCAAGCTACTACGTATCCTGGAAAGCAAGGAATATATGCGTATCGGCTCATCCAAAGTTCAAAAATCGAACGTGCGGGTTGTAGCGGCCACCAACTTGAATATGCAGGAAGCTACCCGCGATGGTCGATTCAGGGAGGATCTTTATTATAGGTTAAACACCATACCGATTTCTATTCCGCCTCTTCGGGACAGGAAGGACGATATTTTTATTATTTTCCGTAAGTTTGCATCCGATTTTGCAGACAAATATCATCGTCCGTCAGTACGTCTCACGGAGGATGCCCAGCTTCTATTAAACAATTATTATTGGCCGGGAAATATCCGTCAGCTGAAAAATATTACCGAACAAATATCGGTGATAGAACAATGCAGGGATATTGATGCCGCAACATTGGCTCTTTATTTACCCAACAACCAGGTAAACAACCTGCCTGCACTATATAATAAGGAAGAAGCCAAAACCTTTAGCAGCGAACGGGAAATTTTGTATCAGGTGCTTTTCGATATGAAGAAGGATATGAACGACCTGAAACGCCTGGTGCATGATATAATAAGCAAACAGGATCTTAACATCACGGATCCGGTGTCAGATGAGGATTTCCCCTTGTTTCACGAACATAAAACAACGATTACCCAGCCGTCACAGCAGGGCACAATGAAAATACCTAACGCACAGATACAGGACACGGAGGAATACGTGGAAGAATCGCTTTCCTTGCTGGATATAGAAAAGGAGATGATAAAAAAGGCTTTGGAAAAACATCACGGGAAAAGGAAAAATGCCGCTCAGGATTTAGACATCTCGGAAAGAACATTGTACCGCAAAATAAAAGAATACGGATTAGAATAAACCCATAAGAAATGAAGAAATATATCTATCTTTCATTAGTATCGCTACTGCTTGTTGTGTCGTCCTGTACCATGTCGTACAAGATGAACGGAACGTCTATCGATTATACCAAAACCAAAACAATTTCCATTAAGGATTTTCGTAATTTGGCTCCATTGGTTAATCCATCGTTTGCTCCGGTCTTCAACGAATCGTTGAGAGATATTTTCACCAAACAAACCAAACTTCGCCCGGTTAAAGTAAACGGTGACTTACAAATAGAAGGAGAAATAACGGGATACGAAATTACCCCAATGTCCATACAATCAAACGCTATTGCAGCAGAAACCAGAATAACAGCAACAATTAAAGTACGGTTCACCAACAAAGCGAACCCATCGAAGAATTTTGAAAAAACAATGAGTGCATTTCAAAATTATTCCAACACGAAAACATTGACAGCTGTACAAGATGAAATTTGCCAATTAATTATAAATGAATTGACGGAAACCATTTATAATCAAACAGTAGCCGACTGGTAGATGATACATTTGAAAACTTGTTTTGAAATATCCAAAAAAAAGTATTTACTTTGCAGCCATATTGCTTTTTTGAGCAGAATTATTTACATACTATAAAAATATAAAGAATATGTTTAATTTTTTAATTGCATTAATCGTAATAGCATCTATTCTACTGGTAATTATTGTATTAGCCCAAAACCCTAAAGGGGGTGGTTTATCACAAGGTTTTTCATCATCCAATCAATTTATGGGTGTTCAAAACACAAATAAATTTCTAACAAAAGCAACGTGGAGTTTAGTAGGCTTTATCGCTTTAGCAAGCATCGTGTCGGCCAATATTTCTATCAACCAGAAAAGCAATACCGACACTCAATCAGAAGTGATTAAAGATGTTAAACAAGAAGCTCCTGCAGCAGCTGGTAATGCCAAAGGCGGTGCACAAACTGCTAATCCTTTTGGTGGTGCACAAAAATCAGCTCCTGCAGCCCAAGGAAGCAAATAAAAAGACTTTTAACATTATACTCAAAAAGAGGATGGATTTTTCATCCTCTTTTTTTGTTTCTACAAATAAAAAAACACCTTAAAACAGCATTTTTAGGCTACTCCTCTGAACAAAATGGATACTGATTTGTTACTTTTCTTAATGATTGGTTTAACATAAAATTTAAGATTTGTATGAAATCAAAACATTATCAAAAACAAATAGTTAATTTTAACCAAAACACAGATTTATTAAATATCTTTTTTATATTTGTATAGACAGTGTTTATGGGAGTTTGTTTAAAAAAGATGTTTTGTTTAATAACATTAATTTTTAGATAAAAACCTTTTAGATATATTCCATTCTCTCTCTCGTTGTTTAACATTTCTTTCGATTTGATTAATCACAGTACAAATCTATAATGTATAGGTTATATGAAAAGGAATTATACTATACTGTTACTATTTCTTCTTTTATGTAATATATATTCTTTTTCTCAAAAACAACCAAGTTTTAGAGGAGCTAACCTAACCATATCCAGCTTACAGAAAAGCTATTGTTCTACTGAAACCAATGTAGATATTGTACCCGACACGTGGGATCCGAAAACAACAGTAATAACTTGGGCTGTAACGTATGATAATTATTCTAATCCAAATCAAACGTCATGGTACTCGATAACTGGAACCGGAAAATCTACCGTACTTCATTTTAATCCGAGTGCCGTGCCTGCAACATATCATAATATTCCTATCGTTTTCACCTACACACAAAGTGACGGTATCGGTCCGCTTCAAACTACTTATGACTATACCCGTGTATATAAAACACCGTCAATATTTACTTTCGGAAAGGATACAACAGTATGTCCGGGGCAAACGGTAAATCTCAAATTAAGTGGTTCGGAAGACAGCATCAATTATATTTTATATAAGGACGGTTCCAAAACTGGTACTAAAATAGCAGGTAACGGATTGAGCCTAACCTTTACAGTTTCAGCCGCAGGTACCTATACCGTAAAAGCACAAAACAAATCGGATAGCCTATGTACTGAAGATATGACGGGTTCTGCCACCATAAGCCTTTACAGCATAAATACACCTACCATTACAGGCAGTTCAGATGTATGTATCGGATCCTCCAATGTAATTTACAGCACAGAAAGCGGACAATCTAATTATAGCTGGAGCATTTCCAGTGGCGGCATCATAACAAGTAGCACTACTAGCGACAAAATTGCAGTTACATGGTTCACACTAGGCAGTCAGAACATTACCGTTAACTATTCCAATAGCAATGGTTGTTCGGCCTCAACACCTACCACCTATAATGTAAATGTACATGCCCTCCCGGTTCCAACCATCACTGGGGCAACCTCCACTTGTAAAGGAACAACAGTTACATACAGAACAGAGCCGGGAATGTCAAACTACACCTGGACGGTAGATGGTAAAATAATATCAGGCGCAACCGATTCGTTAGCCGTTCAATGGAATACAATAGGAAACAAGTCAATATCAGTTACCTATACCGACACTTACGGATGTACGCCATCCACTCCTACATCAGAATCCATAACGGTAAACGACATCCCTACCCCAACCATAAGCGGTACTGCGGAGCTTTGCCAAGGCACATCGGGGGTTATTTATAGTACAGAAAGCGGACAAAGTGATTACACATGGACTATAATCGGGGGCACAATTACCTCTGGAGCAACTACAAATCAAGCAGTTGTAACATGGACCACCGAGGGAGCTCAAACCATAAGCGTTAATTATGCAAATGCCGCCGGGTGCCGTGCAATAACACCAACTGTTTATAATGTCACGGTACGTCCGTTGCCAACCCCAACCGTTTCAGGCAAAGATTCCGTCTGTTTGGGCGAAATAAATACCGTGTACACTACAGAACCGGGGCAAACTGATTATAGTTGGACTATTACATCCGGCGGATCAATTATTTCGGGTGGCAATACAAATGCAATCACCGTGGATTGGAGTACTGCCGGAGTACAAACTCTTACCGTAACCTATAAAAACAATTATGGATGTGTGCCTGCTTCGGCTACCAACTATAATGTAATTGTAAGTGCAAAACCTACCCCGACCATTACCGGATTGGACAGCATTTGTAACGGCAGCACAAATGTTACTTATACCACCGAAACAGGACAAAAAAATTACGGTTGGAATATATCTTCAGGAGGTAGCATTACATCAGGACAAGGAACTTACCAAATAAATGTAACATGGAATACGGCAGGCAACCAAACCGTAAGCGTGAACTATACTAACGCATCCGGCTGCACGGCTACCGTGGCAACTACAAAAAACATTTATGTAAAAACACTACCAATTCCAACCATATCGGGACCTAAATCATTTTGTATAGACACTACAGATATAAAAACATACACAACCGAGAGTGGACAATTTAATTACACGTGGACAGTTTCCTCCAGTGGAACAATTCTCTCTGGTGCAAGCACCAATTCAATAACCGTAAAATGGGCTGCCACAGGAGCTCAAACCGTAAGCGTTAATTATACTGACCCTAAAGGATGTACCGCAGCCACACCAACCGTGTATAATATTGCAGTAAACCCCGTACCCACACCAACCATAAGCGGGATGAAATCCATTTGTCAAGGTACAAAAGGCGTAACTTATACCACAGAACCCGGACAATCAAACTATAGCTGGAACATCACCGGAGGTACCATTACCAATGGTGCAAACACAAACGTGGCAATTGTAACTTGGGATATAGCAGGCTTGCAAACTATCAGTGTTAATTACAGTAACGATTCAGGTTGTTATGCCCCCAAAGTAACTGTAGATACCATCAACGTAATATCCGCCGCAACACCGGCCATAACAGGCACATCTAAAGTTTGTGTAGGTACAAGCGGTGTAACATATACCACGGAAACGGGCATGAACAACTACACGTGGACTATTTCATCAGGAGGCACTATCACCAACGGAGCTACTACCAATGAAATAACCGTAACTTGGAATGCCGCCGGAACTCAAACTATTTCAGTGGATTACCAAAACTCTCTCGGCTGTGCAGCCGTTACTCCGGCTACCGAAACCGTAACCGTTTATAGCATTCCTGTACCCGCAATATCCGGCTCAACTTCCGTGTGTAAAAATGCAACAAGCGTATATACTACGGATAGTGGAATGATTAGTTATACATGGACGGTAGTAGGCGGTACCATCATTAGTGGTGCAAACACCGATACAATTACCGTGAAATGGAATTCTCTTGGAAAACAGGTTCTGACCTTAAATTATGTAAATCAAGGAAATTGTACCGCGGCTACCCCAGCTTCCGATACCATAATGGTAAACGACCTACCCACACCAACCATTTCGGGCAACGACACGGTTTGTGCCAACGGAGGCAGTGTAATGTTCACCACCGAAAAAAATCAATTCAATTACGTTTGGAGTATAACAGGTGGTGGAGTTATAAATTCAGGACAAGGTACTGATACCGTGAAAATTTCATGGAACACCGCCGGTAACAAAATTGTATCCGTGAATTATCAAAACAGTGCAGGTTGCTCAGCTGCAAGTGCAACAACTCACAATGTATATGCTAAAGCCTCACCAACCCCAACCATTAATGGAACTCAACACGTTTGCGTTGGAACCACGGGCATAGCATACAAAACAGAAGCCGGATTCAATAACTATCAATGGACGGTTACCGGAGGTACCATTACCAGCGGATTAGGAACCGATTCGGTAAACGTGACCTGGACAATAGCCGGAAATCAATCTATAAGCGTAAACTATACAAACTCCAATTTATGTTCGGCCTCCAGCCCCACGGTGCATAATGTAGTGGTAGATTCCCTACCCGTTCCCACAATCACGGCTTCAAACGGAGGTTGTAACGCTACCACCACAACCTATACCACCGATGCCGGAATGCTCAACTACGTGTGGACGGTATCAGGCGGATATAGTGCCATAAGTGGAAACGGAACCAACACACTCTTGGTTACATGGAACACCACCGGGGTTCAAACCGTAAGGGTAACCTATCAAACCACCATAGGATGTACACCTGCTACGCCAACCATAAAAACCGTTACGGTAATCAATAACCCTACCGTGAGCCTTTCGGCCAACGACACCTCTATCTGTAAAGGTGAAGTAGTAACCTTCAATGCAACGTCAGGATTAGCCAATTACGACTTTTACATAAATGGTTCAGCTATAAACACAAGTGCAACGCCAAGTTATTCAACCGCCAGTTTGAACAACAGCGATAAAATATACGTGATAGGCACAAACTCAAACGGCTGTATAGGTACCTCAAGCACAATCACCATGAATGTGTTCGACTACCCCGTGGCCACCCTCAAAGCCAGCCCCGATACAATCATAGTGGTAGGTACTAACGTTACCTTCACGGCAAGTGGAACAGGCAATTATCAATTCTATTTAAACGGTTCTATTGTTCAAAGCTACAGTTCAAACAATAAATTCAGTAGCTCAACATTAAATAATGGGAATATAATTTCGGTAAAAGTAAAAAACAGCAACGGATGTACTGACTCTGCCAAGGTAAGAATGACCGTTTTAGATAGCATTACAAGAAGAACCATTCAGGATTCAAGCATTATCTATTGCACCGGAACCTATCCCAATGGAATTACCGTATTCATGAGCAACCCTCAAAGCGGCGTAAGTTACGAACTCATAAGGGTATCAGACAGCTATAGCTATGGCATCGGCACCGTGAGTGGCAGCTCTGTTGCATGGAACAATGTAAACAACACCTTCAACGGCACGCAAAAATATAAAGTAATTGGCTATTACTCTATTCTACAAACATATATAGTAGAAATGACGAATAGAATAAACATTACCAAAGTGGCAATGCCAAATGCTTACAACATACTGCCAACTGATACCGTAAAAATGTGCAGCGGAGGAAACTCCGGGGCGGAAGTAAAATTATCAGGCTCAAGCGTGGGCGTAAGCTACTATTTGTACAAAAACGGAACTTATACCGGAACTGTAGTGAGCGGTACTGGCTCAGCTATTAGCTTTGGCAACATTAACGATGCCGGAAATTATACCATACGGGCAAAAAGCGATGTAGGAGGATGCGAAACCCTTATGTCGGGCTCATCAATATTCGTGTTTGATATGAACTCTCCTACCTGTTATCCTTTTGAAGCGGTGCCCGACGAGTTATACTTATCAGCCGATGCCTCAAGCGGTAGCATACACGTATCAAATAATACATTGGGAGGAAATGATATTTTGAACGCTAGCATCGATAAAAACCTGCAATACACACTTATTACAAGTTGGACGGATTTAAAAGGAAAACACGCTGAAACAAATGGTACCGTTTCGTTCTCCGACAAAGATTATTTTACCTATACAAAACAAGATAATTACTATGGAAAAGATTCCGTAATTTATCAAATAACAAACTTAAATTATCCAACTAGAACAGATACAGCCATTATTCATATCTTTATAGGGAACAAGACTATCGACGATGGTATTACCATTTTAATACCCAACGCATTCTCCCCTAACGGCGATGGCAAAAATGATCGTTTTGTAATTGAAGGCATTGAAAATCAATTATCCTCCATACTAAAAGTATTCAACAGATGGGGTTCTCAAGTGTACCAATCAGGAGGTACAAGTTATCAGAACGACTGGGATGGAAACAGTAATAAAGGTGGAGTAACCATAGGTAAAGAATTACCAGTTGGTACCTACTTCTATGTATTCACCATTTCTTTTGATAAAGATGGAAATACGATAAATAAAAAATATAGCGGTTACATTGAACTTAGACGATAGAAAAATAGTTACAAAATAAGTTCGGTATAAATAAATTCCCAGAAGGCTTGACAGAAAAAAGACGAAAATAGTATGAAAAGAATATTGCCACTTATAATATTTCTATTAACTACTATGCTATATGGGCAGAATCAACAGCAATACAATCATTTTATTGCCGACCAAGGCTTGTTGAACCCTGCCTATAATGGAACACGCGATTTTGTGAGCGGAGTTCTCGTACTACGCAACCAATGGATTGGGCTCGAAGGTGCCCCAGTAACCCAAGCAATAAATGTACATTCCCCCATCGGGTTTACTAATTTAGGAGCCGGCCTAAGCATAACCAATGAAAATATAGGCGCAAGCCACACCTTGAATTTTTACGGTGCGTTAGCCTATAGAATCTATTTTCAAAGAGACCAAACGCTCTCCCTTGGACTTCAGCTAGGATTTAATTCTTTTTCAATGGATCAAAATAAAATTGTAAGCCTTGATAATACCGATCAAGCCCTTTACGGATCGTCAAACCTGGCACTAAACTCGGGCGTTGGAGCCTACTACTATACCCCGAAACTATTCGTGGGATTTTCCGTACCCGAATTTTTCACCAATCAATATGACACAGGTATTGGAGCCTACAAAAATTCTTTAAGATTCAAGGACATACATTACTACCTATACGGAGGCTATGTGTTTGAAATAAACGAAAACTTAGCTATAAAACCAACGCTTCTCAACCGGGTTGTGTATGGATCTCCCTGGCAAACGGACATCACGGGTAGCTGCTTACTGTACCAAAAGCTATGGTTAGGCCTAACCTATAAATCATCAAAGGAATTAGTCTTCTTAACGGAATTTATCATCAATAATAAATTGACAGTCAGATATTCGTACGACTATCCGTTCAACGCGTTAAATCAAGTGAAAAATGGAGGCTCGCACGAACTTGGGTTACAGTTCGACCTACCAATTCAACGTCCGGTATTACGGTCTATCAGATACTTTTAAAAAAAACACAGCATAAATGGTATGAAAACTTACAAAATTATATTAATACTACTTCTATTCTCAGCCCTATCCTTAGCTAAAAATTTTTTAGACCAGGCCGACATGTATTATCAAAAAGGAGATTATTTTTTAGCCCTCCAAAATTATCAATCATACCATCCGCGAAAAGAAGACGAATATAAAATTAAGCTAAAAATAGCTCGCTGTTATTACAACCTCAACAAAATGGACGAGGCTTACAAAACATACTACGATTACTCCGACAGCTTGCAAGACATGGACATCTACATGTACGCGACTGCTTTAAACAAAATAGGAAACTACAAGGAAGCTATAAAATGGTACTATAATGTACCTAAAACCATAGCCGATTCACTCAACATAAAAGAAAAAATAAATTCATGCCGATGGTCGACAAAAGCCGATTCCACCATCCCCATTGAATTGAAAGCAACCCGCCTTGCCGATTTAGGTCAATCATTTGGAATTCAATACTACAAAAACGGTGTTGTATTCTCCTATCCCGAAGGCGGAAAAAATCCAAACAAAGTAGATAACCACGGTATGGATTTTCAAGCCCTATTCTACTCCGATATAAAAGACAATCAAATACTACCCACGCAAAAAAAATTCTCGTCGAATCTCGTTTTTCCATACCACGTGGGAGCCATTTCGTTTGCCAACAATTATGCTAAAATTTTTTACACCCGCACTATCCTGTTGAAACACAACAAAAGTGTATTAAAAATATATTCGGCGGAATACGATAAAAAAGCCAACGAATGGAAAAACGAAACCGAACTTCCTTTTAATAGCGATTCATACAGTTGCGCACATCCGGCAGTTTCGCCCGACAACAGATATCTCTATTTTGCCTCTGACATGCCTGGTGGATTAGGTGGAAAAGATATTTACAAGGTAAAAATATTAGCCCACAACAAGTACGGCAAAGCCACCAATCTAGGTGAACCGATTAATACCCCCGGAGATGAAATGTTTCCATTTATAAGCCTGGACAATACACTGTATTTTTCATCCAACGGGCATGTAGGCTTCGGCGGTCTTGATGTATTTAGATCCAAACCGATAAACGACGGATGGGGCTCGGTGGAAAATATGATGCAACCCATCAACTCTTCTTTCGATGATTTTGCTTATATTATTAACCCCAATGATAAAAAGACCGGCTTCGTATCGTCCGACCGGGAAAATAAAACAGATATTATTTACTCCATCAACCTAGCTAAAAAACCTCCGCTCAAACTTTCATCAGTTATTGAAAATGCAACAGAAGGATTCCCCGTTGAAAACGGAAAAATTTCGTTGGTTGATGTAAACACAGGAAATGAAATAGGGCAAACAACTTCCGACAAATACGGAGCTTTTCAAATTCCGATACCGAACCAGTTTCGGGATAATAATCAACCGCTTAGCATAAACATAACGCAACCCGACTACGAACCGAGAGTAATAAATATCCCTGCATCCAAAATTCAGGACATTAACACACGAAGAATACCTCTTGAACCCAAACATCAATATTTTGCCGAATCTTTTTCGTCAAATATAGTGGATATATACGACGGATCAGTTATTGCCGGACAAACCGTTATCCTTAAAGACAAGAAAACTAACGATTTAATAGGGCAAGCCGTAAGTGGTACCTCCGGCGATTTTGAAATATCAATTCCTGCTAAATACCAAAAAAGTACACAGGAATTTAAAGTAAAAATACCTCAAACCAAAGGTTACAAGGAAGACTCCCTAACACTGTCGATAGCCGAATTGGATTATATCAAGAAAAAAGGAATTGAACTCAAACCAAGCAATCGGCCTTTGCCCGCCACGTTTACATCCAAGTTAATATCAGATGCCGATAATTTACCTATCGCCAACGCAACAATTATGCTCAAAGATGTAAAAACCGGGGAAACCGTGGGGAAAGCAACCACCGGGAAAGATGGTTCGTTCAACATCCCAATCGCGGCAAAATACAAAAAAGAAAACAACGTATTTGAAATAGAAACTAAATCAAACCCCAACTACGTGGATCGGAAAATAACAACCGCCATCTACAATTTGGACAAAATGAAAGAAGAAGGCATCCGTTTAAAAGACAAAGAAGACAAAACATTAAAAATAGCATCCACGCTTACAACTACCTACAATGGCTACCCTATAACCAAAGCATCCATTAGAGTGACCGATGCCCAAACAGGTACAGTACTAGGCGAAACAACATCCAAAGATGACGGTTCGTTCGAACTAAACATTTCGGACATATACAAAGGCGGAAAAGAATTTGTTATTGAAATAAAAAAAGGAACCGAATTTCAGCTTAAAAAAATGGTCAGCTCCGCCGAAGATGTAGATAACATCCGTAGAGACGGTATTCCTCTTACCCCCATTTTCAACAACGATGTTTTGAACGACATTAATAAACTGTCTATCCCTCACGACCGTAAAGTGATAACGGCCAAAGGCTATGATGCGCTGGATAAACTGGCCTATCTTTTAAAACAAAACCCGGATATTATAATCAAACTAAACGGACAAACTGACATACGAGGTGAACGAATAGAAAACCTCAACCTTTCTCAGCAAATGGCTGAAACCGCCAAACAATACCTTGTTTCCAAAGGTATCCCTGCATCCAACATTATTGCAAGAGGCTATGGCGACCGCTATTTAATAAACAAGTGTCACAGAGGTGTTGAATGTAGTTTAACAGAGCATATAGTAAACAACAGAATAGAAGTTGTTGTGTGGCACTCAAAATAAACAACCAGTAAAAATAAACTTACAGAATCCATTCCATCAGTGAATAATTTCATCGATGGAATGGAATATAAACTTATAAGAGTTACGTTCTCCTATTTTGTATTCCTACCTTTAAGGAATAAAACGGGAAAAACATATAACTAATTTGTTCTTAAAGTGTTATATAATATATAGATAAACATTAATAATTGATTGCAATGAAAAAACTCAGTATTATTATACTTCTATTGCTAGTGGTAGGCAATATGAATCCGGCCAATAAGCAAAAAGAGCCTGCAAACAACAGAACTACAAAAAAGATTATTGTTGCCGGTAAGGCCACCGCACCCTATTATGCGATACAAATACTTGCATTAAAAGAACCTCCACGCGATGCAGGCTTTTTTCAAAATATAGAATCGGCACGCGAATTTTCGTGCAAGGACGGCTTTAAACGCTACGTGGTAGGCAAATACAACACCGAAGAAGAAGCAGCCACTAACCTAGCCAGAATTAAAGCACTAAGCCCCAAATACCAACGAGCCTACGTGGTAAATACCGAAAATTATGACATTGAATCGTCTGCATTTAGCAATACTCCCACTACCCTGGCTGTAAACACTAAAAAAGAAGCAAGCAAAACCAATAGAAAAAGAACAAGCAAGAAGATTATCCCCGTGGATAAACTAATCGCACCCTATTTTTCCATTCAAGTGCTTGCCCTTAAAGAAGCACCTCAAGATGCCAATTTCTTCGAGCATATTGATGCCGCTCGCGAAGTATCATGTGCCGATGGATTCAAACGGTATTTAGTAGGCCAATACGAAACCAAAGAAGATGCCGAAGCTAAACTACCCGACATACGAAATATAGGCCTAAAATATAAAAACGCGTTCGTGATAAATACACAAAACATGCAAATAGAAGCGTCAGCCTTTACCCGCAACTATCAGGAGGAAGAGAAAATACAGGAAAAAGCCAGTAAACCACAGCAACCCGTAACTAAACCGGTAGCCCCTCCAGTAGCTGTTAAAACAAAACTAAAAAAAGAAACACCACCCCCTACGTCTAAAATAAAAGAGGCCGACACCACTCAAGTAAATATTGATGAAAACAATCCGATACGAACAAGTAAAAAGATTATGCCCGTGGATAAAGCCTCCAAGCCATACTACACCGTTCAGATTCTGGCATTGAAAGAAGCACCCAAAGACCCTAACTTCTTCGACGACATAGAGATCTGCCGCGAATTTTCCTGCACCGACGGCTACAAAAGATATACCGTGGGGCAATACGAAACAGCCGAATTAGCGGCCAAAGCCATTCCGAGAATAAAAGCTCTAAGCCCAAAATATGAAAAAGCATTTGTAGCAAACACGGAAACTTACAACATTGCCCTGAGTGAATTTAGAAGTAATTATAATACCAATACTCAACCAGCAAAAGAAGAAACCCAAACGGTAAAAAATACCGATTCCACCGATAAAGTAGCCGAATCGGCAGCGTTGGAACCCATAGATCCAAATAAAACATACACCATTCAAATCACCGCATCTCGTTATCCGTTCTACACCAGCGAGCTAAAAGGGTTTACTGACGTGTACGAATTCTTTATGCCCGACAAAATATATAGATATTGCGAGGGTAAATACAAAGGATCGGAAATAGAGGCCGAGCTAAAAAGAATAATAAAACTAGGCTACAACGAAGCATTTTATGTAGAATGGGATAAATATGCTCCTTATAAGATTGAATAGAAACAAAAATTTTAGCAGGAAACAAAAATGCAACGTTATTTTTTTACCACTTGTTGAAAGAAAAAACGCAAAAAATTACGCAATATATTGTTAAATACTAACTTTGCACACAGAACTGAAAACTTTAAACTATGCGAACCAATATTATTATCCTTCTTTCATTTTTCAGCCTGGCTGCATTTGCTCAATTCAATGTAAAGGAAATTGACTCAACCCAAATTCCAGGGAAAATCAAGCTTCGGAAAAACAAAGTAGTTTCGTGCATTAACTGGACAGATAAATCGGGCGACAACTACGTGATTGAAACGGAAACTCCGTTGTTAGTGACAAAAACCGCTGTAGAAGCAAATAAAAATCCACAAACCATTTACACCAACGGAAAATTCGTGGACAGTAAAAAAGTAAACGGAAAAATGGTACGTGGAAAATATGTAGGCGGAAAAGTGGATACGCTTAAAAGCGTGGAAGCCGATTACCGTGTAAAAGGCCTTTTCACTTATCATTACGTGGTAACCGACACCGCAAAAACTATATTTAAAAACATCGACCAAATAGCCGATTGCCCTTGCAAAAACATCAACGCTGCCTACCTTGGGCTACCAGTAGTTACCGATTTGGATAAAAACGGTGTAGGTGAAGTTTGGTTTGTGTATCAAACAGGATGCCGTCAGGATCTCACCGTACCTTTGAACATCAAAATAGTAATGTACACGGGAAAAGACAAACACGTGATTAACGGTACCCGTGAAATTCATGCCGGCGACAAAGTAATTGGTGGCGAAATTAAGCCAGATAAATCATTCGACAGTCTGCCTAAAGAATTTAAAGACTACGCCGTCACCTTATGGAACAAATACAAAACTGAGAAATAACACTCAGCCCATATAAGCCAAAAAGGATGCTTTCTTCGAGAGCATCCTTTTTTTGTGCTATCCCGGAAACAATAAAATTTCCACAATGCTAAAGATTCATTAATAACAAAAGCCTGAAAGAATTAAATTTGACTTAAAAACCATAAGCAAATAAAAACAGCGATGACAAGAATTTATTTTAATTCCTATCTTTAGCACAGGTATATATCTTATCGATATTAATTCTTAAATAATTTAGATATGCAAAAAGGAAAAAAATCAATCCATCATTACATGCGTGCTTTGCATCGCGACATAGGCTTCCTGATGATAGGGCTCACGCTAGTTTATGCCATCAGTGGGTTTATTCTTATTTTTAGAGATAAAGACTTTTTGAAAGTAACGCAACATACAGAAAAACAACTTCCGCCCAACCTTGATGAAGACAACCTTGCCGATGCCGTACGCCTACGAGATTTTAATGTAACAAGAACAGAAGGTGGAATTATTTACTTCAATCAAGGTACTTACAATCAAACTACAGGCACTGCAAGTTATAATGAAAAGGTTTATCCCGTGGTTCTTCAAAAATTCAACCGCCTACACATGGCTCCCAGTAAAAATATGGTACATTGGTTTACAGCTATATATGCCATACTCCTGGTATTTTTAGCAATATCCTCTTTTTGGATGTATAAATCCCGTAACCGGCTATTCCGAAGAGGACTCTTATTTACCGTTATTGGCCTCATTATATCCGTAACTCTTCTATTGTGCCTGGGAAATTAATTCTAGAAGCCTGCCTAAATAAGCTAAATATATAAACAGTCTTATTTTAGGTAGGCTAAATATTGGTTTATTCTTATTCCCAAATTTAAACATCTCCCTCATCTTTCTTTTCTACTCAACCTTTCTCATTATCCATATCAAACTCAAACTACTTATAAAAATGATTTTCATATAATAACATCCAACCGAATGGTCACACCCACCTACTCTGTAAATGCCACGAGAAGGGGTTTGTAATACATTCTTAACACCATTGAAGTTTATTTGGCATATAGAGTTGTGTCTTTTGCAGAAACTTTAATGGAGATAAAAATGAAAAAAATTTTTTACGTAACTACTTGGTTATTATTCTTATTCTCAAGTATTTTTGCCACAGTCAAGAAGCCCTATCTTGAAGTTCCTACCCCGAATGGGATATATATCAACTGGAAATCCGATTCAGAGAAAAATTTCACAATTTATTATGGAACTGATTCCAACAACCTGAATTTCTCTAAAACAGTAGTAAGTCAAATCTGGTCCGACACGGGTTATGACAATAACTATATATACAGTTCTGTAAGGCTAACCGGCTTAATCCCTAACACGGCTTATTACTACCGTATTACAAACAACAATGGGTACCAATCAAACATCTATAATTTCCAAACCTACCCGCAGCCCGGAGGGTCTGCTCACAATGGTATCACTCGTTTCTTGATTATGGGAGATAATCAGTTAAAAGACGAACCTCGTTATGACTCGTTGGTTGTAAAAGCCAAACGTTTCATTGAAAATCGTTACGGCAAACCCATTCAGAATGTGATTTCCTCCTGTATTATGGCTGGCGATCAGGTTGATTTAGGCACATTGGTGCAATATGATAGTGTATCGTTCGACAAAACCAAATATATTTCGCCTTACCTGGGTACTGCCACAACTATAGGCAATCATGAAACCTATGGTACCCTGAAGTTAAATGCCTATTACAATCATTTCCACTACGATTCCATCATGTATAAGGTACAAAGCGGCACTGAAGATTATTATGCCTACCAGGCCGGAACTACTTTATTTATACACCTTACTACCGAGGGTGGATCGGACGAAAACACGACCCAATACAACTGGCTGAAACAAGTGGTTGATTCCGCGAATACCGACACTACCGTGAGTTGGATAATTACCGTAATGCATCGGCCATATCAAGCAGAACAATATGTTGGCGATATTTCCTCTTGGTTTCACAATACAGTATATCCGTTTCTTATAACCTCACCCAAAATGTTTATGTGTATAGGAGCCCACCATCATTTATATGCACGTGGACAAGATAAAAATGCCCCTGTGTACAATATAATTTCAGGAGGAACCGCGTGGGATCAATATTGGGGCATGTCCACCGAAAAAGACTTTGATGAAGTGCAGAAAACAATTACACGTTGGGCCTATCAAATTTTGGAAATAGACCAACAGAAGAAAACGGCTAAAGTAACTTCATATTCAATAGGGTATACCACAAAAATAAACGATTGGGGTAATCTGAATAAATTTGTGTGGGAAGAAAGCCTCCCCATCGACAGTTTCTATGTAACAAAAGACTTAACCGCTCCTCTAAAACCGTCGATAACCAATGTTCCAACTGACAGTGTAGAAATGCCTTACACGTTTACCAGTTCGGCATATTCATCACCATCGGCACAACTTAATAATTCAACACAGTTTCAAATATCCTCTTCAAAAGATTTTTCAACCCTATCATTCGATGTTATTCGCGATTACGAAGACCTCTTCGGGAAAGAAACAAATGCCTGGGAAACCGTGGATGCAAATAAAGGAGTGAACATCTTCAGCTATACTCCAACGGCAAAATCCTTAGTCAATGGAACCTATTACCTGCGTGTACGTCATCGCGACCGTTCTTTAAATTGGTCTCAATGGTCGGATACAATTTCATTTAATGTAAAAAATGGCTCAACAGGAGTACCCACGGTTAAAACAAATAAAACCACTTACACTCAAAACGAAAATATTCAGATTCAATACCTCAATGGCCCAGGCAATACAAAGGATTGGGTAGGCATTTATAAAAGTGGAGAAACACCGGGAGGAACCCCTTCCACCACTTGGGCTTACGTCAATAGTTCATCACTGTCATCCGGCTCATTGTCTTTTAGCTTAACCGCCGCAGGAGAGTATTATGCTACCTTCTGCGAAAATGACGGATATACAGAAATTGCCAATAGAGTATATTTTTATGTTGGACAGTTGCCTAAACTCGATGCTAATAAATTAGTATATAGTTTACCTGACAGCGTAAAAATCACCGTCAAATCAGCCCCAGCCAATTCTACCGACTGGGTAGGAATCTATAAAATAGGCCAAACACCTTCTGCTGCAACAAGTTCAACCTCTTATAAGTATATCACTGCAGATTCAGCTGTGTATGCTTTTACCGGATTACCCAAAGGATATTATTATGCCAGTTACTTCCTCAACGACGGATATACCAGCGTTGGTGACACCGTTTACTTCTCGGTTGGCGATACCATATCAACCATTTCCACAGATAAAAGTGCTTACGATTTGGGAGATTTGATTTCGGTAACCTTTGCCGATGGCCCCGGAAAAGCAAAAGACTGGCTTGGTATTTACGCTAAAAACAGCAATCCAAACATCGATCCGCTTTTAAACTACGTGTATGTAGATGGAAAAACAAGCGGAACCACATCCTTTGCTTCCGATAATGTTCCAAAAACGGCAGGCGATTATTACGTGGTTTTCTTTACCAACGACTCTTACAACGAAATATCCAACAGAGTGTATTTCAAAATCAACTCAACCATTACCGATATATCGGAAACCGGAAATGAGAACAAAATGCTGATGTACCCCAACCCTATGGTTCCGGGACAAGAAACAGTGATAAAATATCAATATCCTATTGATGAAATTGAAATATACAGCTTAAAAGGCGGATTGATTTATAGTAAGAAAAATAGTGCCTTGGCAAATTCTGTAATTCTAAATCATAGTTTACCAGCCGGAATTTATTTGGTAAGAGTACATAGCAACAACCAATATTATACCTTGAAACTAACCGTGAAAAACGGATAGTTTCAATAAATATATTTTTCATTATCAGATATTTATAAAAATAGATCAACAACAAAAGCCCCGTTTGAAACGGGGCTTTTGTTGTATAATCTATTGTTCTACTATTATATTTCTTTCTTTTACGATAAAAAACCATCTCACAAAAAAAGGCTGTTCAAAAACGAACAGCCTTCCATTAGAGTATTTTTTGGAAAAAAGTTATTTTTCCAATTGCATAAGCAACGTATCTTTAGGAATACGGTCGCCCAACTTTATGTTTATCTTTTTAATTTTAGCCGTGAAAGGCATTTCAATGGTATTTCTCATTTTCATGGCTTCCAGTATCATAATTTGTTGTCCTTCTTCCACCAAGTCACCTTCTTTCACGTAAATATCAACCACCGTTCCCGGTATGGATGAATACACATCCATCGGATCGGGGTTTACCCAAAACTTGCGAGTCTTGTATTTAGGTGTCAGCAATGTTTTGTACTTACGAGCAGTAACCGCAAAATCGACAAAATCCTTTTTTTGTTCAGCTGTCATAATTATTTGTTTTTTTTATTTTTTAAAACATCAAATGATAAAATGACGCTATTAGAATGGAGGAATCCCGTGTTTCTTGGTAGGTCTGTAATCCTCCTTGTTCTTAGAAACTTCCAATGAATGAAGTAGCAACGCACGCGTTTCGGCAGGTTCAATCACCCCATCAATATACCCTTTGGAAGCAGCCACGTAAGGATTAGCAAATTTCTCAATGTACTCTTGTACCTTTATTTGACGCATAGCATCCTGATCTTCAGCCTCCATAATTTCCTTGCGGAAAATAATATTAGCAGCACCTTCAGGCCCCATCACGGCAATTTCGGCACTAGGCCAGGAAAACACAAAGTCAGCGCCCAAATGTCTTGAATTCATAGCGATATACCCACCACCATAAGCCTTACGAAGTATTACGGTAATTTTAGCTACCGTAGCTTCGGAATAAGCATAAAGCATTTTAGCCCCGTGGCGAATTACCCCGGCATGTTCCTGATCCACACCCGGCAAGTAACCCGGCATATCTTCAAGCGTAATGATAGGAATATTAAACGAATCGCAATAACGAATGAAGCGTGCAGCCTTGTCCGAACTATCGCAATCCAACACCCCTGCCAAATACATGGGTTGGTTGGCCACGAAACCGATAGTTTCACCATTCATACGGCCAAAACCGATAACAATGTTAGGAGCAAATAATTCTTGAATTTCAAAGAAATCAGAATCATCAACCAACACCTTGATTACGTCGCGTACATCATAAGGTTGCTTAGGATCGGAAGGAATAATATCCTCAATATTCTTTTTGCTCTTTGGCTTTTTAGGTTCAAAAGACTTTGCTTTTTGCGAATTATTCCAAGGAATAAATGAAATTAATTTTTTGATTTGATCAAAACATTCCAATTCACTTTCAGCATAGAAATGAGCATTTCCCGTAATTTCGGCATGCACACGGGCACCACCCAAATCTTCCTGCGAAATTTTTTCACCAAGCACGGTTTCAATTACGTTAGGCCCGGTAATAAACATCTTTGAAATGTTTTCCACCACGAAAACGAAATCGGTCAACGCTGGAGAATAAACGGCACCACCGGCACAAGGGCCTAAGATAACCGAGATTTGAGGAATTACGCCCGAAGCCAACGTGTTACGGTAGAAAATCTCACCATATCCGGCCAAAGCCCCGATACCTTCTTGAATACGAGCACCACCCGAATCGTTGATACCAATACAGGGAACTCTCAACTTCAAGGCATGATCCATGATCTTGGTAATCTTACGGGCATGTTTCAACCCAAGCGATCCACCCATTACCGTAAAGTCTTGAGCATACACACACACAGGTGCACCAAATATAGTTCCCGTTCCGGTAATAACACCGTCACCAGCCAACTCTTTTTTGTCCATTCCGAAGTTTCTTTCTTCGTGCTGAACAAACATGTCATACTCATGAAAAGAATTCTCATCCAATAAAGTAACAATACGCTCACGGGCCGTCATTTTACCCATAGCTACCTGTTTCTCAATGGCGGCATCACCACCACCCTTTTGAATTTTAGCCTTCTTTTCGCGTAAAGCCAAAATGTTTTTCTTTAACGACATATTATTAATTTTTAGTTAAAAAACTGACAATCAGATAAATAAAAGCATTTCTGATTATTCAAAACAGTGCAAAAGTAACACTAAATCGGTTTGGGCTAAAACATTTTGACGGTTAATTATCAACAATTAAGCAAAAGATGCTCTAGAATATGAAAAACAGGGAAATTCAGAGCATATTCAATAAGGAAGATCTATACAAATGAGAAGAATGAAGGAAGGAAAACACAAAAATAGTGGATATGAAAAAGCCTCCTAAAAAAGGAGGCTTTATAGTTGCGGGAGCCAGACTCGAACTGACGACCTTTGGGTTATGAGCCCAACGAGCTACCAACTGCTCCATCCCGCGATTTTGTGAGTGCAAAAGTACTCTATTTTTTCTACAATACCAAAACAATTGAAGTATATGTATAAATTATCGATGGAAACGAGTGATTATATAAAAATGAAAAAAGAGAGAAGTTGAAAAAAGTGGATATGAAAAAAGCCTCCTAAAAAAAGGAGGCTTTATAGTTGCGGGAGCCAGACTCGAACTGACGACCTTTGGGTTATGAGCCCAACGAGCTACCAACTGCTCCATCCCGCGATTTTGTGAGTGCAAAAGTACTCCATTTTTCCACAATACCAAACATAAATGAATTATTTTTGAAACATAGTCCTTAAACATAAAAAAACACAGTCCTTATAAATTAAAATAACAGATTTTTCTGATGTTAACATGATTATTTTAAAATATTAATTATTTTTGTGCTACAAAATATTGTTATAGAGCACAAAAAATGGTAAAAAGACAAGCAATAGACGTAATAGGAATCGATGAAATTTCTGAGTTCTGGGATGTATTGACTGAAGACCAAAAGGCCTATCTACAAGCAAACATAACCCTACAACATTACAAAAAAAACGAGCTAATACATAGTGAAGGAGAAATTCCTACACACATGATGATATTAGTTAGGGGCAAGGTGAAAATTTACAAAGCCGGAGTTGGGGGGCGTAGCCAGATAATGAGAATGCTAAAACCGTACGAGTATTTTGGCTACCGTGCTATCTTTGCCTCCAACGGATACAAGGGATACAATACCAATGCTCGAGCTTTTGAGGCATGTTCTATCTACCTTATACCCGCGGAAGTAATTTCAAACCTGCTAAAGCAAAATGCAATGCTGGCATTCTCCTTCCTACAACGGTTAGCTGTAGATTTGGGTGCTTCCGACGCCAAAATTGTAAGCCTAACACAAAAACACATACGAGGTCGTTTGGCCGAAGCATTGTTATTCCTTAAAGACAACTACGGGCTGGAGGAAGACGGTGCTACTATCAACATTTACCTGGCACGCGAAGACATAGCCAACCTGTCCAACATGACTACCTCCAACGCCATCAGAACCCTTTCCACCTTTGCATCCGAAAAGCTCATTGCTCTTGATGGACGAAAAATAAAGATTATAGACGTAGAAAAACTACACAAAATAAGCAGAATGGGATAAAATTCGATTCTCAACAATACCTAAATGAAAAGAGTTTACTGCTTAGTAAGCTCTTTTTCTTTGGCCGTTTCCTCAGTAAATAATGCACCCCCAAGGGCTGTTAATTTGATTTAATTAATAGGTAGCTGGATGCAAAGTATATATATTTGTGCTTTAAATACCCCCTTTATAAATGAAAAAAATACATTTTAAAGCCTTTTTGGAAAAAATACGATTCAAATACAGAGTCTCCATCCTAAATGAAAACACGCTGGAGGAAACCGTACATTTCCGATTATCCCGCTTTAATGTATTTTTAGCCAGTTGTATTTTAATCACACTGTGCTTTGTTATAGATTCCTTTCTTATTATAAAAACCCCGTTGAAACAATTCCTGCCCGGATATGAAAACACCGGCGTGCGTGCAGAATACATACACAATGCCATTGTAGTAGATTCGCTATATAACCATGTAAAAAAACAAGACGAATACATAGCCGTGCTTCGTAACCTACTTACGGGCAACCTTAAAACGGACAAAGTGGTTTCGCTCGATTCACTGGCTTTGAAAAACCGTGAACAGGTGCTACTAACCAAACAGGATAAAGAAAAGAAATTCTGCGATGAATTTGAAAACGAAGAACAATACAACCTCAGCACACCTAACACTACGCCTAAAAACAAAAACACCTCCGTGTTTTTCAAACCCGCGAAAGGCATTATATCCGACAAATATAATTCGCAAAAATCACATTACGGCATCGACGTGATAACGGCTCCTAACGAAAATATCGTTTCCATATTAAACGGAACCGTTATCTATGCCGGGTTCACGCTGGACGAGGGTTATGTTATTGCCATTCAGCATGAAAATGAATTTATTTCCATTTATAAAAACAACTCTCATTTACTAAAAAGCATAGGCTCCAACGTTAAGGCCGGAGAGTCTATCGCCATAGCTGGAAATACAGGTAAAAAAGCAACCCAAACACACATACATTTTGAACTTTGGCAAAAAGGAAAGCCATTAAATCCAGAGGAATATATTATTTTTTAAAACATGGGGAACAATAAAGATATTAAAAGAGTAGCCATACTAGGCTCAACGGGTTCTATTGGGAAACAAGCATTGGAAGTAATAGATGAAAACCCCGATTTATTCGAAGTATATGCCCTTACTGCCAACAACAATACAACCCTTCTTATTGAGCAAGCCATAAAATTCAAACCCGAAGTGGTGGTTATTGCCAACGAAAGCAAATACGCCGAAGTAAAAGAAGCGTTGGCTAAACAACCCATTAAAGTTTTTGCCGGAAGAGATGCCCTAAATCAGGTGGTGGAAATGGAACCTATTGATATAGTGCTTACCGCTATGGTGGGATATGCAGGGCTGAAACCAACCATGCACGCCATTAAAGCAAAAAAGATAATTGCGTTGGCCAACAAGGAAACTTTGGTGGTGGCCGGAGAGCTGATAAACAAACTGGCGCAGGAAAACGCCACTCCCATACTACCCGTGGATTCGGAACACTCGGCCATATTTCAATGCCTGGTAGGCGAAGACTTTAATAGCATTGAAAAAATCATCATCACCGCATCAGGGGGCCCATTCCGCAAAAAAAGCATAGAAGAACTAGCCACCGTAACCAAAGCTCAGGCACTGAAACACCCCAACTGGACTATGGGAGCCAAAATTACCATCGACTCCGCCAGTATGATGAACAAAGGCTTTGAAGTGATTGAAGCCAAATGGCTCTTTGGGTTAAAGCCCGAACAAATGGATGTGGTAGTACATCCGCAATCCATCGTTCATTCGATGGTGCAGTTTAACGACGGATCGGTAAAAGCACAACTCGGATTACCCGATATGAAATTGCCCATTCAATACGCGTTTGGCTATCCCAACCGATTGCAGAACAAATATCCCCGGTTGGATTTCACACAGCACAACTCGCTCACGTTTGAAGCCCCCGATACTAAAAGATTCCGTAACCTGGCTTTTGCATACCAAGCCATGCATAAAGGCGGAAATTTACCTTGCATACTAAATGCCGCAAACGAAATAGTTGTGGCAGCATTTTTGCAGGATAAAATAGGATTCCTGCAAATGAGCGATATTATAGAACAAACGATGAATAAATGTACTTTCATCCAAACGCCTACTTACGAAGACTATGTTCTTTCGGACAAGGAAGCAAGAGATATTACCCTGAGTTTTTTATAAAAACAACTCAAACACTACGAAATAAAAATATATGGAGTCAATCTTAATAAGAGCCTTACAGTTAATATTCAGCCTTACCATTCTTGTCGTTTTTCATGAGTTGGGGCACTTCTTTTTCTCCAGAATATTCAAGGTACGGGTGGAGAAATTTTACATGTTTTTCAACCCCTGGTTCTCTATTGTACGGGCAAAAAAAATAAACGGGAAATGGCGTTTTCATTTTTTTGCTAAGAACTTAAAGAGCCTGAACACAAACGCTCTAGACTACCAAGGAAACCCACAGAAAGACTCGGAAGGCAATTACCTATACCAAACCACCCCGATAGAAGACCTCCCCGACACGGATTGGCGGAAATATCCTGACAAAACGGAATGGGGTATCGGCTGGTTACCATTGGGTGGCTATTGCAAAATTGCAGGTATGATTGACGAGTCGATGGACAAAGTGCAAATGGCTCAAGCACCCAAGCCTTGGGAATACCGTGCGGTGAGCCCTTGGAAACGACTACCTATCATCACCGGAGGTGTGGTTGTAAACTTTATCATGGCCTTGCTTATTTATTCCGCCATCCTCTTCACCTGGGGCGAGGAATACGTGCCGATGAAAAATTACAAAGCCGGATTTGAATTCAGCCCTTTATCACAAAAGGTAGGATTCCAGAACGGCGATATTATACTGAAAGCCGACGGCTCCCTAGTAGAACAATATAATGACCTTGAAATACGAAAATTACTCTCGGCCAAACAAATTGTAGTATTACGCGGCGGACAGGAAACAACCGTTACGCTTCCGGCTGATTTTTCAAACCAAGTAGTACTCAACAAAGATTTCTTTGCATTCCCCCGCTTACCATTTGTAGCACGCGAGATTATAAAAAATACCCCGGCACAAAAAGCAGGATTGCTAAAAGGCGACAGTTTGGTGTCGGTGAATGATAGCTCCTATTATTCATTCTTCGATTTCGCGGCAAAAATAAACCGAAACAAACAAAACCCGGTTAAAATAGGCTATTACAGGCATGGCATAGCCCATAGCATTATGATTACCCCCGATTCAAGCGGCATTATCGGAGTACGCCCCAGCCTTTATAATCAGGTATTTAAAGCTAAAAAAATAAATTACGGACTCGCAGAATCCATTCCTGCAGGAATTTCGCTCGGCATAAACAAGCTAGGTGGCTACATCAGCGATTTCAAATACCTGTTTACAAAAAAAGGTGTTGAAAATTTGGGCGGTTTTGCCAGCATCGGGAAGATGTATGACGTGGAATGGAATTGGCCTCATTTATGGGAAATGACCGCCTTCTTATCTATCATACTGGCGTTTATGAACATCCTACCCATACCGGGCTTGGATGGCGGACATTTATTGTTTTTACTTTTTGAACTCATTACAGGAAGAAAGCCAAACGAGAAGTTTTTGGAAAAAGCGCAAGCTATAGGCATGATTTTTCTGCTTGGATTAATGATTTTAGCCAATGCGAATGACTTTCTTAGATAAATATTTATATCTTTATCTTCCGAAACCTTAAATAGTTGACACATGAAAAAAGTTACTTTTATAGCACTCATCTTGTTGAGTTTTATAAGCGGGAGCTGCTTTGCCCAAAATGGTTCTTTGCTCGTTGTAGATAAACACGAAACCATACATCTTACCAAAGCCGAATTTTTGAAACGGGTGGCCGATTACGAGACGAATCCTAAAGTGTGGAATTACCTAGGTGATGAACCTTGCATTGTTGATTTCTACACTACCTGGTGCGGCCCATGTAAGCATTTAGCTCCCATACTGGAAGAGTTAGCAACCGAATATAAAGGCAAAATACACATATACAAAGTAGATACCGAAAAAGAACCGGCATTGGCACAAGCCTTCGGTATAAAAAGCATCCCCACGCTACTTTTCTGCCCTAAAAATGCAAACCCACAAATGGCTATGGGTGCCTTACCCAAGGATGAGTTGGTAAAAATTATCGACCACATATTGCTAGGAAAACCTCAACCCGTGGTAACTACTAAAACGCCTCAAAAATAAGTTTATATAGATAAAATAAGAAAAATCGCTATTTATGAAAACTACAAAAAAGATTCTACTTCCTGAAAATGAAATGCCTGAGGCATGGTACAACATCGTGGCAGACATGCCCAACAAACCTCTTCCTCCATTACACCCAGGCACCAAACAACCTATCAACCCAAGCGAGCTGGAAGCTATTTTCGGTAAAGAACTGGTAAAACAGGAAATTTCAACCGAACGATGGATTGAAATACCCGACGAGGTACGTGATTTATACCGGATATACCGCCCTACACCATTAGTTCGTGCATCAGGACTGGAAAAAGCATTGGATACTCCGGCTAAAATATATTTCAAAAACGAAAGCGTAAGCCCTGTGGGTTCGCACAAATTAAATTCTGCTATTCCACAAGCTTATTACAACAAAATACAAGGGATTAAACACCTTACCACCGAAACCGGTGCCGGACAATGGGGCTGTGCATTAAGCGTGGCTTGCCAACATTTCGGGCTCGATTTGAAAGTGTACATGGTAAAAGTAAGCTACGAACAAAAGCCTTACCGTAAGTCAATCATGCAAACCTTCGGTGCACAGGTAATCCCTTCACCTAGCAATACAACCGAAGCCGGACGCAAAATATTAGCGCAAGATCCTAACTGCTCAGGTAGCTTAGGTATTGCCATTTCCGAAGCCGTGGAAGCGGCCATAATGCAACCCGACACTCGCTACACGTTGGGTAGCGTGCTCAACCACGTTATTCTACATCAAACCATTATAGGGTTGGAAGCCGAAAAACAAATGCAAATGGTAGGCGATTATCCTGATGTGGTAATCGGATGCTTTGGTGGAGGTTCAAACTTCTCAGGTATTACATTCCCATTCCTTCGTCATAAACTAACAGGTGGAAAAGATATAAAATTAATAGCTGCCGAACCGGCCTCTTGCCCTAAATTAACGCGTGGTACTTTCCAATACGACTTTGGCGACACGGTGGGTATGACTCCGCTCCTACCTATGTACACGCTAGGGCATGATTTCCAACCTGCTGACATTCATGCCGGAGGCTTGCGTTATCACGGAGCAGGTACATTGGTAAGCCAACTGCACAAAGACGGGTTGGTAGATGCCGTTGCTATTAAGCAACTGGATACGTTTGCAGCAGGCATCCTGTTTGCTCGTTCCGAAGGTATCATCCCTGCACCGGAATCGACACACGCCATTGCAGCCGCTATTGAAGAGGCTTTGAAAGCCAAAGTGGAAGGCAAGGAAAAGACAATACTATTCAACCTTTCGGGGCACGGACTGATAGACATGACTGCTTATGATAAGTACAACAGCGGAGAAATGACTAATTTCGAGGTAACGGACGATTACATTAAAGAAACCGTTGGCCGACTGGAAAAGATTCTAAAATAAGCTATTAAGCAAATCATTATAAAAAGGCGCATTCATGCGCTTTTTTTATACCCCTAAATAAACTAAATCTTTATTTAGGTATTGCTTTGCTTTATTCCTTAGTTTTTTATATTTTTGGATGAGCAGTTTTTGCAAATAAAAATCATTTTTTAAATAGATACATTATGAAAGAATTAGTTCGTTGTAAACCTTGTGGCTACGTTATGGAAGCCGACAAACTGGGCGATGTGTGTCCTGCCTGTGGTATGCCCCGCAAAGCGTTTGAACCTTACCGTGAACGTGTGGCATTGAACCGTCTGTTTGTCCTTAGTCTGGACATGCACCCTATTGCCATCCACCTGTCGCAAACTTTCGTGGTACTTATTCCCGCACTTCTTTTTTTCACCTCCATTTTTCCCGGGTTTCATGCTGAAATGCTAACAGAGGTGCTTAAATTCGTGTCCTTTGTATTTCCATTTACCCTTGTAGCTGCTATTTGTACGGGTATTATAGACGGGTTGTTCCGTTTCAAAACGCTTACTCCCCCACTTCTTCGTGCTAAAATTATCTTTAGCTCCATAATTGTGGTGCTGGGGTTCAGTATGTTTGCCTTAACGCTTTCGGGCAATTATGGCATCATCACCATGCTACTTAGCTTGGGTTGTTTGGCTTGCGCCGTGAAATTGGGTTTGGTGGGTAAAAAACTGATAGATGTTATTCTGCCTGGATCTTTTCCACTGAAGAAATCAAAAATTGGGGAAGCCGGAAGTGCTAAAGTGGCAGAACCCGTTAGCGAATAAAGCAATATATAAAATATAAAAAGGTTGCAGAATTTTGTTTCTGCAACCTTTTGTTATTTTAATAGCCTAGAACCAGTAACCTAGATTGGCGGAAAAAGTAACATCATGTGTGTAATTTGAAAAGCCGAAGGTAACATCAAGCGGCCCCATGTTGGTTTTGATAGAATAACAGATTCCTCCACCAAAAATAAGGTTATAGGTTTTAAAGTCCATATACAAATCACTTTGTTTCAACACGTTTGCCATCAGAGTTAGATAATGCTTGCGTACCACACGATACCTTAAGCCTGCAAATAAAATATCGGCATATCGATCTACCGGCATAACCGGAGACAACCCCACAAAAGGAATATGGTTGGGAAAATAGGTTGAAAAATCCTCACCACCAATAAATGTATTTTTAAACTGGGAATAATTAACATTGTAAATAGACCTGGAATATACATTGAACAAGAAGGCTGTTTTGTGTGTAATAGGAATAACATTTCTCATTTTAAAGAGTAAAACGGGACATAATCCATTTTTTTTCTGCAAAAAATCCTTCATAAATGAAAACTCGGCATATAAACTAACTCCTTTTTGAGGAAAATAGAAATCGTCAAAATTATCAAACGAAACATAGGCATAAGCATTCCCTACCAAGTTCTTTTTTTCGTTTGCAATAGCACTATCCGCTTGGTTATGATAATAAATATCACCAGTGTAATATTCCTGCCTGTAACCGATGCCCGTGTTGTACAAGTAAAAGAAGTGCTGGTAAAAATATAACGAGGCCGAACCATAATACAAATCGGCTGACGAGGATTTTTCACCATTCAAATAAATACTGTAATCTTGCTTCTTCCCTTCGATTTTAAGCCCCATAGCCAAAAATCGTTTATTATAAATTTCGCCTAAAAGGGAAAAACCGGGACTGGCTGATAGCTCCACGCTGGCAGACAATAAATCGAAGTGCTTAGTATAATCTTTTCTATTAATATTGAGCAAAATAGCGGCTGCATCGGTAGTGTTTACCTTAAAACCGATATTTTGGGTATAGTCCTTTTTCTCATATAGGTATAGCTTCAATATCTTCCCTTTCTTCGGACTATTATCATCCAATAGGCTAAAATAGACTTTTTCAAAACTTTCTTGCCCATACACTTTATCAATAGCCTCTTTTATTTGTTGGTAGGAATATTGACCGGGAGTTGCCAACTGCAATGCTTTTTGTATAACTTTTTTATCCAACGAAAAATTTCCTAGCATTTGAATATTGGTAATCAACCATTTTTCGGGCATGGTATAAGTCGGCGATGGAGGTTGAACCGTGGGTAAATTAAATATTTTTTTCAGTTCCCTTATTTGTGGTAACATTTCGATTGCCGCCCGCTCTCCTCTCAATATTAAAGAATCTACAGCATTGCTGCTAAAACTGGAAGCGGTATATCCACTAATGTCGGGACGAATTAATATATTGCATTGCTTTTTGTTAATACTATCTTGCACGGGGTCGAACAAAGATATTAGCTGGTTAATCAAGTTCGGTAGCGAGTGGAGCTTATCCTGTGTAGCCAAACCACTGCGAATATCCACCCCGATGATGACATCGGCTCCCATACTTCGAGCCACATCAAAAGGAAAATTATCTACCATACCGCCATCCACCAGCATTTTACTGTCTCTTTCGCAGGGCGCAAACACACCCGGAATAGCCATACTGGCATAAATGGCTGTAGGTAGAAATCCATTTTTTATTACCACCTTTTCGCCAGTTTCCAAATTAGTACTTACACAGGCAAAAGATTTGGAAAATTTACTAAAATCTGCATTTTCAGGCACATTTCCTGTCAACCCGCAAAAGTAATTCAATATATTTTGCCCTCTTATTACCCCTGATGGTATATTGAGTAGTATTTTTTCATCAAAAGGGATGGATATAAGATACCGTTGGCGTAATAGTTGCTCGTTTGGCGAAAGGTATCTGCGCGACACCCTGTCGAAAAAAAAACGAGGCCAATCTTGATCTTTACTAATCTGTTCTATTTGTTCGGGCGTGTACCCAATGGCATACATGGCACCCACGATGCTCCCCATACTGGTTCCTACCACAATATCCACGGGGATTCCTTCCTTCTCTAGCACCTTTAGCACCCCTACATGGGCAAATCCTTTAGCTCCACCGCCACTAAATACAAGCGCAACTTTAGGTCTATAAGGTATTTGCTGCGCAGATAGATTGTTTGCCGTAGATACAAGAAGCACGGTAAAGCACACAAATAATTTTAATGTTTTTCCAGTATATGCTAAAATTTTACTCATTCTTGTTGCTAGTTCTCTAGTACCATTTTTTCCTTTTAAAATAGATATATGAAGCCACCCCGGCTATAAGCATTATAATCCACGAAAGCAGGTAGCCATAATGCCAATCCAATTCCGGCATAAACTTAAAGTTCATGCCCCACACACCCACCAAAAAGGTAAGTGGTATAAATATAGTGGAAACCACGGTGAGCTGTTTCATAATATGATTCATTCGCAAATCGTTGTTTGCCAAATATAAGTCGAGCAACGAGGCTATTGTTTCTCGGCTACCTTCCACCATCATAAATGCCTGTTGCAAGTGGTCTAAGGTATCCTTATAATAAATATGTACCTCCTTACTTATCAGCCCGGAATCAATCATAAGCAAATGTCCGAACTGTTCTTTAATAGGCCAAATACCTTTTTTAAGCATTAAATAATCGCGGCGATATTCCTGAATTTTTCGTCCGGCGTCTTTTCCTACCGATAAAAACTCCATCATCATATCCTCTAAATCCAACATCAGGTTTTGCTGAATTTCGAGCACTTCCAAATAATCATCCACCACCGAGCTTATTAATAGGTTAAACAAATAATCGGCCTGACGGTTGCGTACCTGTCCCAGTTTTTCTTCCAACGCTTTCTCTATCAAGCTAAACCGATGCCCCGCAGTTTCCTGAAATGATAATACAAAGTTTTTGCCCAACACAAAGCTTAAATGCTCACGGGTTAAGTTCTCTTCTTCTTTATAATTAAACACATCCATCACGGCAAACAGATGCCCGTTGGCTTCCTCTATTTTAGCAATGTGCTTGGCATTCAATATATCTTGCACCGAAAGCAATTGTACCTGAAAGCTTTCGCACAATTCGCCAATCAAATCCGTATTGTTCAATCCTCGTACATGCACCCAGTTCACTTTTCCAGGATCCAATTGAGCATTCAAATCGGCCACTTTATCAAACTTCTTTTTTGTCAGACTCGTGGCATCAAAGCATGTCAACTCAATACATGTATTTACATTGTTGCTGCCTTGGTACACCAATTGTTCAAGCAAGAGGTTACTAGCCTTTTTCACACCAAAGTTATGCTGCTTTTTGCTTTGCTTTCGCATCATATTTTGAGATTGTTTTTGAAATAACAATATTACAAAAATTTGTACATATCTTCTAATTTTATTTATTAACATGTGTGTGTAAATTTTGTTTTTTTCAAAAGGAATAAAAATGGACTTTTTATTTTTAAAATTTTATGTAAATAATGATAACTTTGCCTCGCTTTTTATCATTTTTTAAGGGCTTGCCTTTGGCTTCCTCTTAACCTTAATTATGTATCACTATGAATGCTATGCCTTTTCTGATCGCGGCTATCGCGATTTTTGTGATTGCCTATCGCTTGTATTTTAGCTTTATTACGGCCAAAGTTATCGTACTTGATAAAACACGTCAAACCCCTTCCGAACGACTTTACGACGGACAGAATTATTACCCGATGAGCAAATGGGTGCTTTTCGGACACCATTTTGCAGCTATTGCCGGTGCTGGGCCTTTGGTGGGGCCGGTACTGGCCGCCCAGTTTGGTTTCTATCCCGGTTTCCTGTGGATGCTTATCGGCTCGGTTATGGCCGGAGCAGTACACGATTTGGTAATACTGGCAGCGTCTATTGAACATGATGGAAAGTCGTTGGCGGAAATTGCCCGAACCGAAATTAATAAGGTGAGCGGTGTTACTACTTCCATTGCCATTTTGGTAATTATTGTGGTTGCGCTCGCAGGGCTTGGGCTGGTAGTGGTTAACGCCCTATCCGAAAGCTCATGGGGTACATTTACCATAGCCTCTACCATTCCTATAGCTTTGCTTATGGGTGTGTGGATGTTTAAAATACGCAAGGGGAAAACAGTTGAAGCCACTATTTTCGGGGTTATCCTACTTTCGGGAGCCGTTATTTTTGGTCGGTTAATACCTAATTCGCCCATAGCCGGATGGTTCACGTTCAGTCATTCGTCACTCACCATATTAATGGCTATATATGGTTTTTGCGCTTCGGTACTGCCTGTATGGTTGCTACTCTCACCTCGCGATTACCTTAGCTCTATTATGAAAGTAACCGTGATTGGGCTATTGGCTATCGGGGTGATTATCGTTTCTCCTACCATGAAAATGCCGGGATTCACTCCTTTTATTCACGGTGGCGGCCCTATTATACCCGGCCCATTGTTTCCTTATTTGTTTATCACCATTGCCTGCGGTGCCATTTCAGGATTTCATGCCTTAATTAGTTCGGGTACAACCCCAAAAATGATTTCGAGCGAATCGCATATCAAAATGATAGCCGTGGGTTCTATGCTTACCGAAGGTGTGGTGAGCATCTTGGCTTTAATTGCTGCTTGTAGCCTGTTGCCATTAGATTATTTCCAAATAAACGTTGCACCCGAAAAATTCCAAGCCATACTGCCTCATCTACATGCCATGGGCTATTCGGGTACCGATCTGCCCCGATTATCAGCAGAAATCGGGGAAAAGATTGCAGGGCGTGCCGGAGGAGCCGTATCTCTCGGTGTAGGTATGGCTTATATCTTTTCGTCCATACCCGGTTTGGATCATTTGATGTCGTACTGGTATCACTTTGCCATCATGTTCGAAGCCCTGTTTATCCTTACCACGATAGACGCGGGTACACGTATCGGACGTTTTATTTTGCAGGAAGCATTCGGGAAGGTGTTTAAACCGTTTCAACAACCCAACTGGCTACCGGGCAATATCCTTTGTAGCGGCTTGATTGTTTTTGCATGGGGATATTTTATATACACGGGCAATGTGTCCACCATTTGGCCTATGTTTGGTACGGCAAATCAATTACTTGCCACCATAGCTCTAGCGGTGGGTACTTCGTTTATTATTAACAGGGGTAAGATTAAATACGCGTGGATTACTATTTTACCCATGACGTTTGTGGGTATTACCACGCTTACAGCTGGCTACCTAAACGTGGTAAATATATACTGGCCTCAAATGCTTTCGCCAGACACAAGAGTACCTGGAGCCATCAATTTAATTTTAACGGTGGTTATTATTATTTGCGTGCTGGTGGTGCTTTTCAATGCCATCCCGCAATGGTGGCATGCACGTAAAGCAAAACAGGAGAGCAATTCCATTTGAAAAAAAATCATCAGTATATAAAAATAGCTTTCGAGGAGACCCCGAAAGCTATTTTTTAGATAGTGCAAATATCTTTAATGAATTAAAATCAAGCTACAATTAACCGGATAGAATTATTTGCTATGGCAAAAAGCTCTTCCTCCTTTTACATAACTAACGGCACCGTGCTGTTTAGTAGTTAAAGAATCGTTACGTCTATATGATTGCCACGAACTACATCCGTCTAATACAAGAATGGCGGAGATCAACAATATAATACTGAATTTTTTCATAATAGAATTTTATAATAGAGATGAATTGAATCTGAATTTAACAGTCCAAAAGTAGCAAAAGAATAAAAGACAGCGAAAAAAATCTGCACTAAAATCTTTATTCTGAATATTTTTTAATTAAAAATTAACAATTTCGAGTTCTAAATCTGCATTACAGCAATTTATTTACTTATTTTAATAACTTAAATTACCGAAAAAATATTGTGCACGGGTAGCGAAATTAGCCTGTTATTAGTGGGCTTTTATTCTTTTTTAGGACAACAACCACAAGTTTTCGGGTTTTTGTCTGCTTTCTTCTTCAGATTCTGGGTAATTTCTTTTTTCAGGTCGCAACCGTCACAGCCTTCGCAAGGATCATTCTTCTTACGCAGGTATTTCACCAAAGCGTATATTGCATACGCGATGGCGAATACTATAATAATATTGACTAAAATTAGCTGTGCCATAAGTATTTATATTATAAGCGAACCAATTTGGTAAACTAAAAAGGCTACCACCCAGGCAATGGCCGTGGTGTAAATCATGGTAAAGGCAGCCCATCCCCAATTGGATTCTTTTTTAATGGCTGTTATTACCGCTACACAAGGGAAATAGATTAACACGAAGAGCATAAACCCAAAGGCTACCAAGGGCGTAAATACAGGCTTCCCTATCAACGGCCCGGAGGTGTGCTTTTGCTCCATGAGTTTCTTTTGCAACGAACTGGACTCTCCACTATCTTTGTTATCAGCCTGATAAAGAATTCCCATCGTGCTTACCACAATTTCCTTCGCTCCCAATCCGGTAATGATGCTTACCCCCATTTTCCAGTCGTACCCCAATGGTTTAATAGCCGGTTCTATGGCATGACCCAGTTTACCTATGTATGAGTTCTCTTGTTTTTCAGCACCTTTTCTAATATTCAAATCATTGATTTTTTGCTCTTTATCTTTAGCTGATATTAATTTATCGGCGCTTAGTTTGGTAATTTGCGCATCATAATTGGTGCTATATTTTACATCACGAGGGAAATAACCCAATGCCCAAATAAGGATAGAGGCTAACAGAATAACATTTCCCATTTTTTTGAGGTATTGCTGTCCCTTATGCCACATGTGCAAACTGGTATTCCTCATGGTAGGGATGCGGTAAGGCGGCAATTCCATCACAAAGGGAACCTCTTTTTTGGAGAATGCTACTTTTTTCATCACGGTAGCTACCAGTATGGCCAGCAAAATACCAATCAGGTAAATAGCAAAAAGAACCAAGCCTTGATGCTGAGGAAAAAAGGCCGAAATGAGCAACACATATACTGGCAAACGTGCACTACATGACATAAACGGGGTGATAATCATGGTGAGTATGCGATCTTTCTTGTTGTCCAACGTGCGGGTAGCCATCACGGCAGGTACGTTACACCCAAAGCCCATTACCAAGGGAATAAACGATTTTCCGTGCAAGCCTATCTTGTGCATCAGCTTATCCATAATAAAGGCGGCACGAGCCATATAACCCGTATCTTCCATGAGCGAGATGAAGAAGAAAAGGATCATTATGTTTGGCAGGAATATAATTACACCACCAACTCCGCCTATTATTCCATCCACCAACAAATCGCGCAGCGGGCCGGCACTCATGGTGTTTTGCACCCAATCGTGCAGCAGGCTGACCCCCGAATCTATCCATTCCATCGGATAACTACCTATGGTAAAAGTGCCTTGAAACATCAACCACATGAAAAAGAAAAAGATAGGGAACCCCCAAAATTTGTGTGTAAGCAAGTCGTCCAATTCCCGTACCTTGCGTTGTATCTTTTTCGGCTCCTTGTAAGTTTCCTTCAAAGCTCCTTCTATAAAGCCGTATTTGGCATCGGTAATGATGGTTTCCGATTTTTCACCATATTCTTTTTCAAGCACGATAATGGCTCTTTCGGCGGTAGCTTTTATATGTTCGTAATTACTGAAAGAAGCTAGTTGCTTTAGGGTGGTTTTGTCAGTTTCCAACAGTTTGATAGCCACGTAGCGGGATGATAGTTTATCCGTTATTTCAGGGTTTTTCCATATCTCATCCTGTATTTCCTTGATGGCTTTCTCTATCATGGGGCCATAATTAATATGGATATGGCGCACACTCGCATCGCGATCCTCATACACCTCAATGAGTTTATTAAAGAGCTCATCTATCCCTTTCCCCTTGGAGGCTACCGTGGGGACGATGGGGATACCCATCATTTTACCTAAATCCTCATAATCGAACTTCACCCCTTTTTTCTCCAATTCATCGTACATATTTAAAGCTATTACCACTTTAATATTCATGTCGATAAGCTGGGTGGTAAGGAAAAGATTCCGTTCCAAGTTGGACGAATCTATTACATTTACCACAATGTCGGGCATCTTCTCGGTAATGTGCATACGCACATACAATTCTTCGGGCGAATATTCGGTAATGGAATAAGTACCGGGCAAATCAACTATCTTAAAAGTATAGTCGTTCTTTTTCATCGTGGCCTCTTTGGCATCCACGGTTACGCCACTATAATTGCCCACCCGTTCATGCGAACCGGAGGCGAAGTTGAACAACGTGGTTTTTCCACAATTAGGGTTGCCCACCAACGCCACGTTGATAATATTCCCTTTTTCCAAGGCGGAAACTTTGAGCGTTTCCTCATCAATAGTGCCCGAAAAATTGGTTACTGAAAGTGTATTGGCATCCTCCACCGCGATGATTTCCACCAACTCGGCTTCGCTTCTTCGCAAGGATACTTTGTATCCCATAATCTCGTATTCCACGGGATCCTGCAAGGGGGCATTTTTAATTACGGTAACTTTTTTCCCTTTCACGAAACCCATTTCCGTAATTCGCTTACGAAAAGCCCCATGACCAAGTACCTTGGTTATAATAGCCTCCTCCCCTGTTTTAAGGTCGGATAAATGGGCGTTTTTTATTGTTGTGGTCATATAGCGTTATAGTTTTTTTGTTCTTTTAAAAATTTATTCCGAAACGAAGGGTTCCAACCAATGCATTACTTAATTTTTCATCCGTACCCGCCGGGTTGATTACATATTGTAAATCCGGCCTTAGGTAGATGTTGTCATTAAGCTGCAACAAGTAGGTAAATTCTAGCACCGTTTCGCTCCCCACGCTGTTTTCATCAATCCCCGCGTAGGCTACAGCGAACCCCAGGATGTCCTTTGGCCGCTTTGCAAAAGGCTCTTTATAATTGATACCCAGACTAATATAGCGGTTGCTATGGTTTTGTTTCTTCGGACTTAAACCGACTTGCGAAAATACGGAAATTTTCCCGGTCAATTGCTGATCGCCAATAAAATAAAAGCCCCCATTTTGTTGTTCTTTATCCGTGGTATCATTATGCTCATGGTAATAAGCCCCAAACTTATAGCACCCGGTTTTACCTTTTATCAAACTTTTGTTTACCTGAAACTCCGTAATAGCTAAAAAACCATCGCTTTTACTTAGCTTCCAATTGGTGTTGTACGGATTGGTTTCAAAATCATCGGGCGTACCATCAAATACAGCTGCTTTCCAGTGATACGTATCAGAACAATTCCATTCAAAGTTAGCACCAAGAGCGGTTAACGGGAAAATGGGTGCCGGAATATTGTCGGCAATACTGGATTGAATACCAAATGAGCTATTGGTAAACACGCCTCCATCGTCACTGGCAGCAAAGGTAGCATTCAGGTCTTGCAGTCCAAGAGTAACATCCAGTTTTCCAATACTTTGTTTGTACCACAGTTCGTACATAAAGGTCAAGTTACCCGCTTCGATGTTGGACACCCCTTGAAAGTCGCCCACCAAATTAGCCGAAGGCTCGTCACCATGCGTATTACCCACATTCACAAAGAAACTACCTCCTTTCCACCAGTTGGCTTTTTCCGTATCGAACCCGCCTTTTATATTAGCCAAGCCTAAATAGTTTGTCCCGGTTTTAATGCCACCGCTGAAATTGGAAACTACATCCCCTATGTAAGAGGCATTAAAAGTAAATGGCGATTCCTTCTTTGCCGCTTCGTCCTGCGCCATACCATTCATTCCAACAAGAATGAGCAGGCTGCTCAACCACGTTTTTTTATTACTTGAAATCATAATTTATGTTGGTTTAGTTTTTCTCTATTTTTGATAATACAAAATTAGAGTACGCGGAAGCGTGAAAACATCCCTTTAAATTATGATTGTGTGAGGATAGAGTAGCTATAAATGATGAAGAGGACGTTTGCAGAAAGACTAAAACACGAGGCTAAAATTAGATATTGGGGCTAAAAAAAGCAAGGAAGTGAATTGAAAATCACCTCCTTATTGTTTATTTTGTCAAATAGTTATTCACAATTTTATTTATAAAAGCTATTCGTTGCGGGGGTTGCCAGTTATAAATAATGTTCCATTGGGTTTTAGCATTTCGTTTGTAAACAAAAAGCTTATCACCAAATTCTTTATGAGCCTGAAAACTTGTGTTCCGATGATAATTTTTAGTGTCAATAATCTCACATTCAAACCTTAAAGCCTTTACATAGTTCCGAGCATGCTCAAATTCGAGTGGATGCTTTTGCCAAGTAGCTAATCCGTAAAGAATCTGCTCTAAATCGTTTCGGGCTGTTTCATTATAAATAACCATTTTTTTTCAGCCTTTTTTCCAATCCGGCCATTACACGTTCTTCAAACTCATCTCCAGTCATATACCCTTCGGGCATTACAAAATTCGTTGAATTTTCATTGCCTTGCGTGCCGTACTTGGGGGCTTCTTCATGTACTATATCCACCTGATTATCTATCGGTTGATAAGTTTGTGAGGTATGTTTATTTTTGTTTGTCCTGGATCTTTTCTAAATTTTCAATGGCAACTTCGCTATAAATAAACATTATCTCGTAGCTTTTTGCGTAACCCTTCTTTCACCCGACGAGAAAACTCATCTCCACTTACATACCCTTCGGGCATTACAAAATCCGTAGAATTTTCATCACCTGGCGTGCCATACTTGGCAGCTTCTTCATGTACTACATCCACCTGATTATCTACCGGTTGATAAGTTTGTTGGGTATGTTTATTTTTGTTTGTCATGGCTATTTTATGTTGTAAACAAAGATAACGATTTTATATAAAATACATCTAACGGAACACGAGCGGAGGGGTTATCCAATTCGTTATTTGGAATAAATCAGGTCGTTATGATTACAGCACCCACCCAGGCCGTACTCTATCTGTAAGGTAGTGTGCGATATGCCGAAATCGGATTGCAGGATGGTTTCTATTTGCGATTTGCATTGCATCATTTGCTCCATGTTTAAATTGTCGCACAAGGTAACGTGCGACTCAAAATGTATCTGCTCATCGTTGAGTTTCCACACGTGTACATGGTGTATATTTTCCACCTCGGGGATGCTTTCTACCACCTCTTTTATCTTGTTAATATCAATATTGCCGGGGGTTGTTTGCATCAGGATGTCCACCGTTTCCTTCAAAACATCCCACGTGTGGTAAATAATATACATGCCCACCAAAACGGTAATCAACGGATCCACCCAATAAACTTTCCAAAAAATCACCATCACACCCCCTATTATAACGGCTACCGACGAAAGCGTATCGCCCAATAAATGCAGATAAGCCGCTTTTATATTCAGGTTTTCATCTTTGTTTCCTTTCAGCACAATCATGGATGCAAAGTTGGCGGCAAGGCCAAAAATAGCCACTACCAGCATAAGTCCGCCTTTGATGGGTTGCGGATTTTTAAACCGCTCGTAGGCCTCGTAGAACAGAAACACACAAATGGCAATAAGCACCAACCCGTTGAACAAGGCAGCTAGAATTTCCACCCGCTTGTAGCCGAAGGTGTTTTTCTCGTCGGGAGCTTTGCCACTTATTTTACCGGCAACAAAGGCAATAAACAAGGCGGAGGTATCAGCCAAATTATGCAGGGCATCGGACAAAAGCGACAAGCTGTTGGACAGCAACCCGCCTACCACTTCCACTACCGTGATACTTAGGTTGAGCAACGTAACCAGCAACAGTTTTTTGCCATGCAAATCATTACCATGATGGTGGTGATGCTCGTGTTGGCTATGATTATGTGTATGATTTCCCATCTCTCAAAAAGGTTTTATTGTATATACAAATGTAAAGATACTATTTATTAAGGGCATTGAAATTGGTTGTTTATAAAAATGTAAAATTAGGATGTTGAACCCCGTTAGGCTTCAACGTGTTTTGAAGGATTCTTTACCCCGCATTGCATACGGGATTACCTTTGTTTAATCACACTGTAGTTAATCTTTTTCTTAAAACATCTAACCCATCCCCCTGCGGGGACTTCCCTTTAGCAAAAGGGAAGAATATATACTAGAACCTAAGTGAAATCGCCATCTTATTCGGTATCTCAATAAAGCCAGCCAATGTATTGTCCCCTTTTCCAAAGGGGACGAGCGTAGCGGAGGGGTTAATTCTGTGGCTCTATTTGGAAAACGAGACATTTTCTGTTCATGGTTTCTATCTCTAAAAAATTCATTTCCCCTTAATAAATAAAACCACCGACAGCGTTTTGCATGCTATGGCAATATAAAATAGATATTCCGCAAAAGGGAGCAGCAATAGCTGATGCTTGAGATACAGGGCTGTAAAAAATAACGTGAGCCCAAACAAAAGCAGGTACATGGCCATCCCCATTTTCATTTTGCCCACGCGGAAAGATGCCGTTACAAACAATATTTTAAAACCCACCCCAACCGCCAACGGCAGGTAAAAGTACAAACCGTGCATACCAGATACCCGCAAAATTATCGCCGTAACTAAAAACAGGATACCCAACAGGAGATATATTCTTCTATGTCTTGCCATAAATTTTTAACCTAAAATACTACATTTTATTGTACTGCCTAACCTATTTGGCAAACCGTGCTACTTAAAAACATCTAACCCATCCCCCTACGGGTACTTCCCTTTGACAAAAGGGAAGAATATATACTATAACCTAATTGAAAATCACCATCTCATTCGGTGCTTCAACTGAAGCCAGCCTATATATTGTCCCGATTAAAATCGGGACGAGGGGTTAATTCTCAATACAACCTATCTCAGCAAAAAAGACGGTGCACGCACCGGTCTCTACAAAACAAAACACGATAAAAAAGCAACAGCCCCGCAAAACAAGGATACACGGGGCTGCCTGACAATAAAACAAAGCTATGACATACGCGTTAGCAGGCCATATCGCCCGCGTTCTTTTTCGCTGAAAGCAAGTTGTAGGCTCCTTTCACCACCACCTTGGCCGTTTTCGGGTTGATGCCCTTAGGTAGGGTTATCTCCGTGTAACCACCGTCGGTAATCCCTTTTTGTACCCGTATCATTTTGTATTCGGTAAAGGGTTGCCCCTCCTCCTTCTTGTTTTTCTCAAACACGAAAATGTAATCCTTGTCGTCAAAACTCACCACGGCTTCCGAGGGTATCGCCTGCACTTGCTGCCCGGAGGTTTCTATCATGGCGTTTACATACATGCCGGGCATCAGGTTTTTGCACGCACGCGGTATGTTGGCATACACCTTGTAGGTTTTGTCCGTATTCATCGACTTGCCTATTTGCGCCACGATGGCTTCGTGCTGCTCCTGCTCGTTGTTGATAAGAAATTTGATTTTCTGCTTTACCGAAACTTTATCTATATCTTTTTCAAACAAGGTGAGCTCCAACGTGAGTTTCTCGGTGTTAACGATTTCAAACAGCACATCGGATGCCGAAACAAACTTACCAATGTTTACATTGATGGATTTTACATACCCGGATATGGGCGAAACCACGGCCACGGAACTATTAATATTCTCGTCCCTCAACCGATGTGGATTGATACCTATCAGGGTGAGTTTTTGCTCCAGACTCTTGAGCTGTGTTTTGTAGGTCTTGTATTCGGCGGTTATCTCCTGCATGCTTTTTTCGGAATACACTTCTTCTTTATACAATTCGGCATGCCTGTTGTATTTAGCAGAGGCCAATTCAAACTTACTTTTGGTTTCCAAATAATTTTGCTGCAAATCCACAAACTCCTGATTTTGGAGGGTAGCCAATACCTGTCCTTTTTTCACAAAGTTACCTGCACTCACGGCAATGCTTTTTATAGAACCGCCAATAGGTTTACTCACCGTGGCCAGGGCTTCGGGTGGCACGCTCACGCTACCGCTCACTTTGAGGGTACCGCTCAGGCTCTTTTTTTCTATCGTTCCAAACTCGATGCCGGCTAGCTTTATTTGGTCGGCTCTTAGTTCCACTATATTTTCGGGAAGCACTTCCGTTTTTTCGGCTTCCGCTTCCGTTTTTTTCTTTCCACCGCAAGCTAGCAAGCCTACAATAAGGCTTGACACCACCGCGGTATGGATAATTCTTTGTATTGTTGTCATAATATATTTATATTAGCCTCCCCCAACCCCTCTCCCGATAGCTATCGGGAAGGGGAGTTTGGCATTTCACAAATTTTGTTTTCTCTCCGTTAACTTCTTAGCTTCTGTATTCTGAATTCTGAATTTATCTTTTGTCTTTGCTCTTTATTCTTTGCTCTATCAAAAGACAATTCCCAACAAATAATCAATCGAAATCACAGTTTGGTTATAATCATTCAGCGCGTTCAAATAGTTTTGCTTGATGCTCAACGCACGGTTCAAACTCTGTATGTAATCCGAATAATCCAATGCCCCCGCCTTGTAACTAAGCGATGCTTGCTTTATAATCATATCCGCTTCGGGTATGGCCTGCTTCTGGTAATAATCCACGCTGTTACTGTATTTTTCATACTCCGCCAGCAAGGTTTCATAATTGCTTTGAAGCGATTTGGTATAAGCCTCAGCCTCAACGCTAGCAGCCTGTTGCTTTAGTGCCGCCGCTTTTACCTTGGTGGTATATGGCTTAAACCAAATGGGGACAGCTATTCCCGCTTGAACTCCGGTAAAGCGATCGCTATTGCCAAAATTCCGAACCACCCCGTTCACTTCCTGCTGCCCTATTATGGTCTGGCTAGTGTAGCCGAAGGTAAAATCGGGCAACATGCGGCTTCGTTCCAGTTTCTTTTCAATCCGCGAAACCTCTACTTGTTGCTGCATATACGTGGCCGAGGGGTTTTGGCTCAGTAGCTCTTTCTCGTGTGGAGGCAGGTTGATTCTATACAGCACGGTGTCGGCAATGGCAAGCGGCACACCCGTGTTGAGCAAAGCTTGTATCTTGCCCGTGAGTATAGCCATTCCGGCTTGGGTTTGCTTTAGCTGGTTGCCTATTTCCATCTTTTGCGAACGGGCTGTTATCATTTCCAGTTTATTGGTTTCTCCGGATTTAGCGCGAAGCTCCGCCGCGTGCTGGAATTTACCAAACAGGCTGTCTTGATAAAGCAAGAGCCTTTGCAGCGAATAGAGGTAAGCCAGTTGCCAGTAAGTCTGCTTTACCCGTGTGGCAATTTCCAGCCGGCTCATTTCCAATTGGGCTTGACTGCTTTTAATATTCGCATTTGCCAATTTGTGCTGATTCATATACACGGTGGGGAACGCAATGGATTGCGAAACGCTAATGCTATTGTCCTTACTGTACGAATTAAGCTGCCCGTACTCCCCGCTAATTTCGGTTTTCGGGATGTCCCACGCGGCTCCTTTCAGCACTTTTTCGCGAGCCACGCCATACTCCGACGAGCGCACGGATAAATTACTATCTAACGCCAACTGAATGGCTTGCTTCAAATTCACGGTTCTATGTTGTGCTTTCAGGTTGGATGAAACACCAAGCCCGGCTGCTAACAATAGCACAATGGATACTAATTTTACAGGCATCTTCTTTCGTGAAAACTTGAATTTTTTACTTGAAAAAATCAGGTAAAACACGGGGAGAATAATCAAGGTCAACAAGGTTGCGGAGATTAGCCCGCCTATAACAACGGTTGCCAGTGGTTTTTGCACTTCGGCTCCGGCGGAGGTGGATAGTGCCATAGGCAGGAAGCCGAGCGAGGCCACGGCAGCAGTCATAATTACCGGACGCAGCCGGGTGTTTAGCCCCTTCTTTACCCGCTCCGTGATGTCGGTTTCCCCTTCTTTTTCCAACCGATTAAATTCGGCTATAAGCACAATGCCGTTGAGCACCGCCACGCCAAACAGGGCTATAAAGCCGATGCCTGCGGAAATGGAAAAGTTCATGCCCCGCATCCACAAGGCTAGCACGCCCCCGATGGCAGACATGGGTACCGCCGTGTAAATAAGCAAGGCTTGCTTCACTGAATGGAAGGTAAAGAACAGCAACACGAATATGAGTAACAAGGCCACAGGCACCGCTATTGCCAGGCGGTTTTTGGCTGCTTCCAGATTTTTGAACTGACCGCCATACGATGTATAGTACCCGGTGGGCAATTTTATTTTTCGGTCAATTTGATGCGTTACATCAGCGATTACGCTTTCCACGTCGCGGTTACGCACGTTGAAGCCGATGGTAATACGGCGTTTGGTATCCTCGCGCGACACTTGCGCCGGGCCCGATTTTATTTGTACGTCGGCTATTTGCTCAAAAGGAATTTGCTGTCCGTTGGGCAACGCCACCGGCAGGTCTTTTACGTCTTCCAGGCTTTGGCGGTAATCTTTATCCAACCGCACCACGAGCCCGAAACGTTTTTCCTGATCGAACACCACCCCGGCCTGACTTCCGGCAAAAGCGGTACGTAGCACCCGGTTTACTTCTTCTACCGAAAGGCCATATTGCGCCAGTCGGTCGCGGTTGTATTCCACCTGTACTTGAGCCAGCCCGGTTACTTTTTCCACGTTGATGTCTGCCACACCGTCAATATGCTGAATAATGCGCTCCACCTCGTCGGCTTTTTCGGCCAGGGTATTCAAATCATCGCCAAATATTTTGATGGCCACATCTTGTTTGGAGCCTGAAGTTAGTTCATTGAAACGCATTTGTATGGGTTGCTGAAATTCAAATTTCACCCCGGCCAAAGGCACCAGGGCTTTTTCCATTTTCTCCACCAGTTCTTCTCTCGATCCGGCGGAAGTCCATTCGCTTTTATCTTTCAGCGTGATAATGTAATCGCCCGTTTCCATCGGTGTGGGGTCGGTAGGTATTTCACCCGCTCCTATTTTACACACCGTATGTTTTATTTCGGGGAAGCTGTCGAGCAATATTTTATTGGCTTTTTGCACCATCTCCACCGTGTGGGTAAGCGATCCACCTTGCAAGGTCATTACCCCGGCAGCCAAATCGCCTTCTTCCAACTGAGGAATAAATTCGCCCCCTAAACGGGTAAACAAAAACAGGCTTCCTAAAAACAACAGGATGGCGGCAACGGAAACCATCAGTTTGCGACGAATGGCGAATGCTATAACAGGATTGAACAACCGATGAATTTTATCCATCAACTTATCGGAAAAGTTTCGTTTATGTTCGGTATGCTTACTCAAAAACAGGGATGAAACCATAGGCACATAGGTGAGCGAAAGAATGGCTGCACCAATCAGGGCAAAGCTTACCACCTGTGCCATAGGGCGAAACATCTTACCTTCTATGCCTACCAAGGCCATGATAGGCAAATAAACGATAAGAATAATGATTTGCCCGAACGTGGCGGAACTCATCATCCGCTTGGCCGACTCAAACACGTTTTCGTCCATCTGCTTTTGACTGAGTGTTTTAAGTCCAGGATGATGGTGCTTACTCTGCGTAATTCGGTGTACCACACTTTCCACGATAATAACGGCACCATCCACAATAAGGCCGAAGTCAATAGCCCCAAGGCTCATCAGGTTGCCGGACACGCCAAAGAGTTTCATCAGCGATATGGCAAAAAGCATGGATAACGGAATGACCGATGCCACAATTAAGCCTGCCCGCCAATTGCCCAGCATAAGCACCAGAATGAAAATAACAATCAACGCTCCCTCCACCAGGTTGCGGGATACGGTACCGATAGCCCTGCCTACCAAGTCGGAACGATTGAGGAAGGGCTCGATGGTAACGCCTTCGGGCATGGATTTTTGAATGGATTGGATGCGCTCTTCCACGCTTTGCACCACCTCATGGGCATTGGCTCCTTTGAGCATCATTACCACCCCACCCACGGCTTCGGCGGTATCGATAACCAACGCCCCGTAGCGGGTGGAATTGCCATACTGAACGGTGGCTATATCGCGTATCAAAACGGGCTGACCATTGGTGCCTGTTTTTACCACAATTTTTTCAATGTCCTCCAGCGACTTTATCAAGCCGATGCCACGGATAAAATAGGCCGTGGGCTTTTTGTCGATATAAGCACTTCCGGTATTTTCATTGTTACGTTCCAAGCCGTTAAAAATATCGGTCAGGGTTATCCCCATGCTGCGCAAGCGTTCGGGGTTAACCACTATTTCGTATTGTTTTACAAATCCGCCATAGCTGTTTACATCTGCCACGCCGGGGGTGCCCAGCATTTCGCGGCGCACTACCCAATCCTGCAAGGTGCGCAGCTCCATGGGCGTGTATTTTTTTTCATAACCTTTGGCTACTGCCAGGCGGTATTGATATATTTCGCCCAGCCCAGAGGAGATGGGTGCCAGTTCTATTTTAGCCAGCCCCGGCGGAATTGCTTCTTCGGCCTCTTTCAGTCAACAGGTACAACTCTCCATTCGCCGGTTTCAGGGGCGGAATTGCTTCTTCGGCCTCTTTCAGCCGTTCGCCAAGCTGCTGGCGCGCCCAGTAAATATCCACCCCGTCTTTAAACACCACGGTAACCACCGACAGCCCCAAGCGGGAAATGGAACGAAGTTCTATAATTTCAGGGGTATTGGCCACGGCTACTTCAATGGGTGCGGTGATGGAACTTTCCACCTCCTGCACTGCCAGGGATGGGGCTAAGGATATAATCTGCACCTGATTGTTGGTAATATCGGGGATGGCATCAATAGGCAACGTGGTGATGGAATAAGTTCCCCACCCGATAAGGGCTACAATAAAAAGCCCGACGATAAATTTATTTTTTATCGAAAAACGAATGATTTTTTCAATCATAAAAGGATATAATTAAGTTGATGAATTATAAAGAATCTCTGTATATAAGGATTCCCAATACCTCACTGATTCGTTGGTTTCTTAACGAATGAATGGATGATTCAACTTAATTTAGGCGGCTCCCAAATGGAAGTGTATGGCGAGGAAATATGTTCGTTGTAAGAAGCAAAGATAGTTTTACCGAAAAAGGTTACTGCCGGAAGATAAATCCCTACAACGGAAGCTATTACGGGAGTAGAACAGCAATTGCAAGTACAAAACGGAGAACATTGATCGGCATCACAAGCTTGAGTGGTTTGAGCGGATAGCTCGGTTTGATTAGACGCACCATTTTGCGCATGATCGTGGCATGGCAGCACGACCAATACGAAAACATATAAACACAAGATGGATGCTAAGAATTTCATACTAGGAGGCAAAAATATGGATTCTTATTAAACTTTCGATACTTGTATTCATTTTTTTGATGATATTGTGCTTTTTGTGCAAGTTAAAAGCCAATCCTATTAGCTGGCGATGTCGTTGTTGAACCCATTCTGGGTTCAGGGTGTGTGGTGGATTCTTTACCCCGCATTGCATACGGGGTTACCTTTGTTACACCTCGCTGTGGTTAATCTTTTTTTTAAAAACAGCTAACCCATCTCCCTACGGGGACTTCCCTTTAACAAAAGGGAAGAATATTTGCTAGAACATAAGTTAAATTGGTATCTCATTGGGTACTTCAATGAATCCTGCCTAGATATTGCCTTCGGCAAATTCATTACGCCAAGTACGCCTTTGCGAAAACACTCCGTGCTTATTTTTGTGTAATTTGTGTTCTAACATTTAATCCGAGAGAGATTCTTCTTTGTTAAACCTGTAAGCACAAATATAGGCTAATGAACAATTGTTCCTCTTCGTGGTTTTTATTGAGAAATACATTATTTTTGTAAATAAAAAAGCTATGACGCTGCAAGTTTATATCTCAACTCAAACGGCTTATCTTTTTATCGGGATTTTGGCTGTGCTGTTTTTTACCTGTGTTTATCTGCTGGTGAAATACATAAAAACGGATGAGAAAAACGAGAAAACCCAATCGCGGTTTAACGAGTTGGAACATAAAATCAACTCGATGAAGCTGGATCATATAGACTACAAGTTGAACCCGCATCTTTTTAAAAACATTCTGAACTCTATTCAATCTCACGCCTATCAAACTTATTTCGCGTTGGACAAGTTGGCTAATGTGCTAAACTATATTTTGTACGAAAGCCCCAAGCGTTTTGTATCCCCAAAAGAAGAGATAGGATTTGCATTGAATCTGATTGAGATAAATAAAATAAAAATCAGTCCGCTATTTGAACTAAAGGTAAAAACGAAGTTGGACGAATCCGACCCCGTGTATGAGCAAGAGGTAATTGCGCCCATGATTACGATTGACTTGATAGAGAATGCCTTTAAACATGCGGATTTGCAAAGCGCGGATGCTTTTATTACTATCTCTTTTGAATTTCAGGACGGGTGCTTGAAACTTACCGTTGCCAATAAAGTGTCGGCCAAACCACCTATGAAAAAAGGGAAAGGCGGCATTGGTACGGAAACATTTGAAGAGCGGCTGAATATCTTTTACGGGGGATGCTATAAGCTGGAACAGTTTACGGAAGACGGCGTTTTTATTTCACATCTAAAAATAGATCTACTTGAATACAAATCTAAATTGCTTGCTGCTAGACGACGAGATGCCGGGTCTGACTTACTTGAAGATGCTCTGTGAACAAATAGAGGGGCTCAACGTGGTGAAGGCATTTAATAGTTCGGAGGTTTTTGTGCGAGATATGCAAAACCTCGATTTCGATTTGTGCATATTGGATATTGAAATGCCGGGCTTAAACGGCTTACAGGTAGCCCGCTTATTAAAAGGAAAGGCTATTATTTTTACCACCGCGTATAAAGAATACGCGATAGATGCTTTTGATGTGGACGCGGTGGACTATCTGGTAAAGCCGATCAAAAAAGAGCGATTGGAAATAGCCATAGAAAAAGCAGCCTCCCGCCTGGCATTAAGGCGAGAAGAAAATAAATGCCTGCAACTGAATACCGACAAAGGGAAAGCCTTGATTAAGGTTGACGAATTGTACTACATTAAAGTTTCGGAAACCGACAGTCGGGATAAAGAAGCCTTTCTGTCGGATAACCGGCGATTGACCCTAAAGAATATTTCGTTTGAGCACCTGCTAAAGGAGCTTCCCTCCCACCAATTTTGCCGGGTAAACAAACGGGAAATTATTGCACTAAAAGCCGTGGCTCATTTTTCGTCCGATCAAATAACTACCATTCTTACCAACAAATCGGGCGAACAAATTAAACTTTTGTTGAGCGAAATCTACAAAAACAACTTTGCCAAAATGCTTGGCAACTAATTTGGTTACATATTTTTCCCGTCTTGTTACATTCCTTTACTACAAGGCTTTTCACCCTGTTTTTTTCCAAATTAAACTACTAATTTTGCACTCGAAAACTTAAGTTAACGAGAAGTCAGCACATCACTATTGGAAAGGAGAAAGAGCCATGAGAAAGTTTCGAAATTTATTATTTTACGTTTGCATTATCGGAAGTGTTTCCTTTGTTATGTATTGTATTGTACAAGCCGGAAGTGTGCTTGAACTCGGACGGCATATTGTACAACCTACGTCGGATAAAGGTTCGTGGGGTGAGTTTGTTCAAACTTTTTCGCAAAATATCAAGCACCCGTTGGCTCTTTTGTTAGCTCAAATTGTAACTATTATTTTCGCGGCTCGCCTTTTTGGCTGGGTATGTAAAAAGATAGGACAACCGAGCGTGGTAGGCGAAATTATAGCCGGTATCGTGTTGGGGCCATCTTTGCTAGGCATGTATTTTCCTCACGTATCACATGCTTTATTTCCCATTGAATCGTTAGGTAATCTTCAATTATTAAGCCAGATAGGTCTTATCCTGTTTATGTTTACCATCGGGATGGAGCTGGACACAAAGGTGCTGAAAAATAAGGCACACGACGCGGTGGTAATAAGCCATGCCAGCATTATTATTCCCTTTGGGCTGGGTATGGGGCTTGCCTATTACATCTACACCACGTTTGCACCCATGGGGGTAAAGTTTTCCTCATTCGCCATGTTCCTGGGGGTTGCCATGAGTATAACGGCATTCCCGGTACTGGCTCGGATTATTCAAGAACGAAATATTCATAAAACCAAACTGGGAACCATCGTTATAACCTGCGCGGCGGCTGACGACATAACGGGCTGGGTGCTGTTGGCCTCCATTATAGCCATTGTTAAAGCAGGTTCGTTTGTAAGTTCCATCCACACCATCCTGTTGGCGTTGGCCTATGTTTTCCTTATGATAAAGGTGGTACGGCCGTTTTTGCGAAGAGTTGGCGATTTGCACTCAACTAAAGAAAGCTTGAATAAATCTATTGTTGGCCTTTTCTTTATTGTGATTATTCTATCGTCCTACGCCACGGAAGTGATTGGCATTCATGCCCTTTTCGGTGCGTTTATGGCTGGAGCCATTATGCCGGACAACCCTAAATTCAGGAATGCTTTTACTGAAAAGGTTGAAGATATAGCCTTGGTGTTGCTCCTCCCCCTGTTTTTTGTTTACACGGGACTCAGAACCGAGATTGGACTGATAAATGATGTGTATTTATGGAAAATAACGGGGCTAATTATTTTAGTAGCAATTTCCGGTAAATTTTTTGGCAGTGCGTTGGCCGCTAAGTTTGTAGGTCAAAACTGGAGGGATAGCTTGACCATCGGCGTGCTGATGAATACACGGGGATTGATGGAACTGATAGTGCTGAACATCGGTTATGATCTGGGCGTGCTGAATCCACAAATTTTTACCATGATGATTATTATGGCTCTTATTACCACGTTTATAACGGGGCCTTTGCTATCGTTGATAAACAAAATATTCAAACCTGACAAAGAAGAATATCAACAAGCGATGTCCAACTTTAGCAAATACAAAGTGCTGATTTCATTTGGTAATGCCGACAGGGGTAAATCTTTGCTAAGGCTGGCCAATTCGTTGGTAAAAAAGCTCAACGGGAATGCTCAAATTACGGCCATGCATCTTTCGTCCAGCAATGAAATGAAACCGTACAACATAGAGGATTATGAAAATGAAGTTTTCGCCCCTATTATAGAGGAATCAAAAAACCTCAACCAAAAGGTTCTCACACTGTTCAAGCCATCAAATAATATTGACGACGACATTGCGGAGTTAGCCAACAAGGGTGATTATGACCTGCTGCTAATCGGTGTAGGGCAATCTATATACGAAGGAAGTTTACTCGGTAAAATTCTTGGGTTTACAACCAAAATTATCAACCCCGACCGACTTATTAACCAGATGACGGGAAAGGAAAGTTTGTTTGAAAACTCACCGTTCGACGAACGTACCAGAACTATTATATCCAACGCAACTATCCCGGTGGGGATATTTGTAGATAAATCGTTTGTAAAAGCCGATAGCGTGTTTATACCGATATTAGACAAGAACGACGTGTTTTTAATTCGTTATGCTCAAAAACTAATCAATAATTCAGGAGCTCAAATATCGGTTATTGATGTAAATAACCAGCTCAATAAATTTACGGAGATAAAAGAGTTGATACGAAATATAGAACAAATTGCACCGAGTCATATTTCCGTGTATCCGTATTCTTTTATGGATTCAAACTTCTTGAAGCAACAGGATTTAATGCTTATAAGTATCGATTGCTGGAAAAAAGCCATCGATAACAAAAGACCTTGGCTAACGAAAATTCCATCCACCTTGATTTTAAACGCGAAAATTTAATGACATCCACGGCTGTTGTTGAGAACTTCTCCGTAGGTAATAAATATCAATAGAAAATATACTTATCTCCTTATAAAAAATGAAACGCCCTGCAAATAATATTATTGCAGGGCTTTTCATTTTGTTCACATTCGTGCTATTTCACAAATACTTTTTTAGTAATTCCGTTTACCTTTACAATATACAAACCGGCAACAGGAACTCCTATCTTTTTAATATTAGAGTTGGTAATTGCACTTGTAATAAGGCTACCATCAGCAGAGAACACGCTAAGGTTTGACCCGGATTTTATTCCTGAAATCACAATAGCCTTGTTATCTCCATAAACCAGAAAATTGTTATCCGTCGCTTCGGATATTGAGGTTACTACGTCTGTTGACGTGATGAAGATATTAGCTTTTCCATACAGATTGTCTGTAAAAAAGGCGATGTAATATACTCCTGCGGCCAACGCGGCAGTACTCCCTGCACTAATGTTCATGTATACATCAGTAGACAAATCCACATTCTTCGATACAATGACAGCATACAAAGACGACGAAATCTCATTTGAAGTTAATAGAAAATGCAAAGAATCTGCCGAAGTAAGAGTCACTTTGAACCCAACAGCTGGATAGCTTTGGCTTATAGCTGACATGTAAATGTATTTAGCTGTTTTCGATGAGTCAATAGCTAAACTATCCACCGAGTAAGGTAATGCGATAGAATCATAGAATTGCTCTGTTGGAACTACTCCCGATCGGAATGAAGGACCTTGACTTGTACTACTAGGAAACGGGTTGCCATTACTTGCACTTACAGTACAAAAATAAAGTGAACTAAATAAAACCGATAGAGTAAAAATTAATTTTTTCATAAACATGTGTTTTAGTTAATAATATAATTAAAAAATAAATTAACCCGAGTATCATAAATATCACTTTAATGTTATCATTATACAAAACACTTATTTTTATAGTAACATCTTTAATATAAAAAACAAAACGCTTTAACCTTTTGTTCGGGTTAAAGCGTTTTGTTTAACAAATAAATACTATATTTTATTTCCAAATGCCTTTTTTCTTTTGATCGGCAAGTACGTCAAGCTGAATATTTTTCAAGTCGTAAGCACGGCTTGTTAGGGCTATTTCGGCGGCTTTGTCGGCAGTCTTGGCTTCAAGGTATTGTTTCACCAAGATGTTTTCATCACGCAAGGTAGCCAGCCACCACAGGGCATTAGCCCCTATCATGTATTTGTCAAGGTCTTTGCGCTCATCATTGCCTTTGGCTTTTTCCAGCAAACGGTCGATGTATCGGCTATCGCCCGTGGCGTAGTACGAGTAGCAAAGCATCTCGTTTGCATCGGGCGTTTCGGGAGCATTGGTATATATATCGTCGATATTGCTGTTGGTTATGGTTTCAAACATGTCTTGCAACTCCGCACTCTTTATCTTCTTTAGTTTGCTTTGGAAGTCAGCCTTAATCTTACCATCCACACCAAACAATGCACAATAAAATGCCCGAAAGCGAAGCTCAAACACGTTGGCATCATATACCCCCGCGTTCAGGTAGTCGATAGTCTGGTTTACCAAACTCTTATCGTGCAGGAAATAATACGTTTGCAGTGTTTTCCAAAACTTATCGGCCTTCTCGTTTTGCGCCGATACGTTTCCTGCCAATAACAGGAAAAACAATAGCGAAAATAAACATAGTGTTTTTTTCATAGCGTTAATTTAAGCATTAAGGATTAGACGTTTATTGTAAAGGCAAAATTAATTAATTTATTTGTCTTTTTGCACAAGCCATTCCGTTGAATCTTTTCCACCTTGCTCCTTCAATAAATCCCTGATTTCGGTAAGCAACTGTTCTTGATGCGAAAGGTCTACCAGTTGTTCCGTTTCACGTCCTTTATTACGTTTTCGTTTGGCACCTTCCAACGCTTTTATCGCGATGAAAACGGTAAAAGCCACGATGAGAAAATCGATAAGTACTTGGAAGAAACTTCCGTAATTAAGGGTAACCGTACGCTTTGTACCAATTACGTGCATTACGAATTTCATATCATTAAAATCAAGCCCTTTGATGAAAAACCCTATGGGTGGCATTATAATATCCCTTACAAGCGAAGTTACCACTTTACCCAAACTGCTACCGATAATAACACCGACAGCCATATCCACCACGTTGCCTTGCACGGCAAAATCTCGAAACTCTCTAAAAATTTTCATCTATATTATCTTTTAAACTAAGTATGCTATTTATTGTTGAACCTCTTCAGGGTTCTGATTCTATGCTCATCTTCTTACCCCGCGTTTCATACGGGGTTACCATTGTTTAACCACGCTGTGGTTGAATACTAAATATACCTTTCACCATTATGTTGTGTCTATGAATATTAGATTATCAAATTATATGATAAATCTCCATAATCTCGTTCAATATCTTATCAAAATCTATTTTCAAATCAATCAATTCGCCCGTACGGATATTAAACACCCACCCGTGTATAGTTAGGTGCCTTTCACGGCAAGCCTTTTGAACCTCAGCCGTTTTAATCACGTTGACGCATTGCTCCTGCACGTTTAGTTCCACCAACCTATCGTAGCGTTGCTGTTCGTCGGTAATGGCATCCAGTTCTTTCTTGTGGAGCCGATACACGTCGCGAATGTTGCGCAGCCAGGGATTAAGTATGCCTAGATCTTCCGATTTCAGGGCAGCCTTCACTCCATTGCATTCGTAATGCCCACACACCACTATATGATCTACTTGCAGGCTGGTTACGGCATAGTTGATTACGGACATCACATTCAAATCCGTGTTGGGTATCATATTGCCCATGTTGCGATGTACAAACACTTCGCCGGGGCTAACGCCCATCAACTCCTCTGCACTCACCCTGCTATCGGAACAGCCTATGTACAATACCTTCGGAGTTTGGCTCCTCGATAGTTTTTTAAAATAATCGGGGTCTTGCTCCAATTTCTTTTTTATCCACTCGCGGTTTTGGTTGAAAATATATTTTATATCCACAAGAGCTCTATTTATAGGATTAATACGGGCGTGTTTAAAAAAAGCTCGTCCTATTGAAGAACGAGCTTTCTGAGTTTTTTACTGTTTTGTTTTTTTAAACCAGTTTTGCCAATGCTTCTTTCAAGCGATCCATTGCTTTTACAATGTTTTCATCGGAAGTGGCATAGGACATACGGATACAGCTTGGAGCTCCAAATGCTACACCGCCCACGCAAGCCACATAGGAAGTTTCGAGCAAATACATGGCTAAATCGGCCGAATTGGTAATTTCTTTACCGTTGAACGATTTGCCGATGTAGTAACTACAATCGGGGAAAATATAGAATGCTCCGCTTGGTTCGTTTACCTTGAAGCCAGGAATTTCTCTTGCTAATTTTACAATAAGATCTTTTCTTCGCTTAAAAGCGGCACACATATCGGCAACACATTGTTGATCGCCCGTGTAAGCAGCTTCCGCGGCTTTTTGTGTAATAGAACTTGGCCCTGAGGTATATTGTCCTTGCAATTTGTTGCAGGCTGCGGCAATCCATTTTGGTGCGGCAATCCAACCCAAACGCCACCCGGTCATGGCATAACCTTTAGACACCCCGTTGATAATAACCACACGGTCGCGGATGTTATCAAATTGAGCGATGCTTTCGTGTTTGCCAATATAATTGATGTGCTCGTAAATTTCGTCAGCCAACACGATGATGCTAGGATATTTAGCCAGCACATCGGCCAGTCCTTTTAATTCTTCTTTAGTATATACGCTACCTGTTGGGTTGGAAGGTGAGCAAAGTATCAACGCTTTGGTTTTAGGCGTGATGGCAGCTTCCAATTGTGCAGGTGTAATTTTAAAATCTTGTTCGATGCCCGCGGTAACAATTACATTTTTACCTTCGGCTAGTTTCACCATTTCTACATAGCTCACCCAGTATGGAGCGGGTACAATCACTTCGTCGCCTTTGTTTATGATACATAGAATAGTATTACAAACAGATTGTTTGGCACCATTTGAACATACAATCTGGCTGGCATCGTAAGTCAGCCCATTCTCGTTTTTCAATTTGGCCACGATGGCGTTACGCAAAGCAGGATAACCTGGTACGGGTGAATAAAAAGAAAAGTTTGCTTCAATAGCTTTTTTGGCAGCTTCTTTAATGTGATCGGGTGTGTTAAAATCAGGTTCTCCCACACTAAGGTTAATTACATCAAAGCCTTGTGCCTTTAATTCAGCACTTTTTTGTGACATGGCCAATGTTTCGGAGGCCGCTAAGGCATTTAAACGATCTGAAACTTGAGACATTTTGTTCGATTTATAGGGTTTATTTTCAGGGTGCAAAACTAATACATTTAATTAAAATGTAATAAATTAGTGATGTTTAATCCCCGTTTGATTTTAAAATTTTATAGCAAGATCATTATATTAACCTTCAGGCTTAAAAATTAGGTGGTGTTACCACCCAAATTAATTCTGCCTGTTCTCCTGAACGATTGGTTAATACATGCGATACTTTTGAATTAAAATAAATACTATCACCTTTCTTCACTTCATATTCTTTGTCGTCCAACATAAAGAATACATTCCCCTGTATAACATAAAAAAACTGCTGCCCCTGATGGTTCTGAAATAAATCAACCGAAACAGTGCTTGCCGGCACCTTCACCAAAAAATTATCCATCAGCTTGTTAATGTCGTGATGCGAAAGCTGATATACCGCGGTTCCGTTTGCCAAACGGTTTATCTCCAATTTTTCATCCGCTTTTACCAACGGATTATTTTTCAACGTGTCATTTTCCCCAATTAATTCCCCCACCGTGGAATGCAAATTGTCCGCAATAGATTTCAATGTAAAAAGAGATGGGTATGCCTTCATCTTTTCTATTTGCGACAAACCACTAGGAGTAATCCCCACCCGTTTAGCTAAATCGCTCAACTGGAGGTTCAGAAGTTCTCGTTTCTTTTTTATGCGTTCACCTATATGGTTCATTGATTTACTTAACTATTTTTCTGATTACAAAGATATATAATGAATTTAAAAAATGAAGTAATTTATTGAAAAATGAAGTGTGCCTTAATTTTTTTAATAAAACCCCAAAATGGTGTTTAAGAATCTTTAGCGTTAATATTCACCTATTAGAAATTCATTTCCATATCTTTGAAGCCTATGAATTTAACAGTAAAACATACACTTCGGACGCAAATAGCACTGCTGCTATTAAGCTTGTTCTTGAGTGCGCTTTGCATGAAGCCTCTCCATGTGCTGTTTATTCATCACGAACAAAGCAGCAATTCTCTTGGTGGAAATGCAATTTCCGGCGAACATCAACATAATTGTCCTGTTTGTAATTTTGAGTTTTGCGAATTCATTCCACGCAAAGCTATAGTTGTTCCCACGGTCTATTGTTTTTTTCATAAAGAACAAACACCTCATCTTGTAGCGTGTCTTATCCGTCAGTCATCACATCTGTTCCAACTAAGGGCACCTCCCGCTCTATAAAATCTTTCCTCATTATTTTTAAACCGATTTTGCACAAAAAAAGGATCACAAAAATATAATATCTTCTTTTCGTGTACATATTGGTTTAGTTCATTATCCTATTTTGTGTTCACCGTTTATCTTGGTGTTTTCAAGATAAATCGAATCTTCGTATATACCTGTTATCCAAATCGGCATAAGGTATATAATTTATAAAAAGATATTTAGGTAAACAAAAAACAGATAACAAAAGCCATGAAAAAGCCACCTGTTTTTCTATTATTCCTTATGGTAATTATAGTATCATTAAGCTTAACCATGCTACTATCCTGGATGGTTAATGGAATACTGTGCTTCATTTGTGGCTAAAAAACAGGCACAATAACAAATTAAAATCCATGAAAAAACAATATAGCATTACTTTATTACTATTTCTATGCTCGCTTTTCACGTGGGCGGAAACCAACGACAACTCAACAAGCCTGCACGGTAAAATAACAGAGAGCAACGGCACTCCCGTAATTGGTGCCAACATTTATTTCCAGGAACTGAAAGCAGGAGCCCTATCCGACACCCTGGGTAATTACAGTATAAATAATTTACCTAAAAGAACTATGCTTATTCAAGTAAGTTCCATCGGGCACAACATGATTGCACAAAGCATCGATTTAAAAACTATAACTAAAAAAGATTTTCAACTGGAGGAATCGGTAGTAGAAATGAACGAAATAGTGGTAACCGGGCAGGCAGGTTCGTTGCAAAGCATCAAAACGCCCACCCCTATTACCATTGTTACCAACAAAGAGCTGCTTCAACAGTCGTCAACCAATATTATTGATGCCCTCAGCTCGCAACCCGGCGTGAATCAAATTACAACAGGAAGCGGCATTTCCAAACCCGTTATTCGGGGGTTAGGATATAACCGCGTGGTGGTAGTGGATGACGGCGTGCGTCAGGAAGGCCAACAATGGGGTGACGAGCATGGTATCGAAATAGACGAAAACGATGTAAATCGGGTGGAAATACTCAAAGGGCCTGCCAGCTTACTATATGGATCGGATGCTATGGCGGGTGTTATTAATATGATACCGGCTCCTATCCTACCTCAAGGTAAAATGAGCCTCAACGCGATGACTAACTATCAAACTAACAACGGGCTGTGGGCTTATTCGCTAGACTTTGCCGGGCACAAAAAATTATTCGTGTGGGATGCTCGTTACAGCAGGAAACAAGCTCACGACTACCAAAACAAGTATGACGGATACGTGTACGGCTCAGGGTTTAGTGAAGATGCCGCCTCTGCCCTATTGGGAATAAATAAATACTGGGGCTACTCGCACCTCACCTTGAACTACTATCACCTCACACCCGGAATTGTGGAGGGCGAACGGGATAGCACCACGGGTAAATTTATAAAACCCATCGTGCAAGCCGACGGCACCACGGGCGAAACCACCGCAACCGGCAGCGACAACACATCGTACAGACACTCCATGCCATATCAACAAGTAAGTCATTACAAAGCCGTGTGGAACAATAATATATTGCTAGGTGAAGGTAGCCTGAAAACCTCCGTGGGTTATCAGCAAAACCGCAGGCAGGAATACGAAGATGTATTGAATCCAACCCAATACGGGCTTTATTTTCAACTGCACACGGTGAATTATGATGTGCATTATTTGCTCGAAGAAAAGGATAATTACAGCTTTTCGTTCGGAGTAAACGGTATGTATCAAAAATCGTTGAACTTGGGGACTGAATATCTGGTGCCGGAATATCATCTGTTCGACAACGGCATTTTTGCTGTCGGAAGCAAAACCTTGGGCAAGGTAACCATCAGCGGAGGTGTGCGATATGACCACCGATCGGAAACCGGAGATGCCTTGTACCTGAATGCCGAAGACGTAAAAACAACAGCGACCGCCCCAGATGCCACCGAACGCTTCGCGGCCTTTAAAAGCAATTTCAGCGGGGTAAGCGGAAGCTTAGGTGCCAGCTATGAGTTAACCAAAAACTGGGATATGAAACTTAATTTCTCACGAGGATTCAGAGCTCCGAATATCAGCGAATTAAGTTCAAACGGGGTACACGAAGGAACGGTTCGTTACGAAATAGGCGACCCTAACCTGAAAGCCGAAACCAGTCTGCAAGTGGACTACGAGCTGGGATATGAAACCAAACACGTGAACGCCAAACTAAACCTGTTTGCCAACAACATCAACAATTATATTTTTTCGCGCAAGTTAATCAATCAAGCAGGCACCGATTCTATTCGTGAAGGAAGCACGTGTTATAAATTCGATTCGGGTAACGCGCAAATTGTGGGAGGCGAATTTTATATTGATATTCATCCGCATCCGTTGGATTGGTTGCATTTTGAAAACAGTTTCTCTTACGTGTCGTCCATCCTGAAAAATCAATCGGACTCCACCAAATACATCCCCTTCACCCCTGCTGCAAAATGGAAATCGGACATCCGGGCTGATATAAATAAAATAGGAAAGTATTTGCAGAACGGCTTTATATCATTCGGAGTGGAGCAATATTTCCAGCAGGACAAAATTTATTGGGCTTACAACACCGAAACGGAAACGCCTGCCTACATGCTGCTTAATGCAAGCATCGGTGGCGACATCATGTGGAAAAGGCATACCCTTTGCTCTATTTATATTGCAGGAACAAATCTGGCCGACATCGCTTACCAAAGCCACCTGAGCCGATTAAAATACACGGACGTGAATGAGGTAACCGGACGAACCGGTGTATATAACATGGGGCGAAACATTAGCTTCAAGCTTATAGTACCCGTAAATTTATAGCTTTTGTTTGACAGTTATTTTTATTAAATCAATCTAACAAAAAAAGATTCCCTGCATTAAGAATTTGATTCTTAGGCAGGGAATTTCTCTTTTAATATATTAATTTTGGAAAAATTCTAAAAATCTGTGATGATGAAAACACTTACCTCCCTGTTGATTTTTATTCTGGCCGGGCTCTGCGAAATTGGCGGTGGCTACCTGATGTGGTTGTGGCTAAAAGAAGATAAAGCCTGGTACATTGGTGCCTTGGGCGGACTTATTTTGGTAGCCTACGGGATAGTGGCCACTTTGCAAACCTCAAACTTCGGGCGGGTATATGCCGCCTACGGTGGAATATTCATCGTGATGGCTATTCTTTGGGGATGGAAAGTAGATGGCTTTGTGCCCGATCGCTACGACATCATCGGCGGAGCTATTTGTCTTATAGGCATGGGTATTATCATGTTTTCGCCAAGGCCATAAAGATTAATATTTGTGGCCTTGAATTTGCCGAAGGCAATGGTAACATAAATTTCCAATCAATCCGCCCTTATGTACCTTTCCCCATTTTCAACCGCGCGCAGGTCAATTAAGACCAATGCCGTATTTTTATCAATAGCTGTAATCATAATGATGCTTTTTGCTGTTTATAAATTACAATACAAAGGTAATGTTATAAATTTTACTTAAAAAAATAAATAGAACAGCAATAAATCGTATTTTTGAAACAGATTCAAAAAAAAATGAAAGATTATATGAAAAAGATAACCCTCACCCTCCTGCTTTTACTTGCTATTACCCTAAGCATGCAAGCTCAAAAAAACTTCTTGGATATAAACTATATTGAAGTAACAGGAACTGCCAACAAGGAAGTAACTCCCGATATGATTTATTTAAACATCGTGATAAATGAAAATGACATCAAAACAGCTATCAACGAACAAGAAAAAAACATGGTGGAAAAACTCAAAGGCATTGGCATAGATGTGGTTAAAGACCTTTCGATGGAAGATATGGACAGTTATTTCAAATCACGCTTTTTGAAAAAGAAAGACGTGCTGTTAAGCAGAAACTATCAGCTGTTGGTGCACGACGGAAAAACGGTTGCTAAGGTCTTTACCGAACTCGAAAAAATTGATATATCCAATATCTCCGTGGCCAAAATAGATCACAGTAAAATTACCGAATTAAGAAAAGAAGTACGAGCCAATGCGATAAAGGCAGCCAAAGAAAAAGCCGAATACCTGACCAAAGCCGTGGGGCAAACCATAGGAAAAGCCATATACATTGAAGTAACAAACGAAAATGAACCTAGACCAATTAGAGTAAATAATATGATGTATAAAACAGCTTCTCTTGCTGAAGATGCATACGAACCTGATATTGATTTCAAAACAATTAAAATAGAATCGTCTATACTTGTTCGTTTTGAACTCAAATAGGAGAAATTCGCTTACTTTTGCTATGGATTAAAATTGCCAGTTGATGAAAATTAATATTTTGCTTTGCGACATATTTGAAGATATAATGCCTTTTGAGGATATTACCTATGTAACTATGTTGCAATCTCTTTTCGACAGTGTGAGAGATAACATTCACTATCAAGTATTTGAGGCTTTTGCCCGTGACCTTCCCGATGTAACCGAAGAAGATGCTATTTACCTCATTCCCGGTAGCCGTGCAGATGCTTACAGCGATGCACCCTGGCTAAAAGAATTACGCCAATTTATAAAAGAACTATACGATGAAAAGGCCAAAATGATAGGTATCTGCTTTGGGCATCAGGTTATTGCAGAAACCATTGGCGGACGGGTGGAAAAAGCAGTGGTAGGTTCAGGCCTTGGCGTGCGCGAAGCCGAATTTTGCAGCCCAAACGTAGCCGCTCATTTCAAACTGGGCAAACTACAATTAATAAATTACCACGAAGATCAGGTAGTAATACTACCGCCCAGTGCAAAACCATTAGCCACCAGCTCCTTTTGCCCCAACGAAGGGTACACCGTGGGTAAACACATTATCACCACGCAAGGACATCCCGAATACGACGCCTCCTTTATGCGCTTCATCTTGAAAAATCACGCCTTCGACGAATCCGAAATAACCCGGATGAAAGCCTTAAAAACATTGGATAAAGAAACCAATGGCAAAGAAATGGCAGACTACATGTTATCCTTTTTAGGATATTAGGTTCAATTAATTCTACTTTAGTCTGATTTATACATTGGGTAGAATAATTATTCGACCGCACTATTTGTAATCTCAACCTTACAACAACATTACTACCGTATGTAATTATTGTGATTTTGATAATCCTTTTTACAATTTGAAAATGCAACATCCATCCGGCATGCATATATTTGCACATGGTTTCATTAAACAAATGAAAATTTGTTTTTTTTTATTAGGTTGGTAGCCCTGAAAGCCTCGGAGAAAACTCCGGGGCTTTCGTTTTTTTAGTTTCCTTCCAATATCAGCACCCAATCGTTGCCATCCTGTTTTTCTCCCGGAGGGTTAAAATCAAGCGTACCCTTATTATCCATTACCCCTATCGCCAAGGTCTGTCCGTTTCGTGGGTTGTACCATGTGGCTTTTAATTTGCCTGAATGAAGCACGTTGGCATTTACCTTAAAATCGCGCCCGTTGTATGTGTAAAAGAAAGCATAATCTTTGCCACGGGTGGCCGCCACATAATCATATTTTGCACCACCATCCAGCACCATAGTTTGGTCGGGCACTCGCTCAAAGTAAGGCTTAGACTGTATCAGTTTCTTCAAAAATTGCATTTGGTTTGCTCCCTTGGCATCAATAGCCGAAGTCCAGGGTTCGGTTGCTCCATAAGATCGGTCTTTGGCTCCAGGCAAGTAGAACTGCATCACCGAATTGTTGCCGTAGGTAAACCCGCATCCGCCGGCAAACACTGACCAATAGGCATATCGCCGCACATCATTATCCGTCCACCGGGGTTGCAAGGTGTCATGCAAGCCATGCGGAATACCTTCGTAGGAAGGTTCACCATCCAGCACCGGCTTAACGGGCGTTCTATTATAATCGGATGCAATGTATTTCCAATTATCCTCGCCATACCCGGTGCTATCCTGTTCGTAGCTCCGATGGCCCGATTGTACCATATTAAAATCCAGCCACCGGGATTGATGAAACCACGTGGACGACTGCGTGCGCCCAAACGGGTGAAATGTAACCAATTGCTTACGGTTGTGTAACTTAACGGCCTCACCCATTTCATTCCATATTTCAGCATATTCATCGCCATGAATATCGCCCCCGGCCATCCATATCACGTTGCTTCTATCTTGTAACTTTTGGCACAGCAGGTTCATGTAAATGCGTATCATGCCTATCGTTGCCTTTTTCTTCTTCACCACGCTGCCCCACACGGGCACAATGGCGGCATACATGCCCCGCTTGGCAGCCTCATCCACCACCCACTCCACGTTGTCCCAGTAATCATATTGAATATAATCGGCAAAATCCTTCCCATTAGTCATATACGGTGCCACGAGGTTCCCGTTTACCAAGGCGGAATCTTTATAGTAATTGCAATCGTTGGCATCGTGTAGCACCATCATTTGCACTACGTTGAAGCCCTTAGCCTTGCGGTCGTCCAAATATCTGTCCACATCCTGATGGCTCAGTTTCTGCATCAACAGCCAACCCGTATCGCCTAGCCAAAAGAAAGGGTCTCCTTTTTCCGTCATTAAATAATGCCCGTTAGTAGAGACCTTGAGGTAAGGTAATGCCTTTGTTTGCGCGTGCAACGCAAACGCCGAAAGAAAAGCGAATGCTATAACAATAAATCGTTTATCGGTAATTTTCAAAATCACACTCATTATCTTATTTTTCTACCATCATTAACGGATCATATCAATATATATTATACTCACTTTGTTCGATTAATACATTAATTTATCCACATCTTCCCCCACCGATTTTTCAAAGTCGGCAAGCCACGACTGGTATTGCTTGTCTTCAGGATAACGCACGAAGGCTACTCGCAAAAGCAACGCGGCCTCGCTCTTATCGAACCTTACTATCTGTTGCCCTTTATAGGTTTCGGGGCGCATGGCATAAGGCAGGATATAATCCAACGCCTTTTTGATAGATCGTCCGTCGTCAGTTTTGTATGTCCACAAATCCAATCCTAGTTTTTCAGCCTCCATGGCAGCTTCGCAATAGGCTTTCAGGTTAAAGCAACTGTAACTTAACGATTTGGTTCGTGCCAATTCCAACGGCTGACGGCCATCGGGTTCTATCTGACTGGCAATACGGGCTTTCAAGCCTACCAGTTTCTCCAACGCAAGGTCTTTCCGCCCGATAAAAATCGCATAGCGGGCATATTGAGCAGCACACCAGGTACCATGATTATTTGTAGCATGCTGTTCACCCTTCCCGTTTTTACTGGTATCTAGCCAGGTAAGGTATTCTTTAAACCAAGCTTGCAAACCGGTATAGGTAGCCTCATCCACGCCTTTTTGGTTGTACAGCAAATCCACCATATCAAGCAAATGAATAAATTCCCGTGTTTCAAGCACACCGGACGCTTTCCCGTCATTATGTCCTTTTGCCGCTTGAGCATAGTTCATGTTAGGGTTCATGCGGGTAGCGGTATCTAAAAACCAAGCTTGCAATAACCGATGAGCCTTTTCTGCGTAAGCCTTCTTACCCGTAATATAAAATGCCAACGACAGATTCTGAACGGCATGACACATCTTGTTCAACAATCGCGAATCGGGATATTCTTTTATTTCCGGGTTACTCTGCCCATCCTTACGGATATAGGCTCCATCGGTGTTACTACTGTCAGGCCAAAAGTAACGAGCCAGGCTCATGTAATTATGCTTGTCGCCATCGGGTGGCACCTGTGTCTTAAACACAACGGAATAAACCGAATCTTTCAACGCTTTATCCGCCTCATGCAAAAGCTTTTTTAATGAGGCATTTGGTTCATTACTTATGGTTACATAAGATTGCTTAACAGCCTCCAACTTCGTTTTGCTGAAAGTATAAAGTTCACACGTAATTTGCCCCGATACATTCGTGAAAGAAAGCAGTAGCAGGGATAAAGCAGCAACAAGATAGCGTTTCATATCCTACTGATTTTTATGTAGTTACGGACGAACAAATATAGTCGGGAATAATTCCGGTAGAGGCAATTAATAATTCGGCATTCTTGGCCTGCACGTTGCCCGAAAGCACCAGACAGGTGTCTATCCCGAATTTGTTACCCCCGATAATATCCGTTTTTAAGGTATCGCCTACCATTAGGACTTCTTTTTTCTCAATTGGTTTAATGCCGTTAACATACATATAGGCAAAATTGAATATCTGCGAATCGGGCTTACCAAAGCGAATAAATGTTTTTTGTGACAAGGGTTCCAACAAATCGGCAATACCACCCACGGCAATAGATACTTCTTCTTTCGAACGCGGATAGGTGGTATCGGTATTGGCCACTATCACGGGCATACTTTTTTTACGCAACAGGTTCACAGCTTTGGTTAAATCGAGATTCCAATCAAAACCCTCATCATCAAGCAATACCAAGGCGGAAATTTCTTCCACATCATTCAAATCCACCTCGCTGATGGATATGGTTTGCAAGCCTACCGTTTCAATATAGTGTGCAGATTGTTCGGTACCCATATACACCACTTTGCCTGAATTTATTTTATGCTCCAGGTAATCTTTAGCTATCATGCCGGATGAGATAATTTTATCTTCGGTAATTTCGGGTAGCCCTTTGGTGTAAAAGCTTTCGGCTAATTGTTGCGGGCTACGCGATGCATCGTTGGTAAGCACATAGTAATCAATACCATCTTTCTCGATGGATTGGAGCATTTCTCTTACGCCGGGGTAAACACCCTGATAATTTCGCAACACACCATAAGAATCAAAAAAAACAACTTTATATCGGTTCGCTACTTCTTTAAACAACTGAATATTCATACTCTTTCTTAATTTAATTAATCCTCTTTTATTGCTTTGGCAAAAGCATCAAACACTTTTTTATTTCCGGCATGGTCAGCCAACATCCGCTCGGGGTGAAACTGCAAGCCAACAACGAATTTCTTTGACGGATTGTAAACACCTTCTATCAGCCCATCCGGGGCATAGGCCATTGCTACAAGTCCCTCGCCCATTGCTTTTACTCCCTGGTGATGATAGGAGTTTACCTGCATTTCCGTTTCCTGGTACCAACGATACAATGGCGTTCCTGGCACCAGCTTCACGTCGTGGCGATGTGCATCATAATTATCATAGTTGATGTGCAACACGCTTCTGTGGTTCATTTCGTGCACATCTTTATAATTCTTCCCTCCGTGCAGGGTATTGATAATGTGCAGCCCTCGGCAAAAGCCAAGCACGGGCTTATCGTGAGCCAACGCTTGGCGGCAACAGGCTATTTCTATTTCATCCTTGAGCGGATCAAATTCATCCAACTCATCAGTGTTGTAATTTTCACCATAGTATATAGGGTTTACATCCCCGCCTTCCATTAGGAGCATGCCGTCATAATCTTTCAAATATTCAGCTAATATACCTTTTGTAGCCTCGGCAATAGGTACTATCACGGGCATTACGCCACGCTCGGCTAGCAATTGAAGGTATATTTCTGATACCCAATCTATCAACTTGTTTTTGCGGGTTAAGCGGCGGGAAACTATCAATACTTTTTTCATCAATCATTATCATTTTTTGTATTTCAACGAAATGTCTTTCAAGGCTTCTATCAAAAACTTATCCTTTTTCTTGCCTTGTGAGGCTACCCTAATATGATAGGCATCTAACCCCACTTTATTACTACAATCGCGCACATAGGCGTGATAATTTTCGAGTAGCAGGTGTTGCAACTCCGTAGCTTTTATGCCACAGGTGCATTTTATCAGCACAAAATTGCTTCCCGTGGGATATACAAAGAAACCGTCAATCTTTTTCAACTCGGCATATAGGTAACGCACATCGGTAATTACGCGTAAGCGGGCAATGTGGTACTGTGGATCGGTTCTTTTAAGCTGGGTAAGGAAATATTCGGCTATGGTATTAATGTTCCATACCGGAATATGCTTGCGCATTTCCAACAAGAAATCTTGATTGGACGAGCAGCAATAGCCCAAGCGTAAACCCGGCACCCCGCAATGTTTACTCATACTCCTTACTAACACCAAATTTTTAAATTCATCAATATAGGGCAACAGGCTGGGTATGTCCTCCCCTGCAAAATCGATGAAAGACTCATCCACAATAATCATTTTCAAATGAGCCATTCGGGTAAGAAATGCTTTCATATCAACTAATGGCAGCAACTGCCCCGTGGGATTACCGGGGTTAATTATTAACGCGGAGGTAACTTTGTTGGCATCAATCCAAGTGGCATAATCGTTCAAATCCAGTTGATAATCTCTGTCGGCAGGTAGCTGATATAATTTTGCGGCATCCTCTTTCCTTATTTTTTCGGTGTATTCGCTAAACGTAGGCACGGGGATGGCTATTTCATCAATCAGGTTTTTCACTATAATAGTAATCAACTCCGTGGCACCATTGCCTATAATGAGGTTGTTAGGGTCAACGTGCAATACTTCGGATAGATACCGCTGTGCTATCTTACAATTACTGGAAGGATAGGATTTTATAAGCATGGGTAGTTGCTGCTGGAGCAACTTTAATAACTTTTTATCAGGATAATACGGATTGGCGATGAAGCAAAAGTCAACAATATGTTTTAGCATATCGGCACCCACGATGTCGGCCAACGATGGCGAATGCGATGTTTCGTAAAACAAATGTCTTTTTATCTGTATTTTCTTTTTCGGAAACATAGAGTGTCGGTTTTTACGACACTAAAATACAAAATAGAATGGAGAGAACAAGACTTGATGAAAATAAAAAACCTCCAAGCCAAAAGGCTTGAAGGTTTATATTATCTAAAGGACAGTGATTATGCGTGTCCTGAAGCTTTTGTAGATTTAACGATAACAGCACCGATTTTGTATGGGTCACCGTTAGAAGCAGGACGACGATCTTCCAAACGACCTTTCCAGCCATTTTCAACTGTTCCGATTGGAATGCGAATAGAAGCACCACGATCAGAAACTCCCCAAGAGAAGTCTGTGATAGAAGCAGTTTCGTGTTTACCTGTTAAGCGTTGGTCGTTATATGCACCGTAAACAGAGATATGTTCTTCGATGTGTTTACCAAATTCAGCACAGATTTCATCAAATACTTTTTTGTCACCACATTTTCTCATCACACCGTTAGAGAAGTTAGCGTGCATTCCTGAACCATTCCAGTCTGCGTCGCTACCAAGTGGTTTTGGATGCAATTCTACATATACACCGTATTTTTCAGCTGTTCTTTCCAACAAATAACGAGCTATCCAAATTTCGTCACCAGCACGTTTAGCACCTTTAGCAAAGATTTGGTATTCCCATTGTCCGGCAGCTACTTCACCATTGATACCTTCAACATTCAAACCTGCTTCCAGGCAAATATCAAAATGTTCTTCAACGATTTCACGACCATAAGCGTTTTTAGCACCTACGCTACAATAGTAAGGGCCTTGTGGGGCAGGAAAGCCACCTTTAGGGAAACCTAGAGGCAAGTTTGTTTCCATATCATACAAGAAATATTCTTGTTCGTAACCAAACCAGAAATCATCATCTTCCGATTCGATAGTGGCACGAGCATTGCTAGAATGAGGAGTTCCATCAGCGTTAAGAACTTCAGTCATTACCAAGTAAGCGCTTTTACGATCGGGATCAGGGCAAATAAATACCGGTTTCAACAACAAGTCTGACGAACCGCCATTAGCTTGTTCTGTTGAAGAACCGTCGAATGACCATACTGGACAGTCTTCCAATTTACCACTAAAATTACTTTCTACACGAGTTTTACCTCTTAAGCCTTGAGTTGGTTGACTTCCGTCTAACCAAATGTACTCTAATTTTGATTTGCTCATAATTAATTATACCATTAAAAAATAATAATTTATGTATCAGGATAGTTCTTTAAATTGTGGATGCAAATAAACAAAAAAAAAAACAATCTGTCAATTTTGAGTGCATATATTTAGCATCTATTCCAAAAAGATAGCCAATTAACTAGATTATTGTAAGAATTAAACCCAACAAGAGATGAAAAATAATACAAGAACTAGCATTTATCTATCAAAATGTAATTTTTAAAGCCATTATGAAAAACAGATCAGCCTTTTTTTATGAATTTAATAGCATTTTATTAAATAATATTGACATATAATTGTATTTTTTCAACATTTTTCTTACTTCAACACCTCTTTTTTCAGCATGCCGTACTTATCTACCGACTTTCGCGTGGTGGTAAGTATGCTCAGCAAAATGCTCAACACAGTTGATGCTATAATGGCAATCATTATCGCTATTTGGTATTTAATGGCCACCAAAGGCACGGAGCCACCCAGCAACTGTCCGGTCATCATACCGGGAAGCGACACAATACCCATCGTTGCCATAGAAGCCAGGGTGGGATTAACGGCTGCCACAAAACTTTTTTTGGCAAAGGGCAGCAATGCTTCATATTTAGAAGCACCTAAGGATAACTTATATAAATAAAGATTCTCTTCTTTTTTCAACGATTGATAATAATCGCCCAGCCCTACCACATCCGCACGCAAGGAATTGCCCAACAGCATGCCTCCAATGGCTATCACATATTTGGCATCGAAAACAGTATTCATCCGAACGATAAAGAGATTGAAATAAACCACCACAAAGAGATTGGCTACAATAAAAGAGCATAATACAGGGATGGCAAAATGGCGTAGGCTTAACTTGGAACTGTTTATCACGGAATAGGCGGCAACCGAAATCATAAACAAAAACCACAGCACGTTAACCCACCCGTTATTAAGCTTAAACAGGTATTGAAGAAAAATGCCGATAAGCACCAGTTGCACAATCATGCGAAACGTGGACACCAATAGTTTTTTGGCAAGCCCCAGCTTGAACCGCACAATCACGGCAAAAGGAATTAGCAACAATAAAAGGCACATGGCCATTGAGAAGAAAGATAAATCCTGAGCTCCACCCATAGCAACTATTTTATGCTTTTAATTGTATCGTTTTTACCTTTACATTATCCTGTAAATGGTTGTTGTGCGAAATATAGAGCACGGTAAATTCTTTCCTGCTTAAAAAATAAGCCATCACCTTTTCCCTCAAATCCACATCCAAGGCGGAGGTGACTTCGTCCAACAGGAAAATGGTTCTTTTCAGCAACAAGGCATTAATAATAGCCACCCGCTGCTTCTCTCCACCCGAAAGCTCCTCCATGTTTTTATCCAACATTGTTTCCGGTAGTTCAAAATAGTCCATCAACGATTTTATGCTTTCCTCAACTCCTGTTTTGTTTTTCAGATTGGCTTTGAGCGACAAGGTATCGTCAAAAAAACCGCGAACGCTGCCCGAACCGATGGCCAAATCCTGACATACGTAAGCCACTTCGCGCCGCAACAACCACACCGTTCTTTCATTCAGCAATACACCTTTGTAATAGATGCAGCCCTCGTCAGGTTTTTCAAAGCCCAATATCAACCGAAATAGCGTGGTTTTACCAATGCCCGACCGCCCGGCAATATTCACCTTGTCACCCTCCTCTATCTCAAAAGAAAAGTGTTGGAGAATAAATTGCTCGGAAAATTGTTTGCTTATGTTTTGGAATTGGAATAGCATGGACTTTGGATAATTTCGGATTCAACTCAAACGGAACTCGTTTTTCAAGTCCAAAAATAGTCAATAAAGAAATACAAACAGAAGAATGCAGCTAATATAACAGGAAGAAGAAAATATTTTTTTAGTTAAAGGCAGAATACACTAACCCATTTTTATTTATTTTTGAACCCTCATAAATCCCTCATAAAAGCACTTACAATGGAAAACAAACATCACCTTACGTTTTTGGATTTACTGGTTACCTTCCTATCTATATATGTACTCATTGCTTTAGCTGTAGAAACTATTTTCACCTTACCGTTTCAAATTGCCCGGCTTTTATCTTTTATCGACGATGGTATTTGCTTCGTTTTCCTATACGATTTTGTGATACGATTCAGAAAAGCACCTTCTAAAAAACAGTTTATAAAATGGGGCTGGATTGATTTACTATCAAGCATCCCCACCTACTCCTACCTCCGCTACGGGCGATTGGTTCGCTTGGTAGGGCTATTCCGAATATTACGGGCATTCCGTTCGGTAAAATGCTTGATAGACCATATTTTTCAAATACGCATAAAAGGCACCTTGGCCACCGTATGTATGCTGGCCTTCCTGATGGTGATATTCAGTTCCATTGCTATCTTGCAAGTAGAACACGCGCCCAACAGCAACATCCGCACCGCGGGCGATGCCATTTGGTGGTCGTTCACCACGATAACAACCGTAGGCTACGGCGACAAATTTCCCGTTACTATTCCGGGACGTATTATTGCCGCTTTCCTTATGGTTACAGGCATTGGGCTATTCGGAACCTTTACGGCCTTTGTAACCTCTTGGTTTATGACGGATAATAAAAAGAATAATCCAAATGAAGGGGAGGAATAAAATAGTTGGATTAATGCTTCTCGGTTGCTAATTCCTTTGTATGAACGAGCAACTCCACACCCCCACAATCGCCATGACCGGGTACAACGATTTTTGCCGTGGGAAATTTCTGCAAAATATTATCAATTGTTTTGGGGTAAGCTTGCAAATCGCCGTCGGCAGTATTACCTAAATCTTTAGCATCCATGCTTTTTACAATACAGCCGGGGAAGAGGATTTGTTCCGAAGGAATCCACACCACGATATTATCCTTCGTGTGAGCAGCACCAAGGAAGTAACACCTTATAAGTATATTGCCCAACTTAATCTGCATTGAATCGGCAAAACCTATTTCAGGCACCGGCAATCTTTTCCATTTGGCTATATTCCGAGTCATCCGGTTGGCATACGATTTCACCCGCTTCTGTTGCAAGAATCGAAGTCCACCCATGCAGTCCGCGTGAAAATGATTGGGGATAACGGCCACTAACTTTAGCTTCATGGTATCCTTAATCCACGAGTAAAGATTCGCCGTAAGGGAGTCGTTCCAAGGCGTATCAAGCATAATTGCCTTGCCTTTATTTACAATGATTAATCCGTTAGCTCCAATCCGCCCATAACCCTTCACATCGGCATACGAAACATGGATATACGCGTTGTCCGATAGCTTTATCAGCTTGATGTCTTTCGAAACAGTGATAGTTCCACCCGATTGCGGAAACACGAGAACCTGTATAAACATGGAAATGAGAAGGATGAGTAGTTTCTTCATGAAATTTTACCCTTTTGGATTAATTAATAAGGTAAAATTAATCATATTTTCCGGCCTGCTTTACTATAACACCTTATATTTTGGCCGAATTTTAATAATTTGCCATCAAATGCCTACTATGAAATGGCATGAATTTCACTTCCGCCTCCATGGCATAGTGGTCGGACAGGTGGGTTTTGTAATGAGGTTCAGCATGATAAAACTCTACTACACGGCGCTGCATGCTATCAATCAGGTACGTGTTACGCGTTAAGATGTAATCAATCACATTGGCAGTACCTTGTGGACGGCGAGCCAGGTTATTATTTACCTGGTCATACGTTACCTGCAAGTTGCCCGAAAGAGCCCCGTTTTGCGCATCAAGCGTTTTCAATATATAATTGTAGTTAGGCGTATCGCTCATTTCGGTATTAAAATCGCCACATAGTATTTGCGGCACATCGGGTGTGTAATATTCGTTCAGCAATTGGGCTATTTGCTTGCATTGCGACTGCCTGATTCGTGTCAATTTATCAGCCTGCAAATGGGTAGCCATGAGCTGAAACTTCGCTCCATTAAATTCGCCTTCAAATAGCACGGCTCCTTTTTTAGCTATCCAATCGTATCCACTAGCGGAACGAAATTTAATTTCTTTCAATTCCGTCAACGGTATTTTACTCCAAATCCATAATCCGCTACTGGTTTTGAACGACAAAAACGGCCTATTGACAGGGCCATACTGATACGGGTATTTCTGAGCCAGTTTTTTCCGCAAAATATGTCGGCATTTACTGCTGAACGCTTCCTGAAAAACAACGATCTGGTAATCAGAATCCATCAACTGCTTCCCGATGGCTTCCGCCCGACGCCCATTGCCATTAAACAAGCTCAAGTAGGGTAGCATGTAAATATTCCAACTTAGAATTTTGAGTGACTGCGTGGCAGATACAACTACCTCCGATTGAGGGCTTTGAGCAAAGAGAGCAATGGATGACAATAAATTAAAGATACCCATTAATACCAACCTGTTCTTTCTCATAATCAACGGATTAAATTCTAAGGCAAAGAAAGTATCGGCATGTTACAATATAATTGAAGAAAGATGTAGCTCAAGTGAAAAATATATAACTAAGTTATTGCTTAACAAAAAGTTTTGGACTTATCAATTTTGTTCATAAAAAAAACAGCAAGAATAAACTTGCTGTTTTTTTTTGACTTTTACTATTAACCTATCAACTCATTTTTAGTACAAATCAATTTATACTCTTATTTTTTGATAAACAGAATTGCATCCGAATTCTCTTTTGTTTGAATCTTAGCTATGTAAATTTCTTTAGGAAGAGAAACCACTGATACGGACTGTTTGTTTGCCAATGATTCTCTCAATAAGATTTTCCCACTCAAGTTAGAAATCACAATCTCTGCATTTTCGGTTAAACCGCCAACGTTTATTACATCCGTTGCCGGATTTGGAGAAAGAGATAGTTTTTCTGAACTAGCATTATTTAGACCTGTTGTAGTAGAAACAGCTATACTCACCGTAGCAGTATCACTACCGCTGGCATTAGTAGCTATAATAGTATAGGTTGTAGCTGCACTTGTTGCTGTAGGCGTACCGCTAATAGTACCCGTAGAGTCAAGGCTTAAACCTGCCGGCAAGGCCGGGGTAATACTATAGCCTGTTTGTACTATTTTTCGAATCTTATTATTATTTTGATCCGCTACATATACATTACCCAAAGCATCCACAGCTACGCCTGTAGGACTATTAAAACGGGCGGATGAGTTCGTGCCATTCGTACTTCCGGAAGTTGTGCTACCTGCCAAGGTTGTAACAACGCCGGCAGAAGTTATCTTTCGTATCATATTATTATCTGCTACATATACATTTCCAAATGCATCGACAGCTATACCTGAAAGATTATAAAAACTGGCTGATGTACCTATACCATTCTTGCTTCCAGAAGCAGTGCTACCCGCCAAGGTTGTAACCTCACCAGTTGCCGTTATCTTGCGAATCATCCTGTTGTTAAAATCTGCCACATACACATTCCCAGATGCATCAACAGCCACATCTACAGGTAAATTAAAACTGGCAGATGTACCTGTACCATTCGTGCTTCCGGAAGTAGTGCTACCCGCCAAGGTTGTAACCACACCAGCCCCACTTATCTTTCGTATCATATTATTGTAATAATCAGCTACATACACATTTCCAGATGCATCGGTAGCTACACCAGTAGGATTATAAAAACTGGCAGATGTACCCGTACCATTCGTGCTTCCGGAAGCAGTGCTACCTGCGAAGGTTGTAACTACACCAGTTGCCATTATCTTACGAATCATATTGTCGTCTTCTACCACATACACATTCCCTGATGCATCAACAGCTACACCTGCAGGATATCTAAAACTGGCTGATGTACCTGTACCATTTGTGTTTCCGGAAGTAGTGCTACCCGCTAAAGTTGTAACCACACCAGCCGCAGTTATCTTTCGTACCATATTATTCATATAATCTGCCACATACACATCTCCAGATGCATCGACAGCTACACTTGTAGGCTGAAAAAAACTAGCAGAAGTACCCGTACCGTTAGTACAACCGGAAGAACCACTACCCGCCAAAGTAGTTACAGTACCAGGCACCGTGGTAGGCACTGCACCTCCAGTATTGGTCGGGCTTAAAACTGTAATAGTCTTACCTACCGTGTAGGTTTGCGGACTGCTGTAGCTGATAGATGGTACTTGCGCATTTGTTGTTATCGCAACAAATAGACTCAAATAAAGTAAAAATTTCATTCTCATAATTCTATTTTTTTAAGGGTTATATGCAGAAACAAAACAAATGTTTCTTAATTCTCTTTAAATCTATTCAATAATACAGTTCACCAAAGAGGAACCATAACCCGAAACTGGACTTATTTAATTATGTCAACTTTCTTAAGAAGATCATTTTATAACGTTTTCTATAAATTAACAAATGTTCCATTTTAAGGATGCAAAGCTATAAATATCTTCTTAATTGCATACATAATAATCTGTGAAAATAAAAAACCTTATTGTTATACTATTTTATAAATTAAATATTCAGGCTATTACCTGTTTTTTGTTTTTATTTTTTTTCCTTAAACTTTTCAACAAAAAGGGAAATCATTTTGAAATAAAGCGGTTTTTTGTGTAATTTTGCACGCACAAAAAAATATAAAGAAACGAACACGCTTTACAAAAGAGTAATGAAGGATTTTAAAGCTATTAAGTTGGTTCTGGAGAACGGAACCGTTTTTGAGGGTATGTCGTTTGGGTATGAAAAATCAACGGCGGGGGAAATTGTTTTCAACACGGCTATGGTTGGCTATCCCGAAAGTTTGACAGACCCATCGTATGCCGGTCAGATTTTAACCGTTACGTTTCCGCTTGTCGGCAATTATGGCGTACCGGAAGACAAGAAAGAAAATAACTTATCTACATTTTACGAATCGGAAATAATTCATGTCAAAGGCTTGGTTATTTCCGATTATTCGTTTGAATACAGCCACTGGAATGCTCAAAAGAGCCTTTCGGGATGGCTAAAAGAACATAAAATTCCAGCTATTTTCGGCGTGGATACCCGCGAACTGACAAAAATCATTCGCGAAACAGGAGCCATGAAGGCCAAAATAGAATTTCCAGAAGACCCTATCGAATATCTCGACACAACGAAAATCAACTGGGTAGCCGAAGTAAGCTGCAAAGAAGTGATTACCTACGGTTCGGGCAAATACAAAATCGTGTTGGTGGACTGTGGTGTGAAGCACAACATCATCCGCTGCCTGCTGAAACGCGACGTTACCGTGATACGTGTACCTTGGGATTATGATTTCAATCAATTGGAATTCGACGGCTTGTTTATCTCCAACGGTCCTGGCGACCCTGCCCTATGCGGCGTTACGGTGGACAATATCCGCAAAACAATGGAAACTTCCAACAAACCGATTTTCGGTATCTGTATGGGTAACCAATTGCTTTCCATTGCCGGAGGTGCTTCTACCTACAAACTTAAATACGGACACCGCAGCCACAACCAACCCGTGATTATGGCCGGCACCAACCGTTGCTTTATCACCTCGCAAAACCACGGTTACGCGGTAGATAATAAGACCTTGACTGCTGATTGGGAACCATTATTCACCAACTTGAACGATGATACCAACGAAGGAATCCGCCACAAAACAAAACCCTATTTCTCTGCTCAATTCCATCCCGAAGCTGCTTCAGGACCAACAGATACTGAATTTTTGTTCGACGATTTCATCAGTGCTGTTGCCACGGGCAAACTAACGTTGAAATCGGGCAAAACGGCAGAAGAACATGCTAAGCCAAAGAAAGTATTAGTACTAGGTTCCGGTGCATTGAAAATTGGAGAAGCAGGTGAATTTGACTATTCCGGGTCTCAAGCCCTAAAAGCGTTGAAAGAAGAAGGTATTGAAACCGTACTTATCAACCCTAACATTGCCACGGTACAAACCTCGGAAGGCATTGCCGATAAAATATACTTCCTGCCGGTAACTCCATACTTTGTGGAAAAAGTTATCCAAAAAGAACAGCCCGACGGGTTATTCCTTTCCTTCGGCGGGCAAACGGCACTAAACTGCGGGGTAAACCTTTTTGAAAATAAGGTTCTTGAAAAATATAATCTGAAAGTATTAGGGACTCCCGTTCAGTCGATTATCGACACCGAAGACCGCGAAATATTTGTACACAAACTCGATCAAATTGATGTAAAAACCATCAAAAGCGTGGCCGTGGGTAACATCCCGGATGCACACAAGGCAGCCGAAATGCTGGGTTATCCTATCATCGTGCGGGCAGCATACGCGTTGGGCGGGCTAGGTAGCGGATTCTGTAACAACACCAACGAGTTGCAGGCTCTAGCCGAAAAAGCCTTGAACTATTCTACCCAGCTATTGGTTGAAAAATCATTAAAAGGCTGGAAAGAAGTAGAATACGAAGTGGTTCGTGATAAATACGACAACTGTATCACGGTATGTAACATGGAGAACTTCGATCCACTTGGCATCCACACGGGTGAAAGTATCGTGGTGGCTCCATCGCAAACACTTACTAACAGCGAATATCATAAGTTGCGCGAAATAGCCATTCGCATCGTCCGCCACATCGGCATCGTGGGCGAATGTAACGTGCAATATGCCTTCGACCCAGAGTCTGAAGATTACCGTGTGATTGAAGTTAACGCACGATTGAGCCGCTCGTCTGCCTTAGCTTCTAAAGCAACAGGTTATCCATTAGCTTTCGTGGCAGCAAAATTAGGTTTAGGTTACGGTTTATACGAATTGAAAAACTCGGTAACTAAAACTACCTCAGCATTCTTCGAGCCAGCCCTTGACTACTGCGTGGTAAAAATTCCACGTTGGGATTTGGCCAAGTTCCACGGGGTAAGTCGTGAAATCGGTTCATCCATGAAATCCGTTGGCGAAATTATGTCCATCGGACGAAACTTTGAAGAAGCCTTCCAAAAAGGGTTGCGTATGATTCAGCAAGGCATGCACGGTTTTGTAGCCAACAAAGAATTATACACCAATGAGTTGGATAAAGATTTGGAAGAACCAACCGACAAACGTGTATTCTATTTATCGCAAGCTTTTGAACAAGGGTACAGTGTGGATCGCATATATGAATTGACAAAAATTGATAAATGGTTCTTATACAAGCTCCAAAACATTATCAACACGTCGCACGAACTGGAAACATACAACACCAAGGAAGAGGTACCAAACAACTTGTTTATCAAGTCGAAAAAAATAGGATTCTCGGATTACCAAATGGCTAAATTGGTTTACAAACAAAAAATGCCGAAAGACACGATGCGTACAGAGCGTATCAAACGAGGCATCTTCCCTGTTGTAAAACAAATTGATACACTGGCTGCCGAATATCCAGCACAAACTAACTACTTGTACCTTACCTATAACGGCACGGCCAACGATGTAAAATACCTTGGCGACCATAAATCGGTTATCGTACTCGGATCGGGAGCTTACCGTATCGGTTCTTCGGTAGAGTTCGACTGGTGTTCGGTCAACGCCTTGAATACCATCCGCAAAGAAGGTTACCGCTCGGTAATGATTAACTACAACCCCGAAACGGTTTCGACTGATTATGACGTGTGCGATCGCCTTTATTTCGACGAATTGAGTTACGAACGCGTACGCGATATTATAGATTTGGAAAATCCACACGGGGTGATTGTTTCCACCGGAGGACAAATTCCAAACAACTTAGCCGTAAAACTTGATTTATCGGGTGTGAAAATACTGGGAACTCAAGCTAAAGATATTGACAACGCGGAAGACCGTCATAAATTCTCGTCCATGCTCGACCGTTTGGGCATCGACCAACCAAGATGGAAAGAACTTACCACACTAAGCGATATTAACGAATTTGTGGATGTTGTAGGATACCCAGTATTGGTACGTCCTTCGTATGTACTTTCAGGAGCTGCCATGAATGTATGCTCAAACGTGGAAGAACTGGAAGAGTTTTTGAAACTGGCTACTAACGTGTCGCAGGAACATCCTGTTGTTGTTTCCGAATTTATACAGCATGCCAAAGAAATAGAACTAGATGCCGTGGCTCAAAATGGAGAACTGGTTATTTACGCCATTTCGGAACACGTGGAATTTGCAGGGGTACACTCCGGTGATGCCACCATCCAATTTCCTCCACAAAAAATCTATGTTCAAACGGTACGGCGTATCAAACAGGTAGCTCGTCAAATAGCAAAAAGTCTTAATATTTCAGGGCCGTTCAATATTCAGTTCCTTGCTAAGGACAACGATATTAAAGTAATAGAATGTAACCTAAGAGCTTCACGTTCCTTTCCATTCGTTTCTAAAGTGTTAAAAATCAACTTCATAGAACTAGCCACCCAAGTGATGTTGGGCATAAAAGTAGAGAAACCTAGTAAATCCGAGTTTGAATTGGATTATGTGGGAATCAAAGCCTCTCAATTCTCGTTCACCCGTCTGCAAAAAGCAGACCCTGTATTGGGCGTAGATATGGCATCTACCGGAGAAGTAGGTTGCTTAGGTACTAATTTTGACGATGCTCTGCTTACCGCTATGCTATCAGTAGGTTATCGTATCCCGACTAAAAATATTATGGTGTCATCCGGTGAAACAAAATCGAAAGTGGATTTGTTAGAAGCTTGCAAACTTTTGGTGAAAAACGGATATTCTATTTATTCCACCGGAGGTACGCATAAATTCATGGAAGAAAATAACATAGAAAGTACGCTTGTGGGATGGCCTGATGAAGAAGCTCCATTAAAAGTAATGGAAATGATTTCCGATAAGCAATTCGATTTGGTAATCAATATTCCGAAAGATTTAACCAAGCGCGAACTATCCAACGGATATAAAATCCGTCGTGGAGCAATCGATTATAACATTCCATTAATTACTAATGCCCGCTTGGCAAGTGCCTTCATCAAAGCATTCTGTAAAATGAAAGAAGATAAGATTGATATTAAACATTGGGGTGAATACAAATAAAAATTAAAGTTGACAAGACACAAGTTAACTCGGATATAATAATACCAACCCGATTGACTTGTTAACTCGTTTACTACTAAACTCGTTAACTATTAAAACTATGTGTGGAATTGTTGGATATTTAGGAAATAAAGAAGCGTATCCCATTTTAATCAAAGGGTTACACCGATTAGAATATCGTGGATATGATAGTGCAGGCGTAGCTTTGGTAAACAGCAGCAGCGATCTTAAGGTTTACAAGACTAAAGGAAAAGTGGCTGATTTGGAATCTTATACCAAAGGGAAAGACGTAAGTGGTACTATCGGTATTGCACATACCCGCTGGGCAACTCACGGAGAGCCTAATAATGTAAACGCACATCCGCACTATTCTCAATCAGAATCGTTGGCTTTAATTCATAACGGTATCATTGAAAATTATGCTGTTATCAAAGAAGATTTGATAAAAAGAGGCTATAAATTTCAGAGTGATACCGACACCGAAGTTTTAGTTCAACTTATTGAATATATTAAAAATACCAATAAGATCGGTTTATGTCAAGCCGTTCAGTTGGCATTAACTCAAGCCGTGGGTGCGTATGCCATTGCCGTAATAGAAAAAGGGAATCCCAACCAAATTATAGCAGCGCGCAAATCAAGCCCGCTCGTAATTGGTATTGGCGATGATGAGTTTTTTCTGGCATCCGATGCAACCCCCATTATAGAATACACTAACCGTGTAATTTATTTGGACGACGAAGAAGTAGCCATTATCCGCAGAGGCGAAGAGGTACACATTAAAACTTTGGCCAACGTGGAAAAAACACATGAAGTAAAGGAACTGGAATTAAGCCTTAACGAATTGGAAAAAGGTGGCTTCCCTCACTTCATGTTGAAAGAAATTTACGAACAACCCAAACGAATTGCCGAAGCCATGCGCGGACGCATCAACGTAGAAGCAAATAGTGTTGCCCTAGCAGGGGTTATCGATAACAAAGAAAAATTCTTGAATGCCCGACGAATTTTAATCGTTGCCTGTGGTACTTCATGGCATGCCGGATTGATAGGTGAATACCTACTCGAAGAATTTGCACGGATCCCGGTGGAAGTGGAATACGCTTCCGAGTTCCGTTACCGCAACCCCATTATCAACAAAGGCGACATCGTGATAGCCATTTCGCAATCAGGCGAAACTGCTGATACGTTGGCAGCCATCGAGTTGGCACGCAACGCGGGTGCTTTTGTTTACGGTATTTGCAACGTGGTAGGCTCGTCTATCCCACGTAACACTGATTCCGGTTCATACACCCATGTAGGCCCCGAAATAGGGGTAGCCTCAACCAAGGCATTTACAGCCCAGGTAACCGTACTTTCGTTAATTGCATTGACTATTGCCCACTTAAAAGGCACAATTGAACCCGATCGTTATCAGGAATTAATCAAGGAACTAGCATCAATTCCGGCAAAGATGATTCGAACACTGGAAGTTAACGCACAGATCAAAGACTTTGCCTCTATTTTTACTTACGCTAAAAACTTTATATACCTAGGTCGTGGATATAACTACCCGGTAGCCCTGGAAGGAGCTTTGAAGCTAAAAGAAATATCCTACATCCATGCAGAAGGGTACCCCGCCGCCGAGATGAAACATGGCCCTATCGCTTTGATAGATGCCGAAATGCCAGTGGTAGTAATTGCCCCAAACAAAGGAATGTACGAAAAAACCATTAGTAACATTCAGGAAGTAAAAGCCCGTAAAGGCCGTGTTATTTCAATTATCACAGAAGGCGATGAAACGGTAAAAAAACTCTCGGATTACACAATTGAAATTCCTGAAACCGAAGAATGCTTTGTTCCTCTATTAGCATCTATCCCATTGCAATTGATGGCTTATCATATTGCCGTGGTAAAAGGCTGTAACGTGGATCAACCAAGGAACTTGGCCAAATCGGTAACCGTGGAATAAATTCTCAAATGTGAGAATGAGCCAATTTATTTTTTCAGAATCAACATTGGCAATTTATATTGAAACTCAACTTGTAACTATATGTGCGGAATAGCAATGGTTAGGCTTTTAAAGCCTCTTGAACACTATCATGTAAAGTATGGAACCTGGCAATACGGCTATCAAAAGCTGTATTTGCTGATGGAGAAACAACACAACAGAGGACAGGAAGGGGCAGGTATGGCTTCGGTTAAATTAGATATGCCTCCGGGAAAAGAATATATTTCCAGAGAAAGAGCACTAGGTGCACAAGCAATTGATAATCTTTTTGCCACTGTTAATGATAAATTCGCCAAATACGATAAAGACCTTGTAGCCGACCCTAATTGGGCAAAGCAACATCTACCTTTTGCAGGCGAGCTTTACATGGGGCATTTGCGTTACAGCACCACAGGGAAAGAAGGACTATCCTATGTTCACCCATTTCTTCGCCGGAACAACTGGAGATCGAGAAACCTAATTCTTGCAGGAAATTTCAACCTGACCAACGTGGACGAGCTTTTTGCCAAACTGGTTTCTCAAGGACAACATCCTCGCGATTACAGCGACACGTTTATCATGTTGGAACAACTCGGTTATTTTCTCGACCGTGAAGTTCAACACCTGTACGACACCTACAACGAGGAAACAGAAAGCACTACCGAAAAAATTGAAAACGAATTAAATATAGCAAATATCCTTCGCAAGGCATCTCCCACTTGGGATGGCGGATATAGTATTTGCGGCTTGCTGGGACATGGCGATTCGTTCGTGTTCCGCGACCCTTGGGGCATCCGCCCTGCATTCTATTACGTGGACGACGAAATAGTGGTGGTAGCCAGCGAACGCCCTGTAATACAAACCACACTGAACGTGGATGCCGATCAGGTAAAAGAATTGCTTCCCGGCCAAGCCATTATTACAAAAAAAGACGGACGCGTTATACTGGAACAAGTACTTGAACCTAAAAAGCTTGCTCCTTGCTCTTTCGAACGTATCTATTTTTCGCGAGGCAGTGATACCGACATTTACAAAGAACGGAAAAAGTTGGGCGAGCTACTCACCGACCCTATACTGAAAACGATTAACTACGATGTTGACCACACGGTCTTCTCATTTATCCCGAATACGGCGGAAGTAGCCTTCTACGGCATGTTCAACGGTATTCAGGATTACATGATTGAAAAGAAGAAACAACTGATTTCCGAGCAAAAAGACGCATTATCGGTAGATGAAATCATGGACATTCTGCATCATCGCCCACGCATTGAGAAAGTAGCCATCAAGGACATTAAGCTGCGTACGTTTATCGCACAGGATGCCGGACGCAACGATTTGGCTGCCCACGTGTACGATATTTCCTACGGTTCCATTGTACCGTATCAAGATAATCTGGTGGTGATAGACGACTCTATTGTGCGTGGTACCACCTTGAAGCAGAGTATTATCAAGATTTTGGATAGACTGAACCCTAAAAAGATTGTGATAGTATCCTCCTCACCTCAAATCCGTTACCCTGATTGTTATGGAATTGATATGTCGCGCATGAGCGAGTTTATCGCTTTCAAGGCAGCTATCGAATTATTGAGGGAAACAGGCCGGGAAAACATAATAAACGACGTTTACAAAAAATCGAAAGCTCAACAAGGCTTGCCGAAAGAAGAAGTGGTAAACTACGTGCAGGAAATTTACAAACCGTTTACAGACAAAGAGGTTTCCAAAAAAATTGCAGAAATGCTAACACCTAAAGGAACCAAAGCTGAAGTGGAAATTGTGTTTCAGGACATTGCAGGGCTGCATAAAGCGTGCCCCGACCATCATGGCGACTGGTACTTCTCCGGCAACTACCCTACCCCCGGTGGTAACCGCGTGGTGAACAACGCGTATATCAATTATATTGAAGGGAAAGATAATAGATCGTATTAGGAAAGCATCCTCCAACCCCTCCTTTAGAGAGGAGAAAATACAATACAAAAAACCAAAAGCGAATTCTTGAAAAAGAGTTCGCTTTTGGTAATTAAGGAGCTATCCAAAAAGGGTACAATTCCTCAATGAGAATTGAATATTTGAAAACTACTTTAGGTTTGACCTCGAATAAAAACAATGAGAAAGGGGCTGTTCAATACTTTTTGGACAGCCCCTTTATTAATTCAAATTTCTAAAAAATTTTCCAAAATAAAACTTTTATTTTGATACAGGACGAACAGAATATCCATAATATCGATAGTTATATCCACTGTATCCTGAACTACTATTGAAGAATATACTGAGAGAATTAATATTATCATAAGCCTGACTACAAGCATAACTACCACTACTACCCACTCCGCCAAGTGCTCCATAATCGCTACGACAACCTAATGCTGGTAAAAAAATACTTTTACCAGTCGTGTTATCTGTAAATTTTTCTCCATATACACTATTTTGGATAGTCCAAGTTCTAGTTACTTTGGCAGAATTTAATAATGTTTGTATTTCTGCATTGGTAGGTACTCTCCAACCTGAAGGACTCGGGTCGTTTGCAGATGTCCAAGTGTCTATTGCTAAAGGAGAAGTATAACCTCCAAACCAACTAGAATTCCATGTTTTAGATCCATTAGATGCAGTGATACTGCCAATATTTCCGGTAGCAGGCCAACCCACATTGCTATTCCATTGGTAATACATACCCGCAATCTCAGGACTTTTTGTAAATTTACCAGGATCAGCAACATTATATGTTGCCCATCGTACACCATTAATTACTATACCTGTATCGGCAGTGGATTTTGCTGTTTTTCGAGAAAAGGTAATACTATCTACCGAAGAAATAGCATAAGGGATTATCAGTCCATTGCCTTTGTTTATGTACAAGCTGTCTTGTGCCGAGGCAGAGAGTGCATAGGCCATTACGGTCAAGAAAAGAATTAGTTTTTTCATTGTTTATTGAATTTTATGATTTGGTTATTTACTTTCAAAATATACAATCCTTTGGGCAAACTGCCGGTACTGATTTGTAAGCCATTGTTTACCAAACTATAGTTTACGCTTAGCTCGCTACCCGTGAGGTTGTAAAGGCACAGGTTGTCCACCTTACTAATACCATCCACATTGAGTACCTCTTTGGCTGGGTTTGGATAAGCCTTCAAGCTACTGGTGGTTACTTCGTTAATAGCTGAAGTACGCAACCCGAACAAAAGTTTTTGCACGTTGCTAATGGTATAATCACTCTGTGTAGCATCTTTTTTTACCATGCTCATTGTGCCACCCGAAAAGGTAATTTTTCGTACGCCACTCAGGGCGCACGTGCTTTCGCTACCTCCCTTGGCTTGGACCACGAGGCTTTGCACATCGGTAGCGTGCATGCACAAGGAACCGCATAGCAGGACTACTGCAATTAGAATTTGTTTTTTCATATACGTTATTTTAAAAATTTATCAACCGTAAGAATTATGTTTTTATTCTGTATACTAAAATATGATTTTCAGGTATCTTTTTTTGCGATTCAAAAATAGATATTATTTCTTAGAAAAAAAATAAAAAAACAATTCGATTCTTTTTTACTTAATCAAATAATCATTTTTCCGACATAATTGGTTATTTTAGCGTTTACATTAATTCAGAATAAGGATTATCTTAACTAAACAAGCCGTGTACTTAAATTATGTAAAAAAACCTTATGAAAAAAGGACGAATGAACAACCCGATAGAATTTTGTTTTATAGTTTTAACAGAAAAAACTATCTTTGCAACAAAGAAAAATAGTTTAGAGGTTGCTCCGAAAACCAGAATCTAAACATTAGAGTTAAAACGACTACAATCTACCATTCAGATGAATAATACCGATAGCTACACATGTAAAATTTGCAAAAACACATTGGGTAATCAACCCATTAAGATATATGAATTGGCATTTGGCTCACACGACGAATTCATATATTTCAAATGTCCTGAATGCGGATGTTTGCAAATTGCAGAAGTGCCACAAAATGTAGCCAAATATTATCCTTCAGATCAATATTATTCATACAGACCTACAACCAGCAGCAGCCTTAAAAATATGCTGCATAGATTTCTATTATCGGGCTATTACCATGGATTCATATCCGAATATACTCGCTATGTAAGAACCTATGGTTGGGCTTCTATATTACGTAAAAGCAAAATAAGTAAAGCGGCCTCAATCTTGGATGTTGGGTGCGGAAGCGGACACGCATTGCAAGAAATGCACGCGTGGGGTTACACCAACCTAACAGGTATTGATCCTTTTATTGAGAAAGAAATTTTCTATCCTTCGGGCGTTCGTATCTATAAAACTGATATTTATAACTATAAGGAACAAAAGTTCGATCTGATTATGATGCATCACTCATTCGAACACATGGATAACCCAAGTGAGGTATTGACAGAATGCTATAAATTACTAAATCCCGGCGGTAGAATTCTGATACGCATCCCGGTTGTAGATTGTTATGCTTACCGTAAATATGGCATTAATTGGTTTCAAATAGACAGCCCGCGTCATTTCTATTTACATACTACCTCAAGTATGTCTTTACTTGCTAAACAAACGGGATTTACAATTGAAGAAATCAAGCATGATTCAAGAGTTGCTCAATTTATCAATAGCGAAAAATATATACGAAATATTACGTTACCCGAAGACATTAAAATCCTCCAAAAAGATAAAAAGATGTTTCAACGCCTAACTAAATTTGTAAATGCAACACACGATGGAGATCAAGCTTGTTTTATATTAAAAAAACAATAAGATTATCTTATCAGTCCAAATATACCTGCAAGAGCGGATTTTTCTACCCGTGCTTGTAACTAAGCAAAACATATCGCTAAAGACATTCCGTTATTGAAAGAATAGAGAATGTCTAACTTGAATTGAGCATCATTTAACTTAGGCTTTTGGTTCATAATTATCAAGCCCAACCTGCACTTTTTACTATTCATGCCTTCTTGATTTTGTTTTCAACAAATAATCATTTTTCCAACATAATTACTTATTTTAGCGTTTACATTAATGCAAGGCAAGGCTCAGCTACAATTAGAGAAGCCTTATGCTTACATTATGTCAAAAACTCTATAAAAAGGCACTTATGAACAACCCGATAGATTTACTACCCATCATAGAAAAAGGTTGGTACGAATACAACCCTAAACGGCGCATCCGCAAGATTGAAGATTTGAGCGTGAACGTGTCCACCAACAAAGTATTCCGCATCACGTTTACCGACAAAACCTTCGTGTTTGCCAAGGTGTCCAATTTTGGGCAATATGAGAATTTCAAGGAAGACCACGAGATTATTAACGTGCTGGCCAATAACCTGGAACGCCCTTACGACCATTTCCTCTCTAGCTCACTGATGAAAGACAACAACCTGTACCTATACCGCCACGAGGACGAGTTTATCGACGTGTGGATGGTGTTCTACCGTGCCGTGCGGGTAAACACCTCGCTACCAAAACGGCTAAGCGACGAGCAGGTAAAGATTATAGGACGTGAGCTGGCAAAGTTCCATAAGTTATGCGACGAGATGACGCCCGTGCTGCCAAAATCGTCAAAAACACTGGTAAAAGATATATACCACCTGCTGCGCCGCTTGGAAAAGCCGGAGAGTAAACTAAAGTTCGTGGGCTTCAACGAACTGATAAAAGAGCACTGCCATATCTTTTTGGAGAACGCCGAGAAATACGGTTATTCAGCCTGCACCAAAATACCCGTGTTCGTGGATTGGAACATCGGTAACTTCTCGGTGCGTGAAAACGGTACGTTCTTTTCGCGCTGGGATTACGATTGGTTTCGGATGAGTTCGCGCATGCTCGATTTTTATTCCTTCAGCCGGGTGTGTTCGGACATTGGCGACAAAACGGATTTCTCCTACACCTTTTCGCAACTCAACGAACCTCGTTTCCTAGAGTTCCTCAAGGAGTATCACAAGGTGTTTCCCCTCACCCGCGATGAAGTGTGTTTTATGAAGGAAGCCTACCGCTTCTTTATCCTCAACTACGTGATAAGCAACGGTCGCTTCTTCTTCAACGAGGCCTACGCCCGTAAGCTACAACGCGAAGCCTACGAAAAACACTTACCTAATTTGGATAAAGGATTTGATGCGGAATTGATTTTAGAGGCATTGGGGTTGTAAAATTAAACTGAAACATTACATATTTACATATAAAATAATACATCAAATAGTTTAATCTATTTTATAACAGAGCGCACACTAAAACCATCGGCACGCTTGTTGAGGTACCAGTCGGCACCACTACTGCCAAAATCCAAATCGTAAGCGAGACGGCTAACGAGGGTCGTATTGCTCCAATAGCCACCATACAAACCATCAAGGACAAGCGTACCGGAGTCGAAGACACGAAAACCAGGAGCTGGAAGGAAAATAGAATTACCTGTTGTTTTGTCCGTGAATTTTCTACCATATACACTACTACTTTGGGTTATCCAAGTGGTAGTTACTTTGGTGGTGTCTAACAATGTTTTTATTTCTACATAAGTTGGCACACGCCAACCGACAGGGCTAGGGTCGTTGGTGGATGTCCATGTGTCAGATGATGATGGAGATGTATAGCCACCAGTCCAACTACTATTCCAAGTAGTAGAACCATCAGTAGCGGTTATGCTGCCTATTTCTCCTGTAGCAGACCATCCTACCTTGCTATTCCATTGGTAAAACATACCGGCATCTTCGGGGTTAGTGGCAAAGGTTCCTGGAGCGGCAACATTGCGGGTGGCCCAGCGTACTCCGTTTATAACTACGCCGACTTCGGTTTGGCTCCCACTGCAATATACATTAAGAAAGAACAAAGGGCTAAACGCTAAGAAGTAGCATAATATTATTTTTTTCATAAATGTTGAAATTTTCAGATGTATTTATTTTTTACGATTCAAAAATAGATATTATCTTAAAGAAATCCTAAAAAATAATTCTATTCATTTTTATTAATCAAATAATCATTTTTCCAGTAGCATTACTTATTTTAGCATTAAAATAAAATGCCACAAATCTGCCTAATTTGGATAAAGGGTTTACGTAAATTTCATTTTAAGGGCGTTGGAGTTGTAAAATTCAAAATATCTTTATTAACTTCTATATAAGGATTAACCTTTTCGGTATCATTAAATTCAACAAAATCACAATTTAAATGATAACTATAATTTTGAAAAAAAAGCCAAAATCTATTAAAATCTTCATCTTTAATAAATAAACAAGAATCTTGATTGGAGAAAGGTACAATAAATATATATTTTATCACTGTAAAATTAAACTCTCCAACAGCAAAAGGTAAATTGTAATTTCTATTTTTTCGTAAATATAACTTTATTCGAGCTCTTTTTGTAAAGTGACTTTTACTCATTGAAACCGCTATTTTAGGAAGTTCCTGTGAGCTTTTACAACCATTTATCCAGTTTATAGTTTCTTTAAAACATGGAATAAAACTATCATCTATTGTACTAAGAAAATATTTACACAATGTTTTATATATTTTTTGAGGTATAATTTTTTCATAGGGTAAAAGTTTAATAAACCCGCTCGTGTTATTTTTCTCTTTCTCTATATTATATTTATAGCTTAATTTTAATTTATCTCCAGATTTAATGAGTTCGAAATTTTTACCTATATATTTATTATCACTCTTTTTCCCTGCAATACCATAGTAATCTCGAAAAAATCTCAAATAATTTATCAAATCTTGTTCTATATTCTTACCAAATTCATTGTTGCAATTATCACATTCATTCCTACATATAATGTTTTTATTTCCAAAGGCTTCTGAAATTGCATGCGATTTATTTTTAAATGTTGTCTTTGTTTTATCTTTATTACAAAATCTACAATTTTGATCTTTACCTATAAAATATTTCTCATTATCCTTAAATTCAACTAGAGAATATTCATCTAAGACATTTTCATATTTCGCATTTTTCATCGAAATATATATTTGATATTGAATATCTAATTTTTGGGACTTGAGATATTCATCTATCGAAGATATTTCTTCAAAAGGAATATCGACCTTTGGAGAAAAGAAAAAAAGCTCATCTTCCTGCATTGCATTAAAAAATGGCAAGATTTTTCTTATTTGAGGATATTTTTCTTCGAGTAGGTTTTGGAAAGCCCTTATTCTATTCCTAATTTCGGGATTATTTCTCTGAAATTTTGGTATTTGTGCATTTCCATGAGCATAATCTAATCTCTGAACAAATACTATATTTATTTCATTTTGTAAACTCTCTATTATTTCAGATTTTAATTCATTTGGAATCTGAAAATCGTTTAAACCAAACCCAAAACAAACATTATCATCGGCTGTTCTCAATTGAAAGCAAAGCAAATTTTTATCCATTCTATAATGTATTTTAATACAAAGTATAAAAATATAAAAGAAATTTGACAATACAAATCTACGACTCCATTTGGTGCAAGTTTAGCAAAACGTAACTTGTACACATATAAGTAACAATTCGTAACAACTATCATTTGGATTAAAACCTATAGAAAGAATATAACAGAGAGATTAACAAACTGATTTAAAGTTGCAGATTTGAGAGGATTTTGTTTATTGTAGTAAACAAAATTTCACGAATATTCTATACTACAATAAACAATTTCGAAAAGGAAATAACCTGCTAAGTTTTTAAAAATTAGCAGGTTTAAGTAGAAAACGTTGTACCCCATTTAATTGAAATATTTTCTATTTTGAAAACAGGAAATGTCTTTTATTAAATGATTTCATACCTTTGAACAAAAAAAATACATGGAAGATAAAACGAAAGACGGGTGCAACCGCAGCCATATACAACCGGGGCAACTGGTAGAAATAGTACTCAAAGCCGACCAACGCACGGGTAACTTAACCGAAGGCGTGGTAAGCCGCATCCTCACCAAATCAGCCCATCATCCGCATGGCATCAAAGTGATGCTAGAATCCGGCGAGGTAGGCCGTGTACAACATATTTTGGAAGATTAAATTCTTGTGCTTTTCAGTCTCTCTCCTCCGGTTTATTGAGAGTCAGTATTTTGTACCACCCTTCGGGTAGAATCTCTTTTTTACCACTACCCCGCATTTCATACGGGGTTACTATTGTATTGCCCTTCGGGCAGGAAGCTCAAGTATTTTTCCAATCTATCCATTCCCTCTTTAATGTTTTCAATTGAATTGGCATACGAAAAGCGCACGAAGCCTTCGCCATTACTACCAAAATCTACACCGGGAGTAATGCCCACATGGGCTTTCTCAAGCACATCAAAAGCAAAATGGTAGCAATCAGAAGTAAACTTGCGGGCATCGGCAAACACGTAGAATGCCCCCTGTGGTTCGGTATGGATGGTAAAGCCCATGCTTCGTAGCCGTTGTAGCATGTACAAGCGACGTTCGTTATACGTCTGGCGCATGCGCTGCACGTCGGCATCCGCTTGGGTGAGAGCCGCTATCCCGGCCTGTTGAGCCGTGCTGGGTGCACAGATAAACAGGTTTTGCTGCAAGGTTTGCAAGCTACGCATATATTTCTTGGGGGCAATCAGGTAACCGAGGCGTAAGCCCGTCATGGCAAAGCGTTTGGAGAAACCATTGAGGATAAACGCCTCGTCGCTAAATTCGAGCATGGAATGAGTCTTGCCCTCGTACACCAGTCCGTGATAAATCTCATCCGAAAGAATCGGGATGTTGAGCCCTGCCAGTTCCTGCATCTGTTCCTTGGTGAGCAACGTACCCGTAGGGTTCATGGGCGAATTGATAAAGATGGCACGGGTTCGGGGTGTAATGGCTTTTTTCATTTCTTCCATATCGAACAAAAAACCGTTTTCCGCCTTGAGGTTCACCTCCACCGGAACGCCATTGCAGGCTAACACAAAATTACTATAACAAGCATAACCGGGGTTGGATAGAATCACCTCTCCCCCCGCCTCGCAAAGCAACATCAAGGCCATCAGTATGGCGGGCGACGAACCCGAAGTTACCACAATGCAATCGGGGTCAACCGTCACCCCATATTCCGCCTTGCTGAAATCAGCTATTGCCCGGCGCAGGTCAGGGTCGCCAAGCGAATGCGTGTAATGTGTTTTACCCTGTAAGTAAGCTTTTTGTGCAGCTTCGGCCACACAGGCGGGTATATCAAAATCGGGTTCACCCACTTCCAGGTGAATAATATTGATGCCTTGTGCCTCCATCGCCTGTGCTTTTTCAAGCACATCCATCACGATGAAAGAGGTCATTTTATTTATTAGTGGATTCATATATTTAGTAAACAAGTTGTTAGCTACGAGTTACGAGTTACAAGCTAACGATAAACGTATATGGTTTTAAGGAAAATGTAATCTATCTAATTACTATTAGCTCGTAACTGGTAGCTATTAGCTAATATCTATAATCTCCTCCGGTGCAATGGTTATTTTTTCCATGCCATTATCCCTCACCACGTAGGTATTTTCGGTACCTACCGCTCCTACCCCGGAGATGATAAATTTCGGTTCTAGGGCTATTATCATATTTGGTTGTAGTTCTACCCTGTTTTTGCCACACAATACGGGTAATTCATTAACAACCAAACCCACCCCATGTCCTACAAATTTAGCTTGCTGACTAAGCCCCATGTAGCAATCGGCAAAGCCATATTTTTCAGCCAGTTGGAGAGAAGTAATATAAAGATCTTCGCACACGGCTCCCGGCTTACCATTTTCAGCTAACACCTGCTGTATTTCGAGCGATACCTGATGCGCATCGTACGCTCGTTGCGTAAGCTTACCAATGGAAAACACCCGTGTCATGTCCGACACATACCCGTTGAAGTTTCCACCAAAGTCCACCATCACGGCCATGCCCTCTTCAAGCTTCACGCCATTGTGTCCGATAGGCAATGAAGGATGCATACCGTTACCACCCAACGCAAAATCATAGGGCGAAGCAGCTTCTGCATTACTGCCCGCCAGTACACTGGCCTGTGCAGCCTCCATGGTGGAACCAAACACACGAAACATACCGAGGCTACCTAACTGACGCATGCAACGCTCCATCTCCACGGTATAATCATGGTCGGTCATTCCCTGCCTGTACAAGGATGGAAATTGTTTGTAGGCTTCGGACTGCAAGCGGGCAGAATCTTTCATTTGCAACACTTCGTAATCTGTCTTCACGCTTCGTACCTCACGAAGCAAGGTAGTTCCCGCCACGCAGCGTGCACCTGTAAAAGCAGCCTCGTAACGCACCCACTCACCGTACGGAATTTCATCTTCCAGCATCAACGTTTTGGGTAGCACGACGCCTTTTTCTTTTAATATAGCTGGTATTTGTTCTACTTTGCGTATATATACCAAATGCCTGTCGGTCAATCCGATAGGCCGACGGATAAAAAACCAGGGATCACCTTCCCTTGGGATGTAAACAAAGCCGCCCAATATTTGTCCGGCCGCGTAAAATATATTTACATTGGTGGAAATCAAACAGGCATCGGCATTTTCGAGCGTCAACATCTGTTGAATTTTCTGCCATCTCAAGGGCAATTCGGCTTTCAATTGTGAAGAAATTAAGTTCATACACCTTTCTTTAGTAACGCTGCAAAGATACCACATTAAAGTAAAATGAATAAAAAAATAAGTATTCTGATTTTTAATTATATTTGTCCACTAAATATAACATGAGCATAACCCATGAAGAAACTTATAGCATTATTTGCTCTCCTAACGTTTACGACTATCTGTTTTTCACAAAAAAAATTAGAATGGAGCGTTTCTGCAACCCCATTTTTTGACAACACCGAATTTGGAGGCTCTAAAAAAGAAGTGGATCAAACCATGGCAGGTACACGACTTGCTCCCGAAATAGGCATGTCGTTCGACACTGTACACCGTGTACATGTAGGTGTTGCATTGTTGCAGGAATTCGGTAGCGCCAATACCATTGACTCTTACCACCCGATTGCTTATTACGAATTCAATCAGGCTCCTTTTAAATTTACGATGGGAGCATTTCCACGCGACTCGGCAGTTGGCGATTATCCTAGAGTCTTTTTTCAGGACTCCATCGGCTATTACCGCCCGTTGATAAACGGATTGGTGTGGAAAATATACAATAACAACAGCCACATGAAAGTATGGTTAGACTGGACAGGCCGCCAAAGCACTACCCAACGCGAAGAATTTTTCATGGGTTGGGCGGGCAAGACACAAAAAGGTGTTGTGTATTTACAGCATTTCGGGTACATGATGCATTATGCAAAAATGAAAGATGCCCCAGATAGCCAGTTTATTCACGATAATGGACTGATGTTGACTTCTATCGGGTTGGATTTTTCCAAACAAACAGTATTTGACAAATTAAGCATTGATGCCGGATGGTTATTAGGCCTTGAAAGAGACCGTGGAACATCGAATTGGTTAAGACACAATGATCTGCTTATCGAAGCCAATATAGAATACAAATGTATCGGTTTTTCCGACACTTATTTTCGTGGTGACGGACAAATGTATTTTTACCCGGAAGAAAACAACAAACTGTATTGGGGTGAACCGATTTACCGTAACACCGAGTATAACCGTATTGACGGCTACATCAAATTTATTGAAACAGACAACGTAAAACTAAAATTTGTATATACATTGCATGCCGCTGAGCATCAAATATTTCACGAGCAGGGTCTATACGCCTCCATTTACTTAAATAATTACAAAAAGAAATCAGGAAAGAAACAACAGTATTTGTGGAGTAAAAAGAAATAATGCGTTAATTACTCTTAAAATACTTTCTAAAAGTTTTTTAGTGCCTGTCTGCACATTTTGTTGTAAAAAGATTACTTTTGTGTTAAACTTTTTTTGAGAAATGTACAATAACAACGAACCGTTATTACCCAATATAAATTTTCCTTCCGATTTAAGAAAACTTTCTGTCGATCAGCTTCCACAAGTATGTAGCGAGCTGCGCCAGTTTATTATAGACGAGCTTTCGCACAACCCCGGTCATTTAGGAGCCAGCCTTGGCACCATAGAGATTACGGTGGCGTTGCACTACGTGTTTAGTACGCCTTATGATCGTATCGTGTGGGACGTTGGGCATCAGGCCTACGGACATAAAATACTTACCGGGCGACGGGAAAGATTCTGCACAAACAGGAAGTACAAAGGCTTAAGCGGTTATCCTAACCCGGAAGAAAGCGAGTACGATTCATTTATTTCCGGGCACGCTTCCAATTCCATTTCGGTAGGGTTAGGCATGTCGGTAGCCTCTCTGTTGAGCGAAAACGACAAAGACCGACAGGTTATTGCCGTGATAGGCGACGGAGCCTTATCAGGCGGCCTAGCTTTTGAAGGGCTTAACAATGCTTCGACCAATCCCAACAATTTGCTTATTATTCTTAACGACAACCATATTGCCATCGACCCTATCAAGGGGGGTATGAGCCAATACCTGTTAAGCATCACCACCTCCAAAACCTATAATCGTATCCGCTACGAACTGTATCGTTCTTTACGAAAAATGGGCTTGATTAACGAGCAGGGAAAAGCTAAGATACAACGGATTACCAACAGCATCAAAGCTACGCTAGCACGCCAAAATAATGTTTTTGAAGGAATGAATATCCGCTACTTCGGCCCCATTGACGGACACGATGTAAAGGATATGGTTCGCATACTAAAGGACATAAAAGATTTTAAAGGCCCCAAAGTAGTGCATTGCATCACTAAAAAAGGCAAAGGATACAAACCCGCCGAAGAGTTTGCCACCGTGTGGCATGCCCCCGGCATGTTTGACAAAGCTACCGGAAAACGGATTATCAAACGGGACGGCAAAAATCCGCCCCTATTTCAGGATGTGTTCGGACACACACTACTCGAACTGGCACGCGAAAACGACAAAATTGTGGGTATCACACCCGCCATGCCAAGTGGCTGCTCACTCAACATCATGATGCAGGAAATGCCCGACCGCTGTTTCGACGTGGGCATTGCCGAAGGGCATGCGGTAACTTTTTCCGCCGGCTTGGCCAAGGAAGGAAAAATTCCGTTTTGCAACGTATATTCATCCTTCATGCAGAGGGCTTACGATAACGTGATTCACGACATAGCCATTCTCAACCTGCCTGTAATTCTCTGCTTGGATAGAGCGGGCATTGTAGGTGCCGACGGGGCTACCCACCACGGAGCATTCGATTTGGCTTATCTGCGTTGCATACCGAACATGACCCTGGCTTCGCCTTTCGACGAAAGCGAACTGCGCAACTTGATGTACACCGCCCAAAAAGAGGCAAAAGGCTTGTTTGCCATCCGTTATCCTCGTGGCTCTGGCTACTTGGTGGACTGGGAAACGCCGATGCAGGAGGTGGAAATAGGTACCGGGCGTTGCCTGAAAGAAGGAACTAACCTCGCTGTGCTTACCCTTGGCCCTATTGGTAACGCGGCAGCTAAAGCCATTGCACGAGCAGAAATGGAAAGAGGAAAAAGTATTGCCCACTACGACATGCGCTTTGTAAAACCCTTGGACGAAAAATTACTACACCACATAGCTACTTCATTCCAAAAAATAATCACCATTGAAGATGGAGTAATACAGGGTGGATTTGGTAGCGCTGTACTCGAATTTATGGCGGACAACGGGTATACCCCTTCCATAAAGCGAATAGGATTACCCGACCACTTCGTGGAACATGGTATGCCAGCCGAGCTTTACCATGAAATAGGCATTGACGAAGAGGGTATTTATAAGCATATAATTGAATTTTAAACACAAATCACCTAGGATTGAAATCACTAGGCTAGAAAATAAAATCGTTCCGTCGGAGCTCTAACTATTCTACATCTTTTCATAGAGTTTTTTCAAAAGCAAAGAAAACTCTCGTAACTTTTCTGTATTTTTGCAATCCTATAAAAACCATTTGTAAGGTAATAAACATTATGATTAAAGTAACATTTCCCGACGGTTCGGTGCGCGAGTACGAAAAAGGTACTACCGGACTTCAAATTGCTGAAAGTATCAGTTCGCGGTTAGCACAAGAGGTGTTGGCCTGTAGTATTAACAACGAAGTGAAAGACCTCTCCCTGCCCATCAACGAAGATTGCACAATCAAGTTGCACAAGTGGGACGACGACGAAGCTAAACACGCTTTTTGGCACACATCCGCTCACTTACTAGCCGAAGCCCTTCAGGAGTTGTATCCGGGCATCCAATTTGGTATCGGGCCTGCCATTGAAAGTGGATTCTACTACGATGTAGATCCGGGCGAAACCGTGATAAAGGAAGGCGACCTACCTGCTATTGAAGCCAAAATGGCCGAATTAGTAGCTAAAAAAGAAACACTTACCCGCCAAAGCATCAGCAAAACAGACGCGTTGAAGATGTTTGGTGAACGTGGCGAAACCTATAAATGCGAGCTTATTAGCGACCTTGCCGATGGCACGATAACCACCTACACACAGGGGGCTTTTACCGACCTTTGCCGTGGCCCACACTTAATAAACACGGGCGATATTAAAGCTATTAAGCTTACAGCCGTGGCCGGTGCATACTGGCGTGGCGACGAAAAACGCAAAATGCTTACCCGTATTTACGGTATCACTTTTCCTAAAAAGAAACTGCTGGATGAATATCTGGTATTTATGGAAGAGGCTAAAAAGCGTGACCATCGTAAGATAGGCCGTGAACAAGAATTGTTTGCCTTCTCGCAAGCCGTAGGCCCAGGCCTTCCATTATGGTTGCCTAGAGGAACAGCATTACGCAGCCGCCTGGAGGATTTCTTGAAACGCATCCAAAAGAACTTTGGGTACCAACAGGTAATGACTCCACATATCGGACAAAAAGAATTGTGGGTAACATCGGGTCACTATGCAAAATATGGTAAAGATTCGTTCCAACCGATACATACACCGCAAGAAGGTGAAGAGTTTTTGCTAAAACCAATGAACTGCCCTCATCACTGTGAAATTTACAAAGTTAGCCCAAAATCATATAAGGATCTACCCGTACGGTTAGCCGAATTCGGTACCGTTTATCGCTACGAACAAAGTGGCGAATTACACGGGCTTACAAGGGTACGTGGCTTTACCCAGGATGATGCACACATCTTCTGCCGCCCCGATCAGTTGAAAGACGAATTTTTGAAGGTAATGGATATTATCTTTATCATTTTCAAAGCATTGAGTTTTGATAATTTTGAGGCACAAATATCTCTTCGTGACCCTAACGACCGTGAAAAATATATTGGTAGCGATGAAAACTGGGAAAAAGCGGAACGTGCCATCGTGGAAGCTTGTCAGGAAAAAGGGTTGCCAGCAAAAGTTGAATTAGGCGAAGCTGCATTCTATGGACCTAAATTGGACTTCATGGTAAAAGATGCTATCGGAAGACGTTGGCAATTGGGAACCATTCAGGTGGATTATAACTTGCCCGAACGTTTCGAGTTGGAATATACCGGAGCGGACAACCAAAAACACCGACCTGTAATGATTCACCGTGCACCATTCGGCTCAATGGAACGCTTCGTGGCTGTGCTTATTGAGCACACGGGAGGTAAATTCCCCTTGTGGCTTACACCGGATCAGGTAGTGGTACTTCCTATTAGCGAGAAGTTTAACGACTACGCTAATGAATTGGCTGCAACGCTTAATAAACAAGACATCCGTACCGTTGTGGACGACCGTAATGAAAAAATAGGACGTAAAATTCGCGACAACGAATTGAAACGCATCCCTTACATGCTTATTGTAGGTGAAAAAGAATTTGAAAATGGAGAAGTTTCGGTTCGTAAGCAAGGTGAAGGCGACAAAGGAAGCTTAAAAGTGGCCGATTTTGCAGCTTTAATAAGTTCGGAAGTGGAAAAAATGGTGATTGAGTATAATTAATTTATACAATGATAGTTGCATGAAAAGAAAAATGACTATTTTTGTGCGCTAATTTTAAACAAACAAATCTATTACTAATTAATTTAGGAGGACCCAAGCAATAGCTAAGCAATTTATTCCTCGCACACACAGACGAGTAGAAAAAGAAGAACTACACAAGATAAACGAAAAAATTCACGCGAATGAAGTTCGTCTTGTAGGTGATAACGTTGAACAAGGTGTTTTTTCAATCACTGAAGCGATTAAGATTGCGGATGATTTAGGTTTAGATCTTGTAGAGATTTCGCCTAATGCTGTTCCACCCGTTTGTAGAGTTGTTGATTATCAAAAATTCTTGTATCAACAAAAGAAAAGGGAAAAAGAACAAAAAGCAAAAGCGGCTAAAGTGGTAGTAAAAGAAATTCGTTTTGGTCCACAAACGGACGATCACGATTACGACTTTAAATTGAAGCATGCCCAAGAATTTATAAAAGAAGGCTGTAAGCTTAAAGCTTATGTGTTTTTTAAGGGTCGTTCTATTTTATTTAAAGAACAAGGAGAAGTGTTGTTGCTTCGGTTTGCCAACGCGTTGGAAGATATAGCCAAGGTTGACTCGTTGCCAACACTAGAGGGAAAACGTATGATAATCATGCTTTCGCCTAAGAAAACAAAATAATTTTTTATCAATTAAATATTTGTATAATGCCAAAAATGAAAACTAACTCCGGTGCAAAAAAAAGGTTTACCCTTACCGGATCAGGAAAAATTAAAAGAAAACATGCGTTTAAGCGTCACATTTTAACTAAGAAAACTACAAAACAAAAACGTGCACTAACACTGGATGGTTTGGTAGACAAGACTAACGAAAAAAGTGTAAAAACTTTGTTGGGTCTTAGATAAGAATCACTTAAAAACAACATTTCAAATTAGTTTTAACCGAATGCCTTAGCCCAAAGTTTCCAAGAAAATTGGAACGCTAACATTCAAAATCATTACAAATTATGCCAAGATCAGTAAATCATGTCGCTTCGAGAGCTAAAAGAAAGAAAATCCTTAAATTAACAAGAGGATATTTCGGAGCAAGAAGAAACGTATGGACAGTAGCCAAAAACACATGGGAAAAAGGTTTACAATACGCATTTCGTGACCGCAAAGCTAAAAAACGCAACTTCCGCGGATTATGGATTCAACGTATCAATGCAGCCGCTCGTGTGGAAGGATTGTCTTATTCAAAATTAATGGGAGCTTTACACAAAGCAGGTATCGAAATGAACCGCAAAGTATTAGCCGATTTAGCAATGAATCACCCCGAAGCTTTTAAGGCAATTATTGAAAAAGCCAAGAAAGCATAAGGTTTCGTCATAGAAATTTAAAAAGAGCTGTTTCCCCTGTATTTAAAGGGAACAGCTCTTTTTTTATATATTATTTTAAGTTTTGCTGTTGTATAAACACGAAAAGAAAATTAGCTTTGTAAAAGTACAAGAAACAAACAACAACATATCTTATGGGTAAGAAAGTTATCACGTTTGGGGAAGTTATGATACGGTTGGCCACACCCAACCATAAACGAATAATTCAAACTGAACGATTTAAGGTTACATTTGGAGGAGGTGAAGCTAATGCGGCCATATCTTTGGCTAATTACGGGATGGATGCGGAATTTGTGACCCGATTACCAGATAACGAACTTGCAAAAAAATGTGTAGGCGTGTTGCGCACCAAATATGTAGGTGTTGACCATATTATATATGGCGGTTACAGGATGGGGCTCTATTATTTGGAAACAGGAGCATCTATGCGTGGATCTAAAGTGGTTTACGACAGGCAACACTCGGCGTTTGCCGAAATTAAACCGGGTATGATAAACTGGGAAGCTATTTTTGAAGATGCAGGGTGGTTTCACTGGTCGGGCATCACTCCCGCCCTATCGCAGAATGCGGCGGATGCTTGCTTGGAAGCTATCAAGATTGCGCATAAAATGGGATTAACTATTTCGTGCGACATCAACAACCGATTTTCTTTGTGGAAATATGGTAAAACTATCCAAGAGATACTACCGGAGATGATTAAATATTGCGATGTGATTCTAGCTAGTAAGCAAGATATGGCTACCATATTTGATATTCATCCTTTAAAAGAGGACTTGGAAAACACAATACACACAGAGAGTAAAGATGTTGCGGAATACGAGTCGGTATGCAAACAGTTTATTAAGCAATACCCTAAAGCATCAAAGATTTTTACCACTTTTAGGGACTCTATTAGTGCTAGTCATAATAAATTAAACGCCGTATTGGTTAATCGTGAGCAGCTATTCAAAGGGCCTCTTTATGACATACCGGATATTATTGACCGCGTAGGTGCCGGCGATTCTTTTATGGGGGGTATGATTTATGGGTTGTTAAACTTCAACGACCAAAAGGCTATCAATTTTGCAGAAACAGCGTCCTTCTTAAAGCATACTATTTATGGTGACTTCAACCGTGTTACACTTCAAGAGATTGAAGATGTAATGAATGGCATAATACCGGCTGATATTACTTATTGTGGCTCGTAATTATTACAAGCGGGCATCTACTAGATTTCTATCTACAATATTCTTGGCGTCATAAATAATGGCGCCTTGATTTTTGTATTTAGCAAAGTCAAATGTTTTAAATTGCTGGTGTGCTACAGCTACTACAATTGCATTGTACGCTTTATTTGGATCTACTGTTGATATAATGTCGATACCATATTCTTTTTTTACTTCGGCCGCATCAACCCAAGGGTCGTACACATCTATTTGCAACCCAAACTCTTTAAGCTCCTTATAAATATCCACAACTTTTGTATTACGGATGTCGGGACAATTTTCTTTAAAAGTAATACCGAGAATCAAGGCTTTTGCACCTTTTATTACATCACCTTTTTTTATCATTAATTTCACTGCTTTATTTGCAATGTGTTCGGCAATACTATTGTTTACCCTACGGCCTGATGAAATAACTTCGGGGTGATAACCAAGGGCTTTTGCCTTATGAACCAAATAATAAGGATCAACACCTATGCAATGCCCACCGACCAAGCCTGGACGGTATTTCAAAAAATTCCATTTGGAACCGGCGGCATCAATTACATCATTGGTATCAATACCCATTCTGTCAAAAATCAAGGCCAATTCGTTCATAAAAGAAATATTGACATCCCGTTGCGAATTTTCTATTGCCTTGGAGGCTTCGGCCACTTTGATAGAGGACGCTCTAAACGTGCCGGCATCAATAATGGAACTATATAGGGTATCAACAAAATCGGCAATTTCAGGAGTCGATCCTGAGGTTACTTTTTTTATTTTAGTTAGTGTATTTACTTTATCTCCGGGGTTTATTCTTTCGGGAGAATAACCACAATAAAAATCTTCATTAAACTTTAAGCCTGATGATTTTTCCAATTGAGGCATACAATCTTCTTCCGTACATCCGGGATATACGGTGGATTCATAAATCACCACATCGCCAACAGAAAGGGCTTCTCCCACCATTTTACTAGCGGATAATAAAGGGGTTAAATCTGGATTATTAAAAGCATCAATAGGCGTTGGAACTGTAACAATATAAACTGTTCGATCCTTTAAATCGGATTGACTTGATGAAAATGATAATCCGATATCATTACCTTTTTTCTGATTAATTACAGTTTTGAGTTCCGCCAAATTAGCTTCGAGAGTACGATCTATTCCGTTTTGTAATTCACGTACTCTATCGATATTAATATCAAACCCCAATACATCGTATTTCTTTCCAAATTCAATGGCTAAAGGAAGGCCTACATAGCCTAACCCTATAATGGCAATCTTTATATTTTTCATAATCTAAAAAGCAACGGTAAACCTAAAATTCTATTTTTTGTTTTTTGGAACTTCGATTTCATCTTCTGCCTGATCGAAATATTCCTTTGCATAAGTATGATATTCATCCTTCTTCATATAATACGACCGTCGTCCATATTCATGGTAACTAGAATAACTTGCTTTTTTCTCGTCAACATCATTAAGTACGATATAAAGATTAGGCGTTTTATCTGATTTTACTTGTTGTAGAATACTCTTAAAGAATAATTTATTAGTTTTTTCACTTCTGACTAAGAACATGTTGGCATCTACCCAGTACATAAGAGCATAAGCATCTGCCACCAAACCGATTGGAGAGGTATCTATTATCACATGGTCGTACATGCTACATAGTTGATTATACAAGTCTTTAAGCTTTTCCGACCGGATTAACTCACCTGGGTTCGGAGGAATAGATCCTCCGGGAATAATATCAAATTTATATTTTGTATTCTTAATTATTAAATCGTCTAACTCCACTTGTCCGATCAAATAATTGGATATGCCTTTTTTATTATCCACGCTTATACCCAATCGATTTGCAATACTTGGTTTACGTAAATCCAAATCAATCAAAACTGTTTTTCTCCCCGTTAAAGCATACATTGCTGCCATATTCATAGAATAAGCGGTTTTACCATCGCCGGATTCGGTAGAGGTGACTAATATACTGGTAGGAAACTGCCGCTGTACAACAAATTCAATACGCGTTCGGATAACCCGATAGGATTCGGCCAAACCTGACCGAGGACTCTTTTGAACCGGCACGGGATCTTTTGTATTTGTATGCCTGATGGCTCCCAAATATGGATATGGCGAATAACGTTCAATATCCTTTTTATCTATTATCTTGTTGTTTAGAAGCTCTTTAATTATAACAAAAAAGAATGGAAGTAGAATGCCTATGATTAAATATAACAAACGGGTTTTTTGTTTTACCCCTCCATTTGTAATGGACATGATTCGAGCTTTTTCTAATATCACATTATCGGCAGAGTTGGATGCTTTCTGAATTTGTGATTCTGCTCTTTTTTGCAACAGGAAGGTATAATAATCATCATGTATTTTAAATCTTCTCTGATAATTACTTAATTGACTTTCTTGATTTGGTAATTGTGCAATTCTCTTTCCAACTTCCTGATTCTTAGATCTTAGGTCATTCTTTTCTATATCCAATGTAGCTCTCATACTACGCAATACTTCCAATAAAGAGGCTTTAGCAACAACTAAATCTTCATTATACTTTGCATAAAAAGGGTTTTTGGAGCCAACATCTTTTTTCTTAATTTGAAGCTCGTTGTAATCCGTCACTAATTTCACCAGTGCTGGGTCAGTAATTCCCATTGAAGTTGGTACTGCAACAACTTCATTCTGAATATTTTTTCTTAAATAATTTGTCAAATAATTAAAATAGGCTTCCTTTAATTTAAACACCGAATTATCTGTTTCCACTTTTCTTGAATCGCCCAATAGCTGAGATGTATAGCTTTCTACATCAACAATTTGATTGTTTACCCTGTACGATTTAAGTCTCCCTTCTGAAATAGAAATTGAATCTGAAATACTAGCAAGTTGAGCCTCAATAAAATCGATAGTTTTATTAGCTACCTCATTCTTCTTCGCTAAGTTTTCTTCAATAAAAGTTTCGGCTAGGGTATTTATAAAATCAATATCTCTATCGGCAACACTTCCAGTCAATGAAACAGAAACTACAGAAGCTCCTTGCATAACAAAATCAAATGCAAGCCTGCTACTATAGGAATCTACTAATTCATCCTCCGACTTAAATTGAAAATAGAATTTAAAGCCTGGTCGGTAAATATCTGTTCTGTTTATATTTAAAGAAAACAGTGAATTTCTTAACGATACACCATATTTACCTTTAACAAAATATTCCTTTTTATTCCGTTTCCATAAGATGGTATATCCGCCACCACCTTCATCAACAATTGTATATTCCATACCATAAGCTTCGGGTGAAATATAGTTCTGTGTTATTGTAACAGGGGCTATTTTATACAGATCGTTAATCTTAAACCGCCCTCTGGTATAGCAATCTACTGTTAATGGTAATTTTTTAACTACTTTACGAACAAGATCGTAGGAACCAAACATAATAATCTGGTTGTTTACATTCCGATACCCTGGTTGAACGCCAAACCCTTGCATCAAGTTCTGACTTCCGCTATTGTACATCATAGCAGCCCGCCCTTCATCAATCATTACCTGTGCACTAGTTTTATATTCCGGCTGCCACTTACGATTTTGAAGATATGTAAAAATTAATGCTCCTGCTATAAAAATCACAAACAAATACCAATATCTAACAAACTTCATTACCCACAACATAATGTCGAATGAAGAATTATCATCATCCGGCTCTTGATTGATATGTGGATTATTATAAATATCGCTAGTTTTGTTATATTGTTCCATAAGCTATTTTGAATATTGTATTACTAATAAAATGAAACTTAAAGAAGAGGTTACTACACCCAAAAAAGTAGAAAAAGAGGTTATCTTGAAAAAACTTCCCTTGGTAAGTTCCACGTAAATAATGTCGTTAGGCTGAACATAATAATATTCAGAATCAATAATTGATTTAGATCGTAAATCGAATTTTATAATCTTCTCTACACCATCTACTTTTCGAATGATTTTCACTTGTTTTCTGTCAGCAGGCACACCTAAATCACCACCTAAAGCAATCGCCTCAAAAATAGTCATTTTATCTTTGTAAACCGGAAATTGTCCTTTGGCATTAGACTCTCCGATCATATAAAAGTACTTATTCACCACCGAAACTTTAACAGCTAACTTTTCTTTAATATAATCTTGCAACCTGGTTTCTATTTCATGGGTTGCTTCTCTTTCTGTCAGTCCCTCCACTTTTATTTTACGAATAAAAGGTATATCTATTGTTCCATCGCCGAATACTCTAAATGTAGATTGGGTATTGTTACCCTGCGCCCCACCATTAAGAAAAATTCCTGATATTTCAGGGTTCATAGAAAGAACGCGAATACTTAATTCATCGTCAGGTCTTATCCTATAATCAGTAAATTCCCCCTTCGGATAAGAAGCCTTTGTATCCTGCAAATATGTTGTATCCTTGGTTGTTACACAAGAAACTACAAAAATTGACAGGATGGCAACTAGCAAATATTTGATTTGATTTATATACATAAATACTTATTCCTATTTCAATACAAGGTGATATAATAAATAGCCAAATGACAATGTAGTTGATACCGTTGTAATAACGGAACTAAAGGTTTCAAATCCAAAAAATTGACCCTTAAATGCTTGTACATATATTACATCATTAGGTCTTATATAATAATACTCGGAATTAATTATATCTTTACTTCTTACATCAAACGATTTTACCAAAGTACCATTTTCGGTTGGCCTTAACACGTGAATTTTAGCCCTATCCGAAAACGATTTCAAATCGCCGGATATAGCTAATGCCTGAAAAACAGTTAGTTTTTCTTTTGTAATTGGAAATCGTCCTGAAGCAGCAACACCTACTACGGTAAAAAAACTGTTTGCCAATCGGAGATCTACATCACAATCTGGGATTATAACTTTCAATTTAGATAAAACCGAATCTTTTGCTTCTCTTGCTGTTTGCCCTGCAATTTTAATAGAGCCGATAAAAGGAAAATCAATTTTCCCATCAGAAAAAATAGTATAGGCATTAAGATCAACTGATGAAGACGACGATGCTGAAGATTCTGCAAAATTTGAATTGCTTCCTGAAAATAATTTTTTAGAGTCCTCATTTAAAGTTGATACATTGATATAAACTTGATCACCAACTTCAAGCTTGTAATCATCAACCGTGTTTACCTGATTATATGAAGGGATGCCACCACCAGGTGTCTGCAAATAGTTTACACGCTTAGGAGTTACGCAGGAAGACACCGCAAGTACAACAATAAATACTTTGACCAGATTTTTTACCATAAAAATGCGTGAAAATTTCGGAATTTATTGCAGTTATCACTTTTGTTCAAATGATAAAGGAATGCAAATATACTCCTTTTTATCTGTTTTAATAAAAAAGGTAAAAAAGATTTAATCCGAAAACAAACAAATCATTTCTCTTCTGCGAAAAATAGAATAGCCTTATTTTTATTTCAAATTTTCTCTCTCTTTTTGTAATCAAAACATAATATGTTTTACCTTTGCAGCGACTTTTCCCAAAAACGAATAAATTAATCAAAAATCAAAATGATTAAAGACGCACCCATTAAGGTCTTTTCAGGTACAAATACCCGATATTTAGCGGAAAATATTTGTAAGAGCTTACATTGTGAACTTGGCAAAATGAACATTCAACACTTTGCTGATGGTGAATTTGCAGTATCTTACGAGGAATCTATCCGTGGATCCTATGTTTATTTAGTTCAATCCACGTTCCCGAATTCCGATAATTTAATGGAATTACTCCTGATGATTGACGCGGCAAAAAGAGCTTCTGCCTACAAAATTATTGCCGTTATTCCTTACTTCGGTTGGGCTCGTCAGGACAGAAAAGACAAACCTCGTGTTTCCATTGGTGCCAAGCTTATAGCCGATTTACTAAGCGTAGCCGGCATTGACCGACTTATTACGATGGATCTGCATGCCGACCAAATTCAAGGTTTCTTCGACGTTCCCGTAGATCATTTGTACGCCTCTACTATTTTCGTAGAACACATTAAAAGAAATTTCAACTTAGATAATTTAATCATTGCTTCGCCCGACGTGGGAGGTTCCAAACGTGCAGGTTCATACTCCAAATACCTGGGGTTGCCACTCGTACTTTGCCACAAAACAAGAGAAAAAGCCAACGTGGTGAGCGAAATAAAAGTAATCGGTGATGTAGCCGGAAAAGACGTGTTGATTGTAGATGACATGGTGGACACCGCCGGAACTTTAACCAAAGCCGCCGATGTGATGAAAACTGCCGGCGCAAAATCAGTTCGTGCCTTAGTAAGCCACGCCATGATGTCCGACCCGGCTAGCGAACGAGTTGAAAAATCAGGTTTAACCGAACTACTGACAACAGATTCCATCCCTTACGCCAAAGGATGTGAAAAAGTAAAAGTACTTACTATTGCCGATTTGTTTGCCGACTCCATCCGTCGTGTGTACGAAAACGAATCAATCAGCTCACTGTACATTATCTAAATCCACAGACTCTACAAAAGTTTTCAATAGCCACTTTGTTGGCAAAGCCCTCCTTTATCAGGAGGGCTTTTTTTGTATGTAATACCTCCCGTAAGTCATCCGTGAAAATATTGCCCAAACGCAAATGCGCATCCGCGTCAATGCAGCAAGGCACAATCGTGCCGTCGGACAGGATGGCGATGTGGTCTTTCAACGCGTAGCAGGTTTTAGCATCGGTCTCGGAAGGAGTAGCCTCCGTATCCGGCCAATCAAAACGTGCAGCCGACTGCAAATAGATATGCTTGCGGAGATGAATACCCTTCAAAAAATTCTCTTTTGAAAAAACAGACATGTCCAAATCCAACTCTTTGGCAAGCAAACTTAAACAACGCTGATTAAATTCGCTCAACGTATCGTCCACCCTATTCCATAGCCGAAGATTTATATACGTGGTATCAGCCACACTGTGGGCAAACTGAAGCGTGCCACGGATAAATTCGGGCAACGATTCGGGCGGAATATTCTCCTCCAAATCGTGCAGCGAAACGTTAATCTGCCGTGGCGGATATTTCTGCAACACCCCCTGTTGCTTGCTTACAAGCGAACCATTTGTAGTGATGTTCACCTGAAAGCCCTGCTGGTTAGCGATGCGTAAAATCTCTTCCAACTGCGGATGCAGCAACGGCTCCCCCATCACATGCAGGTAAATATAAGCCGTGAATGGCTTTATCTTTTCGCATATAAAACGGAACTCCTCTACTGTCAATGCCCGCTTCGCTCGCTTGGACGGGTAACAGAAGCTGCAATTAAAATTGCAGGCATTCGTTATTTCTATATATATTTTCTTGAATTTCATAAAAGCCTACAAAGATAGTAAAATGAATCGGGGTTCCGACCCGTGGTAACAGATGGTGACAGGTCGCGACCTGTCACTACTACCCCTGCATTTTCATAAACTCACAAAGCCCAAGCTTGTTAAAATTATAATACGCATCTATGTTTTCAAGCGTATCCGCGTTCAGTAAAATTAAAATCTCCTTCGTAAATTCAAGATAGCCGGAGCCGTTGGATGTAACGATACCTCCATCGCTCACCACTTGCGCTTCAACATAACGGGCTTCGCCAGTATAATGCTCACCCGCCATCGTTTTCAAAAAATCGAGCGTGTTGCTCGTATGTCGTACCTCATTCAAAAAGCCATGCATACCCAAATATACCGATCCCATACAAATACCACCCACTACCGCTTTTCGTTCAATAGCTTTGCTTACAAGCGGTGCTAGCAATTCCACTTTTTCAGAATTCCAGCCGGTACCACCAATTAAAACCAAGGCAGCATAATCGGCAGGCATCGTATCTATATCATAGTCGGGAATCACCTGAAACCCGCCAATAGAACAAACAGGCTCTTTTGTGATTGACATCGTTTTTGCAATATATTTAAGTTCACCCGAATTTTGCATTAAAGTAACACCACCATTCAAAGCCGCGGCTAAAAATGCACTTTCCCAGTCGGCAAATCCATCTATCAACACAAATATTACTTCTTTCTTCATTTCCTTTTAATGTATTATCTCAAATTTTAACTATTAACAAAATTAGTAAAAAAACGCCGATATAAATTCAAAGAAACACATTTCATGTTTCATGCCGAAGCGAATCTTTTGCGGAGTTTTTTTTGCAAGAAAAACACGAAAAACAAAGCCCAAAATACAACTCATCAAATCGAGCACTCTTATTCTTACATACATCTCTTATTTTCAAATACTTATTCACCTCATCCAAAATCAGCAAGGGTGATTCAATTCGCTTCTTTGTGCACCTTTTCCCCTATTTTCAATCATTTCTTGGGTAATTTTCAGGGTAGTTTCTCGGGTAGTTTTCAAGGTAGTTTCTTGGGTAAAAATTACCCTGAAAAATGGGATGAAAAAAGCTTCGATTATCCATTCCCGAAGGCTAATAAATAAGCACAAGCCATTCCTTTTAACCCTGCTAAGTTTCCAAAACTTAGCAGGATTTACAAACGGTTCTATCTTGATTCTTTCTTCCATATCCTTTCAAAGATAAAGGATTAGAAAATAATTTGTTTGTCGGGAAAATGACAATTTTTTGTAAAAGGGAACGGTCTAAGAAATAAAATGCAGAATACAAAAAAAGCAGACAGAACTCGCTCCAAAAAGTAATATTAGAATTTATGTAAATAATCTATATACACCTTTCTATTATTTTTTCCGTAAGTATCTTAAATTCTTCATAACTTTTTTGAACAGCATAAAGATGAGCTCCGATAGCACCATCTGCTGGCTTTAACAAAAAGATAGGCTTATGAGCTTCCATTGACATTGGAGCTAAACTTCGATAATGTTTTAATAAAGAAATACAATTTTCATCTTGTTCTACTGTAATACTATTATTCAATTGCTCATTACCTAAAACACATTCAGAAAAAACAGCAGGTATTCTATTTGCCCATTTCAAATAGGATTTAACAGGCCTACTATCTTTTGCAGTGTATTGCATTATTATATAACCACAAGGCAAAGCCAATCCTTCTGGAATTTTAAATTTAATGTTATCTGGAGTTAATGATTTTCTTAAATTCCATTGTTCCTTCCATTTATTAAGTGTCATACCTAAATTTTTTATTCCCTGTAAAGAAAATAAATCGGATGCAACAGGCATAATAATATAATCTGAACTAATGGCAATCGTTCTATTGATGGCTCCCAAATTAGGGCCAACATCTATCAAAACCATTTCAGCATTAAATCTACTCACAGCATCATCTATTATTGTATTAAAAATACTTATTAGACGGAATGCATAAACTTGAGAATCTAAACATTTCAACCAAGCCTCACTTAAACTATCTTCAAACGTTGATAATGCTAAATTTCCTAATAATAATCCAAGATTATCATTAATTTTCTCAATATGAATAGGATTATATGGGTCACCCGAAACTATAGGCGTAATAGAATCTAAAACAGTTATTGGTTCATTATTTTCATATACCTCTTCCAGTCGCTCAGGGGACAAAAACATTGAAGTGAGGTTGGATTGAGGATCTAAATCTACAGCAATAGTCTTAACTCCCATTTCAGACATCATCCATGCAATATGATACACCGTAGTTGTTTTTCCAACTCCACCTTTATTGTTGAAGAAAATAATTTTTTTCATCTCACCACTCCTTATTAATTGGTATTGTAACCTTAAATTTAGAGACTAAATTTATATCAAATTCAGGTTCTCCATTGCCATTTTTTTGAAGTTCTTCAATAGCTCTTTTTATTCCATAATTAAATCTATTTACATAACCTAACCTTTTCATCGATTCAGCAATGGCTACATTTCTATAATCACTTGCATTAGGAAAATTACTTGCATTCACATCTCCATACAAACCTCCCGGGTTAATTATTTCTATTCTGTTATTGAACTCATAAACATAAATAGGGGAATTTGACTCATAACTACGATGCATTACAGCATTCATCGTAAGTTCTCTTAAAGCCCAATAAGAATAATTCTTAATGTTCCGTTCCTGAAATGAGCCAGATTGAATTGGGCGTTCCTTTATAATATTACTTTTTATAAAATCGTCTAAAGCAGTCAATTCTGTTATAAAAGCCCCGGAAAAAACTTTTTCAAATTCTACATCCGAAGTCATTTCTTCACCTGAAAACTTGACATATTGAATATATGCGCCTGGCAAATAAAATAAAGGATTAGTCCCAAACATTAATATTCCTGCATTTGTAGGACAATTTTCCTTTAGATTGAAAAATCTCAACGAAGCCAATTGTTCTTCAACGGTTCTTCCATTTAGTTTTAATGTTTCAGCATCAAATGCTAAAGGCAAATAACTAAATTTAAAATGATCTATACTTAAATCTTTTATAGTAGATTCCTTATTTGGCACTAAATCATAAGTTCTTGCAGAAGCCGATCGTTTTTCAATCAAAATTCGTTCTTCATCAACAGTCGCCCTTGATTGTCTTGGGCCGATACGAATCCAACAAATCCCATTATACCTAACAGGAGGATATAATGAAGGTTTGACCTCTATTACAACGACATCTCCTTCGTCAAAACTGAAAACCTCACTTACAATAAGTGACGGTTGAGGTAAAATATTTCCATTTGTCTTTACGGCACCAATAGCTTGTAAATCTCCATCAGTCCATTTTTTACCAGCTATTGAGCCATTATCATTTACCCCGAGAAGAATAAATCCAGATTCTCTATGATTAGGATAATCATTAGCAAGAGCACATACCGCTGGGCCTAATTTATCTTCTCTAATAGAAATTGTTCTTTCAATTCTATCTGATTCCATATCAGACAATAATTGTTTTACCTTTTCAATACTAACCATAATAATTATCGGGTTATTTTAAAGCTCAAATATACAATTTTTAAAACAATAACTCTCTAAATCAATTTGACTTAGAGAGTTATTTTAATACCGTTATTTATATTTATCTTGTTATTTCTCCAATTTCACCACCAAATTCAATTCCTTCAATTGTTCGTCGTCTATAATAGATGGAGCATCGCTCATCACATCACGACCTGAATTGTTTTTCGGGAAAGCGATGCAGTCGCGGATACTATCCAACCCGGCCAGCATAGACACGAAGCGGTCGAGACCGAAAGCAATACCGCCATGAGGAGGAGCACCAAACTTAAAGGCATTCATTAGGAAGCCGAATTGGTATTCCGCCTTTTCAGGCGTGAAGCCGAGGCATTTAAACATGGCTGCCTGCAAATCCTTGTCGTGGATACGGATTGAGCCACCGCCCAATTCCACGCCATTGATTACTATATCATACGCATTGGCACAAACATCTTTCAGGTTCGTTTGCGTTTTCACCCATTCCACATGTTCCGGTTTGGGTGACGTAAACGGATGGTGCATGGCCGAAAAGCGTTGCGCCTCCTCGTCCCATTCTAGCAAAGGGAAATCTACCACCCAAAGCGGTGCATACACATTTTTATCACGCAAGCCCAAGCGCATACCCATTTCAAGGCGCAGTTCGCCAAGAGCCTTCAGCGTTTTCGGTTTGTCGCCCGAAAGAATTAAAATCAAGTCGCCCGGTTTGGCACCCAACTTATCCGCCCATGCTTTCAAATCATCCGGCGTGTAGAATTTATCCACGGATGATTTCAGCGTGCCATCGGCTTCGTATTTTACATACACCATGCCTTTGGCTCCAATTTGTGGACGTTTCACAAAGTCAGTCAGTCCATCCAATTCCTTGCGGGTATATCCGGCACAGCCTTCGGCCAAGATAGCACCCACGTATTCTGCGGAATTGAACACCACGAAATCTTTGGTTTGCACCTCCTTGGTAATGTCCACGAATCGCATTCCGAAACGAATATCTGGCTTGTCCGAACCGTAAAATTCCATTGCTTCGGCATAAGGCATACGAGGGAACGGCTGGTCGAACTCCACTCCTTTTATATTTTTGAAAACCGTTTTTACCATGCCTTCAAACAATTCCAACACATCATCTTGCTCCACAAATGACATTTCGCAATCTATCTGTGTAAACTCCGGCTGACGGTCGGCACGCAAATCCTCGTCGCGAAAACATTTCACGATTTGAAAATAGCGATCGAAACCGGCTACCATAAGCAATTGCTTGAACTGTTGAGGCGATTGTGGCAAGGCATAAAATTCTCCGGGATTCATGCGCGAAGGCACCACAAAATCGCGAGCACCTTCGGGGCTGGATCTAATCAGCACCGGAGTTTCGGTTTCGATAAAATCTTGTGCAATCAAATAATTTCGAGCCTCGAAACAAAGGCGGTTGCGCAACTCCATGTTTTTACGTACGGCGTTACGGCGCAAATCAAGGTAGCGGTATTTCATACGCAAATCATCGCCCCCGTCCGTGTTATCCTCAATGGTAAAAGGTGGCGTTTCCGCCGCGTTGAGTATTATCAAATCGGACACTACAATTTCGATGTCGCCCGTCGGGATTTTGGCATTTTTGCTACTGCGTTCGGCAACGGTTCCCACCACTTGCACCACGAACTCTCGACCCAGCTTTTGAGCTCTGTCGCTAAGATCTTTGTTCACCGCTTCATCAAAAGCCAATTGCGTGATACCATAGCGGTCGCGCAAATCAACGAAAGTCATTCCACCCAGTTTGCGAGTGCGTTGCACCCATCCGGCCAGTGTTACCTGTGCCCCAGTTTGTTCGATGCGGAGTTCTCCGCAAGTATGCGATCTGTACATTTATATAAAATGAAAAAAATTAAGAAATGAAAAAATTAAAGGAATAGCTCGAAAACTATTTTTTAATTATCTTCATTTCTTTCATTCTTTAATTAATCTTTTTATTATCCTACCTCTACTTCCTTGGCAATTTTGCTTACCAAGCCTTGAAGCACTTTACCGGGGCCTAGTTCGCGGAACGATGTAGCACCATCGGCCACCATGTTTTGTACAATTTGAGTCCAACGCACCGGCGAAGTTAATTGAGCTATCAGGTTTTTCTGAATCGCCACAGGGTCGGTTTGCGGTTTAGCATCCACGTTTTGGTAAACGGGACAAACGGGCTTGTTGAACGTGGTGGCTGCAATAGCAGCTTCCAATTCCACACGAGCAGGCTCCATCAATGGGGAGTGGAATGCACCCCCCACAGGCAAACGCAAGGCACGTTTAGCTCCTTTTTCTTTCAATATTTCGCAGGCTTTGTCCACGCCTTCAATAGAACCGGAAATAACCAATTGTCCGGGGCAGTTATAGTTAGCAGCCACCACCACTTCGGGGATGGAAGCACAAACTTCTTCTACCACGGCATCGGGCAACGCGATAATAGCGGCCATCGTTCCGGGCACTTTTTCGCAAGCTGCCTGCATGGCCAAGGCACGTTTGGACACGAGTTTCAATCCGTCTTCAAAATTCATGGCTCCGGCGGCAACCAAAGCGGAAAATTCGCCCAACGAATGTCCGGCCACCATGTCGGGTTTAAACTCTGCACCCAAACATTTCGCCGTAATTACAGAGTGAAGAAATACAGCAGGTTGTGTAACCTTGGTTTGACGAAGATCCTCGTCGGTACCTGCAAACATAAGGTCGGTTATACGAAATCCAAGAATTTCGTTTGCTTTTTCAAATAAATCTTTAGCTAAAGGAGAGTTTTCGTAAAGGTCTTTACCCATTCCAACGAATTGAGCGCCTTGACCGGGAAATACAAATGCTTTCATTCTTATTAAATTAAAAATTTGTGGCGCAAAGATAAGAATAATCCGTTGGGCGGAATAGATTTAGTCTTTCATTTTTTCAACAACAGCCGATTTAATCTTTTAATTTTCATCCAAAAACCGCTTTTATTTTCCGCCTGGTTTACCACGGTACTGCCCGTCTAATCAACATATCAATTAAAATAGTAAATATATGTTTAAAGATTGAAGAATCATTTCAAAAATCGTATTTTTGCAAGCAAAAATATTATCAAAATTTCGGACTAATGAATAATGTAAAAAAGAATTCGCCTCTCATTAAAAAATTCCTTCTTATTTTTTGGATCACGATAGGCTGCGGCATCTTATTTATGTGTTTGTTATTTACACTTATATCCAACGGTTTTATAGGCTACATGCCGCCTATTGAAGAACTTCAAAACCCAAGAAATAAGTTTGCCACCGAAATTTATTCTTCCGATATGCAATTGCTTGGCCGCTACTTCCAAAGCAAGGAAAACCGCGTAAACGTAAATTATTCCGAAATATCGCCCAATGCTGTCAATGCACTCGTTGCTACTGAGGATGCCCGGTTTAAAAGCCATTCCGGCATCGACGGCCTCGCGTTAACCCGCTCCATCCTTCTCCGTGGCATTCTTCATCGTAAAAGTGCCGGAGGTGGTAGCACCATTACCCAGCAATTGGCTAAACAATTATGGTCGCCACGAGCCGAAAGCTTTATGGAACGTTTGTTTCAAAAACCAATAGAATGGACTATTGCTGCAAAACTGGAAAAATATTACACGAAAGAAGAAATTGTTACCATGTACTTGAATCAGTTTGATTTCTTGTATAACGCCGTGGGTATTAAATCCGCCGCGCAGGTTTATTTCAGCACCACACCGGATAAACTCACCATAGAGCAAGCAGCTACCTTAATTGGTATGTGTAAAAATCCGTCGTACTTCAACCCTATGCGGCAAAAAGACCGTGCAATGGGTAGGCGCAACGTAGTGCTAAACCAAATGCGTAAAGCCGATTACATAACCGAAGGTCAGTACGACTCTTTGTGCAAAATACCATTGACAACCAAATTCCAGTCGATTGACCATAAATCAGGGCCGGCTCCTTACTTTCGTGAATACCTGCGCTTGATGCTTACCGCCAACAAACCGGACAGAAGCAACTATGCAGAATGGCAATTGTCCGATTATAAAGAGGATTCACTTTCGTGGGAAACCAATCCGGTATATGGATTCTGCGAAAAATACAAGAAACCTGACGGATCAAAATACAACATCTACACGGATGGATTGAAAATATATACTACCATCGACTCCCGCATGCAAAAATATGCCGAAGAAGCGGTGGACGAACATATTCAATCGTTGCAAAAAAAGTTCTTTGATGAAAAGAAAGGACGTAGCTATGCACCATTCTCCCGCCTACTGTCGAAAGAACAAATTACAGCCAGCATGGATAAATCCATGCGCCAAAGCGACCGCTATATAGGCATGAAACAAGCCGGGGCATCGGATGATGAAATTAAACAGGTATTCAACACCAAAATACCGATGCGCGTATTCTCTTACACCGGCACGCGCGACACGGTAATGAGTCCGCTGGATTCCATCCGCTACCAAAAATATTTCTTGCGATGCGGATTCATGTCCATGAACCCGTACAACGGACAGGTAAAAGCCTACGTGGGCGGGCCTAACTTTAGTCAGTTCCAATACGATATGGTTTCCAAAGGTCGCCGCCAGGTAGGATCTACCATTAAGCCATACTTATACACGTTAGCAATGGAAGAAGGCATGTCGCCTTGCGATTTGGCTTTAAATGCACCACATACGTTGCAAACAGGTACCGGAACCACATGGACACCTAAAAACGGATCAAAAACCCGTATGGGAGAAATGGTCACCCTACGTTGGGGACTGGCTAATTCCAACAACTGGATTTCGGCCTACGTGATGAGCCTCTTCACCCCACAAGCATTGGTTAAATTAATGCATTCTTTTGGTATTCAGGAGCATATAGACCCTGTTGTATCTCTTTGCTTAGGCCCGGTTGAAATAAAAGTAGCTGAAATGGTAGATGCTTACACCACCTTTGCCAACAAAGGATTGCGTGTTGAACCTCAGTTTGTAACCCGTATAGAGGATGGAAACGGAAATATAATAGCCTCTTTCACCCCTAAAATGAAAGAAGTAATCAGTGAAAACACTGCTTACAAAATGATATACATGCTACAAGCCGTGGTGAACGAAGGTACTGCCCAACGATTACGATCAAAATACGGACTGACAGGTGAAATATGCGGTAAAACAGGTACTACACAGAACAACTCCGATGGATGGTTTATGGGCTTTACACCAAGCTTGGTATCAGGAGGCTGGGTTGGTGGTGAAGACCGTGGTATCCATTTCGACGGAACTGCGGACGGACAAGGTGCCAGCATGGCATTACCTATATGGGCTTTGTATATGAAAAAAATCTATGCTGACCCAAGTCTTGGATATTCACAATCGGAAAGATTTGAAATTCCTCAAAATTTCAAAGTTGTCAATGGATGTTTACAAGAAGGAGAAGCGGCCGATAAAAATGCAACGGATGAGATATTGAATTAAACCTTCGGTGTAAAACTTAGTCAAAGCCCGACGAGTTTATGATGAATGACTCCAAACCCTAACAGCTATTTTTTTATGAAACAAAAACTGTTATTACCTATCTTGTTGATTTTTCAGCTATCGGTATGGAGTCAAATTAATACAGACCGAGTATTGGATAATGGGCGGAACGCCCTGTACTTCGAAGATTACGTGTTGTCCATCCAATACTTCAATAAGGTTATCAGCCTCAAACCACACCTGGTTGACCCCTATTATTACCGAGCCATTGCTAAAATTCAGTTGGAAGATTACGTCGGTGCCGAAGCCGATTGCTCGCAAGCCATAGAACTAAACCCTTTCTCGCCCAACACGTATTACGCCCGTGGTTTTGCCCGAAAACGAATGGGCAAATATGAATTGGCGGAAGCCGATTTTGACAAAGCCTTGCAGCTAAGTACGCAAAACACCGAATACATGATAAACCGCATCGAGGTGTACGAGCAATTGAAAAAATTCGACAAAGCACTGGCTGACATTGAATTCCTTGAAAAACAAAAAACGAAATATACCAACCTGCTCTTGCTTGAAAAAGGCCAAATTTTAATCCAAAAAGGCGACACGACAAAAGCGTATGATACCTTTACTGCTGCCATAAAAAAGGACAGCACTTATGCCGAATTTTGGAGCTCACGGGCATTGATATCCTTGCTAAAGAAAAATGAGAAAGAAGCGTTGACTGACTATAATAGGGCGGTGGAGTTAAAATCGCAAAATATTAGCACCTACATAAACCGGGGAATTTTAAACTACCAACAAAAGAACTACCGGGGAGCGTTGACCGACTATGACAGGGCGGTGGAACTGGATAGTAACAACATTCAGGCTTTATTTAACCGGGGAATTTTACGAACCGAAGTGGGCGACTTAAATAATGCGGTTTCCGATTTAAGCCGGATTCTTTATCTTGACGAGCAAAATGATGAAGCTCACTACCAACGGGCTTTGGTATCGCTTTCGCTAAAGGATTACAAACAAGCCAAGCAGGATTTTAAATTCATCATTGACAAGTACCCCATCTTTGCACCGGCCTACTACGGACAGGCTGAAGTGCACGAAGCATTGGGCAATAAACGCCAGGCAGCAATAGACCGTTACCGTGCCCAACAGCTAATGGAGGAGTATGGCAACAAGAAGCATGATAAAAAATCGGCACCCAACACCAACGCTCAAATTGCCAAAAACCAACCGAGTATAAAGGATAAGGTGAATGATTTTGATAACTTGACGGATAATGGCAACAACAGCAATAATAAATATGATGACAAAATACGCGGACAAATTCAGAATCAGCGTGTTGATGTACATATTAAAAAGAACTTCGTGCTAAGTTATTATTCGCCTAACGATAATTTGCGACAGGTAAATAACTATACCAAATTGGTAGATGAACTGAATCAAACGAAGGTGCATAAATCAAATCTATTGCTAACCAACGACGAGGTTTCCCTTACCCAGCCTTTAATAGAAACACATTTTAATAATATCAATTCGCTCACGGAAGAAATAAAAAAATCAGCTTCTGCCAACCTATACTTTGAACGGGGAATAAATCAGGCATTGGTACTTAACATGGAGGCCGCCGTTGAGGATATGACTGAAGCTATTAGCAGCAAAAAAGATTTCACCCTTGCTTACTTTTGCCGAGCTAATATCCATTTCAAGATGCTGGACTTCAAGGCGAACAACAACAGCCAAATAGATAAAAAGAACGAGGTAGCGTTTGACAACAAAGACCTTGCACTAAAAATAAATCAGATTATACAAGATTACAGCAAGGTGATAGAAGTTTCGCCCGATTTTGCCTTTGCCTGGTTTAACCGGGGTAATACATATTGCGTGGAGAAGGACTATAAAAATGCCATAAAAGATTATACCTCGGCTATTGCGTCCAAAAATAACTTTGCCGAAGCCTACTTCAACCGGGGTTTATGCAACTTTTTCCTAAACGAAAAAACAAAGGCTATAGAGGATTTGAGCAAAGCCGGTGAACTGGGTATTTATCAGGCCTACAGCTTAATAAAACGATTCAGGGATAATCTGTAATGTCTTTTCATCTTTTTTTCACACATTCAATTGGAAATAAATGACAGCCGCGTTTAAAAATATATTCCGTTCTTTAAAATATCACAACTTTCGTCTTTTCTTCACAGGGCAAAGTATTTCGTTGGTTGGCACATGGATACAACGATTGGCTCTGCCGTGGTTAGTGTATCATTTAACGAACTCAGTTGTTATGCTTGGACTGGTAGGGTTTTGCGGGCAAATACCCACGTTTCTGCTGGCTTCTTTTGCCGGAGTGCTTACCGACCGATGGAATCGCTATTATATTCTTATCGCCACACAGGTATTGGCTATGATTCAGGCATTGGTTTTAGCTCTGCTTTTTTACACGGGTACAATTCAAATATGGCAGATTATCCTACTAAGTGTTATTCTTGGATGTATCAATGCCTTTGATGTTCCAGCCAGGCAATCGTTACTGGTACAAATGGTTGACAAAAAAAAAGATTTGGGAAATGCTATCGCGCTGAACTCTACCATGGTGAACGGAGCCCGGCTATTGGGGCCTTCCATTGCCGGAGTTTTAATCGCACTAACAGGCGAAGGAGCTTGCTTCTTAATCAACGGATTAAGTTACATCGTGGTTATTATCTCTTTATTAAACATGAAGATTAAGCCACGAAAAACGAACAAGATAAACAAAAATGTGTTTAAAGAGCTCAAAGAGGGATTCTCATACACCTTTGGTTTTGCTCCTATCAAATACATTATATTGCTACTCGCGTTAGTCAGCCTAATGGGTATGCCCTACACGGTGTTAATGCCTGTTTTTGCTAAAGAAATATTCCATAGCGGGGCACATACATTCGGTTTTCTTATGGGTGCATCAGGATTGGGAGCCTTAGCCGGGGCGGTTTACTTGGCCTCCCGAAAAAACATTGCCGATTTGGAAAAAATTATTCCGCTATCGGCAGGCTTGTTTGGTGTTTCACTTATTTTGTTTGCATCCTCTCGTTTTTTGATACTTTCACTCGTGTTAATGGTATTAACCGGACTAGGCATGATGCTCCAAATGGCATCGAGTAACACCATTGTACAAACAATTGTGGATGATGACAAACGTGGCCGGGTTATGAGTTTCCACACCATGGCCTTCATGGGGATGGCACCCTTTGGAAGCCTTATGGCGGGTGGATTGGCTAAAATGGTGGGTGCCCCTTATACATTAATGATAGGAGGAGCCGCGTGCATCATCGGTGCTGTAATTTTCTCATCCAAACGCAAATTGATAAAAGAGATTATAGACAAGCACCTTCTCAAATCGAATAAGATTTAGACAAAGCCTTACGAACGACTCATAAACCTATTAGATACAATATTTTTATCCACGTCCTTGGATAGGGATTGTAGCATTTCACGGGGTACAGCCATCAAATCCAGAATTAAAAAACCGTCCAACGAATTATTAAACTGTGGATCGACATTGAAGCCTGCTATTTTAGCACCCAACTGAACATATTTTTTGATTAATACGGGAACCCGTTTCCCTTCCGTTTTCATTATATATTCGTCCAACCCCTGCAAATCAGGGATGTCTTTCAAAATACTATCAATATAATCCTTGGCATAATTTTCTTGAAAAGGATTTTTGGGACAAATGTATTGCGAATATACATAATGATTATGTTGGCGACGGATTAAGCTCATAATTAATTGTTGCGATAAGGGTGAAAAACGATCGCTAATACTAACGGGGCCTATCAAATAACGGTAATCTGAATTTTCGAGAAGAAACATTAATATGCCTTTCCACAACATGAAAAGGGATAGCGGTTTGCGCTGGTATTCGCTTACAATAAACGAACGCCCCATTTCCATTGATTGACCTAACAACTCATCGGCATAAGGATTCATACGGAAAAGAGTTTGCAGATAGAAACCATCGCTACCTTGCTGACGCATAATATCGCCCCCCATACCAATACGGTAACCGCCCACTAATTTCTTTTGGTTATTATCCCAAATAAAAAGCTGCCGGTAATACTGGTCAAACCGGTCGATGTCAAGCGAATTGAGAGTCCCCTCACCCACTTCGCGGAAGGTAATTTCACGCAAACGGCCTATTTCATGCAATAGGTTGGGGATTCTATTTCCCGGAGCACAATAAACCGAAAATTCTTTCAACGTAAAAAGCAGGCAGTCTTTTTCCAACGAACGAACTTCTTTTTCCAAAAAAAATTGAGGTTTACGCAAAGCGATGGGTTGCACTGGATATGCCTTGGGGTTAAGATAAAAACTGAGGTAAGTAGTTCGCTCTTTTATTGAAGCGGTTTTCATTTTCCAGTATTCATCATGTTTGAAATGCGATTGCGATTTGGCAATGAGCAACCCTATTTTTTGTACGCCCTGACTTTCCTTTAAGGATTGAATAGCCTGATTGGTCAATAATTTTTCCTTTGTATCTTTTATAACTGTCATATTTCTTTTTTATGCAAAAAAAGGAAATAAATATTTCAATTTGATTTAGATAAAATTACAAAGATATTTTGAACCGTTTTTGATAATAAATAGCTGAATTTCAAGCTAAAAACGCCAAGCATAAGAAAGGGTTATCGAAACAGCCGTTTCAAACCGATCAATAGGGTAAGCAGCCTTGAATACAGAGGTTGCATTAAATCCGTAACTCGTTTGCAACGACAATATATTTCTTTCCGTGAGGAAGTAGTTTAAACCAAGCAAAACCTTTAAACGAAAATAGCAATCATTCAAATACTTGTCAATATCTTCAAGCTCGGAATTTTTGGACACTTTTATCATCCCTTGCGATGAGTACAATAACATCAGCTCGGTACCAAAGCCCAATTGAATACCGAAATGGGTTGAAATAGGATAATAATGATTTAGCTGCAATGGCACTACCAAATAGGAAGCTGTATTTACATTTGAATAGTTTACATTTACAGTATCATTTTTATAGATTGGTGTGCGGGTAACTATCGTGTTATCTGGAGAATCATCATCTCCGGGATCTATTCCCGTTTCATCCGTCACCCAGCTGGTAGATTCATTATACCCTACAATTTCTGCTAAATTAGGTTTTATAACTCGATAATTGTATTTTACCGACCATTTTTTGCTCGTGATACCTAATCCGGTTTGTAATCCCCAATTACCCTTTTTGTATTCCAAGGAAATGCCGCCACTAAAAACGGATTTTATTGCTTCCGCATCTTTCACCTCTTTAAAAAGAACATATTGAGCTTTGTTTTGAGATAATTCTTCTGAAAGAAAATTATACCCGCCATAAACACCAATATGCCATTCTCTAATGGATGGTGTCCGTGTGGTATTTTTAATTGATATTGCGTTTGCATCATCCTGCTCCTTTTCAAGTATTGGGTTTACTACCGTATCCTGTTTAATTACGGCTAAGGTGTCTTTCGTTATAACGGGAGGAGGAAGTACAACCGGAATTTTCATTACATCAGATTCCTTTAAGGCATCTACACGCTGTAACTTCTTTGTTATGGGTGTTTTATCAGCAGCTATATCTTTATCACCCGACATTTTTTCTTTTTTTGATAAAACTATGTTTTTACCTCTGGCTTGAAATTCAATGGTTTTATCTTGAATCAGTTTTCGGGTAATAATTCTAAGGGAAGTATTTTTTACTGAAATGCTGACAAGCCTGTTCGGATTGAACAGCCCGCTTACATATACAAAATTAACATCAGCTTGCTTCTCGATGGACTTTAATACAAACCCTAACGGTTTGTGAGAAAATTGAATGCTGATCTTTTTATCAAGAACAGATGTTTGGGAAAATGCTACAAAAGAAAGAAGCGAAAAAATGAAAAGAAGAATTATTTTATGTAGCTTTTCAGTCAAAATCATTATCAATCGGAATGTGTATATATTAACAATTTTCCACCAGCATCTTTAATATCTACATTTAACACGATGGAGAGTAGTTCTTTTATTTGTTCTACATTGGTATTATTATCAAAAGAGGCATTTAACTTGCAATTCTTTAAGCTTGAAGATGCTAAAACAAAATTTGTTTTATAGCGTTCGTTCAATTTTGCCACCACCACATTCATCGGAGTGTTTTCAAACACCAACATATCATCATTTGAGGTCAATCTAGACGTGGCACTTGTTTTTCCCTCCACGAGCTTCTTTTTCTTCACATCTGTTTTTGCATATTCGCCCGCGTGCAAAACACTTACTTGACCATAATAATCAACTTTTACTACACCTTCTTTTACAAATATATAACTATTTTTTGTTACAGAATCGGTATTCACGTTGAACGCGGTACCAATATCCGTGATAGTTACATCATTTGCTTTAATTACAAACGGGTGTACCTTATCATGCTTTACATGAAAAAACGCTTCGCCTTGCAAAGATAAAACTCTGTGCTCTTTATCAAAACTTTTAGCAGCAAAAATTCGGGTATTTTTACTCAAAACGGCTTTAGTGCCATCGGACAAAACAACTTGACAGCCTTTATCGGTAGCTTGTGCTAAAACAACATTTTGAGTTCCTGATTTTGTTTTAGTTAAAGAAAAAACAACCACAAAAAGAGCCACGGCGGCAACCGAGGTTATCGCCCAAACCACACGTTTCAATGAACGCCGTTGGGTGGTATGAAGTGGAATGTTGGGAATTTTAGTCTGTACTTTTTTATCAAAAGCAGCCACTGCTTTTGATAAATGAAAATCATCTTCTTGCAGCGACATTTGCCGACAGGCATCTGAAACCTTACGAATGGAATTGAACGTTTGAATATGAGATGGGCTTTCCTTTAGCCATTGCAACAAAAGAAGTTGTTCCTTCTTATCTGCGTCTCCGGCAAGGTAGCGAACTATAAGTTCTTGGAAATCCATATCTAAAATTTCATCTTCCATGTTTCTATAACAGGTTATTGTATAAAATTACCTAACTATTTTTAGTAAAAAAACAGATTATACCTAAAATTAATACCGGTGCTATGTTTTTAAACTTTTCCCGCAGAGTTTTCAATGCATTAAATACATGGGCTTCAACCGTACGTGGCGATAAATTAGTTTGCGTGGCTATCTCCTTCGTGCGAAGCCCTTCCAAATATTTCATTTTAAAAATTTCGCCACATTGTTTGGGCAAATCATCAATAGCCGCTAATAATTGGTTTTCAAGAAAAAACTTATCCTCGTCAAAAGCAGTATCCTCATATTGTAGCGATAGTAAATTGATCTCAACCGATACATTCTCGGTATATTTATTCACCACCTTTTGATGCTCTAAAAAATTAAGACAACTATTTTTCACAGCGGAAAACAGGTATGATTTAAGGCTTGTCAGCCCTGATAATTTCCCCCTCTGCTCCCATATTTTCAACAGGGTATCCTGTACTATATCTTCACTTTGAGCAACATCTCCCACATACTTGTAGGCAAAACGGCATAAAGAGACGTAATACAAACGATACAGCTCTTTGAAAGCGGACGAATCGCCGCCAACAATTAACTTAATCATGTCGTTATGCTCTTTTATTTCCATACTAAATTATGCATTTCCCCCATTGGTATCGGTTACAAAAGTAAGATATTTTAGCAACAGCTAAATAACACGGTAACTAAAAAAACAAAAGCAATGATTTTTTTTTAACAAATAACGTTCAAAAACAAGATTAATGAAAAAGATTACCGTAATTTTTTTTAGCTTACTGTCATAAGTAAGAAATAAATTAGTTATTTATGTCTTTTTCGCACATACATATATACATAACTTATTTTTCGCACAAAAAGTATAAATGGAATATTGATTTTTTTTCATTGTTTTTATAAATTTAAGGGTAGATTCGTTGACGATGTGATATCGTCAACGAATTTGTTTTTTAAAGAGAATTGAAATCTTTGCTAAAATTATTTTTTGAAAAAAATACACATATAAGACTCCTTATCAATTCAAAAAAACAGCCGAATCTAAATAAAGACGTCAATTTCCGCCATATTTTATATACATTTGTAGTATAAAATATGGCTTATGGAAAAGACAAAGCATATTGTAATCATAGCACCTCCTATGACTTCAATTCTTGATGTTGCCGGACCTATTGAAGTTTTTGCAAAAGCAACAGCGTACATTAAAGAAAATATTCCGAACGGTAAGGAATCATATAAAATACATGTGCTGTCAGTCAACTCATCAACAATAGTTAACTCTTCGTCAGGATTACCATTTATTTGCGAAGGAGGCATTGAATCTATTGACTATGAAATAGATACTGTTCTTATTGCAGGCAATGCCCCCGAAAACATAGATTTGCAAAATATCATTGATTGGTTGAAAAACAATGTCGATCATATTCGCAGAGTTGGTTCTATATGTGCAGGAGCCTTTATATTAGCAAAAGCAGGAATATTGAATGGACATAGAGCTACTTCGCATTGGATGGTTTGTGATAGACTGGCAAAGCTTTATCCCGAAATTAAAGTAGAAAACGATCCTATATTTATAAAAGACGGAAATATTTACACATCTGCGGGAATATCTACCGGAATGGATATGTCGTTAGCAATGGTTGAAGAAGATTTTGGAAGGGATGTAGCTATTATGGTAGCTAGAATTCTAGTTTTATATTTGAAACGCCCAGGCAACCAATCACAATATAGCAATATTCTTAAACAACAAAGAGTTGACCACGAACCTATTAAAACAATACAAGATTGGATTCTTGCTCATTTAAGCGAAAATATCACGGTAGAAATACTGGCCGAAAAAGCACTGATGAGCCCCAGAAACTTCGCGAGAGTGTTTTTGAGAGAAACAGGTATTACTCCGGCAAAATATATTGAAAAACTTAGACTTGAAACGGCTCGTCGCAGATTGGAAGAAACCAGCCTAACCCTAGACGAAATTTCTAACGAATGTGGAATAAATAATGCCGACGGACTTCGACGCTTATTTTTGCGTCATATAAAAACAACACCCAGCGACTACCGAAAAAATTTTGCCACGGCTTTAAGGTAAAAAAGTGAATATGTACAATATTCACTTTTTATCTTACTTATTATAAAGCTCCGAAATAGGCTGCCACACGTACCATTTGCGATACAAACGACATTTCGTTATCGTACCAAGAAGCAGTTTTAACCAACTGATTATTTCCGGCTGTAATAACTTTCGTTTGAGTTGCATCAAATAAAGAACCATAACTTATCCCTATAACATCACTCGAAACAATAGGATCTTCAGTATATCCATAAGATTCATTGGTAGCACCTTGCATTGCAGCATTTATTTCTGCCACCGATACTTCCTTACCCAACAATGAAAAAAGTTCGACTACCGAACCCGAATGAACTGGAACACGTTGAGAAGACCCGTCGAGTTTTCCATTTAATTCAGGAATAACAAGTCCGATAGCTTTCGCGGCTCCAGTTGTGTAGGGTACTATACTATCGGCGGCAGCTCTCGACTTTCGGTAATTAACCTTCGGGTCGGGCGTATCCATTAGCGGTTGCGAATTAGTATATGCATGAATAGTTGTCATCTGCCCCGCCAGTATTCCAAATTTGTCATTAAGCACTTTTGCCATTGGAGCCAAACAATTAGTAGTACACGAAGCACAGCTAATTAGTCGATCTTCAGATGTAAGGATTTGATTATTAACATTGTAAACAATTGTTTTCACATCTTTATCTGATGGGGCGGATATAATTACTTTTTTTGCACCCGCACTTAAATGAGCCGAAGCTTTATCTTTCGATTCAAAAATACCCGTACATTCGAGTACAAGATCAATTTGGTGTTTAGCCCAAGGCAGGTTATGCGGGTCGCGCTCTGCATACACTACTACATGCTTATTATCAATAATCAATTCATTGTCGTTATAACTGATATTTTTTTTAAATGTTCCTTGTACTGAATCATATTTCAGCAAATATGCTAACATTGACGGAGCACTTAAATCATTAATGGCTACAACATCTAATTTGTCACTGCTTATCATTTCACGGAAAGCCAAACGACCTATCCGGCCAAATCCATTAATTGCAACTCTAATCATAATTTTAATTTTTTAGTGATAATTATTCATACACCAAAATTACAAAAGAAAGTTGATGTCTGAAATGACAAAAGTCAGTCATTTTCAGCCAATAAAATATCTAAACGATTCATTATCAATCTGAAAACGATTCAATCTATTACAGAAAACAGAAAAGGCAGGTAAATAACCTGCCTTTTCTGTTTTTCATCTATATCTCATATTACCTTACATACACTTCCAGCGGGCTACGCAATTTCTGAGCAAACTGATCCAGATAGTTGAACCAATCCTGATCCGAAGCAAAACCCCATTTGCTCCAACCTGCACCGAAATAATATTCAAATGGCCTATCGCTTTTATAATCTGCAACGGCTATAATGTGCTTACCTTCTTGTTTGGCCTCGTTAATTTTGGTAGGAATAACCACCCCTACGTAACTGCGACCCGAAGGCACGCCCGCATCAGAAGTAGCTTTCTCGGCATACCCGATGTAAAAACGGTCTTTAGCCAATTTAATTACCCCGATAGAGTCGTGCAAAAATATTCCGGCAGCCACAGGCATGGAAGCCCTACCTTCGCCTTCATACACCACCGTGGCTTTGTTGAGCTGGCTTCCGGCATCAATGCTTACCAGTAAAGTTTCCTTTACCGTTTTCTTACCCACACGAACAGTGTCATAAGTCAGTTTGAACACCGTGCGCAAAGGGCCGTTTTCAATTACTTCTGCTTTATTGTAATGGTTACCTACCCACAGGGTTTTGTCCACGTAAGGAGCAATACCCCCGGCACCAAGCGTATGAGCTACTTTGTAGCAATCTAAGCCCTGACCGTGGTCTATATGGTAATGAATACCTTTTTCCAAATCATCTTTATAGAACCTGTTTACTACCAAATCCTCCGTGCGTTTCAGCCACACATCCACCCCGTCGCTTGGGTTTTCGGGAGCCAAAGCAGGGCCATACATGCGGAACGCAATCCGGTCGCTCTCCCACGCGAAGTCATCCTTGCGTTCGGGCACCTTTCGCCCGAAGGTTTTAGGAGCTACAGAGTCAGGTTTACCTATCAGCACACGGTATTTAACCGAATCCTTAGCCGCCACACTCACGGGGAAAATAACCGTTTTTGTGTCCGACAAGATTTGGTAAGGCACCTTCTTATTATCTTTATCCAAAATAATAATCTTATCTCCCTCCTTCATACTGAGCTTATGTTCCAACGAGCAGAGGCAAAACTCCACCATTTCGTTATTCCGACTGAATGGCAACTTGTTGTACACGGTAATTTCCACCGCCTTGCTACACGACACCAGCCCCAATACGGTACATAAAACAAGAATAAATCTTTTCATGGCAATCTGTTTATAAAACAGAACAGATACAACACGTTGTACCTGCTCTTGAATCGTTTTTCTTATAATGAACTATTTAGGTAATTTGCCCAAATAAGCTAAAATACCACCATCTACATATAAAATCTGTCCGTTCACAAAGTTAGAAGCTTCGGAAGCCAGAAACACGGTAGGGCCTTGCAAATCCTCAGGCAGCCCCCAACGGGCTGCAGGCGTACGGCCTTTGATAAACTGGTCGAACGGGTGACCGGGTTCGCGCAAAGGAGCCGTTTGTGGTGTGGCAATGTAACCGGGGCCTATTCCGTTTACTTGAATGTTATGTTCAGCCCACTCGCAAGCCAAATTCTTGGTAAGCATTTTCAGACCACCTTTGGCAGCAGCATAAGCAGTGACTGTTTCACGTCCGAGCTCGGACATCAGCGAACATACATTGATAATTTTACCCGACCCTTTTTTTATCATACCCGGAGCCACGGCCTTAGCCATGATGAAAGCACCTATCAAATCTACATCAATTACTTCCTTAAACTCGGCCACGGTCATTTCCACCACCGAAATACGTTTAATAATACCCGCGTTGTTTACCAAAATATCAATAGAGCCGCCAAAATCTTTTTCAATTTGAGGCACAAATTGATTTACCTGCTCTTCTTTGGTAATATCGAACACATACCCTTTAGCATCAAAGCCCATTGATTTATATTCGGCTTCCGCCTGTTGCACCTGATCGGCACGACGAGCATTGAAAGCAATACGAGCACCGGCCATGCCCAAGGCTTTAGCCATAGCCATACCAATACCGTAGGTAGCCCCGGTAACTAGAGCTATTTTTCCTTTTAAAGAAAAACTATCTAACACATTTTCCATTTCAATATATCAAGTTTAATTATTTCAAATCGGTAATTGCAAAGAAATCCTGATCGCCATAATCCAGGTTTTCACCACCCATACCCCAAATAAAAGTATAGTTGTGAGTTGCAGCTGCGGAGTGGATAGACCATTCGGGAGAAAGCACGGCCATATCATTTTGCATGAAGATGTGGCGGGTTTCGGTAGGTTCGCCCATAAAGTGGCAAATAGTTTGATCTTCAGGTATCTCAAAATAGAAATAAGCCTCCATACGACGTGAGTGAATATGAGCAGGCATAGTATTCCAAATGCTACCCGGTTTTAACTCCGTCATACCCATTTGAATTTGACAGGTTGGCAACACTTGGTTAACAATCATTTTATTAATGTCGCGGTGGTTAGCCATTTCCATAGTTCCAAGCTCTAAGGTAATAGCATCTTTCTTCGTTACTTTTTTGCAAGGATATGAAACGTGAGCGGTAGCCGAATTGAAGTAAAATTTAGCAGGTTTGGAGGCATCTTTGCTAGTAAAGAAAACGTCCCGTTCGCCCGAACCGATATATAAAGCTTCTTTATATCCTAATTCAAACTTTTCATCGCCAACCGTTACAACACCTACACCTGCACCCACGTTAAAGATACCAATTTCTCGGCGAGTAGTGAAAAAAGGAGCTTTCAGTGGTTCGATAGCTTCTAGTTTAAGACTTTCCTTTACAGGCATGGCACCACCTACAATCAGGCGGTCGTACATGGAATACACCATGTTAACTTCATCTGCTGTAAAAACCTTCTCAATAAGAAAATCTTTTCTCAAGCGGGTAGTGTCATAACTTTTAGCATCATCGGGATGTGCGGCGTAACGCAATTCATAGTTTGTCTTCATAAGTTTTTATGATTTTATTGTATGATAATTAATAATTTACTTTAAGATACCTATTTTACACGGATAGCAAAGATAAAAAAAAATATCCCTATCTATAAAACTTCATGCATATTTTAAAAATAACTCAAAAGAAGATATTTTTTCCAATGACATATTATCAAAATCTGTTCATAACATTTAACCCATCAGATATTGATTCTTGCATATTTTTGGTAATTTTGTGCAACACTAAATCTTAATAAAAAATGGATTTAACCACTCGTTTTTTAAAATACATTTCGTTCAACACTACCTCAGACAGTAAAACGAATCTTACCCCAAGTACACCAGGGCAATTAGAGTTTGCATACTTCTTGGCGGATGAGTTAAAATCAATAGGGCTTAAAGATGTAAATCTCGATAGCAATGGCTATGTAACGGCTACTCTGCCTGCTAACACGGAGAATAAAAAAGCTCCTGTTATAGGGTTCATCTCTCACATGGATACTAGCCCCGACATGACCGGCAAACACGTGCATCCGCAAATAATAGAAAACTACGACGGGAACGATATTATACTCAATGAAAAAGAAAACATTATTCTATCCGCCGACCTTTTCTCTGAAATAAAAAACTATGTAGGGCAGGATATTATTGTTACCGACGGGAAAACGCTGCTGGGGGCTGATGACAAATCAGGATTGGCGGAAATAGTAACCGCCATGGAGTATTTGATAAAGCACCCCGAAATAAAACACGGCAAAATACGCGTAGCCTTCACCCCCGACGAGGAAATAGGGAAAGGCACTGAACATTTTGACGTGAAAGCTTTTGGTGCCGATTGGGCTTACACCATGGATGGCGGACAGATAGGCGAACTGGAATTTGAAAACTTCAATGCCGCAGGAGCCGAGATAACCTTTAAAGGACGAAACGTACACCCCGGCTATGCCAAGCATAAAATGATTAATTCTATGCGCATAGCCAACCTGTTTATAAGCATGCTGCCACGAAGTGAAACCCCCGAACATACAGACGGTTACGAAGGTTTTTACCACCTGACCGGCATTATCGGTACCGTGGAAGAAACAAAACTGAGTTACATTATACGCGACCACGACCACGACCGCTTTGAACGACGTAAAAAGGAGATACAACATTTGGTAAACAAAATTGCCGCCGAGTATGGAAGCGACATGGTGAGCATTGAAATAAAAGATCAATACTACAACATGCATGAAAAGATTGAACCCGTGATGCACATTGTAAAGCTGGTGGAAAAAGCCATGAATGCAGTAGGTGTTATGCCTATTATCAAACCCATACGTGGAGGTACCGACGGGTCTCATCTGTCATACATGGGTCTGCCCTGCCCCAATATATTTGCAGGAGGACATAATTTTCATGGCAAATATGAATATGTACCCATTCAATCGATGGAAAAAGCAGTGAAAGTTATTGTAAAAATTGCCGAATTGGCTGCTCATAATTAATATGACTACGAACTAGAAATATATGCAAGAAATCACTCGGATTTTTGATCTGATTCCTTATTACTTGGAACAATATCCTACCCAAGATACCGCTTTTGGTTATAAAAGAAATGGTGAATGGCATCACCTAAGCATACAGGAATACGCTGAAAAAATTAACAATATAAGCTATGGCTTCCTTCAGCTGGGCATCCAAAAAGGAGATAAAATTGCCATTATAAGCGGGAGCCGCCCCGAATGGAATATCCTCGACATGGCAGCCCTGCAGATTGGAGCCATATCAGTGCCCATCTACCCCACCATCAGTCAGGAAGATTACAAGTACATTCTCAACCACGCCGAAATAAAACTTATTTTCATCGAAGGCAAAGAACTTCGTACCAAAATAGAACCCGTACTACCCGAAGTACCATCCATCAAACATATATACACGTTTATGGATCAAGGGGTATTCTCCTACTTCCAGCAGTTGGAGGACTTGGGTAAAGCCCACCCCACACCCGAAAAAGTGGAAGCTCTTAAAAGTGAAATACACGAAAACGACCTGGCAACGCTAATCTATACCTCCGGCACCACGGGAACCCCCAAGGGAGTAATGCTTTCGCACCGGAACTTTATATGCAACGTTAAAAACGTAGCCGAGATTCCAGCCGATTGGGTTACTAAAGCACTCAGCTTCCTCCCTCTTTGCCATGTGTACGAGCGCATGCTGGTTTACCTGTATCAGTACAAAGGCTACTCCGTGTATTATGCCGAAAATCTGGGTACCATTGCCGAAAACATCAAGGAAATAAACCCCAACATCATGAGCTGTGTACCCCGCTTGTTGGAAAAAATATACGACAAACTATATATAGCTGGAAAAAAATTACCTTTTTTCAAACAAAAATTATATTTCTGGGCGTTCAACCTCGCCTTGCTTTACAAGATTGAAGGAAACAACGCTTTCTACAATGCTCAACATAAATTAGCCGACAAGCTTATTTACAGCAAATGGCGGGAAGCCATCGGCGGGAAGTTCGACATCGTGGTATCAGGCGGTTCGGCTATCAAACCTCAAATGTCATCCTTCTTCTCAGCCATCGGGATGCCCGTGTTTGAAGGATATGGACTAACCGAAACCTCGCCCGTGATAGCCGTGAGCCGACAAGGCCAACGCAAAGCCGGAACCGTGGGTCCCGCCCTCCCCGGCGTGGAAATAAAAATTACGGAAAACAAGGAGATATGTTGCCGCGGACATAATGTAATGATGGGCTACTACAAAGACCCCGAACGTACCAAAGAAGTGATTGATGCGGACGGATTCTTCCACACGGGCGACACAGGAGCGTTTACACCCGAAGGCTACCTGAAAATAACGGGAAGGCTTAAAAGCATATTCAAAACCTCGTTCGGAAAATACATCAACCCGCAAAAAATTGAAGAAAAACTTTGTGAATCGACCTTCATAGAAACCCTGTCTGTTTTTGGTGAAAACAAGAAATTTGCAGCAGCACTTATTGTACCCGATTTTCAGTTCCTCACAGGCTGGGCCAAACGGCATAAAGTAGAATACACCACCAACGACGAAATGGTAAAACACCCACAGGTAATAGCCCGTTTCAAAAAAGAAGTGCAGCGATACAACCATAATTTCGGTGACTGGGAACAAATAAAAAAGTTCGAGTTGATAGCCGATGAGTGGTCGCAAAGCACAGGCATACTCACCCCGACACTCAAAGTGAAACGACGGGTGGTGGAACAACGCTATGCCGAAAAAATAGAGAAGCTATTTTTATAAAAACAAACAAATAGCAACACCATGAATCTGGAAGATATTCATGACCTACCGGGCAAACTGCCGAAAACCGTTGAGATAAACGGGCGGGACGAATATTTTAATTCCGTGGTGCTTCTGTTGCTCATACCCGTGGACGGGGAATATCATATCGTACTAGAAAAACGGGCGGGCAACATACGCCAAGGGGGCGAAATAAGCCTACCGGGAGGCAAACGCGAACCTGACGAACCGATTGAAACCACCGCCCTGCGCGAAACTGCCGAAGAAATAGGCCTTTGCCCAAAGGATATAAAAATAGTAGGTCGCTTGGATACCGTAATTGCCCCGTTGGGTGTGATTGTTGACGTGTTCGTCGGTGTAACCGAGGTGAATTTCAGCCAACTGAAACCCAACCCTGCTGAAGTAGAAAAGCTTTTCACGGTGCCCGTATCTTTTTTCAAGCAAACCGTGCCGGAGGAATATGAAGTAATGGTAAAAGTACACCCTTCATTCATAAACGAGGAAACGGGAAAAGAAGAAGTGCTATTTCCTTCCACAGAACTGAACATTCCGCCCAAATACCGCACCCCTTGGGGCAAACTCCACAATAAAATATACGTATATAAAACCGAGGGAGAAGTAATATGGGGCATTACCGCTCGCGTTATCAAGGACTTCACGTCCCGAATAGCCTAAGCAAGGACTCTATCATTTTCAATCTTAAAATCTAAACATATTTTATACTTTCCTATTTGCTTTTCATCATTTTAATGGTGAAATTTGTACTACAATTTTTGATAAAAGCGACGGTGAAAATCACCTGCTATAATGGGACAAGAGATCGTTAATTCATTTATTTTCAAGACACACGCATGTTTTTAAAATGAATATTAGTTATTAACTTTTAAACTTAAATTACCATGTCAAAAGAAAAAGAGACAAAAAAAGACGAAAAAAAGAAGCCCGCGAAAAGCCTAAAAGAAAAGCGGCTTGAAAAGAAAGAAAAGAAAATGGCTAAAACCGAAGTAAAAGAATAACAACGTAGAACCTTCTACAAAAAGCCCTAAAAACAAAATTTGTTTTTAGGGCTTTTTTATATGATATTATCTCAATTAATTAGGATAAACAAATTGAATTTATTTTGCAACAGGGCGAACACTGAAGCCGCAGTCAAGATAGTAATAGTCACTGCCTGCACCACCACCGTTAAAGTATAAAGCCCTATTCGGCCTGCCACACCAATATCCCCCAAATGATCCTGCGATACCAAACGTGCCATCGCTAGTGTTGTAACCACGGTAGCCTAAAGCTGGTAGAAAAATAGAATTAGCACTGGTCTTGTCGGTAAATTTTTCACCGTATACGCTATTTTGCATTGTCCAAGCGCTGGTTACTTTGGTGGCATCTAGCAGTGTTTGTATTTCTGCATAAGTTGGCACCCTCCATCCTGCTGGGCTTGGGTCGTTTGCTGATGTCCAGTCGGTATCGGATGGTGAGGTATAGCCGCCTTCCCAACTGCTATTCCAAGTGGTAGACCCATCTGTGGCTGTAATACTGCCTATATTTCCCGTGGCTGGCCAGCCTACCTTGCTGTTCCATTGGTAAAAATCGCCGGCATCGTAGCTATTCGTGGTAAACTTTCCGGGAATAGCCACATTACGAGTGGCCCATTTCACTCCGTTTATTACGACAACTGTATCGGTAGTATTTGTCGTATCGGGGGCATTTGTCGGTTTAGTAAATGATATACTATCCACTGTGGAAATAGTATAATATATTACAGAACCATCTTTTTTATAGATATAGAAACTGTCTTGTGCCGAAACAGACAGGGCACAGGCTATTATTGCCAAGAAAAGAATTAGTTTTTTCATCGTTTTTGGAATTTTATTGTTTGGTTATTTACTTGTAATAGATATAATCCTTGTGACAAATCGCCGGTGCTTATTTGCAAACCGTTGTTTACCAAGCCATAGCTTACGCTTAGCTCGCTACCCGTGAGGTTGTAAAGGTGCAGGTTGTCCACCTTACTGATACCGTCCACGTTGAGTACTTCTTTTGCCGGGTTGGGGTATGCTTTCAGGCTGCCGGTGCTTACTTCGTTAATAGCTGAAGTACGCAACCCGAACAAGAGTTTTTGCACGTTGCTAATGGTATAGTCACTCTGTGTAGCATCTTTTTTTACCACGCTCATCGTGCTACCCGAAAAGGTGATTTTTCGTACGCCACTCAGCACACACGTGCTTTCGCTACCTCCTTTGGCTTGCACCACCAGGCTTTGCACATCGGTGGCCTGCATACACAGAGAACCGCATAACAGGACTACTGCAATTAGAATTTGTTTTTTCATTATATGTTGTGTTTAAAAATTGAATTAAAAGATAGTGATCCAAAAAACGTACACCTTCCAAGTTTTAAAAACTTAGAAGGTGTTATTATTGCGATTCAAAAATAGATATTATTCTCAAAACGAACAAAAAAGAATGATAGAATTTCCCGAAGGGAATTAATATCAATAGAAATGCCAAACGCGAACACTTTTCCCCGAACGGGGATATATTTATTCCCATTCGGAAAATCAATCGGCCAATGCCTTTAACTCAGACATTCCATATCTTGAAGATATGGAATGTCTAAATAACAACTAGTTGGCCAACGCCTTACTCCAAACGGTTTCCGGGAAATCCTTTTTCAGTTGATTTACATCCGTGAAGCCAAGTTTCAAAGCCCTTTTGAGCGAGGCTATAGCAGCCACGTTGTTGCCCTGCCAGTAATACGGGAAAGCGGCAAAGTAATATACATACGAATTGTCGGGCTCCAACGCATGGTAAATAGCTACAATCCGGGTCAAGGCATCAGCATTCCGTTGCTGCACGGCCTGATTGCCGAGGGAGTAGCAGGCAATACCCCAGAAACCTTTTATACGCCGATACATGTCGCGGGTATAAACATCCGGTTCCGATTTTATCTTCGTGTCGTTTGTCTTAATTTCGTTTTTCCACCAAGTGCTATCCCGCTTCATAAATGCGTCAATATACGGTTGTCGCAGGCTGATTTCTTTATTCAAACACTTGCCTAGTTGCTCCAGCGCGCTAGTATATTCCCTACTGGTTTTCAAGCTATTGTAAGTAGATGTAAAGATTTTACCCTCGCCATCAAAAACCTCGATTGAAGCCATGTTGCGAGCTATCAAGGTGGCTTTTAGGTAATCGCCCTGCTTTTGCAGCGTGCTGATTCTCGTTTGCTGTGCACGGCAATAGGCATCCAATTGCAATGGAGATGGAGCTGCCAACTCGTCGGACTTGCACGAGAGGCGCAAAAACCCAAACGCGTTAGCTAGCATCATGCTGTCAGGCCAGTCGTGCGAGGCATTGGTTAATTCAATATTCAGATTGCCAGGCATGGGTTGTTGCTGAAACAGGTATTGAGCCGTTTCCATAAAGTTGAAATCGTCCATGCCGGAAATGGAAATAACGGGACACCGCAACGCGCTGATTTGATCCGAACCCGCCAACGCCCCGCAAAGAATGAGCCCATTCACCGCGTGCGCCTGCGCGTAGCCCAAGGCCATGCGTGCACCGCCCGAAAAGCCGGTGAGAAAAACCATTTCGCCTACCGGATATTTTTGGCGCACATCGTTAATCAACGTCAGGATAGCCGCATCGTAGCCCGCGAAGCCATTTTTCACCAAGTTAGAGGCTACCAGCACGACGGGAAACCGGTTGACTGCCTGCTTGAATTTATCCAAGGCAAACTTACCACTGCCATGCGAATCGAGAATTACCAGCAAGGGCAATTTCCAGTCGGCATCCGTTCGCTTGGGGATATACACTTCATAGCTGTTTTTGGCATCCGCCCGGCAAGAGTCTGTTTTTTCCACGGCCGCAACCGTTACACCCGGCTTACCGGCTCCATTGCAGGATAGAAGTACGCCCAAAAACAGGGTGGTGAGAAGAAAAAATAATCTGTTCATTGTATGTAAAATTCTAAAGCCTCAAATTTAAAGTATTTAAACAACAACGAATAATTGATTTGAAAAAAAATTAGCGAAAGAATAAATCGGGTAAACATAAGAAAAGAACCAAATCAGAAATTTATCGTTTTATGATAAAAAAATAGTTGCAACGCGTTAAACCTTTATCGATTTATAACGTCTCATAAATAGAATAAAAATATAGACTGACTATGAAACGAAGTATAATAATTACATTAGCAATGGGATTGTTGTTTATCATTGAACTACAAATATTTGCTGAAAGAGATTTTCACGGTGACAGGCACGGTGACAGAGGTAGAGGTAGAGGAGCGGTCGTAGTAGAACCACACAGATTTTCAAGGAATAAAGTGGTAGTAGTAAAACCTCGAAGAGTGCGCACGATGAGAGTTCTTCCGAGAGGTTATTCAACTATTGCTTTTAGCGGAAGAAATTATTATTACCGTGGAGGGCTTTTTTATGGCCTTTTCGGAGGTGCTTATACCGTTATAGCTGCACCGATAGGCATACGGGTAAGAATATTGCCAGTAGGTTACCGGAGAATATTTATCGGGGGTGCTCCGTACTTCTATTACAGTGGCGTGTATTACAGGCCTGTGGATGACGGATACGAAACAATAGAGCCCACCTCTGGTACTATAGTGCCCGAACTACCACAAGATGATGTGGATAAAGTAACTATTGACGGACAAACGTATTACGAATACGACAAAATATTGTATAAACCGATTGTAACTGATAATGGGTTACAATATCAAGTGGCAGGAAAATTGGATAAATAGTAACAGTGGTTTGACAAAAGGTTTTCAGTAGTAGTTTTATAAATATCTTGGCTTCGACGTGGGTTTTGGTTTTGCCCGTGTCGAAGCTTTTTCTATTACAAAACCTCTGTTGCTATTTTACTTAGCGTCTTTCCGCCTTCGCGTTTAATTTCTATCGTCCTCCAAACAACCGCTTCACCAAATCATCCCGCTTCATCCGACGAAGAGCATTCATAATTTGTTGACGCGATTCCTTTTTGTACCAAAAGAAAAATTGCTGTTGGTTGAGCTTCTCCTGCTTTGTTTTGGCAGTAAACACAGGTTCCAGCGTGTACGGGTGGAAGCCCGAATAATATATTTCGGTAGCCAAAGTCATAGGCGTGGGCGTGAAGTCCTGCACCTGCTCCAAATGAAATTGCATTTGCTTGGTTTCGCAAGCCAATTCAGCCATGTCGGCTTCCGTGCATCCGGGATGGCTGGAGATAAAATACGGTATCAGTTGCTGATTCAACCCAGCCCCCTCGTTAAGGCGGTCGAACTGCTTTTTAAATTCCTTGAAAAGCTGAAACGAAGGTTTACGCATCAAGCTCAACACATCGGTGGAAGTATGTTCGGGAGCCACTTTTAAGCGGCCGGACACATGTTTCTCTATCAGTTCCTTGGTGTAAGCCGTGTGGCTTTTGTTCACAGCCTCATCGTCCGAACGATGCAGCAGCATGTCATACCGCACCCCGCTACCGATAAACGATTTCTTAATACCCGGCAAGCTATCCACCACCTTGAAAATATCCAACATGGGGCGATGATCGGTATTCAGGTTATTACATACCTTGGGGAAAATACACGAAGGATTTTTACACTTTTTGCAAATGTTCAAATCCTTGCCATGCATTTGATACATGTTGGCCGAAGGGCCTCCCAAATCGCTCAAATACCCCTTAAAGTCAGACATAGCAATAATAGCCTTCACCTCTTTTATAATAGACTCCTTGGAGCGAGATGCAATAAACTTCCCTTGATGAGCAGAGATGGTACAAAACGCGCAACCACCAAAGCAACCCCGGTGGAGATTCACCGAAAACTTAATCATATCAAACGCCGGAATGGTTTTTCCCTTGTACTTGGGGTGAGGCAAGCGGGTATAAGGTAAGTCGAACGAAGCGTCCAGCTCCGCCGCTGTCATGGGTGGAAAAGGCGGATTCACCACCACTACCCTATTATTCACCTGCTGAAACAAACGCACCGCCTCATACTTGTTACTCTCCTCCTCTATCAGGCAGAAATTGGCAGCATATTTCTTTTTATCTTTCAGGCATATTTCGTGCGAAGTAAGCCATTGGTAGGACTTTCGCTCTTCATTTTTATAGGATGCAAAATCATCCAAATAGCTCGTTTGCGGAATATCTTTGATACTATTGAAATCCTCTCCCCCGCGCAAGCGAGCCAATAAAGTATGCAAGGGCTTTTCACCCATGCCGTAAATCAACAAATCCGCCTTGGTATCCACGAGGATGGATGGCTTCAAACTGTCCGACCAATAATCGTAATGCGTGAAACGCCTCAACGAGGCCTCAATCCCCCCGATAACCAACGGCACATCGGGATATAGTTGCTTTATTATTTTAGCATAAGTAATGGTAGCATAATCGGGGCGCAAGCCGGCCTGCCCGTTGGGCGAATACGCGTCGTCAGAGCGTAGGCGTTTGTTGGCCGTATAATGATTCACCATGCTGTCCATACAGCCTGCTGAGATAGCAAAAAACAAACGAGGTCGCCCCAGCTTTTTAAAATCACGAAAGTCGCCCCTCCAGTCGGGTTGCGGTACAATGGCCACACGGAAGCCTTCGGCTTCAATAATGCGCCCAATTACCGCCGCTCCAAAGGAAGGATGATCTACATACGCATCGCCGGAGAAAAGGACTACATCCACATCTTCCCAACCTCGTATTTCGAGTTCCTTTTTAGTAGTAGGTAGCCAGTCGGTGAGTTTTAATTCTTGCATGATGCAAAGATACGGAAATTTGATAACGTAGTTACACATCGCAACCTATCCCTATTTTATTATTTTTGCAACATTTTTGACACAAACAAAAGCCATTTTCGCCATTTATTGTAACCTAGCAACAATTTTATCCCCACTTATGGGGATGGTGGGCGAAACTATTCACCCGTACTTTTGTTTCAAATAATTATTACCAAAACCGAAAAGACATGAAATTTCTTAAAACTCTAGTTATCTTACTAGGCTTTAGCTTTTATCTAGAGGCTCAACAAACCGACACTTTATCCATGGAACGACTGTCTATCCACGCGCAAGCAACCGTGATTGACCAATATAAACCCGGCTTTAGTGCCAAGTATTCGGGTACGAACAGCCTGCAAACAAAACAGGAAAGCCAGACGTCCATTACCTCCTCCTTATACGTGGGAGCCAAGCTGTGGAAAGGCGGAAGTGTTTTTATTAATCCTGAAATTGCCGGAGGTTCCGGGTTAAGTGGTGCGGTAGGAATTGCAGATGCTACCAACGGAGAGACTTTTCGTGTAGGCGACCCGGCTCCTCAAATTTATTTAGCCAGGATGTTTTACCGCCAATTGTTTGCCTTAACTTCTTCAACTACTTACCAAGCTAGCGATATGAATCAACTTGCAGAACGCGTACCCAATAAATACATTTCGCTTACCGTGGGGAAAATTGGCGTGGCCGATTACTTTGACGACAACAAATACAGCCACGACCCCCGTACGCAATTTATGAGTTGGGGGCTTATGGACAACGGTGCGTGGGATTATGCTGCCAATACACGTGGATACACGCCAAGCATCGTGCTAGAATATGTAACTCCGACCGACGAAATTAGATACGGCATTTCGTTAGTACCCAAAGAGGCTAACGGCAATGATATGAACTGGGAGGTGAAAAAAGCCAGTTCGCAAGCGTTAGAATACACCCACCGCTATAAAATAAAAGGTAAAGACGGTGCCTTTCGTTTATTGGCGTTTTACACCACCACCAACCTGGGTAACTACGAACAAAGCATTGCACTGAATCCAACAAACCCTGATATTGATGCCACGGGCACTTACGGCAACTACAAATATGGATTCACGCTGAACGCTGAACAAGATTTCAACCGTTATTTGGGCGGATTTTTCCGCGCCGGATGGAATAACGGGAAAACAGAGACTTGGATGTTTACCGAAATAGACAGAACGGTGAGTGCCGGACTTACGCTGAACGGACAGCTATGGAAACGAAAGGGTGACAATGTAGGGCTTGCTTATGTATGCTCCGGCATATCAAAAGAGCATCAGGACTATCTGGCTGCCGGAGGTTCGGGCTTTATGCTTGGCGACGGCAATCTAAACTATGCACCCGAACATTTAGCCGAACTTTATTACTCTGCCGAACTAGTTAAAAACCAAATATATTTAACCGGGGCTTACCAATTAGTTGTTAACCCCGGCTATAATGCCGATCGCCAAGGGTCTGTAAACGTATTCTCCGTAAGATTGCATTTGAATATATAAATAACCGTAGTGACAGGTCACGAACCTGTCACTATATTATATTGCAGATGTTCCATACTTTCCCCTACCAGCATTTGCTTGCCAACCACCTTAAAGCCCAATTTCAAATAGAGTTGTTTGGCCGTGGGGTTTGCCACATCCACTAGTAAACCTAACGTTTCGCCACGTTTATTTACATATTTCTCAATTAGGAACGTTAGCAGTTTAGAGCCGATACCTTTACCTTGCCTATCGGGGTTCACACCCAGGGTATCTATGTAGTATTCCCCCACCGAAGTTTCATCCTCAGGCGAAAATTCTTTACTAAATTTGGTTTGAATATATTCTCTCACGGGAGTTCTCAGTTCTTCTAATAGAGCCCCATCATACACGTTAACAGCAGCCACCACCTCATCGTCATCCTCCATCACCCAACAATTTTCGTAAGAATACTGATTATGCTTTTGCACGATGAAATATTTCAGCAAATTCACGGCCTGCTCCTGATCTTTTATTCCCATAAACTGATAAACAATATCCTCCATGGCCAACACCATACAGCCGGCAATAGGGTCAACATCTTTTATAAGTGCTTTTCTTATTATCATTACATTTATTCCATTCAAAAATTAGAATACAAAATTTGATTGTAAATTTAAGCACTAATTTAACCATACAAAACAACTTCCATTAAATAAAATGTAATAACTTTGTACATTAATCGTTATACAATTACACAAATGAAGTAAAAAAGGAAACCACAAGAGGTTTTATTTTTTTGCCTTATTTACTTACCGTACATTTTACGTTAATTTTAATAAATATCTAATGCGAATCTTATTTGGCTCTAATGTAAAAAAACGAGATGAATCATTGATGAAAAACACGAACCATATAACCTAACTATGAAAATCTAATACTACTAATCCATGAAAACCAAAATTCTATTTTTCAACGTACTACTATTACTACTTATCCCGGCAATGGTTGTTAACGCCAAAGTTAAACTACCAACCATTTACCCCACTAAGTATTCTATAATAACTTATGGAGCCACCACATCAAGCATTGATAATGCCTCGGCAATAAATGCAGCCATAACAGCCGCCAGTAGCAAAGGTGGAACGGTGGTAATTCCCGCCGGAACATTCTTGAGCGGCCCTATCACCATGAAAAGCAATGTAAACCTCTATTTATCAGCCGGAGCTGTATTGCAAATATTACCTTATGGAACCGGTAACGGGACTGGAGCTGCCGGATCAAGTTATTATCCCAATAGCGGAACGGCAGATCAATATAACCCATTTATTTTTGGTAAAGGCTTGAATAATATTGCCGTAACAGGAACAGGTACTATTGAAGGTAACGGTTCTGCTTGGTGGGCAGCCTTCAATACGGGAATAACAAACATGAAAAGACCTTGTTTAGTTCGTTTCGCAGCCTGTAACTATGTATTAATAGATAGCATAACATTAAAAAACTCTCCGGGAGTTCACCTCACCTTGGGGCAAAGCAGTAGCATGGGTTCAAACGGTACCATATCCAATGTAAACATCAGCGCACCATCTAACTCGCCAAATACCGATGCCATTGATACCTGGTATTGGAAAGGAATTGACATCAAAAACTGTAACCTGTCAGAAGGTGACGATAATGTGGCCATGGATAGTTACTCTCAAGGTGTAACCATAAAAAACTGTAATCTTGGTTTTGGCCATGGTATTTCAGTTGGTAGTTATACCACCGGGGTAGATAGCGTTAACGTGGATAGTTGTACCTTTAACTACACCACCAACGGTATCAGGTTAAAATCGCAAGACGACAGAGGTGGAGTTGATTCTGTTTTCAACTACTCCAATATTACAATGAATGCTGTTACTAATCCATTTTACATAACTAGTTATTATTCCCAAGAACCATCATCGCCATCCTACACACCAATAATAACAGGAACAATTCCTCCAAGTTTCAGAAAAGTTAGGTTTAAAAACATTACGGTTACAGGGTCTTCCAACGCGGGGCATATTTTCGGATATATAGGTTTTCCCGATCAGGATATTACATTTGAAAATGTTCAAATTTCAGCAGCTTCAGCTTTTAATATATACTTTGCAAAAAACGTGGTATTTAATTGTTCAAATATAACAGTACCAAAAGGAAACGCCCTATCCACGTATAGTGCCACCGTAAGTGGTGTAGATAGTGTAAAAGGAACATCGACCAACTGTGTGAGGCCAAGCATTACCCTGACTTCCGGCTCTGTATTGGAATCGGCCAAACAAGATAGCAGCTTAACCAATATTGTTTACACCTACGGAGGCTCTGCTACCGGTGCCAGTGTATCCACGTTACCTGCTGGTGTTAGTGCCTCAATCAACACTACCGCCCAAACCGTTACCATATCAGGAAGCCCTAGTGTTATAGGCATTTATCCATATAAAGTAACCGCGTATTCCGCCAACGATACTAGCACAATATCGGCAGAAATTATTTGTTCGACTGATACAGCCAAAAAAGTTGCGTATGTAACAATTCCAAGCAGCACGGCTGATAATCTTATTTTAAACAAACTTATTTCAAATAACAATTTTGCAGTTACGGTAGAAAATGCAGGTAGCTCCAGTTTGAGTTTAAGTGGTTACGATTTGGTGGTTATAAGCCCTGTTCCAGCAACAACGGCAGCGGCTATGAGCGGACTTAAAACGTTGGCAAAACCAAGATTGTTATTAAAACCGTTTTCACTAAAAAGCGGTATTTGGAGTTGGAGTTCAAGCACTAAAGGAGCTGTAAATCTAAACGATTCTACCGTTACCATCGTAAAGAAAACACACCAAATTTTCAACGGGCTAACCTTTACCGGAACCAATAACAACGAATTGCAACTGTTTAGAACCGTTTATACCAATGGAGTAACGGGCATAACATCATCTACATGGGTAACCGCACCTACCGTGCTAGGCAACGCGTCAACCAGTGCCACCACCAACAGCATCGTGGAAATACCCGTAGGCACCACCATGAATGGCACGTTGGTAAGCAAACGTTTTATTATGATCGGCCTAAGTGAAGCATCCACCATAAACCTCACCCCCACGGCAACCCAACTGATTGAAAACGCTTGCTTGTACCTATTGGGCGATTCCGTACCATCCTCCATACAAATGGCAACAGCAGCAGGCGGATTCACCGTGATTCAAAACGGCAATACCATTCGGGTAAGTTCATCTGAAACCGTTACCGGATTGCAGTTTATAGGCATTACAGGCATTACATACGCCAAAGCAGCAGGGAATGAACTAACCGAACAGCTTCAACCCGGAGTGTACATCCTCAAAATAAGCTATGGCAACAACCAAACCTATTACAAAAAAGTGTTTATAAAATAACCAACCATACCTTTTAAGTAAAACCATGAATGCAGAAAACGGGATTAATCAAAATTTGATTAATCCCGTTTTTTTTATTTCAAGTACAACTGTTTATCTTAAAGATGTAATTTTGCGAACTTCGTCAAAACTTAACTCTCCTTTTTCCCATTTTTTTTCTAATAAAAGAACTTTGTCTATATCATAAACATCACTACTAAAAACAACTTTTGCTCTTTCATGAAGTTTCTCGTTTAATTTTATTACGATGTTGTTTAGTCCATCAATTAATGCAAGAATACAATAAACTTGTGTTTTTTTTAATCTAAAGTCATTAATCACATTATAATATTCAGTTGTATTGTTTTCAAGATGAATATTACCCCATTTTGAGACTATTTTATTAAAATTTTTATCCCATTCTTTCATATGTTTAGTACTTTTATATACATCAAACTTCCCTGAATCTAAAAACTTTGAACCAATTTTAAATACAGAATAAACAACGTTCTGATATCCCCGATATCCACCTAATTGCTTTGGAAAATTTATAATAATACATTTAGATTTAGGAATAACTACCTTTTTTTCATTCCCATTATAATCAGGAGCTTTAAATAGAACTTTATTCCTCTTAATTAAACAAAAATCAGGATCCAATCTTACTAATTCAAAAGCTTTAAAAGTTTCATCTTCTGAAAAAGAAGAAACAAATTCAAAGACTACTCTTCCTTTATAAACTAAATCATTTCCCATGTGCAAAAGCAAACTTAATAAGCTATTTCTTCCGTAACCATTATGATTTTGTTCTAAATAATTATTTAAAATCTCAGTAAAATTGTCCGAACAATTAGAAAATTTTATTAAGTCTTTGAAACCTTCTTTTATCGTTGGATCAATGCAAAAATATAGATCTCTAAAATATATTGAGTATAACTCATTATCTTGATATTTATTCTGCTCTTTATAATCAAAAGATAATTTATCGTTGAAATCTGTTTCTGCATTCATTAAAATAGAATTTATAAGTGTATTTTTTATTCTTCATTTTTCTCCAATTCTTCTTTGAGATATAACCCATAATTAGTTTGTTCTATTTTTAAATTTTTTAGATCATTATCTTGTCTTAAAAAGAATTCAATAAAAATGTCCTCTAAATTTTGAGTGTTAAAAGAACTATGATCTACTGGCAATCTTTTTATAAATGCTCTAAAATAAGGGTCTTTTATGTCTGTTTCAAAATAATTTGCCAAATAAGAGGGTTCTCTCTGATGTATTTTCACAACAGAACTTTCTTTTATACACTTTGTAAGCTTTAACATACGCTCATTCTTTTTTGTGTATGCAATTGTATTATAGCGAAAGTCTGTCCTCAATAAAGAATACAATGGATACCATGCACTCCAAAACTCTTTTTTTTTCTCGTTAAATAAAATTTCTTTTATAGTATCAATTATTTCGGGATGGTCAAAACCTCTTGAAATAAGAATTACAATTGACGATATTTCAAATAAGTCAATTAAGATTGGAGACAAAGGAACTAACGTTGAAACGTTTTTTGAGTCAATCAGAAGCCTCAGTTTGTCTAAATACGACAAATTATATACATAATATTGTTTTAGTTTATTTGTTATATCGTCAGCTAATTCAACCTGTAGTAATCTATCGACAACATCTTTTGTGAGTATTTATACATTTCCAAAAACATCTGGTAAACTAACATCGTTTACTTTATATGCACTTAACCCAGCCACCCATAAATTATCGAGTATAATAACTTTGAATAAATTATTTTTTCTTGTTATCTCATTTATTTCTAAAAACTCGAATTTCTTTTCTTGCGCTAAACTCATTAAGTTTAAGTTATCATTTATTTTATCAACTGTTTTAGAAAAGCTATTAATTTTTTGATTTATTTCTAATGATTGTAAACAAATTATTGTTGCTTCTAAATACAGTTTATTTTCAATTAAGTATTTAATAAATTTCTCTGTTGTCTCTATTGTGAAATTACTAATATCGATTATGTGTGATTTTAAAATCTGAGCCATTTTTTGTGCTAACTTATACTCTGTATAAAACAATGGTGTAATAAACTTTCCTTCTAAATATTTTTCATTAGATAAGGCTTCTTGATATGCATCTATCCAAACCCGCAACTCATATGGGAAAGGCATTCCTTTATTTATGCTTTTAAATATATTAATATTACTTGCTAATTTTTTTAGAGAATCTACCGTAATAATCTTTGAAATATTATAATTGAATCCGACGAAATATTGAATTACAAGATTTGTATATACTGAAGATAACTCAATTTTATAGATTTCAGATTCTTTTTGAGACTGTTCTATTTTTTGCCTAAGTGTAATATAAAGTTTTCCAAAAAAATATTCATATAAAGATTTGCTACACTGAAAGGCTAGGACTTGCAGATATTCTTGTTGATTAGCTAAAAGATCTACTTTTTTATGATTCTCAAGCTCATTGTTTATAAGTTTAAATTGAATATCTATAATACTTTTTTCAAGAGCACAATGATCGTCTATGTTTTCTGAGATTATTGGCATACCAACAATTTCAAGGGCTCGGTAGTCCATCTCAGTAGCCTTATCCCATCTTCTAAATATCCGTTGTTGTAAATGTTGACCTTGATTTGATGGTATTAGATGTTTGTTTTTATTAAATATTTGTGCAAAAACCTTCAAATTATCCGAATATCTAAAAATATCATTTTCAGGAGCTCCATGACTCAAACTGTCATCAATAATGATTTCAATTTTATTTAAATTTCGCTTTACATTTAATAAAATTGACTTTGGTGAACTTTTTGTTTTACTATTAAATTTATGTGTTTTGAATAATTCTCTAATAGAAACATCTAATGCATCAATAATTAAATTACTTGCATCGAAATATCTTAACGAATAGCTACCAAAATAAATAAATGAAAGTATTGCAAAAACAGTTAGAATAGTAAAGATTGATGCACTTAGAAGAGTCGGTTGATAGCCTAATATAAGAACAAACTGAAAAAGAATCGCTGTTGACACTAAAAATGATAGATATTTTAAATAGCGTTTAATGATCTTCTGTTGTAAAAATAATTCTGATATAGTAGTATCTACATTACGATATTTAGAAGAAAGGACACTAATTATGACAGTATAAAACAGACCCAATAAAACACCTAACACACCTGCAACAATAACTATCTCATCTTTGAAAAAATCAAGCACCTTAAAACCAATAGTGTTATTTATAAGATGTATTATTGCTGCAATAGAATTTAGTGTATTTGATTTCGATTCGCATAATAACAAAGTGATATGACGAGCACCAGAATCAATTAAAAGTAAAAAAATTATAAAGAAGAAAGAAGTTAAGAAACCCTTTAAACTATTTTTAATAAGCATTTTATAAAAGGAAATATTATCTTTCTTTTTTTCGTTTAAATTATATAAATTCAATTTTATTAATTGTCGGTATCCCTTCATATTCTTATTGTATAAAATATTATTGTCTCCATTTTCAAAAGGCCTCTCTCCTTTTAAAGTGAATTTTTTCTGAGTTTGAATCTAAAAGTAAATTTATCAACATGCAAAATCAGACAAATAAATTAGAAGCATAAACTAAAAATTATTTCTTCCTCAAAATTAAATTATTTTTATTCGCACCAATCAATTTGTTCAAAACTTTTCAGCCTTTTCATAGAAAATAAAAAAGGATACAATCTTACCCCAAAACCCACCCCTAAAACTAAATACCGTCCATTCATTGCCTAATCCGGGTATAATTGGTAAGTTTGTAGTCTTTGTTTAGAAAAAATTTATGGCGGAACAGGTAATACTCACTATTAATCAACATCCCCAGTGGGGGCATGTACTCCAGGCCGTTATCGTGCAGGAGGAAACAGCCGGGGGGCTATCGATAATTGAAACCGCGAGCGCGGAAAGTCCGTTGGTACGCCAATCGAGCGACGCTGTACAAGAAATTGTGCGCCTCACGGAGAAGATTTCCGACAAATCGCTTATCAAAAGCTATTCCAAGGAAAAAACACTCGCAGCATTCTACAAAAACATTACCCCCGAAACCATCGAGCGATACATCCGCCCCTTTATAGAAACCAATCACAAGAAAATAATAGCCCGGCTAGCCGAAAGCAAGCTGCCCCTATACACCCGCAAAAGCACCAAGATACGCACCCTCTACGACACCGAAAAAATAGATACCGATGGCGGGCTAGCCCACGTGATATTCTATTTTACCAAAGACGAAGAAAACGGGCTCTATTACTTCGTGCGCGTAAAGCACCAAGGCAAAGAGCTTTCGCTCCTCTCCCAGCCCTACGTGCTGCTATGTGCTGCACCGGCGGTAATGGTGGTGGGCAGTATGCTGCTCGCGTTTCAGGACATTGACAACAAAAAGCTATTGCCGTTTTTCGAGAAAAAGCAAATACAAATACCCCCCTCATCCGAAAAAGAATACATACGCAAATTTGTTCGCACTTGCGTGCAGAAATACGAGGTAATAGCACAAGGCATATCAATAACTGAAACAAAACCACGGAAGAAAGCGGTATTAAAACTGGAAGCCGACTGGCAGAACCAACCCGTGCTAAACCTAAGCTTCCTATATCAAGACAAAAAATATCCGGCTGACAGAGCCGCCGAAAAAATAGTAGTTGCAAGCGAACGCGACGGCGAAACCACCCTAACCTGGTTTCACCCCGACAAAGACTGGGAAGCCCTGCAAATAAAACGCCTTACCGGCAACGGATTGGTAAGCACCGGCATAGAATCGTTCGGCCTGCCACAAGCCCCAAACACGGAAGCTGCACAAACCGACATACCGCTTATGATAGACTGGCTGCGGGAACATCAAAGCCTGCTGCAAGAATTTGATTTTTCGCAGCAACTGCCCTCCAGCCATTATTTCATGGGTGAAATAAGCATGGAAAACAGGGTGGAAACGGGCAACGACTGGTTCGACCTCAGCAGCGAAGCCGTGTTTGGCGAGTTTCGCGTACCCTTTTCCGCCTTTCGGGATAACATCTTGAAACAGGTGCGGGAATACGTGCTGCCCGACGGCTCCATTGCCATACTGCCCCTCGAATGGTTTGCCCGCTACACCGAACTAATGCGCTTCGGTAAAAAGCAAAACAACAGCATCCGCCTGCAAAAAACACTTTTCAAGCTGCTGGAAGGTATCAACGAAGGCGGAAACCCGGCTTCGGGCTGTTTGTTCAACAACCAGTTGCTACCACCGCCCGAAGGCTTACAAGCCACGCTGCGCACGTACCAGCAACTGGGCTTCTCGTGGATGGTATATCTGTACGAACAAGGATTCGGCGGTTGCATGGCCGACGATATGGGGTTGGGTAAAACCATACAAACCATCAGCCTGCTGCTGTATATACAATCCATTCAGAAAGAAAAACAACCCGAGGTACAAGCGGAAAACGAAATACCCGAACTGGACTTACCCGAACCGGGACAGCTCACAATATTCGACCAACCCACGCCAAAAAACACACTGCCCGTACAGGGAGTAAACACGCTGCCATCCTTGGTAGTTGTGCCCACCTCGCTGGTGTACAACTGGGTGAACGAGCTGAAACGCTTCGCCCCCTCGCTGATGTACTACGTGCACACGGGAAACAAGCGGCTGAAAAACCAACATTCCGTGTTCAAGATGTTCGACGTGGTAATTACCACCTACGGCACCCTGCGGAAAGACATCAACCTGCTGCAAAAATGCAAGTTCCACCACCTGGTGCTAGACGAAAGCCAATACATCAAGAATCCGGCTTCGGACACGCACAAAGCCGTGAAGCAGATTAATGCACTGCACAAACTGGCGTTGACGGGTACGCCGATTGAAAACTCGCTTGTAGATCTGTGGTCGATATTCGACCTGCTCAACCCGGGCATGCTCGGCTCGCTTTCCGCCTTCAAAGAGCGGTACGCGAACAACGCCCGCCTACTGGAGGACAAACTGGCCGAGGAAAGGCTACTGAGCCTGATAAACCCCTTTATACTAAGGCGCACCAAGGAACAGGCGGCTCCCGAGCTGCCTCCGTTGCAGGAAGAAACGGTGTATTGCGACATGAGTGCCGACCAACAACAATATTACGAGGAGGAAAAGAGCAAGCTACGCAACCGACTTACCGACGTGCAGCTTACCGACCGCAAACAAACGGCCTTTGTGGCCTTACAGGGGCTTACCAAACTGCGCCTGCTGGCCAACCACCCGGCACTAACGGATAACGAATACACTGGAGAATCGGGCAAGTTTGAAGAAATTATCAGTCGCATCCGCACGCTGCGGGAAGAAGGCCACAAGGTGTTGGTATTCTCCTCCTTCGTGAAACACTTACGGCTACTATCCGATTATTTCGAGCTACAGGGTTGGGACTATGCCTGGCTTACAGGTGCCACCGACCCTGATGAACGCGAACGGCAAATTAATAAATTTATGAACGTGGCCTCGGCCGGATGCTTCTTCGTTTCACTCAAAGCGGGTGGCGTGGGGCTCAACCTCACCGTGGCCGACTACGTGTTTATCCTCGACCCGTGGTGGAACCCGGCTGCCGAAATGCAAGCATTGAGCCGTACCCACCGCATAGGGCAGCAACACAAGGTAATGGCCTACCGCTTTATCACCACCGACAGCATCGAAGAGAAAATCCGCCGCCTACAGGAAACAAAATCACAACTGGCGGATGCTTTTATCAACAATCCAAACCCGTTGGCACAAATGAATGGGGAGGAAATTTCGGAACTGATTAATTAAGAAGAAATAGTTTACATTTGAAATTGCATCACCGTGTAAACACAAATTTATCCTCCGTCGATAATTGCGGGCTAAACCAATAGCCCTCGGCAGCAAAGCCTTTCAGCAATTCGGGGTCTTCTATTTGGTGCTGCACGATGTAACGAGCCATCATGCCACGGGCTTTTTTGGTATATACCACGATGGTTTTGAGTGTATCGTTTTTGGTTTCGTAAAACTCTACATCTATTACCCGTGCCTTGAGTTTCTTCACGTTTACCGACTTGAAATATTCGCCCGAAGCTAGATTAACCAACACTTTCGGTTCGCCGCTTACGGCTAATGCCTCGTTGAGCTTGTCGGTTATCCGGTCGCCCCAAAACTTGTATAGGTTGGTAGCCTTCCCCACCTCGAACCGTGAACCAATTTCCAACCGGTACGGCTGCATCAAATCCAACGGCCTCAACACCCCATACACACCCGAAAGAATACGCAGGTGGTTTTGCAGGTACGCAAAATCATCATTACTAAGCGTCCTAGCCTGCAAGCCGTTGAACACCTCGCCGTTGAACATCAGCACGGCCTGCTTGGCATTGTCGGGCGTAAACGGCAAGTGCCAGTTGTAAAAGCGGTCGTGGTTGGTTTGCGCGATGCTTCGATTTATTTTCGAGAGTTCCATCAGCTCCTCCACATCCAATTGCCGTGCCTGCTTCACCACCTGTTGAGCTAAGTTGAGCATATCGGGCAACGTATAGTCCGAAATAATATCTTGAGGCTTCAAGTTCAGTATTTTGGCAGGTGAAAGGATAATTAGCATAGGATAAAACGTTTAAAAGTTAGAAATAATTTCACCCAGTTCGGGGTTACTTTATTTTGAAAAATAGGCTTTCTATAATAATATCATCCTTTCAGGATTAAAATATCTCAAATTAAAACAAAACAAGATACACACAAATATACAAAAAACACCTTACTCCTTTGCTAATATCTTATTGTTTAAAAGTTTTCAAAAACAAGAAGACCTTTAGAACGGTTTATTTAATATAAATAGTTATTTTTGAAATGAAAAATTTTAAAAATAACTAAATTAACTTATGGCTTTTCCTGATAAATTAAAATGCGAAGTGGAAAATTATATAAATAAACATCATCCTAATCAAGCATGGTGGGAACAATATTTTGACATAGCTTTTGTAAGTGATGTTGAATTAGCAAAAAGATTAGTCCAAGAGATGATGTCAATTAGAACAGTATATCAACTGCTAGAAGGATTAAGGGCTCAAAATGAATTATTGAGAGCTCAATCAAAAATCCAAATAATAACGTATGCATCTGTTTATGAAGCCATTTTACACCATATCATTTTTAAAACAGATCTAAAACTTAATCAAGAAGTAATAAATCTATTGTCCAAAGAAAAATATGTCAAGAGATCGTTGCCAATGCCGCATCAAAATATCACTCATAATGGGGAAATAATCTATACAATGGCAAAAGTTCCTATTACAAGAGAAGAACGATATATTAAATTTGAAGAGATTTTACACGTTACGCAAAAACTTAATCTAATTGATAGTTCATTATATGAAGACTTACTTGAATTATATAATTTACGAAATGCAATACATATTCATGCTGAAATTGCTAAAGGCATTAATTATCAACTAGAAATATCAAAAAAAGCACATAAACTTATTAAACCTTTTAAAAATCAAATTATTGATGGATTAAAGGCTCATAAATTAGTTGATAGAAAATACAATGTAAAATTCTCCAGAAAAGAACTTATTCCTAAATTTGATATTCAATAGGCAAATACGTCCTTAATACATTACAAGATAAAACACCTGATTATTTAACAAATACAAACACACGATAATAATACGGGTTTCAACTCAATAAACTAATAATACAAGTTCTGAAAATTTAAAGTTTAACTAAAAAATATGGACTCACATATAAATGCGATACTAGACAAAATGACAGGATTAAAATATTCTGAATTAACATTTGAAATGGCGCACAAACTTACTAATGAATCGGAAAGGGGTGCTCTATTAATTGGAGTCGGTAAAATAGAAGAATATTTAGAAAAATTAATCAACAAAATACTGCCTGCAAAACAAAAAAATTATACTCTAAGATTGTTAAATTATCCAGGTCCTCTAAGTTCTTTTTCTGGAAAAATTGAACTTCTTTATGCATTCCGTATCATTGATAAAAGATTATACGACTCAATAACTATTTTAAGAAAACTAAGGAATAAAGCAGCTCACTCTTCTGAAATATTTTCTCTTCAAGACACAAATGAAAGTTTAGATAAAATTTATGATTTTGAATACGGCTTCAAAGAAGTAGTGCATAAACTTGCATATGATCATCTAATAAAATGGAAAATTGAAACTATAAAAGATGGATTTAAGGGAAAAAACATGGACAAGATTGATGTAAATGAATTATGGACAAAATATTATGATGATCTAGAACATAAAAAAATAATTCAGGAACAATTAACGATATGGAAACTTGCTTATGGATTAACATTTCTTTGTCTTAAAATTGAAGTTTTGATAGATGAATTTGATTTTTTAGATGAATCTAATGAAATTTGGATTCATTATATTAAAAGCAATAAATAAAAAAATTATGAAGAATCCATTCATGAAGGTAAATGGATTTACACAACCGTGAACGGTTCTACAAACTTAAAAGATATATTGACACTGCTAAACATCCGCCTAACGATAAAATAATTTTCGTTAGAAAAAAGTTACGCCGCCTCAATATCACATTGAAGCGGCGCGAAAAAAAAGGGAGAAAATAATGAGGTAACCTTAACAAAACCCCACATTTATTTTTTCCACAAATGTTGCATTTCCTCCAACGTTTTACCTTTGGTTTCGGGCACCATTTTCCAAACAAACAATATAGATAAAACCGACATCACGCCGTATAAAAAATACGTGAACGAAATACTAAAAGCCGACAGACTGGGGAACGTGGCGGACACTACAAAATTGGTAATCCACTGTACCGCTACCGCAATAGCTACCGCTTTTCCACGAATGGTATTCGGGAAAATTTCGGAAATAAGTACCCAACAGATGGGTCCCCACGACATCATAAACGCGGCGGAATAAATAACGATAAACAGCAACGTGCTTACTCCTATAATTTGCAAATGCGCCAGTAACCCGATGGCAAACATACCGATAGCCATGCCCACGGAACCGATAATAAGCAAAGGCTTACGCCCGAACTTATCCACGGTGAAAATAGCCACGAGGGTAAACACGATGTTTACAAAACCCATAATCACCGTTTGCCACATAGCGGCATCGTTGCCAAAGCCCAAGCTTTTGAAAATGGTAGGAGCATAATACAGCACCACGTTGATACCCACCACCTGCTGAAACACAGAAAGCAAGATACCCACTATCAGCACTTTCCAGCCGTAGGACGAAACCCGTTCCACTTTTTCGTGAATGGTTTCTTTTATTTCGGCCAAAATTTCACGGGCTTTTTCTTTCCCGTTTATTTTACCCAAAACACGAAGAGCCTTTTCCTCATCGCCTGCCAACGTAAGATAGCGGGGCGTTTCGGGCACAAAGGATAGCAACAGGCCGAACAGTGCAGCCGGAATGGCATTCGATGCAAACATCCAACGCCAGCCTTCGGCATCAATCCACGCCTGGGGTTCGCCTTTGGTAATAAAGAAGTTGACAAAATATACCACCAACATACCGAAAATAATAGCAAACTGATTCCATGAAACCAACTTACCGCGAATTTCGGCAGGGGCAATTTCGGCTATATACATGGGGCAGATGGCGGATGCCAGCCCTACCCCCATGCCTCCGAGAATACGATACAGATTGAACGCGATGAGCACCGGCACCGAGCCGTCGCCCTTGGTAAAGAAAAGAAATTCGGGATGAGCAGCCCCAAGTGCCGACACGAAAAACAAAATAGCTGCCAGCAACAAGGATTTTTTACGCCCCAAACCGGTGGCAAACCAACCCGAAAATGCACTACCGATAATGCACCCGATAAGTGCGCTAGACACCGTGGCTCCATGATAGAACGTGGCGGCATCGCCAAACGTGGCGGCATCCAAATGGAAAAACATCTTGAGCGAATCGACCGCACCGGAAATAACAGCCGTGTCGTATCCGAACAGCAATCCACCCAAGGTAGCCACCAGCGTAATACTGAAAATGTAGAGATTTTCCTGTTTGTGTGAATTCATTAGTATTAGATTTAAGGTTAGCGAGAATAGATAAGGTCTTTTTGTGTTTTGTCTTGTCTTCTGTCTTTGTTCTTTGTTCTTTGTTCTTTACTCTTTGTTCTTTACTCTTTCATCTCCTCGCTACAAATACAGGTTAATCAACGCTTCATACAATTCCTGTTTTCCACTGATGACCTTGGGTTCGCCATTGGCAAAGGCAATATATCGTAAATCCTCAAGGGTAAGTTTTCCTGCTTCAAATTCAGCAGCTTTGCCTGCATCAAACGAAGCATAACGCTCGGCACGCCATTTTTTGTAAGGCGACTTGGTAAGTATCTCGTTGGCTATTAATAAGGCACGAGCAAAGGTATCCATACCCGAAATGTGGGCGATAAAAATATCCTCCAAGTCGGTAGAGTTACGACGGGTTTTGGCATCAAAGTTTACGCCTCCCGTTTTAAAACCTCCCGCTTCGAGTATAACCAACATAGCTTCGGTGATTTCGTAAATATTGATAGGGAACTGATCGGTATCCCAGCCGTTTTGGTAATCGCCACGGTTTGCATCAATTGAACCGAGCATACCGGCATCAGCCGACACTTGCAAATCGTGTTGAAACGTGTGTCCGGCCAGCGTGGCATGATTCACTTCTATATTTAATTTGAAATCGTTTTCCAAGCCATATTGTTTCAAGAAGCCGATAACCGTTGCCGCATCGTAATCATATTGGTGCTTGGTAGGTTCCATCGGTTTGGGTTCGATGTAGAAGCAGCCTTTAAATCCTTGCGCACGGGCATAATCGCGCGCCATGGTAAGGAAACGCCCCATGTGTTCGAGCTCACGTTTCATATTGGTATTGAGCAAACTCATATAACCTTCACGACCGCCCCAAAACACGTAACCCTCGCCACCCAATTCGATAGTGGCATCAATGGCATTTTTCACCTGCGTGCCGGCATGTGCCAACACATTGAAATCGGGATTGGTAGAAGCCCCGTTCATATACCGTGGGTTGGAAAACACGTTGGCCGTTCCCCATAGCAACTTCACACCCGAAGCCGCCTGCTTTTCCTTGGCATAGCTTACTATCGCTTTTAGGTTGCTTTCGTACTCGGCAAGGCTATTGCCCTCCGAAACCAAATCCACATCATGGAAACAATAATAAGGAGCTCCCAGTTTGGTGATAAATTCAAAAGCGGCATCCATTTTTTCACGAGCAGCATCAAGCGGTTTCTCCGCTGTGCTCCAAGGATAAAACTTGGTTTTTCCTCCAAACGGATCGCCACCATCGCCACCGAAGGTGTGCCAATAAGCCACGGCAAAACGCAAATGTTCTTTCATGGTTTTACCGCCGATTAGCTGATTTTCGTCGTAATAACGAAAGGCTAACGGATTTTTACTTTCTTTTCCTTCAAATTGTATTTTTTCTATTCCTTTAAAATACTCTTTGTTTCCTAGTGTTACCATAGTAGTGTTGATTTATAGAGTTTTAATATTTTGTTGAACCCCATCCGGGGTTCGGGTTCTGTGTGTTTGCATTACCCCGCATTGCATACTGGGTTAGTAATGTTTAACCACGCTATGGTTAAATACATACATTTATCCCCTACGGGGAATCGTTTATTTCGGTTTTGCTTTTTTATTAATATATATTGCCTACGGCAAAAAACAATCAGGTTCTGTATATGAGAAAACTCCTTCAGAGTTCTTTTTCTTAAAGTAATTTATTCAGCCTACTCAACCACAAATCATAAGCTTCGCGTGTGGACTTAACCTCTTTGATATTAGGCTCTACAATGGCCAATCGCTTTAAGGAAGCAAAAGCTTCTTTTTCATTTTTATAAATTCCGGCACCCATACCGGCACCTTTGGCAGCTCCCACCGCTCCATCGGTATCGTATAGCTCAATAACGGCTCCGGTTACATTGGCCAATGTTTGACGAAAAACCGGGCTGAGAAACATATTTGCTTTTCCGGCACGAATCACGTTGGTGGTGATACCTACCTGCTGCATTATATCCATGCCGTAACGGAATGTAAACACGATGCCTTCCTGAGCCGCACGAGCCAAATGCTCCCGGCCATGTACATTAAAGTTCACGCCGTTAATATGGCAACCTATCTCTTTGTTTTCGAGTACACGTTCGGCTCCATTGCCAAAAGGTAAAACACTTACACCACCCGAACCAATTGGAGCCGTGGCAGCCAATTCGTTTATAGCCTGGTAAGACATTTCGGGCAACACGTTTTTGCGCATCCACGAATTAAGAATACCTGTGCCATTGATGCAAAGCATCACACCAATACGTGTAGTTGAGCTTGTATGATTTACATGTGCAAAGGAGTTTATCCTCGAACGCGTATCGAATTTAACCTCGTCGCTTATACCATATACCACACCCGAAGTGCCGGCTGTTGCAGCCACTTCACCGGGATTGAATACGTTTAAGGAAAGGGCATTATTAGGTTGGTCACCTGCCCGATAGCTCACCAAAGTACCTTTGGAGAGACCAAGCTCCCGCGCCGCTTGTGCCGACACGGAACCTTGGTCTCCAAAGGTTGGTTGGATGGTTGGTAGTTTATCTTTTTCAAAACCGAAAGCATGTAGTACGTCTTCGGATATACAATTATTTTTAAAGTCCCAAAAAATGCCTTCCGAAAGACCACTCACGGTGGAACAAATTTCGCCGGTGAGCCGCATGGCAATATAATCGCCGGGCAACATTATTTTATCAATGCGGGCATATAAATCGGGCTCGTTTTCTTTTACCCAAGCCAGCTTGGCTGCCGTAAAATTACCCGGCGAGTTGAGCAAATGTGCCAAGCAACGTTCGTCTCTTATTTGTGTAAAAGCTTTTTGCCCGTAAGGTACCGCACGGCTATCGCACCAAATAATGGAAGGGCGAAGCACTCTTTGCTTCTTATCCACTAGCACGAGGCCGTGCATTTGATACGAAATGCCGATGGCGGTAATATCATTCTTATTTATTTCCGACAGGACAAGAGCCTCCGCTAAGGCTTCTTTCAGGTAGTTCCACCACTGCTCGGGGTCTTGTTCCGCCCAACCCGTTTTTTGCGAAATAATGGGTGCCTCTTGCTTTGGATAAAATGCCGAAGCTTGACACAAACCCGTTTCCGCGTTTACCAAAGCTACCTTTACCGATGAACTGCCTATATCAATGCCGAGTAAAAACATAGTTGATTAATGTTGAAATTTATCTACAAAAAAAACAAACTCATTTCCCGCTGGTTTTGCGCGTATTTATCCGCGTCGAAGCGGTACAGCTTGGCCGGACGGTGCGTTACCTTTTGTTCCGTTTTGTCTGTTTCCACCAGATAGGACATTTTTAATATTTTTTTTCGGAAATTCCGATTGTCAAAATGCTGATCTAAAATTACTTCATATAAACTCTGTAAACTATTTAGCGTGAAATATTCGGGCAACAGATTAAACTCCAAGGGTGATGTTGTAAGCTCTTTTTTCAAATGAGCATACGCCTCCTGTAAAATTTCATCGTGGTCGAAAGCTAGGCCTTTCACTTCTGGCAGATTAATCCATCGGGCATTGTGCCGTTCCAACATATCCGTGAGATCCTCTTCTATTTTTATCAACGCGTAAAAAGCGATGGTTACCACCCGCCGGATAGGCAACCGTGTTTGCGTTTGCAACCAAAGCAAGTCATTCGGACTTTGAATTCGGTTGGGGTTGCCAAACACTTGAAACTGTTGCATGTGAATATCATCACTCGATGTCAGCTCCTTTATAAGCTTGGAGGCTGCATCTTCCAGAAATTCATCTTCGTAAATCAACCGACCGGGCAACTTGAACAAACCCGAATGTAAATCAGGATTCTCGCCCGGCACCCGATCTCGTTTGACCACCAACACCTTGAGCTGCTTTTCATCAAAACCGAAAAGCACACAATCGACAGAGAGATGTGGTATATAAACATTTTCCATACTACCTTTTCTTAATGACAAATATATAACAGATCAACTTAACGTACAAATAACGTTTAGTGTTGTAAAACATAAAAATAGGAATTATTTATAAACAAGAAACGCCATCCAACTACAGGACGGCGTTTCCGATTAATATATTATTTTTCTCTTACTCTTATTTCAACAAAGCTTTTATTTGAGTATATACAGCCTGGGCAGTAAAGCCGAATTTTTCGTCAAGCACTGTATAAGGTGCCGAAAAGCCGAAATGATCCAAGCCAAACACCGTTCCGCTTACACCAACCAACCGTTGAAGTGTAGAAGGCAATCCGGCAGTTAAACCAAACACTGGCACCCCGGCAGGAATAACACCGGCTAGGTAAGCCGCATCCTGATTGAAGAACAAGCCTTCCGACGGAGCGGATACCACTTGCGCTTTAATGCCGTCGGCCTCCAGCAATGGCAGTGCGGCTATCAAGGTTGCCACTTCGGAACCATTGGCTAATAAAATAACATTGGGCTTATCGGCTTTTTTCACCACATAAGCTCCTTTTTTTAGTTGCAACGCTTTTTCGTAGCCGTTTTCTGTATTTAAACTCTTTATATTTTGGCGGGAAAATATCAACGTGGTTGGTGTATTGGTATTCTCCAATGCTGTTTGCCAGGCCACGGTGGTTTCATCCACATCTGCCGGGCGAAGTACCAACATACCGTTTCGTCCGTGATGATTTTTCAATTGTTCAAGCAAACGTACTTGTGCTTCCTGCTCCACAGGCTGATGCGTAGGGCCATCCTCTCCTACCCTGAAAGCATCGTGTGTGAATATATATTTAACAGGCAATTCCATTAAGGCTGACATACGCATGGCTGGCTTCATATAATCCGAGAACACGAAGAACGTGGCACACGCGGGAATAATTCCACCATGCAAGGCCATACCGTTTGCAATACAAGCCATCGTGAGTTCGCTCACGCCTGCTTGTAAAAAAGCTCCCGTGAAATCGCCTTTTTGAAAAGCATGCGTTTTTTTCAAGAAACCATCCGTTTTGTCAGAGTTTGACAAGTCGGCAGAAGCTACCACCATATTTTCTACCTGCTCAGCATACGCACCCAACACGGTGGAGGAGGCTGCACGGGTAGATTGGTCAGCCTTTTGCACGATAGCTGCATAATCTATAGCAGGTGCTTTACCGCTAAAGAATTTATCCAATTTGGCTCCCAATTCGGGATTTTGTTTTGCCCAAACGGCTTGATCCATTTTCTTAACCGCAACAATTTCGGACAATTCGGATTGACGGGCAGCATATAATTCTTTTACTTCGGGGAACAGTTGGAAAGGATTGGCAGAATCGCCCCCTAGGTTTTCAATCGTTTTCGCCAAGCTTGCTCCTGCTTCACCCAATGGTTGCCCGTGGGTGGAAACCTGATTTTCAAAATTAGTTCCATCGGCTTTAACAGCCCCTTTACCCATTAATGTTTTACCTATAATAAGGGTAGGCTTTTCGGTTTCAGCCTGTGCTTTTTTCAATGCTTCACGAATTTGTTGCGCATCATTTCCGCTCACGGTAATCACGCGCCAACCCCAAGCTTCGTATTTAGCAGCCGTGTTTTCAGCCGTAACCACTTCTACCTTGGTAGAAAGCTGAATGTTGTTGGAATCGTAGAACATGATGAGGTTGCTCAAACCCAAGGTTCCGGCAACACGCCCGGCACCTTGCGAAATTTCTTCCTGCACACCACCATCGGAAATAAAAGTGTATATTTTGTGCGACATCCATTCGCCAAAGCGGGCTACCAGAAATCGTTCGGCAATAGCAGCACCCACAGCCATCGTGTGGCCTTGACCAAGCGGCCCAGAGGTGTTTTCCACGCCACGCGCTACATCCACTTCAGGATGTCCGGGAGTAATGCTTCCCCACTGGCGGAAATTCTGTAAATCCTCCATATTGTATTTACCACACAACGAAAGTGTAGAATACAACATAGGCGACATGTGTCCGGGATCGAGAAAGAAACGGTCGCGATTGATCCAACGAGGATCTTTGGGGTCGTATATTAAAAATTCGGAAAATAGCACATTGATAAAATCAGCACCACCCATAGCACCACCGGGATGCCCCGATTTAGCTTTTTCCACCATAGATGCCGCCAAAATACGGATATTATCCGCCGCACGATTAAGTGTTGAAATTGAAGTCATATAAAAAAGTATGTATATAAATAATTATTCTATCCACGAAACGATTTCGTCCATGCTCTTTCTCTGTTTCTCATGCACTTTATTTTCCCCGGGATACCCGATTGGAATTAAAGCGATAGGCTCTATATGAGCAGAACAATCAAAAATTTCTTTACATTTTTTCACGTCAAAATTACCAATCCAACAAGAACCTAAGCCTTGCTCAGTAGCCGCTAGCATTAAATGAGTAACAGCAATGGCTACATCTATATCGCAATGGTCTTTACCATCCTTAGGCCGTTTCCACGATTGCTCGTGATTGCCAAACGCCACCACGCAGGTATGAGCGGATTTAAACCAATCGCGAGGATAACAGGCGTACAGCTTTTTCATCATTTGGGCGTTGGTTATTACAACAAAACTCCATGGCTGAAAGTTTACCGCCGATGGAGCTAATTGTGCCGCCTGTAATATATAATCAATCTTTTCCCGTTCAACGGGAACTGACGAAAACGTTCGTGTTGAATTGCGGGTATTGACTAGTTGAAGGAAATTCATATCAAAATAAAAATACGGTAGTAACTATCCCATTTTGGCTATGTCAACTTTTAGCATGGCTAAAGCAGCATCCAAGGGGGTTTTCTCCACTGATTGATACGTCTCGATAATCAATTTTGCAAAGTCCAAAGCGGAAGCACTCATCGTGGCTTCGGCGGCGCAAGTATTTATCAATTGCACCATACTTTCCTTCGCGTTGCGAAGCATAATCCAACTGTCTGCTTTTATATATAATTGCTGTGAGATATTATGTTCCCACTCCTGACGGATTTGTTGCAACAACAAGCTTTGCAATTGCAACGCCGAAGTGTCTTTCAGGGTTTGACGTGTAAGTATGGATTCGGGATTGATGCGTTCCAAGAAAATAACCATGCGCTCATACGCCTTTAGCCTGATGGGGGTCATGGTTTGCATGGCCGACTTTCTTACTTCAAAGTTTCGGCGTGTATTTTCGGCTTTAAGCATCTTGTCTATCACCAGATAAACGATGATAAGAATTAACACGGCAGGAATGGTAGCCGCTAAAATGACAGTTAATAAATCCATGATAACTCTTTATTTATTAAATTTCTTTTTCAATTTTATAATTATTGCGTTCGGACGAGTTGCGGGAAATAAGCTCCCCTACAAACCCGGTAAGGAATAATTGTGTACCTAATATCATGGCTACCAATGCTAGATAAAAATAGGGACTGGAGGTTACCAACGGAGCACGCACACCATCGTAAATGGCTATTAATTTGGATGCGCCCACGCCAATTACAGCGAGCAACCCGAGTAAAAACATCAACGTACCTACCAAACCGAAAAAGTGCATGGGTTTACGCCCGAACTTGGACAAAAACCAAAGGGAAATTAAATCCAAATACCCGTTTACAAAACGATTTAAACCAAACTTGGATGTGCCGTATTTCCGTGCTTGATGGGCAACGGGCTTTTCTACAATTTTAGAGAAGCCTGCATTCTTGGCCAGGTATGGAATGTAGCGGTGCATTTCGCCATACACTTCAATGTTTTTTACCACATCTACGCGGTATGCTTTTAGTCCGCAATTCATGTCGTGCAGCTTCAATCCCGTAATTTTACGAGCTGTGGCATTGTATAGTTTGGATGGAATGTTTTTGGTTAGTTTGGCATCATGGCGTTTTTTCTTCCAGCCCGAAACCAAGTCGTTGTCTTGCTTAACAATGAGGTCGTACAGTTCAGGTATTTCATCCGGGCTATCCTGTAAGTCGGCATCCATGGTGATAACCACATCACCTTGAGCTCGCTCGAAACCGCAAAACAAAGCGGGTGATTTGCCGTAGTTGCGACGGAATTTAATTCCTTTCACTTCCGGGTTTTCCTTTTGTAATTTTTCAATTACCTGCCAGGAATGGTCGGTACTACCGTCATTAATAAAAATGACTTCGTAGGAGTATTTGTTCTTATCCATTACCCTTTTTATCCAAGCGAACAGTTCGGGTAACGATTCTTCTTCATTAAATAATGGGACAATAACAGAAATATCCATAAGATTTTTATTTATAGGATGTGGATTCTTGTTCTCTTTTTAGCAACGGCCAAACAATACAACTCATCAACACTCCTGCAAAAACATTTACCAAGCCCGACACAATGGCAAAACTGGCCGGCGTAAAAAGTGATACTGATTCTTTCACCATTTGGGGCGGATATTTAGCTTCTTTAAGCATAAAATCAACGGTTTGATTCATTATCATCTGAAACTCCAATGGTTTGATATACGTAAAGAAGAAAAATTTTACGATAGACGAAAAAACGGCCGCTATAACAAACAGTTGAAATGAAAAATAGACTACCTTACCCAAGGTAAGCTTTTTTTCGGGCATATATTCACGATACTGTTTCAACCAGTATATTAAAGCCGAAAACAGGCTAAACAACAAAAAGAAAGAAAGTATTTGAAAAAAAAATCCCTCCCGAAAATTTAATAAAAAACGTGACGAAATGGCCATCCCAAGGATAATTCCGTACAATAATTTCTTCTTCACCAGTTCCAATTCCATAATCAAATTTTAGCTTACAAATGTACACTTTATAAACAGAATATAAAACACATTTTCGATTGAGTAAAAAAGAAAAAAGCCATCTGAAAAATTCAGACAGCTTTTTGCATTTTTAAGAGAGCCTCTTGTCGGATTCGAACCAACGACCCCGAGATTACAAATCACGTGCTCTGGCCAACTGAGCTAAAGAGGCAAGTGGGTAAGCTTACTACATCGCACCGCTACACAATCTACCCTTGCTGTGTTCCCACCCTGGGGGATTTGAAAGGAGCTGGTCGTGTAGGACTTACCCGCCGCAAAAGTAGTTGTTTTAGGGAAACTCACAAAGAAATAATGTATTATTTTGAAATTAATATTTACATTTTATTACAAAGTTCTGGTTCTCAGAAATTAAAAATGCAGCTTGATCCACACAAAAATGCAAATAAATAAGAGCGAGGGAAGCAAATTAACCACTTTCACCTGTTTCAATTGCAGCAACGTGATGCCTAAGCCCAGTAAAATAATACCACCAACGGATGTTAGCTCCACAATTATTTGGGGTGGAATGTCTTTCCCAACTAATAACACGAGCAAGGTAATGCCGCCTTGAAATACAAGAACGGACAAGGCGGAGAACAACACGCCAATACCTAAGGCGGAGGCCAGCATCATGGACGAAAACGCGTCCATTACCGCTTTTGTAAGAAGCAGATCGGACGTTTTACCAAAGCCTTCTTCTATGGCTCCGAGCACTGACATGGAGCCCATGCAGAAAAGCAAAAAGCCGGACATGAAACCTTCGGTAAATTTCTCGTTCTTTAATTTGAAGCGGGATTTCAACTTTTCACCCACGGATTGCGATTTGCCATCCAAGTCCAACCACTCGCCGGTTATACCACCGAGAATCAAACTAAAAACGACTAATAGCGGCGATTGCATACCCACCGCCATCTTCACGCCGAGAATGATTGTAAACAGGCCTATAACCTGAAAGAATATATGTTTATACTTTTCGGGTAAGCTCTTTTTCAGTAAGCAGCCTATGGTGCTGCCCAGGATAACCGTTCCGGTATTTACTAGTGTTCCTATCATAAAATTAGTAGTTGTTTAGAAATCAGATAATCAGTGTATTTTTTTGCCGTAGGCAATATATTTCAATAGAAAAGCAAAACGAAAAAACAGATTCCCCGTCAGGGGATAAATATATGTATTCCCTACGGGAAAAAGATTCTTTGTTGTGGCATCTTTTCTATTGAAATCAATCTCCTACGGAGAACAACTGTGTGTTTATCAAAGATATTATATTTTCTCTTATATTGAACTCCGGGTTACAACCTGTTTTAAACAAAAAATACCGATTGAATTTACAATCGGTATTTATTTCGTTTATATTACGTTGAAATTATACAATCTCTGTCGTGATTTTTTGATTTTCCGTATCAATCCCTAGCTTTATGGTTTGACCTTCGTGTGCTTCATTCTTAATAATGATTTCGGATAGTTCATCCTCCACATATTTTTGAATGGCGCGTTTCAGCGGACGGGCACCAAATTGTACATCATACCCTTTTTCGGCAATGTATTCTTTTGCTTCTGTGGTAATTTCAAGCTTAAATCCAAGCGTTTCTATTCTCTTCAATAAGCCTTTCAATTCAATGTCTATAATTTGAAATAAAGCCTCTTTATTCAATTGATCGAACACGATTATATCATCCACACGATTCAAAAATTCGGGAGCAAACGTTTTGTTCAAGGCTTTTTGAATCACCCCTCTCGAATATTCGGAGTCATCACTCTCGGAAGTAGCCGGGGCAAAGCCCACGCCCTTGCCAAAGTCCTTCAACTGACGGGTTCCTACATTGGAGGTCATGATTATAATAGTATTCTTGAAATCAATTTTTCTACCCAGGCTATCAGTCAAACGGCCTTCATCAAGCACTTGAAGCAAGAGGTTGAACACATCGGGATGCGCTTTTTCTATTTCGTCGAGCAACACGATTGAATACGGTTTGCGGCGTACCTTTTCGGTAAGCTGTCCACCTTCCTCGTAGCCTACATATCCCGGAGGTGCCCCGATAAGACGCGATACACTGAATTTCTCCATGTATTCGCTCATGTCCACACGGATTAACGAATCGGGACTGTCGAACATAAATTCCGACAAGGTTTTTGCCAAATGGGTTTTACCTACCCCCGTGGGGCCTAGGAATATAAAAGTTCCGATAGGCTTGTTGGGATCTTTCAGCCCTACCCTGTTGCGTTGGATAGCCTTTACCACCTTATCCACGGCGTTTTGCTGACCGATAACTTTATCTTTAAGTGCCGCGGCCATTTGAAGCAGTTTCAATCCTTCGGCTTGCGCGATACGCTGTACCGGCACGCCTGACATCATGGCTACAACTTCGGCAACCTTTTCTTCGGTTACGGTTTCCCTATGTTGTTTAAGCTCTTCTTCCCATTTGAATTTTTCGTTTTCCAACTGGTTCAAGTATTCTTTTTCCTTATCCCTGAACCCGGCGGCTAATTCAAAATTCTGTTGCTTTACGGCACTCAGCTTTTCTTCCTTGGTTTCCTCTATTTTCTTCTCAAGGTTTTCAATCACCTCAGGTACACTGATGTTCATAATGTGCGCCCGCGAACCGGCTTCATCCAACGCGTCGATGGCCTTATCAGGGAAACAACGGTCGGAAATGTAGCGTTCGGTAAGCTTCACGCAAGCAGTTATTGCTTCGGGTGTGTAGGTTACGTTATGGTGATCTTCATACCTATCCTTGATATTTTTCAAAATTTGGAGTGTTTCATCCGCCGTGGTAGGTTCTACCATTATTTTTTGAAAACGGCGTTCCAACGCCCCGTCTTTTTCTATGCTCTGACGGTATTCGTCCAACGTGGTAGCCCCGATACATTGTATTTCACCACGAGCCAATGCCGGTTTCAGCATGTTGGCAGCGTCCAATGAACCGGGCGTACTTCCCGCCCCTACAATGGTATGTATTTCGTCAATGAAAAGTATAATGTTGGGGTTCTTGGAAAGCTCGTTCAATATTGCTTTAATACGTTCCTCAAACTGTCCGCGATATTTTGTACCTGCCACGATGGAAGCCATATCCAACGCCACTACTCTTTTATCAAAAAGCACACGTGACACCTTTCGTTGCACAATGCGCAACGCCAGACCTTCCACGATGGCTGACTTACCCACACCGGGTTCACCAATCAACACGGGATTGTTTTTCTTGCGTCGGCTAAGTATCTGTGCCAAACGTTCTATCTCGGTTTCACGACCCACCACGGGGTCTAAACGGTTTTCTTCGGCGGCTTTGTTCATATCCGTACCAAAGTTGTCCAACACAGGAGTCTCGTTATTTGATTTAGACGACGATGGTCTAGGTTGTTTTGGTGTCAGTGGAATATCATCATCATCGTCATCATCACCACTTTGGTACAATGACGAAGGATCTACATGTTTTTCCTTTTGCAAATAGTCGCGTATAAGTACATAATCCACGTGTTCGGTGGAAAGCACCTCGGCTGCAAAATTGTTATTATCCTTTAAGATAGCGAGCAACAAATGCTCGGTATCGGCCTCACTATCGCCCAAAGCACGCACTTCCAACGATATTATTTTCAATATTTTATCAGAGGATTTAAGCAATGGAATATCTTCATTCGTCACATTATTATCTGTACGAATTTGAGATTCAATTTTTTGTTTAACCCTTTGGAGGTCAACATTAAAAGCTCGCAATAATTCAATTGCTTTACTTTGCCCTTCCCTAAGGATACCTAACAACAAGTGTTCGGGACCAATATAGTTGTTCCCTAATCGTTCCGCCTCTTCCTTGCTGTATAACAACGCATCCTTTACTTGTTGTGAAAAATTGGTTTCCATACTCTTTATTTTTTACTTTAGAAAAAGTGAAACAAACATTATACCTAATATTTTATATGTCACATTGTCAGTAACAATAACCCTAAAGCGAATGATTTTTTGCAAAACTTTGAATTCTGTATGCCAAATCTTCATACTGGTCGTCCTGTATAAATGAGGTGCATACCCGCAAACCTTCTTGATGGCTTCCCGTAGTTTCCAGGGAAATGGCACTGATACCGTAGTAAATTAATTTTTCCATCAATGCAGCTCCTGTCATCGAAGGATATCTTATAGTAAAATAGAATCCATCGCCAATTTGTTCACTCAAATCGTAAGCATATACGATTTCGAAACCATTTTCGGTAAACATTTTTTTCACCTTCTCGGCTCTATCGGCATATGCCTTTACTTTGCCTAGAAAGTCCAACTCACCGTTGTTTGCAGCCTTAAACATAGCCGCCAACGCATACTGTGCAGAGTGGCATGTGCCCGACGAAAGTGAATATAGAACTCTGTTGACAAACACATTTCCAAACTCGGAAACATGATACCGCTCTTTCAGGTCTTTATATTTCCGATTGTACAAGGTATCTGAAATGGCCACGATGCCGATACGCTGACCGGCATAACTAAAGGCTTTGGAACTGGATATAAGCAAAATATAATTATCCGTGTATTTCGACACCGATGCTTGAAACGGGGGTTCAAACGGCCTACTCAGGTTTTTGCGAAAATCCATCGCGAAATAAGCCAAATCTTCCATCACAATGGCATCGTATTTTGTGGCCAAACGGCCGATACCTTCCAGTTCAAAATCCTGTAAACATATCCACGAGGGATTATTCGGGTTTGAATATATAATGGCGGCAATATTACCTTTTTTCAAAAAGGACTCTACCTTTTCTACGAGCTTCCCGCCCCTGCAATCGAACGCGTCGAACGATTCGTATTTATAACCCAACACCACGAGTTGCTGTTTCTGAACCGGAAAACCGGGGTCGATAAACAAAATGGTGTCTTTCTTTTTATCACACTGCCCTGCTACCAAAAAGGAAGCATACGTGCCCTGCATAGAGCCTACCACGGGCACACATCCGGTTGGCGATACATCGGCATCAATAAAAGCTTTGATAAACCGGGAGGCTTCTGTCTTTAAAGCAGGCAACCCGTCCAACATCGGATATTTGGATGCTACCCCCTTCCTTAATGCCTCTATTTCGGCCTCCACGCCTATTTGAACCGCGTCTAATCCGGGAACACCCATCTCCATCCGTACAAACCGCTGTCCGGTCAACGCTTCAATTTTATTCGTTATTGCTACTATCTCCCTGATGGTAGCTTTCCCAAAATCGGGCAAATTAAAACTATCTATAACAGATTTTACAATGTCGTAGTCAATAGGTGTTTTATCCATCCTTCAATATCAAAATAAGACTTTAATGCAAAAGTATTAAAAAACAAGTATTTCGACACGTGGTTCAAAGTTTTATTCTTTAAAAAAACTGATAAAAACGCTTTTTTTTCAAATAAACCCCTTTTTTGTCTGTTTTTTTACTCTTTTTGTTATACATTTGCAGCACAAAAATGACTCGCTAGCTCAGTTGGTAGAGCAACAGACTCTTAATCTGTGGGTCCTGGGTTCGACCCCCAGGCGGGTCACTTGAAAGTCGAGAATCCGTCATAAGGTTATCGACTTTTTTTGTACTTTTAACCTCCATAAACCAACGAATTTTATGGAAGAATTAAATAAACTTTTCGAGCAACATTTCGGCAGCCAACCCACTTTTACACAGAAACTTAAAGGAGCCGGTTCCAACCGCACCTATTACCGCTTGAGCGACGGTAAGAACACGGCAATCGGCGTGGAAGGCGAATCGAATATAGAAAACAAGGCTTTTATTGACTTAGCCCACCATTTTTCCAACCAGATATTGCCCACACCAAAGGTTTTCGCTTACACTGACGATTATCGGTTCTACATACAACAGGATTTGGGCGATGTTTCCTTGTTCGACTATGTTGCGAATGGCATTAAAACGGGTAATTTTTCGCCCGACGAGAAAAAGATGCTATTCAAAACCATTGAATTGCTGGCTTGCATGCAATTCGACGGAGCTCGCGGGTTGGATTTCTCCGTGTGCTATCCACAAGCGGAGTTCGACCACAACACGGTGATGTGGGATTTAAACTACTTTAAATATTGCTTTTTAAAAACCACGGGCGTGGAGTTTTTTGAGCCTGCACTGGAAGAAGACTTCCAACAACTGGCTGACGACCTGCTGAATGATAAAACAAAGGTATTTCTATACCGCGATTTCCAAGCCCGCAACGTGATGATTAAGGACGGGCATCCTTTTTTTATAGATTTTCAAGGTGGACGCAAAGGCCCTGTTTACTACGATGTGGCCTCATTCGTGTGGCAAGCAAAAGCCAATTACCCTGCGGAATTAAAAGAAGAATTGATAGGCCACTACCTGCAAACGCTACAAGCGTATATAGGTATAGATGAAGCTGTTTTTCGCGAACGCCTCAACCTGTTTGTTTTCTTCCGCACATTGCAAGTGCTAGGGGCTTATGGATTCAGAGGCTATTTTGAAAAGAAGTCACATTTTATTGAAAGCATCCCATTTGCCATCAAAAACCTAAAGGAATTGCTGGCATCCGGGAAATTCTCGGTGTATCCTCATTTGGAAAGGGTATTGCAAGCCATGTGTGCGCTGCCTCAATTCGCCCCACAAGAAATAGAACTGACAACGAAACTTACCGTTACCATTTATAGCTTTTCGTTCAAGAAAGGAATACCGGAAGATAAATCGGGCAACGGGGGCGGTTACGTGTTCGACTGCCGTGGCATGGATAATCCGGGCAGGTATGAAGAGTACAAGAAGCTAACGGGGTTGGATAAACCCGTTATCGATTTTCTGGAAAAGAAAGGTGAAATAACTTCTTTTTTAGATTCTGCCTATAAACTGGCGGATAGCCATGTGTCTGATTTCTTAAAAAGAGGTTTCACCCATTTGATGTTTTGCTTTGGTTGCACGGGTGGGCAGCATCGTTCGGTATATTCCGCACAACATTTAGCCGAATATTTAGCCTCAAAATATGATGTAAAGGTAAAACTACAACATCGCGAACAAAATATTTATCAGGAATTTAATTAAACAACAATTATGAAAGCAATGATATTTGCCGCGGGCTTGGGTACACGATTGAAACCGCTAACGGACAACATGCCTAAAGCCATGGTGGAAATAGCCGGAAAGCCTTTGCTGGAACACGTTATTTTAAAATTAAAAGCAGCGGGATTTGATGAAATTATTGTGAATGTTCATCATTTTGCAGAACAGATAATTTCATTTTTGGAGGCGGAAAATAATTTCGGGATACGTATCGAAATATCAGACGAAAGTGATATGTTGCTTGAAACGGGGGGTGGAATAAAAAAAGCAGCAGCTTTTTTTGATGACGGAAAACCGTTCCTCGTACACAATGTAGATATTCTTTCGGATATTGACTTGCTCGAATTTTATCAATATAACGTGGCAAGCAAAGCCATTGCTACGCTTTTGGTGAGCGAACGAAGTACTTCAAGGTATCTCCTTTTTGATAAGGACAATCACCTCCACGCGTGGATTAATGAAAAAACGTGGGAAATTAAATCGCCGTACCCGAACATCGTGGCTACAGATTACAAGAAATATGCATTCTCTGGGATACACGTTATTTCACCCGAAATATTCGCGTATATGGATAACTGGAAGGGGAAGTTTTCAATTATTGATTTCTACCTCTCTATTGCGGACAAAACTAACGTTGACTGTTATATAGCCCAAGGGATGAAACTTATTGATGTAGGAAAGCTTGACAGCTTAACAGAGGCTGAGAATTTTATTAAGCTATAGGTTGTTGTTGCTTTTTTTTGTGTTTATCTACAACACGCCACATGATACAAGTATAGATAATAGCTAACAATGCAGCGGCTCCACCCAACATACTATTTTTCCATTGGCTACCTATTAAAGCTAAAGCTATAAAACTTAGATTAACGGAAACAAGTATCAAGGTTACCTGGCGATGCTTCAAGCCTATGCTTAACAGCAAGTGATGTACGTGGTTCTTATCAGCTTTAAATGGCGAATATCCTTTTTTTATTCGGGTAAACATTACCCGCAAAGTATCAAACAAAGGTACAGCCAAAATACAAACTGACATGGCTGGTGCTGCATACATGAAATATTTAACATTAGGAGGAGTCTTATTTACTTCACAAAATTTTACGACAAAAACATATACAATATAACCCAGTACCAATGCACCGGAATCGCCCATGAAAATTTTAGATTTTTTGCCAAATACATTGTATATGAAAAATAGGGCTAACGCTCCTATTAAGCTATATGCCATTAAAGCCAAATTCAATTCACCTATCAATTGGAAATAAATGCCAAAAAAGCCACAAATAACTATTCCTATACCTGTAGCCAAACCATCTACCCCATCTATCAGATTGAGGCTGTTGATAATTAAAAAGAACAAGAAAAATGAAGATAGATAACTTACAATAAAAAGATTATCTGGGATTTCACTTATCCAAAAGAAACCATGTAGATTAGTCAATCGAATATTGGCTACTACAATAACAATAAACCCGGCAAAGATTTCACCAATAAATTTTTTCTTTGCTGAGAAAGATAACAAATCATCCAAGAAGCCAACAAAAAATATAAGATAGAGTCCGGCTAGGAAATACCTACCATTATCCGAAACATCTACCGAAAATGAAAATAACAAATAAGAAAGAAGGAATGCCGTAAAAATATTAATTCCCCCAACGTTAGGTATGTTGCCTTTATGAGAAGTTCTTTTATTAGGCTTAACAACAAGTTGCTTCCTTATAGAAACTTTAAGGACATAAGGCATTGTAATTAATCCTATGACAAAAGAAATTATGATGGTAAGAAAAGGATAGTAACTCAACCATCCAATGTATGTTTTAAAGAAATCAATCATTGCATTTCCTCCGGGTTTTACTTTTTAAAAGAGATTTCCTGCAAAATTAAGAAAATATCTAAAGATTCCACATTGAATAATCATTTAAAGTCATAAAAAAAGCTGTATGCAAAAAAAGGCATAACAGTTATCCTTAAAAAGGATACTTTAGTCTTTCAATAATGCTTTTATTCTTTTTCTATAATAAACAATAAATGCCAAAAATAAACCAAAAGCATACAAAAGTCCTACATTCTTCACAAAAATGGAGATTGTAGATTTATCTGCTTGGACAGTAACTCCAGAGTAAACAGAAACGACATTAGGCTGTAAAATCAATTTGGCTTGTAAATTATTTTTTTGATTTTTTATCTCTATCATTTCTTTGTAGTATGAAGATTCTTCGCCCAAAATTACAGATGATTTATCTAACTGTAAAGCTAGGTTATTTTTATTTCTTAATTGCTCTTTTCTCAGGCTATCTAATGCCATAATTTCAATGTCCAAAGCCTGTATTCTTTCTTGTAAAGATTTTATTCTTTCTTGCTCTACACCTATTAAATATGGATTTCTAATCAGGTAGTCAACTATTTTTTGTTGAATTTCTTGAAAATTAGTTACTCCTTTAGCATAAATTCTCACAGACAAAAAATTGCCCATTCTAGAATTCAAAGTATCCTCTCGAAAAGAATTTCCATAATCAACATAATCTCTTGTTTTATTATTATTTAAATCTATAACAAAAAAGGGATTTAGCGCATATACTTTTTTTACAACATAATTATCTATTTTTAAAGTCTGAGCAAACACCACATTACCGGTGTCAGGATTAATCGTTTGGCCTAATACTCTTATAATATCTGAGACCTCATAGCTATCGGTATTTCCATTTATTTGCAACATAAATTCTGCAAATTGTTTCCGATTCTCTTTCATACTTTTATAAACTGAAAGAGAAACACCAATAATTAAAAATGGAAGGATAATAATTATATTTTTAAAATGAAATTTTATCAGTGACAAGAGAAAATTCCAACATTTAATAATTATGGTTCTAAACAAGTTTATTCCTCTGTTTATAAGTTCAAACAAATCCATTTCTTTATTTCCTTTTTCCATATGAATCTAATAATTTTAGTATTTCAAATTTTTACTATCTAATAAATATAAAAACGAACAAAAATATAAAAATTTCACCAAATATATACAAATACATAGCCTGCAAATTATACTATTCTGAAAAATTATGTACCTCCTAATATTAGAAAAGCTTACTTAATGTATCTTTATTAACATTATTTCTTTGTCGATCAATAAACCAGCCCCATTTATTAAAATATTTAACAGCAGAACAAATATGCACTAATAATAATTTTTTATTATTGTACGAATCACGATGAAATTCATGATATACGGTAACATTTGGATAATAAACGGTTCTAAAGGTAGCATTAATTCTTCTAGAAAAATCAAGATCTTCACAATACATAAAAAAACGTTCATCAAAACATCCAACTTTATTTAATACAGAGGATCTGACAAGCATAAAACAACCAGATAAGCTAGGTACATCCATTTGTTTTGTATAATCAGCATCATACAATTGATATTTTCTTGTTAATTTTTCAGTAATTTTCTTTGAAAAGAAAAACTTTCTGAAAATTAAATCGATTGGATTTGGTAATAATTTACAAAGAAATTGGTTTTCACCATTAGGAAAACAAATCTTAGGCATAACCAAACCAATATCACCATTCTTTATCATGAAAGAAAATAGACCCTCAAGAACTCCTTCATTGAAATATATATCTGGATTTAAAATTAAATGGTAATATGATTTATTATTGATATTTTTCAAAATTCTATTGTGGGCTGCACCAAATCCAATATTCTTATTTATAAAAAGATATTCAACACGACTATCTGTTATTATTGATTTTAATCTATCAGTAGGCGAATTATCTACAAGAAATAACTTAACATTCATTTTTGTATTTAAAAACGAATGAATTGTTCTTATTAATTCTTCAGAATTATTTTGATATAAGACTATAGAAGCTGAGATATCGAACATAATTATTTTTTTAACGTATAAAATCAGAATACAATTTCAAATAGTTATCGGCCATTATATTTGATGAAAATTTCAAAACAGCTTTTTTATAAGCTTTTTCTCCAAGTATTTTTTTTCTATGATATGCAAACTCTATTGCACACTGTAAACTTTCAATATTATCTAATTCAAAAAAAGATGCTTCTTCTCTAGTAAATATTTCATTAAACGATGGAATATCAGAACAAACTATCGCCTTACCTTCTAGAGCTGCTTCTACCATAGACAAACCAAATCCTTCTGAATACGAAGTCATCACATACACATCAATATTATCTAAATAACAATATGGATTCTTCACATAAGGATGAAATAATACTCTATCAGACAAACTGTATTTATCCGCCAATTCTTTCAACTCATTTAATGCTGGCCCATCTCCGATAAGAACAAAAGCATAATCTGTATTTCTTTTTAGAAATTCTAAAACTTGGCAAAGACCCTTCCTCTTTGTTATCAAAGCATAAGAGCCTAATACCCTATATTTTTCATGTAATTTTAAGATTGCTTTATCCAAACCCGTATCTCTTTCTGTTAATACATTGTTATCAACAGAACAACCATTATAAATTGTAATAAGTTTTTTCAAAAACGGAGAATACTGATTGTTTAGTTGATTCGATATGGTGGTTACTACATCGAACTTATTTTGAAAATAAAGCCAGTATCTTGTAAGTAGATATGCCAACAGTTTGTTGTATTCATAACTAAATGTTTTATATGTATCTTGATGTAATGTTGATATTGTTACAGCTCTTTTAATCTTTGATTTTCTTTTCCATTTTGCCACATATTTATCAGGCCTTAAACAATGTGAATGTATTACATCATATTGATCAAAATCTATAGATTGATTCATCGATATCCTAATGGTAGGGCAAGAAAAATCTAATCCTTTTTTATCATCAAAATAATAAACATGAATTATCACATCTGTTTTATCCAATAAAGCTGTTACAATATTGTGCACAACAACTATAGGGCCTTGATTCACCAACGAAGGAATAATAAAGGCTATTTTCATTACTTATCTATTTATTAAGTTCTACGGTATCAAATTTTGATTGACACAAAAAATCTATTTCACTATCCAAATCATCGTATCCTCTAGCCTTTTGGTATGTATTATAAGCACCTTCAGATAATTTATTTCTAAGAATTTTATCATTCAAAACTTGTAGAATACAACAATTAAAATCAATAAAATTCTTATTTTCAGCTAATAATCCATTTTCTAAATGTTTTATGGCATATGGCATAGCTGAATTATTAAATGCAACTACAGGTACCCCAAAAGACATTGCTTCAATTATTACCATACCAAAACCCTCAAGAAGAGATGGAAAAACAAAGCAAGTTGCTTTTCTGTAAAAATTATCTAAATCGCCACGGCTAACCCTACCATAAAAAGAGACATTACTATCCAAGCCTTTTTCAGTAACAAAACGTCTAAGGAAAGAATAGTAATCTTCGTCTATTACTTTACCAACAATATTACAATGGAAGACAATATCCTCACTCTTAAGTAGAAGTAATGCTTTAAGTAAAAAAATCAAACCCTTCCGTCTTTCAATAGTACCAACATATAGCAAATCCGCCTCTTCGTTTTTTAATTCTTTTTTTATTATAAGTCTCTTTTCAAAGGCAAGTTGTAAATAAAAGAATCGCTTTTTAGGTAATAAATTTTGAAAAACATCTTTAACATAGGGACTTGGAATAATTGTAGAATAACAAAATTTCAAAAATCTCAATTCTAAAAATTTGTGAATTTTATGTGGTATGAATTTTTCTTCTCCAAAAAAATTAAAGTGATGATGGATTGAAATTAATTTAGACTTCGAAAACAATCTCAGAAAGAAAAAAAGGAGAATCAATCTTGTATACAAACGACTATTAGTCAATATAATATCATATTTTCTAGCTCTAAAAAACTCTTTTAAATATACAATATTGTACAAATACTTACTATTAGAACAAAGCATAGAATCGGTAAGAAAATCAATCGTGTAATTTTTCTTTAAAATAATTCTATCAATAAAATAGTGGTCATATATTTGACCACCAGTAGTTGCATCTTTGTATTCTGGATATATTACTAAAATTTTCATTTATTTTAACTTATCGCCTAACACTTCTAGAAACTGTCTTCCAAACTTTAAATCGGGTTCCATATAATTACCTTCAGCCCATTCATTCCATGATTTAACAATGATCAAACGTTCTTCTTCTGGTTTGTTCTTAACACTTTCAAACACATGATCTACATGCTTTTTAAATAATTTAGGATTAGAACCTGTTAAAATATGTCCATTCTTTCCACTGCGCGGAGAATGATCCCAACCTGGAATTATAGACGGAATTACTCTCTTATCACAATCGATAGAATTACTAAAAAACGGATAAACTTTTTTATAAGAATATGCCAAAGGCACTCCTCTGAAAATTTTAATTATTCGTCGTAATACTTTATTGATAAAAGTTCTTTGCTCTAAATAGCCCCCCAATCTGACAAAATTCACAGCATCAAAACCATCTGCTAACATTTGTGCCAAAGTATCCTTTTCCTGTTGTCCATGGTACTCTGATTTACCCATAGTATGTGCTACAAAATAAACACCGGGCAGTCCATTTTCTTTGGCAAGCGATTGCCATAAGTCTATAAAATGTTTTGCGTCAGGCAATTGCTGTGGTTTATAAACCATAAACAAAGGTTTGCCATTAACTTTGATGTATCGTTTATCTTTTAACGCGGGCAATATAGTGTTAAAATGATTAATATAATCTTCATCTCCGGGATATTCTTGTTCAATAAGCACATTACGATTCTTAAGCCCGTGTTGAAACCCTTTCCAAGTCTCATTTGCCCATGCCAATGCAAAAGGGAAATTAGGCTCACCACTTAACAGGACTTCATGAAAAGGTCTTTCTAATAATCTCTTGCCATTTCCAAACCAATAATGCCAATACAAAAACCCTTCTATGCCATATTCTTTAGCCATGTCGGCCTGAGCTTGCCTTGTTTCTGGCACTCTAAGGTCATAGTAACCCAAATCGGCAGGTACTCGCGGCTGATAATGTCCTCTAAAATATTTTTTAGCCTTCCCCACATTCGTCCATTCAGTAAATCCAGGACCCCACCATGTATCATTTTCTTTAATTGGATGGAATTGAGGGAGATATAATGCTAATAATCGCACTTTGTTTTGGGTGTTTTTCATAATAATAACAAAAAAATTATGTTCAATCAGCTTTTAAATAAAACCATTTATATTTTGTTGCTAAAAACGGTAATACCAAAATAACCGCAGCTTTAATATGTCCTGATATTCCTGTGAAAAAGACATCTCCAACATATTGTGCTAAAATTATAGTTACAAAGAATGAATACATTATAACAAATAGAACATTTCCCTGTTGTGCTTTTTTAAATATCCAGCCAAAAAGTAAGCCAAAGAATGTAGCAAAAATACCTATCCCCCAATAACCAAAATCTTTAAAGAATGGGTACATTCCTGTATATGTATTGGTTGCAATTGGTTCTTTAATCCAAGCTAAAATAATATTTACCGGCTTAATATTTGATATTCCGAATTTATTAAAAATAGAATAAACAACACGAAAAGTATTTTCTCCAAAATGCAAAGAAGATGAAGGTTCTAATGTACCAAAAGCACTCATATTACCTATTAAATACATAACTATAAATTTCTTGGTTGGCGACATAGAGGACATGTCTGAAGAATTGCGTATTGTTTGCAAACAGATAAAAAACGCAAACAGACAACCCAACCCTATTAACAAATGTTTTACAGAAACTTTTTTTGTCAAATACAGTATGCAAATCGTTCTTAGGAAAAAATCCAAAAAAGAAAATTTAGACATCGTAAGGAAAGCATATGACAAAATAAGGAAAGCTAAAATAAAAACCCTATATCTATTTTTCTTGGAATAAAAAAATAATTCAATTAAATATGCAGCATTCCATATCAGAAAATAAGGAGCATTATACATTTCTGTAAAACGTTTAGTTTGCCCAAGTGCAGCCAATCGCAAATCAAAAGCCCAATGTCCTGTAGCTCCATATTTGATTGCTGTATATGCAAAATGAAGTAACAATGGATACGTACAAACAGATAAGATGAAATAAATATCCAAAACTAATTTACTCGGTTCGTAGTTAAATTTATTAGGATATTTAGCGGTTTGTATAAATAACGAAGACAAGACATATAAGAAGACCCACAATGAAAGGGCTTTAATGAATTGGCCTGTCAATGGAGGTAAATTATGCTTCAAGATTAAAAATAACGATAGACAAAATATCCAAATGACAGTAGTGATTACACCCGGGGCAAAAATATTATTCTTAGAAACAACCAAGGTTACAAAAAATAATAGAAAAAATATTATAATCAAAGAAACGACCATCTACAATTTATCTACAAAATTAATTTACTAAATTAAGAAATAGCATCCACGATTTTCACTATTGTTGCAGGGCTTCCTACAACAATAGCATTTTCGGGGACATCTTTAGTTACAACAGCATTAGCTCCTATTACTGCATTTTTCCCGATATGTACATTTGGTAAAATAGTTACTTTATCTCCAATCCAAACATTATCTTCTATAATTACTGCACCGGCAGAATATAGTGATCTCTTAATTGGAGGTACAGCAAAAGACTTTTCATCTATTTTTCCATGAGAATTGTCGGTAATTGTTATCCACCGCCCTGTTAGCACTCCATTTCCTATTATTATCTTATTTATTGCCGTGATATGAGAAAACTCACCGATATTTACACCATCACCTATTACTATTTGTGGATTAAATATATCGCCTTCATACCTATCCCAGGCAGTAATAGTAGCACTTTTAGCAATACTTGTATTTTTACCAATGCTAATATACTTACCTCCACGTATAGTGACAGGAAATGCTATGTCTGAATTATGCCCAAATTTATTTACTAAATTTGATAACCATCCAATCCGTACCTTTCTTTTAAATCGTGTACATGCATTGCCATCTACATTGTATGGATATACATAAAAACATAATCGACCTAAAAGGAAAACAAATCGACCTAAAAAAGAATTCATAATCTTTTCTTTATCATATTTATTATTTGTTGCTTTTCGTTTCTATTAAATCCAAATAAAAAAGAACAAACCGAAACTAATAACATAGAAACTGGTATAATTATAATAAACCGTATAAAACCATACGGCAACAAATAATAAAAATAAATTGTAATTGCAGAAGGAATAATAGTAATGAGAGAAACCGGAAGAATAAACTTCTTTAAATATTCTTTTAAAGAAAATCTAATCACATTTTTCAATACTAATGTTCTTAATCCATGAGCAATAATAAACACAACAATAGAAATATAAAAAGTGGATTCAACTGAATAGCCTAACTTAAAACACAAGTAAGACAATGGTAAACTCAGAAGTATCACAGATTCTACAATCACATGATATTTTTTAACAGCACCAATAGCTTGAACTACAGTCGTTATTGGCGAATGCATTGCCATAATAAATGATGCTATTAAAGTCAAACGAGTAAAAACAAGCATGTATTCACTCACATTTCCTAACCAAAGATTTAATATATATTGCGTTTCCAATAGCAATGGTAAAAAAATAACCAATAACAAACAATATGAGAATTTACTACTCAAATAAAATAACCGCATCATATAAGAATAATCTTCTTCTGCATAACTTTTTATTATTTGAGGTGAAATTACTGTAAAAAAATTGGATGAAAACATTGTCATTGTATTACTTACTTGAAAAGCAATAGCTCTAGCCGCATTGGCCACCGGGCCAAAAAAAACATTGATAAGAATATTATTCCCTTGATTATATGCGACATTAGCTAAAGTTCCAAATAAAGTCCAACCAGAATAGGAATAAATTGATTTGAATAACTCTTTATCCCAAGTAAATTGAAAAAAACATTCTTCATACTTTTTTCTACAATATACAATTCCTATACCTTCTTTTATAAGAGTAACCACAAGCATTAGTAGTCCATATATAAAAAGCTTATCATATGAAAATAACGCGATGAGAAACAAGATACTAAGCTTTAGAACACATTCTATCAAACTTATTACTGCATACACGCCCATATGCTCATGAGCAATAATCATTGATGAAAATGGAATAGATAGCATACTCACAACAAATGAAAATATAGCAAATTGAAACAACCAAAGAGCTGCGTTAAAACGGTTCACTGGAATTATCATTTCATTTTTTAAGAACCACAAACCCACTGTTTCAGCTAAAACAATAACAAGAACAACAATAATTAAATAGATTAAAAAACTTAAATTAAAAATAGCGTTTTGTTTACTTAAAGACTTTTCTCCAATTGCAAAAGCATAAAATCTCAACGTTGCTATTTGCATGGAAGCTCCTATGAAGGAAGTGAATGTTACAAGACCCGCAACAACATTATAAATACCATAATCCTCAACACCCAAAGCCTTTAACGCAATCCTTACCGTGAAAAGTGTTATCAGTGTAACCAATAGCATACGGCCATACATGATCAATGTATTTTTAGCAATACGTTTATCATTACTATTATTAGCATAAGATCGTTCCATCTCTAATTCACCCCCTATAGAACTCATTGCATTCTTACCTCTAGAACATCTACTAAACTTTTTGCAACTAATTGAATCTCGCCTATTTCTGCGGGGACTAAAATTGTTTCACCTTTCATCATTTTTTCTATGCTACCATCTTGACAATCAATTTCAAAAGAACCCGACACACACATATAGACAACAAAAGAATCAAAATCACTGTGGTCTCTTATTATTGTTTTATCAAAAGATATTTTATTCACATTAAAATAGTCACACGCCACTAGCAAAACAGGCTCATTTATCCTATTCTGATAGTCAACTTTAGCATTTATCGTGTTATCAAAGTTAATTACCTCTAATGCCCGCTCGGAATGAAGCTCGCGCGACTCTCCTTTCGCATCAACCCTGTTGTAATCATAAATTCGATAGGTTATATCGCTTGATTGCTGTATTTCGGCTAACAACACTCCCTTGCCAATGGCATGAACCAACCCTGCAGGTATAAAAAAAACATCACCGGCATGTACTTTTTCTTTCTTTAAGATAGATTCTAAAGTACCACGTTGGAAATGTTGCAAGTAAATGTCCTTATCTACCGGTTGCGAAAACCCAACCGTCAATTCAGCTCCATCCTCGGCATCAATAACATACCACATTTCTGTTTTACCCAAACAGCCATGCTTTTCCATAGCTACCTCATCATTAGGATGCACCTGAATAGATAGCTTATCATTTGCATCAATCAACTTAAATAGAAGAGGAAATGTGAATTGATATTTTTCAAAAACTTTAGAACCCACCAAGTCATCCAGATACACTTCAAGAAGCTCATTGATGGTATTTCCTGCTAATTCGCCATTAACAACAACCGACTCATCTCCAGCTATGCCGGAAAGTTCCCAGCTTTCGCCTAGATTACCGTCAAATTCTGATGTCTTGTTGTATATTGTTTTCAATTTATTTCCACCCCAAATACGTTGTTTCAGTATGGGTTGGAACTTCAACGGATATAGCATTAGTTCATGTTTTTTGGGATCACAAAAGTAGTGCTTTATATTTAATATAACAAAGCTATCAATATGTTTAATAGATTTGTTTTATTAAATAAAAGCTCTATGATTAATCTTTTTCCGATTTTGATCCAGCCGAAGGTTTCGCTATTGCTTCACGCATAGATGTATCGGCATCTATGTTCTTTATTTTGTAATAATCCATAATACCTAAATTGCCACTTCTAAACGCTTCGGCTATTGCCTTAGGTACTTCTGCCTCAGCCTCTATCACCTTAGCTCGTGCTTCTTGAGCTTTCGCTTTCATTTCCTGCTCAAGAGCCACCGCCATAGCTCTACGTTCTTCCGCCTTAGCTTGTGCTATATTTTTATCCGCTTCCGCCTGATCCATTTGCAAGTTTGCTCCGATATTTTTACCTACATCTATATCGGCAATATCAATAGACAGAATTTCAAATGCCGACCCGGCATCCAATCCTTTACGCAACACCAGTTTTGAAATGGAATCGGGATTTTCAAGCACGGCTTTATGCGATTCGGACGACCCTATTGAGGATACAATTCCCTCTCCGACTCTGGCTAAAATAGTTTCTTCACCAGCACCGCCCACCAATTGTTTTATATTGGCACGCACCGTTACTCTCGCCTTGGCAATAAGCTGAATACCGTCTTTAGCCACAGCGGCCACAGGAGGTACATCTATTACCTTGGGGTTTACCGACATGCTTACGGCTTCAAACACATCACGACCGGCCAAATCAATAGCAGTTGCCATTTGAAAACTTAAATCGATGTTTGCTTTAGAAGCTGAAACAAGCGCATGAACCACTCGCTCTATATGGCCTCCAGCCAAATAATGGGCTTCCAATCCATCTCGCAAGACCTGTGTCAGTCCCGCTTTGTGCGCTTCTATCATACAACGCACGATAGCTTGTGGGGGAACCTTACGAATACGCATCAAGAATAATTGAATCAAAGAGATGTTTACTCCTGATACTTTTGCCGACAACCAAAGTAAAAATGGCACATAGTAAAAAAAAATCAGTAGTAATATACCCAGTGCTACTATCGGAATAATTGAAAGAGCTACCATACAGATTTAGGTTTTATATAATTATTAATCCTTTAAAAATTATTCAACAGTCTTTACCAGCACATTGGATTTGAACACTTTGAGAACCACCACCGACGTGTTTTCATTCACAAAACCGCCTTCGGTTTTGGCCTCCACTACCAAGCCGTTTACCTTAACTTTTCCCATCGGAGCCAACCGGGAAATAGTTACTCCCTCATCGCCTTCTTTTATCGCTAACTCTTTAAAAACATCTACCTTTCCCTCAATCGTGGTTTTTAGCGACATTCTGTCCAAGAAACGAGAACGAGCAATGAGCCAAATAAAAAAAGTCATGGCTGCAAGGCCGAAAACCAGTGTCAACGTGCCTACAAAAGAGCCCATTTTGTAGGCATATATTATAGATGTAGTTACAGCCACCGTACCAGCAACAGCAGCCACCGTGACACCGGGAATAAGAAACATTTCGAGGATAAAAAGAATTATACCCAAAAGCATAAGCGATAAAACAATAACTAAATCCATCTCTAAAAATTTAACGATTAAAAAACTATGCTTTATCCTTTTCGTTTCTTTATTTCCAAGTTACGAGCTTCCTTAAAATATGGATTTGAACTTGATTCCAATTTACTCAGCTCCTGTTCCAGATTTACAATTTCGGGCATCAGTCTTTTTCGATCTGCATCAGTCTTTGCCAAAGAATACTCGTTACGCTTACTGCTCAACTTATCTTTTATTTCTTTTATTTTTTGTTCCAAGCTAACCCCTTTTAAATACGATGCCTTTGCTTCGGGGCTCTTAAATTCTTCTACAGAATGATACACCACCGTATCGTTCAAGGCAAAAGACATTGTATCTTTATCTGTTCGACGAATTGAAGTATTGCTTGTTTGAGAACTATCATGCGAGGAAAATAATCGGTACTGCTTTAATTGTGCCTGTCTTATTTTTTGATCTAGACTTTCGGACTGAGCTACAATCTTGTTACTATTCAACTTGTATTTATAGATAATGACCTTGTCCGAAGGTTGGTATCTATCAGTAGCAAACCAGCCGATCTGCTTTTCCTCGTCAATAGCCATTAAATAATCGTTATACAGAGAGTTAAAGGGCATACCTACATTTTCGGGAGCCAAGAAATCGTTGGTATCAGACCGAAAACGGGTTACAAAAATATCATACCCACCCAAAGAACCATGTCCCTGCGAAGCAAAATAAAGAGTGATGCCATCCGAAAGCAAAAAAGGAAAATTTTCGTTTAAGGGTGAATTTACATTGTAGGAAAGAGGTTGCTTGTCTGTCCAACCATTCAGCAATTTATTCGACGTAAAAATATCGCTTTTACCTTTTATCGTATCTGCAAAAAACTTCCGATCCTGACGCTGCGTAACAAACCCTGTAAGAGGTACATCAAACTTACTGCTATCGGCATTTACTACAGAATAAATATGCCCGGCATCTTCACTCAAATTATAGTACGTGAAAAATTCTTTTTTATTTACAACGGTACTATCTATAATCTGCACGTCCTGCACGGCAGAAAGCATACTTTCTGCTTTCGCAGCCTTTTCCGAACGTAAAAGACTGGACACATAGCTTGTATCAGAAGCCGTCATCAACGCCAATCCCGCGTTATAATATGACACGGCATCGGCAAAATGATAATTTTGATAAGAAATATCGCCCAATAAAATACTGGCTTGTGGTATTTTTTTAGATGCCACCTCCAATGGTTTTACGGCTTGACCATATTCTCCTGTTTTAAAGAGACATACTCCATATTTATAATTCAAAACTAAATCACGCGGTTTACTCTTCAACAACCCGGCATATATACCTTTTGCTTTATTAAATTCCTTTGCATTAAAAAATGAATCAGCAGTATTAAGCTGCTGCCCACTAACAAGAAACCCAAAATAAAAAAAACAGATTACGCCAATACAAAAACTTCTTTTCATTACCAATATTTAGATCTAATCTTTTTTACACGAAACACCCTGCAAAGTAACTAATCTTATTACTTTGAAAAAAGATTATTTAAGACCTTTTTACCACTTTCTTTAATATTATCACCCGCTTTTTTCAAGTTAGGTGTTATATTTTCCTTTGCCTGTTGTTTTAACTCGTTAACCTGTTCCTTTGCAACCGTTTTAACTTCATCTATTTTTTTACTGGCCTGCTGCTTTATAGTAGCCACAGCATCCTTTATCATTTCCTTGGTTTGGATGCTTATTTTAGGACTCGTAAACGTACCTCCTATTTTCACACCTAATTTACTCAATTTAAACACGTTATTACCACTGGTAGGTATAGCCACCTTCATCGTGTAGTCGATAGTTTGATCTACCCCGGTAGAGCCTTTTTCTACATTGATTTTAGTGTCGGCAATATTAATATCGAAAGGATCGGTATAAACCCGGCCATTCTTTATCTCGAAAGGAATAGATACCTTTTCAATTTCAGGATCTTTCAGCTCATCGCGCTTCAATACAGAGCCCAATGTATGCAATACTTTTACATTTTTAATCGTTAGGTTGTTTGAAACCAATACCCCTTTACCCGAAAGAGTATTGAGTATAGGCATCATATCATTACCCAGGGAAGTGTACATAGTCATTGTAGATGAAAAACGGCCTGAAGTATTAGCAAAAATAGGAGCTAATTTCTTCACAGTCTGCACCTGCTTAAACACTTCCGTAAATAGCACATCGTTAATTTTCAAATCAATATCTACATCCGGTTTCTTAATATTCTTCGTATTGTAAACGCCACTCATCACCATGCTTCCACCCATAGCCGATAAAGAAAGAGTTTTAAACGTCAGTTTCGAGTCCACCATCTGCAAAGCACCCTTGGCATTTGCTATTTCCATCTTGTCATAAATAACGCGTTTAAATGATGAAGTAAGCGTGAAATCCAAGTTAGACGGGATGGCAACCACTTTCATGGATGACGTGTCTACCTTAGCCGCTGTTGCGGTAGAAGACGTTGTTGCAGACGACATAAAGTCGGCCACATTGAAATATTCAGAGTTTGTTTGCAACGAACCCGTCAATGTTTCATTCTTAAAGAAATACGGGATAAAGTTCTCCAAATGTCCGCTTGCAGTAAGGTCACTCTTACCCACTTTCATTTGTAGTAGCGGAAGATCCACAAACTTCGGATTAAACACCAAATTCGCCCTTTTTATTTCCAAATCATGGGGCAAATTCTTTGTTTTCAACACCATGTTAGACAAGTTCAGTTTACCATCAAAGAAAAATTTCTGATATTCCTTTTTCTGGTAATACGACATTTTACCTTTCAGCTTCAAATTAGCATCCAAAATTCCTGACAATTGTCCGATGGAATCCATTGGATAAACTTCTTTTACCATACCCAAATTAAGAACCCCTTTGGCTGCAAAATTTATATCAGGATCGCTTATCGGTGTAGCCAAGCTAAAGGAGCCGGCAAACGGATTGTTGCCCAACACGAAAGAAAATTGTTTTACATTTACTTTGGTTCTATCCAACGAACCTCCGGGGTTGGAAATATCAGCAGCGATATTAATTTTATCAACCGATTTTGGCAAAGCCGGATATTTAAACCACGCGTTGGATACCACCAGATTAACACCAAACGCAGGAAATACGGAATCGTTATACAAACCACGTGCATACAAATTCAAACGCACTTTTCCTTTAGTTTGTATCGTTTCAAAGTTTTTAGAATAAATGGCAGGTATTAACGACAGAATATCTTTAAACTGCGTATCTGGAGCATCCACCTTCAAATCCATCGTGTAGCCACCATTCTTCAGCACTTGAAACCAACCATTCAAATTAAGCGTAATAGCATTAACTTGAGCCTTCACCTTGGTCACGGTGAATTTCATGTTTTTCAAGTCGGCATTAATATCTCCATCCAAATTAAAGGTAGCATTGTTCAGGTACGGAACGTTTGACATTCTACATGTCATCCCTTTAATATGATTGGTGGTAGCGAGTACCGTGCTTTCGGCAGTTAAATCGCCCGACAGCGTATGGTTCAAATTTTCTATGGCAAAATAGATGTTTGCTTTTTCATCATTATAACGTATGCGGGCATCTGTGATAATCAATTTCTTGAGCGACAGTTTGAATTTTGTTTTCGTGGTATCCTTTTTCTCCTCCTTGGTAGTGTCCGGTTTCATAATATCCCAGTTTACTTTTCCATCGGCTAGCACATGGGCATAAACAGAAGGCGAGGTCAGCTCTATTTTCTTAACTATATAGCCTGTTTTAGAAAAGAAACTGTTGATGTCCACCACCGCGTAAGCAGCATCCACATGGATCAACGTGTCCTTGCTAAACTCATTCTTGCCGACAATATAAAAATCTTGTAGCTTTACACTCGCATTGGGGAAACTTCTGATAAAACTCAGTTGCACATCCTTGAAACCAACCGTTGCATTCAGTTGCTTATTGGCTTGAGCCAATACAGCCTGCTTGATTTCATCCTTGAATAAAAATGGAGCCGTAAGTAAAAATGTAAACAAGGCTACCACTACAATACCTGTGATTAGTAGAAACTTCTTCATAATATATTCAATTGTGTTAATTCTGTATTTTATGTAAAAAAACATGAAAGCAAACAAAAATACAAATTATCTTTCGGGTTTTCACACTTTGGGTTGCTATAATTTATGTAATTTTGTCAAACAAACCGGCACAAAGCCCGTATGAAATACTAATTTATCTAAAAGGAGGAATCTTATGCTTGATGTACTAACCAACCGCCAAACAATTAGAAAATATTCAAATCAACCAATAAGTAACGATTTATTGGAAAAACTATTAGAAGCAACCTGTCGTGCACCCAACACAGGCAACATGCAAACATACAGCATCATTATCACCCATGATGAAACGAAAAAGAAAGAACTTTCCCCTTGTCATTTCAACCAAAAAATGATAACTGAAGCTCCCGTGGTGCTAACCTTCTGTGCCGATTTCAACCGCGTAAATAAGTGGTGCGAACAACGTAATGCAAAGCCCGGTTACGACAACTTCCTATCATTTACTTCAGCCATGATTGATGCCACCATTGCAGCTCAACATTTCTGCGTGGCTGCCGAAAGCGAAGGGCTGGGCACTTGCTATCTAGGTACTACAACATACACTGCCGATAAAATTATCGACATCCTGCAACTACCTAAATTTGTAGTACCTATCACTACCATTACAATAGGTTACCCAGATGAAACACCGGCTACAAAGGATGATCGTCTGCCTCTAAACGGCATAGTTCACTACGAAACATACAAAGATTACAGTGCCGACGATATAAACCAAATATACGCCTACAAAGAAAACCTTGAAAGTTCTAAAAACTTTATAGAGATAAATAAAAAAGAAACACTAGCTCAGATATATACCGATATCAGATATACCAAAGCGGCTAACGAACAATTCTCTGAAGTACTGATTGCAGTTCTTAAAAAACAAGGTTTCTGGAAAGAATAGAAATAAATGATCCAAGCCTAATAAAAAGGGGCTGTCCTAAAAGATAATAGGACAGCCCCTTTTACTTGGTTTGACAGTGATTCTATAAAAAGAATTGAATAATCCAATAAATGAAAGCAGCCAATAAGGCACTTATAGGGATGGTAAGAATCCATGCCCAAATTAAATTGATAGTAATACCCCAACGTACAGCCGACAAGCGTTTAATAGCTCCGACCCCTACTATGGCACCCGTAATAGTATGCGTGGTACTTACCGGAATCTTCAAGAAATCAGACAAATACAACGTTAACGCACCCGCAGTTTCAGCTGCCACACCTTCCAATGGCGTTACTTTTGTTATCTTAGAACCCATTGTTTTCACAATACGCCATCCACCGAAAATAGTACCACAGGCAATAGCCGTAAAACAAGCAAATGCCGTCCAATCCGGGATAGCTTTAATATCCGATATTTTGCCGGAAGCAAACAACGCCGCAGCAATAATACCCATTACCTTTTGAGAGTCGTTGGAACCATGACCCACACTGAACAGTGCCGACGAAAGCAACTGCAAATGTTTAAACCAACTTTCAGCCCGGTGAGGCTTAAATTTCTTAAAGGCATACAGCAATAAGGTAGTGATACCTAATGACACTATCATACCTATTAATGGAGCCAACACAATGAAAGAAGCAATTTTTATAATTACATCCAGTTTGATAGCACTAAACCCCGATGCCGTAATTGCAGCACCAGCAAAGCCGCCGATTAAGGTATGAGAAGAAGAAGATGGTATTCCAAACCACCAGGTCATTAAATTCCAACAAATAGCCGAAAGCACCCCGGCCAAAATAATGGGCAAGGTAATAAATTGTTGCAATACCACCTTCGATACCGTATTAGCAATACCGAAACCGATAAATTCTTTTGCAATAAAAAAAGCAACGAAATTAAAAAATGCCGCCCAAATTACAGCTTGAAAGGGAGTAAGAACTTTGGTGGAAACTATTGTAGCAATAGAGTTGGCCGCATCATGAAACCCATTTATAAAATCGAATATAATACAAAGAGCAATAATAACAATTAGTAAAATCATCTTATTCTATTTTTAATTAGGCATATTTAATTAAAATAGTTTTCAGTTCCTTGCTTACACCATTAATGCTGTTGGTAGCTTTTTCCAGTTCCGACATTATTTGAGTTAATCGTATAACATCAATTGCACTTTCTTCTTTTTGGAAAAGCTCAATGATAAAATGCTCATAAATATCATCAGCCTCTTTTTCCAAACTTTTCATGTGCGTACATTTCTCCAATACCAATTGCGAATTGTTGTTTAACTGAGACATTACATACATGCAATCGCAAATCTCATGACATCCCTTACTGATAATTTCACCTAACTGCAAGGCTTTCTCAGGCAATTCATTCGGCTGGTACAAAACCACCCGCTTAGCCGAACTATTTATAAAGTCAATTACGTCATCCAACAAATCGGCTAACTCACGAATATCTTCTCTATCAAAAGGAGTAATGAAAATATTATTCAACTCATCGAAGATTTTGTTTGTTACGCCATCACATTTAGTTTCAGCTTCTTTAATTTTTTTATAAATTTCTTTTTGCTGCTCTTTATCCTGAGTTTTTAGAAATTCGACCAACAAATCACTTGCATCGACCAATAAATCCCCTGATTTTTTAAATAGAGGAAAAAAAGTACTTTCTTTAGGCACTAAAAAAGAGAAAATTGAATTAAATCTCATTTGAATAGAAATTATGATTAGTTAGATACTAAATAATCTTAGTAGAATAAATATCTATTTACAAAATTGTCATATTTGCTGCAACACATTTGCAACAAATATGACAAAATTTTATCTAATTTACAAGTATATGTAATACTAAATTATATTATCAAGCAAATTTGCAATGAAACGTTCTATTGTTAGAACAAGCCATAAGCAAATTGCTGAATATAGCTATAGAAGTAACTTACAATTCCTAGAAGAAGTGTTCCAGACAAGCAAATTGCCAAACCTAATTTTGAAGAAAAATCCGTTTTTACGTATGCAATAGGTTCATCGTTCGGGGTTATAAACATAGCCTTAACCACCAACAAATAATAATACAAGGATATAACCGTGTTGACCAAAGCAACGAATACAAGCACATAATAAGACATTTGAGCCGCTGCCATAAAGATGAAGAACTTGCTAAAGAAACCTGCAAATGGAGGTATTCCTGCTAATGAGAATAAGAACAACATCATAGCCACACTCAATTTCGGATTCGTCTTGTACAATCCGCTATAATCACCTATATCATGTTTGCCCGATTTATTTTCAAGAATTGATACCACGGCAAAAATTCCCACGTTGGAAACCGTGTAAACCAATATATAATATACAACGGAAGACATTCCGGCAGGAGTTCCGGCCAACATACCCAACATGATATAACCAGCTTGCGAAATAGAAGAGAAAGCAAGAAATCGTTTCATGTTGTGTTGTCTCATCGCAAACAAATTACCCACCGTAATAGTTACAACCACTAAACCATATATGATATATTCCCAATAATCAAACAAATTGGCAAACACCTTGTACAAAACAACCATCAAGGCAAACACGGCAGCTCCTTTTGATACAACTGACAAAAATGCAGTGATATTGGTTGGAGCTCCTTGATAAACATCAGCAGTCCACAAGTGGAATGGCACCAACGAAATTTTGAAAGCCAAACCGGAAAGGAAAAACACCATACCTAGCAATTGCAACGAACGAGGAGCAATAACATTTCTCATCGTATCAAAATACAACCCGGCTTCACCCGTTGATCCATATAGCAAAGAAATACCAAACAACAACATGCCCGAAGAAAATGCCGCCATCAATATAAACTTAGCTCCGGCTTCAACCGATTCGCTTGAATACTTATTGTAAGCAATAAGTCCGGCCAAAGGCAAAGAAGCTAACTCCAAGCCAATGTAAAACATCAAGAAGTGACCCGAAGAAATCATCAAATCCATTCCCAACAAAGTAGAAATAATCAAGATGTATACTTCCGCCTTTTTATGTTCGGTATATTCGTTATTCAACCATGTTTTAGATTGTAGGAAAACTAAAATAACACCGATATTCAAAACACTTTTAAATACCCCATTCATCGCGTCCGCAACAAACATTCCACCGAAAGCACTTCCCGTCGTAGCAGGAAAAAAACCAATTACAGTAGAAATGATAAACAACGAACATGCAACTACATCCAATCCTTTTCTACCCGATTTCGATGCGAACAGGTCATATATTATCAAAAATATGATTTGAAAAACAAGCAGAAACTCTGTGCGCATCAACAATATTGCGTCAATATTCATAATGTTCTATTTATAATTAAAGTCTACTAATAATGGAAGTTAAACTATCGCTAATAATATTTGAAGAGATAAACGGTGCCATCCCTATAAAAGCAATACTAATGATAAGCGTAACCGAAGCTATTTTTTCATACCAGGTAGCATCAGTCAAAGCCAAATGATGTTCGTCGAACACAGGGCCTAACAAAATTTTACCCACAACACGTAAGATATACACCGCCGTGATAACAATAGACGAACAAGCCAAAATTGTAATCACCCTATGGAATATATCAGGATGTTGGAATGACCCAACAAAAATAGTCATCTCAGAAACAAAGCCACTCAAACCCGGAAGACCTAACGAAGCCATACCGGCAATTACCCAGCAAACCGAAATAAATGGCATAATCTTCATCAAGCCGCCCATCTCAGTAATTAATCGAGTATGTGTACGACCGTAAATCATACCAATTAAAGCAAAGAAAAGAGCTGTCATCAAACCATGCGAAAGCATCTGCATTACAGCACCCGTCATAGCCGTTTTATTCAACATCAAAAGAGCGAACAACACTAATCCACAGTGACTTACCGAAGAATAAGCATTGATATATTTCAAGTCTTTTTGAACCACTGCACCAAATGCACCATAAACAACGCTGATACCAGTAAGCACTAAAAATAATATCTTATAGGTTTCAGCACCCTCGGGCATTAAATAAATAGCCACACGGAAACAGCCGTAACCTCCAAGTTTCATCAACACACCGGCGTGAAGCATAGACACAGCCGTTGGTGCCGAAGCATGACCATCGGGAGACCATGTGTGGAATGGAAACAAAGCACCTAGCACACCAAAACCTAAGAAGGTAAGCGGGAAAAATATATTTTGTGCTTCAACCGGAATATGCGTTTTAGCAATCTCCAAAATATTCATGGTCAAATTACCATTACCTCCGTTAGAGTTGAAATATATTCCAAGAATTCCTAACAAAAGGAAAGCAGAACCACCCATCAACATCAAAGTAAGCTTCATGGCTGAATATTCCTTACGACCCGTTCCCCAAAGCCCTATCAACAAATACATAGGGATAAGAGCAATTTCGTAGAAGAAGAACATCGAAAACAAGTCGATGGTAATAAAGAAACCAAATACCCCGATAGCAAGCATTAAAAACCATAAGAAATACTCCTTAACCTGCTCCTGCATGCTATAAGAAATAAATGACCCTGTAAATACAATGATAGAAGAAAGAATAATCATTAATACCGATATTCCGTCAACACCCACCGAGAACTTAATGTTAAAGGCACTGTACCACATCAAATCACTACGGAACAGCATCGGGCTAACCGAATCGATAGCTCTTGCCTGCAAAAACAAATACAACAGCACAAAAGAGGTGAGCAGGATTATACCGGAACCTACCAGCATGAGTATTTTTACTTGCTTTGCTTGTTTCAGCACGGCAACTCCGCACATCATCAGTAGCGGAAGAATTACGAATAGATATAAAAAGTTCATATACTAAGTTTTTCTAATTCAAAATTAAAAAATAACTAAAGCTGCGATAACAAACACCGAAGCGGCAAATACCCACGCGTACTGTTGTAAGCGTCCTGATTGCAATCCTTTTATCTTGGACGAAAGACCGTTGCTCCAATAAGCTTGAAAATTCATAAATCCATCTACAACATGACGGTCGAACCAAGCTATTGAACCGGAAATAAGTCCAAAAATAATTTTCTTGGTAACGAACATATACAATTCATCAAAGTAGAATTTGTGAGATGCAGCCTTGTACAACCCACCCATCGAAGTAGCAACCTTATCCGAAATAGTTGTTGGTTTTTTGTACATGATAGTTGCAATAACAATACCAAGCACACCTACCAACACACTAGGTATGGCTACAATCCAAACCATTTCGGTTTCCATTTTCAATCCGTCGGAAGTAACAAATCTAGCAAACGGAATGAAACCTGTAACTACCGTTAGAAGAGCCAAAAACATCAAAGGGCCTGTCATATTCAAACCGGCTTCTTCCGGGGTGTGATGATAATGATTTTCTTTTCCCCAAAAGATATTGTAATACAACCGGAACATATAGAAAGCAGTTAAACCAGCTACTAAATATTGACAAGCAAATAAAACGATGTCTTTATGGAAAGCAGCTACCAAAATCTCATCCTTACTAAAGAACCCTGAGAATGGAGGAATACCTGCAATAGATAAACATGCTATAAGGAAAGTAATATGCGTGATAGGTAAATATTTACGCAAACCGCCCATATCGCTCATATCGTTGCTGTGAACCGCGTGAATGACAGCGCCTGCACCCAAGAACAACAACGCTTTAAAGAACGCGTGTGTAAACAAATGGAACATAGAAGCCATGAAACCTAAGCCGGCCTCACCATCTGCACCATAGCGCGAAACACCCAAGGCAACCATCATATACGCAATTTGGGAAATAGTAGAGAATGCCAACACACGTTTAATATCGGTCTGTGTACATGCTACAACAGCGGCAAACAACGAAGTGGCTGCACCAATGTAAGCAATAACGGTCAGCACGTGTGGAGTCATAAAATAATAGAAGGGAAACAAACGTGCTACCAAATATACACCGGCAACAACCATCGTGGCAGCGTGGATTAACGCGGACACGGGAGTTGGACCTTCCATAGCATCAGGCAACCAAATGTGTAACGGCAACATAGCCGATTTACCGGCACCACCCATAAAGATTAACAACGTAGCCCAACTAAACACCGAGAATCCCATGAAGGTAGTTGTAATGTGACTATGGAAGATAGAACCGTGAACATTAGTCAATTCGTTGAAATCGAATGTTTTGGTAAAATATGAAAGGATTAATATACCAACCAGAAAACCTAAGTCGGCAAAACGGGTAACAATAAATGCTTTTTTAGAAGCAGCCACCGCCGAAGGTTTAGTATAATAGAACCCGATAAGCAAGTAAGAGGAAACACCCACCAACTCCCAAAAAATATACATTTGGAAAATATTAGGAGCCAATACCAAGCCTAACATGGAAAAGGAGAACAAGGATAAAAACGCGTAATAACGTTGGAAACCCTTTTCACCGTGCATGTAACCCAAGCTGTAAATATGTACCATCAACGAAACGGTACTGATAACAACGAGCATCATAGAAGAAATAGGGTCTAACAAAACACCCAAGTCGATATGCAAATGATCCGTTAAATGCAACCATTGAAAACTCGCCGAAAACTTTTCATACGTTTCGCCCACTTTACCAAAACTAAAGAAGTAATGAAAGGCAGTTATATAGGACAGTAACGCGACAATAAACAAACCTGTAGTTCCAATTAACCCAGCCGTTTTGTGAGACATTTTACTGCCCAAAAGACCCAAAAGCAAAAAGGAAAAGATAGGAATTATTAAAATAAACAGAGCAATTAAGATATATGGTTCCATAGCACTAATATTTCATGTTTTTAACTTCACTTGTATCAATCTTCTTCATGTTACGGAACACATTGATAATAATGGCTATCGCCACTGCCGTTTCCGCTGCTGCAACCCCGATGGAAAAAATAGAGAAAAACATTCCTTCCATTTGTCCGGGAAACAAAAATCTATTAAACACCACAAAATTTACATTTACAGCATTTAGGATTAACTCCAAAGACATCAATATGGCAAGCATATTGTGTCGGGTTATAAACCCGTAAACACCTGTAAAAAACATGATGGTGCTTACCACTAAATAAAACTCCATTGGAATACTCATATCTTTTTCTTATTTTTTTCGTGCAACTAAAATACCTGTAATGATACACGCCAACAGCAAAACACTGATAGCCTCAAAAGGTAATAAATATTGGAAACGTTCGGTTCCCATCAGTGACTGCCCGATAGCGTACATATCAATTTCACTTTCACTCACTTTAGCCGCGTACGGATAATTTTGAGTTAGAAGTACAAACAACGTTAACGCTGCACCGCCTAGCGAAACAATTAAACCTGCTATACGTCGTGAAAGCTTTACTTGCGGCATCTTCTCTCCTACCTGACTGGTAAGAAATATGGAGAACACAAAGAGTACTAATATACCACCAACATATACCGATATTTGAATAGCCGCTAAAAAATGGTAGTTCAACAACACATAAAAACCGGCTGTAGCAATCAGTACAAACAACAGGTACGTGGCAGCTCTAAGAATTTTTCTTGACACTACCGACATAATGGAACAACCCACGATGATGGCAGATAGAATATAAAAGATAATTTGGCTTGCTGTTATTTCCATGGAAATATTATTTTGTTTCTGTTACTTTTTCTTTAACGGCTAATTTAGAACCTTCGTGATTTAATTGTTCTACTAATTTAGAACGTGTAAACACGGAGTGTTCAAAGGCTTGAGACCATTCGATGGCATCTTGAGGACAGCTTCTTACACATAGGTCGCAAAAGATACAACTACCTAAATCGTATTCATATTTGTCCAATACCTTTTTTGTTTTTCCGGTAGCTTCATCCGTTTCTTGTTTTGAAATCACGGTGATAGTACCATTAGGACAGTTCATCTGACAAATACCACAAGCGGTACATTTATGTTCGTTGTTCGCGTTGTGAGGCATTGTTAATTCGCCTCTGAAACGCTCAAACATCACTTGTGTTCCTCTATTTTCAGGATATTGTTCGGTAATTTTCGGACGGAAAAAGTTGATCATGGTAATTTTCATTCCCAACAACAAATTCCAAATACCGAGTAAGATAGCTTTAATATAATTTACTAAATTCTTCATTGCTTAAAATAATATTATGCAAAAAGCCATTAATAATAAGTTCACCAAACTAATTGGCATCAAAATCTTCCACTCAAATTTCAACAGTTGATCTATGCGTAAACGAGGGAACGTCCATCTTACCCACAAAGCAAAGAACACACACATGGCTGCTTTACCAAAGAACCAAACAACAGAAGGAATATAATCCATCACGTGGTTAAAGGCTTCCCAACCGGGAATATGTAATGGCATCCAACCACCTAAGAATACGGTAGTTGCAATAGCTGCCACGATAAACATGTTCATATATTCGGCCAGATAGTAGAACCCAAACGTAATACCGGAATACTCCGTGTGATAACCGGCTGTTAATTCCGATTCAGCTTCAGGTAAGTCGAAAGGCCCACGGTTTGTTTCGGCATGACCTGCAATCAAATAGATTACAAAGGCAATACACGCAGGGATAGCTGCAAAGCCGTGGAACACATTCCACACAGTAGCCTGTTTCTCCACGATAACTGAAAGCTGCATGCTTCCCGAAAGAGCAACCACCGTAAGCAATGCTAAAGCGGCTGATAATTCGTAACTTACCAATTGAGCTCCCGAACGCATAGCTCCAATCAAGGTATATTTGTTGTTACTTGACCATCCTGCAAGCAAAATACCAATAATACCCAACGAGGATACCGCCAACAGGTAAAAAATACCAATGTTGAAGTCGATGGCATGTAAGCCTTTTCCAAAAGGTATTGCAGCAAAGGCCAAAATAGAACCCATGATAACAAAGAATGGGGCTACTAGGAATAAAAATTTATCACTCTTATTAATGTGAATAATTTCTTTCAACAAGATTTTAATCATGTCGGCCACGGTTTGTAACCAACCCCATTTACCTACCCGGTTTGGCCCGATACGACATTGAAAGAAGGCACATACCTTACGTTCAACATAAATCAACACCAAAGCAAGTACAGCGTAAGCAGCCAAAATTGCTACTCCTACCAGGACAAATTCGATTGCTAATGTCCAAAATTCCGGTATCCCGGCCTGCACGCGAAGCAAATCATCAATCCAACTTGTTACTACTTTAAAATCAAACATTTATATTATATTTTTCAAGTTTGAATAATAGAATTATTATCTGTCAATACAAGGAATTACATAGTCAAGCGAAGCCCCGATCATTACCAAGTCGGCAATTTTTTCGCCACAAGTAATAGGGCTCAACGCTGAAACCAACGTCATACATGGACTACGGAATTTCACACGATATGGGTTTTTATCTCCCTTGCTGGAAATATATACACCAAAATCGCCACGAGCATTTTCCACACGTTGGAAGTATTCACCTTCAGGAAGCTTGATAATGGCTTTGGTTTTGGCACAGAAGTCGCCTTCAGGAATACCATCCACTAATTGTTCTAGCATTCTCAACGATTCTTCCACTTCATCCAAACGCACGATATATCTTTCAAAGGTACCACCTTCGGTACGCATCATTGGTTCAAATTTAATTTTGTCGTAAGCTGCATAAGGTTCCAGTTTACGCACATCGTTCATCCAGCCGGAAGCACGACCCGAAGGGCCTGTTACTCCATAAGCAATGGCTTGTTCCTTGGTTAGGAAACCAATATCACGCATACGACCACGAGCAATCGGGTTCTCGGTGAAAAGAATATGATATTCTTTCAGCATTTTGCGCATGTATGGGATAAACTCTCTAACTCTTTTCAAAAAATTAGGGTGAATGTCTTTTGATAAACCACCTATTACACTGTAGTTACACATCAAACGACCGCCACCCGATTCTTCAAAAATATCCATTATCTTTTCCCTATCACGCATACCGTAAACAAACGCGGTGATGGAACCCATATCCATACACATACAACCCCATCCCAACAAGTGGGAAGCTATACGGGTTAATTCGTCCAAAATAGTACGAACATATTGTGCACGTTCAGGTACTTCCAATTGCAATGCTTTTTCCACGCACAAACAAATCGCATGACGGTTCATGGTGCCGGACAAATAATCTAATCGGTCAGCTAAATGCAGCATTTGAGGGTATGTGTATGCTTCACACATTTTTTCAATACCCCGGTGTATATAACCAAAATGCGGATCTATTTTATTTACCGTTTCACCTTCTAGCGAAACACGTAAATGAAGCACACCGTGGGTTGCAGGGTGCTGAGGACCCATATTTACAATGTATTCTTTTTCTCCAAACAGTTGGAACGAACTATTTACAAGTCCTTCGTTGGACATGTTCAACGTGGTTACCGTTTCCATTTCTTCAATGGATTGGTTTTCCATCGTCAAGGGGTTTGAACTCATGTCATAGTCCTTACGCAATGGGAAACCTTCCCAGTTACCACGTAAAAACAACCGACGCATACCCGGATGATTAATGAACTTTATACCGAAGAAGTCATAAACTTCACGCTCGTATAAATTAGCCGATTCCCATAAATCGGACACCGTGAACAATTCAGGGTTTTCTCTATCCGAAGTACTGGTTTTAAGCAAGATGGCTTGTTGATTTTTTGCAGTGGAAAACAAGCGATAGATAACGCCTAGCGATTCGCCCCAATCCATACCGATAAGGTCTTGCAAATAATCGAATTGCTCTTCCTTACGCAGGTATTCTGCAACGGCTCTCAATTGGGCTGAAGGAACGGTTACCGTTAGTAACGAGCCTTCATCAAAAGTAGCGTCTGAAGCAAGGGAAAGTATTTTTTCTTTTATATTGTCCATGTGAACGTTAAATATAATAGATGTAGTTTATTACTTAGTTTCAGGTTTTTCTGGAAGCTTAAAATAATCTTCCAGTTTTATTTTGCGTTGCAATTGCATCATGCCATACAACACGGCATCCGGGCGTGGAGGGCAACCGGGGATGTAAACATCAACCGGGATAATTTCATTCACACCATTCACCACGTGATACGAGCCTTTAAAAGGGCCTCCTGAAATAGCGCAACCGCCCATGGCAATTACATATTTAGGTTCAGCCATTTGGTCGTACAAACGTTTTAATACTGGAGCCATTTTATGTACAATGGTTCCGGCAACAAAAACCACATCGGCCTGACGAGGTGAGTTACGAGTTACTTCCCAACCAAAACGAGCAAAATCCGCACGGGCAGCACCCACACACATAAACTCAATACCGCAACAACTGGTGGCAAAGGTTAATGGCCATACTGAATTGGAGCGTCCCCAATCAATAAAGTCATTTATTTTACCAACAAATATGTTCGTACCGTTTTTACGAAGTTCGTCAACGTATTGTTCCAAATACTCGTTGTCCTTAAAGTCTTCGTTTGGTATATTCTTTATTTTTATATTCTTTACTTCCATTCTAAGGCTCCTTTCTTCCATGCATAAGCTAACCCTAATACTAAAATTAGTATGAAAAAGCTAACTGTGATTAATCCCGATGTACCCAAGCTTCTCATCACGATAGCCCAAGGGAATAAAAAGACTGTTTCCACGTCGAACATTAAAAACAGGATGGCAAACAAGTAATACCCCACCTTGAAAGGCAACCAGGAGTTTCCTCTGGTTGGGATACCACACTCGTAAGGTTCTCCCTTTTGTGGATTCGTGGAACGCGGAGCAATAAGCTTAGCTAGAACTAAAGCGGCTACCACCAAAAAGAGGGCGGTAATAATTGCTACAATTAAAAAAGATTCATTCATATTATTAACACGATTTTATTCAACAGATGAACAAACGAATAAAAATTTTCTTTACCTAAAGTTTTGAGAGCACAAATATACAATCTCAAAAAAAATATTTCGACTTTATTGAAAAAAAATTATAAACATTTTAAGCAACTAAAAAACAGTAATTTAAACTATATTTCGACAGATTTCACTGTTATTAAATTTATCTTAAATAAACGAAACGATGTTTTTTAACACAAATTCCAGCCCTGCTCAATCTCGGTTCTGAGTGTAAAAAAAACAAAAAACACATCTAAAAAGATGTGTTCCTATTTTTATGTAGTTTATTTTATGGCTTTAAAACTCATGTCCAGACTTTTTACCGAGTGTGTGAGTGCTCCTACCGAGATATAATCCACCCCGCATTCGGCATACGATCGCAACGTATCAAAGGTTATGCCGCCCGACGATTCCGTTTCATACCGTCCACCAATCAGCTCCACGGCTTTACGGGTATTCTCCCGTGTGAAATTATCCAGCATAATGCGGTTCACTCCACCACAGTCAAGTACCTGTTGCAGCTCATCCAAATTACGGACTTCTATTTCTATTTTAAGTGGCTTGTTCTTGTCTTTGCAATATTGTTTCGCCCCGTTAATAGCGTTGGCTATGCCTCCGGCAAAATCCACATGGTTGTCTTTAAGCAGAATCATGTCATACAGGCCGATGCGATGGTTGGTGCCCCCTCCTATTTTCACCGCCTCTTTTTCAAGCAAGCGTAGGCCGGGAGTGGTTTTGCGTGTATCAAGCACCTTGGTTTTAAGTCCTTCCAGCTGTTGGGCATACTTATGTGTAACGGTAGCCACGCCACTCATGCGCTGCATGATGTTAAGCATCAAGCGTTCCGTTTGCAGCAGGGAAAGCACTTTTCCTTCCACCACAAAAGCTACATCACCGGGCTTTACCACCGCCCCGTCGTGCAGGTAAACGGTCATCTTCAAATCAGGATCGAAACTGGCAAAAATTTGGCGGGCAATATCCACCCCTGCCAATATTCCGTTGTCCTTAACTATTAATTGCGATTTTCCCCTTGCTGTTTCGGGGATACAGGAAAGGGATGTATGATCGCCATCCCCAATATCTTCAGCAAACCAATATTTGATAAGCTCTTGATACTGATTATTCATTCGGATTTTCTATTCTGAGTTGATATACTAATGTCTGCGCACCTTTTTTACGTGCAAATAAGGATACACGAAAACTTCCGGTTGAGGAAACGTAGGTGGCAATTAAAAATGTCGCATTCTCTTTGGTTCCTTTATGAACCACCACAAAATCTTTCACGGGGTTCCGGCGAAAGAAATCGGTTAAAATACTTTTAGCCTGTTGCTTTGTATAAAAATTATCCGCTTTGGGTAGAATTAATTCCACATTGTCGTTGAAAAAAGCAGCAACACCATCACCTCTACCTTCTTTAAAAGCACGAATAAGTTCATTGGGCACTTCGTTGGTTTGTGCCACGAGGCCTTGCGCAAACAAAGCGAACACAAAAGCGAACCCTATCAAATATTTTACTCCTTGCTTCATAATTTACTTTTTTATATTCAAGACAAAAACGATACCAACAAACATTTATTCAAAATTCTTGTTTTCTTAATTAAAGAAAGTACGATATTTGCATTACTTACAATTAGAAGTTACAAAAGTAATATTTTTTAACTTTAAAAATATATATTTCAAATTATAATTTCGTGAAAAAATCAATTTAGTACCTATTATATATAGGTGTAAGTTGTATTTTTTCATTCCGAACTTCATCATTATGAAAATAGTTTTATTGGTAGTTGGCAAAACAAACGAGAAATACCTGCTGGAAGGGATTAGCGAATATCAGAACCGGTTAAAATTTTACATCCCTTTCCAACTGGAGATAATACCCGAATTAAAAAATACCAAGAGCCTGTCATTCCAACTGCAAAAAGAAAAGAGTTCGGAACTGATACTTCAATCGTTACAAGAATCGGATGAAGTTATTTTACTCGACGAGCAGGGAAAAGAATATACATCGGTAAACTTTGCACGATTTATGGAGCAAAAAATGTCGGCATCACCCAAACGGCTTGTTTTTGTTATCGGTGGCCCTTACGGATTTTCGGAAAAACTATATGAACGAGCCAACGGCAAACTGTCAGTATCGCAAATGACATTTTCGCACCAGATGATACGACTTATTTTTATAGAACAGCTATACCGGGCAATGACTATTATTAAAGGTGAACCCTATCATCACGAATAACGCATGAAAAAAATAAAGAAAATATATATCGTCCTTTTTTCAGCCATGCTTCTCTGCTTTGTGTTGGCCGGAACGTTTCAATGGTTCTACACCGAATCGGCACACAAAGACCCTGACATACACGAGTTTCAAGCACAGCTGGAAAAGAAGGTAGTGAATGCACGGCTCCAACTTAACGACATGCTGGACAGTATTAAAAAAGGGAAAGCTTATTTTAGTTTAACCCCTTCGGATAAAGATATTTCGTACTACATATATAAAAACGATTCGCTTGTTTTTTGGACGGAAAACGAACTGGGCGTACCCGTGCAATATGCCGGGCTGAAACAGCAAACACCTTTTTTGGAACTTAGGCATGCTTACTGCGTGTATCAACGGATTCGATACAAGGACTTAATATTGGCGGCTGTAATAAAAATAAAAAGCAATTACGACAACCCCAACCCTTATCTTGTAAACGGATTTACCACTGAATTCGATTTGGATCCGCAAGTGCGTATAGTGAAAGGAAGCCCGGAGGACAAAAACGCCGTTTTCCTTCCACCGCATCAATACCTGTTCTCCCTGTCCAACAACAAGGAAGCTCCCGTGTACGAAAGTTTATTTGCCATCATCAGCATCATTTGCTGGATAAGCGGTTTCCTACTCCTATTCATAGGCATCGGTGCATCGTATTTATTGCTGGGAAAAGAAAAGCCTACCCTACTCTTCCTCTTTGCATCTGCTTTTGTATCGGCGGTTATTTTATCTATATTCATACAGCTCAACATCCCGTCCATCCTATTTTCGTCGGACATCTTTTCGCCTATTTATTATGCTTCGGGAAATTTTTTGCCTTCGCTGGGACATTTAATCATCCTAAGTACCTTTATATTAGGTGAAGTTATTTTCTTCTTTTTGCATCTAGATAAAAGCTCTTTCAAATTCACCGGCAAATACGCCAAACACGTTAATTACCTATTTCCCGTCATCAGCCTGCTATCCTTTATCGCGGTTTGCTTATTACTTAAAAACCTGATTTACAATTCATCTTTCGACATCACCTTGGTGGAGTCGGAAAACATATCTTCCCTTTCCCTTATTTCCATCACGCTTATTCTTAGCTGGATAATATGCTTCGTTTTAATACGGTATAAACTGTTGCAAATACTGGGGGAGAAAATAAACCTCAAAACATCCCTCCTGTATAATGCCCTTGTAGCCATCGGAATTTTAGCAGGAGCATGGGTGTTCGGGCTCGATTTATTTCTCTCCCTGTGGTATTTCGGGTTATGCACCATTATTGATTACCTGTATTTCAAGCGGAAAGCATTTTTCTCCATGGCCAATATTACCGTGCTGGTGTTGGGGTTCACCACGTTTATTGTCTATTATTCGGTAAAACATACCCATGTAAAAATGGCCAACAAATACCAGATAATGGCCACCAATATTCAATCAAGCGAAATGCTGAACCGAAACATTTTAGCCGAAATACTTTTTGAAGAAGTTAACGAAGATTTGTACGACGACGAATCGTTGCTCGAAATATCCAACAAAAAAGACAGCTCGTCCATCGAACTGCAAAACTATTTGCAACGCACCTATTTCCGTGGCTTTTGGAGTAATTATGATATTAAATTCTACCTGTTTCAACAAGAACATCCGTCAAAAGCCGATTTGGAAAAGGTACAATTTTACAACAACCTGATACAGAAATCGGAACAAGTAAAAAAGACGAATTTTTATTTCTGCACCGACCCCAAATCGAAAATAGATTACCTGGGGGTGTTCGATTTGCACAAGGAAGTGTTGTACATTGAGTTCTACTCCAAGCTGCTTACCGCCAGTTATAGCTACCCGGAACCGCTACTGAAATCGGAAAGCAAAAACAACAACCTGAGCCAAAACGTATCTATTGCCAATTACGAAAACGGAGTGATGCATGCCCAACGGGGTGGATTTATTTATCCCACCCGTACAAACTGGATACCGAAACACGACCAAAAATCGTTTTCGTTCGACTACAAGGGTTATACCCACTTCGTGTACAACGGAAAAGGGAAAAACACCATCGTGGTGAGTCGGCAGCAAAAAGAAAATTTTTACATATACCTTACCTATTGGGCTTACCTTTTTGCTTTTTATTTTCTCATTTCTTTGTTAGTGTATAGCCCTGTGTCGTTACGAAACAGGCAGAAACGCAAAGGCTCTTTCAGCTTCCTGTACAAGCTGCAATTATCATTCACGCTACTGCTTATTATCAGTTTCATGGCCGTGTTCCTCGTGTCGTTGAATTACATTATCAACCAATCGAAAAACAGGCAAAACAGCGATATACAAAACAAAACCCGTTACATACAAAAGTACATACAAGAATCGTTCAAGGACTGCGACAACCTGAAACAGGTAAACGTGATGGATTTGAATTTCTACCTACAGGATTTGTCCAAAATTTACCAAACCGACATTCATATTTTCGACAACCGGGGCTTTTTGGTAGGTACCTCGCAACCCATCATTTTTGCACGCGGGCTGGCCAGTTTGTACATATCGCCCATACCATTTTTCGAGAAACGGAATAATTACACGCAAACCGAACACATCGGGAAGCTGAACTACCTATCAGCCTACACCCGTATATACAACGACAAAAACAAATTGCTTGGCTACATGGCGGTGCCCTCCTTCCTTAGTTCGGATCAAATGCACAAGGAAATATTCGATCTCGTGGCGGTAATTATTAACGTGTACCTGCTAATCATCGTGGTGGCCTCACTGTTAAGCCTGTTTATAAGCAACCAACTCACAAAACCGATAAAGACACTGGAGGATAAACTAAACGCCATCAACCTGAAAGGCAAAAACGAACGCATTGAGTACAAACATCAGGATGAAATAGGACACTTGGTGGAACAATACAATAAGATGGTGGACAAACTGGAGGAAAGTGCCAAAACCTTGGCCAAAGACGAACGCGAATCGGCCTGGAAGCAAATGGCACGACAGGTAACGCACGAAATAAACAACCCCCTCACACCGATGAAACTCACCATACAGCATTTGCAACGGATGCAAACCATAGACCCGGAAGCGTTTAACGAATACTTTAAAAAATCGTCGCAATTACTGATTGAACAAATAGAACATCTATCAGCCATTGCCACAGCTTTTTCCGACTTTGCAAAAATGCCGGAAACGCAAATAGAACACGTGAATATTTCCGACAGGCTGGAACAGATTATAGAACTATTCAAAAACAACCGCGAGCACGTGGAGATTACCTACACCCCCACCCCAGAACAGCTACTGGTACTGGCGGATAAGGAACAGCTCACGCAGGTATTTAACAACCTGCTGAAAAATGCCATACAAGCCATCCCCACGAACAAAAAGGGTTATATCCATATCGCAACGGAAGTGAAAAACAAGCACGTACGTGTAGAAATAAAAGACAACGGCACCGGGATAGAAACGGACATACAGGATAAACTATTTACCCCCAACTTCACCACCAAAACAAGCGGCATGGGCTTAGGGCTGGCCATAGTGAAAAACATAGTAACGGGCAACGGCGGAAAGATATGGTTTACCACCACACCCAACGAGGGTACAAGTTTCTTTGTGGAATTTCCATTAGTATAAACGGTAGTAATGGAGAAAATAAAGTAGCGATCCTTGCAAAACCTTTTGCGACCCTTGCGGTAAAACATTCAACCGCAAAGCACACCAAGAAAAACGCCAAGAGCGCAACAAAAGCCAAAGAATTAATAGGATAGAATATATCAGAGGTACAAGCGTTTATCCAAAACAGCCTTATATACTAAGGGATGCAACCATAAGCCTGCCTCCTTTTTCTCACGTATAAGCTCCCGTATTTGAGTAGATGAGATGGAATATAACGGTGCGCCAACTTCTAATTGCACTTGAGGATAACGTAAATGAAGCGGAGCCAAATCGACCCCTTCGCGAGGGTACACCAGGAGCGGGTATTTCGCCAAAATAAGCTCGTAATCCTTCCAGCGATGAAATAAGGCCAAATTGTCAGCCCCAATAATCAAGGTAAATTCTTTTTGTGGATAACGCTTTTGCAAATGCTCCAGCGTATGAATGGTATAACTGGGTTTTGGCAACGAAAATTCCACATCGCAGCCTTTCATCTTCTTTTCTTCCGCTATGGCAAGATTCACCAATTGGAGCCGAAGGCTATCGGGCAACAAACCGGCATCCTGCTTCAATGGATTTTGCGGGCTCACCACGAACCAAATCTCCTCCAAAGCAGTATGCTCCAGCAAATACTTTGCTAAAGCCAGATGCCCCAAATGAACGGGATTGAATGAACCGAAAAAAAGTCCTGTCATAAGTTTACGAAAGAAAGATTAAACGCTAAGACTCGAAGACTCAAAGTTTATTTTAAAAAAAATTATATGTCTGATAAATAATTATTCTCCGAAGGAGATAGATATTAATAGAAAACATACCTCAATAAAAAGCCTTTTCCCGTAGGGAATACATATATTTATCACCTCACAGGGAACCGGTTATCACCATTATGCTTTTCTATTAATGTATATTGCCTACGGCAAAAAATAGATTGATTATCAATATTCTAAAAACATTGTAATATTAAACTCACGTTAATTTACAAAACCCATAGTGTTGACATTATGATAAAATAAAACGGGATTCTATTTTTTTAAGCCCTGTAAAGGGCGACATTATAATAGCTTGAAATTCAACTTAGCGTCTTCGAGTCTTGGCGGTTAAATCTTAAATTTATTTTACTATAAAATTTCTGATTTGCTTTAAAGCTTCCGCTTTGGCAGTTTCCAAGTCGTCGTTCACCACCACCACATCAAATTTCGGTGCAAAGCCCATTTCCCACGAAGCCTTGTTTACCCGCTCAGCAATCACTTCCGGGGTATCCGTGCCACGGCCTTGCAATCGTTTCTTGAGCTCTTCCACGCTGGGTGGTTGTATGAAAACCGACAATGCCCTTTCGCCGTAAAAATTCTTGATGTTCACGCCTCCTACCACATCCACGTCGGATATTGCCACATGCCCTTTGGCTGCAATACGATCCACCTCGCTTTTCAGCGTGCCATAGTAGCGGTCTTGATACACCTCTTCATACTCCAGAAACTCCCCGGCGGCAATCTTTGTCCGAAACTCATCCGGGGTAAGAAAATAGTATTCCACCCCATCCTGTTCAGTGCCACGTGGCGGGCGGCTGGTGGCGGAAATGGAAAACTCAAGCCCCAAATTCTGAGTGAGCAAATAATTAATAATGGTGCTTTTACCAGAACCCGACGGAGCCGAAAATATAATTAGTTTGGATGCCATAGAAATTCTTTACTTGTAATTTCCCGGACTAAAGTACATTCAATACCTGTTCCTTGATTTGTTCCAACTCATCCTTCATTAGCACCACTAGTTTTTGCATTTCGCTGTGGTTGGATTTGGAGCCAAGGGTGTTTACTTCACGACCAATTTCCTGTGCAATAAAACCAAGTTTTTTACCCGGCGATTTCTCGTGTTGCATCGTTTCGGTAAAATATTTCAAGTGGTTTTTCAAGCGAACTTTTTCTTCGTTCACATCCAGTTTTTCAATGTAGAAAATTAGTTCCTGCTCGAAGCGATTCTTGTCATAATCCACTTTTTCGCCAATAGCCAACAGGTTTTCACGCAAACGGGTTTTCACTTTTTCAATGCGCTCTACTTCATATTTATCCACGTCAAGAGCCAAGCCCGATATGCTTGCTATTTTTTGCGTAAAAACATTTTCCAACGATTTACCTTCCTGTATTCTGAACGCGATAAGTTTTTCTATCGCTTCATTTATAATTTTCTTTATATCAACCCATTCGCTTTCGTCAAGCTCCTGCACTTCGGCTTTAAGCGCGTCGGGCAAACGCAGCAATACCTGATACCATTCCGTGGGATAAGGGATGCCTATCCTACCCGACAAATCTTTTATCTGTTGGTAATAACCTTCCACGATGGCTTGATTAATTTGCGATACACTCTCGGTTCCGGTATTTTCCACGTACAATGAAAAATCTATTTTACCACGTTCCAATCGTTGCGAAAGCTCGTTACGGATTTCAATATCTTTTTCCCTGTATAATCCTGATATACGGGTAGATAAGTCAAGTTGCTTACTATTGAGAGATTTCACCTCCACGGTGATTTTTTTGTTACCGATTTCCGCAGAAGCTTTCCCGTAACCGGTCATTGATTGAATCATAATTCAGTAAATATTTTAAATAAACTAATGATGCCACCCCAACCCTTCTTGAGGCGTTTTTCTTAACATGGATTACTTATCGTAAGCAATGTATGAATAAAGAACTATCGCGGAATTAAAATTGTTTCCTCTTACAGGATAAATTTAATTCATCACAACAGCAAATACAGCAAAAACGTCTGCTATTCATAATTTTAATACAAAAACGCCATATAAGTAATCATGGGGGAAATTTACCGAATTTTCCAGCCACACTATCGATTTAGTTTCAACGACCGTGGCAAACAAAATACAGTTTTCAGTGCAAATTTACATTTTTATTCGTAAGCTATGCTCAAATATGTTACTTTTGTAGTCCGAATAATTTTTTTGGAAATATGTCTGTAATTCTATCTATCGAAACTTCTACAAGCGTTTGCTCCACGGCACTTTCACAAGACGGCGTTTGTCTCACTGAAAAAGTAAAGTTTGAAGGACCCTCACATGCCTCACAGTTAAGCGTTTTTGTGCAAGAAATGATTATCTTTGCACAGGAACACAGCCTTGCTATTGATGCTGTTGCCGTAAGTTGCGGGCCGGGTTCCTACACAGGTTTGCGCATCGGTGTGTCCACAGCCAAGGGACTTTGCTATGGATGGGGAGTACCGCTGATAGCCATCAATTCGTTGGAAATTATGGCAGATACGGTGAAAGGTATGGTGCCTGATAATGCACTGCTTTGCCCCATGATAGATGCACGCCGCATGGAGGTATATGCAGCATTTTTTGATAAAAAATTACAACTTATCCGTCCGACTTCGGCTGATATTATCGACGAGCACAGCTACACCGACCTACTGGCAGAACATCCGGTTTATTTTTTTGGAAACGGTGCCGACAAATGCAAGACGGCGATAACCCATCCAAATGCAAACTTTTTAAGCGAAATTCATCCTATTGCAAAAAATATGATTACTTTAGCAGCAAAAGCTTTTGAATCAAAACGTTTTGAGGATGTAGCCTATTTTGAACCCTTCTATTTAAAGGAGTTTGTTGCCACAACACCAAAAGAAAAAGTTATTAAAAACTAAACGGCCTTGAAATGCATTATATAAAGAAATAAATGCACGAATAGCAACCAATATATTACCTATGGAATACTCTAAAAGAGATGATTTAGTGCTGCCTGAATATGGCCGCAACATACAACAAATGGTTGCTCATGCCTGTGCCATTGAGGACAAGGAAGAACGTACACGTTGTGCTAAAACGATTATCAATATCATGGGAAACCTGTTTCCCTACCTTCGCGATGTGAACGACTTTAAGCATAAATTGTGGGATCACCTGGCGGTTATGTCCGATTTCAAACTGGATATAGATTACCCGTATGAAGTGTTCAAAAAAGAAAATTTGTACACCAAACCCGATCGTATTCCGTACAAAAATTCCCGCATCAGGTATATGCACTACGGCCGTACGTTGGAGCAAATGATTGATAAAGCCAGCTCTTACCCCGAAGGTGAAGAAAAAGACCAACTGATACTGCTCATTGCCAACCACATGAAAAAATGTTTCCTTACATGGAACAAGGAAACCGTGGACGATACCAAAATTTTTAAAGACCTAAACGAGCTTTCAAAGGGCAAACTAAACCTAAATCAGGATATTATGAAACTGATGGAAAGCCGCGACATCCTAAACAGGAACAAGAAAAACAATACCAATAAAAAAATTGGCGGGAAAGATAATAGACCCAACCCTACACAGCGAACGGATAGACAACAAAAATAATTGTTCGGCCAACATTAGTCATTAATTCCTTTATCTAAAAAATAAATGTCTGCATTTGTAATTGAAGGCGGTCATCGCCTACAAGGAGAAATAACAGTACAAGGTGCTAAAAACGAAGCACTACAGGTTATTTGTGCCACACTGTTAACACCCGAAGAAGTATTGATTGAAAACATCCCCGACATACTGGATGTAAACAATCTAATTCAACTCCTGCGCGACCTGGGTGTGGAAATAACCAAGGTGAACGCCAACGATTATACCTTCAAAGCTAAAAATATAAAACTGGATTACCTGCGTAGCAAAGAATTTTTCAAAAAAAGTGCTTCGCTAAGAGGTTCCGTCATGCTGGTAGGCCCATTGGTAGGCCGCTTCGGGCAAGCCATCATACCCAAACCGGGTGGCGACAAAATAGGCCGCCGACGCTTGGACACCCACTTTGAAGGCATACAAAAACTGGGAGCGGAATTCAACTACAACCCTGACAAACAACTGTACGAAATAAAAGCCGACAGGCTAAAAGGCTGCTACATGTTGCTGGAGGAAGCATCCGTAACAGGTACGGCCAACATACTAATGGCTGCCGTGCTGGCCGAAGGAAAAACTACCATTTACAACGCCGCTTGCGAACCTTACCTACAACAGCTTTGCCACATGCTCAACGCGATGGGAGCCAACATTACCGGCGTGGGTTCCAACCTGCTTTATATAGAAGGAGTGAAAACGCTGGGTGGCTGCAAACACCGCATCCTGCCGGATATGATAGAAGTAGGTTCGTTTATCGGACTGGCTGCCATGACGGGCTCCGAAATCACCATTAAAAATGTGGGGTACGAATACCTCGGCATCATCCCACAAAGCTTCCGCAAGCTGGGCATCCAACTGGAACAACGGGGCGACGATATACATATTCCGCAACAGGACTCTTACACCATAGATAGCTTTATCGACGGCTCTATCATGACCTTGGCCGATGCGCCTTGGCCGGGACTTACGCCCGACTTGCTTAGTGTACTACTGGTAGTAGCTACTAAGGCAAAAGGCAGCGTGCTGATACACCAAAAGATGTTTGAAAGCCGCCTGTTCTTCGTGGATAAACTGATTGACATGGGTGCGCAAATTATCCTGTGCGATCCGCACCGTGCCACCGTGATAGGTCTTGGCGACCAATTCCGCTTACGCCCCTCCCGCATGAGTTCGCCGGACATTCGTGCAGGTATCGCCCTGCTTATAGCCGCCCTCTGTGCCGATGGCACTAGCACGATAGAAAACATCGAACAGATAGACCGAGGCTATCAGGATATAGATAAACGCCTACAATCTCTTGGGGCTAAAATAACTAGGAAATAAAAAAGATATTATATTGATATAAACCTGCTAAGTTTCGGAAACTTAGCAGGTTTTTTTATGCAGAAAATTTCTTAAAACAGCTTTCAGAATCCTGAAAGGATTCAATAATGGTAACCACGGGTGCAAACCCGTGGAATATAACCAACCCTAAAATTATGAACCCGGATAGGGTTCAACATCTATATAGCTCTTAGTTGTTAAACCCTTTCAAGGTTTAATTTGGGTGAGTATTCACTTACCACGGGTTTGCACCCGCGGTTACTAATGTTTTTCCTTCGGACATTTAAAATTAAAACCTGCCAAGTTTTGAAAACTTGGCAGGTTTACACGAAAGTGAAATTCTCCACGTTATTTTATTCCCAGTTCCTTTGCCTTGTTGAGCATAAACTGATAGGCGGCATCGAATTCGTTGGGGATAACGCCATCCAGAATGGCATCTTTGATAGCGGCTTTGAGTTCACCCACCAAGGAGCAGGCGGGAAGATTAAATGTTTCCATAATCACCTCGCCCGATATAGGAGGTTGAAAATTGCGTACACGATCTTTTTCCTCAATATCCTTTAGTTTTTGGCGTACGATAGCAAAGTTGGTCAGGAAACGTTTTACCTTTTCAGGATTTTTAGAAGTTATATCCGCCTCGCAAAGCATCATCAGCTTATCAATATCGTCGCCCGCCTCAAACAGTAAGCGACGCACGGCGGAATCCGTAATCTCGTCCTCCGACAGCACGATGGGGCGCATGTGCAGCGACACCATTTTTTGCACAAACTTCATCTTCTCGTTCATCGGCAGCTTCATCCTGCGAAATATGGTAGGAATCATTTTCTCGCCCACGAAGTTATGATTGTGGAACGTCCACCCCAAGCGTTTATCATAGCGTTTGGTGGCAGGCTTGGCCACGTCGTGGAAAATTGCAGCCCAACGCAACCAGATGTCATCCGTGTGCTTACTCAAATTGTCGAGCACCGTGAGGGTGTGAATAAAATTATCCTTGTGCCCCTTCCCTTCCTTCGTTTCAATGCCTTTTAGAGCGTGCAATTCGGGCAGGATAAGTTCTAACAAACCCGATTCATCAAGCAGCAAGAAACCCATACTGGGAGTATCGGTAGCTATAATTTTATTCAATTCGTCCACGATACGCTCTTTGGAAATTATTTCAATGCGCTCTTTATTGCGACTTATGGCTTCAAAGGTTCTGTCCTCAATATAAAAGCCAAAGCGGGTGGCAAAGCGAATGGCGCGCATCATGCGCAAGGGGTCATCGCTAAACGTTATATCCGGGTCGAGTGGCGTGCGGATAATTTTGTTTTGCAAATCCACCTGTCCGTTAAACGGGTCTATCAATTCACCAAACCGGGCTTTATTCAAGCATAGAGCCAAAGCATTAATGGTAAAGTCGCGGCGGTTTTGGTCGTCCTCCAGCGTACCATCCTCCACGATAGGTTTCCGGCTATCTTGCCGGTACGATTCCCGGCGTGCACCTACAAACTCCACCTCCAGGTCACGGTATTTTACCTGTGCAGTACCAAAGTTTTTGAACACGGATAGATGCACCTCCTTGCCCAGCTTTTGAGCCACGGCTTCGGCCATGGCAATACCACTACCTACCACCACCACATCAATGTCCTTGGATTCCCTTTTGAGGAAAATATCGCGTACAAAACCACCTATCACGTAGCATTCTTGGTTCCGGCTATCGGCTATATCGGAAATAATAGTGAATATATTGTTTTGAAGAAATTCTTTCATGTATTTGCTTGTGTGATGGGATAATTTTTGATGACAAAGGTAAAATTTTTGCGTTAATTTATCGAATTGACTTTTTTCTTAAAAACTTATCTTTTATTTCTTTTTTTTTGTTAATTTGCATATCTTTAAATAAACAATAAAATAACATGAAAGTACGATTAATAGCATTTCCCATTCTGATTCTTTTACTCTTTAGCTGTGGTTCGAAGAAGCTTACGGATAAAGAACAAGCTCAGGCTCACTTGGAAATTGCCCAAAAACTTTTTAAAAGTAACAAACTTAACGCAGCAAAAATTCAGATTGACAGCATCAATAAATTATTTCCAAAAGAAGTATCAGTACGAAAAAAAGCCAATGATATATTTACTCAAATACAGCTAATTGAACAAAAAAAGAACCTTATTTATGCCGATAGCCTTTTCAAAATAAGAAAAGTGACGCTGGACTCTATGACCCGGAATTTTTCATTTGAAAAAGACGAAAAATATGAAGACGTGGGCAACTATATTTACAAATCGCAACGGGCGGAAAACAATACGGGACGCACTTACGTGAAAGCGTTGGTAGAGGAAACAGGTACGTTTTTATTATCGAGTATATACTGTGGGGCTAAACCCATCAAACATTTTTCGACAAAATTTTCAGTCGGCGATTTATTGGCAGAAACAGAAACGGTTCCCGACGGATCGGGCTACAACTACACGTATAACGACAACGGGAACACCTACGAAAACGTGATTTACAGAACGGATGCCAACAAAAGTATCGCCTCTTTTGTACAGCAAAACGCTAAGAAGCCCATTCTGGTTACGTTGACAGGGAAAAGCGGAAAGAAAACATATACCCTTAGCGAAGGGGAGAAAAAAGCAATTTCAGAAGCTTATAATTTATCTGTCGTGTCAAGCGACGTGAAAAAATTGGAACGGGTTATCAACGTGTCCAAAAAGAAAATTATTTTATACGAAACCGGACTGGCTCAAAATTAAAATAGATCTTTCATAAACCAATAAACAAACAATATGAAGAAAATTGCAACTTTAACTCTAGTCTTTTTTGTTGCCTGCATTTGTGGCATGGCACAAAAAAATCAAGAAAAAGACCTTCCTATTCTGACGAAAAAGAAATTCATTGATAATGTATGGGATTTTACTAAAAACAAAAAATTCAAATACAAAGGGGATAAACCCATTATCATTGATTTCAATGCTACCTGGTGTACTCCTTGCAAGGCTATACATCCTTCTTTAGTAGAGTTGCAGGCTGAATACGGCGATAAAATAACCATCTACAGCATTGATGTGGATAAAGAACCTGAAATTACGGATGCATTTAAAATAACAAACATCCCGGCTCTTGTATTTATCAAGGATGGCAAAACGAATTACTTTATGTCGGTAGGGAAAAAGTCGAAGGACGAGCTGAAAAGCATGATTGAGTCCAAGCTGTTTAATAATACCACCATCCCAACAAAACCATAACAAGAAAAAAGGAAATTCGAGCAACAAAGACAAAACAAAAAGGGTCGGAATTTAATTAAATTCCGACCCTTTTATTATCAGTAGATTTTTTATTTATTCTGCAACGATTTCCAACGTAACTTCGGCACTTACTTCTTTGTGAAGTTTTAATTGTGCTTTGTAAGAACCAACTTCTTTAATTGCGTCTTTGATGAAAATCACTCTTCTATCCACAGTAAATCCTGCTTTTTCAAGAGCTTCAGCCACTTGAATGTTAGTAACAGAACCAAAGATTTTACCGTTTGAGCTGGCTTTAGTACCAATAGTAAGCGCAAGTCCGTTTACTTTAGCAGCTAATTCTTCAGCATCAGCCTTAATCTTAGCTATTTTATGAGCACGTTGTTTCAAATCTTCAGCTAACATTTTCTTTGCAGAAAGAGTTGCTAAAATAGCTTTCTTTTGTGGGATAAGGAAGTTACGACCATAACCGTCTTTAACGGCAACTATATCGTCTTTGTATCCTAAGTTTTGAATATCTTCTTTTAAAATAAGTTTCATTTTTTTGTTCCTCCTTTTTTATTTCATCATATCGGTTACATAAGGAAGCAACGCCAAATGACGAGCTCTTTTCACTGCTTGGGCTACTTTGCGTTGGTATTTCAACGAAGTACCGGTAAGACGACGAGGAAGGATTTTACCTTGCTCATTCAAGAATTTTTTCAAAAATTCTGGATCTTTGTAGTCGATATACTTGATACCGTTCTTTTTGAAACGGCAATACTTTTTCTTTTTCACCTCTACTGATGGAGGAGTTAAGTATCTAATTTCTGAATTGTTACTTGCTGCCATAATTTATGCCTCCTTTACTTCTTTAGCTGATTTAACACTCTTTCTTTTAGCTGCATATTCTGCTGCGTATTTGTCCATAGAGAAGGTTAAGAAACGAAGTACTCGTTCGTCACGGCGATAGTTCAATTCTAATGTTTCAATTACTGTAGGTTCAGCGTTGAACTGAAGCAATGAATAGAAACCTGTAGATTTCTTTGTTATTGGGTACGCAAGTTTTTTCAAACCCCAATTTTCTTCGTTAATAATCTCCGCCCCCGCGTCTGTAAGGAGGGTTTTGAATTTTTCAACCGTCTCCTTCATCTGTGCGTCAGACAAAACGGGAGTCAAAATGAAAACGGTTTCATAGTTTTTCAACATAAACTCTTAAAATTAAATTTGTTAATTAAAGTTTTCGCTTTCCTTTCAAAAGCGGCTGCAAAGATAGAACTTTTTCAATAATTATCAATTCTTATATGCAAAAAATAAATTTTATATGTATAGCTTCATTCTGAAAAACAGTATCTTTGGGCTCAAAATGAATGAACCGCAATCAAAATAGAATTAATAATGATAACAAACCAGGAAATAACACCTGTGGGCAGAACAGTGAAAACCCACGGGATAAAAGGCGAACTATCAGTATCTTTTGACAAAGTTCCTTTCGACGAGGATGATATTAAGTTTTTTGTTTTTGACGTTGATGGTATATTTGTGCCTTTCTTTATTGAAGATTACCGATTTAAAACGGACTTTACGGCCATATATAAATTTGAGGGGATAGACAGCGAGGAGCAGGCTCGCGAGTTAAACAACAAAACCATTTATATCCACAATGATTCTTTAATTAATTTGGTGGACGATGAGCAGATGGATATTTATTCGTTCATAGGATTTTCCATCACCGACAATTCGTTGGGTGACCTTGGCAAGATTACGGATATAGATGATAGCACTCAAAACGTTCTTTTTATTGTCAATAACAAAAAGGATGAGCTGCTGGTGCCTGCATCTGATTACCTGATTACGGACATCGACGAAGAAAATAAAATAATTTACATGGATTTGCCCGAAGGTTTGGTCAATATGGATTTGGCTGAAGATGAAGAGTAATGTTAGATAAACCTTAAAAAACACAAGATACAAGTATATGATTAACTGGGGAATAATAGGAGTTGGAGATGTGTGCGAAGTAAAGAGTGGCCCTGCGTTTTACAAAATTGAAGGTTCCACGTTGGCCGCCGTGATGCGCCGGGATAAAGATAAAGCTGCCGACTTTGCCAAAAGACACCATGTTGCTGCTTATTACACTTCGGTGGAAGACTTGCTAGCTGACACTAACGTGAACGCTATATATGTAGCCACCCCACCCCATTTACATAAGCAATACACCATACAAGCCCTAAAATCGGGACGACCCGTGTACGTGGAAAAGCCGATGGCTTTGAATTATACCGAGTGTAAGGAAATGATACAAACTGCCGACGAATGCGGACAAAAACTTTTCGTGGCTTACTACCGTCGTTCGCTTCCTTATTTTTTAAAGGTAAAGGAGCTGATTGATAAAAAATTCATTGGCAAACCAGTGGCGGTAAATGTGAAACAATTCCGAGCCCCATCCTCGACCGACTTTGAAGAGGAAAGACAAACCTGGCGTGTAAAATCGGACATTGCCGGCGGAGGTTATTTCTACGATCTGGCTCCTCACTCCATTGATATGCTGGATTTCTTGTTAGGTGGAATATCGGATGCAAAAGGATACACCAATAATTTGGGTCTGCTTTACAAGGCCGAGGACACCGTGTCGGCATCCTTCTTGTTTGAAAACGGCGTATTAGGAACGGGTATTTGGAGCTTTGTAACCGATGCAAGTTCAAATATCGATAGCGTGGAAATTTTAGGTACAAAAGGTAAAATACAATTCGCCATATTCGATTTTACCCCCATCAAACTCACCAACTCCGAAGGCGAACATCTATTTGAAACTGAAAACCCACAACACATACAACAACCCTTGATAGAAACCGTGGTGAAAGAACTAAGCGGAAAAGGCAGCTGCCCATCGACCGCTTTATCGGGAGCTAGAACCAGTTGGATTATCGACCGAATTTTTGAAAATATTTAATAGTTCTAAAAAAGGGACACTGAAACCTATACTAAAATTACAAAGTAACATTTAGAACGATAGAACACCAAAACCTTTTTTTTCATGTTGTGTTCTCGTCAAAAATCAATGGAAGAAAAATGAGTCGAAGAGCAAAAACTTTATGTACCCCATACGTAAAAATCAACCTTTCTGCTTGTACAGCATGTTGGAAATGTGAAGATATATGTCCAAAACATGTATTTGGAAGTGTTAAATTTTTATGGCACAAACATGCTGTAATTAATAATCTTAACGATTGCAATGGATGCCTAAAATGTGTCAAAATTTGCCCTCACAATGCAATTACAAAGATTGAAGCTGATTAAGAAAATTTCACATATCCGAAATTTAGCTAGCCACAGAGTACGTACAAATCGGCTCTAGGATTAATAAGCATTACCGGAACCGAGGCTTCGTTAATGCAAGCTAATTCCTTCGGGCCGAAAACAATATCATCCAACCCATATTCGCGCGAAGCAGAAATAAGTACCATGCCCGCATCCAGTTCGTCCGCCTGACGCACGGCCTCAAGCTCCACTTTAAAACTATCCTTTTTAGCGGGAATAAATTCATATTCCAAGCTAAACTTATCTAACAAAGTGCAGATAGCATTCGTATTTTGTTGTGCCTTGCTGCCATAATCCTTGGCAGGCATCAGCATCACCTGCGATTTGAAAAACCGCCCTAGGCTACTGCTAAAGGGGCCTTTTTCTCTATCTTCTACCAGGAAGGTAACGGGAACCAATACCTTAGTTAAATTAACAGGCAAAAAATAGGGCTTGGTAAAAATATAAGGAATCCTGAGTTCTCTAGTCATTTTCAAAAACGGCTGTACCTTGTTATACCCCACGTTTTCCGACAACTGGAATATTACCATCGAAGCCTCGGCCTTTTCCATAAAAAGATGAAAGTCGTCCTTAGCATCCAGCACGTGGCTTTGCACGGCATGTTCGCATTGAGGCGTTAGCTTATCCACCCACACACGGTGTACATCCTCTATTTCAGCTTTCGTGGTTTTTATTTTCTTGTCCAGATAGGACACGAAACAAATGGGCTTATCGTAACCCTTGGATAAAGACAAAGCCAAATCGACCGCCTTTTCGGGGTACTCCTCGTGCGAAGCAAATATAAATATGTGTTCAATAAATGCAGTCATCGTTTACTCCTTAAAATAGATTCTCTTCACCCGCCTTGAAATTCCGGTCAGCACCTCGTAAGGAATAGTTTGCAGGGATTTTGCTATTTCGTTAATAGATAAATCTTTTCCAAATAGTATTACTTCATCGCCTTCCTTAGCCTGAACATCCGTAAGGTCTATCATGCACACGTCCATACACACATTGCCTACCACGGGGGCAATCTGTCCGTTCACCAGCACCTTACCCACCCCGTTGCCCAAGTGGCGATCGTAACCGTCAGCATAGCCGATAGGAATAGCCCCGATTATGGAGTCACGCTTCAATTTGCCTTTGCGGCTATATCCCACCGTTTCGGTGGCAGGCACTTTGCGTATTTGCAGAATGGTGGTTTTCAGCGTGCACACTTCCTCCAGTTTCGCATTGTCCACCACGCTCATACCATAATGACCGATGCCCAACCGCACCATATCAAATTGATATTGGCTAAAGCGTTCTATTCCGGCTGAATTTAGAATGTGCTTTAATATTTTATGTTTGAATGCTTTTTCAAATTTCGCCGTGCAGGCTGTGAAGCGTTTAACCTGCTCTTCGGTAAAATTGTCGAACTGAGCCTCATCGCTACCTACTAGATGTGAGAACACGCTGCGTACCAACAACGTTTTTTGCGCCTTTAATTTAGCTATCAGCTCGTCCACATCTTCGGCATCGAACCCAAGGCGGTGCATACCTGTATCCAATTTAATATGAACCGGATAATTAGTGAGCCCTTGTTTTTCGGCATCCTTTTGGAATTCTTCCAACATACGGAAACTGTATATTTCAGGCTCCAACTTGTACTCGAATATTTTTCCAAACGAACCTATTTCGGGGTTCATCACGATGATAGGAATGTGAATGCCGTGGTTGCGCAAGTCAGCCCCTTCGTCGGCAACGGCAACAGCCAGGTAATCGCAATTATGATGTTGCAAGGTACGAGCCACCTCGATGTCGCCACTTCCATAAGCATAGGCTTTTACCATGCTCACCATTTTGGTTTCGGGTTTTAGGTGCGACCTAAAATAATTCACGTTATGAATCAACGCATTGAGGTCAACCTCCAAAATAGTTTGGTGGGCTATAGCTTCCAGTTTTTCGGAAATGGTTTCAAATTTAAACTGACGTGAACCTTTCAGCAGAACAGCTTCGTTAGTTAGTTCATCTATCAAGGCCGATTGCAAAAAGTTTTCGGTAGCCGGAAAAAAGTATTGTTCGTTTAACTGGAATAGATTTTCGTTGGCCGAAAGTTCGGTACCAATGGCTATCAATTTATCAATGGCTTTGTTTTTAAGCAATTCGGATACACTTTTGTAAAGCTCCACGGATTTTTGCCCGCTTTGCAATATGTCCGAAAGTATCACGGTGCGCTTCATGCCCTTGCCAGTGGCTTGGCTGATATGGAAATCCAACGCGATGGATAGCGAGGTTAAATCGGAGTTGTAGGAGTCGTTTATAATAACGCAATCGCGCAAACCCTCTTTCACTTCCAGACGCATGGCCACGGGCTCCAGGTGCAACATGCGTTCTGCAATGGTTTTTGGTTCTTTGCCCAGAAACAAAAGCAGAGCTAAACACTGCATGCTGTTTTCCAGCGAAGCTTCGTCGGTAAACGGAATACTAAATTCCCCTTTTTGTCCTTTATATATATAGGTAACGGCAGCAGTGCCGTTTTGCTTGCTTACGTTTTGAATTTGCACATCGGCATCGTGACTCTTGCCCCAGGTAAAAAGCTTGGCGGAAATACCCGATTGTGCCACCGATATATCTACCAGCTTATTGTCCTTTTCATAAATCAGCACGTCGGAAGCAACGAAGAGTTTTAGTTTTTCGTTACACTTTTCTTTTAGCGACGTGAAGTTTTCCTGATGTGCATCGCCCAGGTGGGTAAAGATGCCAATGGTTGGAGCTACCACGGGGGTAAGCTTTTCCATTTCGCCGGGCAAGGAAATGCCGGCTTCAAAAATGCCCAGTTCGGTTTGTGCATTCATCTCCCAAACTGACATGGGCACGCCTATTTGCGAGTTGTAACTGCGTGGCGAACGCGTTATGTTGTAATCGGTATGTAGCAATTGGTACAGCCATTCTTTCACGATGGTTTTCCCGTTGCTTCCGGTAATGCCCACCACGGGGCAGGTAAATTGCTTGCGGTGGTAGGCCACCAAGGTTTGCAAGGCTTTGAGCGTATCATCTACCACCAGGAACGTGGCACCTTTCAATTCGCAAGGCTGCTCACTTACCAAAAAGGATTGTACATTGGCGGCATAAAGCTCAGGAATGTATTTATGACCATTGTTGCGTGGTGTTTTCAAGGCTACGAACAAACTTTCTTCAGGAAACGAAACCGCACGACTGTCGGTTAATAACCAATCAATTTGAGCATCGCCTTCCCCAACTAAGGTTGCATTGATAATTTTGGCTATTTGTTTAAGAGTATATTTCATACTAAACATATTATCAGTGAAATGCAAAGTGAAAACGGCTTTTGGCATTTCAAGGACAAAGTAATTATATTTGAGTTCAAAAACGAAAAGTTTTTGGATGAAAATTCCTGTTTATTTTTTATCCACGATAATTATTTCTTCCAACTTCAATCCTGTTATTTTGGCTATCCTATTGAAAATATAGAACACGATAACCATCATAATAACGGTAAGTGGCAGCACGATAAACGGATACTTCCACGCCATGAGTTGCCCTATTTCTTCGTTAGTAGGGATGGCTGACTTTAAAAAATGGAGTGCCACAAAATAGTGCAGCACCGAGGAAACGAGAAACGATAAAAACATCCAGTAAGTGCTTACTACAAACACTCGCTCAAAAGCAGCATGAGCATTTTTCTCTGTAAGGGCGGCGTTTACTTTTTCGGTATCAATAATTTCTTCGTTGTAAAATATTTTCTTTATCAACGGGTATTTCGTTTTCAAGGATATTAAAATGGCTAGACCTATAACTAATGGAATGGCGGCATCCTTCACGGCAATCCATTGCGAAGGCAATTGCATAATGCCGACTACCCCGGTTACCAAAATACCGAAGAAGCCGAGAATGGATATCATGTTTCGTTTCCCACGTATCACCAAATCGTAGAAGAAATAGGCCAGCGGGAATAGCAAAGCCAATAGCAAACCATTGGCTCCGGCCTGATTGGCCGACTGCCCTACATTAAATGGGAATATAATTCCATCGAAATGAAACCGTGCACATAAGTTGGTATATTTAGTTAATAGTATGGCCGGTATTACAATATTAAACGCCAGGTTCCATAGGGGGCTTTCTTTCTTTTTTTGTTTTTCTGTAGTCATATTTATTTTTTAGATATAAGTTTAACAACGATGCTAACAGGTAAAATGTTTTTTCTCGGCCTCAAAATTAATGTCGGGATAAGCCAATTCAAAATGCTTTATTTTATTCAATTGCTGTGCACAAAATTGGTTATACACCTTCCCTGTGGCATTAAAAGGCCGATGCTGCAACAGTTTGGTTAGCTTTTCCATTTCCGTCACCACTTGCTTGGTTTCAGTAGTGAAATAGCAATTGGAAAATTGAGTCCAAATATAATCAATTGCCGTTTTATTTGGGTGCAACATATCGTCGGTATAGAATCGGTAATCGCGCAACTCATCCATCATCAGTTCGTAAGCCGGAAAATAGCTCACGCTTTCAAATTGCTTTTGCAAGGCATCAATGGCTAACAAAAGGATAGACTTGCTCACATTGTTCTCATGTGCCCCATCTTTCCAATGCCGAATGGGGCTAACGGTAAATATAAGTTTCAATTTGGCATTTTGAGCCAGCAAGGCGGATATAAGGGGTTGATATACCTGTACTATTTCATCCACGGTCAACCGTCGACGATTAAATGTTTTTTCGGGCAGTTTATGGCAGTTAGACACCACCTGCCCTGTCTGTACCAACTCATACACCCAGGCGGTACCAAATGTAATCAATAAATAATCGGCAGATTGTAGTTGCTTTGCCGACTGCTCCAAGCGAGTATTTAGTCCTTGCAAACAGGAGTCCAAGTCAGTATCGGAAAAACGGCTATGGTGCATAAAACTATGCCAACGGCCTTCGTACTGGAAAAGTTCTTTTTCCGAAAAAGGTTCGGGCTGTATCAGCCGGGCAATGGACTGCCGGATGGAAAAAGGGTTGTATAAGATACCAAAAGGATTCAGATCGACTGAAAACTTAGCATTTTGTAAGCGTTCGCCTATGTTTTCAGTAAAACACGAACCCATCATGACAAGCTTTTGCTTGTGTTGTATCGTATTTTCAGCCGCAGATATTGGTATAATAGTTCTAAAGCACATAAATTAAAGGAGTTACACCTGAACATCAGAACTCAACTGATTGTTTCAATTCAGTGTTATTGCATTTATAATCACCTGTTTTTAATGCAGTGCAAAGGTACAAATAACCTAGGTTTTATCATGCAAAAAAATATCAATAACACCTTGTTATGTATAATATTTCAAAAATGCTGTTTTACAGTCCTTTCTATTTCGCTAAATTGTTGTATTTTTATGCTCAAAAACACAAAACAGGATGCGTAAAAGTGTTAAAATATGTTTCATTCTATAATTTTGACACAAAAACGCAATCTCTTACATACAAAATGACGCATTCTTTGTTTTTTTACCTTGCATTATGAAAGTCGAGCTTAGTTACAGAATGCTGAAACTGTGACTTGAATTTGCCAAAATGATATATATTGTACTGTTTTTGATTTCAAAATGACATATTTTTAAAAAAACTGCTTATTTTTTGTTCTATTTTTTGTCAAAATAAAAACACATAATACCTTTGCAATGAAGACAGAGAGAAACGGGGAACGCCCCTTGAAATTTACAAAGATGCAAGGTGCCGGTAATGATTACATTTACATTAACGGCTTCACGGAGAAAGTGGAAAACCCTGCAGATTTAGCAATTAAATTGAGTAACCGAAATTTTGGAATAGGCTCAGATGGTTTGGTACTTATATTACCTTCCGAGAGTGGTGATTTTAAAATGCGGATGTTTAACTCGGATGGTTCGGAATCTGAAATGTGTGGAAATGCTTCCCGCTGTGTTGGCAAATACGTTTACGAAAACGGACTAACCGACAAAACGGAAATCAACCTTGAAACGGGTGCCGGGATAAAGATTCTGAAACTACATGTTGAGAGCGGAAGAGTGGATAAAGTGACGGTGGATATGGGTGAACCCATATTACAACCGTATTTAATTCCGGTTACGCTCAATGGAGAAGAAGTGGTAAGCGTTCCGTTAAAAATTGATAACGTTGAATATAAAATAACGTGTGTGTCGATGGGAAATCCTCACGCGGTGGTTTTCACCAAAGGTATTGACCAACTTAAATTGACGGAGTTGGGGCCTAAGTTTGAAAACAACCCGATTTTTCCGAAACGCACTAACACAGAGTTCATTGAAATTTTGGATCGTAGCACCTTAAAAATGCGTGTTTGGGAACGCGGAGCCGGCGAAACATTGGCTTGCGGAACCGGGGCTTGTGCTTCTTTAGTAGCTGCCGTACTAAACGGATTTAGTGAACGAAAAGCTACACTGCAACTACTTGGTGGAAATCTGGAAATAGAGTGGAACGAAGGCACGAATCATGTTTTTATGACAGGTTCAGCCGTTACCGTTTTTGAAGGAATTTTAACTTTATAGTGAACATTTTTTTAATAAAAACAATTATATATATAAGTATGGTACTTGTAAACGAAAACTACCTTAAACTACCAGGTAGTTATTTATTTTCAGAGATTGCACGTAGAGTTGGTGCATATAGTGAAGCAAACCCAAACGCTAAAATTATCCGCATGGGCATAGGCGACGTAACACGTCCCCTCCCCCAAGCCGTGATAGAAGCCATGCATAAAGCCGTTGACGAAATGGCGCAGACAAACACATTTAGAGGTTATGGTCCAGAACAAGGATATTCTTTTTTAGTAGAAAAGATAATTGAAAAAGATTTAAAGCCGAGAGGTTTAGATATACAAAAGGATGAAGTGTTTGTGAGCGACGGCTCCAAAAGTGACACGGGAAATATTGGTGATATTTTAGGTATAAAAAATAAAGTGGCGGTAACCGATCCTGTTTATCCGGTGTATGTTGACACCAACGCGATGGCAGGACGTGCAGGAGACTATCAGGAAAGTGGCAAATGGACAAATATTGTGTACATACCTTGTACTAAAGACAATGGTTTTGTACCTGCGCTTCCAACAGAGAAACCTGACGTTATTTATTTATGTTACCCGAACAACCCAACGGGAACAACGTTGAAGAAAAGCGAATTGAAAGTGTGGGTTGATTATGCTATCGCAAACAAGTGCTTGATTTTATTCGACGCGGCTTACGAGGCATATATTCAGGAAACAGATGTACCACACAGTATCTATGAAATTGAAGGTGCTAAAAAAGTAGCTATTGAGTTTAGAAGTTTTTCAAAAACTGCCGGATTTACCGGAACCCGTTGTGCTTTCACCATCATTCCGAAAGAACTGGAGGCTTACACCGAAAAGGGTGAAAAGGTACAACTTAATAAATTGTGGAATAGACGTCACACAACTAAGTTTAACGGGGTTTCTTACGTCACACAACGTGCAGCGGAAGCCGTGTACAGTGACGAAGGACAAAAACAAGTAAAAGAACTTGTTAACTATTATATGACGAATGCCAGCATTATCAGAGACAGTCTTTTGAAGATGGGATTTGAAATTTTTGGCGGGGTAAATGCTCCTTACATTTGGTTAAAAACACCAAACGATATGACATCGTGGGATTTCTTCGATTTACTGCTTACTAAAGTAAACGTGGTAGGAACACCAGGTGTAGGGTTTGGCCCAAGTGGCGAAGGGTATTTCAGACTTACTGCCTTTGGCAAAAAAGAAGACACTATTGAAGCTATGGATAGATTAAAAACGCTATTCAGTAAATAAAAATCAATAGCGTGACTCAATAAACCTAAAAGGTGTAAGCTGGCATTCAAAGCATATAATAGATAGAACTGAAAAAAATCGAAGAAGAAAGGCAATAGAGGTTTCCACAATTCCGGAATAATAGGGAACTGACATTGACTGAATTCAAAAATCATACATTTTTTCGTTTATTTATTTACTAATTAAAAACAATTGATTATGAAAGCTTTGAATAAAACAATTACAAAAAGCCTTTTAGGTTTATTTTTAGCATCTTGCGCAATTTCTGCATCTGCTCAAACAGCAACAACAGCTTCTACTCCTACAAAAGGAAGTTTCACCGTGGGAGCCGACTTGGTTAGTTCTTACATATGGCGTGGTTTTACTGAAAACAAAACACCGAATATACAACCTTCAGCAACTTTCACTTACGGAGGTTTATCTATTGGAGCTTGGGGTTCGGGAAGTTTTGACGGAACATATAAAGAAGTTGACTTATCTGCAAGCTACGCCTTTAATGATCTTTTCTCGTTAACAGTTACCGATTATAACTGGGCATTCAAAAAGAGCTACTTCAAATACAACAATGATTCAACCGATCATATCTTTGAAGGAACCTTAAGCTATGCCGGAGTAAAAGAATTTCCATTAAGCATTTCTGTTAACACCATGTTTTACGGAGCTGATAAGAAATTAAATTCAGACAGCACCAAGCTTAAAAATGCTTTTTCAACATACGTTGAGCTTGCTTACCCTATAGCTAAAAACGCAAAACTTACCATTGGAGGTTTATATGTATCTTCAAAAGATGGACTTAACGCTTATGCTGTTACCAAAAAAGGGTTTAATATAACCAATGTAGCTTTAAAAGTAAGCAAAGATTTAAAGTTCTCCGAATCATTTAGCCTTCCGGTTTACGGAATTATAGGATTCAATCCTGAAACAGAGGATGCCTTCTTTGTAGGTGGTATTACATTCTAAAAATCAATTAAAAAATAAACTCTCAGTTATCTTCCACAGAGTAAAATCTGTGGAAGACCGAGAGTGGTATATCTAATTTAAACTAAAGCATTATGAAAAAAATTGAAGCAATTATCCGTACTTCCAAATTTGAGGAAGTGAAGGACGCTCTTCGTGAAATTGAAATTGATTTTTTCTCCTTTTGGGAAGCAACAGGTGTTGGTAATGAAACAACAACAAATCGTACATACAGAGGCGAACATGGTAGCACTGCTTTAATTCCACGTAGATTACTTACCATCGTGGTAAGAGATCAGAATGTAAGGAAAACAGTAGATTGCTTACTTAATGTTGCATATACCGGGGAAGTTGGGGATGGTAAAATATTCGTATCTCCTATTGATGAGTCTTGGAGAATTAGAACAAAAGAATCGGGTGATGAATCTTTATACGTTAAATAAAGATTAATCGTCCCCAAAAAAGGAATTTAAGATAATACCATTTAAAAATTAAGATTATGTTGTTAACTAAGTTATTTGGAAGAAAGGACTCAATGACCCAAAGGGTTCATTTGAGTCGAGCTGAAAAATGGAAGTTATTTGCTACCGTTTTTGCAGGGAAGATGATTGGTGTAGTGCTCGTTCTATTGGCGATGATTACTATTCCTGGTTTACTAAGTGGAACTTCTGCAAGTGCTGCCGAAACATTCACAGCACACGAAAATTTGACATTCAGTGCAATAAATACTGTATGGACATTGGTTGCCGCGGCATTAGTATTCGGTATGCAAGCCGGTTTTGTTATGTTGGAAGCCGGTTTTGCAAGAAAAAGAGAAACTGTAAATATTTTGGTTGAATGTGTTTTGGATACAGCTATTTGTGGTGTATTCTTCTGGGCTATCGGTTATGCCTTCATGTTTAGTAACGGTAACGGATTCATTGGTTACCACTGGTTCTTCTTACAAGACATGCCTGCTACTTATGGAACTACCGGGGTAGCAATACTTGCACACTGGATATTCCAATTTGCATTTGCTGATACTGCTTCTACCATTACTTCGGGAGCTATGATTGGTCGTACAGGTTTCCGTGGAGATATTCTTTACAGTATTTGTGTTACCGGATTTATTTATCCTATCATCGGCCACTGGGCTTGGGGTCCTGACGGATTCTTAGCTACTATGGGTAGTAAGGGTAACTTCTTGGCTGAACTAGGACAACCATTCCGCGACTTTGCTGGTTCTACCGTTGTACATACCATTGGTGGTGTTGTTTCTTTAGCCGGTGCTATTGTATTAGGCCCTCGTATCGGTCGTGTATTCTTACGCGACGATAAAATCAAAGGCGGTCTGCCCGCCCCACATAGTTTACCATTAGCCACGTTAGGTGCATTCTTACTTTGGTTTGGATGGTATGGTTTCAACCCGGGAAGTACTCTTTCAGGAATGGATTATATCGGAATTGGTCGTGTTGCAGCCAATACTACAATTGCAGCTTGTACCGGTGCTTTGGGTGCTTTAGGCTTAGCATTTTTCTTCGGCCCTACCAAAGGAAAATTCGATACCGGATTTAGTCTTAACGGATTACTTGGTGGATTAGTTGCCATTACATGTCCTTGTTACTGGGTTTCACCATTTGGTTCTGCAATAATTGGTCTCGTGGCCGGTTTAGTTGTATTCCTTGGTGTATATCTGTTAGAATATCTTCGCATTGATGATCCAGTTGGAGCTGTTTCCGTACACGGTTTCAATGGTATTTGGGGAACAATATCTTTAGGATTATTCGCGGCTGGACAATATGGTGCACCTACCGCAACTGGTGCCGACAATTCAGCTCCTGTAGCAGGTCTTTTCTATGGTGGTGGTTCTAGCGTACTTGAAGCTCAAGCTATCGGTAGCCTCACTATTACGTTGGCCACGTTTATAGTTGCCATGTTTGTGATGTATATTGTATCTAAATTGCCTTATCCTTGGAAATTACGTTTGGAAGAAAAAGGTGAAACAGGTGAAGGTGGTATCGACGTATTCGAACATGGATCTAAAGCTTATTACGATTAATCTTATATTAAAAAACTATAGTATCTTAATCTAGTTTTATACATACAGGAAGCCTCACTCTTTGTTTAAAGAGTGAGGCTTTTTGTTTTTTTTAATATGGCAAATCAAACAAACATACACATCCAAGATACAGTTTAAAAGATAAAAAATAATATTAGTTACAATTTGAATAGAACATTGATTGTAAATTATATTTATGTTATTCGACACAAATGCTCTCTTTTAATATTATTATCAGCATTTTTGTTCCATTATGATAGTTTTATCAAATTTTAAATATTTTTTTAACGTTGTATTTGGTAAGAAAAAAACATTTTGCATATATTTGCACAAAGTTTCGGGGGAAACAATAAGTCAAAAAGACTTTTATTCATATAACATATAAAACTGAATCAAATGAAAAAAATCGAAGCAGTTATCAGAGTTTCCAAATTTGAAGATGTAAAGCAGGCTCTTTACGATGCCGGCATTGAATGGTTTTCATATTGGGACATTACCGGACTCGGAAAAAGTACGGAAGATCAGGTAGTAAGAGGACAGATATTTCAATCCAACTACATTCAACGACGCATGCTATCAGTTGTTGTGCGCGATCAAAATGCAGAAAAAACAGTTCAAGCAATTATTAAAGCGGCCAAAACAGGGGAAGCTGGCGATGGTAAGATATTCATTATGGACATCGAAAATTCATACCGCATACGGAATGGAGAAGAAGGTCCTGAATCTCTTTACATCAAATAATTCAATTAACGAACTCTATTTACTACACTGAACATGAAAAAAATATTATTTTCCATTATAGCTTTATTGAGCCTTAGCTTAACTGCATTTGCTCAAACCCCGGTGGCAAAAGTTACGCCAACCATTAGTTTCGGCAACACGGCATGGATGCTTGTTGCCACCGCATTAGTATTATTGATGACCATCCCCGGATTAGCATTGTTCTACGGAGGATTGGTTCGACGAAAAAATGTACTTAGTGTTTTGATGCAATGCTTTATTTTAGCAGCCGTTATCAGTATCGAATGGGTTGTGTGCGGATATAGTCTGGCATTCAACAACACTTCAACAGGTGCATTATCGCCTTACATTGGCAACTTCGACTGGGCTTTTTTGAAAGGTATCCATATCAACGACGTTAGCCCTTACTTTATTTCTCAGCCTAATGACCGTATTCCTCATATCGTATTTGTTCTATTCCAATGTATGTTTGCCGTAATTACACCAGCTTTAATTATTGGTGCATTTGCCGAACGTATTAAATTTAAAGGATTCCTTGTATTTAGCGTCCTATGGTCATTCTTTATTTACAACCCGGTTGCTCACTGGGTATGGTCGAGCAACGGATGGTTGTGTAAACTTGGTGCGTTGGATTTTGCCGGTGGAACCGTTGTTCATATTAATGCAGGTATTGCCGCCATCGTTACCGCCGTGATGCTTGGCAAACGTCGTGACTATAAAGGACACGCCATACCTCCTCACAACATTACGCTTGTAGCTATCGGTGCCGCTTTACTTTGGTTCGGATGGTTCGGGTTTAATGCCGGAAGTGGTCTTGCTGCCGATGGTCTTGCCGGAAACGCGTTCCTTGTAACTCATATTGCTGCTGCTACTGCTGCCTTTGTATGGGCTTTGCTCGACTGGATTGTGGGTAAAAAAACAACTATTGTAGGTATTTGTACAGGTGCCGTAGGTGGTTTGGTGGCCATTACTCCTGCTGCCGGATTTGTGGATGTTACAGGGGCATTGGTTATTGGCACGTTGGTATCGTTGGTATGCTTCTTCATGGTGGCCTACGTGAAACCTAAGTTGGGGTATGACGATTCGTTGGATGCTTTTGGTGTACATGGTATTGGTGGTATTTTGGGTGCTCTTGCTACCGGATTCTTAGCTACCCCTGCCGTTCAAGCTGCTTATAGTGGTGCATTTTATGGTAACCCACATCAAGTTATTATCCAATTAATTTCGGTGGTAACAACCATTGTATATTCAGGTGTTGGAACCTTTATTTTATTTAAGATTGTGGAAAAAACAATTGGTGTTCGTGCTGACGACAAAGACGAAGCTCTTGGTCTTGACGAAAGCATGCACCACGAAACTGCTTATACTAACTTTGATTAGTAGTATTTCAAAACTACAAAAAAGAGGATGTTTTCACATCCTCTTTTTTTATGCCTTAAAAATCACATCAGAAAGCAAAAAGAATTTTTAATATAAATTCTATATTAAGTGGAAATACTATCCCCTATGGGGGAATAGGTTATTTCCACTTAATTCTTCTATTGATATATATTGCCTACGGCAAAAAAACACCTTGATTATCCATATGCTGAAAAATAGCCTTATACAGAACTGATGTTAATTTAACATCTATTCTTTAGCCTTAATAAATAGCTTATTGTAACTAGTATCAGAACCTGTTAATGATACTATATAAACTCCATCGGGCATATCTTTATCTAAATAAACAGTTACTTTATTATCAGAAACAACTTTAGTTAATTGTTTGCTGTAAACTTTTTTACCAAAACAATTAAATATATCCACATCTACAGAACTAAGCCCTTTTAACCCATTGCCTTTTATTATCAAATAAGAGTTTGCCGGACTGGGATAAAGTGTATAACCACTTGAACTTACGCTATCCACTGTTTTTGTTTGTATTGTAGAATTTACAGCATCCATTTTGATGTAAAAAGTACCAACATCACCACCATTACTTCCGTCAAATTGCAACCAATATTTTTTTCCTGACGTTACATTAACAGAGTTTATCCTAGCATTACTATTGTTGGACGAAATGTCGTCGTTAGCAGCCAATAAGGTATAATTTCCGCTTAATATATTTTGATACGAATCGGCACTATACAAAGCTATTTGCCCGTCAATGCTATCAGCTTCAATCGTTACCCCACCACTTGCAGGCCCATAGAAATAGAACCACACCGTATTATTCAACACACTTCCTGATGTACTCTCAGCACACCATGCTTTTTGGGATGTACAGGAGGTTCCGGGTGGTTTTGGTTCACCCGTTTCCACGGTGGCACATTCGTTGGAAAAAGGCCCGTTAACACCTGTCTTTATAAGTTTTGCATTTGCAATATTGTCGTTCGACGGTCTTTCCAGTTGTATTGAAAAAGCGGAACTATCTACACAAGAGGCTTGCGTACCAACAAAAACACCCGTGATAGTTATGGTGGAATCGATAGTAGCTGTTGATTTTTGTTTTATTACAGCTTTTTGGCTACTTAATGTATCAAGATTAAAATACGCACGGCTAGCAGAACTTAATTGCCAGCTGAACTTTGTAGCTCCGCCCCCTGTTACCACAACGCTATCAACAGAAGAAAGGCAGGTTCCACTTGCAGGGGTTGATTCGTAGGAAAGAACAAGGGTACTACCAGCTACAATCGTAGCTGTGACTGAATCCTTTCCTGCACTATTTTGAACATTCAACTTAACGGAATATGTACCTGGGTTATTGAAACTCACCACCGGGTTTTGAGAAGAAGCGCTAGTGCTATTTAAAAAGGCAACTGTAGATGGCGTAAATGTCCATTTCCATGAAGTTATATTAAATGCAGAATGATCGGTAAAAGCAATAGGAGCACCTAAACAAACTTTAGTATAACCACTGAAAAATGAAGCATCGGGAGGATTCGTAATGGGAAAATAACCATTTAGATAGGTACTGTCTTTACCTCCTGCCAAATAATTCTTAAGCATGGAGTAACCCACATCACTATGAGTCCATGAATAATTCAATTTTCCATAATAGCTATCCGAGGTTCCACCGCCATGTAGCTGGCCTATAATTCGTTTATTCTGATTAAACAACGGAGAGCCGGAAGAACCTGCCCCAACGTGTCCCTTGTCAAAGGAAACCAGCCAGTGCGTGTTTGCGGGAGAATCACTTCCTTCATTCCATGATATAACCCAATCAAAAGTAGTCGGTGCATCGTAATCAAACGATATTTTTTTCTTTAAACCTTCAGGATGATGTATCCCCACGGTACTGGTAGCCCAATTAGTTAAATCCCATCCAGCATAATATGGCTGATAAGCTGCCGGAGGTGTAGAAGTAAATTTCAGTAAAGTATAATCAGAATTTGCTCCTGTTGATATTAAAGAGGCTCCACTTAATGTCATTTTGTTATAATTAATCTTAGCTCCTAACCCACAACCTTTTGTTTCATAATTAAAATAAGCGATTACTGTTTGCGCTACGATAGTGGAACTAACACAATGATGAGCTGTTAAAAAATAAGGAGTTCCATCATTGTTTATATTATTAATAAGTGAGCCACTACATAAATAACTACTGGTGTCTTCAACAAAAGAATACCTGCAAATGGCATGTTTTTGAACCTGCCAATCAAGTCCGCCACAATTGACATCAACATACAAGCTATCCTCTGTTGTTGTTATTGTTGACATCACGTCTTTTAAGTCTCTGTATGCCTGGCTCACTTTTCCCAACATAAGGCTTCCACTGAAAACAGCCGTTGATGGCTCGTAATATTCCAGCGTCAATTCATTACCAGGGAAATCAGCTATTGCAAACGTACTGTCCGGGGTAACGTTAGCCCGCGTATAAGCTCCATATACAACAGAATAATCGCTATTGTAAACAAATAGGCTTGCCCCTTGCGGAATGTTAAATTTACTAAACAACATTTTTAATGATTTAGCACTATCGGCCACTAATTTATAACGCCATATTGCACCTGCACCAACCTGTGTTTTTACACCTTCTGACTTTATGTTTATATTTACATCCTTTGTCACGCCATAGCGATACAGAATTCCGTTTGACTTATCCTCATTCAATAAGCTCTTAATATCAATTGTTTCCAGTCCTAATGACGGAATTACCGCTGACGACTTAAATCTATCATAATAAGAATTAGGAAAGCCGCCTTCGGAAATTTGAGCAAATAGGCCAAATGAGAATACCAAAAATAATATGATGGTAAAAAAGTATTGTTTATTCATAACAAATAAGTTTCTTAAAAAAACATTTCTTACAAGACAGGGTAAATGGGGATATTACGGCAAAGGAAGTATTATTTTTTGTTACACGTTGAATATATATCGTGATATAAAGTATAACAAAATTTAAAGCCATTTGTTTAACTTGGCATAAAGACCTTGAACAGAGTTATCTAATTAAAACAAGAAAGGCTTACCGGACAAATACCGATAAGCCTTTTCTTTATCATCATTAAGGATTCTCCTTTAAATTATAAAGTTACCCCTGTTTTGAAAATAGCTATTTCTCTAGAGTTTCTCTTTTCATGATTTACCCATTCTCCATTTGCCACCGTAATAATGTAGGCAATGAAATCTTCAAGCAAATCTTCCATTTTTTTACCTTGAAGCAATACACCTGCATTGAAGTCAATCCATCCCGGTTTGTTTTCAAACAATGGCGTGTTAGTTGAAATCTTCATAGTAGGCACAAAGCTACCAAATGGAGTACCACGACCGGTGGTAAACAATACCATTTGGCATCCCGAAGCTCCAAGAGCGGTTGCAGCAACCAAATCGTTGCCCGGAGCACTTAGCAAGTTCAAGCCTTTTGTTTTAAGACGATCGCCATACATATTCACATCTTTCACATAAGATTTACCACATTTCTGGGTACATCCAAGTGATTTTTCTTCCAACGTGGAAATTCCACCTGCTTTATTTCCCGGAGATGGGTTTTCATATACAGGTTGATCGTTCTTCATGAAATATTCTTTGAAATCATTTATCAAATGAACCGTTTTATCAAACATTTCAATGGTTTCACAACGGTTCATTAAAATGGTTTCGGCTCCAAACATTTCAGGCACTTCGGTCAACACGGTAGTACCTCCTTGAGCCACCAAAAAGTCGGAGAACACACCCAACAAAGGATTGGCGGTAATACCGGAGAAACCATCAGAACCACCACATTTTAATCCCACACGAAGTTCGGATAGTGGAGTTGCCACACGCGTATCTTTTTTAGCCGTAGCATAAAGTTCTTTCAAAATGGCAACACCTTCGGCTATTTCATCTTTTACTTTTTGAGTTACCAGAAATTTAACTCTCGATTCGTCAAATTCTCCCAAATATTCACGGAACACATCGGGTTGGTTGTTTTCACATCCAAGACCAAGTACCAATACACCACCTGCATTGGGGTGAAGCACAATGTCTTTAAGAATTTTACGAGTAGTTTCGTGATCACCACCCAATTGAGAACAACCATAATTGTGTTTGAACACTTCGAGTGAATCAACACCTTCCAACTGCCCTACTTCTTCTTTAAAGGCGGCAATGATAGAGTCGGCAACACCATTAACACAACCTACGGTAGGCACAATCCACATTTCATTACGAATACCTGTTTCACCACTTTTACGTTTATACCCGTTAAAAGTAAGGTTACGGTTAGGAATATTTAATTCTACTTTAGTAGGTTTGTATTCATAATCAAGCAATCCTTCAAGATTTGTCTTAATATTTGTTTCGTTTACTAATCCTCCTTGCGGAATAGCTGTAATAGCATGCCCGATAGGATAACCGTACTTTACGATGTTATCGTTAACAGCCAATGCAACCAAAGCGATTTTATGCCCGGCCGTAATATCTTGTTTCAGCGTGATGCTAACGCCGTCAACGTTTACAACTTCGCCTTCCTTCAAATCGTGGATGGCTACCGATACATTGTCAGCGGGATTGATTTTAAAATATTTTGTACTCATAAAAATCTGATTTATAGTATAAAAATAAAAAAATTAAGCACTCGGCACTGAATGCTCAATTTAATCTTACATATTACAATATTGATTTTACAGTTTCCAACATGCCTTTGGCTTGGATTGAATCAAGGTATGAAACAACAAGATCGGTCAACCCTGAGATGTTGTTCAAATTTTCGTTCCAAATAAATTCGGCACCCAAAACGCCTTCAGCTACTTTTCTTGTAGAACCTGATTTCCAAAGACTGGTTAACAAATCCATGATTTTAGGATCATCGTTTGGCGTAATTTCCGCACCATCGGCACGTTTACCACCTTTATAATATGTGATGATACCGGCAAGACCTAATACAAGACCTTTAGGCAATTCGCCTTTGCGTTCCAAATAAGTTTTTAAGCCAGGAAGATCACGAGTTTCAAATTTAGGGAATGAGTTCAACATGATGGATGTAACGGCATGTTCAACAAACGGGTTGTTAAAGCGTTCCAACACATCATGTGCAAATTGTTTCAATTCATCTTTTGGCAAATTTAATGTTTCCATTAATTCGTCATTCATTACTTTGTTAACGTACTTGCCGATAACTTCGTGTTGACAAGCTTCACGAACGATATTAAGTCCCGACAAATAAGCAACTGGAGAAAGCACTGTATGAGGGCCATTAAGCAAGGTTACCTTGCGTTCGTGGTAAGGAGCTTCGGAATCAACAAACAATACATTTAATCCGGCTTTATCGGCAGGGAATTCTTTTTCTACTGATTTAGGAGCTTCAATTACCCATAGGTGGAAAATTTCAGCTTGTACCACCAAGTTGTCATCAAATTGAAGTTTTTCTTTGATAGCATCAATTTCTTTGCGAGGGAAACCTGGAACGATACGGTCAACCAACGTAGCATAAACGCCACAAGCTTCTTCAAACCATGTTTTAAATTCAGCACCTAGGTTCCAAAGGTCAATATATTGGTAGATAGTTTCTTTCAACTTGTGACCATTCAAGAAAATAAGCTCACAAGGGAAAACGATAAGACCTTTAGTCTTGTCACCATTGAAAGTTTTAAAACGGTGATATAATAATTGAGTTAATTTACCGGGATAAGATTTTGCAGGTTTATCTTCCAATTTACATTCAGAATCAAACGTGATACCTGCTTCTGTTGTGTTGGATATTACGAAACGCATTTCTGGATTTTCAGCCAACTTCAAAAATTCTTCAAATTGAGTATAAGGATTTAATGCCCTGCTTATTACATCAATTAGATCTAAGCTATTAACGGTTTTTCCTTTGTCAAGACCTTGAAGATTTACATGGTAAAGATCATCTTGAGCATTCAACATATCGATCATCCCTTTGTCAATAGGTTGAACCACCACCACACTGCTGTTAAAATCGGCTTTCTTGTTCATGTTCCAAATAATCCAATCAACAAATGCACGAAGGAAATTACCTTCACCAAATTGAATAATTCTTTCAGGATACAAGCTTGCACCCTTAGCCGTTTTACGATTTAATTTTTCCATAATATTAGTTGAGTTTATAAAATATTTTCTAAGGTTATTTAGTAAATGGTAATGCCCTGCAAACGGGATCACAAAATTATCAAATTCTTTTGAGAAACAAAAAAAATCCGTAATTTTGTGAGCCTTCAAAAAAAGAGTATTTGCTATTTTACATTATATTAACGGTTAAAGTCTAATATCAACTTAAATATAATCTTAAAATTTTAATGTTTATGAAAAATTTCATGGATGAGAACTTTGTTCTCGATACGAAAACGGCTCAGACACTCTATCACGACCACGCGAAAAAGTTACCAATCATTGATTACCACTGTCACTTAAATCCAGCTTGGATTGCTGAAGATCACAAGTTTGACAACCTTGCCGAAATTTGGTTGGTGGGCGACCATTATAAATGGCGTGCCATGCGTACTAACGGTGTGGACGAACGCTTTTGTACAGGAGCTGACACTAGCTGGTATGAAAAATTCGAGAAATGGGCTGAAACAGTTCCTTACACCATGCGTAACCCATTGTACCACTGGACTCACCTGGAGCTTAAAAGTGCTTTCGGCATTGACAAAGTGTTAAACCCATCCACCGCCCGCGAAATTTTTGACGAATGTACCGCTAAATTGCGTACTCCTGAATATTCAGCTCGCGGATTAATGAAAAAGTACAACGTAGAAACCGTATGTACAACCGATGATCCGATCGACTCATTGGAACACCATATCTCCTTGAAAAAAGAAGGTTTTGAAATTAAAGTTCTTCCTACATGGAGACCTGATAAAGCAATGGCTGTGGAAGTTCCTTCCGAATTCCGTACTTATATTGAAACTCTATCCAACGTATCAGGTGTAAAAATCAGCAAGTACCAAGATGTGATTGACGCGCTACAAAAACGCCATGATTTCTTTGCTTCCGTTGGATGTAAATTGGCCGACCACGGTATTGAAGAATTCTACGCCGAAGATTATACTCAAGCTGAAATTGATGCCATCTTCAATAAAGTATATGGTGGCAAAGAACTGACCCACGAAGAAATATTGAAATTCAAATCAGCTATGATGGTTGAATTCGCTATCATGGATCATGCTTCAGACTGGACTCAACAATTCCACTACGGTGCTATCCGTAACAACAATTCACGTCTATTCAAAACATTAGGCCCTGATACCGGTTTCGATTCTATCGGTGACTTTACCGTGGCTAAAAACATGTCGAAATTCTTAAACCGTTTGGACACAAACAATCAATTGGCAAAGACTATTCTTTACAACTTGAATCCTCGCGACAACGATTTGATTACAACCATGATTGGAAACTTCCAAGACGGATCGGTAGCCGGAAAAATTCAATTTGGTTCAGGCTGGTGGTTCTTGGATCAGAAACCGGGCATGGAAGCTCAAATGAACTCATTATCAGTTCTTGGTTTGTTGAGCCGCTTCGTAGGTATGTTGACCGACTCTCGCAGCTTCTTGTCATACCCACGTCACGAATATTTCCGTCGTATTCTATGTAACCTAATAGGTAACGATGTAGAAAACGGCTTGCTTCCAGCATCAGAATTAGACTTTATGAAGCAAATGGTGGAAAACATCAGCTACTATAATGCAAAGGATTTCTTTAAATTCTAATAAATTATTAAAAAAAGCTGCGAATTTTTGTAATTCGTGGCTTTTTCTTTTACAATAAGTTACAGATATTAATTATATTTGCAAACAAATTTTATGTTGTAAAGCATAGAAAATTTATATACCAATTCAAATTTAACTTATAAAAAAATTATGGCAAAAATCGTAACGTTAGGCGAGATTATGTTGAGATTATCTACACCGGGTAATACTCGTTTTGTACAATCAGATTCTTTTGATGTTGTTTATGGTGGTGGTGAAGCAAACGTGGCTGTTAGTGTTGCTAATTATGGTCACGAAGCATATTTTGTATCAAAATTGCCTAAACACGAAATCGGACAATCAGCTGTTAATGCTTTAAGAAAATATGGCGTTAATACTGACTTTATTGCTCGCGGTGGCGACCGTGTAGGTATTTATTACCTAGAAACAGGGGCTTCTATGCGTCCAAGTAAAGTTATTTACGACCGTGCACACTCTGCTATTGCAGAAGCAAACGCATCTGATTTTGATTTTGATGCAATTATGAAAGGTGCCAGCTGGTTCCACTGGTCAGGTATTACCCCTGCTATCTCCGACAAATCTGCCGAACTTACCAAATTAGCTTGCGAAGCTGCTAAACGCAACGGAGTAACCGTTTCTGTTGACTTGAACTTCCGCAAAAAATTGTGGACTAAAGAAAAAGCTCAATCAATTATGAAACCTTTGATGCAATATGTTGACGTTTGTATCGGTAACGAAGAAGATGCAGAATTGTGTCTTGGCTTTAAACCGGATTCTGATGTTAATGCAGGTCACACAGATGCCGAAGGTTACAAAGGAATCTTCACTCAAATGGCTAAAGAATTTGACTTTAAATATGTTATTTCTACTCTTCGTGAATCGTTCTCTGCAACTCACAACGGTTGGAAAGCTATGATTTACAACGGAAAAGAATTCTACACTTCAAAACGTTATGATATTAACCCTATCATTGACCGTGTAGGTGGTGGTGACTCTTTTTCAGGTGGTATTATCCACGGTTTATTGGCTAAACCAAATCAAGGAGAAGCACTGGAATTTGCAGTTGCAGCTTCAGCTTTGAAACACACTATCAATGGTGACTTCAACCTTGTATCAGTAGAAGAAGTTGAAACTCTTTCAGGAGGTGATGCTTCAGGTCGCGTTCAACGCTAAAAGCATTTACTATTGACGATTTACTATTGGTCATTTTAATCAAACGCAATGACATCCGAAGAGCTGAAAAACAGATTGAAGATGTTTAGCCGAAGAATAATAAGGTTGGTAGATAAATTACCGAATACTCTCGCAGGGAGAGCGATTGGAAATCAGATAATACGTTCGGGAACATCTCCCGGCGCAAATTATAGAGCAGCTTGTTTAGGGAAATCCGATAAGGATTTCCTCAACAAGCTGAAAATCGTTGAAGAGGAACTTGATGAAACACTGTATTGGCTGGAACTTATACAAGAAGAGCAACTTATTAAACCCGATTTGTTATCCGATTTAATGCATGAAAATGAAGAGTTGCTAAAAATCATCATCAGTTCTATCAAAACCATGAGAGCAAGGTTAAACAAAAATAATTAATTAGTCGTCTGATAATAAAACATTTAATTCGCAAGTTATAAAATCAACAATGCGCATTCTGTATTAAAATAGTACATTGTACATTGTAAAATAGTAAATAGTATTATGGCTAAATTTTCAAAATTGCAAGTAATTGCTGCTGCAAAAGAAACCGGAATGGTTCCTGTATTCTTTCACAAAGACGTAGAAGTAGCAAAACAAGTGGTTAAAGCTTGTTATGACGGTGGTGTACGTGTATTCGAATTTACAAACCGTGGCGACTTTGCTCATGAAGTTTTTGGTGAGTTAGTAAAATTCGCAGCAAAAGAATGCCCTGAATTGATTCTTGGTATCGGTTCTATTATTGACCCTGCAACAGCAGCTCTTTACCTACAATTAGGTGCTAACTTCATCGTTGGCCCATTGTTCAACCCTGAAATTTCTAAAGTAGCTAACCGTCGTTTAGTTCCTTACATGCCAGGTTGTGGTACTGTATCGGAAGTAAATGCAGCACAAGAATCAGGTTGCGATATATGTAAAGTATTCCCTGGCGACGTGTTGGGTGCCAGCTTTGTAAAAGGCTTGAGAGCTCCAATGCCTTGGTCTATGCTTATGGTAACCGGTGGTGTGAAACCCGAAGAAGCTAACTTGAAAGCTTGGTTTAGTGCTGGTGTTACTTGCGTTGGTATGGGTTCTAACCTATTCCCTGCCGATGTTATTGCCGCGAAGGATTGGGGTAAAATAACGCAAATGTGTAAAACCGCGTTGGACATCGTTAAAGCTGTTCGATAAATAACTTATGAAGCGAGTTGTGGGTTATCCATGACTCGCTTTCATTTAATACTTAAATCTAATTCATTATGACTACTAATGTTAACAATGTAACACAAAAAATCGGTAAGTATAGGTGGACTGTTGCTGCCTTATTGCTGTTCTCCACGACCATTAATTATATGGATCGTAACGTTATCGGTTTCTTAAAAGATTATTTCTGCTCGAAAGAAGGGTTTGGATGGACTCCTCAAGAATTTTCCTATCTAACTTCAATTTTCACTTTATTTTATGCCGGTTTTACTTTAGTTGCCGGATGGCTTATTGATAAAATCGGAACTAAACTCGGTTTAGCATTTTCTTTAATTCTATGGTCTTTTGCAGGAATTTTAAGTGCTTTTATGGGTAAAGCTCTCATTCCCCACACTATTGCACGAAGCCTTTTTGGAGCCGGAGAAGCTGGTAACTTTCCTGCTTCCATAAAAACCGTAGCCGAATGGTTTCCTAAAAGAGAAAGAGCTTTGGCTACCGGTATCTTCAATTCAGGTTCCAATGTTGGAGCCATGATCTGTGCCATTTTCGTTCCTTGGTGTTTATTAACATGGACTGATGGAAGCAAATTTCTTGGTCATTTTCAAGGTTGGCAAATGGCATTTATCATTACCGGTATATTAGGTTTCCTTTGGCTAATTTTTTGGGGATTATTTTATGGCACTCCTAAAAAATTATTAGAAAAGGGGACTATCGGACAAGCTGAATATGACTATATACATAGTGATAAAGATGATGCTCCTGCAAATGTTGCTACAGAAGACAAAGCTGAAAAAGTGCCTTGGGGTAAAATGTTAACCTATCGTCAAACATGGTCCTTTGTACTTGGTAAATTTATGACAGATGGTATTTGGTGGTTCTTGCTATTCTGGTTGCCAACTTATGTAAGACAACAATTCTGCGAAGGATTAAGTCCTGAAGCAACAGCCTCTAATGTAATGCTATCAAACTTCATTGTATTCGGTATTGCTATTATCGGATCCGTTTATGGAGGTTCAATTCCAATGACGTTCATGAACAAAGGATGGGAAACATATAAAGCTCGTATGACAGCTATGCTATTAATTGCTTGTGCTCCATTGGTATTATTGGCTACTCAACCGCTGGCAAATTCTTTTGGTATCGTTGCCGCTATTGCCATGGTTTGTATCGGTGGTGCCGCTCACCAAGCGTGGTCAGCCAATTTATTTACAACCGTATCCGATATGTTCCCTAAAAAAGCCGTAGGTACTGTTACCGGTATTGGGGCTTTTGCCGGAGGCCTAGGTGGTGTTCTTGTACAACTTTTAGCCGGATATTTGGATGGAACATTCTCAACAACTGTTGCCTATACTATTATGTTCGCAGTTTGTGCCTTTGCATATCTTATTGCTTGGGGTCTGATGAAAGTATTAGTACCTAAGCACTCTCCTATTACAGATTTATAATATCAAATCTTAAATAACAAAAAAGAGGTTGACCAAAATATTGGTCAACCTCTTTTTTGTTATACCTACCACATTACAAATTCTATAGGACAACGAACTATTTGCCGTAAGCGAAAACAAAAAGTTCTTGGTACTCCGTTAAATAAAGAAGGCCAATGGAAAATGATTTCCATTGGCCTTAACTTTTTATCTTAAAAGAGAAATATTATCTGCTTAATTTTATCTCAATTTAGCATCTAATTTTTCTTCTAGATTCTTTTGTATTTTACCCATTATTGAATCAATCTGTTTATCGGTAAGGGTTTTTTCTTCATCTTGAAGGATAAAATTCACGGCATACGATTTTTTGCCTACTTCCAAGTTTTTGCCTTCATATACATCGAACAATGATACTGACTTTAAGAATTTACGCTCTGATTCGTAAGCTATCATTTCAAGAGCATAGAATTCTACACTCTTATCCACCAACAAAGCTAAATCTCTTTTTACTTCGGGAAATTTAGGTATTTCGGTATTGCTTACCTTATTCTTGCGTATGGTATCAAGCAATGCATTCCAATTGATTTCGGCATAATACACCTCAGTGTTGATATCAAATTCATTCAGTAGCTTCTTGCTCACCGAACCGTAGCTTATCAGTACCACTCCTGCAGGTGTTGCTATACGTCGGCCTTCGGCTATCAGCTCATTATTGAAGTTCTCTTTGATATAGGTTTTAGTAACCACGCCTAACCGTTTCAGGATATTTTCCACATACCCTTTCAATTCATAAATGCTGGTTTTCTCTTCCAGGCGTACCCATGTTTGAGCAAATTTGTTACCCGTAATCCAAATGCCTAAACGGAAATCTTCACTATATGCCGACAAAACTTCACCTTCTTTTTTGTTTTCGGCATGATAGTAATAGCAATTGCCAAACTCGTAGAATTTCAAGTCAAGATTCTTACGGTTGCGGTTGTATGCAATGCTTTCCAATCCGCCAAACAAAAGGCTTTGGCGCATCACGCTTAAATCGTTGCTCAACGGATTTAATAGCTTTACGCAGTTTTCAGCCTTATAGGTTTCAAGCTGCTCGTAATAAAAAGCCTTGGTTAATGAGTTATTCAATATCTCGTTAAACCCACTGGCAGTAAGCTGTTCTGCTATCAGATTTTGAAGCTTATGGCTATCGGGTTTGGATGAATAGCTGATGCTCGATTTCACGCTGTTGCCCGGATGTACATTATTGTAACCGTATATACGTAGCAAATCTTCAATTACATCCACATCACGCTCCACATCCACACGGTAAGTGGGGATAGACAGAAGTAAATCGGTCTCCGTTTCCTTCAAAATTTCCATTTCGAGGGAAGCTAGGATAGTTTTGATTGTTTGCTTGTCTATTTCTTTTCCTATCAGGCTGTTTATTTTCCGATACGTAACAAATACTTCTTTGTTTTTGATCGGTTCGGGATAAATATCAATGATATCGGAGCTCACACTTCCGCCGGCTACATGTTGAATCATCAACGCCGCAAACTTTAGGATGTAAATGGTATTGTTGGGGTCGCAACCACGTTCGTAGCGGAATGAGGCATCGGTATTCAGCCCGTGCCGACGTGCCGTCTTACGGATACTCACGGGGTTAAAATAGGCACTTTCGATAAATACTCGTTTCGTGGTTTCGGTAACGCCCGAATCCAAGCCACCAAATACTCCAGCGAGGCACATGCCTTTTTCTTCATTGCAAATAATCAAATCGTCGGCATTCAGCTTGCGCTCTACCCCATCCAAGGTTACAAAAGGCGTTCCTTCGGGAAGGTTTTTTATAATAACATGATTTCCTTTTATTTTGTCGGCATCAAAAGCATGGATGGGTTGCCCCATGGCATGCAATACAAAATTCGTGGCATCCACCACGTTGTTGATACAACGCAACCCGATGGTTTTGAAATAATTCTGCAACCACACGGGCGATTCTTTTACTTCTATCCCAGAAATTGTTAAACCGGAATAACGAGGACAGGCTTGCGTATTCTCGATAGTTACTTTTATTGGCAAATCGTTATTTTGAACCTTGAAAGTATCCACCGGATATTTTTGTAGTTTTATTTCGGGATGATAGAGCGAATAATAGGCAGCCAAATCGCGAGCCACACCAAAATGTGAAGCAGCATCAATACGATTTGGGGTAATATCCACTTCAATCACGCTGTCGTTCTCCACCTTATAATAGTCTTTGGCTAAAGTACCCACGGCAACATCTGATGGTAAAAGAATAATACCACTATCGTCTGTACCTACACCTATTTCGGTTTCGCTGCAAAGCATCCCGAATGACTCTTCGCCACGAATTTTTGATTTTTTGATGCTAAAACTCTCATCTCCTTCATATAGCGTGGTGCCTATGGTAGCAACCACCACCTTCTTCCCGGCAGCCACATTTGGTGCGCCACATACAACTTTTAAAGGTTCAGCTGCACCAATATTTACGGTAGTTACATGAAGATGGTCGGAGTTTGGATGCTCCGTGCATGTAAGCACTTCGCCTATTACAAGGCCTTCCAAGCCACCTTTTATTGTTTGTATATCTTCCACAGTACCTACTTCCAACCCTATTGAGGTCAGGTTTTTAGCTACTTCTTCAGCTGGAAGATTAATGTTTAAATATTGTTTAAGCCAGTTATAAGAAATATTCATACTTTGAATTATTTAATGCCCAAAATTAAAGAGCTACAAAGGTAAGAAAACAAAATTTTTTAATGCTCAACTCTTTACAAATATTTCATTTTAATTTATCAGCTGTTAATTAATCCTATTACAGTAGTTAAATACTTTAAATATGAATGATTATTATGTTTTATAACAGTAACTTTGCATCGATTAATCAAAATGAATGAAGTTTTGTAAGAACATATGGTTAAAATGTGAAGTTTGTTATTTTTTTACCATAAAAAGTTATCAACAATTTTACTTTTATTTTGACCAGTTTTTAGAGCATTATTGCTCATTTTCAGTCTAAAACAAAATACATTTAACAAAAAAAAGTTTTTTTATTTCATGAAAACTTATAGCTTTGCAATTGTTAATGTAAATGTTAAGGTGATGTTGAATTTTATTGTTTTTCTTTTGTCTTAAGATAGTGTATGGTTAAATTTTACGCATTAACAACGTTCTTATTATTTTCTGTTATTGTTTGGAGCAGTTCTCTTCCGCAACAAACAGGGGGAAGTAGTTCTAGTGTAGGAGCAACTCCGCCAATAATAAAATCGCCAACATTAGGAGGCTCTATCCCGGTTCCAGATGGAACGCTTTGTCCTATTTGTGGCACTGGCACTGTAACCGGAGGGGTTTGTGATAATCCAGATTGCCCCTCAAATGTACCTGGAGACCCTGTTGGTGGTGAAATGCCACTTAGTGATAATGTTCTTTTATTGTTGATTCCCTTGTCAATTTATACGATAATCAAATTGAAAAAGAGAAATATTTTGAGTGTATGAAAAAAAATCTACTTTATCCCTTTCTCATTGTAAGCATGTTGCTTTGTTCAACCATGCTATTTGCCACAAAATACTATGTTTCTACTTCTGGAACAGTATCGAACAATGGGTTGACTTCTTCAACCCCAACCACGTTAGCCAATGCTATTAATAGTAAAGCAACAACATCCGGCGACTCTGTAATAATTGCAGCAGGAACTTATACTCCTACAGCTCAATTGGTTCCATTAGCAGGAATATCAATTATAGGTACGGGATCTGCTACAACAATAATTGATTGTAGTAGTTACCCTACATCTTATACTACAAACGTTTCTTTATTTTATCTAACAAAAAGTAATATTTCCACTTCAGGCATTACCATTCAATATTGCAATGGGTCTAGTTATTATAACACTTACGGTGGAGCTATATATATAAAAGGCTCTTCCGCTCTTACAGGAATTTCATTTTCAGATGTAATCTTGAAAAACAATCAGGCACAATATGGTGCCGGCATTTATGCTCAAAATGCTACCCTGTCAATTACATCTTCAACATTTACAGGAAATACTTTTGCTTCAGGGTCAAACGGCTATGGTGGAGCTATGTATTTGGTAAATTGTGTAACTAACATCAATAACAGTGACATTAACGGCAATTCGGGATTAGACGGTGCGGGTATTTATGCCAATAGCGGCACCTTAACTATAAATAACTCTATTATTGAAAATAATACTTCAAATGCATGGTATTACCATGGTGGAGGCATTTATGCAATATCAGCAACCGTAACGATTAGTAATTCAAAAATAAGAGGGAATATTGCTTATGACGGTGGCGGGGTTTACGCAGAATCCGGAACTTTAACATTGATTAATACAAACATATATAACAACACTACTGCTGCTACCAATCAAGGTTATGGTGGCGGATTATATTTAAAAAGCAATACCTCCTCAATAACTAATTGCGACATGTCCAACAACATGGCTGGTAGTGCCGGTGGTGCAATTTATATTTGTGGTGGAACTACCAACATTTCAAATGCTACTATCAGTTACAATTCGCAAACAATATTCTGGGCTTCCGGCTCAGGAGGTGTTTATGTGGATTGTAGTGCCTCTTTAACAGTAGCCAATTCTATTGTTTCGGGAAATACAGATGCTGTATTTTTTACGAATGATAATTTAACAAGTACCGGAGGTACTGTTGACCTTGCAGGTACAGTTATTGGCAGTACTTATTATGACGCGAATGGAAACTCTACGGCAAACGCATTCAATCCGTCCACTGATTTAGGCTCGGTGGATAGCAACGGGAATATAACGGTAAAGAAGGCGAAAAAATGTACGTGGAAAACAACAACATCATCGACCAACTGGAATACAGCATCCAACTGGGTAGAAGGATATGTTCCGATGGGATATTCCAATGTAATTTTGCCATCAGGCGCAATTGCTTATCCAATACTTACATCAACCACCTATGCTGCTTGCGACACAATTTACTTTAAAGCAGGTGCCGAAATAGGACAACCACAATATCTATCCTATCAATCGGCAAAAATTGATATGGAAGTAGCTCGCTCCCGTTGGTATTTGGTAAATGCCCCTTTGAAAAATGTATATTCAGGTGATTATACATTTACAGGATTAAAACCTCTAACCTATATCCGAGATTGGAGTGTTGCCGTGCAAACAAATCAAACATCGGTATCTTGGGCAACGGCTATTTCAACCTTGGATGCTCCATTTAATATGGGTAAAAGTTTCATTGTCTATTTAACCTCTACCGATTTATCAGCAACAACAAAAACAATTACATTTCCTAGCACTTCAAACTCATATCAATATTACTATACCAATAATGTGTTAAGTCCGGTTCCGACTGGAAATTACACGGGTACATTAAACAGATCTAATGCAGACCGCTTTATCTTTGAAGATTCGAATAATAATGCACCTTCAAGTTTTACCGAAACACTAACTACCAATGGAACCGCCGGAGCTTATTATGTAGTTAATAATCCGTTTATGTCTCATTTGGATTTTAGTGCATTTTATACTCAAAATAGCAGTGTGATAAACAATGAAGTGAAAATCTGGGATAGTTCGGCAAAACAATTTGTTACATATACGAATATAAGCAATGCACCTATTCCACCTATGCAATCATTTATTGTAAAATTAAAACACAACGGCACCTCAACGGTTACATTTACCTACGCTATGTCAAAAACCGATGCAACTACTAAATTAAAAGCAGCATCAATTGAAGCAAACGTATTACATATACAAGCAACAAGAAGTACCGATGTAAGTAATCTGTCATTAGCCTTCAAAAACAGTGATAGCATTGCAGCCGATACCAATTACGTAAAAAGCACGGAACGCTTATTCTCCGGTATGGTAAAAACCACACCAACACTTTACGCTTACGTAGATAGCAAATACTTGGATTTCCACACAGCATCCGATTCTACAGTTATCCCTGTCGGTATTCAAACTACCAGCAGCGGTTCTACCATCTTGACCTTCGACGGCATGGAGAACTTTACCGCGTGCAAGGATATAATCTTTAAAGATTCTGTAGCAGGCGTTTCTCTTAGCCTTATGAGTAACAGCACTTATACCTTTAACAATCCGGGCGGAAACGTGGCAGGAAGATTCTCTATACAGTTCATTCCGTTGAAAAGTGCAACGGTAGAAGAGGGAACAACAACGGGGGTAAATCAAATAACATCGAATGATGCCATTTCAATTACCGCTACAAATAAAAAGGTAAAGGTAACATCATCTACGTCAACCATAAGCTCCGTTTCTATTTACGACTTACAAGGACGGTTGATTATTGCTAACACAGGAATAAACGCCAAGTCAACCGAAGTTCGTGTAAACGGAACCAATACCTACGTGGTGAAGTGTTCGGACAACGCCGGTAATAGCAAAACAGAAAAAGTAGTGGTTCCTTAAAAAAAACTGACTAAATAAAAAGCTAAAGGCTGATTCTTTTTAGAATCAGCCTTTAGCTTTTTATTTAATCCTGAGTTCGATATAGAAATACATTTAGAATGCTGATAATCAACATATTTTTTGCCATAAGCAATAGATATTAATCTCCTTCGGAGAATAATTAGCTGTTTATCAAACATATAATACATTTCTCTTATATCAAACTAAGGTCAATATGTTTCGATACTCTGCACCTTAAATATTGCGTGGCAATACTCTACACCTAAATTCAAAAGGATAGCATTATATAAATCACATTCAGCATACTGTCTAAAAAAAATGGGCTATCCAAATTTTCTTTGGACAGCCCATCTCCTATATTGTTTTTGATGAAAATTTCTATTTCGTCAAGAAAGCATCTACTTGTTCGGCAAGTTCTCTACCCGCACTAATACATCTCACTACCAAGCTTGCACCTGTAGCAGCATCACCGGCAGCAAAAACTTTTGCCACACTTGATTGGAATGTTTTAGGGTCAGTGCTTACATTGCCACGTCCATCGTATTTAACACCAAGTTCGTCAAGCAAACCTGTATGAACAGGATGAACAAAGCCCATAGCCAAGGTAACCAATTCGGCTTTGATTATTTCAGGTTTACCCACTTCCTTCATGTTGAAACGGCCTGTTGCATCTTTCTCCCAAGCTACTTCCACTACTTCCACACCTTTTAATTTACCATCTTTATCAGCAATAAATTTCTTAGTGGCCAGGTTCCATCTGCGTTCGCAACCTTCTTTATGAGAGCTGGATGTACGCAATACATTAGGCCAGTAAGGCCAAGGTGTAGATGGATTAACATCTTCGGGTGGCTTAGGCATAATTTCAATTTGAGTTACGCTTTTAGCTCCCTGACGAATGGATGTACCCACACAGTCGGAACCGGTATCACCACCACCAATAACCAACACGTTTTTACCTTTAGCTGATATTTTTTCAATTTCCGTCACTTCTTCACCACGGTTTAAGTGGTTTTGTTGTCTCAAAAAGTCCAACGCGAAATAAACGCCGGGAATATCTCTTCCTTCAGCCGGAAGATCACGAGGTTCGCCTGCACCAATTGTGATACACACAGCATCATAATTTTTAAGAATGTCGGCACCCTTAATATCTTTACCCACTTGAGTACTTACCTTGAATTCTATTCCTTCGGCTTCCATGATAGCCAACCGACGATCGATAACCGATTTATTCAGCTTGAAATCAGGAATACCAAAACGCAACAAACCGCCGATAGCATTATCTTTTTCAAACAAAGTTACACTATGTCCCCGTTGGTTCAATTGGTTAGCCACAGCCAATCCGGCAGGGCCACTACCTATCACGGCAATTTTTTTACCCGTACGCGTTTTTGGTACTCTAGGTACAATATAGCCTTGCTCAAAAGCATATTCGGCCACCGCGGCTTCGTTTTCACGAATGGTAACACTATTTTGGTCAATATTCAGTACACAACCTTTTTCGCACAATGCAGGGCAGATACGGCCTGTAAATTCAGGAAAGTCGTTCGTGCTATGAAGCACGTCAGAAGCTTCTTTCCACTTCCCTTTGTAAAGCAAATCTTGCCATTCGGGCATCTTATTGCCAAGAGGACAAGCCCAGTGGCAAAAAGGAACGCCGCAATCCATACAGCGAGAGGCTTGCAATTTACGATCCTCGACATTCAGCGTTTGCTCAACTTCACCAAAGTCGGTAACACGTTCGTGAACAGGACGATAACCGGCTTCTTTTTTATTTATGGTTAAAAAACCTTTTGGATTTCCCATGATAATTTTTCAGTTAACGAGTTAATAAGTAAACGAGCAAACAAGCTTTTTGTTACACTCTTTCATTATGAATTAATAATCTCTTTCTACTTGAGCTATTTTTTTACTGATGGCTTCCATCTTTTCTTGGTGTAATACCTTCTTGTATTCAATAGGCACTACCTTGATGAATTGTCCAACGTAATCAGCCCAATTATCCAACATGCGTTTAGCCAAAGGGCTTTGCGTATGTTTGTAGTGTGCTGTTATTAATTCTTTTAATTCACGATTATCGCTCATGTCTTCAATAAGAGAAAGTTCCACCATTTCCATGTTACAGAAATAATCAAAGTCTCCGTTTACATTCCATACATAAGCTACTCCCCCACTCATACCGGCAGCAAAGTTACGACCTGTGGTACCTAACACAACGGTACGTCCGCCGGTCATATATTCACAACAATGGTCGCCGGCACCTTCCACGATGGCAACAGCTCCAGAATTACGTACACAGAAACGTTCGCCTACACGACCGTTGATATATACTTCGCCACTTGTAGCCCCATAAAGTAAGGTATTTCCGGCAATGATATTTTCTTCCGGTTCGAAGTCATATCCTTTAGGTGGAACCACTACAATTTCACCTCCTGAAAGGCCTTTACCAAGATAATCGTTAGCATCACCTTCCAAACGGAATGTAATACCTTTGGCAAGGAAGGCTCCGAAACTTTGTCCGGCAGAACCTTTGAAGGTTCCGGTAATGGTATCGTTGGGCAAACCTGCATATCCGTAGCGAAGTGCTACTTCACCCGAAAGCATGGCTCCCACGGTACGATCCGTATTTTTAATATCGCGAACCAACGAAACGGCTAACCCGTTTTCGATAGCCACTTTTGCATCTTTAATTAATCCACGGTCAATCACATCATCGATACGATGAATTTGATTTTTAACGTGTTTTACAGGATTCTTGCCTGCTTCTTTTGGTAAGAACAACAATTTGGAGAAATCAACTTTCTTCATCTTTTCGTTGTGCTCGTCAGGAACGAACTCAATCAAATCGGAATGACCAATGACTTCATCTAAACTCTTATATCCCATTTCAGCCAAATGCTCACGCACATCTTCAGCCAGAAATGTAAAGAAGTTAATCAAGTATTCGTAACGACCTACAAAGCGTTTGCGCAATTCAGTATCCTGAGTGGCAACGCCACGAGGACAGGTGTTTAAGTGACACTTACGCATCATTACACAACCTAACACAATCAGTGCACTGGTAGCAAAACCAAATTCCTCGGCTCCAAGCAAGGCAGCCATTATAATGTCTTTACCTGTTTTTAACTGACCATCGGCTTGTAAGAATACTTGACCACGCAAGTTATTCATCACAAGGGTTTGTTGAGTTTCAGCTAATCCGATTTCCAAAGGCAAACCTGCATGTTTGATAGAGCTGGCAGGGCTGGCTCCGGTGCCACCTTCGCACCCTGAAATCAAGATCATATCGGCTTTTGCTTTAGCCACACCGGCAGCTACCGTACCCACACCGCTTTCGGATACCAATTTAACAGTGATACGAGCTTTTGGGTTTACGTTTTTCAAATCGAAAATAAGCTGTGCCAAATCCTCGATAGAATAAATATCGTGGTGAGGTGGTGGCGAAATCAACGAAATACCAGGTATGGAGTGTCTTGTTTTAGCAATAATTTCATCAACCTTGAATCCGGGAAGCTGACCGCCTTCGCCCGGTTTTGCACCTTGAGCAATTTTAATCTGAATTTCATCGGCATTCACCAAGTATTCGGCAGTAACACCAAAACGGCCTGAGGCTACCTGTTTGATAGCACTACGAGCACTGGTTCCATCGGCATGAGGTTTGAAACGTTCAGGATCTTCACCACCTTCACCGGTATTACTTTTTCCGCCCAATTTGTTCATGGCCATTGCCATTGCTTCGTGAGCTTCGGCTGAAATGGAACCGTAGGACATCGCTCCCGTGCAAAAACGACGGGTAATAGCACTAACAGGTTCTACCTCGTTAATATCAATCGGGTTGCGTTTAAATTTAAAGAAGTCGCGAATAAAGATTTTGCGTTCTCTTTCGTCCACCAATTTTGTGTATTCTTTAAATACGCTATAGTTATTTGTTTTAGTTGCAATTTGCAATTTGGCAATTACTTCAGGGCTCCACGCGTGGTTTTCACCTGTTTTGCGGAAAGCATATACACCCGCGTTTTCAATCAACGCATCTGTTGGCTCTGCTGCAAAACCTTCTTTATGGGTTCTTATAGCATCGATGGCAATGTCGCTAATGTCGGCACCTTCTATCTTAGAAGTCGTACCCTTGAAGTATTTGTTTAATACGGTAGAATTTAACCCTACAGCTTCAAAAATTTGAGCTCCACGGTAACTTCTCAGGGTAGAAATACCCATTTTGGATAACACTTTCAACAAGCCTTTTTTAATGGCTTTTACATAATGTTTCTCGGCAGTTTCAAAATCAAGTTTCAAGTTACCTTGAGCAATTTGATCTTGAATTACGGCAAATGTCAAATATGGGTTCACCAAGTTTGCACCATAACCAAACAGCAATGCAAAATGCATTATTTCCCGAGGTTCACCGGTTTCAACCACCAAGTCAATTTGCATACGCTTGCGTTTGTCAATCAAATAGTGGTGAACGGCTGAAACAGCTAGCAAGGATGGAATTGGAGCCAAATCTTTATTCACACCTCTATCGCTCAACACGATGTAGCTATGACCTTCGTCCACCGCTTTTTCAGCTTGCAAGCAAAGTTCTGTTATCGCTTTTTCCAATCCTTTTTTACCATCACTTACAGGGAACAGCATGGGTAATACCTGCGTAGAGAACCCTTTATAGCGAAGGTTTAGAAGTAAATCAAATTCTTTATTTGTAATAACTGGACTTTTGGCTTTTACTACTTTACAATGTTCGGGTATTGGTTCCAACATGTTTTTCTGCAACGAACCAACATATCCGGTCAACGACATGACCAATTCTTCACGAATAGGGTCGATAGGTGGATTGGTTACCTGCGCGAACAACTGACGAAAATAATTGAAAACACGTTGTGGTTTATCAGAGAACACGGCCAACGAAGCATCATTACCCATAGAGTTGGTAGGTTCCTGCCCGTCTCTTGACATAGGGATAATAAGCATATCGGCATCCTCTTTGGTATAACCGAATGCGTGTAACTGTGATTGATAGTTTTCTACCGGTATTTTTATTGAACGACCTGATGATACATCAGCCAAATCAATTCTGTTTTGGTTCAACCATTCTTTATACGGATACTTTTCAGCTAATTCGCCTTTCAATTCAGGGTCGTAGGAAATTTTTCCGGTTTCGGTATCAACCATCAACATCTTACCGGGGCTTAAACGTCCTTTTTGTTTGATGTTTTTAATATCTATATTTTGTACTCCCATTTCGGAAGCTACAATCATCAAGTTATCTTTAGTAATAAGGTAACGAGCAGGACGAAGACCGTTTCTGTCTAACAACCCTCCGGCGTAACGGCCATCGGTAAACAACAAGGTGGCCGGGCCATCCCAAGGTTCCATAAATATACTGTGGTATTCATAAAAGGCTTTCAAATCGGATGAAATAGGGTTTTTGTCGTTCCAGCTTTCGGGCACCATCATGGCCAACGCGTGAGGAAGCGATTTTCCTGACATTACCAAAAATTCAAGTGCATTATCAAAAGAAGCACTATCACTCATTTCGGGTTGGATAACAGGAAAAATCTCATTCAAATCGCCTAATTGATCTGATTTCAACACGCTTTCGCGGGCTTCCATCCAAAAACGGTTCCCCTTTATAGTATTAATTTCACCGTTGTGACCTAACAACCGGAATGGTTGAGCCAAATCCCAAGTAGGCAATGTGTTGGTACTAAAACGAGAATGTACTAAAGAAATAGCACTTGTTAAGCGTTCATCAGTTAAATCAGGAAAATAATGTCTAAGCTGTTCGGAAGTAAGCATTCCTTTATAGACAATCTTTTGCGTGGAAAGGCTTACAATATAGAAACTTTTCTTTTGAGAAATAGATGATTGAGAAACTGTTTTTTCAATCTTCTTACGAACAATATACAATTTAAGTTCAAGCTCGGCTTGACTACTAGCTCCGGTAACGAAAATCTGTTTTATTTGAGGTTCGCTGGAACGAGAAATTTCACCTAAGATATCACTATTTACAGGAACGTCGCGAACGAATATAAGCTTTAAGCCCTCTGCTTCAACTTTTTCACGAATAATTTTCAAACAGGCATCGGCTTCGTTTTGTTGCTTAGGTAGAAATACCAATCCGGTTCCATACATTCCTTTTTCAGGAACCTCAATTCCTTGTAAAAGAATAAATTCATGAGGTATTTGTAGCATAAGCCCAGCACCGTCACCAGTTTTATTATCGGCACTTTCGGCTCCTCGATGTTGCATATTTTCCAACACCTGTAACCCTCTTTCTACAATCTCATGAGATCTTTTTCCATCAATTTGTACAACTAGTCCAACGCCACACGCGTCGTGTTCATTCTCAGGCTGGTAAAGTCCCTGAGCTGGTCTTTGATACATAATCTGCCCCCTTTTTTAGGTTTATATAATTATAATTAAATTGAATTGTTGAAACCCCCATTCCACCTGCCATCCACCCGGTAACGTCTATAATTACTATAGAACCCAAAGGTGGATATTTATACATGCTACATCCCTGCAGATGTATGAGGTGGGGGTATCCACCTAATGTATTTATAAGGATAATAATTTCTTCAATATTTCGCACTAACAGGCAGTTTGCAGCCTATTGTTTTGACTTACAAAGATATAAAAGTGTTTTTAAATGTATTAAATTTGCATTAATTATTTAGCAAATATTTTCATGTTTTGGCAAAATATGCCTTTTCAGCTCGCTTAACTTTCATTTTGCTTGCCAAAATACAGATAAATTCAATTATTGAAAGGAAAGAAGAGTCAAATTGGATGGAATAGTGATTGGATTTTTTATTTTTGAAATAACATCAACACCATTTTTTTCAGGTCGATATACCTTCATTTTGCTTCTAAATCTATTTTAACACTTATAGTTTGTAACTGTTTAAACGCTACATAAAAAAACGGTTGACATGAATTATAAAGAATTACATTTTAGGCAGCAAATCCTTTAAAACGTAATGGGCGTATTCCGACGCTATTTGATCTAAGAAAACAGGGAAATCCATCTCCGCCTGATGGTCGGCGGTATCGGAAATGCTCCTGATTACCAGCAATGGAATATCAAAATCGAAACATACCTGAGCTACGGCAGCACCCTCCATCTCCACGCACAAAGTGGATGGCAGCCCTTTTAAAATTTTATCTTTTTGCGCTTGGGATGAAACGAACAAATCGCCACTGGCAATATCGCCCACGTAAACGGTGGGGTTACTGATGCCAAAGGCACGAAGTTTATCCATGAAAACTGACTCCGTATTAAAAAAATCGGTAACTACCGTTTTTGCCAACCTAATATCTTGCTCATCACTCTCGAAAAAAGCACGACCTATTAACGGAATTTCGTACACGGGCATCATGGGGCTGGCATCCATATCATGCTGAAAAAAACGCCGCCCGACTACCACATCTCCTACACGTAAATAAGGTGTCAAGGCTCCGGCTATGCCTGTAAAAATTATTTTATCCACATGGAAATCGGAAATCAATTGTGTGGCAGTAGTGGCGGCTGCCACTTTTCCCCAACGGGAGAAAACAAGTACAACATCCTTCCCGTAAAGGATACCCTCATAAAAGGTACGCTTCCCCTGTTCGGTTGTTTTTTGTACCTGCATTTCAGCAATAAGCTTTTGCACTTCCTGGTGCATCGCCCCTACAACTCCTATTTTCATGCTTAGATTTTTTGATTAAACAAATATACAAAAAACGCGTAAAGATGTTGAAAAACATATAAAATAAAAAGATAACCTGTATATTCTTTCACTACCTTTAACACTTATAAATTGTTGTCTTAGTTACGTTTAATTGTTGATTTTTTCTATTCAAAACCTTTACTTTCAACAACTAATTTTCTTATAAAAAATACACTATTAACAAAAGGAGGTCTTATGAAAAAATTTACTACGCTAAGTTTCTTATTTCTTTTTGGGTTAATATCTTTTGCCCAAAACACAGATTACGTGGCTCAAAAAGAATTTCAGGAAAAAACAAAAACACTGAAAAGTCAGGTTAATTTAATTAAACAGACTAATTCCGGGTTAAACAAAACCGTAACTACACTTCAAACCTCGGTGAACAAGCAAGCATCGGACTTGGTGGAAGCTAAAGCATTGATAGCCAAGCAGGCCGATTCTACAAAAAGTATAAATGCAAAAATTGCAAATGTAGAGCAAGGATATGCCAGCAAAGACAATAATCTTTTAGTTCTGATATTGGGATTATTTATTATTCTTTTGGTCATCTTATTGTCTTTCAGAAATATCTGTAAAAAGAATATAAAAGAAATTAGCAAGAAACTGAACGAAACAAACAACATGCTAATAGAACAAGGTAAGGTTGCCGATAAAAAGATAGCTCAGCTAACGATTGATCTAAGCAACGCGAATGAGAACATTAAAAAAGTAAACGACTTGATAAACAAACTTTCAAAAGAAGAGTAAATCCATTTTTCATACATATTAAAAGCTTGCTTTGAACCCGTTGAGAAGCAAGCTTTTTTATGCCCTACCACAATTAAATATTTAACTTCTTTCCCTTAATTTTTTTAGCAACCAAGAAACAAATATTCCTTATCTTTGCAACTTCAAAAAAAGCAAACGACACAAGATGTTTAATTTCGGTCTGTTTTCAACCCATATTCCTTATTTAATCATGGCATTGCTTTATGCCGTGTACTATGTAACCACACTGCTGGGGGGAAATGTGTCGCTCACCGAAAATGAAAACAAAAACACGGCTCATGTTGTCCACGAAGTTTCGTTTCAGGCAACACCAAAGAAAAATATCGCCACTTACAAGGTTTGCTTTGAACAAGGCATACCACCCAAGGCAACACAACAACCAACAGTATTTCATTCTTCCGAAAAAAAGATACACCCACTCGCCCAGCCCATTTTTTTAAACACAGGTTACGGCTTTGCTTTGTTCTCACGTCCACCCCCATCCGTATTAGCATAAGTTATTTATTAAAAAGGCTCTCACTTTGCCTTTAATTGCTTTACCTAATAATTTGACTTCGTTTTTCAATTCAAATTATTAAAAGCAAAGGATTTTTGATTTTCGTATAAAATCAAAACCCTTGTTGTACAAACTTATTTTAATACAAATTACGATTCTGATGAAAAAATTATGCTATATAGGGTTGCTGTCCATTGCAACCTGCAATATATTTGCCGCCGAGCCGGCTCAAGATTCACTACTGCTGAAAGAAGTTGTGATAAACGCACCTAAAGAAGCTATTTCTTTAAGGGAACAACCCACGGCATCTTACTCACTCAACATTCAAAGAATAGAGAACGAACAGATTAATTCTTTGAAAGACATATCACTAAATGTACCTAACTTTTATATACCCGATTATGGATCGAAGCTAACCTCCTCTATCTACGTGCGAGGGATAAGTTCCCGTATGAACGAACCTTCCGTGGGACTGTACGTGGACGATATTCCTTACTTGGACAAAAGTTGCTTTGACTTCGACTTTTACGATCTTCAATCCATCATCCTGTTGCAAGGGCCTCAAGGGACGTTGTACGGACGAAATGCCATTGCGGGATTGGTAAACATGTACACCGTTTCACCCCTCTCCTATCAAGGAACCCGTGTATCCTTATCGTATGGAAACTACAATGATTTTCAGGCAAAACTGTCACACTATCATAAGTTTAGCGACAAAGTAGGCTTGTCGGTTGCCGGATATTACAAGAGCAACGACGGGTATTTTACCAACAGTTATAATGGTGACAAAAATAGTAGCAAATCAGCCGGAGGTAGAGCCAAATTGGACTGGCAACTAAGTAAAAAATGGAAAGCAGGTGTAAGTGTTGCTTACGACCATAGCGACCAAAAGGCTTACCCTTACGCCCAATACGACACCTTAACTCAAAAAGCGAAAGATGTGAATTACAACGACGAAAGTTCTTATTTGCGTGATATGGTTTCGGCTGGTTTGAGCATACAGCGTAGCAGTAAAAACGTGTTATTCACTTCAGCTACAGGCTATCAATATCTTACCGATCGAATGAAAATAGATCAGGATTTCACCCCTTCTCCTATTTTCTCTCTTACCCAAAAGCAAAAGGAACAAATCGTAACACAAGAATTTGTACTTCGTTCGAAAAACAACAAACCGTATCAATGGGTGACAGGTGCGTTTGGCTTCTATAAAAACCTGGATATTAACTCACCCATGTTGTTCGAATCGGCTGGAATGGCTATGATGCTCCCATTTTCGTCCGACCCTGAAGTTACCGTTCCGGGAGAATTTAAAACACCAACCTGGGGAGCTGCTATTTATCACCAATCGACTTACAATTTCAAAAATGGATTTTCGGTAACAGCCGGATTACGGTACGACTATGAAAGTGTGAAAATTGACTATAATACATCCGAAACATTTGATATATATGGTATGCCTCGACCATTAACTTATTCGTTAGTAGGATCTAGCAGTAAATCATTTAACCAACTGTTGCCAAAAGTAGCTTTGAAGTACGACTTTAACAATCGAAGTAATGTATATGCATCGGTTACTAAAGGTTACAAAGCGGGAGGTTATAATTATGCCATGTTTTCTAATTTATTGGGAGAAACCAATACCGATGTTAACGCTGTAACATACTATAAACCGGAAACGTCATGGGATTATGAAATTGGTACGCACAACGAAATTGTGAAGAACAAACTATATGTTGATGCTTCGGTATTTTACATTGACGACCGCAACCAACAATTGGTTACCTCAACAAGTGAAGGTAGCCGCGTAATCACTAATGCCGATAAGGTACAAAGCTATGGATTGGAAACAAATGTGAGAGTAAATATCACCCATAACTTGTCGGCAACCGCGGCTTATGGCTTTACTCATTCAACATTTAAAGATTACACCGATACGGTTAATAAAATTAATTACAATAAAAAATACGTGCCGTTTGCGCCTCAAAACACATTGTCATTAGGCCTTTCTTATGGGTTGAACGTCAATACAAGCTGGTTGGATAAAGTTGTCTTCTCAGCTCAATACACCGGCGTTGGGAAAATTTACTGGGACGAAGCAAACTCTCTTTACCAAGACTTTTACGGGTTGCTTAACGGACAAATTTCGTTTGTAAAGAAATCGTTCCAACTTACGGGCTGGATTAAGAACGCGTTGGACAAAGACTACAATACATTCTACTTTGAATCACTAGGCAAGTCATTCGTTCAAAAAGGTAAACCGATGACATTCGGCGTATCGGCCAATTATTCTTTTTAAATAAAGAGGAAAATTTAAACATAGGAACAAAGAGGAAACAACCGGGAAACAATTAATTTTGCAAACCGAACGGAGCCTTCTTTGTTCTTCTGTTTTTTTTAATCAATTATAAACCATGAAAGCAAACAACACCAAAGGATATACATTTATAGTTAGTCTTTCCGGCTTATCGTTGATTTTGTTTTTAACCATACATTTGTGCATCAACATATTGGTTGTTATGGATAAAAGCGCATACAACCAAGCTACTTATTTCATGCAGCACAACCTGGTAGCCCAAACTACCGAAAACGTACTGGCTCTAGGCTTCTTAGTACACATTGTGCTCACTTCCCACAAAGCTATTTCCGATTTAAGAAACAAAAAAAACGGAGATAATAAAAAACTAGCTTCAAAAGATATGCTTATAATGGGTGGTTTAATTATTTGCTTCCTCACCATGCACTTGATTCAATTTTGGTCGAAAGCAAACATGAATATGCTACAAACAAAAGTAAACGGGGTGGTAATGAACGATACCTATACTTTTGTAAGCGAACTTTTCACCTCAAGCCCTTTTTATTGCATAGCCTATATTGCCACGGGCATTGTATTGGGTTTGCACATGCGAAACGGATTTCAATCGGCACTAAGTTCCTCTCAATCAGAAAAAACTCAATTAAACAAAAACATCCAGCTTGTTTCTTCCGGCATAGGTTTTTTCTTTATGATCGGGTTTAGTAGCATTCCACTTTTCTTCTTATTAAAAAAATGGCTCTTTCTATAAATTTCACAAATAAAACAAGCCCTATATGGCTATTTTATGTTCCTTTGCATCAAGTATTTTAAGCCATCACCGTTTTTCTAAAGAATCAGACAACGGACTATTACCGTTATTTCAAGCCTATTACCATGAACACCCCTAAAATCTTCTCCAACGAAGCCTTTGCCGTACTTAAAATTAACAACATCCGTTATTTTTTATCCTATCGGTTTCTTGTAACCACCGCCACCTTGATGCAATCCGTCATCGTAGGATGGCAAATTTACAACCTGACCCAAGACGTGTTGATGCTAGGTATTATCGGTTTGGTGGAAGTTGTTCCGCAAGTAAGCATTGCCCTTTTTGCGGGGCACTATGCCGATATTTGGGACAGGAAAAAGATGATACAATATACCACCTTGCTACTGGTGCTGGGTGCAGCCATACTCACCACGTACAGTATTCCATCGCTCCGGTGTTACGAAAAGTTCGGCGTGTTCCCCATGTTTATCACCATTTTTATCAGCGGATTTGTACGGGGCGTAATGATGCCTGCCCAAACTGCTTTTCTAGGTCAATTGGTTCCGCGCGAATTACTGCCTAACGCTGCTACCTGGAGTAGCACCAACTGGCAGTTGGCAGCAGTTATCGGCCCTGCCTTAGGTGGTTTGATTTACGGATTTTGGGGCATCGTACCTGCCTATTGCCTTGTATTCAGCCTTTTTGCTATATCCATCGTGTTTATAAGTAAGGTAAAAAGCGAACAACCCACGCATACCATCAGCTCGGATGAAAATATTTTTGGCAGAATAAAAGAAGGTGTTAACTACGTTTTTAACAATCAAATTCTGTTAGGTGCCTTTACCTTGGATATGTTTGCCGTACTATTTGGCGATGCCGTGGCCTTGCTTCCGGTGTTTGCCTCGGATATACTGAAAACAGGCCCCGAAGGCCTTGGCATGTTAAGAGCCTGCCCTGCCGTGGGAGCTATTATAATGTCGGCCTACCTGGCCTTCCACCCTCCGGTAAATAAATCGGGACATAAACTTCTTTATTGCGTAGCCGCGTTTGGTATTTGCATGATTGGGTTTGCCTTGTCGAAAAACTTTTACCTGTCAGCCTTTTTGTTGTTCCTAAGCGGTTCGTTCGACAATTTGAGCGTGGTGGTAAGAGGTACTATTCTGCAAGTGTACACGCCGGAAGAAGTAAAGGGGCGTGTAGCTGCCGTAAACAGTATTTTTATAGGCTCGTCCAACGAGCTGGGTTCTTTCGAGTCGGGAGCCACGGCCAAACTGATGGGCATTGTGAACTCGGTTATTTTCGGGGGAGTGATGACATTGCTCGTGGTGGGTGTTGCTGCCAAAAAGGCTCCTTTATTGCGCAAATTATCGATTAAAGATGCCATTAAAGAACAAGCATAGATTTTCTTCTAAACCTGCTAAGGTTTGAAAACTTAGCAGGTTTCAATCTGAAGGAACAATATTTTTTATGCAGACTCCATTAATTAAAATTCCACTACCGTAATTCCGGCTCCGCCTAGCTGCACATGCTCATCATGAAAATGGGCGATACCCTGAACGGTAGCCAGGTACTGACGAATGGCCTGACGCAATGCCCCGGTACCCGTGCCATGCAGAATGCGTACCGTGCCGGCGTTTATCATCAAGGCATCGTCGATAAAATAAGTTACCGCCTGCAAAGCCTCATCCACACGCATGCCGCGCACATCTATTTCCTGTTTGAAATTAAGTTTTCGCTGGCGAATTTCTTCGTTGGTACTTCCACCTAGCACGGCTATTTTGCGGGTTTCTTTTTTGGCTTGCCCCCGGCTCAACTTTTCAAGGTTTTGGAGCTTAACGGTGGATTTCAACGTACCGAAGCTTATGACAGCTGTTTTTTCTTGCAGCTCCATTACTTCGCCAATCGCGGTTTGACCTTTCATGCGCACGTTATCGCCTACCGAGATTTGCTCTTTTTCTATTGTCTTTTTTACAACAACTGGTTTGCCCGATTGTTTTTGCGTTTCTTTTTCTTTGAGCTTTTGAATTTTTCGGCTGATGGCATCCACGCTGCCAACTTCTTGCTGTACTTCTTGTTTAAACGCGTCCAGTTCCTGACGGATATTTTTTGTTTTCTCTTTTTCCGCCTGCGCTTCTTTTATTTCCCGTATCGTGTTTTCAATTCGGGCATTGGTAGTTGAAAGCAAGTTGGTAGCATCCGCTTTGGCTTTTTTTACTATTTCCTTGCGCTGGCTGTCTATCTGTTGGAGCTCAGCCTGATACTTCTGTTCCAGTTCTTCCAGGTGTTTTTCGCGTTGGCGCACCTGTTGGCGTTTATTCTCCCAGTACCTTTTGTCACGCACGATGTCCTGCAAATGCTTGTCATAATCTATATGCTCCGTACCCACTTTATCGGTGGCCGCTTGGATAACACTTTCGGGCAATCCTATTTTGCGAGCTATTTCGATGGCGAAGGAGCTACCGGGATTGCCTATCTCCAATTGAAACAGGGGTTGCATGTGGTGCCTGTCATACAGCATGGCACCGTTTACAATGCCTTCGGCATCCTCCGCAAAATGCTTTAGGTTGGTATAATGGGTGGTTATCACCCCGAAGGTTTTATTCTCGTTGAACCGCTCCAACAGCGATTCGGCAATAGCCCCACCTATTTGTGGTTCGGTGCCTCCACCAAATTCATCTATCAGAATAATGCTTTCGGATTTGGTATTTTTAACAAAGAACTTCATCGCGGTGAGGTGCGAGCTATAGGTGGACAGATCGTTTTCGATAGACTGCTCGTCGCCAATATCAATAAAAATATCGGCAAAAATGCCTATACGACTGGTTTCACTTACAGGAATTGGCATGCCGCATTGAAGCATATATTGCAAGAGTCCCACCGTTTTCAAGCATACGGATTTACCCCCGGCATTAGGCCCGGATATAAGCAGGATTCGTTTTTCGGGTGTGAGCGTTATATTGAGGGGAACGATTGACTTCCCTTGTTTTTTGAGGGATAAAAACAGCAGGGGATGAACGGCCTTTTCCCACTCCACCACGCATTCGTCGAGAACAACGGGCTTGATGGCTTTTATATCCAACGCAAAGCAAGCTTTGGCTCGAATAAAATCGACGGTGGCTAAAAAGTCGTACGAGCTTTCTATATCATAGAGGTATGGGCGCAAGTAATTGGCAAAATCCACCAAGATGCGTATAATTTCACGTCGCTCCTCGGCTTCCAGTTCCCGCAGGCGGTTATTGCTTTCCACCACTTCGGCGGGCTCTATAAACACGGTTTTCCCAGTGGCCGACTCGTCGTGTACAATACCCTTTAGCTTTCGTTTATATGCGGGCGACACGGGTATAACCAAGCGGCCTTCGCGCACCGTGGGCAGGGTATCTTTATCCACAAAGCCGTCGGTCTGGGCTTGCCTTAATATGTGTTGGAGGGAACGTGACACGCTTCCTTGCACCTGAAATGTTTCTTTTCGGATACGGGATAATTCGGGCGAAGCGTTGTCTTTTATTTTACCAAACTTGGTTAGTATGGCATCAATACGTTTTATTACTTCGGGAAATACGGCAACTTCTTGTGTTAAGGTACACAGGTTGGGATACTGTCCTTCCGGCTTTCCGGCTATGAAGCGAACCACGGTACTAATTACTTCGAGCGAACGCCATAGGTTGAACAACTCCACGGCATCTAGATAAAGGCCTTCGACCTGAATCCGGGATAGTCCTTCGCGAACATCTTGAAATGTTACCAACGGAAATTCTTCCGCATCTTCGGTAAGCACGCGTTGCATTTCTTCTGTTTCAGCAAGGAGGCGAGTTACCGAGGTATGCAAAGCGGTAAATGACATGGCATCGGCTTTTTCCTCCCCCGGCGCGCTAAGGCATTTTTGTTTGACTAATGTTCGTATTTTGTCAAAACCTATTTTTACTTCAAAATTTTCGGGATAAAACATCTTAAATATCCGATCTGATTATTTAACATTACACATACAAAAGAAATACACCTTGAGCTTACAAAGGTAGCAAACTTAATTTTGTATGAAAAAACTGATATTATAAATACAAATATGTATAATCAATATATAGCAAACAAGTTCTTATTTACCTAATAAAATTAAAAATTAAGAAGAGTCTTCATTACAATTATCTTATTAGCAATCTTTAATTTCTTATTTAGAGTAACTACAAGGAAAATGCCAAACCATTTTAAATTTCATGTATTTTAACATTTTAATAATAACAAACTAATGTTAGTTGTTATCCTATTTTATTACTTTTGCAAAAAAATAATCACAAAATAAAAATAATGAAAACAACAAAAGATGAAATAATTAAAGCCGCAGCATATCTTTTCATGACTGAGGGTTATCATGAAGCCAGTGTTTCTAAAATCAGTAGTGCAGTGGGTCTTCAAAAAGGTAGCCTTTTTAGTCATTTTAGTTGTAAAGAGGAAATATACCTGAAAGTTGTAGATAGATTTATTTTAAGTCAGCAAAAACCAGCAGAAAAATTTGGCGATATAAGCAACTGTTCATTATACGATTTTTTAGGAATCTATTTAAAGAATGTTGATAGAGTAATTAAATATTTACAACATATTTTTGATCCTAATGCCATAACTCCTGTTGATTACATCTCTTTTGTGTTGCAAGCAAGTAAAAAAATAGAAGCTAGCAAGATTTTGTTTATGAAAATCAACCAAGAAGAACTAGACGTTTGGGAAGAAATTATCCAACGGGCAAAAGACAATGGCGAGATAAAAGGAAATATTGATGTCGCTTGGGCTGCCCAAATGTTCCGTTACTCGTTTAATGGAATGTCCTATATTTTTTCTATTGACGGAGGTGTTACTATTAATCAACTTGAAGAAGTTTTACTTAAGTTTTATAATACACTAAAAAAGGATTAAAAAATGGAATCAGAAGTTTTTATTACCAAAATGTCTAAGTTCCTACCGAACCAACCGATAGGTAATGATGACATGGAGTTATTTTTGGGAAAAATCGGAGATAAACCTTCGAGAGTTAGAAGCATTATTTTAAGACAGAACGGGATAAAAACTCGCTATTATGCCTTGAATAAAGAGGGGAAAGTAACGCATACTTGCGCTGAAATGACAAAAGAAGCCATTTTAGGGTTGTTTGATAACCCTAGCAAAGGATTGCAGGATGTAGAATTGTTGACTTGTGGAACCAGTGGCGTGGATCAAATGTTACCCTCGCACACGGCTATGGTACATGGATTGCTAAAAAACAAACCGATGGAAATTATATCACCGGCCGGCGTTTGTGCCAGTGGTGCTCATGCCATGAAAATCGGCTACATGTCAATAAAATCGGGGAACACAAAAAATGCTATTTGTGCAGGTGGTGAACTGGCTTCGGGTGGTCTTCTTTCTAAAAATTATGACAAAGAATATGAGGTCTTAGCAGAAGTTGATGATAAACCTATCATTGCTTTTGAAAAAGATTTCTTACGATTTATGCTTTCGGATGGTGCCGGTGCCATGTTGCTTGAGAATAAAAAAGGCGAGGGTATTTCCTTGAAAATGGAATGGATTGAAACTACATCTTATGCCAACGAGAATCCTGTATGTATGTATATGGGAGCCGAAAGAACAGAGGATGGGGAATTGAGGAGCTGGAAAACCTATACTGAACAGGAATGGTTGGAGAAGTCTATCTTCGTTATCAAACAAGATGTACGTATATTGGAAGCTAATATCATAAAATATTGCGCTTTACAAATGCACGACTCATTTAAAAAACATGGTGTAAATCCAGGAACGGATGTTGATTATTTTCTACCTCATCTATCTTCCTTATTTTTTAAAGAAAGATTGATGAAAGGGATGGTTGAAAAAGATATTGCAGTGCCTTTTGAAAAATGGTTTATTAACCTTGACCGAGTTGGTAACGTAGGTTCGGCCTCTATTTATTTAGCCTTGGAAGAACTTTTCAATTCAAGCAGATTAAAAAAAGGTGAAAAAATAGCCCTTATGATTCCTGAAAGCGGACGCTTTACTATAGCTACTGTATTTCTTACTGTAGTATAATTTTCCAAACTCTTTGTTCTCTTAAACTTATTTTCATATAACATTTACGGTTAATAAAGAACCCGCCATTCGTAAATTTATATTTTTGGGAATAAATTAAAAACAAAAGTTAGGTTGTTTATGCCTTTTCTTTAAAAAAGAAAAGGCATAAACTTTACTTTCTGTATAGAAAATTATTAACAGAATCTTTGTTTGTTAACCTTTCTATTTTTATAAATCAAATAACCCAAAGCTATAATACATAAAGGCAAATTGTCGCCCAGCGGCACGTCGCCCGGATCGGGGGGCAATGGTGGAGCGTCGCCCAACAAGGCCATAGCTGGTGGTTGTGCTATTCCACCACTAGACTGATCGTTGTTCGTAACAGATGCTTTACTTGTATACGGACTTGAAGGCAATGTTACTCCAAACAAACACTGTACACTGATGAAAAAAATCAGTATTAAAAATGCTTTCTTCTTTTTTATATGTTTTCTTCCACTATTCATCATCATTACTTCACCTTAAATAATAACTTGGTTATAAACTCTTGATCTACTGATTGTACGTTTATTAAATAAATGCCATCTAATGACACGGGCAGTACTTGGTAATTTTGTACATTATTGAATTTAGCAACCTGCCGCCCTGTTATATCAAATATTGAGACTTTTGCTTTGCCATGAATACCTTCGATTGTTACCTTCCCTGACTGCGATTTAACAATGATGGTTCCATTGCTTTGCTTCTGAAGTTGCAAATTAGTTGCATTACCAGTGGATTCTAGAACTAAAGCCAACCGGGTAGTTGTTGTCCCTGTTGATGTGGTTGAGAACGTATAGGTTGGTGTTGTGAGCAAATCAACTTGTGCACCCGTATTAGCGTCTGTTAAATACACGTTGGTAAAGCGTTTCACTCTTTCCGGGTTTGCTATACGGATGGTGTATGATTTTTTTGCACCTGTATATAATGTTAACGGAATAGTAGTGGTGGTAACGGTTGTATCTTTTGGAATTGAGTTTACTGAATAATTATTGCCATTATAATTGCAATATAATTGAGGCACGGAAGTATTTGAACTGACAAACTTTAGTCCATCTAGCTGAGGATCAAAACCGGTAGTGGCATCATCGCGTACACGTAACCTAAATCGATCTACTGCTCTTTCATACTTAGTATTACTACTATCCCTGATGGTTAAATCTACTTCATCATAATCGGACGCGGTGGCTGCTTTGAAACTTATATTATTTTTGTTGTACGTGATTGTACTCGCGGCATCAAATGCTTGCAAAAAGAAACTGGTGAATGGATATGTTTTATAGCTATCGCCAGCCATTATGGTAACATAATTTACGCCATTGAAATAATAGAACGGAGCATCACCTTGCGTAGCTCCTGCTAAATCGAAACCGGCAGAGAAAGGATTACCCATTAGGTTCCAACTCCAATGTTTTGAGTCTCCGTTTGTTGTTGCTTGGGTTACCGTGGGTGATACATTGGCCGATCCGAACAAATCCACATCGCCTGAATTATCGGAGGTAAACCGTATACGCGCATCAGCGTTGGCTGCTACTATATATCCTTGATTTTTATTGAATTTATGGGTAGTGGCATTTGCCCAATATACACCTGCACCTGTTATATTCGGTTTTCCACCTGCATCACGGGCAACTCCATCATAGCGAGCTACATAATAATCGGCAGTGGACGTAGCCAAATCGCCCCAAGTTAAGGAACCACCTGTTATACCATTGGTAATATTAGATTCGGACACATCAAATGGTAAGGACATAAAATACCAACCTGCACTTGCCAAGAAATCTTTATCAAAACGAATACTTCCGGCATTATTAATTGTCCCACTATTGAGTATTTGACCTACTGCAGAATCATTACCCACGATGGTAATAGACCCCGTACTTGGCACTGATAGAGTACCGGCATTTGATAATTCGCCAGCGTATGCTACACGCAAATCACTGGTAGCACCTATTAATTTAACAGTGCCACCACTAGCAACATTCATGTTACCCAGCACGCGCAAATTACCTGCAATGGTATCGGCTGATGTTGCGGTATTGAATGTTGCGGCATTACCAATTACCATATTGCCAGTTGTAGAGAGATTGCCCGTAGCGGTAACGGTAACGGTATCTGAAAGCACCAGATCACCATCAAATTTCAAGTATGAAGAAGGCAGCGTTTTCGTTCCCGATCCACTTAAAATTAACGTGTGGTAATTTGGATTGCCGTCTGTAGCTAATATCGTCTGATTTGCTCCAGCATATTCTATCGTAGCATCATAGGTATCTGTAATCCATTTTCCAGTACCTGAACCAGTTTTAGTAATGTTTCCGTAAATACGCGTATAGTTTCCTAGTTCGTTAACTATACTTGCTCCATCGGCAATCTGTACGTTATAAAAATCGGTATTACCTGAAATTGTTGCACCAAGGCCTGTAAACAAAATGGTACTGGTTCCTTGATTAATATTTCCACCTTGATTATTCCAAGCACCACTGACACCATTAATGGTTAATACAGAGGAACCTAAGGAGGCTATTGAATTATTTTGAAAAGTGATAGCATTTATTTCTGTTGTAGGAATCACCGGATCGTTATTTGTTAAATTGGCATCGGGTATAATAACTTTGGTTGTTGTTCCGGGTGTACCTATCGGTGTCCAGTTTAAGGAATTATTCCAATCCGAAGAATAAGAACCATTCCAGGTCATATATGCTTGATCTTGATGCTCAATAAAGGAAAACACCTCATACCAATCTTGATATGTTGCATCATAAATAAAGTAATCTAACGGTAAGTCCGAACTACTAATATAATCATAGGTATCATTAAAAGTTGCAATACCATGTTCATCTGCATATGGAATTGCACCTGAACCTAAACCTACATCATAATCAGCAGTTATCAATTTAGTTTCTGTTAATCCATTCAATTCTGAATCCAAAAAGTGAAGGCTAACATTTACAATAGTATTTGGAAAACTGTAAGGAGCGGAATAACCACTTGGAGCCGTCATCCCAATTCTATAGGTTCGCTTAACCGAATTGGTACCTTTTCCGGCATATAACCCTGGATAGTTAGCATCTAATACTGATTGTGTAGGCCAATTGCCATAGCTACCTATCGTTACAGTAACAGAAATGGATGTAGGCATCTGTGCGGTTGCACCTAATATGGCAATAGTTGTATATTTATTTCCAAATGAATAGGATGTATTTGGACTTATTGATGTTCTTTGTATTTTTCCGTCAACATCCGAGGTTCCAATTGTAGAAGAGGCTGCTCCCATTGTTAATGTATAGGTTGACATATCCAACAAGCCTTGTGTTGCAGAAGGATTGGCTGCTTCTAAATTCAATGCACCGTTTACGGTGAAATCAGAACCGGCAATAATGCCTCCGACTCCTTTCAGGTACAAATTATTGACCGCGGCTGAGAATGGGGATGTGGGCAAGGTGATGGATGATGCATTATTAAATTCTAACGTGGCTGCACTATTACTGGCATCAATGCTTCCACTGGTGCGAACCGGGGTATTGATTAAAATCAACGTATCTGCTCCCAGCGTTAATGCACCATTGGTTAATGTTAATACATTGTTTATCGTGACATTTCCGGTTATCGCTGCACCATTTGCTCTATTGATAGTCAAATTATTCAAACTTACCGAAGGAAGACTGAGGGTTACCGAGGAACCACCTACGATAATATTTGAAGTGGTTCCTCCTACTAAAGTTCCACTGGTTGCTGTAACGGAACCATTCAACGTTAATGTATTAGCTGCAATTTGGAAGGATCCTTTTGTCAAGGTTAAGCTATTGCTAATAGTCAAATCACCAGCCAACGTAACACTTAAATCATTGTTGATGATTAAATTTTTTACTGTATTACTGGTAAAAGTACTATTTTCAATAATCTGAGAAGCTGACGACAATAAATTAATAGTACCGTTGCTTGCTGTAAATGTACCGTTGTTAGAAATACCACCTGTTATTTGCAATGTAGCACCGGATACCGTTAGGATGGCACCTGATGCAACTGTTATCGATTGAACCGCACCATCTCCGGAAGTTGCATCTATTAAAGGATTATTAGGCGTACCGGATGGAATCAATACATTGGTTGATGCATCGGGTATGCCGGAACTCCAGTTTCCTGTAATATTCCAGTTTGAAGAAACAGCACCTGTCCATTGTGTTTCAGACGTTGCTTCACCCACTGCAAAATCGCCAAATTCGGTACAATTAGTTGCTTGTATGGAAGTAGCTAAAGCATTGGCATAGGTTAAAATAGACCAAACAGAACCATCGTAACTCTTTATTCTAAAGTTACTGGTGGTAGAACCAGCATCTACATCACCGGCAACCCAAGTTGGGGTAACAGTTGCAGTGGTAAATGCAATTCCACTGTTGGTTAACGTCCAATACCGATTTACACTTTTGTTGATATTCATCAATGAACTTGGCATGTTCGGATTATCGTATTTGGTTGTACTGCCTATCAAATTTCCAGCTGTTGTTACACTGGCAAAGGCTGCCGTGATGGGTGCATATACAGTTGCATCACCCACTTCAAAGGTTCGGGAAGTGGCTCCTGTGGCACAATATTTTTGCAAATTACCGTTTACCCAGCCACCGGTACGAGATACTGATCCCGATGAAGGGCTAATGGCCTTATATGTTCCGGTTGTTAATACTCCGTTAGTAAGAGTGAGCGTTCCATTTACTGTAATATCGGACAATAATGACGGAATACCGCTTGTTTTATTTACGGTCAAATTATTAAAGGCTCCGGTTGACGAAATAGTTTGAGCCCCCGTACCATTCAAGTTGATGGTTGTACCCGTATTGGTAAAGGTTCCTCCGCTCATCAACCAGTTTCCACCCACATTATGCGTGTAAGCTCCTCCTATAAATGTACCGTTGCTTAAGGTGAAATTGGTTTGCACGGTTAATGCTCCATTCGCAGTTTTATTTCCAGTATTGGAAATTATCAAATTACCATAATTAGAAACATTTGAAATTGTTTGTGCCGTAGCCGATCCATTGTACTCAACAGTGCTCAACGGATCAAGCGAATATGTTGTAAATGTTGGTAGAGTATTTGTTCCACCTATTTGCAGCGTACCTGCCGAACCTATTGTAAGCAAACCGTTTCCACTATTTTCAGCGATAGAATACGTTGATTGGTTCAACGTACCCTGTGCGATGTTAACACTGGTCATGGCTGAAAGATTACCGGCTAAAGTAGCTGTTGCTCCTCCTGTTTTATTAATGGCAAGCTGACCGATTGTTGATGGCGTAGTTGATCCGCCTATAATGGAAGCACCGGAACCAACCATAGTTAATGCACCATCTGAATTGGTAGCATCAAAGGTTCCATTATTCATAAAGTTACCAGATACATCAAAATCCGAATTGGCAATTAGTGTTGCTCCCGAATTAATGGTAAAATTATTAAAGGTGGTTACCGAACTGGTTGTTAACTGAGCCGTGGGTGAGGTCATAACAATAGTAGAACCTGCACCATCCAAAGTTCCTGTACTTAAAATATTACCTCCAATAGTATGGGTGTAACTGCCTGCATGGAAAATAGAATTACTTCCTATTATTAAATCACCATACATATACCAATTTCCCATACAAGTATAACCAGCCGGATTCGTATTCGTTACCGTTACATTATTAAATGAAGTAGGAGCTCCTGATGTGGTAATTAAACCACTACCGCCCAGTGTAACGGTTCCGTTGCAATCCAATTGAGGGCCATCGGTTAGTATTGTTACATCCGAAGAGGGATTAAAAAAGATATTACCAATGCTGGTAACGTAGCCATGATTATAACACGATCCTCTAAACTCATGGGTATAAACTCCGCCATAAAATTTGGCTCCGCTATTCACGGTAAATGTACCTAGAATCAACCACGGTATTGATGGACTAACGCCTGCCGTGTTATTTATATTTACAATATTGAAGATAGGTGACGCAGTTGAATTTAACGTTGGAGAAACACTACCATTAAAGTTTAAGGTTCCGGCTAGATATGTATAAGAGGTACTTAATAAATCAAGCGTTTGAGCAGCAGTTCCTGCAATATTTACTACCCCGGAATTCAATATGGTACCCGCGGTAATCATATTTCCATTAATATCAATAGTGCCTATTCCGGTATTTATACTGGCTCCTGCATTTACAGACAACAAATTATTAGTTGTAATGGTTATTGCACTACTATTAGTATAAGTACCATTTATTGTTAATTTATTAAAAGCAGTAGTACCTGTTAATATTTTATTTGTACCCTCCAAAATTACTAAACCTGTTTGACCATCAAAGGTTCCATTGTTTACAAAATTTCCATATAAATCAATTGTATTAGCTCCGGCCATAAGTTCGGCTCCCGAGTTTATGGTAAGGTCTCCCGCTACGGTAATTCCACTAACCATCAGCTTTCCATTGCTACCTCCATTTGATAAAATTAAATTTCCATAAGGAAGTGGCGACACATACTGGGATGCAGAGCCATAAAATTCAATAGTACTGGTTGATCCTATAATATAAGCACTATACTGTGGCACGGTAGAATTAGTACCTCCAAAACGAAGAATCGTTCCATTTGCAATAGTAAGAGTTCCTCCAGCCGCTGTTCGAACAACGGCATAGGTTTGCATATCCGCGGTACCTGCTAATAAAGAAATATCTCCTTGTGTACTTATATTACCTGTTTGATAAAGGGTTCCGCTAGCTTTATTTATGATTAAGTTATTAAACGTAGTTGCACTTAACATCTGTGTACCGGTACCATTAAACGTTACCGTACCGCTATTGGCAGTAAAGGTTCCGTTGTTAGTCCAGTTTCCGCCAACCGTAGTAGTATAATTATTTTTAACACCCAGAGTCCCTCCTGAAGAAATAGTTACATTTCCGGTAATTGCTGCCGAATTTTCTAAATCAAATTCACCCGCTGTTACTAATAAATCGTTGGCAACAGAAATAGCAGCACCGGCATCAGCTAATCCTGCTGTTTTATTTATTTTCAGGTTATAATAAGGTACACTGGCTACTGTTTGTCCCACCGTACCGTTATATTCAACGGTTCCCGTACTCGGAGTCAGTGTTCCGCTCGTGTATAGATAGTCATCCCCAATTTTAAGAGTACCCGCATCAGTGAATGTTATATTCGCTCCACCCAATTGATTTAATGTACCGACAATCTCCGCGGTACCCAAGCCAACAGTAAGATTTATTGTATGGTTGCTTGTACCATCGCTCATCACCATACTACCATTTACCGTTAATGTATTTGCACCTACGGCAATGGTATGGTTAGCCGGCCCCGACCAAGTACCATTAATACCACTTGTTGTTAATGACCCGGAACTAATGGTCAATGTACTTGTTGTTGTACTACCAAAGTAGACGGACTGACAAGAAACTGCTGCCGAAACAGTGGGTTGATTGGTAAATGATAAATTACCAATTTGGACAATATCCGTCGATGCCGGTACACCGGAAGGAGTCCAGTTGCCCGCCGTTGACCAGTCAGTACTTACCGAACCATTCCAGCTCTTCACCACGGAGTTTCCGGCCAATGTCCAACGCGTATTTAAACTGGTAATACCTGAATTTTCAACATAATTATTGGTGGCATCGTTACCCGTTTTACCAACCAATGTCCACGAACTGTTATAATTCCACAAATTCAAACTGCTTTCCGTATTTCCATTTAATTCCCCATCTTCGTAATGCAGGCGGAGTGTAGCCGAATAGCTAGGACTTGAACCTGAAGCTTCAATGGTATATTGCCGACTGATAGAACCGCCATATGGATAATCGGAAGGTGACAATGCTACCACGTTTACTTTGACTAATGTTACTCCTGAAACGGAAGCGAAGGTGATTGTGTTATTAGGTCCTTCAAAAGCATAAGAAGTACCGGTGGAAAATGTTTGCGAACGCCATATATTGCCTAGAATAATACCGTTACCGGTACGCATTGTATAAATAGTTACTACATTACTACCTGTCAACATTTTACCTTGAGTCATATTCAAGGTATTTATATTGGCATTGCTCAATAGCGTTACCGTATTGCTCGCGGCAGTTTTATTTAAAGTTAAAACATTAAACGTGGTAGGGCTTGCTTCGTAGAATGAAGTATTATTTGCTCCCGAAAATTGCAACGTACTGGTGGCCGGTGTATAAACACCACTGTTAGAATAATTTCCATACACGCTATGAGTATAAGATCCTGAAGCAAAAGTTGTTGACGAGGCAATTGTGAAATCTCCGTTAATGGTATTGTTACCCAACACTGTTTTAGTATTGCCACCTGATAGCGTTAAGTTATTATAAGTAGTATTTAATACATTTTGAGCTCCAGTACCATTATAATTAACCGTATTCGGTACGGACGAAGTTGCATTAAAAGAACCCGATGTTTGGGTAAGCGCATTAGCTATACCCACTATTGTATTGGACGATAGTTGTAAAGATGTTCCGTTTATGGTAACATTGTATAAATTGGGATTACCACTAATAACATCCGTACCATTAAAAGTAACCGTTCCGGCTGTGGCCGTAAAAGTTCCTAAAGCATTTAATAAAGAAGCTACATTAAAATTCGCCGTAGTTGTTACAGATGCTCCAGATGCAACAACCAACGAACCATAATTGGCCGTACCTCCTCCGTTAATTGTTTTACCGGTACCCGTCATCGTTATTGTGGTTCCCGTTCCTGTAAATGTCCCACCTGTTACTCCTAAATTTCCGACAACGGTAATATTATTTGATGAAGTTACCGTACCGGTAGATATAAAATTATTAAACACAAATCCAGTTCCACTCAATGTTGTTGAAGTTCCGGTCATGGTAACGATACCTGTACTTCCAGCCGTGTGTGTAAAAGTACCTGAACCTGTTGTAGCTAAATTACCTGACACTGAAATATTCGTATTATTTGCAGCAGTATAACCGGAAGCCGTAAAAGTTAGGTTATTAAAATTATATGTTCCAGTTCCACTCAAAGATGCACCCGGCCCATTTAGTGTAAATGAACTTGTACTCCCCGTCAAAGTGCCATTATTTACCCAACTACCGGTTACTGTATGCGAATAGCTACCGGCATTAAATGTAGTTCCTGATGCAATGTTTACATTCCCGGTAACTGAGATATTACTACCGGCGGTATAACTTACAGAGGTTCCTCCACCCGTTAAATCACTGGTTAAACTACCTTGTATAATTAAAGCCGAGGTAGGCATAGTTTTAGTTGCAGCCCCGGAGTTTGACGTTAGGAGTATATTCCCATACGTTTGTGCAGCGACTGTTTGATTTACACCATAATAAGCCACAGTACTGGATGGACTTAACGATATGGTAGCATAATTTATAGGAAAACAGGTTCCTGCCAATGATGTTTTAAGCGCAGCTCCATTGGCCACAATTAATGTACCACCCGTTGTAGTAGTTCCACGATTAGCCGTAAAACCCACCATATCTAACGTTCCGGCATTTACCTCTAATCGTCCGGCAGTAGTTAAGCTGGAATTCAACGTGGTTAAATTTCCAGCCAACGTTTTCGTTCCACTACCACTAATTCGCAACGTGGAATAAGTTATGGAGTTACTAACTGTTTGATTCACGGAGGTAGATGAATATTCCACCACCCCACCGGCCGCAATAGAAGGATTCACGGAATAGTTCGTTGCAAAAGTTGCTCCATTCACCTTGGCATCACCACCGTTAGTAATAGACATGGATGCAGCCGTAATTTTATAGGTAGTCGGCTCATTCGGGTTTATGGTTCCACTAACAGTTAATGCTCCTGCCAACGTTATATTCCGTTGCAGGGTAACTGTAGAACCGGCATTAACGATTAAATTATACAGACTTGCAGTTCCCGTTCCACTAATATTTTGGGTCGAGCCACCCATTGCCACCGTTCGACTACCACTACGAGAATAAGTACCGTTTATAATAAAATCGCCAAGAATAGTTGTTGTGTTTTTTGTATGATAGAGCGTACCGTTTGAATTAATGGTAACCATTCCATTTACAGTCAGCGTAGCACCCACCGTTAGCGAAGTGGTCTTTGTACCACCAATGGTTAGACTTAAACAGGAAGACGAGGAACCTATATTTGGTTGATTGGCTCCAGTGAAATTAACATCACCAACAATTGCATTTGTAGTAGAGGTCGGCACTCCATTCGTCCAGTTTGCAGAATTTGTCCATGTAGAGCTTGAAGTTCCTTTCCAACTCGTAGATGTTTGAGCTACACACACATTATAGCCACTCAATATAACATAAAGAGTGACTAGTGAAAGGAGTTTATTTTTCATAAACAAAACACTTTATTATTTTAATATTTTAGAACCATTAGCGTTTTAAACAATAATGTTAAATCCATGTTATTGTTTAATAACGAACGAAAGGTTCCATATTTAAAACAGAAAATAATGTGTTTTGTTTATTGAAATTAAGAAAATTTAAGAATTAATTAATAACATTATTTTTTAGCAAGATAAAAGGCACATACACCAAACGTAAATCTACGATGTTTTACTTCCGAGAAGCCACATTTCTCTAGCAGTGTGGTCATTTCTTTACCCTTGGGAAAGGCATCAATTGACTGGGGAAGATATTGATAGGCCTTTGCATCTTTTGAATAAAAACGGCCTACTGATGGAATCACAAATTTTGCATATAAATAATAAAAAGGCTTAAAAACAGTAAAGGGTTCCGACATTTCCAAAATAACAAGATGCCCGCCTTTTTTTAATACCCGGTTCATTTCCTTTATTCCTTTTTCCAAACTTTCAAAATTGCGAACACCAAAAGCAACGGTAACGGCATCAAAAATGCTATTATCATAATGTAGATTCATACAATCGCCTTCGGTTAATTCTATCTTGCCTCCCAAACTTTGCTTGGCAACTTTAATTTTTCCAATCTCAAGCATATTTTTACTCAAGTCGATTCCAATAACTTTTTCAGGATGTAATTTTTTATACGACTCTATGGCAAAGTCGCCCGTTCCGGTAGCTACATCAAGAATAAATTTAGGTTGAAAAGATTTGATACTATTTATGGCTTTTCGTCGCCAAACAATATCAATACCCATAGTCATCGCTCTATTCATCAAATCATAATGTTCCGAAATAGAGTTGAACATGCTGGTTATTTGTTCCTTCTTGTTTCCTTTTGATTCGTAAGGCAACACCTTTTCACACAAATATCCTTTTTCTTTATCATCTGTTTTAGCAGCCATAAATTATAGAGCTTAATTTGAAATTACGTAAATATACTATTTATAAATAACCCAAGTGGCTTAAAAATATTTTTACGCCAATGCCTATTAGAATAACACCTCCGAGTATTTCAATTCTAAAATTAAAATGCTTGCCAAAATGAGCACCAATATAGCTTCCGCCTATTGAAAAAGCAAAACTGGTGAACCCAATAATGAGCAACGAGAAGAATAACCGCTCCCAACTAAACGAAATAAAAACAATGCCGGTAGCCAACGCATCAATACTGGTTGCTAACGACAGCATTAAAATAGACGACCATAGTAAGGGACAAATAGTTTTAGCCCGTTCATCTTCCTCATCCTGAGTAGCCAATCCTTCTTTAATCATTTTAATTCCTAAAAACAGAAGGATAAGCAACGCCACCCAATGATCGTACTCTTGTATAACAGATTTAAAATAGTAGCCTGCAAAGTATCCGCCCAATGGCATTATGCCTTGAAATAGGCCAAACATAAAGGCCATTCGAAAGACTATTTTGGGTTGAAACTTTTTCAGAATAATTCCACTGGCAATTGACACTGCAAAACAATCCATTGCCAAACCGATGGATATTAATATTATGTCTAATATTTCCATTAAAAATCTTGTTGTGAAATTATTCTTGTTGTGAACTGCAAATATACATGTTTTGTAGCATAAAAAATAGGCCGGATTGTAAAAACAATCCGGCCGGCCTTTTCAATCTATTTCAGCTATTATTTTTTCACAATTTTATCTATATATACATCTCCGTTTTTAGCATAACCTTTGGCTAAATAAATACCAACTGGCAAAGCTTCAACATTTACAGATGAACCGTTAACAACTGTTGAAATCACTTTTTTACCGGTTATTGATACAACTTCAACAGAGCTAAAATTGCTTGGATTTGATAATGTAATCTCACTTGAAACAACGGTTGCTACTAAGAAACCAGCATTAGCCTTGACATTGTTAATTCCGGTAAGCACAGCTTGTGCCGATTTTACACTTAGGGCTCCATATTCATTAGAAGCTTTAACAGTATAAACAGCTGTAGATTTATATGCACCATCAGTGTAAGTTGTTCCGGCAGTTTTACCTATTAAGGAGTCGTTGCGGAACACTAGGTAACCAACTCCAAAAGGAGACTCAGTCCAAGATATTACACCTGCACCAGATACTGTTGGATTTGTTGGTGCTGAAGGAGCTGTTAAATAAGGTCTTGGGTTCCAAGTACCGGAAAGGCCAAAGTTGAATGCATTATCAAAGGTATATTGAGCAGCTTGTGTTGACGTTAATTGATTTGACCAAGAAACTCTACTTGCAGTAGGCATCAAAGAGCCTCCGGCACTTCTACTATTATATTCTGCAAAATAAGCAGTAGTATAATAAGTATCGGTAGCACCCCAAATAGACCAACCCGTAGGCTGTATTAATGCAGAATCCATTTTTGCATTGATATAAACCGAACGTGTATTATCACCCCAAGGACGACCTAAATAGAATAATTTAATGGTATCAGAAGCACTGGTTCCCCATATAGTTGTATCTGCTCTTGAAACTGTACAATTATTGAATACAAAACCAAACTTCTTTGTAACAGCTGAAGGTGCTGTTAGAAATTGCCCTCCTCTTACAGGACGAATAGAACAAGTATCAAAGAACGCGGTTCCACTACCAAAAATAAAGTCAGTTCCACCTTGGAATGAACAGTTCAACAAATATTGACGTTTATCAGCTTTTTTAGGATAATAGGTATCTTGGAAACTATAGAACTTACAGTTTTTCATCACATGTTTGTCTCCTTGATGTTCAAATGCTACAGATTGTTTATTTGCATCTGTGCCATTATGATAATCATAATCATTTCTAATGGTTATGTTTTCAGCATAAAAATCATCGGAGAACACAACTACAGAATAAGAATTATCTGTTCCTCCTGCGGATGCTCCAGTACTATCCGTTGCTGTAGAAGAACATTCTTTCCACGTAATAATTGTTTTGTCAACATTTTCTCCAATCAAGCTAATTTTTGTTTTTCTTACCGGAATGGTTACTTTTTCTTTGTAGATACCATTTTTGATATAAATCAACGTTCTCGTTGCAGAGTTATTTGGAGCCGCATTAATAGCCGCTTGTACAGTAGTATAATCACCCGTACCATCTTTAGCTACAACAAAATCAAAAGCTTTTGCAACTTTTGCTGTCGTGTTTATTATAAACGATGTCCCGGCAAAAGCATTACCACAAGTATCGGTTACACATCCGGCAGGAAGACTAACGGTAACAGCTGTATTGTATGGTAAATTTGTATAATTCAATCCAATAATGCTATCGTTGGTAGAAACAACAACCGGATTACCATTAATAGTAACAGGGACTGAACCAACTTTTAATATTTCATTAAAAGTAAGATATATACTTCCGCCTATAGGTTGAGCGGTAGCTCCACCAGCCACCGATTGAGTTCTCAATAAAGGTGGTGTTGTATCTCTTGAATCCGAGTAATAAACAATAGCAGTATCTTTAGCTAAAGCATTGCCGGAAAGGTCTTGAATATAAGTTTTTGGAATTTTCAACGTATCCGTTGTATTGTATTTCAAACCTGAATAACCAATGGTAAGCACGTTGCCTGAAACAGAAGGCGTAAGCGTAGCTCCATTAAAAGAAAGCGTTCCTGTTCCTAGTTGAATAGGCTCGCTAAAAGTAAGAGCTATTTTCCGAGCGGTTTGACCCAAATCGTTGATATGAATAGTAGAACCCTGAGTAGGACTTACGGATTGAAGTGTGGGAGGAGTAACATCTATTTGATATGCAATGGAAATATCCGACGCCAAAGCAGTACCATAATAATTAGTTATAGCAGCAGCAGGCACTACAAGCGGATTTGTTGCATTAGTAAACCCTGTATAATTAATCACAACAGTGTTTCCTAAATACTTGATAGAAGAGATTGTTGCATTACCTAAGCTTACGGTACCTGTACCGGCTTTCACCAATTCGTCAAACACTAATGTAATAGCACCCGAAGCCGAAAGATTTGAACTTGCAACAGGGCTTGCAGAAAGCAATGCAGGTGCAGCCGTATTGTTCTCGCTTATATGGTTGTATGCCGACACCCCATAAAACCAGCAAGCATAAGGGAAAAGAAACCGAACTTGAATTGAATCTTTAGAAACCACATTTGCTGGAGTGACAATAGTATTCGCATTCCCCACCAACGAGATAGAATCTACTGTTGTCCACGTAACACCTTTATTTGAAGATATTTGAGTCTTAATAAGAGCTGTAGTACCACCTGTACCTGCACCATTTTGAACCGCTAAGTTAATCTGACCCAAACTAGGTAACTTCGATACGGTTACACTGGTACATTTTGCTGCACCGGTATAGTTTACTGATGTAATAGCAGTTGTGTTATTACGTGTAGCAAATGCTTTTGACCGACTAGAACTTATAGAAGCAGAAGCAGTTCCCGCTACGGTAACAGTATCAATACCTGCAACAACAGAAAACGTAGTTCCCGTGGTTGTCCATGAGCTTGTATACGTTGAATTAAAAAGCAAAGTATTACCATAGGTACCTTGTGCGCTTAAAGAAGCCGTGAACCAACTCAACAAAAGGATTAGTAAACCCTGTTTTAGTAAAAATCTTTTCATAATGATTAGGCTTTAAATATTAATTATAAAACAAAAGTAAGAAAATTTAATAAGAAATTGATGAACACCTAGGTATAAACAGCGTTAAAATATTTACAACAAACATTCATTTTATTTATACAAAAAACATGTTTTATCCCAAATTATCGTATTTTTGTCGCACTAAAAAAAACAATTATTATCTCACAATAATATTACATATCCAATTTATGTTGAAAAAAGTTCTATCCATATCAGGGAAGCCCGGTTTATACAAACTGGTATCGCAAGGAAAAAACATGTTGATTGTAGAATCGTTGCTCGATAAAAAACGCCAACCAGCTTACTCTCACGAAAAAATGGTATCATTGGCCGACGTTGCCATCTATACGGATTCTGACGAAAAACCGTTAGCAGAAGTATTAATGTTGATTAAAGAAAAAGAAGGGGGTAAAAAGGCCTCAATCGATCCTAAATCGCCAGCAGATGCATTAAAAAATTATTTTGAAGAAATATTACCCGATTTCGACCGGGATAGAGTTTACCCTACGGACATCAAAAAAATATTGGTATGGTACAACCTGCTGCTTGACAATGACATTAACGATTTCACTATTGAACCCGAAGGTGAAACAGAAACCACAGAAGAATAAAAATTGATTTAATTAGAATAAATAAACCTCGGCGCATTTTTATGCACCGGGGTTTTTTATTGATAAAATAAAAAACTTATCTTTATCGTGCTTATTTTTTTCAACATCTATCCTATTATGAACAACACAGTTAAGCTACTAATACAAATATCATTGATTACGCTTTTCAGCATGAATGCTTCCAGTCAATATAGTACAAAAGCTTTTCAGGATAATATAAAAACAATACAGGTAAACATTGTTGGCGGTAACAAATTCGCGCTTCCCATCATCGAACTGAATAGCGATGAAAAACTAAGAATTTCATTCGATGAGCTTTCGCCCGACATGCACAACCTTTATTATTCGGTACAACATTGTAATGCGGATTGGACTGCTTCATCCATTTCGCCCATGGACTGGGGCTACGGCTTCCCCTCCAATCAAATAAACGACGTACAGCATTCAATCAACACCACCGTTCAATACAATCATTATTCATTCTTTTTACCCAACGAAGATTTTAGTTTCAAAATATCCGGCAATTACGTGGTAAGCTTTTATGAAAGCAGTAACCCCGATAAAATTTTGGCAACAGCCTGTTTTTCTGTAGTAGAAACCAAAGTGGGAGTAGCAGCCAGCGTACGAGGGAATACAGATATTGATTTTAGTGGTAAACATCAGCAACTAGACTTTAGCATTATTCCCAACTCCTACCCGATTGAAAACCCAGCTTCGGAACTAAAAATAACGGTACGCCAAAACGGGCGGCTCGATAATGAAGTAACAGACCTTACCCCTACCTACATGGCTCAAAATAAAATTACCTACACCAACAAGTCGTTAATTTTTGAAGGTGGAAACGAGTATCACTCTTTCGATTTCTCGTCAATCTATGCCTATGGTGATGGTATAGATCACATCAAATTTTTCGACCCCTATTACCATGTAGAACTTTACCCGGTTAAGCCAGCCCTGATTCCATCCTACAATGAGAGCAAGGATGTAAATGGAAAATTTGTTGTAAACATTCAGAATTATGATAACGACAGCATAACGGCGGATTATTTTCTAATACACTTTTCGGTTTCTGCGGAAGCTCCTTTTTTTGACGGATTGTTATATGTGTTAGGTGGATTTAATTACAACCAGCTGGACAATACCGTTCAAATGCAATTCAACAATCGCACAAAAAGCTACGAACAAACCGTCCTGCTTAAACAAGGCGGGTACAATTACCTCTATGCTTTTCGGCCAAAAGATAGCAAAGAGGCCAGTACACAACGAATAGAAGGCAGTTTTTGGCAAACAGAGAACGAATATGCCATATACGTTTATCAGCGTGCGTTCGGCCAACGATATGATAAACTAATAGCAGTAAAAGTGCTACAAAGTGGAAAATAAAAATTTTCGTTAAAAAAAGCAATAACTAATTGCATTTTTCGTTAAATTTGCAAAACATTATTTTATATAAATGGTTATATAATTATAATATATAAAAGATAAAAAATGAGAACGAAATTAATTGTACTACTAATGGGGCTTATGATAGGATGCGGCAACCTGTTAGCACAAGACAAAAGCCAAACAAAAGAGATGAACGTCTCTACCTACCCTAACCCAACTACCGAAGGATTTTATGTTAATGCCGGAGAAACAAATGCATTAGTAATTATTTACAATATATCTGGCGAATTGTTAATAACAAAAACTATTAGCGGAAAAGAATATATCCCTGTAGATGGCTTACGTAAAGGAACTTACTTTGTAAAAATAACAACCAATCAAGGTTCGTTGACCAAGAAATTGATTGTAAAATAAGTATCTGCACATTTCCTTCTAAAAGACTGAAATCCACCCCAGCAACAAAAGGATTCCGCCCCGTGAAATTACTATCCTTAGTGATTATTAAAATTCTTGGCTAAAATTCATTTCAATTTGTGACAATGTTGAAAAAAAGTACCTTTGTAAATCCTTGGACTAAACAAACGATACATTTCAATCACACAAATCAACCCGAACATGAAAAGCCTTATTCATAAGTTTTTAATTACTATTATTCTTTTCACTTCCGTTTCAATCTCTCTTTTTGCTCAAATAGACACCATTGCCATTCAAAAAATAGCAAATCACATACCAGCTTCCAAAACCAAGAATCCTGACATATTGGCTACGGCCCTTTGCGAGGGAAATGCCAACGATGCGAGCAAAGTAACGGCCATCAGTTACTGGATAGCTACCCACGTGGATTACGACTACAAAGGATACGTGGAACGCAGAGCAGAAGTTTGGAACCCGGAAACCGTGTTAAAAAAACGCAAAGCATTATGTGGCGAATATGCCATACTATTCCAGCAAATGTGTAAAGCCGTGAACATAAAAGCCGAAGTAGTAGGTGGATACACCAAGGAAATAGACTTCACCCCCAACGATACCCTATTCCGCTCCAATCACGCGTGGTCGGCTGTGCAAGTGGATGGAGCATGGAAATTAGTCGATTTAACCTTTGCTGCCGGTGCTGTAGTACAAAGTAACCAGTCCTTAAAAAAAATTACCAAAGGCATTTTCGGCATGCCATACAAACCAGCATACACATTCAAAAAGAAATATGATTCGCAATGGATATTGGCCGACCCTCACAAAATGGTGTACACCCATCTGCCTGAATTACCCATGTTCCAACTATTGGAAAACCCAGTGCCCCTCTCTATATTTATGCAAGGCGATAAAACAATAGAACAATACCTGGCGAGCAATTCAACTATCGACACTCAAAACACGGCAATAAACGATTACACATCCAAATCAGCCGTGGAGAAATACATCTACAACGGAGAAGAAGGATGGAAAAACAACCCGTTCAATAATTCGTTGCGAGGATCCATGTATATAAACGCCTTGGACAGCATGTACGAGAAATATTTCGATAGCAAAACAAGAATGCTTGATGCTGACAGAGCAACGCTGAAACAAATGAAACGGTACGCCTTCCTTTCCGATTCCTTATTAAAACAAACACTGAAAGATAACGATCAGGAATTTATCCAGCTGCAAAAACGCAGCGAAAGTTGGAAAGAGAATCTTAAAACCAGCAACAAGCAATACATCACCGACCTTAAAGCCCGTGTAAAAGAAAATAATGGCAACATAAAGCTAAGTAACAAAAGCAACAGTAAAGGCAAAACAATGACAAGTTACTTCAACAGCAAATACAACCAGTTTAGAAAAATAAAACCAATAGACGACCTTCGTCGACCTAAAACGCCCGACTCTACAGCGGCTCGCCAAAGCCGCCTGCTGATGTATCAGCAGGACTCTATTTGGAAACTCGTGTGCCTGAAAAACCTAATAGATTTATACAAAGCCAACGAACCATATACGATGGAGAAAGTTACAGCCAAAGTAAATACCGAACAGGAAGCATTAACTATTTACGACAATAATTATCAGAGAATAAAACAAACTGACGCGGCATACGCCGAAGGCGTGCCATTAGCACACACCTCTCCCGATTTCATCCAAAAGAAGTGGTTGGGAAAAGGAAATTCCTATGCCGACAGCTTGAAGAAAGCAAACATCGATGTGATGGAGGGCGACTTATACAACAGCCAATTGCAATTTTTCGACTTTGCCAAACTATATACCAAATCCACCAAGGATCGCTTGACAATGATTAAAACAGCCAAAAGAGGTTCGGGTACAGATCAAAAAGAAGATTCAACCTACTCTGCCGTGGTGCGCAGGTTCACCCGCGATATGGAAGACTTCCAACTCTACCTTAAACCTTACGTGGCAAACCAAAATAACTTGAGCAATTACCTTGAAAACCAAAACAACCGAATTACAAACATCATAGGTAAACTTCAAAAAGAAAGTGACGTGGAAAATTTCCGTCACAACTCCTACATGCAATACAGGCAGAAAATACGAATGGGCGAAAACAACCGCACCAAACTAGCACTAAAGCAAATTAACAAATATGGCCCAATCATAGACCGAAGCCTGCAAGCCAAGAAAAAATAACTAGCAGAGATACTCCTTACAGCTTGTTCTTTGGGTAGCATATATATACAAAACAAATAAGGGAACTAATTTCGAAATTAGTTCCCTTATTTGTTTTTAGTAGTGTGTGGGCTTAACGTTGAACATCGTCCAGCGTTCCTATCACTTTATATTGAACTCCAGACGAAGTTACTACCGTTTTGTAAAGAATATTATCATATTCAAAATATGTTTTCCCACCAATTACAACAGCTCTTACATCGTCAGCCGGAAGTTCGGGTACAATAGCTCCCATTGGAGGATCCACTACTTCGTAATTGTCAGTAGCTATTTCGCGGTAATATACACCACCATAATAATAGTAAGGTAATGTACCCACCATTAAGGTTAAAAATCCGTTAGGGATAAGGCTTACACGTATTCCACGAGGAGGAGTTGTAACAATATAAGCACCGTTATTTACTCTGTAATAACGGCCGTTATCATACGAGTAATCAATACCTCTGTAGCTTACCCGGCGGTAGTCTTCATGTATTTCCGTAATTCTTCTTTCAGGGCGGTTGGTTACTATCACGGTATTTTCTCTTGGGTAGTGCTTTACTTCCCGGTTACCACCTCTTACCACAACTGGCTGTCTGTTATTGTCTCCGAAACTACCCCTTCTGCCATTGTTGGCATTGTTGTTACCACCTCTAGTCGTGTTATTATCAGTTTTAACGGCGGGAGTCGGTGTACTTAAGCTAGCACCTCTGCCTCCTGATGTATTTGAATTTTGGCTTGGGTTTGAAACTGCATTTGAGCTTCTAGATGGTGAAGACGAGCGGGCGTTGTTATAATCGCTGCGGCTTTGGGCATTAAGGCCAACGGTTCCCCATAGGAGAAACATAGCCGGTAGTGTTAGTGTAATAATGTTAGTTTTCATAATCGTGTTTTTTAGTTGCACATCATATCAAGTGTATAACAAATGTAATACCAAACTTTATTTATATCAAGAAACTTGAATATTAGTTTGATATAAATAGAATAACAAATTGATAATCAAATTATTCATTGCTAAAAAAACAAAAGCCCGAAGTAAATACTTCAGGCTTCATTTGTTTATTCTACAATACCGCTTTTTTCCACTTCCTGTTTCTTTAATGGATTAGCTGTTATTTCTTTATGTTGTTTGCGATGATGGTAAATATCGCATGCCATATATAAAGCGTTTCTGAACGACTCTTCCGAAGCCAGGTTTTGTCCGGCTATTTCATATTCCGTGCCATGTATTGGAGCCGTACGGATTATAGGCAGATTGGCCGTGTAGTTTACACCCATGTTCATGGATATGGCTTTGAACGGAATCATCCCTTGATCGTGATACATGGCAAGCACAGCATCATATTTTGTAAAATGGCTAGAACCAAAGAAGCTGTCCGCAGCCAACGGGCCTACACACAAATAATGGCTGTCGTTTAGCTCTTTGATAGCCGGAATAATAACCCTGGTTTCTTCGTCACCCAACAAGCCGTCCTCTCCCGCGTGCGGATTTAAAGATAAAACAGCAATGCGAGGTTTGTGTACCCCGAAATCCTGAATAAGAATATTATTTAATGTCTTTACTTTTTTTACAATAAGTTCTTTTGTAATTAATCCTGACACGCTGGATAAAGAGGTATGTCCTGTTAAGAGGGCTATTTTCAACGAGTCATTTAGCATCATCATTAAAGCTTCACCTTTTTTGTGCAAAAGTTCTTCTAAAAATTCAGTATGACCAAGAAACATAGATTTATCCGAGGACATGCTTTTTCTGTTGATTGGAGCCGTAACCAAAGCATCAATCAAACCCTTGTTGAGGTCGTCGGTAGCCATTTCCAAAGCAGCCAACGCGGCAACTCCGGCTTCGGGCGATGATTTGGCTATTTCTACCTTAATTTCATCATCGGAACAGTTGATAATATTTACTTTTTTAGAGTGGGCTTCGGATATGTTTGAAATAACATTCAAGTTGAACGATTGAATATCCATTAGTTTACGGTGATAAGCAGCAGCTTTAGGTGAACCGTAGATAATGGGTGTACACTGTTCCAAAATTTGATTATCAGAGAGGGATTTAATAATTACCTCGTATCCAATACCATTTATATCCCCTTGAGTGATACCTATTTTTATTCGTTCCTTTTCCATTTCTTGTTTTTTATGACATTAAATATAATGTTGTTCAGGGCAAATGTATTTTTAATCCTATTTCAGAATTAGAAGTAAAAATAATGAAAATTTTCCTATTTAAGTATAATCACTCTTTTTCTTCTTCTTGTTTTTTAGCCGTGGAAAGCATGCCACATGCAGCTAGAATATCTTCACCTCTGGATTTGCGGATCGTTGAGATAATATTATTTTGGGTAAGATAATCTCTAAACCATGTTATTTGTTCCTCGTTGGCACTTTTTAAATCAACTCCTGGGATTTCGTGGAAACGGATTAAATTCACTCTACACTCCAATCCTGAAAGAATTCTCACCAATTCGCGCGCATGTCTCATCGTGTCGTTGTATCCTTTAAATAAAATATATTCAAAAGAGACCCGCCGCTGGTGATTGAAATCATAGTCTTTTAGCAATTTAATAACATCCTGTATGGGGTAAGCTTTTTCTATAGGCATTAGTTTAAGCCGCTCTTCGGAGAATGGATTATGTAGGCTGATTGCCAAGTGGCATTTCGACCGTTCGAGAAACACTTTTAAGCCGGGGATTAATCCGATAGAGGAAACCGTAATACGTTTGGGACTCCATGCACAACCGTAGTCCGACGTTAGTATTTCCAAGGCTCTGAGTACGGCCAACGAATTATCCAAAGGTTCGCCCATCCCCATTAATACCACGTTGGTTAATTGATCCGCTTCGGGAATGGAAAATATTTGGTTTAAAATATCACCAGCGGTTAAATTGCCTGCAAAACCTTGCTTACCGGTCATACAGAACAGGCAATCCATTTTACATCCTACTTGCGACGAAACACAAAGAGTGGCTCTCTCATCTTCCGGTATAAATACGCTTTCGATATATCCTTGCAGCGTTTGAAACAAATACTTTTTTGTTCCATCTTCCGATTTCATAACCTCCACAACAGTTGTTCTACCCACACAATAATTTTCCTTTAGCAGTTCTCTGTTTTTAACAGAGATGTTGGTCATCAAGTCGATGTTAGTGGTTCTCTTTCGGTAAAGCCATTCGCATATCTGTTTGGCAGTAAAGGCGGGAAGCTTGAGAGCTGATGTTATCTCTTGCAGCTCGTGTAATGTTTTTCCTATTAAAGCTTCTTTATCCATTTTTTGTGTTGTTGTAGTTTAATAATATAAAAAACGGAATGATTTCTATCATTCCGTTTTGTCCTTCGAAAAGGTTGGTTGCGTTTTTCATTAATAGAATTTAGATCTATTATCTTCAATATCTGCTTTATCTTTTAATGCTTCAACTGCTCCGTAAACGGAATACATATATCTCATGTTGATTGCAGATTTTTCACTTTTAGCATTAAATGGAGCTGGGTTGATCGTTTGTTTTGTAACCTTAATTACATATACTCCTTGTTTCCCTTTAATAGGTGCCGACACTTTATTTGGAGTTCCGAAAGCTGCATTTGCTATTACTTCGGGTTCAAAACCGGCTTTACCAAAAGCCATTGATTCAAAATTAATTTGGTTGGCCGAATCAACTTTTGATGCTATTTGAGTTGCTAATGTATTCAAATCAGTTGTGTTCTTTGTTTTTAAGTCCGCGATAATCAAGTCTGCTTTTTTATCGTTAATTATCATGGTTTTAATTTCAGGACTTACTTTTTTAAGTGATTTGTATCCTTTTGGACTTATGTTGGTTACAGAGGCTACAACGAATTGTTTTTCGCAATCATATACATCGGATACTGTACCTTGCTCGTTTTCAAATGCCCATTTAACAACTTGACGGGAATTTTTAACCATACCCAAAGTTGGTGTGTTTTCATCCAAATCAGGTATTGGTTGCACTACATATCCGTTTTTCTTGGCATTTTTTTCAAATTCACCAATTGTTCTGCTTGTTCCTGCAAATTGTTTTGCCTGGTTGTAAATCTTGCTATATGTTTCTTGGCTTGGTGTTACCTCTGCATTTATTACGGCCAATTTTACTTTACTTATATTGGCGGTTTTATCAGTTACCTGCATAATTTGAATGGCTTGACCATTGTTATCTGTTGTGTCTTTATAGATAAAATAGCTCTTGAAAGGATGTGAAGAGCAAGCCTTATCTATTTCAGGAGTTAATGTGGATGATTTTATCCAACCAATTTCGCCTCCTTTTTGAGCAGTTTCCTGCATTTGAGAATATTTATGTGCTAATGTAGCAAAATCGGCTCCACTGTTTAATGCGGTTAAAATACTGTCGGCTAAAACTTTTGTTTTGTCCTTATCTTTAGTAGCTACTACAATGTGTCTAAGATTTAATGAGTCGGGGCTTGAAATACCATTTTCAACTATACGAGCCATTTTATATGTGTCGCCAAAAAGCGTGGGACCGAACACTTCATCTTTCTTACCGCTAAATGCAAAGCCTTTCAAATCGGGATCAATTTCTTTTGCCGAAAGTGCAATGTTCTTGTATGGTTTGGAGTTGTTTGAATTTACAAAAGATTCAACGTTTTTAGTGCTTACAAATTCCGGTTTTATTTTGTTAATCCATGTTTGTGCTTTTGAAAAATCTACAGAACTAGGATTCAAACTGAAAGAAACAAATTTCACATCTCTTGTTTCTTCTTTTTGTTTGTATCTTTCTTTAATTTTTTCGTATTTGTCTGCTATTTCTTTTTCTGAAACCGACACTTTATTATCGGGAACAGAAGCATAGGTTTTAGCTACGTAATTAACATCAACTGTTGCTTTTTTCGATTCAAATGCTAACTTGGCTTCAATGGAATTTGCGTTAAGGGCTTTGCTTAAAAGTATTTGATATTTTTCTTCCAGCTTGCTGGTTTTTATCAAGTTTTCAAAATACATCCAATAGCTTTTGGCTGTAGTATATTGTTCGCGTGCTTGAGGGTCGGTTGGTTCTTTTTCCAATTGACTCAAAAAGCTAATAAGCCTGTTTTTGTCAAATCTGCCAGTTTGAGGGTCGGCAAATATACGACGGCCTTGCACCAGTTGGTGAGGATTGTTACCAATGGTAAGATCCTTTAATTCATTTTTACCCACTGCCAATCCTACTTTTTCGGCTTCGGATGAAACCAAATTTTCTCTTAGCATGTTTTCCCAAACGGATTGACGAATTTGCAAATTGGTATTTTCGTCAACTGAAGGAATATTGTATTCTATTTTATAAACATTGGTAAGTTGTTCTATGGCAGCTTGGTAATCCTGTATCTTAATGGCTTTACCATTTATCTTTGCAATATTTTCTTTGGATTGATGGAAAAAAGAAGAACTATTATTTAGGAAATCTCCTACAATAAAGGCTAATAATGCCAACCCTATAATAACTAATAACAATACGCCTTTACTCCTGATTTTTTCTAATGTTGCCATTTTTTTGCAATAAATTAAGTTGTCTTTTTATGTCCGTGTTTTTTTTGAGCGCACGAATATACAAAAAAAAGTAAAATGAATATGATTGTGCCCGAATTAATTTAAGAACCGGGCGTTTTTATGTACGAATTTGTAAATTCACTAATTCAATTTTATTGTTTGTTACCCGTAATATTTTGAAATAAAATTTATCAATTACGATGGTTTCGTTAATTTTAGGAAAATCCTGAAAATATTCTAAAATGTATCCCGCTATGGTTACATAATTGTCGGCCTCCGGTATGTCAAGCGAAAACTGCTGATTAACGAAATCAATTTCCAGTCGGCCAGATAAAATATACTCGGTGTCGTTATTTTTTTTATAAATCAAATTATTACTGTCGTGTTCATCTTCAATTTCACCAAATATTTCCTCCATTATATCTTCTAAGGTTACAATCCCTGCAATTCCCCCAAATTCATCTACCACCACGGCCATGCTCTTTTTTTGTTGGGTTAGTAATTGCAATAGTTTATTGGCCGGCATGGTTTCCGGCACAATAGGAATTGTCTGGATATGCTCTCTCCATTCTACAGCATTTTTGAATAGCTCGGAAGAGTGTATATAGCCTATTATATTGTCGATGGTTTCGTCGTAAATCAAAATTTTAGAAAAGCCGGTTTCTATAAATTTGGCTTTTAATATATCAATGGTTATGTTTTTATCGAAAGCAACCACTTCTGTGCGTGGAACCATGCAGTCTTTCAGCTTTACACTTGAAAAATCCAACGCGTTTTGAAATATTTTCACTTCGTGTTCAATTTCTTCGTCTTCAGCATTTTCAATACTTTCTTGAACCCAAAAATCGAGATCCGTTCGGTTTAAACTGTAACGATTTTTTGTCTTTATATCGTTTAGCCCGAATATTTTTAAAATTAAGACGGATAGGCTGCTTATAATTTTGGAAACGGGATACAGTATTATATAGCAAAGCCAAAGAGGAATGGAGAAAAACTTTAGCCACAGGTTGGAGTTGATTCTAAATATTGTTTTGGGTAAGAATTCGCCTGAAAATAAAACGATTATGGTAGCAATAATGGTTTGTGCTAATGTTATAAACACAGCGTTGGTGGAAACCTGAGCTAATGGGCTTTTTAATAGTACGGCCATTTGCAAGCCGTATATTACCAAGGCTATATTGTTGCCAACCAGCAAGGTGGATATAAATTGTTGTGGATTTTTGAACAAGAAATTTAGGAACACCGTGGGGAGGCTTTTCTTTTTTTTGTCTAATTCAAACCGAAGTTTATTAGCGGAAATAAAAGCTATTTCCATTCCTGAAAAGAAAGCTGAAAACAATAGAGAAATGAATATAATAATGAGATTGTTCATATTCATTTATTGTGGTTTCATCTGTTTTTATTCTACGGGAATAATTCCTTGCGGATTTTTTATTATATATCTTGTCAATGAGGCGTTTGACTCAAAGCCAATTCCGGTGATTATCCTTGTTTTTTGTACGATTTTTATTTTTTTGTCGGAGTAAAACTTGTTATTGGCATTGTCCCAAAATAGTTGAGTGGTTTCAAAAATCTCTCCTTGCAAATTTTTTACATGCACATTACCATTGAATTCCCATAGCGATTTGCTTTGATGGTAAGTAGCCTGGTCTGATTTCATTTTTGCTTCAATGTGATATTTTGTATTAAACCGTTCAAAAAGGATTCCTTTAGGAAAAAACCAGTAGGGTTTTGCAATGCTGTCGAAAACTAACCACTCGGGTGTAGTAATACGAAAGCGGGTAATGCCTGAATCGGAAATAGTGGTTGTTACATTTTTTGATGTTAAATGTGGTAACGTGTTTCTTTTGGGTGTTTTCTTTGCAATGTCTGGTGTTGCTCCATTTGAACACGATAGAAGGAGCATAATAGCCAGTTGAAATACAACAGCTACACCACATAATCTTTTTATAGAATAAGAGGGTTTCAATTTAAGTGAGAAATTTTATTTATTGTTTTGTTTGTATCTTGTTAAATATCCGTTGTTAAAATTTAAGGGTTTGATTTATTCAAAATGGCGTTTGAAGAACCATAGCTCATTAAATGTTGCACTTACGCTGAATTTAAAATAGTCTTCTCTAATCTGATTGTTTGAAGTACTTCCTTTTTTACCATATTCAAATCCTAGGTTAATGAGTGTTTTGCTACCCCTTGTTGGCAATCCTAGCCCCAATGTCAGCGCATAATTATCAGGCGATTTTCCGTTGATATTTAGATACCCGGAAGAAACATTTGCACCCACTCGGTACACAACGCGGCTGAAGTATCTTTTGGTTATTTTCGCCGGTAAAAATTCGGCTCCGACACTAACCTTTGTGCTATTTTTTAGTGTATCTGTTTTTCCAAAATAGTTGGCATTTGCCCAGTTTTGGAATTGAAAATCAGCTCCGAGGGTAATTCTGTCCTTAATGGTATAAGAACCTCCAATTCCAATTAAAAGAGGTGTTTGAAAGTCAGAACCGTTCGATGTTGAGATAGTATCAATACCGGATGATTCTATACTATAAGTTCCACCTAACCGGGATTTGTTTTCTAATATTACACCTAAGGTTAATTTGTTTTTGTTTTTTAACTCGGTGAAATATTGTAATCCGTAACGGAGATTTATGTCTTTTACTTTCAACGTCTGAGTTTGAAGGGCGGAAGCGTAAGTTCCGGTAGTTTCATCAAAGGTAAGGTATCGTTCATTGCTTATTGACCCGAATAAATAATAAACGTTTATACCGAAGGAAAAGTGTTTACCAATTTTAGTAGATAAGCCTCCATACGTTTGGGTGAGGTTTCCCGATCCGCTGAATGTCTTTGTGCTGTTTATATAATTGTCAGTTCCTGAGTTTGTATGAATTGCCATTGAATCGGAAGTTGAAAAAGAATATCCAACAACCGAATATGGCAGTATCCCTACGCTGGCAGCCAACCATTTAGTGAGCGGAAATTCCATCGTAAGAAATTCAAGGTTAGCGGTGAAGGCTTTTCCGTTACTTGCAGTTTTATCACTGAAAAGTGATTGTTTGCCTAAGGCTCCAAATTCAAATAGAAATGTTAAACTGTCGATGCCTGTATATGAAGCCGGGTTGGCGGTATTTATGCTTGAATTAGAACGCATCCCGATAGAAACGCCTCCCATACCCTTACTTTTACCCGAACCATTGTCTGATATTTCACCATAGCCAAAACGAGAATATGGAGAGGAGGTATTGTTCTGAGCAAAAGAACCGATGTTAATAAAAAACATGCATATTACGGCACAGAAGGTTATTCTATATTTTAACATTATAGTTGATTATGCTGTTTAGGCCAATTAATACTAAATTTTCTTCTGCAAAGATGACATTTTTTAGCTTGTTTTCAAAGAAAAATGTATCTCCGCCCGTTAAAAATATCAAAAGTTCAGGGTATTGCACCTTAAGCCCTTGAATATACCCGTTTATTTCAAACAATAACCCGTTTATGATTCCCGAGCGAATGGCTTGTTCGGTATTCTTTCCCTGTAAAGGAGCCTCTCCTGTTAAAGAAACTAAAGGTAATTTGTGCGTAAAGTGGTGTAACGATTTGCCTCTCATTTCCAATCCCGGCGATATGGTGCCTCCAAGGTACACTCCGTGATCATTAATAAAATCGAATGTGATAGCAGTTCCAGCATCAATGACCAGTATCGGTTTGTGTGGAGCTAAAGAGTAGGCACCCATCACTGCGGCCAGCCTGTCCTTACCCAATGTTTCGGGGGTTTCATAGCCGTTGGTAATAGGGAGTGGCGTAGTGTGAGTTAGCTCGATAAAGGTGTCCGATTTCTTTTGCAAGAACTTAATCAGCTCACTATCAAATTCTTTTACGCTTGATAGTATTGTGTTTTGAATATGATTGCGTTTGAAAATTTTTTCCAGATGATTTTTATCAAGAGGCTCTATAACAGAAGCCTCCAGCAAAGAGACCCCTTCAAAAAGGGCTGTTTTAGTGCGAGTGTTGCCTTGGTCTATACAAAGATTCATGTTGAGTTACTAAATATTACCGAATGCAAAGATATTCAAATATATCTCAACTGGATGCATCTTGGTTTTGTATTCTTTTTACGGATCGATTTTTTATGTAAAGAATTAAAAATCATTTTAATATTGAAATAAATAGATTTAACTTTGTTATGCTAAAAAAAGTTGATTGATTAAAAAATTTACACTTAAATAAATAAGAATTGTTATGAAAAAAATCAGTTTAATACTTGTGCTTGTGAGTCTTTCGCTTACCACTATTGCTCAGGACATAAAATTGCCAGAACCGAAGCGTACCGGAGGAAAACCTTTGATGGATTGCTTGAATGAACGAAAATCCGTTCGAACCTTTGATGAGAACAAACAGATTGACAATCAAACCCTATCCAATCTGCTTTGGGCAGCCTGGGGGTATAACCGTGATGATAAACGCACGGCTCCATCGTCGCGCAACAAGCAGGAGATTGACCTTTATGTAGCCATACCAAGTGGGGTATATTTTTGGGATGCTAAAGCCAACGTGCTCAAATTAATCGTGGCTAAAGACCTTCGGAAAGAAACCGGGATGCAACCATTTGTGGAAAAAGCTTCGGCTAATATCATCTTTGTTTGCAATAAAACCAAGGCTGATGCTAAAAATGAACAGTTGCTTACCGAAGCTACTTATGCTAATGCCGGATTTATTTCGCAGAATATATATTTATTTTGTGCTTCCGAAGGATTGGGTTCGGTAATCCGAGGTTCGGTACCAAAGGAAAACTTGTCGAGGTTGCTTAATCTTACACCCGATCAGTTGATACTTTTAGCACAATCAGTGGGTTATCCTACAAAATAATTCAATGCAACGTAAGTGATTGATATGTGTTAAAGAGTTTTTGATATGTCTTTATTATGCTTAAAATTCACTATTTTAGCAGCTCGAAAACCAAATCTATTTTCTATGAAAAAACTTGTACTATGTTGCATGGCATTGCTTTGTTTGCAATTTTCCGCTTTTTCCGCTAAAAAACTTGTAGCATTTCCAGGAGCCGAAGGCTTTGGTAAATATGCGGTTGGTGGCCGTGGCGGAAAGGTGGTGGCCGTAACTTCGCTCGATGATTATAAATCGACAGCAACACCTATTGTGGGGACGTTTCGCTGGGCACTGAGTCAGTATATAACAACCTCTACCGAAAGTAATAAAGGAACGCCGACTGCCGTTACCCATTATACCCCACTTACCATAGTATTCAACGTTTCGGGCACCATTTGGCTGAAAGAAGATTTAAAAGTGGGTAGGGATAGCCTGACTATTGCCGGACAAACGGCTCCCGGTGATGGTATTTGTATTGCCGGACATTCCGTATTGTGGAATGGTGCTACCGGAGGTCAACTATTTTATTTTGGTCCTAGAAGAAAAGATATAATTGTTCGGTACATTCGTTTTCGTACAGGCTATCCCAAAAATGACGATGGTACTCCATTAATCAGTACTTCGGTTGTAACGTATGGCACCGATATGGAAAATTATGAAAATGTAGTATTCGATCATTGTTCTATCAGTTGGGCAAACGAAGAATGCTTTGCTACCTACGATACCAAATTCGTTAGCGTGCAATGGTGTATCATCAGTGAGGGATTATATTGTGCCTACCATAAAAAGGGGTTGCGTTCCTACGGTGGCGTTTGGGGTGGACAATATGCTTCTTATCACCATAATTTGTTGGAACATCTGAACGCAAGATGCACTCGCTTTGATGGCTCTAGAGCTCATGATACGATGGCGGTAATTGACTATCATAATAATGTGATTTACAACTGGGGGCTAGAAGGCTGTTATGGGGGTGAAGTGTATGATCCTTCCAATACAGCAACTTATACCGATAGCACAGGTACTACGAATTATTATCCAACTATTTATAAAACATATACCAGTTCTACCGGAAAAACATATTATAAGTCTGCCGGAAAATCGGAAATAAATATGGTAAATAATTACTATAAACCGGGGCCTGCAACGGGGCCTGGTATTGTACAATATAGGCTTATTTATCAATATGATAGATATGTACCCGCTTTTCCCGGAAATGAGAAAGGGAAAATTTATGCTACCGGAAATGTAGTTTATGGCAACGCCACTGTTACGGCAAATAACTGGGCTGGAGGCATTCAATTAAAGGGTTATTTGTCCTATAATTATCCATCAACACAGATAGATTCTTTTAAATTAGCCTCTCCTTCTCCCGAACTTCCTACAATGACAATTTCGTCTGCCGAGGATGCTTTCACCAATGTATTGGATGGTGCGGGTGCTACCTTGCCTTTGCGTGATGCGCATGATAAACGCTTGGTACTAGAGGCTAAAAATGGTACGGCTTCGGGTTATGGTTCCCTACAATCATATACGAATACATCTCCATATACCAATAGTGCTTTTTACGGTAAAACATTAGGTATTATTGACGACCCGAAAGTGGTGGGTGGCTGGCCTATATTTACCACGGGAAATGTTCCCACAGATACCGATGGCGATGGAATACCTGATGCTTGGGAAACGGCTAACGGCTTGAATCCGGCAGACTCCACGGATGCCAATAAAACCGATTCTATAGGTTACACTTACTTGGAAGATTATTTGAATAGTATCACCACGTTTAAAAATTTTGTGCAAGCACCATTCTTTTTGAGAGGAAGCTTAAACACAGCTAGTAAACCATCATTGAAATGGCAGGATGTATCGGATAACGAAGAAAATTATGTAATAGAACGATCATTGAACGACACAACGCACTTTACGGCTATAGATACTATTGCGACAAATTCCACTTCCTATACCGACACCACTGCCGTAGGTGGGAACACCTATGTGTATAGAGTGCGAGCTATAACTAGCTTGTTGAAATCGGCCTACACCGACACGGTTAAGATTGTGATGCATGTAAGCGGGATCCAATTAAATAAAGTGTCAGGACTAAAGGTGTATCCAAGTCCGGTTACGAATAAGCTTAATATTGAAGCAAATCAATTAATTAGCTCGGTTGAAATATATGATGTTTCAGGTAAGTTGCTAACCCAGTCTGATGTTAATGCAAGTCAAACGACTATTGATACAAAGAATTATTTTTCAGGCGTTTACACCGTTATCATCAAAACATCGGATGGAAGCAAATCGTCGGTTAAGATACTGAAAGAATAATTTATTAATACTTCATTAACGGTTTAAAACATGGAAAAAGGTTATACCTTTGCCCGTGTTTTAAACCATTCTAATTTTCATGCTATGGTTCAATATTTTTTACGAAGTATATTTTTTTTACAGTTATTGCTTCTTCTTTCGTGTAGCAAGCCGAAGGAGTATGAAGCTGTAGCTAAAGAATATATGGAAGCCAATTATGCAGGAAATGTAGATAAAGCAAAGGCTCTTTGCGTGCCGGAAGCTGCGCCACTGTTTGAATATAAAAAGTTAACCTACAGTCAGAATCCACAACTTAAGGATTTGAATAACAAGGCTACTTGCCAAATAAGCAAATCGGAGCAGGTTAACAGCAAAGTAGCATTAGTTACCTTGGAAGAAAATAATGTTTATTTAGATAACCTGTCAAATGAGAGTGAGCCTAAACTTGTGGAAACGCAAGAAACAGTAATCAACGTAGTGAACCGAAATAATAAATGGTTAGTACTGATAAAATAACCATGTACCTTTATAATAAATAACAAAAGAAATTTTCACAAACGGAAGAAATGAAAACTACCTTACATGCTCTATGTTTATTCTTTGCCTTTACTCTTCTAATGGTCTCTTGTAAAGAAAAAGAACCGAAGGAAGATGCTATTTTTGATCCTCGCTATCCCGAAACCCCACAGATAACTAAGCAAGCCAACGATAAGCTAAGTGAAGCCGACTTCATATTCATGCACGACAATTACTTGGTGGAGCTATATGTACAGGATAGTACCAACAAGGTGATGAAAAAGGTGCCTGATTTTGATCATCTACCCAAAGGCGTAATGGCAACTTATAATCTTATTCGTGATAAAAACGGCAACGTGATGTACGTGGCCGAGTTTCCTTATTCAGCCTCCGGCGACTGGGAAAATATTTACGAAAGTATTTTTGACGAGAGCGGCAACCTGCTATTGTTTGTCAGAAAAAGTAGTTTCATTTTTGGACAGGCAGTAGTAGCTGAAAAATCGCAATATTTCTACAACACAGACCATAAGTTGGTGAAGAAAACGTACGACCTAAAAGATGGGCAGGAGAACCCCATCCCCGACGGAACGTCTGTTGATTTCCCTTATCGATTCTCTTACGAAAAATATAAGACCCGGAAGGATTGGCTTGCTGCCCATAATCTGGATAAATAGAAAATGCCCACAAAAACTAGTACTATTTTTTTGTGGACATTTTATTTAAATCGTTATTTCTTTAGTTAATCACTTTAGCAGAAATAATCCGAACATCCTTTTTAGGTCGGGCATTTATATCAACCGGCATCTTCGAAATTTTTTCCAACACATCCAATCCTAGAATAACCTCCCCGAAAATGGTATAATCCTTATCCATAAAAGGCACACCGCCAACAGTGGTATAAGCTTCGCGCTGTTTTTTGGTAAAAAAGAATACATGTTCCTTTTTCATTTGTTTTTCGGCCAAGGTGGTTAAACTATCCTCAAGAGCAAGCAATTTATTTTTATCATCTGAGCGTATGGATAAATCATCTATCCTTTTCCGGTTTACAACGGCTAGCCGTTGCCAAATGAGATCCAATTGTTTGTTGTAAGCATCCCTTTCTATGCTATCAAGTTCTGCCGAAGTATATTTTTTACCCAGGATAAAGCAAAACTGGCTCCCGTTGGATTCCTTATTGGGGTTATTTTCGTCCGGCAGTCGGGCGGCTGATAGTACTCCTCGTTTATGAAAAATCTGTGGGTATTTTATTTCAGCCGGGATGGTATAACCGGGGCCTCCGGTGCCAAGTAAGCGATTTTGGTCAGCTTCTTTGGAGTTCGGGTCGCCGGTTTGAATCAAGAAATCTTTCATCACACGGTGAAAAACTTGCCCGTCATAGTAGCCTTTCTTTACCAATTTCACAAAGTTGTCTCTATGCAACGGGGTTTCTTTATACAGCTTAACTTTGATGGTTCCTTCCGTTGTTTGTATTTCTACAATCGGTTCTTCATTTTTTTTACAGGATGCGAATACGAATAATAAACTGCAAAAAATAATAAGCTTTTTCATTTTATCCTTTTCTCTTTTTTAATCCTTCAAATAAGAATTTCACTATTTGTTCCCTTTTGTCCACCATTTGCTTGCTAATTCTATCCCTTATAAACGGCGTTTCAATTCCTTTTAATGAATAGAGCATAAGCATGGAAGCCAGTTCGGTATCCACACATCTAAAGATGTCCTGTTCCACCCCTTTGTCCAGTATGCTTTTTATCATTTTGGTTTCCATTATATCAAATCTGCGGCGCACCCGTTCCACCTCATATATATCCCTAAAAAAGTCGGAACGCAACGATCCGTTTCTTGTAACCGATTCTTTTATAGCATCTTGTCGGGTGAATATATAATCGACCAACATTTCGTCGGGAGGTGCATTTTTAATTATCACAGCTTCTAGCTTCTCTAGCAACAGATTCATTTCCCGTTCGATAACGGCTAAATAAATATCATTCTTATTTTTAAAATAAGTATATAAGGTACGTCTTCCTTTTTGTGAAGCAGTGGCAATATCATTCATGGTAACGTTGTTTTTGCCCGACTTTGCAAACAACTGCCGTGCCACATCAACTAACATCTGTCTTGTTCGTGATATTCCCATAACGGTATATTTAGTTGGTTTACTAACATTACAAAAGTAAGCTCTTTTCTCTAATTATCAAAGTTCATGCCCGCTTCATTTTTCATACTTAGATACTTGTGTATTACACTGATTTTTGTACTTTTGCAGTTCTCATTTTAAAGCAAAAATCATGTTTGAAAATTTAAGCGACAGACTCGAAAGGTCATTTAAGATACTTAAAGGGCAAGGTAAAATTACCGAAATCAATGTGGCCGAAACCCTTAAGGATGTGCGTAAGGCGTTGTTGGATGCCGATGTAAACTACAAAACAGCCAAAGAATTTACCGAAACGGTAAAAGAAAAGGCACTGGGTATGAATGTACTTACCGCCCTTCAGCCAAACCAGGTGATGGTAAAAGTGGTGCATGATGAGTTAGCGGCTTTGATGGGTGGAAGCAGCGTAGATGTAAATCTGAAAGCTTCGCCCGCCATTATATTAATGTCAGGTTTGCAAGGTTCGGGTAAAACCACTTTCTCAGGTAAACTGGCCAACATGCTGAAAAGCAAACGAGGCAAAAATCCGTTGTTGGTAGCTTGCGACGTGTATCGTCCGGCTGCAATTGAGCAATTAAAAGTGTTGGGTGCACAAATTAATGTACCCGTATTTTTCGACGAAAACAGCAAAAGCCCTATAGATATTGCCGAAAAGGCCATTAAACATGCCAAACAAAATGGGTATGATTTGGTAATTGTAGATACCGCAGGGCGTTTGGCGGTGGACGAACAGATGATGAAAGAGATTGAGGCAATTAAAAAAGCAATCAATCCTCAAGAAATTTTGTTCGTGGTGGATTCCATGACCGGGCAGGATGCGGTAAACACGGCTAAGGAATTTAACGACCGACTTGATTTTGATGGTGTTGTCCTTACCAAGTTAGACGGTGATACCCGTGGTGGTGCCGCTCTTTCTATTCGCTCGGTGGTGAATAAACCAATTAAGTTTGTAGGTACGGGTGAAAAAATGGAAGCCATTGACGTGTTCCACCCCGAACGTATGGCCGACCGTATTCTAGGTATGGGAGATATTGTTTCCCTGGTAGAAAAAGCGCAGGAACAATATGATGAAGATGAAGCCCGCCGCTTACAGAAAAAAATTGCTAAAAACCAATTCGATTTCAACGACTTTCTGGCTCAAATAGCCCAGATTAAGAAAATGGGTAACTTGAAAGACCTTGCTTCCATGATACCCGGAGCAGGCAAGGCTTTGAAAAATGTGGATATTGACGATAATGCCTTCAAAGGTGTGGAGGCCATCATATTATCTATGACCCCTACCGAAAGGGAAAACCCACAGATGTTAAACGGTTCGCGCCGTCAGCGCATTGCCAAAGGAAGCGGAACCAACATACAAGAAGTAAACCGCTTGCTCAAGCAGTTTGAAGAAACGCGCAAAATGATGCAAACGTTTACCAAAAACAAAGGTAAAATACCGATGCCAAGAAGATAAGAAGTAATCAACGATTTATAATATATAGAATTAACATGCAATTAATTGACGGAAAACTGGTGTCTGCTCAGGTAAAGCAGGAAATTGCCGCCGAAGTAGCGGATCTTATTGCTAAAGGAGGAAAGAAACCTCATTTGGCAGCCATCCTAGTGGGACACGATGGTGGTAGTGAAGCTTACGTGGCCGGTAAAGTAAAAGACTGTGAAGATTGCGGTTTTACTTCTACCTTGATTCGTTTCGACGACGATGTAACCGAAGAAGCCCTGCTTGCCGAAGTAGAAAAACTAAATAATAACAAGGATGTAGACGGATTTATCGTTCAGTTGCCCTTGCCAAAACATATTTCCGAACAAAAAGTAACGGAAGCTATTGACTATCGTAAAGACGTGGACGGATTCCATCCTGTAAATGTAGGTCGTGTAAGTTTAGGCTTGCCTGCTTTTGTATCGGCTACTCCCGACGGAATTTTGGAATTAATCAAACGCTACAAGATTGAAACCGCCGGAAAACACGTGGTGGTAATAGGTCGTAGCAACATCGTGGGCAAACCTGTGGCCAACCTGTTAATGCAAAAAGCATACCCCGGCAATGCCACGGTAACTGTTGTACACAGCTATTCAACAGACATTAAAGAGCAATGCTTGAGTGCCGATATTATCATTTGCGCACTTGGAAGACCCGGTTTCTTGAAAGCCGATATGGTAAAAGATGGCGTGGTGGTAATTGACGTGGGTACTACCCGTGTGCCTTCCACCGAAACCAAATCAGGTTTCAGACTAAAAGGTGATGTGGATTTTGACAATGTGGCTCCAAAATGTTCTTTCATTACCCCGGTACCTGGGGGGGTAGGCTTGATGACTCGTGTTTCGTTGATGAAGAACACACTGTTGGCCGGAAAGAAAGAAATATATAAATAAATAGTACGTAAGTTTAATTTTACAATATATGCGAAAACACAAAAGGTTATTCTTTTCGTGTTTTCGCTTTTTATTTTTTCATTAGAGCACACCGTAAATTATGATAAAGGCAAAAATCTGTGACAAGATACTGATTGCTCCCGAAAAAATATTTCTGGTTATCGCCTTATTTTTTGGGTTGGCATTTATCATTGCAACGCCTCCTTTCCAAACGGCTGACGAACCGGCTCATTTTTTCAGGGCTTTTCAGCTCTCCGATTTTTCTTTGATTGGAAAAAAGGATAAGACCATATCCGGTGGGTATATCCCTAAGCAGTTGGTGGATATGACTAACAATTTAACCCGCCGAAAAAGTTTTTCAGCGCTAAAAGCCATATATCCAATTAAAATAGGAGTAGGCACGGTGAAGCAATACCTCCTCCATAAGAGTGAGGACAAAGGCTATACCTTTATTGATTTCCGAAACACGGTAATATATCCACCTATTGTTTATTTGCCTCAAACGCTGGGGGTGGGTTTAGCCCGAATATTTAACTTGCCTCCGCTGTGGATGGTTTATCTAGGCCGCTTGTTTAACTTGCTCGTGTACATTGCCATTGTTTTTTATGCCATCAAAATATGTCCTGTATATAAATATGGATTTCTGCTTTTCGCGTTGATGCCTATGACAATGGCGCAGGTTTCATCTTTGTCTGCCGATGCATGTACCTTTTCTTTTAGTTTTCTTTTAATCGCTTATATTCTTAATCTTGCCGTCGATTTAAAATTCGCCATAAACTGGAAGCATATTCTATACTTAACGCTTATTTCTTTTTTTCTGAGCTTGAGCAAATATGCCTATATACTGTTGCCTGCATTGTTTTTCATTATCCCAAAAGAGAAATTCAGTTCGTCAATACAACGTATCAATTATTTCTTAATCATCTTCTTGGTAGCTGTAGCTGGGTCAATTCTATGGTTCGTGTCCATCAAAAACATATACATTCCATTTATCACTATAGCCAATCCTGTTAAACAGCTACATTTCATTACATTGCATCCTTTTCTGTACATGAAAATTATGGCAAATACATGTAATCTTGCAATCATTCATTCTTTTATTGGCACCCTGGGTTGGTTGAATAATCCACTTCCTCTTTGGATCTGTATTTGTTATCTAGTGATAATCATTGCAAATGCACTGTTTGAAGACGACAAAAAACATTTTTCCCGTTATCAGCTATTAGTTGTAATATTGGTTGTAATATTTTCTTTTTGTTTGTTGAGTTCTATTCTTTATCTTTCTACTTCCAAAGTTGGCGACAAATATATTTGGGGCGTACAAGGCCGTTACTTTATTCCTTTTGCACCGTTGCTGCTACTGCCTTTTGCCAACAAGTTGCCCTATTTGAAAAAATGCAAAGCATTTTACAATAAGTATAAAGCGTATATATTACCCGTTGTCCCTGTAATAATGTTATCAGTAAGTGTTTGGGTGATCGCTCGCCGATACTATTAGAATGTACAAATGTGAATACGCATAGAATATTTATCTTTGCGTATTCGTGTCTTAGCGTTTAATAACTCTCTGTATTTAATGAATTTGAATTATGATAAAAGCCGACAAATTATTCTATACCCCCTGTTACCTAGGTAAAACCGAAAACTATGTTCTACCTGAAGAAGAATCGCAACATGCGGTAAAGGTGCTGCGCATGCAGGCGGGTGAAATTATCCATTTGGTAAACGGACAAGGTGGATTGTTTGAAGCCGAAATTGTAAATCCACATCCCAAACGTTGTGAGGTGAAAATTGTAAATAGCGAGTACGAATATGGCAAACGAACATTTCATCTGCACATAGCCATTGCACCCACCAAGATGAATGAGCGCATAGAGTGGTTTCTGGAAAAAGCCACCGAAATAGGTATTGATGAAGTTACGCCCGTTATTTGTCGCTATTCCGAGCGGAAAGAACTAAAGCTACCACGCATGGAAAAGATAACCGTGGCTGCCATGAAGCAGTCGGTTAAAGCCTATTTGCCTAAATTGAATGAGCCTTGTAGCTTTGAGCAACTATTGAAAAATGCTACCGGATCTCAAAAATTTATTGCCCATTGCTATGAGGATGAAAAAATTCTACTGAAAGAGGCTTACGCCACGGGGCTGGATGTATTAATTTTAATTGGCCCCGAAGGTGATTTTAGCAAAGAGGAGATAGAACAAGCGTTGAAAGCCGGATACAAACCCGTTTCGTTAGGCAACAGCCGCTTACGCACCGAAACAGCAGGAATAGTGGCTTGCCACACAATAAATTTGCTTAACGATTAGGTTGCAAGGGATTTACTGATTTTTTCCAAATAAAATTTTCATTAGAATTAAATCATTAAGCTATTATAGAGGTGCAAACAGTCTCTTTTTTTATACCTTCGTAATATATAAATATTAAGATTATACATCATGAAAAAAACAGTACTTTTATTTTTTCTTTTATCCGCTTGGTTTTTGTCAAGCTGTATTGTTGTAGATGATCCTCATCATAGACATAGACGTGTAGTACGCGAGCGACCACGAGAGGAAATTATAATTAGAAATTGATAGAAAAACGTAGAAGAAACAGTGTTTCTTAATCTGTAAATCTTTACTATTAAAATATTTACAACAATGAAAAAAAAGACTCTCTCTCTTTTAGTGTTACTCGTGTTTATTTTGGCAAGCTGTGCCACAGGAAGCAGACCCCAGCGACCTAAACCTCTGAAAAGCGGACATCGTCATGGTGGCAGCGTGGTAATGCTTGAAAAAGCACAACAGCAGACAACACAACAAACCAACAACTTATAAAAAAAATTGCTTTCGAAAATGAATCGAAAGCAACTTTTTTTATATTAAATTTTTGGCAACTATTTTTTGCATATATGCCTATTTTTTCTAAATACAGTCATACTGTTAAAGCAGACTGAATTTTTGCCCTCTCCTACCCTACTTAAAGAAATAGGATTTTTTTTGAACCGCTATAATCCGAACGATGGCTACAATGCCGCCAAAAGTGACAATAATACCATAGAACAAAAAACAAATGCATAAATCAAATTTTCCATAAGGCTTTTTATTTTTAGGATAATCCAGTTACAGGACAATCCCTGAACCGTTTTTTTCTGCTACAAATTTCGCCTTACCCTGTTTCAATATAATGTCATTTACATAACGGTTCGTTTCAAAACCTTCGTAGATACGATTACAAAACGGAGTTGAATCTATCAATAGGCCATACTATGATTTAATAAATCCACATGCAAAAATTTATACTTCTCCTGTTCTTGAGTTGATTTCCACAGAGTAACCAATAGGTTCACATCATCAGGAGCCACATTTAGCATCTTGGCTATCTGTTTCTCCGAAATGCCTCTATGTGACAACAATAAACTCAAGGTATTAACCTTCTCTGTTCTATCGGAGCTGTTTTTATACAACTGCATCAAAAATTTCCGTTCCTCTTTTGATAATTGAATTGTTTTCATTACTATTTATTTTAAAGTTTAACATATATTTATTTAAATAAAGCGACAGTCTAACAAACCACAATAATACGTCCGTTTGTATTATATTGCTTTAGCGAAATTGATTTTACCACAAAAGTTTGAGGTGAGGTAACAAAATTTTCAAAGAATTATCTCTTTAAAAAAATGATTTTATTACAATACTCTTTGGAAAAATGATTTTGCACTTCGGGATGTGGATTGCAGCTTTATTCTTTTGCCAAAACTAAAGGAAAAAGAACAAGGGGGATAAAAACTGCACGGAATTATTTCAACATTAAATCCTTACCCGTAAACTATTATTATCAAAAAACAAAACAGGTACTAAAAGCCTAAACTTTAATATATAGCACTCAAATGTTGAAAAATATAGGACAATAGCTTTTGACCATTGACTTTTCACAAAATACTGAAGTTAACACACCGGGCAGGCATATAGAACTCTCTTATAATAATGTACAAATATAAATAAAATTTGAGTATAATTATATTTCTCGTTTAGTTTTATTTGTATTTTTTATGATTTTGGATATGGAGAATTATTTCGTACACATGGAAATTAATCACAAGTTTTCCTACTTGGAAAAGCTTGTGATTAAAAATAATCCGAGACAACATTGGAACCAGAAAAATATTGTTTGAGGGTAATATCGGACAAATCCCGGTAATCATTAATCATGTGAGACCAAATCATAGTACCCGTGTAACGCAAAATCGGTAATGTTACGAGCCATGCCATGCTGCTGCAAAAACAGGGAATATTGAAACTGTAACGGTAAAATTGGAAAAATGCAACACTTTTTTATTTTTATTGAAAAATATCAGAATAAATAACCTACTATTAGTCTGATTAGAAAACCTGAATAGCAAAACAGACATACGATAATGTCCACTATTTCAATTCTACATTAGTCTGATTAAAAGCTGGGATGAAATTACTTGAGGTTGAAAACTGACTTCCATTTCAATTCTACATTAGTCTGATTAAAAGTCTGGTTGCCTCTATTTCACCAAAAGCCTTTGCCCATTTCAATTCTACATTAGTCTGATTAAAAGAGCTATAATGTCAGATGACATGCTTTTACTTTTGCATTTCAATTCTACATTAGTCTGATTAAAAGCCACACGCTTGACATGCACATTAGGCAATCGAACAAATTTCAATTCTACATTAGTCTGATTAAAAGAAATCACCCGGCATTAGTGGCGTTTTCCCTTCCTCATTTCAATTCTACATTAGTCTGATTAAAAGATCTTACATACACGGGAGGCGTATTCTATCTTAAATTTCAATTCTACATTAGTCTGATTAAAAGACTTAATTGTGTCATTACCAATAATTGGTTATCCGTATTTCAATTCTACATTAGTCTGATTAAAAGTTGAGGCTTTCCAAGTTCAAAATAGGCCGTAACGTATTTCAATTCTACATTAGTCTGATTAAAAGAAAAATTTACCGTTAGAATATAATGTTGGATCCAAGATTTCAATTCTACATTAGTCTGATTAAAAGTCTTGTTGTTTTTCCAAGCATAATTGAAATTCCATATTTCAATTCTACATTAGTCTGATTAAAAGAATTCCCATTTTCGGGAGAAATAGCCTCTTTTTCATATTTCAATTCTACATTAGTCTGATTAAAAGATTAACCGGAGGAGTTTTAGGCGGTGTGTTATCCGCATTTCAATTCTACATTAGTCTGATTAAAAGTGGTGTTTGGGATAACGCCACTCAAAGTGCATATCTATTTCAATTCTACATTAGTCTGATTAAAAGGGATCAACAGTCAAATGTCTTTCTGATATTATGATATTTCAATTCTACATTAGTCTGATTAAAAGTCTTCTACGTCAAACTCATACCCTTTAAATTACTTATTTCAATTCTACATTAGTCTGATTAAAAGTTTGTAAACAGACATTAGAAATGTTTCGATTTCTTCATTTCAATTCTACATTAGTCTGATTAAAAGATTTGTTTTGCCAATGGTACCACATCCTCTTCTATATTTCAATTCTACATTAGTCTGATTAAAAGTAATCTACAACAAAACAAACGTTGTTAGTTTAATGTATTTCAATTCTACATTAGTCTGATTAAAAGGAAGAAGGACAGTGGCCTTACAACAGCGATTTTGAAATTTCAATTCTACATTAGTCTGATTAAAAGAATTTAAACAAAATAAGTCAAAGAGCTATGCAAAAATTTCAATTCTACATTAGTCTGATTAAAAGTAAGTACCGTCGGTATTTGGTTCAAGTGTTACCCACATTTCAATTCTACATTAGTCTGATTAAAAGATTGGTTTTCATCTCAACTCTCTTTACTCTCCCGGATTTCAATTCTACATTAGTCTGATTAAAAGCTAGGTATGAGGACACTGATCAGAATAAAGCACTGAATTTCAATTCTACATTAGTCTGATTAAAAGCCGCTGTTGTATCCACTTGCGCAAAGATACATGCACATTTCAATTCTACATTAGTCTGATTAAAAGATGGTAATCCTTGTTATATTTGTGGATGCAAGGAATTTCAATTCTACATTAGTCTGATTAAAAGTCCGTTATTCAAAATGTCAAGAGTGGTGTCAGTGCCTATTTCAATTCTACATTAGTCTGATTAAAAGTCTTGTGTTAAATTCATTTCAGTGAGTTATTTATTATTTCAATTCTACATTAGTCTGATTAAAAGAATACAGGCGTAGGAGGTGCAATTTCATGTAATAAATTTCAATTCTACATTAGTCTGATTAAAAGACCAAAAGAGCTAGCGGACAGGCTGCCGTAACTGGATTTCAATTCTACATTAGTCTGATTAAAAGAATGTCAAAAAATCCTATATTCAAAGGATCACCCCATTTCAATTCTACATTAGTCTGATTAAAAGTCCCGTTACCCGTTCGCCTTCACAGGTTACTTAAATTTCAATTCTACATTAGTCTGATTAAAAGATTTCTGCTGTTGTTTTGAACCCTGCTTTTTTAGCTATTTCAATTCTACATTAGTCTGATTAAAAGTTTCAAAAGAAGCGAAAACGGCATTATTGGATTACAATTTCAATTCTACATTAGTCTGATTAAAAGATAGAAACGCAATTAGTTACAAGCGCAAATGCTATATTTCAATTCTACATTAGTCTGATTAAAAGGAAAAACGGCTAGAAGCCAAAATATCTGAAATAATTCTATTTCAATTCTACATTAGTCTGATTAAAAGAAACGTTGTGCTTCCAAATGTGCCTATCGTTATCCAATTTCAATTCTACATTAGTCTGATTAAAAGTTTCTGCTGTTGTTTTGAACCCTGCTTTTTTAGCTATTTCAATTCTACATTAGTCTGATTAAAAGTCTTCGGATTTTGCTTTGTCTTCAGCTGCTGTTTTCTATTTCAATTCTACATTAGTCTGATTAAAAGTCAAGTCGACATGGTTGTATCGACATATGAAAGCGATTTCAATTCTACATTAGTCTGATTAAAAGGTTTTTTATGATTTCTTTCTGTTCTTTGATTTCTTCCATTTCAATTCTACATTAGTCTGATTAAAAGTTCTTTGTATATTTGTGAAATGTTAGTCTTAAAAGATTTCAATTCTACATTAGTCTGATTAAAAGTTTTTTATGATTTCTTTCTGTTCTTTGATTTCTTCCATTTCAATTCTACATTAGTCTGATTAAAAGATTTAGTCCAAGATTCCAAATTGGTTTTACGGGAAATTTCAATTCTACATTAGTCTGATTAAAAGTTTGTCCGGTTCAATGGGCTCGGGATTTTTTATTATTTCAATTCTACATTAGTCTGATTAAAAGAAAAGGTCTTTCTGTTTTGCGTAAATGGGATTTTAATTTCAATTCTACATTAGTCTGATTAAAAGTATCAAAGATAGTTTTATTTCATCATGCTCTAAAATATTTCAATTCTACATTAGTCTGATTAAAAGGGTTCTTTTCGTATCCGTACCGGGATGGATTTCCCGATTTCAATTCTACATTAGTCTGATTAAAAGGCTAACAGGTGTTAAACTCATGGCCTGTGTTGACGAATTTCAATTCTACATTAGTCTGATTAAAAGATTTAGAAGGTGCAATGAGCGGGGTTAAAGAGGTTAATTTCAATTCTACATTAGTCTGATTAAAAGTAAACCCTCCGAACCCTCCTAAAATGCACACTATTATATTTCAATTCTACATTAGTCTGATTAAAAGTTTTAATAAATTGCCAAGCCGTTATGGCTATGTAATTTCAATTCTACATTAGTCTGATTAAAAGTTCTGAACTTTTCAGTAAACCAAAATGAATACCAGATTTAAATTCTACATTAGTCTGATTAAAAGTCCCGGATTATGGCGTTATAATTGAAATAGACGGATTTCAATTCTACATTAGTCTGATTAAAAGAAAAGGTCTTTCTGTTTTGCGTAAATGGGATTTTAATTTCAATTCTACATTAGTCTGATTAAAAGCATAGGTCAATTATTGAAAGAAATATTTAGTCCTATATTTCAATTCTACATTAGTCTGATTAAAAGACCAATTGGATTCAGTGCAGGGCTATGTTAATTATATATTTCAATTCTACATTAGTCTGATTAAAAGCGTTTGATATAAACCCTTCAGCTATTTTTTTTTATATTTCAATTCTACATTAGTCTGATTAAAAGTAATAGCCAAACTCGCAGAATTGCAGGTAGCAAAATTTCAATTCTACATTAGTCTGATTAAAAGTATGGTGAGCAGGCTTATGAGAATTGGAACGATGCTATTTCAATTCTACATTAGTCTGATTAAAAGTAATGCGCATATCGGATACGATGAAGAAGACGGTCATTTCAATTCTACATTAGTCTGATTAAAAGGGAAACGGAAGTTGAGGCTGGAACTTATTCGTTTGGCATTTCAATTCTACATTAGTCTGATTAAAAGAAAAGAACAGACGTTGATCTTGATAGCAAGAAAGGCATTTCAATTCTACATTAGTCTGATTAAAAGTTTCAGCATCCGAAACCGTTCTCGCTTCTGAAAATTATTTCAATTCTACATTAGTCTGATTAAAAGGCCTCACCGGGAAAATCGAAGGGCTGATTTATTCCGACATTTCAATTCTACATTAGTCTGATTAAAAGTGAACTGTGCCCTAAAAGCTTCTGCACGACTTCTAAATTTCAATTCTACATTAGTCTGATTAAAAGAGCGATACAGGACTACCTTCACCATTTAGATCATAATTTCAATTCTACATTAGTCTGATTAAAAGACCGGTTAAGTCGAAATTAATACCTGAAACAAGCAAATTTCAATTCTACATTAGTCTGATTAAAAGCATACACAGGGTAACAGGTATCAAATAAAGTTAATCATTTCAATTCTACATTAGTCTGATTAAAAGGATCAATACACAAAGCTATGTGAAGCTATATCGCTATTTCAATTCTACATTAGTCTGATTAAAAGAATTGCTCCTTCATACCAGTTGTACATAATTTTTGATTTCAATTCTACATTAGTCTGATTAAAAGTCAATTTATTCAGGATTCATACAAAGAAGTAATTGCATTTCAATTCTACATTAGTCTGATTAAAAGGAATCCATTTACCAACATACGCCAGGGCTAACTCCAATTTCAATTCTACATTAGTCTGATTAAAAGTTTGTAGGGTTCAAAATCTTTGCATCCGCCTTGCCCAATTTCAATTCTACATTAGTCTGATTAAAAGTGAAAAATCAGAGTATGAAGAACCTGGATTTATTGCATTTCAATTCTACATTAGTCTGATTAAAAGGAATCTAACGTCATTCAATACGTTGGACTTTAGACATTTCAATTCTACATTAGTCTGATTAAAAGTCAATTTCTTTTGCTTATCTGTCAATTCTTGTGTTATTTCAATTCTACATTAGTCTGATTAAAAGTATGTCTTGTATCGGTTGTTTTAGGCTCGCCATATTAATTTCAATTCTACATTAGTCTGATTAAAAGTTGTGGCAATCGTGAAGATAGACGTTAAACGGCGATTTCAATTCTACATTAGTCTGATTAAAAGAAAGAAGCCACTCCATCTTTTGCGTTTTCTATTTTATTTCAATTCTACATTAGTCTGATTAAAAGCATTAATCGAGTTAGTAGCTCATCTTTCGGCCAATATTTCAATTCTACATTAGTCTGATTAAAAGTATTAGTGATATTTGCAGCACCACGGCCAAAGACCAATTTCAATTCTACATTAGTCTGATTAAAAGAATAACTGGGATATGGTAGAAAAAGACTTATTAATGCATTTCAATTCTACATTAGTCTGATTAAAAGTTGCATTTCCCGCCCCCGATGCTCCAATAGTTCCTGCGAATTTCAATTCTACATTAGTCTGATTAAAAGTAAAAGTGTATTTCATATAATTAGGCCAATTTAAATTTCAATTCTACATTAGTCTGATTAAAAGAACATTTGTGTTGCCTTTTCTTCCTTAATTTCCAATTTCAATTCTACATTAGTCTGATTAAAAGTCGGAACGGCCAAACCTGCTGATTTCATTTCAAACACTATTTCAATTCTACATTAGTCTGATTAAAAGGGTGGTAATGGTTGATACGGCATCGGTTAATCCTAATTTCAATTCTACATTAGTCTGATTAAAAGTTTATCGACATTGAACTAATACGGATGTCAATGTTTATTTCAATTCTACATTAGTCTGATTAAAAGCATTTTATTATCTTTGCCTACAAATATCATTTTTAATTTCAATTCTACATTAGTCTGATTAAAAGTAGTTACCGGAACGAATGTCAAAAACATCTATGCTGAATTTCAATTCTACATTAGTCTGATTAAAAGTATTAAGAGATGCCGATACGGTGCCTCGTAGAGTTATTTCAATTCTACATTAGTCTGATTAAAAGAAAAATACATCGCTAGTTGGGCGTATGGTTATGACAATTTCAATTCTACATTAGTCTGATTAAAAGAACTGTTCGGAAATTCCGAACTATTGAAAGAATAATATTTCAATTCTACATTAGTCTGATTAAAAGCATTATCCTGTAATTCAAGGGGTTCAAAGTTACGAATTTCAATTCTACATTAGTCTGATTAAAAGTTTAGATAATAAAGACTATCACGGTCTTTATTATATTTCAATTCTACATTAGTCTGATTAAAAGAGAAGCTTGAAATCCGTTGATGCTGCTATTTCATTATTTCAATTCTACATTAGTCTGATTAAAAGAGAATACGAGGAACAGCACCAAAGGACAAATTTCCTATTTCAATTCTACATTAGTCTGATTAAAAGGCTAATTCGCTTTCGGTGTATGCCTGCCACGATCTAGATTTCAATTCTACATTAGTCTGATTAAAAGCGTGTAGGCTAAAACAAAAAAATGATCATATTATTAATTTCAATTCTACATTAGTCTGATTAAAAGTAATGGCTGCAACGGCTAATGCTGTACGAGTCTTTCATTTCAATTCTACATTAGTCTGATTAAAAGTATCCAGATTTATTTTTAGCCATAAGCAATATTTAATTTCAATTCTACATTAGTCTGATTAAAAGGGGTATTCAATGTAATAACCCCCTGAATCACTCCATTTCAATTCTACATTAGTCTGATTAAAAGTAAACAACCGTATTTACATGACAGTATTAATATTGAATTTCAATTCTACATTAGTCTGATTAAAAGGTTATAATTTGCTTGGCGTGTGTGTTATTACCTCAAATTTCAATTCTACATTAGTCTGATTAAAAGTCGTTGAAACGGCTAAAAAAATTAGCTGATTATCAGCTTTTTATTTTTTGCAAAACTACTAAATTTTGCGTTAAAAGTTGTCGATGTACAATGCTATGAAAAACGCCGTACACCGACAATATATGTTATTGAATTGATTTTCAACATGTCAAAGATCTTTATCTTGCTTGAATAAATAGTTGTTGCCTTTCTTAAGGCTCTTTTTATATCGTTCGACAATTCGTTATAAAAAATTATCTATGCTACTGCGCTCTCTTCCAATGATTTCCTTGTCCAGCCATTTTTCATCCCGGCTCGAGAAAATAATCAAACTATCCACCTCCTCTTCCATAATCTGTTTAGCCTTCAATTTCAGCTCTTTTAGTTTCACTTCCGTGATTTCACCCTCAAACACCGAATTCTGTATCCAGTTCAAATATTTCCGACAAAGCTTAAGCATCTTATTCACCCGTTTCTCACCACAATCGTAAACCAAAATAATGTACATCACCACCACATTTTAAAAGGTTTATACTCCTCCATACCCAAGAGATACTTGCTCAACTTGTAGCACTCCAGTTTTATCAAATGCTTGTAACTCACACTTCGGTTCAACGTACGGTGCTGAATCGTTTCATTCAGTCTATCCTCAAAAGCCTTTACAAAAATCTTCTTCCCCGCCTGATTCAGCAAACACCTATTCAGCTTCTTGTCAAAATGTTTTTCCTGCAATTCCTTTTTGTTAAGCACCTTAAAAATCACCCGGTCAACCAACAACGGTTTAAACACCTCCGAAACGTCGAGCGACAACGAATACCTCCGTTCGCCCGGTGTGTGCAAATAACTAATTGTAGGGTTCAATTGCGTTTGATGGATAGCCCGCAAGCACTGACTATAACACATCATATTCCCAAACGAAATCAAAGCGTTCACCTCGTTGCTAGGCGGTTGCTTCGTACGATTACCCATCTCGAAGTCGTTCAATATCAAATCAAAAGCCTCGTAATACGACATGCGGATATTCCCCTCCAACCCCATCAATTCGTCCACCGCCTTGGTCTCTGCTATTGCCGAAGCATACCCCTCAATGCGAGCAATAATATTGTCCACATCCCTCCCACGCTTGTTGTAATACTTCAGATTTTTCTGCATGTTGAAAGCAGCCCCTTCAATAAACTTTTGGGCAATAGCTACACGCCTCTTTTTATCCTGATACGAAGCCGTTTGCGCTAGCAACATCCGCCCCGAAAGCAGAAAATCTTTGGGCATAAACGAACCCGTGTAATTTTCGTAATAATCGAAAAAGTGCACGGCAATGTCGTTCTGACCCAAGAAGTTGTATAGCGAACTTTTGGCCGAGAGGGAGCCGAACACGTACAAATCGCTGATATTCTCCACCGGCAGGTAGCGCGGCTGAGCTTCATGCTCAATACCATTGCCATCTTCTTCGATAGGGGTGAACTTGAGTGTATTGTCCTTGCGCTCCATGTGCCCCGGGTTAAATAGATAATACGTTTTTTTCATGGTCATTCTCCTACAAAACAGAAATCATAATAGCTGCATCGTTTGCAAATTCCTTTCTTTACCAGCGCGGGGCATTGTTCCGCCTCGATAATAGTTTTTATTTTCTCTTCCATCCGGGCGATGGCTTCTCGGTCGGGATCCGTAAGCTCCACCTTTTCGGTTTGCCGCAGGGTGGGGTATTCCAGTATGCCGCTCACACCCTCGATTCCGTTGCGTTCGAGCACGTACATGTAGTACTTGAGTTGCCAATGGTGCGCCTCCTCCACCTTATCCGATTTCTTTATCTCGTGTATCACCCGGTTGCGAGCATCGTAAAAGTCGAGCTTGATGCCGTCTATTTCCAGTTCCTCGTAACGTTCCGAACGTTGAGGATAGGACGTTTCGTGTATCAACTTACCCTCTTCCACCAATTCGCTACTATGCTCCATATTAATACCATTGGCAAACAACCATAGTTTGCGATGGCATACATAGTAATAGTTGAAATGTGTTCCGGTTATTTGCATGAGGTGTAATTTTTAATGGAGAAAGTATTTGTTATAAAAATAATTCATCCACATCTGTCTCAATCTCTGTATCTTCGTTTTCTTTCAATTGAAGTCCTAAATCTTCGGTGTATTTTCGTTTAATAACAAAATAACTTGTTTGTATTAGCTTTTCATCACTCTTTGATTCAAATACATGAATCCGTTTTTCAATACTGCCATCGTTAATAAATCCGGCAAAACGTCTTTTTGAAATCTGTACTTTTAATGATTCGGCCTTAATAAATTCATATTTAGAGAGAGCCTCTTTGAATTTAGGTTCATTGTGAATTGGCAAAACCTTAATTCCATCAAACTGTTTGTAAAAATCTTCTTCTGATTTTTGAGAATAAATAAACGGAGATAGATTTTTAATAGACACTCTTAATAATTCGTAAGTATAATCATATTCTTCTTTATCCTTTTCATTCCAATTCGGATAAACGAAATCAATCGCTTTTTGCAGCTCTTGTTCTTGAATGCTCTCTGAAAACCAGCTTAAAGCGATTAAAGTTCTATCTATAATTTCCTGATTAGTATAAATATAAGAATCTATTTTATTTCTTTCTTTGAAAACAATGCAAGAGCAAATTCCTTTTTCTCTTTTTCTGTTTACACGCCCGAATCGTTGAATCAACGCATCTATCGGTGCCGGTTCGGTATAAATCACATCATAATCAATGTCTAAACTAACTTCTATTGCTTGTGTACCGACTAATAATCGAACATTATCACCCTTCAAATCTCTTTCTTTGATATTTCTATCCTGAGCATTAAAGTTGCTATGAAGTAGCACCTTGTTTTCCGATTCCAATTGTGCATAGACTTGTTGCGATTGCTCTACAGAATTACAAACAACTAACACCTTTTTGCCAGCATCTAGGTCCGCCTGAATTAAACTAATATGGTCGGTTAATAAGCCGTCGTGCAGAATAACTTTATGCCTGGTAAATTTTTCATAAAGTTCTTTTTTTGCTGAAATTTCAGCATAATTTCCAATAACTTTTTGTAACTCTTCTTTTAAATATTGAGGCAAAGTGGCTGTCATGATAAATACCTTTACTTGTAGGTGCTTTATTACAAACTCAAGTAAAACAACAATTTGTGCAAATATATCAGGTCGATAAGCATGTATTTCATCAAAAATAAAATAGCCGCCAACCCATTCAAACATTCCTTTTTCAAAGCCTTTGAGCCCGAATATATTTTTTAGCAACTGGAAAGGTGTCACCACCTTTATGGGCGTTACAATGGTTTTATAATCTTCTTTTATTTTATGTGTTAAATATTGTCTTTTTTCTTGTGATATAGTTGGATTTTCTCTTTCAACAAGACTTTCCAGATATTCGGCTAATTTACCATGCAGAAGCCCGACTTTTTCTTTCCGTCCTATATCATTACCAAGTCTTTCATACATGGCATTGATTGATGCGGTAAAAGGCAAAATATAAAAAACTCTACCTTGTCCGAACAACTGCATTTGATTTTGCAACCAAAGAAAAGAGGTCTCCGTCTTTCCCGATCCGGTAGGAGCTGTTAATATTACATTTCCTTTTTTTGTAGCTGCTTCTAATTGATGAGGATAAAAGTCGAATCCTTTTTGTTGTAATGCAATCCTTTTTTTAAGGAGAAAATTAAAATCATCGTTTTCTAATAGTTCTATTTTAGAAACAAATGCTGATGATAAATGGTCACATTGTTTAAATCCGCCAATCATTAAGAGTAAATTCAAATAATTTTCTTGATTTAACCTTATCGGGTTTCTTATGTAATCCAATATAAACTTTCGAGGTAAATCTACATAAATATCATTGAGTGTAAGATGATATTCTTTCAGTAGTAACCGAATATAATCAATGTTTAAATGCTGTTTAAACTCTTTTTCAAACGAAAGCTTAGTGTCTTCTTCCAATTCAAAAAGGAAATCATTTCCGTTTTCTTGTTTGTAGGAATGTTCAATAAAGCTAAAAAGATCATCATAACTTTTATGGTGCCCGGCCACCACTAATTTTATGGTTTCTTTTTCTGTATTCTTTAACTCTAATCCTTCAATAAAAGGAATTGAATATAATTCATGGCGTTGCCTCAACCAGGAGTGGCGTTCTCCTCGTAGCATTTTTTGAAATTCGGAATGGGTTTTTCCTAAGTCATGACAAACAACGCATAAATATATCAAATGCCAAAACTCTTCAGCATCTGCAATTGGTAAATTAGGAAAACCTTTCTTGAGATTTTCTAAAATAAGCAATCCATCTCTGATATGTTGTTCTAATGTAATCGGAGGTTCTGATTTTGCCAGAACCTCCGATATTTTTGATTCATTCATAATAGGGACTAAAATCAAGTTCATGAAAGTAGATATGAATTTCTTTTCCTTTTGAGGAATAATCAACACAAGCTGACAAGTTTGTATCTACATCCGCCGCATTATAACTAACAACAGAATATGCTTCTGTACCTATATTCCTGCGAGGAATAGAATCTGAAAAATACTTTGGTAAAGGTTGTATAAGTCCAGGTAAAAAATTGTCAGCAAAAGGGATTAGCTGTCCTTTAACCTTATTTGCATTTTGTATTTCTTGTAAGTCGTCCACTTGCTTTATACTATTAACGGTGGCTAAATCGTTGGATCTACCTAATAACAGAGCATAAACCGGAGAACGAAAATACTCGGCTAATACCTCATCTTGAAGGTATAGAATTAGACGGCTGTTAAAAAGGAACTCACGATTGATAACATTGGATTTTGTTGCAGTCTTAGGGTATCCTTTATCATGAGCCTCTATTTGATAGATCGTTTCTAAGTCTATTTGTTTAGCTTCGAATTCAAAATAATAACCAATTTTCAGCTTGTTATGCTTTATGTATTGCCCAGACGCAGCATTGATTAATCCCAAAACTGTACTAATAGGTGGAACTTCAAGTGTTGGCTGAAATCCTGAAATTAAATTAGGATATTTAAAACTTGAAGTCCACGAACTGATGTCAATTTTGTAAACTTTCATGCTACAATTGATTTTTCAGTTGTTCTGCATATTGATCTATAGCTTCGTTGATTGTAACAACTTTTACGTTAGAAAATTCTGTTTCCAATGCGTTCAAGCCATTTGCCTTTTCGTCTAAGAAGCCACTTCTACGACCTATAAATACAGTGCCAATAAAGTTCTCTTTATAATCTTTCAATATTTCTTTTAGTGCTTCAATATTCAAAACAGCAGCATCATTATCTTTATCTTTTTCTGTAGAAGAAGCAATATGAGAAAACGGATGATTTCCACTATTCAGAGTTGCCAAAACAATAAACTTAGGTGTTACATCTCCCATATTGTTGGTTTGCATCGCTCCTCCTGAGATATTTTTCAATGCAAGAATTGTTTCTATTGTTCTTTGTTGACGAATGGTTTTTTCTATGCGCACCAGCTTATATGGATTGCCTTTTTCATCTTTCAAAAACTTATCTTCTACTTCTATTGCCCCTCTTTCTAAAGCCGTTTTCTTTAATGCTTCAGTCAAATTTTTAAACCCCGTTTTATTATAGGTGGCAAATGTTCCAACTTGTTCTAAATCCAGGCTAAACATTCCTTTCATGATGGCACTATATTCCTGTTTCCCATAAGGAACTGAATCTCCATCTTGGCGAGCCATACTTGACCAATTTTCAACAGGGCGTACAGAACCGACAGAAACGAGAACTGAATTTTTAAGAGGTGAAACCCTAGTTACCGTAACATTTTCTTTTTTAACTTTTCCTTTTTCATCAGTAACCTCTTCTGTTGCCGCTTTCATATATCCAAAAATATCGTCGTCAGGGTATTCGATTGGATTTGCAGCAGTAAAGGCAATTTTGCTATCGCGGGTTATGGGCGATAAATTCCAGTTAAATGTTTTCTGTAACGTGTCTCTCCACCAATAACGCCATGCTTGCCCCGATACATATACATAACTTTTACCATCTTTGTATATTCGTTTAGTTCCAACGGCATTATCGAAATTACTTTGTGTGTTCTTCCCTGCATTATTCAATGCAACCACATCTACATCAATAAGAATAAATCCTTGTGCTTTTAAATTACTCATATTCAGACTGTTTTAAATTAATTTTCTGTTTTTTCTATATCTTCTATATCGGTACTTGACAATTCTGCATCCATCTTAATATTCTTAGCATGAAGTTCTTGGTAAATGGCAAACAATAGAATATCACGAATATCTCTCCACGAAATATCATCCGGGAATAAATAATAAACCAAATCCTCCATCGTAATAATAGGATCTTGTGCTCCATTTTTGTAATTTAAGGCAACTACATTCTTTAAAAAGAATCTTCGCAATTCGTAAGCACTTTTATATCCATCCAAAGCCTTGATGCTTTTCTTTATTACATCTTCATCCGCATTGGTAAGGAAAAGCGCTAATTCTTTAATTTTGTTTAATGTTTCTTGTTTCATATTCTGTACATGTTTTTGATATAATTCAACAATTGTAAAATTGAATGGGTGTTTTATTCCCCAGTTAACAAATAAACGTAAAATTGATTTACCGTTAAGCAAATTGTCTAAAACAACATTTCGCCATATTTTATAATCTTCAAAGCCTACATGCTCTACTTCATCCTTTTTAGTTAATTCGTAATTTAAAGTTGCTACATTATATTTTGCTCCTTTAAATTTGGAATTAGTATAATGAGATAAAAGGAAAAGCTGCCAGTCTGATTTTAATTCTGGACCTAAACAGGTAGAATAAAATTTAAATATGGTTGAAGGCAGCTTATAAATAACAATTTCGGGACTGGCTCCAAAATTTGTGAAATGATACAGTGTTATGGATAACTCTTTTGTGTTGTTTGAAGCAACCTTAATTTGGTTGATTAATAAATCGTCCACAAAATGAAATAATGCATTCGCGGGAATATTATATTCGGATTTAAGAACACCTTCTGAAATAGAGGCTCCAAGCGCATTAATATTTTCATCACAATTCTTTTTCACAAAGAATTCATTTGCATCCGCTTGATTAGTTTGAATAATAGCAATTCGTCCACCTATAAAAATAGATCCGAAAGGGACAAAGAACATGCGAATAATCATTTCTTTTGAAAGCATCATCCCCAACTGAAAGTTATGATGAAAATTTACAAAAGTACCGGAGCCGGACATTAACGAATTATCTCGTCCGGCCTTAAATAATTTTGTTTTTCGTCCTGTAATTCTGCAATAACCTTCCTCATTTAATGCTGTTTCATTTATTAAAGATGTAAAATATTTAATTGTTTCCTTAATCTTCACATCTCCTTTAAATGCTGGCTGTGTAATGGCAGAATTTAAAAAGAAAGGATTGATTTTCCCTTGCCATTTATTTACATAAATTTTTGCCATGTATTCAATTAGACTTAGAATATCCTTTTCTGGATATTTCCCTATCAGATATTTAATTACATAACCACCCACATCAGCAAACGGATCGCCAGTGGGCTTTGTTAGCCATTCATAATTAATTGTTGCTACTACTTGTTTCATTTATATTTTTTGTTTAATCTAAAAGTTTAAACTTTCTTTTTATTAATGACCATAGCCAAGTATTCCTAAATTGTTTAATATTGGGCATTGATAACCAAATCTTCCAAGAATATTTAGTCGTTGTTTTTTGTTTGCAAAAGCCTAATTCGATTTTTGTCATGGCATACTAGTTACATTCGATTTTGCAAATATAACTAAATTATCTTACAAATATATCCAATGAATAAAAATCAATCTGAAAATAAGTTGTTGTTTATAGATTATTTATTAAAAATGACCTATCTTTGTTCTGTATTAATACTAATCGAACCAATATTTGGAATTGAAAGATGAAAAAAAATCAATCAAACTTCTGATTTTCATCCCTTCTTCAAATTTAATGAAGAAGGGATTTTTTTATGATCTAATCATTCCAAACCCCATGCTACCCTTTTCACCCAATCCGCATTCATACCCGATTCGTAGCAACTCCTTATCAGCTTTGAGGCGGAAAGAACAGTTGTAGGCTTTCACCTTCGTTTGTTGCGGCGTTCCCGCCTTCATCGTAATGAGTTTAGAGCGTGGTTCGGAGAGCACGTTCCACTCAAAAGCCGTGTCACCTTCATACGCCTTTCCGTAAAAAGCCTTGTATTTATTTATAAGGTTGTTCAGTATAGCCTGTCCTGCTTGAGGTTCGCAAGGCGAATAGTAATGCACCTTGCCCTCCTCGGTCTTTCGCGATAGGCAGATAGGCGACAGGGTGGTACCCCGCAGCTCTTCTTCAAAGACGGGTGCCGGTAGCATTTCCACTTGCTGCACTGTGAACTGTACTTTCGACTGTTTGTCGCCCAACGTGAACATTTGCTCGGCAAACACTCCTTTTACAAATTCTTCGGTGCTTTGCTCCGGCAGAAAACTTATCTGCAACGTGGCATTTTCGCTTAACAGTATCAAGCGGTTGAGTGCTTTATCTATGCTTATTTTATCAATCAGCAGATTGGAAAAAGAAAATAGGCGAAATTGCTTCCCGTCTAACGTAAACCCATTTTGATGTAGCCATTCGGCATAATTCGCGTTGCCTTTGGCTATGACATGATAGATGTAGGCCGACAGTTCATACTGGTATGAAAGCGGCAGAGCATTTCCGAATGATTGTTTTTTTACTGATAAATGTAGCTTGAATCGCATGCTTGAATATTTGCAACTAAAGTAAATATCTTTTTACAAAAATTATTCTATTTCTATTATTTTTTTTGAACAAAATACGATATGGCTTAAAACCATAATAGATTCAATGAATATAACACAAAATAAATCGCTATAAATTAATAGTTTATAGCGATTTAATTATCATGTACTTACATTATCTTATTTGCCTATACAAAACTTACTAAATATATTACCCAGCACCTCATCGGTAGAAATCTGTCCGGTAATTTCGCCCAAATAATGCAGGCATTCGCGTATATCCTGCGAGAGGAAGTCGCCCGAAATATTTTGTTGCAAGCCCTCACCCACCCGCTTGATGGCAGTCAATGCTTTTTGCAGAGCCTCATAATGGCGGGCGTTAGTTACTATCACGTCATTGGCACTAATGGCAGGCACCTGCGCGGCCTCTAGCAATAATTGTTGCAAGCGATCAATCTCCCGTTTCTGTTTGGCGGAAATAAACGCCGGCACCACATCTGGGGGTAATGCTATTGCCTCCAACTCGGCTTTCTTAGCAGCCGTTATCAAATCCGCCTTATTATATACCACGATCAGTTTCTTACCCTCGGAATAAGGCAACTGCTCGGTAATGAAATCCTTTATCCCCGTTATTCCTTCAGTAGAATCAATAAGCAGCAACACGATACTAGCCTGCTGTATTTTCTGAAAAGTTTTTTCTATGCCCAGGCTCTCCACCTTGTCCAGCGTCTGCCTGATGCCCGCCGTGTCGATAAAGCGAAACGTGAGCCCACCCAGCACGATCGTGTCCTCAATCACATCCCGCGTGGTGCCGTGCACGTCGGACACGATGGCTCGTTCCTCATGCAACAACACGTTGAGCAAGGTCGATTTGCCCACGTTGGTTTTGCCCACGATGGCTACCGGGATACCCGTTTTAATAGCATTGCCCACCGAAAATGAATCCACCAGCCGGCTTATCATACGGTCTATTTTTTCCGCCAGTTCTTTTAATTGCTCTCGGTTGGCAAACTCCACTTCCTCCTCGCTAAAATCGAGCTCCAGCTCCACAAGCGAAGTAAAGTCGAGCAACTGCGCCCGCAAAACCGTTAGTTCCGACGAAAAGCCGCCCCGCATCTGGTTCACTGCCAATCGGTGCGATGCCGCCGAGGTGGACGCAATAACATCGGCCACGGCCTCCGCTTGCAGCAAATCCATCTTGCCGTTCAAAAAAGCCCGTTGGGTAAACTCTCCGGCAGAGGCCATCGTGCAACCGTTGTCTAGCAGCAGTTGCAAAATGCGTTGCTGAATGTATTGGGAAGCGTGGCAAGATATTTCTACCAAGTCCTCGCCCGTAAACGAGTGGGGCGCACGAAACACGCTAACCAGCACCTCATCCACAACCGCCCCCGTGGCCTCCACGATGGTTCCGAACCTGACGGTGGCATGCAGTTGATTTAATATAGATTCCGCCTTATTGGCAGGCGTAAAAATGTGATTACAAACGACCAATGCCTCGGCTCCCGAAACACGCACCAAGGCGATGGCTCCCTGCCCTGAAGGCGTGGATATAGCACAAATAGTAGATTCTTTTATCATAAATTAAATTCGATCCAACACCAGTTGAATAAGCCGGTTTATACGCATTTTATAATCAACATTCACCGATTTTGCATACCTGTTGGCTATCACGCAGCACACGGTAAGTGCCTTATGCCCCATCAATAGTGACATCCCTGCAATGGCCGAGCCTTCCATCTCATAGTTCGTAATTTTATATCGCCCGTAGCGGAAGCTCTCAATTTTATCGTTGATGTGCATATCGTCCAAGTCCAGGCGAAGCACCCTGCCCTGCGGGCCATAAAAACCGTTGGCCGAAATGGTTACACCACGAATCATATCCGTCCGGGTAATCCGTTCCAACAACTCTTTATCAGCGGCCACCACGTAGGGCGAAGCCTTCAAGGCCGACCAACTCACGTGCTTCTTAAAAGCGTCCTCGAAAGCTAAATCGGAAACCTCATCGCGACCTTTATAAAAATTCAGCACCCCGTCGAACCCGATGGAAAGCTCCGATGCCAGATAAGCACCCAACTCAATCTCAGGCTGCATGCTACCACACGTCCCGATGCGTACAATGGTTAAGGGTCTAAGCGTTGGCCGTTCCTCCCGCCGTTGCAAATCAATATTGGCCAACGCGTCGAGCTCATTCATCACAATATCAATGTTATCGGTACCAATACCGGTAGAAAGCACGGTAATGCGCTTCCCCTTGTACGAGCCCGTTATGGTATGAAATTCACGATTCTGCACCTCACATTCGCGGGTATCAAAAAAAGAAGCCACGGTGCTCACCCGGTCGGGGTCGCCCACCAAAATAACATGATCGGCCAATTGAGAGGGTAACAAATGTAAATGAAACACACTGCCATCGGCATTGAGTATCAATTCGGATTCGGGAAAAGTTTTCATCATTCGGTTTTATTATGAACCAAAAATACGGATAAAAGCATTAAAAAAGAAAAAAGGCGTACAAAAAAACGAGAAAGCTGCTAACTTTGAAAATCTATTTTGAATTGAAACAAACAATTATGGATGCTTCCTATTTTATTGAAAAACTTAAACTTGAGCCTCATCCCGAAGGCGGATTCTACAAAGAAACGTTTTACTCCTCGTTTGATGTGAAGAACATGGACAATAACGTGCGCTCGGCCATCACCAGTATTTACTACCTGCTAAAAGAGAATGAAATATCGGCCTTGCACCGTATTAAATCGGACGAGATATGGTATTACCATGCCGGAGAGACATTGGATTTGGTGGCTATTGACGATTACGATGATTTGCAGGAATTCAAACTGGGGCCTAATATTGAAAACGGCGAACTGATGCAGGTTCCCATGCGTGCCGGGTGGATATTCGGAGCAACGTGTGCCAAAGGATTCACGCTAGCAGGCTGTGCCGTGGCTCCCGGTTTTCACTTTTGCGATTTTGAATTGATGAGCAAAGATTCTATGCTGGAGGAATACCCAAAATACAAAGCCATTATTGAAAAGCTTTGTAAAGATTAGCCATAAATCTTAGCGAAGTTGATTTATAAGCTCCAACAAAAAAGGGAAGCGGTAATAATCATCCCGCACCACGGATTGGTTCCAAAGGATAATATCCAAATCGACCGGAACAATTTTTTGAGCTTTGAATTCGGGTGTGCGCCCCAATCGGGTTTCCATTTGTTTCAACAGGAAATTTATTTCCTCTTCCGATTCGGAGCAAGAAAAGCGGGCGGCAAGATTCTGAAAATTAGCTTTATACCCTGAGCCAAAAGGCGAGGTTTCTATTTGTGAGGAAAAAGATATGTCCGAGAATCTCTCGGACAACAAGGCTTTGGCAAGCGAAATATTTTTTCCGGCCTCGGCATTTGAGCTTAATGAAATAACACACGAATTCATGTCGCAAAGGTAAAACAAAAAAGCCGAAGAAATACTCCGGCACTTTCGTTATTTGTTCACTTTTGCGTTAGTCTTTATAGTCCTTCAACGATTCTTGCAACCGTTGGCGGGCAAAGAAGATTCTACTTTTCACGGTACCTATCGGTAAATTCATTTTTTCTGCAATTTCATGGTACTTAAACCCTGCCACATGCATAGAAAACGGCAATCGATATTCATCCGTAAAACTATTGATACACTTATTAATTTCCCCAATGGCATAAGAACCTTCGGGAGTTTCAAAACCTGATTCTTTAGGAATATTCAAATAATACAGGTTATCAGTATGGTCAACCATAGTTTGGTCGCGTAATACCTTTCTATAGTTGTTAATGAAGATATTTTTCATAATGGTTAACACCCAACCTTTAAAGTTGGTATCATCTACGAATTTTTCTTCATTGTTCAATACTTTAAGTGTGGTTTCCTGAAGCAAATCCTTTGCTTCGTCACGGTTTAAAGTCAGCGAATATGCAAAATTAAACATATTGTCCTGCAGTCCGAGAAGCTTAGCTTCAAAATCCAGTTTTCTCATATTACTAATCTTTGGATTAAGTTAATACTATAAAATACTGTAATATCTTTATACTCAAAAAAACCTCTACTTTAGAATAATTTCAATATAATAATTGTTATTATTACAGAAACAGTAGCACCTGAGGTTAAAGAATTGATTCGCAATTTAATAATAAATTTTTATTTTTTCACATTTTTAGTAAGAAAAATGAAGGCAAAAATAAAAAAAAGAACAGAACAGCAAAGAAAAAACATGCGTAAAAACCTAATTAACAGTCAATTATATACTTACAAACGTTGGTATTTTTTTATAAAAAAACATTTCACACGATTAAACTAGTTACAATTTTACACATTTTCTTTTATTATATGATTACAACAAGATGAATTGGCTGTTAATGAAGAGTTTCTTACTTTTGTAGTCGATAATATATACAAGCAAAATAAAAACATAAAATACAGATATGAACTCCTTTATCGAATTATTACGCAACCGACGAAGTATTCGCCGATTTACAGAACAAACCGTAGAACCCGAAAAAATTGAATACTTAAAAAAAGCCATACTCATGTCGCCATCAGGCAAACGCCGGAACGAATGGGAATTTATTATGGTACAGGATAAAAATACGTTAACCCAGCTAGCAGGGTGTAAAGAACACGGGGTGGAACTTGTAGCCAAAGCTCCGTTGGCATTCGTTATACTAGCGGATACTACACAAACGGATATATGGATTGAGGATTGCTCTATTGCCTCCATTATATTGCAATTGGCCGCCGAAAGTCTTGATTTAGGCAGTTGCTGGGTGCAATGCCGCCTTCGCGGACAACAGGATGGAACTCCTAGCGAGGACTACATCCGCCAACTGCTCCAAATACCCGATCACTTTGCCGTGCTCAACCTCGTGGCCATAGGATACAAAAACGAAACCCGTAAATCTTTCGAGGATGAAAAGCTTCAATGGGACAAAATTCATGAAGAAAAATTTTAGCTTTGAACTAAAAAATAATGTATGAAAGAAGATGATAAACTGTCGTGGGGTATTACCCTTTTGTTTTTCGGCATCCTGTTTTTACTCAAAGTATGGGGGCATGCCCCGGAAACACTTGCTCATTATGCCTTCAACATCAAAAACTTTCCTATTGTAATAGGAATTATATTCCTTATATTTAATGATAACCGCAGTATTGGCATTGCTATGATTACGCTCGGTGTTTTCATGCGTTTCGATCTAGTGATGAAGATGACCAACAACATGTCCATCTATATTTGGCCGGGCTTGCTCATCGTAATTGGAGGCATATTGATATACAGACGACATTAAAAGAAACGGGTAGTAATGACAAACAATAAGTTATCGGTAGTATTAATCGGGGCTGGTAACGTGGCCACCCAAACGGCACTTGCCTTGCAGGAAAAAGAAACATCCATCCTGCAAGTGTTTAGCCGCACGGAACAATCCGCACGCACGCTGGCCGAACTGTGTAATTGCAGCTTCACTGCCGATACAAAAGCAATATCACCCGAAGCAGACATTTACCTTTATGCCGTAAAAGACGATGCTCTACCGGAATTAATTCAGCAGATTAACATAAAAACAGGTATCCATGTCCACACGGCGGGCAGTGTACCCATAAGCGTTTTTGAAGGCTTTCGGACAAATTTCGGTGTGTTCTATCCCATGCAAACTTTCTCCAAAAGCAAGCAGGTAAAGTTCGATAACATTCCTATCTTTGTGGAAGCAAATTCGGCACAAAATTTGGAGGTGCTGGATAGGCTGGGGAAGAAATTAAGCAACAACGTAATTCATTGTAGTTCAACACAAAGACAAGCATTACATTTAGCAGCGGTATTCTGTTGCAACTTCACCAACCACCTATATAAGGTAACCGATGATTTGCTAAAGCAGAGCAACCTACCTTTTGAAGTAGTGTTGCCCTTAATACAAGAAACCGTTGATAAGTTGCACTACCTTTCGCCAGCAGAAGCTCAAACAGGCCCGGCTGTAAGGTATGACACCACGGTGATCAACAAGCACCTGAATGCACTAAAAGATATGCCGGACGAACAAGCCTTGTATGCCCTGTTTAGCAAACGGATACACGATGCAGCTGAAAATAAAGCAGGTAGCTGAAAACAATGAATACCATAACGAATTGTTATTGAACAAAATGAATTTCAAAGAATTATTACCAAACGTAAAAGCAATGGTTTTTGATGTGGATGGTGTACTATCCACTTCGGCCATCCCATTATATCCATCGGGCGAACCGATGCGCGTTATCAATACCAAGGACGGGTACGCCCTGCACCTGGCTGCTAAAAAAGGCATCCCGATGGCCATTATTACAGGTGGAAACACGCAGGCTATATACGAACGCTTTCATGGACTGGGGTTTACGGACATACACATGGGCGCACACTGCAAAACCGATATTCTGAAAGAATTTATGGGAAAATATAAGCTGGATGCCAAGGATGTACTTTACATGGGCGACGACATACCCGATTATGAATGCATGAAAATGGTAGGCATACCCGTGTGCCCTGCCGATGCAGTACCTGAAATAAAATCCATATCCGTGTATATCTCGGATAAAACAGGTGGCAACGGTTGTGCCCGCGACGTGGTGGAACAAATACTAAAAGCTCAGGGATACTGGATGACAGATGTAGAAGCATTCGGGTGGTAATCCTATTCTCTATTAATTATTCATCAGCGAAAAATATAAAAACAAACACATGAATTTTTTAAATCTAATCCGTTACAAAAATCTAATCTTTATCGCGGGGTTGCAATGGTTGATGTATTACTCCATCATACTCCCTGTACTAAGAGTGTATCAAATAGACCTACAATACGCCATGTCTGGCTTGCAATTTGCTTTGTTGGTTGGTGCTAGCGTGTTTATTGCCGCCGGAGGATATGTTATCAACGATTATTTCGACACCCGGATTGATGAAATAAACCGCCCCGAAAAAGTAATTATAGGAAAATCAATCTCCAAAAAACAAGCCTCCTTGATACATCAAGTGTTTACGGGCATAGGTGTTGTTCTGGGGCTCACGGTAGCTTATTTCAGCAAAAGCCTCACGGTAGGGCTTATCGTGGCCATCGTGCCCGGCTTGCTTTGGTTCTATTCCGCCAGCTATAAACGACAATTTTTACTTGGCAACGTGGTGGTTGCGCTCAACGCGGCGTTTGTACCACTCATTATTGTTACAGCCGAAACTGCATTTTTATCTCGTCCCGAAAATTATGGCGACTTAATTACACAAACACCTATTATACCAACACTTTACGTTTGGATTTGCGGGTTTGCAGCATTTGCATTCCTCACCACCTTAATTCGTGAAATTATCAAAGACATAGAGGACGAACATGGCGACCGTGAAATGGAATCAAGAACCATCCCTATCGTGTGGGGTGCTGCCAAAACAAAGATACTTCTCTACGGGCTTATCGCCATTACGTTAGGGCTAGTAGCCTTTGCTTATACTAAATTTATATCCGGGTTCGGCTTGTTCGGCATCGAAAAAAGTTCGTTAGCCATCCGCTATATTATTTTTGGTTTATTTATTCCTTTTGCCTATTTAGTGTTTCTGCTAATCAAAGCCAAAACACCGGCCAACTATCATCAAGCGGCTACATTTTGCAAATTTATCATGGTTATCGGAGCCTTGTTTAGTTTGATCTTTTACTTCTTATTGGCCAAAGGTCAAGGCATCCCGATGTTCGATTTATTTATCGTGAAATAAAATAATGCTTTCAAACTTAGAAAAATACAATATTATTCTAGCCTCCCAATCACCACGGAGGCAGGAACTTTTAAAAGGCTTGGATATTCCGTTCTGCATCAAGGTGATAGATAACATAGAGGAAATATACCCGCCACACCTGCAAGGCGCCAATATTCCGCTTTATTTAGCAGAGCTTAAAGCATCGGCCTACGTGGATAAGATGAGTGAGAACACCTTGCTGATAACGGCTGACACCATTGTGTGGAGCGAAGGAGAAGTGCTTGGCAAGCCCACCGATATGGCGGAAGCCAAAAGCATGCTCCTCCGACTTTCGGGCAAAACCCACGAAGTGTTTACCGGAGTGTGCATACAAACAAAACAGCAAAAAGTAAGTTTCTCAGCCGTATCCGAAGTACGCTTTGCTACCCTCACTGAGGATGAAATTGATTACTACTTGCAGCACTACAAACCGCTGGACAAAGCTGGAGCGTATGGTGTGCAGGAATGGATCGGGTACATTGCCGTGGAGCATATCGACGGTTCGTATTTTAATGTAATGGGATTACCCATACAACGGCTATATAACGAATTAAAAAAATTCTAAATATCTAGAAATTTCATTTTTAATTGAATAACCCCTTTGAAATATGGGGTAAGAAAACAACAATATCGGAACCCTGAAGGAGTTCAACAACACACAAAAAACAACATTACGAGTAAAACATAACATGAAAAAATATTTTTATCTATCCCTTTTAATTGGATTTATACTTACCATCAGTGCTTTTGCACAACCACCAAAAATAGATTACACCCCTTTAAAGAAAAAAGAATTTCAAAATAAAGAATACCTAAAATGCTTATATAAAGAAGATTCTTATATAAGCAAACGAAATGAAATAGCAAAACAATTTGAACATACCACTCCCGGACAATGGGGCGAATTTGTAAGAGGCGTGGACGAAGATTTGGTAACATCAAAAAAAATCATTGCATTTACCTTTGATGCCTGTGGTGGGCCTCACCGGAATAAATACGATAAAGAACTGATTAATTACCTGCGTAAAGAAAAAATTCCCGCTACACTTTTTGTTACCGGACTTTGGATTGACGATAACTATGCCACTTTTTTGGAATTGAGCAAAAACCCTTTGTTTGAAATAGAAAACCACGGGTTCAACCATCAACCATGTGCCATTAACGGGGAAAGCAAATATGGCATTAAAGGAACGGCCAACGTGGAAGCCGCTTTTGACGAGATTGAAGCAAATGAACAAAAAATACAGGCGATAACCGGACGCAGACCTATCTTTTACCGTTCGGCAACAGCCTATATTGATGAAGCCGGGGCTCACCTAGCCAGTTTGCTCGGAGTACAGGTTATTAGTTTTGACGTACTTTCGGACGATGCTATACCTTATGAAAAAATCAGCGTGATTAAAGAGAGCGTGTTGAAAAACGTGAAGCCGGGAGCTATCATTATCATGCACTTCAACCACCCCGAATGGAATACTTGCGAAGCATTGAAAGTTATTATACCCGAACTGCGCAAACAAGGATATTCTTTTTCTTTATTAAAAGATTATCCATTGAAATCTAAAGCAAAGAAGGTATCTTTGCAGGAGAAAGAAAAACAGGAAAAAGAGAAAGCTGAAAAAGAAAAACAAGAAAAGAACAAAGCCGAAAAACAAGAAAAAATTGATTCATATCTCATACCCGGAAAGTTGCCGGAGTGGTCGATCGGGACGGTCCCGAAAACCGTTGTACGGGAAACTGTACCGAGGGTTCGAATCCCTCACTTTCCGCTATAAAACCTAAAAAAGACACTTCATATATGAAATGTCTTTTTTTTATTATAGACCAAAAATTTTCAATCAATGTTGACAAACGTTTTTCTTTTGCAATCACAAATTCGATTGAACGGAAATAGCTCCCTATTTGTTTTTCATGTTTTTCTAAATAATTTTGGGAAACGGAAAGCAAGTTAGATACGTTGGCACCTAAAGTTCCACAAAAAACACATGGAAAATAATTTAGACAACTATTATTTGAGGCAAAAAGAGCCCTATCAAAGCTGCTTATTGGCTCTTAAAGACATTATTATGAGTGTGAATACAGAAATTTTCTCCACGAAGAAATACCAAATTCCATTTTTCTACTATAAAGATATGAAACTTGCTTTTGTCTGGCTTCATGAGAAAAAGGTAATAGTTGCATTTATCAAAGACAAGAAAACACTTCCTATTACTTCTGATATAAAACAACGTGATCAGATCGAAACACTACAGGTAGACCCGAATACTAATATTCCTATTGAAATAATTACGAAAAAATTGCGAATGCAATTAGAAACCTACAACAAATTTTTGTCAGAAAAATAAAAAATATCAGGCAGCAAAAGAACATCGTTTTAAAGAATGGAAGACACAATTTTCAATATTCTAAATTTCCACTGTCAATCCATCATAAGCCAAAAACACATTTTCGGGAAGCGTTTTTTGCACCTCCTCGTGCAAGCCCATATCGTGGCTGATGTGCATAAAATAGGCTCTGCGCGGTTTGAGTTTTTCCACCAGTTCCAATGCCTGACTTAGCATTAAATGCGCATGGTGAAATTGTTGTCGCAAAGCATCTACCACCAACACTTCCAAGCCTTGCAATTTAGCACACTCTGTTTCGTCAATTTCGCTAAAATCAGTTAGATAAGCCATATTTCCTACTCGGTAACCTAGCACCGGAAGTCGATAATGAAGCATCCGCACGGGCATCACCTCTACCCCCTTCACCCAAAACGGTTTAGAAAAATCAGCAACCTCATGTAAGCGAATATCGGGTGCACCGGGATATGGATTGGCACAAAATATATAAGGCATATCACGCTTCAACACATCCAACACTCGCTCTTCGGCATACACGTCGGCCTGACGCATGGGGCGCACTTCATCCAATCCCGATACATGGTCGTAATGCTCATGGGTGAGCAAAATAGCATCCGTGCTGCTCAACCGATGCCTTAATGCCTGCTCCCGAAAATCGGGACCGCAATCAAACAATAGTTGTTTTCCATCCACCGTGAGCAGAGCCGACGACCGGAGTCGTGCATCTTTCGTATCGTTACTTTGGCACACATCACAACCGCAAGCAATTTGAGGTACCCCGGTAGAAGTACCCGTACCCAAGAAAAGTAATTTCATTATTCTGTTCAGATTTTTTTCCGTTCTATAATCTTGTTCAGCAAATTTCGTTATACTCCAGTTCGGCAGGCAAATTCATTCGGATGCGCCACTCGTTGGGGTACATGGAATTACACCTGTTTCCTAAATTCTTCACCCAGCCCAAGGCATGACCTTTGAACGTGAGCAATACAATGCCATGCTCACTATCGGGCAGCACGATGTTCTCCGTGCGCAAAAAAGACAGTGCCGTGTGCAAATCCACCTCGGCTATGGTACATTCGTTTTTATTCAATTCCGTGGAAAGAGCCAACGCCACATCGGGCAAAAAACTTTTTCCTTTCCACACCCCGGCTTTTATCCCTGCATATAGCACCCGTAGGTTTTTATTTAGAAACAACATGGCTTCCGCGTGACGATTGGGCAGCAAGGCTATTGCCTCCTGCAATTCCACGCATTGATAATCGTCCGGGTGCAAGCAATATTTTTTCACAGCAAGCTGCTCTTTCGTAAGTTTAGTGTTTTGCTTTTCAGGTTTCACCCGCGATACCCTCTCCGTTGCCGTTTTGCGTAGCACGGAGATGAAGAAGCCTTCACCCTTCGTTTTATGCGGATAGAACCGATAGCCACAGTCAGTTGCAGTTATTCCACAAGCCTCATCCATTTGTACCGTGAGCAGCTCCGCACCCAGCTCCTCGCATATCCATTTCACCTGCTCCTCATCCTCATCCCGGTTGTAAGTACAAGTACTGTATATTAAAATACCATCCTGTTTCAAGGCAGGCCACACGGCTTGCAGCAACTCCTTTTGCCGCTGCACGCAGGTTTGCACGTTTTGTACTGACCATTCTTCTATCGCCCCGGCATCCTTCCGAAACATGCCTTCACCGGAACAGGGTGCATCCACGAGCATGGCATCGAAAAAAGAAGCAAGCCGCCCAAGATCCTCCGGCGTATTATTGCAAACAAGCGTATTAGGGTTGCCCCATTTTTGAAGGTTCTCGGCTAAAATATACGCTCTCGAACGTACATATTCATTGCTTACCAACAAACTATTTTCGGGCAAGAGCGAACTTAAATGCGTGGACTTACCTCCCGGGGCGGCACACAAATCGAGCATCCGCACGGGTTCGGTAATATGTTGCGTAAGCACCTGCTCCAAAAACATGGAGGATGCCTCCTGCACGTAATACAGTCCGGCATGAAGCAATGGATCAAGCGTAAAAAGAGGTCGCGTTGGCAGATAATACCCGTCACGGCACCAAGGCACGGACTCATATGCCGGACGGTGGTCTGATTTCCATCTATTTAACCGTATGCTAATAGGCTTTTCAGCCTCCAACGCCTGACAAAAGGGTTCAAAATCGTCGCCTAACAAAGGCTTGGTACGTGCTATAAAATTAGGAGGCAATATCATCCGTGGGTATTTTGCTACAAATTTATAAAAATAGTGGTATTTTTGGCAAAAATAAAAACCATTCTATTTTAGAAATCCGAAACTTGTAAATAAAAAATGTCTGCAACACTATATCTAATCCCGACTACCTTGGGCGAATGCGATTTAAATGCTGTTTTACCTGAAAAGAATAATATCATCACCAACAAACTGCGCCATTTTATAGTGGAGGATGTACGCACCGCCCGCCGTTTTCTGCGAAAGGTGGATAGACAATTTCCTATTGACGACTGCTCTTTTTTTGAATTGAACCAGCATACCACGCCGGAACAAATATCAAAATACCTGCAACCGATGGCACAGGGAAACGACATGGGTATTATTTCGGAAGCTGGTTGCCCAGCTATTGCCGACCCAGGGGCTGACATTGTGGCTATCGCGCAACGTGAAAATTACAAGGTAGTGCCGTTGGTGGGCCCTTCGTCTATCCTACTGGCATTGATGGGTTCTGGGTTCAACGGGCAAAGTTTCGCGTTTGTAGGCTACCTGCCTATTGATGCGCACGAACGAGCCAAGGCCTTGAAAAGGCTGGAGAGCCGTGCTGTTGCTGAAAGGCAAACGCAACTGTTTATTGAAACGCCTTACCGCAACATGAAGATGCTGGAGGATATAGTAAAGAACTGTCAGAGCAACACGTTGCTCTGCATTGCGGTGGATATTACGCTGGACACGGAAGAGATTAAAACCAAAACAGTAGGTGAATGGAAAAAGCAATATCCCGACCTATCCAAGCGGCCTTGCATTTTTGCCATCTTCAAGGGTTAATCCACCATTGAAGACTCTTCGTGCAAAAAGCGTTCGGCTAGTAACACGGTGTTTTTAATGTAGTCATATTCCACCTCGAAAGCCTTGGAGAAAACTCCCATTTGCAAATTTTCGTCAATTTGCCACATGGGCCAACTTTTTAATTGGCCTTCTGACGAATTTTGCAATTGAATATTTTCAATATTGGAAATATAATACAACAATATATATTGTTTTTCAAACGATTCCTCCACGATGTGTTTAAGCAAAAAATGGGGTTTAATGTTTTTAAGCCCGTAACGAATACTTGCTGCACGCACAATAGCCTGTTCCATCGTTTCACCATACCACACGTGCTCATTAATGAGGCAATCCCAGTTATCGTTTCCTGTACTCCCATCCTTACCGTGAAAAAGATAAACAGAACCTTTATCTATAAAATGAACCCGCACCACAGGGTGTAGCTCTTTAAATTTTGACGGAGTTAAGGAAACTGAAGCTGCAATCTTTCCGATTACCAACCCTGTGTTGTTTACAATCGGCCAAAACTCCTCTTCTTTCAATAGATTACATACCCTGTTTACCCGAAACAATTCATACGCCACCAAAATAAAAATGAAAATTACTTTCAATTGGTTAACAATGGGTAGAGCATAAGTATTTTCAAATGAAGGTGCTATAAAAGATAGCAAAAAAAGCAATACGGGAATAATAGAGATAATTAACAGAAATTTAGAAATGAAATAGAATTCTCTTAAATTACACTCCATGTGTTTACCGTATCCTGTATAGTGCTTATAAAAGAACTTGAAAAGGACTGGTTTCAGGAGAAAAGAAACAACTAAACAGACAACAACGCATACCTGAACGGCCAATGATTCGTAAAAACTATTGGACAATAAACCGGTCGTATTTTTAATAAACAACAAAAAAAGGAGAAAAAATAGGTTCACCAAAATGATGGCTTGATACGAAATAGCCTTTGAGAAATAGTTTTGTAACAAAACTAAAATTGAAATAAAAACTCCAACATACAATGAAACCATTAATCCGACGTATATTTCACAAATGGAAACAACCAGTAGTGGTGCTAAACCAACTAACGGATTAAACATAAATTCGTGTTCGGTAAACTTTTTTATAATCATTTGTAGCTAAAAATAATTTTCAGGATACAAAGAAAACAGCTTGACAATAAAAATGTTCACTTCGTTTAAACTAAGTTTCACTTTTAACTAAAAAAAAAGTCTATTAACTAAATATCATGTGAATAAAATAAAAAAGTTGTTGATTTTCAAGAAAATCAACAACTTTTTTATTAATCAATTGTTTAAGTTGTTTTTCAAAGGTTAAAGAACCATCAACCTACTGATATATTTTCCAATAATATCAAATTCGAGATTCACCACCGAACCTGCCTTTACCTGATGAAAATTAGTATGCTCGTATGTAAACGGAATAATAGCTACGGAGAAACCATTGAGTTTGGAGTCGCACACGGTTAAACTAACTCCGTTTATGGTAGCAGAACCTTTTTCCACCGTTAAGTCTCCTTGTTTTGCTCTTTCTCTATCGGCTTCATATTCAAATGTGAAGTACCAACTGCCATCTGTTTCCTTCACGCTGACACAGGTAGCGGTTTGATCTACATGCCCTTGCACAATATGTCCATCAAGCCGTCCGTTCATCATCATGCTGCGTTCCACATTCACCTTACTGCCTATTTCCAACAAACCGAGGTTCGATTTATCAAGTGTTTCCTTAATGGCGGTTACCGTATATACATCATCTTTAATGTCTACCACCGTGAGGCAAACCCCATTGTGCGCTATACTTTGGTCAATCTTCAATTCGTTGGTAAACGAACACCGCATACTTATATGCAAATTTTCCTGTTCCTTACGCAAACCTACTACTTCGGCAGCTTCTTCTACAATTCCTGAAAACATAGCTTTTCCCCCTAAATTAGAATTTGATTACTAATAATTTAATCCGATACAAAAATAATAAAATTTACAACAGGTTCAGTTCCCATTCTTTTTAGAAAAAGTATTTAACTTTGCCCCCCTTATGAAAGATGTAAAACAAAACTCACCACGGGCATGGCTATTGGCTACACGGCCTAAAACACTGGCCGCGGGCTCGGTACCCGTGCTCACCGCTTCGGCATTAGCTTATAGCATGGGCGGATTTCGGCTTATACCTGCCATACTCTGCCTATTGTTTGCCTTGTTAGCGCAGATAGCCTCTAATTTCAGTAACGATTATTTCGACTTTATAAAGAAAACGGATAATGAGCAGAGACTTGGCCCTGCTAGAGCTGTAGCTTCCGGTTGGATTACACCCCGATATATGCTTTATGGTACCATTGTAGTGATAGCTGTAGCTTGCTTTTTCGGGCTGGGGCTGATATACTATGGCGGGTGGGCCATGATAGTGCTAGGTGCCGTGTGCGTGCTCTCGCTGCTGGCTTATACCGCCGGGCCTTTTCCGCTTGCTTACAATGGATTGGGCGATGTGTTTGTACTGGCGTTTTTTGGCTGGGTAGCCGTTATTTTCAGCTTCTACCTGCAAACTGGCTATTTTGATTCTTACGCCTTCGTGGCAGGCACCTCTGTTGGCCTTGGGGCTATTAACATATTGGTATTAAACAACTACCGTGACAGGGAGAACGATAAAAACAGCAACAAGCGAACTACCATCGTGCTGTTTGGCGAAACCTTCGGACGCTATTTTTATCTTGTCAACGGGTTTTTAGCAAGCCTTCTGTGCTTATGCTTTATTCAGTTAAGTATTTGGGCGGCACTGCTACCCCTACTCTACTTACCATTCCATATCAGCACCTGGAAAACCATGTGCAACATAAACAAGGGCAAGGAGCTAAACAAAGTGCTTGGGCTTACAGCCCGTAATTTGGTTATCTTAGGGATATTATTATCTGTTGGGCTAATTGTATAAATCAAAAAAAATGAGGCAATCCCAACCCACAAAAAAGGGGGCTAAGGAATACCTCAAGTCTTTTCATCAAAGCCCCCTTGGGAGTCGGGGGCTTCATTTAGAAGTTATTTATTCGTTCCACTTGCGTTACGCCTTTCACGGTTTTGATTTTTTTAATTAGGCTTTGCAACACGCCCAAATCACTTACTATCACGGTAATATGTCCTTGAAATACACCATCCACCGAATCTACCGAAATAGAACGCATGGTGATTTTTGACTCTTTGGTAATCAACGATGTAATGTTTGTTACAATGCCAATATCGTCCCGGCCTACCACGCGCAACGAGATAGGATATTGTGAACCAGACTTGCCCGACCAGCGTGCATTCACGATACGATACCCGAACCGTTGAATCATCTGTGGCGCGTTGGGGCAATCCATGCGATGTATTTTAATACCTCCCGAAGCTACAACAAAACCAAAAACCTCGTCACCATAAATAGGATTACAGCATTTTGACAACTTATACTCAATGCCTTTTAGGTTTTGGTCTATTATCAATACATCCTCTTTTTTCCCGGAAGCATTTTGAGGTATTTCAGTTTCTTGCACAAAATTATTGGCCGAACGAGACTCTTGCAGTTCGGGCGAAATCTCTATTTTTTCATGTTCAGCCAAAATAGCATCCCGAATATCCAGCATTTCCAACTTCTCTAGAGCAATAGCTTGATAGAAATCGCTCACGGCCTTGAAGTTCAGCTTCTTGGTTATACGGGTAATATCGGCCTCATCATAGTCCAACTTCCAGTTTTTCAGGCGGCGCAACAAAATCTCCCGGCCTTGTTCGGCATCCTTATGCTCAACCTCTTTCAAGGCTTGTTTTATCTTTGTTTTGGCTTTGGAGGTAACCACAATATTCAGCCATTCCTGTTTCGGCTTTTGGTTTGCACCGGTTAGCACCTCCACCTGGTCGCCATTGTTCAGCACGTGGCGTATTTGCACATTTTTACCATTCACCTTGGCTCCCACGCATTTGCTACCCAAGCGGGAATGGATGTTAAACGCAAAATCGAGCACGGTAGCTCCTTGCTTCAACTTTTGCAAATCGCCATTCGGGGTAAATACAAAAACTTCATCATCATACAAATCCAACTTGAAGTCGTCCATGAAATCCACGGCGTTCAGTTCCGGGTTTTCTAGAATACCCCGAATATGTTTCAGCCATTCGTCCATGCCGTCCTCACTCTTGATGCCCTTGTATTTCCAATGCGCAGCCAACCCCTTTTCGGCCACTTCATCCATACGCCGGGTGCGGATTTGTACTTCCACCCAATTACCTTCGGGACCCATCACCGTGGTGTGCAACGACTCGTACCCGTTCGATTTTGGGATGGAAAGCCAGTCGCGCAGCCGCTTGGGGTTGGGTTGGTATTTATCCGTAACGATGGAATATACCTGCCAGCATTCCGCTTTTTCTTTTTCCAATGGGCTGTTCAGAATAACCCGGATGGCAAACAGGTCGTATATTTTTTCAAAAGGTGTATTTTGCTTTTTTATCTTGTTCCAAATGGAATAGATAGATTTCGTACGTCCTTTTATTTCAAAATCAAATCCGGCTTCTTCCAGTTGTGTTTTCAACGGAGCGATAAAGTCGGCAATAAACTTATCCCGCACCTCTTTGGTTTCTTTCAACTTCCGGGCAATATCAAAATACGTGTCGGGCGAAGTGTAGCGCAGCGACAAATCCTCCAACTCCGTTTTAAGTTTATATAGCCCCATGCGGTGAGCCAACGGTGCGTATAAATAGGAGGCTTCGCGGGCAATTTTTAGCATGGAGTCCGCATCATACTTTTCCAAATTACGCATCACGTAAACCCGCTCGGCTATGAGGATAAATACCACACGAATATCTTCGGCAAAAGTAAGCAGTAGTTTCCTGAAGTTTTCGGTTTCCACCGCCGCGTTCTTTTCATACAGCTCCTTGGCTCGTATCAACCCCCGGATAATAACAGCCACCGATTTATCAAACAGTTTGGTTACCTCTTCATAAGTATAGGCACCCGCTTCAACTGCATCGTAGGCTATCACACTAATAATAACCGCACGTCCCAACCCTATTTCATCCACCGCCAACAGAATGGTGTTCAAATTCCGAAGCACAGGGTTCAGTACCTCTTTACTACGGTCGCCACTCTCAATACGTTTGGCTATGGTTTTATACAGTAATTCACGTACTGTTTTTTTATCATCGTTAGTCAATGCACTGCCAGCCGAACGTAAAATAGAACGGTAAACGCTAATCAACTCTTTTCTTTCCTCAGTGGTAAAATATGCTTTTTCCATACAAAAAATGCTTATGCTATGCTTCATTGCAAAGATAAACATTTTTAATTTTCAAAATCTGAACAAGGCACTAATAAAAAGGGGTATTTTTCTATAATGATGTTAATACTTCGTTTTTTTGAAATCCTTTCGATATGCAACCTGCTAAGTTTTGAAAACTTAGCAGGTTTTGGTTTGGATTGAGATTTTAATAATATCGGCATCTTTTTTAAATAAAATTTATGCAAACTATTTGAAAACCAAAATACATTGCGTAAATTTGCAGCCCAATTCGCACAGAGGTAACATAAAGCAGCTCTACCGCACGAAGCAGTAACTCACCTCCCCGAAATAATTATTAAACAACGTTTTATGTACGCAATTGTTGAGATTTTAGGACAACAGTTTAAAGTGGAAGCAGGAAAAAGACTGTATATCCACAGAATGGAAGAAGCTGAAAGAGGCTCGAAAATTGAATTTGAAAAAGTATTGTTAGTTGACAACGACGGAGCAATCACCGTTGGAGCTCCTACTGTAGCAGGTGCAAAAGTTGTGGCAGAAGTGCTTTCGCATGTTAAAGGCGATAAAGTATTGATTTTCCACAAAAAACGCCGTAAAGGACACCGCAAATTGAACGGTCACCGTCAATTTTTCACTGAAGTGTTAATTAACGAAATCGTAGCTTAACTTATTAAAATTTAGAAGAAAATGGCACATAAAAAAGGAGTCGGTAGCTCCAAGAACGGTCGTGAGTCAGAAAGCAAGCGACTTGGCGTTAAGATTTTTGGTGGACAATTTGCTAAAGCAGGAAATATCCTTGTTCGTCAACGTGGTACAGTACACAATCCTGGTGCTAACGTAGGTATTGGTAAAGACCATACTTTATTTGCATTGGTTAACGGTACGGTAACATTCAAAAAGAAAAAAGATAACAAATCTTATATTTCCGTTCTACCAATTATTACTGAGCAAAATTAAAACTCAGTAATTATATCATAAAAACAATCCCGATTTTTCAACAAAGAGAAATCGGGGTTTTGTTTTTTAGTATATTTGTAACATGAAATATCAGGCACCCTGTTCTTTCTACAAGGATCAATCGGCCTCTATATATAGCATTCATTATTAACTACTTCATTATTAATTTGAATAATGCTTACACTAAAACAAATCACCGACAACACGGACGACGTTATTCGCCGCCTAGCCAAAAAACATTTTGACGGAAAAAAACTCATTGAACAAGTAATTGAAATCAACAGCAAACGCAAGAATACCCAATCGGTACTCGATGCTAACCTTGCTGAATTAAACAATATATCAAAAACCATCGGGGCTTTGATGAAAGACGGCAAAAAGGATGAAGCCGAAGCCGCACGCGCCAAAGTAGCCGACATGAAAGAGGGCAACAAGCAATTGGAAGCAGACATGAAGGAAGCCGAAGAAATGCTTATCACCATTCTTTGCACCATCCCGAATCTACCACACGAATCGGTACCCGAAGGAAAACATGCCGAAGACAATGTGGTGGAAAAAACCGGGGGAAAAATGCCCGATTTAGGTGCAGATGCACTTCCGCACTGGGAACTCGCTAAAAAATACGACCTTATTGATTTTGAATTAGGTGTGAAAATTACCGGGGCAGGTTTCCCCGTTTACAAGGGCAAAGGAGCGCGCCTGCAACGTGCGTTAATCAACTTCTTTTTGGATAATGCCCGCGAAGCAGGATACTTGGAAATACAACCTCCTTACGTGGTAAACACCGCGTCGGGCTACGGAACAGGCCAATTGCCCGACAAGGAAGGTCAAATGTATCATGCCAATTTGGACGACTTATATTTAATTCCTACCGCCGAAGTTCCGGTAACCAATATTTACCGCGATGTTATTTTGGATAAAAAAGAATTACCCATTAAAAACACCGCCTACTCGGCATGTTTCCGTCGTGAAGCAGGTTCGTATGGCAAAGATGTACGTGGGCTGAACCGCTTGCACCAATTTGACAAGGTGGAAATAGTACGCATAGATACTCCCGAACATTCCTACGAATCGTTGACGGAGATGGTGGATTATGTACAAACGCTGGTAGAAAAATTGGAACTACCTTGGCATATCCTCCGCCTTTGTGGTGGCGATATGAGCTTTACCTCGGCCATTACTTTCGATTTTGAAGTGTTCTCGGCAGCACAAAAACGCTGGTTGGAAGTAAGTTCGGTATCCAACTTTGAAAGCTACCAAGCCAATAGGTTGAAATGTCGCTACCGCAATGAGGATAAAAAAACAGAGCTATGCCACACACTCAACGGAAGCGCATTAGCCTTGCCACGTATCGTGGCTGCCTTGCTGGAAAACAACCAGACACCCGAAGGCATCCGCATACCAAAAGCATTAATTCCTTACACGGGATTTGATATAATTGATTAATTTTTCAAAAGACCCTAAACACACATTTATGGCAGCTGTAACTATCGGAACTCCGTTATTTAAAGGAGCAAAAAAACTTCTCTTGTTAGGAAGTGGTGAGTTAGGTAAGGAAGTAATTATTGAAGCGCAACGCTTTGGAATTGAGTGCATCGCGGTGGATTCGTACGAGCATGCACCCGCGCATCAGGTAGCCCATCGTTTTCATGTAATCAACATGAAAGACGGGAAGGCATTGCGTGCCGTGGTGGAAAGCGAACAGCCCGATTTTATCGTACCCGAAATAGAAGCTATCAATACCGATATGCTGAAAGAACTCGAAGCCGAAGGGTTCCGGGTGATTCCAACAGCTAACGCTGCCAAACTGACCATGGACAGGGAGGGCATCCGCCGACTAGCTGCCGAAACATTGCATTTGCCAACGGCCAACTATCTGTTTGCCGAAAGCTTGGACGAATTTATCTCCGCAGTGGCTAAAATCGGCATTCCATGCGTTACCAAACCCATCATGTCGTCCTCAGGCAAAGGGCAAAGTACCATAAAAAGCGAAGCCGACATTGAAAAGGCTTGGACGTATGCCAAAGAAGCGGCTCGTGGTATCGGCTCAAAAATTATCATTGAAGAGTTTATAACCTTCGACTACGAGATAACACTACTCACCGTGCGCACGGCTTTTGGCACCAAGTTCTGCGAACCCATTGGGCACGTGCAAATCAGCGGCGACTACCACGAAAGCTGGCAACCAATGGACATGAGCGATAAAGCAAAAAAACAAGCACAAGATATTGCGCTCAAAGTTACCGATGCACTGAGTGGCTATGGCATCTTCGGAGTAGAACTATTTATCAGAAATGATGAGGTTATTTTCAGCGAAGTATCGCCCCGCCCCCACGATACCGGCATGGTAACAATGGTTACACAAAAAATGTCGGAATTTGAATTGCATGTAAGAGCCATCTTGGGTTTACCCGTAAATACCGATTTGGTGTTTCATGGAGCCAGCCATGTGATAAAAGCTACCGAAGAAAACTGGATGCCGATATTCGATATATTAGAAGCCTCACAAATTGAGAACACCAAAATTCGTTTATTCGGAAAGCCACATACCAAAGTAGGCCGACGCATGGGTGTGGTACTGGTTACCGCCGAAAACACCGATATAGCTAGAGCAAATGCCGAAAAAGCCGCTCATTTGGTTAAAATCAACTATTAAGATTAAGCTCCTCAAAAAAACATGAAGCGAAAAAGCTTTTTACTTATCGGGTTGTTACTATTTGTTTTGCAGGCAAAAGCACTGGATGGATATAGCTACCGGGTAAATTTGGGTGCCGGATTTTATAATGACACTAAAAATAATATCTCGGTAACATCGGGATTCGTGGGGCTGGATTTCGGCTGGAGGATGAACAAGAACTTGAATCTTTATGTTGGCCTAAGTTATTGGGATGCCGAGCAAAGCACCAAATGGTATGGCGATGGAAACAAATACGACTGGGAGGGTTCGATGGCAAACTTAATTATTACAGGTTCGGCACGTTTCTCCACACCCGAATTAAGATTACCTCACCATGAAGGGCTTTCGCTTTTTATAGAACCGGGTATTAATATAGAGCCTATGCCCGTGGGAATCGTTAATATTGACGAATATCCAAAAAACAGCAATTACTCAAGCTCTTACAACGGAACAAAAGTGAGTTTCTTTTATCCTTCGTGGCGATTAAGTGCCGGAGTAAGCTACCGATTTAACAATAATCTGTTTATCGACCTCTCCTACTTTATTAGCAATATGGATTTGCTGAAAATCTATCGAAAAATGACCGTGGACGGACAATACTTAAACTACTACATTCCTCGTAAAGAAAACCTGAATGCCATCCGTTTTACGTTAGGCCTAAATTTATAAAGAAGAGTATATCAAGGCTCAACACTTGCCAAAGGTTAATATATATTCGTAACTAGGTTGTAAATATTTACTACTTTTGCATCCATGAAACCTGACAAACTACATATCAATCTTCCAGCCGAATGGGCACCCCAAAGCGGGGTACAACTTACCTGGCCTCACGAGAAGACCGATTGGAAAAACATATTAAACGAAGTGATTCCCTGTTTTGCAGCAATAGCCAGCGAAATAGCCAAACGGGAAAAACTCCTGATTATTTGCCACGACAAAGAAGTTGTTAATTTGCAATTGAGCACGAATATCAACCGGGACAATGTTCAATTGGTAGAAATGGAAACAAATGATACCTGGGCTAGAGATCATGGCGGTATTTCGGTTTTCGTGAACAACGAACCTTACATTTACGATTTTTGTTTCAATGGTTGGGGCATGAAGTTCCCTGCCAACCTGGATAATTTGATAACCCGCAACCTGTACTTCCAACGAAACGTTTTTGAAGGAAACGTAGGCTATCAAAACATGCTTCATTGCGTGCTGGAAGGCGGAAGCATCGAAAGCGATGGCAAAGGCACGATACTCACCACGGCGGAATGCCTCCTATCCGAAAACCGGAACGAATACAAAAGTCAGGAAGAAATAGAGGATTATCTGAAAACTATTTTCGGAGCCGAGCGTGTATTATGGCTAAACAACGGCTATTTGGCGGGCGACGACACGGATAGTCATATTGACACGTTGGCTCGTTTCTGCACGAAAGATACCATTGCCTACGTACAATGTACCGACAACACGGATGAACATTTTGAAGAATTAAAGTTGATGGAGGACGAACTGCAAGCATTCAGAACGCTGGACGGAAAGCCGTACAACCTAATTCCGCTGCCAATGGCCGACGAGGTGATTGACGACGAAGATCGGTTACCGGCAACGTATGCCAACTTCTTAATTGTCAACGAAGCGGTATTGTACCCCACGTACAATTCGGCAAAAGACGAGATAGCAAAACAGCAATTGCAAAAGGCATTCCCCGACCATGAAATTGTCGGTATCAATTGCTTGTCGCTGATAAAACAACATGGGTCATTGCATTGCGTTACCATGCAATACCCGGAAGGAATATTAAAATAAAGTCCTTTTTATCTATAAAATTAGCCTAGCTAAAAAAACTTTACTACCATGAAAATAGGATTAGTTCAACAATCAAATACAGCCGACATCCAATCCAACAAGGATAAGCTGAAAACGAATATCACCGTTTGTGCCCGACAGGGTGCCGAGCTTATCGTATTGCAGGAGTTGCATAACGGTTTGTACTTTTGTCAGGTTGAAGATCCTGCTATTTTCGATTTGGCGGAAACTATTCCGGGGCGAAGCACCGAGGAGTTTGGCGCATTGGCCAAAGAACTAGGTGTGGTACTGGTGCTATCGCTGTTTGAGAAACGCATGCCCGGCTTGTATCACAACACCGCCGTGGTAATAGAAAAAGACGGTTCCATAGCAGGCAAATACCGCAAGATGCATATACCGGACGATCCGGCTTATTACGAAAAATTCTATTTCACCCCCGGTGACCTTGGCTTCACGCCTATTCAAACCTCGGTGGGAAAACTGGGTGTGTTGGTATGTTGGGATCAATGGTACCCCGAAGCTGCCCGCCTAATGGCCTTGGCAGGGGCAGAAGTGCTCATTTATCCTACCGCTATCGGTTGGGAAAGCACAGACACGGACGACGAGAAAAACCGCCAACGTGAAGCCTGGCAAATTTCTCAACGGGCACACTCTGTAGCCAACGGGCTGCATGTAATTAGCATGAACCGCACGGGCTACGAGGCCGACCCTTCGGGCGTAACCAATGGCATTCAGTTTTGGGGCAGCAGTTTTGTGTCCGGCCCACAAGGAGAAATACTGGCTCAAGCCTCAACCGATAAGAATGAAAATTTAGTAGTGGATATTGATTTGAAACGCACGGAAACCGTACGCCGGATGTGGCCTTTTTTTAGAGACCGCCGCATTGACTCTTTTGGTGATTTAGTGAAACGAGGTATAGAATAAGAAATTAAACAAGCTTGATAAGATTATGAAAGGTTGGGGAAAATGGATTACCACCGGGTTAGGATTTGTAGTGGGTGGGCCGATAGGTGCTATTATAGGGTTTGCCATCGGGTCGCTGGCCGACGTTAAAATACAAACAGGCTCTTCCGTTGGCAACAGCATGGAAGGCGATTTCAAAGTTAGCCTATTAGTTTTGATTGCCGCGGTAATGAAAGCCGACGGCAAAGTGGTGAAATCGGAACTCAGCGTTGTAAAACAATTCCTGGTACAGCAATTTGGTGAAGATGGAGCGCTGGACGCTTTGCAAATACTGAAAAATTTACTGGAACAAAACTACCCCGTGCACGAAGTGTCCATGCAAATTGGAGCCAACCTCAATTATTCCGCCAAACTAGAATTACTCCACTTGCTTTTTGCCGTGGCGCAAGCCGATGCTGAAATAGATTCAGCCGAATTAGCCGTTATTCAGCAAATAGCCCATTATATGGGAATCAGCCCTATTGACTTCAATTCCATTAAAGCTCCTTTTGATAAAACGATTGATACCGATTGGGCTTACAAGGCGTTGGAAATTGAACCCTCGGCTACCGATGAAGAAATAAAGAAAGCCTACCGCCGCATGGCCATGAAATATCACCCTGACAAGGTAGCCAATTTGGGTGAAGACATTCGCAAATCGGCCACCGAAAAATTTAAAGCCATCAATTCCGCTTACGAAGAACTTAAAAAACGACGGGGATTTGTGTAACCTGTAAAAACAATGCTACCCCACAAAAAGTCTCTGGAAAAATTTCGTTCCTCCTTCTTTTCGTTTTTCCTACCACTCATTATTCAATAAAATCTGACAGAATGAACATTCTATCAGCTAAAGAGTTTCACCAGTAAACACACGGAGACAGAAAACATGTCGTACGACACAAGAATAGTGACAAAATGATACTTCATGGCCAATCAAGTATTAAAATACTAAAAATATATCTAAAATCCATAGGATTGTAATATCAGTATTACAATATTGCACTATTTTTGCAATGTAATAATTGCTATTACAACCTATTTTAAAATTATAGAGGAGGAAAGACATATGAAAAAGGAAACTGAAAAACTGAAGTTGAAATTTGATGAGATTAATGAAGGTTATACTCCCAAAGAAGCCATTGAAGAAGCTAAACGCTGCCTGAATTGCAAAAATCCGTTATGCGTAACAGGGTGTCCGATTGAACACGATATTCCGGGTTTTATACATCAACTGTCGATGGGAAACATAGGCGACGCGATGCAAATTATCAACCAAAAAAGTAATTTGCCTGCCATTTGCGGTCGTGTGTGCCCACACGAAAAGCAGTGTGAAGGACATTGTATATTAAATAAAAAAGGGGCTCCTGTACGCGTGGGGAAACTGGAACGATTTATTGCCGACTTTGACGGCGACATGGAGCTTATAAGAGAAAAAATTGCACCTAAAACCAGAGGCAAAGTAGCCATTATCGGTTCAGGCCCCGCCGGGCTTACCGTGGCCGGCGATTTGGCTCGCGATGGTTTCAACGTGGTTATTTACGAAAAGGAACAAGAACTGGGTGGCGTACTTATGTTTGGCATCCCCGATTATCGACTACCCAAAGATGTGGTTCGGCGAGAACTAAATAAGATTGAAGCCTTGGGTGTGACCTTTATCACCAATTGCATGATTGGTACGGATATTACGGTGGACGAGATGTTCAACCGTGGGTTTGATGCCGTGTTTATCGGGTCGGGTACAGCCGTGCCAAAAGCGTTGGATATTCCGGGCAGCACCTTGAAGGGCGTAATTCAATCGTCCTACTTTTTGCGTATGGCAAGCCTCTACAACAGCAAGAGTGTGAACCGCAGCGAGGTGCCTATTAAGAATGAAGACGAAGTAGGCATTATTGGTGCCGGCAACGTGGCTATGGATGCAGCCCGCACCGCGGTGCGTATGGGTGCTAAAAAAGTTACGGTAATTTATCACCGCACGGAAGCCGATATTCCGGCCTTGAGAACGGAATACAACGAAGCGGTGGAAGAAGGCGTACAATTCTCGTGGGAAAGTTCCACCGAAGAATTTATAGGTGAAAACGGATTGGTGAAAGCGGTGAGAATTAAAACACCTGAAGGTGAAAAAATATTGCCTACAAACAAAGTGTTACTAGCCATCGGTTCGCGTCCGGCTAATAGAATTGTAGCCTCCACTTCGGGTATTCAGGTGGACGACACCGGCTACGTAATCACCAAAGAGCTGCCTTATGGTATGACTACCAAGAAAGGTATTTTTGCGGGAGGCGACGTGGTACACACGCCACAAACCGTGGTACTGGCCATGCGCGAAGCGAAAGCCGTGGCCAAAGGCATTGCCCAATATGTAGATGCTAAAAAATTATTAGGAGAATAAAGATCTTTTTCTTGTAAATGTTCTGTAAGTGCCTGGTCTCAACGTTGTAAGCTACCAACCAAGAGTCCAGGCATTTTTATTCCTTTAAATCTGAAGGTTTAGTTCCAGTTTTCACCTTAGCCTCGTTTTTAGCTGCAAAGTCCTTCCAGCTATTGTATTTTTTTTCACCCTTGGGCACATTGGTTTCAAAGAAATGACAAAGTGCCGCCGCCAGTCCGTCCGTGGCATCCAGCTCCTTGGGCATTTGTTCCTGTGGAATTTTGAGATACCGCCGAAGCATATCAGCCACCTGTTCCTTGGCGGCTTTACCATTGCCGGTAATAGCCATTTTTATCTTTAACGGAGCATATTCCGTAATGGGCAGCTCTCGAAACAACCCGGCTGCCATAGCCACCCCTTGCGCCCGCCCCAACTTGAGCATGGATTGCACGTTTTTACCAAAGAAAGGGGCTTCCAAAGCCATCTCATCAGGATGATACTCATCAATAAGAGCCACGGTGCGCGAAAAAATCTGTTGCAACGTAAGGTAGTGATCTTTAATCTTTTTAAAGTCGAACACGCCCAATGTAATCAATTCGGGTTTTCGGTTCACCACGCGCAGCAGGCCGTAGCCCATCACCGTGCTTCCGGGGTCGATGCCCAATATAATACGTTCTTTATCCAAAATTTTATTTCTTACAATTAATCTATTATTTCAAGGAAAGTAGAAAAGTAAAGTACATTTACCGAGAATAGGGAAGATATTTCCATGTCGAACAAATCGCCATATTGCTCCCTCCATTTGGAAACGGCATTTACATTTTCAGCCGTAAGCTGCAACGAGATGGAGCTTCCATCCTGATCTTCATCGGTAAGCACACGGCTTAATTTGAATTCGGAGAAATAACCGGAGGAAATCATTTGCGGTATATGTTTCTCTTTCACCCATTTCAGAAAACTGCCATATACCTTATCCGAAACACTGTAAGTGGTATTGTAAATTATCATACTGACTAAATCTTTTTTACAAAGATAGGAAATAAACGTTTGATGGATAAAGAAGCAAATTAGATATTCAATTTTATAGGAAAAAAAGTTAACTCGTATTCGTTCAAGCTATTGTTTGCTTCAAATTTTTTCTTACTTTTGCCGATGCAAGAAAGGGGTATTAGCTCATCTGGCTAGAGCGCGACACTGGCAGTGTCGAGGTGAGCGGTTCGAGTCCGCTATACTCCACAAAAGCACATTGACAATCAATGTATTAAAAAAACAACAAAGGGACTAAACTAGGAATCATCCTCCTGTTTTTGTCCCTTTTTTTATTCAATATTATCACTACTACTATTCTCAAATAATTCATGTAGTTTCTGTATTTATGTCATTGTTGATGACACAAATGATATAAATGCGTATGTTTCATAGAACTGTTTCATCCGATGCAGCCCCACAACAGACATTGCCTTACAAGTTTATACGTTATTCCGCTTTTTGGTGAAGTTCTTCCGAAGAGATTTCAAAGCAAAAAAAATTAAAACTGCGATTAATAACCCTATCATAATGTACTTGAACATACCGATGTGAGACATCACACAATTCCAATATGGAGCGAGGAAATAACCCAACGTGAGATAGAAGCTTGCCCATATCGAGCTCGTAGCCAACACAATGAACCCATATTTTCGTGGATGAACGCGCAATATGCCACTGATAACAGCCACGTAGCCACGAATAAATGGGGACAAACGACCTATTACTATACTTGAAATACCTTGTTGCTGAACGCGCTGAGACTGTTTTTCGATAGCATCGGATGGAATGGGTATCCATCGTGGCTTTTTACTAAGAATGTAGGCACCGAAATAGTAAAAGGATATATACAGGATAGAAGCCGCCAATATGTCAGCCGATATACAGAGTATTAACACCAATGGAAAATACAACATGCCGGAAGATGCCAAATAGCCCGAAAATAATAGCAGAAACTCGTTGGGAATGGGGTTAGGCATCCCCACCTCTTGTAAGAAAATAAACAGGAAAACAGCTAAGCAGCCATAGTTACTAATGTAATAAGCTAAATCGCCCGACATCTATAAGGTTGTTTTATCCATCTCAAGCAAAAATAGAGACTAAAAACAACAAAAACAAGGATATTTTTCTTTCCAAGTAAAATATTGTTTTCCTATAACATTTTAATTATAAGTTTGTTACAAAGTTGTTTCATTCAAAGAAACTGAAGTTCACGTTTCCATAATGCCGATGCTCCACAAAGTGTGGATGTGATGAAAAATCCTTCCGCGACGGATGTTCTAAAATAAAAAAACCCTCGGCTTTGAGTAACTCATGCTCAAAAACCAAATCGGGCAACGAATCCAAGGTAGGTAATTCGTAAGGAGGATCGGCAAAAATCAAATCGAACTTCACGCTGCATGATTTGATAAATTTAAATACATCGCCTTGTATCAAATGGATAGAATCAAATTTCAGTTCTCGGCAAACCTTATTTATATAAGCCGCGTGTTTGTTGTTTAGCTCCACGGCAGTAAGCGAAAGGCACCCACGGGATGCCAGCTCGAAACTGATACCACCCGTACCCGAAAATAAGTCGAGCGCGGTTAATTCTTCAAAATCCACCCGATTATTTAAGACATTGAACAAACCCTCTTTGGCAAAATCGGTAGTAGGACGAGCTGTAATGGTAGTGGGCGGATTCAACCGATGCCCTTTATAATTTCCACTTATGATACGCATATTTTCTTTTAAAAAATTAGATACAAATTACGGAACAAACAACATAATTGGCAAATTATATTATTTTTGCATTCTTTAATAACTAAAGCACAAATTTACGAAAGAATTTCCAAACACTTGGAATTCTGAATTAATCATTCCAGCATGCTGTCAAACTTTCTTGTAAAAAAAATTACCGAGCAATTGCCATTCATACCTACGGATGAGCAGCAATTGCTAATAGAACAGCTGGCGGAATTTTTAATGTCGCAAAAAACAGATGAATTATTTCTACTCCGTGGATATGCCGGAACGGGTAAAACATCGGTAGTGGCTGCATTGATTAAAGCAATAATAGAATTTAAGCAAAAAGCTATTTTGATGGCACCCACAGGCCGTGCCGCTAAAGTGTTCTCATCCTATTCGGGGCACACGGCTTTTACCATTCATAAAAAGATATATAGGCAAAAGTCGATGACTGATTTTCGGTTTGAGCTAGCCGAAAACTTGCACAAGCATACCTTATTTATCGTGGATGAAGCCTCTATGATTGCCAATGGCAGCCAGGGCGACAGCACGTTTGGCTCAGGCCGCTTGCTGGACGACTTGATTAGTTACGTTTATTCCGGCGAAGGATGCCGGTTGCTCCTGATGGGCGACGATGCCCAATTACCCCCGGTGGGGCAAAACGAGAGCCCCGCGTTGGAAATTAAAAACCTGGAAAGCTACATGCTGTCAGTTTCCGAATTTTGTTTGCAACAAGTAGTAAGGCAGAGTAGCGAAAGTGGCATCCTACATAATGCCACGTTGATACGCAACTTTATTCACACCGGGCAGGCCATTGGCGAAAAGCCTAAATTTGAATTGGCCGGGTTTAACGACATAAAAAAACTTTCGGGCAGCGAACTGATTGACACGCTAAATAGTGTTTATAACAATGTGGGTATTGAAAACAGCATTGTAATAACCCGATCGAACAAGCAAGCCACTATCTATAACAAAGGCATACGCTACCAGGTGTTGCAAAAGGAAGATGAAATTAGCAGCGGCGACTTGCTGATGGTGGTGAAAAACAATTATTTTTGGGCAAAGAACTACGAGCATCTTGAATTTATTGCCAACGGCGACATCGTGGAAATATCGCGCGTGAAAAAATATCACGAGATGTACAATTTGCACTTCGCGGATGTAAGTCTTCGTTTTCTGGATTATGATTATGAGTTGGATGCCCGTATCTTATTAGACTCTCTTCACGCCGAAACACCTGCCGAGATGGAGGCTATTAACAAAAAGCTATTTTCCAACGTGGCGGAGGACTATGCCGACATAGGTAACAAACGGGAGCGAATGAAGCAGATAACCGAAAACGAATATTACAACGCGTTACAGGTAAAATTTGCTTATGCCGTAACCTGCCACAAGGCGCAGGGCGGACAATGGGATACGGTACTGATAGACCAGGGATACGTTGGCGATGAACTCACGGAGGATTATTATCACTGGTTGTACACGGCCATTACACGGGCTTCAAAGAAACTTTATTTAGTGAACTTTGCTAAAGAATTTTTCAGTTAAAAAACAGGAGCATTAACCATCAATATTAAATAAGAACATATATCATTCATTATACAGCAAACAAAAAAACAGCTCTATTTGTTTTCTATAAATTAAGACTTAGTTATTGTCTCAAAACACATCTAAAAAACACACTTAACATGAAACATCTATTACTCAAAAAAACAGGATTGTTTTTTCTCATTGCAGGATGCCTCTACTTTACTTCCTGCGTGGACGAAAAGATTGACTTGAATAATTTATCGACCGATATTTCGGCTGGCGGTTCGCTGGCGATGCCATTAGGCACTGCCGATATTTCCATTGCAAAACTTCTTGCCCGGTATAAACCTTCAGGCTCTTCTGTTTCGATAGGCACCAGTGGCGATACAATTACACTGCTTTATCAGGATTCTACAGAATACAATAAACCCACGGGGTTAGACCTAACTAATTCGTACTGCATTGATACAATGTATTCGATAAAAGACTTTGCTTTTGCAACGGATTACCCTGTTTTACCTCAAACTATTCCAAGCACGACTAAAACCTATACAAAAGACAGTAAATTCAATTATACTAAAATAAATGATAATAAAAACGAACAGAAAATTGACAGTATTCATTTTTATTCCTCTAAAATTGAGGTAAAAACAGAAACAAATCTTGATCCGGGCGTATTAAAAGTTCAAATTCACTTAACGAATGGTGATGTTATTACTTTAAATATGAATCAACAATTAAAGGACACCATTATTACTGAAAATAATTTTTCCATCGATGTTGTGAATAAAGAAACTACAATTCCTGTTGATATAATTCTAACAGGCAATGGAAGTGCTCAAATGACATCAAGCAGTTTTGTGAAAATCCAAATTACACCACAGTATAATAATTCACAATATGTAGCATACGGTACATTCAATTATGCAAAGCCGGTAAACCAAACTGCTGTATATCCGATAAACCTCAACAAATATTTACCTGACAGCTGTACCATTTATCCGGTGAACCCACGAATTAAATTTGATGTAAGCAGTAATCTCGGAGTACCTATCGACTTTAAAATAAGCTCGCTTACTACAAAACAAACAAAACCTTTAGTTATTAAAAATGCACACTTTGCCACGGGCGATTCAACAATAAAATTAATCAACAGAGCTTACTCGGTGGGTTCTACAGCTTCAACCAGCTTTACATTTGATGGAGGTGACAACAACGGGAATTTAGATGACTTATTTAAAATCAAAGTTGACACAGCGTCTCTTAATTTCGGATTCAAGGTAAACCAAACAACGGATGCTACAGAACAATTCATTAAATCCGATAGCAAAGTAAAATTGAATGCATCCGTTACCATGCCGGTATGGCTTGCCGAAGGTAGCCAACTGGCTTACAACGATACCCTCAAAAATATTGATAAGGATTTGGCCGACATTTTGAACAACGCTACCGAGGCCGTGATACGCCTCAATAACACCAACAACTTGCCGTTTAAGATAAACGTGAAAGTGAAAATGCTTGATGCCAATTTCAATGTAATAACGGCAACTAACATTTACTCTTACGACGTTAACGCGGCCACAACTGACGCTAACGGATCGGTGATAAAAGCCACGGAAAGTGTTTTCTACATAAAATACAATACAGCAACCATTGCCGACTTGAAAAAGGCAAAACACTTGCTGATAGAAACAATAGGAAATAATACAGGCCAAAAAATGTTGATAAAAACAACCAACGGCATTACAATAAAAATGGGTGCCTATGCCACTTCAACAGGTATCAACATAAAAAAATAAAGTATTTAACTCCTACAATTAAACGCATTTGAGAATGAAAACAACATACAACAAAATTGCCTGTATCCTTTTATTGTTTTGTATTTATGTAAACACAAACGCCCAACAGGTAAACACACTCTACTTCATGAAAAACATTGAAGAGAGAAGCGAATACAATCCGGCATTTCAGCCCATTGACAACGTGTATTGGGACTTGCCCATAACACCTAATTTCAGGTTTGAAACAGGAAACAACTCCGTTAATTTCAACGACGTAATTTTCAATCAAAAAATAAACGGGGTGGATAGCACCATCACCTTTTTGCACCCGAAGGCCAACAAGGATGATTTCTACAAAAAGCTGCATGCTACAACCCGTATTACAAATGATTTCAGTCTCAACTTAATTGGGTTCGGGTTTAGAGTGAAAAAGAATTATTTCACGTTCAACATAACACAAAAACTATCGTCATCAATTTATCTACCCAAAGACCTCTTCAAATTATTAATGTACGGTACGGATACAGCCAACTCTACCGGATATAACCTAAGCAAGTTGGGCATAAATGCTAGCGTATATACAGAATTTGGCTTCGGGTATTCACGCAAGATAAATGATAAACTTACCGTGGGTGCCACCCTTAAATACCTTATGGGGCAAGCCAACGTATCTACCAACATAAGCAATTTTAAAATAGTAGGAGGTATAGATAAATGGTCGATAACAGGCAAAGGAACCCTAAATGCCTCACTCCCATTGGTTAATATTCCAAGTAAAAGCGATGGTAGTGTAAATTTCGACAGCATTACCACCACTTCGCTATCCGGCTCAAACGTGAGCGATGTAATATTTACCTCAAATTATGGGTTTGGAGTAGATTTAGGAGCCACGTATAAAATATTACCTAACTTAGAATTGTCGGCAGCCCTTACCGACCTTGGATTTATTCGTTGGAGGGAAAATTTAACCAATACCACCCTAAATCCCAACTATGAATTTTCGGGAATAAATTACCAGGTGGCTGATGATATGACCGACAAAATTGACTCCGTAAAAGATAAATTCAAAAATGCATTCTCATCACAAGCCACCCATAAAGCCTATACCACTTACCTTACGGCTAAACTGAACATGGGTGCTGAATATAGCATACTAAAAGACCGTATAGGATTCGGCTTACTCACAACCACCCAGTACGCTAACAAAACCCTGTACCCGCAAGTAACTCCATCGGTCAACTTCCGTCCGTGCGACTGGTTCAGTAGCAGTTTAAGCTATTCATTTGTAAACGGTGAATTTAATACCATAGGGCTGGGACTACAGCTTAAAGTACTCCCATTTAACATGTATTTTGCTGCCGATTATATACCGTTTGATTATTACAAAGTAAGAACCGTCAATTTCCAAGCAGGTATTGTGTGCTCAATTAATAACCCTAAAAAAGTGGGTGACGATGACCACGACGGAGTAAAAAACTATCGAGACAAATGCCCCGACACTCCACTTGGTTACCAAGTTGACAAATACGGATGTACCGTGGACTCGGACCACGACGGAGTACCGGACAACCTCGATAAATGTCCGAACACCCCCCTAGGTGTCGCGGTTGACTCAGTTGGATGTCCACTAGATGCCGATAAAGATGGCGTACCTGATTATAAGGACAAATGTCCAAACACACCAACAGGTGTAGCTGTCGATTCCACAGGTTGTCCGTTCGACGCTGATAAAGACGGCGTGCCAGATTACTTGGACAAATGCCCTAATACGCCCACAGGTGTTGCGGTTGATTCCATCGGATGTCCGTTTGACACGGATAAAGACGGGGTGCCTGACTATTTAGACAAATGCCCTAACACACCGGCAGGTGTAGCCGTTGATTCCACCGGATGTCCTTTTGATGCGGACAAAGACGGTGTACCGGATTACTTAGATAAGTGTCCAAACACACCAATAGGAGTAAAAGTTGATTCAGTAGGATGTCCACTAGATACCGATGGCGATGGGGTACCGGACTATCTGGACAACTGCCCAACGGTAAAAGGTACAGTAGCGAATCATGGTTGCCCGGAAATAAAAGCCGAAGCAAAACGAATATTCCAAAAAGCATTGCAAGGCATACAATTCCAAACAGGAAAAGCTGTTATTAAACCAAGCTCCTTCCCTATCTTGAACCAAATAGTAAAAGTAATGCAGGATAACCCTAGCTATTCAATCCAAATAAACGGACATACAGATAACGTGGGTAACCCCGAAGTAAATAAAAAACTGTCGGCTAACAGAGCTAATGCAGTAATGAATTACTTGTCTAAAAAAGGCGTTGCCGCCAACAGAATGAAAGCCGAAGGATTTGGCGATACAGTTCCTGTTGCCGATAATGCAACGGCTAAAGGGCGCACCAAAAACAGACGCGTTGAATTCATTGTAAAATTTGAACAATAACTAAACATACCCATCTTCATAAAAAAGGCTGTTTTAACAACAGCCTTTTTTTTACGCAAAAAAATATAACTGAGTAACTGTTTTTTTTGAAAGAATATTAGACTAATAGTATATAATGTTTCCACGAGAACATTATTCCCCTCTTCTTTGTTTTTACTTATATAAATATAAAAAAAATAGCTTCCCCGTAAGTTCTAAAGTTTATTGTTTTTCACAACCAATTAATTGAAAGTGCATCAAAACAATATATACTGATTCTACGATTAATGCAATTCCCCCTATTTCAAAAAAAACCGAACACGAACAGAACATTCAACATTTACACTTTTATCGACATATAATGGTGAATAAAAAACAATAAAATGATGAATGGAAATTATAAAAAATAATATTATATACTGATAGCTTATTGGCGAATGAAAAAAATCTACAACAGAATAACCTATATAAGTTTACTATTTTACATCTGTGCCACTATAAACGCGCAGCAGGTAAACACACTTTATTTTATGAAAAATATTGAAATAAGGAGCGAATACAACCCAGCCTTTCAGCCTATTGAGAATTTATACTTCGAATTACCCATAACACCCAATTTCAGATTTGAGCTAGGTAATAATTCACTCAATTTCAACGATGTTATTTTTAACCAAAAGATAAACGGGGTTGACAGCACCATCACGTTTTTACACCCAAAAGCCAACAAAAATGATTTTTATAAAAAACTACATTCCACCACCCGTATCTCAAACGATTTCCGTGTAAATTTATTCGGATTCGGGTTCAGAGTGAAAAAAAATTATTTCACGTTCAACATAGCTCAAAGAACCTCCACCTCTATTTATTTACCTAAAGACCTTTTCAAATTACTTTTATTTGGCACCGACACCTTAGGTACAACAAGTTATAATTTAAACAAATCCGCAATGAACTCCACTGTTTACAGCGAAATTGCATTCGGGTATTCACGCAAGATAAACGACAAGTTAACCCTTGGGGCTACGTTTAAATACTTGATAGGGCAAGCCAATTTTTCAACCAATATAAAGAACTTTAATCTAACCGGAGGTATTGACAAATGGAGCATAGATGCCACCGGGAGCATAAATACCTCTATACCGTCAGTTAATGTGCCCATTAAAAGAGATGGAAGCGTTGATTTTGACAGGATTACCACCAGCTACCTTTTCAATTCAAGCTGGCATGATTTAATGCTTACCTCGAACTACGGATTGGGTTTGGATGCAGGTGCAACGTACAAAATCAGGCCTAATTTGGAACTATCAGCATCTCTTACCGATCTCGGTTTTATTCGTTGGCGAGAAAACCTAACCAATGCAACGCTAAATGCCAATTACGAATTTGCAGGCCTCAATTACCAAATAAACGACAATGTGAGTAACAAAATTGATTCTATAAAAGATGTATATAATAAAGCTTTTAAAACCAACGCCACGCATAAAGCATACACTACTTTTCTAACCACAAGAATGAACCTCGGTGCGGAATACAGCCTATTAAAAGACACCTTAAGTGTTGGGTTGCTATCGTCCACGCTTTTCGCGAACAAAGCACTCTACCCCGAAATAACAGCATCAGCTAACTATTCGCCCTACTATTGGTTCAGCTCCAGCCTTAGCTATTCTTTTGTAAACGGTCAGTTCAACTCATTGGGGCTTGGAGTGCAATTTAAAATAGCCACGGTGAACATGTATATAACTACCGATTTTATTCCTTTCAACTATTACGAAAGACGTGTTTTTAATTTTCAAACCGGCATTATTTATTCATTGTGCGACCCTAGAATCAGGGAGAAAAAGAGAGAAAAAGAATACAAAAAACAATTTAATCCTAAAGGCAATTGGTGCACCGAGCGATACAACAAATGACCGGGTTGTTTTTAACAACAGCCTTTCTTTATAAACCTACATTTCATATCTTTGTGGAAGACAATTAGCGAACTATAATTAGCATAAGCACAAACAAAAAAAGGCTCGTAAGTTTTATACTTACAAGCCTTTGGGTGGAGGGCGGGGTTCGAACCCGTGACCTTCGGAACCACAATCCGACGCTCTAACCAACTGAGCTACAACCACCATGTTTTGCCGGTGCAAATATAGCACATCTAATTATTTTGTGCAATATTTTAATCACAATTATGAAATATTTCCTTTACAATTCGGCTATTGAAGAAAAAATACGAACCATAAAAAAATCTATTCTTCTATCTATGAATGGGATAGGTTCGGACAAGATGAAAGATGCCGGACTTGCTTACAAACAAAATTTTGGCGTACCACTACCTCGTATTAAAGAAATAGCCGCCGGATATAGCCCCGATTCACAGCTTGCCCTACGTCTGTGGCACCTCAACATAAGAGAAACGATGATTATGTCCACCCTACTCTATCCTCGTTTACTCTTTACAAAAGAATTAGCAGATAAATGGATGAATGAGATTGAAAACACAGAACTTTGCGAGCAACTCAGCCTCAACCTGCTGCAACATATTGATTTTGCTCCTCAAGAAATCAAAACGTGGATTCATTCTGCCATTATCTATCCCCAAATATGTGGATACCTCACGGCCTCACGCGTTGCTGATAAGCTTTCATCGGCAGAGGTAGAAGCTATTATCCATAAAATTATAGAAAGCCCACAAATAGAAAACTTCACATTTTACCACGCCCAATCAGTCTGCCTACGATATTTCTGCCGTCAAAACGAAACATTAGCACACCATATTCAAGCAAAAATAAGTATATTTGAACATTCCACACATAAATTCAAACAATATGTATTTGAGGAAGTTATGCAGGAAATAAATTTCTATTACAGTAGTTAATTTTGATTTAGCAGACTTATGTCAGAAAAAAAACTCATTTCTTCGGTAAAAGAAGATTATAAAGCTATTATCAGGCAATGTTTCACAAACTACTTGATTAAAAACGGCTATAGAAAAACACCCGAAAGGTATGCTATTCTCGACCAAATTTACGCGCAGAAAGGGCATTTCGATGTAGAATCGTTACACAATTTCATGAAAGAAAACTATCGGGTTAGCCGTGCTACCATTTACAACACGCTGGAGCTTCTGCTGGATTGTAACTTAATAGCCAAGCACCAGTTTAGCAGCTCAAACACTAAATATGAAAAAACATTCAACAACGGGCATCATCACCTCATTTGCAGTAATTGTGGCTGTGTAAAAGAATTTAGCGACGAAAGCATTAAACGGATTATTCAGCATAAACCACTCCGGGGATTTGAAATATCCCACTATTCGCTCTACATATACGGTTTGTGTGCCAAATGTGCTAAAACAATGGAGAAAAGCAGCACGGCAATTTTAAATGATAAATAATTGGCTTCGTTAATTTTAAAAAAAGTCAGGGTTATCTCTTTTTTCGTAAAATGCTCAAACGAGCACAGAATAATAAAAGATAATTCATCATAATACAAAAAAACACTATCTTTACCCCTCGAAAAATAATACGGGAGAAAATTGATTAATAATCAGAATTTCTTTACTTTAAGTCCGTTTCTCAACGGACAATTTTATGTGTAAGTAAATCTAAAAAAACAAAATATAGATAATGAAAGTTGATGTACTGTTAGGCCTTCAATGGGGTGACGAAGGAAAAGGAAAAGTTGTGGATGTATTAACCCCTCGTTACGATGTAGTAAGCCGTTTTCAAGGCGGCCCCAATGCCGGTCACACGCTCGAATTCGCAGGCCAGAAATACGTGCTAAGGTCAATCCCTTCGGGAATTTTCCAAGGAAACAAAATTAACATTATCGGGAATGGAGTTGTGCTCGACCCAGCCCTATTCAAAGCGGAAGTAGAAGCCTTGGAAGCTTCGGGACATGATTTAACCAAACGACTTTACATCTCAAAGAAAGCTCACTTAATATTGCCTACCCACAGGCTATTGGATGCTGCCTACGAAAAAGCCAAGGGCGATTCAAAGATCGGCACCACGGGAAAAGGCATCGGCCCTACTTATACTGATAAAATCAGCCGCAACGGTGTACGTGTAGGTGATATTCTATGCGATTTTGAAAAGAAATATACCATAGCCATCAACAAGCACAAAGCCATTTTAGCCCAATACAATTTCGAATACGATTTGAAAAAGATTGAAGATGAATGGTTTGAAGGCATTGAAAAGTTGAAACAATTCACTTTTATTGATAGCGAACATGAAATAAACAACAAGCTGAAAGAAAACAAATCGGTGTTGGCCGAAGGAGCTCAAGGCACTATGCTCGATATTGATTTCGGTTCGTACCCATTTGTAACATCATCCAACACCATTTGTGCCGGAGCATGTACCGGGTTGGGTATTGCCCCACGAAACATAGGCGAAGTATTTGGTATTTTTAAAGCCTATTGTACCCGTGTAGGTAGCGGCCCCTTCCCTACCGAATTGCTAGACGAAACGGGCGATTCGCTTCGAAAACTGGGATTCGAATTCGGCTCTGTAACCGGACGACCTCGCCGATGTGGTTGGATTGATTTGGTGGCATTGAAATATGCGATCATGATTAATGGCGTATCCAAACTTATTATGATGAAAAGCGATGTGCTGGATTCATTCAAAACAATTAAAGCCTGCGTGGCTTACAAAATAAACGGTGAAACGGTAACTGAATTTCCATACGAAATTACGGACAACTTGGAACCTGTTTATAAAGAATTGGCAGGCTGGGAAACTGACATGACAAAAATGCAGAACGAAAAAGAATTTCCGGTACAGTTTAATGATTACATTGCTTTCTTGGAAAAAGAACTGCAAGTGCCTATCTATATCGTTTCAGTAGGGCCGGACAGAGCTCAAACAATAGTACGATAAAACGGCTAAGATTCAAAAACAAACCTATACTTTGTTAATAGAACCAAACCTGCCAACACCATAACATGGTAATGGCAGGTTTTTTGATATATATTTATCCATAAACTTAAAAATAAAAATTGTATGTATTGGATCCTATTTATTGGTACTGCTTTAGCCAGTTGGCTTGTTTCGGCCAACTTGAAAAGAAAGTTTAAGGCCTACTCCCAAATTCCATTAGGGCTGACAGGTAGAGAGATTGCCGAGAAAATGCTAAGAGACAATGAAATCGACGATGTGAAGGTAGTTTCCACCGAAGGAATGCTTACTGACCACTATAACCCGGCAACAAAAACTGTAAACTTGAGCGAAAGTGTTTATATCTCTAGCAACATTGCCGCGGCAGCTGTAGCGGCTCACGAATGCGGACACGCGTTGCAACACGCTAAAGCATACGCACCTCTTAATCTGCGTTCAAAATTAGTTCCTATTGTGAGTTTTTCATCTCAATGGATGCAATGGGTTATTTTAGCAGGCCTGCTAATGGTTAATCAAATTGGAACTACACTATTATTAGTAGGAATTATTTTGTTTGGACTGACTACTTTATTCAGCTTTATTACCCTACCGGTAGAAATAGATGCCAGCCGCAGAGCTTTAATTTGGCTTAGCGATTCGGGTATCACCAATATAGAGACTCACGACAAAGCAAAAGGGGCTTTAAAAGCAGCCGCCTACACGTATGTAGTTGCAGCTCTCGGTTCGTTAGCTACGCTGCTTTATTACATTATGGTTTTCACAGGAAGAAGAAACTAAATATCAACTTCATATATTCATCAAAAAAGCCGAATCTGAAACAGATTCGGCTTTTTTATTAATTGGAAACGTATGCTCTTTTTCGTGACTTTTTACATAATCCATATAATAATACACTACCTACCAACGGGAGCAAATTATCGCCAACCGGCAACTCTCCCGGATCGCCAGGATCTCCACCCATTCCTGTATCACCTAGTAAAGGCTGCACTTTAGGAGGCTGGGCTATGCCTCCACTTCCCAACGAAGAAGATGCGGAACCGGACGACAAACTTGAGGCTGCTCCCGGATATGATGATCCAAAAGAGAGAATGCTATAACCAAGTAATATAAATACAATTAAACTTTTACTTCTATTCATGCTGTTCTTCATACTAACTTATCAAAGATATTGATCCTCCACTTTTTATATCAGCTCCTCGTTTTTTTAATAAAGGCGAAGAAACATTTTAATGAAAAATTTACATAACTCTATTAATGATATTACTTACTACCGGCAATAATTATTTTCTTGGTAAAGGTCTGTGTTGCTGTGTTAGCAGTAATTACATACACTCCAGTACCATTAACAACGATAGGTTCCAAATTGTTCACGTCATCATAACTATAACTTGTAACTAATTTTCCTGTTACGTCGTACAGAGATATTTTTGCTTTAGAATCGAACCCTGTAAATGTAATCTTATTGCCTGATACTGATACCGTTATTTTGTCACTTGCGTCAGAAGTCTTCACCCCTGTAGTGGTTCCATTTTCAATTGTATTTATAACAAGAGCAAAACGGGTTGTATTAGTACCTGCATCAAGACTTACCGTGTAGGTCGGGTTAGAAAGCAAATCGGTTAATGTGCCATTATCAGACAAATACAGTTTAGTTATATTAGCCGAATTTTCTGTTGGAACATAATTAAATGTATAGCTTCCAGCGGTTTTGGCATAATAACTGATTGGAACTGTAATATCACTTCCAGCTTGATTTAACGGCAAGGCGTTGATTGATAAATTATAGCCGTTCATTGTGCTATAAACCTGTGGTACTGATGCTGATAAGAACTTAACACCATCAACATTCAATTCATAACCTGTGGTTGCATCGTTTGACAAACGAACACGTACATTATCACTATACGTTCCATTAGAGAAGGTTAATTTAGCCTCATCATAAGAGGATGTTGTTGCACTTCTCAATGAAGTGGTACCGCCAGTAAACGTAAGAGTGGGCGATGCCGTTTGAATGAAGAAGGATTTAAACGGATCTAAATAGAAATCTTCATTACTAACGGTTTGATAAGAATTGGTTAACGGATCAAAAACATAGCATATAACCGCCGGAGATAAATATCGTAAGTTATAAGCTGTTGAATATGGATTAGCCACCAGGTTCCATCCTTGGTTTGAAACGGTTGTTGTGCCCGAATAATAATTCAAATCCACATTAACCGTTTTCGATCCATTGGAGAACAAGTCGTTAGAAGCTGTACCGGCTACTGAATTTACCGCCTGATAATATAAATTAACGCCGTAAGAATTGGTCGATTTGCTTCGTCCCATTATATAGCCTCTGTTTGCCGTTAAATTTTCAGGAGTAACGGCTACCCAATTCAAACCGTTGGTTGAATTAGCGGCATTATTATAGGCTCTGTTATTACCATCATACAGATCTACATAGAAATCGCTTTGTGGGGTTAGTGCATGCCCTACAACGTCGTTAACCTGCCCGTGTGCAATATCGAATGGAAAACCTACATTGTACCACACACCGGCGGTAAAATATTTGAGCAGTTTTACCACACCATTATTGTTTACCGTACCATCATTTTTAAATTGTGCGGTAGAGGCGTTGTCTGCTACAAATATGATAGAATCATTGGCCGTAAAGGTTCCTTGATTATATATTTTACCTGTAGAGGTGATATAAAGGGTTTTAACAGCTACACTACCGGAGGAAATACTTACCGTATTACCTGCCGAAATAATAACTTTTCGATCGGATAAAGAGGGTAGCACTGTTGCTGCCGCCCATGTTGCACCTCCGTCAAGAGAAAGATTCCATGTACTTACAGCACTCCAATCAGCCGAAGCTACGGATTTATATACACTATCTACCACTGCAATTGTTTTAGTTGATGAGCAACCCGTAGCCGTGGTATAGGTAATTATGGTAGAACCGCCGGATACTCCAGTTAATAGTCCTGTTGACGAATCTATTGTAGCAACTGCAGGTGTTCCACTAGTCCATGTTCCACCGGTAATATCCGCCGATAAAGTAGTGGTAGATCCACGCGACACATTAGATGCTCCGGTTATAATAGGTGCTGCATTTACCGTAATTTGAACAGCAGTTGAAGCCGTGGAGCCATAACCGTTGCTTACCACGCAATAGTAATAATAAGTGCCTGCTATAGATGCATCGGGTGTATAAGTTGTGGTGGTTCCACCTGTACCTGCAGCTACAATCGTTCCACCTGTATTGGATTTTGTTGTGTTAGTGTACCATTGGTAAGTAACCACTTGATCACTTGCAAGAGTACCTAATGTAGTGGTACCACCAATACACTCACTTTGATTATCCGTAGGCTGTGTTGTAACAACCGGATTTTTATGGCAAACAGTCCAAGCCAACGGATTAGAACTTGTAACGCTTGTAACAGTAGTCACATAGCTTGATGTGCTACCACCTACAGCAGTCCATCCAGTGTTATAATTGTAAGCAATACCATTTGTTGGGTCGGTGGCCAATGTGCCGTTGGCCGAACCTGCATCCCATGTAAATGCCAAGGTGGAGGCCGAACCGGTTATGCCACCAATATTCCATTTATAGTTCAAGGCATTGGTCAATGAAGGTGTACTTATTGGCACCACATTCACCGTGTATGTTTGCGAAGTTCCACCCGTGTTGGTTATGGTAACCGGTGTGTAATGGGTAGCATCGGCTCCAACAGGGAATACATACGAACCTGAAGCCGTGGCATATTGTACCACACCCGCCCCATTGGTTACAATATGACTGCTTGCACTTGGAGTTCCGGCTATAGCATTGCTTACTGTTAAGTTATAACCGCCTATCGTTAAATTACCAGCCGTAAGAGTAAGCGTGCCTCCTACGGTTAAATTACTATTCAAGGTAACACCATTCGAATTATTCACAGTAAATGAACCTACCGTGTAAGTGCCTGTTGCCGAAATGGTTTGAGCAGTTGTTCCGGCTAAGAACATCCGGGCTCCTGTACCAGTACCCGTATAGTTGGTAAAGGTTCCTCCTGTAATTGTTACATTTCCTTTTATGGTTGTTGATGAAGTATTAGCCGCTGAAGAGTTACTTGAAGTCAATGTTCCTCCGGATAAGGTTACATCTCCGATTACGGTTAATGTACTGGCGGCTGTACTGGTACCCCCAGCTACGGCATACGTACCACCGGAGATGGTCATTCCATTGGAAACGGTTAATGCTCTAGCAGTGCTTCCAGTCCCTTGAGATATAGACCCGGCACCGGTACCCTTAATGATAAGCGTGCCGATGGTACATGGCGTGTAGCTTAAGAAATTGTACCCGGCGGTACCCGCGTTATCAGAAGCCGATTGCACATCAAAAATCAAGGTGCCAGGTAAGTCTTTTGTTATTCTTAAATTATCACCCGAAGCAGGTAAGCGTTTAATGGTTACAACACTGGTTGTAGCATACGTTGCATTTGTTGTAGGTATATAATATAATTTATCGCTAGGTGCCGTTGTATTTAAGTTAGCAGGGGTAGTAGGATTAACTATATAGTTACCATTCACCACTATAGCCCCGGTAATAACTGGAGAATTGGATGCGCTAGCATTGGCCGAAGCGGTATATTCCAACGTACCATTTTGCTCTATGGTTAAGGTATCCGAAGCTGCTACGGTATAAATAGCAGAACAAGTTAACGTACCTCCTGCTTTCACATTCGTTTTACCAATAGCCGTTGCCGTGGATATAGTAATATTATGTCCGCTCAGAATACTTACCGATTTTGCACTACTGGTAGGTGCAGTAGTAGCAGCTATCCAAGTTAAACCGTCGGGAGAACTTTGCCAGTTAGTTGCCACACTCCAATCGCCTGTAGCTACTGATTGAAAATAATCGTTAACACCCGTGGCAACAGTACCTGCCAAACTAAAGCTTTGCGTGGTGGCTCCTGTACTGGTAAAGATAGCTGTGCCTGAATGAGAAATTCCTGAAGTAGGATAATAACGAACATAGATAGTACCCGATGCCACCGAACCTGATTTTGTAATGGTTGCAGTAGTTGCCCAATTAGCATTATCAGTACTTACCTGGAATGGAGCATCAGCCGTAACTGCAATATCAGTTGACAGATTAGAGCCGGAAATAGCACAACTTTGAGATGCGGTAGGGTTATATCCTGCCGAAGTAAAGCTTATGGTTCCCGAAGTACAAACGGATATACTAGGAGTGGCTATAATTACTGATACTGTGTATTGTTTTGTAGTACTTCCATCCTCGGCTGTTATAGTATAAGTTACACTGGAACTGAAATTTTGTAATCCACTAGGTATATATGTAGCACCACCTGAAACAGTTACGGAAGGAGTTAACGATGTTAAATCCGTACCATAAGGCATCGTTACTGAAATATTTGTACCACTGATAGTGGAACTGATTTGCCCGGAGACACTAAAGGCTGTAATATCACAAGCAGTACTTACTGCCGCTTTGGTAATCGTTACCGTGTAAACTTGAGTTGAACCATCTTCAGCGGTTACTGTATAATTTACCGGAGAAGTAAAATCTTCGGCTGTACCGGAAGTCGGGCTCACCGTTGCATAATCGGAACTGGTAATTGTTGGCGACAGACTGGTAACATTCGTACTATGCAACACAGTTGCTGTAATAGAAGTACCACTAATCGTTGCCGATACACCCGCAATAGTAAAGACCGTAATATCCTTGGCTGTACTTAGTGTACGAATAGTAGTTGATGCTGACGACAGCACGGATGTAGAATACACGTCTCCATCGCCCAACGCTCTCACTTTGTAGTAATAACTGGTATTAGAACTCAATCCGGTAATAGCTACACTCGTCGCATTAGCTGCCGTGGTAACGCTTGTTATGGAATCACCTGTCGTGTTATACACTACTACTCTATACCCTAATTCATTGCTGACATCCGACCAATTTGCGGTAAAGCCTTGGTTAGTGGCTGTACTTGGGCTTCCTACTGTTGGAGCCGTAAGAGGAGTAATACCCACGCAAGTGCCATTAAATACTATTTTCACAATACTCACATTGCCCGATAATGCAACTTGAACATAAGAATTAGCAGCTATTGTACTTGCCGGAGTTATTATCATAGAATCACAGGTACCACTAGTAGTAAACATTGCATCTCCACCACTTGCCGAAGCTGAAGCTGACGAATAATTACTTGTAGTTGTTCCAACCTGCATAGATGAAAAAGCTCTATTACTTCCTCCAGATCCAAGTCCATAAATTTTAAAACTACTAATTGCATTATACGTTTTAAAGGCAAAAAGACTACCACTGGTGGTTAACCCGCTTGTATTTCCTTGACATGTAGATAACCCGGTGGTTAAACTCCACGAGCTTGACCCTGTGGCATTTTTCATCAAATAACCCACACCTGAAACTTCATAATAATAAGAGGGAGTTCCTCCTGTAACATACGTTGCACTTGGTACTGAAAGTGTATAACTACATGTAGCTGCTTGGTTCGTTACCGTTACGGTATATGTTTTTGTCGATCCATCTTGAGCCGTCACAGTATAAGTAACAGGGCTTCTAAAATCCTGATTAACGCCCGAAGCCGGATTTATTGTAGCATTGGCAGATATAGTTATACTAGGGATTAAAGTATATCTATCCGTAAGTGCAGGCATTACAATGGTAACAGTATAAGGCGAAGTAGTGCTGTTTATCGTTGTGCTTGTAGCCGTAGCGTTAGTAAAGGCAAAAGCCGTAATATCCTTGCTACTGCTTCCGGCAGCATTCGTAACTGTTACCGTGTAATTCTGCGTGGTAGTACCATCAGCAGCAGTAACCGTATAAGTTACAGGTGAAGTGAAATCATGAGAGGTTCCCGAAGTCGGACTCACCGTTGCTCCGGCAGATAATGTTATTGTCGGGATTAAACTGGTTAAACTCGTACCATAAGGCATCACTACAGAGATAGCAGTGCCACTAATATTAGAACTTGTTTGACTAGCAATGCTAAAGGCGGTAATATTACATACCGAACTAAGCGTTGTAAAGCTAGCCGATGCGGAAGATTCGTCGGAATTAACTGCACCAACAGCCGTTACCGTGTAAGTATAAGTTGTACCCGCGGTTAAGCCCGTAATAGCAACACTGGTACCTGTTGCTCCAGTTTGTGTGGCAACCACCGATGCACCCTGATATACTTTTACCGTGTAACTGGTAGCATTGCTCACCCCCGTCCAATTGGCCGTGAAACCAGTACCTGTAATACTTGATGCAGTGCCAACCGTAGGAGTTGCCAATTTTACGGTAATAGTACCTGTTAATGCCGAAGAAGTATTTGTACCATCGGTAGACGTTATGCTATAATTATATGTTCCCGCTACCGTTGGAGTTCCCGAAATGGTTACAGGGCCACTGCCACTATTATTATTCACGCTCATCCCTGTTGGGGTTGAGCTAGATGATCCCGTCCATGTTACAGTAGCACTTGTAGCGGAACCTCCCCAGGTGTACACGATACTACCGACAGCCGAACCTGCACTTACAGTTTGCGAAGCTGTTCCACTGGTTAAAACGATAGTTGGTGTTGTACCTCCACTTACCACCACTGAAACAATATTGCTGGTAACGCTTGGTGTACACGTACCACTCACCACGCAATAATACCAGATAGTGCCAATAGCAGAAGTTGAAGGCGTGTAAGTAGAACTTGTTTGACCGGTCAATGTTGTTGCTCCGGTAGTAGATTGAGAGGTATTGCTATACCATTGATAGCTTACCCCTGCACCCGATGCACCAACCGACAATGCACTAGCCGTAGCACCCTGAGTATAAGTGGTTCCCGTAGGTTGTGTGGTTATCGACGGCGTAGCTAACGTAGTTACCGTTATAGTACCTGACCAATCAGAACTTCCGGCAGTGGTTACCGCTTTTACCCTGTAATAGTAAGGAGTACCCGCGGCTAAACCTGTAACCGCTTGTGATATAGATGAAATACCTGTAACTTGGGTATTTGTAGCAAACGTGTTATCAGTACCATATTGCAAGGTGTAAGTTGGCGTGTAGGCACTACCACCCGATGGAGCAGCCCAGTTAGCGGTAAACCCTGAACATGCAGATGTCCCGGCTGATGCTGTAGGTGCTGCGGGTAGAGTAACAAAACTTGCATCTGTTCCATTTGTTGTGTTACACGAGCTAGTACCTGAAACTCTATAATGATAGGTAGTATTAGCCGTCAATCCTGTTAATGCAGCAGTTACAGCCGTAGCACTAGAACCAGTAACAGGACTTTCTGCAGCGGTTACATTACTGCCATAGCTGGTAGTGAGGCCATAATTAAAAGTAACTGCAGTAGATAAACTATTTGCATTTATCGTTCCATTGAGAGTAGCCGTTGTAGCGGTGGTACCACTAGCGGCACCCGTTGTAGCGGTTGGGGCGGTACATGATGTAGCCGCGGTAAAAGTTATACTTGAATTACTAATAATAAAATATTTACCAGAAGACCCACTTGAACACCAAGGATATACCCTAAATGACAATGTACTACCAGAAGGGACGGTAATGTTAGTTCCCCCATTAAAATTAGTACTGGTATATGAACATGTTGTTAAATAAGGACTGCTACCATTAGTCTGAACAGACAAAGGACTGGCCGATGCTACTAAAGCATAGTTAGTGGTGGAAAAACCATCTAACGAATAATAAATAGCTGCAGAACATGGACTACTGCCATACCCTAAATAAGTATTAATAGCACTAACATTTAAATCATAGCCACTTGCAGCAGTCACTTTGAACTCTACATAATTTGAAGTAGAAAAAGCGGTAGGCATATAGGTGGCTCCACTAGATGTACCAGTAACTCTCAAAGCACCTGCAGCTCCAGCTGAATTTTTACCCGTATAGTCTTTTACAGCAAATGGAGAAGTCTGAACATTTGCATTTGTTGATGTATAACCAGTTCCTGAAGTTGACGATGGAGTCAAGGCGGAACTCAAAGCCCATGTTACTGTTGTTTGAGCCCAAACACTTGCCGAATCGGTCAATAAAAAAGCTAATAGCAAAGCTATTAACAACCTTTTCTTCATGTACAATAAAAAAGCTTTCACCCCTTTAACGAAAATCATTAGATGGCTACCATTAGTACCGTTAGCCTTTAATGTTTGGAATAAGAGTAATCTTTTTTTCATATGATAGCAATAATTAATTAACATTTAATCAAAATCTCACAAATGTATTTTTTTATACTTAGCCTACAAACAAGTATAGGCTCTAAAGAATACTCCAAAATATCCATTAACAGGACACTTGAAGCTACACGGCATCTTTTTAAGGGATTTTATTCATATCAATATAAGCTTTAACAAAAAATACATTTAAAGAATATTATAATTTAATCGATATATTTAAGTTAATTTTCTTATTTCATTATATTTAAAGCATTTTCTCTTGCTTAAGAGTATGTTTGAAATAAATTGGTCTATTTAAGTGTTTAATTACCAATTAATTAAAACATGTCTAATTATGGCACATACATGCATTTTTAATGTTATTATTACTTTAAATTTCATTAAAAGAAAATTATAATAATTTAGTTGAAGTAATTTTTAATAAAGCAAGAGAAAAAACCCTTTGCAAATAATTTAATCAGAATGCACAAACTCCAACAAAGACAAAGTAAAATATCACATTACAAAGGTAATAAAAAAACAATTCATTTCTCACTTATGAAATATGTTATATAGCTGATAATCAATACATTACAAACTACCGTTAGGAAGTATAATCAGACGTGTAATACTATTTATCTTACATGTAAACGAAAGAGGAAATAAAGAAATTCGGCTTAAAAAGGATATTACAACAAAATGTCAAAAGTTATTTATTCATAACCCGATGAACAAGAATTCTTTTTCATCAATAACACGCCACTCATATATTTAACATTTGAATGTAAAATATTTATTATTATTAAGAAATCAAGGGAGAGATAAGAACAAAAAAACAGGGAAAAAATCCCCTGTTTTTTTTATGAATTGGATGCGTTTAAACGAATTAAGTCCAATTACTGTCTTTTAAATATAAATGCGATTTCAACACCTTTCTCTGTTATCCAAAACGCACATTATTTTCTAATGCCATCATACCGTAATTGCTGCTGAAGGAACCCCTCCGTGTAATCAACTTTTACATCCACGATATTTCCTTTTTCATTCAGAACTGGAGCATATACAGGGTTTACAAAGCCTTTGTAAGGAGCCAGGTGAAGTTTTTCGTAACGAGCCAGCACCTCGGCATGCAACACAGGATCAACCTGCACGCCATAATTTTCCACCAAATTTTTAGCGGCATAATAATCTCCTTCCGATTTAACGCGCTGTATCTCGGCCAACAGTTTTCCAAACAAGGCTTGCAAGGCATCATAATCATTTATCTTGACAAACGTTTTTCCATCGCGCTTTACCAGTTCCACCACCTTGTCGGCCTCACCTTTTTCATACACCCATCGGGCTATCATCTGGCGGTTACGCATGTGAGCCTCTTCAATGCTATTTCCGGGTTTAATACGGGTAAGCTGCGTCATCAACCCATTCATCATAAACTGATAATATTCGGCTTTATAAGCATCCTTATTTGGCAACAAGCCTAATTCCACTATTTTTTTATCAGCCGTATAGTATAAACCAAATAAATCGGCACGCGCTTCTTCCACCGTAGCACCATAAGCCTTGAGGGCATCCTGACTTACTCCTGGTAATAATTGGCCGGAACCATGACCCAAGCATTCGTGCAAATCAGTGTGCAGGTTATCAGCCAGCTCCCCATATTTTTCTTTACAGCTTATCTCATCCTTGCTGTACATAAACTCTTCGTTGAACCCATTTCCTTGCGAAGCTTGAAAGTAAGCATCTGTAATATTTTCAATGGTTACCGATTTTGATCCATGTACCTGACGTATCCAGTTAGCATTCGGCAAATTAATACCAATAGGCGTAGCCGGATAGCAATCGCCACCCAACATGGATACAGTAATTACCTTGGCCGTAACGCCTTTTACCTGTGGCTTCTTAAATCGTTTATCCACGGGAGAATTATCCTCAAACCATTGTGCATTCGCACTTATTGTTTGGGTACGCTTGGTGGCTTCAATATTTTTGAAGTTAACAATGGATTCCCAACTGGCTTTCATGCCAAGTGGATCGCCATAAGTTTCAATAAACCCATTCACAAAATCGATACGCGAATCGGTATCATGCACCCACTTGATGCTGTAATCATCAAACGTTTTCAAATCACCCGTACGATAAAAATCAATTAAGGTACGGATTACCGTTTTCTGTTTCTCATTTTCAGCCACAGTCTCGGCCTTTTCAAGCCAAGAAACTATTTTTTCTATCTGAGCCGAATATTTTCCACCCACTTTATATATTTCCTCTACCAACTTGCCATCCTTCTTCACCAAACGGCTATTTAAGCCGTAGGAAAGAGGTGTTAAATCGGCAGGATTCCGTTTTGCATTATAAAAGGCCTCTACTTCATGTTGAGTTACACCCTCGTAATAATTATTGGCGGAGGTAAGAATCAAATCTTCCCCATCGGCTTGATTAACCCGTTTAGGCTCCACTGATGGATCAAAAATTACAGGGATTAAGGCTTGAAGCAAATCCTCTTTGGTTTGACCTTTTGCCAAAGGCAAAGCAGAATCGGGCAACGAGTTTACCTGTTGAAGAAAGAATCCAAGAGAAAATTCAGGTTGGAATTTCTCCATACCATAATGGTGGTGAATTCCGTTGGAAAACAACACCCGTTTAAAATACGTGGCAAATTTAGGAAACTCATCTGCCAGCCTATCTCCATGATAATTTACATAGATTGCTTCCAACAGACTTTTTATCTGCAAGTTGTACTTGCAATTTTGGTCGAAAAGAATATCCCGACCGGGTTCGGCAGCTTTGGATAAATAGTAGATCAATTTTTTTTGAGGCAACGTGAGGCTTTCAAAACCGGGCACTTTATACCTTAGTACTTGCACATCGGCAAACTGATCGACAACATAATTAAATTTAGTATTCATAGGGATCTTTTTTTGTATTCTTTTATTAGCGGCAAATGCGTGTCCCATCAGCAAGAGAGGCACAAACAAAAGAGATAAATGCTTAGTTTTCATACATTTCAATAATTATATCGAAAGATAATTATGAATTTAAAGAACCCGTGCCGAAGGTTATAACTCACCTCCAAACACGGGTTTTATTCATTTTGTCAAAATCTATTTTTCAGAAACTTTGCCTTAATACTTTTATTATAATAAGGAACGTTTTAGCAATAACTATTACTTATCGTTTCTTACATCAACATCCTTTTTCAGCACCCAAATGCGTTTTTTAGAGAACCAGTTTTTCTTTTTCTGTTTCAACGCGTCATACGACATATCTGGGCCGTTGCATCCGCGTGGATTATCCTTTTCGTCGGCAAGAGGTGTAAGATGATCGAACACAAATCGCTTCAACTTCTCATCATAGTTAAGCGTAACGGATAAATCGGAGCAATAATTGAATGTAAAACGGTTTGCTTTACCCTTATATCCTTTAAATATTTTACTACCTAACATCACTTTACCTTCGTCCTCAAAACTAAACACTTCCATTACTTTAGCCTTGGTTTTTGGGTTGAGCTGAGTCCAACCCAACATAATATATTTAGGTTCATCACCTTTCTGTACATTGATAACTTTATAATAAAGAGCCCCATACCAACGGTTCAACAATATTTGCCTATCCTCGGCAGGCAAATAAACAGGAGCATTCTGTACCAATGGGTAAACAGTTTCGTTATCAAAATCTTGAACAAATCCATAGAATCTGTACGAAAGATCTTCCATTTCACAACACCAAGTGTAAACTCTCAAGTTGTAATCGTCGGAATAAACTTTACCTAGATTTTTCAGGCTATCAAAATGAAACAAAAAGCTACCTTTTTCTTTCAACGCTTCAGCCATTTTTTGGCGAATTTCTTCGTTAATGGCAATTCGAGTACTATCGTGCGTGTCTTCTGTTAAAATCTTATCAAATAACTTTTTGATTTCTTTCTCTTTGTCTGGTAATGCAGGAGAAATTTCAACATTTTTTTTCTTACTGTGCTGAATGATTGAATCAACCAACGATTTTTCCTGTGCAAAAAGAGTTAATGACAAAAATAGGAAAGACAATAGACATATTTTTTTCATTTATCAAAAAGTTTAAATTTAATAATGTGCTTTAACACTAACAAAATAAGCATAGCTTAGTGTCTTGCAAATATATACAAAAGCTTTTTATAAAGACATAAAAAGCGAAAAATACGGTACATTTATTTATCAACAACCAGCAGGCTTATTCTTCTTCCTTCATGTTGTGATACACGTTTTGCACATCTTCGTCATCTTCAATTCTTTCAATAAGCTTCATCACCTGTTCGCGCTGTTCTTCGGTAAGCTCTTTCGTATCATTAGGGATGCGTTCAAACTCAGCACTAATAATTTCAAAACCGTTTTCCTCCAAATATTTTTGAATCTGATTAAATGATTCAAATTCGCCGTAAATAATTACTTCATTTTCTTCGGCAAATATTTCATCTACACCAAAATCAATCAGTTCCAATTCAAGGTCTTCCAAATCAAGGCCCTCTTTGGCTGCTACTTTGAACACACTTTTTCTATCGAAAAGGAAAGAAAGGCTACCTGTGGTTCCTAACGAACCGCCTAGTTTGTTGAAATAGCTGCGCACGTTGGCCACGGTACGGGTAGTATTATCCGTAGCTGTTTCCACCACAATAGCAATACCATGGGGGCCATAACCTTCGTACAGCATTTCCTTATAATCGCTTTGATCTTTTTCGGTAGCTTTTTTTATAGCTCTTTCTACATTTTCTTTTGGCATGGAAGCAGCTTTGGCATTTTGCATCAAAGCACGCAACCGTGGATTTCCATCAGGATCTGGGCCTCCACTTTTTACACATATGGTAATTTCTTTGCCTAATTTAGTGAAAGTACGGGCCATATTTCCCCATCGTTTCATTTTTCTAGCTTTACGATATTCAAATGCTCTTCCCATTTTAATTAATAGTGTAATGTTACATTTTCTTTGCATGCAAAAGTAAAAAGCCAAAATTAAGGGACAAAATATTTTTGATAAATTTTCAATTTTAGTTAACAGAATATTATCTCACGATAGCTGGAAGTCCTGTTTTAATTAGAGTATATGCGTACAAATAATATATAAAGGCAACTAAATTTTACAATGCCTATTTGCTAAAAAAAGGACATGAATGTAGGTAAAGCTAAAAAACATAACCACATGTTACAGAACATAAAGCTAAAACATGTTACAGAAAAAGAAGAACACCCCCTTCTATTTGGTAATATTAAAAAACTTACCGAAATTTGTATTCAACCTCTATACTTAATAATGGTATCAAAAAAAAACAAATATACTAATCAAAAGCTTGCTATGAAAAACAGTTTAGGGCTATTCGTTTTCAGCATTCTACTATCAGCATGCAGCAGTGTAAGCACAATTACCCTTTCAGTAGTCAACCCCGCCCCTGTGGGGATTCCGGCCTCAGTAAAAAAAATTGGCGTTATAGATTGTAGCCAAAACAAACCGGGTAACAATAAAATTGTATCTTTTGATGCCAAGGGGTTGAAAAAAGAGGGTATCGCTGCCGAGCTGAACGGACTTCAATCAGAATTAACACGAGCTAAACGTTTTGATAGTGTAAAACAAATTATCGACCCCACAAAGTATTCGACAGAAGAAGCTACAGATATTAGCCAACTGGGATGGGATAAAATGGAACAAGTGTGCAACCAAAATAATGTAGATATTCTTTTTGTGCTGGAAACGTATGAAATAGATACCCGTGTAAACATAAGTACAAGTGTAGGATTCGGACGAGGCATAAACTACGTGGAAACAGGTGGGGATATGAACACCTCATTACTATCGGGATGGCGCATTTACGATCCGTTGGCAAAAATTGTGGTGGACGAATATAGTTTCACTCAAAATTTCAACTTCGGGGCGAGCGACATTAACCCATTTTCGGCTGTGGTAGGCGTAATAAGCAGTAACAGTGCCGTAAAGAACATGAGTGGCAAAGCCGGACGGTTTTATGCAAGACGTGTGATCCCTACTAACGATGAAGTAGATAGAGATTATTACGTCCGCGGTTCGGACAAATTAAAAGAAGCCAAACATTTTGTGCAAAAAGGCAACTGGGAAAGTGCTTCCGATCTTTGGCAAAAAGAAACGAACAACCCCGACCCTAAAATTGCAGGCAGGGCCTGTTTCAACCTGGCAGTAGCCAACGAAGTGTACAAAAAATACGATTCGGCTATTGAATGGGCAATTCAAGCATTCAAAAAATTGAATAACTACAAAGCGGATGAATATATCAGTGTACTGAAAGATCGCCGACAAAAATACAATGTATTAAAAGAATTGGAATCCAAATAAAACTTTAAACACTCGCCATAATGGATTTCTCCACGAAAGAATAAAATGAATATTCCTCTCATTTACAAAAAGCCATTCACTATTGACGAAAAATTTATACTTTTGTAGTTCTTTTGCGGAAGCTTGAATTCTTTGCAAAAGAGCTTTCTTTTTATCTAGACGGCAAGTGGCAATAATCCCGTTATTTCAGGCATTGCCAATTAATATAAGAAATAAAACCATACAATAACATGAAAGTTTTAAAATTTGGTGGAACATCCGTGGGTTCGGCACAACGGATGAAAGACGTTACAAAACTAATATTGGACGGAGAACAAAAAATTGTTGTTTTATCCGCCATGTCGGGTACAACTAATTCGCTGGTAGAAATCTCCGATTATTTGTACAAGAAGAATATTGACGGAGCACTCGAAGTAATTAACACGCTCGAAAAGAAATATGTTGCCGTAGTAAAAGAATTATATACCACCGCCAACTATAAAGAAATAGGAAGCCAACTGATAAAAGAGCATTTCTCATTGCTCCGTTCGTTGGCCAACGACACGAAAATATTTACCCTGTTTGAAGAAAAAACAGTACTGGCTCAAGGCGAGTTAATGTCAACCGCCCTTGTAAATAACTATTTATGCGAAGCGGGCATCAAATCGGAATTACTTCCTGCATTAGAATTCATGAAGACGGATAAAAATGCAGAACCGGACATGTCTTATATAAAGGAACACATAGCCATCCAATTGAAAGAAAAAGCCGAAGCTGAAATTTATATCACGCAAGGATTTATCTGCCGGAACCACTATGGAGAAATAGACAACCTCCAACGGGGCGGAAGCGACTATACCGCCTCTATAATAGGTGCAGCCATCAATGCCGAAGAAATTCAAATATGGACGGATATTGACGGCATGCACAACAACGACCCCCGGTTTGTAGAAGATACCCGGCCGGTAGCCACCCTGCACTTTGAGGAAGCCGCCGAGCTAGCCTACTTTGGTGCAAAAATTTTACACCCCACCTGTATATTGCCTGCCAAGCAAGCCAACATACCGGTGCGCCTACTCAACACGATGGATCCTACAGCCAGAGGCACTCTTATTTCCACCGAAAGTGAACACAATAAGATTGAAGCCGTGGCTGCTAAAGACGGTATTACGGCAATCAAAATAAAATCAGGACGCATGCTACTAGCCTACGGGTTCATGCGTAAAGTGTTTGAAATATTTGAACACTACCAAACGGCTATTGATATGATTACCACTTCCGAAGTTGGAGTATCAGTATCTATCGACAACACGAAACATTTGGATGAGATCTTGAATGATTTAAGAAAATTCGGAACCGTAACCGTGGACAAGGATATGGTTATTATATGTGTAGTGGGCGAAATGCATTATGAAAACATCGGGTTCCAAGCCAAAGTAGTTGGAGCCTTGAAAGATATTTCGATCCGAATGATTTCCTACGGTGGAAGTAACTACAACATTTCATTCCTTATAAAAGCCGAAGATAAAAAAAGAGCGTTAAATGCGCTTAGTGAAAAAATATTTAGATAAAAGTTGACAATTAAATAATATTGATGACATGACGATGAAAGGCAATTTTCCAATAGAAAAGCTTAAACAAATACAAACTCCTTTTTACTACTACGATACCGCTCTTTTGCGCCAAACATTGGAGGTGGTAAAAAAAGAGTCGGAACAATACGGGTACAACGTTCATTATGCGGTAAAGGCAAACGCCAATGCCAAACTATTAAAAATCATTGCATCTTATGGCTTAGGTGCCGATTGTGTAAGTGGCAATGAAGTGCAGGCAGCCGTTGATGCCGGATTTGCACCATCTAAAATTGTATTTGCAGGCGTTGGAAAAACCGATTGGGAAATAAATCTCGCGTTGGACAACAACATCTTTTGTTTCAATGCCGAATCAATGCCCGAACTGGAAGTTATTAACGAACTGGCGGGGGCTAAAGGCAAAAAAGCAAAAATAGAACTCCGCATCAACCCGAACGTGGATGCACATACACATCATTATATTACCACGGGATTAAATGAAAACAAGTTTGGATTCAACCTTGAAGATATAGATAAGGTATTGAACCTGATGTCCACCCTGAAAAATTTGGAATTAATCGGCGTTCATTTTCATATCGGCTCTCAAATTACGGATTTCTCTTCATTCCAAGACCTTTGTGTAAGGGTGAATGAATTGCAGGACGACTTTGAAGCCAAAAATATTAAATTAAAGAACATCAACATTGGTGGTGGCCTGGGTATTAGTTACGAACATCCTAACCACTTTCCTATTGCTGACTTTGAAACATACTTTCGCCTGTTCAACAAGAATCTTAAATTGCGCGACGGACAGGTGCTGCATTGCGAACCCGGACGCTCCGTTGTGGCACAATGCGGTAGCTTGATAACCAAGGTGACATATATAAAACAAGGCACATCCAAAAAATTTGCCATTGTAGATGCGGGTATGACCGACTTAATTCGCCCGGCTCTATATCAAGCCTACCACCGGATTGAGAATATTACCTCAAACCAGCAGGAAGATGTATATGATGTGGTGGGGCCTATTTGCGAGTCGTCAGACGTATTTCAAAAAGAAGTAAACATGAACGGTACCCAACGAGGCGACCTTATCGCGTTACGCTCAGCCGGAGCTTATGGCGAAATTATGGCTTCACGTTATAACCTGCGCAATTTGCCAACAGGTTATTTATCGGAAGAACTTTGATAAAAGAACACGGGTTCTTAATTTTATCGCACATTAATTATAACTGAAATAGTAAAATATTTCGCTGAATCAGGTAAACAATGTTTTCAATCAGTTTCGACTTTGACTCTATCGAATGGTATATCTGGGTGCTTATTGGCATCTTCTTATTTTCTTTCGTTATCCAATTATTTTATTACCTATATTACTATTCGGGGGTGTTAAGCCTAAAGAAAAAGGTGATCAAATCCGATGTGCCCTACTTAACCAATTACCCGGCAATCTCGGTTATTATATGTGCACGGAATGAATCGGAAAACCTGATTGAAAACTTGCCCTATATTTTAAATCAAAAATACCCAAACTTTGAGGTTATCGTGGTAAACGACGGATCGTCAGACGAATCAGAAACCGTTCTTACCGGATTTGAAAAGCAATATCCGCAGCTTTACCATACCTATGTACCCTCGGATGCGCAGGTGATGAGCCCTAAAAAGTTAGCACTCACGGTAGGAATTAAAGCAGCGAAGAACGAACTGCTACTTTTTACCGATGCCGATTGCAGACCTATTTCGGAATACTGGATTAAAAACATGGCTCGCAACTTTACGCCCAACAAGGATTTTGTATTAGGATACGGTGCTTACGAACAAAAAAAGGGGCTACTCTCCCACTTAATTTCATACGACACCTTTTTCATCGCCTTGCAATACATGGGCTTTGCTTACAGGGAAAAGCCCTACATGGGTGTGGGGCGAAACATGGCCTACCGCAAACAGGTTTTCTTTGACATGAAGGGCTTTGCGTCCATGCTTCACTTGCAATCGGGCGACGACGATTTGTTTGTAAACAAAGCGGCAAAAAAAACGAATACGCGTATTGAGATTAATCCTGATAGCGTAACCACATCCTACATGAAACCAACGTTTAAAGATTGGTACATACAAAAAGAACGGCACCTGTCCACCTCAGCCTATTATAAAGGTGGTAGCAAACAGATTATTGGAGCAGAAGTGTTCAGCCGTGGCCTTTTTTACCTCTCATTATTAGGGTTAATTCTATTTTCCCCTTTATTAATAATGTGTGGAGCCTTTGCTATCTTTTTAGGTAGATATGTTACACAAGCGTTAATTATCAATCTCTCTGCCAAACATTTCAGAGAAAGACGCTTTTATTTATCCATATTAGTTTTCGACATCATGCTTCCTCTCGTTTCATTGTATATTTTATCTGACAATAAAATGAAACGCAAAACAAAATACAAATGGAAATAGATGAAACTCTCTCCTAGATTATAATTATAATCTAGGGTTACGTTATATTCTTATTTCCACAAAATAAACTTCTAAAAGAGAATTAGTTATACTCATTGGGTATTTTAACTAACTTCTCTATACATCCCGTGAATTCCACATAAAAACCCACCCTTTTTATACAAAAAAATTACTCTTTTGTTAATTATCTTTACGTTTCAAAAACTTTATTGATCGTTTTTTTACACAAGTTCCACAAAAAAGTTATTAACAATTAAAAAAAATAGAGGATCTTCAATAAAATAAAAATAATGAGAGTCTTCTTGTAAAAAAATGTAGTTAATCCTATTGTAAATATTATTAAATATTTACAATAGGATTAACTAATACAATAATAATCAAAGATTTATAAAAAAATACAGAAATCCATAAAAAGGATTTATACAAACTAAAAAAGATTTATGGAAAGAAGAAAACAATGTAATATTGTTCAATTCATTTCCAGCTTTAACAAAATTTAATTCTTTAATTCGTGCAATTTTACATTTACACGATGTATTCTAATATATTTTTTATAATTTTAACGAGTCATTGTTGACTACTGTTCAGTTTTAAATGAGGTTCATTTAGAATTGATTATGTTATGTGCAAGTAGAATTTCCTTGATCTTTTTAAAAACTTATACTACTGAATCTTACTTTGATTGAAATTAATTAACAATAATAAAATAACCAATAGAATAGAATATATGAAGAAAATTACTCAACAGTCATTATTCAAACTGAAAGTTCTACTAGTTGTAGCTTTCATTGGAATGGGAAATATTGCTTATTGTGCATCCATGTACGGTGACTATATTTTTGAGGAAGATTTCGGAACCGGAACAGACAGAGTCGATATTTCGGGGTTAGGTCAAATTGGAGGCCTTTACAAATATGAAGGTCCCGTGTATTATGTGTACGCTTTGGATTCAACAAAGCTTGTAACATTTATAAGTAGCAATACAACTAAAACATACGTTACAAAAACACCTACATGGCATGAAGTACCAATTTCCACTTCTACCGCACAATATACAGCAGAACCATCTGTATCTCCGGCAACATTCTACTATAACATCACTTCGTGGAAAAACAGAACATTTAGTGCTCAAAAAACAGACTTCACCACCCAAACCTTGGCTGCAAGAGATAATACAGAATCAAATATCCCTTGTAGTTGGGTAAAGATAGGAAATACTTGGCACTTTGGCTTTTACTACATTACTTACAGTAATACAAGTTATACCAAAGTAGCACCCGACGATGGTGAATATGCTATTATAAATAATTTGGACAATTTATTTGCCAACGTATCCGATTCTTATTTACAAAGCGGATTTAAAGATCACACCGGATTTTTAAATGACAGCACCTCTCCTATGACAAATGATTCAGCTAGAACTGCCGGATATAACGGACGAATGCTGTTCGTAAACTGTTCTGCCACCAGTGGAGTAACCGGCGTTGTTTATAAAAGACAGGTAACAGAACTTTGTAAAGATGCCCAATTCGAATTTACCGCATGGGTTGCTTCTGTGCACAAAACCACTAATGGATCTCAATTCCGTTTCGAATTTTGGAGTGCCGACCCCGGAGATAATCCTGATTTAGGAGCATTAACGTCCGCTTATGAAGGAATGTCTATTGCCGAAGCAAACGGATCTACACTTCTTAAAGTAGGAGACACAGAATCTGGCATCTTGGGATCTTGGAAACAACTTACATCTTATTTCACATTAAAAACTCAAGATTACGTGTGGGTAATCCTTCGTAACTACGGATCAGGAGGTACCGGTAACGATATTTGTTTGGACGACATTAAACTACGAGCTTATTCTCCATTTAACCTAGCTGTAAATTTAGCTAACATAAGCTACAAAACAGCATGTGAAGACGGGTTGGTTACACTCATTTCAACTTTTGATGATGTACCTACATCCATTGACATAAGTCAATATGGATTTTATATACAAGGATATCGTAACAATACTTGGGTAACTCTTGGAAACGGAACTCCACTACAAACGGAATCGGCTTCTGAAAAACTAGAACAAACCCTTACTCTATCCGAATACAACTTATATTCAAAATTTAGATTAACTGTAGCAACAACACCCGCTTCTTTAAATAGTAAATGTATAACATTTACCTACCCACCAGCTGATAAAGTTGAGTTGGACGAAGCTCCTGCATTTGTTATTTCAGGAAAGGATATTTGTGATACGGATACAGCTCATTTCAACAACTACACCGGAACGTTTTACGTAACCAATACAAACCAACAAAACTGTAAATATTGGGAAGTAAAAGTAAAAATGCCTGATGGAACTATTAAAACATTGCATCCTGCGGCTAAAACAAGTTGCGATATTTTAAGTACAACTATAAGTTCTCCAATCCCTAATGACACTATACATTGGAAAAGTTGTACAACAAGTGCCACCGTTACAAATTTGCCTACAGGAGTATTAGCCACACCTGACGCAACCAACAAACGAACTGTAATAAGCGGTACGCCAACAGTTGCCGGATTCTACACCTACACCTTTATAGGAACCGGATGTACTCCTAAGGATTCCACGGTTGGAAACATTACCGTTTCACCAGCAGCACAAAACATAACGTTAACGGGAACCATAGCACCTATCGTGATAAATTGGGATGCCAATACTACAGCTGTAACCGTAACAGGTTTGCCAGCAGGAGTCAGTGTTCTAAACGATGCGACTAATAAGAAAACAACTATTAGCGGAACTCCTACGGCAAAAGGAACCTACAATTATAGAATAACCACAACACCAAATGGAACTGCCATAAACAGCACCATCGTGGTTAACTAATAGACCGGAATAATATAATAAACAACAATTAAAAAAATAAAATATTATGAAGGCAACAACATATATATCCAACCCTTTTAATAAGGTTAACATGAAAAAATTCTGCTTAAATAAATATATATTAGGCATTTTAATTGTCTCAACGTTCACAGCACAAAATGCTTTTGGAACGTCCATTACATTTGGAACATACACAGCAACGCCAGGAACATCTGTAACAGGAAGCGATGGACTCTCTACCATCTCTTCTTCATTTACACCTGCAATACAAAAGATATACAATGTATCAACTTTTTATGTATGGCAAATAAATGCGAATGTGTCAACAGACCTTACTCAAGATTACGTACAAATCAAAGCCCCTTCAAGCAGTTATATATCACAATTGGTTGTAGATGCAAGTTCAAATGGAACTACAGTTAGGTCAAGTGCATATGTAGCATTTGATGCGAGTAACAATGTTGTTGAAGCTGGGACTTTTACAGCAGCAAGTAATGCTGCAACAGCATGTTCTGCTACAATTAGTCTTACTTCTGCCAATATTAGCTATGTTAGATTTTATAGAAAAATTACAATCCCTATTGGAACTCTATACGGAGGGTCAACTATAACCTCAACTCAAGCAATTGGAGATGGAAACACATTTCAAATTGCAAAAATTGTTATGACTTATGCATCTGGATGTACAGTACCAACTTTTTCCACTCAACCGACAGATGGTTTATCCGAATGTGCCGGAGGTACAATAACATTGGGTACTGTTGTTGCAAACTATCCAAGTTATCAATGGTACTCTAATACATCTAAAACAAACACAGGTGGAACTGCTGTAAGTACAGGAACAGGTGGAACTACAGCTACATATACTCCACCATCAACCACGGCAGGTACATATTATTATTATTGTGTTGCTACAAATGGATCTTGTACCACAGCATCTAATGCTGTAACATTTACTGTTAATACCATACCAACTATTACGCTAGGCTCCATGCCTTCCGTAATTAGTGGAACAACAAGTGCAAACCTAACCTATAGTGCAACAACCGGTAGCCCGAACCAATATTCTATAGTGTGGAATACTGCAGCAACGACAGCCGGATTTAGTAATGTAACAAATACAACATTAAGTTCTTCACCAATTGTACTGGCAGTTCCTTCGGGAGCCACGGCCGGTACTTATACCGGAACGTTGACGGTAACCAATTCCACCACGGGTTGTGTAAGTACAAGTTACACAATAACAGTTTCGGTCTCATCTAACGCCGTCACAACCTCTGCTATCACAGGAAGCCCCTTCTGCGCGGGAGGTGTTGTTTCTGTAGGATTCACTTCTACCGGAACATTTACCAGTGGCAACGTGTACACGGCACAATTATCCGATGCTTCCGGTTCATTTAGTTCCCCTACAGCTATTGGTACATTAACAAGTACTGCAAATAGTGGAACAATTTCCGGTACGATACCTGCTGGTACTACTACAGGTACAGGGTACCGAATAAGAGTAATAGCCAGTACCCCGGCCACAACAGGTACTGACAATGGAACTAATCTAACGGTTAATACCATTACAACAATCACTACCCAACCAAGCAGCGCAAGCGCAACCGTGGGTGGAGCTGTAACGTTAACCGTGGCTGCAACAGGTAGTGGTACGTTAACCTACCAATGGTATAGTAACACGAGCGCATCCAATAGTGGAGGTACTTCGTTAGGAACTTCAGCACAAACAGCCAGTTACTCTCCATCTACAGCCACTGCAGGTAATTTTTATTATTATTGTATAGTAAGCGGTACATGTGGTAGTGTAACCAGCAGTGCGGTAACTGTATCCGTTACATCTGTGTCAAGTTCTGTACCAGTACCATCAATTCCAACTAATGGATGCAACACTCTTACTTGGACATGTACGGATGCCAGTACAGTTAGCTATGATGTAAAAATTTGTAGTGGTACAGTTTCAGATCTGTCGGTGACACCATCGAGTTGGACAACCTTACCAACCAATTCAAACAACTATACCGCTATAAATTATGGTTTTAACTCAGGTATATATTTAGGTGCATCTAGCAATGTTGCATCTACAGGAAAAGTAGATGCAACAGCCACCCAGGGTTACCTGCAATTTGATTTACCTAATGGTGCAAGTACTTTAACTGTTGCATTTACAAAAACTATTTCCATCCAAAGTAGTACCGATGGAGGTTCTACCTGGACAAATTTAGCAACTGCCGTCACTACAAGTCCCCAAACCGTAAATGTCAACAATGAAAATGCGGTAAAAATAAGAATTTTAAATGGAGGTACTAATTGGGCTTATATTACGTCTATCTCCACAACAAACTATACAGGATGTACCAGCTATAACACAACAGCAAAAAGTTATACTCCAACAGGCTTATCGTCTAATACCCTCTACTATGTAGCGGTTAAAAATAACGAAACTTCATCAAGTTCTAGTTGGTCTCCTGTACTAAACTACTATACATCTCCGGATGCACCAGTAATTACGAGTGCCACAGCAACAGCAAACGCTATTACACTTAATTGGAGTATGCCTTCAGGCTCGAATATATTAAAATTTGGAGTTAAGTATAAATTACACTCGTCATCAACATGGATTACTTTCATCGCCAACAACACTTATACCGGGATAACAGCTACCATAACAGGATTGAGTGCTTCTTTAAGTTATGACTACCAAGTGGTAGTTTCTGGTCCAGTATGTTCAGGTATAGTTTCAGGTACTATAACCACAGCTCCGGATGTTCCTGTTCCAACATCAAGCAACCCCACAACCTCTGGATTTAAAGTTTCATGGCCTGCAGTAAGTAATGCTGATGGATATGAAGTAAAGGTGTGTAAAATGGACACAACCGTAAGCACATACTCTCTCAACAGCCCTATAACAACAGCAAACGGATGGGCTACAATACCTAACACAATGACCGGAGTTTGTTCTTATACTGGTGTTATGCCTAGTACAAATAGTGCATTCCAAACCAACATTTATGAGAATGGATTTAGCATGACTAGCGCAAAGGTAAGCACCGATTGTCAAGGTATTATTGCTTATTCATCAAGCACTCAAATAATAACGCCGGTATTAACTTCAGCTCATACATTAACATTTAGTGCTGCCGGTTATGCTTCAGGTTATACGGTAACGGTATCAGCAAGTACCGATGGTGGAAGTTCTTGGACTACTATAAAAACGGTAACATGTAACCAACAATGGACAAGTAGTACAGCATTAGCTTCATTCTCGGTGCCAATCAATATTACAACTCCGGTTATGTTAAAATTAGTCCCTAGCGGAGAAATGTTCTTTACTAATATAAAAGTAACCGATGCCTTAAGTTGTAATACGGTTTCATCTATAACCACAACCTCATATACACCAACAAGTCTTGATCCAAATACAAAATACTATTATGCTGTAAGAAGTTATAAAAATAACAGTGGAATATATTCTTATTCCGACTGGTCAACGGTAAGTGCCAGTACAACTCAGGTAACATTGGAAAATGCACCTACATGTGGTACCCCATCAACAAGCGATGTTGTTTCAGGATTTAACGCCAAATGGAATGCACCTGCTGTTACCGGAGGATCTGAAACATATTCTTACAAGCTACAATTGAAAGATGCCTCAGGAACAACAGCCATAGGTTCACCAGTTTCAGTGCCATCCTCTAATACCACCTACAACTTTACGTCTGTTAGCAGCAATACAACTTATAAATATGACGTATGGGCTGTAAATGCTGGAGGGTCAAGTGATACCATACATTGTGGTCCTATTACAACAATGGCAACAAAAAGCTTAACTATAAAAATAGATCCTGCCGGAACTGGTAGTGTCCTATTAGGAACATATACTATAACAAAAGACACTGTTCTTAACCTTAATGTGGGGTTAAGCTTCTCAATGCAGGCTAAAGCCGGAAGCGGATATTCTTTCCTTCGCTGGGTTATTGATGATAATCGTTATACAGACAATCCGTACACGATTACTATAGCTGATGACATGACAGCAATAGCATCATTTGCAGCTCAAACCTGTACAACAACTAATTTTGATGCGTTGACTTCAACTGATCTTGCAACGGGTAGCTATAAAACGCAATCGGTTGCAATAGGTGGTGCTTCTTGGGATGTTGTTCTTGCTAGATTATCTACTAGTAATTATCATTCATCACCAAATTGTATTAGATTAGCATACCCTGCTTCTGGAGATACATCATCCATTATCAGCCCGTTAACTGTAACTCCTGCCTCGATATCATTCTATGCAAGAACGGCTTCTAATGCAGGTAGTGCTTGGGTATATCTATCTACTGATGGTGGAACTACTTATAAAGTAGTTACAAAACAAGCCGTTACAACAACTCAAACTCTATATACAGTAACTCTTTCAACCACATCTTCTTATTGTCGCATTAAAATATCTAATGCAAGTACTTCAGGAAGTACTGGATACGATATGTATGTTGATGACATTACTATTTGTGGAGCACCGGATGCCACGCCTCCAGCACTTACATTCTATCCGGTAACAGGATCGATTAATGTTCCAATAAGCACTATTCCTACTATCACTTCGGATGAAAAATTATATTATTATACTTCATCCGGCTCCTTTGCCGAATTAACAAATACAGCATTGAGTGATCCTAGTGTATTGTCTAGAATATTGTCGTTAACCAAAGCGAGCAATGATTCAGCTATAACATTCTCGGCCTCTATTAGCGCTGATGGAAAAACCATTACAATTACACCTAGTAGTACATTCTATTATTCTACCCAATATAAATTGAGTATTAAATACGTGGCCGATGCAAATAACAACATGTTGGCAAGTACACTTTACACACTGTTTACAACAAAAGGAGTTCCTCAACCTCATATCAGTGTAAAAGAGAACCTAACCCATACAAGCTATGCAAATGCATCTACTTACAACATGGGTACTATTATTTCGGGCGCTTCAACAGCTACAACATTTAAAGTTTACAATACAGGTAGTGATCCTTTAAATATAAGTTCATGTACTACTAGTGGAACAGCTTATTCAATAGGAACAGCCCTGTCGAAAACAACGATACCAAGTGGAGATTCGGCTACTGTAACCGTAACTTTTACTCCTGGTAGCACTGCTGGTGTTTATTCCGGAACACTTAATATAGTAAGCAACGATGCAACTAATTCTCCTTACATTATCAACCTTAGTGGTATAAAAGCAAAATTCGTATTGCCTTATACTTACCAATCAGGTTGTACTACCCCTGTTGTATCAAGTACAGAATTAACACATGATTATTCTAGTACGACTGACATTCCGACTCAAGTACAAATAGGGAACTTAAGCTCTAGTAGCGCTGTAACAACTGCCAATTTCAATCCTTCTTACGATTTGTTCCATGCCGAAGGAAATTGTCTTGCAGATGGAAATTCTGCATTAAGAGTTGGCACCAGTAAAAAATCATTAATCCTTGACTTAGATAGTTGCGGACAAATTACCTTCAAATGGACTGCCAGTGGTTACAGAAAAGTATCGGTAACCGATGCATTGGGTAATGTATATCTTCAATCATCCACATGGCTTGAAGGTGGTAAATGCTATACCAACAGCGTGGTTATTAATTCTTGTGCACACACACGGATTATGATATCATTTGAAGCTAGTGATTCCACTATTTTATCCACACTCTATTATTTAAACATTACGAAATGTAGTGCAGAACTAAAGAGCAGTGCAAAAGATATTGTAAAATATAGCTTTGGAGATTCAAATGAAAAAGTTCGAATATATGACAATTATATTTTCGTAACCTTACCTTCATCTTACGCTGGAAGTTTAAGCACTTTAGTCGCCAAAACAATAGAAGTTTCGCCTAAAGCAACGGTAGTAATAAAAACTACGGGAGATAATTTTGGAGATAGTACTGTTGTTTACCGGGTAACAGCCGAAGATGGTACTACTAAAGATTATACCGTATCTATAGAACTGGAAACGGTGCACAACAATTACTATTCAAACATAATAGCAATACCGGTAGCAATGAATGAATCGGATAAAAAACTTTCGGTATTGGAAATATCAAATACCACATGTACGGTACCATCCAACGGAGATGGTAGCGACTATACATTGCACTTCTTAGACCCTAAGGATAAACCTATAGGCGGCTATAAAATAGCCGGACTATCAAAATTATGCGTCGGATCCAGATCCACTTATACATTATCTAATGCCGCGGTAACAAATAATCCAAGCTATTCCTGGAAACTTATAGGTGCAGGTGCAAAACAATTTACCATTGTAGGAGATACCGTTTCATCATCACTTACGATACAAGCACCAACAACGATAGACTCAACATCCTTGCAATTGAATATTTTTGTAGATTTCAATTCGGATAAATGTCAATGGACGACGGGTAGTGCAAGCCTTAACATACAAGTAACCAAAACACCACCCGACCAAGTAGGCACAATAGCAGGGGGATGTCTTGACGATAATGGTTATCTAACACTAACTGCTCATGGTGCAGGTGCAAGTGCCACTACTTACAATTGGAGTTTCAACCCAAGTAGCACTCAAATTAGTTCACAAAACGACAGTAGTATTGTCCTTAATATCGGAAGTTCCGTTAATGATATTTCCACTACGATAAATACACAGAACGGATGCGGTATTACAAAAGGAACGAAAACTTTCCCTGTCGATTATGCTACAGCTGCTACCACATGGACAGGTGCTATAAGCGGTGATTGGAATATCAACTCCAACTGGACAGCACGTGTACCTAAATCATGTACAAATGTTACCATACCGGATGTAAGTGCTAGCGGAGTGAATTACCCAACGATTACAGCAACGGGTGAATGTAATTACATAACATTTGAACAGGGAGCTGCCGTATTAGGTTTACCAAAACTGGCCTACAATAAAGCTTTTGTAGAAATGGATTTAAAACGCAACAAATGGTACACGTTAACAGCACCTCTGAAAAACATGTATTCGGGCGACTATTACTTTAGTGCAGGAGCTCCCGTTACTTACATGCGACTGTTTGATGCAATTAACCCGGATAGTTTAAGTAATGGCCATCTATATACCGGCACATGGACTCGAACATTTGCCAACTTGAAAGTGGCTCTTACGCCAGGATCTGGTTTTGCATACAATATTGATAGTACCGTTTGGAATTATCCTAAAGGAAGGTATTTCTCACATGACGATAAAGCCCTTACATTCCCAAGAATGAATTCGGATAGTTCGTTAATTACAACATACATTCCTTATGCATCATTCACTGGTAAACCGCTTATTTCACAAGCAATTTCAGAAACAAGATATGATTCTATCGCTTATCGGTTTGCCATGGAAAATAATAGTAATGTTTTATCCAATTTAACAATTCCGTTGAACAAAGGATTAAATTTAATTGGAAACCCATTAATGACACACTTGGATGTTGCAAAATTGTTAACACATAATAGCTCTATAAGTTCTACCTTTAGATTTTGGAATGGCAGTACCTTTGTAACGTACACATCAACAGGCGTAGGTTCTGGTATTTGGTCGGATGGTTCGTACACGGGAACTCTTATAGCTCCAATGCAATCGTTTATTGTAGATGCTGCAAGTGCGAGCTCGTTAACATTCCTATTGAACTCTGATTTTGTAGCTGACGCGGCAAAGACAAGCAAATTGCGTGCAGCAACTGCAACGGAGAATTTAATGTACATAACATCTACGAATGGAACTACAACCAGTTCGACATCCATTACAAGAAACAGCGATGCAACGAATGGCTATAAATCAAATGAAGATGCATTCAAATTATTTACATCCATTACTTCCGTTCCCGATATTTATACATTAGCTGATGGCGTAGCATTAGGCATAAATCAATTTAAAGAAGTGCCATATGTAGCTCCATTAGGTATAAAAACAACTCAATACGGAAAAATAACCTTAGCTTTTAGTGGCGCTGAAAGTTTTGGCAACGATGTTGACGTTAGTTTAATTAATACTAAAACGGGTGATACCATCAATGTAAAAGAACAACCAACTTACACGGTTACACTTGACAGTACGAATGCCGTAGGTTCACTGTTTGTTCAGTTTAAAAATGCAACGATTACAACCAATGCCAAACAAACAGTGGCATCGTCAATCCAAATATATACGAAAGACAACAATGTAATTCGGGTAATCAGTGCTCCAAATAATTTAATAAAAGCTATTACAATTATGGATGAAACAGGCAAAAAAGTAGTTGAGAAATCCGGTATAAGTACATCCCTATTCGATATGGTAATGAATAATGGAGAGCATGTATATATTGTAAGAGCTGTAACTGAAAAAGAAGTGAAAATTGCAAAAGTGTTAATTAAATAAGCGTATTATTTAACTAAATATCCATCATAAGCTGAATGAATCAGCTTATGATGGAGTTATGAAAAGTAAAGTAAAGAATGAAAAATATCAAGAAATTTTCAGTAGCAGCTTTAATTATTGTTACAAGTCTTCTTTCTCAAAGTGTAGTTGCATCTTCTTTTCCGGCAGTAGGGGCTGGAGTTGATAATTCAGCAGGTTCATCGGGATCTCAGTCGTCCTCATCTTCCTCTGGGTATATAGCTCCAATATCAACTCCTATAATTTTAGGTGGAGATGGACTTACTCCTACAACCGCATATGATGTTACTACTGATTTTGATTCCTATTCTCCATATACAGATGCTAATGGTATATCTTATTATGTTCTTGCATCTGGTGGCGGATTTAATGTGGGAAATTACATTAAAGATATTAATGGTGATATATATATACTTCAAGATGCCGGAAATGGATATTTAAAAGCTGTACTACAAACTGGTACTGGATCTGCTGGGCTAGGCGATGGAACCGTCTTCTTTCTCCTACCTGTAGGAAATGGAAACATTATTTTAGCGATTTTAATTTTAACCTACGGTTTTTATATCTTCTACAGAAAAAAGAAAAAAGAAAAAGCTTCAGTAGAAGTAAAAAAAAGCTATCCATTAGGGTAGCTTTTTTTATATTACAAAACACCATCACATTTAGTTCAAAACACTATTTATCAAAACTTTAGCAAAGGAGTCAATCTCTAAAAGCTATTTTTCTTATATTTGCAACTAACCCAATCAATATTTTAACACTACATATTAAGTAATTTTAGCTTATTAATTGTCTAAAACATATTGATTGACCCTTAAATCAAGAACAGAAAAACAACCAACCACATGAAAACACAAAGCTTAAATTTTAGGCTATTCTTAGCATTTTTCTTTATTAGCCTTACTCCTATTGTAATAGCAACTAATTACTATGCCTCACCATCAGGTAACGGAACCGGAACGTATTCCAGCCCTTTTAGTTTATCGTCGGGCATATCCAAACTTCAGAATCCGGGTGATACGCTTTTTTTACTTGGAGGCATTTACTATCAATCTGCTAAAATTTCAATTAGTAAAACAGGAACGTCTACTAGTAGGATCTGCATAATGGCCTACCCAGGTGAAAAACCTATTCTCGATTTCAGAGCCCAACCTTATGGAAAAGAAGTAACCGGATCGGACAACGTGGGAGTTTCAATAAGTGCAACCTCTAACTATCTACACATTAAAGGAATTAAAATTCAGTATGCCGGGAAAAACGGACTGATTAACAATGGAAGTTACAATATAATAGAAAACTGCGAGTTTTATGCCAATTGTGATGCCGGGCTACAACATAAAACCGGATATGGAAACCTAATTAAAAATTGTGATTCGCATGATAATTTCGATTACAAAACAGGTGATATAACTCTCGCTAATTTTGGAGGTAATGCCGACGGATTTGCTGACAAACAATATACTACCACTTCGAATGGAAATACATATGAAGGATGCCGCTCGTGGCATAATGCCGACGATGGATGGGACTTTTATCAAAGAGTAGGTACTACCACCATTAAAAACAGCATCTGCTATCAAATGGGACCCTCTTATTTTGATATGACAAACAACCCTAGGGTTACCGGTATTGATTCAACTTGGTTTAAACAATTTCCCAAAGCCGTAACCAATACCAAGGGTGGAACGGATACCATTAAAATAGCTTCTTACAAAAATTATGGAAACGGAAATGGCTTTAAGTTAGGCGGAGATTATACCGTGAACGATGTAACCTTGACCAATTGCATAGCCGTGGCCAATGCCGTGAGAGGTTTTGACCAAAATAACAACTATGGTACCATGACCGTTTACAACGCCTCTTCTTATCTTAACGGATACAACTACGGGTTTGCCAATAGCAGCGGAGGAGCTGTTGTTATAAAAAACAGTCTATCACTTTCATCAATAAATAGTAATGAATTTACAATTAAATCGGTTACTACATCCAACAATAGTTGGAACACCACGGGTGTAAGCTGCACATCAGCCGACTTTGCAAGTTTGGACACCACACTTATTTTATCGGCCAGAAACTCCGACGGAAGCCTTGACAGTACTGCTTTTATGCGACTGGCTTCTACCAGCAACTTAATTAATGCAGGCATTAACGTTGGCCTAGCCTATAGTGGCACGGCTCCTGATTTGGGATGCTACGAATATGGAACTGTTAACCAATATCCTGCTACAATAACAACTCCTGCAAATGCCACACAATCGGTAGTGCTTGGCTATCCGATTAACAACATAGTATATATCTGGGGCGGAGGAGCCACAGGCTTAACCGTAACCGGATTACCGGACGGAGTGACTTCTGCTATTGACGGAACGGCAAAAACCATAACGCTGACAGGAACGCCCAACGCAATAGGCTCATATAATTACACAATCAGTTCGGTAGGCGGTACTGGAAATGCAGCAACGGTGACTGCAAAAATCGTGGTAAGTTCAGCTTCTGCTAAAAAAATAGCTTATGTAACTACTCCTAATAGTGCTGCCGATTCGGTGATTCTGAATAAACTGCAATCAAACCCTGACTTTAACATAGAAATTATTAATGCCACAACAACTTCGGTGGATTATTCCAAAGACAGTTTAATCATAATCAGCCCAGTGCCTGGTTCTTCGGCCTTGGGACTTCCGGCTATTGAAAGTTTAAATAAGCCTCAGTTATTATTGAAACCATTTCTTTTGAAAAACACTGTTTGGAATTGGGGCACGGCTGCAAACACGGCATTAACTACAGATAGTATTGTAAATAAAAGTCATGTGATCTTTAGTAACCTTACTTTTACAGGTTCTAATAGCAACGAACTACAATTGTTTTCTCAAATAAACTCAAATTCATCTACAGCCTATGCCGTAACCGGAATTTCTTCTTGGGTTGGAAGTCCGTCGGTAAGCATTCTTGGGCTCGGTACCGGCACCAGTTCTTCCACACAAAGCGTAGTTGAAGTACCTGTTGGTACAAATATGAATGGTACTACTACAAAACGACGCTTTTTAATGATCGGGGTAAGCGAGTACTCTACGGCTTATCTTACCAATACTGCAACCCAATTAATAGAAAACGCATGTTACTACTTAATGGGAATGGATATTCCAACCACCACTGTAAACAAAGTAGAAAATTCGGATATAAAATTAATACAACAAGGCTCTACGCTGATTGTAAAATCGGACGCCGGAATCAAATCAATCCAATTAATAAGCGTTTCGGGAATCGTTTTAGCAAAAGCGTCAGGAAATGCAATTTCAGTAGCCAACCTGCCAACGGGAGCTTACATAGCACAAATTGTAGATAACAAGGGCAATGTATATACAAAGAAATTGATTAAAAGAAATTAACTTTTAATTTTATCAAGGGCTGAAATTAAAATCAAATTAGAAACGTTAAAGATCAAGTGCTAAAGCAATAAGGATATTAGCTGTATCATCCATAAATAAAGGAATTTTAATCATTTCACAATCCGTAGTAACTTTTTAACACAATTTTAATTAAAATAAAACAGTTTGCAAACCGTTATATACATGTTTATAATTAAAAAGAACTAGATCTAAAAAAAACTAATACAAAAAACAAACTAATCAAAAACCAAGTCTATGAAAAAGTACCATTTTTGTTGGTTTCTATTAAGCTTAATGCTCTTTTCTGCATTTAGCTTATCAGCAACAAACTATTACGTTTCAACCACGGGTAGTGACTCTAATACAGGAACGTATGCTACACCTTTTTTAACTGTAGCAAAAGCTGTTGGAAAAGTAACTACTGCCGGCGATTCTGTCATTATCAGAAGCGGAACTTATGCTTCAACCTCAACGCTTAGCATTACTAAATCAGGATCAAGTAGTAAACATATTGTAATAACCGCCTATAAACCTGATCTAACTTCGGCATCAAAACGCCCGGTTCTTGATTTTTCAGGTATGAGCGTTGGAAGCTCAAATGTTGGCGTTGACGTTTACAAAGTTTCTTATTGTGATATCTATGGACTTAGAATTAAAGGTGCTGGAGACAACGGTATGATAGTTGAAAATTCAACAAACAATTGCGTTTTTGAGTTCTGTGATTTCTATCAAAACCGCGATGCCGGATTTCTTATTCGCACATCATCTCATGATTGTTTGATTTTAAACTGCGATGCCTACGCCAATGCTGATATGGGTACTGGAACTACAACCAACGGTGGAAATGCTGATGGCTTTGCTCCAAAACTAGATTTAGGAACTAATATTACATTTAGAGGTTGTCGCTCATGGATGAACTCTGATGATGGTTGGGATGGTTATCTAAAATGTACGGAAGCCGGTCTTCCTACAGGCATGTTAACTATCTTGGAAAACTGTTGGGCTTTTCATAATGGATATTACTGGAAAGATGGCACAACAACTTCGGGTATGAATGGTAATGGTATCAAAATGGGAGGTAGTACTAATAAAGATCAAGACCACAACTTTAGAGTAATTAACTGTTTGTCCGCATACAACAAATCAAAAGGATTTGACCAAAACAACAATGCAGGTTCAATGTATTTATATAATTGCACGGCTTACAGTAATGGAAATGACGCAACACTAACTTCACCTGCTGAAGATTTTGCACTAAATGCCTCAGTTACATATGTGAGTGGTGCCGTTACTTCTGTTATAAATTGTGTTTGTCCAAAAGGAAACGGAACCTCTTTTAAATCTGGTGCAATTTTAACTACAAATAACTTTACAGCAGCAACTTCTAACTTTTCATCAACAGATACAACAGGTTTGAGTGCATCTCGTAAAGTTGACGGAAGCCTTCCCGATATTACTTTCATGCATTTAGCATCAACGGCAACAACCTTAATTGATAAAGGAACAGCTGAATCAGCAGTTTCTTATTATGGTGCAACCGGCATCCCATACAATGGTACTGCTCCCGATCTTGGTTGCTTTGAAACAACAAATGCTCCTTCTTTAACATTAACTTCCGGGTCAAACGCACAAAGTTTATATACAGGAACAGCTATTACAAGTATAGTATATACCTATGGTGGAACAGCTACCGGAGTTACTTTAACAGGAACACTTCCTACAGGCGTTACAGGAACTGTAAATACTACTTCAAAAACCTACACAATTAGCGGTACTCCAACAACAGCAGGTACATATAACTATACTGTAACTACCACTCAATCAAGCGGTACTGCAGTAGTCCTAACTGGAAAAATTACCACCAGTACACAACAACCCGGCACTCTTACTTTAACTAGCGGATCTGCCACACAAACAGCTTATGTAGGTACTGCTATAAGTAGCATCGTATATACTTATGCTGGAGGAGCTACAGGAGTAACTGTTACCGGATTACCTACAGGCGTTAGTGCTACAGTTGACTCTACTGCTAAAACGGTAACAATTAGCGGTACACCAACAGCAACAAATATTGGAAGCTATAGCGTAGTAACAGTAGGGGGCTCAACAAATGCTACATTGACTGGAACAATAACTGTAAATGCTACAACAACACTTAGCTCACCGAGCAACATTACAGCTTCAGCCACGAATTCATCTATTTCTCTTAGCTGGGATGCGCTAAGCAATGCTTCGAGCTATACGGTGGATTTATGTAAAGCAGGAACAGGTACATCAGATGTTACTATGTATTTTAACGCACAAAATACAACTTTAAGCACGGGAGATACAGAAGGAACTACCCTAACACCTTCAAGTAAATCAACATGTTATACACCAACTTCTGGCAGTGCTTATAGAACAGGATCAGGAAATGACCATTCTCTTACTTTAGTAAGCACTGATAATGTATCACAATTGGTTATTGAGGGTTCTTCATCAGGTACCCTTCGAACATTAAACAGCTATTCGGTAAATAGCGGAACGGCAGTTACAACAGGTATTACACAAGCAACTGCGGCCACTTGTGGATCATACACAATTGCAGGATTGAGTTTGAAGAAAGGCGATGTTATTAGCTTTACTTTCAGTGGTAATTTCCAAGTTAACTATTTTATAGCAACGGTAGGTACCTCTAGTTCGTCTTGTACAGAAACAACTATTACAACAAACGCTTATACTGCAACAGGTTTAGATGCAAGTACAGCTTATACCTATCAGGTAAAAGCAAACGCTAGCACTACCGGATATGCTTCCGGCAGTTACTCTACAGCAGCAAGTATAACAACCAGTGGAACTGTTACCGATGTTAAAAATGAAGCTATAAGCAGATTAAAAATAACTCAAACCGGAGATGCTATAACAGTGAGCGGTGCAGATGTAGCTAACTTAAACATTTACAACATCACCGGAGCTAAAATGGCTTCTGATAAGGGATCTCAAAGCATTGGCATTGTTTCTTTAACAAAAGGTGTATATGTAATTCAAGTAACTGCTAAAGACGGTTCTGTTACAAGTAAGAAATTCCTTAAATAAGGAAACACATAATAAAATAAGAGAGGCTGATTCTACTGTAGAATCAGCCTCTCTTATTTTATGGCTAGGATGAAATATAAAAGAGTAAATATAAAAGAGTAAGAGGATGCCTTTATGAAGGCATCCTCTTACTCTTTTACGATATATTGAAACTTAATGTTAAGATTCTTCGCTCATCTTTTCATTTTCAAAATGGAGCACTCTTCCCGGATAGCTTTGCAGCCAACCTAAATTGTGGGTTGACATGATAACGGTGGTTCCTTGATCTTTAATGGATACCAATAATTGTACAATTTCATTACCCGTTTCGGCATCCAAATGCCCGGTGGGCTCATCGGCCAAAATAATTTCAGGCGAATTGAGCAATGCTCGTGCTATCACGATGCGTTGTTGTTCTCCACCCGAAAGTTGGTGAGGCATTTTATAACCTTTGGTTGACATGCCCACCTGCGTTAAAACATCTTCAATACGATTTTCAATTTCAACTTTATTTTTCCACCCGGTGGCTTTCAGCACAAAAGCCAAATTATCATGCACCGTGCGATCTATCAATAATTGAAAATCCTGATAAACAATACCTAACTTACGCCTCAAAAAAGGTATCTCCCGGCGTTTCAATTCTTTCAAATCGTAGTCGAAAATTAAAGCTTGCTCGCCGGATAAAATTGGCACTTCCGCGTAGAAAGATTTGAGTAGTGAACTTTTACCACTTCCTACCCGACCAATCAAATAAAGAAATTCTCCTTTTTTCACTTCCAGGTTGACATCTTTCAAAACAACAATGTCTGATTGACAAATGTCAACGCCAACATATTTGATTAATAAGTTTTCGTTTTCCATAATTATTTCAATAACCGATTATATGTTAATTGGTTTTATGTCTTTTCTTTAATTCACGGGCTAAATCTTCCAGCCTGTAGCCTTTTGAAGTAAGTAATACAATTAAATGATAAACCAAATCGGAAGCCTCGTATATCAACCGGTCGTCCGTACCATTTGTTGCTTCAATAACGGTTTCTACAGCCTCTTCACCCACCTTTTGCGCCATACGATTTATTCCGCTTTGGAATAACGAGGTGGTATATGAACCTTCCGGCATTTCAGCATGACGTTTATCAATAAAGTCTTGCAAATATTTTAAAAACATAACATCTTCCTGGTTCTTTTCGTTCCAGCAAGTATCTGCCCCGGTATGACAAACAGGGCCAACGGGATTAGCTTTTACCAAAAGAGTGTCTTGATCGCAATCAACAGCTATAGACACTAGGTTAAGAAAGTTACCACTCTCCTCTCCTTTCACCCATAAACGATTCTTCGACCGACTAAAAAAAGTTACTTTACCTGTTTTCTCGGTTTGAGCCAAAGCTTCTTCATTCATATACCCAAGCATTAACACCTTTCCGGTTAACGCATCTTGAATAATGGCAGGGACTAACCCTCCTTGTTTTTTAAAATCTATGTTCATATCCTTTATTTTGCAAATCTTTTCAAGTCGTTTAATTTTATTTTCCCCTCATATATTGCCTTGCCGAAAATAACGGCAGGTACTTTGGCTTTTTCAAGTTCTTCAATATCTTCAATGGAGCTTACCCCGCCGCTAGCTATCAAATACAAGTCGGGATATTGACCTAAGATTTTTCGGTACAACGCCACCGAAGGGCCTTGCAACATACCGTCTTTAGCAATATCGGTACAAATTACTTTATTAAGTCCTTTGCGTTTGTATTTACCTATGAATGGCAACAGTTCTATATTAGTAACCTCAGTCCATCCTGAAATGGCCAGTTTTTCGTTCTTCACATCAGCACCTAAAATAATACGGTCAGCCCCGTGATATTTCAGCCATTTGCAAAAAGCATCGGGGTCTTTCACGGCAATGCTTCCGCCGGTAACCATAGATGCACCATTTTCAAAAGCGATGCGCACATCATCATCCGTTTTTAGTCCACCGCCAAAATCTACTACCAAGGACGTGTTTAATACTATTGATTCCAACACACCGTAATTTACAATATGTTGAGCCTTAGCCCCGTCCAAATCCACCAAATGCAACCGCTTAATACCGGCTTCTTCAAACATTTTGGCTACTTCGAGCGGATTTTCGTTATACACGGTTTTTTGGGCATAATCTCCTTGAGATAAACGGACACATTTTCCGTCGATTATATCTATAGCAGGTATTATTTCTATCATAAGGAAATAAGTAAGTATAATTTTGACTTGCAAAAATACGCTTTATTTGTCTATTACACAAAACGAATACGCAATGTATTCTAAAAAACAAAAGTTGTACAAGATGAGCTTCCAATCCGTTGACTTTTTTATATAAACAAGGCTATACCTTATTTTTGGCATCGTATTTGATTCTATTTCTATTAAATTATTTCCAACCTCACATTATGAAAAAAATTGTTTTTATCCTTGCCTGCATTTTAATGTTTCCTATCTTAACCGAAGCAAGACCGAAAGCAATGGCTAGAGCTATAAATACGTATAAAAATTGCTACATATATGGTCAGTCCGGGCGCAACACGGCTAAAAAAGGGAGTGCAATGTGTTTAACCACTGGTACCACATACTCTATGGCCAACGCTTTTGACAAAGCCGGCATTAAAAATATCGATGTAATGCTGTATTTCGGCAAAGTAAAAAGAGATAAGAAAAAAGTATTCCATCTTTTTGCACCTAATGACCCAACGGTAACAATTGCTTGGGAAAAAGATGGTGGAACCACCCCTTTTTGCAAATTTGAAGGGCCTAGCCGCGAACCTGATGCTTATTATGCTTTAAAAAATTGGAAAATACGCAATGCCACCAAACTGGAAAAGGTTGCGAAGGTGAACTTTGATAATGCCTCGGGAGCATTTATAGAAGCTCTTCCTATTCATAATTCATATATAGCATCCGATATTAAAATTGGTGATGTTATATTGTTCCAACTAGCCGATAAACCGGAAAGGAAAGGATTAATAAAAGTTGTTTCCATTGAAAATGATGAGGAGAAACCCGAACAAGTGGGTAACGGGCAATATCAACGCGTGATTGTGCATGTAAAAATAGTGAGGTAGCATATTAATTGGCAACATATGCTTTTTTATACATGTCAAGCCACTCATTAAATTCAGCTTTACCAGCATAAAACACATTTATATCCACGCTCGATTTTACCCCTTCCAGTTTTCCGGTGTGCGAGTACTGCCACATTACCCAATTAGGATACATATAATCGTCGGGCATATCGGACAGGTTACAAAGCCACAGATCATTTTTAGGAAAATTATCGCGGATTAAATCCTCATAGCATTCTTTATTGGTATAAAGCACCGGGTGAATATGTTTTCGGCTATAAATGGTGCTGTCGAACTGGTTCAGTTCCCTTATTCGTTCCTTAATAATATCTTTATTCATTGTGCGCCTATTGGAAGGTGAATATTCCACATCCACGGCAGGAGGCAAATCGCCTCTCTGATAACGCAGTTTGTTTAAAAAACAGAGAGCTTGCTTTGCACCACCATCTTTTCTAAAAATAAAAAAATGATACATGCCGGTAACAATTCTGTTAGTCTTGGCCGCCCTATAATTATCGGTATAATTTTTATCCATGAGAGATTCGCCTTCGGTAGCTTTTATGTAAGCAAAAACAATTCCTTGAGCACGAATTGCTTTCCAATTAATATCCCCGTTATGATGCGAAACGTCGATGCCTATTACCGAAAAGCCATCGGGAATAACAACATGATGTAGTTTGGAAATATCTATCTTATTTCCACTCCTTTTATTGCAATAATACACTGCAATGGCCAAAAGAAAAATAAGTAAAAATAAACGTTTTTTCGGTCTGCGTCTGTGCATAAAATATGCCCGTGGTTAAAAAATCACCTTTCATAATTAAAAGAACAAGTAAAGCCTAACGACAAAGCTCTTACCTTGGATTATGACGTAAAAATAAAGCTTTTATTTTTACCCCTTGATCTTTATTGTTAAATTTATCTTTTCAGGGAAAAATGTCCCGTAAGCCGTTTGCCCGATTCGGGTAAAGTTATCAAATACCAATAATCGCACGAAGGCTCAGGATGCCCCAGGTAATAACCATCCCACCCGGGACTCGTGCCACTATAACGAGCTACCCGCTTGCCATATCGATCATATATTTCAACGATAGATCCTTTGTAAATTGATAAATTCTCTATTTCCAGCAAATCGTTTATCCCGTCAGCATTTGGTGAGAAGAGTGGAGGAACTACTATTTCTGGACATTGACTTAGAACCATTAATTCTAATGTGGCGGTACTATCGCAACCTACCGAATTGGTAAAGTGTACCGTATAAGTTCCACTGGAAGTATATGTAGTTTCATTCCATGTATAAGAGTTACACGCCGTTTCCATTGTGGTAGAAGCGCTGGAATTTTTTACGGTAACAACTACATTTCCAGAGGCAGCATTGCCACATTGATCGGTTATAGCTAACAGATAAGTTGTGCTGGTAGATGGAGCAACCGTTATACTACTTATGTTTCCTCCATCACTCCAGCTATAAATATATGGCAAAATACCATACTTCACTAAAGCCGAAAGCGTTACACTATCGCCATTACAAATAGTAACCGCAGAACTTATACTACTCAATTCCACCGTATGCCCTTCAAGCAGAATAATAAAAGGCTCCTCCGCTTTAATATAATTATTGGTACAAGTTGAAGTTCCGCTACATATATCATTAAAAAACTTCAAAGTAAAAGGAATATTTTGAGAGGTACAAGTAGCTGTAGGCATGCAACCGATAAGGTCGGAAGTTATATCCGAATACGCGTCCAAAGTGCTTACAGAACCCGGTCCATTATATCTAGAACTATTGGGGTCGGCTCCATAATACACCTCGCAGTTGCCCGATTTTATGCCCCAGGTTCCATCCTTCACGGTGGCTATACCTACCGTTTGAAACCCGAACTTAAAAGATATTCCGGTAATAGTTGCCGCGGCGGGCGAAGGTACTTGCAACACGTAGTTGCAAGAATTGCTAAAACTGCCACAATCCATCGACCCCGTAATAGCAGCCAATGCCAACGTGTTAGTAGCCGTAACCAGGGGGTCTATCACAACCGATCCGTTTACTAACCGGGAATTTAGATAAGAAACCGCGACAGATAGAAATAAGGTATCGGCGGATAACGAGTATGGGAGGTTGATAGTGGTATTCTTTACATCACGTACCTCGTAAACCGTTGCCGGACTAATATGCAAAGCATCAGCATTATTTACCCGATAATTACATTCATCAATGGTAGAAATGTTATTCCCCACGTCAAAAGCTCCATTCGTGGTGTCTTGCTGAAACTTATCGGCAAAAATCAACTGCTCCGCTCCCGCGTAATTATTTTTATGAATAATGAAACTGGTTTTAATAGAGCCTCGCCCCACCTTCATTTCGGCATCAATGCCGGGAAACAGATTGGTAACACGCAAGCCGTCGTCCCCCACGGTATTATCACTCCAATCGGGCATAGCCAATAGCTGTCTATGTCCATTCGTTTTCCCGAAAAGCATCCAGTTGTTAAAAAAAACGGTTCCCCTGATGGTTTTTATGTAAGCCAATTGGCGTTGCACATCAAAGCCTACCGGTTCTTCCTGCCTGTCGGCTTCAAATCGTTTGTTTTTTTGAGGCTCCAACCGTTCATCAATAGTGAGCCATTGCCCGTTTTTTAAATAATGTATGGCTTCTGACGATTTTACCACGTAGAATTTGGATACACTATCTTTATTCACGTATTGCTTGCTGTCTCTTGTGCGTTTATCAAGCACTTCTACAGCCGTGGGGCAAGGAGTATATTTATCTAGAAAGCAGGTATCAGGATACTGCAAATGCGACGCATTCTTATCCGTCCTCTCTTTGTTCTGTGCTTTATATTTGGAGGTAAAATGAGTGCAGTTGGGGGCAGTTTTGGCAGAGTCGCAATCCAAATACTTAGAAGACACATGAGGTGCTGTTAATTGTACCTTATCATTATCATTGCCAAGTAAAAATAGTTGACAGAACAAAAGCATTATTACTATGGCACAATTTCTTTTCATAACGTTTTTTAAAAATTTTAAGCCACCAAGTTTAAGCAGTTGTACTAAAATAACAGCTAACTTTCATCCAAATCGTTCGTGCTTTTAAGTACCGGTAGCCCTATTTGGAATTTCACAGCAATAATACGTGTAATGATAACGCTACTGGCTGATAATATTTCAGCCACGGTAACATCTACCTTCCACAAATCGCAAAGCCAATATACCAGTCCGCCGATAACACAAGCCATCGCGTATATCTCTTTTCGGAATATAAGCGGAATTTCGGTGATAAGAATATCACGCATAATACCACCCGCGGCTCCGGTAATGGTACCCATAACAATAGCTACCCAGTAAGGGAAACCGTTGTTGATTGTTTTTTCAAACCCGACTACAACAAATAAGCCTAACCCAATGGTGTCAAAAAGGAAAAATGTATTTGCAAACTTCGTCAGATGATTTCCCGAAACCACGACAAAAAACAGTGCTACGGCAGTCCAAATCAAGTAACTGCTATTCAGCATCCAAAAAGGCGTTACCCCTAGCAGCACATCCCTGATGGTTCCACCACCTATGGCAGTGACTAACCCCACCACGTAAGCTCCAAACCAGTCGAACCGCTTTAATGATGCCAGCCTGATGCCACTAATGGCAAAGGCAAAAGTTCCAACATATTCTATTATGTCTAAAAAATTTATCATGAATAAATTAAGGTGTGTGTAGATTGGTTTTAATAAAAAAAGGCTTACAACCATTTGATTGCAAGCCTTTTTGGCGGTGAAAGGGGGATTCGAACCCCCGGTACAGTTACCCGTACGACAGTTTAGCAAACTGTTGGTTTCAGCCACTCACCCATCTCACCGGTTCTGAATAACGGATGTGGCTATCTCGTTTCCGGCTGCAAATATAGAAAAGAGTTTGGAACTTTCAAAAAATAGCCTCTTTATTTTAAAAACTAATAATTACTTTTGTACCCGATTTCATTCACTTTTACTCACTAAACTGTTGATTTATTATGTTTAAAAAATCTTTTTTAAAAATCGTAATAGCTGCCGGTATTGTTATTTTCCTAACCGGATTAACCTTTATTTTACCCAATGTAAACTCAAACAAAGGGAAAACAGAATATTTATTAATCAGAAAAAACACAAAATTTGAAGATATTATTGATTCTTTAAAGAACAAAAGCTCTTTTATCAGCACACTCACATTCTCTATTGATGCCAAGCTGACCGGTTATCCACACAAAATAAAAGAAGGTAGATACGAATTGAAAGCCGGCATGAGCAATATACGGTTGCTTAACAATTTGAGCAAAGGCCGCCAAAAACCCGTGAACCTTACTTTTAATAATATTAGAACCGAGGAACAGCTATGCGCCCGACTTGCCAACCAGCTAATGGTTGATTCAACCACATTGCATAAATTATTGTCCGACAGCACACTGCTGCAATCATACGGATTGACTGAGAACACAGTTATCTGCCTCTTTATTCCTAACACGTACGAAGTGTATTGGAATATCTCCCCTAAAAAATTAATTAAAAAAATTCACACAGAATACCTCCGGTTTTGGGATAGCAGCCGATTGGCAAAAGCCCAAAAGATGAATCTAAGGCCTTATCAAATAAGCACACTCGCATCTATCGTGGAAGAAGAAAGCAACATGAAAAGCGAGAAGCCGATGATTGCAGGGCTTTATTTGAACCGACTGCATGCTGACATGCCCCTGCAGGCGGATCCAACTATAAAATTCGCCTTGAAAGATTTTAGCATTAAGCGTGTGTTGTTCAAACACATTCAAGATAGCAAAAACTCACCTTATAACACGTATATAAACAAAGGGTTGCCTCCAGGCCCTATACGCGTACCGAGCATTGAAAGCATGGATGCTGTGCTAAACTACAAGGTTCACCCTTACTTTTTCATGTGCGCCAAAGGAAGTGGCGGAAAAGGACACGATTTTGCACGAACATTTAAAGAGCATCTTCAAAATGCAGCTCGCTATAGAAACGAGATGGATAAACTGGGCATTAAATAATTTAACGAAATTCTTTTTTTTGGCGGGTTGAAAAAACAAAAAACCTTTTATATTTGTAAAAAAATCTTACTAACACTATGAAGAGAACACTGTCTTTAGTCTGTTTAATGGCTATTTGCCTTGTTACATTAGCAAAAACGCCACCGAAAACAACTGAAGAAAACGACAAAAACGATAAGAGACCTATCTTTTCGGGCGTAATTTCATTCTATGGAAAAGTGACACGCATACCCGATAAATCGAAAACAAAAGCCAAACTTGGCGACTTCGATTCTCTATTCAAGCTTTATTTGAACGCTAACTTTAGTAAAAGGGTTGAAACTTACGAAGGGTTATCTATCACCATAACTGAAGGCATCAATCAGGACATCTATTACCAAACCATATCCAGCAAGCAAGGCAATATGCTGGTAGAAGCCACGCAACAGGAGCAAAAGGATTATCAACTTACCGCTAAAACCGTACGCTACGCTTCTATCAAAACAAGAGAAGTGGCAGGCAAAAAGAAAGTAAACGGATATAGTTGTAAAAAAGTAATTTGCGACATGGTTACCGAAGATAATATCCGCGTTCAGCTCATTGCATGGTACTGTCCCGATTTATACATTCCGGGTTATGTAGTACCATTTTTCCCCGATTTAAAAGGGCTTCCTTTAATCTATGATAATTATAACGGAGAGCATGTGGTAACCTACAATGCCACGGATATAAAAAAGCAAGATGTAAGCAACAATTTCTTTAGCAAGCCATCGGGAGTAGAACCTATGACCATGACCCAGTACTTGCGAAAAATGCAAGAAGCTCCAGCGGAAGGCTCTCAGGAATAAGCTTATAGAAAAATAACTTCTGGATAAATTTTAATATTAAACTTGGCTTCTACCGAGGAGCGAATTTGGTTGGACAATTTAACCACCTCATCTCCCGTTGCATTTCCTTTATTTATCAGCACCAAAGGTTGTTTGTCGTGTACCCCCACGTTGCCACACGATTTACCTTTCCAGCCCGATTGCTCTATCAGCCAGGCCGCCGGAATTTTAACCTCCTGCTCGGATACCGTGTAATGAGGAATGGTTGGGTATTGGGTTGCCAACTGTTCAAACTGCATTTTTGACACAACCGGATTTTTAAAGAAGCTTCCCGCGTTACCCATCACCACGGGGTCGGGCAATTTGCTTTCTCGAATGGAGATAATAGCCCTGCGAATGGTTTGTAGGTTAATGGTTTCGTATTTTTTAAGCTCCTCCTTTATGGTGCCATATTCCAATTTGAACTCCGGTTTCTTGGATAAACGGAAGTTCACGTAGGTAACAATTATTTTTTCATCCAAATGTTTAAACGCGCTATCGCGGTAGCCAAACTTGCAATCAGCATTAGTAAAACTCACGGGTGAATTTGAACCAAAGCTTACCCCGTCTACTTTGCATACCACATCTTTAGCCTCAACACCGTAGGCTCCGATATTTTGAACAGGCGAAGCACCTACCGTTCCGGGTATGAGCGACAGGTTCTCCACGCCACCCCAGCCTTTTTCCACGCAATAAGCCACGAAATCGTCCCACACCACACCGGCTCCCGCACGCACTAACACACAATCATTATGCTCCTCAACGGGTTCAATATCTTTTATTTGAGAATGTAGCATAACCCCCTCGTAATCGTGGGTAAACAACAAATTACTGCCAGCACCTAAGGAAAAAACAGGTTGCGCTGGTAAGCCCCCGGCCAACAAATCGTGTAATTCCTTTTCCGTTTGGTACTCGATAAAATATCGAGTGGAAACATCTATACCAAAGGTATTATATTGCTTTAGTGAAAAATTCTCGTTAATTTGCATGCTGTAATTTTTGAGCACCAAAGATAAGGAAACCTAAGCAGATGATAAACCTGCCTCAAGCAATTTTCTTTTTTTCAAATGAAAACAAGACTTAAATATTCGAGATAAATACAAATAGGCTCCGCAAAAATACTATTTTTGCATAGGAGAACAGAAATTGCTTTCGATACTAAAGCCCATCAATGGAAGAACTTATTCGTTACTTAATTAATTTTTTAATTGACAGTCCGTTGCATTCGAACTTAAGTTCTACTATCGGCTACACGCGGGACACAACACTATTTTCAAGCTACAAAATTGTAATCATCCCTTCCCCTTTTTTCAACAACGATATATACGGGAAATCAGAATCCTTACCAACCCTACCATTAAAAAAAATAGATGATACTCCTATATTATATGGTGAACCCACCTTTGAAAATATAGAAGGTACCCTGGTGGTACATGCCGACCTGCTAGCTTCGGCTTATTTCATGCTTACACGCTATGAAGAATGGATTCGTACCGATTGCCGGGATATACATGGTCGGTTTCCGGGAAAAGAATCCATTGCATACAAGGAAAATTTTATTCATCGACCTATCGTGGACGAGTATGGAAAGCTGCTGCGGAAATGGCTTCGGGAAAAAGGCGTTGCTATTGACGAGCCCGAACCTCAAATAGCGAAAATATACCTCACGCATGATGTGGATCAACCTTGCCTGCACAGAACTTGGCGCGGACTGGCAGGAGCCTGTCGACGTAGCTTGAAAAACAGAAATACCGAATTTATTACAGCCATTAAAACATTTTTGGGAGATGTTTACTCCGACAAATTATTCACATTCCCCTGGATATTTGAACACGATAAAGATTTCCGACAAAAAACCGCCATCCCTACCGAAGCTATTTTCTTTTTCAAATCAGCTAAAATAGGATCGGAACAAGATAATCCCTGTTACAGTTTGGTTTCCGACGACATTCAACTCCTGTTTCGTCTCTGCAAAAAAGAAGATAGCATTATAGGGCTGCACAACAGCTATTTATCTGGCAAGAAGCACTCTTTAGTGTTGCTAGAAAAGAAGCTGCTGGAGCAATATTCAGGACAAACTATCCGTTATAACAGATACCATTATCTTCGATCAATGAACCCAATGGACATGGAATATTTGGTCGAAGCAAATTTAACCGACGACTTTACCCTAGGCTATGCAGATGTTGCAGGTTTCCGTTTAGGAACATGCAAAGCCGTGAATTGGATTAATCCGGCCACCAAAAAGATTTCCAATTTACATCTACATCCACTTACTATCATGGACGTGAGCCTGTCGGCTGAACGGTATATGAATTTGAATCAGGAGGATGCCTTTACTTACGCCACCAAACTGATAGACAGAGTAAAGGAGCATCATGGGGAATTGGTTCTGCTTTGGCATAACACATCATTAGCCGGAGAGCCTAGAATTAATCAAAAGAAACTGTACACCGACCTATTGAAATACATTAATGCCTAAAACCAAAATTATTATATCCGTTACAAGCGACTTATGTACCGACCAACGCGTGCAAAAAGTTAGCCTAAGCCTTTATGAAGCCGGATACGATATTCTTTTACTGGGAAGACAACTAAGAAAAAGCAGGTCGTTCGACTCCGTGTATCCATTCAAACGATTTCGCTTGATTTTTGAAAAAGGCTTTTTGTTTTATGCCGAATTTAATATCAGGTTGTTCTTCTTTCTGTTGTTTAAACGAGTAGATATAATGCTTTCCAACGACACTGATACGTTGATACCTAATTTTTTAATAGCTAAAATCCGCCGAAAGAAATTAGTATTTGATGCACACGAGTTATTCCCGGAAGTGCCGGAAGTTACAGACAGAAAACCGGTTAAAGCTGTATGGACTGGCGTTGAAAACATAATTTTTCCACATCTGAAAAATTGTTATACCGTGTGTCAATCTATAGCCGATTATTATAACAAACGCTATGGCATCAACATGGAGGTAATACACAATTTTTCATATATCGAAAGAGAAAAGCTCACACCAAAATTAAATTTTAAAGACAAAAAAATAATATTGTACCAAGGGGCGGTAAACGTGGGTAGAGGCATTGAGTGGGTTATTGATGCCATGCCTTTCATTGAAAATGCAATACTGGTAATTATCGGAAAAGGAGATATTTATTCACAATTAAAGCTTAAGGTCAATGAGATGAATTTAAACAATAAAGTTATCTTTGTAGGCAAAGTTCATCCAACCGAACTGCCTGCATATACCTGCTCGGCAAATATCGGTTTGTGCTTACTTGAACCCAAAGGGCTTAGTTATTATTATTCTCTTCCGAATAGGATTTTCGACTTTATGGCAGCAGGAGTACCTGTGCTTGCCACCGATTTCCCGGAAATTGCAAATGTGGTGAAAACGCATCGCACGGGAAAAGTTATATCGCACTACGAACCGACATATTTGGTAGAAACAATTCAAAATATGTTTGTCGAATGGAATGAAAAAGAGAAAGAAAGAATAAAAGACCTTAGCAAAAATTTCTGTTGGGAAAAAGAAGAGAAAAAACTCATCTCCATTTTCCAACAAAGCAAAAAATAAGTGAATGCTATCTATTCTAATACCAATATATAATTATAATTGCCTGGAACTTGTAAAATCGCTTAATAAACAAGCTTTAGAACTTGATATTAAGTACGAAATTTTGGCTATAGACGATTGTTCTAGTATATCATTTCCCGACAACAGAGAAATCAACTTGTTAGACAATTGTACATACACAGAATTAGATAAAAACATTGGGCGATCATGCATACGCAACCGATTAGCCGATATGGCTCAATACAACAACCTGCTTTTTATCGATTGCGACTCTAAAATTGTCTCTGAGTATTTTTTGCAACGCTATTTAAGCTTTGTCAAAGAACAAAATATAGTAGTGTGTGGCGGGCGATTGTATGCAAGCGAACCTCCTTCGGACAAGAAGCTTTTTCTTCATTGGCTTTATGGTAGCAAACGAGAAGTAATTCCAGCCGCGAAACGCCAAAGAAATCCTTATCACTCATTTATGAGTAATAACTTCTTAATAAGCAAAATGCTTTTTAATCAAATTCGTTTCAATGAAAAAATTTCTACCTACGGACACGAAGATAGTTTATTCGGATACGAAATAAAAAAAAGGAATGCAACCATTTATCATACCGACAACCCACTAATACATACAGGATTAGAAACAGCTAGTACTATTCTCAAAAAAGAAAGAGATAGTATTAAAAACCTGATTTTGATTAGTGAAAATTTTGTTGACAAAAAAGAACTTGCTAACGACATCAAACTACTTAAATATGCCTTGAAAATAGACAAATCACATTTAACGGGATTTTTAGTATTCATTTTTAATTTATTCAACAATCTTATCTGTAAAAATATACAAAGCAATAGCCCTTCTTTGTTTTTATTGGATATATACAAGTTGGGCTATTTTTGCCAGCAACAATCCGCTCAAAAAAGATGACAAACTGTCAAGCATATTCTCTTTTTATCCTACAATCATGAAAGATTGGCAGCATTTCCCCTTTGGCACAAAATTCGCAAGAGATGTGGTATCAAAAATTAAATTTTAATTGTCTAACTTAAAATAAAAAGTAGAACTATGAGTATTAAACCATTAGCAGACAGAGTATTGATTAAACCTGCCGCAGCAGAAGAAAAAACAGCAAGCGGAATTATCATTCCTGATTCAGCAAAAGAAAAACCGTTGAAAGGCGAAGTTATTGCCGTGGGGAATGGCACAAAAGACGAAGATATGGTAGTAAAAGCCGGAGATCATGTTCTTTACGGAAAATACGCGGGAACAGAATTGGAACTTGATGGCGAAAAATTCCTTATTATGAAACAAAGCGATATATTCGCTATTGTTTAAAATGATTAATACAGCAACCCAACCCGTTCTTGTTTTAATCATTTCTCATTTTAATTATTAATTATAATTTTTCATTCATTTAAAAATCATGGCTAAAGAAATTAAATTTAATATTGATGCTCGCGATGAGCTCAAAAAAGGTATCGACCAATTGGCTGATGCTGTAAAAGTAACCCTAGGCCCTAAGGGTCGTAATGTAATTATTGACAAAAAATTTGGTGCACCTCATATTACTAAAGATGGTGTAACCGTGGCTAAAGAAATTGAATTATCCGACCCATTCCAAAACATGGGTGCTCAAATGGTAAAAGAAGTTGCTTCTAAAACCGGTGATGATGCTGGTGACGGAACAACAACGGCAACCGTGCTAGCCCAATCAATTGTTTCGGTTGGATTAAAGAACGTTACCGCTGGCGCAAACCCTATGGATTTGAAACGTGGTATTGACAAAGCCGTAGAAGCTGTTGTAGCAAACATCAAAACACAAGCCAGAACAGTGGGCGATGACTATAGCAAAATAGAACAAGTAGCCACTATCTCTGCTAACAATGATGCTAAAATCGGTAAACTAATTGCCGATGCCATGAGCAAAGTAACCAAAGAAGGTGTTATCACCGTAGAAGAAGCTAAAGGAACTGAAACTACCGTAGAAGTAGTAGAAGGTATGCAATTCGACCGTGGTTACCTTTCTCCTTATTTTGTAACAAATACTGAAAAAATGGAAGTGGAAATGGAAAGCCCGCTTATCCTTATCCACGATAAAAAAATATCTTCGCTAAAAGAAATGCTTCCAATCCTCGAAGCATCTGTACAAACAGGAAAACCACTATTAATCATTGCCGAAGATGTAGATAGCGAAGCGTTAGCTACATTAGTAGTAAACCGCTTGCGTGGTTCCTTGAAGATTTGTGCCGTAAAAGCTCCAGGCTTTGGCGACCGCAGAAAAGAAATGCTAGAAGACATAGCAGTACTTACCGGAGGTGTTGTAATTAGCGAAGAAAAAGGATTAAAGCTAGAAGCTGCTACCCTTGAAATGCTTGGTAAGGCTGAAAAAATAACGATCAATAAAGACAATACTACTATTGTAAACGGTGGTGGTGCTAAAGAAACCATTGCTGCCCGCGTGCAACAAATCAAAGCTCAAATTGCCACTACAACTTCCGATTACGATCGTGAAAAACTGCAAGAACGCTTGGCTAAACTAGCAGGCGGTGTTGCCGTACTTTATGTAGGAGCTGCATCCGAAGTAGAAATGAAAGAGAAAAAAGATCGCGTGGACGATGCGTTGAGTGCAACCCGTGCAGCTATTGAAGAAGGTATTGTTCCCGGTGGTGGTGTAGCTTACATCCGTGCTATCAGTTCGTTGGAAGGTCTTAAAGGCACAAACGAAGACGAAACTACCGGTATTGAAATTATAAAACGTGCAATTGAAGAACCTCTTCGACTAATTGTTGCAAACGCGGGAGTAGAAGGCCCTGTGGTAGTACAAAAAGTAAAAGAGGGCAAAGACGACTTCGGGTACAATGCACGCACGGATGTGTATGAAAACTTCTTTGCTGCTGGCGTTATTGACCCAGCCAAAGTAACTCGTGTAGCCTTAGAAAATGCAGCATCTATAGCAGGCATGTTCTTAACTACCGAATGTGTTATCGCCGACAAGAAAGAAGAAAACGCTATGCCAGCTATGCCTCCTATGGGCGGTGGTATGGGCGGTATGATGTAATAATAAACGTTTAAACTTAAATAAAAAACTCCGGTACGGTAATGTATCGGAGTTTTTTTATTAACTAATAATTTGGAGTAGAAATTTATCTATTCACCGCCGCTCCTAGATCTTTACCTACAACAAATTTTGCCACTTTCTTTTCCGGGATTTTAATAGTTGCTTTCGTTGTAGGAATAATTCCTTCGCGAGCGGCTCTATTGGTAACTTTAAATGTACCAAAACCCACAATTTTTACATTTTGACCTGATGATAATTGCTCTGTAATTGTTGCCACTAAAGCATTTAACACTCTTTGAGTACTGCTTTTTGTTGAATTTGTTTTTCCTGCAACTGCTTCAATTAAACCTAACTTGTTCATAAACATTAATAATTTAAATGGTTAAAGAATTAATGCATGGGGATCCGTTTTTTACCAGAACTGAGGCATCGCCAACACCCGCCAAACAGATAAAAAACAGCCCCATGCCTATAAGATAATAGACAAAGTTCTTTGTTAATATTATTCTGTTTGACTTCAAACTGGCGATTTTCAGCTCAGAACAACATAGAAACAAAATAACATTCGTATTTTTTTCCTATTACAAATATATCAAAAAAAACAAACAAACAAATATACGAACAATAGTTTTTTTTATTTTTTTACAAAAAAAATAAAAATCTACTTAATATACTGACTTATAGAACAATAGAATTAATTTTATTTTTATCAAGTATTTTAATGTGCTTTCTACTCATTTTTAGTAATCCATCTTGTTGCATATTAGCCAATTCGCGCGAAAGAGATGGCCTGGTCACCCCGAAATATTCAGCCAAGCTATTTTGCGAACGATCCAGCGTTACCGCTCCATTTACTTCCGGTAACTTTAAAAGATAATTGGCTATCTTCTGCCGTATGGTTTTAAAGGAAAGAAAATACAATTTATCACTCAAGCGTTTTGCATAAGTGGAATTCAAGTTTAAAAAATTCAGCAACACCTTTTTATTTTGCTGAAAAATGCTCAACAGCGTATCTCTGGAAAACACAATTACCTCACAATGCACATTTGCCACCACTTCAACAGGAAAACGATTGCGCTCGCCAAACAAAAACATAATGGCCAGGGGGCTTGGGGCAAACAAATCTTCCACCTTCATTATTTTTCCTGCCTCGTTTATCATCTGCGCCCTTACATTTCCGCTTAATAAAATGATAAGCTTATTGCAAACCTCATTTTGCATCGCCAGTATTTCATCCTTTTCATAAGCCTGCTCTTTATAATCCACCTCCTGCAAAAAGGCTTCCAACTCGCCGGGATTAAATCCGGCAAACAAAGGACACTGCAAAAGTGTTTTAAATCTATCTTCCATATTAAAATCAGTATTGGTAACAAATGATACAAATTTCAGGTAACAAGATACGCTACTTTTGTTATAGAATTTAATATTGAAGTACTAAATTAATAAAAAAAATCAATTATGGAAATGTTTTGTTATCAATGTCAGGAAGCAGCCAAAGGTACAGGATGTACGCTGGCTGGTACGTGTGGAAAAAAACCTGCCACGGCCAATCTTCAAGATTTACTCTTATTTGTAACCAGAGGTATCTCTTTCTTCAACGACCAGTTGCGCTCCCGTTCAAAAGCAAATGCCGATGCCGATAAATTCGTGTTCGATGCCTTGTTTATAACCATTACCAATGCTAATTTTGACGACGCAGCCATCACGGCAAAAATTACCAAAGGATTATTGCTTCGTGAAAAATTGCATGACGAATTACGCGGTATTGGGGCTACGCTTACTGACTTGTCCGACGAATGTACTTGGATTGAACCGGAAACCGCATATGCCGAAAAAGCAAAAACGGTAGGCGTGCTCCGCACGGCCAACGAAGATGTTCGCTCATTAAAAGAACTGGTTCATTACGGCATTAAAGGCATGGCGGCTTACGTGGAGCACGCCTACAACCTCGGCAAGCAAGACGACCAGCTATTTAGCTTCATGCAAAAAGCATTGGCCGAAATCACCCGCAACGACATCTCCATCGACGAGCTGATAGCTCTAACGTTGAAAACAGGCGAAATGGGTGTAAAAGCGATGGCTCAACTGGATGCTGCTAACACCTCCAGTTTTGGTAATCCCGAAATATCACTGGTTAACCTGGGTGTTGGCACAAACCCCGGCATCTTAATTAGCGGACATGACTTAAAGGATATAGAGGAACTACTTATACAAACCGACGGTACGGGCGTGGACGTATATACCCACAGCGAAATGCTACCCGCCCACTACTACCCCAACCTGAAAAAGCACAAACACCTGAAAGGTAACTATGGCGGTGCCTGGTGGGGTCAGAAAAAAGATTTTGAAACCTTCAACGGGCCTATTTTATTCACCACAAACTGTATTGTTCCTCCATCCGAAAGTGCGTCATACAAAAATAAGATATACACTACCGGGGCTGCAGGGCTCACGGGAGCTATACACATTGCAGAACGCACTGATGGCAAACCGAAGGATTTCTCCATTATTATTGAGCACGCTAAGAAATGTGCAGCACCTATCCAAATAGAAACGGGTACCATTACCGGAGGGTTTGCTCATGCCCAAGTATTAGCATTAGCCGATAAAGTGGTGGACGCGGTAAAAACAGGGAAGATTAAAAAATTCTTCGTCATGGCCGGGTGCGACGGACGTATGGCAAGCCGCAATTACTATGAAGATTTCGCCTTGGCATTGCCTAAAGACACGGTGATACTCACCGCCGGTTGTGCCAAATACCGCTACAACAAATTACCCTTGGGTGATATTGACGGCATACCTCGCGTGCTGGATGCCGGACAGTGTAACGACAGCTATTCGCTAGCCGTAATAGCCCTCAAGCTGAAAGAAGTATTCGGACTCGACGATATCAACGATCTACCTATCGTGTACAACATCGCCTGGTACGAACAAAAAGCGGTTATCGTGTTGCTTGCCCTATTATCGTTAGGCATAAAGAACATACACCTGGGGCCTACCTTACCTGCATTTCTTTCGCCAAACATTACCAAGGTACTGGTTGAAAACTTTGGCATAGCAGGTATTTCCACTGTAGAAGAGGATATTAAAATGATGACAGTATAAAATAAAAACAAGAAACCCCTTTATTGAAAATTCAATAAAGGGGTTTTTGAAACATAGTTTTTAATCAAAACGAAATTTATGAAAAATTAGTTAAATGCGACAGCCGATCTCATCATGTTATCTTTTGCCAATTGAGCAACAGAAAAATCTTTTTGAGCATAAGTACTTGTTGTACCATCGGCATTAAATACAGTTACAAGCCCTGTTTCAGGGTTAATTTGCATCAAGTTGTAGTTTTTACCTGCAGTATTCAAACTCCACATCTCGTTTCCGGGATTGTAGTTCAAAGAAAATGATTTGCCTTTGTTTTCTCCTGATAAAATAGTAACAACCATTTTATTGCGCGTGGCAGTCATTTCATATTTCACACCATTTTCAGCAAAATCTTTTTTCAACACATCCTTAGCATTCATGGCCACCGGATTAGATCCTGTCCAAAACTCAATACTGTTTAAAATAATACCATCGGCAAACAAGGTTATTGAATAAACAGGAATAATATTAGCAGCAAGAAATACCACTTCTTGTACAAACTTATTACCAACACCACGATTCCAATGATAAACCTTGCTGGTTAAAGAAAAAGAACCAATACAGCTTTGGAAAGATAAAGACCCAATCAATAGGAAAGGAATAATTACCAAATAGAAGAATTTTTTCATAACATTAATAATTTATTAAATGAATACTGTTAAAATTATCGAAGTCAAATATACGAAAATCGGTTTCAATCAAAAAATAATGAAACAGAAAGATATAAACAAAAGATAATTATTGAAAGACATCCTACTGTTTTAAAGCAAAATAGGCTGTATTGAAAACACTTTCAACACAACCTTTTTTATTTGTTTGCAACAAATTATATTACAAATTCGCTTTAATTTTAGCAATTACTTCGGTATATTCTGCATCAGATAGGTATGTTTTCTTTGGGTTCATTTCAAATGTACCACCGAAACCATAACCATCTTTATATTTAGGAGCAATATGAATATGCAAGTGAGTCAATGTATCGGCATACGCGCCATAATTGATTTTAGTAGGATTAAAAGCCGCTTGAAGAGCTTTTCCAACTTTTGCTACATCAGCAAAAAAAGCGTTACGTTGTTCATCACTCAATTCGTGCAATTCCACTCCATGATCGTTATACACAACATTTACACGTCCATGATACGATTGTTCTTTAAACAAAAACAATTGAGAAACACTTAAATCACAAATCTTAATCATCAATTCGTCCAATACAGGCAATTTCTGGCAGTATAGACATTCTGAAGCTGGTGAAGCCATAATACTATGTTTTTTAAAGTTAAGTAAATTCTTATTTGCAAATCAATTCTTTTTCATGGCGTGCTTCCGTTTCCAGAAACAGCGTACGCACACGACGATCACACACCTCGGAAGGACCGAAGAATTGAATTGGCCCCGGATAAGCATACGTGTCGTTAGGCCCCGACCATGTAGGGCGAAGCGATTCCAAACACTTAAAGGCAGCGGCATCCAAATCGACCAACGCCTTTTTAATTACAGGTACCTCTTTTCCATTACGGCGTTCCATGTTCATCATCGAAACCAACGGCACACCACCTGCAATCCATTCTTCCGAAGGATAATACGTATTTCTAATAGCCGACATGTAACCCGTTTTGCCTTCGGCAACCAGCAGGGAAGCATTATATCCTAATGAATAACAATAGTCAGCATCAAAATTGGATGGGAAGGCACAACGACCTTCGTAACCAAAGAAATGTGACAGGGCACTAAACTTACCTTTATATACACCGTCTTCTTTTAGCTCGTTCAAGCGTTTTTTCACCATCTCTATAAGCATCTTTTCCGTTTCGATCAAAGACACCTGCACGTTACCATGCGCATCCCTATCCATCGTAAGCTGTTTGGCAATGAATACAGGCAACGATTCAAACACACTCGCATTATCGGGCGAAAGCTTATTCAAAATGTAAGCATACTTTTCATCGTCGGCTTTAAGCATTTTAAATTCCGTATTGTCGGCCAACAAATCGTTCAGCTCGGCAATCAAAGCCTTCATATCGGGAATAAATTCCAATAAACCTTCGGGAACCAACACCGAACCGAAATTGTAACCGCCATTAGCACGAGTTACAATGGATTTTACGATAACATTCACCACGTCGGACAAGCGTTGCTTTTTAGCAGCCACTTCCTCCGAAATAATGCACACGTTAGGATGCGTTTGCAATGCACACTCCAAGGTGATATGCGAAGCCGAACGACCCATCAAGCGAATGAAGTGCCAGTATTTTTTAGCCGAGTTGGCATCACGTTGAATGTTCCCGATCAATTCCGAATACACCTTACTTGCCGTATCGAAACCAAACGAAATTTCAATCAGATCGTTTTTCAAATCACCATCAATGGTTTTTGGGCAACCTATAACTTGTATGCCATATTTTTTCATGGCAAAATATTCGGCCAGCACGCACGCGTTGGTATTAGAATCATCACCACCGATAATTACAATGGCTTTAATTCCCAGTTTAATACAAATTTCAGCCGCCTTGTCAAATTGCTCCGTATCCTCCAGTTTGGTACGGCCTGAACCAATAATATCAAAACCACCCGTGTTGCGATAACTCGCAATAATATCGGCGGTAAGCTCTTCGTAAGTATGGTTTATCAAACCCGAAGGGCCTCCCAGGAATCCATACAAATGGCTATTTGGATTAATTTTCTTTAGTCCGTCAAACAAGCCCGAAATCACATTATGCCCACCGGGAGCCTGTCCGCCCGATAAAATCACACCTACATTTATTGCCGGATAAGCCTTTGTCGAGCCTTCTACAAATTCTACCGTAGGCATTCCATAGGTAATGGGGAACAGTTCTTTTATTTCTTTTTGGTTTTCTATCGATTCTGTTTTTTCACCTTCTTTAATAGCAACCGAACCTTTTAATGCAGTTGGAAGTTTAGGTTCATAACTTGCTCTAGCTATTTGCAATGGACTTTTTTTATTCTCCTCCATGAATTTAAGATTTCTTTAAAGTAAAAAGATAAATTTGTTTAGTTAGAAAGATTTACACAAAAACAAAACGGCAACCAACCATAAATAAATTACTTACGGATTAGTGCTACATTTTTGCAATGATATTCTGCAAAAGTAACTTTTTTTAAAAAATAATCAACTTAAAATGTACCTTTTATAAAACATCTAATAGCGGTTTTTCCACAATTTCCGAAGCCAATCCAGCAATTTCTGTTCAGCAGGATTGGATTGTGGTTTCCAAAAACGTTTATTTTTTATTTTAGCAGGCAAGTATTGTTGTTCTACAAAATTATTTTCAAAATCGTGCGCGTATTTATATTCTTTCCCATACCCAAGGTTTTTCATCAACTTGGTTGGTGCGTTACGCAAATGAAGCGGAATAGGCAAATCACCCGTTTGCTCCACCAAGGTCAAGGCCTCTCCAATGGACAAGTACGCCGAATTACTTTTAGGACTTGAAGCCAGATAAATAGTAGCCTCAGCCAGCAAAATACGCCCTTCAGGCCAACCTATTTTTTGTAACGCGTCAAAACAGGTATTAGCTATTAGCAACGCGTTGGGGTTAGCCAACCCGATGTCCTCCGCCGCCGAAATCACCAGTCGGCGGGCAATAAACTTAGGGTCTTCCCCTCCCGCCACCATCCGAGCAAGCCAATAGATAGCCGCGTCGGGGTCACTCCCTCGGATGGATTTTATAAATGCCGAAATAATATCGTAATGCAATTCCCCGTTCTTGTCGTATGCCGCAGGGTTTTGCTGTAAGCGTTCGGTAATAATTTCATTATTAATTATCACCTTACCCTCCGACGCGTTTGCCACCAACTCCAATATATTAAGCAGCTTGCGGGCATCGCCACCCGAAAAACGCAACAAAGCATCCGTTTCCACCACCTCAAACTCACGGTTTTTCAGCTCAATATCCGTTAGTATAGCACGGTTCATCAACTCCAGCAAATCCTCTTCCTCCAACGATTTGAGCACGTACACCTGACAGCGCGAAAGCAATGGCGTAATTACTTCAAACGATGGATTTTCGGTAGTAGCACCAATCAGCGTAACCGTGCCCTGCTCCACCGCAGCAAGCAGCGAATCCTGCTGCGATTTGCTAAACCGATGAATTTCATCGATAAACAAAATAGGATTTACCGTACCAAAGAAACGGCTGCTCTTAGCCTTCTCTATAGCCTCCCGCACATCTTTCACGCCCGACGTTACAGCACTCAAGGTATAAAAAGGCCGTTCCAACTGATTGGCAATAATCTTTGCCAACGTAGTTTTGCCCACACCCGGAGGTCCCCACAAAATGAACGACGAGAGGGCTCCCGAATCTATCATCTTGCGCAAAACGGCACCCGCACCAACCAAATGTTTTTGGCCAATGTAATCATCAAGAGTTTTCGGGCGAAGTCGTTCAGCTAAAGGTTGCATAAAATAATATCGTGAATAATGATTCAAAAATACAAAAAGAAACCCTCTTGAACAAATCCAAGAGGGCTTCACACGTATAAAAAAATAATAGCTAGGTTTAATCTAAAAAAATCACAAACTTATAATTATAGGGCTGCCAATGCACCTGCATAGTTAGGTTCTTCTGTAATTTCGTTTACCAGTTCCGTGTATTTTACCACACCGTTTTCGTCAAGCACCACTACTGAACGAGCAAGCAAGCCTTCAAGCGGCCCGTCAATTTGTAGCACACCATAAGCTTTTGAAAAATCGCTATTACGAAATTCCGATGCCGTTACAACGTTGTTAAGACCCTCCGCCCCACAAAAACGAGCTTGAGCAAAAGGAAGGTCACGCGAAACACATACCACTACCGTGTTTGCCAGGTTGCCGGCCTCTTTATTAAAGCGGCGTACGGATGCTGCACAAACGCCGGTATCTACACTGGGGAAAATATTTAAAACCACTTTTTTACCTTTTACATCGGCCAATGAAATGGTACTTAAATCCGCTTTTACTAAACTAAAATCTACTGCTTTCGTTCCAACTGCGGGAAGATTACCATTCGTGTTTACCGCATTACCTTGGAAATGTGTTAGTGCCATAATTCTTTAATTTTTTAGTTGAGTTAATATTTATTTTTATGATAAAACATCATAGAATCATTTTTGTTTTGCAAATTTAATATAATTTCGGTATTTAATTACTTGTTTATCGAAAAATATTTGTAATTTTATTGAAAATTTCAGCATACGGATTATAAACAACCTAATATAAAACAATTATGAAAACCATATTACATAAATCAAACACTAGAGGTAGCACCAACGAAAGATGGCTAAGCTCTTTCCACACCTTTAGTTTTGCAGATTACTACGATGCTGAACGCGTACATTTTGGCTCCCTGCGGGTAATAAACGACGACACCATAGCTCCCGGATGTGGATTTGGTATGCACCCCCACGATAACATGGAAATAGTTACCATCCCGCTGGAAGGCAACCTGGAGCACAAAGACAGCATGGGCAATGGAACCATAATCAGACATGGCGAAATACAAGTAATGAGTGCCGGCACGGGCATAACCCACAGCGAATTTAACCCGGATAAAGGACAACAAACAAAACTTCTGCAAATATGGGTTATCCCGAACAAACGACATGTTTCGCCACGCTACGGACAGCTATCGTGGATGGATTATGCCAAAGACAATAAATGGCAACAAATTCTATCCCCATTCTCTGACGACGCTGGCGTGTGGATACACCAAAATGCATGGTTCCACATCGGAACGTTTGACAAAGACAAAGAATTTTCATACTCATGGAAAGACAAAAGAAACGGATTGTATATATTTGTAATTGATGGAACTGTAACGGTGGAAAATCAAATACTAAATACCCGTGATGGGTATGGCATCTGGGAAACAGATCAAATTTCTTTTGCCACGGCAACCAAAAGCACTATTTTATTAATGGAAGTACCGATGACCCTTTAAAAAAACAAAAACAGTATGTACCAGATTGAAAACAAAATAGAAGGAAATGAAGGCAAATTCTTTTACTGTGAAAACGATGAAGTACTGGCCAAAATGACCTATATAATTGACGAGCGAAAAAATGAAATGATTATAAATCATACCAATGTAGATCCTGCATTAAAAGGCAAAGGAATAGGAGCATTAATGGTGGAAAAAGGCATACAATTTGCTAGAGAACATAAATATAAAATTGTACCTTTATGCCCCTTTGTGGCTACATTAATAAATAGAAAGCCGGAATGGCAGGATATGATTTAAACTGATTCTTGACCCACGATAATAAAATGAATATTTACCAAGTACTCCCCCGCCTGTTTGGAAACGAAAACACGACAAACAAGCCTCATGGAACCTTAGAAGAAAACGGATGCGGAAAGCTAAATGACTTTACACCCAAAGCCCTGCAAGCCATAAAGAAGCTGGGCATCACACACGTGTGGTACACGGGCGTGATAGAGCATGCCACTCAAACAGATTATTCAACCCTCGGCATAGCCCTAGACCACAAGTCAATCGTGAAAGGAATAGCAGGTTCGCCCTATGCCATCAAGGACTATTATGATATAGACCCCGATCTGGCGGTGGATGTAAACAACCGCATGAAGGAATTTGAAGCCATGATAGAACGTACCCATAAAGCCGAACTAAAAGTAATTATCGACTTTGTACCCAACCACGTGGCCCGGCAATATAAATCGGATGCCAAACCGGGAAAGACTAAAGACCTTGGCCAGGGAGACCGCACGGATTGGAACTTTAGCCAGCAAAACAATTTCTATTACATAAGCAATGAGGCATTTAATCCTCAATTCGACGTGGACGGATATGAGGAATTTCCGGCCAAGGTAACCGGCAACGATCAGTTTACCGCCAGCCCAAGCATAACCGACTGGTACGAAACCGTAAAGCTAAACTACGGCGTGGATTACATGGGCGGACGGGAAAAGTATTTTGACCCCGTACCGGACACGTGGACAAAAATGCGGGACATCCTCCTCTTTTGGGCAAAGAAAAAAGTGGACGGATTCCGTTGCGACATGGCGGAAATGGTACCCGTGGAATTTTGGGGTTGGGCTATACAACAGGTAAAAGAAAAATTTCCGCACGTTATTTTCATCGCCGAAGTGTATAACCCCGACGAATATCGCAACTATATTTACAATGGAAAATTTGATTTCCTGTACGACAAAGTAGGGCTGTATGACACCCTGCGAGCCGTTACACAAGGACAGGCTTCGGTAGGGAGCATTACAAACTGCTGGCAAGCGGTAAACGACATACAAACACACATGCTCAACTTCCTGGAAAACCATGATGAGCAACGAGTAGCGTCGGACTTCTTTGCCGGGAAGCCTGAAAACGCACTACCCGCCGTTATCATTTCCGCCACGTTAAGCAACTCGCCTTTTATGACCTACAGCGGACAGGAACTTGGCGAACGGGGCATGGATACCGAAGGGTTCAGCGGGCTGGACGGACGCACCTCTATTTTCGATTACTGGAGCGTGAATAGCATCCGTAACTGGCACAACAACGGAAAACTGAATCAAGAGAAATTAACTGCCGACCAACAGCAACTACAATCTTTTTATCAAAAACTACTTACACTTCGGCTGAAAGAGAAAGCCCTGTCGGAAGGTACCTTTTACGATTTAATGTGGGTAAACTATGAAAACCCAAACTTCAACCCCGAAAAGCAATATACCTTTTTCCGCCAATGTGAAAACGATTTACTGCTGATTGTGGTAAATTTCGACGACCAGGATGTAACCCTCGGTATCCACATTCCACTACATGCCCTTGATTTTTTAAATTTACCAGCTGAAAAAGCAGTGAAATGTGTCGATTTATTGTCAGGCGAAAAAACAACCGGGATACTCTCCGCCCAAAAATTATTTAATGTAGGCATTAAAAGAAAAAATGGTGTCATTTTAAAAATCAAATAACTTTTCAAGTATCTTTATGGCATTGTTTTCTCATTTTATCTAAAAAAAATTGAACCTACATTCTCTTATTTTGTAACTATCTGCATGACAAACGCTCAACAAACCCCAAAGATCGGAATCTGCCTTAGTGGCGGTGCCGCTTTAGGATACGCGCACATTGGTGTGCTTCAAGCCTTGCTTGAATATGGTATTCATCCCGATGTAATAGCAGGCTCAAGCATGGGTGCCATTGTAGGCGTGCTTTATGCTCAAAACATTATGCCGGAGAGGATGCTGCAAATTGTTCGCGACGAAAAAATTTATAAGATAAGAACACTGATTGACTTCACTTTCTCCAAGCGCGGAATCTCGTCTCACAAAGCATTAAAACATCTGCTCAAAGATTTGGTACCAACGAACAGCTTCGACAGCCTGAAGAAAGAATATTACGTGTGCGTTTCCAACATCAACAAAGCTAACTGGAGCATAAAAGGTTCGGGCGACAAACTTCACGAATACATTGTGGCATCAGCCTCCATACCTTTTATATATGAAGCCGTAAAAATTGGCGACAGTGTTTACGTGGATGGTGGACTGTTTAACAACCTCCCAGCTCAAGCCCTGAAAGGAAAATGCGATATAATAATAGGAGTGGATGTGCTCCCCTACTTCAAAAGACAAGAAATAAAAAGCACCAACGAAATGCTAATGCTTTCCATCCGTGGAGTGGAGCACCACAACTCCTTGCCCGGCATTCAGTTATGTGATTATCTGATTGAACCACCTGCCGTTAAACAATATAACGAATTGAGCTTTGACAAATTCGAGGAAATATCCAAAATCGGGTACGAAACCACCATCCAATACATAAACGACCATCCCGAAATAAAAAATTTGGCAAAAAAATAAATACAACATACATTATGAACACAAACACTTCCACGTCCGATGAAATGAAAGAAACCCTGGCCTCGTTTGAAAACCTGCTGAATATAATGACCGAATTGCGAGCCAAATGCCCTTGGGACAGTGTACAAACTATGGAAAGCTTACGCACCCTCACCATAGAAGAAACATACGAACTGGCCGAAGCCATAATGGCCGACGACAAAACAAACATAAAAAAAGAATTGGGCGACATCCTGCTACATATTGTTTTCTACGCCCAAATAGCCTCCGAAACCAACGATTTTGCCATCAAAGACGTATGCAATGAGCTTTCTAAGAAACTCATTTACAGGCACCCACATATCTTTGGCGACCAAGAAGCCAAAGATGCCGCACAGGTAGAAAAAAACTGGGAGCAACTAAAGCTAAAAGAAAAAGGAGGCAACAAAACCGTGCTGGAAGGCGTACCAGGCTCGCTTCCAGCATTAATTAAAGCCTACCGCGTACAGGACAAGGCTCGCAACGTGGGGTTCGATTGGGAAGAAAAAGAACAGGTGTGGGATAAGGTAAAAGAAGAGTTTGAAGAACTGAAGGTGGAAATAAAAAATCAGGATCAGGAAAAAACTGAAAACGAGTTTGGCGACCTGCTATTTAGCGTTATCAATGCCGGACGACTATACGGCATTGACCCTGAAAACGCCTTGGAAAAGACAAATCAGAAATTTATCAGACGATTTAATTACCTGGAGGAAAAAACGATAAAACAAGGTAAAAGCCTTAAAAATATGACCTTAACCGAAATGGATATAATATGGAACGAAGCCAAACAACAGGGGCTTTAAACTAAATAAGGAATAGGTCATTAAGGGTCAACCTGTTATAAAAAAAAGGAGATTATAAAACATACGACTCCAATAAAAAGAAAAAATTACATCAATAATTAAAAAAAATGCTGTTTTCTCTTTTTTATTCGAAAATAGCGTGTACCTTTGTATTCGAATTTGATTCAAAACAAAAAACATTAATGTTTAATCTTTAAAAAGAAAAAAAATGAAAAAGGTAATTTTATTTGCTGCTGTTGCTGCTACTATCGCTCTTGCATCTTGTGGAAAAAAAGCTGAAGCTCCTGCTGCTGACTCAACAAAAGTTGATTCTGCTGCTGTTAAAGTTGACACTGCAAAAGTTGACACTGCTGCTAAAGCCGATACAACAAAAGCAACTGCTCCTGTAAAAAAATAATCAGTAGCAAAAAAGTAATTAAAAGTCCACTATTTTAGTGGACTTTTTCTTTTTATATAAGATTATTTCCACATAAACATTGAGAATCTCATTTTTTTATTTTAGCTTTGTGCTAAATTATATATGAAAACAAGTCTATTACATACAGCTCATCATCATTTCTTTCTAGATTAATCTGGTGAGCTGCTATTTAATTGCATTATAAAGAACTTTGAAAAGCTTGCCGTGTCTTCGGTGAGCTTTTTTTGTATAAATAACCGATTATGAAAAAAATCAAGAATCCTTGGGTTAACGTAGAAGGATACCATTGTTTCGGTTGTGCACCTCACAATGAAAGTGGGTTGCAAATGGAGTTTTATGAAGATGGAGAAGATGTTGTTTCAACATGGAATCCCGATCACCATTTTCAAGGATGGATCAACACCTTGCATGGAGGCATACAATGCGCGCTGCTCGACGAAATTGCAGGATGGGTGGTTGTGCAAAAATTAAAAACATGCGGCGTTACCTCCAAACTCGAAACCCGCTTTGTAAAAGGAATTGACATAACACAAGGCGAAATTACGCTAAAAGCCCGGATTAAAGAAATGAAACGAAACATAGCCGTGATAGATGCCGAAATTTACAACAACCAAGCCGAAGTATGTACCAAGGCCGAAATCCAATACTTTACATACCCGCAAACCGTAGCCAAAGAAAAATTTTACTTTAGAGAACTAACAACAGAAGAATAACACCTAAAAACTACAAAATATATGCTTAGAATTGCCGTTCAGGCCAAAGGCCGCCTTTATGAAGAAACTATGTTGATGTTTGCCGAATCGAGCATCAAAATTGAATCAGGAAAAAGAACCCTGCTTATCCCCGCTAAAAACTTCCCCCTCGAAGTATTATACCTACGCGACGATGATATTCCACAGGCTGTGGCCAGTGGCATTGCCGATGTAGGCGTGGTGGGCGAAAACGAATACGTGGAAAAAGCCGAAGATGCCGAAATTATCAAACGCCTCGACTTTAGCAAATGTCGTCTATCCCTAGCCATACCCAAAGCCGTAGATTACAAGGGTGTGGAATGGTTCGACGGGAAAAAGATAGCCACCTCCTACCCCGTTATTCTGAAATCATTCCTCAAAAAAAATAACCTCAATGCCGAAATCCACGTCATCACCGGTTCGGTGGAAATAGCTCCCGGCATCGGGTTGGCCGACTGCATTTTCGACATCGTAAGTTCGGGCAGTACCTTGGTGAGTAACAACCTGAAAGAAGTGGAAGTGGTAATGAAATCGGAAGCCTTGATGATAGGCAACAAAAACATTTCAGCTGAAAAACGCGAAGTGCTGGACGAACTCTTATTCCGCTTCGATTCGTACAAAAACGCCGAAGGAAAGAAATACATCGTGCTCAATATCCCCAACGATAAGATTGATGAAGTGTGCAAACTGCTTCCCGGCATGAAAGCCCCAACCGTAACCCCTTTGGTGGAAAGCGGATGGAGTTCCCTACAATCGGTAATTGAAGAAAAAACGTTTTGGGACATCATTAGCAAACTGAAAACCCTTGGTGCACAAGGCATACTGGTAGTTCCTATTGAAAAAATGATATTGTAATTAGCAAATTCGGAAATTAGCAAATGAGAGAATGAATTTTCATTGGCTAATTTTCTGATTGGCTAATTGGCTAATTTTAATATTATGAAACTTATAAAATATCCTGCAACATCCGATTGGACAAGCATCCTAGCCCGTCCGGCATTCGACAACACCAGCCTGATGGAAACCGTGAAAGGTGTGCTTGCCGACATCCGCACGCGTGGCGACCAAGCGGTGAAAGAATACGAACTAAAGTTCGATAAAGTACAGCTTGCTACCCTGCAAGTAAGCAACGAAGAAATGGCCGATGCAGAAAAACTCGTTTCCAACGAGCTTAAAGCCGCCATTCTATTAGCCAAAAGCAACATCGAAAAATTCCATGTTGCACAACGCCACGAACTACCCAAGGTGGAAACCATGCCCGGTGTAACCTGCTGGCAAAAAGCCGTGGCGATAGACAAAGTAGGCTTGTACATCCCGGGAGGTACGGCACCCCTATTCTCCACCGTGCTGATGCTTGCCCTCCCCGCTCAAATTGCAGGGTGCAAGGAAATTGTACTATGCTCGCCACCCAACAAGGAAGGCCGCATACACCCCGCCGTGCTCTTTGCTGCCAAAGCAGCAGGCGTGGGTAAGATATTCAAAATAGGCGGAGTGCAAGCCATCGGAGCCATGGCCTACGGCACGGAAAGCGTGCCCAAAGTGTACAAGATATTCGGGCCCGGCAACCAATACGTTACAGCGGCCAAGCAGGTAGTATCGCTCAAGGAAGTAGCCATCGACATGCCCGCGGGGCCTTCGGAGGTGGAAGTAATTGCCGACGAAACAGCCAATCCCGCATTCGTGGCTGCCGACCTACTTTCGCAAGCCGAACATGGCGTGGACAGTCAGGCAATACTCATCACTTCCGACGAAAAACTGGCCGATGCCGTGATAGCTGAAGTTAACAAACAAGTAGAACAATTACCTCGTGTGGACTTGGCTAAAAAAGCCTTGGATCACAGCAAGATAATCGTGGTAAAAGATTTGCAGGAAGTAATAGACATCACCAACGAGTATGCACCCGAACACCTGATTATTGCTACCCGCGATTACATGCAAATAGCCAACCGCATAACCAACGCGGGTTCGATATTCCTTGGGCACCTCACCCCCGAAAGCGCAGGTGATTATGCTTCGGGCACCAATCATACCCTGCCAACCAATGGCTATGCCAAGGCCTACAACGGGGTGAATTTGGATAGTTTCCTAAAGAAAATCACCTTTCAGGAAATCACCCCAGAAGGCCTGCAAAACATTGGCCACGCGGTGGAAATTATGGCCGAAAACGAAGAGCTATTCGCGCATAAAAACGCGGTCACGTTGCGAATGAAAAAATAAATCAAGTATGCCCCAGTCGCTCGTAAAGAATTATATTCACATCACCTTTAGCACCAAGTATCGTGAAGATACATTGCTAAAGAAAGACTTACCGGAAATATTTTCTTACATGGCAGGCATATTGAAAAATTTGAATTGCACACCCATAATAGTTGGTGGAGTGACTAACCATATACATGTATTGTGCTTATTGGATAAAACCACGTCCGTGTCCGAATTGTTAGACAAGCTCAAAGCCAATTCATCCAAATGGATGAAATCACTTGGCAAAGAATATATTAACTTTGCATGGCTGAGAGGATATGGCAGTTTCTCAATGAGCCAATCGAAGGTAGAAGTAGTTCGCAATTACATTGCAAACCAAGAACGACATCATAATAAAGGAACATTCAAGGAGGAATTTATCGACCTCCTCGAAAAACATGAATTGAAATACGACGAACAATACCTATGGGATTAAATCATTTATTCGGCGATTATCCATTTGGTGAAGCCTCACGGCAACACCTATAAAGCATCGGGGCTTTGCCCCCTAAATAAAAGCAAAGGAGCAACGCTCCGACATATTCAACTGAGTCCATCAGGGCTCAGAAAAGAACTAAAAAAGAAATACCATGAATCTATCAAACCTCATACGCCCAAATATCCTAGCATTAAAGCCCTACTCGTGTGCACGCGACGAATTTAAGGGTGAAGCCTCCGTGTACTTAGATGCCAACGAAAATCCGATGAACGAGCCTTACAATCGCTACCCCGACCCTCTGCAATGGGCTTTAAAGGAAAAGATTGCCAAGGTGAAAAAAGTACGCCCCGAACAAATTATGCTCGGCAACGGTAGCGACGAACCTATCGACCTCGTGATTCGCATCTTCTGCGAACCCAAGCAGGACAACATCGTGGCTATCGACCCCACCTACGGCATGTACGCGGTGGCGGCGGACATCAACAACGTGGAATACCGCAAGGTGCTGCTCAACCCCGACTACTCGCTGGATGCCGATAAACTGCTGGCGGCTGTGGACAGCAACACGAAAGTGATATTCCTCTGCTCACCCAACAACCCCACGAGTAATCTGATGAACCGCACCGAAATGCTCAAGGTGGTAACCGGCTTCCAAGGCATCGTGGTGATTGACGAAGCGTATGTCGATTTCTCCTCGGAAAAATCATGGTTAGAGGATTTGAACCAATACCCCAACGTTATCGTGTTCCAAACCTTCTCCAAAGCATGGGGCTTGGCCTCCGTGCGTTGCGGCATGGCCTTTGCCTCCGAAGAAATTATCAGCTATTTCAACAAGGTGAAATACCCGTACAACATCAACAAGCTGACGCAGGACTTTGTGAGCGAACAGCTCGACCAGGAAGCCCGCAAAAATGAGTGGGTAAGGATGCTCCTGGAACAACGCACCGCCCTCACAGAAGCCTTAAGCGAATTGCCCTTTGTGGAAAAAATATACCCCACGGATGCCAACTTCCTGCTGGTAAATGTACCCGATGCCAACGCCGTGTACCAATACCTGGTAAACAAAGGCATCATCGTGCGCAACCGCAACACGGTATCCCTCTGCCTCGGCTGCCTCCGCATCACCGTCGGCACAAAAGAGGAGAATGAGGTTTTGATTGGGGAATTGAAGAGAATGTAATTATTACCTATTATAAATACTAATTAAAAACTAAAATCATGGCTATAATTGTAAAGACACATAATCCCAATGGATTACTAATCAGCATTGAAAAAGCTAAATAAAAAAATACTACTCTACGGGGTTCTATTGCTATAACAATATCATCCCTTCGGAATTAAAATACAAATCGTCCGTCGCCAACTGACGAAATTAAATTGCGAACAATGACAAATAAACCGTCCACATACACTTCGGCAATAAAGGCCATCAAATCAGCCATTTTGCAAAGCCGTTATACTGCTGCAGCATTGGTTAATAAAAAGATGCTGTCGCTTTACTACGGCATCGGGCGGTATATTTCGGAAAACACCAGAAACAAAGCTTGGGGAAGTGGTGCCATAGAACAAATTTCAGAAAGTTTACAAAAAGAACTACCCGGATTGAGAGGCTTTTCTGCTTCCAATCTAAAAAGAATGCGTAGCTTTTTTGAAGCATGGAGTGCTATTTTAACATATCGCCCGACAATGTCGGGCGATTTTGAGAGTACACGAAAAAATATTGCACAAACTGAAAATCAACAAATTGAAATTCGCCCGTCAGTGATGGGCGATATGCTAATAGATGTTAACGAACTGCTTTCAATTCGGCAGTTGTCAACTGCCGAGTTTAGACTTGACAATTTTGATAATTTTCTAAAGGTTAGCTTTTCTCACCATAGCAATATCATAGCACAAGTGAGTTCTCCACAAGAACGCCTCTTTTATATTAGCAGAGTAGCGACAGAATTTCTATCGGTCAGATCATTGCAATACCATATCAAAAGCAACCTCTACGCACAACAAGGTTCATTAAGCAATAACTTTGCAAAAACAATAGAACCTCCTATTCAGCAAAAAGCAATTCTTTCTTTTAAAGATGAATATTTGCTGGATTTTATCAATATAGAAGACCCTGACGAGGTGGACGAACGTGAAATTGAATTTCAAATAGTACGCAACATCAAAAAATTTATCATGGCTTTAGGTTCTGATTTCAGCTACATTGGAAACCAATACCGGCTAACAATGGGTGAAGATGAATTTTTTGTAGATTTGTTGTTCTTTAATCGTCGCATTCAAAGTTTGGTAGCTATTGACTTAAAACGTGGTAAATTTAAAGCCGAATATCTTGGCAAAATGAATTTATATCTTTCGGCCTTGGACGAATATGTGAAACAACCACACGAAAACGCATCCATAGGAATTATTTTATGCAAAGAAAAGAATAACACCATTGTAGAATTTGCTTTTCGTGATTTTAGCAAACCCATGGGTGTTGCTACTTATAAAACGGCCTCCGAACTACCGGAACCATATAAATCGTTACAAATTAATAAAGATGCTCTAAACGAGCTTTTAAACGAAGAATAAACGTAAAAATGAAAAAAGCCCTATTTATAGACCGCGACGGTACGCTTATCGTGGAGCCGCCGGTAACCTTTCAGGTGGACACGCTGCACGAACTGGTGTTCTTGCCGGGTGTGATACGCAACTTGTATTTTATCCGTAAGAAGCTCGATTTTGAGTTCGTGATTGTAACCAATCAAGATGGGCTAGGCACTCCTGCCAACCCAAAAGAAACGTTCGATACCATACAAGGCAAAATAGAAGAAGTGTTTCACAACGAAGGCGTGGAGTTCGACAACGTGCTGATCGACCCTACCTTCCCTCACGAAAACGCCCCAACCCGCAAACCAGGCACCGGCATGCTAAAAGAATACATGAAGGGCGATTACGACCTACCCAACAGCTTCGTTATCGGCGACCGCCTCACGGATGTGAAACTGGCGGCTAACCTAGGTTGCAAAGCCATCTTTATACAAGAACGTGAAAGTGCCGAAAAGCTACTGAAAGAAGCCGGATTGGAAAGCTCTTGTGCCCTTGTAACCGAGAGTTGGGACAAGATAAGCGAATTCCTCTTTGCCGGCGAACGCCGAGCTACCGTGCAACGCACCACCAAGGAAACGGATATTTACATCGAGCTCAACCTCGACGGAAAAGGCACGGCCAAAGTGGATACGGGCTTGAAATTTTTCGACCACATGTTGGAGCAAATAGGTAAACATTCGGGCTTGGATCTCACCATCCGCGTGAAGGGCGACCTTGAAGTGGATGAACACCACACCATCGAAGACACGGCCATTGCCTTAGGCGAAGCATTGCTCAAAGCCTTAGGCAGCAAGCGGGGCATCGAACGTTACGGCTTTTGCCTGCCGATGGACGATTGCTTGTGCCAGGTAGCGTTGGATTTTGGAGGCCGTGCATGGTTGGTGTGGGATGTGGACTTCAAACGCGAAAAGGTGGGTGACATGCCGACGGAGATGTTTCTACATTTCTTCAAGTCGCTCAGCGATGCCGCCAAGATGAACATCAACATCAAAGCCGAGGGCGAAAACGAGCACCACAAAATAGAAGGCATCTTTAAAGCCCTGGCCAAAGCCATCAAAATGGCTGTAAAGAGAGATATATTTAATTACGAACTGCCCTCAACAAAGGGAATATTATAATATATGCTATGATGTGCCACTCTCCGAGTGGATGCCTATGCGACTATATATACCACGGGTTAAAACCCGCGGTTACTATTATTGAACTCTTCGAGTTTCTGTTTGAAAATTTAAAATATCGTTACTGATTAAAAAAGTCCGTAGGACAAAACATTACTAACCGCGGGTGAATGAAATGAACCCGTGGAAATAAACATAACAGAACAGCTCCACTCGGAGAGTGGCATGAATTTGACTTGAAATGAAAATCTGAAACAGAGATTGTACCACTCTTAGAGTGGATGCATGCTTTACTGGATATACCACGGGTTAAAACCCGCGGTTATCATTATTGAACTCTTCGAGTTTTAAGATATACAAGAAGAACTTATGTATGTCCGAAGGACGAAACATTAATAACCGCGGGTGAATGAAATGAACCCGTGGTAATGAACACTATAGAAGAACTCCACTCGGAGAGTGGCATGAAGAAGTTTCTCTGTTTAGGAATTGTACCACTCTCCGAGTGGAGGCCTGAGTTACTAGATACTCCACGGGTTAAAACCCGCGGTTACTGTTATTGAACTCTTCGAGTTCTTGCTTGAAAATTTAGAATATCGTTACTGATTTAAAAAGTCCGTAGGACGTGACATTAGTAACCGCGGGTAAATGTAATGAACCCGTGGAAATGAACACTATAGAAGAACTCCACTCGGAGAGTGGCATAAAGATTTAACTTATGAGTTACACCAAAATTCTGTATCACATCGTTTTTCGAACTAAAAGCAGCAAACCCACAATTCCTAACGATAAATCAGAAATTCTATATCGCTATATTTGGGGTCTTCTCAACAACAAAAAATGTAAATTATTCCGCATCAACGGAACTCCAGATCATATACACCTACTGTTTGAGCTACACCCATCGCTGGCTCTTGCCAATTTGGTGAAAGAAATAAAAACATCTACCCATAATTTCCTAAAAAACAGCCCTGAATTTTCTAACTTTGAGGCATGGAGCGAAGGGTACGCTGCACTAACCTACAGCATAAATGAATTGGAAACGGTAAAAAGCTATATTGCCAATCAGCGCGAACACCATGCAAACATTTCTTTTGCTGAAGAATATCGTAAATTATTGATAGAAAACGGTATCGAAATTAATGAAGAGTATTTTTTAAAAGACTAAATTTTACTTATGAAGTTTATCGGAATAATTCCCGCACGCTATGCCTCTACCCGCTTTCCGGGTAAGCCGTTGGCCGACATGGCGGGCAAGCCCATGATACAACGGGTGTACGAACAGGTGCAAAAAGAACTAGACACGGTGTATGTGGCTACCGACGATAGCCGCATCTTTGATGCTGTGGTTGCCTTTGGTGGACAAGCCGTGATGACGGGCGAAAACCACAAAAGCGGTACCGACCGTTGCTACGAAGCCTACACCAAAGTGGGACAAGGATTCGACGTGGTGATAAACATACAGGGCGACGAACCGTTTATCCACCCCGAACAGATAGCCACCATTAAAAAATGTTTCAACGACGCAAGCACGCAACTGGCCACCTTGGTGAAACCATTTACCGAAGCCGATGGATTTGATGCACTGTTCAACCCCAATTCGCCCAAAGTGGTGCTAAATAAAAACAGCGAGGCAATGTACTTTTCCCGATCCATCATCCCTTATAAAAGGGGAGCGGAACACACCGAATGGCTGAAAAGCCACACGTACTATAAGCACATCGGGCTGTATGCCTACCGTGCAGAGGTGCTGAAAGAGATTACCGCCCTGCCACAATCGAGTCTCGAAATAACCGAGAGCCTGGAGCAATTACGATGGCTTGAAAACGGGTATCGAATCAAAGCGGGCATCACTACCCACGAAACCATCGGCATCGACACACCGGAAGATATGGAAAAAGCCATTGCTTTTTTAATGAAATAACCATTTAATATGCCTATGTGTCAATATGCCAATATGCTAATCAAATTCAATCTTTCAATTGGCATATTATCAAATTAGCTAATTCTAAATATTATGTTAGACAGAACCACACCACCAGCCATTAGGCCGATTTCAAAAATACTGTTTCCAGAAGTGGAAACCATAACTCTAAGTAACGGGATGCCCGTGCACCTGATACGAGACAATACCGATGATGTATTGCGTGTGGACTTCATGTTTGGCAGTGGCGTGTGGCATCAGCCTCAACCACTGGTAGCCAACCTATCCCTTGAAATGCTTCAGGAAGGTACGCGTAGCCTTAGCTCTGCACAAATAGCCGAGAAAATGGATTTTTACGGCTCGTGGCTTCAACTTACGGCCAGCTACCATTACTCCTACGTAACCGTTTATTCCCTAGGTAAATATTTGTCCGAAACGCTCGATGTACTTCAATCCATGCTCAAGGAAAGCACCTTCCCCGAAGAGCAATTCAACGTGCAGCTAAATAAACGCAGACAACAATACCTGCTCGACCTACAAAAAGTGCAATACCTGGCAAGCCGTAAGTTCAGCGAATGTATATACGGCACCAACCATCCTTATGGGAAAAGTGCTTCCGAAAAAGATTTCGACACCATAAGCACAACGTTGATATCCGATTTTCACCGTCAGCATATCCACGCGGGCAATTGCAGGCTAATTGTAGCCGGTAACATAACCGACAAAGTACTTGCCGAGCTAGATAACAAGTTTGGAGGAAAAGACTGGTGGAAGGAACCTTTGGCACAGCAACCAACATTCACCCCAACACCTGCACAAGAAAAAAATCATCATATAACGAAAGCCGACGGCGTACAGTCAGCCGTACGCATCGGTCGGCAGGGCATCACACGCAAGCATCCCGATTATCACGGGATAAAAGTGCTATGCACTGTGCTGGGTGGTTACTTTGGAAGCCGATTGATGTCCAGTATCCGCGAAGAAAAAGGCTATACCTATGGTATTGGTGCCGGGCTGGCCTCGCTACCCGAAGGTGGCAGCCTCAACATCAGCACCCAAACGGCTAACGAGTACGTGCAACCACTTATTAAAGAAGTTTTCAAGGAGATGGAAAAGCTCTGCAGGGAACCTATTCCCGCTGAAGAGATGGAGATGGCTCGCAATTTTATGCTAGGCGATATGGCTCGCTCCTTTGATGGTACGTTTTCACTTGCCGATGGGTATATATCTTTATTGGCTAACGACCTGACTCCTGCATTTTATCAAGAACAACTGGAAACGATAAAAAATATTTCCACCGCCGAACTTCAAAAATTGGCACGGCAATATTTCACCCCCGAAGATTTTTATGTGATAACGGCAGGAAAATAAACCGCTCGTTGCAATACAAATAATATTTTTGGTAAATAATCTTCCCTTTTTCAAAGGGAAGTACCCGAAGGGGGATGGGTTAAATTTATACCTAAAACCACTCCGCTATCGCTCGTCCCCTTTAACAAAGGGGACATTAAAGATCACAAAAAGAATTGAATTTTCGTTGAATGGGATTATGAAAATGATTGGATAAGCTGTGCAAACTCCACCATCAACTGAGGGTCTTTTTCCAGCACATTGCCTACCACAATAATATCGGCTCCGGCTTGCAAGGCATCTTGAATATTCTCCATACTGCGCAACCCGCCTCCAACTACAAGGGGAATGGAGATGTATTTCTTTACCGCGGTTATCATCTGTGGTGGCACGGGTAATTGAGCCCCACTACCCGCCTCCAAATAAATCAGTTTATTGCCCAGCAATTCGCCGGCAATGGCAGTAGCCACGGCTATGCTGTTTTTCTCACGAGGGATGGCTCGTGTGTTACTCATGTATTCCACCGCCGTGGTAGAACCGCTTTCTACTAGCATATAACCGGTGGAAATAGTTTCCATACCCGATTTGCGTATAAATGGAGCAGACACCACATGCTGCCCAATAAGAAAATCGGGGTTACGCCCAGAAATCAACGACAGAAACAACATGGCATCCGCCTTGGGCGAGAATTGCGATGCACTCCCGGGAAAAAGCACCACGGGTATGTTCGTGTTTTCTTTAATGGTTTCGATGGCTATATCGGTGCTTTCGGTGGTAAGGCTCCCTCCTATGAAGATAAAATCGGGCTTGGCCTGACGGGTTAGCTCAATAAATCGGCACAAGGCTTCACCTGTGCATTTGTCAGGATCTACGAGCACGGCAAAGAGCTTCTTACTCATTGCCACGACTGCTTGTATTTGTTCGTATATAACCATGCTATTATTTTTTAGCGGGAGCACCAAGTTAATACAAAATGGGGAAACACCTGATATTGAATTGTAAATTTTTCACATAAATCCGTCCGAGTTTCATCAGCGGTAAAGCTTCCGGCCTGGGTCAACTGAAATGGATGGATATGCAAATGGTGTATAAAGTCAACTTCCTCAACGCCCATTACTTTAAACAAACTTTCCTTGGCCGACCAATAGAGGGTGGCATGCAAAGCCTCCTCGCCGGGTTGCAGCGAAGCTATTTCATCCGTATGCATAAAGCGTTCTTTCAAGCGGAAAGCTCGTTCGCCACGTTGTTCTATATCCATACCCACTTCTTTTGCCGGATGTAAGAGAACGGCTACATAGCCTTTGGTGTGCGAAATGCTTATATAGTATGAATTATCGGCAAGATAAGGCCGTCCGGTTTCGGTATAGGCTATTTGTTTTTCCTCCCGGCATAGCTCTTTTAGCAACCGGCGAACGGAAAGAAATTCGAGTTTCCGGGTATCGTTCGTAATACCACTTAGTCGGCTATCGGAAAGAGTTTCGCGGGACAACCCGGATTGAATTTCAGCAATCGTTTCGTCCAGTTTCCAAATGGCTAGCAGTGCATTATCCTGTCCTATTTGCCGGCTAAAAAGCATAGGGGGTTATTTTTTCCATCGCATTGATTCCACCAGGCGTTTCACGTCTTTTTCCACGTAAGCAGAAACGGGGGCAATAGAATCGGCATTGGGCACAGCATCAAAATACAAGGCTCCACGGATGAAATTATGCACGCTGTCGGTCAAAATAAATTGCACAGGAGAAGCACAATTACCAGTGAGTTCGTACATAATACCATATACTTTAGCATCCGGGTTTTGAAAAGGTTTTTCAATAATAGCATCGGCACGCACGGTATGTTTGTACACAAGGCTACGGCTATCTTCGCTCAATTTGCGGAAATCACCGTTTATTTTTTTGTAGCTGCAATAGATACGTCCTTTCAATGAAGGGTACACAATGTCCACCCAATCTTCGTCCGTTTCTTTTGATTTTCGGGGTTGCACTTTGGCATATTTGGATATTTGCATCGTTACCGGAGGATATACGCTGTCAAACACCACGTATTCTGCTTTGGGCAGGTCAATTCTGAAATAACCGTAAGGCTTTGGCTCATGGTGTTTGCACGAGATGAACAGTGTGGCTAAAAGGAGAATTATAATTGTTTTTCGCATGGTTGGTAATTTTAGTTGTTATCTTTTTTCTCTTCGTGGTTAATATGTAATTTCACTGTTTCAATACGTCGGTTATCGGCACTCAGTATTTCAAACACGTAATTCTTGTATTTTATCACTTCTTTTTCGACGGGAATTTCGCCTTCTAACTGCAAAATTAATCCGGCCAAGGTTTCCACATCATCAGCAATATCCTCAAAGAGGCTTTCGTCTATCTCTTCTATTTTGAAAAAGTCATTGAGCAATATTTTGGCCTCAAAGATAAAAGTATTTGCGTCTATTTTTTTATATTGAGGTTCTTCATCATCATATTCATCTTTAATTTCGCCCACAATTTCTTCCAAAATATCTTCCATGGTTACCAAACCCGAAGTTCCGCCAAACTCATCCACCACGATAGCAATGTGAATTCTATTTTTCTGAAAGTCGGCCAGCAGGTCATTAATCTTTTTCGTTTCGGGCACAAAATAGGCGGGGCGGATTAACGATTGCCAACGAAAGGCTTCGCTCTTTTCCAAATGGGGTAATAAATCCTTGGTGTACAAAATACCCCGAATGTTGTCCTTTGAACCTTGATACACGGGGATGCGGGAGTAACCCGATTCTATAATTACATTCAACACATCTTTGTATGATGATTTTACATCAACATCCAACATATCCAGACGTGAAGTCATTACTTTATTTACCGTGGTACTACCGAAGTTGACAATTCCCTCCAATATTTCCGTGTCCTCATCCTCCTCTTGAGCCGTAAGCTGAAGTGCATGCGACAGCTCGTCCATCGAAATATTGGAGTGGTTGTACTTAACCAAGCGTTTATTAATTAGGCTGGATGAATTTACCAGGATATAAGAAAAGGGAGTTAGCAGAAACTCTATTCTACGAAGCACCCCCGCTCCTTTTGCCGCTACTTTTTTGCTATATCGGTTGGCATATATTTTGGGCATCACTTCGCCAAAGAGCAGCAACAGGAACGTTATAATAACCGATTCGAACAAGAAACCAAGCAACGGAGCCTTGGAAAAATCGAATAACAAATTGTTACAATACGTGGCAATAGTAATAGCCCCGATGTTTACCAGATTATTCCCAATAAGAATAGTAGCCAGTAATTTTTCAGGATTGGAGCGTAACTCCATAATAAGTTTATCTGTTTTTTTGTGTTCGTTCAGCTTGTTTATATCATTTGGGCTAAGCGAAAAGAAGGCGATTTCGGAGGCTGACATAAACGCCGAAACTCCGAGCAAAAGGATAGTTATAACAAGAGAAACAATAGCCGGAATGGAAAACCCGTTAAACAAACCAGAAATTGAGTCCAAGAGAGTGTAGATTAATTAAACAAAACAAGGACGGAGTTTCCGTCCTTGCAAAAATAAGCATTTTATAATAAACTATTGTATGTTTGCATTAAAACGGAAGGTCATCCGTAGAATTTTCCGTTGGTGCGTTGAACGAGGTGGGTTCCACGGGTGCCTGAACAGGTGTTGCCTGTGGTACAGCGGCCGTTTGTGTTCCTTCTGCACCTTCAGGCCGACGGGGTGAACCGTAAAATTCAATTCTATCGGCAACAATTTCGGTTATATAACGTCTTATTCCATCTTTTTCATAATCTCTATATCTAAGCTTTCCTTCCACTAGCACCGAAGAGCCTTTCTTTACATGTTTTTCCACAAAAGTAGCTTGGTCTCTTCTCACTACTACATTATGCCAGTCGGTTCGTTCAGGTACTTGAGTGCCATTAGGCAGCGTATAACCTCTTTCGTTTGTAGCAACGGTGAGATTAGCTTGTACGTTCCCATTGTCAAAATACTTCACGTCAGGGTCTTTTCCCACATTACCGATTAAAATTACTTTGTTTAATGACATTAGTTCTAAGTATTATAAGATTATCTTTTTTTGTTTTTAGAAATGTAAAAATAAGACTTTGATTTGAATTTAACAACTATGTTAAATATTATTTTTCTGCAAAAACAATTCCGTTAACCGGGACACCGGATAATCCTCTAATCCACCTATCTCAATTCTTTCATATCCTTTCAAATTCGCAGAAGCTGCACCGACGGATATTTGGTAAAAACTGGTGTGTATTATCTGGTGGCTCAATACATGTTTTACCTGATAAACATTTCCGGTTATTTCAACCGCCTGTTGATTGCCGAAAAGAGCCTTGAATTGCTCCATCTGCACCAGTTCCTCCCACCGGACAGCTTTACCGGTTTCAATCAACGGAAATTCGTATAAATTGTGCCACACATCCTTTCCGGTACGCTTATTTAAGTAGGTGTAATTGTTTTCACGGATAAATAAATAATTAAAAAAACGCTCCCGTTGTTTCAGCTTTTGTTCTTTCTTGGGGAAATCGGTGATGGAATCGGTTAAATAGGCCACACAAAAATTATTCAGCACGCACTGCCCACAGGCGGGCGACATGGGCACACATTGCAACGCCCCAAACTCCATGATGGCTTGATTGTGGAGCGACGGTTGTTTTTTATCCAGCAAATCGGTAGCCAACAGGGTAAACTCTTTTTTGCCTTTAACGGAATCAATAGGTGTATCAATTCCAAAAATACGAGCTAATACCCGGAACACATTTCCATCCACCACGGCATAAGCCTCGTTATAAGCAAACGAAGTAATGGCGGCAGCCGTGTAATCGCCAATACCCTTTAATAAAAGGATGTCTTTATGGTCGGTGGGGAAAATGCCATTATGCTTTTCCACGATCATTCTGGCCGCAGCATGAATATTGCGTGCACGGCTGTAATAACCCAAGCCTTGCCATAGCTTGAGAATCTCGATTTCATCGGCATTAGCAAGGGCTTTTACATCGGGAAATCGCTCTATAAACCTCAAATAGTAGTTTAACCCTTGATTTACACGAGTTTGTTGCAATATGATTTCAGACAGCCATATCTTGTACGGATCGGTAGTTTCACGCCACGGAAGTTCCCGCTTGTTATTTTCATACCATTTAGTTATTATCGGGCTGAACGATTGCAATATATTGTTTGACAACATGTTAATAAATCAAATTAAATAAGGTAATGCTGACAAAGATATGCTCATTTTCGTGAAAAACAGGTTGATTTCATAAAATTAATAGAACAAAATTTTTGTAGGATAATTAAATGTTCTATATTTGCAAACCCAAAAAATATGGTTATAAAGCATTCAAAAATAATTAATTTATAAAACTTTACGAAAATGACAAAGGCTGATATTGTAAATGAGATTGCCAAAGAAACAGGAATCGACAAACTCACTGTTCTTAAAACAGTGGAAGCATTTATGGATAATGTAAAAGATTCATTAGCTAAAGGTGATAATGTATATTTAAGAGGTTTTGGTAGTTTTGTTGTTAAAAAGAGAGCTCAAAAAACTGCTCGTAATATTTCTAAAAACACAACTATAATTATCCCGGAACATAGTATCCCTTCATTTAAGCCTGCAAAAACATTTGTTAGTGTTGTAAAGAAATAATCATAAAAAAAGAAAGAAGTTTTAGTTTTATTAAAATATTATAGATATGCCAAGCGGAAAGAAAAAAAAGAGACATAAAATGTCCACTCACAAAAGAAAAAAACAATTAAGAAAAAATAGACATAAAAAGAAAAAATAAAATTTTCTTTTTATCGGTCTAGTCTGCCAAGTTTAAAACCAAATAAGGCAGAATTGTATTGATAAGGATTTATCAGAAATTTAAATAGTTTTTTGAGTAGCAAGAGTCCTTAGTTTAAAAGATTATAAAAAACAAGCTTAAAGTAAACTCTATTCCTTTAAGTTTGTTTTTTGTTTATACACATATTATTTACATAAAGAAAAGTATTAGTGAATAGCGAATTAGTAGTTGATGTACAGCAGTCGGAAGTTTCGATTGCCCTATTAGAAGACAAAAATCTTGTTGAATTAAACAAGGAAGGTCGTCTGTCTGATTCGTTTTCCGTTGGAGATATTTACTTGGGTAAGGTCAAAAAGATTATGCCCGGATTGAATGCAGCATTCGTTGACGTAGGTTACGAAAAAGACGCATTCCTTCACTACCTCGATTTGGGGCCACAGTTCAGTAGCTTACAAAACTTCTTAAAGCACACACTTTCCGACAGAAAAAAAGTTCCGGTAATAACAAAAAAAATGATATTACCCGATATTGACAAAAACGGTACAATATCAGAAATTTTAACTGGAGGACAAGATATTTTGGTTCAAATAGCCAAAGAACCAATTTCCACCAAAGGGCCTCGGTTAACTTCCGAAATATCAATAGCAGGTCGTTATTTAGTACTTATCCCATTCTCGGATAAAGTTTCAGTTTCACAAAAAATTAAATCCAACGAGGAACGAACAAGGCTTAAACAGCTGATACAAAGCATTAAGCCTAAAAACTTCGGCGTTATTATCCGTACCGTGGCCGAGGACAAACGGGTAGCTGAATTGGACAATGAATTGAAGGTATTGGTAAACAGATGGGACGAAGCCGTTATCAAGATACAACAATCGAGAGGCATAACTCTTATTTGCGAAGAAATGGGACGTACGGTAGGTATCCTGCGCGATATTTTTAATGCCAATTTCCAAAGCATTCATGTAAACAACGAAACCTATTATCGTGAAATCCGAGATTATGTAGGATTGATCGACCCCGAAAAAAAGGGAATCGTGAAGCTATATGACGATGCTTTACCTATTTTAGACAATTTCGGAATTACCAAACAAATAAAATCTTCATTCGGAAAAACGGTTTCATTCAAAAGCGGAGCTTACCTGATTATTGAACAAACAGAAGCCATGCACGTGATAGACGTGAACAGCGGCAACCGTTCAAAATCCACCAAAGGACAGGAGTTTAACGCACTTGAGGTAAACATGGCTGCCGCCGAAGAGGTGTCGCGCCAATTACGTCTGCGAGATATGGGCGGTATTATTGTGATTGATTTTATCGACATGCAGGAAGGTGAGCATCGCCAAAGGCTATATGACCACATGCGCGAAATGATGTCCAAAGACCGGGCGAAACACAACATCCTTCCGTTGAGCAAATTCGGGGTGATGCAGATAACCCGTCAGCGAGTGCGTCCCGCCATGTATATTGATATTGAGGAAACCTGCCCTACCTGCTACGGCAAGGGCAAGATGATGCCCTCTATCCTGTTTACCGACCAGTTGGAACATAAGATAGAATACATGGTGAACAACCTGAAAGTAAAAAACTTTACTTTACACGTACACCCGTATGTGGATTCGTTCATTAAAAAAGGATTCTATTCCCTCTATTGGAAATGGAAATTCCGTTATGGTTTTGGTTGCAAAATTATTCCGTCGCAACGCTTGGGATTCCTGCAATACAAGTTTTATGATGGAAGTGGAAATGAGTTAGATTTAAAAGAAGAAATAGAAACACGAGCATAAAAAGAAACGGAGACCAATTGGTCTCCGTTTCTTTTTATGCTCGCACCATACTTTCAAATGCTTTCCATAAATTATCCTGCGGAACAGGGGCAGTAATCTCAATCCGTTCTTTGGAAACCGGATGGATAAATTCTACCTTCCGCGCATGCAAGCTAATGCCTCCATCGGGGTTGGAGCGTGGGAAGCCGTATTTTAAATCGCCCTTAATGGGGCTGCCTATCTTTGCCAGTTGACAACGGATTTGATGATGCCGACCGGTTTCCAAATTTACTTCCAACATGGAATAATTATCCGATCGAGCCACCGTTTTATAACTCAAAACGGCTTTTTTTGCGCCTTCTTTATCCACGTCGTAGGCATAGCTTTTATTCTGTTTCTCGTTGCGGATAAGATAATGTATAAGTGTAGCCTCAGGTTCGGCAGGGGCTGTTTTTACCAAAGCCCAATACGTCTTCTTCACCTCGTGGGTTTGAAACATCTCATTCATGCGGGCTAATGCCTTACTGGTTTTGGCAAACAGCACCACTCCACTTGTAGGCCTATCCAGCCGATGGGTTACACCGCAAAACACGTTGCCCGGCTTATTGTATTTTTCCTTCAAATAGGCTTTTACCCGTTCGGGCAGCGGTTCGTCGCCCGTCTTATCCCCCTGCACCAGGTCTGAGCCGGTTTTATTTATGGCAATCAGATGATTGTCTTCATATAGAATAGAAATGCTTTCCATTATCGTTGTTTCAGGGCTTCATAGATTAAAATTCCGGCAGCTACCGATACGTTTAGCGAAGCTATAGTTCCTTTGATGGGGACACACACCATCTCATCACAGATACGTAGATTTTCGGGTGCAATACCTATATCCTCCGCTCCCATCACGATGGCCAAGGGCACATTGTAATTTGCTTCGGTATAATTTTGAGCTGCCTTTTCGGTAGCGGCTATTACACTTAGACCTGAGGAGCGCATAAATTTAAGTGCCTCTGTTAAATTGGGTTCTCTACACACGGGGATTTTAAGCAAAGCCCCGGCGGAGGTTTTAATGGCATCGGCATTGGATGCCGCACCACCACGCACCGGAATCACGATGGCATCAACGCCTGCACATTCGCACGTACGGGCTATGGCTCCAAAGTTACGCACATCGGTAACACTATCAAGCACCACGATAAACGGAGTTTTACCCTGCTCGTAAAGTGTTGGAATTATATCTTCAATACGCTGATACACTACGGGGGTGATAAAGGCAATTACCCCTTGATGGTTTTTCATCGTAAGGCGGTTGAGCTTTTCGGTTGGCACTTTTACCACGGGCACTTGTTTGCCGGCAAGGGCAGCATAGAGTTCTCTTGACAATTCGTTGCTCATATCCCGGCGGATAAATATTTTGTCAAATTCCTTATCCGCTTTAATGGCTTCAATCACGGCACGAATGCCAAATATCATGTCTTTTTCTTTCATGTTGTTATATCTGTTTTTTTATTTTTTCAGTGTAGTTAAGCCTGTATCCGCTTTTTCAGTTCGCTTATCTTTGCTTCTCTTTCAAGCGAAAAGGTTTTGTCCTTCCCTATTTGAAAAAGCAATGTTTGCAACGACTTCTGATAAAAGTTGGTAGCCTTGCCTTTGTCCGACAGTTGTGAATAAGTATCCCCTGTTTGATAAAGTATTTCGGCTAAATAACCTAGGTAGGAAACATTTAGGTTGTATGTTTCCAATAAGCTTTGAAATTCTGCTTCCGTCATGCTCTGAAGTGAAAGCAAATCCAGCGAAAGCAATTCGGTATAAGCCTCATCGGCCAAGCGCAAGGCATCTTCGGGGAAACCTTTTTCGCGGAAACCCATCATGGCTGTTATTACACGATTCAGCTTCTCGATAAACTTTAATAAATAATCTTCTTTAGGCATGGTATGCTTGTATGTTTGCAAAGGTAAATAAAAATGTGCCAATGTGCTAATTGTGGTTTCAAGCTTGGCGGTTTATCTGGAAAAATGCTTCGTTTTTATCTATCTTTGCGGTTCCATAAAGATATACCAGAGATTATGAATTATGTAGGAGAAACGGCTGCCGTGGGGGTTGCCATCAGCTGGACGGCCAGTGCGTTGTTTTTTGAGCGGGCGGGCAACAGCATGGGTTCGTTGGTGCTGAATCTGTTACGAATCGGGTTGGCTATCGTTTTACTCGGACTGGCAACGCTCTTTACGCGAGGCACCTTTTTGCCCACCGATGCCGGTGCACAGCAATGGATTTGGCTATCGCTATCGGGCTTCGTGGGTTTCTTCCTGGGCGATTTATGTTTGTTCCGCTCGTACGTGGTGGTAGGTGCTCGCATGGCTCAACTTACTATGACCCTGGCTCCTATCCTCACCGCCTTAATCGGCTTCCTGCTGCTTGGCGAAACGCTTTCCTTTCATAAAATAATGGCTATCATGCTGGTAGTAGGTGGTATTATCATGGCCATGCTGGGCAAAAGGGGCAATAAGCTGAAATTCAACGTGTCGTTCAAAGGTTTCCTGTTGGCCTTAGGCGGAGCTGCAGGACAGGCTATCGGTTTGGTTTTCAGTAAAAAAGGAATTGGTAATTACGACCCCATGGCTGCCACTCAAATACGTGCCATTACCGGGTTCGGATGCTTCGTTCTCCTGCTCACTGTTATTCGGTTTTGGCCAAAGGTGTGGAAGGCGGTGCACAGTGCGGGTGACATGAAAGATATGTTTTGGGGTACGGTATTCGGCCCCGTGGTAGGTGTTTCGTTGTCGCTGTTTGCCGTGCAGCACACCAGCACCGGCATCGCGGCTACCCTGATGGGCTTGGTTCCTATTTTTATTATATTCCCCTCGGTTATCATCTTGAAGCAAAAAGTAACGCCAACACAAATTATCGGTTCAATAATCAGTGTCGGCGGTAGTGTTTTTTTCTTTATGTAGATCGTATCTTAATCCGAAGCTAAATTTTACGTGTTCTTTATTTTTTCCAGTTCCTCGGTAGAAACTCCCCACTCGTACATTTGTTTCTCAAGCTCATGTTTTTTATTTTCATACGTTTTAAGCAGAGTTCCGTCGGCAGCTTTTTCCGGGATTAACAATTGGGCTTCAATGTCTTTTATCTCCGTTTCCAGAGAGATTATTTTTTTCTCAGCCTGCTCCACTGCTCGTTCGGCTTTTTTTATCTGCCGGCTCAGTTCTTTGCGGGCTTCGTAGCTAAGTTTGCTTCCCGTGTTTTTTTCGTTGTCAATAATTTTTGTGGGTTGCACGCGCAGGCTTACTTCCAATTCTTTCAGGCTATCCATTTTCTTGGTTTGCAGGAACTCGTAAATACCGCACAAATGTTCGCGCACCTTCTTGTTGCCAAACTCATATACTTTGTTTACCAGCCCGTCCAAAAATTCACGGTCGTGGGACACCACGATAACCGTACCGTCAAAAGCCTTGATAGCTTCTTTCAGCACATCCTTACTTAGCATGTCGAGGTGATTGGTGGGCTCATCCAGTATAAGCAAATTCACAGGCTCAAGCAGCAGGCGTATCATTGCCAACCGACTGCGTTCGCCGCCCGAAAGCACCTTCACCTTCTTGTCAGAAGCTTCGCCTCCAAACATGAATGCACCTAGAATATCGCGAATGCGGGTACGAATATCTCCTACCGCCACGTAATCGATGGTTTCAAACACGGTTTTGGTTTCATCCAGCAGGCTGGCCTGGTTCTGTGCAAAATAGCCTATCTTCACGTTGTGCCCTAGTTTCATGGTGCCGCTGTATGCCACTTCGTCCATGATACATTTCACCAAGGTGGATTTTCCTTCGCCGTTTTTCCCCACGAAAGCCACTTTCTCGCCCCGGTTAATGATTAAGCCCACGTTGTCCAAAATTATTTTGTCGCCATAAGCTTTTGTCAGGTTCTCTATTTCCACGGGAATGCTGCCCGAACGGGGTGCGGGTGGAAATTTAAGATTCAACCGCGAATTATCTTCCAAATCTACTTCCAGGCGTTCCACCTTGTCAAGTTGCTTGATGCGCGATTGCACCTGCACGGATTTGGTAGCCTTATAGCGAAAGCGTTCAATAAAGTCCTCCGTTTCGGCTATCATCTTTTGCTGGTTTTCATACGCGCGTATTTGCTGCTCACGGCGTTCCTTGCGCAGTTCTATATATTTATCGTAGTTTACCTTGTAATCAGCTATTTTACCTAACGATATTTCTATGGTTCTATTGGTAATGGCATTGATAAAAGCCCGGTCGTGCGAAACCAAAATAACGGCACCACCACAGGTAGCCAAAAAGTTTTCGAGCCACTGTATGGATTCGATGTCAAGGTGGTTGGTAGGCTCATCCAGCAGCAACACATCAGAGTGCTGAAGCAAGATTTTGGCCAGTTCTATACGCATACGCCATCCGCCGCTAAATTCGGTTGTCTGCCTGTCGAAGTCAGCCCGCGTGAAGCCTAGCCCAAGTAACGTTTTTTCCACATCCGCCTTGGAATCAGCACCACCCATCATGTTCATCTTTTCGGTTTCCTGTGAAAGACGGTCAATCAAGTCCATGTAGCTTTCGGTTTCATAATCAGTCCGGTCAATCATCTCCTGGGTAAGCTCATCAATCAGGCGTTGTTGCTCAAAGATGCTTGAAAAAGCGGTTTCGGCTTCTTCCATCACGGTGTTTCCATCGTTGTGAATCATATGCTGCGGAAGGTATCCTATTTTCTCACCCGGCGAAACAACGATATTGCCCGAAGTAGGTTTTTGAATGCCTGCAAATATTTTCAACATGGTACTTTTACCTGCACCGTTTTTGCCTACCAAGGCTATTTTATCTTTAGGATTAACGAGAAAGGAAATGTCATCAAATAGTGTGTGACCACTAAATTCAACTCTAAGTTGTTCTACCGAAATCATGAAATTCTTATTTAATTTTTACGCTACAAAGATACGAGAAGAAAACAAGTTAGGAAATAAAGAAGGTATTAGCAGAAGTTTTTAAGTTTTCTTGAATTTAAAAATAGAAAATATAATGATTTTTCTATCTTTGCATCACCAAAGAAGGACTCGTAGTTCAATGGATAGAATTTCAGATTCCGGTTCTGATGATGCGAGTTCGAATCTCGCCGAGTTCACACATTCAAGTTGCCGTTGTAGCTCAGTTGGTAGAGCAACGCATTCGTAATGCGTAGGTCGGGGGTTCGAGTCCCCCCAACGGCTCAGACATAAAAAAACGAGTTCTGAAAAATCAGAACTCGTTTTTTTGTTATCTAAAGAATGCCTTGTTTTTGTCTATAATATAATTGCACTCCCCAATGTTGAGCCGTGCATTTGATACCGGATTCAGATTCTGATCCAAAATATCATAATCATCATCGGGCAAAATATTGATAATGTGCGTTTTGTCAATAATACCCAAGGTACCATTGTTGTTTACATTAGCTACAAAAAGATAATCCCGTTCCTTTTTATCGTCGAACAAGCTTTTGCCCGTGCAATAATCTTCCGGCGAATTTTTACAGCCTAAAAACTTAGTGAGCAACGTGGGTACCACATCGTAATGGCTAGTCCAATGCGTATATGTTTTAGGTTTCACCTTGGGGTAGTACAGTATAAACGGCACCTGCATTTGGTATTTGGCAAAGTTACTGTTATGCCCCCAATAATTCTTTTTGTTTTCGTTAAACTCCTGTCCGTGATCGGCGGTGATAATTACAATCGTGTTGTCCAACAACCCTTTTTCTTTCAGGTCGTTCAAAATTTTATCCACCAGCACGTCCTCAAATCCGGCAATATTCTTGTATAGGTTGAAGAAATCGGTAGGATCCATGTCGTTACTTAACCTCTCGTATTTGGCATAATCCCACTCGGTAGGGAATTTCTTTTTGAAAAACGGCGGTTGGCAAATAGCATGCAAATCGTCGAAAAACAGGAACCCGAAAAACGGTTTGTTATCCTTCTGCTGGCTACGTGAATTGGAGAAGCGCAACCATTCCTGCATAATTTGCACATCACGGTCGTACGACTCCTTGCCCGGCATGTCTTTAAGCTGGCTTTGCACGGGATAGAAAACGGTTTGATCGAACGGCGGATTTTTAATGGTGGCACTGGTACGCACAAAAAATTCGTATTGCCGTTTCACCAATTCCTTCACCAGTACAGGCGGAGTATGCGAACTTAACAAGGAGTTCCAATAAATGCCGGGTAACCCATAGAAGAGAGAAGTAATGCCATATTGAGTACCATTGCTTCCACTATAATGATGGTTAAAGGTTGCCGCTTGCTTGCTGAAACGGCAGATGGAAGGCATAACGGTGGAATCGAGCGTTCTGTAATTCCAGCCGTCAATCAATATGAAAAGAATATTTGGATTTTTCCTCTTCAAGTCCGAAACAAATCTCAGTCTATGTTTCGGGTAATCCAGGCGATCGCTCATTGCTAAATGCAGCTTATCCTGTGGTATATCTTTATTGTCCACCCAGCCCAAACGGTAAAACAACCCGGAATTTTCAAATTGGATAAATGCCGGATAATATTTGGATAGTTGCGTAACGGGCTGATAATTGGCTGCCGTAGCCCAGGCATGCACGCCGTTGACAAACACCCAAAACACCAATAACGGAATCAAAATAAATTTGCCGAAACCCAATCTGTTTTTCAGCACCAGTTTAAAAGAAAGTCGGAACATAAATCGTTCAAACAAAAGCAATGCTCCAACAATAACAATAAACAATACATATTGCGAAAAATTAATTTGGATAACATTGCCCGGAGACGAACCGAAAACCATAGCCAGCACCGAACCGTTTATATGAAACCTGTACAAATCGAAAACCAAACTGTCAATAAGCAACACCATTAGCCCCACCACCGATATGCTTATGGCAGAAATTTGGGCGGCAATTCTGTTTTTCAGCAACAGGATAAGCGGAATATATAAAATCAAGTAGGCTAAAAAGGCAAGGGAAACGATATGGGTTATTTCCGTCAAGATTAAATATAGAATGGGCAAAAAGCCATTTATGTCGGAAATATATCTAAAATCCCGCACAGAAATTGCTATTGCTAAAATGGAATTGAAAAGGAAAAACCAAAGACCTGTGTGTAATAGATCCTTACGAGAATAATTCTTGTCCATAAAAAAAATTCGACTACGTTAAAAAACAGGGCACAAATATATTAAAAATACATTATAATTTCGTGACACCAGCGTTTTTAATATTACATAACCCTTACACATTGTTGCATGTGTAATAGTGATTTGTGGAAGTCTTGATTATCTTTGCAAGCTGAAAGTTGTAACATGATTTCAATCAACAGACATATTCTCACCAACGGCTTGCGGGTGCTGCACAGTAACGACAGCACTACTAATATGGTAGCCGTAAATTTGTTGTACAACGTGGGTGCACGCGATGAGCAACCCGACAAAACAGGTTTCGCCCATCTGTTTGAGCACCTGATGTTTGGCGGCTCTATCAATGTACCCGACTTTGACGGCCCCCTTCAAAAAGCGGGAGCGGAAAACAACGCGTGGACTAACAACGACATCACCAACTATTATATAAGCATCCCGACGGAGAACCTGGAAACGGCTTTTTGGCTGGAGTCCGACCGCATGCTGGAGCTCGATTTTTCACAAAAATCGCTCGACACGCAAAAAAATGTGGTGATAGAAGAATTTAAACAACGGAACTTGAATCAGCCTTATGGCGATTTTCAAATGCTGCTGCGCCCATTAGCTTACAAAGTGCATCCATACCAATGGTGCACCATAGGCAAAGACCCCTCGCACATAGCCAATGCCACGCTAGATGAAGTAAAGGATTTCTTTTATCGTTATTATGCGCCAAACAACGCCGTCCTTTCCGTGGTTGGCAACGTTAATTTTGAAGAAGTGGTTCGCTTGGCGGAAAAATGGTTTGGCTCCATACCGGCAAGAGATGTAAAGCCCAAAGCTATTCCGATGGAACCGATTCAAACTGAAGCTCGTTTCCTGAAAGTGGAACGAGATGTTCCGGCCAACATGATTTGCAAGGCTTACCACATGCCCCACAGGATGAACGAAAACTACGTGGTGTGCGATTTAATTTCGGATTTATTATCCAATGGCAATTCGGCGCGGTTGTACCGTTCGTTGGTGCAGGAGCTGAAATTGTTTTCAGAAATAAACGCTTACGTATCGGGCGACATAGATGAAGGGCTGTTGCTTGTAAAAGGGAAACTGAACGAAGGTATTTCACTAGAAATGGCGGATGATGCTATCGTGGCGGAAATTTCAAAACTAATTACAGAGCCTATCGGCGATTATGAAATGGAAAAAGTAAAGAATAAATATGAATCCAATCATGTTTTTTCCGAAATGAATTATCTAAACAAAGCAACCAATATAGCGTATTACGAACTTTTGAACCGGGCGGAGGATATTAACACGGAAGTTGAGAAATACAGGGCTGTGACACAAGCACAGGTAAAGCAAATAGCCAGCCTGCTATTTCGACCCGAAAACTCATCAACCCTTTATTATTGTAAAAAATAATTATTCTTTTAACCCTGTGTCTTATAATTTTTTAAAATCTTATTACCTTTGCTCCCGCATGAAAAAAAGGATATTCTTTATATTATTATCAGTTTGTTTTGCAACGCAATTTGTTGTAGCACAAAAGCCTAATACCATACATAAAGGTATTTCAGTATGGACTGTTACCGATAAAACAGCATCTGCTGTACCAGCTGTTATAGACACATCGCTATTCGGGTTCCAAAACACCGACCCGATGAATAACTATAGCATTGCAAACTCTTACAATGGTGCATTGGGATCGCCCTTGCAATCAAAAATTTATTTCGACCGTACAGAAAAAACGGATTTTCTTTTTTCCCGACCTTATGACGCTTATTTTACCTCCGTATCGGATATTCTCTTTTACAATACAAAATCTCCCTATTCAAATCTGACGTATTATAGCAATGGAGCTACAACTACCAAGGATGATGATTTTAAAGGTCTCATTACGCTTAATCTTAATAAAAGATTTAATTTCGCCATACTTTTCAACTACGCGGGAGCCAAGGGTTTGTACAACTCTCAGATGACCCGTCAGGTAAAAAGTGGAATTTGGGCTAGCTACTCAGGGAAACATTACGGGCTAACGGGTGCTATTATGTATCAGGCATTCAACAATGAGGAAAACGGAGGTATAACCAACCCCGCGTATATTTCCAACAAAGATTCGATGGGTAATTACTCGACAGACGAAATCCCCACCAAGCTTACAACATCAACGTCCAAGTACACCAACAAGTACATCTATCTGAACCAAAAATTTCACCTTGCTACTGTAAAACGGGCTATAGACTCTACTCATTTTGAATATAGACCTATTGCAACCATCTCTCATACATTCAAATACGAGGAAGCACAAAAAAGATACAAAAGTACCGGATCAGATTCATCGTTTTACGCGCATACCTACTTTAACGGTAAAGAAACACAAGATTCCGTCCGTTTCAGATCATTACGAAACAGCGTTGCATTTTCTGTCAATGAGGGATTCGCCCGTTGGTTCCCGTTAAGCATTGTCGGCTATGTAGAACATGATTACAGGCAATATTATTATTTGAATGACAGCACTCCTGTAAACGCTTCTGAAAATGATATATTGTTTGGTGCCGAAATGTCAAAACGTAAGGGGAAAAACTTTTTATTTAATGCCAATGGCGAAGTTTACACCGTGGGGCCTAAATCGGGCGATTTTAAATTAGACGGGGGTATTAGCAGTTCGTTCCGCTTATTAAGCAATACTGTTTATTTGAATGCCAACGGTTCTATTAAACGCACTTCGCCTTCTTACTTTGAAAACACGTATGTATCCAACCACTTTATATGGAACAACGATTTCGACAAAACGATGAAATCGCACGTGGATGCAAAATTAGGCTTGCATAACAAATGGATAGATGTAAATGTTGGGGCTGGAGTGGAAAATGTATCCAAGTTGATCTATTTTAATTCCGAAGCTCTTCCCGCACAATACGACGGAAACATTCAGGTGCTATCGGGAAATGCTAAACTTGATTTTAATTTAGGAATCCTTCATTTGCAAAATAAAGCCATTTACCAAAAAACCAGTGATGCGGATATATTGCCGTTGCCCGAACTTTCTACCTACAACAACCTGTTTGTTGCCTTTAAAATGTTCAAGGTGCTTACCACTCAGATTGGAACGGACATGTATTACAACACGGCCTATTACGCGCCCAACTACATGCCGGCTACAGGAGTGTTCTATTTGCAGGATAAAGAAAAATTAGGCGATTTTCCGGTTATGAGTGCCTATCTTTCTTTTCACTTATCCACGGCACGTTTCTTCTTTAAATACTATCATTATAATGCTTCTTTCTCAGCCCAAAATTATTTTTCTATGCCTGATTATCCTCTTTATCCTCAACGGTTTAAAATGGGTATCTCGTGGAACCTTTTTGATTAATCTTATTTAAAAAACCAATTGTTTCGGGGTTATGGAACAAAAAAGAAAAATAATATTGGCTTCCGGCCTAATCCTCGTATTGCTGCTGGTTGGGATTATTTGGATTTCATCCAAAGGAGGCAAGCTGCGCGATTACAAAGAAATTAACCGCAAGGGAGTACTTCGCGTGGCCACCGATTACAGTTCAATAGACTACTACATCAAAGGCGACACCGCCGTGGGTTTCCAATACGAGTTGATCCAAATTTTATGCGATAGCCTCCACCTGAAACCGGAATGGGTAATTGAAAACAGCCTGGAAAAAAATGTGGACGATTTACTAAAAGGCAAAGTTGACATCATAGCCCGCAACATACCCATCACCTCCGAGCTACGCAAAAGAGTAGCTTTTTCATCACCTATAATCCAACTTCCACAAGTGCTGGTACAACGGAAAGCGGAATTTAACAACGGAACAGATCCTATCCGTAACCAACTACTATTAGCCGGAAAAACGGTTTATGTACCCAAGAAATCACCCAACATATTACGCTTACGCAATTTGGCGGACGAAATAGCCGATACCATTATTGTAAAGGAAATGCCGCGCTACGAGGCTGAACAACTAATGATGATGGTGGCAAAGGGCGATATTGATTATGCCGTGTGCGACATGCAAATAGCCAAACAAAATGCTCTGCTAATGCCCGAACTGGACGTTGAAACGGCGGTAAGCTTCACGCAGATGGAGGCTTGGGCTATGCGTCCATCATCACCCGCACTGGAAACGAGGATAAACAATTTTTTGAAGAAATTTTTACAAAAAAAAGCATATAGAGATATATGTCGGAAATATTTAAACAGATAAGGGAAAATGGAAAAGAAATTTAGCGAAGATACGCTTTGCGTACAAGGCGGATGGCAACCAAAAAACGGTGAACCCCGTGTGTTGCCCATTTATCAAAGTACAACATTCAAATACGACACCAGCGAGCAGATGGCTAATCTGTTCGACCTAAAAGAAAACGGATATTTCTATACCCGCTTGCAAAACCCTACCAACGATGCCGTAGCTGGAAAAATCGCTGCCTTGGAAGGTGGTGTGGCAGCCATGCTTACCTCTTCGGGGCAAGCGGCCACCTTCTATTCCATCTTTAATATTTGCGAGGCCGGCGACCACTTTGTAAGTGCATCCGCTATTTACGGTGGCACATTCAACCTGTTTGCCGTTACCATGAAAAAGCTGGGCATCGAAGTATCGTTTGTAGATCAGGATGCTAGCGAAGAAGAAATTGCCAAAGCTTTCCGCCCCAACACCAAAGCGTTGTTTGCCGAAACAATAGCCAACCCCGTGTTGAGCGTACTCGACATCGAAAAATTTGCACGCATAGCCCATACCAATGGCGTACCCTTGGTTATTGACAACACCTTTGCCACACCTATCAATTGCCGCCCGTTTGAATTTGGAGCGGATATTGTAATTCATTCCACCACCAAGTATATGGACGGACACGCTTCCGCCGTGGGTGGTTGCATCGTGGATAGCGGTAATTTTGATTGGGAAGCTTACGGAAATAAATTTGCCGGACTTACCGAGCCCGACCCTTCATATCATGGATTGGCTTATACCAAATCATTCGGCAAAGGAGCTTACATCACCAAAGCCACCGTGCAATTGATGCGCGACTTCGGTTCTATCCCATCCCCTCAAAATGCGTTCTTGCTTAATTTGGGATTGGAAACCTTGCACCTACGCGTGCCACGTCATTGCGAAAATGCTCAAAAAGTAGCCGAATATTTGGAAAAGAATCCAAAAGTAGCTTGGGTAAATTATAGCGGACTTCCATCCAATAAATATTACGCGTTGGCACAAAAACAATTCCGCAACGGACAGTCGTGTGGCGTGGTAACCTTCGGGTTGAAAGGCGGACGCGATACCTCCATCAAGTTTATGGACAATTTGGAATTGGCAGCCATCGTAACCCACGTAGCCGATGCACGCACCTGCGTGTTGCACCCCGCCAGCCACACCCACCGTCAGCTTTCGGATGAGCAACTGATAGCCGCCGGAGTAAGACCGGACTTGATTCGTTTCTCCGTAGGCATAGAAGGCGCAAACGATATTCTTGCCGACCTGGAACAAGCTTTAGGAAAAATATAATTTCTATAATAAATAGATGATAACGAAAAAAGCAAATCCGTTTGGGTTTGCTTTTTTCGTTAATACTCCGCTAGGAGTATCCTGTGAATAACCTCCGGTTTTAACCGGAGGTGGGACAATATCTTAACTACAAACTCCATAGGAGTTGCCTATCAACAAGTACTACTAGCCTTGTTCTATATAAGAGAAGTATTATACGTTTGACAAACAGGTTATTATTCTCCGAAGGAGATTAATATTAATAGAAAAAAGTCTCCACGAGAAACTTTTTCCCGAATGGGAATATATCTATTTATCCCCATACGGGGGAATCCGTTCTATCTATTTATTTTTTCTATTGAAATATATTGCCTACGGCAAAAAATCACATTGATTATCAATATTCTAAAGATAGACTTGTTTCTTGCCATATCCTGCATCCACCTTTATCAACGCCACAGCTATAAAAGTAAACACGGTGCAGAGTATTACCCAAAGGAAGAAATGCGGATAGCCTAACCAAGCCTGAAGCTTGCCGGCAATCATGGTGGAAACCATCATGCCCAAGGCCATAAACCCGGTGCAAATAGCATAGTGTGAAGTTTTGTAATGCCCCTCGGAAAAATACATCAAGTACACCATAAAGGCGGTGAACCCGAAACCGTAGCCAAATTGCTCGATAGCCACACAGGTACTAATTATCCAAAAATTATCAGGATAGAAAAGCGATAAATACACGTACGTGATGTGCGGCAAGCTGATAGCAAAAGCCATAGGCCAAAGCCAGAATTTCAGTCCGTTGCGGGCAATAGCCAACCCGCCAAGGATACCTCCCAGCAACAAAAACCCTACGGCTACACCTCCATAAAGGATGCCCACTTGCTCGGTGGTTAGCCCAAGTCCGCCCACCTTGGCCGGGTCTAGCATAAACAGCTTACCCATGGCCGTGATTTGTGCTTCGCCAAAGCGGTAAGCCATAATGAAAAAGAGGGCTGCCCAAATTTGTTTCTTTTTGAAGTAGCTTACGAAAGCTTCACCAAACTGACTGATGATATAAGCAGGCGAAGTGTTTTCGGAAAGCGCATCGCTAGCTGGTTTGGGCAAAAAGAATTTATGGTAAACGAACATCGCGAGAAACAGTGCTGTAAATATGTAAAAAATCAAGCTCCACGAAAAAGCAATATTCCCCGTGGTATGCTCCCAATAACCTGCCAGCACCACCAACCCGCCTTGCCCCGAAATCATCGCAACGCGGTAGAACGTGTTACGAATGCCAATGTAGGTCGCCTGATTATGTGGCGGAAGTGCCAACATGTAAAAACCGTCGCAAGCAATATCGTGCGTGGCAGACGAGAAGGCGATCAAGAAAAAGAAGGCAAAGGAAGCCTGAAACCAAAAATGGGTAGGGATGGAAAACGCCACGCCCGCAAGTCCTACGCCGATAATTAATTCCATCACCACAATCCACCAGCGTTTAGTCTTGATAATATCTACAAACGGGCTCCAAAAAGGTTTGATAACCCAAGGCAGGTTAAGCCAACCGGTGTAGAGCGCGATGTCCTCGTTACTCATACCCAGGCGTTTGTACATAATACCCGCCACCATCATCACCGCCACGTAGGGCAACCCTTCGGCAAAATACAAACTGGGTATCCAGCCCCACGGGCTACCTTGGCTTTTGTTTTCTTTCATCTTTACTTTTTAGTTTCTCTTATTTCAAAAGCAGCCAGGGCGATGCCCTTGCCGTCGAATATAGTTAAGGTTTTTCCACTCACGGTATAATGGTCGGCTTCACGAAGTGCCTGCAAAAAATCGCCCTCTACATCTACCTGACCCAGACATGCCATCTTGGTGGAAATAATACCATACAAGCGCAAGTGATTTTTTGGCGTAAACTCGTACGTGCCACCAAGCGCATTACATCCGCCATGTCCGCTAAAATGATTCTCACCCGGCAGGAATTGAATGTAGGGCTGCACCCTGAATTTCACACTATCGCCCCCTACCCTGTTATTTTTTAAGGTAACCAGTGTCCATTTACAACCTTTAATATCGGTGGACGGTTTCCGCACTACTTTACGAGCCGAAACACCCTGAACGGAAATTAAAAGCAGCAAAATAAATAGTATCTGTTTCATAGCAAATTATATTTCGTTCTTATTCTTTTGGGATGAATGTATAATTATGAATTGCAAATCACCCCTAATCCCCTAAAGGGGACTTTTGGCCAATCCTAACTATTTGTATGTTCAATTACTACTGTTAAAAATGAGGGTAATATCAAATTTAATAACCTGAGTTCGATATAAGAGAAAATATTACACATCTGATAAACAAGCAATTGTTCTCCGAAGGAGATTAATATTAATAGAAAAGAGTCTCCGCAAGAAACTTTTTCCCGAATGGGAATACATATATTTATCCCCGTTCGGGGAATAGCTTATATCTATTTAGCATTTCTATTAATATCTATTGCCTTCGGCAAATAAATGCATTGATTATCTGTATCCTAAATATTTTTTTTATGTCGAACTCTGGTTAATATATCTTTTTCAATTCTGTATTACGGAAATAATGCTTCAAAATATCCTTGTAAAGATACCCTTTTCCGGCCATAACGGCAGCACCTATTTGGCACAAACCTACCCCATGCCCCCACCCGGCTCCAAGCAAGGTAAACTGAGCAGGTACCACGTTTTGCACCGCCCCTTTTTCTACGATAAAGGCGGAGCTATACAGGTGTGAATTGGACAACCATTTGCGAATTTCAAGCTCCTTGCCTACCGTGATGGTGCGCTTGCTCCCTACTATTTTCAGCCGGATAAGTCGGCCTGAGATGCCTCGCTCCACGGGTATTAAATCTAAGATGGAGCCAAAATCTATCCCGGAACGGCGGGCAAGCAATTCGGCCATTTCCGCTTGCGTGTAACTTACCTGCCAACGGTAGAAATCGGGCGTTTCCTGGTCGTAAGAGTTAAGTACCTGCGACAGCACCCCGGCATCGGTCGTGTTGCAAAAATCACCGGCAACCGGATTTTTAATAAAGCATTCTATTTCCGCTTCGGTCATTATCCGGTTGCTCACCCCACCTTCGGGCTTATCTTCCACGGGGAGCAAATAGGCATGATGCTCCGGCTCCCAGCAATTTTCAAACAATTCGGCAATGCCCCCGCAGCATTTGGAAAAACGGGCATCACATATTTTTTCTTCGTACTTCAACACCTGCCCGCATGTGGCTTCAATGGCTTGTTTCACGGCTTCGGCACTAGCACGGGTAATACCTTGGTAACGTTGACAATGGTCGTCGGCACACACATCAAAATTTACATGATCGTCTTTATCATACCATCGGATAAGAGCCTCCCCCGTCCCCTCCGTTGGAGGGGTGATAAATTCATGGATGTGGTTTTGCTCCCCTCTCTGTTGGAGAGGGGTCGGGGGTGAGGTCGTCTTCTTCTTCGCTTCCAATTGAGCCAACAGCCAGGAGCGGGAAGTTACGGCATGCGCCTTTAGCAACTCCAGCGAACTGGTGGCACTCATTTCTGACGAAATTACACTTAGCAAATAATCCTCCACTGGCAACACATTTACCGCCGTGAGTTTATCTCCTTCCGCTATAATTTTCAGTTGCCCATTGAAGCGTTGGGTTTCCTTGCGCTCCCAATGGAAACCGATACCGATAACCACATCAAGCAAATCGAACGAAGCATCGGGTTGTTGGGGTAAAAATAACAGTTCGTTGTAACTTTTCCCGGCAAAATAAATTTTTCCATCACGCAAGCTGAACTCTTGCTGCCCGGCAAAACATACTTCTTCCGAAACATACGATGGATGAAATACAACAGCTATTTTCTGTGCCGATAAAACGCCCACGCTTATGGTTGGTTCCATGATGAATTTCTTTTGTTTTTACAACGACACTTGTTTGAAAATATCCTTAATATCGTCTTTGGTAATTTTTTCAAAATCCTCTTCGCGAGCAATGATGAGCGTGCCCGTCATATCAATAGCCCCGGGGCTCACCATAAGTTGCGCGATGCCTTCGGCAAAAAACTGCCGGGGGCGATGTTGCTTGCGAGGGTAAACGGTGAGTACAAATTCATTGTCCTTGAACTGACAAAAGATATTCATCTTCGGTTCGTCCTCGTTGGTTTTCAGCTCTTTGTAAAGCTGCCCAAATGCTTGTGCTATCGTTTCTTTTCGGGGTGAGGAAAATACGCGTTTATCTATCAGCCCATCGTGAAACATATCTACCGGCTGATGAAAAAAATCAACATTACCCGCCTGAAAATGGAAATGATCGGGAGCGGAAGCACCCGATTGCGGGCCATTGTAAAGAATAACAAAATCAGGCAAGGCTTCGGCCAAGTCCAACATATCATCCAACTTTTCGAGTGAAATAAGTTGTGGCTCATGGATGTTGGAAGCGATGGTTAAGTGTTTCTGACAGATAGGAAACGGATTTACCAACACATCGTATTTCCCTTTGAAGTCAATACTTTTTTGCTCCTTAGGTCTGTTGGCCGCGCACAAAAAGCAAGGGCGGGCTTCAATTGTTTTCGTATCCAATTTAGCTAACGACGACACTGCCCGTGCGGGATTGAATTGCACGTTGATAGTATATGCCCCGAAATCAAATACTTTGACACGGATGTTTTCCAACGCCTCGTAGTTTTTCCCCGCCAGCGGCCACGATTGCAGTTGCTCGTCGAAAAGAGATAGTATATCCTGTTGTAAGCTCATCGGTTCAGTTGTTTTCTCGCCTCCATTTCCAGGGTGCGCAATTTATCTTTATAGGTATTGTAGGTATTGATTTTAGCTATATCGAGCGCGGCATCCGAGTTTTCATCCCAACGCCGACAGAGGTACACTGACTGGTAAACCCGCCCTATTTGATATTCACGGCTGATGCGCAACCCAAGCGCGTAATCCTCACCATAACTGGTGTTTGGCACTTTTATTTCACGGAGAACAGGGGTATAAAAAGCCCGTGGGGCACCCAGCCCGTTAATTCGTAGTGCATTATTGCGCCCGTTTTCCGGTGTCCATTCCTTGTGGTCAATCAGCCCCGGCGGGATGGTTTGCATGGCAAAGTTAGTCATGGTGTACGAGCCGATTACCATCGCGCATTGCTGCGTGTAAAAGGCATCTACCATCGTTTGCAAAGTGGCGGGCGAGGAGTACACGTCGTCGCTATCAAGCTGCACGGCAAACTTACCGCACCCGGCGTGATGTACCCCCTCATTCCAACATCCGCCGATGCCCAAATCTTGTCGGGCAGGGATGAGGTGGATAATGCGCTCATCCTGCTTGGCAAACTTCGCTATCAGTTCGGTAGTTCCATCCGTGGAATGATTATCTATAATTATCAAGTTAAAAACAAACTTAGTTTCCTGCGAAAGTACCGATTGAATGGCATCTGCAATGGTTTTCACCCGGTTGCGCACGGGTATAATAACCGAAGCCTCAACGGGAAAAATTTCTTCATCAAAATCCACCGTTTTAAAATCAGGTTCGCGGTACGCCCCTATTTGTTTCAAGTGTTCCGTGCAAGCCTGCTCCATTTCCAACTGCACCGCACGGTTTTTCGGGTCAACGTAATCAAATTGTTTTTCGCCACTCTTGCGTTTATCGTCCTCTATTTCAGTGTAAAGAAATTCATTCAAATGAAAAATTTCGTGGCGTTGCGAAACCCTAAGCCGAAGGTCGTACAACCCGGCAAACTCGTAATCGATTTGCATCCCCCCTACCGCTTCACGCAAGGCTTTGGAGCAATAGAGCTGCACCGACCCGAAATTAAAATCATCGCGCACGCTGCCCTGCTGATAATCAATAACAGGCAATGCTTTACGTTCGCCGTCAATGAGTTGGTAATAATCGGCATACACCATGCCCGCACCCGAATCGTCGGCCACATGCAGCAAGCGTTCCAGGGCAAATTGTCCCAGTTGCAGCGGAGTGGCTTTAGTATATATTAAGGTGTAATTACCCGTGGCACGTTCGGCAATTTGACGAACCATTTGGGTGCTTTGCATGTTATCTACCTGTATGGTTTCACAGCCTGCCACCTGCGGTTTTTGCTGTGTGTATAGCAGATAGATGGTGCCTGTCAGTGTGCTTTCGCGCAGGGAGGCTATGGTTTGAGCTACAGAATCAGGGTCTTGGTACGGGATGAAACAGTTTATTTTTTTCATAGATAGAATTTTATCGGGTAAACAAGATACAAAAATAATGGTTAATAAAAAGCTTGCCAACTATATGCCGGGTCAATTATCAAAATTATTTGCCACAACACGAAAAAAAGAACTGGGCTTTTTAAACATTATCCGTATTTTTACTTTTTCAAAAAAAATAACCTTACCTATTTAATTAACCACAATATGATATTAATTGCCGATAGCGGTTCCACCAAAACTCACTGGTGCTTGCTGCAAAATTCACACGTTGTAAAAGAATTATTTACCGAGGGGATAAACCCCTTCTACCAAAGCGAAGCGCAAATAACACACGAAATAAGAGAAAATGTGCTGGCGGAAATTATAAACGAAGGCATCACGGAAATTCATTTTTACGGTGCCGGCTGTGCTTTCCCCGACAAAAAGGAGATGATAAAAAATGCCCTGAAAGCATCGTACCCGGCAGCTACCTACGAGGTAAACAACGACCTACTTGCCGCTTGCCGTGCCCTGTTTGGCAACGAGAAAGGCATTGCCTGCATTTTAGGCACAGGGTCGAACTCTTGTTTGTATGTGGGAGAACAGATCGTGGAAAACGTATCGCCACTTGGGTTTATTTTGGGCGACGAGGGTAGCGGGGCTGCCATCGGGAAGAAATTTATTGCCGACTTACTCAAGAACCAGTACCCGGAAGAACTCACAGCCAAGTTTTTCGAGCAATATAGCCTCACGCCCGCCGAAATTATGGAAGCCGTATATAAGAAGCCTTTCCCCAACCGTTTCTTAGCGCAGTTCACCCATTTTATGTACGAGAATCAAACACAGATTCACATTCGGGAAATGGTGTTTCATAGCTTCTTGGACTTTTTCGAGCGAAACATTCATCAGTACAACTACACGGAATATACCGTATCGTGCATGGGGTCGGTAGCCTATTATTTCAAGGACATACTACAGCAGGCCGCCACTATATCGCGTATAAAACTGGGTACCGTTATTAAAGGCCCTATGGCCGGGCTCATTGCCTACCACACAAAATAAAAAAAGAACGTTGGCTGCTGCTCCAACGTTCTTTTTTTTGATTCAAAAACATGTTTAATCTATATATATTACTTTACTACAATCATCAACCGTAACATTAACGGAACCATCAGAATAACCATAGCTTCCGTATCTGTAATCGAACGTCACCACTTCGGGGTTATCTAAATCAAGTCTCCCGGATTCCACTGGCAAAATCAATTTATCTCCTGGCATTAGATAATTATACCTCTCACAATAATTACTCGTCCATGAATAATATATTACATAATTAGAACTATTCACAACCGTAACAGTTGCATTGTCACAATAAAGATAATTATGGTCTCTAACACAGGAAGAGAACAATACAACCATCAAGGTGACGGCTAAAATCAATCTGGCTTTTTTCATAGTGTGTGTGGTTGAACTACTTAAAACTTCTATTTTAAAAACAAAAACCCCGCCAAAGTTGTTCGGCAGGGTTAATTTGTTTATTTTTTTAACAATTATTTTTTACCTCTGTTTGCATAACGAGATTTAAACTTGTCAACACGCCCTGCTGTATCTACCAAGTTTGATTTTCCTGTGTAGAAAGGATGTGATGTACTGGAAATATCTACTTTGATTAATGGAAATGTTGCACCATCAATTTCGATAGTTTCTTTTGTGTTAGCTGTTGAACGAGAGATAAAGGTATCGCCGTTTGACATATCCTTAAATACAACTGGACGATAAGTTTCTGGATGAATTCCGCTTTTCATTTTTCTTTGATATCTTTTATTATTAATATACTTCTGACTTTTTAAAGGCTTGCAAAATTACAACTTTGTTTTGATATTTCAAAAATAAACCACGCATTTTTATCGCTAATCCACATAAAATATATCCGCGAATCATTTACCAAGAGCCTAAAAACAAGAAATATATACCGCTCAAGGCACCTATCAAACAAAACATTTTCCACTTCAAATTTTTCTCTCTAAAGAAAAACACACCGTAGGCAAACGGCAACAGTTGACCCGCGTTGCGCAAAGGTGAGATAACCGAGATGAGCGAACCCAGCACCGACAAGGCATAAAAATACAGAAAATCCGAGCAGCACAGAAATACCGCGATGAGCACAATAGACCATCGCCACTTGAAAGCCGTGCCCTCCTTGCGCTTCGGGTACCACAGCAAACCCGTGATAATACCCATCACAAGCACTTGGTAATAAGAATAATACACCTGCACCGTCATCCGGTTGAACTGGTGCATCAGGTATTTGTCATACAGCCCGCTAGCCGCGTTAGCCACCGTGCCCGCTATGAGGCACCACACCCACACGTTGCGCCGAAACGAAAGCCCCTCCTTTTTGCCCACCACCGCAAACAGGTAAAAGCACAGCAAGGTGATAACCACACCCACCGTTTGATACCCATTAAGCCGTTCGGCAAAAATAAGCATCGCACCAATCACCGTGAAAATAGGTTGCGTGGCCTTGATAGGTTCCACCAGCGTGAGAGGCAAATGCTTCATGCCCGCGTAGAGGAACAACCACGCCGAAAGCACAATTAACGACTTGAGGAAAATAAAGCAATGCGTGCGAAAATCGGCCGGCGGAACATAGAACGGCGTATGAATAAGCACCGAAGGAGCCCCGTTGGACAAAACCAAAAACGGCGTAAGCAACACCGCCGAACTCACAATGGAGAAAAACAACACCGGCAGAATAGCATTATCGCGCAACGAAACCTTTTGCGAAATATCATAAAGGCCTAAGCCCAGCGCCGAGAAAAGAACATAAACAATCCACACAAAGCCTTCTTAATTTGGTAACTATCTATTTTAACTAAGCCCGAAGGGCTGATATTATTATAGAAAAATAAACTAACCCGTATTCATAACCCCGTATGGGGTGATATTATAATGTCACCCCATACGGGGTTATGAATACGGGTTAGTTTATTTTTCTATAATAATATCAATCCTTCGGATTTTTCAATGTAACACAAAAATCAATCAACAATAAAAACCGATTCAGGGTAAGCCACATCCGTGAGATAAAGCCCTTCGGCCGGAGCAGACACGCCCGCCCGGCAACGATCTTTAGCCTCAATCACGGCACGAAAATCCGCTTCCGTCATTCGTCCCCTGCCCACTTGCAGCAGCGTACCCACGATAGCACGCACCATGTTGCGCAAAAACCGGTCGGCACGGATGGTAAACACCCACACCTCGCCCCGCCTGCACCATTCCGCACGGGTGATGCGGCAATTATTCGTTTTCACATCCGTGTGCAACTTGCTAAAGCTCGTAAAGTCAGTGTACTCCATCAAGCACGCCGCCGCACGGTTCATCGCCTCGAAGTCCAACGAGCCATACACCTTAGCCGCACCCTCACTCAAAAAAGGATTCTTTTCCGTGGTGAGCCAATACTCATACGTGCGCGCCACCGCGTCGAAGCGGGCATGTGCATCTGCCCGCACGGGCACTATGTTGAGGATGGATATATCATTGGGCAAAATGCCGTTGAGCTTGTACGCAAACGCGGCTAAATTCGTGAACGGCACCTGCACATCTACATGCGCCACCATCAGGCGGGCATGCACCCCGGCATCCGTACGCCCCGCACCCACAACATCCACCCGGTGGCGCAACACGGTGGAAAAAGCCCGGATAAGCACCTCCTGCACCGAAATGCCATTGGGCTGCACCTGCCAACCGTGGTAGGCCGTGCCCTTGTAAGCCAAGTAGATAAAGTAACGGAACATATTCATGGGCACAAAGGTAGGAAAAACTCAAATCTAATGCATAACAAATTTAATGCATAATTTAGATTGCATAAATTGAAAGTTGCACCAAAGAAAAACAAACAATGCCTGCCTAATTATTCTTCCCTTTTTGTAAAGGGAAGTACCCGAAGGGGGATGGGTTAATTTAAAAACCGTGTTCGGGTATATACCTGCTGTTGCAAAACATACACGTCCAAACTTGATATATGCTAGCGGAATTCAGGCTGAAAGCCTAACTTAATTCAGCCCTAGGCAAAGCAACGCGTCGCCTAGGGTAGCTTGGAACAACCCAAACTGCGCCCTGTAAGGGCAACTTTAATGCCGACTAACTAAATTGGGCTTACAGCCCGCCTCCTTCTTGCCTGCATATAAACCCAAGGTGTTGCCTTGGGCTGAATTAAATTGGCCTTACAGGCCGAAATTCAAATTTATGTATTGTCAACCCCCACCGCATCGATGGCTTTCATTAGCCTGTCGGTTTCCGCGAGGGCTACAATTATTTTTTGGTAATGCAGAATGTCTTCAAACGAGAGGGCACGGCCTTTGCGGTCTTTCAGCCATTTCTGTGCAGGCTGGTAACCCCCGATGTAAAAATCCCATGCCACTTGGGGCACACCTGCAAAATATTGCACGGGGTTGATATACACCCGCCCATCCTTGTACTCAGGTTTAACCACCACGTTGTCGCCGTCTTCGGGATATTGGGTGATGTATTGTTCCACCACGGGGCTTTCCAGCAGGTGTATTTGCCGAAGCCGGCCACCTAGCTCCACCAGTTGCCAAAACCGAGCGGCATCCGTTGGATATGGCACACGGGGAAAATCTATTTTGAGAAATTCTTTGTACTTTTCGCGATAGGCAGGCGAATGCAGCACAGCATAGATATAATCCAGCAAATCGATAGGCGCAAAAGTATTCGTGCCTTCCTCCTTCTCCGGCACAAAAGCCAAGCCCAAACCTTCGGCTATCTGCTTTACTATTTCGGGTTTTAGGTTGGGCGTACGGGTTGTTGTGCCATCTATGGTTTGCTGTGCATTTATTTCTGGATAAAGATATAATGGAAAAATACAGCCTGTACCAAAGAGTTTTGCACTTGCAGTTATATTCCCTTCTATTATCTTGTTGGAAATAAAACTATGGCGATAATCTTGAGTTGTTTGTCTTGGTATTATAAGTCCTAAATTAGGATTGAGAAAATGCCTCATTACTTCAAATCTAGAACGGCCAATAAAACCTCCAGAATTTTTTGTAATTATTGTTTCTCTTATATCAAATGGGCGATAGTGTATTTTTTGATGAAAAAAGACATCAGATAAAATACTTTTTTTAGCATTTATAAAATTCCATCCACTTGAATCTTCCTTTGTTTTATATTTTATTCTAAGATTAGGAACTTCTTCATTCTTAAAATCATTAATAACTTGATTTAATGAATTTTCATCAAAATGAATTGCTAACGAATCGCACTTTGTTTCAATACCATTTGAGTTTACAACTAATAATTTATCAACTTTAAATCCTTTTTTATACTTAGAATCTAATGTAAAGTCCTTAGGTATAAAAAAATTATAAGGATCGGAAAAATTTAAAGTCATCCATTTAATAGAACTAATAGAAGCATTCTTTAAATATTCATATTTAAAATTTCTTTTTCCTTGTAAACAACTATGTAAAACTATTCCTAATTCATCTTCTTTTTTTTGTGCTGTCTTTATGAAAATATTAATGCTAACACCTTGCATAATATCAAACACATTTTGGTCTGGAGTCCCATCGGAACAAACCTCTTTTTTCTTTGCATTCCCATGCAAATCAAGAATATAAATTTTATCAAAGCTTTCAAGTAAACTTTTTCTCATTTGACGATGAGTAATGCCATCAATAAAACTATTATTAGAAATATAAGCTAAAACACCAGATCCATTTTTATCTATAAAATACTGTCCAAACCGAATAAATTTAATATAATCATCATCTAAATTTATTTTTCTTTCATTCAATTTTTTCTTATAATCTATGATTAAATTTTGTATCCATTCCCCTTTATTAGAACTACTTACACTATAAGGAGGATTTCCAATCACACACATCACGGGCGTTTCACGCTTAATGCGGTTGGCCTCGTTGGCTTCCGTGCTTAGCCAGTTGGCAAACAGGGTTCCGGTGTCGGGGTGGTATTCCTCCAGACTGTTGGTAAGGTACACCCTAAAGCGTTGGTCGGTGGTGGGCTTGTAGCCCGTTTCGGTAAGTAGCAAATCGAGTTTAAGATGCGCCATCGCGTAGCTGGCCATAAGCAGCTCGAAGCCGTTGAGGCGTGGCAACAATTGGTTTTCCACGTAGTTGCTCCAAATGCCCTGCTGGCCTTCAAACTTTTTGTGTATGAGCTTTATCACCTCGGCCAGGAAGGTACCCGTACCGGTAGCGGGGTCGAGTATCTGCACGCGGTGCACTTCCCGCTCCATCTGTTTGTTTTGTCCGGTCTTTTTATCAATGGTTTGGGTGTTTACCTTGATGGTGGTTTTGCTGGTGTCGGCCAAGCCTTGGGGCAACCCGAACTCGGTTTTCAAAATATCGTCCACCGCCCGCACAATAAAGTTAACCACCGGCTGGGGTGTGTACCACACGCCACGGGCTTTGCGCAGGGCGGGGTCGTATTCGCTTAGGAATGTTTCGTAAAAATGAATAATGGGGTCTTCGGTTTGGGTGGCCTTGCCAAAGTCTTTCAGCAACTCATACACGTTGCAGGCCAAAAAGATTTCAGCCAGGCTATCTACAATCCAACGGATGCGGTCGTCAATATCGGGTCCGGCAATGTAGCCAAACAGTTTGCGCAAAAACGGGTTCGATTTCGGTATCAGTTCCGCCGCCTCCTGCCGGCTAAAGCTATCGAGCGAGGGGTCGTGCAGCCGTGCGGCAAACATCCCGTAGGCTATGGTTTGCGCGTACACATCGGCAAACTCTTTGGGCTTAATGTCGTGAATAAGAATATCTTTGAAAGCCTTCATCTGGTCTTTCAGCGTGCTATCCTCATTATGGGTTTCATCGCTGGTCAAGGCCTTTTCTATTACATCGGACAGCAAGCGGGCTTTCCCCGCCATCAGTTCGGCCAGCCGTTTGGGGCTTTTGATGGTTTGCCCCACATGCAAAGTGAAATTTTTAATCAGGTTTTCAAACGCTTCAAAGTTTTCGGGCAAAGAAGTTATTACATTGCCCTTGGGAGAACTATCAATAGAGGCAATTGTTACCTTGGTAATAAGTTTGCCTTCCCTATAAAAATAAAACTGGAGATAATCGGTAAAAACAAGGTTGGAAAGAGCCGATTTATACCGATTGAATTGCTCTTTGTTTTTCTTTTTGCCTTCCAAATCGGCATCGCCAATATCTTTGGCCTCAATATAACCAATTTCAATATCACCCTTGGTAAGTATATAATCGGGGGCGCCGCATTTTTGTCGTTTGGGTTCGTTGGTAGCACGTATATCCGGCACAATACTTTCTATAAGTTGTTGCAAATCACCTCTGAACGTATGTTCGGTTGCATTACCCTGCTTGTATCGAGAGTTGATACTGGAAATATACTGATCTACCGTCATGTTGCCTATGTTTTTATCAAGCCCAAAGCTAACAAATTCAGCCCAACCAACCAAAAACTTAAAATATTATTTAAATCGCTCCTCAATCAGACTCCGTTCGGCAGAGGCTCTGCCTCTGTCGTTGCCAAACGCAAGTTTCTAACTTGTACAAATGCTAAATTCCATCAGCCGGCAAGGTTTGCAACCGTTGTCAGTGATCTACACGGCCGGCGTTTCCTCACCATCTTGTTTCTCTCCTTCCAGCTCGAAGCTTTCGGCATATTGGGCAAGGTCTTTATCGTCGTCGGAGTCCAGCTCCTCGTGCCAGTCCTTCACCGGTCGTTGCGGGCCCTGCTTGCGGTAGATAAGAGCCAGCACGATGCCCACCACGGCACCGGAGAGGTGGCCTTCCCACGACACGGGGTCGTCCGCCTGCCAAGGGAACACGTGCCACACCATGTTGCCGTAGAACAGCACCACGATCATGGCAATAGCCACCAGCGGAACATGCCGACGCAAAAAGCCACTTAGGCAAAGGAAAAACGCAAGAGCGTAAATTAAGCCACTGGCACCGATATGCCAACTGTCGCGCCCTATAACCCACAGCAACAGGCCGGAGCAAAACCAGCAGAGCAAAAATATCTTATCGGCCAGCCGGCCATAGAAGTAGAACAGCGAAGCGGTGAGTATAAATAAGGAAATGCAGTTGTTGATTAAATGCCCCCAGCCGGCATGTACAAAAATGAGCGTGAGTATGCCCGGCAGGCCGTTTACCTCCTGCGGATGCACCCCCAGGTAATAGAAATCGGTGCCCAGCCCATGCTCCACCACAAACACCAGCACGATAATGCCTATCAGGCAGGCCGACAGGATGAGGGTATTGATAATATGTCTTTTCTCCGACGAAAAGTGTGACATAACGGTATTGTTTATTACATTTACCCCTACATCCCCTAAAGGGGACACCGGAATATACTGACTGTCTATTTTGTGCCAAAGTCCCCTTTAGGGGGTTGGGGGTAATTTATAAGAATATTAAAATCTGAACATCCTAATTGAGCACCTTGTTTATTACACAAATATAAGCTTTTTTGCCAAAGGTAGGAACCCGTGGGGCAGCCATCGCCAAGGTTTTGTTAATAAATAAATAGGTGGAAAAATCGGTGCATTTGGGAAAATCAGTTATCTTTGAAAAACGCATACGGATACATTTAAAGGCTGAAAACATGAACGTTAAAAGCTTTTTCCGGTGCATTCGTCCAGCTGAAACATCAAATTAAATACAAACAGGAAAACTTTATGTCAGAAAAAGAGATTCAAAAACCATCGTTGGAAAAACTAAAGGCCTTACAACTGGCCATGGACAAAATAGAAAAAGACCACGGCAAGGGTACCATTATGAAAATGGGCGATAACGTGATTGTGGACGTTCCCGTAATACCTACCGGGTCTATCGGGTTAAACCTCGCCTTGGGCGTGGGCGGTTATCCCCGTGGGCGTGTGGTTGAAATTTTCGGCCCCGAATCGTCAGGTAAAACCACTCTGGCCATCCATGCCATTGCCGAAGTGCAAAAGCAAGGAGGCATTGCCGCCATTATTGATGCCGAGCATGCTTTCGACCGCTTCTATGCCGAAAAGCTGGGTGTGGATATTGAGAACCTGTTGATTTCGCAACCCGACAGTGGTGAACAGGCGTTGGAAGTGGCCGACCAGCTGATTCGCTCATCCGCCGTGGATTTGGTGGTAATCGACTCCGTGGCTGCTCTTACCCCAAAAGCCGAACTGGAAGGCGACATGGGCGACTCCAAAATGGGCTTGCAAGCCCGCTTGATGTCTCAAGCCCTACGCAAACTTACGGCTAACATCAACAAGACAAACACGACCTGTATGTTTATCAACCAATTGCGTGAAAAGATAGGCGTAATGTTTGGTAACCCCGAAACCACTACCGGTGGTAACGCGTTGAAATTTTACGCCTCAGTGCGGTTGGATATTCGCAAAATAGGACAATTGAAAGACGGCGAAGAAGTGATAGGAAACCAAACCCGCGTGAAAGTGGTGAAAAACAAAGTGGCGCCTCCATTCCGCAGAGCCGAGTTCGACATTATGTTTGGCGAAGGCATCTCCCTTACAGGCGAAATTGTGGATTTGGGTGTGGAACACGGCATTATTAAAAAAAGCGGTTCGTGGTTCAGCTATGGCGACACCAAACTGGGTCAAGGCCGTGATGCTGCCAAACAGCTAATAAAAGACAACCCCGAACTGATGAAGGAACTATACGACAAAATTTTTGAGGCGATGAAAAACCCAAAAGCAAAATAGTTCAGCAACTAGCATAAATATCGGTAAACAAAGGTTCACCGAAACAAATAAGCTACCAACTTATAATCTCTTTTTTATTCCGTATAAAGGAAGTTTGCCGAGAATTTCAATCCGGCAAATTTCTTTTATACTTTCCGTGGCATTCAACGCTATGTAACACATTCGTTACAGCTTTGTAATAACTATTTACTCCCTTTGCAGGAAAACATAGTATATACAACCATGAGGCAAATAAAGAAGCATAGATATCTGATTAATAAAGAAATAAGTTGGTTGTACTTTAATCACAGAGTGCTACAGGAAGCCGCATGCCAGTCCGTACCCCTGCTGGAACGCCTACGGTTTTTAGGCATCTACTCCAACAATCAGGATGAATTTTTCCGTGTACGGGTGGCTACCCTCAGGCGTTTGGCGGAAGTGGAAAGCAAGCTATTTTCGCCCATCGACAAACCGGAGGATGTGCTGAAAAAAATATCTAAAATGACTGCCGAACAGCAACCTGAGTTTGAAGCCATTTTTGATGAAATACTGGATAGCCTTGAAGCCGAGCATATCCACCTGGTAAACGAAACCGAGCTAACCGAGGCTCAAAAAGAATACGTTCACCAATTCTTTAATACCCGGCTGATCGACTCCATCACCCCCCTCATCATTTCCCGTACCGAAGAATTTCCCGAACTTACCGATGCCCGTATCTACTTGGCCATAAAGCTGTTTTGCAGTGGCAAACCCAAATACAAGGAATATGCCCTGATAGAAGTACCTACCACCGATTTCTCCCGGTTTCTAGTACTACCTACCGAAGATGGCGAAGTAAACATCATCATGCTGGACGACGTGATCCGGCTATGCCTGCCTGATATTTTCCAAAGCTTTGTGTACGATACGTTTGAAGCCTACACGATAAAAATTACCCGCGACGCGGAAATAGATGAAACCGAATACGACTTTGGCGAAAGCTTATTGGAAAAAGTAACCAAAGGAGTTAAAAACAGGCGTTTGGGATGCCCTGTACGTTTCGTTTACGACAACGGGATGCCTGCCGATATGCGTAAGTTTATCTTGAAAAAACTGGACTTCAAAAAATCGGACACCATTATCAGCGGAGGCCGTTACCACAACTTCAAGGACTTTATGAAATTTCCATCGGTAGGCGGGGCAAACTTGAATTACCCTGAATTTACCCCTTTAAAAAGACGTGAAATAGAGGTAGCCCCTTCCGTTATGCTAGCGGTGGAGCAGCAGGACTTATTCCTGTATTATCCTTTTTTCGGATTTTCACAATATGTACAATTGTTGCGCGAAGCGGCTATCGACCCGCAAGTGAGAAGTATTAAAATAACCCTGTACCGGGTTGCCAACAATTCAAAAGTAATTCGTGCACTAATCAATGCAGCCCGCAATGGCAAAGATGTAACCGCTATAGTAGAAGTACGGGCACGATTCGACGAGGAGCACAACATCAAATGGGCCAACCGCATGCAGGAAGCCGGAGTTAAAGTAGCGTTTGGGGTGGAAGGACTCAAAATACATAGCAAGCTCACCTTGATAAAAAAGAAAAACGGCAAAGCTATTGCCGCCGTAAGCACCGGAAACTTCCACGAAGGCAATGCTGCCGTATATACCGACTTCACGCTATTTACATCCAACAAAAAAATCACCGCCGAGGTGGAGGAAGTGTTCAATTATATAGATCAGCCTTTTCAATCCAAACGGTTCATGCACCTGTTGGTGAGTCCGCAGGAAATGCGCAAGAAGCTAATGGCCTTAATCCAAGCCGAAATAAGCAACGCGAAAAAAGGACTGCCGGCATTTATTCATTGTAAAATAAACCATATCACTGACCCGGATGTTATAACCAAACTATTTGAAGCGGCACAGGTGGGAGTGGAAGTAAAATTGATTGTACGTGGTATGTGTGCCATATTACTACCGGAAGCATTGAAAGGCAACATGGAAATTATCAGTATTGTAGATCATTTTCTGGAACATTCGCGCATCATGGTTTTCTGCAACAACAGTGTGCCTAAATATTATATATCGTCGGCCGACTGGATGCCACGAAATTTGGATCATAGAATAGAAGTAGGTATCCCGATTTACGACCCGAATATTCAACAGGAATTGAGGAAGATTATCAATTTCGCGTTGAACGACAATGTAAAAGCACGAATAGTGGACGGACGAGGGAAAAACCTGTTTAAAACAAAAGGCGATATTCCATTCCGCTCGCAATACAAGTTGTACGAGATATACAAAAACGATCTACTCAATTCTCAAAACGAGTAATAACAATTCGATAGATAAACAAACACGTAAAGATGAAATCCAAAAAGGTAGCAGCGATAGATATAGGCTCCAATGCAGTACGATTATTAATTTCGAGTATCAGTGAAGATGAAGAAGGCATCTCTTTTAAAAAAATATTGCTAATTCGGGTTCCACTCCGATTGGGTGAAGATAGTTTCTCCGTGGGGAAAATCACCAAAAGCCGTGCACTTAAACTAATTAAACTCATCACCGCTTTTAAAAACCTAATGGAGGTACACGAGGTAGAAAGCTACCGGGCCTGTGCCACAGCCGCCATGCGTGAAGCTAAAAACGGGCAAAAAATTGTGGAGAAAATAAAAGAAAAAACGGATATTAATATTGAAATAATTGACGGTGGTGAAGAAGCCAAAATGATATACGAAAGCCACATGGCCGACAGGCTGAATGTAAATAAGAATTACTTATACGTGGATGTAGGCGGCGGAAGCACCGAAATTTCGGTTATTGTGGCAGGTGAGCTAGCCGATTCAAAATCGTTCAATGTGGGTACCATTAGGATGCTACGCAAAAAAGTAACCGAAACCGAACTGGAAAACATGAACGATTTTCTTAGAACGGTAAAAGAGAAATTTGCCCCAGTGGAAATTATCGGTTCCGGTGGAAATATAAACAAACTCCACCGATTGGCAAAACTAGGTAGAGAAGATGTGCTCAACATCCGGGAGCTGGAAAACATGTACCACAACCTGAAGCAATTATCGTTGGAAGAGCGCATGGAAAAATATGAACTTAACCTGGACAGAGCGGACGTAATAGTTCCCGCCTCGGAAATATTCCTACATATTGCTAACATTTCGGGCATATCGGATATTTATGTACCCACGTTCGGACTGGTGGACGGCATTGTACACAAAGTATATATCAACTCATAAAAAGAGAATAAGCCAGAGATATTGTGAATTATATTCATTTACTCTTTTCCAATTCTTTCGCGGCAGCCTCTAGTTGAGCATACCAATCGTACCCAAATTTTTGGATAAGCGGATCTTTTAAAAACTGATAGACGGGCACGCCTTCTTTTTGTCCCAACTCTTCGGCACAGAAACAGATATGCCAACGGTGGTAATTCACCGCCGAATAGAACCGGTATCTATCTACACGCACCGGGTACAGGTAGCAGGAAATCGGTTTGCGGAATGTAGTCTTTCCTTCCAAAAAAGCTTTTTCGATGGCGCACTTGGCATACCCGTTTTCGTCGGTATAAACAAACACACACTCATCTCCGTTCACGATAGAAGTTACATCCTCTCCCTCACGATCGACATAGGAAACGCCTTGATCTTGAATTACTTCCCGTGAGCGTTCGGGCAAGGTGTCCCACACCAGGGGCAGCACATCTTGCAGCTTTTCCACTTCATCGGGTTCCAAGGGGGCACCCTCCTCTCCTTCCACGCAACATTGCCCTTTACAAGTAGCCAGGTCGCAAATAAATTTTCGGTCAAAAAGCTCTAAGCTTACAATGGTATCGTCTATTTGTAACATAAAAAACAAGAAGCCCCACCCCAACCCTCCCCAAAAGAGAGGGGGCAAGAGGCTATTTTATAAAATTAGTTTATATTAATTCGCTGCTTGAGGGAAGCTATTTTCCCTTTATAATTTTCTTTATCTCGCTCAATTTATTCAACGCCTCGATGGGAGTCAAATTATTTACATCAATGTTGATAATTTCATCCCTGACTTGCGAAAGCACGGGGTCGTCCAACTGGAAGAAGCTCATTTGGTAGCCTTCCCTATGCATGGCAATTTCGCCCACGGGCTTGGAGGTTATATCCGCCTGGCGGTTATCCGTTTCAAGCTGTTTCAGTATTTCATCCGCACGCTTCACAATGCTTTGAGGCATCCCGGCCATTTTTGCCACGTGGATACCAAAGCTATGCTCACTACCGCCCCGCACCAGCTTGCGCAGGAAAATAACCCGCTTGTCCACCTCTTTTACAGACACATTATAATTCTTAATGCGTTTGAAGGATTTCTCCATCTCGTTAAGTTCGTGGTAATGGGTGGCAAACAAAGTTTTAGCCTTGGCATTGGGATGCTCGTGTATATATTCCACGATGGCCCAGGCGATGGAAATGCCGTCGTAGGTACTGGTACCACGGCCTAGCTCATCGAACAGAATCAGGCTTCGTGATGAAATATTATTCAAGATACTGGCGGCCTCGTTCATCTCCACCATGAAGGTGGATTCGCCTAGCGAAATATTATCGCTGGCTCCCACACGGGTAAATATTTTATCCACCACCCCTATTGAAGCGGCTTCGGCAGGCACAAAGCATCCTATTTGCGTCATCAGCACAATCAAGGCCGTCTGCCGCAGCAAGGCCGACTTACCGGCCATGTTTGGCCCGGTAATCATAATAACCTGCTGGGTTTCACTATCCAGGTACACATCGTTGGCAATATAGCTTTCGCCCACGGGCATTTGCTTTTCTATCACCGGATGACGGCCATTTTTAATATCAATAACATCCGTTTCGTTCACCTGCGGACGGATATACTTATTTTCCATCGAAACCTTGGCAAACGACAGCAGGCAATCCAACTGCGCCACTAGGTTACAGTTGAGCTGAACCGCCGCGATATAATCCATCAAGGCCATCACCAAATCGTTGAACAAGGCTACTTCCAGCGTGAGGATTTTTTCTTCCGCACCGAGAATTTTTTCCTCGTATTCTTTCAGTTCCTGCGTAATATAGCGTTCGGCATTCACCAAGGTTTGCTTGCGTATCCAGCCCTCAGGCACCTTATCTTTATGCGTGTTGCGCACCTCAATATAATAACCGAACACGTTGTTGTAACTTATTTTCAAGCTGGGGATGCCCGTTGCTTCACTTTCGCGTTGCTGAATCTGCAGCAAATAATCTTTGCCCGAAAAGGCTATTTTGCGCAACTCGTCCAGTTCGGCATTTACCCCGGTGCGAATGATTCCACCTTTATTTATCAACGATGGCGGGTCATCACTAATTTCTTTTTCTATCCGCTCACGGATGGTAGGACAAGGATTTAGTTGCTCGCCGATTTTTTGCAACGAATCGTTAGCTACACTCGTACAAGCATCTTTGATAGGCTCCAAAGCACCCAAGGCTACCTTGAGCTGCACCACCTCACGAGGGGAAATACGCCCCACGGCCACCTTGGATATAATGCGTTCCAAATCGCCAATCAAGGCCAGGTTTTGTTCCAACGTGGTTTTGAAATCTTTGTCCTTGAAAAAATATTCCACCACGCTGAGCCTGTCGTTAATCGGCTTCACGTTTTTCAATGGGAATGCCAGCCAGCGTTTCAAGAGGCGGGCACCCATGGGGCAGGTGGTTTTGTCCAGAATATCAATCAGGGTTTTAGCCCCCTCATTGGGGCTGCCATATAGCTCCAGGTTACGCACCGTGAAGCGGTCGAGCCACACGAAGCGATCCTCCTCAATGCGGCTCAACGAAGTAATATGCCCGATGTGTTGATGATGGGTGTGATCCAGGTAATACAGCACGGCACCCGAAGCAATGATCCCATTCTCCAAATTCTCCACCCCGAAACCCTTTAGGTTCTTGGTTTCAAAATGTTTGAGCAGCCTATCCTTGGCCGCGTCGGTAGTATAAATCCAATCCTCTTGCTCGAAGGTAAGAAACTTATTGCCAAAAGCTTCCACAAATTGTTTCCGCTTGGTTCGTTCGTGCAGCACCTCTTTGGGTGAGAAGCTGTTGAGCAGTTTATCCACATAATCGACCGTGCCTTCGGCGGTAAGAAATTCGCCCGTGGAAATATCGAGAAACGAAACCCCAATCAATAATTTGCCGAAATGAATGCCGGCCAAAAAGTTATTTTCCTTGTAATTAAGAACGTTATCGTTGATAGAAACACCGGGCGTAACCAGTTCGGTAATACCTCGTTTCACTATTTTCTTGGTAAGCTTGGGGTCTTCCAACTGATCGCACACGGCTACCCGCATGCCGGCACGCACCAACTTGGGTAGGTAGGTGTCCAACGCGTGATGCGGAAACCCGGCCAACTCTACATAAGTGCCCGACCCATTAGCCCTACGGGTAAGTGTAATGCCTAGAATTTCGGAAGCCTTAATGGCATCGGTGGAAAAAGTCTCGTAAAAATCGCCCACCCGAAACAACAGAATGGCATCGGGATGTTGATGCTTCATCTCGTTGTATTGCTTCATCAGCGGGGTCTCGACTATTTCTTTCATGTATATTTTTATTATTGAAAAAAGCTTTAGCTAAAATCAAAGGCTGAAATCTAAAGCTCCAAATTTACAACCAACAATTGAGAAAGGAAAATTATGAAGAAAGAGCTTTTCAACAATTTTCAACAAATAAGTGATGGAGTTTATTTTAAACGTAGTGTGTAAAATAGCTTGATAATGTAGAATGTGAGGTAAATTAATCGAATCAATACGTTGCTTGTATTTCTTTTGTAAAACGTTTATTCTTCCGTTTTGTCGGTCTTTGGTTCATCTATTTGTTTTTTCAAAACCGAGATTAAATCTTTTTGAACGGAAATGGTTTCTTTTAACGACAAAACGTAATCAGCCTCCTCTGGATTGGTTTTATGATAGATTTCGTTTGGTTCCATCACCATATCCAAGTCATCTTCCATCAGCATTTCACCTTTTTCCAGTATCAACCAAGCCGGATTAATATTCGCATTTGCGCATACTTTATGGATAACTTCGTAAGAAGGATTCCCATTCCGAGCACCCACAACATTCTCAATAACAGTAGGAGAAACCCCTATTTTGAAAGAAAAAGCTCTTTTATTTCCATTATAGAGCCTTTTTATTATCTCTTTAAATCTTTCGTTTATAGTCATTTATAAATAAATATTCGCAATAGCGCAAAATAGCTGGAAAACATTTTGAAGTATTCGTAAAAGCGTATATCTTTGCAATGTGCTTCAATTTGAAAAACATTACAAATCTAATAAAAAAGATGGCAACTCGGATATTAGTGAATATTACAGAGATAAAAAAAGCTGAAAACACCATACTTTTATCCTAATCAGGCTGAACTTAAAACTATTTGAAATGTTTATTCCTGGTTCTATCCTAATTTTTTTCTTCATAACCTTTCAAATATTAAGACTTGGTGAAAAATTTTGTATGTCGGGATAATGACAAAAAAAACAGGAAGTGAGAGAATGAAATGGTAAAGAATAAGAAATGAGGGACGAGGAATAAAAAGATAGAAAATTCTATGAAAATAGATTTCTTACGAAGCAGAATAGATGCAGCTATTTTTAAACAAGACTAGTGATTTTAGAATTTCTGTTCGTCGTCTATCTTTGGTTCATCCATTTGTTTTTTCAAAACCGAAATCAAATCTTTTTGAACGGAAATGGTTTCTTTTAACGACAAAACGTAATCAGCCTCCTCTGGATTGGTTTTATGATAGATTTCGCTTGGTTCCATCGCTACATCTAAATCATCGTCCATTAGCATTTCACCTTTTTCCAGTATTAACCAAGCCGGATTAATATTCGCATTTGCGCACACTTTATGGATAACTTCATAAGAAGGATTCCCATTCCGAGCACCCACAACATTCTCTATAACAGTAGGAGAAACCCCTATTTTGAAAGAAAAAGCTCTTTTATTTCCATTATAGAACCTTTTTATTATCTCTTTAAATCTTTCGTTTATAGTCATTTATAAATAAATATTCGCAATGGCGCAAAATAATTGAAAAAACATTTTGAAATGTTCGTAAAAGCGTATATCTTTGTAATGTGCTTCAATTTGAAAAACATTACAAATCTAATAAAAAAGATGGCAACTCGGATATTAGTAAATAACGGAGATAAAAAAAAGCTGAAAGAACTATTCGGATGCTCCTATCCAACGGTGTCAGCGGCACTTAACGGGAAAGAAACCACATCCATCCACAACAGGATAAGAGAAGCGGCACTTAAGCTGGGAGGAATTGAAGTGATACCCAAAGATTCTTGATTATTTGTTTATATAAAATATTATACATTACTTAGCATTATATATCTGTAAATCATTCATTTAAACATGAAGACATCAAAACAAGAAATTTTAAAAACAGCTACTTATTTTTTCATAAAAAAAGGATATAACGGAACCAGCCTGGCTGATATAAGTTCAGCTGTCGGTATCAGAAAAGGAAGCCTTTTTTCTCATATAAAAAGCAAAGAAAATTTATATCAGGATGTGTTAAACGTTGAGATTCCTACCATAAATTTCAAACAGGAAAAATATTCTTTACAAGAACTTATTGAAATTTACATTCAAAAGCTCCAACAGGAAATCTCCCGTTTAAATAATTTATTTGACAATGATATCAGTTTAACCGATTATATGCTGTTTTTACTAGAATCCAGCAAAAGGCATCAAAATTCAAAAAAAAGGATAGAGAACAACTCAAAAAAAGAGATAGAAACTTGGGTCAATTGCCTACAAAAGGCCAAAGAAAAAGGCGAAATAAAAGCAACTGTTGATGTTAACCTAAATGCTCAATTATTCTACTATGTTTTTTTCGGTAACTTTTACCTATCAGCCATTAGCAACGAATTAAACACAGAACAGTTGAAAAAGTCTTATTATCAACTGTATGATACATTGAGAAAATAGCTAATTCTTCCTGCTTTCCTGTTATATTTATAAAAAACAAATACCTCTGATAAAATAATAATGCCGACCTTTACAGGCAAGTTGATTTATAGAAAAGCAACCGCTATTTGTTGAATATAAAAAAAGGAAAACAGTACATGAACAAAGGAAATTTGCCGACAGAATTAGGCACCGAAAAAATAGGGAAACTACTCCGGCAATATGCCATACCGGCTATTATAGCGATGACAGCCTCATCGCTTTACAACATCGTGGACAGTATTTTTATAGGTCATGGGGTTGGGGCATTAGCCATTTCGGGGTTGGCTCTTACCTTCCCGTTGATGAACCTGGCAGCGGCGTTCGGCTCGCTGGTGGGAGTCGGGGCTTCCACGCTGATGTCAGTCCGTCTGGGGCAAAAGGATTATGATAGTGCCGGGGAAATTCTGGGTAACGTCATCACCATGAACTTAATTTTCGGTAGTTTGTTTGGCATCGTCGGGCTTATTTTTTTAGATCCCGTGCTTACATTTTTTGGAGCTAGCCCACAAACACTGCCTTATGCTCACGATTACATGTCCGTTATCCTGCTGGGCAACGTGGTTACTCATCTTTACCTGGGGCTCAACGCCCTGCTTCGCTCTTCGGGTTCACCCCAAAAAGCCATGTATGCCACCATTGCTTCGGTGATTATCAACACCATACTCAACCCGTTGTTTATCTTTGGCTTCGGGCTGGGCATTAAAGGTAGCGCGTTGGCCACGGTAATATCGCAAGTGCTTATGCTGCTATACCAAGCTTATTTATTTAGCAATAAAAATAACTTCCTGCATTTCAAAAAAGGCACTTTCGGCTTACAGAAAAAAATTGTAACTGACTCTCTCTCCATCGGCCTCTCTCCTTTTTTGATGAACGCGGCTGCCTGCCTCATCGTTATTCTCATTAACCAAGGGCTGAAAAAATATGGTGACACGAGCAACATCCCAGGTGTTAACGGCGACTTGTTTATCGGAGCCTACGGTATTGTAAACCGGGTTATCTTTATCTTTGTAATGATTATTATCGGCCTGAACCAGGGGATGCAACCCATAGCAGGCTACAACTTCGGGGCGAATCTTTACCCAAGGGTAACCGAGGTGTTGAAAAAAACTATTTTCATAGCCACGTGTATCTCCACCGCGGGGTTCATCACGGGTGAAGTGTTTCCACACGCCGTGGCCTCCATTTTCACTTCAGATAAAAATTTAATACAAGTTGCAGCCACGGGTTTACGCATCGTGGTAGTACTATATCCCCTCATTGGATTTCAAATTGTTACAGCAAGCTTTTTTCAAAGTATAGGGATGGCCGGAAAGGCTATCTTCCTGTCGCTCACACGACAAATGATCGTATTAGTACCCTGTTTAATTATTCTGCCCCATTTTTTAGGAGTGAAGGGCGTATGGGTAAGTTTGCCAGCCGCCGACCTTGTTGCAACCGTTATTGCAGGGGCATTGCTTATCAACCAGTTTCGGAAGTTTAAAAATCACGCATTAAAAGCATAGCATATCATGGACGAAAAATATGTAATCAACATTGGCCGACAACTTGGAAGCGGTGGCCGAGAAATAGGTAAAAAGCTGGCCAAGGAATTAGGGATTGCTTACTATGACAAGGAACTGATACAAGAGGCGGCCAAAGAAAGCGGCTTGAGTGAAGAGGTATTTGAAAAAGCCGACGAGGACAATAAACACAGCATCATAAGTAACCTGTTTGGAATCCGCATCCCTCTTATAGGCGACGAATCGCTGAATAAAAATATTTTGAGCAACGACACCCTGTTTCAGATACAAAGTGACGTGATAAAGAACATGGCGGAAGATCATTCGTGTATTTTTGTGGGACGCTGTGCGGATTATATCCTGCGGGAGAATCCTCGTTGTGTAAACGTATTTATTTCTTCCTCCATTGAAGAACGAATCCGCCAAATTGAATCCCTATATAACTTAACAGAAGATAAAGCCAAGGAGTTAATTGAACGGACGGATAAAAAACGGGCGGGTTATTACAATTACTACACCACGAAAACATGGGGTGCAGCATCCAGTTATCACCTGTGCATAGATGCCACGGCGTTAGGCATTGACGAAACGGTGAACTTCATTATTCAATTCGCCAAAAAGAAATTGGGATAGGTTTTATCAAAGCTGCTTGACAAAAGATAAATGTTCTAACAAGAAACGCTTCAACGCGGGGCGATCTAATTTATGCGAACCTGTTTGCGGGAAATGATGTAAGGTAACATAAAGATGCACCCTGTGGTAGGATTCGTGCAAAAGCTTATTAACCTTGGAAACCTGTTCATCGCTCAATTCCTCTTCAACAACAAGCACTAGCTTCTCACCCATCTTACTGTCGGGTACGGAGCTGATGGCAAAGGCTAAATGAAAAAAAGAAGCTATCTGCTGTTCCACCTCTTCGGGCTGTATTTTGATACCACCGGAATTTATCACGTTGTCTATCCGCCCTACAATTCTAAAGCTACCATCAGGATATAATTTCGCCCTATCGTTGGTAATAATGGGTTCGGATAATAAATCGGGAGCATTTATAACCAGGCATTGCCTGTCGTCCAACAACACCGACACCTGTGTCATCGGCACAAAAGTCTGCCTTGCACCCTCTCCATTAATACACCGCAAAGCCACATGCGAAACGGTTTCGGTCATCCCATAACTTTCGTAAGCAGCACAAGAGCACGTTTGCAAGCCGTCGGACAACTTGGAGGAAACCGCACCTCCTCCTACCAATAATTTTTCAATGCCATTAAAAGAAGTCGGTTCTTTTAGTTGCTCAAAAACTTGCATTGGTACCATCGCCGTAAAAGTAACTTGTTGATGAAAATCCTTTAATGGCATGCTCGATGGTTCGGTTACATACAGGTGAAGGCCACCAACAATGGCACGCACAATCATCATTTTGCCGGCAATATAACTGGCCGAAAGGCAAAGCAAAGCAGAATCGGAAGGTTTTAAGTTGAAAAAACGCAAGGTTTTTCCCGCTGACACACGCATCATTTCCTTGCTCACCTGCAACTCTTTAGGCTTCCCTGTGGAGCCGGAAGTATATACAGCTATAAAAGGACGGGGCGAATACCACTCCAGTATAAAACGCCATAGGGCTTTTTCCCATTCGGGCAAAGCAGGCCGGCTCAATTTTTCAATGGAAATAGAGAGCCACTCCGAATCTGTATGTTGGGAGAAAATGAGGGGTTGCATCGTGTGGTTAATCTTTTATTCTTTTAATAAATTATTCAAAACCAAAACCATCTTGTCAAATTCATATTTTTCAAATCCTGACGACACGTAAACAACCACACCTTTTTTATCAATAATGTAGCAGCGAGGTATTACGGCTGTGGCAAATTTAGTATAAATTGATTTATTTTCATCGGCAAACATGGGGAAATCAAACTGATTGGTGAATTTTAATTTATTTACCTCCTCCACGTTGTTTCCTCGACCAAAAGCTAACAGTTTAAAATTCGGATTGTCCTGGTATTCCTTCCATACAAACTCTTCGAGCAACGGCATTTCCTGTCGGCACGGTGGACACCACGTGGCGAAGAAGTTGATTAGAATAACTTTACCCGCGAAGGAGGATGAATTTATTACATGATTCTGTTCATCTTTGAAAGAGAATGCCGGAGCCTGTTGGCCTTTCTTTACGAGGTCTTCTTTCTGGCTAAAGGCATTAATAGAGGCCAATGATAAAAGAATCAAAACCAACAACCCGATACCCTTTTGCATACCCTTCATATTCTTCTTGTGTATTTTTTCATTAAATAGTACCCCAGCTTAGATCGGGATTGTAATACAAACTGCCATCCGCTACCACCAGTGGCGACTGGATATTATTGTGGTACAAACTTCCGGTGCCTAAGCCTTGTGGTAAAGAGTTGTTCTTGGTAAAAGCCCATTGGGCTATGGCATTGAGGCCGACATTAGCTTCCAAGGCTGACGTTGCCCACCAGTGGATGTTCAGGTTTTCAGCAATGGAAATCCATTCTTCCGAAGCTTGAATGCCTCCTACTAGCGATGGCTTCAATATAATATATTGAGGATGGATGGCTGCCAGTAGCTTTACTTTATCCACCTTTTCATGGATGCCTATCAACTCCTCGTCCAACGCGATGGGGATAGGCGTGTTCCTACAAAGGTGAGCCATCTTGCCTATGTTACCCGCTTTAATAGGCTGCTCAATGGAATGGATATTATACTCTGCCAGTGCTTTTAACCGCTCCAAGGTCTCTTCGAAAGGGAATCCACCGTTGGCATCCAGCCGAAGTTCTGCCTTGGGGAAAGAGTTGCGAAGCTGCTTGATGAAATATATTTCCTCATCAAAATTGAGTGCCCCAACTTTCATTTTCAGCACGTTGAATCCCGATTTGAATTTCTTCTCGGCCTGATGCCACATAAAATCAAAATTGCCCATCCAAATCAAGCCGTTAATGGGTATCGATTTTTCGCCTTGGGTAAACAGCGAAGGGTATAATATCCGAAGGCCTCCTTGTTGCAAATCGAGCAACGCGGTTTCTAACGCGAAACGGATGGAAGGCCAAGTCTTCAGCTCTTGGTGAAACGATGTTTGTATTTCATCCACACGGCTCACCGTTTCTGCAATTTTTTGTTCCAGTTCCGGTTTGTCGTCAATGCTTAGGCGAGGAATGATGGAACACTCCCCCACCCCTACCACCAAGGGGTTTGCTTCATTCCAAACTTGAATAAACCAGCTGTCCTTCTCCTGCAAAACACCTCGCGAGGTGCCTCCGGGAATAATAAATTGAAGCGTGTGTTTGGTAAATTTAGCCTGCATAATATTTAATATTACATTTACCCCCACCCCAAAAGGGGCTATAAACTCATTCTGTTTTTCTATTAATATTGAAGCCCCAACAGGCTAAAATTTGCCGTAGGCAATAAATATCAATGAAGATATTATAATCTTAGCGTCCTCGCGCCTTAGCGTTTAACTTAATATCCTCTATGGAAATTTAGGAAATTGCTTAAAGTCGGGCGTGCGTTTTTCCAAGAAAGCATTTTTACCTTCTTGTGCCTCTTCCATTAGGTAATACATCAGGGTGGCATCTCCGGCAAACTCCATCAGTCCGGCCTGTCCGTCCAGTTCGGCATTCAGTCCGCGTTTAATCATACGCAACGCGGTGTGGCTGCGTGATAGCATAATTTTGCACCATTCCACGGTGGCATCTTCTAGCTGATCCAACGGCACAACCTTGTTTACCAAACCCATTTGCAAGGCTTCCTGTGCCGAATATTGCTGACAAAGGAACCATATTTCACGGGCTTTTTTCTGTCCCACCACACGGGCTAAATAGGAGGAACCAAACCCGGCATCGAAACTACCCACCTTAGGGCCTGTTTGCCCGAAGATAGCATTTTCGGAAGCAACGGAAAGGTCGCACACCACGTGCAACACATGCCCGCCACCAATGGCATACCCGTTTACCATAGCCACCACGGGTTTAGGTAAGGAACGTATTTTTTTATGCAGGTCAAGTACATTCAAGCGAGGCACACCACTTTCGTCTATATACCCGCCCAGGCCTTTTACATGCTGGTCGCCACCGGAACAGAATGCTTTGTCGCCTTCGCCGGTAAGCACTACCACGCCAATATCGGCACGTTCGCGGCAAATATCGAATGCTTCGAGCATCTCGTTTACCGTTTGCGGACGGAAGGCATTACGCACCTGTGGGCGATTGATAGTCACTTTAGCTATGCCTTCAAAAAAATCGAATTTAATGTCTTTATATTCCTTAATAGTAGTCCAATCTCTTTTCATATATCAAGATTATTAGTTCGTGTTTTTATTTCAGATGATTAAAATATTCTTTCAGTAGGCGGGCATTATCCAACCTTGGTGTTTTTACTTCCAGCACGCTTGGTTTTTCATTTTTTGCAAAGAACACGGGTAGGTATCGCAACAGGTCGCTTTCATTTTCGCAACAATAATATTCTAACCCGTAACATTTTACAAGCAGTTCGCACGAGATGTCCTGTTTTACTTCAAAATAGTCTTCCATCTCTTCGTTGCTCATCGGGCCGCACACGTGCCTAAAAATTCCACCGCCACCGTTATTAATCATTATTATTTTAAAATCGGGACGCAAGTAGTTATTCCACAAAGCATTGCTATCGTAAAAAAAGCTAAGGTCGCCCGAAATAAATAACGTAGGTTGCCGCGAGGCATACGAAGCTCCTGCCGCCGTGCTGGTACAGCCGTCTATGCCACTAGTGCCCCGGTTGGCAAAGAATGTAAGATTCTCGCTGTACCCGTCGAACAGTTGCACGTAACGCACCGGGGTACTGTTGGCCAGTTGCACCATCATACCTTCTGGAATGAAATTTTTTAGCACGGAGAAAAACTTCAAGTCGCTCCATTCCAACCGACTCAAAAAGTAGTCGTGCCGTTGGGAGGCAAATTTATCTTGCGTGAGCCACGACTCCAAATAGCGTTTGCGCTTCGCGTTGAGGTATGGCAAAATGGCTTCTAAGAAAGGTGCAAACTCCATATCCACGGATGCGGTAAGCGAACGATACGTGTCCGGGTGACTGGGCGATATGCTTACATGCCAATGTTCTTTAGGTGGATTCTCACGCAAAAGGCTCTTTATTTTCTTCGATGTTACCTGCCCATCGGTGGTGATAAGTACATCGGGTACAAAGATGGACATGTTATCATAGGCAATGGACTCTAGCACACGGTCTATACACCCAATAAAGCTTGGGTTGGTGAGGTTGGAGGTGGTTTCAGTCAGCACCACCACGTTATACTTCTCCACCAGCAGGTTTAGCAGGCGGCTTAGTTCGGGGTCGGGCTGGTGCGTACCCATCAAAATCATTATCGATTCAAAATCAAACACACGTGTTGCCAGGCTTTGCACCTGCTCTTCCGTGATCTGTACCTTGGGGCAAATGCGCTGAGTTACTTTTCCCTTTTTGGTTTTAAATATCTGTTTCCCATACAGGGGTTCTTGAAGCGGAACATTGATGTGCACGGGGCCATCACCAAAGTTTACGCAGGTAAAAAGGGCTTCGCGCACCATACGATTCAAATTCCATGTATCTTCGCCAGTATTGAGCTCCAAGGGTAACGAGCATGAATATTTGATGTAATTAGCGTAAATATTTTCCTGACGGATTGTTTGCCCATCGGCCTGATCGATCCATTCGGGTGGACGGTCGGCAGTGATAACTACCAACGGAATTTGCTGATAATAAGCTTCGGCAATAGCCGGGGCATAGTTGAGCACGGCTGTGCCGCTGGTACATATTAAGGCTACCGGCCTGTGCAATTGCTGCGCCATACCTAAGGCAAAAAATGCAGCACTACGCTCGTCTACAATCGTTACGCTCTGTATATCCTTGCAGGCGGAAAAAGAGAAAATCAAGGGGGCATTACGAGAACCGGGCGAAATTACGGCTTCACGGATGCCTGCCTCCACACATAAATCAATTAAAGCTTTTACTGTTTTTTTATCGGAATATTGTTTTGCCATACATGGTTATTCATTATCATTATTCATTCACCAACGCCTTTAGCAAGGTTTCGGCTTTCAACAAGGTTTCGTTATATTCAGCTTCGGCTTCTGACAGGGAGGTGATTCCTCCACCCACGTACAAACCAGCTTCATTGTTGCTAAAAAACTGCATACAACGGATATTTACAAAAAAATCGAAACATCCATCCGGGTGAATCCGCCCCAAAAATCCGGCATACAAACCGCGTGGGTGATGCTCCGTGTGCAAAACCAATGCCTTGGATGGGGCTTTGGGGTAACCGCACACCGCCGGGGTGGGATGCAGTGCTTCTACAAAACGACCCATGTGGTTGCGTAGGCTTTGCTTGGGGAAACGAAAGAGGGTTTTCAGGTGCGACACCTGTCCGGCTGAAACCGTAACGGGGCCTTCCTTTTCCACTTCCTTTATCTCAAATTGATGTAATTGCTCGGTAATATAATCGGTAACTATACCCTGCTCGTTCAAATCCTTTTCTTTCCAAGGGGAATGATCGGCTTGCTTCATGGTTCCGGCCAAAGAAACGGTTTCGATGGTTTGCAGGCCACTGCGCAAAAACAGTTCGGGGCTAGCTCCCATCCACAAGCCGCAATCGGGGACATACAACAGATAATTATAGGTGGAACGCTGCTGGCTGCACAAACGGAAAAAATATTGTGGGGCATCCTGTGCCGAAATATTATGGACAAGATGGCAACGCGACAAAATAGCTTTTGACACAAGCCCGAGCTTTATAGCCGAGCTTATGGATGCAAAGGATTTGAGGTACTGATCTTTACCGCCAATATTCTTTTTTGAGGGTAAGGATAGCGGTTGGTCGGGCAACGATTCAATCCATGCCACCTCGTCAGCCGAAACAGCATCGAGCTCCATTTCAAACTTAGGGCTCAAAGAGAATGAATTGCTATTTTCGTTATCAAAAGGAATGACAATAAATCCTTCTCGCGAAAATACATCCTGACCCTGAAAGATAAATTGGTTTACTTCACGGGCTACTAACAGATAAATTTTCTCGTTAAAAGGCATCCGGTAAGCCACAAAAGGGATGGCCTTACGGATGCAAGAGGACAAAATGTGTTGTTGTTCCTGATTTATTGTCGACATAAAATCTATATTTTACTAACATACAAAGATAGCTCTTTATTAGAAATTGATTTTAATAAAAAACGGAAATAAGCATACCCGATACTAGTATGGCAGCATTAAAAAGCAAAGGAGCTATTCCCAAAAAGAATAACTCCAAGCCAATCTATGTTGAAAAAGCATTTATTTAAGGTATGTTCGATATAAAAGAAAATATTATATGTTTGACAAACAGACAATTGTTCTCCGTAGGAGATTAATTTCAATAGAAAAAATGCTACAAAAAGAAAACTTTTTCCCGCAAAAGAATACATATATTGATCCCCATACGGGGAATCCGTTATATCTATTTATTTTTTCTATTGAAATATATTGCCTACGGCAAAAAAATCACATTGATTATCAATATTCTAAAGATAGACTTATATCGAACTCACGTTAATTTACAAATCATTTAGCCTCATAATTTTTCACAACAGTACTAATACTAACGCCTCCTTCGCCGGAGAGAGACCTGTAATAAATTCCATTTTTATTATAGGCGGTGAGGTCTATATAGTTTATACCATCAAAAAGTTGCATCCACACGCCACTGTATTCATCGTAATCTTTTTTATAATATTTAAGGCTATTAATTTGGCAAGGTATATATAAGGTATCTTTGGAGTCGGGAGCGGTAAACACGACCATCAAATTAACGGAATCTCTACCTTCCACAGCCCCGGAGGAGGTATTAAACGTTTTTGATTTTCTGAAATTGGACAAAAACACATCTCCTGATACCTGAATTTTTGTAGACGTGGAATCTATATCTTCATAAGAAACGGAAGCAAGAACATCGGTAGTGGAATAAAGATCGGTTAAAGCATGGTAAATGGCACTTAACTCTTGATTACTTTGATTATCAGTCTTTGCACAGGATGAAAAAAGTAGAGGAATTAATAACAAAACAATAGGAGCGAAGTTTTTCATGTTATTAAAAATTTAAGGTTTTTCCGTTATTAAAATCTACCATTTTTAGGTTTTTTAATGGCAAACAAAAAAGAAACATTTTTTAATAAGTGTTTTTCGAAAATGTTAATTTTACACAACGCAAATATATATTTTTTTTGAGAAAAAATTATTTTTTCACCTTATTATTTTAAAATAGTTGAAAGCTAAACATTAAGGAATCTTGATTTTAGGCGAAAACAGAACATAAAAAAAGACTGGGCAAACACCCGATCTTTTTTAACTTCTATTTTAGCTTTTTATAGCATGCTATTTTTTCTTACCAAAAACTGAGAAATGGACATAATTTTTCGGATTCTGTTTTATGTCAATAAGCAACAAGTTGGCGTTTTGAGAAGTACTAGTCAAATTGTCGTACAAGGCTCGATCATTAATCAATAAACCTAAAGACCCCTGATTGCTATTCATTTTTTGTGCCACGTTTTGCAACTGCAACATGGTTTGATCTATAGTATTGGTTGTTTTAGCAAAATCGATATTACGCACATTATTGCCTACTACACTAAAGTCCTCGGTCATTTTATCCACATTGTGTACAATTTTAGGCACATCTTTTTTCATTAATCCTTTTAATGCAACGGACGATTCTTCCAAATTGGCTGTTGCTTTTTCCATCGAGCTCAAACTGTTTTTAAGTTTTTTCCCTTCGGTAATAGCTCTTACCGAACTAATTAATGAATCAGTTGAACTTAACAGGTGATCTATTTTAGGCATAAAATGAGTGGTAAGTTTAGTCATCATATCCTGTTCTTCGTCCGATTTCAAGGTATCGCCCACGGTATGAAATACGCCCGATTGTGGAGTATAAATCAGGTTTATGGCTTTGCCTCCCACCAAACCATTATCGAATAGTTGGGCTTTGGTTCCCAACGGTAATTTTAGATCTTTGGCAATATCAAGGGTGATAACAAAGGATCGATCTTTACTGAAATCATAACTGATTTTTTTCACCTGCCCTATTTTATGTCCTTTTATAAAAACCGGAGCTGCTTCAACCAACCCATCAATATTTGAGTAAGTTGCATAATAATAGTTTGTGGGGTTAAAAATATTTATTCCTTTTAAAAAATTGAATCCAAAGAAAAGGATAAAACCGGAAACAACTACTAACAAACCTATCTTAACCTCCCGCGTGAAATACTTCTTAATCATATATATATTTTGCTTATTTTCTATTTAATAACTTATTGAACTGGAACCTTTTTACCATTTTTGAAACCTATAATCATTGCATTCGGGAATTTTGCCGCTATTTGCTTTTTCAGTTTCACGATAGTAGCATAGTCCGAAGCACTACCATAGGTATATTTAAAGAAGGTACCTTCTTCAAAATATTCAGTCTTCAGCCCTTTAAATAAAGGTGTTTTTTCCGGCAATTTTTTACTTACGGCAAACAGCTGGAGCTTGTACACCAAGGCATCCTGTTGTGCATCCTGCACAGAAGCATTAGGCTCGGTGGTTTCCACTTTAGTTTCTTTAGACAAAGATTCCGATGATTTTTGTTTCACCGTCTCCGTTTGTCTTGATTTTTTAGCCGTAGATTTTTTAGCTGTTACCGATTTACCCATGCTAACAGTATCTTTTATCTCCGTATTTTTTGATTGCGATTGTTTCCCTGCAACGGTTGTAGCTTTTGCTGTTTTATCAGGCGATACTACATTAACTGTTTCGGGTTCTTTAGCTTTCCGGGTTCTAGTTTTCTTCGCCACTACCGATTTCTTTACATTCGTAGTAGTATCTTTCACCTCTACGTTTAAGGTTTGTTTATTAGCAACCGTTGTTTTGGTCGTTGCTTTATTTGAATGAGCCAACGTTGCTGATTTTTCAGTTTGTTTTTCTCCCTTCGACGTTCTGCTTACCTTTTTGGATTCTATTCCCTGCTCTTTCTTATTATTGTTACTGCTCACAGCAAGAGTATCCGGCTCAGGTTTATTTGTTTTATTTGTTTTGGAGGATTTCCGTTTATCGTTTTTGTTCGTTTTTTCAACAGCTGATGCCTGTTCGTTTTTATTCACGCAATCCTGTTTCTTGTAAAATCTCGCAGAAGAATCTTGATTTTGCTGATCAAATGCTGACGCACTTACATAATTTGATTTACCTGACTTCCGGGCATATTCTTTCCTGAATTTTTCAAAAGAAGTATAGATTGCAGTGGCAATTTTCTGCTGCCCCACTGTTGAATTCAAAAAATGTTCTTCCTCCGGATTCGTTATATATCCTACCTCAACCAAAATGCTCGGCATGGCGGTTTTGTGCAACACCCAAAAACCGGCCTGGCGCACACCTCGATCCTTACGCCCTGCATCGGCAAAGCTTTTCTGTATATCGGAGGCTATCTGAACACTTTTATCCAAATATTTATCTTGAATACATTCGAACATAATATATGAATCGACTGATTTTGGATTAAAGCCTTCGTATTTCACCTTATAATCATCTTCCAAAAGGATAACCGAGTTTTCACGCATGGCCACATCCAAGTTGGATTTTGATTTTGTCAAACCCAACGTATAGGTTTCCGCCCCAGTAGCCTCCGGATTATTATTTGCATTGGAATGCACGCACAAAAACAAATCGGCATGCGCGTTGTTAGCAACATCGGCACGTTCCTGCAACGTTAAATACTTGTCGGTTTTCCGAGTGTAAATTACTTTCACATTCGGATCATTTTTTTCTATCATTTGGCCAAAAGCCAACGCTACTGCAAGGTTTATGCCTTTTTCCTGCGACGAAGAGCCTAAGGCTCCGGGGTCGTGTCCACCATGACCTGCATCAATTACGACTACAAAAGATGGAGCTTCGGCGGCATAAGAGTGTGCAAATAAAACTGTTAGAAAGAAAAAAACAATATGAAATTTCGTGAAATAACTTTTGAAACAGTTCATCATACAATTTTTGTCCGTTTTTTCAACTGACAAAAATAGTTAATATCTTGCATTATGGCATACTGATAAGCACAATATTAAATGAAAAAAAAAATTAATTTAGCATTTAAGCCTTATTGTATCCTATATATTAATTAAATTTGCGCACATTTTTACTCAATATATATTCTTTAATGAACTTTTCGAAGCGGAAACATACCATAATCTTTTTACTCCTATGTTTTTTTTGCGTGGTAACATTATCTGTACACAGCCAAAAAACAGAAAAGGACTCCAAATCAGTTGCCGCCAAAACAACTAAAAAAACGACTAAACAAAAAAACGACTCCACAAGTGTTAAAACAAAGAAACAACAAAAGCAGTCCAAGATAGATGCTCCCGTGGCGTATTCGGCTAACGACTCCATTGTTCTATCTACCTCCGGCGACGCTTACTTGTTTGGTTCGGGCAAGGTAAACTATAACAAACTTGACTTGACGGCCGATTATATTCACTTAAACACAGACAGTTCGGTAGTAAGTGCGCATGGCACGAAAAAAGATACCACAGGTGATATAATAGGATCGCCTATTTTAAAAGACAACGGGGAAGAATACCAAGCCAAAAATCTGCGTTACAACTTTGTAACTAAGAAAGGATATATATTGAACGGTGTGGTTCAACAAGGCGAAGGATACATTATAGGTACAAAAACAAAAAAAATAACGGAAGACATTATGTGTATGAAGGATGGGAAATACACAACCTGTCCCGACCATGACAGCCCTCACTTTTACTTAGACCTAACAAGAGCAAAAGTTAAACAGAAAAAATGGGTAGTAACCGGTCCTGCTTACTTAGTATTATTGGGAGTTCCTCTCCCTATTATTATCCCGTTCGGATACTTTCCATTTAACGACTCTTATTCGTCAGGAGTGATTATTCCAAGTTACGGCGACAACCTTAGCAGAGGTTACTACTTTACGAATGGAGGATATTACTTTGCTATTAGCGATTACATGGACTTAGCTCTTACCGGAGATATTTACACGAAAGGTTCGTGGGCTATAAGAGGAGCTTCTACCTATTTAAAAAGATATAGATTCAAGGGTAATTTTAACCTCGATTATAGAGAAGATGTTACCGGAATGAAAGAAGTGCCAAGCGGTTATTCAAAATTGAAGAACTTATCCGTAACATGGACACATACGCAAGATGCGAAAGCGAGTCCAAACCAAACCTTATCGGCCAGTGTAAACTTTTCATCCAGCGGATACGATAGAAGTAATATAAACAACTATTACAACGCCGCTTTATTATCCCAAAACACGAAGAGCTCAAGTATTTCGTATGGATATATATTCCCGAATTCGCCATTTAGCATGACTGCGAATTTGTTGGCAAACCAACGGACACAGGACTCTACCATATCGCTAACATTGCCAAACGTTAGTGTAACCATGAGCCGTATATACCCTTTCAAAAGAAAAGATGCCATAGGAAAAAGCAAATGGTTTGAAAAAATATATATGTCGTACAACGGAAGTTTTAGTAACTACATCTCTACCAAAGAAGATTTACTATGGAACTCCTCGTTGGTTTCCGATTGGCAAAATGGGATGAAACACAACGTACCTATAGGAGCTTCATTCAATGTACTTAAATATATTTCTATTACTCCGACGGTAAATTACACTGAAAGATGGTATCTGCAATCAGAACGAAATTCGTGGAATTCAACCACACATAAATTAGATACCAACAGAGTTAACGGGTATTATCGGGTTTACGACTTTAACACCGGAATAAGTGCTTCAACCAAAATATACGGATTTTTCACCCCGCTTCGAGCCATCTTTGGTGATAAAATAGACCGGGTACGACACGTGTTTACCCCAACCGTGTCTTACACCTTTAACCCGGACTTTTCCGATTCACGATGGGGTTCATGGTCAACCTATACCGATTCGTTAGGAAGGAATGTTAAATACTCACCTTTTAAAAATGGAATATATGGTACAACATCTGCCGGAAGATCCAGTAGTATCGGCATCTCGTTAACCAACAACCTGGAAATGAAGGTTAAGCATCTGAACGACACAACCGGAAAACCCGAATATAAAACCGTGAGCTTAATTGATGCATTCACCGTGAGCAGTAGCTATAATCTCGCGGCCGATTCTTTAAACTGGGCTGACTTTAATGCCAGCTTACGCTTGAAGATTTTAAAAGATTTCACGCTGAACTTAACAGGAGTTTTTGATCCCTACATGTATGGATTAACCTCTGCAGGAACACCTGTTCAAATAAATAAATTACGATGGAATAATGGAAAATTGCCAAGACTAAAAAGCACATCTACCGCCTTTAGTTACAGCCTAAACAACAACACATTTAAAAAGAAAGCAGTACAACCTACAACTACAAATAATAGCCCGGCAGCAGCAAATGCTCCAAACAATAAAGCGAAGAAAGATACCGTGAACGATAACGATGGCTATGAAAAATTAAAATTACCGTGGACTCTTTCCCTGGATTACTCGCTCACTTATCAATATTCTGATTTTGACAAAGACAAAATGGAATATAACAGAGCTCTGGCTCACAATGTTGGAATTCGGGGTACATTAAACCTAACCAACAAATGGAGTTTCAACGCTTCGACGTCTTACAGCTTTAATGAAAAAGTGATAACGTATTCCAGCTTGGGAATAACCAGAGATTTGCACTGTTGGCAGATGAGTGCCAACGTGGTACCTTTTGGAGCTTATAAAAGTTATAACTTCCTAATACAAGTTAAATCTACCTTGCTAAGTGACATTAAATATCAAAAACAAAGCGATTATTCAACTCCCGTTAACTGGTATTAATTTTTCGCATCTTTGTTTTGATCTTCTTTTATTTATCTTTGTATTATTATTAATTATAAAAAGGAAAACGGATGAATATCTCTGAAAAAAAGATTGTAACTGTAAAATACGATTTGTATGTCCCAACAGAAGGTGGAGAACCAGAATTGATGGAAAGCGCCACAACTGAAAAGCCATTAACTTTTTGTTATGGTATAGGTATGATGCTAGCCAAATTCGAGCAAGAATTGAGTGGCTTGAAACTGGGAGATAAATTTGATTTTACCATTCCATGTGCTGAAGGATATGGAGAATATAACGATGAGCATGTGGTAGATCTTCCTAAAAACATTTTTGAAGTTGATGGAAAATTTGACACAGAAATGATTTTTGTCGGAAACGTAGTTCCATTAATGGATGCCGATGGTAACCGTTTCAATGCAGAAGTAACTGCCGTTAACGACGAAACAGTAACTGTAGATTTGAATCATCCGTTAGCCGGCGAAGATTTACACTTTATTGGTGAAATATTGGATGTACACGAAGCATCGGATGAAGAAATCCAGTCATACCTAGGTGGTGGTTGCGGTGGAAGCTGTGATTGCGAGGGAGACTGCGATGAAGAAGGACATGCTACTGCAGGTGGCTGCGGCGGAAGTTGCGGATGCCACTAATCTTTTTGTAAACCAATTTGTCTTCAACAACAAAAAAGACAATAAAATAATTTTACCACAGAACATATAATAACAAAGTTCTGTGGTATTTTAATAAAATAACACGATGTCAAATACAATAGGAACACTTTTCAGACTAACATCCTTTGGCGAATCGCACGGTAAAGGTATAGGCGGAATAATAGACGGATGCCCGCCCAACATTGAAATTGACGAAGCCTTTATACAGACGGAACTGAATCGCCGGCGTCCAGGGCAATCATCCATTACCAGCCCTCGAGACGAATCCGATACGGTTGATTTTCTTTCCGGCATCTTTGAAGGAAAAACAACAGGAGCTCCTATTGCCTTTGCCGTTTGGAACAAAAATCAACAATCAAAAGACTACGATCATTTAAAAGACATATACCGCCCGTCGCATGCCGATTTTACCTATCAAACTAAATACGGCATTCGCGATCATCGCGGCGGTGGCCGTACCTCGGCCAGAGAAACCATAGCCCGTGTAGTGGCCGGAGCGGTAGCTAAATTGGTACTACAACAACAAGGCGTACTTATCACCGGGTTTACTTCGCAGGTGGGACACATAGCCCTGCCTAAAAGCTATCAGGAATGTGACTTCAATGAAATTGAAAAAAATGCCATCCGTTGCCCCGACCCCACAACAGCTGAAAAGATGATAGAATACATCAAAGAAATCAGAGCAGAAGGCAACACCATTGGCGGCATTATAACTTGCGTGATAAAAGGCGTACCCGCCGGATGGGGCGAACCCGTGTTTAACAAACTCCACGCGTCACTTGGCAACGCCATGCTATCTATCAACGCATGCAAAGGTTTCGAATACGGATCGGGGTTCAACGTGCTGGAAAAAGGCTCCGAACTGAACGATGAATTTTATACTGAAAACGGACAGGTGAAAACCCGCACTAATAATTCGGGCGGCATACAAGGCGGTATTTCCAACGGACAGGATATTTATTTCCGTGTAGCCTTCAAACCGGTGGCAACCGTGCTTCGCCAACAAAACACAATAGATAAAGAGCTGAACGAAACGACCATGACAGCCCACGGCCGCCACGACCCCTGCGTGCTACCCCGTGCAGTACCCATAGTAGAAGCAATGGCAGCCATTACCTTGCTGGACATGTATTTACTAAACAAAACAAACAAATAGCCTACACATGCCAATACCAAAATTACATCATACCGATTCAGGCAATTTTTTATTACTATCCGGCCCCTGCGTGATAGAAGGAGAAGCTATGGCTTTTGAAATTGCCGAAAAACTGTGTATCCTTAGCGACAAGTACAAAATACCTTTCGTGTTCAAAGGCTCATACCGAAAAGCAAATCGCTCCCGTTTAGATTCATTTACAGGAATTGGCGATGAAATAGCGTTGGAAATACTGAAAGCTGTTGGTGAAAAATTCAACATACCCGTGGTAACCGATATTCACACCGAACAAGAAGCGGTGTTGGCAGCTAAATATGTAGATGTGTTACAAATACCCGCTTTCCTTTGCCGCCAAACAGAACTCTTGGTTGCCGCGGCCAAAACGGGTAAAGTGATAAACATTAAAAAAGGCCAGTTCCTTTCGCCCAACGCCATGCAATTTGCAGCTCAAAAAGTAGTAGATGCCGGAAACAACAACGTGATGCTTACCGAGCGCGGAAACAGTTTTGGTTATCAAGATCTTATAGTGGATTACCGGGGAATACCCACCATGCAAAAAACAGGATTCCCTGTTATTTTGGATATTACCCACTCGCTACAGCAACCCAACCAAAGCAGTGGCGTTACGGGTGGACAGCCGGAATTGATTGAAACCATTGCACGGGCTGGTATTGCCGTGGGCGTTGATGGCATCTTTATGGAAACACATCCCAACCCATCCGTGGCCAAATCAGACGGGGCAAACATGCTGCCTTTGGATAAAGCCGAAAAGTTACTTCAAAACCTGGTTGCTATCAGAAAAACGATAAACTGCCTATAAAAAATAAAGAAATAAAACCCAACAAAAAGGTTCCTTATGTTTTTAGCATAAGGAACCTTTTTGTTTAATACGAAATGAAAAACAACTAATTTAAAACACGTTATCAAGAAATATAAATAAATACAAATTAAGCGTTTAAAAATCCTTCTTTGTTAAAAGTTCTTCTAACGAAAAATAAATCCATCTCTTTATTTAAAACGAGTTTGAAAATTTGTATATATAAAAAATTTATCTATTTTTGAGAGTTATTAACAAATGCTATCATACAAAAAAGCTTTTCATAAAATAAACCCATAAACCCAACTCTTACAGATTTATGAAAAAATCAATCATGAATATAAAGCTATGCCTTTTGGCTATAGTTTTGTGCGTAGGCATAAACACCTCAGCTCAAATTAGTCTGGTAAAAAGTATTACTTGTCACGGTCTAAAGGACGGCCAACTTGAGGCTCAACCAAGATTTGGAACTGCACCATACACATTCTTGTGGAGTACCGGAAGCACTCTAAATGTTGTTAAAGCTCTTGGTGCCGGAACCTACACGGTAAAAATCACCGACAACGCTAGTATATCAAACACTTATACTTATACACTTACTGAACCGAACTCAATATCCAACACATTTGCTGTCACACCCAATGCTCTATGGGTAATGTTGTTAGGAAATTCGGTACACTCAGGTAGTATTAAGGTTACTGCCACTACCGGAGGAAACGGAGGCTTTAGCTATTCCATAAAAGATAGCACCTCTCGCATAACAAATACTACCACATCAACAACAATAAGTAGTAATTTAGCATCAGGAACCTATTTTATAAAAACCACCGATACCGAAGGCTGTTATAGAAACGATACCGTACGTGTAGGCGAATTTGCCGGTTATCAGCAATTAGGGGCTAAACCCATAGATCCCGACACAACAGCTTGTTATAAAGACGTGGCCTCAACATCAATCAAACCGGACACAGCCAATGTTACTTTTCCCGTTCGTATTTATTTCGACAATAAATTATTCAAAACTATATATGGATACACTCGGACTACTGATACATTAAACATGTACAAAAACAGCACCACCCCGGTAACAATGTACGGAATTACATCTAAAAATATCCTATTATACATTACTGACACTACCGTTATCACCTCAGGGCCTCATGCAGGGAGCGACAGTGTTCTTGTTTTTTCGGCTTCCGTTTCAACCAGCTTTAAACCTGGGTTCCACATCATGGAAGTATATACAGCCGACGGGAAAGGACTTCGGTATAGTTGGGATGTAGATAGTGTAGTGGCTCCTGTTTCTATTAACTTTACGCAAGCAAATAATGTATGTTATGGGGATACTAAAGGAACAATAGCAGCTATAGCTCAAGGAAGTTATCAAGATTACAATAAGCCCTATACCTACACAATATCCGGGCCTGCAGGATTTGCAACAATTGCCTCATCTTCAGCCTCAGGACTTGGAGCAGGTGTTTACACAGTCGCTGCAACTGACTGGGCCGGATGCTCTGGAACCCAAACAGTAACAATAACACAACCGAGCGAACCAATGAGCATTGTTTTTGATGTTACCAAACAGGCCAAATGCCCATATAGTGTGGACGGTGAAATAAAAATTCATAAAGTGGACGGATCTACATATCCACTAACATACCTTTGGTCGAACGGAGAAACTACTCAAACGGTGAGCAACTTACAAGCAGGAACCTATACCGCCACTGTTAAAGATGTAAACGGATGTACAACTACCGATTCGGTAAAAGTATCATTCACCCAAAAATCATGCTTCTATAATATTGTAACACCAAACGGCGACGGATATAATGATTATTTCGACTTGACCGATATGTGTCCAGCCGGAGTAAAAATGGAAGCCAAAATATTTAATGAAAAAGGAACATTGGTTGCCAGCCTCGACGAAAATAATCCTAAATGGGATGCAAAGGATCCATCCAAACCACCAACGGGCACGTCTTCAACTTACACAGCCTTTGTTATTTTAACAAAAGACGGACAAACAATTGCCAAATTTGGAGAAAGCTTTAGTGTGATCTATTCTAAATAAAATTAAAATCAGAAATACCTATGAAAAATATATATATAATAAGCGGCCTCTTATTGTTACTATCCACAGTGAACGGATACAGCCAACGCATTTGGAGTAATCCTATCGGTCAATACGCGTACAACCCGGCAGGAGCTGCCATGAACGACATTGGCGAAGTTGTAGCCAGCTATTATAACACGTATGCTTCGGCCAACAATAGTCCACAAGGCTTCTTATTAATGGGATCTACCTCATTTCCAAGCGACAAAATAGGAGCCGGATTCCGTCTTACCAACGAAACAGGCGGCGTATTAAAAAATACCATGGCAGAAGCCACCTTTGTTTACAAAACACCTGTTTGGAGAGACTCTAAACTTTCATTCGGGTTATCAGGTGTATATACCCAATTAGGTATCGACCAGGAAAAAGTAAATGCAAAAGATCCCGAAGATCCCATTCTTACACAAGCAGGCAAAGCCGGTTATTATTTCGATGCAAACTTTGGTGTAAGTTTAAACGAAGCAAATAAATACTATATTGGTGCAGCTTGTTATAATCTGCTTGGACAACAAACAAGCTGGTTGTTACCAGGCTTTACCAATCAGGCATCAAGATTAGTCAGCCTAAGCGGTATGTACTGCCTTAGCCTTTTAAACGGCGATGGAAAACTAGAAACTACAGGTGTAGGCATGTTCTACGAACCACAAGATAAATTCTCTTTAACATACGATTTCAGCACCCGGTTAATTTTTAAAAAATCATGCTGGATTGGTGCCGGCTACACCAACAATATGGTAAAAATATTATTAGGACTATACATTCAGGATCTATCCATCGGCTATGCCGGAGGTATTGGTGTGGGCGACATAACCAGCTACACCTACGCATTTCCAAAACATGAATTGTTTTTAAGAATGGAACTAAACACTTCAAAATCGTCCAAGACTAACGCCAGCCGTTAATTATGAATAAAATCAATCAAACCATATTACTGTTTATAGGGTTGCTTTTTGTCATACCATCGGTTCAGGCTGCAACAAAAACCGGCAGCACCCAGCAAGAGGTAAAGGCCGAAACAAAACAGGATACCAAAACTGGAGCCAAGCCCGAAGTAAAACCTGACGTAAAAGCAGGTACACCGGTAAAGACAACAACCGCAACAAAGCCGGAAACTAAAACAACAGTAAAACCGGACAGTAAAACCGGGTCGAAACCCGATTTTAAGTCAGTGGCAAAAATGGGGGCAAAAGCAGCAACACCAGCAAAAGCTGAAGCCAAAGCAAAAAAACCGGAAGTAAAAGTAATGTCGAGGTTTATAAAGGTGGGCGAACCCACAAAAGATACAGTATGTATCAACATGGAAACCTTAAACAGTACCAAAGACGATTACATGCCTTTTTTGATAGGTAAAACCTTGATATTTACGTCCAACCGAAAAAGTGCACAAGAGGGTCAAACCGTGCAATATACCGAAAAGGTATATTTTTCAACACGGAAAAGTAAAAACAAATGGACCGAGCCTTTAAAAAATGGCTACAAATGGAATAGTGATAACAACACGGCTCTGATAGGCATAAGCCCCAGCTTGTTCTACTTCTACCGCTCCTACTGGAAAGACAATGGCGAAATATTTGTAGCCCAACGTTTAGGCGACAATAAAAACCCGTGGAAAGCATCTCAATTAAGAAAGCTAACCCGTATTTGTTCCGAATTCGACGAATGCTCCATCGCCCCAACCAACAAAGGAGATAGCACATTCTTTGTGTCCAACAGAAACGGGAGTTATGACATATTCCTGCAAGTAGGAACGGATAAAGCTTCGCCGGTGGACATATTAAACTCACAGTACGACGAAAACGACTTGTATTTTTATGAACCTACCAACACGATGTACTTTAGCTCCAACAGACCCGGTGGCGTTGGCGGATACGATATATATGAATCGTCTATTGTAAACAATCAATTTCAAAAGCCCATTCTGCTTCGGGACACCATGATTAACAGTACTTCCGACGACCGTGATTTCAAAAAATACAACGACTCCACCATGTTTCTAGCATCCAACCGAAAAATGGGGCTTGGTGGATACGATATTTATGAAATTCTGGTAAAAACAAAAGGCGCAAAGGAAGAAAGAGAAGACAGCACCGACATAAAAATCGTGGATGAAAAAATAGGTGCCGACTCTATTGTCGATCTTAAAGACGACCTATACAAAAAGCTCAAAGAGCTAGGCTTATTCCCATTCAAAGGCGAAGTGCAAGTAGGTGCTTACCGTTACATACAATCGTTGGAAGATTTTACAACGGATAAATTCCCTTGTATAAAAAATGAGAATCTTAAAATGACCGTTATCAAGGTAGAAGGAGTTGATATTCACAAATTTATCATCGACACCGTTTATACCGACGTGGACAAGGCCATTAACAAACAGGTTGCCATAGAAGCCATGCACTGCTTACCTGATAAAGTATTTAGCGACATGCCGTTTATAGGCATGCTGGATAAGCAAGGCAACCGATACGCCATCTTCTGGAAGAAAGATGATTTCTTGAAGAAAAAGATATTCTTCATCTTCAAAAATGGAAAACAGATTTGGAAAAGCAGGAAATTCTAACCCATACAAAAATAGCTCAAGGAAAACCTTGAGCTATTTTTATGCCATAAAATATCATTTCTTAAAACGGCAAATCATCCTTCGCCTCACCGCTTGGAGTGAATACCGGTTGCACCGTATCCTCTTGTGTAGCGGGAGCAGAAGTCTCGGCTCCGGCCATTTCCACTTTCCATGCACGCACGTCGGTGTACCAACGTCCGTTGAACTCACGGCTTTCCACGTCGAACGAAATGTTCAGCATGTTGCCCACGTTAAGCACGCTGGCATCAGCTTTATCGCCCCAAATGGCAACACATACCTTTTTAGGGTATTGCCCTTCGGTTTCCACTATTATATCTTGTTTTCTCCATTGTCCGTTTTTACCCTCACCCGTTTGCAAAGGCAGCATTTGCACCAATCTTGCTCTTAGTTCCATAGTCTGTCAGTTAAATAATGATTCTTTTTTTTGAACGGGTAAAGATACCAATTCAATGGAAAATGAACTATTCTTGTGGATAAATTTACATGTATTTTAACGTGAGAAGGGCGACAGGTCAAAACCTGTCACTACTTTTTCAGCATCTTGATAAATGCCCTCAATTCCTCTTTTCGCCCGGCAGGCAGGCTATGCCAGCGCACGCCTTGAATTGCCCCTTCCAACGCCGAAAGCCGGCTTAGGCAAGCTCCTGGATCCACCGTTTGCAGGCGGATAAAAACCTGCTCCGCTCCCACTGCCTTCAATTCGGCAAAGGAACTGATGCCCACTTGTATCAGTCTTGCCTCGGTATCTTTGCCTATATTTATTTGTTGAGATAAATCGCTTTTCATCACCTGTTTATTTAGCGTTGTCGTAAGCATCCAAGGCCGTGGGCAAGCACGAAGTAACCCCTTTCAGTCCGCACACGGAAAGTGTGATAAGAACCGTATCCTTAATTTCGTCGCGAGTAGCACCTAGCTTTTTCGCCATGATAACATGATAATACACCGCGGTAGCATCACCCAACGCCGATTTGATACCAATATATACCAGTTGCTTGGTTTTGGCATCAAGCCCCGTGGTGGATTTTAGCGCATCAATAAGCCCGTCGAAAGCCTTAGCCACTTCGGGAGCCTCTTTTTGAAATGTTTCAATAGAATTCATGGTAAATTATTTTTAGTTTATTCGTTCCAATCGCCGGATTGCTTGCCGGTAACACGGGTAATTGTCAAAGCAACAACCGCAATCCGTGCCAGTGAAGCATCTTCGTAAACCAACTGATTGCCTGCACCATACTTTTGCATGATAACGTCCAACGCCTTGCGCTTTCCGGCAACATCAGTTATAAACGAAATCGAAGCTCTGCCCATCACCGAGCGGTAACGGGTAGTCCATTTGCAGGCCACCTCGTTGCCTATCACCCGCGAGGAATACGTAATTTCAAAGCTAAGAGCCTCACACCGTCGCATTATATTCATCTTCCGTCCTTCTTTAGCAGAATGAAAATAGATCACCCCATCTTGGTAGGCATAGTTCACCGGTACAACATACGCTTCGCCCTCGTCCACCAAACCCAACCTACAAAGTTCGGATTGATGCAGAATTTCTTCAACAATCCCGTTATCCGCAATTTCCTTATCTAATCTTCTCATAATCAGTTTTTAGAAACAACCGGTTCAAAAGCCTGAGCATATTTCGTGGGCGAAAATTCAATAATATCATACTCCGCCGCATGGTTTATTCTGAAAGGGTCTTCATTAATAATGCCTTGCACCTCTTCCCTGCTTTCAGCCTGGCAAATGATTACTCCGCCCGTACGTGGATTTTGTGCACCCGAGCAGATAAATTTATTCAAGGCATAATACTTATCCAAATACGCCCGGTGAGCATCCAAATGCTTATTTATAGCATCCAGCCCATTCGTGTAGTTTAACAAAATTAGGAACATAAGCTTTCTCGTTTTTAGTAAGAACAAAGATATGAAAATATATATTTGGCACACAGCGAATTCTTCTCCGAAGGAGATTGATATTAATAGATAAGGCGACACAACAGGAAAACTTTTCTCGGAGGGAATACATATATTTATCCCCTCATGGGGAATCGGGTCTTCGCGTTTACCTTTTCTATTGATATATATTGCCTACAGCAAAAAAATACATTGATTATCTATATTACCAAAATGCCCTTATATCGAGTTCTCTTACTTTTTGTGTTTTATCCCTGATTAAACAAATCAGGTTCACGATACAATTTTTCGTTAATAAGAGCGGAAAAGCTGGCGGAAAGACCGTACTTACCACGTAAGCCATTCAGCATCCGGTAGCAGTTAGCTTTGTAATCCTTGTCCGCCGACCCGGTTCTGTACAATTGATGTATCGGTTCGTACAAGTGCGGGTATTGGCTTTGGATAAATTGATAGAAGTAGAAACGGGTTTTGCCTCGCAAATTAAGCAAGTCGTGTAGCACGTAATGCACCCCGCTATCACGGGCTTGCGCGAAAAGGCTGTTGAGGTTCTCCTCCGTGTCGGTCAGGTAAGGGATTACCGGCATCATGTGCATGCCCACGGACGCATTGGTTTTCCGAAACTCCTTGAGCATGGCAAACCGTGCAGCAATGGCACTGCCGCCCGGTTCGAGCTGTTGGCGCAAGTGATCGTCAGCCGTTACGATGGTAGCCGCCACGTTGATGTAGGTGATGCGCGAAAGTTGGTCTATCAAGTCGTAATCCCGCAATATCAAGTCCGATTTGGTGGAGATGCAGGCCGGAGTTTTATATTTTATCAGTAGCTTCAGTATCCGGGGCATAAATTGATATTCCGCTTCCGCCGGCTGGTAGCTATCCGTTACCCCGCCGATGTTCACCACGTCGCGTTTCCACGAAGCCGAGCGCAGTTCCTTTTCCAGTTGCTCCACGATATTGGTTTTCACGTACAGATGATCGAAAAAGTGGCCGTCGTTAAGGTAGTCGTGCGAATAAATGGCAAAGCAATATTTGCAGCCGTGGCCACATCCCCGGTAGATATTCAAATCCCAGCTATAGGGAAACGGGCGACGCATTTTATTGAGGGCTTTGGCACAAAGCAGCGGGGTATAGTCCATGAGAAAACATGCTTTTAAGAAAAATTCTTTTACAAAGATAAATTCTAATTCGATTTTTCAACCGATTCTATCACCTTTATCTTTTTCCATTTTCCACCACGGAAACGAAGCATAAGAACGGTGCCAAACACGAAGAAAAGCAGAATAAGGAAGAACCAGCTCAAGGGTACAGACAAATGAAACACGTTGAGCGAAAGATATAGTATAGGCACAAACAGCCAGTGAACAGAGATAGAGGCAAACATGGTGAAATACGTGTCGCCCGCCCCACGCAAAGCCCCCACCAAGGCCACCGTAACAGCTTCGGCAAGCACGTAGAGAGCGGCTATGCGAATCATGCTCACGGCTATTGGCACGGCTTGCGTATATATGGCCGTGGGCGTGTCGGGATGAAACACGTGCACCAACTGCATGGGGATGCTCACGAAAAGCAGCAGGATGGCCGCCGAGTAAAAAACACCGATTTTAATGCCCGAATAAGCGGCATGCTCGGCCAAGAGGGTTCTACCCGCCCCCATGTACCGCCCCACCAGGCTGGTTACACCAATCTCTATGCCGATAAGGGGAATGAAGGACACCATGTCCCAGTTGAACATGATGGTGCTGGCCGTGGCCGCTACCTCGCCCTGCCCTTGAAACAGCCCTACCATGCAGGCAAAAGCCATGAAGTTGAGAAACATTTCCAACCCCGCGGGCGAACCGTAGTAGAGCAACGTGCGCATTACCAACCAGTTGAAGCGAAATGATTTAAGCACGCCAAACTCGAACCGATTGTTGCGGCGCAGGTAGGCATAGAAAAGCATCAGCATGGCCGCCGCCTCACCACTCACGGTGGCAATTCCGGCACCACGGATACCCATCGGCTCGATGCCTAGCTTCCCGAAAATGAGGATATAATCCAGCACTATGTTAACCACTAGTGCGGCAAGCGTGGCATTCATCACCACACGCGTGTGCCCAATGCCTGAAAAATAGCAGGCAAGTACATGACGAAGCAGTCCGAATACACTGCACCAAGCCAATATATTAAGGTATTGTATCTGGTAGCCCACCTGCGAAAGAGGGATGTGCATCAGGTAGAAAAAGGAAATAACCACGGGTTTGAGCAACAGGATAATAGGCCAGGCCAACAACGCGATAAGCATGGCCTGAAAGGTAGCCTTGGGTGCGTTTTGCTTTTCAGCCGCCCCGTAATACTGCGCTACCAAAGCCGTGGAATATCCCGTGAGGCCGATAAAGAAAAACAGGAGTACTTCCAGGGCAATGCCTCCACCCAAAACGGCATTCATTTGCAAGGAATCCACACGAGCCAGAAAAAGGCGATCGGTAAAAACCATGATACCATCGCAAGCCATAGATATTATCATGGGCAAGGAAAGCACAAGCAGTTCTTTTACACCACCGGGTCTGTGGTAGTTCCGAAAGAAGGTTTTGAGTTGAGGAGACATGGTGGAATGAATACGTTTTTTATTGAAGACAAATGTAATATAGATTTTGCTTTTACCACAAGGGGCGCAAAGAATTTCACAAGGAACACTGGTTTCATTTTCGGTAACTAGGCTTGGTGATTTTTACCGCAAGGGGGCGCGAAGGAATCGCAAGGGGCGCAAGTTTCTTTTTCCTTGATAATAACCTGAGTCCGATATGAAAATACATTTAGAATATTGATAATCAATGTTTTTGTTTGCCGTAGGCAATATATTTCAATAGAAAAGTTAATCAAAAAAACTGATTCCCCGTGAGGGGATAAATATATGTTCCCTACGGGAAAAGGGTTTTTTAATAAGCTTCTTTTCTATTGAAATTAATCTCCTACGGAGAACTATTGTCTATTTATCAAATATAGAATATTATCTCTTATCTCAAACTTTGATTTATATGTGAACTCACCTTAAATTATAGCATTATTTATTCATTTTTTTATATCGCTTGTTTTAAAAAACTGTACTTTCGTAAGCTCAATTTACATAGCAACAGACAAAAATATATTTTACTGATTATGAAACACTTTGCTAAATTAATACTCATAGCTGTCACTATATTAGCATGCAGCTCGTGCCACAAAAAAGATTTCCCGGATAACTTGACTTGTATTCCGCAAAACGCAACCTTAGTGGCTAACGTGGATTTGGAGAAACTAATAGAAAAGGCTAACATAAAGGATTTTAAAACTTCCGGCTTATATACCTTGCTTAATCAGGATTTGCTCACCGACGAACCTTCGCTACGCGCACTACTAGAGAACCCCGAAAAAAGCGGCATCGCCTTTAAACAGGTATTCGGGTTCGTTACCATACAAAACGGGTTTGGAATCAGCTTGGAATTGAAGGACGATGATGATTTCAAAGATGCCATTGAAAAATTCTTGAAGGAGGAAAACATTGATTCCCCGATTTATAAAACTCCCGACTTTTATTTTCTAGCTATCCCCTCCGCTAAGGACAACACGCTTTTGATGTGGGACGAACACAAGGCTATCATTTTCTCGAAAACAACCCGGTATGATGCCGAAAAGATTTTTAAAACAACAAAAGAAACGAGCATCGTAAAGCAAAAGGATTTTACTGACTTCTATAAAACCCGCAAGGATATTTCGGTGTGGGGGGCTAACAAAACGTTGTACCGATTGCTGGGGCAACATATTCAGAATCCGTTTTTGAATTTGGACGACAACGCGACAGCAGGCACCTACAGCCATGTGAATCTGGAATTTTTGAAAGGGGAAATACAAATATCCAACAAGGTAACGCCAACCGACTCGGTGGCAAAAATGGATAAGCATATATTCAACGCGCAGCCTGACAACGAACTGCTAAAGTACTTGCCTAGCAAAAACCTGCTTACGCTCAAAGCTTCGCTGAACACGGCCACGCTGTTTGCACAACTAGGTGACGCGGAAGACCTTGCCATGCTGCTTTCGCCGAAATTGATTCAAGCTATCCACTCTATAAAAGGTGATGTGGTGCTAACGCTGCTCAATTCGTCGGAATACAATTTACCGCAGGTAGCTCTAGGGATAACAGCCAAGGACGAATCTCTGAAAAACGTGTTACTCAACGAGGTGTACAAAACCAGCCCAAAAAGCGAATTGGGTGGGTACACGGAGGTACGCGTAAGCGGCCTTACGGTTTTCGTGGCACAGAAAGGCACACATATATTAATAAGCAACAACGAAACCGTGATACGCTCTTTTGCAAAAGGACAAACGGTGCCTGCCAGCATGGCTTCGGTGAAAGATATCAAGGAAAGCCCGGCTTATTTTTACATGAACCTGGATTTCAATTCATACCCGTTGATGCTTAAAAGCTACATGCAATCATTCGGACTAGGCGATAAGTTTAATGCCGCCATCATGTTTAAAGACGTGGAGGCAAAATATAACCACAAAGAAGCTACTAGCCAATATACCATACGCATGAAGGACGACAAGCAAAATAGCTTTGCCGCCCTTATAAATGGCGTGGGTAAAATGAACTAATATAAAACCACATAAAACAAGAATCAAGATTTATTTTAAATGCAGACAATAGAATTAAAAAAAATTGTGCCAAACCCGATTGTGGACATTGCTTCCAAGACTTCGGAAATTTGGTTTCAGCATAAAGAATTTACACGGGGAAAACATTATTTGATTACGGCCGAATCCGGTACGGGGAAATCATCGTTGTTTGATTTTTTATATGGCCGACGACGCGATTTTCAAGGCACGATGGCTTTCGACGGGAAAGAAACACAATCGCTCAAAGTGAGCGATTGGAACCACATCCGCCAACACAACATTAGTTTGGTGTTTCAAGGGTTCCGCTTGTTTCCAGAACTTACCGTGTGGGAAAACCTGCAACTAAAAAACCAATTGACAGGCTACCTGCCCAATGAGAAGATGAAACAAATGCTTGAAACGCTGGGCATCCCGGACAAACAGGATGTACTGCTAAAGCTCCTCTCCTACGGTCAGCAACAACGAGTGGCCATTATACGCGCCATGTGTCAGCCTTTCGACTTCTTATTGTTGGACGAACCGTTTAGCCACCTGGACGAACAGAACCAACAAATTATTTGCGGACTGGTAAATTCGGAGTTGAAGGAACGGGGGGCTAGTTTACTCCTTTGCTCGCTTGGCGACGAATACTTTTTCAATTACGATGAAAAATTAAAGATGTAACATACAAAAGCTACTCTTACAGTAATTTGAAAACAAGCATCTTCCAAATTTCTATAACGGGCGGTAATTTATTAATTATATAAACCATACACTATGTTATTGTGGCGTTTATTACGAAAAAATATTGTGGCGGGTCAGTTGATAGGATACATGGCGGCCACATTGCTCGGACTCACTATCGTGCTCCTTTCCTTGCAGTTCTATCACGACATACAGCCGGTGTTCAGTGCCAAGGAAGGAGTGTTTGCCCGCGACTTTTTAGTGTTAAGCAAAAAGGTTTCCTTCTTAAAAACCTTTGGGATGGGCTCGTCGGAGTTTTCACCTGACGAACTGAACGAAATTAAATCGCAGCCTTTTGTGAAACGGCTGGCGGGGTTCACGGCTTCTAACTTCAAAGTATATGCCTCTACCAACATATCGGGCAAAACGGCTAATTTCAGTTCGCTCCTATTCTTTGAAGCGGTACCCGACAAGTTTCTTGACATCGACTCCACCGAATGGAAATGGAACCCCGGCAGCAAATTTATACCCATCGTTATCCCCCGCACCTATTTAGCGTTGTACAACTTCGGGTTTGCTCCCAGCCAAAACCTGCCTCAGCTATCGGAAAAAACCATCGGGCTGATGAATATCAATATCGAAGTTACCGGGGCAAATAAAGATGCGGTGTTTCAAAGCCGCATTGTAGGGTTTACCGATCGGATCAACTCTATTTTGGTACCACAAAAATTTATCGACTGGGCTAACACGGAATTTGGAACGGGCAAAGAGCAACCTTCACGCATTATAGTGGAACCTCATAACCTGACCGACCCGGCCATTGGCAAATATTTTTCCACCCATCATTACGAAATTGCAAACGACAAGGCCGCAGCAGGCGAAGCTTCGGCATTTCTGCGCACCCTTATCATTATTGTAATGGGTATCGGCATCATTATCACCATGCTAGCGTTGGGCTTAATGCTACTAAGCATCAACCTGCTCATTCAAAAGAACCATGATAAAATAGAAAACCTGTCGCTGCTAGGCTTCCCCTCACATATTATTGCGCGCCCGTATCAATGGCTTGTTATTATCCTAAACGTGGGTATTTTGGGCATAGCCATCGGGGTGGTAACTTATTTCAGAGGCTATTATGCCGACTCGCTAAGCGTGGGCATGGGCATGACGGACAACAGCTTCGCGTGGACGTATATCCTGTGGGGCGTTTACATCATAGCTGCACTATCTATTATAAACGTGGCTTGGATTTATTTAAAGGTAAAAGAAATACGAAAATAATTGCTCAATCAAAAGAGTTGATAGAACCCCATTGGCACCACACCGATGGGGTTTATCGTTTCCCACAAAAAACTGAATCCATATAAAATAAGGTTTCGGTGCTCTGCACCTTATGGTTCTCTGAAACGTTATTTTTACTACAAAGATTTAGGGACTCTGTCCCTTTGAATTACAAAAAACACCTGAATTTAGGTGCTGAGCACCGTAATCTTTGTAGTTCTTAACCTTTGCAATGAAATACCCAAGGTACAGAGTACCGAAACCTGTTAACGTGAATCTTGATTTCTAACTCAGGTAGAAGAGAATAATTCTGCCCTTTTGTCAGTATTTATGACAATTTACAATCCCGTTTTTCCTCAAATGCTGTCAAAAAAGCAACCTTCACCCCTTTTCTTTTCTTGGCATAAGAATTGAAAAGAAGTAGCTGACAACAACCTCCGGAGTTAAGTATCTATAAGAGATTATGGGTTTTGTCCGAAACTTGAATTTGTATTTTCTATTAGGCTATTGCCCCTTCCCGTTAGGGCGTTGATAGCTAATTAAAAAACATTATATAAGAACTAACAATACAATTATTTATTAAATTATTATGGGAAAAATTATTGGAATCGATTTAGGAACAACCAACTCCTGCGTAGCCGTAATGGAGGGTAACGAACCTATCGTTATTGCTAACAGTGAAGGAAAACGTACAACGCCTTCTGTAATTGGTTTTGTAGATGGTGGAGAACGCAAGATTGGTGATCCAGCCAAACGTCAAGCTATTACCAACCCACAGAAAACAGTGTTTTCTATCAAACGCTTCATGGGTGAAACATACGATCAGGTGCAAAAAGAAATTGCCCGTGTACCTTACAAGGTGGTAAAAGGCGACAACAACACTCCCCGTGTTGATATTGATGGCCGTATGTACTCTCCACAAGAAATTTCGGCTATGGTGCTTCAAAAAATGAAGAAAACGGCTGAGGACTATTTAGGTCAGGAAGTAACCGACGCGGTTATTACCGTACCTGCTTACTTTAACGATGCACAACGTCAGGCTACCAAAGAAGCCGGAGAAATTGCTGGACTGAATGTAAAACGTATCGTGAACGAACCAACTGCCGCTGCCTTGGCTTACGGCTTGGACAAAACAAACCATGAAATGAAAATCGTGGTGTTCGACTGCGGTGGTGGTACACACGATGTATCGGTACTTGAACTTGGCGACGGCGTGTTTGAAGTAAAATCGACCGACGGTGATACTCACTTGGGTGGTGATGACTTCGACCACCGCATTATCGACTGGTTGGTACAAGAGTTTAAAGACGAAAACAGCGGTATGGATTTGAGCAAAGACCCAATGGCTCTTCAACGTTTGAAAGAATCTGCCGAAAAAGCAAAAATCGAATTATCAAATACCACGTCAAGCGAAATCAACTTGCCATACATTATGCCGGTTGACGGGGTGCCTCGCCACTTGGTACGCACATTGACCCGTGCTAAATTCGAGCAACTGATTGACGATTTGATTCAACGCACCATTGCTCCTTGTAAAACAGCGTTGGAAAATGCAGGTTTGAAAACTTCTGATATTGACGAAATTATTTTGGTAGGTGGATCTACCCGTATCCCTGCTATTCAGGCTGCCGTAGAAAAATTCTTTGGCAAAGCTCCTTCAAAAGGTGTAAACCCCGATGAAGTAGTAGCCGTGGGTGCAGCTATTCAAGGTGGTGTGCTAACAGGTGAAGTGAAAGATGTATTGCTACTTGATGTTACTCCGCTTTCGTTGGGTATTGAAACTATGGGTGGCGTGATGACCCGTTTGATTGAATCGAACACAACCATCCCAACCAAGAAATCGGAAACATTCTCAACAGCCAGCGATAACCAACCTTCAGTAGAAATACACGTGCTTCAAGGCGAACGCCCTATGGCTACACAAAATAAAACCATTGGCCGCTTCCACTTGGACGGACTTCCTTCTGCTCCACGTGGTATCCCTCAAATTGAAGTAACGTTTGATATTGATGCCAACGGTATTTTGAAAGTATCGGCCAAAGATAAAGCGACCGGAAAAGAACAATCTATCCGTATTGAAGCATCATCGGGCTTGAGCGACGACGAAATAAAACGTATGAAAGCTGAAGCCGAAGCGAATGCCGAAGCCGACAAAAAGGAAAAAGAACGCATTGAAAAATTGAATCAAGCTGACGGCATGATTTTCCAAACCGAAAAGCAACTGAAAGAAATCGGTGATAAAATTCCTGCGGATAAAAAAGCTCCAATCGAAGCCGCTTTGACCAAGCTGAAAGATGCTCACAAGGCTCAAGACATTGATGCGATAGACAAATCGATGGAAGAACTGAACACTGCTTTCCATGCAGCTAGTCAGGATATGTACAACGCCACGCAAGGTGGTGCCGAAGCAGGCCCTCAACCGGGTGCAGAACAACAAGCACAAGGTGGACAGTCAAACGGCAAACAAGATGGTGACAACGTTACCGATGTGGACTTTGAAGAAGTGAAATAAGAGTTAACAAGTTAACCTTATAAAAATAGAACCCCGCCAAGTATATACTTGACGGGGTTTTCTATTGGGAACAAAGCAACGATGGAAAAAACAACTAACTATTTTTGACATCTATGCTACAAAAAAAAGTTTACTGAAACGAATTTCAGCAAACTTTTCTATATCTCATTGGCAATAGTTTTTACCAACTATTTTTTGTCTATATGCTTTTTTAGAATCCGCGGATAGCTTTAATACCCGGAAGAACTTTTCCTTCCATGTATTCGAGCATAGCACCACCACCGGTAGAAACATAACTAACCTTGTCGGCCAATTTGTTTTTGTTGATAGCAGCCACCGAGTCGCCACCACCAATTAACGAGAATGCACCTTTAGAAGTTGCAGTTGCCACGGCATGAGCAATAGCAGTAGTTCCTTTGGCAAATTTCTCCATCTCAAATACACCCATCGGGCCGTTCCAAAGCACGGTTTTGGAGTTGGCAATTACTTCGCTGAACGTTTTAATCGTTTCGTCGGCAATATCCAAGCCCATCCATCCGTCGGGAGTTTCGTTTGTTTTAGAAATATTGGTGTTCGCGTTCGCGTCAAATTTATCGGCGTTCACGGCATCCGTGGGGATATACACGTTTACACCTTTTGCTTTAGCCTTGTTTAGGATTTCAAGAGCCAAGTCCAGTTTATCTTCTTCGCAAAGCGAATTTCCTATTTTACCACCTTGAGCTTTGATAAAGGTATAAGTCATACCACCACCAATAATCAGGTTTTGCACGCGGTCGAGCAAGTTTTCGATAATCATAATTTTATCAGAAACCTTAGCACCACCCATGATAGCGGTAAATGGAGCATGAGCATCTTTTAGCACCTTGTCCATCGCGATAAGTTCGCTATTGATAAGGTATCCGAACATTTTGTTTTCGGTAGAGAAGTATTCGGCAATAACAGCCGTGGAAGCATGTGCACGGTGTGCGGTACCAAATGCATCATTCACATATACATCGGCATACGAAGCTAATTTCTTAGCGAAATCTTTTTGTTTGGCTTTCAACTCTTTTTTAGCGGCAGCTTTTTCATCATCGTTGGCAAATTCGCCACGTGGTTTGCCTTCTTCTTCTTCATAGAAACGAAGATTTTCAAGCAACAATACTTCACCTGCTTTTAATGCAGCAGCTTGAGCATCGGCATTTCCGCAATCTTCGGCAAATTGGATTTTCATACCCAATTTATCTTCCACGGCAGAGATAATTTGTTTTAATGAATATTTTGGGTCGGGATTTTGTTTCGGGCGACCCATGTGCGACATCAAAATAACGGAACCTCCGTCGGACAAAATCTTTTTGATAGTTGGCAATGCACCTCTTATTCGGGTATCATCACTCACAGCTCCAGTTTCTTTGTTCAATGGCACGTTAAAGTCCACTCGAACGATAGCCTTCTTTCCGGCAAAATTGAAATTTTCAATTAGTTGCATATTGATTTAATTTTTAAGTATATCCTTTCTTTTTGCACGAGGCACACAAAGGTAAAAATATTTATGAAAAATAAGCGTTAAGAGGGAATTTTTATCCCTCTAGTTCCTTTGTTTTCAGGTTGATTTTTTCCTCCCAAACAACCCAAACCAAAAAGATTACGCCGTAAAATACATACTTGAATACCTGCTCGTGCAGAAACTTGAAATATTCGGGATGCTGCTCCACCACCATGGCTATGGCAATGATACGTATCAGGTTGAAAAGGTACGCTATAAACACGCCCAGGGGTACATACCATAGCTTGTGCTTCCAGGGGCCTGGAGTGCAAGCCATGATGCAAAAGAAGATAAACGATTGCTTGATGGCCGTGCAGCCCCAAACGATGGTGATATGGTTTTCGTTGAGGAAACAAACGTCGTTTAAATGATGCCCGTGGATATGATACCCAAACAGGGTAAGCGCACCTCTAGTTACTTTGGTAATATGGATTACCATAAAGTTGAAAGGGGCGGAAATATCAACATGATTGAACAGGAGTACTTGTGTATCCGTATCGTCGCCATAAATACATAATTTCCACAAGATATTACTGGCAAATAGTACCAGCATAAAAATTAACACACTGTGTATGGGTTTAGCTTTTAGCCAAAGTTCTTTTATTTTTTTTATCATATAGATTTGAATTTCCGTTCAAATTTACAATTCCATCCGGGCAAACGGAGGCAGTGAAACATCGCAAAACTCGTTTCCCAAAAACTTAAAGTAACCGGACACGGCTATCATGGCTGCATTGTCCATCGTAAAGCTTAATTTAGGAATGTAGGCTTGCTTGCCGTGACGGGTGGCATACTCCAAAAAAGCGTTGCGCAAACCCGAATTGGCCGAAACGCCTCCGGCTATGGCTATTTCGTTTATATTGTACGTTTTTACCGCTTTGGCAAATTTATCCATCAGGATGTCTATAATAGTCTGTTGCAACGAAGCACAAAGATCGGCTTTATTTTTTTCCACAAAGTCCTTGTCTTCCTTTAAATGATCTCTGAGCAAATATAAAAAAGAAGTTTTCAGCCCACTAAAGCTGTAATTATATCCTTCTATGTGAGGCTTATTCAGGTTAAACGCTTTCGGGTTTCCTTCTTTCGCCAGTTTGTCAATATAGGGCCCACCGGGATATGGTAGCCCCATCACTTTGGCACATTTATCAAATGCTTCGCCCGCGGCATCGTCAATAGTTTGCCCTATAAGTTCCATTTCGCGAGGGCTTTTTACCAGGATGATTTGGGAGTTGCCACCCGAAACCAACAGGCATAGAAATGGAAATTGAGGTTGCTTTTTTTCAACTCCGGGTTCTTCAATAAAATTAGCCAACACATGTGCGTGCAAATGGTTTACATCTATCAGCGGGAGGTTGAGTGCCTGTGCAAAACCTTTGGCAAAAGAAGTACCTACCAGCAAGGAGCCCATCAGTCCGGGGCCTCGTGTAAAGGCCACAGCCGTAAGTTGTTCTTTACTTATTCCGGCTTGCTTCAATGCCTCATGCACTACCGGGATGATATTTTGCTGATGTGCGCGGGAGGCCAATTCAGGTACTACGCCTCCATATTGTTCGTGAACTTTTTGGCTAGCCACTACGTTGGAAAGTAACCGCTTGTTGCAACATACGGCGGCTGATGTGTCGTCGCACGAAGATTCAATTCCAAGTATATAAATTTCGTTTGAAGTAAAAGCCATAATTATATTGTGATAAATTTATGAATCTTTTAAAATTACGTGGGCAGGAGGATATGCAAATAAGTTCTAAATCCTGTTTTATTCCCTAAAATATTGTAACATACGGCGTGAAAGCCGATTTGTTTAATTATTTTTGTAAACCAATACTTCTGTGGAAAATAATTATTTAATGGCCATTACTGCTCCTACACCATTCAAGAATAGCAAGAAAGTAGCAAAAATATTGATTATCAGTATAACAGCATTGCTGTTTCTACTGGGAACAATGGTTGCTTTTTTGCAATGCGAAAGCGTGCAAAACTATTTAGCACATACGGCTACTGATTATTTTTCCACTAAACTAGGTACAAAGGTACAAATTGGTTCGGTGGATATTGAACTTTTTAATAAGGTTTCACTAAAACAAGTTTATATTGCGGATCAAAAAGGCGATACCCTGATTTATGCCGATAAGATTAAAATGATATTCAAACCGTTTCAGCTCATTCGTAATCGGTTTGTTTGCAATGGATTAAACATACAAGGCCTCCGTGGCCGTTTGGTAATTGACAAAAAAAAGGTATTTAACCTCACGTTTTTACTGAATGCTTTTAAAAGCAAGGACACAACAAAATCGAAAATAACCTATCGGATAGAAAATGTGCGTTTACGAAACTCGAGAATTAGTTTCGATAACGAAAATTTTCCGTACAAAGGCAATCAATTTGACGACAAGCATGTTTTTGTTACCAAGCTAAATGCTGATATTTCGCTACATAAACTAAATAGCCAATATTTGATTGCTGATTTGGAAGACATTAGTTTGCATGAAAAATCGGGTTTTACCTTAAAGAACTTTACCACTTCAATTACGGCTGATAGCAAGAAGGCACTAATTGAAAAAACGAAGATAGAGCTGCCCAATTCTAAAATCACGTTTTCACCCATCACCATTACATACGGCAGCTTTGACAAGCTGAAAAAAAATCTTGGGAAGGTGCACCTTCGGTTTACACTCAATCCGTCCAAAATCCATTTGGCCGACTTAAAGGCATTTGTTCCTGTCTTTAAAGGTACAAGAGGTGATGTGTTAGCCTCAACTGATTTTCAAGGTTCTTTTTCTAATCTTAAAATAAAGAACCTGAATCTCTCGTATTCCAATTTGTTATCCATGCAAGGTGATTTCGAGTTAAGCGGCTTACCCGACTTAAAGGAAACGCTTGTTTATGCAAAGATTAAAGATGTAAAAACGGATAACGGTAAATTGCAGGATTTCCTGTCACAATTACAAGGAAAACCGGTAATATTGCCCGAGCAGTTTAATAAATTGGGAGCCATCCACTACAAAGGAAGCATTTCCGGCTTTTTCAATAATTTGGTTATTTACGGTGCGTTACGCACCAACATGGGCTTGCTATCCACGGATATACTGTTGGAGGTTTTGCCAAGTTTTGAAGGGCTCAATTATAGCGGGTCAATCCATGCTCAAAACCTAAAAACGGCTCTTCTGCTGAACGATAAATCGTCGCTCGACAATTTGTCATTCAACCTTTCATCCAAAGGGAGCATTCTTCCTAGTGGCGAGGTTAAAGGAGACGTGTCGGGGTTAATATCGTCCATGATGTATAAAAATTACAACTATAAAAATATTACGCTGAAAGGAAATTTCGATAAAAAAGGTTTCGAAGGGAAAGTTAATTTGGACGACCCGAATGCGAAACTGGACTTTAACGGGATGATTGATTTTACGAAGAAGATGCCTTCGGGTAATTTTCAACTCAGCGTAAAGCAACTGAATCCTAACAAGCTGAACCTTACAAAGGCTTATCCCGATTTAAGCCTCGCATTTAATATTAGCACCGATTTTTCAGGTGAATCGATGGAAAAAACCAATACCAATGTGTTTATTGACAGCCTGTATTTGTTCAACAAGGATAAAGAGGTTTTTATAAAGAAAATATACGTTAAATCGATCTTAAACGACACGGCGAGTACGCTTTCCATAAACTCCGATTTGGTGACAGGGATTGTAAAAGGGCGATACTCTTTTGCTAATTTGGTGGATAATGTTTCGTCGATGTTGAACAACTACTTGCCTTCTTTGGAAAAAGGAAACGGTTCGGTAAAAATTCATCCGATAAATAATTTCGTATTCCATTTTTCAAAATTCAATATTGATAAGTTGGCCGATTTGTTGAATATACATGTAACATTGGACGCAGAAACTTCAATATCAGGATATTATAACGACAAAACGCAGAAATTCCGTGTGGAGGTAATTAGCCCTTTAGTTACCTGGGGTAAAAACAGTTACAGCAACCTGAATCTTCTTTGCGTCAACCCCACGGATGCTATTAATTTAACAACAACCTCCAACGTAAATCAGAATACGAAGCTCAATTTTTCATCCCGAATTGCCAACGACTCTGTTTTACTAAATTTGGGTTGGGCAGACAAAACTAATTTTGCAGGAGATGTAAACGTGTTAACCATGTTTAGCCGGAACGATGAAAATAAACTTCAGGCACAGGTTCAGATTCAACCTTCGAAGGTGATAATGAAAGACTCAACCTGGAATATTCAAAAAAGCCTTATTACTACTGATTTTAAATCGATTAATGTTTCCAATTTTGCTGTGGAACATCAAAATCAGTTTATCAAAATACATGGCATAGCATCTTCCCGACAAACGGATAGCTTGTTTGTGAATTTACAAAGTGTTCAACTGAATTACGTGTTAGATCTATTAAAGGTAAGAGAACCTAAAATGGAGGCGATGGTAAGTGGAAATTGTGTGGCCACAAACGTTCTTGACCACATAACGCTTTTATTGGATGTATCCGGCAAAGATTTTAGTTTCAACAACTCTCTTTGGGGTGATGTAAAACTGAAAAGTTCGTGGGACGAGCTTCATAAAAGGATCGTGGCAAAAGGGGTGGTTTATACCTCGACCGATACCATAGCTCATTTGGACGGAGACTATTATTCCAAAAAAGATTCGATGAATTTTATGGCAGATGCAAAAGCCCTAAAAGCTGATTTTCTACGCTATTATCTCGACTCTACGTTGCAGAACATATCAGGCGTAGCCACGGGTAAGGTTCGGATTTTCGGCTCATTAAAGCACATCCTGTTTGATGGCGATGTAGCCGTACGCGATGGAAAGTTTGATATTGATTATTTGAAAACATCCTTCCATTTTGCTGATACGGTGCATTTGAGGCCTAGTGAAATCAGCTTTAATAATGTAAAGGTTTTCGACAAGGAAAACCACACGGCTATCTTTAGTGGTAAGCTTACGCATAACAGCTTTAAAAACATGCGTTTCAACTTCAATGTCACATGCAAAAACATGTTGGCAATGAATACCACCCAAAAAGACAATCCTAGTTTTTACGGGAAAGCGTATGCTACAGGGCGGGTAAGAATACAGGGTGAAACGGGCAAAGTGGTGCTTACGGTTGATGCTAAAACAGAACCACATACAAAGGTTTACATACCAATGCAGCGATCGGCTGTAGCAACCGAAAATACATTTGTTCAATATGTTTCCAACCGAAATCAGAAATCGGCAGGAAAAGTTGATTCACAAAAACAAGTGGCTGTACGCGTACCAAAATCCAGCTTCCGGGTAAATTTGCAAATAGAAGCAACGCCTGACGCTGAAGTGATAATGGCTACCGATCAGCTTGGAGGCGATATGATAAAAGCCTCCGGTACCGGAAATATACGAATAGATTACGACCGTAACTCTGACCTTAAACTGTATGGAAATTATGAGGTGGAAAAGGGTGAATATATCTTTACCTTGCAGCAAGTGATTCGTAAAACTTTTGCTATTCGCCAGGGAGGTACCATCCGTTGGTCGGGCAACCCCTACCTGGCCATTATTAATTTGAATGCCGTTTACACGGTACCGTCGGTGTCGTTGCTCGATATTTTGGATGAGTCGCAGTTGGAAGGCGTGGCGCGTACCAGTGTGCCGGTAAACTGTCTGTTGGGTTTAACGGGCGATTTGATGCAGCCAACCATTAAATTCGACTTGGAATTGCCTTCTGATGCGGAATTACAACGACGCATTAAAAACATTGTAAATACGGAAGAAATGATGAACCGGGAAATGTTGGCACTGCTTGTTATGAGCCGATTCTATAAACCGGATTACTTGCAAACTTCCAAGACTGGGGTTGGAACTGAAATGGTGTCAGTGTTAACCACCACCGTGTCAGGCCAGTTAAACAGTTGGCTATCACAGCTAGGCAATAAAATTAACGTGGGGGTTAATGCCCGGTTAGGCAACGGTCAGGATCTTTCTAATGGAGGGGAGTATGAAGTGGCCGTGATGTATCAACCCAACAACAGGCTCGTGATAAACAGTAACCTAGGCTACCGAAATGATGTGTTGAACATGACAAATTCAAACTTCGTGGGCGACGTGGATCTTGAATACAAGCTGAATAAAAGTGGTAAGCTCCGGGCAAAAGCTTATACCCATTCGGCTGATAATTATTATTATACCACAGGTACTGCCAAAACAACGCAGGGGGTAGGATTGTTGTATAGAGAAGATTTCAATACTTTCTCCGAGCTTCTTCGTCATTATTTTTCTCCGAAAACAAAAAAGAATGATACCACTAAAATAGAAAAAGATTCTGTAATTTTGAAAAAACAAAAATTATGACCTATACAAATAAGAGAAAAATGAATTCGTTTGCAACTAAATCCATTTTCATATTTTTTCTGGCATCTATTCTGTCGTCAACCATGTCAGCCGAAAGCCTTATTGAAAAAGCATTTATCAAGATGCCCGACGAATATTACCTGTCCCTATCGTCCGAAATGCGTAGGAATATGGTAAACGATTATAAAAAAGATAGTGCGGCAACTCAAAAAAATAGATTCAAAGGCCAAAGCTCGATATTAAAAATAGATTCCTTACATAGCTTTATATCCATTCAAAACTCAAAGAATGGAAAGGTGGATATGAAATTATTGAGAAAAAACGATTCCATTATTTATATTGCGGTGGTATTTACCGCGTGTGCCCCTGTGTGCGATTCGCACGTTGGATTTTTTGCAGCCAACTGGCAGTTGTTAAATTTCCCCCTTATGCCATCCGTTTCCATCAAGGACTTTTTGGATATGGACAAAATAAAGAGCGAAGGAAAAGACCCCGATGCAATAGCCCAACGCTTTGATGTTACATTCATGCAATCGGCTTTCGTGAAAAATGAAGATAATATTGAAGTAAGTTTGAATTCCGAAAAATTCGCGGATAAGGATAACTTTGAAAAAATAAAACCATATTTAAAAGGCAACAAATTGCTTTACACGTGGAAGAACGGAACGTTTGAAAAAACAAGCTGTTATAACAAGTAAATAAATATGAATCACAAAGACATAACATCGGCCTATAACACGGTGTGTCAATTGTTGGAAAAAAGGCAACTTAAAGAAACATTTGACAGGATAGAGACGCTTGCCCAGGCATTGCTTATTTGGCAATTGCAGGAAAAACTCAACGAGCAGAAAGAAACCTATCGGTGGATGCTAAAGTACTCCGTGGATGGGGTGAACGATCCTGAGCAAAAGAAAATATATACCTCCCTGCTGGCCAACTGCTATCGGATAGTAGAGGAAGTAAAAGAAGACTTGCTATCCATCAACTCGCATAACTTTGTTTATTCACAGAAAAGATATTTACCCCATATTCAGCATGTTAATATTAACGATTTAGCATCGGAGCTTGAAAATGCCACGGCAAATGCCGGACTTCCGGGGTTGTTGGAACAAAGCCTGAAAACAAAAGGAAAACAAAAAGAATTTGCCATACAGCATGAAGAATTGACCAATCAGCTTTTTCAACAATGTTGGTTGACGGCAAAATATACCGAGAGCGAATTAAATCTCTTTAAAACCGTGATGCTCAACGAGCAAATATCCGTGGTGGATAAATGTATGGCCGTGTCGGCACTCACGCTTTCGCTGATGCGCTATTTTGATGAAGAGCGTTTGCTATTGCTTATCGAACAATGTACCAACGAGCGAGAAGAAGTATCACAAAGAGCATTGGTGGGTTTGCTACCCGTTTTGGCCAAATACGATTCCCGTTTGATATTATTCCCTGCCATCAGAAATAGACTTGTTGTACTGATAGACAACTCGTCGGTGCTACAACATCTCAAGCGTATTATACTACAATATGCACGCACCAACGAAACCGAAAAAATATCCCGGAAACTGAAAGAAGAAATTTTGCCGGAGATGATGAAGGTGGCACCTCAAATAAGAGAAAAGATAGATATTGATTCGCTGATTAAGAACGAAGACCCTGACGAGAAAAACCCTGAATGGCAGGAAATGCTCGAAAACAGTGGTATTGCCGATAAACTGAAAGAATTTAGCGAATTGCAAATGGATGGTGCCGACGTGTATATGAGCACTTTTGCCATGCTGAAAAACTTCCCCTTCTTTTACGAAGTCTGCAATTGGTTTCGTCCGTTCGATCATTCCGAGTCACATATATTAGAACTGTTTGAAGGGGATGGAAATCCGTTTTTGAGTGCTATGATGACCAATGGCTATATGTGTAATTCCGACCGCTATTCTTTCTGCCTAAGCCTTATGCAAATGCCCGAAACGCAACGAAGCGTGATGAGCAACGCGTTTACCTCTGAAGCAGAGCAGCTAAAGGAAATACAAAAGGAAGATGCCATTATAAACACAACGAAGAAAGCCGAATTTGAGTCGAACGCTTATATTCAGGATTTATACCGCTTCTTTAATCTGTTTCAGTATAAAGACGATTTTGAAAACCCGTTTTCTTTTTCTTTGAAATTGCATAATACCTGGTTCTTCGCGTTAATCGGGTTTGAACCCGAAGACGTTAGGCAAATAGCCGAGTATTATTTTGCAAAAGATTTCTTTAGTCAGGCCTTAGAGCTTTTTGAAAAGATAGAGACGAATGCCGATCAGTGTGCTGATTTGTTGCAAAAAATCGGTTACTGCTACCAACAATTGAATGATATTGAAAACGCGCTGCATAATTACCTGGAAGCCGAAATTATTTCGCCTAACAATAAGTGGACAATTCGCCGGATAGCCTATTGTTATCGCTTGTTGGCTGACTATCCTAACGCGTTGGAATACTATTTGAAATCGGAACAATTTTATCCTGAAAACATTAATATCCAAATACAAATAGGTAACTGCTATTTGAACAACAAGCAGTATGACAAAGCCTTATCTTATTATTTTAAGATAGAATATGCCACTACCGACAATGTGAAAGTGTGGAGAGCCATAGCTTGGACATCCTTTTTGGGTGACAAATTGCAACAAGCCGAAAAATTTTACGGTAAGATAATAGAATTAAAACCGGAATGGACCGATTACCTGAATGCAGGGCATGTAGCTTGGGCAGTGGGCAACCGGAAGCAAGCCGTGGAGCATTATAAACAAGCCATCACCACCAATGAGTTGGGTGCCTTTATTAAATCGTTCACCGAAGACAGTAAGTATTTGGAGCAAAAAGGAATAGACTCAACTGACATTGCTATCATGCTGGACTATCTGCGCTATTTTGTGGAAGAAAAATAAAACGGCATGGGAAAAATCATATTAGAGAAAATGCAGTTTTATGCCTATCATGGTTTCTTTGATGAAGAGCAACTGGTGGGGGCAAATTACGAACTGACGCTGGCGTTAGACCTTGACATTTCGTTGCCCGGACGGACTGACGAACTGACTGATACGCTCAATTATCAGGCTGTTTATGATGTAGTTAAAGAGCAAATGGATATTAAGTCGCGCTTGGTGGAGCATGTGGCTCAACGTATTATAGACCGACTCAGGGCGGAGTTCCCACAAATACAGCACATAGAATTATCTCTTTCCAAGCTTAACCCGCCCTTGGGAGGTCAAGTGGAAAGAGTAACCATTCAATTATCAACTCCCTGAAAATAGAGTTTTATTTTACGGCGATGGTTTCAATTTCAACCAAAGCCCCTAGTGGTAATCCTTTAACGGCAATAGTGGAGCGTGCAGGACTGTCGTTGGTATAATATTTCTTATACACCTCGTTCACATCCGGGAATTGCGCCATGTCGGCAATAAAAACCGTTGTTTTCACCACGTCGGCAAAACTATATCCGGCTTCATCCAAAATAGCCTTGATGTTTTTAAAAACCTGTTCGGTTTGGCTGCTTATATCAGTAGCTTCAATCTTGCCCGATGCCGGGTTGATAGGAATTTGCCCCGAAATGTAAAGCGTTCCGTTCACTTCCGTGGCTTGGCTATAAGGCCCTATGGCAGCAGGGGCTAGGCTGGTGGAAATAATTTTTTTCATAAAATAAAGATTTTAGTTAAGATACTAAACACGGTGTTTGTTCAATAGGCATATCCGTCCATTTTCCCTGCTTTAATATCCGTACGGATTTTATGCCTAGAGCCGATAACGCTTGATACGTTTCCTCCAGTCCCGAAGGAATAAGATCGGGGCAATGGCAATCCGAATTTACCATCACCGGAATTTGCATCTCTTTTATTAACGAATAGAACTGTTGATGAGGAAATGTAACTCTCTTTCGGTGTAAGGCTTTGGTGTTTATTTCCAGTATAATACCTTTTTCCTTTATCAAGGTCAACGTGTCCTTTACCAAATCAATATACCATTTATCGGTAATGCTGAATTCCGGGTATTGAGCGGAGTTTCCCGCTACCTTGTCCATGTGTCCGATTATATCGAAGCTGCAAGTATCAATCATTTCGCACGTTTGCGTGTAGAAACATTTCACAAGCTTTTTTATATCGCCACCGAAAACCTCCGCTGTTGCTTTCTTGAATGTTTTTGGGTCGCCATCCACGTTCCAGCGGGTTCCGTCGGGGAAACTGTCAATATAATGGATGGAACCGATACGATAGTCCAATGGTAGCGAACTGTGCATTTGGAACACGGCATCTTTTTCTTCCGGCAAGAAGTCAATCTCCAGCCCCACGTAAAGTTCTATCTCAGGTGAATGTTTTGCTTTCAACCTACGGTATTCCTGCAAATACTCAGGCAGGTCGTCATAATTCATCGCCCAGCGTGTGGTAAACGACACGGGGGCGTGCGACGAAATGCCATAAGCCTTAAACCCTTTGGAAACAGCATACTGTACAAATGCTTCCATCGAAGCATGACCATCACAAAAACTACAATGACTATGAAAATTAGAAAGATATTGCATGGTGCAAAGTTACAATTTATTGAAAAAAAAAGAGCAGTTTTATTTTACTGCTCTTCATCTTTTATCTATTTTTAATCGGATTAACCTGTTCCAGTTCCTCACTTTCTATTTCTTCTTCCGATTCTTTTTCTATGTTATCAATACGCTTTATATGGCTTTCGTAGGTCTGATTAATGATTAACGGTACCTGTTCCATTTGCACGTTGCTCGTATCAAGCCCATACGCCTTTATGTCCGTAATACCCAAATGAGCAAACACGGTATAGAAATTCATAATAAATTTATCGCGAATGGAGAATCCATGATCGTAGTTATGAACACGATGAATAACAATAAATTTAAAATCACCGTCAACATTATGTTTCCTCAACGATGGATACGTACTTCTCAAGTCAAACTCCTTACTTTTAATCAAGTCGGAAATAACACGGCGGAAGTATAAATTTAGCTGAGGCTGCATTCTAAATCCTACACGGAATTCAAGTCGGAATAAAGTTCCGGGAATAATTTCTTCAAAGGAATATTGATTTGTATATGGCTCATCCACGAAGTGCATGTGCAAAATCCAGTAATGGTCTGCCCGCTTCGGATGCTTATTTACAATAGAATATACAATTTTACTCTCAATATCCGACGAATAATCGGCCTTGCTTAGAAAAACCAGATTCGTTGCATATTTTGGTATCGATTCATCATCCTTAATATCCTGTAGCAGCCCGGCATAATCCTTAATTTTGAAGAACTGAATGTATTTGTTTTTAATTTTCCGCCCATTATACCACACGTACATAATCAAGGTAAATACGCCTGCCAAGCTCACGGTTAAAGCACCACCTTCCATAAACTTAAACATGTTGGCTACAAAGAATGAAGTTTCGATGGATAAAAATAAAATCCCAAATAAGACTATGAAAATCATGGGTCTGTTAATCGATTTCATATAATTGAGCAGCAGGATGGTAGTCATCAACATGGTGATGGTAATAGACAGACCGTAGGCCGCTTCCATGCGGGATGAACTTCTAAAAATCAACACGATGATGATACACGAAACCAACAAAAACCAGTTGACAAACGAAATATACAACTGACCTTTCACGTTGGATGGGTGACTAATACGCTGACGTGGCCAAAAATTGAGCGACATGGCTTCGTTGAAGATCGTAAAGAGGCCACTTATCAAGGCTTGACTGGCAATGATGGCCGCCGCGGTGGAAATAATGATTCCAAAGAATAAAAACCACGAGGGCATGATGCCAAAAAATGGGTTGGTGCCATGGTTTTGAGTAGTAAGAATCCACGCTCCTTGCCCCAGGTAATTCAAAATCAACGTGGCTTTTACAAAAACCCAGCTTACACGGATGTTTTGAATACCGCAATGACCTAGATCCGAGTACAACGCTTCGGCTCCAGTGGTACAAAGAAATACGGCACCTAATAATAAAAATCCACTGGGCGTATCAATCAACAAACGGACAGCACACATGGGGTTGAATGCCTGTATGATTTGCGGAAAATGACTTATTTGTACCACTCCCAAAACACCTAGGGTAGAGAACCATACAAACATGATAGGGCCGTAGAACCGTCCGATAAGATGCGTGCCAAACTGCTGAATAATGAAAAGGGCACAAAGGATGCCGATTACAATTTCTATGACAGGCACACCAGGATGAAAGGCATCTAACCCTTCAATGGCTGACATTACGGTGATGGACGGGGTAATAATACCATCGGCAATCAGCGCACTGGCTCCAATAATGGCTACAATGTAAATAGTAGATTTTTTCTTTTTCTTTAGCAAGGCATATAATGCCAAAATTCCACCTTCACCACGGTTATCAGCACGCAGTGTAATGATTACATATTTTATCGTGGTTTGCAACGTCAACGTCCAAATGATACACGATAAAGCTCCGGTTATGTAATCAAAATTAATTTGCCCTCGTCCAAAATTCACGATGGCTTTCATCACGTATAAAGGAGATGTACCAATATCTCCATATACAATACCTAAAGTAATAACAAGCCCGACAAAACTGAGCTTGTGGATATTACTGTGCGAACTCTTTGTTTCCATGCATTAAGTTAAAATAAAAATAGCTTGAATATTTTTTTGTCAAATATATTCAATAAATTACGGAATTATGCTGTAAAACATATAAAAATGCTGTCTTTTTGTAAATTTTATACATTAGTCTTAAAAAATGAAAGTGCAAAAGGCCACAAATGTAGAAATAAAAAACAGACAATCAAATGCTTAATTGTCTGTTTTCTTATTACAATGCTGTAACATTAAATAAGGTTAAAATCTTAATTCCAAACCTTCATTAGTGAAAGTAAACCTTGTTTGGTGCCTGCAAAATAGTTGCCTTTGGAGTAGGCGGGAATCATATCGGAGTTAATAATCTTCTTGCAGGTTTCGTTCATAAGCAGTTTCTCAGTACCGTAGGCCGTGGTTATCCTCACAGTGTGTAGCGATTTGCTTACAATGATAAGCAACGAGTTTTTGGCCTCATTGTGCCCTATTAAATTCCAGTTGTTGGACAGGTCTTTAGAGAAATCGTTTATGTTGCTGTATGGTTCATACGATTTTATAGTAATAACGGCGATGCCACTATTTGTTTTTGCCTCAAAAGCCGAAATGATAGAATTCAATTCGCTTTGCTGCTGTTGGGTAAACAAGCCTTCCACATCGGTTACCCAGCCATCTTCCGGTAAGGCGAATTTTTTTATTAGTTGGGCTTGAGTGGTTAATGTTAACGTGAAGAAAAACACCAGCGCGATTAATCCCTTTCTTGAAATCATAAATAAAGTCAATGTGTTTAATAGAAGTTTCTGTTGTGCCTTTATTTAAGGACACTTTAATAAACGCTAAAAGTAGAGAAATAATATAAAGGAGTGTGCGTTTTTTTGTATTTTAGAGTGTTAAAATCATTGCCGGTGGAATGAACAAGCCGGCAATGATTCGTGTTACAATGCATAACCATTTAAAAAAGATATAATTATGATACAGAAAGGTGAAAAAGCCCCCGGCTTTAAGGGTGTGAATCAAAACGGACAGGAGATAAGCTTATCGCAGTTTAAAGGGAAAAAGGTAGTGCTTTATTTTTATCCGAAGGACAATACTCCCGGCTGCACCGCCGAAGCATGTAACCTGAACGATAATTACCAGTATTGGCTGGGCAAAGGCTATGAAGTGATAGGTGTGAGTCCCGATTCAGTGGATTCGCATAAAAAGTTTGAAGAGAAATTCAATCTCTCGTTCAACCTGATTGCCGACACGGAGAAAGAAATTTTGCAGGCTTACGGGGCGTGGGGCGAAAAGAAAAACTATGGCAAAACCTACATGGGCGTGCTGCGGACTACCTTTATCATTGATGAAAACGGGGTGGTGGAAAATGTGTTCGCAAAAGTGGATACCAAGAACCACACAGAACAGATACAAAAAGAATTAGGATTATAAAAAAAGATAAATCAAAGGTTCGGGGTTGAATGTAAAATTTAAACCGTTACTACATTATAGAAAAAGCACCCACAACGTTTGGGAAAAACTGAATAGGCGACATTAATAATGTCGCCTATTCTTATGTAATCAAAAAAAATTATAAACACTAATACTTTTCGGCAAACGTACTTACGGAGCACTACTATAACTAACTAGTCTTACTAAGTGTAAATAAGAATTCAAGCCCCCCTTCTGCTCTATTCCTGGCCGTAATTTTACCATGATGGAAGAGTACGGCGTTCTTTACAATAGCCAGTCCAAGCCCGGTACCACCCATCTTACGCGAACGCCCCGTGTCAACCCGGTAAAACCGCTCGAACAACCGAGATAGGTGCTCTTCGCTAACACCGGCACCGGTATCGTAGCACGAAAAATAGAAATAATTTTCATCTTCCCGGTAACAATGGATACCCAGGGTAAAACCGGTTCCGGCATAGGCCAGCGAATTGTCCACTAGATTTCTGAATATGGAATACAATAAAGACCGATTGCCTTTAATAACCATTACCGTTTGGGTACTTCTATCCACAACCACTTTTTTCTCTTCAATCTGGAGCGAAACATCTTTCAGCACATCGGTAATCACTTCATTTACATGTATCAATTCCCGTTCAAACAAGCTGTCGGCCTCATCAATTTTATTCAGCAACGAAATATCTTGTAGCAACTGCGTAAGCCGGGTGGCTTGTACAAAGCAACGCTCGATAAAAAACTTCAAGCGCTCAGGGTCCATTTCCGGGTTATTGATAATCGTTTCCATATACCCTTGAATGCTGCTTACCGGAGTTTTCAGTTCGTGCGAAACATTTTGCGTGAGCTGCCGTTTTAGCTGATTCTCCTGCTCCTGCTGGGTAATGTCGTTAATGGATATTTCAAAGCTATTATCCTGAAAGATAATACACTTAACAATAAACACACGTCCATTTTTGCGCAACGTGAGGTGCTCCCTGAAAATACGGTTTATATCATCCTTAGAAAGTACATTGTCAATAAAATTATTTATCTCGGCAAACTCAGGAAGTTCAAACACCTCGTCGGTCTTATCCAACTGGCGATCTGATATTACATCAATATATTGCAGGAAGTGATTGTTAACCAATATTTCTTTCTTTTGGTGTGAAAAAATAGCTAGCCCCTCCTGCGAAATTTGTAAGTGCTTGTACAGTTTTTCGCGTTCGGTATAAAGGTCGTCGCGCGTACGGCGTAAGCGTTTGTAAATATCTACTATATACGAACTTATTTCGCCCAACTCATCATTGGTGAAATGGTGTTCTTTTCCGGCAATAGTATCTTTCTCTGCATTAAAAGCAAAATCACGTAATTGTGAAATTGATTTGCCAATGCGGGACGAGATATAGACCAGCACCACCACAGTTAGTATAAACATTAGAATCATAAAGTATAGGAACAACGGATTGGCATTAAGCATATCCATAACATCTACATTATAAGGCAATGCACTACGCACAAAATAATGGTCGAACTTATTGGCCACGTAATAATATTCTTTGTCGGTAGAGGCCGAATGTCGGATAGCGGAACCCGATCCGGTTTTTAATGCCTGCTGAATTTCCGGGCGGTAAAAATGGTTCTCCAGTTTTTTCCGATGCCCTACAAAGGAATCGAACAGCACGTCGCCGTTACTCGTCATCACGGTAACGCGAAGCGTGGTGTCAGGGAATAGCTTAACCAGGCTATCCAACGAATCGAAATCATAATCTTTGTGATAAAGATACCGAACCACAATCTTATTGTAATCGGACAAAGAAGATTCCAGCTTATCCACGCAAAATTGTTTTTCCCTTTGGTACTGAAAAAGGGTAACAACACTGGAAAAGAAAAGAAAGATGGCGAAAAAGTAGATGAAGAGCCGTTGGTCAAAACGAATCCGCTTAGGAAATATCTTCATGTTGATTGAATTAATGAACTAACCTGACACAAAAATACAAAATTAACAGGTTGTCAAACTGTTATTTAGTTGAAAACTGTTCGTACGTTTCAAAACAATAGCCATACCCTAGGCGGGTAACGATATTTTTTCCGTATTGGCCTATTTTTTTACGCAACCGGGTAATATTCACATCAATAGTTCTGTCCAGCACGTAAACCTCATCCGTCCAAATACGAGAAAGAATTTCTTCGCGGGAAAACACCCGGTTCTGATTTTCCAAAAACAATTTCAGTATTTCAAATTCCTTCTTGGTTAATGATACATCTTCATTATTCAACCGCACTTTTTTCTGATTTACAATCAATTGAAGATCTTCATATTCCAGCACTTCGGCTTCGGGTTCCGATTGCACGGCATTGCGACGAAGCACCACTTTTACGCGGGCACACACTTCGCGGATGGAGAATGGCTTGGATATATAATCGTCAGCACCAATGGTAAAACCCGTAAGCTTATCGTTCTCGGTATCTTTAGCCGTAAGAAAAATAATAGGGATATTGGCCAGTTTTTCATTTTTACGAAGAATGCTTGCCATTTTGAACCCGGAAATTTCGCCCATCATCACATCCAGCATCAACAAATCATATTGCGACAAGTCCTTGGTTAAAGCCTCTTCGGCGGAAAAAGCCGTATCCACAGTATATCCCTCTGTTTCGAGATTGAATTGAAGAATTTCGCATAAATCCTCCTCATCATCTACCACTAAAATTTTGTATTTATTCATGTTGTCTTACAGTTGTAGTGTAATCATTTTTAACTTTACAAAGATTATAAATGCATATAACAAATATATGTAATAAATGTTACAAATATGTGTCAAAATAGAATCAGTCCTCATTACTTAGGCTTACCTCACCATCGTAGTACACAATTTTCCAATTACCCTGGGCATCCTCTACTAGAGCAGTTAACGATTCCACCCAGTCGCCCGAATTAAGATAGTGAATAGTACCTATATATTTATTTTCAGGCTGGTGGATGTGTCCGCAAATAAGCCCGTCCACATGTTTAAACTTGGCAAACTTTATCATTTCGTTTTCAAAATCGGAAAGATAAGAAACCACCCGTTTCACCTTTTTCTTTATAGCTTGGGATATAGAGTGATAGGGCAACCCCTTCTTTTGTCTCTTCTTATTATGCCTTTTGTTTATCCACAGCAAAAACACATACCCCACGTCGCCTAGCATGGCTAACCACGGAATCCGTGAGGTGATAGGATCAAAAATATCGCCATGCAACACAAAATATTTTTTGCCATGCGAATAGTGGATATAACTTTTCACCACCCTGAAATTTAATATCTTTATAGGCAGCACATGATCTAGAAAATCATCGTGGTTTCCTCTCACATAAATAACTTTGGTATCGCCTTTTTCCATCATTTTCATTACAACACGAAAAAAGCGGGTATATCTTTTACGCCAGCGTGCTCCACTTTTTTGAAGCTGCCATCCATCAATTATATCTCCATTAAGAATAAGCTTATCACATTTCACCGATTCCAAAAAATTGATCACCTCATTTACTTTTGCATGGTTGTTTCCTACGTGAATATCGGAAAGAACTACAGTAGCATAATACGTCTTTTCTTGCATGATTAAATTGTTTTTACTATGCAATTATCCTTTTTATAAACTTTAACAAAGTTAGAGGCACTTGTTGACATACATATATCAAACGGATTACAAATCAGTGACAAAAAAACAGGAGAAAAATTTAAACTAAAGGAGAGTAAATATCGGCTATAAAAATCCGGCTCAAGAAAACTGTAACTTCCGTTAAAAAAGCCGGCATCCACCCCCTTGCCTACTCGTTTACTTTTTCTTACCTTCGCAACGGAAACATATTGACACGCTTTTTTGTATGAAAAATATTCGCAACTTTTGTATTATAGCTCATATTGACCACGGGAAAAGTACCCTTGCCGATCGCTTACTGGAATATACCAACACGGTATCGGGCAAAGCCATGCAAGCACAGGTGCTGGACGACATGGATTTGGAACGTGAGCGAGGCATCACCATCAAGAGCCACGCCATCCAAATGAACTACACCTACAAAGGAGAACAATATGTACTGAACCTGATAGATACCCCGGGGCACGTGGATTTCTCCTACGAAGTGTCACGCTCCATAGCTGCCTGCGAGGGCGCACTACTTATTGTGGATGCCACACAGGGCATACAGGCTCAAACCATATCCAACCTATACATGGCGTTGGAACATGACCTGGAAATTATCCCGGTGATGAACAAGATGGATATGGACAGTGCCATGCCCGAAGAGGTGGAGGATCAGATTGTGGAACTACTGGGCTGCAAGCGGGAAGAGATTATCCGCGCCAGTGGCAAAACAGGTATGGGTATCGACGAGATTCTTTCCGCCATTATAGAACAGGTAAAAGCTCCCGTGGGTGACCCGGAGGCTCCACTGCAATGCTTGATTTTCGACTCGGTGTTTAACTCCTTCCGCGGAATTATCGCATACTTCAAAATTATAAACGGCACCATTAATAAAGGTGACCTGGTGAAATTTGCGGCCACCGGAAAAGAATATAATGCCGACGAAATAGGCATACTAAAACTAGAGATGAGCCCTACCAAAAGCTTAGGTGCGGGAAATGTAGGCTATATTATATCCGGTATTAAAACATCCAAAGAAGTAAAAGTGGGCGATACCATCACCCACGTGGCTCGTCCTTGTACTAAAGCCATCGCGGGGTTTGAAGAAGTAAAGCCAATGGTATTTGCCGGGGTATATCCTATCGAAACAGAGGATTTTGAAGACCTTCGGGCTTCGATGGAAAAGCTCCAACTGAATGATGCTTCGCTCACGTTTGAACCCGAATCGTCTATGGCACTCGGCTTTGGTTTCCGTTGCGGATTCCTGGGCATGCTACACATGGAAATTATACAGGAACGACTGGACAGGGAATTCGACATGAGCGTGATTACCACCGTGCCCAACGTACAATACAAAGTATATACCCGAAAAAACGAACTGATAGAAGTGCACAACCCTTCGGGCTTGCCCGACATCACGATGATAGACCGTATTGAGGAACCTTATATCCGTGCATCCATCATTACCAAAACTTCGTTTATCGGACAAATAATGACGCTTTGCCTGGGTAAACGTGGTGAACTTATTAAGCAAGATTATATTTCGGGCGACCGCATCGAACTGATTTATGAGATGCCGTTGGGCGAAATCGTGTTCGACTTTTACGATAAACTAAAAAGCATCTCCAAGGGTTATGCTTCTTTTGATTATCACATGATTGACTTCCGCCCTTCCAAGCTGGTAAAGCTGGATATATTGCTCAACAGCGAACCCGTGGATGCCCTTTCGTCACTCATTCACTTTGACAACTCGGTGAACCTTGGCCGACGCATGTGCGAGAAGCTACGCGAACTTATCCCCCGCCAACAGTTTGATATTGCCATACAAGCAGCTATTGGAGCTAAAATCATTGCCCGCGAAACCATCAAAGCCGTGCGCAAGGACGTAACCGCCAAATGTTATGGAGGTGATATTTCGCGTAAACGAAAATTGCTGGAAAAACAAAAGAAGGGTAAAAAACGTATGAAGCAAATAGGCAACGTGGAAGTACCACAAAAAGCTTTCCTTGCCGTGCTGAAACTGGATTAGATTTATCCTAAAAACATTATATAACGAGGCTGCCCGAAAAGTAAAATACTTTTCGGGCAGCCTTAAATTTTTCACCCTCTTGCTAAAAATCTATTTTATAACTCAGCACAGGTAATACCATCGTTATATCATATTCATCCACTTTTTTAGTTTGATAATTATAATAGAAGCCTGCATTGATAGGTGTACACAATAGGTTCTTAATTTGCAAAGCCCAGGTAGTTGAATATTTTCGTTTATTTATCTTGTAGGTCAACGTCAAATCCATGTAATAAACGGGTTTAAATTGTTTATCAAAAGCCTTAGTCTGGTCATACAGCACATCTTTGGTTGCCTCATCGGCAGTGTATGGCGTATAATGGTCGCCACCCAATATATTCAATCGCCCGTTAACCCCAAATACCCTATTGTTCTTCCTAAAAAACTCCTTCCCTATCACAAGGTTCATTACATAGCCTTTATTAAAACGGGTGCTACGCCATACCCCATCACCCGCCTTATATTTTGAGCTGAACAAAGAAACCGTCATCAAGTAATAATAATTGTCGTTCATAAAACGCTCCAAGGTAAAGTCCACACCAATGTTTCTACCCTCACAGTTATTCACCAACGAATCGCGAAAAGTTTCGTCCTGAGTGAAATTTATCATGGAAAACGAACTATCCCTTATACCCGGCACATGATACAGGTATTGAAAATATGATTCCGCTTTGAAACGAAGCTTTTTACTTATAGCCCAATCATACCCCAACACAAAATGATGTGCCTTAGAGAAATCAAGCGATTGGTTTGGATAATAATCTTTCCCGTTTACCAGATAATGCACCCTGTAAATTCTCAATTCCTCTAGCTGGCTGTGGTTGCCATACCCAAAGCTAAACGTCTGTTTTTCGGTAGCCTGCCATTTCACCGCGAAGCGGGGTTCAAAAGAATGTTTTCCGCTCAAGGCAAAATAATTAAAATGCAAGCCACCCGAAATATTTAGGTTGGAAGTAATATCATATTTATGTTGCGCGTAAATCTCCGTGAGCGAAGTGCTTGCTTTTTCATCCACGAAAGTTTGGTAAGTAGCAGGCTTATTCTCTTCTTCCGTGGTACTCATTTTTAAATTATAATACATCAAGTTGTGGCAAAACCCTACCCGTAACATGTTAGCTGCATTAAACTTATAGTTTATTACAGAACTCAATATCACCTTCCCCGAATTGTTTCTAAGATAAGTATCCGGGCGAGGCACCAAATTATCGTCCAAACGATTAAAAGTCCATTCGTTGGTAGCCCCTGTGGCCGCTATGCTCGTATTGGTATAAGCCTGTTTATTCAACTTATATTTATGCGAAAGGCCACAAGCACCCATTTCCTGCGTACTTGTATATGTCTGCCTATCTATATTATATTTCCATTTGGCAGAATCCTGTTCATACGGCTTTTCATTTTTATCCAAGCCACCAATACCCCACAAAGCAAAAGTGCCGACTTTTCGGGTAGGAAAATTCAATTTAAAAGAAAAATCCTGGTATTTAGGCACTTCGTCAGTAGTTAATAAACCTACCTTACTAAACAAACCAGTGGTGGAATACCTATAATTAAACAAATAGGATGAACCGCTTTTTTTACAGATAGGGCCTTCCGACGAAACGTCGATTCCCAACAGCCCCAATTGAATAGCATGTTCGTATTTCTCATTATTTCCTGTTCGTAACTTCATGTCAAACACTCCGGCCAACGCGTTTCCATATTCAGCAGGAAAAGCCCCCGTGTAAAAATCAGAATTTGACATCATCTGGCTACTGAAAATTGTAACGGCTCCCCCGCCCACCATATTACCACCTGCAAAATGGTTGGGGTTGGCTATATCCACGCCTTCCAATCGCCACGATACCCCTTTGGGCGAGTTACCACGAACCACGATACCATTATCCTGTACGTTTCCTACGGCAACCCCGGCAAAGGCGGATGCCATACGAGCCGGATCGTCCAACCCTCCGGCATAACGGCGGGTTTCCTCCACGGTAAACGAACGGGCACTTATCATAGCCATCGTATTTAATGGTTTATCCTTTGGCGAACGTACCGTGATCGACTTTAATTGATTTACCGATTGTTTCAACCCTACGCTTACCTCTACTTCTTTTGCCGAGGACACCAACACTTCGGACACCGAGGTGGAATCATAACCTATATAGCTTATTTTCAGATTATATCGACCAATAGGCACTTCGGTAATTTTGAAATCACCATTCATATCCGTAACGCCACAAAGCGAAGGGTCAGCCAATTGAACACAAACAGATGCGCCTATTAATGGCATTTGCGTTTCATTATCCACCACCTTTCCCTTTATTACCTGAACCAGTTTTTGAGCTCGCAACGGGATGAAAAAAAGCAATAGCAGTACTAACGCGTTAGCTATAACGCGACAACAATTTTTCATGATAATTTTATTTATTTTTACAGTAAAGAGGTTACAAACCAAAGTTCGATATAAGAGAAAATATTATATATTTGACAAACAGACAATTGTTCTCCGTAGGAGATTGATTTCAATAGAAAAAAGCTTATATATAAAAACCTTTTCCCGTAGGGAATACATATATTTATCCCCTCACGGGGAACAGGTTCTTCTTGTTTTGCTTTTCTATTGAAATGTATTGCCTACGGCAAAAAATACATTGATTATCAAAATTTTAAATATATTTTTATATCAAACAGGTTACAAGCATCGGGTTACAAAAACCGCAAACCGATTTTCACACCTGCCCAGCTCTTTAGGTTATACCTGCCACTCGTCTCGTTGGTGAAAGAGTACGGAGCAATTGAGGAATAAGTTTCATCGTAACGGGAATTGCCTGTGTCGGTAGAAAGAAAATTGTAAGTCAAAGCTACAAACACTGAAGTTTTAGCACCTATATTACGGTCGATACCCACGGCAATCTTGTACAAGCGGTTATTGGTACAAACATCCGATTCTTTAATAATTTGCTGATAAGAAAGATCAACATCAAGCAATGTTTTTTCATTTAACGAAAAAGAAGACCCTACGCCCCAGCCATAGTTCCACAACGGACTGTCGAAATTATTCGGACGCATACCTACTATAAGCATGGTGTGGAATTTCTTTATTCCCGAACGAAATGCCACATTGGTATAAAAAAGTTCATCACCCGAAATCTCCAGTTTATGATACCCTCCTTTTTTCACCCAATTAATAATGCCCACAGGAGTACCTTCGCAAGTATCGGAAACATTGATAAATCCTACCTGTGTTCCCTTCAACCGCGAAGTGCTGTTGAGCAAGCCTGATATTTGAACGCTCTTTACTTCTTTTGCATGGTTTATCAATCCGGCTATCTGCACATTAGCAGAACCTTTGGCATTATTAACCACACCGGCTATTTGGCATTTACCTGCACTCGAAGCATTGTTCAACAAACCGGATATTTGAACGGCAGCCGTATCGGTAGTAATATTTGCAGCCCCGGCACATTGCACGTTGGAACCTTTGGACACGTGGTTTACCAGCCCGGCTAATTGCACACCCGAAGCCGACTTTGCAAAATTGAAAACACCGGCTCCTTGAAACCCGGAGGAAGAACCGCCCACGCAGTTACCGATTCCGACCAACTGGCATTTGCCTGCATCGCGCCGATCGAAATTGACAATGGAACCCATTTCAAACCCTTGTACTTGATTAATGCTACCTGCTAAAATATTGATAGAGACGTTGCAGGAAACTTTGTCGGAGGAAAAACCATCCGTTCCCAAATAAGGAAGGATGGACACTTGACCCTTACGATGAACAACATCGTCGGACGAAGAAGCTTGCTTTTGAATGGATTGAGAATAAAGATCGGGAAAAGTGAAAAAGAAAGCCCCTATAAAAAAGGCAAGAATAATGTTAGTTTTCATAAGAGTGTTGTTTTGTTTTATAACTCTATGACAACCTTATGAAAGCATACCCCCACGAGGCATGAAAAAAAATTAAAAAAATCGCAAAGCGGCGGTAGCACCCACCCAAGTTTGCAGCAACCTACCACCGGAAGAGGTTTGAGTAGTTAAAGTATAAGGAGCAAGATGCCGGTAATCATCGTAATGATTGGATTCTGTATCGCTGACTAATACATTATATGATACCCCTAAGGCAATGGACATTTTTTTAAACACCTTCCGATCAACCCCCACGTATAACCGGCTTTGATGACCGGAGTAATCAACGTATCGGGAAGTAAAAAACCTGTGAGACGACAAGTCTATATCCATAAGCCATTTATCAGGATTACCAAAAGAAAGCCCCAACCCAAAACCACAAGTGTAAAGTCCCACGGAATTATTAGTGGCAACCCCCGCGGCAAATATGGTATGCAGGAACTTCATCCCGGTGCGGAAAGAGAGATTGGCAAACGACATTTCGTTGTAAGACACTTCCAATTTATGATAGCCCGATTTGCAATAGCTGAACACCCCCACGGGAACTCCCGAACAGGAGTCGGATAAGTTTATAATACCCAACTGCAAAGCTTTCACCTTACGAGCCTTATTTATAAAACTCGAAACTTGCACGCTGGCTTCGGTGGCAGTATTAACACAGCCCGATAGTTGTATGCCTACCGTATCGGCCGTATTAACCAAACCCGTGGCTTGTATCCCCACCGAATCAGCTCGGTTTGTTAAACTCGAAAATTGTATATCGGCTTTAGCTGAACGATTTAACAGCCCCGACACTTGCACCCCTGCTTTAGTTCGAGCCCGGTTGTACAGTCCGGCTACTTGCAGCGGAGACTCCGAAGCTACATTAAGAAGCCCGGCCATTTGCATCATTTCATTTTGTTGAGCCTTATTGAGCAAGCCGGATAATTGCACCTTGGATTTCTGCGTTATATTTACAATACCCGCAAGTTGTACAGGTGCTACACTTGAAGCCATATTTACAACCCCGGCACATTGCACGCCTTTTACGGTATCGGAATAATTTAAAATTCCGGCACCTTGAAATCCGGTAGACGTTCCGCCTGTTAAATTTCCAATTCCGGCCAATTGGCACACACCTGCATCTGTTCGGATAATGTTAAGCAAGCCTGCAAACGTAGCCTTTCGCACGCTATAGGCATATCCCACTGTTAAATTTAGGGCAACATCGTTGCCCGTGTTTCCGCTCAACAAAGCATTGGTGCTGACAAGCGGCATAAGCGAAATCTGTACTTTACGGAAAACAGAATCGGTAAGGTTGCGCGAATGAACTTTGAGCTGCTTGGGTATAAGCCACGAAGGCATGATGCTACGCCAAGCCACCACGGGCTTTTTTTTCGTGGCCAAGGTATCATTTTGCAAATCTACTTCTATTATGTCTTTAGCTTTATCGGCATCGGCAAGCAATAAAGTATCCACATATCCTTTTTTGCTAATATGCAAATCGGTAAGCGATTTATTGGCTGGTACTTTTAAGCTGAAATACCCATATTGGTCGGTTATGGCGGCAACTCCTAACTTTTTGTCGTACACGCTAGCCTCGGTAAGCTTGGCTCCCGATTTTTTATCATAAACATAGCCTTCCAGTTTCTTTGTTTCCTGATTTAGAGCTGAATTTTTCCGCAAAATAACATAATTTCCTTTGGCTTTGTAACTAACCTCGTCGTGAAACATAGCGTTTAGCACCATTTTCACAGGCTTGTTTGTCATATTTAAGCTTACCGGGTTATGCACACCAACGGCTGTAGGGCTGTAGGAAAACACCAACCCTGCCTGTTTGGAAACGGAGGTAAGTACATTTTCCACAGGCTGATTGCTCACCTCCACGGTAACACGGCGTTCCAACACAGAGCCTGAGGTTTGAGCATGCAGCAGAATACCAAAAAAAAGGAAGAATATAGGAGTAACGAATCGCATCATAAAGTTAGTTATCTGCATCTAAAGCATTTAGCAAGTAGCCTTTTTCAGTTTTAGACACTGTTAGGCCTAAGGTTGCCGACATTACATCTACAATTGAGGCTGTTTTTTCGTTGTTGAATGTAACGGTAATTGTTTGATTGCCCAACTTGTTATCTCCCAGCAGAATGGCATCAGAATAAGCGGCATTAAGTTGTTTTATCACGTCGGACAAACGGGCATTGACAAACACGAATTTACGGGTTTTGTATGCTACCGCGTTCGGATTGGCCACATTCGTTTTGGTAAACGTTTTTGTTTTCCTGCAATAAATACCTGTTTCGCCTTTGTGTAGCAAGATGCCCGACTGGGTGTTTGTGTAGAACGAAACTTCTCCATCCTGAACAAAGACTTCAATAGTAGGGCTTCCGGGCACCGCCTTCACGTTGAAAGAAGTACCAATGTCTTCTATCAAGGTTTCCTGGGCTTTAACTACCAACTGGGTATCGGAAGCATGTGTAACATGAATAAAGGCTTCGCCCGAAAGGATCAATTCTTTTTTCTTTTCTTTTTTATTCTGTTTAAACACGATGGAGCTATTCTTGTTGAGGCATACCTGGGCATTACCGCCAAATGCATGCGTTACAGGCTGGCTATTGCTGGCAATAGTGTATTTCACCTCGTCCTGTTGCTTGCCCGAAAGTAAATGAAAAACAGCCGCAGAAACCAATACCAGCAAAAAGATTGCGGCAACCTGCATCCACCGGTTTCTTATAAGTGGGTACGACTTGCGCTTCACCACCTCCGTTGGGGCGGGTTGACTATTCATTTTTGCTTTCACCGTTTGCCAAGCTTTTTCGGTATCAACCGGAATAAAGGGACGACAATTGCCGGCTTTTTCATATACAAGACGAAGTTCATCAACATACTTCCTGTTATCGACCGAAGCCGACATCCATCCCTGAAGCAAATCATGCTCCTGCGGTGTGGCTTCACCTACAAGGTATTTGGCCACTATGACGTCGATATGTTTCTTACTTGTAATCAAAAAATATTTGATATTATGATTAACACAATGGTTATAAAATAATCCTTCAATTGCACTCGCATAATGCGCAACGCTTTACCCATCTGGTTTTCAACTGTTTTCACAGCAATGTTTAGTTGGTCGGCTATTTCGGCATACGTGAGATCTTCAAAACGGCTCAATCGAAACACTTTACCACATTGTGGAGGAAGTGATTCCACCGCGTCGGCTATTAAGCCTTCCAATTCGTGAGTTAAAATAGGTTGGGTCGTGTCCATGGGTTCGTCCCCCTCCACGTGTTTCACATAATCACCATGAGCCTGCCTCACTTTATTATGTTTTATCTGATTAAAACATCTGTTTCGCACGGATTGATATAGATATGACTTTACCGAGATTTGAATATTTAGCTCCGCTCGTTTTTCCCAAAGAAGGAGAAAAATGCTTTGCACCACCTCCTCGGCCTCGGCCATATCGTTCACAAAAGTATTGGCATAATTGCACAAGCATTCATAATATGTTTTGAATACCTGCTCAAAAGCCGACTCATCGCCTTGCTGTAATGCTTTTGCTATTTTGCTATCCGTTAATGACACACAATCTTCTTTTAAATACGGATCAACATAGGGCAATGGCAGAACTTGACTCTTTCTATTAGTAAGACAAGTTCAAGCCGTGTTACCCCCATGTATTAAATAAATATTTTTACAAGTTCCGAGAAACGAGTTAAAACCTATCTTTCTAATCTTTTAGCAAAGTGAAATTGAAAGGTTAAACCCGGCTCAGACACTCACCGCGTGTGTAGGTTGGTAGGTAGTTATTTTTTGTTTTTCTTCTTCTTGGCTTTTGGCTTTTCGTCTTGAACCGTGTAACGGGTAAATATATCCATCTTGTTTTTCGGACGGATGCCATCCAGCCACATGTATCTGGACACGTATTTTTTATCATCCGGTACCTGGTCAATAGGATACATCGTACCCGTTGAAGCCGGAATCATTACTATCCGCTCAATTTTTTTATTCTTTAAATAGGTGGTGAGGGTACTACTTTCCGCTCGATTTACCCCGATTAAGCTGCCATCATTATCCCGCGGATGATACACCGCGATAGCATTTCCTTCTACCTTAACCTTACGCACCTGATTGTCTTTAATATATGCTTTCAGCGTTTTACCCTGTATCTGATTGAAGTGGGTAGAATCGACCTGAGAAACGACCAATGCCCAACCCTTTACCCAAATCATATCGGCTTTTTTGTTCTTTTGATATAGTTGAATAAACTCGCCACAAATTTGTGCGGAGTCGGACCACAACACAGGTCGCTCGTACATATTGAGTATAGAATCGGTGGTGGAATACGATACTGAATCGCATTTCCCCTGCAAATCGGCTCTAAAGAAACGTACATTACCAATACCTCGCATTTTATGATAGGTGGAATCACCTTTGGTTTTAAGCGTATCGGCATGTAAATAAAGAGAATCTGTTCCTGAAAAATCAACAGCATAGGCCGAATCCCTCATCAGACCATCGTCGCCGTTTTGCACGAAGTTACCATAACGCCCACGCACCAGCATCTTTTGTACACTATCCGTGAGTTGTACATGCTGCCGGGCTATCATTTTACCCGTTTTCTTGTTATAAAAAATGGTGTCTGCTTTTAATTTTTTACCGCCAAAATGATTTACATACGAATTTTTCATCAATTGGCAGTCATCCGTATTGGTATTGTACCAACCGTTTTCGGTATATATTTTTGTCTTTTCGTTGTACCAAATATTGGTAGGAACGGAGAAATATGCGATTTTCTGTTTGGAGTTATACTTTAACACCTCGGTTCTAAGAGCTAAATTCTTATTGTCCAAATGAACATTTTCTCTAAACGTAAACAGATTTGTTTTAAACGATAGATCTCCTTTTTTGGAAGTAAGCACATTTTCCTTATCCGTGATGCGCCCACCAGTATAGTAATAACCAATGTTATTGGCCTGATCGAAATCAAGACTATCGGTTTCCAAAACAGTATTATGATGCACTACCCGCACATGCCCTTTAATACGAGCCATGTGAGTATTTCCATCGTAATGCAAAATTTCGCCATATATACGGAGCGAATCGCCCTGCACAATACGTATGTTACCAAATGCATCTATTTTGTTACGTTGTTCGTAAAAATTAGCTACATCGCAAAACAACCGTGTATTACCCTGCCTAAAAACAACGTCATTTCTTAAAACCTGACAATCAGCCTGTTGCTTCTGATCAAAAGAAAGAGTTCCTGAATGTTCGAGAAAAATAGGCGACTTGCCTTGTGCTACGACAATAACATTAAACAAGCATAAAGCGCAAAATAACGCTATATGCTTGCTGTATGAAATAAACTTAAAACTTGTTCCTATCACTTGTATCTTATTTTTTTATCCAGTTTGGATATTGAAATGTACATTTTTGCCAATTCGGATCAATATAAACATAGGTTTCCTTTTGTTTATTTTTAATCCATTCGTTTAGTATTTCCGAGCTTTTCTTATTTTGAACAGAGGCTTTCAATTGCTGATAGTCTTCCTCTATATTCGCTTTATGCTGCTCGGTTTTGGATTTTATTTTGATAATAACACACACTTCCCTACCCGATTCGTTAGTCATGGTAAACGGTTCGGAAACAGTTCCTACAGTTAAATTATACGCCTTTTTTGAAATTTCAGATGGCAATCCTTGATATTCAAATTTTGAAGTTCCGTCTTGTGAGTTATTCATCAAACCACCACTCATACGGGTATCTTTATCATCAGAAAACAATAAAACGGCATTCTCAAAAGTCACTTTTCCCACACGAATAAGATTGCAAATACTATCCAACCTGTTTGTTGCCTTTAGTTTTTCGGATGTTTGTACTTTAGGTTTTAATAGGATGTGACGGCAATTTACTTTATCGCCACGTCGTTCAATTAACTGAATGATATGAAACCCAAACTCGGTTTGAATAACATGTGATACTTTTTTCGGATCAGTGAGGCTGAATGCTTCTGCTGCAAATTCAGGTACCAATTGTGCTTTGCCCATAAACCCTAGCTCGCCCCCTACTTTTGCCGAAGTTACATCGTCCGAATACAGGGTTGCCAACATTGAGAATGAGGCATCTCCACTTTCCACCCGTTGCTTAAAATCACGAAGCTTCGTTTTGATTTCTTCTATTTGCTTGGGGTCGTAAGCCGGAGCAATAGTTAATATTTGCACTTCAACTTTATCCGCAATAAGAGGAATTTCATCATCTTTCATTTTGGAATATGCCTTTCTTACTTCGGAAGGTGTTAACTTGATGGTTCCTACCAACTTTTGTTGTACTTGCTGAATCAGCATTTGCTCCCTTGCCTGGGCTTGAAGCTCTTCATTGATTTGTTTTATGGTTTTTCCAAAATATTCTTCCAGTTTTTCCTGAGAACCGATTTGAGAAATCATGTCATTCACCCGCTGGTTTACCTGCATGGTAACGTTACCTTCATTGGCCGTTAAACTATCTGTTTTGGCCTGATGCAAAAAAAGCTTACGTATAGCCAATTGTTCAGGTACTATACAATACGGATCCCCGGTAATATCGGTTTTTTCATACTTCATCTGTTGAATTTGTTTTTCAACATCCGATTTAAGTATTGATTCATCACCCACCACCCAAACAACTTCATCTATTACATTGTCCTGTGCCAAAGCAGAACCCGACACTAAAGTAAGTACGAATAAGATGAAAAGTTTTATTCTTTTTTGCATATATTTATATTGTTGTGAAAATGTTTTTTATCTACGTTTATCTATTTCTCATTTTTGTAATAGGTTACTTTTTTTCCTTTCACAGCATCTTGATATAGCTTATCTTCAAACTTTTGAATAAAGTCATTTTTCAGCTTGTTCATTAAAATGGTTTGAATCTTATCCTTTGCCATTTCATACGGTTCAATGCTGCCACTTAGCTGACAACTAAGTATTCGGATGATGTAATGATAACGACTGTCTGAAACCTCAATGTACTTGTTTCGCGAAATAAAATTAGCTTGATCTTCAATCTTTATAGGTATATCTTTTACTACATCGTTAAACAAAGTCCACTTATCGCCGAAATATTGATAATTGGTTGCATTCTGAATGCTATATTTTTCTACGGTTTCAACAGATTTGGCATTGAAATTACGCAGCCAATTTTGCAGGTTTGCATATTTAGGGGCACCCAACGGTACTTTAATAAATATTCCTTTTACAATATTGTTAGTCAGCTGAAACTTGTCTTTATTCTGATTGTAAAAATCGAGCATCTGCTCGTCCGTAGGCCCGTCACCAAGCTTTTCTTTGATTAAATTTTGCTGATATTGGTGTATTATAAGCGATTTTCTATAATCCTCCACCAAATCTTCTATCTCATCTTGATTCGAAATATTTCGTTCGGCATGATCGTACACCAACGCATCAGTTACCCATTTGCGCACATAGTTATTTACAATAGACAAGCTGTCCTGACGGCTACATCCTTTTGGTACAACAGATTGGATTTCATCAAGATACAGGTATTTACCTTTTATTTCCAAATAGGGAACACGGGATTCATCTTTTTTGTCGGATTTCTTACAGCCGCACAAAACGGCCATACAACTTAGAAACAAAAAGATGCGTATTAACTTCATTTGTTAGTTTTGGATAAAGGTAAGCCTATTGTTTTATAGTCAACTATAAACTTAATTCTTATTAACCGTTTTTAAAACTTCTTCATTTACAATAACCTGATATTTTGCCTGCAAGGATTTAATCCACTCCGATTCCAAATAAGTTTGGTAATCTTGTATCACGGCTCCTTTTACATCCTGATAGCTTTCGGGGTCGGTGTCCAACACTTTACCATCCACCCACACTATTTTAAAATCATTGGGAGCTTTATACGCCCCTGTATTGAAAGCATAATAGTCCACCACTTTATTGTCGCCTTTGGCAAACAAGTTTTTCTCCGATTTCACCACGATATTGGCTTTTGTATTCAAAGCATTCAATCGTTTATCAATAGAATCTTCCGGTTCATTTTTAAGTATTAGCTTAACTTGAGCAACCGTTTTCTTATCTTTGCATGACAGCACTCGGCCTTTGAAATGAGGCACATCCCATTTGTATTTAGCTTTATTCTTTTCAAAGAAACGACGTAAGCCCACCGTATCGGCAGATGCTTTTTCCCAAACTTCGCTGTTGCTGACGTTGAACAACAAAATGCCATCTCTATATTCCTGCATCAAGTTTCGGAAGTCGAAATGACTTTGTTCTAAATGACTGTCCTTATAATTAATTAGCAAACTGCTTACATAAGCATCCAAATCACTTTGAATATTTGCAGCATGGAGCTTTCTATCCTTTATATAAGTTACAAACTCGTTAGTGGTATAAGCCTTGTCGGCAAATTTAAACAGTGGGTTCGCTATTTTTTGTGCTTCTACAATAAACAGCGAATCTTTCCACTGAACTTTTTGCGCTATTTTTTCCAATTTAAGCAACTGCTTTTGGTTTTGTTCATAATGATATTCTCTTTTCAAGGTAGCAACAAAAGCATCTTGAAGCATCTGAGCACGATCGGTTTGCCCTATTTGAGCTTTTAATCCGGCACTTACGTCCTGATAGGTATCAATAGGTTTTTTGCCTAAAAGCTTTATAATGTGCCAACCATACTCGGTTTTGATAGGGGCTGAAATTTGTCCCGTGTCGCTTAAAGCATAGGCAGCATCTTCAAAGGCTTTCACCATGTTTCCAGGGCCAAACCAGGCTAACTCGCCATTATTCTTGGCACTGTAAGTATCCTCCGAATTTTCTTTGGCTAATTTTCCGAAATCTTCACCTGCTTTAGCCTTGGCATAAAGAGCTTTTATATCAGCTTCGGCCTTGACATTTTTTCCAGGCATGGTATCGTTGGTTAATTTCATGATATGTGCCACATGGATTTTACCTTTTCCCGGTCTCGTTGCATTTATTTTAAGGATATGGTATCCAAACATGGTTTGCACGGGTTTCGATATTTTACCTACAGGGGTAGTATAGGCTAAGGTTTCAAACGGATAAACAGTCCACATGGCGGACAAATAACCTAAATGACCTCCGTTTTTCTTAGCCGAAGGGTCGTCGGACACCTCTTTAGCCACTTTTTCAAAGTCTTCTTTTTGAAGTCGATTCTCTATTTCAAGAGCCTTTTTGTAGGCTGCTAAGGTATCGGCAGGCGTTTTGTTCCCTTCTATTTTTATCAATATGTGGCTCACGTCAACATCTTGCTTCATCCGTTCGTATTCAAGCTTCATCAATTGATTTCGAACATTGGTATCGGATAGGAAGGGTGCGGCCAACTGCCTACGATATCCGTCCAATTCGTTTTTAAAACTGCTCACGGTATCCAGATTTTGAGCTCTGGCCTCGGCAACTTTTAGCTTAAATATTTTAAACAGCTCGAGATACTCCGGTAGCGATTTTTTATCAGCCATTTGGGCTGAATTGTTTTTATTATAAAGATATTCAAAGTAGGACTTAGGTATCTTTTCTCCATTGATTGTTAATAAAGTCTCTTCTTCCGAAAACGCCCAATTAGCTAAAGAAAACAAAGCTACAATAATCAATATCCTTTTCATCGTCATTTAAATATTTATAAAATAAAATCTATTTATATTAATACAAAGGCAAAGAGTAACCGGCACCCAAAGTTAAAAATTCAGCATCCGTCTTATGTGTTTTTACAGCCACCACGCCAAAGAGTCTGTTGGTGAACCTATATTTTAAAGCAAGTCTGTAATAAATTGACTCATCAGCAGCTTTAATGTTGTCATACACGTAAAAACCACCGTCAAGAGCAACAGCTACTCTTCCTAGCACAAATTCATTCGACAAACAAATTCCACCCCTCATTAAGGAAGTGAATTTTGATCTATCGTAGGTTGAGTTTTGATACGATGCAAGCTTTGGATATGCTGCCTTAAAGGCATCATCAACGCCACCTACTTTAACATCTTTAAATGCTTCATCATAAAAGCCATCAAGACCTAACCCAAGCCTATAGATATTAGCCATTTGGTAATACACAGTGGTATTAAAGTTACCTACCGCGTATTTTTTGTCAGATTGATACATTTCTCGTACGCCACCCATACCCATTACGTCAAAGGTGAAATAATGAGGTATTTCATCCGGTTTTTGGCGCAACACTTGGGTAACAGGCGTTGGCGTGTATTTTAAAGACAACGAGCCTGCCAGGATATTAAGCCCCGTGTTGGGCGTGGAGAAATTTCCGTTGGACATATGTATCAACGACACTCCGGCACTTATAGTATAATGTGATTGGCGCTCCTGCTCATCGCTGCCAACAAGCGTTACCGGGCGGATATTCACGCCAAATCCTGTTTTAATAAATACATTGACGGGAGACCCTATAAGATAGCTACCATTGGTTGAAGGATCTATAGCTTCCCCTGAAGTAGTTTTATCATATTTGGTAATATAGCTTACCCCGAAGCCATTACTGAAATTAAAATCGATTGCCTTCGAACGTATAATAGGTATATCTACATACGGGTAAACGGCAAATGCCTGCCCCAACCGTTGCTCGTTACCTAAATTCAGATAGGTCAACGCGAAACCATAAGATGGCAGATTGAAATAGTGATGCCAGTTTTTGTTTCCTTGCGTAGGGTATTCGATAGCCAATTCGGCGCCCAACACCGGACGCACATCAACCCCGTCTATTTGTTTGTTAATCTTATCCGTGTGCTTTAATATACTTCCGGCAATAAGAGAAAATTTATAGAAATATGGTTTGTCAAAAGTTACATCTTTACTGAAACTGGTACTTTCGAAGTCGCTCCACGATTTCGGGGTGTTATCCTCCCGCTGATAAACTGGTGGCGCTCCGGCTTCGTTGGATGGTGCATTACTCCAACTGTTGTTTCCACCCGACCGTCGACCCGAAGATGAATGGCCGGCACCGCTACTAGCCCAAATGCCACCACCCGATGAGCTGGATATTTTTTTATTTTTAGCCCACGAATCGTTGGCTTTGCCTCTCGAACCGTGTCGTTTAGAGCCACCCGTATCCCAGCCATCATAGTCGCTGGTAGCCATACGCATTTTCTTACCGCCTTTGGAAAACGGATCGTAGCCACCGCCCCCTTTATATTTTTTGTTGCCCGATGAGGCAAAGGGATCGAATCCACCAGAACTGCTTCGTTTGCTTTTTTTATTCGAGGCAAAGGGGTCGAACCCACCTCCACCTTTATGTTTTTTGCGGTTGCTTTCCGCTTCAAAGGGGTCGAATCCACCGGCAGTGCTTTTTTTACTACTACCACTTCCAAAAGGATCGAACGCGTGTCCGTTTCTTTTCCTTGATTTGTATCCCTGCCCGTTGGAATAGGATCGACCAGCGGTTTTGCTTCCCGTTAGTTTAATAGCCTTTTTCTTAGCTGCTTTATTTCTTCCTTTAATAGAACAATCCTCGCCTAAGCACTGCGCACTCAAGGTGTAGCTTATAAAAATGCTTAAAATGAGGAAGAGGTATTTTTTCATAAACAGTTCACATTTTCATTTAAGATTGTAGCGAAAAAAGATATATCTTTGTTCCTGCTTTTTCCGAACGGACAAATATATAAAATACTTAAATAAAGATGATCGTTTTACTAAAAAAAGAATTGCGCAGCTTTTTCAGTTCTGCCACCGGATATATCGTTATTGGCGTTTTTTTACTTATAACCGGATTGTTTTTATGGGTCTTCCCCGGAGAGTATAATATCATAGAGTCGGGTTACGCTCAGTTAGACGGATTGTTTTCATTGGCACCGTGGTTGTATCTGTTTTTAGTTCCAGCAGTAACCATGCGTATGTTTGCCGAAGAAAAACGCAACGGCACCATTGAATTGCTATACACCAAGCCCATTTCGGAATTGGAAATTATTTTAGGTAAGTATCTTGCCGGGGTTGTTTTGGTTATGCTTTCGCTATTGCCTACCATTATTTATTTCTTCACAGTATATTACTTGGCCGAACCGCTGGGCAACGTGGACACAGGTGCCTTTTGGGGCTCATTTATAGGGCTATTCTTTTTAGCAACCATTTACGTGGCCATCGGGTTATTAGCCTCATCTATAAGCGACAACCAAATCATCTCTTTCATCCTAGCCATGTTTTTGTGTTTCTTTTTCTATAACGGGTTCGATTTGGTGGGCTCTCTATTTACATCAGGGAAAGTTATATCAGCCATATCGGCTTTCGGCATAAATGCTCACTACGAATCTATGAGCCGGGGCGTTATTGACAGCCGCGACGTTATCTACTTTTTAAGCGTAACAGCTTTATTTGTATTCTCTACCAAGTGGATTATTAAACGATAAAAACAGTAAGGTAACGTGGATCAAGACAAAACGAATATTCCTGCAAATAAACAGAAACCGCTTATTTTGGTTACCAACGACGATGGTGTAACCGCGAGAGGAATTCGCTCTCTTGTAGAAAGCGTTCGTCCATTAGGTGAAGTGCTGGTGGTTGCACCCGACGCTCCCAGATCAGCACAAGCAAGTGCGTTAACAGTAACAAACCCTTTAAGGGTAAAAAAAATTGAAGAAGAGGATGGCTTGACTATTTATCAATGTAACGGAACTCCCGCCGATTGCGTAAAACTGGCTATTAATCAATTGGCTCCTCGGAGACCCGACATCGTGGTTTCGGGTATTAACCACGGCACCAACTCCTCCATCAGTATCATCTATTCGGGCACCATGGGTGCAGCCATAGAAGGATGCGTGGCCGGCATCCCGTCAGTCGGATTCTCGTTATGCAGCTATGACCCACGGGCTGATTTTGATTCGGCCATACAATATGCCTACACCATTACACAAAAGGTGCTTGCCGAGGGTTTACCTAAAACCGTGTGCTTAAACGTAAATATCCCGGAGAAACATCATCATATACAAGGTATAAAGATTTGCCGACAATCAGAAGGCTATTGGTCGGAAGAATTTTTGAAACGTCAGGATCCTTCAGGAAAAAATTACTATTGGCTTTCGGGTGAATTTATCAATGCCGAACAAATGAGTGACGACACGGACGAGTGGGCGTTGGAACACGGCTATGTTTCTATCGTGCCCGTAAAAGTGGACATGACGGCTTATGAATTTATCGACGATTTGAACAAATGGGTAACTGATTTGGAATCGAAAGCATAATTATTGAGAATTAAAATTTTCGTAAAATGAAATACAGCACTTATGATACCGTCCATAAGTGTTTTTTTGTATCCTTGTTTTTGATTGTAAAAACAGTATATTTGTGGATGAAACGGCACTTCGAGTGTTTATATAAAAGAAATTTGAATCAATATGGCTTGGAATCAGGAAAAACAGAAAAAACAAAAAGACAGCTTTTGGATAGGATTTATTCCCGGAATTATTCTCCCTATTTCTATCATTATATTCATGATAAAGCAGAACACGGATCAAAGCATTGGTTACGTGCTAGAAAAGCTTTTTCTTATTATTCACAACACGGGGATGCATCATTTAATGGTGGGCATTCTGCCTAACCTAGTGCTCTTTTTCGTTTTCTACATGATGAAAAAAGAAAAAGCGGTGAGCGGGGCTTTCGTGGGAACAATTCCGTATATCATACTTATGTTTTGGGTGTTTTAAAAAAACGCTTATATAATCAGAGACAGAAATTATTGTCTCATGCTCAATTTATATGAAATATTTTATCATTGCAGGTGAGGCTTCCGGCGACCTACACGCGTCGAACTTGATGCGGGAGCTAAAAGTAAAAGATGCTAAGGCGGAATTTTGTTTTTTAGGAGGCGATTTGATGGCGGCTCAAGGAGGAACGCTGGTAAAACATTACCGCGACATGGCTTTCATGGGTATCATTTCAGTGGTGCTTAACCTGCGTACAGTGTTGAAAAACTTGAAAGACTGCAAGCATAGCATCCAGGCATTTCAACCGGATGTTGTTATCTTGGTTGACTACCCAAGTTTTAACTTGCGTATAGCGAAGTTTGTAAAAACAAAGCTCAAAAACATACCTGTATATTACTACATCTCACCCAAAATATGGGCATGGAAAGAATATCGCATCAAGAGCATCAAGAAGTATATTGACAAGATGTACACCATCCTCCCTTTTGAAACTCCTTTCTATAAAAAGCATAATTTTGAAGTTACCTATGTAGGAAACCCTTGTGTGGATTCGGTTGCACTCCGGCCAAATCAAGACGAATCGTTTACGGCATTTACACAACGCACAGGGTTGTCCGACAAGCCTATTGTTGCTCTACTAGCGGGTAGCCGAAAGCAGGAGATTAAAGGATGCTTGCCTACCATGCTAAAAATGGCAAAACATTATCCTCAATATCAATTTATAGTGGCCGGGGCTCCGGGCATCGATTCTTCTTTTTATGAAGAACTGATGACCGGAACTACGGTAAAGATTATTTACAACGAAACGTACAACTTATTGCAGCAGGCACACTCGGCAGTGGTTAATTCGGGTACGGCCACGTTAGAAACCGCTTTATTCAGGGTTCCTCAGGTAGTTGTATATAACATTGCGGGAGGTATATTGGCCAACATTGCTCAATCATTGATCTTAAAAGTGAAATATGTTTCGTTAGTCAATCTGATTGCCGATAAAGAATTGGTAAAAGAATTGATCGCTCATTACTTTACCGAGAAAAATTTGAGGTATCAATTAGAACGGGTTTTATTCTTACAAGCACAGCGAAATAAAATGATAGAAGGATATTATGAAATTATAGCACTGCTAGGCGAACCGGGAACGGCAAAACATGCTGCCGAAGAAATATACAAATCATTAATATAATTTTAACACGTATGATAATTTCATTACGATAAAGTTATTCGTGTGTTTTTTGGTTAAGAACAATTAATTTTGGCATCTCATTATGTATGTAATGAGAATTGAATTGAAGGAAAATAAAATAAAACAGACACTCAATTTTAACAAAAAAGAGTATGTTGTTAATAGTTTATTTATATATTTTTACATTTCATTCATTACCAACTTATTTTTATTCTAAAACAAGAAAAGCGACTAACTACCTATGAAAAAACTTTTTATCGGGGGAATTATCCTTTTTTCATGTTTATCCGCCGTACATGGACAAACATTCAGAAGCGCATCACCTACCCTATCAGCCAACGCTAAACAAATTTGCTTTGATGGCACAAGTTATCCTTTGCTGAATATCGCTTCTGGCAGTGGAACATCATCTTATGTAGGTTCGGTTATTAACGACCCCACCGACCCAATTGCCACAAAGGGTATTTACTTCAAAGCCTCAAATGCAACCGGTTTTAGTTTTGCAAGCAGCAATACAAGCGTTGTTACAACTAGCAATATAAGCATGACCTTTGTTTCGGGCGACACTTGCCTATTGAAAATAAAACCAACAGGTGTAGGCTATGCCACCATAACAGTTCAAGCCACCAATGGAAGTAACACGTCTGCTACATATACAATAAATGTGGCAGCCTCAGCAGCCTCAGCCTATGGAGCCAATACTATATTCCCCACCCTTGTTGCAGATGCATCAGCAGTTGCCACAATTGATAGCAACTACATGTTTATTGCCGATGATGAAACTAACGTGATACGTATGTTTAACCGGAAAATGTCGGGACAATCGCTTTACACCTTGGATATTACCAGCGGAGGTGGAGGAGCCTCCGGCGAAGAGTTTGACCTGGAAGCAGCCACTGTAAGTAGTTCTACCTACAATAACGGACGACGCATTTATTGGATGGGGTCGCTTGGAAATAGTAAAAAAGGAGCATCAAAACCATACAGAGATCGAGTTGTCACCACAGATATGTCAGGCACAGGTATATCCACGACTTTAACCGTGAAAAGCTATTCGGCAAACATGCGTTCCGCGTTAATCTCCTGGGGAGATGCTAATTCGTGGGGCTTTACAGCATCAGCCTACGCTGCATCTTCGGGAGGCATGATACCTAAACGCATTGACGGGTTCAACATCGAAGGTTTGAGTGTTACTCACGCTGGAGAAACTGCTTACATAGGCTTTAGAGCCCCATGTGTTCCTACAAAAGGCACAACACCTAGCTCGGACAACTCGAATAGGAAATATGCTTTGTTAGCACCGGTTACAAACTTTGAAACCATGATGAATGTTTCAGGAAAATCAAGCATTACCCCTACTATAGGTGAACCTGTTCTTTTTGACTTTGCCGGATTGGGTATTCGTGACCTATTACGGGTAGGAAGTAATAAATACATAATCATAGCCGGTTTGTTTGAAGGTGGTGGTACCCCTGCCGTTTATTTATGGGACGGTGCGGTGCCTGCCAATTCGGGTACAAACCCAATTACAACGGCAACTTCCAGCTTACTGAAATTACCGCTTGACTTGACCGATTTGGTTCAACCATCAGCCGACGGTGGGGTGGAAGGACATCCCGAAGCTATATTGGCCGAACAGGTGGATTCTACTTTGTATATTCATCTTATTTGCGACAATGGAACCGTGGTTTATTATAATGACGCGCAAGCTGCTAAAGACTTGTCGCTAAGCCAACCTCAATATAGCAAATTCCGTATGGATAATTACACGTACAGCTTACCAACTATAACTACTAAAGCTACCTTGACAAAATTAAGTTCGGTTTCGTGGACTGTGGTTAACGACAAATTGGAAATAACCGGGGTGGCAAAAGGAACTGTAATTTCAGTCTTTAACCCGAAAGGACAAAGCATTGCAACACAAACAGCCAACAATAAAGCATCTGTATCTTTGCCAACAAAAGGCGCATTCATTGTTAATCTTTCAGGAAGCGAAGGCTCACGAAGTTTTAAAATATTGAATAAATAAACTATCAATATAAATTTTCTCCCAAGCCCCGTCTTTATACAACAAAGACGGGGCTTTGTTGTTTCAGAGTAGCTGTTATAAGCTCTTCACCCTCTCGTTATTGTTTCGTAATTTCCACCCTATACTTTTGTTTAAACATTTCACCGAAGACACTTACGGCAAGACCAACTAACGCCCGGCATAAAAAAAAATTTAAACAATAAATAAAATTATGAAAATATCTCTGAAAAGAACCATTACAACAACTATTATTTCTATCTTGGTTTTGAGTGCGACGGCACAAACTACCATTGTAAGTTGGGGTTTTGAATCGGGAAGTACATCAGCTGCCACAGGCACAGGCACTATTGCAGGCATAGGTGGTGTTACCACATCGGTAGATGCCACTAAGGGGATTACCACCGGAACTTCCACTACCAGCGGTGTGTTAGAATCGAGCTTAACACTAACCGGATATTGCTTTTCTACCATAAATTACCCGGCACAAGGCACTCCAAGTAAAACTGCCGGCATTCAGATTAATGCAAGTACATCAGGCTATAAGGACATCATATTCACAATGGACATGCGTCATGGAAACAAATGTGCCAATACCGCGGTGTTGCAATATACCACCGATGGTTCTAGCTGGAATGATGCCACCTCTTATGTAACAATTGTGAACAACGACACTTGGTTTCTACGGTCTTACGACTTTAGCAGCCTTACCGAGGTGAACAACAATGCTAATTTTGCAATCCGCGTGGTTTCTTCTTTCGCAAGCGGAACTTCGGCCTATGCTGCATCCAACTCAAGCAGTAGTTATGATGTAACCAAGGGTTATCGGTTTGACAATATTTCGTTGAAAGGAACCGAGATAACCAGTAGTGAGATTGAAACCGTTTCAAGCAATTCATGGAAACTATCGGGCAAGGTGTTGAACTTTGGCAGTGTTACCCAAAACAAGATTGAAGTATATAACCTAATTGGAATAAAAGTTGCTTCATCCGAACCTGTATCACAAATAACACTGCCTTTATCACAAGGATTTTACATTGTGAAAGTAGGAACTCTAACGAAAAAGATCTTCATCAAATAACCCTTTCATAAGTTTTTGTAATCAATAAAAGGAGAAAGTTCAGCGTTGAATTTTCTCCTTTTTCTTTTTTGTTATCTTTTAATTGTTAATAAAATTCCGTTCTAATTTTTCATTTATTGGGTGTGTAATATTATCTTTACTTTTCAAGTTTATTATTTCTCAAATTTTTAATGAAAATGAAAAAAAACTGCATCTTCCCATTCATTTTGATCGGATTAATTGGGTTTAATGCCTGTGCGCCCGTTTATAAATGCGGCGAGGCTATACCTGCAAAAAAAAGCTTCTTTTGGGGCAAACGCCTTAAAACGGTAATAACTGAAAGAGATTCTTTATGTGCCAAACTTTCGGCAACCGAGCAGCAAGCGGACTCGTTGATGAAAGATACCGTTGCATTAAAGAACAAAGTAAGACAACAAAACAACACTATCAACGGGTTAATTATCGACAAAAACGGATTAATTGCCAACAAAGACAGCTTGATTGCCGAAAACAATTCGCTGAAAGCCAACAACGGTAGCTTAAAAAAGAATTACGACAACCTGCAAAATGAAAAATCAAGTCAAGCCGACCAATTCAACAAAGCGTTGAAACTGAAGTCGAACGAACTAAACCAAAAAGCAAAATTAATAGCCGAACGGGAAAAGAGCTTAAAGGAAATGCAAAATATTATATCCCGTCAGGATTCGGTGTCCAAGCGACTGAAAGAAACCTTGCGCAAAGCCTTGCTTGGCTTTAAAGCCGATGAGCTATCCATCGAAAACAAAAACGGGAAAGTATATGTATCCATGTCGGACAAACTACTATTCAAATCGGGCAGTGCCGCCGTGGAAAGCAAAGGAAAAGATGCGCTGAAAGTATTAGCAGAGGTGTTGGTTAAGAACCCCGACATTGACGTGTTGGTAGAAGGACACACGGATAACGTGCCTATTAAAACAGCTGTATTTAAAGACAACTGGGATTTGAGTGTGATACGGGCCACTTCCATCGTGCGCATACTCACGGGAGAATATTCAGTACAACCCACCCAGGTATCAGCAGCCGGTAGAGGCGAGTTCTTCCCCAAAGCAAGCAACAGCACTCCCGAAGGAAGAGCCCAAAACCGAAGAACGGAAATTATTCTTTCACCAAAATTGGACGAAGTAATGAAGATGTTGAATAATAATTAACGAGAACTACATTATGAACAACAATAAGGATGCTGTAAACGAGATTAAATCATATGCTAATATCGTCAATCAGCATCCTTTTGTTTCTAAAGAACTAGATTATTCAATACTGGAAAACTATAAGCCGATCCTCTACCAAATGGCTCAAATAGGAAACAGTAGTATCAGCGTTTATGATTTGTATCAACATAATCATGCTTTCTATTCACTTAATTTTGTTACTTTTCTAGGATATGCTTTTCAGCAGGCAACCGATAATGGACAACAATTTTTAGATTCAAAGATTCATCCGGAAGATTGCTTGAAACTGCGTGAAAGTAGTAATTCCTTTATGAAGGTGCTAAAGCATTTCACTCCTGACGAAAAATTAAATTTCAAATTTATCAATGAATATAGAATCATGAATATTGATGGAATCTATATTTGGGTTATAGAACAGCATCAAGCATTCATGTTAGACAATTACGGGAACATCTGGTTAGCAATCAGCATTATTGATATTTCTCCTAATCAGTCCAAAAAGAAAGAAGTGTCTTCTCAGTTTTTTAATTTTCGAACCAGAAGATCCATTCCTTTTCAATTTGAAAGTAAAAACGACACCGAAGAATCTTCAATAGTTCTCACAAAAAGAGAAAGTCAGATATTAAGCATGGTTAAGAAAGGATTCCTTAGCAAAGAAATTTCTGACAAACTTTCTATTAGTGTTCATACGGTTAATACTCATCGTCAGCGTGTACTCGAAAAACTTGGGGCTGACAATTCAATCGAAGCCATTATATTCGCTACAAAATATGGGTTATTAGATTAATCTTCGCATAGCTTTTCCACATCAAATATTCAAATCTTAGTGAGAGTTCCTTTTTGATTGGCAGAATAAATATCCGCTAATCTAAAGGAACTCCTATTTTATATCAAAGCGACAAAATCAAACTTTCATTAAAAGTTGCTATCCATTATTCTACAATCTTTTCATCATGAATATAATCCTACCTATTTAGAATTATTGATACACAAACTTTCCTCAATTTTCATTCAAAAAAATAATGAAAATTCAGTATTGCCCGTCACTACGCATAATTCAATCTTTGTGTCTCAAAAAAATATAGAAATATTTTAAACGATCGCAAAGAAATTTAATTACAATTTGTAATATGATGAAATGTCTTGTAACGGGAGGTTCCGGTTTTTTAGGAACGAATTTAATTCATGAGTTGGTGAAAATTGGTTGGAATGTAAAAGCCATTGTACGGCCGAACTCAAACATAGAATATATTAAATCGTTACCCATTGAAATTATTTATGGGGATATAGCAAACAGAAAAGATATTGAAAATGCTGTTGTAGGTTGTGAAATCGTTTTCCATGTTGCAGGCGATACCTCATTTTGGAAAAAGAACTTTAAAAAGCAGCATGTTATAAACACCGAAGTTCCATCAATAATTGCTGAAGCTTGCATTAAAAACAAGGTGAAAAGATTGATACACACTAGCACTGTGGATGCGTTAGGTTATAACCCAACAGGATTAGCCACAGAAAGATGGGGTTACTACAATTTTGCAAATATGGACTATAACTATGCCGACACAAAAAGAGAAGGTGAAAAGAAACTCATAAAATACAACAGCAAGGATTTGGAAATAATTATTATTTATCCGGGTAGTATGATCGGCCCTTACGACTTCACATTTCAATATGGTAGATTATTCTTTGATATACAAAGTGGCAAGATTTTCGGAGCACCTGCCGGAGGAGCTAGTTTTTGCCATGTAACACAAGTTGCTTTAGCTCATATTAATGCTGCTACTAGAGGCATACCCGGAGAAGGATATATATGTGCTGGAACAAATATTACTTACTCCAAACTATTTGAGCAGATTTCATCAAAATTAAAAAAAGAAAATCCTAAATTTATATTTCCAAAATGGCTTCTTGTTACATACGGATATATAGAACAAGCACTTTCCTGTTTTTCAGGTAGAGCTCCTGAGATTGATCCCGGCAATGCTCGATACATGTCAATAAAAGCTTGGTATGATAGTTCTAAAGCAATTAAAAACATTGATTATCAAATTGTCCCTGTTGAAAATATGATTAATGACGCCTACAATTGGTATGTCGAAAATAATTTCATTAAAGCATAATTAGGTAGGCTGGCTGAAAACTAATTAACAAAGTTACTGTGACTTTATTTTCTCAATATATAAATCCGTTATACAAAAATCCATTCACATAAAAAGAGAATCATGAAATTTCATGATTCTCTTTTCTATTTTATATACGTCCAATAAACTTTATTTTTTCACTAACTTCCTTTGCACAATACCATTATCAGTAGCTATCTGAACAAGATATGCTCCCTGAGGCAAAGATGATAAAGAAACGGTTTCGGGTGATGTTACTTGCTTTGTTAGGAATACTTTACCGTTTATATCAGATACCTGAATAGTTGCTTTCCCATTTATTCCGGTTATTTGTATAGCATCCGAAGTTGGGTTTGGATATATGTTGACGGAATTATCAGCTTTAACATTAAATATAGCTGCCAATGGTTGTGATTTGAATTGTATATTATCTACAATCAAATCGGAGCCAACAAACGAAACTAACGAATCGGCATAATAAGAAGATTGTGCATTAATAATTACCGTATCAGGCACAGTTATATTGGCAACAGGAATTTCCACATAAGTCCAACTTGATGCCGAATGTAAAATAGCAGAATACCATCCTATAGAGGAACCACTTTTTTTAAGGTTTACAGTTACCTGAGCACTATCGCTTCCTGAAGGTGTGTATTTATAATAGAAAGCCAAGGTATCTATTTGGTTGGTAAATGGCTGACCTCCATGTTGCGTACAATTTCCACCACAATTATCAGTATAATATCCGGTGGAAATATATCCTGGACGAGCAGCCTTCTGGTTATTCATTTTTCCTAAATAAGTCTTTAACTCCACGGCAGCACTTCCTTTATATGCAGTGGTGGTTTTATGAACGCCAGTTATACTTTCGTTACCATTATCTAAGTACCAACCGGATGGCACGGAAACAGTGGAATCTGCCCATGTTTCAAAACTGCCGTTAAAAGCTGTAGGCTGACTAGCTGCACCCGTAAACGACACACTATCTATCACCAATGTGCTGCCAATAGGTCCACTCTTATTTGACATAACGGAATAACTTGATGTTGCGGCAAATATGACCGAATCGGGTGTTTGGGTCAATGCAGGGCTGAACGTCAAATTAAACAGTGTATAGGAACTATGAATTCCTCCTATTTTTTTAGAATACGTTCCAATATTACTTCCCGCTTTACTAAATGCAACTATGATTAAAGCGGAATCGGCGGTGGCTACATTGTATTTATAATAGCCTCTTATGCCTGTAGGCTTTTGCGTATATGGAACACCTCCATGCCAGGTTGAAGCAGAGCCACTATTTGGCGAACTATTTAAGAAGTAACCTGTAACAGTATCTGCCCCCACTAACACGGTAGAAAGCTGGACGGCATAGTTTCCAGCATAAGAAGATGTTGACTTAACGACATTAAACGAAACAGAATTCTTCAAAAACGAGGAAACTTTTTCAGAAGAAGAACTGTAAAGATAGTTTTGCGGAGTAGAGTATGTACCCGAAGTCCATGTTTCAAAATTCCCGTTGGGAATATACGTTTGCCCTGATGCCGTAAAAGCAACAACGGTTACGAATAACAAAAGTAAAAGTTTTTTCATGAGATTTGGGTCAGTGATTATAGAGCTGACACCGCTCTTTTTTTAATAAATTTGATTTGCAAAAATGATTTTTTCTCATTAATTTTCTTAAGAAGAAAAACATAAAATATTATATATCAAGCAATCAAAGTTAATTTAAAAAACAATACGTTTGTTCGTTTACAATAAGATTTCTTCTTTTTTATAAAATCTAAGGGGCAAAAGGATTAAACTTCTTCTATTCTATTTTCGGCTACATACCAAAGGTAACCCGTTACATTAGCATAACCCATCTCATGAAGCAAACTAATATATTCTTTCACCTGCTTTTGATGACGAGCATGAGCCTCACCTAATTTATAATCAACAACTAACACCTCATTTTGGTTCACCATCACTCTGTCGGGTCTACGGGTTCGGGTATTATTATTTTCATCGCGGGTAAGGATAAGGCATTCATTAAAGAGGGTGTATGAGGACGAGAACCAGTTTTCAACCCCCGAAGCAGTAATTGCGTCTTCCACCTGCCGGATATAACTTTCTTTTTCGGCATGCGTTATCAGCCCTTCAAAAATGAGTTTTTCCACCGCGGTTGGTATATCGGCTATTGTTTTAATATTGGAAAACAAGGTGTGCATAATATTTCCATTGCGGATATATTGATTCTCTTGGGGAGCCTCGCCCGAAGCAATAAACTGTTTAGACTTGTTGCTCTGACGAAAGATATTGTCTTTATACAGTATTGCATGCGACACAAAATCTACCGCCACCGAATATTTCTTCGTGTTATATTTCAGCACATTTTCTTTATCACTATCGTTTTCTCTTTCGGCACTAATTTCGCCATACGTGAGTTGTTGCCGTTCCTCGTCGAACACACCCGGCAGATTTCTGCTTTTGGTAAGGTTGGAAATCAGATCGGAAATCAAGGTGCGTTTACTTGTGCCCGTAGATGCCTTGGATAGGATGCACAGGTTGTGCTCGGCACGGGTAAATGCCACGTATAGCACATTTAGGTTGTCCATCCACAGTTGGGCTGTTTCCTCGGCATACTCGGTGGCAAATACCGATTGCTTCATGGTGGCACTGTATTCTATCGGCAATATCTCCAGGTTAAACGGCTCGTTTTTTTTGTCGCACCACACGAGGCTTTTTTGTCGGAAGTTAGAATACTTAGCCATTTCCCAGTCGCAAAACGGAAGTATAACCGTGTGGAATTGTAAGCCTTTAGATTTGTGGATAGTCATGGCACGCACGCCGCTCAACCCCGTTTCGGTAGGCACGGATTTGAATTGCATTTCCTCATCCCAATACGCTAGAAAGGCAGTAATATCCGAAGTATTTTGATTCAAATAGCTCACCAAATTATCCAAGAAGAAGTATAGGTAAGAGGATTGATGAGGCATCTTTTCCAGCTCGAAAACACGATAGATAAACAAAATCAGCTCGTAAAGAGGCATCACCTCCAGTTGAGCATAATCCGCCTTACGAAAACCGTGGGGCAACAGAGCATCCATGCCATCACCATGACGGAGCAAATAATGCAAATCCACCATTTGAGCTTTGTTGGTAAGCTCCAGCCACATGAGCAACAGTTGTGCTCTTGGCACGGGGTTTTCCCAATCGGCAATAGAGCGCAACGCTTCCACGATAATTTTCAACGTGGGCGATGCTGCCAATTGGAAAGCATCGTTAGAAATAATGTCTAAATAACGGGCTTCAGCCAACACCGGATAGGCCTCCTTTTGCGCGGCAAGAAAAGCAGCTATCTCCATTATTTCCCTGTTTGTTCGAGTAAGCATACATATTTGAGGGGCATCTACACCCGTCTCGTGGAAAGATTCGAGCTTTTCAAGTAAACGTTGTAAGGACGCTTCTTTATAGGATATTTTTTCTTCTTTGTTTTCGGCAATGAAGTCAATAAATACATAGCCTTGCTCCTTATCCCGTGCCGATTTCTGTTCCACCGTTTCCGCCAAATAGGCTGTTTCAAAAGGAGAAACCACGGTAGATTCAAATTCATCGTAGAGCTGCTGCCCAAGTTGTTCAGCTGCCTGCACAAAGAATTGATTGTTGAAATCCACCACCCGCTTTTGGCTACGATAGTTGGTGCCTAGGGTTTTAGACACGGTGTCCAACAAATTTTCGATGCTATTCAATATGCTCCAATCACCATTTCGCCAGCGGTAAATAGATTGTTTCACATCACCCACCACGAGGCTGAAATTATTGTTGGCAATAATTTCCGAAAGTAGGGATCTAAAATTGTGCCACTGCAAACGCGACGTGTCCTGAAACTCGTCGATCATCACATGTTTTATTTCGGAACCAATTTTTTCGTACACGAACGAGGCATCCGAATCCGCGATCATTTGGTTGAGGAACAAGGCTGTTTGCGAAAGCATAAAGCGGTTGTTTTCCTTGTTCTGAGTCTCCATCTCAAGGGCGATATTCCACAGCAACCCCAGTTGGTGTATATTTTTCAGCACCAGCACGGATGAATTATAATCCATCAGACGCTGCGTGCGGTAGTCCTCCGTGTCCTGCAAATGCCCCATTAGCACGCTTTCGGCCAGGTAATTAATTTCACTCTTTTGCGAAGCACTGGCTTTTGTTCCCGCCCACTTGGAGGCATCGTCCATCGCCTTTTGGATGGTAGAGCCGCATATATCGTCGCTATATTTTCCGTTTAAAATCTTGTTGTAATAACTGGCCACGTAACCCACATTCTTTCCCCCGCCCGAAAGATTATAGGGCGAAATCTTATTGTCTTTCAGAATTTTGAAAAACAGATTGGCAAAGGCTTGCATTTGTTTTTCAAACGCATCTTTGAGCTGTTTATGCGTTTTTATCATCTCATCTATCAGCTTGGGGTTTTCCTCCAGCTGCTTGCGCAAATCCATCTCATGCTCCTGAAAATATTCGTTGAAAATATTCATCCCGAAGCTCTTCAATTCCCTATCCACCCGCCAGCTTTGCCCCTGCTCTATTTTTTCTTCGATATAGCGGCCAATCCAATCCAGCAACTTGGGGTCTTTATTCGATTTTTCAATCATGGCGTTTACAGCCTCATCTATTACCTTGATGGTATTCAATTCGATATTGAACTTGGAGCCTTTGCCCAACTCACGAGCCAAGTTGCGCAACACGCGCTGGAAAAAGCTGTCGATGGTACCCACGTAAAAGCGGCTGTAATCGTGCAATATGTCAGTCAACGCTACTTTTGCTTTTTGTCGAACCACATCATCCTGAAATGATTTCCCGGCTTCGGCTAGCACTTGCTGCAACGACTGCAAAAATCCGTTGCTCTCGGCCAACCCGGCTGCCAAGCCATATAGTTCGGCAATAATACGGTCTTTCATTTCCCCCGTGGCATCCTTGGTAAAGGTTACTGCCAGGATATGGCGATGCGCGTGCGCCTCCTCACTAAGCAACAATTGCTTAATGTATTCCACCGCCAAGGTATATGTTTTACCCGAACCGGCTGATGCTTTGTATGTAACGAAGTTAGACATTTTTATTTTGAATTGATGGTAAACCCCGATGGGGTTTAGGTTCTCTCTACATTTGTTGCCCCCGGTTAAAACCGGGGGTTATGCACGGAAAACTCCTAACGGAGTTTCTATTTTTTGTTGCTTCATCAATATTGGCTCATCCTTAAATTACACTTTGGCATGCAGGACAAACTCAATATGAAGTTTTTAATTCCGAATAACTGTTTCAATACTCCGCTAGGAGTACCCTGTAAATAACCTCCGGTTTCAACCGGAGGAAAAAGGAATTGTTTGCAACCAACTCCGTAGGAGTTGCCCTTTCTATTAAAAAATTAAAAAACAAAGCTAAATGAATAATGTCATTTAGCTCTACACTGTTTTATAATTATTGATAATTTTTTCTATATATACATCTTCTCCGAACTTGTTGTAGATAATATACCACGATGTCCGGCTGTTGCGTTTGTATTGATAAATATAAGTGCCATATTGCTTGTGTAGCTTATAAATTGCTTTTCGGTGATACGACATGGTATCCAAATTTTCGCAAGCGGCTTTTAACTCATTCCGATATTTTAGAACAGAAGCAAATTCGAGTATTTGTTGATTATTGGTTGTTTTCCAATTAACTAAGCTGATAAAGATTTCTTGCAAATCATCTAAAGCTGTTTGTTTATAAAACACCATGATCTTTACAGATTTTAGATATTCTTTTATCTGCTTCTTTCCAAAACTCATCCGAAGTCATATACTCGACAGAAGAATCAGTAATGATTTTTTTATCTGATTTGACATATTCAACCGCAGGCTCTGCAACTGCTGAGATATTATTTTCTTCAAATTCTATCCCCTCATTATTCTTTCGCATCTCTTCGAGCATGCGTCGGCCATTGAGAGTTGAGTCGTCTATATATACGGTATGTATCATAATGATAATTTATATTTACAAAGATAAGAATTTTACAATATATTTTGGCTGATAAGTTATAGCAAAAATTTCTCCACCACGTGTGCCACGCCGTCTTCCTCGTTGGAGAGGGTGATGTATTGAGCCACATCTTTTACCACTTGCTGTGCATTGGCCATCGCCACACCTAGGCCGGCAAACTGTATCATAGTAAGGTCGTTGAACCCATCACCCACGGCTATCATTTCTTCCCGGGTCAAGTTCAGGTGTTCCAATAGTTTCCCTAGCGACTGGGCTTTATCTATCCCTAGCGGCATTATTTCCAAGAAATAAGGTTCGGAGCGAAATATAGTCAACCGCTCACCGTATTTTTCTTTCATTTCAGGCTCTATCTTTGCCAGGCGTTCCGCATCGCCTACCATCAGACACTTGGGTACATGAAAGGTAATATACTCCACCAGGTTGTCCACCTTTTTTGTTGGCATTTTATTTAGAAACGCTTCCTTTTGCACATACACATTATTAGGATCCTCCGTAAGAATAAAATCATCTTCATACGAAATCAGCTCCATGCCGTAAGCCTTCGCCGAAGCATAGAGCGAGGGCAATATTTCGGGAGCAATGATTTGTTCCTGAACCACTTCTTTGGTTTGGCAAGCTATTGTTTTCCCACCATTAAAAGCCAGGATGTAACCGCCAAAATGATGAAGCAACAAACTTTCGGCCAACGGAGCTACTCCATACATCGGCCTTCCTGATGCCAGCACTACAATAACACCTTTTTCTTGTGCCTTGATAATTAACTCTTTATTACGCGGAGGTATTTCTTTTTTACTATTGGTAAGCGTACCATCTAAATCCAGTACTAAAACTTTGTATTCCATACGTGAATCAACATCTCTTTTTTTTGCAAAGTAACAATAAAATCCTTTTAATGAAAAAACAACAAAGCCTTGCAAAGAGTATTCTCTACAAAGCTTTACTTTTATTTTTGTTTGTTAATATACAATCATAGTTTTTGCCAACGAAGCGGACAATTCTTCCCCCTTGAGCGTTTCTACAATTTTCAATCCAAATTCGATTGATGTGCCGGGGCCTTTACCGGTAATGATTTTCCCGGAACGAACCACTCTTTGCTTGGACAAAACGGCATCTTCCAAATCCTCTTCATAACCCGGAAAACAAGTAGCTTCTTCGTTACGCAAAAGCCTCATCTTGCCTAAAATAAGCGGAGCCGCGCAAACGGCAGCCAAGTATTTGCCTACTTTGTAATACTCGCTTATTAACTTGATTAAAGGTAGAAATGCTTCCAAATTACGGGTTCCGGGCATGCCGCCGGGAAGTACCAGCATATTGCCATCCTTAAAATCACAGTCTTCAAACAAGGCATCCACCTCAATGCTTATTTTATGAGACCCGGTTACCATTTTTTGTCCGGTAACAGAAACAATAGTTACGTGCAATTCAGCACGACGGAGTACATCAATAATAGCCACGGCTTCAGTTTCCTCGAAACCCGTAGCTAGAAAAATATAAATTGAATTTTTATTTACCATCTATTATTGAATTAAAATGAGAACATTTCTACACAAAGATAATCGAAGATATATAAGAAAAGCAAAAAAAGACAAAAGACTACCCGGAAAATTTATGGAAAAAATCGTAATTAATTATATCTTTGGCGCAAGTTACCAGAATACTTATTTTTCATGTCGTTTGAATTGAAATTCAAGACCATTTTACCAAATAGAAACCATGTAAATTTAATAAAAATAGAATAATCATGACCACATTAACAATTCTACAAGCAGGAGTACAAGTAGCCACCGACGCAGCCCAAAAAACTACCATGAAGAATGAGAGTTTATTTAGCATTGTTGCTAAAGGAGGATGGATATTAATTCCTATTTCACTCATGCTTATCATTGCTATTTACATTATCATAGTAAAAATACTTCAATTGAAGGACGCTACCAACAACGAACAAAATTTAACCGACAAGATCTGTGATCTGCTTCACGACGGAAAAGTGGAAAGTGCCGTTAATATATGTCAGGCAAGCAACAAACCGGCGGCTAAAGTATTAGCCACGGGGCTTAAAACACTTGGACACCCAATCAAAGACATTCAGGATGCCATGGAAGGCGAAGCACGTCAGCAAATAGACGGGTTGAACCGAAACATGCAATACCTTGGGGTTATTTCGTCCATAGCACCTATGTTCGGATTCCTAGGAACCATTTTCGGGGTAATTAAAATCTTTTATAGCATTTCGTTGACCGACAACATCAGTATCGGTATTATTTCCGAAGGGTTGTACCAAAAAATGATTTCTTCCGCTTCCGGTTTGTTGGTTGGTATTGTTGCTTATACCGCTTTTCATTTAATCAATTCACAGATTGACAAAATAACCTCCGATATAGAAAAGCAAGGCAACAAATTGGTTAGTGCATTAAGAGAAAATTAATCCACGGGTACTCAAAAAAAATTACTGTCATGAAAATATCCAGAAAAAGAGAAAATCAGCCGGAAGTCTATACGTCCTCCTTGAGTGACATTATGTTTTTCCTACTGCTGTTCTTCCTTATTATCTCTACCATGGTTAACCCTTCGGTAATTCAATTAATGCTGCCCAAAGCATCGGCCAACATCCAAAAGATGTCCAAGCAAACCATTAATCTGTCGGTTACAGCCGATTTGAAATATTATTTGAATGATAAACCCGTAACTTTGGACGAAATTAAGCCTGCTATTGCCGGAATGGTTACCCCCACGGAAGCTGCCACTGTGATATTGAGAGCAGACAAATCCATCAAATTGCAAGACTTGGTGGACATACTTGACATCGGGCATCAACTAAGAGTAAAAATGATATTGGCTACCAAAAAAGAATAACTTCATAAAAAGTTAAAATAAACTACCAACTCAAGAACAGAAAAAGGGCAACATTCCAACATTGGGATTTGCCCTTTTTCCATTCTTATTTTATTGCCAACCTTAGGTATTCTCTCAATAAAAAAAGTTTACTGAAACGAATTTCAGTAAACTTCTATATATCTTAATGGCAATAAAATTTCTATACGTTTTTACCAACTAGCCCTAAATTTCCTAAAGGGGACTTTTGGTCAAACTAACCATCTGTCATATCAATAGCTAGTGGAAAGGAGTTGGGGTTGAAATAATTTAAAATGCACTACAGTGATTTTCTTACTAGAATAAAACTTTTAAGGCTATGAAAGATAGGTTATAATCCTTCTAATTAATGTGTAAGCCTTTCGAGCTAACGTTATTAATTTCCTTCAAACTTGAAGTTGTAGGTAATGGTACCCACCACGTTGCCGGTAGCACGAGAGTCGGGAGAGAACTTTTGCTTACGTGCAGCAGCCTTACATTCCTCCCGTTGATTTTCATCAGTAATGGTGGTACCACTGGCTATTCCCGTGGCAATTACGGTACCTGTTTTATCTACCGTGATAGCCACTACAATTTTACCTTCCTGATTTCCGACATAAGATGGTTTATGCAACGAACCTGTTATCTGACGACCTCTTAACGACCATGTATTTCCGCCACCGGAACCATGACCCAACGGATTACCGGGTGCTGAACCTGTTCCGCCACTTCCGTTACCATTACCAAACCCGTCGCCACCGGTACCTCTACCGCCACCGGAGCCACTACCCGACCCGTTGCCGTTGCCAACTCCACCACCGGAACCATGGCCGAAGGCGTTAGAAATGGACGAATTTGCTTTATTTATTTTAGCCTGGTTAGCCGCCGCAACTTGAGCTTGCCGGGTTTCCTCAGCTTTTTGCTGCCTAAGAGCTTCGCGCTGACGCAATTGCTCCAACTGCTGCAATTTATCTTCAATAGTTTTAGGCGCAGGCTTATTCATGTCTTTTTTCACCGCCGGTTTATCAGCAACCTCCACGTCCGATTCGTCCTGCTGCGTCATCACACTTTCATCTTTCGAACTGGTCGATCTAGAGGCTGAGGCAGCAACTACACGTGCACCTGTAGAAGGCACGGAAACCGAACCTCCGGGATCGCTTGCCCCCGCACCACCATCACCATCACCAAAGTTAACTTCCAGCAATTCTTCTTGCGGTTTAATCATTTCTTTGGCACCCGAAAAAGTGATTATCAATAATATCAAAAGAATCAGCCCGTTAATGCAAACGGTACCCACTAAGCCATATAACTGAAATTTTCTCATACCAACGTTATATAATATTGTCCGTTAAAGTTTTTAGAACAGACAACCCCACTCCTTACCATTTTCTTAATATCATGCAAAAATAATAGATTTAAGCAAATAACAGCATGATACTGAAAAAGATTTGAAGTGAAATAAATAAAAACCGGCAAACACTATCCTACAAATTACACGGAAATTACTTATTTTTACAAATTGATATAATACCTTTAGCACCGTAACCAAATTATCAGCAAGATGAAAGTAGCAATTTTTGGCAATACCTATAAAAAAGAAAACCTTAGTTTGCTCAAAACGCTTTTTGAGGTGTTGGAAAAGAAACAAGCCTCTGTTTGTGTGGAAGAATCTTTTTATAATTTTTTTCTGGAACATATTGATTTTAAACCCAACGTGGATATTCTTGATGCTACCGAAAACTTCTCAGCCAACTTGGCGATAAGCATTGGTGGCGACGGAACGTTTTTAAAAACAGCCGCGCATATAGGGAGTAAAGATATTCCCATTATCGGGATTAACACCGGGCGACTTGGTTTCCTGGCGGATATTGCTTCCTCAAACATTGTGAAACCTCTTGAAAAAATACTGAACGAGGAGTTTATTATTGAAGAGCGATCTATCTTGCAGCTAAACTGCAATCATTGTCCGGGATTTAATTGCCACAATCTGGCTCTAAATGAAGTGGCGGTGATGAAGCAGGACAGCTCTTCCATGATTACCATACACACCTACATTAATGACCAACATCTGATTTCGTATCAAGCCGATGGGCTTATCGTGGCCACGCCCACGGGCTCCACTGCCTACTCCATGAGCGTGGGTGGTCCGTTAGTGGCTCCACAGGCAAAGAACATCATTCTTACCCCTATTGCATCGCACAGCCTCACGGTAAGGCCGCTTATTATTACCGACGACTGCGAAATACGCTTACAAGTGGATAGCCGTACCAATTCTTTTCTAGCGGCTGTGGACGGGCGTTCGCAGGTGTTTGAGCAGAGTGCGGAGCTAATCATCAAAAAAGCTGATTTTTCTATTAAGGTGGTGAAACAAAAAGACCATAATTTTTACAACACGTTGCGCAACAAACTGATGTGGGGCGTGGATAAACGAGAACAATAACAGAGATGGATAAAAAAGATTTACGTATTATATACATGGGCACACCCGATTTCGCGGTGGAAAGCCTGAAAGCGTTACACGAAAACGGCTACAACATAGTGGGTGTAATTACCATGCCGGATAAACCTGCCGGACGCGGACATAAAATACAGTTTTCGCCCGTGAAGCAGTACGCGTTGGACAACAACCTGCGGTTGCTACAACCAGAGAAGCTAAAGAATGAGGCCTTTTTGGCAGAGCTAAAATCGCTACAAGCCGATTTGCAAATAGTAGTGGCCTTTCGCATGCTGCCCGAAGTGGTATGGGATATGCCCCGGCTGGGTACCTTCAACCTACATGCCTCGCTCCTACCCCAATACCGTGGAGCGGCACCTATTAACTGGGCGGTAATTAACGGGGACACGGAAACGGGTGCTACCACGTTTTTCCTCACGCATGAAATAGATACGGGAAATATTATTTTACAAGAAAAATTGCCTATTGCAAAAACGGATACGGCAGGAGATGTGCACGACCGATTGATGCTACTAGGCAGTGGACTGGTACTTAAAACCGTTGACCAGATTTTGAGTGGTAACGTACAAGTGAAACCGCAATCTCAGAATGACACGCTGAAAACAGCGCCGAAAATATTCAAGGAAACCTGCCGCATGGACTGGACGAAAACAGCCACGGAGCTTTATAATTTTGTACGTGGCCTGTCGCCATCCCCTACGGCATGGACGGAAATCACCTTGCCAAGCGGCGAAACCTTGGGGTTGAAAATTTATGAGACGGAAAAGGCTTTCGGGCAACACAACCTCTCTGCCGGAACGTTACTTACGGACAACAAGACTTTTATTAAGATAGCTACTTCGGATGGATACTTGCATCTACTATCGGTACAACTGGCGGGAAAGAAACAAATGAAGGTGGACGAACTGCTAAGAGGGTATAAAGTAGATGGAAGTCATTTATTGTAAAAAGAACAACTTACATAAAAAATGCACCCCAAAAGTTTTATGCCTAACTTTTGGGGTGCATTTCAAAAACGGATATTCTCCTTTTTTGTGTTCTATATATAAGATTTAGACTTGTCGGGCAACCTCTCCATGCAACGCCATATCCACCCCTACCTCCTGAGCTTTTTCGGATATTCTTACCGGAATAAATTTATTGATAACTTTAAATAAGCCTAAGGTGAATAAAAAAGCATAGGTAATGGCTATCAATATGGCAACCAGTTCTTTTAAAAGTAAATCGAACCCGCCGCCGTAAAACAATCCATTGGGAACGCCAGGGTTAATACTTTTTGTAGCAAAAAGCCCCAGACAAATGGTGCCAATTACACCACCCATGCCATGCACACCCCACACATCAAGAGCGTCGTCCCACCCACGGCTTTCTTTAAACCGAACGGCGAGGAAACAACCCAACGAAGCGATAACCCCAATGCCAGCGGCAGCATAAATATTCACAAACCCGGCGGCTGGCGTAATGGTAGCTAGCCCAGCCACCGCCCCGGTCATCAAACCGATAAATGAAGGCTTCTTATTCCCCGTGTTCCACTCCAAAATGAGCCACACGATGGCAGCAAAGGAAGCTGCCGTATCGGTATTCACAAATGCAGCTATGGTGACCGAATTTACGGCCAGTTCACTTCCTGCATTAAATCCGTACCATCCAAACCAAAGCAATGCCGTACCAATGGCCACCAACGGAATGTTGTTCGGATCATTTTTTGTAGCCCTGCGACCTACGAAAAACACGGAGGCCAACGCCGCAAACCCGGCAGTGGCGTGTACCGTAATACCTCCTGCAAAATCGAACACACCCCAATGAGCCAGCAAACCACCACCCCATACCATGTGCACAAATGGATAGTACACGAAAATTTGCCACAAAATAAGGAAGAATATGTATGATTTGAATGTAACACGATTGATAAACGCCCCGGTAATAAGAGCCGGGGTAATGATGGCAAACATCATTTGATAAGCAATAAAAATATATTCGGGGAAACGTTTATCCGGTGAGTAAAGCGTGGAAGGTGTTATACCTTGAAAAAATGCCTTATGAAGGTTTCCGTAAATTCCAAAAAAGTCGTTACCATGAGCCATATCGCCGCTAAAACAAACAGAATATCCGAATGCAAACCAAATGATGGAGCTAATACCCATCGACACGAAACTTTGCATCATGATATTCAGGATGTTTTTCTTGCACCCCAATCCTCCATAAAAAAAAGCCAGTCCGGGAGTCATAAGCATAACCAAACTGGTAGCCAAAATCATAAACGTAGTAAGTCCTGTATCAAACATAATGTCAGATTTAAAGTTTGGATCAAAAATACTACATTTTAGTAAAGTGTTACATAAATGTAACGTTTTTAATATAAATATGACAAAATGAAATTAAAATTATCTTTTTTAACCTATTTGATAGCAGGCACACGCACAAATAAACTGTTAAATACTGTGTTAATCTATCAAATTTATTTCTATTTGAATGAAAAAACAATGATTTAAAGAACAAAACACATTATTCCAACATAATTAATAGAGAATATTCATCTATTTGGGGAGTAAGAAAGTAAAAAACGGAAAGTGAACAACTAATTTTGAAAAGAACAAAGGATGAGATTAGAATTTATAATTCATGCCTGCCAAAACAGCAAAGGAATTCATCCGGGCATCAATGTTTCTATCGAAGTCGCTCAACGCGTAATTGTACCAGCCGGAAATATCGAAGGAGAATCGACGGGAAATGTTGTAACCCGCTTTTACCCCGGTTAAAAGAGAGGGAACCACGGAATAGGCATCGTCAATACGCTGCCTATTGGCATCTCTCGCCTTGAGCAAGGTGGAAAGGTTGGCTCCGGCATTGGCACCAATATAAAATCTGCCCACGGGTATGGCATACGAACCATACACTGGTACAACTAGATATTTATAATAACAATTGGACAAAGAGGCTACCGTGGCACTATTGTAACCTACGTTGATATATGCAATGCCTGTATTTAAAGAAACCCGATTCCAAGAATATTTGATACCGATAGCAGGAAGAAAAGATTTTTTATTGGCTACGCCTGCTGACTTTGAACTGATGTCGGAAAACAAAACGCCACTTCCCACTGACAGGCTGAACTGTGCCTGTAAGGCTATGGAGTAAAGCAATAGAGTTATCAATGCTATTTTCTTCATAATCAAAAGGAAGGTATTACACAGAGGAACAAAAAATAGCTGTAATGTCCAAAAAAAGGAACCTCTTGCTATATTGCCTAAATATATGAAATTACTTTGGAAAAATATGTTTCTTTAGGAATAAACTTATTTTAAAATTTTAAGCGTTTGTAATCCGTTACACCACCTATTTTCTTCAAAAGAATTAATCGGATTTAGTTGATTGGTTCTTTGGTTACCCTCTAAAATTTCATCTTGCGATAAACAATTAACCCTTATACAGTATTTTATATATAGAAACTGTCTTAACTGAGGTTTTTAATTGTGGTAACGAACTGTTATCTTTGTATATAAAGTATGGTATAAAGGTGGTATGATAAAAAGAATCTTATTTATATCTATTCTGTTTGTTTGTGGCATTGTAAGCAACGTACAAGCAGCAAGTACCAGTTCCAACCGGGAATTTTGGGTAAGCTACTTTGGCGTAAACCCTGATGATTCTATTAAAGCCGATCCTACCCTACAACAATTTTTCATACTCGTTTCCTCAAAAAAAGGATGCACCGGAACCGTAACCAACCCTAACACAGGCTATAGCCAATCGTTTACCGTTGCGGCAGGCAACATACAAAGAATTTATATACCATACAAGCAATGCTATAACCATAGCGATTCCGATTCCATATTTGTTACTAACAGAGGTATAATTGTTTCTACCAGCGATTCCGCTTCAGTATATCTAGGAAATTATCAATCAGGATCATACGACGCATGTGCCGTTTTCCCTACACAATCATTAGGAACTCACTATAGAGTAGCGTGTACAAACAACATCTATAACACGTATGCCGGAGTAACCGATTATAATTACGCCTCCATTTTAGCCGTTGCAACCGAAGACAACACAAAAATACGGTTTAACCTGGCTAACAAAGTCTCTTATAAAAATAACACGTACAATGCCCATACGGATTATGACACCACGCTGAACAAAGGACAGACATTGGCCATAACAGGAGTAGAATTGCTAGGATCGACATTAGAAAGCACCAATTGTAAAAAATTTGCTGTTTTTTCAGGCAACTATATTTCTTACGTACCTTATAACTATTGCTGTGGCGATGTGCTGGTGGAACAAATGGAACCGGTAAATAGCTGGGGTGAAAAATTCATGGTAGAAAGTACCTTGAACAGACCTAATGACAGTAGAATTTATATCATGGCAAACAAAGATGCCACCACTGTTACCATCAAAAACAACGGAACATCTTACAACACCCTGATGAATGCCGGCGATTATTTAAACATTAATTCCGTTCAAACCGGCACCCTAATTACATCAGACAAGCCGATTTCGGTTACTCAATATGCTATCAGTGCAGGTCTTGCCGGATTAGGAGACCCTATGATGATGAATATCAACTCAGAAGAGCAAATGGTAAAAGAGTCCATTTTCACAGCACCATCAAGCCCCTTTGTATCAAACCATTATCTGGAAATATTTACAAAAACAAAGGATGTAAATAAAACCATACTGGATAGCACCAACATCGGAAGCAGTTTTAGCCCCTTCATTCCCGATGCCTCTTATTCTTACGCGAGAATTAAGATTACCGCCGACATAACACATTACATGAAAAACGAGGGTGGATTTTTAGCCTATGTTTATGGCTACAACAATGGTGTGATAGGTACTGAAGAATCATACGGCTACTCCTTGAACTGGAGCTTTTATAATCTTGAAGATTATTTCAACGTGAGCAATAACGATAAATCCACGGTGAACATATACTACCAAACCACCGATACTACAAACGCGTATAAAGTAACCGATACCATTACCGTGAGCAGAAATATTCAATCGGATTTTGTATCCGTATCCTGGTTGTTGAATGGAAACCCATATACCGTGGCAACAGAAAGTACGCAGGCTGAACTCACATGGAAACTCCCGGCATCCGATTTACATAAAGGAGAAAATACCCTCTCCATGCTTATTAAAAGAGCGTGCATGACCGACACCATCAACTCCACCTTATGGCTGGCCAATTTCAGCTTATCAAGCAAAGACACTACCATTTGTAAAGGAGATACGGCCGTGCTAAAGGCATCGATGAACATTCAGGGGCAATACCATTGGACAACGCCTACCGGTACTGTTACTGAAAGTACAGACCGACTATCAGTGAACCCAACCACTACCACCACCTATTACGTTTATGGTACGTACAACGCTATAAAAACTGATACTGATACCATTACCGTACGGGTAAAACTACCATCGGAAAAAATTATTTACGATACCATTTGTTCCGGTAAAACGTATTCATTCGCTGGAAGCGAGCTTTCGCAAACAGGGAAATACCTAAATAGACTGACAGCTGCCAATGGATGCGACAGTATCATAACGCTGTATCTCTACGTGATACCTACCGTAACAAATTACATTTCGGCAACTATTAACAACGGCGAAAGCTATCCTTTTAATGGCACAAACCTTTATACTCCGGGTACTTATACCGAAACCACACCGGATGCCATCGGGTGCGACAGTATCATTACCATATTAACGCTCAAGGTTAAAGAAGATACTACCGCCTCTATACCTCAAGGCTTTTCACCAAACGGAGATGGAATAAATGATTATTTCCTCATCAAAAACATTGAGTATTACCCGCACAATCATATTCTTATTTTCAACCGCTGGGGCGACAAGGTGTATGAAGCCTCGCCGTATGAAAACAAATGGGATGGGAAGAATTATTTCGGGCTAAAGGTGGGCGGGAATATCCTTCCCGAAGGCACTTATTTCTATATTCTCGACCTAGGCGATGGAAGTGCTAAGAAGAAAGGATATATTTTTCTTGGAAGATAACGAAGAACAAAGATTATAAGAACAAAGACGATAGATGTATTTGTATAAAACAATAAAGAGCAAAGATTGCCGATGTCTTTGCTCTTTATTCTGTGCTCTTATATTCTGTATTCTTTCAATACATTAAATGCTTTTTTGAATTAGTATTCCATCCTGCTTGACTATCATATTTCACGAAATAGATCTTCAAATCAGCTTGACTTTCATAGTTGGCAAAGTAGATTTTCTTGTCCGCTTGGCTCTCAAACTGAACTTTGAAGACCTTTAAATCAGCCTGACTTTCGTATTTTACAACAAAAACCTTTACATCGGCATGACTTTCATAATCAACTGAATAAACCTTTTGTGCTTTTATTCCGATAAAGGTTAGCAATACGGTTGCAATTAAAAGTACTCTTTTCATTAATACAAAATTTAAAATGAATAAAATAGATTATTTGCTTCTGTTAAACTCACGTTAATATGTCGTAAAGAAGAAGATTTTTTTACTCCTTTTTCGCCACAAACAAGGCATTAAATTTTCGAGGAATGGGTGTTTCAAAACGCATCACTTCGTGTGTAACCGGATGCTTGAAGGCCAGCACACGGGCATGAAGGCCGATGCGACCAATAGGAGAAATTCCTGCTCCATATTTTTTGTCGCCAATAATAGGATGGCCTATTTCCTGCATGTGTACCCTGATTTGATTTTTACGCCCGGTTTCCAGCTCCACCTTTAGCATGGCGTAGTTTTCGTTTTTACGCACCACACGGTAATGGGTAATAGCTTCCTTACCATCTTCATTGGAATAGCTGGAATGTATTTTAAAAGCCTTGCTTTCGTGTAAATAGGATACGATAGTGTCATCCTCTTTTTCAGGCACGCCTTCCACCACGGCAAGGTAAACACGTTCGGTTACGTTTTCGTGCCAATTGTCCTGCAAGGCAAGTTGTACATCCTTACTCTTGGCATACATAATAAGTCCCGATGTTTCACGGTCGATACGATGCACTACAAACAGGCGGTTACGAGGATCTTTCTTTTTCAAGTAGTTTTGCAGGATGCTAAAGGCCGTAGTTTCTTCCTTTCGCTCATCGGTAGCCACGGCTAAAAGCCCTTCCGATTTTTCTATCACCACCAGATAATCATCCTCAAACACTATTTTCACTCTGGAACTTTTAAGCTCATAAGCCACTTTACCTGTATTCAGGGTAACACTATCGCCCACCTGCAAGAGGTAATTGAATTTTGTTTCGGGTTTTCCGTTTACACATACCTGCTTATGTGACAACAGCGACTTAAGCGCACTGCGGCTCTTGCCGTTAAAATGGATGCCGAGAAACGACATTAGTTCAATGGGCTCTTTTACCGCCAGAGAGGTTTGTTTGAGTCTTTCGCCTTTAAATTTCTTTTGGCCTGAATTATCTTTCATCTTTATAATTAGAGGTGTTTTCCTTGCGAGAAAACAAATCCCCTCACGGGGATCTGTTTAACTAGGAATATGTTTTATTTACTTAAATCGCGAGGCTTATAGGGTTGAGGCCCCGAACCGGATGCACGACGCTTGTAGGCGGGCGTTTTTTCCAATTCGTCCACCACCTTCTCGTCGTCAATATGTTGAATCATGTTGGCAAAGGTGTCCGCTTTTTTCTTCTGCTCCACCTTCGTATCGCCATAGTATTCGTTGAACATCACTTTATCTACAACCGGGGATTCTTGTACAGGGATCACTTCGGGTTCTTTTTCCTGACTGTTATTGTCCGAGAAAATATCCTGTTGCGGTTCTTCTTTCTTGGCTGTTTCGGATTGGGTATATACAACCTTTTCCTTTTGAGCTGCGGGAGCCGCTATATCGTTCACCCCAAAGCCCGTGGCAATGAGCGTAATTTTAACTTCTTCGTCCAACTCCTCGTCAAAGCATACACCCCAAATTACTTCGGCATCCTGACCGATGGTTTCCATAAACTCATTTACCTGTGTTATTTCGTCCATCTTAATAGCCGTTTCATCTTGTCGGCAATAGAAGTTGAGCAATATCTTTTTAGCTCCACGGATGTCGTTGTTGCGCAATAATGGAGATGCCAACGCATCGTCGATGGCTTTACGCAAACGGTTTTCACCCGAAGCGTAACCCGTGTTCATTATAGCTACACCACCATCACGCATGATGGCATTGACATCGGCAAAATCCACGTTTATATGTCCGTGTATGGTAATAATTTCGGCAATACCCTTGGCGGCATCTTTCAGCACATCATCGGCTTTGGCAAAAGCGTTGGATAGGTCGAGTTCCGGGTATATGTCGCGCAGTCGCTCGTTATTAATCACGAGCAACGCGTCCACGTTCTCGCTCATTTGTCTTACCCCTTCCAAGGCTTGAAGTATCTTTTTATGCCCTTCAAAAGCAAACGGAATGGTAACAATACCCACGGTGAGGATGTCCATATCTTTAGCCACCTTGGCAATAACAGGGGCGGCACCGGTTCCGGTTCCACCACCCATCCCGGCGGTGATAAACACCATCTTGGTGTTGTTGGACAACACGGAACGAATTTCCTCTATTGATTCTTCGGCAGCGGCACGTGCTACCTCAGGGTTATTTCCGGCACCTAAACCCGAAGTAGTTTGAGGCCCTAGTTGGATTTTCTTTTGTATCGGCGATTTGTTTAATGCCTGATTGTCGGTATTACAAATGACGAATGAAACATCTTTTATACCTTCACGATACATGTGGTTCACGGCATTATTACCACCGCCTCCCACACCAATCACCTTAATGATGGCTGCTTGCTCTGCAGGCAAATCAAATTCTATTAAATCGATAGCTTCTTCCATAGGAATATCTGCTTAGTTTTTTATATACTTATGATTCAAAGTCGCGCTCGTTGAACAGCGTTCCCACTATTTTATCACCAAATACTTTCAAGCGACTTTTCTTTTTTGATTGATCTCTTTGTGGCATTTCGGGCGATTTCACGGCTTCTATAATTTTCAGTTCTTCCTCCACGCAACAGTTTTCAGAACCAAAGTTAAGCAACCCGACTAACAACGTGTAAGCAGGGTCAATATATTGGTCATCCGTACCCGGTGCCAGTAAATGGTCATAACTACCTTGACGAACTGGCAAACCTGTTTTTAGTTCCACTAGCTTATCAATCCCGGTTAAGCGGGATGCTCCTCCGGTAATGATTACCCCGGCACCTAGTTTATCCTGATAGCCCGATTTGTATATTTCTTCACACACCATGTCCATTATTTCGTCCATGCGAGCTTCAATAACGCTGTTCAATTCCTTGGTATGCACGATGTGCTCCACGGTGCCTGCTTTAATGGTGATGGCTTTAGGTTCTTCATCCAACGACAACATGGCCACGCCAAAATTCTTTTTCAGTTTTTCGGCATCCAACGCTGTTACCTGAAGGTCTCTTATATCCTGTGTTACAGTTTTCCCTCCTAACGGAATAACAATCATGTGGCGGATACAGTGGTTGAAATAAACTACCAGCGTGGTTGTTTCGGCACCAAAATCTATCACCGCACACCCTAATTCTTTATCCTCAGGGCTTACCAGTGCCTCGCTCATGGCAAACGGGGCGGTAAACATACCTGCCAGCCGTTGCGGAATGCGTTCCAAGCAACTGCACAGACGCTCGTTAACACCCGGTTTACCTAGCACAAGCAGGTAGCGAGCTTCTACATGCGAGCAGAAACAGCCTTTGGGATTAAACTCCGGTTCGCCGTCAATTAAAAAATCCTGAGCCAGGATTTCATATATCGAAGCATTGTCGAAAGTCAATGCTAAATTCTGATCGTACAGTTCTTTTATTCTTTCATCCGTAAGCTCCTGCTCCCCATCATATACTACCGGCACGTTATTAATTACGGTTTTCAATGTATGTCCACCTAACCCAACATATACCCGTCCTATCTCTATCTTTACCCTGTTTTGCAGTTTTTTGACAATACGACTTACGCAAATGGCCGCTTCGCTATGGTTGATAATCAATCCTCGACGGATCCCCATAGAAGGTTCGGATTCCAAAGCCAAAATGTCGAGCAAGCCCTCCTCGTTGCGTTGGGCTACCATTCCGGTTATTTTAGAACTGCCCAAGTCAATGGCTACAATGTAATTTGACATACTCCTTACTTATTTTTTGGTACACACGACCTGATTCTTATACTTTAAACTAATACTTTTATAATTGCCCCACCCTATTTTATTCAATCCATTCAAATAAAAAGTTTTCAGCTTATCGAGCTTCTGTTCGTATCCGTCAATAGTGCCAAGCTCTATTTCATGATCGCCTACCCGTGGGATTAAAACCAGCTCGCTAACCGAATCAACATCTATTTGTTCTATCTGGGCATTCCAAAATTCATTTTTGCGTAAATATAACACAAAATCTTTCAACTTTGTTGCTGCAAATTGTTTATTTACAGCACCTGTAACTATGGGTACATAGGCTACAAACTTAGGCGAAACGGGCAAAAAGCTACCTGTTGCATCCACGTAATAATTGGACGCCCCGTAAACACGGAAAATGGGCTCCCGTTGCCACACGTCGATGCTTATATCCGCCGAGGGCGTTTTGTAGCAATCAATTCTTTTGATCACGGGATTTTTTTGGAACAATATCTTCTCTATCTCTTCCGTCTTAATCCGGCTAATGGTTCTCCCTTTAATTTTTATTTTGCTTTCTACAAGAGTTTGCCTTACATCGGAAGCCGAAATAAATTGAAACTGGTCGCTATCCTTTATGGTAATAATTACTTTATTGCAAATTCTATTATCCCGCCCGGTAGAAGAACGAATAATGACAAAGAGAATGTAACCGAGTAAACCCAGTGCTAAAAAAATGATCCCTATATTTTTCCATTTAGGTTTCCTCATAGTTTTTCACAATAAGCTGTAATCTCAGGTATTAATTTATCAATATCCCCAGCCCCGATGGTTACAAGCACATCGAATTGGTGTTTGGGCAATTCGGCCAGTAGCTGCTCCTTGGTGCATAGCGTTTTATTTTTTATCGTTACGTTGTCAAAAATAATTTCCGATGTCACCCCCGGTATAGGCAACTCACGTGCCGGATAAATATCCAACAAAATCAAATCATCAAGCAAAGATAACGAGCTCGAAAAATCAGATGCAAAATCCCGTGTACGGCTATACAAATGTGGCTGAAAAACACCGCACACTTTCTTGCCGGGATACAAGCTTTTAATAGAGTTGATACTCGCTTCCAGCTCCGCGGGATGATGAGCATAATCGTCCAAATACACTACACGGTCATTCTTTACATGAAAATCGAAACGACGCACGGTGCCTTTAAACGAGGCTATGCCTGCACGCAATTCATCGTCGGTAGCATCATTGAGCCACGCCAAGGCTAAGGCGGCCACGGCGTTTTCCACGTTTATCATTACCGGAACACCTAACTGTAAATTGTAAATCACCGCTGACGGAGCAACAAAATCGAACAGGATTTTCCCGTTTTGCACCCGTATGTTTTCGGCATGAAAATCGCCGCCTTCGGTTGCCGAGTAGGTGAACAGTTTCACAGCCTCACGCAAATGGGGCGTTATGTCAATGCCTTTCTTCATAATAAGGCAACCACCTTCACGAATAAGGCTGGTGAAATATTCAAAGCTTTCGCAAATATCTTTTTTGGTACCGTAAATATCCAGGTGGTCGGCATCGGCTGCAGTTATTACAGCCATGTAGGGCGACAATTGGTGAAAAGAGCGATCGAACTCGTCGGCCTCAATGACAACCAGATTGGTTTTGTCGGAAATAACAAGGTTCGTATCAAAGTTTTTAGATATACCACCTAAAAAGGCATTACACCCGATGTGCGAATTGTGCAACAGGTGTGCCGTCATGTTCGACGTAGAGGTTTTACCATGTGTGCCTGCAATGCAAAGCCCTCTTTCGCTTTGGGTAATTTGCCCCAGCACCTGGGCTCGCTTCATAATGGTGAAGCCTTTTTGCTGAAAGTAAAGCCATTCTTTATGCTCGGCCGGAATGGCGGGAGTAAATACCACCAGTGTATTTTCAGAATCTTGAAATGGGCTGGCGATAAGTGAAATATCTTCGGTGTAATGAATTTCTATACCTTCTTGTTCCATCTTCTCGGTGAGGGCGGTTTTTGTGCGGTCGTAACCTGCTACCGGAAAGCCTTTAGCCTTGTAATAACGTGCCAACGCGCTCATCCCAATACCTCCTATTCCAAGAAAATAGTATGCTGAAAATTTCTTCATCTTTGTTTTTTGATTTTATCCGGCAAAGTTATCTCTTTTTGTGCTAAGCGAATAATTATTTTTTTATTAAGATGTGAGTTTAATATTTTTTGTTATTGAACCCATTCGGGGTTCGGAGTCAGTGGTCGTTCACCTACCCCGCATTGCATACGAGATTAGTAATGTTCAACCACTCCGTGGTTTAATTCATTTCACCATTATGAATTATTTGCCGTAGGCAATACATATCAATAGAAAACATAACGAGAGCAAATTGTTCCCCGCTAGGGGATAAATAAATCTATGTATCCCCTAACGGGGAATCGGTATCAATAGAAACGTTTTTCTATTGATATGTAAGCCCGAACGGGCTATCAATAACATTTACTGTTTCTAACTTACTTTATCAACTTAATTATTTCGTCGGCAATTCTTTTGGAGGAATCGTATTGAGCCAGCTTTTCTATGTTTATGGCCAACGAGGCTAATTTAGTGTTATCGTTGATTAACGTTAATGCTTCGGGTACTAGTTTTTGTACCGCCTCGGCATCACGTATCATAATAGCGGCATCTTTCTCGGCCAATGCCAGTGCATTTTTGGTTTGATGATCTTCGGCCACGTTGGGTGAAGGAACTAATATCACGGGTTTCTTCAACAAGCACAATTCGGAGATGGAACTTGCACCCGCACGGGATATAACCAAATCGGCAATGGCATACGCCAAATCCATGCGCGACACAAAATCGGTTACGATGAATGAGGGGCTTAGGTAAGGTTGTGCCGTTTCTCTAGCCTTATCAATATATATTTTTCCGGCCTGCCAAATTATTTGTATGCCCGATTCTGATAGTTCTTTCAGTTTAGCCAGCACGCTTTGGTTGATGGTGCGTGCCCCAAGGCTTCCACCTACAATAAGCAATGTTTTTCTATCAGGCGAAAAGCCGAAAAACTTATAGGCTTCATCTTTTTTGTCCAAGCCTTCGGTAAGGTTTTGGCGCACAGGGTTTCCGGTAAGTATAATGCGGTCTTTTGGAAAGAATCGTTCCATGTTTTCATACGCCACACAAATGCGGGATGCTTTTTTAGCCAACAGCTTGTTGGTTACCCCGGCATAAGAGTTTTGTTCTTGCAACACGGTGGGTACACCCGCCCAGTTGGCAGCCCGCAGCGTGGGGCCACTGGCATAACCGCCTACACCTACCACCACATCAGGATTAAAGTCTTTTACCACCTTGCGGGCTTTGAGCATGCTTTTTGCTAGATGCAGAAGCACCTTCACGTTTCGCACCATGTTTTTACGGTCGAAGCCCATGATGGGTAGCCCTACAATTTTATATCCGGCAGCAGGCACGCGCTCCATTTCCATACGACCTTCGGCTCCGACAAAAAGAATTTCGGCTTCGGGTAGTTTGATTTTCAATTCGTTGGCAATGGCTACCGCGGGAAAGATATGGCCTCCTGTGCCACCCCCGCTAACTATTATTTTGGGATTCGTTTTCATCGTTTCTGTTTGTTTCTGGTATATTATTCGTTTCCGGCGTTACTTCTGCCGTAGGTTCTTTTTCTTCCGTATTTCCTTCGGGTAAATCGTAAGGTGTTTCGTAATTTTCGGCAACCGGCAGTGTTTTATCTTTTGCATTCGCGTCGTTGATAGACCGTGCCACGCATTGGATAATACCGATATAAAGCCAAGTGATAATAATAGCGGTACCACCCCTACTAAGCAGTGGCAACGGCTGACCTGTAACCGGCCCCAGATGAACCGCCACCGCCATACTGACAAAGGCTTGCGAAACCAACATCAAGGCCAACCCCATAACTAGCAAGGATGGAAATTCGTATTGGCTTTTCTTGGCTAAAATACCTGCCCGATACAAGAACATCATGTACAAAGCCATCACCACAACACCCCCTATGAGCCCCATTTCCTCCACGATAATGGAAAAAATAAAATCGGCAAATGCCTGTGGCAGGTAATCACGTTGCACACTGTTGCCAGGCATCACGCCAAACGTACCTCCGCGTGCAATAGCTATTTGGGAGTGTATTATTTGCGCCGTGGTATCGTTGAATGTATATTTTGAATTTTTATCTTCGCCGGTAAAATTTTCGATACGGTGTTCCCAGGTTTTGAATCGTTTCAGTACCCCACCATTCTTTTTTTTGTCATGCAAAGCGTTTACCGTTTTTAGTTCGTCCTTGCTCAACGGGATATATTTTACCACCACAAAAAACAGGAATGCCGCCAAGATAACACTGGACAGGAATATAACCAAACGCACGAAGGATACATTGGCTATAAAGAGCAATAGAATGCCTACGCCAAAAAGCATAACCGCGGTAGAAAGGTTTTCGGGCAGGATTAAAGCACAATAGAAACATAGCACCAAAATGCCAATCCAAAATTTAAGACTCTTGGCGTATGCTTCCGTCAATTCTTTACGTCGGAACTTGGCTATGGTTGTAAGCACCAACGATTTTTCGGGATCGACGGTAAATAAATCGGCCAAGTAAATGATAACGGATATTTTGGCAAACTCGGAGGGCTGAAACTTCAAGCCCATGATGGACATCCAACGGGCGGCATCGTTTTCGACCGACACACCAAAAACAGAAAATCCGGCGATAGAGATATGGGGGATTAACGAGCCCGGAAGCAACAACAACATTAAAAGAATAGCTGACAACGGCAACATGAAATAGGCACTTATACGCACCCATTTAAACGGCATTTTATGCACAGCCCATGCTAGCACGGCTCCTATTAAAAGGAAGGAGCTATGGCGCAACAGTTCGGAGGTGTGGTTGTCTTTGTTGTTTACAAAGAAACTTCCGGCACTGTAGATTTCTATCACAGAGATAATGCAGAGGAACAAAAATATGCTCCAAATAGGCAAATCTCCCTTGATGTATCTTTTGATAAAGTTCTGCATAAATTTTCAGCTACAAGTTTTACATGTATGTTTATAGGTTCTTTACACAAGTTTTAAATTGATCGCCACGGTCTTCATAGCTTTGAAATAAATCAAAGCTGGCACAGCAGGGCGAAAGCAACACAGTGTCTCCTTTTTTGGCTAAATTGAGGCCTTGTTCCACTGCCTCTTTCATGGAAAGCACATCCACTATTTTATCTACCTTGCCATCAAAAAAGGCATGCAGCTTTTTATTATCCACGCCTAAAAAAACCAAGGATGTTACTTTATCCTTTACCAAAGCTTCTATCTCGGTGTAATCATTTCCCTTATCGGTACCCCCTAAAATAAGCACCGTGGGGGTTTTCATACTTTGCAGGGCATACCAGCAGGAGTTTACATTGGTTGCCTTGGAGTCGTTGATAAAACGAACGCCACGTACACTGGCCACGTATTCCAAGCGATGTTCCACACCCTCGAAATCGGACAAAGCTTCACGAATTTTATCTTTACGTAAATGCATAATGTTGGCTGACAGACCTGCTGCCATCGAATTGTATGTATTATGAGTACCATCAAGCGAGAGTTCTTCTACCGGCATCCTGAATTCATCTTTTAACGACAGGATTACCAATTCAAGATTTTCGATAAAAGCCCTCACGCCTGGTTTCTTCTCCAACGAGAATGGGAACGGCATGGCCTTTAAATCGCGTTTAGCGAGTTCGGCCTGGATAATAGGGTCGTCGTTCCAATAAACGAAGGCATCACTTTCTGTTTGATTTTGGGTGACGCGGAATTTCGCATCAATATAATTTTGAAATTCGTAATTGTATCTGTCCAAATGATCGGGCGTGATGTTGAGCAGTATAGCAATATCAGCCTTAAAGTCGTACATGCTATCTAGCTGAAAGCTGCTTAATTCTATCACGTAATAATCAAAGTTCTTTTCAGCCACCTGATAGGCCAGGCTGTGTCCTACATTTCCGGCAAGCCCTACATTCAGACCTGCACTTTTTAATATATGGTAGGTAAGCATGGTGGTAGTGGTTTTACCATTACTACCGGTTATGCAAATCATTTTGGCCGTGGTATAACGTCCGGCAAATTCTATTTCGGAAATAATATGAATGCTTTTCTCCTTTATCTTTTTAATAATGGGAGCTTTATCCGGGATACCGGGGCTTTTTATTATTTCGTTTGCTGATAGAATTATATCTTCGGTATGTTGTTTTTCCTCCCAGCGAATACCATATTTAGTAAGTGTTTCCTGATATTTAGGTTTTATAGCCGACAAATCGGATAAAAACACATCAAAGCCTTTCTTTTGAGCTAGAATAGCAGCTCCTACTCCGCTTTCGCCTCCCCCCAGTATTACAATTTTCTCACTCATGATTATCGCATTTTTAAAGTAATGATTGTTAACGTAGCCAGTATCATGCCTATTATCCAGAAACGAATTACAATCTTAGACTCCGGCATCGGGATAAGAGGCTTTTGGAATAATGCCTGAATACCACTATTACCTGGTTTTTGGAAATGATGATGTAGCGGTGCCATCTTAAACAGGCGCCTTCCTTCGCCAAATTTTTTCTTGGTTATTTTGAAATAAGATACTTGCAACATGACGGATAGATTTTCCACCAGGAACACGCCACATAGAATGGGTATTAAAAATTCCTTGTGAATAGCAATGGCAAACACGGCAATGATACCCCCGATGGTTAAACTACCCGTATCGCCCATAAACACCTGGGCAGGGAACGAATTGTACCACAAGAACCCGATGGTGGCTCCGATAAACGCGGCGGCAAACACCACCAACTCTCCCGAACCAGGTATATACATAATATTAAGATAGCCTGCATAATTGATGTTACCCGACACGTAGGCCAGAATACCCAACGTGACTCCCTGTATGGCGGAGGAACCCGTGGCCAGCCCATCCAGCCCATCGGTCAGATTGGCTCCGTTGGACACGGCGGTTACAATAAAAATGGTAACCAACACAAACAATATCCAGCCTCCGGCTTGTTTATGCTCACCCATCCAATTGAATACATCGGCATAATTAAAGTTATTGTTTTTGAAAAACGGAATGGTAGTGGTGGTGGATTTTATGTTATCGCCTTTATACTGAACCACTACACTAGTGGTTTCCTGACACTTCATTACCTTCACGTTTTCCCTGATTAGGGCTTGAGGGCTTAAATACAGCGTGAGCCCCACGATAATACCTAACCCTATTTGTCCTACAATTTTAAATTTACCTTGTAAGCCTTCTTTATTCTTGCGGAATACTTTTATATAATCGTCCAAAAAACCGATTCCACCCAGCCAAGCGGTAGTGATGAGCATCAGCAGGATGTAAACGTTATTCAACCGGGCTAATAATAGTACCGGAATTAGGATAGCCAAAATGATAATAACACCACCCATAGTGGGTGTGCCTTTTTTACTCATTTGACCTTCTAGACCAAGATTTCGGATGGTTTCGCCTATTTGCTTTTGTTGCAAATAGTTGATAATTCGCTTCCCATACACGGTAGCAATTATCATGGACAAAATAAAGGCTAAACCAGCCCTAAAGGATATGTATTGAAACATACCTGCACCCGGCAGACCGATTTTTCCTAAATAATTGAATAAATAATAGAACATATTTTTAAAATTAAGTTGGTTGGTTTCGTACTCTTTTAATTGGACTTCATGAATTTCAGAAACAAGCTTTTACTTCTTCCCTATCGTCGAAATGATGTTTCACATCTCCAATAATTTGATAATCCTCATGGCCTTTGCCTGCCACCAGTATTACATCGCCCGGCTGCGCCAAAGCACAAGCTGTTTTTATAGCCTGCCTGCGATCTACAATGGTAATCACCTTTTTCATATCGGTGGTATCCAGCCCGGCTAGCATATCGTTGATAATATCCTGAGGGTCTTCCTTGCGTGGGTTATCCGACGTGATAATTACTTGTTCGCTGCCGTTAGCAGCTTCTTTAGCCATCATGGGGCGTTTGCCCTTGTCGCGGTTACCGCCGCAGCCGGCCACGGTAATCAATCGGCCTGCACCATCACGAATGTCGTTTATGGTATTTATCACGTTGGTTAGCGCATCCGGGGTATGGGCATAATCCACAATAACGGTGTATCCTTTCGGAGCCCGCAAGGTTTCAAAACGACCGGACACGGAGTGCAACGTGCTTATCACACGCAGCACCTCCAATTCGTCCTTACCCAGCAACACGGCTGTACCAAAAACAGCCAATAAATTATATACATTGAATTTCCCGATAAAAGGAACTGCAATTTCTTTCCCGTTCATTTCAAGCAACATGCCTTCAAAGGATTCTTCCAAGATTTTGCCTTTAAAATCGGCAATCGTGCGGGTTGAATAGGTTTTCTTCGTTGCCTTGGTATTTTGCAACATCACCAAGCCGTTTTTGTCGTCGATGTTTGTCAAGGCGAAAGCATCTGCCGAAAGTTCGTCGAAAAAAGCTTTCTTGGCAGCTATGTAGTTTTCAAACGTTTTATGATAATCAATATGATCGCGGGTGATGTTGGAAAAAATACCTCCATCAAAATCCAATCCCGCTATTCGTTTCTGAACAATGGCATGCGAACTTACTTCCATGAAAGCGTATTCGCACCCGGCATCCACCATACGAGCCAAGAGTTGATTTAACTCCAGGGGGTCGGGTGTGGTATGAGTAGCCTCAACAGCTTCGCCATCCACGTAGTTGCACACGGTGGAAAGCAAACCTGCTTTATGCCCGAACTTGCGGAACATCTCGTATAATAAGGTAGCGGTGGTTGTTTTTCCGTTTGTACCAGTTACGCCCACCAGTGTCACTTTAGTTGAAGGGAAGCCAAACCAGGCGGAGGCCAACAGAGCCAATGCTTCGGCACTATCTTTTACCTGAATAAAAGTTGCCTTTACATCTTTCGGAATTTCTTCACAAACAATAGCCACGGCTCCTTTTTCCACTGCCATAGATATATAATCGTGTCCGTCGGAACTAGTACCCCTAACGGCTATAAATAAATCGCCGGCAGCAACAGCACGGGAATCAAATTGAATGGATGCTATGTCCAAATCGGTTGCACCCACTTGGTTTAGCACCTTTATAGTTTCTAATAATTCATTTAGTTTCATAGCTATATATTATTTTAAGGTTAAATTAATAGCCTGTCCTTTTTTTAATGGTAACCCTGCTTGTATGGATTGTGCACACACCCGGCCTCTACCTGTTATTGTGGCTTTCAATCCCATCTTTTCCACTAGGAAGAGGGCATCTTTCAATCCCATACCTATTACGGAAGGTACTGTTTTGGCTTGATACCGATAGGGCTGAAAACGTACTGTATTGGTAGTATCGGCTTGGGCTGAAACCCAATTAGGAAATTTCGCGTCGTCAAAGTGAAATTTTAATCCTTTAAGCACAACGGATAAGGCGTTGATATTTCCCGTTGCAATGGCCGGTTGGCGTGTACGCAACGAATCGAATTGAAATTTATCTATGGTTACAAACGATCTCTTTGCCATGATACGTTCGGCAATTTCTCTAAACACAGGGCCGGCCATGTTTCCTCCCGAAGGAACACCCACCGGGTTACGGATGAAAACGATGCACGTGTATTGCGGATTTTCATACGGGTAAAATCCACAAAAGGACACTTGATACTTGTATTGGCTGTCGTCCGATTCTTTTCCGTTATAATCATAACGAGCCGTTCCCGTTTTACCCGCAATGCGCACGTAAGCGGATTTAACTGCCTTTCCGGTTGAATGTTCGGGAGCTTCCACCACCTGAAGCATCATATCTTTGATGGTAGCAAGTGTTCGTGGCGAACAAATGGATTTCTTCAATACCTTGGGCTCAAACTCTTTGACTACCTGTCCGTTTCTAACTATTTTTTTGATAAAACTAGGTGCTATCATTTCCCCGTTGTTGGCAATGGCGTTGTAAAATGCCAACGTGTAGAGCAACGGCATATTAACGGAATAACCAAACGCCATAGATGCCAAATCGGAAGGAGCCCATAACGGATTTTCATGAGGGCCGCGAATAGATGCTTTTACAGCTCCGGGAAAGCCTACATCCATAGGCATACCTACACCCATTCTACGCAAAGTATTGACATACCGTTGAGGATCATTTTTATAGGCACGGTATATCAGTTTGGACATTCCCACGTTGGACGAACGGATTATGGCATCAGCAGCGGTTATTTTTCCATTAGACATTTCGCCCGTGTTATGGTCGGAAATCAACACCTTCTCGTTAAACTGCCATTTACCTTTTCCACAATCCACAGTATCAGTTGGTTTCACCAACCCGTCCTCCAGTGCGGCCATCATAGCCGGTATTTTAAATGTGGAACCGGGTTCGAGCCTATAACGAAGCACGATACTTTCCGACTCCCGGTAAACGCCCTGATCCTCACGTTTTAAATTCACGCAAGCCTTTACCTGTCCTGTTTTTGTTTCCATCAGCACCACGCAACCCAAGTCGGCATTCAAAGCCGAGAGCCTTTCGCGCAAAGCTTTCTCGGCAATGTCCTGCATTTCCACGTTAATGGTGCTCATAATGTCGGCTCCATTTTCAGGCTCCTGATTTGGAACCAAAATATTAGCTCCGGCTTTACGCTCAAAATGAGCTTTGCCCGGCTTACCTCTCAGATATTGATCGTAAGCAGCCTCAATTCCATATTTAGCCCCTTTGTTTTTTTCGCCAAACAAATCGCCAATGGTAATGGCTGCTAACGAACCGTATGGCTTGATACGTTTTACTCTTTTTTGAGCAATCAGCCCGCTACGGATACCCAAGCGAAATAAGGGGAATTCTTTTATCGCCTTATAATCTACATGCGAGATTTTAATTTTATTTATCGGGAAGTTTCTTTGTTTGGAAATATATCCCTGCATCAAGTAATTGCGATATTCGGTGGGTGTTTTATCCTTGAACTTGGCGGATAAACATAACGCCAACGAATCCAAATTATCCTTAAAAAGCTTTCCACCTTTGTCTCTCAACGCGGGAGTTTGGAAGTCGATAGATAAAAAATAATCGGGGACGGTGGATGCCATTAGCAAGCCTTCGTCCGAATAAATGTTTCCACGGGTAGGCTCTATTTCCAGTTCTCGGTTCACTCTTCGCAAGCTGTCGCTCAAAGCTAGCCAACGTTGCTTTTCGGGATGTTGTATTTGAATAATCTTGCGTACCACCAAACCAAACCCAATCGCGATAAGAAAATAGATAATCGCGAAACGAATAATATAGGTATTTTTTGATGATGCCATTATTTTTCGGGTTTTATAACGATTGAGGGTACGCGCGAAACTTGCAAATCGGGTATGACCGCACTAACAGAATCTTCAATAACCGAACCCCGGCTTTCTTCGGTTAGTTCGGCGGAAATGCCGAGGAACTCAAATCTTCGGTTTTCAATTTCTTTTACCAGCTCCCGCTGACGGCGCATAGCCGTGTCGCAAGTATATCTGTTTCCAATATAAATAATACAAAAGGATGCTACCAGAAAGACCAAAATATACTGACGGCGGATGGATTTCCGAACAAGAATATTCCCATCTATCAAATCTTGAAAAACGCTTCCTATTTTTGATAAATTCGGATTCGTTTTAATATCATTAATTAATGTAGAAAACTTACCTGCCATCTTTTTATTTCTTTTCTGCTATTCTAAGTTTTGCACTTCGAGAGCGTGGATTTCTAATTACTTCTTCCTCCCCGGCAATCATTGCTTTATTGTTTATCACCCGCAAATCGGTAAGCGGATTGCCATAAAAATCTTTTTCCAGATTCCCTTCAAAATTGCCGGTCTTCATAAAATTCTTCACCAAGCGGTCTTCCAACGAATGATATGTAAGAACGACCAACCTACCTTGCGGGTTGAGCACTTCCAACGATTGCTTGAGCAACAAACGCAGGGTTTCCATCTCATTGTTTACTTCTATACGCAAGGCCTGAAAAACACGAGCTATATCTTTTTTTTCTTTTTCCCTAAAGAAGAAGGGTTGTAGTATTTCCAAAAACTGATTTACCTTAACAATAGGAGTCTCGCTTCGCACGGCACACACGCGGCTGGCTATTTTCCGTGAGTTTCTGAGCTCACCATATAAATAGAAGACATCCGCTAAACGGCTTTCTTCGTACGTGTTCAATATGGTGGCGGCTGTAAAGGCCGATTGCTTATTCATGCGCATATCCAGCTCGCCATCGAACCGGAAGGAAAATCCCCGATCGGCCTGATCGAAATGATGAAAGGAAACACCTAAATCACCCAATATGCCATCCACCTTTTCTATGCCGTGATACTTCAAAAAGTTTTTCAAATACTTGAAATTACTTTTCACAAAGATAAAACGACTGTCGTTCAATCTGTTGACATAAGCATCTTCATCTTGATCGAAAGCGATAAGTTTCCCTTTTTCATTTAGTTTGGACAAAATCTCACGCGAATGCCCCCCCCCGCCGAAAGTTACATCCACATAGATGCCGTCGGGTTTTATATTAAGTCCGTTAATCGTTTCATCCAATAGAGCCGGTATGTGATATACCTCATTCATTGCCGGTATCCTTTCTTTTAGTCATCTTTTCACGTAATAATTTTGCAAAATCGGCAGAAGAGAATTTAGCCGCTTCGTAAGCACCTTTTGCCCATAAGGCAAACCTGTCAACCCCACCTACAAATAGCATATCCGATTCGGCACCAATTTGTTGTAAATATTTTTTCTGTATCAACACCCTGCCTTGAGCATCTACCTCCAGCCACTCGGCATCGGAAACGAACTGCATCAACAGCATCTGATCCTGCGCGTCCCACTCGTCGAGTTTAGATTTAAAGTCATCAAGTTTAGCATTCCAAACAGCTTCAGGATAAATTACCAAACAATTATTATCGGGGTCTTTACGCATTACCACAACATTCCGTTCGGTCAAAGCAAGAAGCTTCCTGTAAGACGCGGGAATAAACACCCGCCCCTTAACATCTGCCTTCGCTTCAATATTGCCTATAAATGTTGACATACACTAACTTATTAATTTAGAATAGGTAAAGATACAAAAATAAAATATCCCCCACTTTTCACCACTGAAAATAATTTATCAACAAAAATAAGACATATATTGACATATAATAAACATTTTAACAACAAGTTATCAACATTTAAACAGTTTTTATATCTTTCTAAATCAATTGTTTAAATAAAATAATTAAAAAGTGGTTAAAAATGGGGATACAAATTGTTTTTGTTAATTTTTTGATTTTAAAAACATCAAAAACAATCACTGAAATTTACACTAAAATTTATGGCTCTGTAACCTATAGTTAGATAATTAATTTGTAATTTTGACACATAAAGTTACATATTGATGGCAGAATTAGTAGATATAGAAAAAGTTATCATGTCAAAAAACGGGGGAAAGCAACCATCTTCCCTTCTAGTTAGGATCCTTAAAAAGATTATACACGAAAAAGAAATAAATCAGATATTAACCAATAGCAAGGCTGACAACGGTGTTGACTTCGTAGATGATGTATTAAACGCCTTGGATGTAAAGATAGAAGTAACGGGGTTTGAAAATATTGACCCCAACAAAAAATACATTTTTGCTTCGAACCACCCACTTGGAGGGCTCGACGGGATGAGCCTTATAAAAGTGATAGGACGACAATATGACGGGCAAATTAAATTTATGGCCAACGACTTGCTAATGAATTTAAAACCGCTGCGCAATACCTTTGTACCGATCAACAAGCATGGGGCTCAAGGCCGCACCTTTGCAGCTGCCGTTACCGAAGCTTTCGACTCTGACAATCAAATACTCATATTTCCAGCCGGAGCCTGTTCGCGTTTTCGGGTTTCTAAAGGTATTTACGACTTGGAATGGAGCAAAACGTTCGTTAATAAAGCCGTTCAACACCAACGAGACGTTGTTCCCATCCGCTTCAAAGGCCGCAATTCCATCTTTTTTTATGCTTTAGCCTTTTTTCGGAAGTCAATAGGCATTAAAGTGAATATAGAAATGTTATTTTTGCCGCACGAAATGTTCGGCAACAAACATAAAACCTTTAAAGCTTACATTGGCAAGCCAATTCCGTGGGAAACCTTTGACAAATCAAAATCCCCTCAAAAATGGGCACAAAAGGTTAAAGAGACTGTTTACAAACTCAGCAAATAGAAAAACTATATATGGAAAAGATCATTGATCCGATAGATGTTTCCCTAATAAAACAGGAACTTACACCGGACAAGTTGCTTCGAAAAACTAACAAAGCCAATAATGAAATTTATGTTTTCACGGCTCAAGAAGCACCAAACACCATGCAGGAATTAGGCCGTTTGCGCGAAATAGCTTTCAGGGCTGGAGGAGGTGGAACCGGCTTGACCTGCGACATTGATGAATGCGATGAGATGGAAAATCCTTACAAACAACTTATTGTATGGAACGCTGAAGCAGAAGAAATTATAGGCGGATACCGGTTTTTTCATGGCAGCGAATTGAAATTCGATTCAAACGGACAACCCATACTATCCACCGCCCACATGTTTAATTTTTCCGATAAATTTATCAAAGAATATCTCCCTTACACCATAGAATTAGGTCGTTCATTTGTCCGCATCGAATATCAATCAACCAGAGCCGGAGCCAAAGGACTGTTTGCTTTGGATAATCTTTGGGACGGGCTGGGTGCTATAACCGTAACCTACCCCAACACGAAACATTTCTTCGGTAAAGTTACCATGTATCCAAACTTCGACCCTAGAGGACGCGATTTAATTCTGGCTTTTTTAAATAAATATTTTCAAGACAAAGAAAATCTGGTAACTCCTTTCCAACCGTTAAAAACAAGTATCTGTAACGAAGAAGCCGGAAAGTTATTTAATACAGGAGAGTTCAAAGAGGACTACAAAATACTGAATACCGCCGTGCGTGAGTTGGGGTTCAATATACCGCCACTGGTAAATGCCTACATGAGCCTTTCGTCGTCGATGAAAGTATTTGGAACCGCTATTAACGATGAGTTTGGCGACGTGGAGGAAACGGGCATCCTAATCTCGGTAAATGAAATCGAAAAGGAAAAACAAATCCGCTACATCGAAAGCTTTATAAAAGAAGATTCCGGTTTGTTTCAAAAGCTCATCCAAAAGCTGATTAAAAAAGAATAGAACAAAAAGATATAGAACAAGAAAAGCGAAACTATGGATTTACATACGTTTCGCCTTTTTTGTTCGTTCTTGTTCTATCAGGATTAAATACTCATCAAGTAAGTTTTAAACCCGTTAAAGTCCTTTGTTAACTCTATACTTTGTTTTTTACCTTTCATAAAGGTTTGCAACTTTTCGGGGATAATTACTTTTTCACCGATAATAGTTTCAACAGTTGCCAGAAATTTGGCCGGATGGGCGGTTTCCAAGAAAACGCCCACCTCGCTGGGTTGAAGGCTTTCTTTCAATGCCTGATAGCCACAAGCTCCATGAGGATCGAGCAAATAGCCTGTTTCCTTGTAGCACTGTTCCACCGTATTAGCAATTTCCTCATCCGAGTAGCGGGCTCCGCTAACGTCAGCCCGAAGAGCATCCAAATCGTTGTTGTACAAATCCAGTACACGAACAAAGTTACTAGGGTCGCCCACGTCCATCGCGTTGGCCAAAGTAGCTACGGATGGTTTTGGATTGTATTCGCCCGTTTGTAGGTATTTAAAGAATATATCGTTGCTGTTGTTGGACGCGATAAAGCGTTTGATAGGAAGCCCCATGTACTTGCCAAACAGTCCGGCGGTAATGTTACCAAAGTTACCACTAGGCACACACATCACCACTTCCCTACCCGGTTCCATGCGTTTCATTTGAGCGTAAGCATAGAAGTAGTAGAATGCTTGTGGCAAGAAACGAGCCACGTTGATAGAATTTGCCGAAGTCAATTTATGTTTGGCATTCAGTTCTGGATCCATAAAGGCCGATTTCACTAAAGCCTGACAGTCGTCAAAAGTTCCGTCCACTTCCAAGGCGGTAATATTTTGTCCCAGTGTGGTAAACTGGCATTCCTGTATCGGACTTACTTTACCTTTAGGATAAAGTACAAATACACGAATTCCTTTCACACCAAGGAAACCGTTGGCCACGGCACTTCCGGTATCACCAGAAGTGGCCACCAACACATTTATTTCCTCCCCTTCTTTGAGAAAGTAACCTAACAGACGTGCCATGAACCGGGCTCCAACATCTTTAAAAGCCAACGTTGGCCCGTGGAAAAGCTCCAGACTGTATATATTATCTTTTACCTTAACGGCGGGGGTATCAAAACTTAATGTTTCGTACACGATATGTTTCAAGGTAGCAGCCTCCACGTCTTCACCAAAAAAGGCATCGGCCACGGTGTAGGCTATTTCTTGAAACGATAAATTTTCGATAGTGTCAAAAAATGACTGTGGAAGTTTTTTAATCTTCTCCGGCATGAAAAGTCCTTTATCAGAAGCAAGTCCTTTCACCACTGCCTCTTGAAGATTGGCAATGGGGGCTTTTTTATTCGTGCTGTAATATTTCATCTTCAATAATAACTAGAATTAGGGCTATTAATTATTTATTCCAACCTTTGAATTTTTGTTTCATCTTGCGGTAAGAGGCTTTGAAGAAACCTGTTTCGGTAAGCGTATTCATAAATTCCTCTTCGTATAGTTCGCCATATCCACCTTCTTTTACCGTAAATTCGTCAAAGGACATAACCTTATCGGCTTCTTTACCGGGACGGTAAATTAAAAACGGGACAGGATCGGAAGTATGGGTTTTTGTACGGCAAAGGGTAGGATGATCGGGCAAAATGGCTATTGTAACCGGTTCCTGCCACATGGATACCTCGTCGAAAATAGGCTTCACTATCCTGTTTTCAAGATATTCTATGGTTTTCACTTTCAAGTTGGCATCTCCTTCGTGTCCAGCCTCATCGCTAGCTTCAATGTGCAGAAACACAAAGTCGTTTTCTTTCAACGCCTGAATGGCTGCTTGCGCCTTTCCCTCATAATTTGTATTGTAAAGACCCGTTGCACCTTCCACGTCGATAGATTGCAATCCGGCATAAATACCAATGCCTTTAATTAAATCGACCGCGGAAATTACAGCTCCATTGCGGAAGCCATAGGTATCAAGCAGGGTTTCCATGCGTGGACGATAGCCGGGCGACCAAGGCCAAATGCTATTGGCAGGGTCTTTCCCCTCGGCAACACGCTTAATATTTATAGGGTGATTTTTAAGTAATTCTTGCGAACGAATAATTAAATCGTTGATTAAGTCGGCTGTTTCTTTAGCCTCTTCGGTTTGTGAAGTAACAAGTACGTCACGGAATGGGGTTCCGGGTACATCGTGAGGCGGAGTGCACTCAATTGATTTGTTGCCATCCTTGATAACCAGTAAATGACGATATGAAACACCTGGATAGAATTTCACCTTATCGGTGCCAAGTTCTTTATTCAAAAACTGGATTAATTCATTGGCCTCTTCATTAGAAATATGTCCGGCAGAGTGATTTTTTATATTATCACCTTCAATGCAAATCAAGTTGCATCGCATGGCCATTTCTTTTTCTTTGATAGAAACACCCATACTGGCGGCTTCCAACGAACCTCGACCTTCAAAAACCTTCGGCACATCATAGCCCAATACGGATAGGTTGGCTATTTCACTCCCGGGTTGAAACCCTTCAGGAATAGTGTGAAGAATTCCACTTTTACCTAACGCGGCTAATTTATCAATCGTAGGTGTATTAGCAGCCTGCAAGGGAGTTTTATTTCCTAATGAAGGAATGGGCTCGTCCGCCATTCCATCGCCTAATATTATTATGTATTTCATTACGCTTGAATCAATAATTCTTTATAGGTTGGTAATATATCTTCAAATATTTTGATTGTTTCTTCCAATGAATGATAGCTTTCGCCACCTGACGCGTTCAAATGTCCACCCCCGTTGAAGTAACCTGATGCCACCTGGTTTACAGGAAAAGTACCTTGCGAACGTAACGATATTTTTATCTTATCCGTATCTTCTTTCATAAACACGGAAAAAATAACCCCCTCGATAGACAACGGCAGGTTTACAAGCCCTTCCGAATCGCCTTTCTGGAAATTAAACTGCTTTTGTTCTTCTATCGAAAGCACCATCAACGCGGCGTTATACTCAGGGTAAACGCGCATTTTGTTGGCTAGCAAATAGCCCATTAGGCGCATCCTGTCGGCAGTATATGTATTATATACCCTGTGGTATATCTCGTCTTTGTTTATTCCTTTTCGTATCAGTTCGCCTATTATATAGTAAACCTCCGTGTTGTTAGAATTAAACGTAAACCCACCCGTATCAGTCATCATGCCGGTATAAATACATTCGGCACAAAATTTATTAATTTCGGCGGCATGCCCCATGCGGCAAATAAGGCGAAACACCAATTCGCTACTTGATGAAATTTGAGGATACGAAATAGCTACCTTCCAAGTATCCGTGCTGGGATTCAAATGGTGGTCAATCAATATTTTATCCTGTTTGCTATTATTTATCAGTTCAGCCAAACCACTACCGGCTCGCTTGGGTTCGTTGAAATCAACACAGATAATTAAATCAACCTCGTTGAAAACAGCTTCCACCGCTGCCTGATTTTCATCATAAACCAACGATTTATTTATACCTTGCATCCAACTTAAAAAAACCGGATAACTATCCGGGTATATTACAGTTGCCTCCTTATCTATGGTGTACAAAAAATGATATAACGCCATAGATGCACCAATGGCATCGCCATCAGGCGAAAGATGCGCCACAATGGCTACCTTCTCGGCATCATAAATCAGATTTTTCGCTTTTACAATCTTATCTTCGGCAATTATTTTTGAAATCATATTTACTCCTTATGAATACCCTTTTCAGAACTTGCAAAAGTACAAAAAAAACTTAAATAGAAAGGGCTTTTTTTCTAAAGTTGATGAATATATGCTCCACCTTCGGAGGTGGCATAACATGCAATACCTCTGGTTCGGCACTCTTGCTGTATTTTTCTCACTTTAAATTTTGAAAAAGTATTATTAACAATAATATTCTTCACCTCAAAAACATTTTCAATGTCTGGGATCGACACCGCGGCTTTGTTTCCCAAAATGAGGTAATCCAGCTTTATTTTCCGTTCCGTTTTTTTATATCGGTACGTGGAATCGGTAAGAATATAAATATGCTTTCCGGCAAAGGATATAAACCCGTCACGATAATTGGGAGCCTGCTGCACACACTCGGGATCAGCCAAATTTTCTTTCAGCCAAAAAGCCTCTGCCATTCGCTTCGTTTTGATGCTATCCGTGGTAAATAGCTGATGCCGGCCTTGGGCTATAAAATCCACCGCCGTGCACTGCTTGTTATTGTACACCACCAGTTGGGTAACGCCCAATGAGGTTGAATGTCGATAAAAATGTAAGCCTTGAATCAACAACAAACAGCCGAGCACCGCGAATAAAAACACGGGGCGTTTTTTCACCGCGAACAGCCAAAAGCCCACTATCACACAATAAAACAGCAACACTTCCCATTGATTTATCCACGTATGAAAGGTGGAATAGGGCAAGTGGTCGATAAACACAATGCTTCGGTTTTGAGCAATAAGCAGCCATTTGAGTGCGATACCCACCCACGAACCAATAACAGGAATGGAAAAAACAACAAATAGCAAAACCGCCAGATAAATAATACCCGTGGAAATAGGGATAGCTATAAAATTGGTCAACAAAAAATGATTGGGAAACTTATGGAAATAATAGATGCACAGGGGAAACGTACCTACCTGCGCGGCAACCGAAACACAAAAAAGCTCCCAACACCAACGAAACACTTTGTTTTTGAACCACAATAACCCTTTCAGCAAAGGGGTAAACCACACGATACTTATCACTGCCACATAGCTCAACAAAAAACTCACGTCAAACAGATAGTTGGGGTTAATGAGCAACAACACAAAGGCTGAAAAGAATATGGTATTGTAGAGCTGCGATTTATACCGAAACACGCTACCAAAAGCTACTAACGAAAACATCAATGCCGACCGCATAACGCAAGGCGAAAGCCCCGTGATAAAAGCATAAGCCCAAAGCAAGAGGATAATGAGAGCGGACTTGACAAACCTTGTTTTGTCCGACTTATCCAAAAAAGAAAGCAGAAAGGCAAAGATTACATACACGATGCCCACATGCAACCCGCTCACTGAAAGGATATGTATAGCCCCTGAGTTACTGTAACTGGTGTACAAATCGTCACTTATTTCATCCTGATAGCCAAGGGTTAATGCAGCAAGCACGGCAAACTCGTCTCCCTGTATGTGGCAGGCTTTGTATATGTTAAGCAAGCGGTTCCGGCAATCGGAAGCCATCCGCGTGATGGAAAAGCCTTTATTCCGCTCAAGCAACACCCAGTGGGTGGAATCGACAAAACAACTCGCACCAAAACCCTTGCGATGCAAATACTCGGCATAATTAAATTCCTCCGGGTTGCCATTGGGCTTGAGTGGCTCAAAAGTGGCCGAAACAAGCAGCTTGTCGCCAATATTCAGCAAGTTGGCTTCTGTTGATTTGCTCAAATACAGCATAGCGTTGCCATGAGTAGGTATAAACCGTACACTATCTTTAGCGAAAGCTATGGTACGGACTTTCACCAAGTATGATTTGGGCTTCTCTACAGGAACGGAGTTTATTTCCACCTGAAAAACACCTGCCTGGTTGAGGTTTTTAAATTGAATCTGGTTCTCATTCCGTTGTGAAGCATACATGCCCAGGGCAATAAAAAGAAAAAAAACTCCGCAGCCAAACAGCCAACGGAGTTCAAAATGTATATCGTTTATCTTGTAGTAATGAAATAGAAGGAAAAGACAGGCAAAACAAAAAAGGAAAATAGATAAGCCTGAAAAAGGACAAAAAGTAAACAATAAAATTCCGGCGGCATACGCTAAAAACAATCTGAAAAAGGGAGTACGCAGCGCAAAGTCTTTCACCTTACAATGCCTTGAATTGTGCAATTGTATCCTTTGGATCGTCAGTAGCGAAAATAGAATTTCCGGCTACCAAGGCATCAGCTCCCAGTTCTTTCAACTTCTTACCGTTTTGCAAGTTCACGCCACCGTCCACTTCTATCAGGCAGGCGGCATTTTTACGCAAAATAAGTTCTTTCAACTGCGACACCTTATTGTAGGTGTTCTCAATATATTTTTGAGCGGCAAAACCGGGGTTTACCGACATGAGCAGCACCATATCCACATCGCCGATAATGTCTTCCAACAAACTTATCGGTGTGTGCGGATTCAAGGTAACAGCAGCTTTCATGCCCTCCTTCTTTATTTGCTGTACGGTGCGATGCAAATGGGTGCAAGCCTCGTAATGCACATTTAATATATTAGCTCCCGCTTCTTTAAACCGGGAAATGTATCGATCGGGGTCAACAATCATCAAGTGCACATCCAACGGTTTGTAACTAATCTTTTTCAAAGTTTCCATGATAGGAAACCCGAACGAAATATTTGGCACAAACACGCCATCCATCACATCCACATGCAACCAATCGGCCTCACTGTCGTTAAGCATTTCAATATCGCCACGTAAATCTGCAAAATTTGCCGAAAGAAGAGAAGGTGCTATTATTACACTCATAAGATCGAAAATATATTAATTTTTACCGAGACAAAATTAATAAAAAAAGGATTCCCAATACATAGGAATCCTTTCAAACTAATTTAAAACTAGTCCGCTGAGGGGAATCTCTCGTTTTTTGTTTTTAGGACATTCATAAGCAGCAGCAAATCCTAGAATGAGTTCAAGAGTCGATTGGCGGGGTTCTAAATCGCACTTAGATTTTAGAATCTTATTATATTTTGGTAAATAATGTCTTTTCATTCACGATGAATTTTTAATTAGTACATTATATTAACGCCAGCATTATTTATTTAGTATATATAACGGTAAAAAAATATGCTTTATAACATATTTTTAATTTTTAAACAGTTCTAAACCATTAAAATTATTTTCAAAAACCATACAAACGCGGCAACAATGCAATACTACAAGAGGTATAATTATAGATTTTTAAAGAAAATATTGAACATTTTAAAGTATTTATCCGCTCTACCACTCATTAAGATGCACATAAATGACTAAATATTAAAATATTAAATCAGAAATAAAAAACCATTTTCAAGTTTTAAAAGAAAAAACTTGCGCATGAATTTGCTTTTCATAAATTTGTAACCCTGAAATTTTATTTAACACTATTATAAATCAAACTTAGAACACAAATGGGTTTACAAATTGTAGTTTTAGCCAAACAAGTGCCCGATACCCGCAATGTAGGGAAAGACGCTATGAAGGCTGATGGAACGGTGAACAGAGCGGCTCTGCCGGCTATCTTCAATCCTGAGGATTTGAATGCACTGGAACAAGCTCTTCGCCTTAAAGACAAACACGAAGGAAGCACAGTAACTATCTTGACAATGGGTCCCGGACGCGCCGCCGAAATTATTCGCGAAAGTTTATATAGAGGTGCTGACAATGGGTTTTTGCTGACCGATCGAGCCTTTGCCGGATCGGATACATTGGCTACATCCTACGCCATTTCATGTGCTATCAAAAATTTTCCGAAAGTCGATTTAATTATATGTGGTCGTCAGGCCATTGATGGCGATACCGCACAAGTAGGCCCACAGGTAGCTCAAAAACTAGGTCTTCCGCAAATTACCTACGCCGAAGAAATATTGGATCTAAAGAAAGATGTTATCACTGTGAAACGCCGCCTGGAAAAAGGTGTGGAAGTAGTGGAAGGTAAATTGCCGATGGTAGTTACCGTGAACGGTTCTGCCCCCGACTGCCGCCCCCGCAATGCCAAAATGGTAATGAAATTCAAACATGCCAAAACGGTAAGCGAAAAGCAAGAAGGCAATCAGGATTACACCGAACTATTCGACACACACCCCTACCTCAACATCACCGAATGGAGCGTAAACGATATTAAATCGGATGCCGACTGGTTAGGACTGAAAGGCTCACCTACCAAGGTGAAAACAATTGAAAGCGTTGTGTTCCAAACCAAGGAAAGTAAAAAACTTACAGCCGACGATTTCGACATCGAAAGTTTGATGAGAGAACTTATTGCCAATCACACCATCGGATAGTTTACACCTAAAAATTATAAAAAAGAATCATGAATAATATAGCCGTATATCTTGAAATAGAAGAAGGCATTGTAGCTGACGTGAGCCTGGAATTATTAACTAAAGGCCGCTCACTTGCCCATCAATTAAAATGCAAACTCGAAGCCATAGCCATCGGTTCGGGACTGAATAACATCGCCCCTCAGGTATTCCCTTACGGGGTGGATATTCTATTCCTTGTGGACGACAAACGCTTGTATCCATACACCTCCATGCCACACACATCCGTGTTGGTAAAACTATTCTCGGAAGAAAAACCTCAAATTGCCCTTATGGGAGCCACTTCCATCGGTAGGGATTTAGGCCCACGCGTTTCGTCAGCCCTGTTCAGCGGATTAACAGCCGACTGTACCAGCCTTGAAATTGGCGACTACGAGGAAAAGAAAGAAGGTAAAGTATTCAAAAACCTGTTGTATCAAATCCGTCCCGCTTTTGGAGGTAACATAGTGGCCACCATCGTGAACCCCGAACACCGCCCACAAATGGCAACGGTACGCGAGGGCGTGATGAAAAAAGAAGTTTTTGATAAAAACCACAAAGGCGAAATCAAAAAACTAGACGTTAAAAACTATGTGCCCGATACTGACTTTGTAGTAAAAGTAATAGAACGCCACATGGAAAAATCAAAAGTAAACATCAAAGGTTCACCCATCGTTATCTCAGGTGGATACGGTATGGGCTCTAGAGAAAATTTTGATTTGCTGTTCAACTTTGCCTCTGTAATCGGAGCCGAAGTAGGAGCCTCGCGTGCCGCCGTGGATGCCGGTTTTGCCGACCATGAACGCCAAATTGGTCAAACAGGCGTTACCGTACGTCCCAAGCTATACATTGCCTGTGGCATTTCCGGTCAGATTCAACACATTGCCGGTATGCAGGAATCGTCCATGATAATTGCCATCAACAACGACCCCCTCGCTCCTATCAATGCCATTGCCGACTATGTAATTACCGGCAACGTGGAAGAAGTGATTCCTAAAATGATTAAGTATTATAAGAAGAATAGTAAATAAAGAACTTCTAAAAGAAGTTAAGAATTAAGAAGTTAAGAAGACAGAATAATACACATGGAAATCTCTTGTAAATTTACGGATTTAATAGCTTGGCAAAAAGCCCATGTGTTTGTATTGGAGGTATATAAAGTCACTGAAAAATTTCCAAAACACGAATTATTCGGATTGGTGTCTCAATTTAGAAGAGCAGCTGTTTCCATTCCTGCCAACATAGCAGAAGGCTATAAACGAAAAGGAAAAGCAGAAAAATTGAGATTCTTTAATATATCACAAGGCAGTTTAGAAGAATGTCGCTACTTTATTATTCTTTCAAAAGATTTATCCTACATTGATGAAATGGAATATAACCTTTTGACTCATGAAATAGAAGAATCTAGTAGAATATTAAATTCCTATTGTTTAAAAATAAGTAAAGACATTCAAGCAAACTAAATTATCATGAAGAAAATTCTTAATTCGTTTAACTTCATAACTTCTTCTAACTTCTTAACTTCAAACTAAACTTCAAACATAAAAATAAAAAATTATGGCTAACTTTTATACAGACAATGCAGGATTGAAATTTCAGCTTTCGCATCCTTTAATGAAAAAGATTGTCACCCTCAAAGAAAATAATTTCGCTGATAAAGATAAATACGATTATGCTCCGCATGATTTTGAAGACACCGTGGATAGTTATGACAAGGTGTTGGAAATCATTGGCGAAATTTGTGGCGACGTGCTGGCTCCCAATGCCGAAGGCGTTGACCATGATGGACCTCAAGTGGAAAACAACCGGGTTATTTACGCCCCCGGCACACAAAGAAACCTCGATGCCATAACGCAAGCAGGCGTGTATGGATTGTCCTTACCTCGCGAATACGGCGGACTAAACTTCTCCATGATTCCCTACGTGATGGCTGCCGAAGTAGTAAGCCGTGCCGATACCGGGTTTGCTAACATTTGGGGGTTGCAGGATTGTGCCGAAACCATCCACGAATTTGCTTCCAAAGAACTAAAAGAAGAATTTCTTCCCCGCATCAATAAAGGAGCAACTTGCTCTATGGACTTGACCGAACCTGACGCGGGATCCGACCTACAAGCCGTGATGCTAAAAGCTACCTACAACGAAAAAGACGGATGGTGGTACCTCAACGGCGTGAAACGCTTTATTACTAATGGCGATGCCGAAATTAAACTCGTGCTTGCCCGTTCGGAAGAAGGCACTTCCGATGGCCGTGGGCTTTCCTACTTCGTATGCGAAAACCCAAAAGACGCCTCAATGAAGGTACGCCGTATCGAGGATAAACTGGGTATTAAAGGCTCTCCTACCTGCGAACTGGTGTTTACCAACGTGAAAGCAAAACTCGTGGGCGACCGCAAACTGGGCTTGATTAAATACGTGATGTCGCTAATGAATGGTGCCCGCTTAGGTGTGGGAGCACAATCTGTTGGCGTATCAGAAGCAGCCTATCGCGAAGCATTAGCCTATGCCAAAGACCGTCGGCAGTTTGGCAAAGCCATTATCGAATTTCCTGCCGTGTACGAATTGATTTCGGTAATAAAAGCAAAATTGGATGCATCACGTGCCTTGCTATACGAAACAACACGTTTTGTAGATGTATATAAAGCGTATGCCATCGTGGCCGAAGAACGAGCATTGGACAAAGAAGAAAAAGAAGACGCTAAAAAATATCAACGTCTGGCCGATGGCTTCACCCCACTCACCAAGTTGTTTGGCAGCGAATACGCCAACCAAAATGCTTACGACTGTATTCAAGTACATGGAGGTTCGGGCTTTATGAAAGATTATACCTGCGAACGCCTGTTCCGCGATGCCCGCATCCTAACCATTTATGAAGGGACATCGCAATTGCAAACCGTGGCAGCCATCCGCCACGTAACCACGGGTACCTATCTAGCTCAAATACGCCACTATCAAGATGAAAAAATATTGCCCGAATTAGCCGGATTGCGTACCAACCTTATTGCATTGACCGATTTGTATGAAAAAACGGTGAATAAAGTGGTTGAAACAAAAAACAACGAATATATAGACTTCCAGGCACGACGTATGGTGGAAATGGCAGGACACATTATTATGTGCTACCTTTTGTTAATGGATAGCACACGCGACAGTCAGTTTACAAAATCAGCCGAGGTTTATTTGAACTACGCGAAAGCCGAAATTATAAGGCATAGCAGTTTCATAGAAAGTTTTGACATAGAAAGTATCGGTGTTTATAAACAAGTTTAAAAATAGAATACTGAAACGGCTTACATAGGTTTATGTAAGCCGTTTTCACTTCTTAAATGTAGTTTTTTTTGAGAGCATCTTGTTTCACAATCTGAAAAATTATTGTCTTGCTCATTTTTTTAAACTTTATACTTCAAACTTATCTTTAATAAACACTTTTTTTGTAAAAAAATGCTATTTTTGCAATTCATCGTTTTACCTGAAAAATAAATTATTTCAAACATTGTATATGGACTCACTTGAACAAGACAAGTACTCTACAAACGAGCAACAAACAGCCTCTACGGAAATTATCACCGAATTTATAGTATCCGAACCTACAGTTACCGAAACGGAAGAAAACGAACAAACTTCGTGGAATACCCTTTCAAAAGCCGAATTAATAGAAAAATTGCGCGAAGTAGTTCAACGAAACGATGATGGAAATCAAAAAGCGGAAGTAGATTTAATCAAGCAACTTTTCTACAAAAAACAAAAATTTGAGAAAGATGCACAGGAAGGTGAAGAAAACAACACCGAAGATGCTGAGGAAACAACATTAAAAACGTTGTTGAACGATTTCAAAGAAAAGCGTGCCAAAATAGTAGCTCAAACCGAAGCTCTGAAAGAAAAAAACTTAGGTCAACGACAAGTTATTGTGGATAAAATCAAGCTACTTTTGGACAGCCCGGAAACAATTCACGAGCATGTAACCGAATTCAAACAACTGCAACAGGAGTGGAAAGAAATCGGACATATTCCAATGGCTAATGCAAACCACTTGTTCAAGTCATACAACTTATACGTAGAGAATTTCTACGACCTGTTAAAAATAAACAACGAACTGCGCGATTACGATTTCAAAAAGAATCTTGAACTAAAAACCGTTCTTTGCGTTGCAGCCGAAAAACTGGACGAAGAAACCGACGTAATCAGTGCATTCCACTCATTGCAAAAGCTGCACGAAGACTGGGCACAAACAGGCCCCGTGGCCAAAGATCTACGCGAACCTATTTGGCAACGTTTCAAAGCCGCTTCAACGCTAATAAACAAAAAACATCAGGGATATTTTGAAAGCTTGAAACAACAGGAAGAAGAAAACCTGAATCACAAAACACAAATTTGTGATACCATCGAAAAAATTGATTACGAAAGCTTAAAAACATTCAAGGAATGGGACAGTAAAACCGAAGAAGTAATTAAACTTCAACAGGAATGGAAAACCATCGGCTTCACTTCCCGCAAAATGAATGTGCCTATATACGAACGTTACCGCACGGCTTGCGACACTTTTTTCACCAGAAAAAGCGAATTCTTCAAAGAAATAAAAGAAGAGTTGACCGTGAACCTCGAAAAGAAAAAAGGATTAATAGCCAAAGCCGAAAGCTTGAAAGACAGCACCGACTGGAAAGAAACCACGCAGAAACTGATAGACCTGCAAAAAGAATGGAAAACTATAGGATCCATCCCCCGCAAGCAATCGGATGCCATTTGGAGCCAATTTATCGCCGCATGCGATTGTTTCTTTGAACAAAAAGAAAAAGCTTTCTCTTCGTTAAAATCCGAAGAAAAAGAAAATTTGGATAAGAAAATCGCCATCATCGAAAAAATTGAAACTTTCCAACGGGTGGAGGATTTGTCCGACAGCGTGGCAAACCTAAAAGAAATAATCTCCGAGTTCAATGCCGTGGGTCATGTGCCGTTCAAGGACAAAGACAAAATATACAAACGCTTCCGATCCGCTTGCGACACGCAGTTTGACGCATTGAACGTAGATGCAGCCAACCGCCACATCGATGCTTTCGCCGTAAGCTTGGAAAGCATGGCAGGAAAGGATAAAAACAAACTGTTCCGCGAACGCGAAAAATTGCTCAAGCAATTTGACCGCCTTAAAAGCGAAATAAACACTTGCGAAAACAACATCGGGTTCTTCTCTTCCAACTCAAAGAAACCGAACCCTATGATTGTGGAAATGCAACGCAACATTGAAAAACTGAAAGGCGAAAAAGATTTGTTGTTAAAGAAAATTCAACTCATTGAAGCCCAACTGGCATAAGCACTCAAAATAAAAATACTACCATTCAATAGTAATAACCCCAACAGCCCTCCTCGCGAGGGTTGTTCCATTTTATACAAACCAAACACATGCAACAAACGCTACAACTGACTCTTACTCCCGAACAAGCAGCCAGCCACGACAAAATTAAAATAGTAGCGGCCGGTAAGCTCAACATTCCGCCCCGGCAGATTACCGGCATACGCGTTACCCGCAAAAACATTGATGCCCGTAGCTTCCTGCCCAAGGTAAACATGGACGTACTTGTGTTTGTAGATGAAAAGCCCACGCTCAATAAACCCGATTATTTCCAATATCAGGATGTATCGGGCAAAGATCCTGTAATCGTAATTGGAGCAGGCCCTGCCGGTTTGTTTGCCGCCTTGCGGTTAATTGAACTCGGCCTTCGCCCCATCGTGCTGGAACGAGGCAAGGACATTAGCGAACGAAAAAAAGACATTGCCTCGCTGTGTAAAAACGAGAGCCTCGACCCCGAAAGCAATTACTGCTTTGGCGAAGGTGGGGCAGGCACTTTTTCCGACGGCAAGCTTTATACCCGCTCCAAAAAGAAAGGCAACATACAACGCGTACTCGATATTTTCCATTTTCATGGAGCACAGGATGCAGTGCTATACGAAGCACATCCGCACATTGGCACCGACAAACTGCCAGAAGTAATTAAAAATATACGCGAAACCATTGTCAAACATGGCGGTGAAGTTCACTTTAACAGTAAAGTAACCGATTTCTTGTTGGAAAACGATACCGTTCAAGGCGTGGTAACGGCTGACGGCACCACGTGGAAAAGCCTGGCTGTAGTTCTAGCCACGGGACATTCCGCCCGCGATATGTACGAACTGCTAAACCAAAAAGGCATTGCACTGGAAGTAAAAGGATTTGCCATGGGCGTGCGGGTAGAACATCCGCAAGCCTTGATAGACAGCATACAATACCACTGCGAAGAGCGTGGCGAATACCTGCCTGCCGCTGCTTATAACCTGGTGGCGCAAGTGGACGGGCGGGGTGTGTACTCCTTCTGCATGTGCCCCGGTGGAAACATCGTACCGGCCTCAACAGGAGATAAAGAGCTGGTAGTAAACGGCATGTCCAACTCCAAACGAAATTCGCCCTACGCCAATTCTGGTATCGTGGTGGAAATACGCCCGGAGGATTTAACCGAATGGCAACAATACGGACAGCTTGCCGGACTTCGATTCCAACAGCACGTGGAGGAAATGGCCTTCAATAATAACGGCGGACAAGGTGGGCAACAGGCTCCGGCACAACGGTTGGCCGATTTCGTAAAAGGAAAGTTATCCGATTCACTACCCGAATGCTCCTACCTACCCGGCATTATCTCCTCCCCGCTTCACTTTTGGCTGCCCGACATAATAGGCAAACGCCTACGGGAAGGATTCAAGCAGTTCGACCGTAAGATGAAAGGATTTGTAACGAACGAAGCCGTGGTAGTAGGCGTGGAAAGTCGTTCCTCCTCACCCGTGCGTGTTCCACGCGACCCGGAAACATTGCAACACATCCAAATAAAAGGGCTCTACCCTTGTGGCGAAGGAGCCGGTTATGCAGGTGGCATCACCTCCTCGGCAATGGATGGTGAAATTTGTGCCGAAAAGATAGCAAATCAATTGGGCAATTAATCAATTTGCTAATTTGCTAGTATCTTTGCCAAAAATATTCACAGCGGTACATTTATGAATTGCACATTGTGAATTACGAATTATAAATTGTGAATTATAAATTATAAAAGTTATGGATTTATTCGATCAAATTAGCGAGGACATCAAAAAAGCGATGCTCGCCAAAGACAAAGTAGCATTAGGAGCCCTACGTGGTATTAAAAAAGAATTTCTAGAAGCAAAAACAGCCAAAGATGGCGAAAATTTTAATGACGAAGCCGGCATTAAAATACTTCAAAAAATGGTAAAGCAACGCAAGGATTCCGCTCAAATATACAAAGAACAAAACCGCCCCGAATTAGCAGAAACCGAAATAGGAGAAGTTGCCGTAATAGAAAAATACCTGCCTGCTCAAATGAGTGATGCCGAACTGGAAGCCGCCGTAAGTGCCATTATAGCACAAGTAGGTGCCGCCGGTCCTCAAGACATGGGCAAAGTAATGGGTGTAGCCTCCAAGCAACTGGCAGGCAAAGCCGAAGGCCGTGCTATCTCCGAAAAAGTAAAAGCCTTATTGAATAAATAAACCGACAGCTCAATAAACACAAACGCATCTAATTTTTGTTAGATGCGTTTTTTTGTATCCTTATATTTGGCTGCAAAAAAAATTAAATGATTATGTTTGAAGTATCTTACTTCACAAATTTTTCGGATTGCAAATCCTGTTGAATATTTTGAAGGGGACGGATTGCGATGTTGGATATTTTTGTAGTTAACATAGAGGCACAGGTCGAGAAACCTCCGCCAGCGGGGGATATTCATCACTATAAATATAACAATTATATCGGAATTATGCTAACCTTTTCTTGTTTTTCTTATATCGAACTCACGTTAACTTACACATTTTCTGGGATAGTGTCAATTTAGAAAATGAGGACAATAAAATTGGTTCTTTCTTGTTTGAAAATTCACCTAATTAGGTGGGTAAAGGTTATATTTTAAATAATTATTTTTGTATTTCATATTTACCAATCTAAAAAATAAATTTATGAAAAAAACAATTCTATTCCTAATTGCTTTTTGTCTAATGATAAGTGTTTCAGCTACAACTTTTCAAGTAGGTGGATTTACTTATTATGTGCCTAATTCTGCAAAACCATACGAGGTTGCTCTTACCTCTGGGACTGTTTCATATACGGGAGATATTACTATTCCGTCTACGGTGGTGTATAGTGGAATTACTTATACTGTGGTAATGATTAGTGGTGCTTTTACTTATAGTACTGGGCTTACTTCTGTTTCTATACCAACTACTGTAACTTCTATAGAAGGAGGTTCTTTCTCCTATTGTTCGGGTTTAAAATCTATAACTCTTCCATCTAAAATTTCTTTTTTAGGGTCAGAGGCCTTTAAGGGTTGTACTGGTTTAACATCGCTCACCATTCCAGAAGGTGTTTCTTCTATCGAGTCTTCTGCTTTTTATGGATGCACGGCATTGACCACCGTTACTATTCCCTCTACGGTATCTTCGCTTGGTGCTTCTGCCTTTTATGGTTGTACTGGGTTAACATCTGTAACCCTAACTAATGGTGTTGCCTCAATTAATAGCTCAGCTTTTTCAAATTGCACAAACTTAAGCTCTATAAGTATTCCAAGTTCTGTTACTACAATCGGTTCTGATGCCTTTTCTAGTTCTGGGTTGAGTTCTATAACCATACCTACTTCTGTAACTTCAATTGGGGCAAGTGCTTTTTCTAATTGTAGAAGTTTAGCTTCTGTGGTTATCCCAAGCTCAGTCACTGTAATAAATTCTAGCCTTTTTAATGGATGTACGGGTTTGAGTTCTGTTACTATTCCAAGTACTGTTACAACTATTGCCGATAATGCATTTTACTATTGTACCAATCTTACTTCAATTGATATTCCTGCTTCTGTAACTTCCATTGCACAATATGGTGCTTTTGTTAATTATGGTAAGTTAACAAGTATTTCGGTAGATGCCTCGAATCCCAATTATTGTAGCGTAGATGGCGTATTGTTTAATAAGGATAAAACAACTCTTCTTTATTTTCCTTCTGGTAAAACGGGAACATACACAATTCCGTCTACCGTAACTACTATTGCTAACAATGCTTTTACTGGAAATAGTAATTTAACTTCGGTAATTATTCCTACATCGGTTAAGAGTATAGAGCAATATGCTTTCTATTCTTGTACTGCTTTGAGTTCGATATATGCTAATGCTACTACTCCTGTAGATTTGAGTTCATCCTCTGGTGTTTTCTCCAGTGTAAAAACAGCAACTTGTGTTTTACATGTAACAACCAATAATGCCAAAGTATTATATGCCACAGCTACTCAGTGGAAAGATTTTACCTCTATAGTGGTTGATGGAACCGCAGCTTTGGATGAGGCTTGTACAAAAGCATTTAAATTTACTGCTTCAAATGGCAAGGCTATTATATCTAGTTTACCTCAAGGACAAACTTTAGCAGTGTATAACCTACAAGGGGCTACTATCTATAACAAAAAAGCAACAACAGAAACAGTAAGTGTAGCTCTACCTGCACATGGAGTATATATTGTAAAAGTAGGAACAGAGAGTATGAAGGTGGTGTATTGATAAGTACCCCCAAACCCCGTACGGCGTAGGCTCTGCCTACGCCGTAGCTAAAAAGAAGTCTCCAGACTTCATCAGTATAAATCAGATTTCATTCCGACAGGCTAAAAGCAAGTTTCCAAACTTGCAAAAAAATTTCCGACCCATAGCCCCACCCACACACTTTAGCATCAAATTTTATTTTTCTTCAAAAAAGTTTTTAACTTTGTGTAAACCAAAACCAAGGATACGCGAATGAAACTTTTCACTACCAAGCAAATAAAGGAGCTGGATGCCTACACCATAGCGTACGAGCCTATCTCGTCAGTCGATTTGATGGAGCGGGCTGCCGGGTGCATTACCGATTGGCTATTAAAGACTTTCGATGCACACGTTCATTTCAAAATATTTGCCGGAAGTGGTAATAATGGTGGCGACGCGTTGGCCGTGGCACGCCTGCTGGGCATTTGCGGTTTTGAGCCGGAAGTGTTCTTGGTAAACCCCAACGGTAAGCTGTCCGCCGACTGCGAAGCCAATAAGCAACGCTTACTAAAACAAGGAACAGCTCGATTTACCGAACTAAATACACCGGAGCAATTCCCCGTGCTGGATGACGACGATTGGGTGCTTGACGGCATTTTCGGCTCCGGCCTCAACCGCCCGCTGGAAGGCATCTTTGCCAAGCTTGTGGCACACATCAACCACTCCGGGGCAAAAGTTATTGCCATAGATATTCCGTCCGGCCTTTTTGGCGAAGACAACACCGCCAACAACCGGGAAGCTATTATTCAAGCTCGCTACACCCTGTCGCTACAATTCCCAAAACTAGCTTACCTCCTACCCGAAAACGAAGAACAAGTGGGTGAATGGATAGTGGTTGATATTAAGCTTCACCCGGAAGCGTTGCAAAATACACCATCGCCTTATTTTTTTACTGAAAAAGAAAACGTTCAAGCCCTATTAAAACCCCGTGGTCGCTTTTCGCACAAAGGTACTTACGGCCACGCGCTGTTTATGGGCGGTAGCTATGGCAAAATGGGTGCCGTGGTATTGGCCTCCAGGGCATGCTTGCACACAGGCGTGGGATTGCTCACGGTACATGTGCCGGAATGCGGAGTAAACGTCCTCCAAACAGCCGTGCCCGAAGCCATGTGCATACCCGATAAAGAATTTTCATACCTCAGCCTACTTACCGAGAACTTGAAACCGTATTCCGCTATTGGCTGTGGTTGCGGCATGGGTGTGGAACCGGAAACGGCCAAGATGCTTAAACACCTGCTTGAAAATGCCACACAACCCTTGGTACTGGATGCCGACGCGTTGAATATACTGTCCAAAAATCCTTCTTATTTGGATTTATTGCCCGAAAATACAATCATCACCCCGCACCCTAAAGAATTTGAACGGCTCACGGGTTCTTATTCCGGCAGATGGAATCAAATGCAAAAAGCAAAAGAGTTTAGCGAAAAACATCGTATTTTTGTAGTGCTAAAAGGAGCCTATACCGCCATCGTTTGTCCTGATGGTGAAGTTCATTTCAACTCCACGGGCAATCCCGGTATGGCTACCGGGGGAAGTGGCGACGTGCTTTGCGGCATGATTCTGTCGCTACGGGCACAAGGTTATACCGCCAAAGAGAGTGCGCTGTTGGGCGTGTACCTGCATGGCGAAGCGGGCGACAAGGCTGCCTTGAAAATGGGGCAAGCGGCCATGATAGCAAGTAACATTATAGACGAAATAAAAATAGAATATTAATTTTGAAAGACATAACCATAATGAAAAAGACCTTATCCTTCTGTCTATTAGGCCTCATTGCCATAGGAGCATTCGCGGCCAATCCGAAAGAAAAGAAAAACACCAAGCCGAATGATCCGGCCATTATCTATTCGCTGCCCAAAACCGTATTGGTGGTAGAAGTAGAAGCCACCAAGACCGTGCAAAAAATGGGTCCGTACTATAACTACAGCGAACGCTATTTGGCATTGAAAGACGTGGTGACGGAAAACAAAACAACGTGGGAGATAAATAAAATCAGCATTCGCAAAAAAACCATTGCGGATAAAAACAAAACGTTTAGCCTCAATTCCGACCCTAACCTTTATGTAAGCCTAACCAAAGAAGGCGTAATATGTGGAATCAATACCACTGCCCCATGCTGCATGAAACCTGCTGAGAAGAATAGCTACGTGGTAAAAGGAGCTACCAATGACGACGACTTTTTCAACAACGGGGTACTTACCGAAGATCAATTAACAGCAAACTCAACGGCAAAAATGGCCGAAACGGCAGCAAAACAAATATACCGTATCCGCGACAGCCGCCTAAACCTCATCACGGGTGACAATGATAAAATTCCGTCGGATGGAGAATCGTTGAAGCTTATGTTGAAAAAACTAGATCAATCGGAAAAATCGTTGGTAGAAATGTTTGCCGGAAAAAAGATTAAAACAATCGTCACCAAGGAAATTGAAATAACACCCGACAAAGCCATGAAGAATGAACTGATTTTCAGACTATCGGGCTTGAACGGTATTGTTGATAAGGACGATTTGAGCGGAACGCCTGTGTATATGACCCTAACCCCATCCATAAACGACACACCACAGGCTGTAACAGAGAAGAAAGAAAATAAATTCTATTACATGCTACCGGGAACGGCACACGTAACAATTTCCAACAGTGAAAATAAATTTTTGGAGGATGATTTCTCCATCGCCCAATTTGGAAGCATACAGGCTTTACCGGCCAAAGTGCTTAAAAATAAATGTGTAAAAGTAAAATACGACCCTCAAACGGGATCTCTGATTAGTATTGAAAAATAAAGAAACGAAGAGCCTCTTAAAATTTTAAGAGGCTCTTTTGCTATTTATTCGTATCGTTTTCTTCTTCGTCGAGCTTCTTTTCCAATGGCGTAATATCGGTAATGGAATCATTGCCAATTATAAACCGTTTATAATATGAAAAAAGAATAGTAGTGGCAGGCAAGGCTATAATCATACCCGCAATTCCAAGTAAGGAGCCCCAGATGGACAAGGAAAGTAATATCACGGCAGGTTTCATCCCCGTAACTTTACCCATTATTTTCGGAGTAAGAAAAAGATCTTGAGTGGCTTGAACAACTACAATCACGGCAACAACCGATGCCGCCACCACCCAAAACGGCTGGTGCGTTTCCACCGATTTTAGAAAAGCAAAAAATCCCAATACGGGAAACATAACTACATTAAGATAAGGCACCATGGCAAAAACGCCCATTATCAACCCCAACACCAGTCCTAAAGGCAAATCAATAATGGTAAAACCGGTGGCTAGCAATACGCCCACGATACTGGCTATTAATGCCTGACCACGAAAATATCGGTTCATCCCCTTCTCAAGATCGTCTAATATGTAGGTGATAACCGTACGATATTTTTCAGGCACAAGTTGTATCCAACCGTTGTTAATACGTTCGTAGTCGGTAAGGATAAAAACGGTATATAAAAACACGATAAACAGGACAAATAAACTAATAATAAAGCTAATAGAACCTGATAATAAATTCCAAAACTGAGGAATAATAAATTCTACTCCTTGAGCAAAATAATCTTTACTAAGCAGTTTTTCCAAATCAATCTTATTTATCCAATTTAATATGGACACTTTAATCTCCTGTGGAATAAAATTTACCTGCTGTACATGTTGCACGTAAACGGACAAAAGATCGCCAGTTCTAGTTATTTCGGAAATTATGGGAGGGATTACCAAGCATAGAATCAACCCCAATAGAAGACCAACACTTAAAAAAACCAGCAAAATAGATAATATCCTACTCCTTATTTTGAGCTTGAACTGGAATATCTTAACAATAGGATATAGCATATAAGCAATAAGCCATGCCACCAAAAAAGGCAACAACACACTACTCAATTTTTTAAGCAACAGAAAAAGTGCAATGGCAACAGCAACCCCGATTATGATTCGTACCACCCGGTCGAAGGTAAAAGGCCGTTTAAAAGAGTCATTCATTTTGATGCGTATTTAATATCATTTTTCATTCGTTTCTGCCTGATAACAATTGCGGCAAACAGGTTCGTATTCATCCTTTTCGCCGAGAAATATTCGTTTATTATTGTCCACCAATCGATGGGAGATATAGGCCGGAGCACCACAGCGCACGCAGATGGCATGCACCTTGGTTACCTCATCGGCAACAGCACACAAGCCGGGAACAGGCCCGAAAGGCTTTCCACTGAAATCCATATCCAACCCGGCCACGATAACCCGCAACCCCTGGTTGGCAAGCTGGCTGCAAACCGAAACCAATCCGTCGTCAAAAAACTGTGCTTCGTCAATGCCTATCACATCCACCCCTTCGGCATACAACAGAATATTGCCCGAGGAATCTACTGGCGTACTCAAAATGGAATTATTGTCATGCGAAACCACATCCGTTTCGGAGTAACGAGTATCCACCGAGGGTTTGAATATTTCCACCTGCTGCCTGGCAAACTTTGCACGCTTCAGGCGGCGTAGCAATTCCTCCGTTTTACCGGAAAACATCGACCCGCAAATTACCTCAATGCTGCCCCTTTTTTCCTTTAAATGAATATTCGTTTCAAAAAATATCATAATGGATTAATTTTCTTATTTTTACACAGCCTTTTTGCAAAGGTAATAAATTACACATTTCAAAAAAGGAATATAAGAAAAGATATGACAAAAGAAGTTTTTATCGCGCTTATACAGAAAGATATACGCGAATTAGACATGATTGCCCAAGGTTTGTACGAAACAGAATCGCCCTCGCCTAGCATTATCAAACTGGCGAGCTTGAAAGCACATGATGTGATAAGCAACTTGCAAATGCTTGCCGAAGTAAACGGCATTTCCAAAGAAGTGCAACAAATAGAGATTGACGCACACCACACACCTGCAAAAAAGCCTACAAAAAAAGCCAAGCCTACAAAAGAAATAACGGACGAAAAGAAACCGGAACCTATCGTAGATGAAAAACCGATAGTAAAAGAAATCAACATTGAAACGAAACACGAAATAGAATCCCAACCTGCACCCATACAAGAACCAATTCTGCCTAAAGAACCGGAAGTAGTAGTCGTAGCCAAGGAAGAAATTGCACCACCAACCATAGTACCAGAACCACAGGTTGCTCCCGTTGAAGCACCCAAAGTAGAAGAAAAGAGCCCGGTGGTGGAAGAACAAAAAAAAGAACCTGAAATCAATATAAAGAAAGAGGAACCAATTCTGCACGAACAACAAATAGAACCGGCACCAAAGAAAGAAGGTAATTTATTCAATGCCCTATCAAACAAGCAGGTAACAAGCTTGAGAAAAAGCATTAGCATTGGTAACCGATTTATGTTTCAACGCGAACTGTTTGGCAATGATGCAGATAAAATGAATCAAGCCATTGACTTTATCGACACTTGCACGAACTTGCACGAGACCGAAAAATATATATCAGAAAATTTCCATTGGGATAGCGAAAAAGAAAGTGTGATAGAATTTATGAACCTTGTGAACCGAAAATTTGTTGGATGAGTAAACTGTTTGTAGTACCAACACCGGTTGGTAATTTGGAAGATATGACTTTTAGAGCCATCAAGGTGCTAAAGGAAGCCGACTTGATTTTAGCAGAAGATACCCGCACAACGGCTTTCCTGTTAAAGCATTTTGAAATACAAACCCCCATGACGTCTCATCACAAATTCAATGAGCATCAAACGGTTGACGGCATCGTTAAGCGCATACAGGGCGGGCAAACCATAGCTTTAGTTTCGGATGCTGGCACCCCGGCCATTTCCGACCCCGGTTTTTTATTAGTACGAGCTTGTAGCGAACAAGATATTGAAATACAATGCTTACCCGGAGCCACGGCGTTTGTACCCGCGCTGGTAAATTCAGGTTTGCCCAACGACCGTTTCTGCTTTGAAGGCTTTTTGCCTGTAAAAAAAGGACGGCAAACCAGGCTTACCCTGTTGGCTCAGGAACAGCGAACCATGATTTTTTACGAGTCACCCTATCGTTTAGTTAAAACGTTAACACAATTTGCCGAGTTTTTTGGCTCCGAGAGGAAGGCATCCGTATCTCGTGAAATATCAAAAATGTTTGAAGAAACCCAGCGTGGAACGCTACAAGAATTAATTTCTCACTACACGACTAAACAACCCAAGGGTGAAATTGTTATAATTGTTGCAGGTTTACCAAATTAACTTTATTTTTGTATCAATGTCACTCACATTAACACCCCAATCTTAAAAATAATATGAAAAAACTAATCCTTTTTATCGCCCCATTATTCCTGTTTGCCTCTTGTGTAAAAGAGTCAACCGAATACAAGAAGCTTAAAGCTCAGAACGATTCGTTAGTAGTTCAGAAAAAAGCAAAAGACGCGGAAATTAATACCTATTTTAAAACAATTAATGACATATCGGAAAACTTTGACAAAGTAACCGCGTCGGAACAATTGATTTCAGCCACGACACACAAACCTGAAAGACTTTCATCGCAAGCTGCCCAATCAATTAAAGACAACATTGTGATAATGACCAATGCCTTGCAAAAAAACAAGGAGCAAATAGCATTACTTCAGCAGAAGATAAAGAAAAGCGGAGCACATTATGCCGAATTACAAAAAACAATAGACCGCCTGACAGCCGATTTGCAAGAAAAAGCACAGGCTATGGATTCGTTAAAAGCAGAACTGAGTGTTAAAGATAAACGAATTTTTGAACTTGGCCAGCAAGTGGGAGACTTGGATAAAGACAATAAACAAAAAGCCGAGCTGATAAAACAACAGGCCGATGAACTAAACGCCGCGTTCTATGTGTTTGGTACAACTAAGGAATTAAAAAATCAGAAAATACTTACTAAAAATGGCATTTTCAGCCAAACAAAAGTGTTACAAGCCGATTTTAACAAAGATTACTTTGTAAAAATAGATATTCGTACCACAACAACCATTCCGGTGTACAGTAAGAAGGCGAAGATAAAAACGAGTCATCCATTGACATCCTACACCATAGCTACCGAAAACGGAAACAAAGTGATACAAATTAAAGATCCTGTACAATTTTGGAGCGTATCCAAATATTTAGTAATACAAACCAATTAAAAATACAGAAAGCCGAATGTAACAGTTCGGCTTTTTTTTCGCTATGGCAGCCAAATACAAGCATATTCTTTTCGACCTTGATAACACGTTGTGGGACTTTGAAACAAACTCCGAAAAAACATTACGGGAAATGTTTGTCAAATACGAGTTGGACAAGGCCTTCGATAGCTTTGTACATTTTCATAACCTATACGTGTTCCGCAACACCCAGCTTTGGTATAGCTACCACAACAAGCAAATCAATAAAAAGTTTCTCAACTTCGAACGATTCAACTACCCGCTACAACAAGTGGGCATAGATAATCCTGAATTGGTTAAAACCCTGAGTTTTGATTACCTGCAAGTATGCGCCATGCAAAAGGCTCTTATGCCTCATGCCAATGAGATACTCGAATATTTAAAGGAAAACAGGTACCACATGCACATCCTGTCAAACGGATTTGAAGAGGTGCAATATTTAAAACTAAAAAACTCAGGGCTGGACAAATACTTTGAGCATATTATTTTATCAGAAAAAGTAGGTGCTTTAAAACCTGACAGGCGTATTTTTGATTATGCCATAACCTCGCTAAACGCACGCAAAAAAGAAGTGATTATGATTGGTGACAACTTTGAAGCCGACATAGAGGGTGCTAAAAATGCCGGGATAGACCAACTCTATTACAACCCCAAAGAGCAACCCGCTATTTCATTCAACCCCACCCACATGGTTAGCTCTTTGTCCGAAATAAAGTCAATTCTCTAAATTTTAAATAATTTTTAGGTGAAAAAAATATGATTTATTCATTTTATATTTACATTTGAAAGATACTAGAACAGGCTATTCTTTTTTATTTTTTTTGAGCAAAAACAATAACAATTTTAAATATTAGGATTATGAAGAAAAAGGTCTCCTTATGTTTATGTCTAAGCTTTGTAGGGCTAAGTTTATTTAGCCAGACAGAGATTCCCGATAGCTTAAAAGCTCCAAAATCCGACGAGGTAGATTACGCTCAGGAAGTCGTTTCAAAACTATGCGACCCTTCCATGAAAGGCCGTGGATACGCGAAAAATGGAGATAAACTGGCAGCTGATTATATCGCGAATGAATTTAAAGCATTGGGATTACAGCCTTTTGGCACCACCTACATGCAAAAATTTAATGTAGCTGCGAATACATTCCCCGAAAGAATGGATTTGCAACTGAACAACGACATTTTAATGGCCGGTACGGATTACATAGTTGACCCAAGTTGCCCATCAATTGCAGGTACATTCAAACCTGTTTTTGTTACTCGAAAAGACATAAGCAACCGCATGGTGCTGATAGACAAGCTTCGGGATTCAAAAGAAACGTTGATGTTAGTTGATAATTCAAACCGTGAAGGCGAAACACCGGAACAATCAAAAAGAATTGACAAACTGATTGAATCCATGAAAACCGACAACAAAGTGCAGCTAAAAGGTGTAATTATATACAACAACAAAAGCAAACCAACCTGGGGAACGTCGAGCACCCTGGGTATACGCCCCGTAATATACATTACAAGGGAAACTGACATCGCCAGCGTAAAGGAAATAAAAGTTGCCGTGGATGCAGAATTTAAACCCGCTTACGAAACTCAAAATGTGGTAGGGATGATAAAAGGAGCTATTAAACCCGATTCGTTTATCGTGGTAACTGCTCATTATGACAACCTGGGAATGATAGGTAAAGATGTAAACTACTTTGGAGCGAACAACAGTGCAAGTGGCGTGGCCATGCTACTAACATTGGCAAAACATTTCAAAGTGATTTCTCCTTATTATAGTGTAATATTTATTGCTTTTGGGGGCAACGAACTTGCCTACGCGGGTGCTCAAGCCTATGTAGCGTCGCCACCTGTACCTCTTACCAAAATCAAATTCCTAGTTAGCTTTGATTTAGCCGGAAACGGTAGTGAAGGAATAAAAGTAGTGAATGGCCCTAAATATCCAGCATTGCTTACCCAACTTACCAAAATCAACGCGTACTATAAGCTATTGCCTAAAATAGACAGCAGGGCTACCGCACCAATTAGCGAACACTCTGTTTTCGACGAAAAAGGTGTACCTTGCTTCTTTATCTACTCGCTAGGTGGCAGCATGGCTTATCATAACCTGAACGACAAACCGGAACTGGTTCCTTTCACCAAGTTTGCCAATTACCAAAATTTAATGATCCGTTTCTTGGAAACATTCAAATAAAAAGTTCATTCTTAACGTTATAAAATGTTGTTCCATGTAAAAGTGGAACAACATTTTTTATTATCCCCGATCATTATGAAAAAGCTTTTAGTCATTGCCTTTTTAGCTCTACTGCTGCAACCCGCTTATGCTGAACAACCTTTGGGCTGCGAAAAGTATAGCGTGTTCAATAAAAAATCAACACCCGATTTGGGTATCGTGCTTTACACCAATGATGCCGAAACCGTATGGAATGCACTACGACTAGCCACTTACGCACAAGGCAAAGGCGACACGGTAGTAATATTTCTGTTGGGAAAAGGATTAGATGGCTTCCAAACAAAAGATACAAATTTCGATTTGGAATCTTTGAAAGATAAGTTCGTGGGTAATGGAGGACAAATTATTGCCTGTGCCACTTGTGCTCAACAACGCAAAACCGATGAGATAGGCATGTGTACCATAGCCTCACTAGCCGATCTGTATCAAATAGTAAAACGAAGTAAAAAGGTATTGACCTTTTAGTTATTTATTAGCTACAATTCACAGAGTGACCCACATGTAGTTAAAGGATAGAATGTAAGATGAATTCCTAATATAGATTCACTGAAAACACCTTGCAACGGATGTGAGTATTGAAGTGCTATATCAAAATTACGGGACGCTTTCCGTCCAAGGATGATGTCGTACATAGATTTTCCCTTATTGGTAGCCAAAGAAACACCACCACCCAAAAATCCACCGGCAGGAGTAGTTCTTACAAACAGATGTAAAGGCACAAAAGTGCGGTTGTCATTCTGAAAAACCACCCCAGTTCTGAAAAACACCAAAGCATACCTAACTTCAGCCGAAAAGCCTAACGAGCCTACAAACTTGAAAGAATCCAAGGGGGTTACAGTGCTTTTACTGCCCAATCCACCGGCAGCAGTTACCCCCAGTTTGAATTGAGCACTCAGCGTTACCGACACGAATAAAAGGCATAAAACTAATATCTTTTTCATAAATCCAAGTTCTGATTTTGAGACGCCAATTAATAAAAAGGCTGACAAAAGTAATAAATCTTCAACACTTATGCTACCTTCTCGCCAAAAAGCATTTTTCACCCCACCCAAACGAGGATGTTGTCTTGTTGCTTTATTAATCCATTGTCGAATAGGAACCTAATTACCAATAGCACTTGATCCTCTTTGTGGGGCATTACCTGCAATAGTTCCGAAATATTACGCGGTTGCTCTTTCAGCAAATCTTCTATGCATACTTTTATTTCATTAAAATCCTTGTTTTGTATCTGCCCCTTTTTCTTTTCCAGGCACACGTCGCAATGACCACAAGGCTTAGAATCTTTTTGCCCAAAATACTGTAATAAGATCTGACTACGACACACGTTTTCATCCGTGGCATATCTCAACATTTCCGTTATTTTTTTTTCATAACGGCCTTTTCGGTCGTCGTAAGCCTCCTTGCTCAGCTTCACCCGGTCGGCCTCCACCCTGTTGCAAGTATAAATAATAAAAGGCGTTTTCTTGGCCGGGATATAATGTATAAAGCCCTGCTTGCTGAGCAGAACAAGCTGGTCATACACCTTTTGCCGGGTGGAGTTCAGCCTGCCAGCAAGTACCTCTTCGTTAATATGTGCGTAATCAGTAAACAACCCGGTATAAGATCGGAGCAGTAGTTGCATCAACTTATCCAACTCCGGGTTTTTAAGCTGAAAGGAATACAGCTCGTCTCTTTTTATGGTAAATAACACGCGGGAAGCATTATCCAATTCATCCGTGAGTTCAAGATACCCTGCATGTTCAAGGTTTTTCAGGCTATGGTAAGTAGGCAATATCGGCAATTTGAATTTGTGACAAAAGTCCTGCAAGTTAAATGCAAAAACGGCACCTTCGCCACTCCCCACACCCAGTTCAAAGTAATTACCCAGTTTATCATAAGTCAACGTGATTCTGTCTTTCGCGGGGAAAGTATCCGACAAACGTTTCTTTAGCTTCGTAGAATCGCTTTTATTGTAGAGCAACACGGCATACGCTTTTTTTCCGTCGCGCCCCGCTCTTCCCGCCTCTTGAAAATAGGCCTCGAGCGAATCGGGCAAATCCAAATGGATAACCAAGCGCACATCAGGCTTATCAATACCCATTCCAAAAGCATTGGTAGATACTATAACCCGAGTTTGATTCGTTTTCCATCGGGTTTGTTTTGCATCCTTGCTATCATTGGAAATTCCGGCATGAAAATGTTCCGCCGAAAAACCTTTTTCATTTAAGAAATCGGCAATTTCCTTCGTCTTTTTCCGGTCACGCACATACACGATGGCCGAACCCTGCACGTTGGTCAATATTTTCAGCAAGTTATAAAATTTGTCTTCCGCGTTTCGTACCACGTAAGCCAAATTTTTCCGTTCAAAGCTTTTTTGAAAAACATTTTCCCGTGGAAACTTTAATCGTTGCTGAATATCTTTTACCACTTCTGGAGTAGCCGTTGCCGTTAATGCCAGAATAGGCACATCCGGCAAATGATCCCTTATTTCCGAAATTCGTAAATACGACGGACGAAAGTCATACCCCCACTGCGATATGCAATGCGATTCATCCACCGCGACTAAACAAACATTAAGATGCTGAAGTTGCGAGATAAACAGTTCGGTGGACAACCGTTCAGGCGAGATATACAGAAATTTATATTTTCCGTAAATGCAGTTTTCCAAGGTTCGAATAATTTCTTCCCTTGTCATGCCCGAATAGATAGCCGCCGCTTTTATTTTCCGCTTCTTCAAGCCATCCACCTGATCCTTCATCAATGCGATAAGGGGCGTTATCACCAGGCAAATACCATCCATACACATGGTTGGCACCTGAAAAGTGATGGACTTACCACCACCGGTAGGCATCAAACCAAGCGTGTCTTTTCGTTCGCTGACTGATTTAATAATGTCACCTTGCAGCTCACGAAAACAATCGTAACCCCAGTACTGTTTTAATATTTTAAGATACTTGTCCATTTTTATAAAAACTGTTCCAAAAATACATATATAATCCTTACTTTTGAAAGAAATCTATGAATTGACAGTTTAGCTGTTTTCTATTTAAGAACAAGCAGCATTGAGAAAATGCTCTTGAACAACGTTATTTGAATGAAGAAACTATTCCTCTTTATATTCCTCTTTATAACCATTCTTTGTTGTGAATCGCAGCAAAGTGCCTATTATCGGTATTGGATTCAGTTTACTTATAAAAGAGGTTCTGAGTACACGCTCGACAATCCAAGTAACTATCTATCTCTTAAAGCCATTTTACGCAGACAAAAACAAAATATAAAAATTGATTCCACCGATTTTCCTGTAAAGCAGGAATACATTGATTCAGTATTGTCAAAAGGCTTTGCAATTGTTTGCAGCAAGAGTAAATGGCTGAATGGCATTACCATTGCCATATCAGACACCTCCATCATAAAAAAAATTGCAGCACTCTCCTTTGTAAAAAGAACAGAAAAGACTTTCAACCCCAACATAAGTAAAGGCAACAAGCTAGAGGCGAAAATATTTCAAAAGAAAAAAATACTCAATACCAACAACGGCTATGGCAATGCTTTTACCCAAATTAACATGCTTAATGGCATTTGGTTGCACAAAGCCGGCTATAAAGGCGAAGGAATGGTTATTGCCGTGCTCGACGGTGGATTTCAAAACGTAAACACCATTCCGGCTTTTTCCCAAGCATGGAACAACGGACAAATACTGGGTGCGAAGGATTTTGTAAACCCTCAATCAGATGTTTTTTCGGAAAATTATCATGGAGAACATGTTCTATCAGTGATGGCGGCGTATGACTACGACAAATTTATAGGCACCGCACCCGAAGCTTCCTATTGGCTCATCCGTACCGAAAATACCGTTTCAGAATCGCCTGCCGAGGTGGATAACCTGGTGGCAGGATTAGAATTTGCCGATAGCGTGGGTACCGATATTATTACTACTTCCGTGGGATATTATAAGTTCGACAATAAACAGCGAAACTATAAGTACCACGACATGAACGGCAAAACGTGTAGAGCTTCCATTGCCGAAACTATGGCCAGCCGGAAAGGAATGATTGTGGTAAATAGTGCCGGAAACGAAGGCGACAGCCCTTGGCACTACATTGTAGCTCCCGGCGATGCCGATAGTATTATTACAGTAGGTTCCGTGCGCACTTCACTGGAACGAAGTTCGTTTAGCAGCTTCGGTCCCACGGCGGATAAACGAATAAAACCCACGGTTTGTGCCTTGGGATCGAACACGGCAGTGATAAACGAAAACGGTGAGGTATCGAGCAACAACGGAACCTCTCTTGCAGCCCCTGTTATTGCAGGGCTAACGGCCTGCCTGTGGCAAGCTTTTCCGAACATTTCATGCAACGGGATAATAGAACTAATAAAGAAACATGCGTCGAAATACGACAGTCCGAATAATGAAATAGGATACGGGATTCCCGATTTTTATGCCTCTTACATGGATGCCATCGAATCAAGCAAAGGCTTACTTACCAATGGTGATTTAGTACAAGTGCAAGCAAGTCCCGCACAAGACACGCTTAATGTAGAAATAGATCGTGGCATTTTAGGCCGAGACCCAGAACTAACATTATTAGCCTCGAATGGAAAAAAGATATTGACACAAAAAATATCAGAAGTTCACACGCGGCTTTTATTAACGGATATAAAGGCTGGAGAATATACGTTGGAAGTAATGCTAGGCGATATTACACTTTACAAGCAAAAATTTACAAAACAATAGCACATGAAATCCACCGATTCATTTTCATTGTTAGAGCTTAACCTGCAAATCAAAGAACAGATTCAACTGGCCTTTGACCGACCTTTATGGGTTCGGGCGGAGATTAGCGAACTGCACGAAAATGCTTCGGGGCATGCTTATTTTGAATTGGTGGAAAAAGATGCTACCTCAAATACCTTGCTAGCCAAAAACAAAGCAACCTGCTGGGCAAACACTTACCGAATGCTTAAGCCCTACTTTGAAAGTAGCACGGGCGAACACCTGCGCCAGGGCATAAAAGTGCTGCTAGCCTGTTCGGTAGAATACCATGAGCTATACGGGTTTAGCCTAAATATAAAGGATATTGACCCTACATTTACACTGGGCGACATGGCTAGGCAACGCATGGAAATTATCAACCGGCTGAAAGACGACGGGGTAATGGACATGAACAAAGAACTAACACTTAGCCCGACACCTCAACGAATTGCCATTCTCTCATCACCAACAGCGGCGGGTTACGGTGACTTTATGGATCAATTGAAAAAAAACACAGGCAGTTTCGCGTTCTATACCAAACTTTTTCCCGTGGTAATGCAAGGAGAACAAGCCGCCAATTCCATCGTTCATGGGTTAGATCTTATCTTTGAGCATCAGGAGAAATTCGACGTGGTGGTTATTATCCGTGGTGGTGGTGCCACGGCTGAATTGAGCTGCTTTGATAATTATGAATTGGCTTTTAATTGCACTCAATTTCCGTTACCAATCATCACCGGAATTGGCCACGAGCGGGATGAATCTATCGTGGATATGGTGGCTCACACCCGATGTAAAACGCCTACTGCCGTGGCTGAATTTTTAATTTCACGCGTGAGCGAAGCTATGGATGGCGTGCTGGAAATACAGCAGGGAATTGTTTTTCTTAGTGAAAAGATTCTACAAAAAAAGATAAACAGCTTGCAAAAAATATCCATGCAGTTTCCTCAATTGGTAAACGAGTTATTGTTCGACAAAAAGAGTCGATTGTCGCTCCTCTCCCATCAATTGAAAAAAGACTCGGAACAACAAACGAGAAAGAAATTGGTAACGCTGGAAAAATACAAACTACAATTACACACCGGAACGCGTTTCTATTCCACCTGCAAATTTCACGAAGTGGAGATGATGGAGCAAAAAGTAAATCTATCGTCACCCGAAACGTTATTGAAAAAAGGGTATTCGCTCACGCTTAAAAACGGCAAAATAATTAGGAGCAAAACACGGGTAAAAGCAGGGGACAGAATAACAACGCGGCTTCAGGATGGCGAAATAGAAAGCATCGTTTCATAAAAAAATAAAACAGATTAACCGTATGGCAAAACAAACCAAAACTTACACAGAATCCATGTCGGAACTGGAAGAAATTCTAGCTCAAATTGAAAACGAAGAATTGGATGTAGATACCCTTACCGAAAAGGTTCAACGGGCTGCCGAGTTAATTAAAACCTGCAAAACCAAGCTGCAAAAAACGGATGCCGAAGTGCAAAAGATTTTGGATGAAATAGATGCCGATTAAAGCGTGAGTACCTCTACTCCTGTTGCATTTGCGTATTTATCCAGTAGCCCAATAGAATAGTCGATAGCCTCCTGCAAACCGGCCTTGCCCGAATAGCCATTGATAATCATAAACAAGCGCGTAGTTTCCATCGAAAGCTTGGTGCGCTCGTTATCGCTGGTAGGCGTGCCAATACCGCCCACACTGTCTTTATACACGGGCAAACCCTCGATATTAAGCAAGCCCCGACCTATACCTTCAAACACATCATCCGCCGTGCCCACGGTAAGAGTGATATCGCCCACAATTTTATCCTCATCAAATCCGCCAATGGAATACCCCGTACGGATGGATACCAAATTAATCAAATCCACCAAAGTATTAATCCGATACAACTCCATGCCTTTCAAGATGCGACGGCACAATGCTTCCGCCGAGGGTCTGTATCTGTTAGAATCTTTACCAAAAGCTTTATATGCCTGCCGGGTAGCTTGTATAGTTGGAATTTTATTAATTTGTTCAATACTGTAAGTAGCTTTGAACTCTGCTTCAACGGTAGCTATTTCCTGCCACAAACCGGAATGAGAAGCGGAATTTGTTACGCTACAACTTATCAGCCCGAATGCCAATTGAGGACAGGTTTGCTTAAACTGATCTGAAATTACAACGTGTTGCATAATCTAAATACATAATAACTTTGTTGAACCCCGTGAGGGTTCGAGTTCTATTGCTTGGTTCCTTACCCCGCATTTCATAAGAGGTTACTAATGTTTAACCACGTTGTGGTTATGAAAAATAGTTTTCCTCTAGGAAATAAATATATCTATCCCCTCACGGGGAATCGGGTCTAAGATGCGCATTTATTCTATTGATATTAATTCCCTACGGGAAATTTTATCCTTTATTTTCTGCCCATTTCAAGCACACTTATACCACTCCCATAATTGCGAATTATGAATTATAAATTGTGAATTACCGTCCGCACATTCCTTTAAAGTCGCACCACTCGCAAGCCTTTTCGTTGGTGGTTTGCTCAAAAGGGATAGAAGGGTCAAACAGTTCACCTAATTTTTGAAGCAAGGCGGTTTCAAACTCCTCCGCCAGATCCCGAAAATCATTTATCGGCTGCTTATCCCAATTAATAATGGGGGAATAATCATCATCCATCGCTTTTTGTATATACACCAAGGCCGGTTGCACGGCATCCGGTTGCTCCTGCACCAGGATGGATGCGTACAGAAAAGCTTGAAAAATATAGTTCGCTCTTTCTTTATTTGAGTCGAAAAGTTTCCCCATCTCGTTTGCCTCTTTGGGGTTACCTCCCGTTTTATAATCCACCACCCGCAAGTGTCCGTCCTTATAATCCATACGATCCACAATTCCACCCAATTGCAACTGCACCCCATCGGGCATTGTTACCGTGCGATATTTCCGTTGCTCCAAGCCCAACATGGTGAATGGAGCTTCCGCCTTATCCATGCGCAACAGGCGTTTGATAAATTGCTTTACAATACGAAAATAAATAAGTTGCTCCCCGTTGTATCTCTCACGTGGCATCTCACGGTTGAAAAATTCTTCATTGAATGCTTTTTCAATGGCTTTTTCAATGCGAGCATCGGCCTTTAAGAATCCTTCTATCTGCTCTTGGGTAACGACAAAGGCGGGGAATGGTTCGCCCTCACTTTGCTGCACATGCCCTATTTCACGGTAAATTAATTCTGCCGTTTTATGAAAAACACTTCCTAGCACGGAATTGTCCAACTCGTCGGACAGCTCTTGTGGCGGACGGATATCCTCCACGTAATGCAAATAGAAACGAAGGCTGCAATCGAAAAAATTGTTTATTGCGGATGCTGATAATCGTTGTGCCTCGTCATTCAAACGTATATCAAACTGATGCTTTATTTTTTCCAACAGGGCTTCCGATTTTTCCACCCGCAAAGGCATCGGGTTGTGCGGTTGTATTTCCGATTGCAGACTGATACGTTCAATCGGGTACGGGTACTCGGTGAGCAACTGCAACAGGAAGCGGCTCATCTCCGATTTTCCCGTTTGCTGGTTGGCCGTGTTGTACATCAACACGATGTTTTCCGCCCGTTGCAACAAGCGGTAGAAATAATAGGCATACAGGGAATCCTGATGCTCAATGGTAGTCATCCCGAAAAACTTACGAATAAAATGCGGGATGAATGACGAATCGTTGTCCGACTTCGGCATCATGCCTTCGTTTGTGCTCATCATTAGCACATTACGGAAATCCATGTTACGGGTTTCGAGCACACCCATTACTTGCAGCCCCCGTGCCGGTTCGCCATGAAAAGGGATGGAGGTACCGGACAATAGTTGCTTGAGCAAACTCACAAAGGTAGGCTTCTGCACCTGAAGTTGCTTGGTGGTAATCAAATCGTGCAAACGGTTCAATGCCTGAAAAGCACGAAATAAAGCTTCGCTATACAAGTCGTTGAACGAATTATTTTCATCGCCCTCGGTTTCCGATTGCTTGCCATACACCACGGCAACGGCTTTCAAGGTTTCCAGCAGATATTCCGAAAGCTCCACGGCATCCTTGGTTGCCCTGAATAGTTGGGGGTTCTGTAAATCCTCCGCCGTGGGGAAAAAGTTATTTTCCCGTATCATGGTTTGCTGCACCGCCCCGGCTTCGGGGAATAGCAAGCGAATATAGGGATGCCTTAGCACGGGTAACACGTAATTGTAGCGGAAGCGGCCTTGCGCCTCATCCACACCCTTGAGTTGCAATTCGGCCAACACGGTAAGCAGGCTAAAAACAGGCGTTTGCGAAAGCGGGAAACCCATCGTGATATTCACGTTGCCCACTTCGGAGGGGATGGCGTGCATCACCGATTGCAGGTTTTGCTCGTTGCAAAGCACGATAGCCGAATCCGGCTGCTCAAATCCTTGAGGGTAATTGAGTTCCCCTATCCATTTAGGTATGTAACCCGCCTGCGCACTTTCGGAAGGCGAGGCTACCAAACATATCTTTTTCGGCTTTGCCGTGAACAGGTCGGTCTGCATGCCTTTCAGTTCATTCCCGAAGCGGTGGATATTGTCGCGCATAAAGCGTCCGGCCTCTTGCGTGTCCGCCATGTAATAGTCGTCGTAGTCCCAATAAAACAGAGCCTTATCGTTTTGCTTTAATATCTTGAAAAGCAGTTTCTCGCACTCGGTAAGCACGTTGAAGCCCACGAAGATGTATTTCTCCTGCGTGAAACATTCCACGCCGTTGGCTTGCATGTTTTCTATCGCAGCACGAAACGCCATGCCGTCATACGCGATGCCTTCGCCCCGAAGCTTTTCTTTAAAGTTGCGGTACACCGTGCCTAAAATGCTCCAGATGGAAAAGAAGGCTTCCTTTAGTTGGGTGCGGTTGGTGGAAATATCTTTGAAGAAGCGTTCTATCACACCCCATTGCTCTTCATCCAGGTGCTCAAAATTATCTTTCAGGTTGTCCAGCTCCAACAGGTTGCTAAACAAAGCCAACTCGTTCACCATATTTTTGTCCACATCGTTGAAGTCGCCCAACAATATTTCGCCAAAGAAATAGAACTCGTCAAAGCTCTCCACAGCAGCTTTTTCCTTGTTGGCATAATACACGTCGGTGTAGGTGTAATATAGCTCGGTAAGCAGTTTCAGGCTGTCGGCAATTTGCAAGTCGGATGTCTGCTGAAACAATTCGTCCAAACTGGCATAAGCAGGTGCCCACACGGGTTTGTCGGAACTGGCACACAGGTATTCGTTAAAAAACAAACGAGCTCTACGATTGGGAAATACGATGGTGATTTGTGACAAATCGTTGCCATATTGTTGGAGCAAATCGCGGGTTACTTGCTGGAGGAATGGAGTCATGTAGGTTATTCTATTTTGTAAAAAATCTTCTTTACAAATATAGTGAGAATTTGCTAAAAATAGGAAAGACGGTGCGTGCACCCCCTGATAGTATCGATTTTGAATTCAGAAAACAAAAGATAAAAGAGCAAAAAACAAACGCAAAGACGCTAGGACGCAAAGAATAAAAGGCAGAAGTCCAAAATGCAAAAGACCCTCACAAATTGCTTTGCAAGGGTCTTGTAAAAAACGGCGGCGACCTACTCTCCCACATAATTGCAGTACCATCGGCGTGATTAGGCTTAACTTCTCTGTTCGGAATGGGAAGA
>JARLGW010000014.1 GCA_031292565.1 Paludibacteraceae bacterium
CCTCGATGTCGGCTCGTCACATCCTGGGGCTGGAGAAGGTCCCAAGGGTTGGGCTGTTCGCCCATTAAAGTGGCACGCGAGCTGGGTTCAGAACGTCGTGAGACAGTTCGGTCCCTATCTGTTGTGGGCGCAGGAAATTTGAGGAGATCTGACACTAGTACGAGAGGACCGTGTTGGACGAACCGCTGGTTCATCGGTTGTTCCGCCAGGAGCATAGCCGAGTAGCTAAGTTCGGAAAGGATAAGTGCTGAAAGCATCTAAGCACGAAGCCAACTTCAAGATTAGATTTCCATATTAGGGAGGTTGGAGACTACGACCTTGATAGGCTGCAGGTGTAAAGTTGGAGACAACAAAGCCGAGCAGTACTAATATCCCGAAACTTTTAAGCAAAACTTCTATTGTATATTTTATTTTTATGAAATTTTCTCTTCCGGTAAGTCATGTTAATGAGCATGAGAGCGAGAAATCGAGCAGAGAGTATTACAAATACTCACGGACTCAGAGAGACTCACCTCTCACCTTCTAAATTAAAGAAATTTAGGTGGTTATAGTGTTAGGGTTCCACCTCTTCCCATTCCGAACAGAGAAGTTAAGCCTAATCACGCCGATGGTACTGCAATTATGTGGGAGAGTAGGTCGCCGCCGTTTTTTACAAGACCCTTGCAAAGCAATTTGTGAGGGTCTTTTGCTTTATATTTTTCTTTGTGTTTTGTCTTTGCTCTTTATTCTTTGCTCTTGGAACACAAATTACACAAAAAGCACAAATGCACACAACTTTATAATTATCAATTGAAGCCTTCTTCGCGTTTATTCTTCGTGTCTTTATTCTTTGTTCTTGAAACACAAATTACAAAAAAGGAACAGATGAAAACGATTTTTCCATTTTTAGATAAAAATTAATTTTAACTTTGCGATATTTTATTCAATAAATAATATATTCTCAATATTCAGTTTAAAGACTAAATTTTATGAAGAAAATTTCATTATCTCTGCTGTTTGTTCTTTTTATAATTAATTATACCAATGCACAAAAAGTTCGTTGGAGCTACAAGGTAGAAGGATCGGAAACCGGGGCTGGAATTCCGAGTTCTTTGATAGAAGGATACAATAAGAATTGTGCAGCTGTATTAGATGAGAACAAAGAGGGTAAAGAACCCAAAAAGAATGCTGAAAGCCCTAAGGCCATAAAATATTTTTTCAAGCCTTTTAATGCCCAACAGGTAGTTGTTTGCGAAAATTATAATGCAGGAGCCGTTGTTAAAATCGAGATAGAATCATTATCAGATAACCCCAAAAAACATCTCATAAAAACTATTTATCAAGGAGAAGCTTCTCCTATTAAAGGTTTCAAAACAACGAATTATAATTTTGAACCAATAAAAGATGTTGTTTGTGTAAATGTGTATCTTGACTATAAAAAAGTTCCAGGAGTAAATCAAATAGCGGGAGTTGGGCTTACTGATTTCCCAGAAGCATATTCACCAAAAATCAATTTATCAAAAGAAAATCCTTTTTCAGGAGATGTCATGTATATGAACGATGATATTTCAGGAAAACTCAATCCGACAAGTAACATTCCAAGTGTTGACGGGGAATACATCTATTTTTGTCATCAAGATGAGAAAGGAAACAATCAAATATACCGAGGAACAATAGGCGGAGATGGAAAATTTTCAAAAGTGGAATTGAGCGACTTTAATCTCCCACGCAAAATATCAACCTCAAGTGCCCTAACGGCTATCTCTCAAGACAATAATATTGCTTTTGTGAATGATATGACTGTAGGTATGCCAATTGTGTACAAAACGTATTTGAAAAGAGATAAAAAAGGAAAGACCAAATGGATTCAGGAACAAGTTAAGATTAATGGTTTTGAATCGGAAGGAAAATATTTATACGATTGTATGAGTTACGACGGGCAATATTATTTGGTCAACATGGACAGAAAGGATGGAGAAAATAAATATTTTAAAAGTGATATTTACGTTGCATTTCGTAATAAAGATGGTGAATACGAAAAATTCACACACCTGGGATATGATATAAATACAATTGGAGATGAAACTCCCTGCTTTTTGGCCGCCGACAATAAAACCCTTGTGTTTGCAAGTACCGGCCATCTTGGATATGGAGATAAAGACATTTACATTACAAAACGATTGGACGATACCTGGCAAAACTGGAGTGAACCGATAAACTTGGGTAATATTATTAACACGAAAGAGCCGGAGGAGTATTTCACCATGGATGCTAAAAACGAATATGCCTATTTTGTACGATGGCAAGACAATCAATCCAATTTATACCGAATAAATTTACAACAGCCAGAAAAGGCTACCCCTAAGGCACAAACCATCAAATCGGAGCCAATTATTATCATCAAAGGAAAAGTGCTTGATAAAAAAACAAACCAACCGCTTCAGGCTGATATTGTTTATACTAATATTCTGACAGGGGAAGTGATCGGTCATGCCACTTCAAACGGAGAAACCGGAGAATATTCGGTAGCTCTTCCGTTAGGTAAATTCTATTCCTATTTAGCAAAAGCGGATAATTATTTGCCTGTTTCTGAAAGTGTTGATGCTCGCGAACTCACTGAAACTGTCACCATAGAGAAAAACTTACTTCTCGTTCCTATTGAAGTTGGACAAACTATTCGTTTGAACAATATCTTCTTCGACTTTGGCAAATCAACGTTGAGACAGGAATCGAACGAGGAGTTGGACAATGTTGTTAACATTCTTAATAATAATCCGAAAATGGAAATTGAAATTGCCGGACATACCGATAATGTAGGCTCAGATGCCGCAAATATGAAACTATCGGATGACAGAGCAAATGCCGTGAGAACCTATCTCATTTCAAAAGGAATCAGTGCCTCACGCGTCACGGCTAAAGGTTATGGAAAAACCAAGCCGATAGCAACGAACGACACCGATGAAGGTCGACAAATTAATAGACGCGTGGAATTCACAATTATGAAATAGGTATATATTCCCAAATAAAGAAACAGCCCGTAGGTTATTGAAACTTACGGGCTGCTTTATTTAATACAGGTTTATCTGGTAAAAGCTACAAAGAAAATGCTAAGAATAGATTTAAATTAAAACAAGCAAATCCCCCAGAACCACTCCGAAGGGAGGGGGAGAAGGAAATGCTCTTGCAGTCTTTTTTTTTCGTTTATGTGTTTTCCTTTTTAATTCAATGAATTGTGAATTATCAATTATGAATTATTTTCTTAGCGTTTTCGAGTCTTTGCGTTTATTCTTACTTCTACCTCTCTTGAAAATACTTGCACCATTCCGTTAATCCACAATCCATACAGTGAGGCATGCGAGCCGTGCAAACATACCGTCCGTGCAGCAGAATCCAGTGATGCGCTTTTCCCAACAAATTGTTCGGGATATATTTTACCAGTTCCTTCTCGGTAGCCAGCGGCGTTTTAGTGTCAGTCAATCCTAAGCGGTTCGATACACGAAACACGTGGGTATCCACCGGCATGGCGTTTTGATTAAAAGCAACTGTAGCCATTACGTTTGCTGTTTTGCGGCCTACACCTTGTAAAGTTTGCATCTTTTCTATGTCGGGAGGCACTTCACCATTAAAATTTTCCACCAATTGCCGTGCCATTGCCACCAGGTGCTTTGCCTTGTTGTTGGGGTAGGATATGCTCTTGATGTAGGTGAAAACTTCTTCGGGTGTGCTTGCGGCCATCTTTTCAGGGGTGGGGAAGGCTTTGAAAAGCTCTTCACTAACTATATTTACACGCTTATCCGTGCATTGAGCCGAAAGGATTACCGCTACCAGCAGTTGAAATGGGGTGGCGTAATGCAACTCCGTTTCGGCAACGGGCATGTTTTGTTCAAACCACGAGATGATAGCTTTGTATCGTTCTTTTTTTGTCATGAAAAACTTTTGATAAATGAAAACCAAAGATACTTTTCATAATTTATAATTCATAATTTATAATTCATAAATTTGAATGCAGAAGTTATGAAGTCAATGAAAGAATTAAGAAAATTAAAATAATTAAATAAATAATGGAAAATCTGAGCTATGGTGCCCGTGGTGGTTGAGCGGAATCGAAGCCAACGAAGTCGAAGCCGAATTAAAATTTGAGCGCAAAGACAGGTTTTATTTTGAAAATTATATTTATCAACAAACGGATAAAGAGTGTGTTAATTTTATTATTTTTGCACATTAAGAAAATTGGTAAATCGTAGTATGGGTGTGAAGACAGAAAATAAAAGTTCCGGGAAAAGTAATTCGTTTTTAGCAAAAATAATTCGTTTCTTTTCCGATCAGCGGACTAAATACGGAATAGGTATTTTATTATTGGTTGTTACGGCATACGTGGCGTTATCATTTCTTTCTTTCTTTTTCACGGGAGCTGCTGACGATAGCAAAATACAAAGCTCGCTTTTACATCTGTCGGGCGACCAAAAAAAGGAAATTCTTAATTGGGCTGGCCCGATGGGGGCTTACGTGGCCAAATTTTTCATCAATAATTGTTTCGGCATCGCTTCCTTTGGCTTTATTTTTTTAGCCTTCGTGGGTGCCTTGTGGTGCATGAAAGTTTACATCATGCCCATGTGGAAGGCCATTGTGGTGTCCTTATTAGGCATAATATGGGTATCTACCACTATCAGTTTCTTCTTTCACACCGTTTATTCCGATGGCTATATCGTGTGGGGCGGAAATCATGGCGAATCGGTAAGTAACTGGTTGAAGTTGAACATAGGCTGGTTTGGTACTTTTTTGGTGGTTATAGCCACGCTGCTTATTTTCTGCGTTTTCGCGTATAGTGAAACAATTCCTTTTCTACAAAGAACGTGTGCTGCCTTAGGTCAAAAAATAAAAGCCTTTTTTACTAAAAAAGAAAAACCAGAAGCTAAAGCGTTGGATGTTGAATTGCCTTTTGAACAGGAAGAAGGCAATAACTCGTCGGAGGAAGACGTTAAGTCGGAACCAGAAAACGTGGAACCTGAAAATTCAACCGAATGGGTTATTAACACGGATGATGCCGGGGGCGAGTTTGAAATAATCGTACCCAAGGACGAAGAATATAACGTTGAAACGGAAGCGTTGGAAGATCCGATATTGCCAGCTCCTATAATGACAAATGGAGTGGGGGATGACGAGAAATATGATGCATCCGAGTTGGGCGAATACGACCCCACGTTGGATTTGTCGCACTATAAGTTTCCCACGTTGGATTTGCTGAAAGACTACGGAACTGGTGACGGGCAGGTGAACATTGAGGAACAGAATACGAATAAAAACCGAATAATAACTACCCTCAAAAATTACGGGATAGAAATAGATTCCATCAAAGCCACGGTGGGGCCTACTATTACCTTGTATGAAATTGTGCCAAAAGCGGGGGTGCGTATTTCCAAAATCAAGAACTTGGAAAGCGACATCATGTTAAGCCTTGCCGCCACCGGTATTCGTATTATTGCGCCCATTCCGGGTAAGGGTACTATTGGTATTGAGGTGCCGAATAGTGACCCTCAAACCGTGTCCATGCTGTCCATTATCAATTCCAAAAAGTTTCAGGAATCAAAATACGGCTTGCCCATAGCATTCGGGCGCACCATCACGAATGAAATTTTCATGGTGGATTTGTGCAAAATGCCTCACCTGTTGGTGGCGGGAGCTACCGGGCAGGGAAAATCGGTGGGGCTCAACGCCATCATAACTTCATTGCTGTACAAAAAACACCCGGCACTGTTGAAATTTGTGTTGGTTGACCCCAAAAAGGTGGAGTTCAATATTTATTCGAAAATAGAAAAACACTTTTTGGCCAAGTTGCCTGATGGCGACGATGCTATTATCACGGATGTATCTAAGGTGGTGCAAACGCTCAACTCGCTTACCAAGGAGATGGACGACCGCTATGATTTACTTAAAAAGGCTCACGTACGTAATATCTCCGAGTACAACGAAAAGTTTGTACATCGCCATTTGAATCCTGAAAAAGGACATCGCTTTTTACCCTATATCGTGGTTATTATTGATGAGTTTGGCGATTTGATAATGGTGGCCGGCAAAGAGGTGGAATTGCCTATTGCCCGTATAGCCCAGCTGGCTCGTGCGGTGGGTATCCACATGATTATAGCCACGCAAAGGCCGTCGGTAAATATTATTACAGGGGTGATAAAAGCCAACTTCCCCGCGCGGGTCGCTTTCCGCGTGTCCTCACAAATAGATTCGCGTACCATTCTCGATGCCACGGGGGCTAATCAGCTAGTGGGGCGTGGAGATATGCTCTTCTCCCAAGGCAGTGATTTGGTGCGTGTGCAATGTGCTTTTGTGGATACGCCGGAGGTAGAACGCATATCCGATTTTATAGGGATGCAGCAAGGGTATGCCACCGCCTTTTACTTGCCCGAATACGTGGGTGATGGTGAGGGTGGAAGTGACCTTTCGGAGGTGGATTTGAGTAAAAAAGATCCGATGTTTGAGGAAGCTGCCCGCATTATCGTGGCACATCAACAGGGATCAACCTCCTTAATTCAACGTAAATTTTCGATAGGATATAACCGAGCCGGACGCATTATGGATCAGTTGGAGGCCTCCGGTATTGTAGGCCCGTTTGAAGGCAGTAAAGCCCGTCAGGTACTTATCCCCGATGATTATTCGTTGGAACAAAAACTAAGGTCGATGGCTTAACGCGCCATGCTGAAACTATTTACAATAAACTTTTAATATATTTTTTATGAAACGAAGTGCCCTTCTCTCTTTGTGCTTTTTGTTGTCAACACTTTCCATTTTCGCTCAAACCGATACAAAAGCCAAGGCGATATTAGATAAAGCATCCCTCATGTTTAAACAAAAAGCCGTGAAATTTGATTTTACATTGACACTGGAAGATACAAAAACGGATAAAAAGAAGGTGGTGAAAGGTGATGCCGTGGTGAAAGGTAATAAATTCAAATTGACAGTGCCTACTGTTCATACTTATTTTGATGGGAAAGCGGAATATGTTTACGTGCTAAAGAACAAAGAAGTAAGTATTTCTGTTCCAACAAAAGCCGAGTTGCAGGACATCAATCCGGCACTTATTCTTACTAGCTATTCGCAAAAAGGGTCGGTACAATTCAGTCTGGACAGTAAGCAGGAATTGCCTTACTATGTTATTGATGTTTTCCCCGATTTCAAACTGAAAAAGAATTATTATAAATCGATAATAAGAATTGATAAAAAAACATTGCAGGTAATTTCCATCAAGGTGTTGTGCCAAAATGGAGTGCATTCTTTGTTTCAATTGAGCAATTACGACACCAAACAGGATTATAAGGATAGCTTTTTCGTGTTCGATTTAAAAGCAAATCCGAAAGTGAATGTTAATGATTTACGTTAGATACGCATGAAACAAATTATAGGAATTCTGCTGCTTTTCTTTATGGTGGAGGGGGCTTTTGCCGCCTCGCAGGTTCCTGATATATGTATGATAAGAAAAGACACCGTGCAGGACACGCTGGCTTTTTTTGTTTACCCCCTGGAGGATTATTTCGAGCAGCAAGGCGAACGGAATTTGGGCGGTTTTAAAAGCTGCGAATCCAATGCCTGTCAGCGTGGCTATCAGGCGGTGTGGAAGGTGGAACACGACAGCCTGTTTCTTGTAAACATACAGGGCTGTAATGAGCACATGAGTTGGTGTGATGAAACAACTTTGCCCAATTTGCGTAGAATATTTGGCGACCAATGTGTAGGTAATAAAGTGTTTGCTAAATGGGTGTTTGGTAAGTACCGAGCTTTTGAGGGCAACGAAGTGCCTTATTTGAAGAAGCAGTTGTTTAACGCCGAACGGGAACTCAAAATAATTGGTGGAAAGGTGAAGTGGATACATCGCTATGTAAACGTGATGCCACGGAATAAATCGTTTGCAGTGGAGCCCAATACGCCCGATTTTATGGTGTATTTCATTAAAAGTAATTTGAACTGGAAGGCCATACCTAAGCGTGACCCTAATAAATGGATAGCCGACATGGATATTTATATAAAAAAGAACGGGAAGGCTTACGTGAAAATAAAAACAACGGGCACTACCAGTTTTGTTACAGCTACCGAAAAAGAATTTAACCGCGTGTTGCAAAAAACAAAGTGGTTCAAGTACCGGGAGAAAGGAAAAAGGATAGAAGTTTGTTTTAATGTGAGGGCGGAATTTGACGCTGACAAACAAATAATTTCAGTTATTAAGTAATTATTTACTATTTTTGTTACTGAAATAAATTTATGATTATTATGGAAGAGAATGAAAAAATAAGATGCCTGATTATCGGTTCGGGTCCTGCCGGCTATACTGCCGCTATTTATGCCTCAAGAGCAAATCTTGATCCTGTATTGTATGAAGGGATGGAACCTGGTGGACAGCTTACTACAACTACCGAGGTTGAAAATTTTCCAGGCTACCCTACGGGGGTTACGGGGCCTCAACTGATGGAGGATATGAAAAGTCAGGCGCAACGCTTTGGTGCGGATGTTCGATATGGGGTAGCCACGGCTGCCGACCTACAGAATTATCCATACAAAATTACTATTGATTCCGAGCGGGTGGTTGAAGCTTATACGCTGATTATTGCTACCGGAGCCACGGCTAAATATTTAGGCCTGCCTGATGAGCAAAAATATGCAGGCATGGGTGTTTCGGCCTGTGCTACCTGCGATGGTTTCTTTTATCGTAAAAAAAGAGTTGCCGTGGTGGGTGGTGGTGATACCGCTTGCGAGGAAGCTCTTTATTTGGCAGGCTTATGCGAAAAGGTTTACCTTATTGTACGCAAGCCTTTTTTGAGAGCTTCTAAGATTATGCAGGATCGTGTTGTAGCTGCGTCTAACGTTGAAATATTGTTTGAGCATACTCCTATTGGTTTATTTGGCGAAAAGGGCGTAGAGGGCGTGCATTTGATTAAAAGAGCGGGTGAAGCTGACGAAGAGGAGGTGGATATTGCCGTTCACGGCTTTTTCCTTGCCATCGGGCATAAACCGAACTCCGATATTTTCAAAAATTATTTGAAGTTGGATGCTATCGGTTATATTCAAACCGAGCCCGATAGCCCTAGAACGAATATACCGGGTGTTTTTGCTGCAGGAGATGTGGCCGATAATACTTACAAACAGGCAATTACCGCGGCAGGAAGCGGTTGTAAAGCAGCCATAGAGGCCGAACGCTATTTGTCGGAAAAAGGACTTTAAAAATACAGTTGGTGGGGAGTGAGCAATTAGCAAATTAGCAGATGTGTCAATTAGCTAATGAATTAAAGAATGAAGAGAATTAAAGAAATTAAAAAGAGAGAATGCCTGTAAGTACTAGCTTTCGGTGCCTGAGCGTAGTCGAAGGCAGCGGTGATAACACCGAGGGGTGATAATAAATAATAAATAGCAAATATATATGATAAATATAGCTCCCAATATTTGGGGGCTATTTTGTTTTTAGATTCAATGCTTAACTTCATAACTTCTTTTATAAAAAAATCCCCGCGAGGAAAATATAATTTTCACTTACGGGGATTTCGATTGGATGGTGTCTGTTGCTATTTAAAGTCGTTTTTCAATTACGCTCCAGTTAACAATATCCCATAAGGCCGTTAAGTGGTCGGGACGTTTGTTTTGGTAATCAAGGTAGTAGGCATGTTCCCACACGTCGAAGGTTAATATTGGTTTTAAACCTCTAGTCATAGGGTTTCCTGCATTACTTTCTTTTACTATTTCTAGCTTTTTTGCGTCATTTTGTACGAGCCAAACCCAGCCAGAGCCAAATGTACCTACACCGGCAGTTACAAACTCGTTTTTGAAGCTCTCCAAAGAGCCGAATTTTTCGTTTATAGCATCGGCCAGCGCACCGCTTGGTTTTCCACCATTACCTTTTGAGGTAAATTGTTCAAAATAAAACGTGTGGTTCCATACTTGGGCGGCATTATTGTAGATGCCCCCGTCAGCTTCTTTTATAATTGTTTCCAACTCGGCATTTTCAAACTTAGTGCCTGGAAGTAGATTATTCAGGTTGTTTACATAAGTTTGGTGGTGTTTACCATGGTGGAATTCAATGGTTTTTGCTGAAATAATTGGTTCCAATGCATCATTTGCATAGGGAAGTTCCGGTAGGATGAATTTCATGATTTTATAATTTTAGTTTGATAAAATGTATTCTGTTACTTGAATAAACAAATATACAAAAGATTTGTTTTACCTGTACCCTGTTATTTTATTTTATTTTGTATCTTTTTGTATATGAGCATTTTTATAATGAAAAAAAATTATCTGTTAATAAATATATATACTTTTGTAATATCTAATTCGATAACGTTTTAATTAAGATCATTGGGCGGAATGAAAAATCAACTTTACTTTCTCTATTTCTTATTTCTTATAATGGGAACTAATTCATGTGCATTAACCAAAAGCCAAGAAAAAAACGCTTCAGCTCCGGTACATAAAACGAAGATGCAAGAACTCCTTGACGAACAGGCAAGTAGAGATTCTGTAAATAGAAAGAATCAGGCATTAACCGATTCCATTCAGCGTAAAAATAAAGTTGCCGTAACTAAAAGTACCGCTGATGCTGATAATGATATGTCGCTAGGGTTAAACTCCAAGTCGAGTAAGAAAATAGAACCAGATTCGGATAAACCTAAGAAAATAGTGCCTACAATTCCGGTTCCGTTGAAAGCAGAAGCATTTTCCACCCATGACTTAAAGTGTTATAGCGTGGTGGTGGGTAGTTTTGTTAATAATAAGAGTGCCAGCTTTTGGTGTAAAGTGTTGAAAAAAGAACATTATGATGCTCGTATAATTGAAAATGAGCAGGGGATGTATCGTGTTATAATACTTACTACTGACGATTTGAAGGAAGCTACTGCTTCTGTTCGTAAAATCGTAGGTCGTTTTCCCGGAGCATGGCTGCTAGTATCTAAATAGACTGACTGAGACTCTATAAAAATGAAAAAACCATCATAAATTATTATGATGGTTTTTCTTTATGGTATAGAATAATCTTTTATCCTAAATAGCTTTTAAGTAATTTGCTCCGGGAGTTGGCTCTCAACCTGCGGATTGCTTTTTCCTTGATTTGACGAACTCGTTCTCTTGTTAGCCCGAATTTATCACCGATTTCTTCTAATGTCATTTCCTGGTAACCAATACCAAAGAACATTTTAATGATTTCGCTTTCTCTTTCGGTTAGCGTGGACAACGATCTATCTATTTCTCTTGAAAGAGATTCGTTAATCAATACCCTGTCGGCATTAGGCGAATCATCATTCACAAGTACATCCAGCAAGCTGTTGTCTTCACCTTCCACAAATGGAGCATCTACTGAGATATGACGACCTGATACTTTCAACGTATCTGAAATCTTATCTACCGGTATTTCAAGCTCGTCGGCCAATTCTTCGGGTGAAGGTTTGCGCTCGTGTTCTTGCTCGAATTTAGAGAATGCTTTATTTATTTTGTTTAAAGAACCTACCTGGTTAAGTGGCAAACGTACAATACGAGATTGTTCGGCCAATGCTTGTAGAATAGATTGGCGAATCCACCACACTGCATAAGAAATAAACTTGAATCCTCTCGTTTCATCAAACTTTTCGGCGGCTTTTATTAAGCCCAAATTCCCTTCATTGATTAAATCGGGAAGACTTAAGCCCTGATTTTGATACTGTTTGGCTACAGATACAACGAAACGAAGATTGGCTCGGGTTAGTTTTTCTAATGCTATCCGATCTCCTTTTTTGATTCGCTGTGCTAATTCAACCTCTTCTTCTACAGTTATAAGGTCTTCACGACCAATCTCTTGCAGATATTTGTCGAGCGAAGCACTTTCACGATTTGTAATCGATTTGGTAATCTTTAGTTGTCTCATCTATATATAAAAATTAAGCTTACAAAGGTACTCTATTTAACGTAAAAAACAAAGGGATGCCGGAACATAAAGGTTTTTTATAGAATGACATTTTTATAGCATGTCTTTTACTGTTTTTTTCAAACAGGTGATATATGGGTAATGTTCGTTTTCGTCAGGTTAAAAAACATTATAGAAACCTGTTGATTATTTGTTAATAACTTATTTCCAATGAGCTAATGTTTTCACTCATTGGAAATAAGGCTTTATTTAGTCTTTCAAGTTGATGGCAAAATAGGCTGCTTGCCCGTTAGGATACATGCCCGATATAAATAACGCGTTATCAGTATCTAAACTGTTTTCCACCGTTTTTATTGCGTTCTCGATGTCCGAAACGGTACTTATAGGTTTATTGTTGATTTTTAGAATGATAAAATCCTTTTGCATCCCGTTTTTAGCAAACTTCCCGTTTTTTGTTACCTGCACCACTTGTACGCCGCTTGGAATTTTGAGGTTTGCTTTTTGTTTGTCATTCAATTCCTCAAATGAGGCACCCAAGGTTTCTAATCCCACGTTTTTAATGATGTCAGTACTGCCTTTTTTATTTTTCAATTCTATGTCGAATGTTTTTATTTTTTCATCCCGTAGCACGCTGATTGAAACTTTGTCGCCGGGGCTGTGGCGGCCTATTTGTTCCTGTAGCTCGGCTACTGATTTTACCTTCACGTCGTTTACCTGTATAATAATGTCGCCCTCTTTTATGCCGGCCGTTTTAGCCGCACTGTTGTCCGAAACCTTTTTCACGTAAGCACCTTCCATCGTTTTCAGGTTCTTATCCTTGGCTAATTCATCCGTGATGTCCGAAATAGAAACGCCCAAGATGGCTCGTTGCACGTCGCCAAACTGTTTCAAATCGGCCACCACCTTTTCCACGATGCTCACCGGTATGGCAAACGAATAGCCCGCGTACGAACCTGTTTGCGAGGCGATGGCGGTATTAATACCTACCAGCTCACCCCGTATGTTTACCAACGCTCCGCCGCTGTTTCCGGGGTTCACGGCGGCATCTGTCTGAATGAATGCTTCAATCTTCATGTCAGAGGTGATGATGTTAATGCTTCTGGCTTTTGCACTCACGATGCCGGCGGTTACGGTAGAGGTGAGGTTAAACGGATTGCCAATGGCCAGCACCCATTCGCCGATTTTTAAATTATCCGAGTTCCCGAACGGGATAACGGTTAAATCTTTGGCATCTATTTTTATTAAAGCTAAATCGGTGTTGGGGTCTTTACCTACCACGGTGGCTTTAAACGTGCGGTTATCGTTCAAGGTCACTTCTATTTCATCAGCCTCGTTTACCACGTGGTTGTTAGTCACAATATACCCGTCGGCGGAAATGATAACGCCCGAACCGCTACTTAAAATGGGTTGTGCTTGTTGGGGTTGTAGTTGCAATTGTGGTTGCCCGAAAAAGTATTGGAAAAAAGGATCTTGAGGAATGGACAACGATTGTTGTTTCTGCATGATTTTTGTTTTCACGTGAACAACGCCGTTGACCGATCGTTCTGCGGCTTGGGTGAAATCGACATCGAAGGCGGACATTTTGGCAGAGTTGGCTGTGAACGTTTTGGGTACATCCTGAGTGTTTGTTAGTTCGCTTTCTTTTTGTAAATTGTTTTGGGCAAATAAATTAGTAGTAAAAGCACTCACTGCTATAAAGCAAAAAAGTGCCCCTTTCTTTGAAAGATTTTTTGCGTTCATAATTAATTTGAAATTTTAGGTTTGACTCCGAAATTTATACAAAAACTTTGCAAAAAACAGATGTTTTTTCTTCTATTTTGTTTGTTTTAACAATGTTAATATAGCTCTTAACTCTGATTAACAGAGATGCTTTTGATGTGTTGACATGAATCTGTAGCATTTTATGAAACGTTAAAAATAACTTGTTAACTTTTCATTATCTTTGCAACATGCAGCAAGTTGGTTTGTCGCTATCAAGTAATTGGTAGAGGAAAGTCCGGGCAACACAGAGCACCATACTTCCTAACGGGAAGCTGTTCGCGAGGGTAGAGTAGTATAACAGAAAATAACCGCTCCGACTTGTCGGAGTAAGGGTGAAAAGGTGGGGTAAGAGCCCACCGGGAGCTTTGGCAACAAGGCTTGCCGTATGCCTTATGGGTTGTAAGATCATGTATACCGACGTATGTAGGACTGCTCGTCCGATGTCGGGGGGTAGATCGCTTGAGGCAAATGGTGACATTTGCACTAGATAAATGGCAAACGGTTCGCGTTTACGCGAATTACAGAACCCGGCTTATAAACTTGCTGCATTCTTTTTGAAGAAGCCTCTCCAGCCCCTCCAAGGGAGGGGCGATGGATTGAGTATAAGGTTAGTGGCTTTTGATGGAAGATAGCTATTTCTTTAACTTCATAACTTCTATATTCTATATTCTATATTCCGAGATTATGAATTATCAATTATGAATTGTAAATTAGTTTGATTTATGCCTAAAAAGAAATCTGTTGTTAAATATTGGTGTGGTAAATATAAATTTATCAAGCATGATATTTGGATGATAGCAGATGATGAAATTTCAACACCTCGACGTGTTTTTTATAATTGCTTGAAAACATTGGTTATAGCCATTCGGCGTGTTGTTGAAGATAAACTACATATAAAAGCTGCGGCATTAACCTATTATACTCTTTTTGCTACCGTTCCTGTATTGGCTTTGATTTTTGCAATAGCCAGAGGGTTTGGTTTTCAGGAGCTTATGAAAAACTCCTTTGTGCGACAATTCTACGTGCAGTCCACCTTTCTGCCCTATTTACTCAAGTTTGTTGATAAATATTTAACCCGGGTTCAAGGCGGGGTATTTGTCGGGGTTGGTGTTGCGGTATTGCTTTGGTCTGTAATATCGGGTTTTAGGCAGGTAGAGCGAACCTTTAACGAAATTTGGCAGGTGAAGAAATCAAGGCCTTTTGTTTATCAATTTACCACCTATTTGTCGTTGATGCTTATTGCTCCTGTTTTTATCATAACCTCAAGTGGGTTATCTGTTTTTATTGTAACGAATTTATCTTATTATTTTAAAAACGGATTGTTTGGGCCCCTGCTCACCGTTACCCTCAAGCTGACTCCTTATTTTATTAATGGCATTTTATTCACGTCTTTCTTTTTAATTATTCCGAACACCAGGGTTAAATTCCTGTCGGGATTGATAGCAGGTGTCTTTACCGGAATTTTCTTCCAGATTTTTCAGATATTATATATTCGCGGGCAGGTGTATTTAACGGCATACAACACCGTGTACGGGAGTTTTGCCGTGATACCGTTGCTGCTTTTGTGGATTCAGATTTCATGGGTTATTATTCTCTTTGGGGCTGAACTTTCTTTCGCGGTGCAGAATGTTAGTAATTTCGAGTATGAATACGATGCACAAAAAATAAGTCGTCGCTACAAGGATTTTCTTACATTCTTAATCATGCACATTATTGTTAAGAAGTTTGAGTATGGTGAGCCTCCTGTTACGGCTGAAACTATTTCAAAAAACAATACTATTCCTATCCGATTGGTTACCTCTGTTTTAAATCAACTGTCGGATTTAGGCGTGGTTATTGAAATGATCGATCAAAAAACAAAGCAAAAATCCTATCTTCCTGGTATAGATATTAATAAAATCACGGTAAGCTATATGCTGGATAAGATAGAGCAGGATGGCTCCGAAGGCTTTATTAAAATATCGAATAAGGAATTGAATCATGAAGAATTATGGAGTAAGTTAGAAACGATAAGGCTTCAAATCCGATCTTCCCAAGGTGCTTTATTGATTAAAGATTTGTAGGGATAATCCGAATGAGTGTGCTTAATTACTAGCATTTACCCTTAGGCAAATACAGACAGTTTGGGTTATCCGAAAGTCCCCTTTAGAGGATTTAGGGGTAGTCTCTGATTTTTATCTAAAGACACTGCGGGTAAGGAAATTCCCCCTTTATTTATATCCGTTCCACGAAACAATATCCTTAAGTTCCTTCCTTTTTTTCTCACGCGTTGGTTGGGCGGAGTAGCCCAGCAGAATAATTAATACCGCTCTTTTGGATGATGGAATGTCGAGTAGTGTTTTTACCTTTTTCTCGTCGAACCAGCCTATTATGCAACTACCCAATCCTTCTTCCGCCGCGGCAAGGCAAATATGTTCGGACAAAATACCCAAGTCGATATGCGGAAAATGTTTCTTTTTCACAAAGCTGCCTATGGTAGAGGTGAAGTTGGCACTTTCCTCCACGATAACTAAATGAACAGGAGCCTGTTTGGTAAAATGATTCATCCCCAGGGCTTTGCTCGAAGTAGCATCCGCCAATTTGTTTTTCAGTTCAGGATTGTCCACCACTATAATCTTCCAAGGTTGTGCATTACAAGCCGAAGGAGCCAACCGGGCAGCTTCCAACATGAGATTTATTTTTTCCTTTTCCACTGGTTTAGGTTCAAACGCTCTATCGCTCTGTCTAGCTTTTACCAATTCAAGAAATGATTTCATGGCTATACTGTTTTTTATAAATATTACTACAAATATAATGATTGATGGGTTCTGTTGTGTATTTTTGTGTCAAGAATAAGAATAAAAAACGATTCATGCTTTTCGAAAAAACGATTTCCGATTTCATCAAGCAACAGCACCTGTTTCCATCCTCTGCTCGTGTGTTAGTAGCTGTTAGCGGCGGAGCCGACTCTGTGGCACTATTGTATGTGTTGGTGGCGTTGGGGTACGATTGCGTGGTAGCCCATTGCAACTTTCATTTGCGTGGTGAGGAATCGGAGCGGGATGAATTGTTTGTGACAGAGCTCACCAAAAAGCTTTCGTTACCATATTATAAAACGGATTTTGACACCACTCAATATGCCTCAACTAAAGGCATTTCTATCGAAATGGCAGCACGCGAATTGAGATATGAATGGTTTGAAAGTTTGCGCCGGGAGCTTTTGCTCGACGTGGTGGCCGTGGCGCATCATGCGGACGATGTGGTGGAAACTTTTTTCATGAATATCGTTCGTGGCACCGGCATACATGGGCTGACGGGTATAAAACCAACGCAGGGAACTGTGGTTCGTCCCATGCTTGGCGTGTGTCGCGATGATGTTTTAACTTATCTCACTGAAAATAATCTGACGCATATAACCGATTCGTCCAACATGGATGAGGTGTACGCGCGGAATAAATTCCGGCACACGCTAATCCCCTTGATGCAAGAACTCAATCCGTCGTTAAGGCAAACCATTCAGCATGAGATAGAACGCTTCAACGAGGTTGAAATTCTTTATCAAGAACGGCTGGAAGAACTCAACTTGCTGTTGGTAGAAAAATCCGCCGATGGTTTTTCTATTAATATCAATTTGTTGCAGCAACAAAAGGCGATAACTTCTATTTTGTACCAGCTGCTGTCGCCCGTTGGCTTTTCATCACAACAGATACCGATCGTAATTGATTTATTATCAGAGTCTAGCGGTAAACAAATTTTTTCAGCCACCCATCGTATTCTAAAAAATCGGGATAAACTGATTGTATCTCCAAATGTAGAACGGGAGCAAAGCGAATTTAAAATTGACTTAAATCAATCATTCATAGAAGAACCTATTGGAATGATTTTTCAAGTGCTTCCGAAGGAGGATTTGACGATAAATAAGGATAAAAATCATGCTTATTTTGATGCCGATTTGTTGCAATTTCCGCTTACATTGAGGCATTGGCGGGATGGCGATTCATTTTTTCCGTTTGGAATGAATGGAAATAAAAAAATAAGTGACTATTTTATTGACCATAAGTATTCTTTGCTTCAAAAAGAACAAGCTTATTTATTGCTGTCGGGCGATAAAATTAGTTGGATTGTGGGCGAACGCACGGATAATCGGTTTCGGGTAAATACCCATACCAAGCGTGTTTTTTGTGTTGAAATTATTTGATATACAATAACTTATGATTATTAAAGATTAAATATTGATTTTTTTTTCTGTTTTATTATGATTTTTAAATAAACCCCTTATCTTTGTACAGAAATCTTACCCAAGATAATATTGCACATTCGCAAATCTCAATCATCAAATCTTTTTTTGTAAACTCAATTAATGAAGCAGTTGTGGGTTTATGCGTGGTGTTGATAATGCGTAATTATTAATCAATTATTTTTACATGTATAACATTTTAGATCTTAACGAGAAACTTTTGCCCGAATTGAAGCAAATAGCTAAAGAAGAAGGAATTAAAAAAGTGGATTCGTTGAAAAAAGAAGAACTTGTTTATAAAATCCTAGATCAGCAGGCTATTAATAAAGCTTCTCAGGCTAAACAAGATGAATCATCAGAGGACAATAACAAGAAACCTCGCATGCGAGTTTCACTAAAAAAGCCTACAGAGCAAAAAGTGTACTCTGCAGCAGGTAGTGAAGCCAAGCAGGTGGAATCTGAAAAACAGGCAGAAAAAAAAGGCCGGACAGCTAATAAAACTCCAAAAGGAACCATTCCAAATAATAAAGCTCCACAATCGGAACGCCCAGAACGGCTTGATAATAACAAACATCAATCCACCGTTCCAAATAATATTCCTGTGAAAAAAGTTAGACTGGACGAAGATTCCGTGTTTAACAAAATGGAGGAAATTGATGAGGATGAACCTATTGCTATTCACGACAATCCTGTTGCGGAAATAGAAATCGTGCATGATAATGTGATAGAACCATCTATTGAATTTAAAGAAACGGTAATTCAGGAAGCTGACACGAAAGAGACCGTGGAGCCTCAACAAAAAACTATAAATGGCACAGGTAACAACAAGAAAATAAACTTGAAGCCTTCCGAGCCTGAAAAAGGCTATGAATTTGAAGGCATATTAGTTGGCACCGGTGTGTTGGAAATTATGCAAGACGGCTATGGCTTCCTGCGCTCACCCGACTATAATTACTTTAGCTCACCCGACGATATATACGTTTCTCAATCGCAAATAAAGCTCTTTGGGCTCAAAACGGGCGATACCGTTCAAGGATCTATCCGTCCACCTAAAGAAGGCGAAAAATATTTCCCGCTGGTAAAAGTAGAAAGCATTAATGGCCGCTCACCCGAATTTGTGAGAGACCGTGTGCCTTTTGATCATTTAACCCCCCTGTTTCCCGATGAAAAATTCAATTTAACCAAAGGCCGTAATGATAATTTGTCAGTGCGCGTGGTAGATTTGTTTTCACCTATCGGAAAAGGTCAACGTGGCTTGATTGTGGCTCAACCCAAAACGGGTAAAACCATGTTGCTGAAAGATATTGCCAACGCGATAGCAGCCAATCACCCCGAAGTGTATATGATTATTTTGCTTATTGACGAGCGTCCTGAAGAAGTTACCGACATGCAACGTAGCGTGAACGCCGAAGTAGTTTCATCTACTTTTGATGAGCCTGCCGAAAAGCATGTGAAAGTAGCCACTATGGTGCACGAAAAAGCAAAACGTATGGTGGAATGCGGACACGATGTGGTAATTCTGTTGGACTCAATAACCCGTTTGGCACGTGCTTACAACACCGTGGCTCCTGCCTCAGGTAAGGTTCTGTCGGGCGGTGTGGATGCCAACGCACTACACAAACCGAAACGATTCTTTGGTGCTGCCCGTAATATTGAAAACGGTGGAAGCTTAACCATTATAGCCACGGCACTGACCGAAACCGGATCAAAAATGGATGAAGTTATCTTTGAAGAATTTAAAGGTACCGGCAACATGGAGTTGCAGCTCGACCGCCGCTTGTCCAACAAACGTATATTCCCTGCCGTGGACATTACAGCATCCAGTACGCGTAGAGACGACTTGCTGCTAGAACCCGATACGCTTAACCGTATGTGGGTGCTACGTAATTACCTATCGGATATGAACTCCGTGGAAGCTATGCAGTTTGTGCGCGACAGGTTGGTGAAAACTTCTTCCAACGAAGAATTTTTAATAGCCATGAATAGTTAATCCTATTACATCTATATAGTAAACAAAAAAAGTAAGCCTCTAAAGCTTACTTTTTTTGTTTTATGTCGATCTCATTTGTTCCTAAAAATGGACTTTGTGGCGTATTCTGTTTTTTATTTGATGTATTAGTTACTATATTTGAATCCCATTTGTATGCTTTTTGTATAAAACAGATCAGGTATAAAAAATAAACTTAGAAACGTATGAAAAACATTCTTTTAACCGTATTAGCCCTATTTGTGTTCACGGCAAGTCAGGCGCAAATTGAAACAAAAATTATTGGTAAGTGGAAAGTAGTAGGGGCGGAATCAAACAAAAGCACCAAGCTGAATAAAGATGAGGAAAAGCAGCTGAAAGGCTTATCCAAAGCATCCATGGAATTTAGAGCCGACGGGCATGCCAAGTTTAAGCTTTTATTTTCAGCCTACAATATCCCCGATGGATATTGGCATTACAACAAGGAGAAAGATGTAATTATTATTAGCGAGTGGAAAAACCGTAATACCGATTTGATGCGTTTATGGTATGACGAATTGGATGCCGGTGGCTATAAGTTTTATCTGGATGGAACTCCGTTTGTGATAACGGTTGAAAAAGAAGCCGAATAACCTGCACGGAAAATGATAAAATTCACCTTAGACATAAATGATATTTTAGCATTCAATAAATACTATGCTAAAAAGAACGGCACCTTTATACAAAAGTATATACATTGGGCTTTTTTCATTATTCTGGCCTTTATTATAGGGCTAAACTTATACACGCAGAAGGCTTCGTTGCCATCCTATTTAATTATTATTCCGTTCCTGGTGGTGGTCGCTTCTATTCAGATGGCTTTTACCAACTACCTGAGGCGGCGGTCGCTTATAAACTATATCAAGCAAAATCAGGGCATTATAGGTGCTCGTGAATATAGCTTCAACGATACCGATTTGACAATTAAAGTAAACGATGTGGCTAGCAATTACCCTTTTGCATCTATCTTGAAACTGGAGGAAAGCAAACTGCATTATTATGCTTATACCACCCCGCAATCGGCAGTTATCATTCCCAAAAGGTTGCTCGCCCAAGGTGATGAGGCTAAACAATTGATAGATAAAATAAGGTCGAATATTCGATTCACGTTATAAAACAAAAAAGACGAAAACCATCAAGGTTTTCGTCTTTTTTGTTTCTATTGGTTGCTTTGTCTTATTTCAATTTGCTCATAAAGCGTTCCATGTCCACTATAAACCTATCGTGCGTGGCGGTGCCTATTGTTTCGCCATGCCCGTCCTTCGCTTCAAGGGTGTAGCTTATTTTGCGTCCGTCTATGGCACTGATAGTTGCCGTGCAGGTGATTTTGGCACCAATAGGGGAGGCCTTGATGTGCTTGGCGTTAATTTCTATGCCCACGGTATCCGTGCCCGCTTCCAATGAGGAACGAACCATCAATAAGGCTGTTTTTTCCATTAATGCAATCATAGCAGGGGTACCGAATACATCCAGTCCGCCGGAACCCAATGAGCGGGCGGAATCCTTTTCCTGCACCGTGAGGGTTTGTGTAAATGTTTGTCCTACTTCCACGTGTATATTAATTTTTATTTTTAGAACAAAGAGCAAAGATGAAAGACAATAAGATTAAATGCGAAGGTACAAAGTCTCAAAGAATACCCATCTGTGTCAATTTGTGTAATTTGTGCTTTTTGTGTTCCCCTTTGAGCCTTCTTAAAATTCCGACGTAAAGTGGAATTTAATTTTCGGGAAATCGTGTTGTGCCATTTGTAGCACGTAGCCGGAATCGGCTAGGAACACGTCCCGTCCTTCTTTATCCGTGGCCATGTATTGGAACTTTCGTTTCTTAAAGTTTTCCAGTTCCGTTTTATCTTCGCTTTGTATCCAGCAGGCTTTGTAGAGCGAAATGTTTTCCCATCGGCAAATGGCGTTATATTCGTGCTCCAATCGGTATTGTATCACTTCAAATTGCAGTTGACCCACCGTGCCTACAATTTTCCGTCCGTTGAACTGGTTGGTAAATAGCTGAGCCACACCTTCGTCCATTAGCTGGTGTATTCCTTTTTCCAGTTGTTTGGCTTTCATTGGGTCGGCATTCTCGATGTATTTAAACATTTCGGGCGAGAAGCTTGGGATGCCTTTAAAGTGCAATTCTTCGCCACCGGTGAGCGTGTCGCCAATTTTAAAGGTGCCACCACCGTCAGGCAACCCTATAATGTCGCCGGCAAAAGCCTCATCCACGGTTTCTTTTTTCTGAGCCATGAAGGCCGTGGGGCTGGAGAATTTCATCATCTTGCCCAGGCGTATATGCTTGTAATTGACGTTGCGTTCAAACTTGCCCGAACATATTTTCACGAAGGCGATACAGCTTCGGTGGTTGGGGTCCATGTTGGCATGAATTTTAAAGATGAAGCCGGAGAAGCTTTCTTCTTCGGGATCCACTTCTCGTTCCAAACTATGGATTGGGAGCGGGCAGGGGGCTATCTTCACGAAGCAATCAAGCAATTCCTTTACCCCGAAGTTGTTCAAGGCACTACCGAAAAACACGGGTGCTAATTGCCCGGCCAGGTAAGGAGCCGTATCGAAATCGTCGTACACGCCGTTTATCAGCTCCATGTCCTCGCGTAGCTGGGCGGCATCTTGCTGGCCGATATAATTTTCCAGTTCAGGGTTGTTGATGTCGTTGAAGGCTACCGATTCGGTTACAGTTTGTTTGCTGGGCGTGTATAAGTCCAACTTTTCCTGGTAAATATTGTACACTCCTTTAAAGCGTTGCCCTTGGTTGATAGGCCAGCTCAAGGGGCGCACGGCTATTTTTAGTTCGGCCTCCAGTTCGTCAAGCAAGTCGAAAGGGTTTTTGCCCTCGCGGTCGGTTTTGTTCACGAATATAATCACGGGCGTGTTGCGCATGCGGCACACTTCCATTAGCTTGCGGGTTTGAGCTTCCACGCCCTTGGCAATGTCCACCACTATAATTACGCTGTCCACGGCGGTAAGGGTGCGGAAGGTATCCTCCGCGAAGTCCTGGTGACCGGGGGTGTCCAGAATGTTAATCTTGTAGTTGTCGTAATCAAACCCCATCACGGAAGTAGCCACGGATATACCACGTTGCTTTTCAATCTCCATCCAGTCGGAGGTGGCGGTTTTCTTTATTTTGTTCGACTTTACGGCTCCGGCCACGTGAATGGCACCCCCGAAAAGCAGTAATTTTTCTGTTAAGGTAGTTTTACCCGCGTCGGGGTGAGAGATAATGGCAAAGGTGCGTCGGCGTTCTATTTCTTCGTGTAAAGACATGATTGTTGATTTCAGCCCCCAACCCCCACGGGGGCTTTGGATAATACATGCAGTTTGAATTAACTGCGATTATGGGGATATTGATAAAATAATTTTTAAAAAATGAGCTATAAAATTCGTGTGGCAAAAGTAGCTTATTAAAGCTAAAGCCGCAAATCTGAGGCAGAAGAATTTGTTCCCCCGTAGAGATGATGCGTGCACCGTCTGCCCGCTGAGATGAATTTGTAATTATATCGGTTTTATTTCAAGAATATGTTTCTATCTTTGAAATATCAATTAATATTCATTTGAAATGAAATTTAACCGTACCTTACTCATTGGCGTTATTTTACTATTATTTGCTGGCAATACTTTTGCTTTCACGATCAATTACACTTGTATCGACAGTATTTTTACTCTCGATTCTCTAGGACGGGTTGTGCGTAGATATTATAGTCATGATGATTATTCTGATTGTGATGCCAAAACTGGAGCATTAATTTGTAGAAAAAAGACTGATATTGAGTATAAAACTAGCAGTGATCGAAATAATTATGAAAAAATAATAAAGTCCCAATATATATGGAATAAAGATTCTGACAGATTACCAATAAAGGATTCTACCCGGATTGTTTATGATAAAAATGATAATATGTTGTTGGACGAGATATATTTTTTTGATAAATATTCGGAACGGAAACCACAACTTAGAATAGAACGAACTTATAATAAATATAATGATGTGTTGAGTGAATTGATTTTTGATAGAGATAATGACAAGATGACTCTTGATGCGGATGACCGGATTGCTTATAAAGACACCTTACTTTCAGAAAAACTTTTTTACTCTTATAATAAAAGTGGACAGTTGGTTACTAAAGATGATTATTGCTTTAGTAAATATAATCCGAATGAATACTCGTTACTACATACCGATTATTATTATGATTGCGATGAGAGAAGTGTACAATTTCATTACGTTATTAATATAAAATTGAAAAAACATGAACCTTATCTCATTGGTGTAAAAACGAGCAACCCTGAAACTAAAGAAGAACTTGGAGCTGTCTATGCTTGGGATAATAAATTAAAAAAGAGAATAATACATTCGCTGAGCGAAAGAATTAACGATACATGGATGAAACTTGAGTCTGTTTATAACTTCCAATCTCAGTCATGGATCCCCTCATTAAAAGAAGTGTCAATATATAATGCTAATAATAAGATAGTAGCCGATACTATTTTTAAAATTATATCAAACGGACAATGCAAAAAAGAATTAACTACATACACCTATAATAGTAGAGGAAATCTCTTGAGTAAGATTACTTCTTGCCTTGATTCTACTTGTGGTGGTAATCCATGCGTGAATTCTGATTATGAAATAATGTACGATTCGGCTCAAAGAGTTATATCGCGTACAAGTATGTACTATTCACATAACCAACAAGAAAGTGCATCTAAAGAAATATACCAGTACGACCCCAATGGCCGCCTGTCTCTCAGTGTGTCTGCTCGGTGGGATAATTTTGCTCATCAATTCATTGATGAGCAAAAAAACGAGTATTTGCCCGATTCTACAATAATAAATAGTGCATGGGATTATAGTAAAAAGGAGCTACGGCCTAAAGAAAAAACACGTAGGCAGTATTCTCCCAATGGTACTCTGCATTTTGAAACTAAATATACTTGGAATGATACAACTAATGCTTGGAATACAAATTCGGATTTCACTCGAGAGTATTATATTACAAAACACAAAGTAGAGATCAACCTTCTGACAGACACTCTTAACCTAGATGCCTTGCGGAGGGAACAAACTATACAAGTAACCACAGATAAACCTATTACCGTGAGTAGTAGTACCCCATGGATACATGTTCTTACAAAAAGGTTGGACGGTGCCGGAAATGTTCAGATTTTGGTTGAAGGAAACGAATATCATTCACACCGACATGGCGAAATTAAATTGAAAATATCGGCTGATGATGATATGTATAAATTCACAAAAATCACAGTAAATCAAGCAGGAGCGAAATAATTAGCGATGTGTAAACTAAACAAAATCCTTTCACCCCCGTTCGGCGTAGGCTCTGCCTACGTCGTAGTTAAAAACAAAGCTCCTGCTTTGCAAAATAGAGACATTGATAGGCAAGTCAAAAGACTTGCTTTTCGCTTAAGCGTAGGCAGAGCCTACGCTTAACAGGGAGTTTATTCATTTATCGGGTTCTCGTTTTCCAGCATGGCGTTTAGGAAGGTGATGAGTTCCTTTTTAAATCGAGTCATTTTATCCATTTCCTTTTTATTCATTTCGTCGCCACCCATTAGTTTGTAGGGGATGCAAGCTGCTTTTTCGCGCAATGCCCATGCCTTATCGGTGAGGGTAATCATTACCTTGCGCTCATCGGCTTTGCTTTTGGTGCGTTTTACCAGCCCCAGGGTTTCCATGCGTTTTAGTAGCGGGGTTATGGTGTTGGTGTTCAGTATCAGTTTGCGGGAGATGTCGTTCACGCTTAGGCCGTCAGTCTCCCACAGCACGAGCAGCACGAGGTATTGCGGGTAGGTGATGCCGAACTCGTCCAAAAACGGTTGATATTGCCTGATTATCAATCGGGAAATGGCATAGAACGGGAAGCAGATTTGATTTTCCAGTTTTAGTTGTTCGTAGTTAACCATAATGAGTAGTTGATTTAAGCTTCCAATGTTTTTATAATAAACGTTTCCATTGCTTTTGGGGTGGAAAACGGGGCGTATCGTTTTACCACCGCCCCGTTTTTATCAATCACGAATTTCGTGAAGTTCCATTTAATAGTTTTTCCCCACAGGTTGAATATTTCGTTCTTTAAGAATTGATATAGCGGGTGGGCGTTTTTGCCGTTTACCTCAATCTTTTGAAACATGGGGAAGCTTACCCCGTAGTTTATCAGGCATCCTTCGCTAATTTCTTTGCCGGTGCCGGGCTCTTGATGCCCGAATTGATTGCAGGGGAAGCCTAGAATGACTAGCCCTTTGTCCTTGTATTTTCTATATAGTTCCTCCAAACCTTTGTATTGCGGGGTGAATCCGCATTTGCTAGCGGTGTTTACCACCACAACTACATGGCCTTTGTAGCTGCTCATGCCTATTTCCTTGCCTTGCAGGCTGGTAGCAGTGAAGTCGTAAAATGAAGTTTTCATATCAATTTTGTTTTTGTTATTTCTATTTGTATCGTTCGCGATACAAATATATGCATTTTTTATATCGTATGCGATATAATATAGTTAAAAAAAGCATATTGTAAGTGGGTGATTGATAGACGGAAGGGGCGTAAGCCTTCCCCTGCCCATCCGAAGGAGGGGTGATGGGGAATGGGCTGGTGGTGGGCGCATTTAATCTTTCTCTTTCATCTTCGCGTCCTAGCGTCTTTGCGTTTAATCTTATTGTCTTTCATCTTTGTTCTTTGTTCTTCCTTATCTTTGCTCTACCAAAAAATAAAGATTATGGATATAGATGCACGGGCATACGGGTTGAGCCCCAAAATAAGATTGAAGGAGCTGGGTGATAATCATATCGGCATAGTGAAGCTTATCAAGAGCCGGATTATTCAGCAGGATGCGGCTAAAGTGGTGGAGGTGGCAAAGCAAATTAAAGCGGAGAACAGCGAGTGTAAGGTTTCACTTATTTGTACGCGCAATATATGGTCTAAATCGTTGGCGTTACTGGGTAGGGAGGGTATTGATATTGTATATGAAGAGCTTCAATAAAAAAGAGGGGTGAGAAAATAAGAGTTGAGGAGCGAGGAAAGAGGAGCGGGAGAGAGTAAAATAGGTGGTGAAAAAAGCTTGTGGTGGAGGTATGATTTTGAGCATAGTAATCTTAAGCGGTAAACTAGGGTAGTTATCAGCATATCAAAAAAATAACGCATTTCTTTTTTAGAAGCCTTCTCTAAGAGCTTTTTGAAATAGCTTAGTAAGGTTGTTCCGGGGTATAATGTGTATTTTTATCTTTTTTCATTAGCCAAATAGGTTTACTTCGGTTTCCGGTATCCGATTTCGGGTGCTTGGATGATTTTCAAACAACCAGCTGAGTATGATGTTGGCAATTAAACGAAACATGGATACTTTCATTATGTTTAGCTTTTCATCAGGAACGCCGGCTTTTTTGAGGTTTTCAAGGTTGATAACATCCATTTTTTTCATCAGTAAGTTTTCCAGTTCGCCACATGAAATGCGTTTGTCGTGCAGGTCGATAATCCATCGATCCAAATCCGTTTTCAACGTGGATATCACCATATGTGCATCAATTCTAGCTTCTTCGTTAAAAGCACAAAGCGTAGATTGAGAGGCACGGTTAATTTCTGATTCTAACCTTTGGTGGATTTGTTTTAAATCAAGTATTGCCATGATAATAAAGATTTAAAGGGTTAATAATCTAGCAAATAATTTAATGCAATAAATTAGGTTTGTATCTTAGGTTCTCTGGTTTATAATAAAAACGTCCAATCGGTTATTTAGTTTCATCCTTTAAGCTTATTTATCAATTGACATGCTCTTATTAAACCTTCTGATGGCACCCTGAGCCTAAGTGCGTTAGACTAAAAACAAAGCAAATACCCCTGCATAAGACCTCTTTGGAGCCAAAACAGATTCCAAAAAATAAACCGAATCTTGTATGTTCGGAACGATCCATGAATTATTATTTTAGTACATTTACCGCCTTAACGTATTAATCATATTCTTTATTCTTTTAATAAGAAACTATTATGCGCCTCTATTTGTTCATAGATATATAACAATTTTCAAAACAATATTCCTTTAAAAAGTAAAAATAAATAATTCAACACGCTCAATGAAGATTTTTAAATTATTGAATAACCCATATCCATTCGACGACGATTTAAAGCACAACACTAAACTTATCTTTTTTATAAGCTTGGGCATAGCTGCTTTTTTATACCTTTTGCAGCCATTAGATATAAGCCTGCTGAGTACCGACAAAAAGTTGTACTTCATCGTTGGGATAGCCGTTATCACTTTTTTAGTTATGAGTTTGAATTTGCTGTTTGTACCCAGCCTTTTCCCTGAAAAATTTTCCTCTGTTGCGTGGACAATTAAAAAAGAAATAATATGGGATTTAATTATCTTGTCCATCAGCCTGATAGGCTATTTTTTCTATGGTCATTTTTTGGGAATCATGCAAATTAGTTTCAGCTTGGTGATAAAGCTTCTTCTCACGGCTATATTTCCCATCTCGGCACTTATAATAGTGAACCAGAACCGAATGCTTCGTGCTAATTTGTTTATGGCTAACGAACTCAATAAAAAACTAAGGGAGAATAAGCTGAGTGGCGAGAAAATAGTGCAGTTTGTTTCCGACTACCAAAAGGATAGCTTGGCCATCAAAGTGAGCCTGATCGTCTTAATTCGTTCGGCCAACAATTACATTGAAGTATCGTGGAAAGAAATGCAGGAAGTAAAAACACAAATGGTAAGATGTAGTTTAATCTATGCCGAGAATTTGCTCAAGGATGATAAGTTTATTTTTAAATGTCATCGCTCTTATTTGGTTAACATAAACTATATCGACAAAGTGGAGGGAAACTCACAAGGCTATAAATTATACCTCGAAAATGTACCAATGCCGGTTCCTGTATCAAAGATCTTTGCTCAAAAGCTAAAAGAACTTCTTTAAATACGTTGTAAATCCGCCCCTAAAATATACGTGTTCGTCCCTAAATAGGACGTTTGCCCCTATAATTGCCCAATTATCCCTTTTTTTTCTGTGCGGCAATAGTTGAGCTACCTTTGTATAAATTTTTAAAACCAAAGAACAAGATGAATGCACTAAGAATAGGCGATATTCAAGTGGACGTACCTATCATTCAAGGGGGCATGGGAGTTGCCATTTCATTGGCAGGACTGGCTTCGGCTGTTGCCAACCAAGGAGGTATCGGTATGATTTCGGCTGCTGGTGTGGGTATGAGAGAACCTAATTATGCGAAAAATTTCAAGGAAGCTAACCGGAAAGCCTTGCAATTTGAAATCAGAAAAGCAAAAAGCCTCACGAAAGGAATTGTGGGTGTAAATATCATGATGGCCTTATCAGACCATGAAGACCTTGTAATAACATCCATAAAGGAAAATATAGACCTTATTGTATTGGGAGCCGGATTGCCCCTTAAAATACCTGCCGTGATAGAGCAGGCTGGTTTAGCCGGACATAACACCAAACTGGTGGTAAAAGTATCGTCAGCCAAAGCGGCTAAATTAATTTTTCAATACTGGGCTTCAAAATATAATTTCATCCCCGATGCCGTGGTGGTGGAAGGGCCTTTGGCCGGCGGACACTTGGGCTTTAAGAAAACAGAGCTGATAGATGAATCTATTTCGCTGAAAACTCTGATTCAGGAAACCGTGAAAGAAGTTAAGGTTTTTGAAAACAAATACAATAGAGAGATCCCTGTTATTGCCGCCGGAGGTATATACACGGGTAAAGATATATACGAAATAATGCAAGCCGGAGCCAAGGGTGTGAAAATGGGAACTCGCTTTGTTACCACTTACGAGTGCGATGCCTCTCCCGTATTTAAGGAATCGTATCTTACTTGTAAAAAAGAAGATATCGCTTTTATAGATAGTCCTGTGGGATTACCTGGTAGAGTGATAAGAAACGAATATGTAAAACAAATGCAAGAGGGTAACACCAAACCGTTTAAATGCGTTTGGCATTGCTTGTCGTCATGCAATTACAAGGAAGCTCCATACTGTATAAGCAAAGCACTTGCCAATGCTGCCGATGGGCACATGGACGAGGGATTCGCGTTTGCCGGTTCAAATGCTTACCTTGCTACCAAAATACAGCATGTATCCGAAATTTTTCAGGAATTGCAAGCGGATTATAACTTGCAGGAAATGACTGCGAAAACTATTCCAGCAGTTGGCTTTATGCCTTTGCATGCTTCGGTAGCCGTTGGTCAGTAAAATTATTTTTATGATATAGTAAGTTAGCCTGAAAGGGCTAACTCAATTAAGCCTAGAGTAACATTCTAGGCTTTTTTATGTGGTTTTTTTATGACTTTAGCCCGAAGGATTAGCCTAAGTTCTATATGTAATTATATTTAGTATGCTGATAATCAGTGTGTTTTTTGCCGAAGGCAATAGATATTAAATGTAAAAACCTGCCAAGTTTTTCAAAACTTAGCAGGTTTAAAAAAAGCAGGTTCTATATCTCGTTATTTTGTTAAAGCTCTTTTTCGCAGGTGCTCTATCCACACGATAATCCATACTGCCAATATGGCAAATACGTATCTAGGCAGTGAGACCCAGAAATAGGGGGCTCCGATGGTTACAAAAAGCATGGGGTCTTCAAATTGTGAATGACTAATGGCCAGATGGTAATTGAGTCTATTGGCTTCCGAGCGGGTAATTTCGCCCTTGTTTATTTCTTCTATCAAGATGCCGGCCCCGTAGGTGAGCCCTAACGTTTGAGCCACTAGCCATAGAAAGGACACGTTTCGTGATAGCCCCATCACACCCATAACAGGAGCCAACGTGCGAGACAGTAAGTCGATAATCTTAAATGCTTTCAGCACATTTTGTAAAAACAGCAGGGCTAGTATCACACAGAAGATGCGTAACGACAGCCATCCGTTTACCACCGCCCAGTTTTTCAGGAAGTCCATGTAGCAGGTAGCTTGCATGGTAGAGCCGGAAAAATGAGGTTGCCCAAGTGTGGCTTTGTCGGGCAACAGCAGGTTAAGGATAATTGCGGACACGAAACTTACCAGTATCCGCACGATAAAAATAGTAACACCGTTGGAACCCGTTTTTTTCTGTATGGCACATTCCACTATCATGTTGTGCGAAATAACGCACATGGCTCCCAGTATAATAATTTCCCGCAAATCGAGGTTCAAGGCACTAATGGTACCAATGGCCGCGTAGGTAGATATAAACACGCTGCTGATAAAAGCAATGCTAGCTTTGCCCGATAGCCCTATCAGTTCAAAAGCCGGGCTTACAAAGTCGGAAAACGCGTTTAGTAAGTTGAAATATTGTAGTGTGCCTACCACGAACGAGAGTGGGAGCATAACCTTCAAAATCCACCAGGCGGTTTTTCGGGCGTTGGGTAAGGCGTTAATAAAACAGGTGAAAAAGATTTTCATTGAAAATGAAGGAGTAATGTGGTGCCTCCTCAGTATGATTAAGGTTACTAATAATGGTATTGGAACTCTCTAAAATAAAGAAAGGTTGTCTCACGACAACCTAATCTCCTAACCTTAAATCTAATACTATGAAAAACACAGTACAAAGATAAGGTGTTTTATGTTGTAAAACATAATAATGAACAAATATCTTATTGTATTTAACGTATATTAACTAACGTGTTCGTTTCTGTGAACGAATTTATGTATTACCCCTGCATGTAATACTCTTTTTAAGGGATTTTCACTCTACGTATAAAACCAGCCCTTTTAAATATTCTCCTTCGGGATGATAAATACTAATCGGGTGGTCGGCCGGTTGGGTAAGCTGATGCAAAATGCGTACACTGCGCTTGCTTTGGGCGGCTGCACTAAACACGGCCAGACGGAATTGTTCTTTCGACACGGCTTGCGAGCAGGAGAAGGTAAACAGTATGCCACCCGGTTTTATTTGCTCAAAAGCTTTGGCGTTTAGTTTCCGGTATCCTTGCAGTGCGTTTCTTAACGCATCCCTATGCTTGGCAAATGCCGGAGGGTCGAGTATAATCAGGTCGTATTTATCGTTTATATCCTCCAGGTATTTGAATGCATCCACGGCAAAAGCTTCGTGGCGTGGGTCGGCACCGAAATTTAATTCAATGTTTTTATTGGTTAGCTCAATAGCTTTAGCCGAGCTATCCACCGAATGAACTGATTTTGCACCGCCTCGCATGGCGTAGAACGAGAATCCTCCTGTGTAGCAAAACATATTTAACACGGATTTTCCTTTGGCGTATTTTTCCAGCAAGGAGCGGTTTTCACGTTGATCCACAAAGAATCCGGTTTTCTGTCCGCGCAACCAATCCACGTGGAATTTCAACCCGTTTTCTATGGCTATTGGTTGCTCCGTGGTTAATTCACCTTTTAGGTAACCATTTTCTTTTTCATCGGTTAGCGTGGCTTTATAGGGTAGCGTGGTTTCCGATTTGTAATACACGTTTTTTAATCCTTTCACCACTTCTATAATAGTGTCGGCCACGATGTTGCGTGCATAGTGCATACCTATAGAATGGGCTTGTATCACGGCGGAATCGCCGTAAACATCTACAATTAGTCCCGGCAATCCGTCGCCCTCACCGTGAATAAGGCGGTACGTGTTGTTATTCTCATTTTCGGCCAGTTGCAAATCAACGCGTAGTTTGTAGGCACTGGCTATTTTTTCGAGCCAGAATGCAGCATCAATATCCCTGTCGGTAAAGCAGAGTACACGTACAGATATGCTGCCTATTTGATAATGTCCGATGGCTATAAAGTTGCCTTTACAATCAAGCACCTTCACCAAATCGCCCTCTTCCGGTTTCCCTTCCATCCGCTGTATAGCTCCTGAAAATAACCAGGGGTGAAAACGCTTTAAACTTTCCTCTTTTCCGGGTTTAAGTATAATGTTGCAAGAAGGAGTCATACACTTTATTGTAATTTGTTTAATCAATTAATGGGTAAGTTCTTTGTTTCGGGTACGGTTGGCATTTCCATTAGTTTCAGGTAAATGCGCCGGGTGGCCCAGGCATCTAACGCGGCATAATGTTGCTGTGCCTCGCTGAGTGTTTCGGCTTCCCAGTTGGACAGGCGTTGCGATTTAGATATTTTTTCGCCAAACAGGATGGCATATATTTTTTGCAAGCTGAGGTCGGATATGCCATAGTTGGCCACAATCTTTTGCAAATCGATAAAGCTTTCGGGGCAAAATACTTTGCGTTTGTTCAACGCGGAGAAATCATCGCGAAGCGATAAGCCAATTTTTTTTATTTTTTTATTTTTCAGCAGCCGTTCCAGTTCCATAGGTAAGCCTATTTTGTTTAGCCGGAACAGGTAGCAGGTATTTTCGGTTGCTATTTGCATCAATGCCACTTTATTAATCACTCCTTTTGCAAAAGAAGGTTTAGTTTCGGTATCAAAGCCAAGTATTGTCTCTTTTTTTAATTCCTGAATGGAATCTTCAAGCTGTTCTTTCGAAGTAACTACAATGATGTTTCCGGTAAATGTACATATCGGCAACACATTGATTTTTTCTTTTGTTATGGTCGGTTCAAAAATCATTAGGCGTTAAAAGAATCGAGAAGCTTGTCAAAATCCTCGTTATGTTGATGTGATAAAATGTGTTCTTTGGTCGATTCTAGAACTTCGGTTTCTTCGCTCTGTTCTTGTTCATCCTTGTTGTAGCAAACATTGTGCAATGCACGAAGACAATTTGCCAACCGTTGTCCCCAGTATTCCTTAAAAGAAGCAATGCATGTAATCAACGCGTCATTCATTACCTCTTGCACTCCTATTTGGTAACGGAGCAAGCAGTTTTTCAAATCCTGATATATATCAGCCAAATCTTCCGAAATATCCGTGGCAATAGGTTCGTCGCTCAAAGATATATCTTTGGTGAATACCTCCAAATAACGGTCGCTATACCCTAACACGAATGCTATTTGCTCCCTGATAGTTTGATAATCCTCTTCCGTTACAAAATCTTCCAGCTCATCTTCCAGTTGAAGAGGGGCTTCGTCAACCATAGAAGTTTTCAAATATAAAAGAGGCAATAATTTAAGAATTTTAGTAACGAATTCGGTCTTTTCTAACGAATGTGTATTCTCTAAAAATAGACAGGTTTCCGCTGCAACCGTGACAAATTCGATGGCATTTTTGCTGTAAATTATTTGATTTGAATCCTCAAACTCACTCATGCACATTATGTTTTTAAGTCTGCAAAGGTATAAAAAATACGGGTAGAAAAACACATAACTTTTCGAAACTAAATCAAGACGGTCGTATTTAACATTACCATGAAGCAAAAAAAATGTAAATTTGTTTTAATATCAAATTAAACCAATCGTGAAATTGATAGTCATATTAATCGAGATTGAGAGATGAAATAAAAAAGGTATATACTTAATTTTTATTGAGACAAATAGTTGGTATGGAAAAACCCTTCGACGAGCAGACTTTAATACACATGTTGCAAAACGATAAGCAAAAAGCAAAAGCTTTCGGCTTATTGGTGAAGCAATATCAACAGCAGCTCTATTGGGCTATTCGTAAAATGGTGTTGTGTCATGACGATGCCAACGATGTGCTTCAAAACACCTGCATAAAAGCTTGGGCGGGAATAGCAAATTTTAGGGGCGATGCCAAGCTGTTTACCTGGCTGTATAGGATAGCGATAAACGAAACCCTCTCGTTCTTGAAAAAACAGCGAATGGATAACGTGCTTTCGGTGGATGATGAAGAAAATTTCCTGTTGCAAAAAATGGAGGCCGACCCGTATTTTGATGGCGAAGAGCTCCAGCAAAAATTGCAAAAAGCGATTCTTACTTTGCCTGAAAAGCAGCGGTTGGTTTTTAATATGAAATATTTTGAAGATATGAAATACGAAGAAATGGAGGAGGTGCTGGGTACCTCGGTTGGAGCCCTCAAAGCATCCTATCATTTCGCAGTGAAGAAAATAGAAACATTTATAAACGAGGTAGAACTTTGATTCATAAATAGAGACTTGATTTATGTGGTTAGTTTGTTTTTCAGAACTATTTAGCAATGGAAACTCCTTGCTAAATAGTTCTTACAAAAAAAGAAAAGTAAAAAATTATTGTATAAGAAATAAAACGATGAAAGAAAAAGGTAACATACAATTAGAGGATCTCGACAAAAAGTTGCCGTTTACAGTCCCCAATGGGTATTTTGAAAACTTTGTATCCACGCTTCCGCTACCGGTGGAGGCAAAAGCAAAGCGTGTTTCGTTCTATTGTTCCGCGCGAACATATCTTTTCGCGGCTGCTATTTTTGTAGGTGTGCTTTTGGTAAGTATCCCTATTTACCAAAAGAAACAGCAGGCTGCCCGGATAGCGGTAAACGAGGAACTGAAAACGTATGTGGTGAACGAGGTGGACGAGGAAACTGTGGTGGACTACGTGGCTGATGCCGAATTGAATAAATAATTTTAAAAAAATTACGACTATGAAAAAAGCAGTAGGGATATTGTTTTGTAGTATCTTATTAACAAGCGTTGTTTTTGGGCAGAATAGAAAGCAGCTTATAAAACAAAAGATTTACGAGAAGAAGGTAGAGTTTATCAAATCGCAGGTGGCATTTACACCTGAGGAGGAAAAAGCTTTTTGGCCGTTGTACAACGATTATATGGCCAAAAAAGATGTTATCCGCGATAAATACAAAGATGCACGTAAGTATGAGCGGGGCGGAGGTGAAATTAACTACGAGCAGTACAACGATATGGTAACACAAATGGCTGTGGATGATGCCTCTTTGCGTTATAACTTTTATCTGAAAATGAAAAAGGTATTGCCGGCGCAAAAAATATATCAACTGTTTCAGGCCGAACGAAATTTCAAGAAAGAGCTGCTGGATAAGGTTAGTGACGGGAAAAATGGTTTATGATTGATCGCTTTTCTTCATGGATTTTTTGCAGAAATGGAAATTTGCCCTATATTTGCACTCGCTAATCAAAATAAGGTCGGTTGGCCGAGTGGCTAGGCAGAGGTCTGCAAAACCTTCCACGGCGGTTCGAATCCGCCACTGACCTCAATAAAAGACTCCGAAACATCTATAAATAGAACGTTTCGGAGTCTTTCGTTTTTATAATGTGCTGCATTATATCTACAAAAATCAGCTATGGGCATTATTAGGCTGAAAGCCCAATTAATTTCAGCCCAAGGCAACACCTTGGGTATGGAGTAATGGGTGTGCCGTCCGTCCTTTAAATACTTATGTAAAACAGCATAACCCAAAGAAGGGAGTTCTCGTTGTGAGATACTCCCTTCTTCTAATTTATTTATGTCAGGCAAATTATCATTGCCTGTTTATTTTTTATTTCTTTATCACTTTTTTCAATAGGCTACCATTGGCAGTAGTAACCTTGGCAATATATGCACCTTGAGGCAGGCTGCTTACATTTACCTGTTGGTTGGCCACGATGCTTTTTGATAGGATTAGTTTTCCATTAATATCAGTCAGGCTCAAAGTAGCCGTACCATCTATACCGCTTACCTGTAAGTTGTCAGCTATCGGGTTAGGATAGATGCTGATTTCAGGCTTTGTGTTTAATGCTACACCAGCTACAGTGGATGCCTGTGTAATTGTAATGGTGAGGCTATCTATCAGGTTTGCACCTTTTACATTATTATTTTTAACAATGATACTTAGTATTACCGTGGCTGTACGAGTCGTGTTGGTTGTATTGGCCTCGGCGGTGAATGTAAGGCTGTCGTTGCCGGCACCTGTTGCTGCAAAGCTTAACCATGATACATCGGCATTAGCCGTCCATGCGGTATTGGATGTTATAGCTGTGCTAACTGTACTTCCTACTTTAGCTGCAATGCTTAATGTGTTTGCCAAAGGCTTAAGAATGTATTTTGTTGTAGCTGCATACATAGAAGAAGAAATTTTCCATGTTTTATTCGTACTATCCCAAGTATAGTATGTTTGAGTTATATTTCCATTGCTATTAAAAGTATATTCTCTCTTGGAAGAAGCAACCCAAGCACTATCGGTGCTATTCCAGTTAAAAGATGTATAAGATGTTTGGTTGTTATTGCTATCATAAGTGTATTCACTCTTACCAGAACCTACCCAAGTACTGCTGGTGCTATTCCAGCTGTACGATGAGTTAGCTGTTTGGTTTCCATTGCTGTCATAAGTAGATTCATCTTTGTCAGAAGGAACCCAAGTTTTGCTGGTACTATTCCAACTGTAAGATGTATAATTTGTTTGTTTGTTGTTGCTGTCATAAGTATATTCATTCTTGGAAGAACCTACCCAAGAGCTATCTGTGCTATTCCAACTATAGTATGAATAAGCAGTTTGGTTTCCATTGCTGTCGTAAGTAGATTCATTTTTGGACGACTTAACCCAAGAGCTATCCGTACTATTCCAGGTATAATACGTATTAATTGCTGGATTGCTATTGCTGTCATAAGTGTATTCATTTTTGGACGACTTCGTCCACGATTTATTGGTACTATTCCAGCTGTAGGATGTATAGTTGGTTTGTTTGCCATTACTGTCGTAAGTAGATTCATTTTTGCTAGAACCAACCCAAGTGCTGTCAGTGCTATTCCAGCTATAAGAAGCATAGATTGTTTGATTTCCATTGCTGTCATAAGTAGATTCACTCTTGTCTGAATTAACCCACGAACTATCAGTAGTATTCCAGTTGTAAGATATATAAGCTGTTTGTTTGTTGTTGCTATTGTAAGTATACGTACTTTTGTAGGAGCCAATCCAAGAGCTATTTACACTATTCCAACTATAAGAGGTCTGTGCTGTTTTATTTCCATTGCTGTCATAGCTGTATTCATCCTTATTGCTTTGTGTCCATGCCTTGCTCGAGGTGTTCCAATTGTAGCTTACGTCTAGTGTTTGGTTTCCATTGCCATCATAAGTGTATTCATCCTTGTAGCCATTGTTTATTAATCCCGTAGCTGCATCGTAACTAGTATAAGCATCTATTAGTTGGTTGCCTTTGCTGTCATACGAGTAGATGGTCTTGCTTTTGATTCGGTTTAGCGTATCTTTTTGTATAATGCTATCTATTCTACTTGTACTAGAAGAAGATATTTTAGCTGCACTTGCTTGCCAACTAAGCACACCTAGCAAGAGACTGATAAGAAGTAGTTTATTTGTTCTCATGTTCGTTGGAAATTATTTTAGTATTAATGTTTTTTTTAAATTTAAAAAATCAGATATTTGTTGCAAAAAAAATACTTTTGATTGGTTTTAGAATCATTTTCTGTGAATTTTATTAACAAAAGTATTCTTGAATTAGCTTTTGGCTTTCGTTGTGCAATGTTTCATGTATGCAATTTATGCCCTTTTGGCGGTATCTTCCTATAATTAACGCACCCTTGTTTTTCTATGATTAATTATTGAGCTTTTTTTTACCGACGAAATACTTCTTCTTAAAACGTAAACGTAGATTGCTTTGTTCATGTTAACAGTAAAGCTCTTTTTGTAGAGAGGTTGTTGAAGATAATTGGAAATCATGTATCTTTTCAGAAACCAAAATATACCGTTCGTCGGGAATAATTGCTTTTTTACCGAAAAATACTCCTGTTAAAGCATAAACTTAGTTTACTTTGCATCCGTTCTATAAATAAATCGAAGATTCTTTATGCCTAAAGATAAAAAACCATACAGCGCACGCAAACCGAAAGCAAACGTATTTGAACTCATTGCACCTTACCGATGGATTACCTTGTCGCTCACCCTTTTTGCCTTGTTGAGCAACGGTATAAATCTGGTTATACCCAAACTCATTTCTCACGGCATCGATAGCTTTGATGCCGGGCGGTTCGATTACAAACCCCTCGTAGTTCAGTTCGTGGTAGCCTCCGTGCTCATCTTTATTTTTGCCTATTTGCAAGGAATAGTACAAGCCTACGTGTCAGAGAAAGTAGCCCGGGATATGCGCGAAAAGCTCTCCGATAAAATTTCCCGTCAGAGCTATGCCTATATTCAGCAAAGCAATCCGTCCAAGCTATTGTCTATCCTCACGTCGGACATCGACTCCATCAAGTTCTTTGTTTCGCAAGCCATTGTTTCCATAGCCTCGTCTGTGTTTATCCTTATCGGCGCGGCAGTGCTGTTAATTACTATCAATTGGAAATTAGGTTTGTGCGTGTTAGCCATAATACCCATTATCGCGTTCGTATTTTTCTTCATTTTCTCAAAGGTAAAAGCACTGTTTAAGCAAACGCGGGAGGTGGTGGACTGGCTCAACAAGGTGATAAACGAAAGCGTGATGGGAGCCGCCATTATCCGGGTGCTCAATTCGCAAGCCGTTGAATACCAAAAGTTCATGGAAGTCAGCACGAAAGGTAAAAACCTGGGGCTATCCATCCTCAACCTCTTTGCCACGCTAATGCCCATTATCTTTTTTGTGATGAACCTTGCCACGTTGCTCATTTTAGCATTAGGTGGTCATTTTGTGGTGACTGACAGTATGAGCCTCGGCGATTTTGCGGCATTCAATCAGTACCTTATACTGCTTATTTTCCCCATCATGATGATTGGGTTTATGAGCAATATGATAGCGCAAGCCGGGGCTTCTTATACCCGCATAAAAGAAGTGTTGGAATCCGTAGAAAAGGACGAAGCCGGAAAGCTCAAGCAAGAGATACAAGGCAATCTCGATTTTCAGTCGGCTGGCATGACTTACGATAAAACTCCTGTGCTGAAAAATGTATCCTTTTCCGTGAAAGCGGGAACCAAAACAGCCATCATCGGCCCCACGGCAGCCGGTAAAAGCCAGTTGCTTTATCTGCTCACGGGCTTGATAAAACCCACGCAGGGAACCATTTTGTTTGACGGGCTAGATGCCGAAACGTACGATAAGGAAAGCCTGTATAGGCAAATTGGCTTTGTTTTTCAAGACAGCATCCTGTTTAATTTAAGCTTGCGCGAAAACATTGCCTTTAGCGATTCTGTTGAAGACGAGTCGTTGACTAAAGCCATTCAAACAGCCGAATTGCACGATTTCATTCACACCCTTCCCGAAGGGCTCAACACAATCGTGTCCGAGCGGGGCAATAGCCTTTCGGGCGGGCAAAAGCAGCGCATTATGCTCGCCCGGGCGTTGGCGGTGAACCCTAAAATATTACTGCTCGACGATTTTACCGCACGGGTGGATGCTAAAACGGAAAAGAAGATTTTGCACAACGTGCAGGAAAATTATCCCGGACTTACACTCATCTTGGTAACGCAAAAAATAGCCTCGGTGAAGCATTTTGAACAAATTATTCTGCTCATGGATGGTGATTTGGTGGCTAGTGGAACGCACGAAGAGCTGATGCATAATTGCCCTGAATACGTGCAGATATACAACTCACAGCGCAGCACCAGCTACTACGAAAAATAGGAGAGTAGCAACAAATAAATACACAGTACCTATAATTGAATTTAGAAAAAGATGAACCCCTATAATTTATCCGAACAAAAAATTGCACCCGCTAAAAATTCAGGTTTAAGCATCCTGAAAAAAATAATGAACATGATGGGTGAGGAGAAGCGCAACTTGCTTATCGCGCTGTTTGCGATACTCATAAATGCCGCGCTCAGCATGTTAGCGCCCATGCTTATCGGTTACACCATCGATAATTATATCCGAGCAAAGCAATTCCACGGGGTGCTCGTTTTTTCAGGCATCCTGCTGGGCATCTACCTGGTTATTTTGCTCACCGGCTACATACAAACAAAGCTGATGGGTGGGGTAGGGCAGCGTATGCTTTTTAACCTTCGCAACAAATTGTTTTTCAAAATACAGGAATTGCCCGTCGATTTCTTCTATCAAAACAAGGCAGGCGATTTAATCTCCCGCATCAACAACGATACCGATAAGCTCAACCAGTTTTTTTCGCAATACCTCATGCAGTTTATCAACAGCATTTTTTCCATGATCGGGGCTGGCATATTCCTGCTCTCCATCAACCTGCCGTTGGGTGCCGCCGCCCTGTTTCCCGCCCTGCTGGTATTTATTTTCACCCGTTTTGTATCCCCTTGGGTTAAAACCCGGAATGCCGCCAGCATGAAAAGCTTGGGCAACATGAGTGCCGAAATACAGGAAAGCCTGAATAACTTCAAACTTATAGTAGTGTTCAATCGTCGCGACTATTTCCGCAAGCGTTTCGATGAAGTGAATCAGGATAATTACAATACCTCATTGAAAGCCGGGTTGGCAAGCAGCATCTTTATGCCATCCTATGGCTTGGCTGCCAACGTAGGTCAGCTCATTGTACTCACGTTTGGCATCTATCTTATCATGCAGCACATGTTCACCATCGGGCTGTTGGTTAGCTTCTTTGCCTATATCAACAACTTTTACAACCCCCTTCGCCAGATAGCCACCCTGTGGGCTAACTTCCAAATAGCATTGGCCGGGTGGGACAGAATAGCCCAAATACTGGATATGGAAAGCAACTTGTTGGTAACAGAAAATGGGGCGGAAGTAAAGGATCAAGAAGCCATCCTCTCGTTTAAAAACGTATCCTTTTGCTATACCGCCGATGCCGAAGTGCTACACCATGTTAACTTGGATTTGCAACAGGGCAAAACCTATGCCTTTGTAGGCCCCACGGGCGAAGGCAAAACCACCACCGCCTATTTGATGGCGCGGATGTATGACCCCACCCATGGAAGCGTTATTTTCCGAGGAAAAGACATCCGCTGTATGCCACACGAAGAACGTACCCGCCGTATCGGGTTCATTTTGCAGGAACCATTCCTGTTTACAGGCACCGTGCGAGATAATATTATGTATGGCAACCCCGAAATGCAGCATTACACCAACGAGCAATTGATGAACGCACTCACTGATAGTGGGTTGGATGGATTGTTGCAAGTTTTTGACAAAAAGCTCGATACTCCCGTGGAAAGCAGTAATGAAAGCATCAGCTTAGGGCAGAAACAGCTCATAGCCTTTATGAGAGCCGTGTTGCGCAAACCCGATTTGCTCATACTGGATGAGGCTACCGCCAATATCGACACCGTGACGGAACAAATGCTGGATGAAATATTACAGAAACTACCGGCCTCAACCACCCGTGTAATTATAGCCCACCGCCTCAATACCATTGAAAACGCCGATGAAATCTATTTCGTAAATTCCGGTACCGTACAGAAAGCCGGCTCGCTGGATGAAGCCATTAGCCTGCTTATGAACAGGTGATAGAAGTGTAAATTAGTCTTGAAGAATTGGTTAGCAGTAAGCCTTCAATTAATCCTTTAATTATGAATTAATTGAATGGCAGGATGGGAGATGTAAGTTAACTTAGCTTTAGGTTCTAACCCAGCTGGGGCTTGATAAAAATAATATAACATATTATGTTTCAAATAATTAAAATACATATATTTAATATGGTAGAAAATAGGTAGAAAAACAGCCCCTTACCCACCGTCACCAAAGCAAAGCCCAAAGATAACAACAACACTTTAAGCATGTTTGTCGGAAAAACAACTATTATCGTAGTTCCATTCATTCCAATCTTAATATGTTGTTGCAAGGTAACGAATCAATCACATCTTTAAATCCGCGCGTTCCTGTCCACGATCTTGATGATGTTATACAACTCGTACACATCATTCAAGTGAATATCGAAATCCTCGTAAATAGGGTTCAGCGAGTGGCAAGTCACGATGCATCGCTCCACGTCGTGCGCCACAATCCGTTTCGCCAGGATACCCTCCTTGGTCACAAGGATAAAGTTCCAATCGTTAATATGCAGTTTGTTGCGCCAAAGGTCACGTTTCACGTCGCGACACAGCACAATATCCTTGTCGCAAATAGAATTCCGCGAGCTATCATCCATGCTATCCCCGTCAATCTCAAAGCAGCGGTATTTTCCCCGGTAATTCCTGTCCACTATCACCGGTACCGTGGGCAACGTCTCAATATACTCCATGTCGCCATACCCACTCTTGTAGCCCGCGTGCGCGTGTACCGGTATCAGTGGGATATTTTGAAACAAATCCACCTCCCTGAGCGACGCGTTCTGCTCGTCGCCATTCAGCATCGAACCCACACCCGTGAGTAACCAAATCGTGTTCAGTTCAGGAAACCGATCCCTGATTTTCTGCAAATTATCCGTGCGGATACTATCACCCACGTTATTTACATAACCTCTGGATAAACCTGTAATCTCGGCAAATTTAGCCTGTCCGATTCCTAAATGCTTTAAAAACAGGGATAATCGATATTTTACCGTTTCCATTATTTTACCTTTCTAATTATTTTTTAAAAAAATCTACAAAAACTATGCGTACATAAAATAATTATGTATATTTGCATCAGGTAAGAACGAAGTTGAAATATACTATATGCCAGTACACCCTGACATACCAAAGCTGGACGCGAAACTTACCCTTCGCGTTCGGCTTTTTACAAAACCGAAAAAATATATCTAATAAACCGAAAAACAACATAAAAACAACATAAAAGCAATACAAAAAGCAAACCGAAAAAGAAACTTTTGAAAATAAAACTAACGATATCTACCCCCGTACGCATGTTGCATTGAGAATTATGCAAACGCGATACCCCCAGAGTAGCATCACAGTGAAAAAAAGCCTGAGGTAAATCATTTTTACATGACTACAATCAAGGTCTATCCTTAATCTTGTAATATGTAAATTGCTTTTATACAGTATATCTATAAATAAATTCAACAACAAAAAGAAAAGCAACAAATACGGCGTTTTGCATGGATCCCAATTTCTACACTTTTAATTCGTGAAACAAAGATCCCACCCACGAGCACATAAGTAAATATAAAAAGCAAACACTCTCACCTAAAAATCTATGCAAAGCCCGTTGCCGTTGCCCATCTCCATTTCTTCCATCCTCACGTCCTTCCAAAGTAAATTTCCCTCATCCTTTCACGAAGCCGTTCAATGTGTTTATATCGTTGAATGTCAATTATAAACGAACATTTTCGTTTCCTCTTTTATCACATCCTACCACGCCAAATCCATTAACATAAATTAACTAAAATACATAAATAAAATATGTAATTATTGCAGTTGCATAAAATAACTATGTATATTTGCACTGTGTAATTACAATTGCACATACAAATAAAAGAAAAAGAATCTAAAAAACGACAATAATATGGCAGAAATTAAACTAGAAAAAAAAATTGATTGGCCTCGAACCATGAAAAGCATGAAAACAGGCGAGTACATAAGGTATGAAATGACCGAATATTTCAGAGCCACACGTACTGCCAACAACCTCAAAACAAATGGAGCCGGAATTTGGAGTATCTCCAAAAACCTAAAAGAAAACATTTTTACCATCAAAAGAATAGCCTGATTATGACTGCATCCGAACGAAAACTACTGGCCATCGAAGTTGCCAAAGAACTTTCACGGCAAACCGACGACATTCTCAACATGAAGGACATCAAGCAAATGTTCGGCGTGAAAACCAACGAAGCCATCTATGCAAAAATAGAGGCAGGACTGCCCGCCAGACGAAAACCCGGCATCGGGTACTATTTCCTCAAATCAGAAGTAATAACCTATCTAAAAACCTAAGCCTATGGATTATACCACCACGCACGACCCGGTGGCTCAAACCATGACCCACCATTTCCAGAACGGATACACCATCACCGTGCACTGGAAACTCAAAAAAGCAATCAAATGCTTCGATGACAAAATTGACACCGTTTCCATCGAAGGCCTCAGCATACAAGATTACCACAACATGTTACTCAAAATAAGCAAAGAAAAATGAACGAATACCTCGCATACATCCTAAAGGGTGCTGGTGAACTATTCATCGTGGCCCTCATCATATACATCATATTTTTTACTAACGACGATAAAAATTTAGACCTATGAGCAAAGTAAAAATCACCAACGTGAAAGTGTACAAAAAAGTACCAGAGTACACGTTAACCGAAACCCCGAAAGGAGTACGTGAAAAACAGTCAACAACCCAAGCCTTGCAGTTCAACTTCAACGGTAGTGACTTTATGGACAAAACGCAACTCGAACTTTACCGCCGCCGCTTCAAGCGCGAAGACCCCCTGCTCACCGTGCTGCTCACCTACGAAGAAGTCAGTTAGCCAATCCGTCAATTAGCCAATTAAAGAATGGGGAAAATAAGATTTTAGAACAAAGAATAAAGACAAAAGAAAGATTAAACGCGAAGACACAAAGACGCAAAGAATAATTGATAATTTGCAATTCATTGAATGAAGAAGAAACACGTGCAAACGCAAAATGAAGACTGCAAGAGCATTCCAAACTCTCCTCCTCTCGATAGCTGTAGGGAGGAGGGTTCGGTGGAGATCTAATGAACGCCAAGGTGCTAAGAGCAAAGATGGAAGAACAAAGACAAAAGACAATACCCATCTCCTTGTAAAATATCCATTCTCCCCTCCTTGGGAGGGGCAGGGGGAGGCCAATTCTTTGGAAGGATCGGGGAAGTCGGAAAAGAACGAAGAATAAAGACGGGCAGCCCCGTAGTAACAGGTCGTGACCTGTCCGCCAAAAAAACAATTTGTGCCAATTTGTGAGTATTCGTGTATTTGTGTTCAGTCAAGAAAAGAAAAACCAATATTGTAATCACAACGTGATTGAACGTGCATAGCCGCGGGTGCAACCCGTGGAAACAATACACGGTGAAAACCTGAACCCTAAAGGGGGGGGGCAACAACGAAAGCGAACAAAGAACAAAAACACGCAAATGCGAAAAACCAACAACCAGCACATATCCATCACCCCTCCTCCCGATAGCTATCGGGAGGAGGGGCAGGGTGAGGCTAAGGCGGTATCCCCCGGCCACAAATACATAGCCCGATGGCATTTCAACTACGACCAGTGCGACTGTATCACCGGCCCCATTGAAATCATCGTGGTATATCCCGACCAAAGCTACCTCTTCACCCACACCAACAAATGGGGCACCACCACCTGGAATTCCACCCGATGCCGACACATCGAGCTGATACGGAAAGTGGAAGCCCCCAACCCCGAAGGGGGCTTAAAGAACAAAAAACAAAGAGAGCAAAGAATAAAGACGATAAGATTAAACGCGAAGCCGCGAAGTCGCTAAGAATGCCATCACCCCTCCTTGGGAGAGGTAGGGGAGCAAATTAAACGCTAGGACACGAAGACGCAAAGAATAAAAGGAACCCTCACCTGAATGGAATTTCTCCTAAAAACACTACTGTTAGTACATGTAAGCCCCTTTAGGGGTTTGGGGTAAAATAAAGAATAGAAACAAAACACGCAAATGCGAATAAATGAAAGCCACGAAGAATCCCCTCCTCTCGATAGCTATCGGGCAGGGGGCAGGGGGCAGGTCAAATTTGTGCAATTTGTCTTCTCCACCCTCTACTAGAGCAGAGCAGAGCCCCGGCACAGCAATTTCCCTTAACGTCTTAACGTCTTAACTTCTGTATTCTGACATCTATATTCCCAATTACGAATTATAAATTAATAATTATGAATTAACATGAAACATCTCCCATTTTTCACCGACACCGCCAGCCCCACCCACGCCAAGATAGCCATCTACGGAGCCGCAGGAACAGGCAAAACATACACCGCCTGCCAAATAGCCATCGGGCTATGCAAAGAAAAACAACTCAAGAAACCCATTGCCATTTTCGACACTGAAAACGGCTCCGACTTTCTACAGCCCCTATTCGCCAAAGAAGGCATCACCTGCCACGTGAAAAAATCACGTACCTTCCCCGACCTCATCACCGCCTGCCACATCGCCGCCGAAAAAGCCTCCGTGCTCATCATCGACAGCATCACCCACGTGTGGCGCGAGCTCACCCAATCCTACCTTGACCAGTACAACCGCGACAGGCTCCTGAGCCTCACCCGGAAATATGGAGCCGTGTGGACACGCAACAACTTCCGCCCAGCCCTGCAACTAGAGCCACAGCAATGGGCACACCTAAAATCCGTGTGGGCCGAATTTACAGATCTCTACCTCGGCAGCCCCTTGCACATCATCGTATGTGGCCGCGAAGCCGAACAATACCAGTACACCGAGAACGAAAGCGGACGGCTTGAACTCATCCAGGCAGGCACCCGCATATCAGGCGAAAAAGAACTCAGCCACGAGCCATCACTACTCATACAGATGACCTGCCGAGCGGTGGGCGACACTGAAAAAATAATAGCCCACGTGGAAAAAGACCGTTCCGGCCAGCTCAACCAAAAAGAATTCGTGCAGCCCCGCTACCAAAACTTCAAGCCCTACATCCGCCAGCTCGGCACCCGGCGCATGCGCAACATGCCCAACCTATATCAAAACAGCTCCCGAAGCCTCTTTGAAGGCAGAACCTTGAACCCTGACGACGAATTTGCCATCGAACGCCGCCTCCGCACCCAGCTATCGGAAGAAATAAAAGGCCTGCTCGACCTCAAAATACCCGGACAAACAGCCCAAGCCCGGCAAGAACGCTTGGAGCTGCTCCACGCCACCCTCCACACCCTCTCGTGGACAAAGGTGGAAAACACCCCCTCCGCCACCCTCCAACAAGCCCTGGATGAACTGTGGGAAAAACTGGCCAATGTGCCAATATGCTAATGTGCCAATATGCCAATTAAAAGAATGAAGAAAATTAAAGAAATTAAAAAATAAGGGGAGAATAACTGCAGGTTGGTGCCTGAGCGGAGTCGAAGGCAGCGAAGTCGAAGTCAGCGGTGGAAAAGTGAGAATTTAATCACGGGCAATAAAGAACAAAGACGGAAATCCCCGTAGTGACAGGTCGCGACCTGTCACATGAAAAAAGAAGCAAGCAGGATAAGTATGTAAAAAAACATAAACGCAAAGACGCTAAAAAATAATTCATAATTGATAATTCACAATTCATAGAATGAAAAATAAACACGCAAATGCGAAAGCCAAACAGCCAGTACATTATTGTCCCGATAGCTATCGGGAGGAGGGGGCAGGGGAGGCTAAAATTATATATATATGACCAAACACACCAGTTATTTTTCACACGATAGCAACTCCCGCAACGATGAGAAAATTCTCGCCGTGCGAATGCGGCATGGTGCAGAAGGATACGGCGTTTACTTTATGATACTCGAAAGGCTGCGGGAAGAGGACGATTACACCATAACCAAGGATTACAACACCTTGGCGTTCGACTTCCGCGTAAGCTCCGCCCTCATCAAATCCATCGTGGAGGACTTCAACCTATTCACCACCACGCCCGACGGCAAACGCTTCTACTCCAAAAACTTCATGGAGCGCATGCAGCTCAAGGATGAAGCCAGCCGGAAACGATCTGATGCCGGACGCAAAGGTATGGAAGCCCGTTGGCGCGTAACAACGTTACCCTTTGAAGATAACAATGTTATAACAAACGTAGAAAATTCTATAACAAGTAAAGAAAATAAAAGTAAAGCAAAACAAAACAAAGAAAAAGAAAGCAAAAATACACCAACACACCCCCCCGCGGGCATGATAAACGTAAGCCAGATAGAAGCCTACCTCGGAGGCGAGCAAAGCTGGCAGGAAATAATATGCATGCAAAACAACATCACGCCCGAAGAACTCCATCACCACATAAGCCAATTTGCCAACCTGCTGGGCGAGCGCGGCGAAACAGGGAAAACCCCCAAGGATGCCAAAAGCCATTTTGCCAACTGGTTGAAAATCAAACTCAAAGAAAAAAATGAAACCCATGCAAAAAACAACACCAATAACTCTGCCGACCAACTCCAGCGAGACCTTGCAAACTTCGCCTCCACCCACGTGGGTCGGTGAAATAAGGCAACGGTATGGCAACGACCTTTCGTTCCTCCAAACCTTCAACCCCTCCCTCCAAGCCCCCTACATCACCCAAAGCCTAGCCCGGTGCTTCATCGGCAGTGCCCCCAGCCTGGCACGCGTGCAAGCCACCTACGGCTTCGGCACCACCATCACCTGGCTCTCAGCCCAGCTCGTGGATCTTGCCCTCTTTTCGGGCATCAAGGAAAAGCCCAACCTGGAGCAAATCACCGCCATTGCCGAAACCATCCTCGTCAGCTACAGTCACCTCAAAGTAACCGAGCTCATGGTATTCTTCCAGAAGTTCAAAGCCGGGGAGTACGGCCGCTTCTACGGGGTGATTGACGGGCTGGTAATCACCGACGCCCTCAACAACTTCCTGCCCTACCGCAAGCAAATGATAGACCGCTTCGAAAAAGAAAAGGCCGATCGCGAGCAAGCCGAAAAGCGCGAACGCTCCGACCAAAACACCCTCACCCACGAGGAATACGAGTTGCTGCGGTGGTATTATAATATGTAATTTTTGGAGACAAAAGAGCAAAGAATAAAGATAATAAGATTAAACGCTAAGACGGAAAGACGCGAAGATGAAAGAGCAAAGAATAAAAGACAGTCTGGATATACCAATCACCTCTCCTTAGGAAGGGCAGGGGGGAGGTCTGAATTTTCAAGCCCAGAAGAGACAGCTTGCTAGCTGTCTCTTAGAAATCCATTCGTGTTCATTTGTGTAATTTGTGTTCTGCCCTTTTCTTTCCGAACAAAGGCACCCCCCAGCCACGCTAAAGTTTAAAAACCACAATCAACACAAACAACAAAAGGAAAGAAGTCAGTAAGTAACCAACGTAAAAAACATTGCCCAGCATTTTTTTTACCCTGGTTTCGTTTTTGTATTTATTACAAATCTCGGTCGCCCTTCTTTTGTAATAACGAACATTTACGTACAGCAAAATAGAAATCAACAAGATGAGGCTCGCAAAAACCACTCCCGTGGTAAGAAACAGCATCAAACTGTCGATAAAAATAAACGCCGTAAATAAATTTACAGATTCCAGCACGCTAATCATTATGGCCGAGGTGAGCAACGGATCAGCATGCCTGATTCTCAGATTATAAGCATAATCCTTGTAGAAAAAATAGTTCAACATAAATTTAAGGGTGTAGAGGTGTAGTCAATAAGTAAAATTCCTTTCTTTTTTTGAGTTATATAAATTCCGGTTCTATATACAAAGTTAATAAATCCGATTTTAAATAAAGAATGCAAAATGTTAAAGAATAAAGAGCAAAGACAATAAGAAGATTAAACGCGAAGGCACGAGGACGCGAAAGAGAGTAAAGAATAAAGAACTACATAACTCAAAAAAAAGACTGTTAGCTTATACCCATCTCCCCTCCTTGGGAGGGGGTCGGGGGAGGCTTATTAAAAATTATAAATTAAAATGGCCCTACTAAACACCATCAAAGGCATCATTCAAACCACCAACGCCAACTACCGCATGCTCAACCCCGACGCGCCCACCTACAAAGTAATGTACGAAGAAAGCAGCATGATGAACATCCAAGCCGACGAGCTCAATCAAGCCGACAGCTTCGTGTATATCGAAGAATTCATCACCGGGCGATACACCCGCGAAAAATACTTCAAAAGCAAAACCATGAAAATGCAGCTCTACTTCTGCAAATTCACACAATTACACCAAGACGCCACCACCCGCGAAGCCCTCCGCGACCAAATAGAAACCGAAATAGTAGAGCCCTTCATGGACGCCTACAAGCAAGCCGCCCTTTTTGACGACGTGAAGCAATACAACCTCAGCTACCCCTTCCCCCGCTTCGATGCCAACGAAGTGTCAGTCATGCTCGAATTTGAATGCACACTGAAAAGATGCTGAAACGCAGAACAAAGAATAAAGACAAAAGAAAGATTAAACGCTAAGACACGAGGACGCAAAGAATAAAGAAAAACATAACCGAGAAAAAAGGACTGCTAGTACACACCCATCACCCCTCCACTGGAGGAGTCGGAAGAGGCTAATTCCTTCGGAGGGGCAGTGGAGGTCGGATAAAAAAACATTTTGAGTCATTTTGTGTCATTCGTGTAATTTGTGTTCCCCCGCATCATCCGCAGCCAAGACGGTGCACGCACCGTCTCTACAATCAACCATCAACCCATGAAATTCAAAAACCCATTCACCCCCAAGCTACCACACCACATCAGCCCCATCGACATCAAAGGCGGCAAGCTCACCTTCGGGCAACGCATTGAGCTCGGCAAACTCTACCAAAGCCAACAAAGCGAAATAGAAAAATTTGAACAAACATTTCAAATACTCCACGGCTTCACCCCCAAGCCACGCCACTACAAAAGCCTGATAGCCTACTTCAACCAAATAATAGAAGGCATCACCCACTGGATAAAGCAAGAAACAACCCTGCTCAACTACCAGCCCAGCGCCGAAGAAAAACAAGCAGGCATAACCGACTTCACCGCCAAGGTAGGCGAATTTACCACCATCAAAGCCCTAGCCAAAACCTACGGCAAAGACCCTGACGAAATACTAGAGTGGGAGTATGGCAAAGTATTCGGCATCCTATACACCGACCTCGAAGAATACAAGTTCAACCAGCGATACAACAAAATAATACAATCAAAATACAAAACCTAATGGCCGACACCCTGCAAAACATACTGGAACAAAACCTAGCCACCCTGCAAGCCGACATGCAGCAAGCCTACCAGCAGGAAAACGGCACCGCCGCCGACTTCTCCCACACCGTCACCGCCAACACCGGCACCCTGCTAGGCCCCGACCTCGCCGCCGGAGCCGACAACTTTGAGCAAATACTACAAGAATGGATTGCCGCCCGGGGCATCACCATCCACAACCAGGACGAGCTCGACCGCGTAGCCCGATTCCTGCAATGGTGGATACAAAAAAACGGAACCACACAATTCCGCTCCGCCCAAACCGACCCTTACACACCCCTTATAGCCGCCTTCACCCAGCGACTCAACGCCCAGGTAACCGATTATTATGCAACCCAAATACAAACCCAACTAGCACAACGATAAAATGGAAATCAAAAAGCAACCACCCATAGTACACACCGCCTACAACCCCGTGGTGGTAAACGTAGCTGACACCACCAACCCCGCTGCCATCAAAACCCTCAGCATCACTACCGATTTTGACACCATACCCATGAAGCGTTACCCACTCAACGGCAACGTGCTGTTTGAAATATCATCCATCCTCAAAAGCCTTTTTACCGACAGTGCCGACACCTCCCCGGTGTCCGACCAAATAGAAATACCCCACGCACAGTACATAGACTACACCCTGGAAGTAGATAACCAAACCCTCGTGGCCGAAACCACCACCCTGATGACAGGCGAAAGCAGCAACAAACTGAAAACGTTTGGTGGCGGGTGGGCTATAACGAAGGCTGATGTTGAGGCATCCATGTATTTCGACAATAAAAATTATCTTCCCGATGGTTCCGAATCCGTTTCCGCCGCCGATAACTTTATTATTTCAATCAAGGATGATTCGCCCTATTTGAAAAATAGAGTACACCCCACCAATATAACTCCAACTGACTTTTCACAGACATATAACGGGAATACATCGGAAAATGATGATTTTGCAGGTGGATTTGCTTCGTACAACTCAAACTACAAGATGAGAAATTCCGATCCTGTTCCGATTGGTTTTAGGCATAGATACGGAATTAGTAATCCATATTTTGATGCAAATGGTAATATAACAGCCCTTGATGATTGCACAATTAACATAGTTGGAACAATAGAGGTAACGGCTCATGTATCCCTTCCTGATGCAGTGAATGTCGGTGTAGATGATGGAATCAGAATGGCATACTTTCAAGATGGCAGTGTTTTGATTGGCACTGAAAAGGTGGATATTACTTTTGATATGATTCAAAGAAAAAGTAGTGACTTTTATGGAACAAATACATTATACGCCTACATTCCAATAAACAAAACACTATCTTTATCTAAAGGAGATGTAATAACTCCAAACATTACTTTCCATTTTTATGGCCCAGAAGAAACAGAACATGCGGTTGGCATCACAACATACAACCAGGGTGATGTACAATTTAGCAGTGTGTCTCCTTTTTCCGTCTCCTGCGCAAATAAAATTCCATCAATAATAACAAGTTATATACTATTTCCAAATATTGTTAACCCTTATTTTTCTTTTTCGGGCATAATAGACTTAAATACGGGCATAACATATAATTGCGTAATTAATCCAAAGAGTCATGGATTATTTAGAATACAGGGTAGCTATGTAATAGTAATCGCTTGCGCTAATGCTACATCTACCATAACGCCAGCATCCGGCAAATTAAGCATTGTGAAAGAAACCATTGCCGACCCCGACGATATATTAACCACTATCGACGTTGACATCACCACAAACATGTGGAATATTGTTGGAAATCAAGCAACGATAACTATCCCGAATATTGATGCCTCGTTTTCAACTATTATTACGGATACTATTTACATTACTTACACGCTGTCGCAAGTAATCTCATCAAACCAAGGAGGTGTTGTTTCTGCTTCATCAGAATCAGACTTTATTTTTTCATATACCGAACCACCCACAGCCTACCCCGACGGCGTTAACTTCATGCTTAGTATATTCCCGAACAACGGAAAGAGCCTATACAGTGCAATATTAAATAAATCCGCAATACAGCAAAATTCGCGCTATCAATTTTCGCTAGCGTTTGAAAACATTTTTAACTCCATCGCATCCCAACAATTAACATTCGGGCTATACGAAATAAGAGAATCGGAAGTAACGGATCCACCATTAATAGCAAGTACAAAAGCCTTCTACGTTAACGATCCCGACTTTTTATCCCTAAACTCACGCGAGTATAAAGGAATGCCATTCTACTACCAAAACAAAAACTTCACCGCCATCAACGCTGTGGCGCAACTAGCCGAAAGCTCCGACCTCACCCCCCTGCGCGGTACCTTCCTCACCCGGCTCGACCAGTTACTACTCTACCCCGGCTACCCACGCCAAGTAACCTGCCTTGGGTTTACCGGCGGCACCTACGTGAACCGCGCAGACACCCTGCTCAACCCCGACAGCCAAACGCCCGTAACCCAAACCCTGTTCAATGTGCAGCTCACCGATGGCAACGATTACATAGCCCTAAGCAACCAATACCCCGGCCACTATCTGCAAGCAGGCTCCGGCGAAGTAATAACCACCAACCAACGCGGCGAAATAATAACCATAGCCCGCCCCGCCACAGGCTACACCGAGCACCGCCTCACCATCCAAAACCTCTGCCTGCCCATCAACCCATTCTACGTGCGGTGGATAAACCGACAAGGAGGCTACGACTACTGGATGTTCTCCTTCCGCCAAACCATCAAGGAAAAAGTGAAGATAACAGACTCCTACTACCCCGTGGTGTACGACCAGCTAACCGCCAATGCCTTTAGTCGCACCCTTGGCCTAGACGGTACAGCCACCATCACCGTGGGCACCAACGGGCTCACCGAAAACGAATACGATGCCGTGAGCAAAGTAATATACGCCCCCGGCATCCAATACTTCGACACCCGCAAAAGCACCTGGATAACCCTTGCCATATCCGATTCCGACGTGGAGAAAGACACCTACGCCTCCACCCAGGAAATAGAAATCACCTTTCAGCTACCCACCCCGCAAGTACAATTCTAAGCCATGAGCGGATACGAAATAATAATGCAACTACCCCCAGAGGTGATAGACACCCTCATCATCAAAGGCCTTATGCGCGCCACCGTGAAGCGCGACAAAGAGATATACGAACACTACCTCCGCCAATGCCGCACCCAGGCAAGCCGCATGCAAGCACGCACCAACACCGCCGAACAATTCAGCATCAGCGAAGACAGAGTAAGTAAAATAATTCAAAAAATGAGATAAGCATGTACGAACTATATATACAAGATAAAAATAATGTTTGGCAACTGGCCGACCTCGGCAGCGAAAAGCCCGCCATCAACATTCAACGCAACGACATCGGCGAACTGAAGGATCGCCAAACCGACTACTCTCAAGCGGTGAAGCTTCCAAAAACGCCAAACAACTGCCGAATATTCAGTTTTATCAACGAGTTTACTGTGGAATCCGACCTGCGGCACAAGCGAATGGAATGTAGGTTGTATTGTGATGGGTGTATTATACTTGGTAATGGAGGTCTGTTGAAGTTTGTACAAATAACAAATTTCTTTGAGGTACAGTTGCTAGGTGGCATTATGGATTTTTTTGCCCAATTGGCAGAAAAGAATAGTGACAACAACCAAAAAACGCTGAACGATTTAAATTTTTCATCCACTATTGTACGAGGTTTAAGCGGATTCCAAATTTCACAATCACCCGAAACTCATGATATGTTTTTTGGAATAGCCGACTTTGCCAGTGAACCTAACATGGCCTATTCTTACAGCAAAGGAAACAGAAGTGTTTTTCAAGAATGTCAATATCCGTTTGTTTGGTTGAAAACCATTATTAACCAAATATTGTGCGAAAATGGAGGATATACCCTTTGCTCGGATATATTAACCGACAATGAATATGCTAAAGCTTGCATGACATTAACAAGTATAAAAACAGACCTATCTACTTATCTAAAAATGGCAACAGTAAGCTATAATGGTATTCCATTTACCAATAGCTCACAGCGAGCTCTATTTATTGTGCCGTTTTCTTTTACTGATTCCATCTCGTGTATGCGGGTGGATGCAAGCGTTCCGTTTGAAATAGACTCTTATAATCAAAATCTTGCTTACAATGGCAGAGACACAGTTATGCCTTTTTTAGTATTTAAAGTACCGACTTCTGGTGTGTATAAACTTAAAATAGGAGCATCTGCTCATTCTTCTGATAGAACTCCAATGCAGGAAGGTACAGGAGCGTTAACCACGATAATGTATTTTTTTAAAAATCCAGAAGACATATCCAGTCATGCCAAGGTTCAAAGCGATGATAAAACATCAGGCCTATTTGGTACGCTTTCTTCTGTTAGCACCAATAACGGTAGCTATGATATTGCAACTATAAATGGAGTTGTTTCTTTGGATTTGAAGCAAGGAGATAAATTGGTTATGATATGGATGAGCAATAGCTATATTCAGGGCACTGTAAGCTTTGATAGCTTCAGTTGTAACGTGGTGAATTTTTACCCTAAACTCACAAAAATAGATACGTTTGTAGGCGGGTCAATTACACTCAAAAAGAATCTGCCCGACATTACGCAATACGATTTTTTCAAATATTTTTTACAACAGTACGGGTTAACAGTGGATGTGGATATAGAAAAGAAAAAGGTAAATGCCTATACATTCAATACCGTTGTTCAAAATAAACTCAATGCCAAAGACTGGAGTGAAAAATACGATAAAGGAACAGGTACCGTTAAATTTGTACTCGGTAATTACGAAAAAAATAATAAATACGCTTACAAGGATGAAGACAACAGCATTGATTCATCAAACATTTACACTGAAATGGAGGCCGGTTTGGCGGAATACATGTTCAATAAAGGAAAATCTATCTATTATACTGCCGAGGTTGCCGGAGCCTTAAATAAAATGGATAGTACGTTCGTGTACGGACAGGCTGAATATTATATTGTTGGCGTAGAATTGGAATCGGACGAGCTGAATTTTCTAGATCAAGCCTTTTAACTATTAACGACGATAATCTTTCAGACGAGGTATATAGTGCCATAGAGCTCCCGTTTGCAGCATGCGAATGCAGCACTGTAACTGACATTAATGGAAATTGCTTTTGGCTTCCTAAAATAAAATGGTTGACAAAATCCTCCACTGAGGATGGTTTTCCAGATGCAGCTAATCCTAAACTCTTGATGTACAATGGTACTGCTTCCATTTATCTGAAAGATGAGGATAGTAATATATTGGGAACACTCTCCTTACCGGTGCTTACTCCCTATGTTGATTCGTCAACATCACTTCGGGCAGCACACATGGTTTCAAAATACTATCAGGTATTGCAAAATAATATATTTTCAGATATTAGGGTGATAGAAGATGCCGAATTCTACCTCAACCCCAAAGACATATCGGAATACAACCCCTTCATCCCCGTGTATATCGACTACTTTGGAGCCTACTTCTACATCAATAAAATAAAAAATTTTGTGAGTGGTAAACTCACGAAGGTAGATTTGGTAAAAATATAGCCCCAACCCCGAAGGGGGCTTCAATGTGATTTTTTGCCGAAGGCAATACATATCAATAGAAATGAAAAAAAGAAAGAACCAATTCCCCGAACGGGGATAAATATATGTATTCCCGATTCGGTGTAGGCTATGGGCAGGCCTACGCCGAACGAAAAGAATTAAGACAACAACAATACAAACAACCAGCCACCCTAAAATACGCATCTCCAAAGGTGATATTCAAGTTCTCCCCCTCCGGGGAATTGAGGGGGCTAAACCCACCAACCATCATGGCCGACAACACACAACAGAACATACAACTAGCTGTACAAGTAGTAGATAACTTTATCAACGCTAAAAAAAATAGACCAGCAATATGAAGTCGATTCCAAAAACATGGAAAATCGGCATGAGGCCGAAATAATATCGCTCAAAAAGAAACACGCCTCGGCTACCGAAATAGCCACAGCCGAAGCCAAGAATGCAAGAGAATCGGCTGACCTGATTATTGCCGCCAGCCTTAAAAAGCAAAAAACAGAGCAAGACGAGTTGAATGCTACAAAGAACTCAATTGCAGCGAAAGCGGCATTGCTGAAAACACAAAATTTGAGTTCGGAGGCCGCGAAAAAAGAACAAGAGGAGTTGGACAAACTCATAAAGCGCAGAGGAGAGCTTACCACCAGCATAAAAGACGAACAGGCCGCCCGCGACAAAGCCAACAACGATGCCGCCCAAAAAGACCTTGCCGTGCAACAAGCACGAGAAGAGGCCCAGAAGCAAGCCGCCGAACGGCGAAAACAAGCCGCTGAAAAAAGAAGGCAAGCCAGAGATAAAGAATATTCGGATCAAGAAGCATTGGATCAAGTTGATATTATAAACACCGAAAAAAACACAAAAGCAAGGTTAGATGCCGAATTAAAATTAATTCAAGACCAACAGGCTCACAAGATATACGATGCGAAAGGAAATGTAGCTCAAATAGCCCTTCTCAACGCAAATGCAGAAAAGGATATAAAGGCGAAAAAGCAAGAGTATCAAGATGCTGATGAAAAGTTGCGAACCGACGGGCTAAGTTTCTTAAAGAAAACCACTGACGACGAAATCACCGCGGAGAAGAACAAAACCGACAAAGAAATAGCTCAATTGGAGGATTTGGCCAACAAAAAATTAATCACCGCCGAAGAGCTTACCAAAGACACACAAAAAGCCGAACAGCAAGAAGCCGAAAACATTAAAAACATCAAGCTCAAAGCAGTAAAAGAACAAGCCGACCAAATTAAAAAAACTACCGAAGACCAATACACCACTGAGATGGCTATGGCCGCGGGCAATAAGCAAAAACAAAGCCAGATACAACTGAAAGAGCAACAAGACCAACTGGCAGCTCTACAAAAAGAAAGAGAAAAATGGCAAAAAAAAGTAGATGGCGAATCACCCGAACAGGCAAATAAAAACGGCGACGGTGCTGCTTTAAAACAAGCAAATCTGGACGTTGTAAACATGCAAAACAACGTCAGTGCTTCAAGTTTATCCATTTTGCAAGACGAATATGCCGAACGCATATGGTTGGCCAAAGGCAATGCCGACGAAATATACAGGCTAAACAAAAAACTGATAGATGAGCAAATAACCTTGAAAGAAAAGAGCATGACCGAAGAGCAAAAAAAAGAATATGAAAACTCCGAAGAATACGCCCAACAGCAAGGGAAAAAAAGCGACCTGGACAAAGATTATACGCAAAAAAAAATAGACCAGGTAAAAGGGTGGGCAGACAAATCAATGGAATTGGCCACGCAAGTAAATTCCTTAATGAAAACCTTGGGCGATGCCGAAGTACAAAAAGCAGAAGACGATAATAACGCGAAAAAAACAGGCCTCGAAAATCAACTCAATTCCGGCCTAATCACCAAAAAGCAGTACGACAAGCAAGTAGCCGCATCCGAAGCCGACCTTGCCACCAAGAAAAAACAAATAGCAAAGGACGAGGCAATACGAGAAAAGGCAATAAGTGTTTTCACTACAATTATAAAAACGGCAGAAGGTGTTGCTGCAAATTTAAAAACTCCCGCGCTAATACCATTCATTATAGCAACTGGAGCAGCAGAATTAGCTACCATTATAGCCACACCGCTACCCAAAGCCCGTCGTGGACTGTTTGTGCGAAAATCCAATGGCGGCCTGCTCAACGGCCCATCGCACGCCACTGGCGGCATCCCCATCGAAGCAGAAGGTGGTGAGGCTATTATCAACAAGCGCAGCACGGCCATGTATGCCCCCCTGCTATCCGCCATCAACGAAGCCGGGGGCGGAGTGAAGTTTGCCGGGGGCGGGGTAGTGCGCCGCATGTTTGCCGACGGGGGCGTTACCAATACCGCCTTCACCAACGACGGGGGGTATTCTGCCCGCACGCAGGCTAACGCCATTACGGCAGCCGACATGCACGATGCCATGGCTGCCGCTGTGAGCAAAGTAAAAGTATATACCACGGTGGAGGATTACCGCAAGGCGGATAGCAATTACACTAATATAGTGAGCTCGGGCACGGTGTGATAAAACATTCCATATCTCTAAGATATGGAATGTTTGGTAGGAGGGGAGATGGTATTCTTCGTGTATTCGCTGTTACTTATTTGTATTCGGAACACATGGCGATAATATTTTTTTTGCTCATGCGCTACAGCTATGCATAGTTTTTATTGCCACGAGAAACATACTTTTGGAGTTTTTATGTCTTTCAGTTTGGTAATCAGGCCTATTTTGCTTTGCACATCTCCTTCGAGAAAATAGGTTTTCCCTTTCACGGCAATTTCCACACCCAGTTTGCCGGGCTCATCCCAAATGGTGTAATCGGCATCCTTGTTATGAAACGTAACTTGGAACGGGTCGGATTGGGACGATTTGAATAAACATTCTCCGTTCGGGTAATCCATGTTCGTATCCTCATTGGGGTAGTATAGCTCCACCTCATCCTCTTTGTTGATAAAGGCATAGTGTAAGGAGCTGTCGGCTAACGTGTAGAGTACCAATTTTTTGCCGTTTTTGGCGATGTTGAACGAGAGTATTATTTGCGAGTTTTTATTCAGTGCAAACCGTTTTACCGTTTTTGTTTTAGTTTTCAGATTGGCATATTCGTCTGTATATGTTGTTGTTTCATTTACGGTATATATATTATTGCTTGAGGTGTTATAGCTGCGGATTTTTTTTATAAAATTACCGCCCAATATCTCAACCTGAGCGTTGTCATAATCGGGTTTGTTCCACATTTCTATTGTTTTTGTTTTGTTGTCAAATTTAAATATTTTACCAGTGTAGTAAGTGCTTTCCATACCTGCGACAAACTCATCTTTCCTACAAAAACATATGATATACGGTATTCCATTTTCGTCTTTAGAGGCATAGTCTGCCACGGCAATATCTTTAAACCCGTCAAAATCGAAGTCCTCGTAAATAACATATTTTTGTTTGTCATAGGATATTGTTTTTACATTTTGATATTTAGATAGATCATCTGCCGGATATTTACAATTGTAAATTAAACCGATTCCGGTTCCTTTTTTGCGATATATAACAAATCCATCTTTTAGAAAATTGGTAGCTGAGGTGTCTTTGGTAATTATTTTTACGCAATAATCGTCGCTAAAGCCGTCAATGGTTACGGTTACATATTGTTGTCCGTGTACTAGCATAGAGCCTAGAAACAGGAATAGGAGTGATAGTTTGACTTTCATATAGTTTCGTTTTTTTATTGATTTGTTGCTACAGCATTACAAAACTACAATAATTTATATTCGCATACAGCCGATAGATTGTGCGTTTTTGCCTCTCTGAAAAACTTTAACAAATAATTAACGTTCACGTCTGTTGCACAAGATATTTATTTGCTATAGATTTAGAGAAAACGATAAAGTTCGTTTTCTTCGTTCTTCTTCTTTCTCCTTTGTGATTTTTCGTTTTTAACACTTCAAGAATCTCCTTCAATACGAGATTTTAAGAAAAATCAATTTCCAAAACACTAAAATTTTAAAGATTCGTTGCTAGGCAACGGTCTCAAACTTTCGATAACATTTTATTCCAACAATTATATGGATACAATTAATCTTTTTATCAAAGAAACCGATTTAACAAGCTTAAATGCACAAACTAGCAATCAAGCTTATGGTGCCATTTCGGACACCGAGTATAGGGTGACATCCCTTTTTAAGGGGGGTAGTAACCCAATGGCTTATGCCGTAACTGATGGGCATATATTTATTGTACCGCAAGCTGCCAACACTAGCCGGGTTAATCTGTTTCTTCAACCAACAGGACTTCCACATGGAGCTCCAGTTAAATATTTTGTTTATAGAGGACTTTTGAAATCGGATTTCCTCAGTTCCGATGGTACTGCTATCAGGGATTCCGATTCCGACGATAGCGACTTAGTGAAAAATCTGCGAAATGCTAAAAACGGAGCTGTGGCTTTAAATCTTTATAGTGGGTTGACTGACGATTATTTTATTGACAATCTTTTCTATAATGATGATAATCAATTTGCAGCAGTGAAACAAGGTGACAGTATTGGCCGTTTTGACTCTACGGCAACAGCCTATGGTTTTGAAATTATGTTGGACGAATATTTCTTTAGCCCTACGATGGAAACGGCTCATCTGGATGTAAATGTTATTGATATTTCTTCCGGCGATGACGATGAAGACGTGTTAAGGTGTGAAACGCTGAATTATATTGATCCGGCGGCTTATTACGGGCTTTTTGCTCACAATGCCTATTCGGTTGGTACGAATAATGATTCGAGCCCAACCTCGGTTTCAAAATCGGATATTTATGATTTTATACAGCGGTTTTATACTAAAAACAAAGTATATGTTGATATAAGGGATGAGTACGGGCATCCGCTCGATTGGTTTGCCGACAGCCCTCAAACTATTAAACTGACTACTGATGGCACTTCGGCTTTGGCTTCTACAGCTGTGACGTACAGAGATACGAATCAGTTTCCTATTAAAACTATTACATCAGGATTTTCTAATTCGGCAAAGAGTGATAATAGCCAAAATTATTTCACGTTGGAGTTGTCCTTATCAACGACAAATAATACTACGCCATTGTTGACCTTGCATACTGGATATTGGTTGAATTCTGCTTCCTGCATTCAGGAAGATTTATCTTTCTCTGTTTGTACTAATAATAGTGGATGGACCGATGATAAGAAGTTCACTATTTTCACAGTTGACGATTCGGGTACAGAGATACCTATTACCACCTACCTCAGATTGCAATATGGTGAATATACTGATTATGATGCAATAACCGATCAGGTTACAATGGTTGATGATTCTATAATTTTGAATGATATAGATGATATAGACGATGATTCAAGTATAGATTCAACAGACTTTACAACCACTGCAATAACCGAAACAATTAACAACAAAGGCATATTTGCATTTCATGTAAATGGCCTTTCAGAATATGACGAATCAAATTAAGCCCTAAAATTATGACTAAGCAAAAAAAAGAACCTCAAAAAAAGAAAAAACACGTTAATTACACAATAAGTAAAAAATGTGCTTTTAGTGCTGAAAGCGGTACTGTTAACGATTCTATCGGGCGTATAATGTATACCTATAAATCTACGAATAAAATATATCTCGAAAATTTATCTACTTCAGCAAACCAAGCTCTACTAACATCAAAAGTCAATATAGCTGTTGATGTCAATGCAAAAGAAACTGTAGCCAATGATTGTTTTTACAATATATTGTCAAAAAAATCAATTTACACGGTACAAGGATTAGATGCAAATAAAAATGTTGTCGATTTTAAAGTGACCGACCCTACTATTAATGTGTTTAAAATAAAAGTGCCTGATAACTCATCAGTTGTACCCATACTGGAGGTTAGAACCAACGATACCTGGATTTTACAAGGCGTGGATTCTGCTCCATACGAACATTTTAAATCGGTGGCAATAACCAAAGCTGAAGCAACCAATGTGAAAATGCTTGTAAGTAGCAATAATTTTTTAGGTTCTCCTGTTTACTGCGATTTAGCTATTCTACCCTCTTTAAACTATAAGGGTCAACGTCTATATTATAAAGCTACATTAAACATTGTTGGTACTGTAAAAAGCAGTGGCAACTCATCTTCAATAAAACCTACCGGTATTACCGTATATAGCCTGGATAAAAACAACTGGTTTTCGGCAGCATATTCTACGGCAGCATTTGATAAAATATCAGGATACGTTTGGGACAACAGTATTGTTCCTAATCCTATAGGCACTAATCCCTTTAGAGCCTATTGGTCTAATGGCTCAACCGGATTGAAGGATGTGCTGAAAATAATTATTAGGCAAGCCAGCCCTCTATCTACAACTGATACAAGTAAAGGAGCCCGTTTATTAAATACTTCTATTCGTGATTATTTATATGCCGGTAATATAGAGAAAGTAACTTTTGAGATGGCTTTTAGGTTACCTTTTTTTATTGAAAATGCACAAGCAATACCTTATACTATCATTACTGATAGCGCTAATAATAAGAAAACAAACAATCCATACATTAGCATGTTTGACACCTGGTTAACTTATGCTAATAACATACGCACAGCTGCCGGATATGCTTCAACAGCCTTGCTTACTAAAGCGGGTCAACGCCAAAGTTTCTCTACCTCGGTAATGAACAATCAGGACCATAATACCCTGTATAATTTGTTCGGAATATCGAAAACGAACAATGCCAGCTTTGCTAACCAAAAAGTGCCTGCATATATGGCCAAAGTGATGGAAGATGAAAACCCTAAATCCACGTTCCTCAGCAAAAAGAAAAACATAGTTCATTTCCCGGCTAACGTAAATAAGACAATTAAAACTACTACTTACTCCATATCATCTTTGAGTGACCTTGCAAGCCAGGGTCTTATCTCGTATGCTTCAGCCAGCTATTTACAGTCGGCTCCGGTAAATTCTTTTGCTAAGATATTGAACGGAAGTCAAGCTAGAGGATACTACTTAGTAAAATCGAGCGATTCTTCATTGTTTATTTTGAATAATATTATTGCAGCAAACAACTCCGGATGTACTATTGGTATGGGTTTTGATATGGGGCAACACACATTCGCCGAATTTACTACTTACACCAGGTTTAACATAACAAACTCTACTGATAATGCAGTTTTTCAAGAAGCCATAAAAAAGCATAGACATCAAGCAGCTGCATTGTACAAATCTTATGCTAATACGGTATTTCCCAAATACCCAATTGATTATGACTTTGCAGTGCAGCAAACAATGCCTTTTATGAAAACATCATATTTAAAGGTTGGATTAGATAATAACGGAGCCTCAAACTATTTTAAAGTACAAGGCTCAAAAACGAACTATTTCTACAACACGAGTTCAACCCCTTATCTAAATGAAGTGGAAAAAATGGTATTCCTAAGCCAGCTATACAACGGTGGAGCCAATATATTGAAAAGCTCTACACGTTCAAAGCTTATTATACATGCATTTAACACGCATGATTATAGGTGGTTAAAATATTTTACTAGAAAAGATGATGGTAAAAAGATTATAAAAGGATTGGCTGTATATCCTTCACGTAAAACAGCAATAATTAAATTAATGGAAACGGAACTAGCATACAATCACTACAATATTCAACAAACATCGTTGTAATAAAACAAAAATAACAATTAAAAAAAACATACAATTATGTCAAGATACCTGCCACGTTTATCCACCCTGCTTACTCCGAGCAATTTGCCGGATAATTTAGGATTCTTTCAAAATCTTGTCGATACGGTCTTCGATGATATTTATTACGACAATTACGAGGTAACTCCAGACAAGAATGGTGGAGGAAAAACATATAACCTCGATATTGTGCTGAGTAAAGAACTCGGTTTCGAAATTCCAGGCACAGGCCTTTCTTTACTTATAAACCCTTCAAGTCAGGCTGATACATCGTTTAATATTACCCTTGCCTATCGGCTGGGAATACTCCGTTATATAAGCAACTTTAACTTATCTGCTTTTAGCAATGCTTCGGATGAGTTAGTAAGCTTGTTTAATAAAATCACCAATGTACAGGAGCCTACTTTGTTGGAAAAAATTTCCGAAGCTATAAATACAGCATACGATGAAAGCCTTAATTTTATTGTTTACACCGAAGAAGAAGCAGTTAATTTTTTCAACGATTTTTATCAGTTGGAAGATTCAGCTAATGCTTTGGTTTATTCAGCTTCCACTACTTTTGATGATATTGAAACAGCCCTAACCAATGCCGGTATTACCATAGATCAACTGATTGAAGATTTTGATATTGCTACCGATTATCCCGGCGGAGAAGATACTATTGAAGATGTTTTTGCCCGGTTAAATGTAGACCTTGATGCAGGAGCTTTAAGCGTTTCTGATTTTGTAAGCACCCTTAATAATGATTTTTCTTTATTAGGAACATCAAATGAAATAAAATATGTATCCGAAATTGAAACTACCTACGATACAATTTTGTCAGGTTTAAAAAATGCAGAGATAAGCATTGTCGATTTAATTAAAAAATATGTAATTGAAGATCTTGATTCGATAAAAGATATTGAAGAAAAATTAATCAGCTTCTTTGTTGAAGCAAAAGTTGATACATATGGTAACGAGTTTTACGGACTATTTAAACCCACATTATCCGTTTCCATCAACGATTTAACATTAGCCATAGCATTTCCACGCACCATGCTAACGCCTGTAGGCGATACTACCGGCACCGCACAATCCATGTTACGTTTCAAAGTTGGAACATTATCATACTCTACCGCCAACGGATTAGAGTTTGATGGCGAAAACAACATCTCCTTTGATAAATCCAATATCGGCTCTACCGGCATGGTAATCTCATTCTCCAACATGAAGCTCGACCTAAGCTCCAACAGCAACATTGCCGAAGCTACCGCTGCAGGGTATAGTAACGACTTCGTGGGCGTGTACGTCGGGCAAGCCGAAATAGACCTGCCCGAAAAATGGTTCACAGCCATCAGCTCCACCAGTGGTGAAACACTTGGAATTTATGGCACCGACATGCTACTCGGCACCGGCGGAATATCCGGCACCTTCGGGCTAAAAGCCGTTAACACCACCACAAAAGAGATAAGCTCTCCATCCGGCAACAACGAAATGGAATTCACCCTGGGTTCAGGTTTCAAACTCGGCTTTAAGAATTTCGACATCACCCTCAAGCAAGGCGAATTTGTTGACACCAACATCGCCGGATCACTCATCCTGCCATTTTTCAAAGACAGCGTTGACACCTCCAAAAATGCAAAAATAGGCTTCGCGATGTCGTTCGACAAAGACGGCGATTTCAACATTACCGCCAGCACCAACGGCTTGACAGCAAAAATTCCAAGCGTAGCCAACATCACCTTCAAAACACTCTCAGCAGGCAAGGAAGACGGCAAATTCTACATCTCCACCTCTGCCGACCTGGATCTTAGGCCTATAAGCTCAACCATATTCCCCACACCATTCTCCATGTCGAAACTGGTGATTTGGCAAGACGGTACCATCGAACTCAAAGGCTTGGATGGAGGTGTAAAACTACCAATAAACATAACCCTGCAAATAGGCCCGGCCAAAATAACCGTAACCAACATTGCCTTTAGCACCTACGAACAAAACCACAACGGCAGTTTGCGTAAATACTGGTGCCTAAGCTTCGACGGTGGAATCAGTATCAACCCCGGAGGCGTAGATGCCCGTGGCGACGGTATTAAGCTCTACTTCACCGTGGACGGTGGTGAGACCCACTTTTTCTTCCGCATTCAAAGCCTCAAGCTCGACCTTATCATCCCCGGTTCAGCCAGCAAAGAATCCGCCGCCGTGCTTATAAGCGGATACCTATCCATGAAAGACGCCGCATCCGAAAGCACAACCGCATCCACCACAGGCTCAACCAGTGTAGGTACCGAATATACCGGTGGGGTGGACATCACTTTGCCAAAACTAGGCATGTCAGCCTCAGCCGCTATGCGCCTCAACCCATCCGTGCCAGCCTTCCTGGTAGACGTAAGCCTAAGCCTCCCAATGTGCCTCCCATTAGGCGGTACAGGGCTCGGTATCTACGGCTTCAGAGGCCTGCTAGGCAAAAACTATGTGGCCAGCAAAACAGCTGCCGGCATAGCCGAAACCGAACCTTGGTACGAATACTACAAGGCCAAAACGCCACCTCTTCACAAACAAGGAATTAACGTTTACAAATTTACACAAAAAAATGGATTCTCACTCGGAGCAGGAGTATCACTAGCCACCAGCTTCGACAAGGGAAAAACATTCTCATCCAAAATATTCTTCCTGCTGTCCTTACCCGACGCCTTCCTATTTGAAGGGCAAGCCACCATATTAAGCACACGCATCGACCTCGATGCCACAAACGACCCTCCATTCTACGCGATGATAGCCATCGACTCCTCCCACGTGGAAGCAGCCCTGGGTGTAAACCTCAATTTGCCAATGAGCAGTGGCGACATTGCCAAAGTATCAGGAACCATGGAAATGGCCTTCTACTACAAAGATGCAGGAGGTTGGTACCTCAACGTGGGACGCGACTTGCCGGAATCAAAACGCGTTACAGCACGGCTATTCACCCTGTTCGACGTTTACTTCTACTTTATGATAAGCAAGCAGGGAATTAGAGCAGGAGCAGGAGCAAGTTGGGATTTCAAACGGAAAATAGGCCCAGCTCGTGTAACAGCCTCTGCCTACATTGATGTGGCCGGACGTATCAGCTTCAAGCCCGTTCAAATAGGCGGAAGCGTTGCCGTGGGTGGTTCGGCTGGAGTAAGTATATGGAAATTCGGTTTCGGAATCAGTGTTGATGCCGGTTTGGCAGCCGAAGCTCCAAAGCCATTTATGCTATCGGGCTATATTCAGGTAAGCCTAAAATTGCCTTGGCCATTCAAGAAATTCAGATTTAAACTAGACTTTACCTGGACTTTCAACAAGAAAATTGACCTCTCGGAAGTATCACTACTCGAAGCCTCTACCGTGAAAGCCGTGAACGTGATGACAGGTGAAGTATTCAAATTATATGCAGCAGAAATAGGAAATCTTCAAGCCGGTGTAGCATCTCCATCCGATATAGATTCATATGTTATTCCGCTAGATAGCTATATTGACTTTGAATTTAACAAAGGCATGAACGTTTCCGGCAGCGGTTGCCTAACCCGCTTCAGGTCAATAGAACAAGGCGCTACAGGTTGTGTAGAGTATATACCACCTCAACGTGGAAAATCCACTCAAGTACAACACACGTACTCCTTGGAATATATTAACATCTTTGCGAAAAACTCTTCGGGCAACTGGACGGACTACGATGTGTACGGTGCAATAAAGCCAAAAACAGAAAATTACTCATCAGATGATGTAACATTAACCACCGATACATCCGGCTTAACCTACGGCTTCTGGCAAAGCACCGACCCAGGAAAATACAACAAACTAAGAGTATTTGCACGTTCACCACTATCCTTCGTGGGGAAGGCCGACAACGTGATACCCGAACAGTTGGGCTACACCTCCGATTTTTTGACCTGTGCAGGTACCGAACTACATGAAAATATTATCTATTTCAACGAGGCTCAATCAATATTTCCACAAAACGACAAAATAACATACCAGGGAGTCATATTTATCCTCCGCGATGCAGATGGTGCAGTAACTAATATATCTGGTTTTCCCTATAAAGTTTACAATAAAGTATTATCTACTTCGGGCACCATTGAAATTTATTTCCCCGAACCATGTGCTCAAAACATGTTGTATTTGGTTTGTGCCACCGATTCGGCCATTATAACCACCTACAAGAAGGTATTGCAACCCAAGCGAGGGTTCAACGACGTGCCACTGTACGAGTACGAACAAATAGAGCAACAAACTATTTACGGTATCAATACAAGTTCTGGTCAAGGAGTCGCTTTAAACGAAGGTAAAACCGACAGTTTCGTGCGTGAAAACATGATATCCAAAATCACCATTAAAGCCGTAGGTACCACTCAAAATACCGGATTTATTGAAGACGAAGACACCGGATTTATGACGCAGGAAAACACCGGAGATATCATGCTGGAAGAAGCTGATTCGTATCAAAACCAAATACAGCTAATGTATCTGCGCACACTTTCGCTGGAGGACTACACCTATAACCAAACCATGCTGGATGTTGACTACGTGAAAGCTAGTGGCAACGCCTTGAAAACAGGTTTCCAATCGACGTTGCAAACAATTTGGCGACCAGACACCGAATACCTGATACGACTTCAAACAAAGGACTACCTGAACGCTGGAAGGAAACGCGGAGGATACAGACGTACATACGACATCCGGTTTAAAACAGCAGGCCCCGTAGGTCACTTCCACGAATTCTACGAACGCGATTTGAATGGAAATGTTGTAAAGAAAACTCAGGACGATTACGGGCAACTGGCGGATGCTAATAAAGACCAATTTAGGCTGGCCACGTTGAAATCGTACATCGATATGAACACATCGTACCCTAACGCTGACGGACGATTGACCAATGCGAAACCGCTATTCTATGTAAGCCCCGAATTGAACTTGTATTACAACTACAACTACGTGTACACCATGTATAACGACCTGCAGGACTACAATGGCAACAGTGTAGCATCCAAACTGGAAGTTGTAGTAAAAAGCCCTACCGAACAGCTCTCCACTCCCGGAACTATTGTAGAAGCTCCAAGAGGAATAGTAACTTGGGTATTGGCAAAAAACAACAAACAAACCAAAGAGTTGAATATTCTGCAAAACGTTATTCGAAACGGGCAACTGGTAGGTGAAAACTGTACCGGACTGGAAACCTTTACCGACATCATGGTGATGCAAAAAGTAACATTCCCCGGCGGTAAGCTCGACCCCGATAAGCTCTACACAGCCCTGTTCAATGGTGTGTACACAGGATCTAACGGAATATCCAACAGCATACCCGTGCACTCCTATCAGTTTAAAACATCCACCTACGGAAGTTTTAACGATCAAGTTCAAAGCTTCAATATTGTAAACGAAGATAAAACCATACGGCAAGCACTCTACTCGGTACAACAAGCCATTGATAGCACCTACATCAGCAAAGCCATCCAAATACTAACCGGTAACGAAAGTTCCGACAGCACATTGCTCGGACAGTATGCCGACAAGTACGAACGGCTTGTAACCGGTGCTTTGCAACTGGGCACGATGCTACCCGCTTCGACCACCGACATCACGTTGGTGAAGAACACATCGACTAACACCCTTGTCGGGCTCATCGTGCGCAACCCAGAGCCTTTCAATGATCCGAAAATATCCGACAGCATATTGTTAGGATCCGATGCTACCCCACCTACAGGGTATCCATACACTGTTACCCGATCTATCAACATGGAGTATAAAGATCATGCCGATACCAATACATTCATCGTAATACACTCTAGAGACCGCTCGATGGCATTTATAACCAATGCCACCATGAACATAGAAACCGGAACCGATTACAACATAAGGTTCAAATACCTCAAATACAATGTCACAACTTCAAGTTATGAAGTAAACGGAAATCCGGAACCATTAACCATTTCAATTTAGAACAGAAACGCTAACCTAATTCTGCCCACACAGGGTTGTAACCTGCGCAACCCTGTCATTCACTCAAACATCCCCACCCCTAAAGGAGGCTCCCCCTCCCGGAAAACGCAGGTAAAATTTATTCAGCCAATAAAAAAAATAAATTCCTTTAAGGGTAGGGGCCGGTTGACCTAATTTGATAGAAAAATAAAACAAAAATTAACCTAAAAAAATAAAGCCACATGTCAAGTATAACAACTACAAACCTGTTATCACAGTCAAAATACCTCTATCTGCAATCAGCCGGAAGTGATGGAAGCGACGGTTCTGCCTCCGGCATACACCTTCGATGGGACTTGCTGGGTACCCTTGGCGATAATCATATACCTAAAGGCAACTTGGCCGCGTCGGGTACCTACTACACCAACGCTAAGTATAATAAGGCCGATGACTTTGTGAAGATTTACAAAACTCCCTACGACCGCACCTTTCCCATTGTAATAAATTTTGCAAACACCGCACCGCAAGTAGTAGAATCGCAAACGGAAAAAATATGGAAGTACAACAACGTGGTGCCAACCAACCTGACCACCACCCGCAACGTGATTATACGTTTCCCCGATTGCTACCAATACAATTTGGCCAAAAACACGTACGACCCCTCTAACGTGGACAATGTTGTAAACTTTCTGAAAAGCTACAACGGTATTATTGAAGTAGAAGTAGAAGATCAACGCATCTTTGCAGCCTACGTGTACATGGCTGAGATAGACCCTACCAAGGTTAACATAACCCGTCTCGAATCCGTGTCGCTCGACGAAACTTCGAGCGACACCTCCAGCCTCTTCGTGTCAGGTAGAAAAAAATACACCATAGAAGAAGGATACCTTGCCAAGGAAGACACCGATTTAGTTTTGAAAGAAGACGACTATAATATTGAACTCGACCAATTGGGTGGTGGCTCGCGCAAGCTCATGGCCGAAAACATTAAATACATCCGCTTCCTAGGTGACAACTGCTACCCAACCACCCTTTGGCTGGAAACCTACGAAGACTTTTTGTTGGGTAAAAACAATAATAGCGAATGGACTCATGTAACCGATAGAGCCCTCTCGCTAGATGAGGACGAAGTGTACACCCGCTTGGAAGACAGAGATAATTACAATATAGACAACCTCTGGCCTCGCTACACCGACAACTATAAAGTGGATGTAAACAACTACAAAACAAGATGGATTGACACCATCGACACCGATAGTAGCACCATTGATGGCTTGAACACCGCCGTGAAGGAATACCTTACACTAAGTATGGACCCAAACAACCTGGAAGCAAACAACACTTCGGCATACGAGGAATCAACTACCGAATATGTGTCGGACGACAAGGATGCATTTGAAAATGATAGTGATGGCGAGGATTTGACCGACGACATTGTGCCGACAGCCGATGAAGGTGCAAACGCTGACGCTAAAACACAAGAATGTGAAATGAGCTACCTCAATATGTTGAAGCTTGTAGCGTTCGATTTTCATATTGCACGCATGCTTGGACTGGGACATATTGACACGAGTGTATCTGATGCGAAAAAATACATCTACATAGCCGTGTACGATACCAATGATAGCATAGACAGCTACACTGCCGCTCTTCGACACACGTATATGGCATTGCCTACGGGTAAAACCGACTACAAATTACCATACGCCCCCCAACAGGCCGACGTAAGCTACGGCTTGCGTGTGAGCTGTGGCGATAACGATACCAAACTTATTACCGACGAAAACGGTTACAGCAGCTATGGTACCAGCCGGGCTATCAACCTCAACCTTACTTATAGCGGAGCTCCATACCCGTTGGATTACTTCTTCAAGCCCGACGAAGAATACTCGTTTGCCGAATATACCCAACCCATCATGTACGGCATAAAATACAAAAAAACAAGTGCCTCTTCTTGGAACGAATTATGTTTTGATACCGACTTTACAGATCAAAACAACAACAACGAAGTAATGCCCGTGATGTCAACCGGCAAAAATCCTATTTATACACACCTGGAAACCGACACAGGTGTGCACGACTATGCCGTGTATGGAATCAACTGGTTCTCCCGCGTGTCAAGCTTGAGCAGCCCCGAATCCACAAACGACACGGAGTTTACACACACCTACACGCTAATGCCTCCGCAAAACTTCGCGGCACAATTTATTCAGACCGAAAAAATATTGGTGCTTACTACCGATAAAGAACAGCAACGCTTGAGTGGTTTGGGTGCTGACACGACGCTGGTACGTGTAACTTTTGATTGGGACAACGTGAACTATGCCAACTACTGGTATGGCCAACAAGCCCAATTCTACTTCCGCACCGAAGGTGTAAACGTTGTGGCCGGTATGATAAAATCAGTAACATCAGCAGGTACAAACCTATATGAAGTACGCACTACCAGCTACAACCTAACCAGTCAGGATCTTGACGCTACAACAAACACGGTAAACACGGTAACCCCATCCATCACCAGCGGCACCGAAAGCCACTACGAGAAAAGCCTGTTCACCTCCAATGGCGTACAATACCAAGTACAATCCGTATCGCAATCCACCGTTAGTGGCGAAGGCCCCGTGTTTATTCTGCAAGGATTAAACGAAACAACGCTAATCGATCCTGACAACGACGGCGTATTTACCCTGGTGAAAAAAGTTACCGAACCCAAAGCAGCATATGCCTTCTCGGTAAGTGAGAACACTACTTTAGCCGAGTGCTGGACTAAGCAACTAAGCCAAACCGTAACCCTTACAAAATTCAGCGACCACACGGAGATTAAAAAATACGAAGACGGAACTTCTTCCACTACCTACGTGGGTGGTATATACCAAAAAGCCACCATTGGAGAGTACAAGGACATGGAAACTGTAAATGGGGTAGAAGTAGAAATAGCAAATTCTATTACCGGTATATATAAACTAACATTTAGTGGCGATCCGCTTGGCAGCCCTGACAACAAGGACATGGTGGAATACTACAAAGGCGTTGTGCGCATACAGGCTGCTGACGACGCGTCGAATATTAAACAGCTGAAAGTAGTGGAAATAACTACCGATGATACTAAAACCAACCTCGTGCTAAAAGTAGTAGACCCTAGCTTTGCCCTGGTAGAAGGTACCTACACCCCCGACAGCACTTACAGCCCCATACCGACAGGCAGTAATATAGACGTAAACTTCCATCCCGGATATAGAGCATACCTTGTAGCAGAATCAGGCTTCAACCAAGATGTTATCATGCCCGCCACCGGCGAAGGAAAGAAATACAGCTACATGGCCTGCCGAGCCATCGACGGTACCAAAGCCCAATCCTACCTATCGGCCACGGTGCCCATGGTAGCTCGCGAAATAATTACACCCGTGGCACCATTAGCACCATCCGGTGCCGATTATGCTACACGCCCTAACTTCTTCGGCAAGGCAACTTATACTTTCGATGTGAAGAAAGGTGGCTCGCGCGACCCTTACATGCTTATTTTCTACCGGGCGACCGACCAAATTATTTTGGACACGCTATATACACCCGATAGAGTAACTGAAATTAAAACAGCACTGGCTAGTAACATTTATACCATGGATATATGGAAAGCATTTATATCCATGTCACTAATGGACGATGGTCAGTTTAAAAAAATAGATTCAACAGGCCACAGCACTTCTAGCGGATACGGTTTTCCAAACCCCAACCAATATCCGTTCGACGGTCGCACACCAGGCTCTTCATCAGATTACTTCAATGCAATAAGAAAAGCCGTGTTAGCAGCCTTTATACCGATAACCGAACAACCGATATTGTATCAGTTCTTGAAATGGGGCGACCAAACGTCGCCCAAAAAACCGGTTATTTTTGATATAAACGGCAATTACCTGCTACCCGGATCGGCCACCTACGATCAGGCTCCAATGGCTGTTAGACACAACAACGGAACCGAAGTGGTAACCCGCTTTACGGATTACACCATCGACGGAGCTTCTACCGCCATGTACTTCTACTACGGCGTGGAAATGGGCAACACCATGGAAGTGAGCGACCCAAGCCCTATATCGGGCCCTATCAAGCTGATGAATACCTCGGCACCCCAGGTACCCGAAATCAGGAATTTCCACACCCAGGTGGAAGATGCCACGGCAGGTACGGTTACAGCCGTAGTATTCGAAATAAACGATTACCTGAAGGGCGACAATGTGACGGAGATACAAATATACAGAGCGCTGACAAATGCTAAAGCGCAAGACATCCGTACCATGACGGCTCTGGATCCGATCCAGGTGGGCTATCCTATTATTGATACTTTTGCTGATTATAACGGCAATCCTCCTTATGGCGATACATTGTATTACCGCCTGGTGGCCATACGCAAAGTGCCATACGCTATAGTAACGGGAACTAACGAAGTAACAGGTAAGGAAGACACCGTGATGTCGTATCCATCGGACTTGATGCTGGCTAATATCTTGGATGTGAACAACCCGACTTCGCCAACGCTTGCGCTTTCTGACAGCACGGTTGTTACTACCGATTTATATACAAACGCGGTGCTTACATGGACTCAAACCGTGTACAACGGAACGTATTACATATATCAGCGCAACAGCTCCGGTACATGGACCAAGTTAGGCGAAATAAAATCAACGCCAACCAACCCGGCCACTACATTAACCTATAGCCTTGGCAACCTTTCAAGAGTAAATGATGGTAGCCCAATATACTACAGCTTCAAAGCTACCGTGGTAAACTCATCTGGATTGATAAGCTTGGACGAAAATATATTAACCATTTAAAAACAATTCATAATTCATAATTCACAATTCATAATTCACAATTTATGAATTGTGAATTTAAAAACACATTAACCACTATGGCAACAAACTTGAAAATTTCACAGCTGTTATCGGCAACAACACCACTAGGAAATGGTGATTTAATACCCTTGGTACAAAAAGACCCTAATACTTCCAATTGGCTAACTAGACAAACAACGTTGGGTGATTTGAAAAACTCCGTGCTGTCGGGCATAAGTGCAACCGGACTGAAATACACCGGAGGGCAAACCGCGATACAAACTACCGCTAGCCAAATAGATGTTTACGATGTAAGTGGAAACTCCTTGATGGTGTTCGATCCTACCTATTCTACCATGGCTTTGCACTCGCAAAGCACCGACGGCACTGTAAGCTCCAACTTCATACTTAATGAAAAAGGTTTTAACTTTACACGTACGCAAACGGCAAACGGGGTTACCGGAGTATCTCAAATACGCTTAAACTCTAATGATGTGTATTTGCTTAGTAACAAGAATATTAATCTTCTATCAGGAGCTCCAACTGGTAATACTGGCACAACCTTGCATGATTTGGGTAATTCAGGAAGCATTAATTTGTTGGCCGGGAAAGACCTTAGCTGTGCTTCTAATGGCCTGCTTTCAATATCATCCAATAAAGAAATTGATATTATAAATACAGATGCTGATGATCGGGAGACTCTTTCTACAAGTGGTACAATAACTTATTACCAAGCTCACACATACCACGATTCGATAACTATTCACGATGGATTAGCCTATTCAAATACCCGCCAAACGGTACTTTCTAATTACGATTCTTCAACAAAAGTAACAACAATAACAAATGATAGCACCGAAATATACAACTCTATTACCATGAATGGTGATGGCATGATTGTAAAAACTTCGGTAATGGATATTTATGTGGACAATACGTTCAACGTGAGAAATAGCAGTGGAACTGTTATTTTTAGCGATGCTACGATTACTAATTTAAGTAGCACCGTAAACACGTTAAATAGTACCGTATCTACCTTGAATAGCAGCCTTACCTCCCTAAAACTGGCTACTTCCTACACGGTTACGTATGCTATGACTTCGGTACTCCCAGCCAATACGCAGGTTAGTAGCCAATTAGTAGCCAATGTCAATGGTGCGTTAACCATTGGCGGCGTTGCAGCAACCGTTGGTCAATACTTCTTTACCAACCTTGAAACCGCTTCACCACAGTACGCGTTCAACGGCGTGTGTAGAGTAGATCAAGTAGGTTCGGCCTCCGCTCCTTGGAAAATAAGTTTATATGACAAACCCTACATCGTGGAAGTATCAGCTACAAGCAGCTTAACCGGAATATACGTAAAAAGTACAGCGGCGGGAACAACCAATACCGTGTACAAAAAAATGTAATTCAACATAACAACTTATTTAAATTCCCCCGGCTTGTAGCGACAGGCCATTTCCCCCCACCCAATTCTTCCCCCTCCCGAGCCATTTGTAACTACTCCGCGCTTCGATACAAAATACCAACCTGAATTTCTACATGAAAAGCCGGGTACGGACAACTCCTCAAGAAAGCGGGGAGGGGAGGAGCTGAAAATCAGAAAACTAAACAAACAACATCTAAACAACTCAACCATTATGGCAAATCAAAAAATTTCAGACCTAACTCAAACCACATCACTTAGTGATTCCGATTTGATACCAATAGCGCACAAGAAGGATGCTAACAGCTACGAAACGTTAAGCACTACACTGTCAGATTTAAAGAACAATATCGTAGGTTCGGCTGGTGCTATTTCCAAAATAGTCTATTCCGATGGAAATGAGGCAATTTATACATCAGGCGATACTCTTTATTTATACGACGATAGTTCAAACAAGGTAGCCTATCTTAATCCCCTTTCCAACCCGAACCCCAATGCAGAACCAGATTCTAGTTTTCAGCCAAATTCTAAATTAGCTATAGGAACAAGTTCCGTGGTAGAAGGCATAATTAAGTTTTCTAATAGAAACAAGGTAGCCGCGACAACGACAACTCAAGCTAAGGTTTTAGCCACTAAATTTAATCTTTCCGACATCGGTTTCCGCCTCAGTCGGGAAGAATACACCGGTAGCACAAACACCGGAGCATGGCAATTGCGCATGAACTCACTCGACTCTTACCTGTACTCTAAAAATCACGTGGAAATTACAGCCGGATCGAAAACCATCGATTCAAAATTGAGCTTAAGCGACCTGCTTACCTCAGCAGAAGCCGATACCGAAGTGCGCATCAACCTGCTTTCGGGAGGTGATATTTTCAACACGGCTCGCGATGCAGTATATTTCACCACCCCTGTTTTTCAAGTAAAAAACGGCAACGAAGATACCGTGTTTACCATCACCGCAACCGATACCATTTTGCAGGATGCTTCGCAAGGAAATATCCTTTCGCAACATTATGATAGCACGAATACGGCGAACAACACGATTAAACTTTCGAGAGGTGAAGCAAATGATTTATTGACACAAGATGCAACAACTACCACCCTGAATAGCTCAGGTGGAAATATGTTCATACAATATGTTAGTGATGACACAAAAGGTTCTGAAGTAAATATTTGTAGAGATGGCGAACCTTTTTTACATCAAAATCCATCAGGTACTACCATACATGGCTCTGATGGTACTGTTCTTTTAGGGGTAGAATATATTAATAATTCTTCCGCAAATACTCGACTATCGTTGGCAAGAGGTAACTATGATTATATACTAAATGTGTTGACTCAAGATAAGAACGACATGATTTTGTTCGATTCGAACAACACTGCATTTCTTACTACCCATTATGATGGTTCTAATACAGCTAATAACACATTAACCCTATCTAGAGGAGGTGAGAATAATGTATTAACGCAGGATAAAACAACAACCAACTTAATTAGTTCTGATGGTGATACAATTTTAAATTATAATAGGAGTACTAATGGAACTACTCAAATAGACACCCTTAATTTATATTTAGAAGGAAATGATATAATAACAGCTTCATGTAAAACAACAGATTCTAACGAAAGTGGAATAAGTATTTCAAGAGCCGGTCATAATGAAATATTAACTCAAGATAAATCTTACACTTATTTGAATGATTCCGATGGTACTAGAATTTTGATAGCATACTTTGATTCATCAGATACAGCTAATAATACATTAGAAATAGACAGAGGCGATGGAAGTCTTCTTTTAGTACAAAGTAAAACCAACACAACGTTATATGATTCTAACAGTGCAGCCCTTATCTCCCACACAGTAGGTGCAGGTGTACAATACAGTGCCGATGGAGTAAATTACTTCAAACTGTACAACAATGCAATTACCGTATCGCAACCAGTTACCTCAACAGCTGCAATCAGTGCCAAAGGAATTACCAACACAGCCTTAACTGCTGCCGGAATCGTAACCAACACCGCCGCCGGAGTACTTGGCACTATATCCGTGTTACCAGTTGTCAATGGAGGAACCGGGTCATCAACTAAAAACTTTGTCGATTTAACAACCGATCAAACTGCTGCCGGTGTAAAAACATTTACAAGTGGCATCAAAACCTCAACCATAAAAGATGCTTCCGGTAATAATTTGATTTCTGTAGATACTAGTAGTGCGTTGACTATTTCTAGAGGTAGTGCAGATAATGTGTTGACACAAAATTCAACAACAACAGCTCTGAATAATTCTAGTAATAGCACAATCTTGCAATATGTTATTGATACTACCAATAACGCCCATGATTTGAGAATAGAATCAGTAGGAAATGCTGCATTTGTAGCTCACAATGATCTTAATGATAATATAAATAGTTTTGTATGTGTTTCTAGATTTGGAATAGTTGATGTTTTATTGCAAGATGGAAATAATACTACTTTAAGTGATTCCGCTAACAATACCGTTTTATCGTGTTCTTATGATGGTTCAGATCCTTTAAATAATGGAATTTCGTTGAGCAGAGGTTCAAATAATCTTTTAGAACAAGACAAAACCAGTACAACCCTATACAACTCCAATAGTGCAGCCCTTATTACTCACACCGTAGGTGCCGGTGTACAATACAGTGCCGATGGAGCAAATTACTTCAAGCTGTACAACAATGCAATTACAGTATCGCAACCCGTTTCATCCTCAAGCACCATTAAAGCCACAGGATTGGCATCCACCGTGCAAACCCTTACCGATGGAGCATCCATCGTGTGGAACGCGGCAACAGGCTCAAACGCCATCATCACGCTTACTGCTGCCGGACGCACTTTGGCCAACCCAACTAACATCGTGGCCGGAACCGTGTATCGCCTCACTGTAAATCAGGACACCACCGGTAGCCGCACCATCACCACGTGGGGAAGCTACTTCAAATTCCCCGGTGGAGTAAAACCAACGCTTACCGCTACAGCTTCGGCTTCCGACGTGTTGGAATTCTATGCCGACACAATAACAACCCTACGTTTAACCAACTTCATAGCCGATAGCAAATGATAAAATAATGTAACTGGAAATTCTTTTTACAACCCTGCTAAGTATTCAAAACTTAGCAGGGTTACTCATGTAGGGAATAGACATTCCATATTTCCCAAAATATGGAATGTCTTTTTTTATGCCTTAAAAAAAAGTTTCATTTCCTATCAAATTTTAACACATCACCCCCTTGCACGAACCATTTTTTTGCTATAGTTTTACTCAAAACGATAAAGTTCGTTTCTTTTGTTCACCCTCGTAATTCTTCGTGATTCTTGGCTTTTAACATCTCCGAATCATCCTTTTAATTAGGATTTTATTCTCCGGCTGTATTTATTTCCTGTCAAACTCCAAACTCCAAATGCTAAATGCTATGCCTAACCTATTACCTCGTTAAAACTCTTTATTTAAGATTATATTCCTTAACAAACAAAAACAAGTAAACAAATGAAAAATGTAAATTTAGCCCAACCGGTGGCCGACTTAGACGGAAATGCTATCATCTTTGGTGAAAAAGAAGTAACGCTTGAAAACGGACAACGCTCCACGCAGCCTTATGGACGCACTTACGCTCAAATTGCGATAGAGGGAATAGCTTCGCTTAAACTAAAAGCAGAGGAGGACAACCAATTTGCTTACGCTTTGCTAAAGAAGCTACACGTGGCGGATGCTGACACCGAATATTCCGACGACGAGCTTCAATTTGTGAAGCAAGCCGTGTTTGCAGCTCAACCTGTAATTGTTCGTGCACAATATGATGAGTTAATAGCATAAGAAAAAACAACTCAAAATTTTGAAAAGAGGGGGCTTGTCAATAGCCCTCTCTTTTTTATGCAAATTATTTTCATCGGAAAAGGATAATTAGCAGAACAAAAAAGAATAAAAAAATGTTATAAAAATAAAAAATAGCACATAATAACAACGGCTGCCCAATTCCGAAACCGAACGTACGCATTTGAGTACACAAACGGTAGTTTAGCGACATCGGGAGTAAGCAGCCGTTCGTACGTAATCAATTATAAATCAAAAAAACAACCTCTCGTATGAAAAGAAATAGTCTCCTGAAAAGTGGCATACGCTTTTGCGTTTTTTGTAAATAAACATTACACGTGAAGATGCTTAGGTATTGTGTAAAAGACTAAAACACAGTATAAAAAGAGATAGTATTTATTTATCTGTTTACGCAAATAAGTATAAAAAACATTAGTTTAGCGTCACGGGAAAAGGCAGCCGTATAAAAAACACAGCCTTAAAAAACGCTAAACTACTGTAAAATATGAAAACAAAGAAATCACGAAATTTAAACGCCCCTGTTTTAATTTCAAAAACGCAACATTTAGTAAGAATTACTAACAAGATACCCCCCGGAGAGTATTACGGTATCGAATCGCATTTCCTCATAGATTACAACACCCAGGAGGCAATACTACAAGCCGTATGGAACTATGCCGTGAAAAACGATGAGGCTCAACTAATGACCCAAATAAACATGCTCAAACAAAACCTTTACATCACAAACCCCGACATCAAAATAGAAACCCGATAATGAATACACACGCCTTACAATCCAGCTTGCAAAAAACAAACAACAACATACATCGTGCTAGCACGCCAACCCACCACACCAATGCCCCCCATCTTCCGCTTGAAAGCAACCCATTCGTCCCCAAAATACTCCAAGCCGATAAGCCCCCATCGGTATAGCCTAAGAAATTAATCATCCTCAGCCCCTCCTCCCGATAGCTATCGGGAGGAATTGGCCTCCCCCAACCCCTCCCAAGGAGGGGAGAAGGGTATGGGTTGGGAATTATTGGTTCGCATTTGCGTATTTTGTTCTTTATGTATTCTATCACCCCTCCTCCCGATAGCTATCGGGAGGAGGGGCAGGGGGGAGGTCGGAAAGAGCAAAGACAACTACCTTGTTTATTTAGTTACATGTACGATTTTTGGAAAATCGCACTAGCGGGCAACAAAGAGTCTTTCTCCTACTTGTTTCGAACAAAACAACTGTATTTGTTGTTTTTCTGACAAACGAGAGATTCTTAAATAAATTAAATTTGTTATAATTTAGATGATGAAATTATGGATAAATTACATTAAGGGTATTCATTATCAAAAGCTTATAAAATATAACTGTTAAATAATTATGAAATAACAAAAAAATAAAACGATAGTATTTCTTAATGCAATATTTTGCGCTAATTTTGAACACATTTTTATCATCAATCATTGATGAAATATATGTTCAACTTTTATGAGTAAACTTCAAGATAAATCAGAACTTAACTTTAGTTCAGCAAGATTGCTTCATGATAAAAATTTTTATCCCCCGGTTGCTCATTGTTCCTACTATGGTTGTTTCCAACTGATAAAACATGTATGGTTGAATTCTTTTAAAAAAACCGACGACGATTTAAAAGCATTGATTGATTCTTTAAAAAAAGGCAAAGCCAATCAAACAGGAAGCCATGAAGTTTTAATAAATCAGATAAGTACTTATATTAAGTCGAAGAAAGAAGTAGATTATCGTGATTTTAATAGTAGCATACTACAACTAAAAAAACTAAGGACAACTTCTGATTATGACGATGTGGATTTTGATTGCACGAAAAGCAGTAAATGTTTGCAATTATCAGAAATCATACGTCCAATATTAAAAAAATACTAACGATATGAACCCATTTGAATATATAAAAGAACAATTAAAATCATTTGTTAATGATTTTTCAAATACACGAGTTAGATACGAGTTTGATAGCACGATAGAAACTCATTTTATTGAAATTGTTCCAAACGAAGTTTATCATTTAGATCAAAAATATTTACAATGGGAAAGTGAAATGTTTGATCGTTTTATTCAATTATACCCGGATCAAAATATTTGTTTTATCTCCGATGATGCCATCGTCGGTTTAGATAGAGTGGAATTCGAATTAGTTGGCGAAAAATTTGCTTTAGAATACTCATCCTCAGAAGATGCCATTACGGTAAACAACAGCCAAATAATAGTAAGTAGTTGTGTGAATGATGAAATGCCGCTTACTATAACAACAATACCTACTATTCTTTGTACTAATGGTTTTGTATGTTCAAATCCCGGAGAAAACCAATTTTTGGAAACACTTGAATGTGCTCAAGATTCTAATTTACCAATAGCAGCATAAACAACTCATGGAAGAAAAAAAAGAATTGGAATCAGGCTTTCGTGTATTAAATATACTATTGCTCGAAAGCTCTTTTAGTAGAATAGCCTCCGTTACTTTTAATGATCCCGCCATTAAACAAGAAATAGACGTTAAAGTAATGGTAAATGTGAAGAGTACAACAGAGGTAATGTCCACCGTTCAAGTTGTTTTCAACCAAATATTTAATGAAGAAAAACAAGTAAGTGCCACAATAAAAATGGTAGGTGTTTTTGAAAAGCTAGGAGAATCACCCTTGAATTTACAAGACTTTGGTGAAGTAAACGGGGCTGCTATTATTTATCCATACATAAGAGAACACCTATCAAGTTTATCAGCAAAAGCAGGGCTAGGTTTAATTTATTTACCACCTGTAAATTTGACGAAGAAGAAACAATAAAACTCTTTTCAAATAGCACGGAAATATAAATAACCCATATACTCAAAGCCTTATCATTTAAAGATGAGGCTTTCTTATTAGTACATAAATTAGACAAAGGAATATCAAAGGCTTCTTTTTAGCTTTTTCTTCTTTTTATCAAGGTATAACTTTTGTATAAAAGTACACTTAAAAATTATTTATATTTTTTTAAGTGTTTAACAATAATATTTGATTGAATAATGTATTTTTGTTGAAAAGTATTGATTTTTTTGTATAATATTTTTTCAAACAGGTATTTTTATTTTAAAGACATCAAAAATATGGGAGTAAAGGATATTAAGTCTCTTAAATTGAGAGCATTCAAAATTGCAAATGATGATATTGCCAGATCAAATAGTGGATTATTAGATATACTTTCGACTAAATTAAAAGGAAGCATTGCCGAACATAGACGTATGCTGCTAAATAGTGAAGACCCAAAAAAGGAAGAAGATTTAATTTCAGACTATTATCTAAAAGAGAATAGCTATGTTGGCGGTGTTGTTTTGCGCATTTGTCTTGCAGAAGGTATTCCGAATATACCAGAAATTTATTTACAAAAAGAGAAAATTACAATGACAGAATTAGATCCTACAAATTCTGAATCATCTATATATTATAAAGATCACTATTATTTTTCGTTAAACAACAATTTTTTAGTGACAAATTTACAATCTAATATAACAATTAGTAGATTACAAACATATATAAATTGGCTTCTCCAAAATGAAAGGGGGGAGAAATTATTTGAATTTTCGCCAATGATGGTGCCTCTTTCTCAAACGAAACTGAGTGAACTAAAAAATATTATTGTAAAAGATTCTACTGTGCATCCTGATGCTAAATTAGAGCAGAATGAAGAGGAGAGTACTGTGAAAAAATTGTTGTCTGTTTCTAAAAGTTTATTATCTGAATTATTAAATGATACTGCAAATTTTGAAGAAATAAGTGAAAATCATATTATTTCTGCTAAGTTATTGATTCAATTTACAAAGCCTCGTAAAATGAAAAAAGAAGATTATGAAAAGATTATGAGTGCTTATATGAAACCCATTAGTGATACAAATGATGTTTCATTTACTACTAAAAAGGGGGATAAAATAAAAGGAACAGATATACTCAAAACAAAATCTGTAGAGATTGAACTGACTAAGTCTGGAATGTTTTCAGAAAACCAGGTATTTCAGGAAATGGAAAAGTTCTTACACGAATTACGAAATGAAAACAATAGTTAGAATACTGTTTATAATTTTTTTATCTTTATTTTTCTCATCAATATTAACTATTTCTCTTTCTGATTTTTTTATATCCACAATTTTTAACGTGTCTGGTATATTATTTTCTGTAGGATTAGGATTAATAGTTACATTTGATATTAATGATGTGAAAAATAAATCATTTATAAAAGAAATAAGAAATAATCTCAATGGTGTGAGAAATTCTTTTATCTTTTATTTTTCATTGTCTGTTTTTTGTTATATTATTGATAAATATTTGAGAGATAATAAAATTTTTGTTTGGAATATTAATATATATGATATATATATAAAACTTAACTGGTCTGTGTTATTTTGTTTGTTAATGTTTTATTCAATTTTTTATTTTATCATTAATTTTTTATCTATACAAAAACTCAAAAATGATATTGTTGACAAAATAAATGAGTGATTTATTAATCTAATATTAATATCCAATCTGTTTCTCTGCCTTAGTTAGAAGCAAGTCTCCAGGCTTGCCCATTTGGGTTGAACACAAATAGCACAAATTGGTTTTGAAAGACAGCTAGCAAGCTGTCACTACGGGGCTTGGCCGTCTTCATCCTTCGCGTCCTCGTGTCTTCGCGTTTAATTTTATGTGTTCATTTGTGTAATTCGTGTAATTTGTGTTCAACTATTTCCACACACGGAGCACGCACCGTCTCTACACGCATCCCCCGCAGGCTTCGACTTCGCAGGCTTCGGCTCCGCTCAGCCATCAACCAGCAGGCATTCTCTCCTATTTTTTTAATTACTTTAATTCTCTTCATTCCTTAATTAGCACATCGGCACATTAGCACATTTTCTCCCCCCTGAATTTTTGTCACTTTTCCGACAAACAACCCACCCACCCAAACCGTAATTTTGTACAAACAACAAACCAACATGGTAGAAGTAAACATATATACTGACATAGCAAACAAAAAAGAAGGCATATTCCTATCCATGCTAGGAATCCCCGACGCCGTATTCTCTGTAGATACCGTGAAAAACCTGTTGCACGACAACCCCGCCGAACAAGAATTCAAATTCAACATCCATTGCGACGGCGGATCAGTATCAGAAGGACTAGCCATTTACGACCTCCTGCGCAACTCGGGCAAAACCATCTACACCAACATAGACGGCTCGTGCCACTCCATGGCCGTCACCCTGCTGCTGGCTGCACCGGCACCCAACCGTACTGCAAACCGAAACTCAAGAGCATTAATACATCAGGTTTACGGCAGTACCGAAGGATATGCCAATGCAGACCAGCTTCGCTCGCTGGCCGACGACATCGAACGAGAGCAAAACGCCATCCTGGACATCTACGCCCAGCGCACCGGAACCCCACGAGCCACCCTGGAGCAACTCATGAAGCAAGAAAAACAACGCACCGCCGAAGAGCTCCTTCAATACGGATTTATATCCGCCATAAATACATACACCACAAACAAAAAACAAAACATGATGAACAAAAAAACCAAAAAGCCCAACGACCTGCTCAACAAAGCAGACCGATTCTTATACGGGATACGAAACCTACTAGCAGGAGCCGTGAATTTCGACTTCACTGATGCCGATGGCAACGTAGTGTTTTCAACCGATAAAGACGATGACACACTGGCCGTGGGCGACCCCGTGATACTAGCTGACGGAACTACCGACGGCACATTCACTCTCGAAGACGGACGCACCATTGTAGTGGCCGCCGGGGTGATTACTGACATTCAGGACCCCGCCATGCAAACCGAAAACGCCCAGCTTCGCGACGCCGTAGCCCAGCTAACCAACTCCTTGGCACAAGCACAAAACCTAATAACCGAACTGCGAAACCAAGTAAAAAGCACCTACAACGTGGCACCTCGAGCCAAAATACCCGGACGCACGAACACACAAAAATCAGTAGAAACATTAAAAAACGAAGCACGCGAAAAACGAGCAAAAATAAATGGAGGTAAAAAATAATGGCAGCAATATTAGACTTTAGTAAATTCACCTTCGGCGTAGAAGAAATAAGAGCAGTAAAAGAACTACTCTTCGACGACGTCGTGGCATCACCCGAAATAGACCTCCTACACACCGTGTACCCCAACATCGTGTACGACAAAGAAATAGGATTCATAGGCAAAGGCGGACTCGTGGGCATCGCACACCAAGGTTGCGACCCCACACCTCAAGACTACAACATCGGTACCCGCGTGGTAACCTGGGAACCCAAAGCATGGGAAATACTCATCGCACAATGCGCCAAAGACATCGAAGCCACTGCCGCCGTGTACTCACTCAAAGCAGGCGTGGAGCTGGACGACTTCACCTCAAGCGACTATATTAACATCATCGTGGAAGTACTATCCGTATCCGTCAAAGAATTCATCATCCGCCTAGCATGGTTCTCCGACAAAAGCGTGGCAAACGTGAAAAACGGTGGCATACTTAAAGACAGTGTAAACACGGCCTATTTCAACATCATCGACGGGTTGTTCAAACAAATAGACACCCAGGTAACCGCCAACAGCACCCAAAAAGTAACCATCACCGAAAATGCCGGAGCATCATACACCGCCCAAGCATTGAAACCCGAAAATGTGCTAAACACATACCTGCCACAACTCGTGTTCAATGCCGACCTCACCCTGCGCGCCAACGCCAAAGCATTCATCCCCTGCACACAATCCTTCTACGACGCCTACTCACGCTCCCTGCAAGGCACCACCATCGAAAGCCTATACACCAACCTGGTGGACGGACAAAAAACGTTGACCTACAACGGCATCCCACTCTTTCCAATCCCCATTTGGGACACCATGATAAAATCATACTTCGACAACGGCACCAAACTATACAACCCACACCGCGCCCTATACATCGTGAAAGACAACATCGCCGTAGGTGTAGACTCCACCAGCTCATTTGGCGACATGGACATCTGGTACAACAAAGACGAACGCAAAGTAAAAATAGAAGCCAAAGGAAAAGCCGACGCCAAACTCCTCAACCCCGTACAATTCCAAATCGCGATATAAATCAATGAGCCAATTAGCCAATGTGCTAATTAGCCAATGAAAGAAATAACATTTTTAGAGCAAAGAACAAAGAGCAAAGAACAAAGACAAAAGAAAGATAAAACGCAAAGACGCAGAGGCGCAAAAGAATAAAGGCACCCCCAACCTCCTCCCGAATAGGGGTTGGGGAAGGTCAGATTAAACGCGAAGACACAAAGCCTCGAAGATGAAAAAATAATTTGTGTCAATTTGTGTCATTCGTGTTCCCCACACCTCTTAACTTCTAAAAAAACAATCAATTAATCAATTTAAAAAAATAAGGAGAAACAAAAAATGGCAGATTGCTCAAAAATAACAGCCGGACTCGTAGCAGCCAATTGCACACAAGCACCATTATCAGGAATTAAACCAAAAATCACATTGCTAAACTACGACGATGTGGACAAATCAGATTCCAAAGTAACCAACAACATCATCTCAGCCATCGTGATGACAGGCACAACCAAAGGATACGTGTTCGAATCATTAGACGAATCATGTCTTCCCGAAACATCACTAGCCAAAGGCACCTACTTTTCAAAAGTACAACACGACCTCACCATCCGCGTATTCATCAAAACCGAACCCGCCAAAGCATTCGTCAACAACCTCTTGTTAAGCCGCGTTATCGCCATCGTGCAAAATAAAGAACTCGGCACCAGTGGCGACACCCAATACGAAGCCATCGGCTGGGAAGCAGGCCTAATCGTATCTGAATTAAAATCAACAGGCGAATTTGCCGACGGCGTGGTGTACGAAATCAAACTCGGCTCATCCGACAAGAGCAAAGAAGGAACACTCCCCAAATCAGTGTTCATCACCGACACCACCACAACCGAAAAAATGTTAGCCGGGTTAGTAGCAGCCGTGTAAATCACGTCAAAAACAAAACCCGCCACCAACAAAGCACAAGGCAAGGGTAGGGGTCACTCCACCAGAACACGAACATCAACAGCCACACACGAAACCTGTGGACAACATTCAAATTCACCGGATAAACCCCATACCCTGCCAGCTTGGAGACAAAAGAACAAGGAGTAAAGAACAAAGACAAGAGATTAAACGCGAAGACACGAGGACGCAAAGAAATAATTCATAATTGATAATTACGAATTATGAATTGAAAATTTCCAATTATTAATCCATTAAAATTTAATTATTATGTCAACAGCAAACCAATTAATTTACGCGGGTGGTACCGTAGCTATCGACACCACAGGCGATGTAATCACATTAAAAAACGTAGCGGGCGACACCGCTGGTATTATTAGCAATGCTCAAGTATTACTATCCCGCGACGGTAATGATGTTTTGAGTCAAAATGCTACAACAACATATCTTTCCGATAGTCAAGGAAATACAGTGCTTTCTGCCACCTACAATACAGCGGTACCTACAAGTGGCAAATTAACCCTAACTCGTGCTGGAGATGGTAACGACATCCTAACCCAAACCAACACCCAAACCTTCCTGTTCGACCCCAACGGTGATGCCGTAATAACAGCCAATTACAACGGAACCATAGCCAGCAACACGTTAACTATTTCTCGAGGAAGCCACAATAATATTTTGACGCAAGACGCCACAAATACATATTTGTATGATTCCAAAGAAAGAGAAATATTAAGAACATACGTTAACGCTACCTCAGGAACAGTATTAGAGTTGTACCGCGATGGCGATAGTAACCTCGCTTTTAGAAAAACACCAACATCAATTGGCCTTTACGACGACAGCGAAGAAACCCCCGTGGTACTTTTTGAACGTAATACCGTTGATTCAACAGCAAGTTTTTACATCAAAGCATGGGGTGACATATTAACAAGTGTAGCTTACCCCGATTCTACAACCAACACCTTTAGTCTTTCCAGAGCCAGTCAAAATAAGATTTTAACGCAGGATAAGAATGATACAAATTTGTACGATTCAAATGGCACTGTCATTTTAAATGCTCATTATGACGAATCTAGCGTAGGAAATAATACAGTGACAATATCGAGAGATGGAGCATATCATGTGTTATATCAAGATAAAAGTCAAACAGGGTTATTTGATTCAAATGGAGATAATTTCTTATCAGTAATTACAGATAGTAACAATACAGGTAATAATGCAGTGTTTTTAGAAAGACCCGGGGAAAACACTATACTATATCAAAACGCTACTACAACAGCCCTCTTCAATTCCGCCGGCACAGAAATTTTAACCGCCACTACAAGTGCACAAACCCTGCTAGCAAGCAGCCTTTCATTGGCAAGTGCACCAACCACCACCACGGCAGCGGCTGTGTATGTAAAAGGCACAGATGGCAAGTTGAAAGAAATCTCAATTGCCGCCCTTAAAGCCTTGTTAGCCTAAGAATTTTAAAAATATCTTTCACCCCCAAGACATTCCATATCTCCAAGATATGGAATGTCTTAAAGCAAAAGAGTAAAGATTAAACGCAAAGACACAAAGGCGCAAAGCAAGGCTTATAAACGCAAATGCGCAAAAACTAACAACCAGTACATATCCATCACCCCTCCTTCGGATGGGCAGGGGGGAGGCTTCTTCATCTTCATAACTTCTTTAACTTCCGTCTTCTGAATTCTAAAGACCATGATCCAACAACTAAAACAATTTCAATCCAAACGCAAGCAATACGCCAACCTAGCCGAGCTCTCCGTCGATTTGAGAACCAACCAAGCACTCAAGCAAGAAATAGAACACCTATACAAAGCATTCTACCACCAAACCGTGCACGGCTGCAACAACTGCTACATGGACGCCTACGTGCAACTCATGAACCTAAATATAGACGACGCCATGAAAAAACTAGATTGTCAGTTCCGCCTTCGAGCAGGAGCACTGCTGCAAGACTTTGACGACAGCTCCAAACTCTGCTCGCAAGCCAACATCACCCGCGAACTAGCCCTCCATCACCTCGCCAAAAACCCCGGCTGCAACCACCTATTCGCCATCCTCCCCGACAACTGGGAGCAACAAGTAGCCGACTACCAGGAAAAACAAAGCCAATTAGCCAATTAGCCGATGTGCCAATTAGCAAATTAAAGAGAAAGGCACCCCTAATCCCCTAAAGGGGACTATTTGCAAAAACAGTGCTGTTTGTACTGTTAAGCCCCTTTAGGGGTTTGGGGTAAATGAAAAAGAACTGTGTACCGAAAAGCATAAGGTCGTCAATCACCGTATTGACGATCTCGAAAAAGAAGTTCAATCAAAAAAATAGAATTATGAAGCTATCAAACATCAATCAACCAACCAGCCCCAAGTGGGTAAAAATAGGTTCCACGCTATTAGCCATATCCACATTTGTTGGTGGCTATTCGTTAACAGCTCAAAATGCCATTGTAGGTTACATCGGCCTTGGTCTCGGAGTTATCGGCACCGCCCTAATGGCATTTAAAAACTAAGAATATGACACATTCAAAAGCATTTACCGACACAATGAAAATTGTCCGGCAGGACGAGGGCGGATTTGCCAACCTGCCGGGCGATCATGGGCGGGAAACCTACGTGGGCATCGCCCGGGCATTTTGGCCACAGTGGCAGGGGTGGAGTATCGTGGACAGCCTGCGAAGTTACCCCGATTTTCCCCGCGTGCTGGCACACAACGTTTCGCTACAAGGGCTGGTGGACGACTTTTACTACACCAATTTTTGGACAAAAATAGGAGGTGATCGGCTGCCGGGCGAAATTGCCCAAGCCATTATGAGCGACACTATTAATGCCGGAATCCCCGGCGGAATACGCTGCGCCGAACAGCTTGTGGGGCTCACTCCAACAGGGAAAATTAGTCAGAACCTTATTAACTTGTTAAACACCCTGCAAGCATGAAAAAACTAATTTTAGCCCTATCCGTCATTATGCTTTCCACCCTTTGCCACGCCCAACGAATGGAAATCGTAAACGGCGATACCGTGCTATACTTGACTGACGACAACGCTTGCAACCTGCAAAAAGTAGCCCGCCTGGTAACCGTGTACAACCGCTATCAAAACACCCGGAAGAAAAACAAAGAGAAGCTTTGGATTGACACCAAAAACGTTATCGAATCCACCTGCACGGCTAGCAAAAATAACATCCGCATGAACAGGCGCAACTTTATCGTGCTATTCTATTACCGACGAATCGTGTACCGCTACCAACTAGTAAACCGCCGCCCGGCCAGCTACAAAAAATTCTGGGCAGGGTGGTACTGCCGCTACATGAGCCGCCTGCTTCCGTACTATAAAACAATGTAAAAATACACTCTGCACATGAACTGGGACAGCATCTACCGCACCATCCTATACCCCGCGCTGGTAACCATACTAAGCATCATATCGCCCACCAAAGGCGTGATGGTACTATTGCTCATACTATGCACCATCTCGTTTATCCTCGGCCTATGGTCGTCCAAAATACACCACGAGGAATCATTTTCAGGCAAAAAATTCTTTAAAAACTTTGCCGAGCTCACCTCCGTTATCGGCCTGATAGCTTCCATATCGCTTATTGGCAAAATACAGGGCTTGGGCGACGAAACCATCCAAACCGCCAGCCGTGCCGTGGGTTGGGCAGCCATCTACGGCTACGTGAGCATTATCAACAAAAACATGTTACGGTTTTTTCCCGGCTCCATCACCTTCCGGTTTCTGGAATTCATTCTCAACGTGGAATTTCTCAACCTCAACGTCCTGTTTGAAAAATTCATCAAAAAAGAGAAAAAGGAAAAAGACGAAGAATAATTCATAATTCATAGAGCAAAGAGTTAAGACAGAAAAGAGAAATGAAACGCAAAGACTCGAAGCCGCTAAGAATAAAAAAACACGCAAATACGAAAACAAACAGCCAACTTATACCTATCTCCCCTTCCCGATAGTTATTGGGAGAGGAGCCGGGGAAGGCTAATTTCTTCGGCAGTGGCCGGGCTATTTTTCTTAACTTCTATATTCTGTTTTCCCAATTATAAATTATGAATTACGAATTGTGAATTATTTTCTTCGTGTCTTAGCGTTTCATTTCTCTTTTCTGTCTTAACTCTTTGCTCTCATTCATCTTCGCGTCCTAGCGACTTCGCGTTTAATCTTTTTTTCGTCTTTATTCTTTGCTCTCTAAAAATATCCATTAAAACCAACAGATTATGAATTACAAAAACATCTTCACTGTGCTGCTCATCGTCGCCTTCGTGGCAGCCTTCCTGCTGGCTATCAGCAAGCTCTCCTCGTGCAGCAGTAAAAAACAGGAAACAACCGTACAAACCATTACCACCAGCGTGGCCAGACAACAGGCTATCGACAGCATTGTGTCCGCAGCCGTGAAGGACAGCGTGGATAAACTTAACAACCAAATGAAAAAACGAGACGAACAAATTAGAGCTCAAGCCAATAGGATATTGGACTTGAAAAAGAATTACACCCAGGCGGTGAGCAATTATGATGCTGACACGGTACATACCCCGGCTTGCGATTCGGTGGTGATTACTTCGCGAAAAGTAATCACGGCCCAACAGCAACAGATTGACACCTTGCTGAAGCAAACCAAGGACAGCCGGCAGGAATCGGCCACCTTGACCAATCTCCTTGCCGAGAAGAATAAAACGCTCTACAACGCCTACACGAACATCGCTACGCTGGAGAAGCAAGCCAAACGTACTTGGTGGGAGCGTAACTCCAAATATTTCGCCTTCGGAGCCGGCCTACTCGTCGGGGTGGGTACAGCTGCGTTTATTACAAAGTAAAAATTTATAACGGTATTTTGTACAGACGGTGCACGTACCCGTCTGTACTTGTCTCCCCCTCTTCGTTATTATGAGGCCTGCCAAGTTTTCAAAACTTGGCAGGTAGTTTCTATGGTCTTTTTTAAAGCCTCATGTATTATAAAAATTCGCGATCCGAAAAGGACGAACATTAAAAAGCCTTCACTATATTTGCAGGGTATAAGCCTTGATTATAAACGAGGAGGATAAGGGAAAAAACAGACAAGATATAGAAACAAATAAACTTTTTACACCTATGACAAAAACAGACAAATTGTTAGAAAGGCCAATGAAATGGTATCATTACATTGCAGGATTTTTTGCAGGCGTATTTTTAACCAACGCGGTTCCACATTTTGTTAATGGAGTTTCAGGAAACGCTTTCCCTTCACCATTTGCCAATCCACCGGGTCAAGGCCTTTCATCTCCTTTGACTAATGTTTTATGGGCCTTATTTAATCTACTTGTAGGCTATTTACTTTTTAGGGTGAGTAGGTTAAATTCAAAAAGTAAATTAGGATTGTTCCTGTTTTTTGTAGGAATAGTACTTATAAGTGTTATGAGCAGTATTTCATTTGTGGGTAAAGTAAAATGAATGACTTAAAATCGAATTAAAAAAGAGTAGCCGGGTGAAGCGTGGGCTCTGCATTATAATACAAACAGCCGCTCCAACTCAATGAAGCGGCTGTTTGTGTATTGCATCGGGTTACTTATTTATTTACGAAGATTCTCGTTTAGGAAGTTCACTAGCCGATACGTGGTAATCGGGTTTTGCTCGTGGTAGGTGGCGTGCTCGTGTGCCCTGTATAGTTTTTTCGCTCGTGCAAGAGCCTCTTTTTGAGAAGCGGCGGGGTCATTTGCCAGTTTAGCATATATGCTTTCGCAGTAATTGCGTTTTTTACCGTCTTTCTCGTAGTTGCAGCCCCATTTCTCGCCCAGTGCGTTGTAGTAAAAGCTTCGGTGGTTGGGTTGGTCGGTGTACTGGTAATGCAGGTAAAACCATAATTCAAACGCGTCGTTGGAATACGCTATCTTATACCCCTTTGTTAGTCCGCTCACTATCGCGTTGTCAAAGTCCGCAAACTCTTTCGCCCCTTTGTTTACATCCATGTCAAACACGCACCACACCTCATCATACCTTACCACACCGTTCTTGATAATGTCCTCGGTAAGTTCAATCATTTTAAGCTTACCTTGCCCTTTTAAATTCACACATTTCACGGTAAGGGTGAGCACGGGGAAGGAGCTGAAATACAGTTCCTCCGTCTGCCCTTCGCTTACAATGAGTATGGTTTTGTTCGTTTCTACTTCTTCCAGTTTGTATTCAGACGCGTTGGCTTTTTTATTCCAAGGCTTCTCCTTGTCCGTTTGCTTTACGTATGTTTTTTTCTTAGGCATCGTCGTCCGTATCTAAGAGTTTTTTAAAATCGCCCAGGAACGGGATGGCTCCATATTTGCCCTGAATGTAATCCTTCTCGAAAGATGCATCGTTGCGGATGCCTTTAAACTGTGCCAACGAGTAGAGGTGGCTGGCTCCATACTTGTCCTTTTCCACGAACTCAATCTGATCTCTGCGCAATAAATCCGTCGAAAGCAGATTCGTATCGTGGGTAACAAACACCAATTGAGCCCCCTTGTTTTCCTCCGAGTTGAAAAGCTCCACAATCTTTTTGGTCAGCAGGGGATGAAAGCGGGCATCGAATTCATCAATAAATAAAGGACGATTTCCTTTAAGAGCATCATAAATTAAAGGACTTAATTCGAATAGTTTTAAAGTTCCTTCGGATTCTAATATTTTAAAATTAAAATAAGTAAAAGAAACTGGTTTTAAATTTGCATCATATACTTTCCTTTTAGAAAAAATGTAACGTTTTTTTTTGTTCGGTTTTAAATCCACATCTCTTTTTTCATTAGAAATTATAGAGCTAACATCAACAGAATCAATATCTCCAATATCTCCAATATCACCAGAATTCAATAGTTTAAGAATAAATTCTTTCTTAACTGGATCTTCTATGTAATCATTAGCAAGTTCATATAATCCATTTTCTCCCAACCCATTAATAAATATAATGGATGAAATGTTGTCTATTATTTCTTTCGAAAGTTTTCCCGCACCGAGAGCCGAAATGGTAGATAAAAATAAAGAGTTATATCTAAAAATCTGTGTCCCGTCAGAACTTTCATCAAAAAAACGAATCAACTTATCACCTTCAGCAAAATTTGTTTTATCAATTTTCTCTATTTTTTGATCCTCTCTGATAAAATAGGAAATTTCTCTTTCGCCGGATTTTGCAAATAACCATTCTGACGAAACATTATCAACACTAGCTTCAAAACCATATCGGTATCTTACTCCTTCTATCCAGAAAATTAATTGAAAAAAACTGGGCTCATTTTCAGTTTCCGTTGATAATTCAAAAGAATCTACAGCAAATAATGCTTCTTCGTCTTTTACAGACCTATTAATTATATTAATAAAAACACCTAATGCTTTTATCATGTTACTTTTACCGCTGGCATTGGCTCCGTAGATAGCTTTGGTTTTTAAGAAACCAAGGTCTTTGTAGCGATCCTCGTCGCGAATAACGTTGCTGATGTCGATGCGTTCATCTTTCGATTTAAGCTTGGCGGCGGTCAGGTTCAAGGTTTGAATGTCTTTGAACGACCTGAAATTGCCGAAACTAAATTCTTGAATAATCATTGTCTTATTTTTATTTTTGTAAAATAATTGCAAATATAACAATAAGAGCTAAGAATAAGTTCTCTAGTTATCATTTTTTGTGTTTAGCTCTGTTAAGCGTAGGTTCTGCTTTCATTAAAGTTAAAAACAAGTTTTCCAATCTCGCCTCTTGTGCACTTTTTGCAAAGCATAATTTGCTTTTGCTACCGACCGAGGCCGAGAGCCTACGTCGAACTAAGACCGGCTGTATTGTTTCTCTTATTCTATAAGTGTAACCTTGTGTTAGACTTTTAGAAACAAGAATTTTAGTTCTCTTTTTGTTTCTCAGATATGGAGGCTATAAATTCTACGAAAAGAGCGATGTTGCCCCTGTTAAGCATAGGCTCTGCCCATAGCCTACACCGAACTGGGAATTCTCTGTTGAATATTTAACAGAATATGGATTGTAATGTTACAATTAAAGTGTATTTGTGCCACTCACATAAATATAATATTTACATTTGAAAAATATTATTGAGACATAAATATCTAAATGCTAACATAATCCTAAATTTAAAATTCAATGAAAAAATTATCTATTCTTTTCTTGGCAAGTATTTCTTTTCTTGGATTATCTACCAAAGTTTTTGCGGGCGAAAGCTACAAGATTGTAAACAAATTTCATGTAAGTGGTGATGAAAAATGGGATTTCCTGTTTTCTGACGATGCCAGCAACCTGCTGTATGTATCACACGGCACAATGGTACAAGTGGTTGACCAGGCTAACGGCAAAACGGTAGGAACTATCAGTGGACTAAATGGTGTACATGGCATTTCCATTGCCCCGGCTTTGCACAAAGGGTATATAACTTCAGGCAAAGATTCCTCCGTTACTATTTTTGATACTCAAAACTTTCAAGTGATTAAAAAAGTAATTGTAACCGGCAAAGGGCCTGATGCTATCTTATTTGATAGTTTTACCAAAAGAGTGTTTGTTTTTAATGCCAAATCAAATAGTGCTACGGTAATTGATGCTGCAAGCAACCAAATTCTTTCTACCATTGCCTTTGAAGGAAACCCGGAAGTAGCTGTAAGTGATGAACAAGGGAACGTATATGTTAATTTAGAAAACAAAAGTAGCATAGTACAAATTAATGCCACTGAAATGAAAGTTGAAAAACAATGGTCGCTTGCACCGGGTGAAGAACCAACGGGATTGGCTTTAGACAAGGAGACGCATCTGCTATTCAGTGCCTGTGCCAATAAACTAATGGTAATCAGTGATGCTAAAAACGGAAAAACACTAAGTACGCTACCCATTGGCGAAAAACCTGACGGTGCTGCTTTTGATAATAAGCTAAAAAATGCTTACAGCTCAAATGGTGATGGCACGCTGACTATAATAAAAGAATCGGCTAAGGGTAAACTTGCTGTAATTGAAAACTTTTCGACTCAAAAAGGAGCTCGCACAATTGCCGTGAACCAACTTACACATCATATTTACCTTCCTACTGCGGATTATGAAACCAACACCGGAGATAAACGCAAACTCGTATCGGGTTCGTTCGTGGTGTTGGATGTTTTGCCTCAATAATATTAGATAAAATAAACGCTGCTCTGTTACACGTAGGCTCTGCCTACGTGTAAGTTAAAAGCAAGTCTGTCCGACTTGCCTATTGAGCACTATTTTATACGCAAACATTCCATATCTTAAAAATATGGAATGTCTGTTCAAGCAAACTGTTTCATTCCGCCCCGGCATCATCTATTGTTATGTACTGCCTACGGCAAATAATTCCGGTGCAAGTTACTAGTATTGTACTAAAACATTATAAAAAAAACGGTTAGCTCTCTTCTTGTTTCTTAATATATGGAGGCTATAAATTCCACGAAAGGAGCGATGTCGCCCCTCGTGCTAGCTTTTTCCAGCGCGTCAATATATTCCTGTTTCCGTTCCACCGGAACAATAGTCCAGTTATACCCACCCGAAATAAATTGAGTATTCATCAGGAAGCGCGCTACCCGTCCGTTGCCATCCATGTACGGGTGAATGTACACGAAGAAGAAATGCCCCAATATGGCACGCACCGCCGCGTTAGGCTCCTGCTCCAGCAGGTGGAATAGTACGGGCATCGCGTCACGTACCGCGTCCACATTCAGCGGTGTGTGCATGGAGCCTTTTATATATACCTGACTAGTTCTATACCCCGCCAGGTCGGAAGGTTTTAACAGCCCCACGCTAACACTGGGGGCAAATAGCGCGCGGTACCAGGCATTATGATCCACCCCGGCCACTGTCCCTGCATTTTCGCCTTCCACTATCTTTTTCACGCTCTCTTTCACCGCTTGAAATGCCTGAAAATAACCTTTTGCCGCCATGGCATTTTTCTGCTCGAAATCGGAAGCGTTCTTTTCCGGCTCCCATTGTCCGTTTTGCACTTTCGCTATCAAATCCGGGGTTACCTTGTATCCTTCTATCGACAACGAATTATAGGCATCCTGCTTGTATTGCACCTCTATTTGTTGCAGGCAGGCAGCCGCATCCGTGTACGTTTTTGTTTGTTCCGGGTAATGCTGTGTCACCACCTCCCGCATGTCATCCCACATTAACTTTATCCTCATGGTGTAAGGCGAAGTTACCCGTTGGTAAGACCTTGTGGCTGCCGTTGCAAACGGGTTCTCTTCCCGTATGTCGTACCCCAGGCTTTTCATGGTGCCTATAATTTCATCCGCGATAGCCGGGTTGCCTATGGCACGGAAAGCCCCCGCCAGCCGGCCTGCTTTTACGGTTTGCCCTTTCTCTAGCACAATACTTAGCAGCTGCGAGGCATCGGGGATTAGCGATAGGCAGGTTTGCATGCTTATCGCGTCCGATCGGTACAAATCCACACTGCATTTTATTAAAGCCTCCGGCAGGGAATATAAGTTTAAACCGAATTCTGCTTCCTTGGTAATGGGCGTTGCAATGCTAGTCTTGAGGTCTAACAGCGAGGTGTTGTGCAGCAACCGGGTTATGTTGTTAGACCCCCTTGGTGTACAAATAGTAACTTGTGGAGGCACGGTGCGCCCTCCACTATATAAGTACAGTGATTGTTCGGGTGTAAGGCACCAATCGTTATCAAACCGTGAGTTGGCATAGGCAGCCACAAAATACCAAAAGGAAGTGTACCAGTTGGTAGTGTCGCCCTGTGCCGCGCTAGGGCTGGAGGGGATGTACCAGCCTTTCATGGCTTCCTGCAGGAAGCCATTGGAAACTAATCTTGCTAAATGTACCCTAGATAGTTGGGTCGATTTTACAATAGCAATGCCTTTTTCGTTTTGTAATTTCTGCAATTCCTTTAGCGAATTCGCCAAGTTCATGTCCGCTGTTGCCATATTGTGTTGTATTTATTGTCGCGTTATTTTTTTGCTTTTCTGTTAATATCTATTGCCTACGGCAAAAAATGCATTGATTATCTATATGCTAAAAATATTCTTACCTCGAACGTTCTATTCGTTTATTGTGCCCGTTCTTCTACTAGTTTATTATGCCTTAAAATTACTATTTTAATGCTGGTTCGATATGAAAATATATTTAAAATATCAATCTCATTTTTATTATAATTATCTGTTTGTCAAATATATAATATCATATCTTGTGTCTATTTTACGCTAGTTTATTGTGTCGTGCTTTTACTAGTTTATTATGCTGTTCTTCCACTAGTTAATTGTGCTGTGCTATTGCTAGTTTATAGTGTTGTTCTTTCACTAGTTAATTATGCTGTTCTTCTACTAGTTTATTATGCAAATATAATATATTTGTTCTGATAATAAACTATATACAACTATATTTTAATAATAGTATTACCTATATTAGTAGTTGTATTAGTATGAAAAATAGAAATTTTTTACTAGTATTTAGTGTATTAAATGTAGGTTGAAAATAAGAAAATACTAGTATTACGCGGTTAGAACTTCCCTATTAATAATAGCCTGTACTGATTAGAAACAAAACCTTTCAAGTTTTGGAAACTTGGAAGGTTTTTCAATTTCAATACCGGGCAAATAACTTTTACCCAGAACTTTTTACTTACCGCTAAAAAATAGCATTATCTTTGATTATCAAAAAAAAACAGCTCTTATCCCGTAGTGCATTTAGAATAAAAATGTAAATTATTTATATTGAACAAATTATCACCTACCTCTAAATCCCCTTCCCGATAACTATCGGGAAGGGGACTTTGGGGAAATACAAACTATATGTAATTTCAGATGCCCCCTTTAGGGGGTTGGGGGTAAATTATTAATTCAAGAATAATCAATAGATTAAAAAAAATCTTTCTAAATGCACTACGGGTTATCTTTTATATCTCTTTTCTTGAAAAAATATTCAACCCCGCTAATACCGATTAATTATGAAACTCGCCCAAAATAATTTCAAGAAATCAATACTCAGTATCGCCCTTACCCTGTGGATGGGAGCCACTATGGCCAACACCACAACCGTGGCCTCCGTCGCCGCACTGCAATCAGCTATCAATAGCGCGTCGGTGGGCGACACCGTGGTGCTGGCCAATGGCACTTACCAGAATAATACCCTAACCATTTCCATCAAGCGTATTCACGTGCAGGCAGCAACGCCCGGCGGCGTTTACCTGAATGGTACCAATGCCATAACCATTACGGCTGACAGCGTTACCTTCAGCGGCTTCCAGTTTACCTCCGGCACCATTACCGGCAACGCTATTGCCGTGAAGGGAAACTACAACACCCTCACGCAGCTCAATTTTAACGGCTATTCAGCCGCCCACATGATTGTGCTTAGTGGTCGGTCTAATCTGTTGGCATACAGCAATTTTCAAAACAAACCCGCACTTAACATGGTTACACAGGGCGGCACGGGCGATATGGTGCAAATTATCCCCAACGACACGATGGCGGGCTATAACACCATCCGCTACTGCTCGTTTCAGCACATGCCGGGGGTAGGGGGCGACTATGGCAATGAGTGCATCCGCATCGGCGACGGCAAGTATTCCACCTTCGTGTCACGCACCGTGGTTGAATATTGCTTTTTTGAAGATACGGGCAATGGTGACAGCGAGGCTATCTCCGTGAAATCCAGGGAAAACTGCCTTCGGTACAATACCATGCTAGACAACCCTGATGCCATGTTTTCTTTCCGCAATGGCGATAGCAACCTGGCCTACGGCAATTTCTTTATCCGTTCGGGAGGCATCCGGTGCAAGCAGGCCAACAACATTTATTGCTATAATAACTATTTTCAAACCTCCGGCACCACCAAAAGCTCCTCGCCACCCGTGTATTTTGAATACTATGGCACGGGGTATGGCTCCAATTTCAATTGCATCCACAACACTTTTTACAAATGTGCAGCAGCCGTCATCGACACTGCGCTTACCGCCTGCACGTGGGCCAATAATATCTTTTATTCCGATTCCACCACCATCTTTTCGGGCACTACGAGCGGACAAACTTTCGCGGGTAATATTTATCAGGGCACTCTGGGGCTAAGCATCACTTCCGGGATGAACGACCTCAACCCGCTGCTCACGCTGAATGCCGCCGGGTATTACGGCCTATCCGCCACCAGCCCGGCCATTGCCGCCTCGTCAGCCGGTTATCCTGCCGTGATAAACCTGACGGGACTGAATAACGACCCTGATATTTTGTTGGACATTGCGGGCAAATCACGCCCCTCATCCGCCACACTGAAAGATGTGGGTTGCGAGCAATATGCCGGCACGAGTGGCAGCATCCACCCGTTGGCGTTGACCGATGTAGGCCCCTCGTATTTAGATACTACGAATACTGCCGTGAGCCTAGCAACGAGTGATGCGGGCAAGGCAATTGTGTACCCCAATCCCGGCAAAGGCGAGTTTTACATCCAGACCACCAGCCCCATTTCCAAGATAGAAGTTGTAAATATGTGGGGCGAGAAATGCTACACGGCACCTGTCAACCCTCAAACCACGCTGAACGCGATAAACCTTTCAGCCCTTACCACGGGAGTGTATTTCATTAAGATTACCGACTTGCATGGGAAGGTGGCGAACAAGGAGATTATACTAAAATAAAACAACCGCATACTATTTTACATCAAACAAATTCGTTTCTTGTGTAGATAAATACTTATCTTTGTTGTAACAAAACGATAAAGGTATGATTAACACCGAATTCAAATCAATATCACACGTATTAAAAGCTTTTCCTACCGAACAGAGCTGCATTGACCATTTGGAAGAAATCCGCTGGAATGGACATGTAGTTTCGCCTTTTGATGCCACCTCCAAAGTGTACAAATGCAAGGACAATAAATACCGTTGCAAAAACACGGGTAAGTATTTCAACGTGAGGACTAACACGCTGTTTGACAATACGAAAATAGAACTGCGGAAATGGTTCATGGCACTGTATATCGTTACTTCAGGCGAACAAAGTATTTCGTCGTTACAACTGGCAAAAGAGATTGACGTTACGCAAAAAACAGCCTGGTTTATCTTGCAACGGATTGGAAAATGCTTTGGCGATGAAAGCGAAAAGAAAGTATAATCATTTAGTATTTCATAAAAAAGAAGTATTTTTGGCATCTATCATGTTGCTTCTGAAAAAACGCACCTTTCAAAGGAACCTTGATGAATCCGTATTTAGCCACAATACTAGATATTTAGAGTTGTTAAATAGATTCAGCTATCATTTTATAACGTATAAAGAATTGATGCATGGACAATCAATTAGACAAATATTCTCAATTTTTATTTTATCAAGGCCAGGATGGCCATGTGAAAATACAAGTAATACTTGGCGATGAAACTATTTGGGCAACACAAGCGTCGATGGCCGAAATATTTGAAACAACAAAACAAAATATAAGCTATCATCTGTCTAATATTTTTAAAGAAGGGGAATTGATTGAAAATTCAGTTGTCAAGGAAATCTTGACAACTGCCTCCGACGGCAAGCAATACAGTACAAGCTTTTACAACCTTGATGTCATTATATCAGTAGGTTACAGGATAAGTTCGCCTAAAGCTACCGAGTTTAGAATTTGGGCAACCGGTGTAATTAAAGAATACCTAATTAAAGGCTTTGCCTTGGACGACGAGCGGCTCAAGCAGGGCAAAGAGGCGTTTGGCAAGGATTACTTCGACGAGTTACTAGAGCGGATACGCGAAATTCGGGCTTCGGAAAGACGATTCTACCAAAAAATTACAGATATATATGCTCAATGTAGCATTGATTACAACCCCCATTCGCAGGTTACACAACAGTTCTACGCCACGGTGCAAAACAAACTTCACTTTGCCATCTCGCATCATACAGCGGCAGGAATAATTGCCGAAAGGGCAAATGCTTCCAAACAGAACATGGGTTTGACGAGCTGGAAAAATGCACAAACAACGGGTAAGATATTAAAGACAGACGTGGTGGTGGCCAAAAATTATTTATCGGCAGACGAACTCGACGGCTTAAACCGGATTGTTTCCATGTACCTCGATTTTGCCGAGAATTTGGCCAAAAGACAGAAGATCATGAAGATGACTGATTGGGTGCTGCGGTTAGACTCTTTTCTACAACTTAACGAATACGATTTAATAAACGATGCCGGGCAGGTTTCGGCAAAAGTGGCAAAGCAAATAGCCGAGAAAGAATTTGAAAAATTCAGAGTCATTCAAGATAAAACGTTTGTTTCGGACTTCGACCGGGTGGTGGAGGGAATAAAAACCACAGGGAAACTCCCCACGCGTACCCAGCCAACGGCAAGCGTTAAGGTTAACAACGCACAGGAAGAGCCAGCGTTGTCAACGTTCGATCAGAATTTAAAGAGAGCCTTGGATTACAACCCGAAAGGGGCGGAATAAAAAGTAAGCCCATAGCCAAACCGTTCAGCACAGGCCGAGTAGGAGTAGAGCAATTATTCTTTTCATAGAGGCGGGGTGTTATCTTTTTTCAAAAATACGACTAAAAACTAGAATCAATCTGTTTCCCAACCATTTTTTTTTGATAAATTCGCACGGTAAAGCATTCTCTTTTCGTGTGCGAATTAGTGTTTGGCATACATTTGTAACTAAAAATGTGTAAGTTTGCAACATCTAATTAGCTGAAACGAAACAGGTTTAAGGTAGAGCACTGAAAAGTTGAACCGGTATTTTCATGTCAGTCTATGCCGAACGGGGTGTGGGGAGCGAGGGTTGATATCTCAGAGCCTGTTCCTCCCCGGAAATAAAATAACGAATTAAGAATCAACTAAATAAAAAAATAGATTATGAAAAAGATCTTTATGCTCCTCTTATTGTCATTTTTTACCATGACCCATAGTTTTGCACAGAAATCGAATTACAGACCGTTAGACTCTTTTGCCAAGGACACGCTTTCGTACTATAAGTATAACTTTATCGAGAACAAAGATTCGCTAGTGGGCAAAAAGGTGTCAGCACTACTGTCTATGCTCGAAGTACCCGTGAAGTATTACATCGTGGGGCTCGATGAAAAGAACCCTAACAACGCGAAAACGCTTATCCTTTGCAATAAAGATCGTGCCAACTCCCGTGCCATTATCAACTCCGGCAACGATAAGTTGTACATACTTATGCTAAGCTTTTCGCCAACCATTCCCTACGCCACTTTAATGGATTATTGTAAATCGCATGGTGATGCAATAACCAAGGATCAATACGATTATTTCGGGCAATTCACCATCACCAGTTTGGGCTTTAAGGCCTACCCGGAAGTAAAATAGCCTTTTGCCCTTAGGGGGTTAGGTGCCACTAATGGGTAACAACGTGTGCAGGAAAACTTTGAAACATTCCATATCTCCGAGATATGGAATGTTTTTTTTTTAGAACACGGTTTGTGTTAGGTATTTTCATTAACGGGAGTTCAACATAAGCAACTGCTTGAAGATTGAATTAAATTATCTCGAAGCCCCGAAGGGGTGGTATTATAATATCACCCCTTCGGGGCTTTTTAGCATGCAGTGAATATTGAATAATTTCAATTCTTTGGTTTCCAATCAACAACACTAAAAATGTTGAAAAAAAATAAAAGAAACCAATCAAAAGCTTGTTTTGTGAAAGAATGTTTCAGATATTTGCCCCATCTTATTATAAAGTAAAAATGCTCTGTTATCCATGATAATGGGCATTGTAGCAAAACGAGACAGGATAAGTAACCGGGAAGGAGTAGAGCCCTGAAACCTTTCTTGCGCATCAAAAGGTCCATTAATTAGCTGGTACTTAAATAGTTTCAATAGCACACAACTAAACCTCATGTTATACCGTGCCACCCCGTGAAAGCCGGGTGGTAATAAAAAACCTTTTTATCACTATGAAAAAATTAGCATTACTCTTTATTACCTTGTGCCTAGCCGGAAGCTCGGGGGCATATAGCTTTAAGTCGGGCAGTATATTTTACAACATTACCTCATCTACCTCACCCTACACGGTGGAGGTTACGGATTCTACAACCTCTAATGGAGGTTCTTATTTCGGTGCTGTGAGCATTCCTTCCACGGTTACCTACGGCGGAACAACTTACGCCGTTACTGCCATTGGCTACGAGGCATTTGATCAATGTATTAATTTGTCATCGGTAAATATTCCAACGTCTATTACCTCTATTGGCTATTATTCTTTTTCCTATTGTACCAAGTTAACTTCAATAACCATACCGGCATCAGTTACATCATTTGACGATGGGGTTTTTGAGGGTTGTACCGGGTTAACTTCGATAAATATCCCTGTATCGGTAATAACCTTAGGCAAAGGGGATTTCTGGTATTGCTCGAATTTAACATCAATCACTGTGGATGCTTCTAATACAAATTTCGTGAATGTGGATGGCGTGTTGTTCAATAAAAATAAAACCACCCTAATTTGTTACCCTGCCGGCAACACGGCAAGCACTTACAGCATTCCATCCACCGTGTTGGCCATTGATAGCGATGCTTTCGGCGATTGCACGAATTTAACTTCCATTACCATTCCATCATCGGTTATCTCTATTGGCAGCAATGCTCTTTATGCCTGTAGAGGATTAACCTCTATCTCTATACCTTCATCGGTAACATACATTGGTGATAACGCTTTTGGTTATTGCATCAAGTTAGCGTCTATTTCTGCCTACCCCACAAAGCCAGTTAGTTTAACTAGCAAATATGTTTTTGATAATGTAGATACCACTACCTGCGTGCTACACGTGCCATCAGCTTCGCTATCGACTTACCAAACAGCTAACGTGTGGAAAAGTTTTAAGCATATCGTGGGCGATTTATCATCAGGAATAGCCAACACCACCGCCTTGGCAGTAAAAATAACGGTGGCAAACGGTGAGCTTCAACTCGTAGGTGTCCCTTCGGGTGAAACCCTTGGCGTGTACAACGCCGTGGGAGCCTCCATCTACACGGGCAAAACCACCGGTTCCGCCCTTAGCATCAGCCTACCAGCTCATGGCGTGTACATCGTGCAGCTAGGCAATGCCAGCCGGAAGGTGATATACTAGCCCACCACCGCCTAGGCGAGAACAAACAGAAAGTCCGAACCCTGTAATTGGGTTCGGACTTTCTGTTTTTTTTTACAACATATTTCTTAAATCAGAAATAAGGTTGTTTAAGTAAAGTATTCTTTTTCTATAATGGTTTTACCGTTTTTTACAACGTATCCACTAGCGACCAGCCCCAATCTTTATCTAAGTAAGAGCAGGCTCCGGCTTGAACTTGTGCCAGTATGGTATTTTGTGTGATTAACCATGCTTTTTGTAGCATGTTAATATCCGTGCGAAGGTTTACGCTGTTAGACGTGTCCTTTATAGCTGCATTTATGGCGGAAGTAGCCCAAAGTTCGGAATGTATATCCTGAAATAAAAACATGTTTACTGTAAAGGCTTTTGTTTTATCGGGGGTTACGCCTAAACTTACAAAGGTGTAGTTTACTCCGGGTATTGATGTGGCATTGTCTGCACTATCCTGTAAAATAAGTTGTAAAGCGATGTTGTTCGTTGAGTTAACGATGTACTTAAATATTTGTGACATAGTTTTTAAGAATTAGTTATTTTAAATTTTATTTCAGAATTAGTTGATATGGTGGCGGTGTTACCGGCTAAAGAACCGTCGATGTATATCAAGTCGCCTGCCTTTATATTATCCACCGTGGCGCAGAGCATGATATGAGCTACTTTTCCGGTTGAGCCTTGGCTTCCGGTTGCTGTCATTTTTCGTACCCCGTTTACAACTAGCAGTATATTTAACGGATTGGTGGTGCCTCCTACCGGCGTCCATTCTATAAATCCCGACACTTCCAGCACGCCTGCCTGAGGGGCTATATAGTAAGCAGTGCCCCAGTTTTTTGTATAGCTTGATATGAGTGCAATATGTTGCTGTGTGGTGTTTATCGTGATAGCAGGAGTTGGATTGGCTTGTAAAACACATAACTGGGAGGTTGTAGCTGTTGTGTTTGTGTAATTTACATCTATTACGTTTGTATATCCGTCCGAGGTGGCTGGTTTGTGGGTCAAATATTCTCTTGTTCCATAATAAGAATTAGTTGCTAAGGTAAAAGTTGCAGCCTCCGCTATTAACTCTACGCCCATGTGCCAGCTATCTATATTGGAGGTATTACTACATTTCTTCCATATTATAGTTGATACTTCTTCATTTGTTGAACCTGTATAAGTTACTACTATATCAGCCGGGGTAAAAGAATTTGCTTCGGCGAACCATTCATAACATTTAATACCTCCATAAAAGTTATTTACACCATCTCTTCTTAAATTCAAATAGAACGACGCAAAGTATCTCCCGTTTTGAGTTTCCACTCCTGAGAATATCTTAAAAGAACATGAATGTTTACCGATATCGCCGGTACTCTTTATGGTGGCTAACTTATAGTAACACCCAGTACCATCCTCATCTTCAGCTGAAAACGTTTTAAAATAAAGAAAGGATTGAAGAATGTTACTTGATGTTGTTGCAGTGGTCGCATTTGTAACGGTAACAGTCCAGGTAGTGCTATCTGCCGAGTAAAACAATTCGGCATAGCCACCGGCTTTTAGCTCGTAGGTGGTGGCTAAATTCACTATCGTGAGGCTATTTAAACTACTTTTTGATAAATATAGCTTTATGTTTTTATCCTCTGTCATTGTAGAAGCCAATGGCAGCGTGAAAGTAGCCCCCGAAGCGCAACTCTGTACGCTTACATTATCCGCGGTATCTTTAGTGGCTGCATAGTTGCCGGTCAGCGATTCTATTACATCGGCATTGGCAGGTATTATTGTTGGTGATACCACCGTTTCCTGCTGTATGCCTATGGCAAATATATAGTTACTGTCTTTTAGCGACCCTGCAATGTAAAGGGCTTTGCCGTAAACGTCCTTTAGTTGTGCCTGTATTGTTGTGGTAAGAGATAGCGGTACGGTAATGGTTGTAGCATCGTTTAAAACGCCATTAACGTATCTTTTTACCCTTACATATACAGGTTCGTACCCATTCTTTACTGTTGAATCTTGAGTACCTTCATTTATTACCACAAAGTCGTCGCGCATCAGAGCAACTACACGTCCGGCAGTCATGGCCCTGTCATATTCCGCACTCGAAATATCAAAATAGCACTTACCCCCCGTGCGGGTTATGGAAGTACCCAGGTCTATTACATGCTCAGTTTGCAGGGCTGTTATGTCAGCCTTATCCGCCAACCGTTCAAACGTAACCAGGCTATTGGTAGCCCCCGGGTAGGTTTTATCCCAAACTCCGGCATTATACACCGTAGAATTAACAATTTGCAGCGCAGTACCTTTGGCGATTTGTTTAATCCAGCAATAGCTAGATGTAGCATTGGCAGTTTCTTTGTCAGCCACATAATAAAGGCCTTGTTCCACGCCGTAGGAAGCATCATATTGTACATCGCCGTAATAATTAACCCGGCTAAGAACAGCAACTAAATCGCCTTTGGCAACAGAGGTATCCGGCTGGTAAACTTTAAAACCTCTGCTGGTATTTGTTTTGTACGCTTTATCAGAGCCCGTTAAAGCATATTTAGCAGTAACATCCGTGTAGTCGGGCACTGTAGGCGGTATCGTGTCATTAACCGACCACGAGCCGGTTTTAGAGCCATCATCATAGTCGAAAACACAAAACACAGTATCCCCCGGTTGGTAAACAGTACCGTCAACCGTGATGGGTTTAGACGAATCGGGGATCAGGAAAGTAACCGACTTGTCCGCCGTAAGCGTGGTAGGCAACGTAACCAAGCAACCCGAGGTTTTAGCATTCAACTTAATCATGGAAGCCGTGTCCGCATCCACCACGAAAGACGTAGAGGTAGCATTTAAATAAACCGTATCCACCGAGCTCGAAGAGCCCACCGTGGAGCCGGAAATGGAAGAAATAAGGATGCAAATACCATCCCAGTTCGGCGTGAAATAAGCCAGGCACACGTTGCCCCAAATATCTTTCAGCTTCACCTTCACCCCGGGAGCATTAGTCCCCCCCGAGTTGCTGTACAAGTAGCGAGTTTGTACCGTGTTGCTGGCATCAGTCCAACGCAATTTCACATATTCCTCGCCAAAGGCCACCGTGGCTGTGGAGTCGTCCTCATCCATCACCGCCTCCAAGCTAAAGCAAATCAGCCCCTTTTTGGTAGTAGGGTCAAAGCCCGTTTCGGTATTGACACTTAGGTCGATGAAAACGGAATCACCGTTTCTGAAAAATTCATCGCCACCGTTTCCACCCCTGTTGTAGTTTATAAAGTCGATGCAGCTATCTTTAAGCGAGGCCTTCTCCTGATTGGTGTAATCGTTGGTTGATAAACCCATGCCGTCCACCTTATCCACTTTGGAGTCCAGATCGGCAGTAACCTGTATCAGGTTCGCTTTCGAGTTAAGCACCGCTTGCAAGTTGTCCACGTTAGCAATACTCATGCCTTCGGTTTTGTGCCAGTAGCTATCCATCCAGGCTGCAAATTGTTCTTGCGCTGGTTTTTTGCCATTTAGAAACCAACTTTTCAGCTCTTCTTTTAGTGTGATTGTGTCTGCCATATTATGTCTTTGTTATTTTTTTTAATTCTATATTATTTCATAAGTTAATATTGCTTTCGGTGCGGCATCATAAGCAATGCCTGTGATGGCTATTTTAGGATGAAAATAGTTTTTAGGGGGTATTGTGCCGCAATTGAGCGATATACCTACTATTTTCATGCATGGTGCTTGTTTGTTAAGCGGCTGAATTGCCGTGTAACTTGTCGATACTCCTATTGTTGTAATATTTACCATATTCTATTGGTCGTAATCCGAATTATAATGCGCGTTGATTGATAATCTTAAATACTTCAACACGGGGTAATCATAATAATAGTTTGTAGTGTCTGCGGAAAGCGTTACAAACTCCTGATCGGCATTGGTAACCGCCCATCCGGTGGCTGCCGTGGAGCCTTGGTAGTAGCTTATTTTGTCGGTAATGGAGGCCACCTGAGTGTCGCCGAATAGTACCGGGGTTCCGGCGGCTTTGCTGTAAGTATTGCCAGCCTTGTAGAATAGCATTTTACAGTCGCCCATAAGCGGTGCGCTAAACTTGGGTAATGTTGCTGAAGGCGTGGTCAAATCATCGTAAGGCAACACTTCAATGCTTTCCAAGGGAGCTGCAAGTAGTTTTTTTACAACGGTGCCGCTATCGCTATTTTGTAAAGAAAAAGTGGTAGGCCCTGTGCCTGTGTAAAAGAAATAATCGGGTACATATTGGTTCCCGTTGTATAGTATGCTGTAGTAAGTTGATCTGTTTGAATTACATATCTTATACCAGGTATTAGCCTCCAGAGTATCGGAAGGGGTTAGCGCGGTAGCATTAACCAGGTTTTGGTGTTTGCCAAAATAATAGCCGAATGGTGAGCCGTCTTGCGATAGGCAGCCTAGCCCATTGAATTTATTTCCTTGGGCTATTGTTATGGTTGTGGCCGATTTCAATCGGTTCCAGGTTTGAGTGGATGTGCTGGCAAAGGTGGATGAGTCGTCGGCATTTTTCACCAGTAATGTGCCTGCCGCAACATCGTCGCTTCCATCCGCGTTCACGTTTATCGGTGTGAGAACCGAATTGGGGGCTACACTGCTAACGGGTGTTGCAGGTTTAAAGCACCCTACATAGCTACCGGTATCGGAAGCATACAGGGCTTCATTCAGCGGGTCGGGGTTGAGGTTGTAATCGAGCACTTCGCCATATCGGGTGCAGGTGCATCCGGCTGTGTGGGCTACTGTAAAGGTATAACTTGTGCCGTTGAACATGATAGAGGTGCTTGAATTAATGGTAACGGAGGTGTAGGTAAATACTTCCGAGCCGCTTGCATCCGAGTTTGGAATAAATATATCGCCCGAAGAGGCATATTTGCTCGAGTCGGCCACCGTAAGTGTAATACTTGTAAGAGCAGTGCCGGCTGTAATGGCTGCCGAAAGACTTCCGGTTAGGTTCTCGGCATAGCGGTTGAAAATGTTTTTGGCGGTACCGCCCACTCTTGCTTCATTCACAATTTTGCACGTTTCATTGCCAAATGAGTCTTGGTGGAATAGTAATGACGAATCTACTCCTATGGATTGATAGGCTGCTTTTATCAGTCTAAGATTTTCGGTGGAGTCGGCTCCAAGGTTTGGCTGTACTATATTAACGCCTTTATACTTAAATACTGTTGAGCTACAAAATACTGTGTATCTAGGACGTGAATAGCTTATATAGCTTGGATTGGTTGTTATGAATAGAACTATGTTGTATGGATCAAATCCTTTTATTACTAAATTATTGCTTAAACTATTATTGCCACAAGTAGCAATTCCTAAAACATTTATGGTACTATTAATTATTGAGCATCTATTTTCATAGACATATCCAACTCCAAAAGAGTCTAATAAACAGTAACGATAATCTAGTGGTACCGCTAAAGTGGTAGTGAGATTTTTAAATATTACTTTGTAAACAGGTATGTAATAGTTGAAAAAAGGGTAATTCGTTGTGGCATTATACAATCCGTTCATTGCAGGCAAATAATCTTTCGCCAAAAACTGGTTAATATCATCCCCTATTAGTGGGTATAATGGTATGAAATACTCATTCACGGCACCTCTAAATACAATGTAGCGTACTCCACTTTTTTGATTTGCTTTGTACACGGATCTGTAGGGGTGTTCGCGCGTTCCGTCGCCCGTTAGGTCGTCACCCTGATAGGTGTGCACAAATACGGCGTTTGTATTTGTTAGTGCCGTTGCGCTGTCCGTCCCGTCGGCATTTGGTAAGTATTTTATTTTGAAAAAATTTGCTGCCATTATTGTTTTATTTTGATGGTTAAACCTGAATTAGCCCAAGAGGCGGAGCCTGCATACAGATAGTTGGGGCTCACAAGGAATGTGATTGAATTGGCTTCCACGTTGTATGTTTTTGGCCGTGAATATTCATCTGTTTCTACCGGTTGTAACCGGTCGGTTATTTGAGCGTTTACATTTTCGTTAAACCAGGTTTGAAATTCCGAACTTTGCCCGGAAAGCAACTCCTTGCTTTCATCAAATTGAATGGTATCTGTTATTTGTGTCATATTTTATGCTTTTGAAAATGTGATTATTGCAGAGCCTGTGTTGTATCCGGCTTTAGTTGTTACATCCAGTACTGTAAGCTCCGTGTTGGCAGGCAAAACAACATTTAGCAAGCTGTCTTTGTCATACGTGGTACTGCCTATTTGTACCGAAATATTGGAAGCATTACTCATTACGGTTACCGCGGAGACTTTTAGTGCCGAAGGGTAGGCGAATACTTGAAGCGATACAATTCCGTTAGCCCCGGTTTTGTTTATGGCCAGCGATGGTGCCGTGGCTATTGTTTCCCAGCTTGGCAGCCCGGAAGTTAGAGTAAGCACCTGTCCGTCGGTTCCTTTGGCGAGTTTCTTCAGGTAGCCGTCGGAACCACGGTAGAATATATCGCCTGCAGCATCCGAACCCAGGGTAAGCTGTACGTTGCCGGAGGCTGACAAACCGGATGAAAATGTTTTTACTCCTGCAATAGTTTGATCGGTGGTGAGATCTACAAAGTTTTTAGAAGTTGATCCTGTACCTCCGTTTTCGATAGGGATAAAGGTGGTGGTGCTAAGCACTCCGGCATAATCATTAGTAACGAAGCCTGCTTTTGATAAGGATGTAGCTACTAAAGATGTGGCAGTGGCACTTCCATCTGATTTAACCACAAAGGCATTTGAACGAGTAGTAGTTTCAGCATTACTACTACCATTACCTACAACAAGTAGGGCATCGGAGATACCTGTTTTGTTATATGTCCCGAAAACGGCTTGATTGTTAGCATCAGCAATGGTGTAGAATCCGGTTGAAAAAGAATTTACACCACCTGCTATTGTAGTAGAACCCGTGGCAAATGAATGCTCTCCGCTTGAAGTTGTTCCAAATCCACTCGCATGGGAATATAAACCACTTGCTACTGATCCATACCCTTCGGCATGTGATGTATCACCACTTGCAACACATAATGCTCCTTCGGCATGTGACTTTGGCCCACTGGCAGTTGTTCCGTAGCCTGAGGTAAATGACAGTTGCCCGCTAGCAATAGTAGCATAGCCTGTGGCAAATGACTGTTGTCCGCTAGCAGTAGTAGAATAGCCTATTGCAGCACTATCCATACCAATATTTGTTAAGTCCCATTCATTTGCATCTACCGATCCTGCTCTAAAAGCAGCTTTTTCGGGAATCCACATGAGCCGGGTACCAGCTCCTGATACAGTAGTACTACCACTGGTTCCTGTTACACTAAAGGTATTTGTGAATGTTTTGGCTCCTGTAATTGTTTGCACAGAAGTTAAATCAACAAAGTTTTGATAGTTATCGGTGGTTATATAGGTATTCGAGTCCAGCGACCCGTCGGCTTTTAGAAATTGCGAAGCGGTGCCATTTTTAACAATAAAAGATGCAGCTCTAGCCTCATGAAAATATCTGCCATCCCGTCCTAATGAATACTCTTCATCGTGTATAGGGTATACAGTGCCTGCTTCAAATCTAACACCTGCTGATGTGTTATCTACTATTCCGAAATATGTGCTGATACCCACAAGGCCGCCAAAAGATACTCGTATAGGTTCAATGAATGTTTTAACTCCGTCTATTGTTTGTGCCGAAGTCAAATTCACATACCCGCTTAAATCGGTGCTGTTGATTTGTATCAAGGTTGTTCCGCTCCACCGGTATTGGTTATTGTTGTCGGTTGATACATATATTTTGCCTGTTTCCAGGGTGATGGCGGTGCCGCTCACGGTAAAGGTGGTGGCATTGGTATAGATTCCTTCTATCACGTCGTCCACGTAAGAAGGCAATTGCGCAGAAGGAACAAATCCGTTTACCAAATCCGCTTTTTTGCCTAAGGCCGTGTTTACATCCGTTTTGTCAGCCTTGTCGTAGAGTCTTTCAAACCTAAGGGTGGCTAGATTATTGCCATCACATTCATTTATCCAAGCTCCTGTTTTAGCGGTGTTGTTGCCTAGATATGCTCGTACGGTACCCAGTTTTAGAGGAGATACCAGTTGCTTGAAAATAATTCTATTTTCAGTAGGTAGAAGCCCCGTGCCACCTTGGTCGATGTCTGTTATGTAGTATAGACCCGGTATAGGCTCATAATTTGCATGCGCATCAAGCGTTTGATTGTTGTACAATAATTTTTCGGGGAGAAAAATCAAGGCTCCTATATTTTCAGCAGTGTCTGCAATTAATGTTTTGGGCGCATATATAGCAAAGGCTCCTGCTTTTTTGTAGGTAACAACGTCAGTAATTATAAATTTAGCCGTAACATCCGAGTAGTCGGGCACCGTAGGCGGTATCGTGTTATTAACCGACCACGAGCCTGTTTTAGCATCCTCGTCATAGTCGAAAACGCAAAACACGGTGTCGCCCGGTTGGTAAACAGTACCGTTAATCGAGATGGGTTTAGACGAGTCGGGAATTAGGAAGGTAACCGACTTATCCGCCGTAAGCGTGGTAGGCAGCGTAACGGTGCAACCCGTGGTTTCGGCGTTGAGCTTAATCATGGAAGCCGTGTCGGCATCCACCGCGAAAGTGGTAGAGGTAGCATTTAAGTAAACCATTTCCACCGAGCCGGAAGAGCCCACCGTGGAGCCCGAAACAGCCGAAACAAGAATGCAAATGCCATCCCCGTTGGGTGTGAAATAAGCCAGACACACGTTGCCCCAAATATCTTTTAGCTTCACTTTCGTCGCGGAAGCATTCGTGCCCACCAAGTTACTGTACAAAAATCTTGTTTGTACCGTGTTGTTGGCATCAGTCCAACGCAAAATTACTTTCTCCTCGCCAAAGGCTACCGTGGCCGTGGAATCGTCCTCGTCCATGATCGCCTCCAAGCTAAAGCAAATCAGCCCGTTCTTGGTAGTAGGGTCAAAGCCCGTTTCGGCATTGGGAGTTAGGTCAATAAAAACGGAATCACCGTTTCTAAGAAATTCATCGCCGCCGTTTCCGCCCCTGTTGTAATTAATAAAGTCGATGCAGCTATCCTTAAGCGAGGCCTTTTCCTGGTTGGTGTAATCGTTGGTTGATAAACCCATGCCGTCCACCTTATCCACTTTGGAGTCCAGATCGGCGGTAACCTGCACCAGGTTTGCTTTCGAGTTCAGTATTGCTTGCAAGTTATCCACGTTAGCAATACTCATGCCTTCGCTTTTGTGCCAGTAGCTGTCCATCCAACCTGCAAATTGTTCTTGCGCTGGTTTTTTGCCGTTTAGGAACCAACTTTTCAGCGTTTCTTTTTGTGTGATTGAGTCTGCCATGTTATGTCTTTTTTATAGATAAAATATTTTAGGATTGCGAAGCATTGTTAGCTGCCACCATTTGCAGGAAGCGAGCCTTAATAATAGCCGGTTGCTTGGCCATAACGGCAACTATAATGCTATAATCGGTGTCGGTTACCACCAGCGGGGTGCCTTCGGCAGCTTGCAGGTTGCTGTTGATACTTTCGCACAGGGTGAGTATGGCCAGCGCGTCGGCATCGGTGTCGGTAGCCTTTTGGGTGAGGGTGCGCAGCAGTACCTGCCCAAAGCTTAGGGTGGCGGTAACTGGCTGCTCCAAGTGCGACGGCGTGTGGGCTATCTGCGCCGTTTGGAAGCGCAGCGCCCTGCCATTGAGCCCGAGTATGGGGATGTTGAGTATTAGGTTCATCTATTAAAGCTTTATAATGTAGGCTAATACATAGTATGGTGGGCGGTTGTCCAATTGTTGTGAATTCTCAAAATAACCATTATTAACATCAATACTTGTTCCGTTACCGGGCCCATCTACTCTTGTTTTCAGAGGTTGTGATGTGGGGTAAAAGCCCAAACTCTTGCACCCGTTATCACTTATCATATCGCCGAGATAACCTGTAAAACCATCAGTACCATTATTATTGTCGTTTAGATTGCTTTGTCCAATTAGATTATGAAATGAATTTTCTGTTACCATCCAGGGTACGGCCTTTACTAGAGGTTGACATCTTCTTGGTGCATCATCGTTAATATAAGAGTGAGTATGGCTAATAATATCTGTTGTTGATATTTCACCTCCAGTATTTCCAATAGCTCCATAATTTGTAAGTCCTGGGGTTCCTGTTGAATCGGGAGTTGAATCGGTCTTATTCCAAAATCCTACTACAAATCGTCCTTGTAAATCTGGAGACAGAAACGTGTGTGTTGTGTCTGTTGGGCTTTTATCACTCACCATCACTTTATCAGCACTATTGGTAGGGTTGTAGTACCATCCATCACACAAAGCCCAACCAAGAGGTATCTTGTCTGGATTCCCACTCCACATGATAATAGCCCCTTTGGGCACCAAATAATTGGATTCGGCCTGTTTCATTTGATCAATGCCATTGCTTTTAATCAAATTATACATATCCACGTTTGTTTGAATACGGGTGAATTTTGCCCACTCGTAGCAAGTTCCGTCTTTAGTGCCTGTAAATGAAATTGTTTTTATTGTTCGTGCATTTTGGTATCCTACTTGTCCCACGGTAACGGCTTCGGGTGTTGAAGCAATCTGTATATATGTTTGAGTGGTAGCACCGTCGAAATTATATAGTTCGCCATCAATAAGTAAGATACCCGGTGAGGTAGTTGTGTTTCCATTTCCAATACTGGTTTCCGTGCAGCCGGACACGATAAAGCATCCTGTGCTGGAAGCTCCTGTAAGTACACCGCTCGTGGCCAGCGCGATGGCATCTTGAAGTAATTTTATGCCTTCGATGGTTAAGGGATAGTTTGTTAGGTCTTTTGTGAGATTAAGTGTATTCATACGTTCTTTTTTGAGTTTTTTATATGATTTGTATTCTTTTGGTTGCCGGTGGGAAAATGTGTAATCAAGTCCTTTTTTTTGTTTCTACAAAGCAAAGGTCATTAATTTAGGAGCGGTGTCAAAGCCCCTGTTTTGTTGCGGTGTATTTTGGGTGGGATGCACTGAAAATTTTCGAGTGGAACCGGTTATTTTCGGGTGGATAAAAAGAGGTTGAAACGAAAAGCCCTTTCGTTGGCGCGGCTTTAACAGACATTCCATATCTTGAAGATATGGAATGTCTTGGCAAAAAATGAGACAATACAGCCACAAGCTGTTCTATAGTACAATTAAGCAGGTCAGTGCATTTATTCTTCCCTTTTGCTAAAGGGAAGTACCCGTGAGGGGGATGGGTTAGATTCACCCCCACCCGATTTTCCAAAGAGGGATCGCCTTTTTCTTTATTTTCTAACCCCTCCGCTTCGCTCGTCCCCTTTGGCAAAAGGGGACAATAATGCGCTGGCTGTTGGTTTTTCGCATTTGCGTGTTTTATTTCGCTGGCGCGGCTTGCAAAAACAGACATTCCATATCTTGGAGATATGGAATGTCCGTTATTCAAAATAGGAAGACCTGCCAAGTTTCTAAAACTTGGCAGGTCTTCCTATTTTGTTACCACTCGGTGTTTAGCTCGTTGTTTTGGGTATGTAAGGAATAATTTTATATTTCTTTCCAGCCAACTTGTAGGTGTTTATTAAGGCACAAAATCTTCTATATATTAGTTTATTGGCTGTGGTTGTAGGATCATTAACATATTTGCAAACAGAACCTATATCCGAATTAGTATTCGCTATCATCACATTAAAGGTAGTAACCCCGGTGGCCAAAGCTACCTCGCTACACAGTATAGGGGTCTTGCTTAGGTCGGTAGAACTTTCTGAGTAAACAATTAGGTGGTCGTTTGATGTGTCCTTCGTGTCATCTTTTTTTACTTCCCAGTAGATGTAGCTAAGGGTACCGTAGGCACTGTAGTCGTCGATGCGAATCTTATGCTCCTTTTGGTCGTACTTGTAGTTGAGCACATGCTCCAGGTAACACACCTGCGAGTTGTTGCTGAGCCTGAATAGGTTGTCGTTACGGTTGATGGTGAACAAG
>JARLGW010000015.1 GCA_031292565.1 Paludibacteraceae bacterium
ACCGTAGGCACTGTAGTCGTCGATGCGAATCTTATGCTCCTTTTGGTCGTACTTGTAGTTGAGCACATGCTCCAGGTAACACACCTGCGAGTTGTTGCTGAGCCTGAATAGGTTGTCGTTACGGTTGATGGTGAACAAGCCGTACACGCTATCTACTCCATGTATGGCAGCACGCAGCATTAACAAAATCCGGCTACTACGCAAAAACGAGGGCACCAGCAGCAGGGTAAGCCTGCTATAATCAATTTTGAACTGTGACATACTCAACAAATTTTACGAAAATAGAATAATCATCATTTTTTTTGTAAGAAGAAGGAAATGGCAGAGTTTGAAAAAACATTCGTAAGGATGTAAAATTAACCTGATTTCTTTTTATGTAAAAAAAATATGCTCTATATTTGTGGGTAAAACCAAGGAACACATTTAAAAACCTAAATAAATAATTTTAGTATGTTAAAACGAACACTTCTGGCATGTGCATGCTTGATAGCTGCATGCACCGCTTCTTTTGCTGCAAACACGTGGGTAAACTATAGTACAAGCAATGTTTCTGCATTTTCTGGAAATAGCATATGCGGCATGGGGCAGGATTCCTCCGGCGTGTATTGGATGGATAATGGTGGTGGCAGTATTCTTTCTTTTGATGGTACAACCTGGACTACTCAAAAAACGTATGTCAACACCAGCTACTCTGTTTATGTAGATCCTGCTAACGTGAAATGGTTTGGTACAATGGATTTGTTATATAAGTATGATAACAGTACATGGACGTTGTATAATCTTTCGAACTTAATTCCCGGGCTTCCCTCTTCACCTTACGTGGTAGCCATCGTGCCACAAAAGGATACCTTGTGGCTAGGATGCACCAATGGGGGGCTGATAAAGAAGGTGGGCGATAGCTACACGTGGTATCATAAAACCAACACCACCATGCCTTCCGATTCCGTAAGTTGCCTTGCCATAGATAAAAAAGGAAATAAATGGGTAGGGTATAGTGGTAAGTATAACGCATCGCTTGTGGGACATGGCATCAGTAAATTTGATGGCAGCACGTGGACTAACTACAACAAGGCGGGTGGTTATTTGCCTAGCGATGCCATATATGGGGTGGCTACAGATGCTTCGGGTAACGTGTGGATTGCTACTTATGCAGGACTTGTAAAGTATGACGGCACCACGTGGACTACCTACACTACATCCAATAGCGGTTTAGCAGACAATAACGTACTTACTATTGCTGTTGATAAAAACAATTGTGTATGGGTGGGAACTAGCGATAAGGGTGTATGTAAATTTGACGGCACCACATGGACTAATTATACAAAAAGCAACACCAGTGGAGGTTTGGCCAATGTTGGAGTTGGAGTGTTTATTTACGTGGATAAACAAAACAAAAAGTGGTTTTCTGCCGCTAGTATTTCCGTACTTACAGAAGGTAACGGTAGTGGTATAAATGAGGTAAAAGCAGAATCCTTGTCGATATACCCTAACCCCACGGCGGATGAATTGCAGCTAAGTACTGCTAAAGCAGGCATCCTAACCATAACTAACCTAAGCGGAGCGGAAGTGCTGCAACAAACAGTAGCAGCCAATGCCACGGTTTCGGTAGCCATGCTGCCTCAAGGGGTGTATATACTCCATTGGACAGATGGTAATTCGCAGAAGGTAGCCAAATTGGTAAAACGATAATATAGTAGAGACGGTGCGTGCACCGTCTTTTTTTAACATAAAGAGCCCTGTCTTATTTTAAAAATAGGACAGGGCTCTTTTATTTTTATTACTACTCGGTACTTAGGTTGTTGTTTTGGGCGTGTAAGGAATAATTTTATACTTTTTTCCTGCCAACTTATAGGTGTTGATTAATGCACAAAATCTTCGATAGGTTAGCTTTGCTTGGTCTGTAGTATTTGTATCATTAATATAATTGTAAACGATATCTACATCCGCCCCGGTTTTTGCTATCATCACATTAAACGTGGTAACCCCGGTAGCCAAAGCCACTTCGCTGCAAAGGATGGGGGTATTGTCGGTATAGGCCGTTATATCATCTGCTGTTGAAGCGGCAGTAGGCTCCTGGTAGATTTTCATGTGGTCGTTTGATGTGTCCTTCGTGCCATCGCCGTTTACTTCCCAGTAGATGTAGCTAAGGGTACCGTAGGCACTGTAGTCGTCGATGCGAATCTTATGCTCCTTTTGGTCGTACTTGTAGTTGAGCACATGCTCCAGGTAGCACACCTGGGAGTTGTTGCTGAGCCTGAATAGGTTGTCGTTACGGTTGATGGTGAACAAGCCATACACGCTATCCACTCCATGTATGGCAGCACGCAGCAATAGCAACAAGCGGCTGCTACGCAAAAACGAGGGCACCAGCAGCAGGGTAAGCCTGCTATAATCAATTTTGAACTGTGACATACTCAACAAAATTCTAACAGACATTCCATATCTTGGAGATATGGAATGTCTTAAAAAATAAAATAAAAGCCCTGCCAAGTTTTTGAAACTTGGCAGGGCTGTATTTGAAAAGCAGACGGTGCACGCACCGTCTCTACGCAATATTATCGTTTTACCAATTTGGCTGTTTTTTGTGAGTTACCATCCGTCCAATGGAGGATATACACTCCTTGTGGCAAGGAGGCTACCGAAACGGTGGCATTGGCGGTTACTGTTTGTTGCAGTACGCTTGCCCCGCTTAGGTTGCTTATGGTAAGCGTACCGGTGGTGGTAGTGCTTAGTTGCAACTCATCCGCCGTGGGGTTAGGATATACACTTAGGGGCTGTGCCTTAACCGAAGCCAAGCCCGAAGTGCTTTCTGTTAACACAGAGATATGACTTGTAGAAAACCATTTCTTATTTTGTTTATCCACGTAAACAAGTAATTCAACTACATCGTTTGACAAACCGCCATTGGTGTTGCTTTTTGTATAATTAGTCCACGAGGTACCATCAAATTTGCATACTCCATTAATTTCTGTTCCCACCCATACACAATTATTTTTATCAACAGCAACGGTATACAGCACATTGTCTACTAAACCGCTATTGGAACTCGTGTAAGTAGTCCAGTTGGTACCATCATACTTTACAAGTCCGCCATAGGTAGCAATCCACACGTTACCCGAAGCATCTACAGCCACCCCGTTTACCATATCGTGAGGCAGATAGCCACCCGCCTTGTTGTAGTTAGTCCACGTGCTGCCATCAAATTTACTGATGCCATACCCTATTCTAGATGCGTTATACTTACCACTATACCCCACCCATTTATTTCCTTTTTTATCTATGGCAAGGCAGCTTACAGAATCCGAAGGCATGTTGGTGTTGGCTTTATGATACCACGTATAGCTATCGCCCACTTTCTTTATCAGTCCCCCGTCGGTGCATCCCAACCACAAGGTGTCCTTTTGTGGCACGATGGCTACCACGTAAGGTGACGAGGGTAGCCCGGGAATCAAGTCAGAAAGAGTATAATAACTCCATGTACTATTATCATATTTAAGCAAGAAATCCATACACCCAAACCATTTCACGTTAGCAGAATCTACATAAACAGCGTAAGTACCATTGGTAGTAGGTGTTTGTGTAGTCCATGTAGTACCATCAAAAGAAAGAATTTTTTTTCCACCATTACCCATCCAATATACGCCGGAGGAATCCTGCCCCATGCCGCATATGCCATTGGTAGAAAATGCAGAAACATTGCTTGTACTATAGTTTACCCACGTGTTTGCAGCAAAAGAAGCGGTGCATGCAGCTATCAAGCACACGCATGCTAGAAGTGTTCGTTTTAACATACTAAAATTATTTATTTAAGTTTTTAATGTATCCGTTGGTTTTACCCACAAATATAGAGCATTATTTTTATAGAGAAAAAGATATTGGGTTAATTTTACATCCTTACGAATGTTTCTTTTGCTAAACAAGAAGACCTGCCAAGTTTTTAAAACTTGGCAGGTCTGTGTTTTGTTAAAAGGATACTATTTACGTTTTGGGCGTGTAGGGAATAATTTTATATTTTTTTCCTGCCAATTTATAGGTGTTTATTATCGCGCAGAATTTTCTGTAAATAAGCGTGTTAGATGAGTATAACGTAGGATTATTAACATAATCATAAACGTTATTTATATCCCCACCTGTTCTTGCTATCATCACATTAAATGTAGTAACCCCGGTAGCCAAGGCTACTTCGCTGCAAAGGATGGGGGTGTTGTCGGTATAGGCCGTTATATCATCTGCTGTTGAAGCGGCAGTAGGCTCCTTGTAGATTTTCATGTGGTCGTTTGATGTGTCCTTCTTGCCATCGCCGTTTACTTCCCAGTAGATGTAGCTAAGAGTACCGTAGGCACTGTAGTCGTCGATGCGAATCTTATGCTCCTTTTGGTCGTACTTGTAGTTGAGCACATGCTCCAGGTAACACACCTGCGAGTTGTTGCTGAGCCTGAATAGGTTGTCGTTACGGTTGATGGTGAACAAG
>JARLGW010000002.1 GCA_031292565.1 Paludibacteraceae bacterium
TATGTTTTTATTGGCAAATGTGCCGGTACCTGCGGTAATGGTTACTACATCGGTACCTAAAATGCCGGTTAATGAACCGCCGGTTAAAGTTGCAGTAGTGGTGCCATCATACACTTTATTACTTGCTGTTACTCCGGTAATGGTTAACGCTGCGGCAGTAATATTAGCAGTAATACCACTTGGTTGTGACAACGTGTAGTTTCCGGCATCGGTTCCACTTATTGTATAACCCGTAGCGGTTACAGCTTTTGCAGTACCTATGTTTTTGTCGGCAAATGTACCTGTTCCTGCTGCAAGTGTTACCACATCGCCAGTGGCTTTTCCTGTTAGGGTACCGCCACTTAATGTTGCGGTTGTGGTGCCATCATATACCTTATTAGCTGCGGTTACACCGGTAATGGTTAACGTGGCGGCAGTAATGTTAGCGGTAATACCTGTTGGCTGAGACAAGGTGTAGTTGCCGGCATCGGTTCCACTTATGGTGTAACCGGTGGCGGTTACAGCTTTTGCAGTACCTATGTTTTTATCGGCAAAAGCTCCTGTGCCTGCTGTAAGCGTTACCACATCTCCAGTGGCTTTTCCTGTTAGGGTACCTCCACTTAATGTTGCGGTAGTGGTGCCATCATATACTTTATTTGCTGCTGTTACGCCTGTAATACTCAACGAGGCGACAGTAATATTGGCAGTCAAACCACTTGGCTGGGCGCTTAACGTGTAGTTAGATGCTCCAGCACCACCCAAGGTATAACCCGTTGCGGTTACTGTTTTAGCGGTGCCTATGTTTTTATTGGCAAATGTGCCGGTACCTGCAGTAATGGTTACTACATCGGTACCTAAAACGCCGGTTAACGAACCGCCGGTTAAGGTAGCGGTGGTGGTGCCATCATATACTTTATTTGCTGCGGTTACACCTGTAATGGTTAACGACGCGGCGGTAATTATTCCGGTTGTGTACGTTTTATTTACCGGAGCCGAATAGTTTGCTGCCGCCGAACCACTTAAACTGTATGTTACCGTAACAGTTTTTCCGGTACCTACATTTGCATTGTCATAAGCAGCCGTTGCACTAACCGTTACATTACCTGCATCAGCGGTTGATACTCCCGACAAAGTGCCGGCGGTTACTGCTGCAGTAGTTGTCCTATCATAGGTTTTAGATAACGTAATAGCGGGGTCGGTAACAGTCAATTGAACTTTAGTCGCTGTTAGTGAATAAACCCCCAAGCCCGTGAAGTTTGTTGACGGTTGTGCCGTACTTGCATTTTTAGACAACGTGGTTGTATTTGGCACAAAAATAGAAATCGTAGATTTAAGCAATGGTGTGGTACCTGCATATGTAGCGGTAAAAGTTTGTGGATTTGCAAATGCAGTTCCATCGGTATTGGTTATATTAAATGTTCCTATACGTGTACCCGGAGCCGTTTGGGATACAAGTAATGCCGTTGCATACGTAGTTATCAGGTTCGCATTTTGAAATTTCATAAGCCAATTAGTTCCTGATACAGTCATTGTAGCAGATGTAGCTCCTAATTCGGTGGTTCCA
>JARLGW010000003.1 GCA_031292565.1 Paludibacteraceae bacterium
CCAAAACCCCAAAACCCCAAAACCCCAAAACCCCGAGAGCCATCTGCACACCACATAATAGATGAGGACAGCATAATAGCGTGTAGCGTATCAAGTGTGAGGCTCGAGATAATGCGAATATGAATGTGAGCGTAGTGTTGATTGGTTAGTCCTCTTAGAAGAGCATGAACTGCTTCTTGACGCTGCCGATGATCTTGAAAGGCTCAAACTTGAGAACGTTGAAGCGGACGGTCTTGCACAGAGGCCTGCACTGGCCGATGGTCACGATGTCGCCGACCTTGATGTGAGAGAAACAAGGAGCGCAGTGCGCGGGGGTGGTCCCGTGTCTATCGTATATATAATGCGAACCCGTACCTCTTCTCAAATCTTCTGTACTTCTTCACGAAGTGGAGGTAGTCCCTGCGGATAACGATGGTGTTTTTCATCTTGGTGGAAATGCAAATTCCCTTGAGGATCCTGCCGCGGATGCTCACGTTGCCGGTGAACGGGCACTTCTTGTCGATGTAGGTGCCACTGATCGCTTCCTTGGGGGTCTTGAAGCCTAAGGGGATGAGGAAGGACTGTACCAAGTCCGACAGTCTTGTAGTAGCGGACACCCTTTTCGGTCTTCTTCATCAAGAGATCCTTAGTGTTGAGGAAGACGTTGCTCTGCCTCATGAAAGACTTCTCAGGCTGCTCGGCCATTGTAACCACGGAAATTTATAATAGCTTTATCCATATTTCTCGTACTTATATTCATAGCAGCACCTTTTATCTATCGCCTTCACACTCTCTGTATATCCGTGCGTGGGCACCTATTATTATACTCAACATGCATGTGTGCATATATCGTATTCCCTGTAGATACCAACTCATTAGCTATTCAAGGTAAGCGGTTGTTTAGTGGGGGTGAGAGGAGGAGGAATTATAGCTTGGCGGGACGGGGTCCGTAGATGGCGTTGAAGGCAGCCTCGTTCTCCTTCTTGATGGCGTTGGCCTTGTCCATGAGCTGCTTGAAGTTCGCAGATCTCGACAGCACGATTCTCATCTTGGGTCTCTTCATCGGCTGGTCGTTGCCCTGGACTTCAACAGGCTCTACGATTGTCTGCTTCAGCGTCGCGTACCCGAACCTATCCGTTTCAGTATCGTTCACTTACTTCATGAGCAAGTCGGCGGCGGACACGCAGGTGGACATGGCGAGTCCGAGAGCGTGGAGCTCGATGGTGTCGAAATTGGTAAGGGCCTGCTTGGCGACAAAAACGTAGAACGGGGCCGCGCGTTGGGCCGTGATCGTCACGTTCTTGTCTGGAGTCCCCTTCTTATGTTCCGGCTTCCTAGCTTCCATGAGAATATATATGTTTATTATTATCCTCTATCTAATAGGGCCACAGGGCGAACAATGTGCCCATTGCGAGTCATGCACTCGTACACGCATTATGCATATCATAGCGTAACATGACATCGTGTGCATTGTCGCTTCACACAACTCTCCCGGGGTTTTGGGGTTTTGGGGTTTTGGGGTTTTGG
>JARLGW010000004.1 GCA_031292565.1 Paludibacteraceae bacterium
CATAACACACGCCTCGTATGTTTGCATGATATTTCAGATTGAGAGAAATTTGAGATATTTGCAAGCAAATAGGGAAGAATTAGCAAAGGGAATAGCAACACACGCCTGATAACAGCAATGTATATCGAACCATAGATTTTGCGCCCTTTGTTTTTCCTTTTTCGAGCCTGAATAAGTATCTAAGAAACAAACAAGTGAGTTTGTATTCAGTATATTAATTACGAGGGTAGGCGGTTTTAAAAGGAATAATTCTGACCATAAACAACATTTTGTATATGAAGGAATTAAAATCGAGTGTGGGAATAGACATTTCCAAGGACAGTTTTGAAGTGTGTATAAAGCAATTAAAGGACGAGCGAGTCGTAATAAAGGCAACACACAGTTTCCAGAATGACTTTAAGGGATTTGAGAATTTTCTCAAATGGTCATTGAGCAAAGTCCTACAACCAGTATTTGTTATGGAAACCACGGGGGTTTATCATGAAGATCTAACACATTTTCTGTATTCAAACGATCAGAAAGTTTCGGTTGTTTTAGCCAACAAGATGAAGCATTTTGCTAAGAGTCTGAATATGAAAACCAAAACAGACAAGGCAGATGCTCAAATGATTGCTCAGTACGGACTGGAACGTCAGCTCGAATGGTGGCAACCGATGATGCCGCAAATGAAGAACCTGCGTGATTTGTGTCGGGAACGGTTATCGTTGAAGAAAGACCTGGTACGTTGCAAATGTCAGATTCATGGGCTGAGACACGCTCACAGTACGCTAAATGTAGTGCTGCAACTTAAGGAACAACAAATTGAATTTCTGGAGAAGAACATTCAAGTAATTGAAAATGAAATTGTTCGTATAACAGAAGATGATAAGGAATTTAGCCAGCGGGTTAAAAACATAGAAACTATTAAAGGTCTGAGGTTGCTTACTATTGTCACCGTTTTGTGCGAAACAAATGGTTTTGCACAGTTCAATAATATCCGCCAAGTGGTAAGTTATGCCGGAATGGATATTGCCGAACGACAATCGGGGCTTTTTAAAGGCAAAACAAGGATTTCCAAGAAAGGAAATGCACGAATCCGGGAATGTTTGTTTATGCCGGCTTTGTCAGCAACCAGTTATAATGAGCAAATCAAAGCTTTGTATCAACGCGTTATAGAGCGGAATCCAACAATCAAACGAAAAGGTGTTGTTGCAGGAATGCGTAAGCTATTGATACTTATTTTTGTATTGTGGAAGAAAAACGAAGCCTACAATGCTGAATACCAGTGGGACGCTCACTGATAGACTTCGGATAATGTGGAGACTAAGCTCTTTCTTTCTGTGCCGGTTCGAAGAACCGAAAACAAAAGAAGCGGAGTCAAGCCCCGCTTCGCTAGATAGACATTTTCGGTACAAAGTATCGACTGAAGTCTTCTTTCTGTGCGGTGCAAATATAATATGTTTTTCAAAAAAAAGTGCAAATTTATTTGGATTTAATCATAGTATCTATG
>JARLGW010000005.1 GCA_031292565.1 Paludibacteraceae bacterium
AGTAACCGAAGTTAAACCAGTACCAGAAAAAGCACCTTCTCCAATATAAGTAACCGAAGAAGGAATAGTAATTGAGGTTAAACCAGTACCAAAAAAAGCATTACCTTCAATAGAATCTACAGATGATGGTATAGTAACCGAGGTTAAACTGCTACCCTCAAAAACAGCTTCTCTAATAGAAGTAACAGAGGGTGGAATAGTAACCGAGGTTAAACCTGTACCAGAAAAAGCCCCATATCCAATAGAAGTAACTGAGGACGGTATAGTAACCGATGTTAAACTGTTACAACCATCAAAAGCTTGATCTCCAATAGAAGTAACAGAGGATGGAATAGAAACCGAAGTTATACCTCTAAAACCTCTAAAACAAGCATTCCCAATAGAAGTAACAGAATAGCTTATGCTATTATTAGTCACAGAGTGAGGAATATTTACAATACCTAAATGATTATTAATAGTTTCACGAGTAACCGCCACTGTGTATGGGGAAAAAGACGAGGTAACAGTATAATAAATACCTCCAGATGCAAAGCCATATCCCCATGTACTTACAGCGACATACAAACTTAGAATAATTAAAAGTAACTTTTTCATAGTTTTTATTTCTTAATTATCTTTTTTTCAATGGTTCCGTTATCCGTTTTTATTTTCACGATATACAAGCCTTGGGGTAATTCACTAATAGCTACATATTGATTGCCCGTTATTTCTTTTGTAAGTACTGTTTTGCCGCTTGCATCTATTATAGTGATTACACAGGACACCCCGTTTAACCCACTGATATTAAACCCATCTGTTACAGGATTAGGATAAATGGTTATTGCTTCAATGGTATTTGTTGATATGCCGGCAGCCAAGCCTACAGTTCTATTATAAAAAGCCTTCCATTGATTAGCTGTTTGATATAAACTTACCGAACCGGTAGGCACATACAAGGTACAAGTGGTTGTGTCAACATTATAAAAAACTGTACTGGAACCTAAAGCCACGGGAGTAGTTGGATCGGCATATATTGAGGTTAAACCTGTACACCAATCAAAAGCATCATCTCCAATGGAAGTAACTGAGGATGGTATGGTGATTGATTTTAACCCTGTACACTCATAAAGAGCACTACCTCCAATAGAAGTAACCGATGAAGGGATAGTAATTGATGTTAAACCAACACAATAATAAAAAGTCTGACCTTCAATAGAAGTAATCGATGAAGGAATGGCAACGGATGTCAAGCTAGTACATTCATAAAAAGCACTACTTCCAATAGAAGTAACAGAGGTAGGAATAGTTATAGATGTTAAACTGTAGCACTCATAAAAAGCATTACTTCCAATAGAAGTAACTGAGGAAGGAATAGCGAATGAAATTGTAGTTAAACCACTACAACAACTAAAAGCCCAAGTTCCAATAGAAGTAACAGAAGAAGGAATACTAACCGAGGTTAAACCTGTACAATATCCCAAAGCCGCCTCTCCAATAGAAGTAACCGATGAAGGAATGGCATAACTTCCCGTTTTAGAAGTTGGGCATTGAATTAATGTCGTTTGAGCTTTATTGAATAATACTCCGTCAATACTGGAATAATTAGGATTATTTACATCTACTGTTATCAAACCACTGCAATTATAAAAAGCCTCCGCTCCAATTGAGGTAACTGATGAAGGGATAGTGATTGATGTTAATCCTGTACAAGCTTGAAAAGCCTCTACACCAATAGATGTAACTGAGGAAGGAATAGCGAATGAAATTGTAGTTAAACCAACACAATCTTGAAAAGTCCCCTCTCCAATAGAAGTAACCGATGAAGGAATGGCAACGGATTTCAAACTAGTACAATCATAAAAAGCATAAGTTCCAATAGAGGTAACAGTGGTAGGGATAGTTATCGATGTTAAACTGTAGCACTCATAAAAAGCGTTACGTCCAATTGAAGTAACAGAAGAAGGAATTGTTACTAAGGTTAAGCTAGAACAATATTCAAACGCATAATCAGGAATTGCATTAGCAGGATAGATAGTATAAGCCGCAATAGTCACTCCACTTAAATTCACCACCGACAAAAAGGACATACTGTTATGAATCGTTGCAAAATCTCGTTCATCAATAGTACCCGTAACTGTAAGATTAGTAACTGTGCTAAGCGTGCCACCTGCGGCAGTTATAGCTGTAGATAAGCCACCTGCGGTGCTAGCTACCGTTAGGGCTTGTGACATGACAGCGACACATAAACTGAAAATGATTAAGATTAATTTTTTCATTATCTAAAGTTTTTTGCCTCAGTCCCCAAATGGCAGATTAGTATAAAAAGAAGGCGTGGGGAACTGTTAAACTTATCAAGTTAAGAGGTTCTGGTAAACCCAAGTACTGATAAGCAACAGCCCCACGCCCATATTGATATATAGACGCAGAGCGTTTGTTGCTACCATCCCTGTACTTGTTTGAATTTACCAGATTCCTTAACGGGGGATAATATTTTAAACGCTTTCTATTAATGCTATGTAAAAAAAGCTAACATAGTTAGCTGTACAAATGTAAAACTATTTTTGGAAATTTGTTCTTAATTTTACAAACTAAGCTTCTTTGAGAAAAATGGCAAACTCAAATTCTTAAGACAAAAACAAATTCTCAAACCACTTTTGTAGACACAATGTAGACATATGTAGACACCCTGTATATTTTGTAGCCCAATGTAGCCCAAAGTAGGCAAAAATAGGCCTGTAACCACCTAAAATGGCTGCCTACATTTGTGCCTACTTTGTGTAGGCTAAAATAAAAAATGGATTAAAAGTATAGATAAAGCCATGTAGCGCATTCCAGTTGGGTCGATAAAGTGCCGACAGTACCTTTTGTTTTTCTTTGTCCGTTTCATTAGTTACATGATTATCCAAACATGGCAGCTTGTTTTATTTTTGTTTCAAGTTCTGCCATTAATGGGTTATCGGTTGCAAGGTCGGGACTTTGACTAACTTTTTTTATCAGTCGCTTTATGTCTTTGGCGGCATCGGGTTTCAAGTTACCTGCCCGTTGTGCTGCCGTTACTTGTTCAAGTGCTGCCGTTGCTCCTATGTTTTTAATATGCTCGGCTGCTAATGCTGAATAATAATCTTTCAGCCCGTTTACCTTTTCAAAATTCAAACTCATATTTTTTTCTTTTATGATTGATTGATAAAAACTTTTCCACTCTTTCAGTAAGGTATCATAAAAGCCCGCATCACTCAAATTCTGGGCTGTTACTTGTTCCTGCCTGAAATACTTTGCCAAACGGTGCAGGTATCTGATTTCATATCTTAAAACGTTTCTATCGTTGTATATCTCTGGCGGTGTTCCATGACTTGCAATAACCTCTTTGTTTTTATCATAAAAACACAAAACTCTGTCGTTTGTCTTATAGTAGAGCGTATAGGGGTTGTATAATTCTCTACTATATCGTGCTAACATTCCCATCTGTGGAAGGTAATTTGGTGGCGGTTCTTTGGTTATAATGTTTGTGCCAAAGTCTGCCCGGCGGACTGTACCGGCTGCAATATTCAAATGTAACTTATCGCTTAACATTTCAATAGCTCGTTTTGTGTCGGCTCTACCCAAGGTTTGAAAGTTATCACCCAAATAGTATTTACAGATGCTGCCATTTAAAAAAAGCTTGTATTTGCTTGCAACTGCTTTCATACTGCCAACGCTGCCCAAAATATAAGGTTCGCCCGTGTACTCGTTTTCCTTTTCTTTGGCCGTGTCAAACATCGCTGCCAAACTCAAAAAATTATCCTCTTTTAAGCCTGAATTTTCCAACTCTATTTTTATGCTGTCATACATGAATCTTAATGAATGAGAAAGGGGCTAATTCACCCCCTTGGAACGACTTATTATTAAATGTCTGTTTTAAGGATTTTATGCTACCTGCTTTTTGCTTGAATAAATATGTTTTAGGGGGCTAAAACAGCCCCCTAAAACATGGTTGTTAATCCTCTTTTTTTGCACGGCTTTTCAATTCCAAAATGTCGCTGTCCAATTCCCCATCAACAAATAAATAATAAAGCTGTTGACGGTTGTTTTTCTGCCCACGAGCAACAAATATTTCTATCGTGGTAGGGGTATCCTGCTGGGTGTAGTCGGTGGAAAATCTGAATAGTAGTGCATCGGCTGTGTTTTTACAGTCACCAAAGGCTGCTAAAAGCTCTACATTTGGAACATAAATACTACTTATGTTTTTCACTTTGGTTAGTGCTTTGTCAGCTTTCTTTTGAGCATTCAGGCTGAAATTGTCCGGTACATTACCAAAGTAAAGAAACAGCTTGTTTTGTTTGTTCCTTAGGGTTTCAAACGCCGGGTGGCTCAACGTGCTTTCTGACAAATCAACTCTCATTTTACTTTTGCAATCCTGTAAATGTTCAAATTTGTAATAGTCGGTTAGTATCATTTGGTAGCTCCTTTCTTATTACTCATGCAATAGCGTTGAGCATCGGCTTCTATTTCCTGCTTTGGCGTTATTTTATTGCTTAATAACCATTTATCCAATTCCTCTTTTTCAAAGAAAATGAGTTTGCCGCTGGGCTTTGAGTGGCTTATTTTTCTGGCACTCGTTAGTTTATACAGATAGCTTTTACTTATACCTGTGTAGGTACTTGCCTCTGAAAATGTTAATACTGTTTTTGCTTCCATTTTATAATTATTTTATGGAATTAATAAAATGGGGTCGGGGTGTACTTTCCTTTGCCCTTTGTTTTTGCTAATTAACTTTACAAAGGAAAACAAAAGAAATGAATGTAAGTAGTTGATATACAATAAAATACCCGACTACAAAAGTGGTCGGGTAGTGGTCGGGAAGGTTGTATATTATTGTAAATTAGGCGGTCGGGGTGGTCGGGTTTTTTATTTTTTTTTCAATTGATTCAATTTGACTTTTGTAGTTTGAAGGCTCATTTTTTTTAGGACGGGAAATTTTTTCTCTATTAGTAATTTGCTTTCCTTTTTTGTTAATAAACAAATTAATGCAATTTCTTAAATTTTCATTACTTACTGTTTCTGTTACTATTTCTAATAACTCAAAAAGAGCATTATTTCCATAATTCCATTTAATAGCTTTGTACTCAAATTCTAATTCACCATTTCCTCCAAAAGCCCAAATAAAACTATCTTCATCGCTATCGTTTGGAATAAAACCGCCTTCTTTTAATAATTCAAATAGCGTTCCCCGTTGTGTGTTTGAAAGGTTTGTTTTAAGCTGTTTAGGCTTGGTGTGTGGCGGTTCTTCTTTGTTTGTTGTATTTAATTTTTCAGTTAAGAACCTTACCCATTTATTTATTATTGTAAACTCATCTCTAATCCAATTAGGAAAACTTTTTATTTTATTAAATTCATCGCTAATAAATAAATCTTTTGTTCCTCCATGTATTTTTAGTTTTTCTTTAAAAAGTGTTTCAAATTCAATATTAGTAGGGTTATGCTTAGTAGGGTTAAGGTATCCAATAATTTCATTTCCCTCAAATATAGGAATATAATATATTATTTTGTTAGTGTTTTCAGCAGAGCTATCTAAGAGTTGAGCTGTAAAAAGGAGTATAACACTAATTTTCCAATTGGCTTTATCTGTCATTGATAAAGATTCAAACGTAGGACAGTTATTCATAAATTTTATTATTTAAACAACTCCAAATATTGATTTAAAGAATCCCTTACCGCACTGGTAACTAGGGTATAAAACGGAATGTTGTCGCCCGTGGTGTGGCTGGTTTCCAGTCCCGTATAATAAGCTTGCTTGGCCTCATTGTTACTTTTTAGGTTGGTTATGGGGTAGCCGTTGGCTATCAAGTTCAGGTTCATTAGCAGGCGTGAAGTCCTGCCATTGCCATCTATAAAAGGGTGTACTTTCACTAACTCGTCGTGTAGGTAGGCACTAATAATAACAGGGTGTGTTTGTTCTGCTTTTAGTTTTTGGTAGCCTGTTATAAAGGCTTCTATTTGTTCCTGTATTAGGTAGGGTTGGGGTGGTATGTGTTTACTACCTGCTATCATAACAGGTACATCACGATATTTGCCAGCATTGGCTTTGTCTATGCCATGCAGCACCAGCCCGTGTATTTCTTTAATTACCCCCTCTGTTATTTCAATATTTTTTTTGGCAATATCTTTAATAAATTCAATGGCTTGGGCGTGGTTAATAGCTTCCAAATGTTCCCTCATGCTTTTGCCTGAAATAGTAACGCCCTCGTTAACAACTAAAGCGGTTTCCTGCAATGTTAGTGTGTTGCCTTCAATCCGGTTGCTGTCATAAGTATATTCTATTTCAAAGGCATCTTGTATTTTTTGCAGAGCCTCAACGGGTAGAGGTCTTATTTGGTCAAGTTGCTGTTTTAGGTTGTCAACTTCACTTAGTAACAGGGTTAGGGTAGCATCCATATTAAAATTTCAGTTTTTGTTTGCTTTTGTTTTCTTTATCAAAAGTATGAAAATTGTAATTATAATTGAAAATTAGTTATTAACAACATTATAGTTTTAATTCAGGTAAACTATTGATAGCCTTTTCTTTTAAACTGTCAACGGCACGGGTGTACTTTTCTGTATGCTTTAAGCCTGAATGCCCTAAAAGGCTTGCAACGGTTTTTATATTAGCACCGTTATTGAGGATATTAACGGCAAATGAGTGCCTGGCACAATGCCAAGTGATATGTTTATCAATGCCTGCACGTTTTACCCATCTGTCTAATGCTTTCAAACACATGGTTGAGCTTGGTAAATGAAATATAAAATCGTCCTTTTCCGGTTTCTCTCCAATCAAAGACAATAACCCATCGTTTAAAGGAATAACTACACCACTATTAGCACTTTTTTTCTTTGTTTTGGCTTGTTCAAAGGATAGTATTTTATTTGAGTAATCCACGTTGCTGTATTTCATTTCAATAACATCACAGAACCGTATGCCGGTATAGAGGCTAAAAATAAAAGCTCGTCTTATTTCTTCATTTTGCCCTCTGTATGTCGTTTGTATTAGTTTTTCCATTTCATCCACGCTCAAAATATCTTTTCTAAGTATGTTTTCATCTATCTGACAAATTACCCCCTTGCATGGGTTTTTTGTAATAAGTCCTTTTTCCTCTGCATTGGCTATTACTTTTTTGAATCGTTGAAAATATCCCCTTGCACCTTCACCAATACTTTTGCTTTCCAGATACTCCACAAATGCCTCTATCATATTTTTGTTTAGTTGTTGAGGCTTTAATGAATTGCTATATAATGGGTATTCTATGCTTAAAAAGTCCTTAAATCGCTTGTAAGCCCCCTGTATCATTCTAATATCTTTCTTTTTGTAGGTGTCAATATAGGATTGAAAGAAGTCTAAGAAATTGACTTGCTTAGTAAAAATCCTTTTGCCTGTTCTGTCTTGTTTTAGTTCTTGTTCCCGTTCGGTTCTTATTTCCTCTGCTATTTCTAAAACTTTTCTGTTTTGCTCTCTTTCTATGGGTGTACGGGGCTTGTCGATAAGATATAAGTTTAGGCTTTCAGTTTTTCTGTCATGCTTTACCTGATACATGAGTTTTCCTTTCATTTTTCCACTCTTATAAGTGGCTTGTTCACCCGTTTGCTCGTCTATTACAGGTGTTTGAACACGACCCATATAATACTCCAAATGCAGGCTTATTCTGCCATCGTTAAGCGTTTTTTGCCCTAATTTTGGGTTGTCTTTTGCCTTATTTTCAATTTTTACCATAATAGAGTTGTACTCATTGATTTTTAGGCGGTTGTGTATCCGGTTTTCTTTCCAACCCCCTGTTTTTGTAATGTGTTGATATTCTTTTGTTTTCCTTTCTTTGCAAAGATACAAAATATCTTTGTACTAAGGTTGTACTACATAACAAATAATTGGGTAAAAAAGGAAAAAATAGGTTAGATGTGAAATTTTAAGTAGTAGTAAATGAGCGTTTTAGTGTCTTTTGTTTTCCCATTTTTGCACGGTTGTGTATCGGCTCTGGGTACGGAAAACCCCTGTTAATTATTGATTAACAGGGGTTTTTGCTTTTGATCTATATATTATAATTGTTTTGCGTTAAGCACTTGTTCTACAATGTCGCGTACGCAGCCTTTACCTCCTTCTTTGTGGGAAGTGTAGAGGGATATAGCTTTTATTTCCGATGCTGCATCGGTAGGGCAAACGGGTATGCCCACGGCTTTCATCACGGGGTAATCGGGTATATCATCGCCCATGTATAATATGTTGTGGGGAGGAATATTGTATTTTTCTATAAACTCTTCCAGTTTTTCCAACTTGGTATGTGCCCCGGTATATACTTCAGCAAATCCCATGCGGGTGTAGTGTGTTTGTATGGCATCCGATTTTCCGCCCGTTATGATAGCCAGTAGCAATCCTTTTTTTATGGCCAGTTGGAGTATGTAATCGTCTTTTCTGTTTAGCACTCTTATTTGTTCGCCATCGGGAAACACATGTAGAAAGGAGCTTGCCAACACACCATCCACATCAAAAATCAGGGCTTTTACCTGCTTTAGCGTATCTACAAATTCCATTATTCAAGTAACTATTTAAATTTTAGATTCAAAATCAGAGCTAATTCTACGTGAGGTTTTATATAACAATATGTTTCGGTACGCTGTACCTTTCTGTTTTTATTGCTAATAATTACTATAAAGATTACGGTGCTTTGCACCTGAAATCCAAGTTCTAAACCTGCTAAGTTTTTAAAAATTAGCAGGTTTTAAGGCAAGATATTTACGCGGTCAATATCGGTGCGGCCTTCAAAGAAGCCGATAATGTTTTGCTCAATGTTGTGGCATATAGCGTTGTAGGTTTCCATGTCGGCTACCGCGCTGTGGGGTGTGAGCACAACATTGTCCATTAGCAATAGTTCGGGCGAGATAACGGGTTCTTGTTCAAACACATCAAGTCCGGCACCGGCAATCCATTTCTTTTGCAGGGCTTCCACCAAATCGCGCTCATTAATGATGGGGCCTCTGGCTGTGTTTATTATTATTGCTTCCGGTTTCATTTCCAGGAAGTGTTCCCTGTTTATCAAATGGTGTGTTTCCGCGGAAAGCGGAACATTTATGGAGATGATGTCGGCGGTTGCAATCAACCTGTCCAGTTCCACCCGTTGGGCTTGATAGCGTTCTTCAATTTCCGGTGCCAGGCGGTGCCTGTTGTGGTATATTATGTTCATCCCGCAGGCTCGTGCCCTGCGTGCAACGGATTGTCCGATGCGCCCCATGCCTACAATACCCAACGTTTTGCCAAAAATGTTTTGCGAGGGCTGCCGATGGCTGTACCACGGGTTTGTACCGGGCTGACGCAACTGTTTGTCATACTGTGTTATGTGCCGCGAAACGGTGAGTATCAATGCCAGGGTGTGCTCGGCGGTTGGTTCTATCACGGGGCTTGGCGTGTTGGTTACCACGATGCCAAGCCGCGTGGCATAATCTACATCTATATTGTTGTACCCGGCACCGAAATTGGCTATCAGCTTCACGTGGCCTGCTGCAATATCAAGCATTGTTTTGTCCACCTTGTAGCCCACGGGTACAATAGCATCGTAATGTGGTAAGAGTTTGTATATTTCTTCCTGCGTGAATTTATCGTTCTCAGGAAACGTTACTTCAAATTGATTGCTTAACGCTGAAACGCTTTCGGGTTTAAGATGATTCGAAAAGACGAGTACTTTCTTATTTTTCATCGGGTTGCTTATTTTTATCTTGTTTAACATCACAACGATAGCCTAAATCTTCAATGGCTTTTTTCAACTTCTCCACCGTGGTTTTATTCGGATTGTAGATTACCGTTACTTCTTTTTTATCCAAATCCAAATCCACGTTCACATCCTTTACTCCTTTTTCAAAAGGGATATTGTTTTCTATTTTGGTTTTGCACGCGGCACAATGCAGGCTTACCACAAAGGTGGTTTCTTCCGTTTTTTTAGATGAACTGCCTTTTTCCTGCCCGGCATATAGAACGCCTTGCAACAGGGCATGAAAAACAATAAATAGGATTACGGTTTTCTTCTTCATTTCTTCTCGTTTTTAAATTAATCTCGTTTCCCGATTTTAAATCTCAGCCCGGCGTATATTTTCCGCCCCATTATAGGCCCCCATGTTTGGGAGGCATCGAATCCTTTGGCGAATGGGGCTTCCGAATTTATAATCGGGGTTAGTTGTCTATAGTCGGTTATGTTTTCCACGCCCACGTAAATGTCTGTCCTTTTGGTGTTTCTGGTTATTTGTGCAAAATATACATGGTAAAGGGGCGATTGGGTGGCCTGCGTTGTGTAGCCTGTCAGGCTGGGGATGCGGGTAGGACCGTTGAGCTGCGCCGTGAAATCGAACACCCATTTCCTGAATTTTGTGGCATAGGAGATGTTGAGCAACCCCCGGTATCTGGACACGAGCGGTTTCTCTATCAAATAGCTTTGGGTTCCGTCGCTCAAAGTTACTTTGTTCAGGTTGTACCTGAATGCTGCAAAGATATCCAATCGCCTGAATGGGGTGAAGGATGCATCGGCCTGCCATACATCGGTCTGGTTGCTCGACTTTGAATTGTAGAAATACACGTTGTACCGGCTTCGGTCTAAATCAACTATAATTTGATTGTTGAAATAGGTGTGAAAATATTCCAGGCTTAGGGTTAGTTTTTCCTTGCTCCAAACGGGAACGTAAAAAGTGACATTGCCCCCGAAATTCCAGGCTTTTTCAATTTTCAACGCGTTAAGATTACTCACGTCGTACTCACGGGTTGAGGCCATTAGCCCGATATTGTCGGCTATTACATTGGGTGCCCTGTAACCACAACCTGCCGAAGCCCTGAAAATGATGTCGGGGGAGAGGTTGTACTTTATGTTGGAACGTGGAGTGAACAGCCATCCATAGTGGCTATTATAGTCTTCACGAAGCCCCAGGATAACGGTAAGTTTTTTAAGATAGGAATAGGTGTATTGCCCGAAAATGCCGGGCACTATTTCCTGCCGATTTATGGGGGTTAACGGGGTTTGGTTAAACAAATCCTGAAAATGGGTATCATAATTATCATACATAAAGCTTAGGCCGGTAGATAGTTGATGATCTGGATTTTGTAAATAGCTGTTGTAAATGATGTTACTGTATCCTGTTTTTTCGTTGCCGGCATAGAGCTTGTTTGTACTAGCACTGCCAAAGGATGAGTTTATTTCGTGGTAGGTAAAGCTGTTGATAATGCCCAAACTTTGCCCTTTATCATCATTGAGGCGAATGCCGGTTTTATTATACAGGTTGAAGTCTTTATTTTCAATGTCGGTTACATAATAAATACTGGCTGTGTGGCAAGCCGCGGACTGTCCGCCTATCCGGTCGTCATACAGAAAGCGGACCCCGGTACGCGATTCTACTTTTTTGGACGGACTAACGTATAGCCATCGGTTGAAGGCTTCCACCAATTTGGTTTTGGGCATATCTAGAAAATGGTCGTGGTTTCTATCATGTACATTGTTGGCTATGGAGGTATTGAGCAGCAGGTTTGTCCATAGGCTTTTTGCTACTTTTCTTGAGCTTGTGAGGGTTACATCCACGCATTTGGAGGTGTCGGTAACAACGTTTATAAAAAGGTCTTCGCGCTTTTCAGGCTTTTTGTATTCTAAATCAATTTGCCCGGTAATGGCTTCGTACCCGTTTACTACCGACGATGCTCCTTTGGATAGTTGAACTCCTTCAAGCCAGGTGCCCGGCGTGTAGTTCCACCCGAAAACAGCGGCCAGCCCGCGTATGGTTGGTATGTTTTCGGCCAACACCTGACTGTAGATACTGGATAAACCCAATAGCTGTATTTGCTTTACCCCGGAAACGGCATCCGTGTAACCGGATGTGATGGTAGCACTATTCTCGAAACTTTCGGCGAGATTACAACATGCCATTTTTACCAAACCTGTGCTTGAGATTTGTTCGGACTTCAGGATTGAAAATGACGAGATAGTGCTACCTTGTTTGCTTGTGGTTATGGATATTTCTTTTAGCTGTACCCCTTCTTTCAGGTGAAACTCAATGGCTTTTGCCTCTTGAGGGTTAATGAGTATGCTATCGGTTTGGAACCCCACGTGGGAAGCAAAAAGATATACCGGGTCGGCTATTTTTTTCGACAGGGAGAATCTCCCCTCTTTATTTGCTGTTATCTTTTCGCCAGACCCGGCAAAATATAGGCTTGCATCTGCACCCGGTTTTTTATTTCCATTTACATCGAAATAATACACCTGTCCTTCCACGTTTTGGGCATTAGCAAGCTGCCCTCCCACGAACAGGAAGAAAAGAAACAGGCCTATATAAAGTGTATGGTACTTACCTTTTTGCATAAACTAATAGTTACAAAGTGTTAATAACCAGATTGATAAATAAGTTCCGCCCTTTGCGTGGAATGTTGTTCCAATCGGAATAGGTGGAATATTTTTTATCCAATATATTTTCCACACCTACTCTTACTTGCGACAAAAGTTTCCAGTATCGGAATTTGTATCCTGCCGAAGCTCCGAAAATAAGGTAAGCTGGCGTTTCGTCTTCACCATAATCCGCATCATAACGTGTTTGGGTGGCAGCACCCTGCAATTTAAATTCCACATTGTAGCGTTGGCGATTGTAAGCTAAGGCCGACGAATAGGTTAATGGGGAAATCAACGGCAATGGATTTCCCTGATCGTCGGACCCCAAACTGTACAATGCATGATTGTTCCAAATAAAATAACGCAAGAACGATTTCTTTAAGTCCACATTTACATTAAAGATGGAGGCATGATCGATATTTTGATATTTCTTTACTCCATTAGCACCAATAGTCATTGTGTATAATGATTTATCTACTTTCCCGATAATGTAATTATACAAATAGAAATAAGACGATTCTATGGTAAATTTATAGCCACCTTTTTCAACGTTGAGTGAAAAATTACCCTGCAAGGATGATTCGTTTTTCAGATGCGGGTTGCCCAAATAATCATAGCCATCAAAACTATTATACAGAAAATAACCATACGTTTCTGACGCCGAAGGGGCACGCAAACCATAAGCACCGCTCAGCTTTAACTGAACGTTTTTAAACAAATGATAATAGTCGGCTCCAACATTCCAAAGCAATCGATTTTGAAATCGATCCATATCGGGATAAAATATCTGTAGGGTATTCAACCCAAAATCGCTTTGTACACCATCCCGCTGAAATGCAACTTTGGACGACAATTGTACTCTGTTTTTTTTATCTATGGCATATCTATCCTGCAAAAACACACTGGAGTTAAACGTACGCACATCAGGCCAGGTGTACATAAACGTGGATAAACCATTCTTTGGATACATGGTCATATCGGCCGACGAACGGTTATAATACGAATCCAAATTAAGCAAATACACATGCCCATCGGTTTTACCTTGCAACGTAGAATAAAAGCCGTTGGTGCGACTACTACCGGGCATATCCATGTGTATGGTCACATTAGGTCGCTTGGTGTCGTCCATCACATGATCGATGGTATTGTAATACACCTTCGTTTCCCATGTGGAAAACACATGAGAGAATCTTTCTTTTCGATAACTTAACGAGCTAATAAAACCTTTGGCCGACTTTACATCCATCGTAAGAGCGGGATAACCTACATTGGATGACACATCGTAAATAAGGGTGCCTTCAATTATATTGTTATTCAGAAATCGATACCCTAAATTGGTAAATGCATTCACTTTTTCAAACTGCGAAAAATTCACCTCCTCGTTGCCACCGGCATAATAGTTATCGCTTTTTCGATAAAACAGGCTGGCATTGGTATAAAATGTTGGGCTCGAATAGGCCACTCCACCACCGACAACTCTGTAGTTACCATTTGTTTCGTACCCGGTATTTACATTTACATCCAACTTCTTTTCTTGAAAGCCTGCTTTATTCAGTTTCAAATCCAGACTGCCTCCAACCGAAGTAGATGCATACGGATTACCGGAAATACCGGAATTGACATCAACCTTACTTAAATTAATAATCTCAACATACGAGCTCACCGGATCCATTTTGTCGGTACAAGCACAAAATATTTTCATACCGTCTATGGTTACGGATATTCTCTCCGTAGGCATGTTGTTGATAGTCGGTTCCCAGGCATAAGCCCCACGTTTTACTAGGCTGATATTGTCTTGTCCATCTATATATTCGTCCAAAGAGGAAAGAGGTTTGGATTCGTTTTTCGAACCCAGACCGGTTTTTCCGGTTACTGTTACTTCTTTTAATGAGAAGGCTTTTAACGTATCTTGTTGCGAATATGAAAGATGTAAAGACAACAGACCTATTACGGTACAAATAATGAATTTTTTTATCATCATAATCCAAATTCAAAATATATAGTACTCGCCGTCGTATCATTATCATTAATTTCATTTCCTAACAGCACTTGATTAGAAGCATTTTCTAAAATGAGCCCTACTTCCCAATATCCTGTCATGGAAAAATTTACTGTTCCTTTATAAAGTCCTGTTGCCGAATCGTAACTTAAGTTGACATTGCCAGATGAACCCATGTTAGCCATGTCAGGCATGCGAGGGTCTATAAGTATTTTATAATTCGGCACTAAAGCAAAGGAATACGAACTTACTGTATTATAAACATAGGCTGTAATTACATCGGAGCCTACTACAGCAGTTGTCGGCTCAACCAAAGCAATGATATACTGCTGACCGTCTACCGCACTTTGCAAAACATTCAATCTTTTATAAGTAGGTTCGGTAACATAAAGTTTGCTCGAAGCTCTGGCTAATGTATCGGTACCCGAAGTATAATTCACCGTCAACTGCCAATATTCGGTTGCCGTATCCGTACAAGACGTTAAAAAGATAATGTATCCTTTGTAAATAGTATTTGTACCCGACACTTTTGATATGGCAGAAGCCGGAGCCGAGATCTTATGTAGAAGCGGATACCAGGAAAGGCTTGCATCTTGCACATAATTGCCCGAAACATTATTTTTTACCTGCACGTATATTTCGTTATACCCGGTAATAATTCCTGCCGAAGTTTTACGATACAAATAAAAGGTATAATTGCCTTTGGTAAATTCCGCTATCTCTTTCAGAATCAAGGATGCAACTTCCTGGGCAGGAGCTACCCCGGTTGTAGCGTCAGTCGTAGAGCTTGTATTATCAACCGTATTATCGTCATTCTTTTTACACGAAATGAGGGAAAAAATTAGTCCTATAATTAATATCCCAAGAGTGCATTTGTATTTATTCGTATTTATTTTCATTTTAAAACAGCTTAGACAAAAATCTTTTGAATGCTATTTAATATCGTACTCGCATTTAATGTTGATGATTTTTCAATATTTTCTAATCTTATTAATAATTAATAAATTAAGAGTCAACAGCAATACGAGTACGATAAATAACATAGAAAAAATGGTTTTGCTAACAACCCATAATATTAATACCCCGCAGTGTATCTAGAAAAAATAATTTCTAAACGCACTACGAGATAAATACTATATGTTATTGATTTACAAATATTTTCTGTACAGTAACTTTACCTTTGTTTTGCACCCATACGAAGTACACACCCAATGGAACACCCAGGTTGATGGTTTTCGTTCCGGCAGACTGGTACGTGGCCAGCGTGGAGCCGTTAACGTCCAACACGCGGATGTCGGCTGCGGCAGGTGTAACTACCGTAATTTGCCCATGCGAAAGGGTTGGGTATACCAAAATCCCGTCGGCAGTATTTGCAACCTCTTTAATGCCTGTGCTTGTGGTAAGGTAGAACTGCCAGTTAATGGTGCTACCATCGCCTACCTCATCGATAGCCGTGCCAGCTACGAGGCTGTCGTTCGAAGCCTTATATACTTGCAGGTTCACAAGCCAATCACCCGTCATGCTAAAGTTGATCGTACCTTTGTAGGCCGTGGATGTGGAGTCCCAAGTAAGATTAGTACTACCGTCCGAACCCATCGTCATCGACTCCATAAACGGTGTAGGTGTTATAATAAATCCACCTTTTACCTGCTGGTATGGCCGTGAGGCACTCACCTGCTTGTTGATATATGCCTTTACCGTTTGACTGGTGGCTACAATCGATTTTGGATAGGCCACCGTGAGGTAATACGTGGTGTCTTGATACTTAAAGCTGTCAATCCACTTGGTATAGTAGGTAGAATCGGGTATTGTAAGGTTGATGCCTGATACACTGTCGGCCACCACACTCGAATGACCTGATTCTACTGCTACCCCACTGCCCGGATATAGCCCGGACACGGTATAGGTATATTGCTGGTTTGCTTTGAAACCTGATACTGTTACCGAAGTTACCGACGAGTCGTTCACCGTGGTGGTGTACGAGTCTATCAGCGTTCCGGCCTTGTTGTACACTTTTACCTTGTAACCTTTCAGGGTCGATTTACTACTTGCCTGGTTGACAGGAGCTGTGAATTTTACTGTGGCACTCCCCGAATTGTTTACCGCTAGCAACTTGCTTGGAGCCAAATCGGATGGAGTAAGCTTATAGGTTTTAGTGGCAAAGCCGGTGTAGCTGGATGTTAAGCCTGAGATATAGGTACCTTCAATCGACAGTATGTGAAACGCGTTGAGATAATGGTCGATCGAGTCGGTAGTAAGTTCCGGTGCATAGGTTTCACTTTTATTCACCCCAATGCCGTTTTTCACCCGGTAACCTGTTACCTTCACGCTTATTTTACCACTGGCAGCTGTAGGTAACGATTCTACAAACGCACGTATCAACTCCTTGCTTTGCACGTCGGCTAGCAGAAAATGTGCGTCCGTACGAGCCGAATCCTTCGTAATGATACCACTTTGGGCTGGATTGTAAATAAACACGCCCAAACCACTGTTCCAACAAGAGGCCATTCCACCTGTACCCGTGGCACAACCGATGCCACAACTGCGGGTAAGCGGTAGAGTTACTGAGCCCACACAATCACGGTCTTTAAAAAAACCTATCACGGTTTCTGTATCCGTCGGGATAGAATCTACCCGGGCAGTTGCCGTACCAATAGTGTCTTTAAAACTCAACGTCCAACTACCCTTATGAGTAAAGCCAAGCCATGTGTTGTAATGCACGCTGTCAGCTTTGGTTACACTTCCAACGGGTGCCGATTGCAACAGCGAATCCTTAGGAAAAAAGTTACCCACTTGAAAATTATGCACGTAATTATTGCTCGAATCTGTCAATGTAACATATACTTCGGAAAACCCCCGGTTAAACGTAGTGTATGGAGAATATATATGAAATTTATATCCGTTGTCAGTGCTTATGGTTGACGAGGTTATTTCCGTTAAACCTCCGGTAGAACTGGTCGCAGCATACGTAAAGCCGAAAACCAGTGCTAATAGTAAAACTAAAAATAATTGTTTCATTATGTTTTGAGATAAATTAATACTGAACCCATAATGTATTTAAACAATACAGATTTTTATAAAAAAATAGAATCCTTTTAATATTCTTGATTAGAATACGTTGGCACCTAATATTTTGACAAGGTTTAAATATTGGTAAACCAAAATTGTATATCAGTATTATATTTGGGTGGAACGAAAATGTCGGAAGGAAATTTGTTTATAACTATGTAAATAGGACAATATATACGAGTTAATACTACTTCTACTGGACAGGGCAACCTATTTTGCTTAATAAGGATAAATTCGCTCGCATCTTTGTTGCTTTGTACCGCTTTGGGCGTATCTTTATTCTTCTCATTGTCATCGGTATCGGCTACTACCTTTACCTGTTTTGCCAGAAAACATTTTCCATGACAACAGCAATTTTTCTTAAAGCGGTTTACACACAAATTTTTAGCTATGTAATCTTTAAATATTTCATATTGCAAATAAGGTATTTCGCTTCTGAAAATATTAAAGAACATAACGATCAAAAGTATAATTGCAAAAAATGTATGTCTTAACACTACTATCATTATTGCTCGGTTGTTGCGCTCATCATTCCTGAAAATAGCCGTGTATTATAGCAGGACTATATTCCGTGTTTCCAGTTAAGCTATTTTTTTTGTTTGGAATAATTTTTTAAACGCGGGGATTATTTTGTTGTCCCAGAGTTCGGCCTGCTTAATGATTCTGTCCAAATCATCATTAAAATTCTCAACGGTCACTACCAGCTCAACATGATCTTCCTTTTCAAAAAGGTCGTGAGTTATATGCAAATAGTTTTCAGGGACATCAACAAGACCTCTGTCCAATTCTAAAAATGAATATTTTAATTGCCTCTGTTCCTTAAAAGCAAGCACAATACCCTTTTCTCTAAACTCATAGCCATTGTATATGCCATGCCAAAGAATCGGGCTATCCACTTTCCATGTGGAAAGGGTATTAGCTTGAAACTGGTATTTTTTTATCTGAATAGGATTTATTATGGCATCCCACACTTCAGGCAGAGATGCCTGTATCGGTAATCTTTTTACGAAATATTTATCTGTATTCATAGTTTTTCTGTTTTATAGAATCTGCTATACAAATTTTGCATATACTAGGCTGTTTTGAAATACCGTTGCTATGGTATTTTGCATACCTACATACTGTTAGCTAATTGTAGCTAAGGTTACCAACAACGGCAATATCATTTGTCAATATTGAAAAAAGAAACCTCCCCACGAATCGTTTCCTTTGATAAGAAAAAGATCCATAGGAAGGTTTAGAAAGGAAAAATAAGAGAATAAATGTACTATTGATAACTTGAATCGTAAGGATCGGATATGGTGGCTCCATCCCAACCCCAGTTTTGCCAAAGATTTGGATTAGCAGAACGTTCTGTTGTTGGTATAGGGAATAAGTAAAGCCTTTTTGATGCCGAATTAAATCCGCTTAATGACTTTACAAGTATTTTCCAACGAACCAAGTCGAACCAACGTTGACCTTCTTCGGCAAACTCCTTGTATCTTTCTACCCGGAGTGAATCGCGGAACTGGTCTTGCGAAAGCCCAGATAAATCGTATGCGGTGGAGTTTTTGTAGGCTCTTCTTCTAACTTTGTTTATTGCGTCATAAGCATCTGCTGTTGGGCCTGATTGTTCGTTAATAGCTTCGGCTAAAGTCAATAACACGTCGGAATAACGAATTACAGTGAAATTAGGCGCGCTCAACGAATAAGTTGTTACAATAGTTGTATCCAACCATTTACGGAACCGAGGAAGGGTAAATGTAAATACGCTCGATGTTTTTGGATTGTATAATTTTTTAGCATAATCTACATATTTCCGTTGGTCGTTATTCGAAAAAATATTGTAAAATTTCGTTGTGTCGGAAATAATAGCTACCGGAGTAGTGGCGTTGGAAAAACCAGTACTAAAATAACAGTGTGTTGCCACGGTAAACCCGGATGTGGTTCCATCAGCAGCTTGTCCGTGTGCAAATTGAACGGAGAAAATTTCTTCTTTTCCATTTTTCTTCGCTGGGTCAAAGTTATCATAGTAATTATCAAATAACCCGTAACCATAAGGACCGTTAATCACCGCGTTTGCATAGGTTATAGCATTAGCCCAATCGCCTCTTGTAAGATATACTTTGGCTAGTAGGGCTTTGGCTGCACCACTTGTTGCACGGCCAAGATCGGAACCCGAATAGGATGTAGGCAAATAAGTTGCGGCACTATCCAAATCGTTTATGATTTGAGCATATACATCGTTAACAGAAGCACGTGAAACCTGCAACTCACTTGCGTTTACCGTAGTTGGTTCGTGCAAAACCAAAGGTACTGCACCCCAGAAACGTACGGCATTGAAGTATAGCAGTGCTCTTATAAACCTTGCCTCGTTAACATATTGTTTTTTAGTCGTTCCACTGCCGGTAACCGATGGTATATTATCTATTGCCACGTTAGCACGGTCAATACCCTTGTATATTTCAGTCCATGCCAAGTATATACGTTGGTTAGCTGCATCGTAGGATTTTGAACCTAATGCACGGGTGGCCGTACTACCTGCATTTTGTCCCGTTGTCATATAATCTGTAGTCAAATCTGCCAAATATGGAATGGTACCTCCGTACAACGTTAAATCTGTTGCGTTATAACTAAGAGATGAATAAACTCCTGCAATAGCAGCTTGAGCATCGGATAATGTTTTGAAATAGGTGGCTGTAACCAGTGTGCTTTTGGGGGTCACATCCAAATCATTACATGAAGTGAGAATCAATGATATACCCGCTAATATAAATATTAATATTTTTTTCATAAGACTAATTTTTTTGAAGTGCGTAATTCGTTTATAATGTAACTCCTATACCAAACAAGAAGGTTTTGGTAGATGGATAAGCACCAAAATCAATTCCTTGGTACAAGCTGCTTTGTTCACTACTACCTCCTGATTGAGAAGCTTCAGGATCTGACCCTTTGTAATGAGTGAATGTCAACAGGTTTTGAGCTGAAAGCGAGAATCTGAATTTGGTTTTCTCTTTTTGTTTTCCCAGACGAACCGGCACTGTGTAACCAATAGTAAGGCTCTTTAATCTTAAATAAGAAGCATCTTCTATATATCTGCTATCCAAGTAGTATGAACTTGTACTGCGTGCAGCTATTGAAGCTAAAGATGTAGAGCCATTCAAAGCCTCTGCTACCGAGCTAGATGAGTTATAAAAAATGGAGGTTGATTCCGAGCGGTTAGCCAGTGCGTTATACAATTTATTGCCATAACTTCCTTGGAATATCAATGAAAGATCTACGTTTCTATAAGTGAATGTACTATTAAAGCCATACGTGAATTTAGGCTGAGTGTTTCCTAAAAGAACCTTATCATTCGAATCAATTTTTCCATCACCGTTTACGTCTTCAAAAATCGGGTCACCTACTTTTTTAGTTGTAGCTGATGTGAAAGAATTTAAAGGCACGGTGGATAAATCTTGTCCTGCTTGTACAACTCCTTTGTAAACATATCCATAGAAAGAACCTAAAGGTTCACCTACTTGTACGATGGTAGGCAATACATAATTCATGGCACTAGAGGCATACGTTGGTTGGAATGAAGTTAAACCACCCAAGTCGAGCACTTCGTTTACATTCTTTGCTATGCTTGCAGTAAGATCCCAGTTGAAATGTTTGTTTTTTATAATTTTCGCGTTAACCGAAAGTTCAAGTCCTTTGTTGGATACGGCACCGATATTCTCCAACGCGGAGGTATAGCCCGATGTAGAAGCAATAGGAAGGGTTAACAATAAATTGGATGTTTTTTTGTAATAAGCATCTACTACCAATGAAATACGGTCTTTCAACAAACCAATGTCAAATCCGGCATCATATTGTGCTGTTGATTCCCATTTCAAATCTGCATTCGAGATATTGGTTGTTGCATAACCTGAAACCAAGGATCCGTTAAAAGAATATTTTTCGGAGGCAAGCTGGTTTAGATATTGATAGTCGCCTATTTCCTGGTTTCCGGTAACACCGGCACTAACTCTGAATTTTAGGTTTGATACATTCTTTACATTTTTAAAGAAAGGCTCATCGTTGATATTCCACGATAACCCAACGGATGGGAAATATCCCCATTTATGATTTTCTGCAAAACGAGAAGATCCATCGGCTCTTAATGTGGTTGTTAAATTATAACGATGCAAGTACGAGTAATTAATTCTTCCTAAATACGAGTTAAGTATTGACGTTGAACCGTACGAAGTGGATGCAGCTACCGTACCACTTGAAAGATTGTTGTAGGTAGTTTGATCATTCGTAAAATTAGTTGCGGATGCAGATACCGATTCAAGATCGGATCTTTGTGTGGTATAACCCACCAACGCGTTGATGTAGTTTCTCTTGTTTATTTCTTTATCATAATTCAAGGTAAACTCAGCTTGATAGGAGTTAACAGATTTTGAACCTACGTAGGCATAACCATTAGTTGAAATACCCAACGTAGTGGTTTTTGGTGCGTAAATATTCTGCTTAGAATTAACAAGATCAGCTCCCACGTTTACTTTGGCTGTAAGAGAAGGTATGATTTTATAATCGGCATAGAAATTTCCCAACGTACGATTTACTTTTACTTGATCAACCGTATTTACCAAATCGGCTATAAGGTTTGGCGAAACGCCACTAACGGTTGCATCCGAATAAGGATTGGTATAATTATAGGTTCCGTCGGCGTTATAAATAGGTACAATAGGCACTGCTCTTAAAATAGCCACCCATGCATTGGACACATCTCCATTACTTAATGCCGATCCTCCAGATGTTAACACATTTTGGGTAGAATTACTGGCAATAAGGTTTACACCTACTTTGAAATTTTTTGTAACGTCTCTATCCAAACTTACGTGGCCTGAATAACGCTTAAACCCTGTGTTGAGGATAATACCATCTTGGTTATAATAGTTACCTGATAAGGCGTAACGGGTTTTTTCATCACCACCGGAGATGGATATTTGGTGACTTTGAATGTTTCCCTTTCGCAAGGCTTCCGATTGATAATCGTATCCATCACCAATAGCGTCAATTTGATCTTGTGTGAACGCTGCTTTACTACCCCCATTGGTTAGAATTTTATTATACAAAGTAGCCCATTCACTGCCATTCAGGTAGTCCAGTTTCTTACTAATTTGTTGCCAGCCAAACGACGTTTGGTAGCTAATTTTAGCAGGCCCTTTTTTGCCTTTTTTAGTTGATATTAATACAACACCATTAGCACCTCTTGATCCGTATATAGCAGTAGCGGAAGCATCTTTCAATACTTCTATTGATTCTATATCTTCGGGGTTGATGGTTGCCAATACATTCAAATCGGAGGCGGCAGCCTTTGTTTGAGTAGTGGTAGTTGATGTATTCGAGTTTGCGAATGAATTGTTATTATACACTGCAAAACCATCAATAACGTACAACGGCTCGTTGCTACTATTAATTGAGTTACCACCACGAATGCGTACGCTTGATGAAGCTCCCGGTTGTCCTGAACTTTGTGTAACAGTTAACCCGGATACAGACCCTCCTAATAAGTTATCAAAAGAAGGTGCTACTTGAGTTTCCAAAACGGTGTTTGAGATTGAGGAAATAGACCCTGTCAATTCTTTCTTTTTCTGAGTACCATAACCCACTACCACCACGGCATTTAACGTGTTCAGGTCTTGAGGTAAGAATACGGTTACGGGTTTGGAGTATTCATAAACGTCAAGCTCTTGCTCTTTGTATCCCAAATTGCTGACAACAAGGGTAATTGGTAAGGATTTTACTTTTAAACTAAAATTTCCAGTCGCATCAGCCACTGTTCCTTGTTCACCACCTTCTTTCACCTTCACCGTGGCACCTAATAGCGATTCGTTTGTTTTATCATCTAAAATCTTTCCCTGAATTAAGATGCCATCTTCCTGATTGTAAGCGGATAAAGAGTAATTAAATAAAAATGTTAAAACAAAAAAACGAAATAAAAACTGGTGTCTTTTTCTGAAATTTTTTAATACTTTTGTCATAATGCTAGTTTTTAATTAGTTAAGTGTCCCTTTAATGCCAATTGCCACTCGAAGTTAAGGGGGCACTTTTTTGTTTATACGTGTGTTTGATTATTTCAGCGCAACAGTAAAATATTCTTTTATTTTTTCTTTTTCGGCGATAAGCGAATTTTCATCTAAATGAAGAAATCCTAATTCATGATCGTATTTTTGCCCTTCAGTTAAAATCCAATTTACGAAATTGATAATCTCAGGATCGGCTGCCTGCTTTTTCGAAATAACAAAACCAAATTTTTCTACAGGAACCGATTCTATACTTTGAGTTTCTAATAAGGACAAAACCTGATCGATGTCTTTTGAATTGAAAGCATCCTTTTGTGCTTGTTTCAGTTGAATAGGCAGAAGCTCTATATCCTGTTTCAATTTGCGAGATTGGACGTCGTAAGCGTAATTTATGCTATTAAAGCTTATCCCCGAATTATCTTTCTTCAAAACGTTTATTAGAAAAATTTCATCACCTAATAATTTTTTCCCTTTAATTCTACCTGGGTCGGATTCAAAGTAGTTGGCTAGGGCAATGGTTATTCCAGAACTCTTGTCGCACGAATAAACCGAAGCTTTGTATTTTTCTTTTTTCACATCCTCGTCTTCGTCAGCTTCGAAAATATCTTTGTCGAAAAGGATATTTTTAAGCTCATTCTTTTTAAGCCCTCTTTTGGCTATTTTACTTATAAGCGGATTTTGTGAGTTTGCTACCGGTATCAAAGCATATTTGGCCAGATATAAAGTGATTGAGCCGGAATCGGAAGTGTTTTCTACCTTTGGTTGATACGCGATAACCGACAAATCGGCATTGCTTCCCGCGTTATTTTCTATTTGAAACTTTAGGTCGTGTTGACCTTGAATTGTTTTCTCGTATTCTGAAATCCATTTTTGAATAAGGGATGAAGAAAAACGTGCACCATTGGTATTAATTTTGATGCTTCTATCCTGAGCCAACACATACTCTCCTGAGAAAAGTGCTACAAGCAGAATGACCATTAATTTTACATTTGTTTTCATTGCTTCTTAATTAGTTGTTATTTTGAATATTTGTTTTTTTAGAATTTTAAAGAGGGGCTCTTTATCAGCCTCGGGCAAGGATTCTATTCCTTATTTGTTTGTAGAATAGGCATAATGGCAAAAACAGCAGTAGCAACTTCTGAATTTTCCTAAAAAAGATAAATATTTTCGCAGTAGAATCATGTCTGAATTCTTTTCTATTTTTTAACAATACAAAGCTATGGGTTATATATGTAATTGTAAATCACCTTGCTAAGGTATTTTTCATACCCCAATCATGGTATTTTTGAGCTAAAAACTTCTTTTGTGAAAGATGTGATTTCAGGAAGTGGAAGATTGTAAATAAAAGATTTATAGAGCCTTAAATAAGTAGAAAGGGTTTTGATACAGTAAAAAGGGATAAATGCCAGGCAAAAAATCGGCACGAAAGCGGGGAGGTACATGGGTAAGATGTTTGGGCGGAAAGTGAACCGGGAATGTATTTGTGTAAAAGTGAATGAAATTGCATAAAAACGAAGAAGAGTGAAATGAAAAGGGCTGTTCAATACGTTGAACAGCCCTAATGCTATTTATTTTTTTCTTTCTGTTTTCTTTGCAAAATAGTCGCCTATGTTTTGAATAATCTGAACCCATATAATTAAAAGAATGGAGGTAATAATCATCACGTTAGTTTCGTATCGGTAGTAGCCGTAGCGGATAGCCAAATCGCCTATACCTCCTCCGCCTACCATGCCGGCCATTGCCGTGAAGCCCAAAATGGATATGGCAAGGATGGTAATACCCCTCAATATACCGGGTAATGCTTCCGGGAAAAGAACTTCTCTGATAATGGTAAAATTGCTGGCACCAATGGCTTTGGATGCTTCAATAATTCCTTTGTCAACATCGGATAAAGAGCTTTCTACCAATCGGGCAAAAAACGAGGTGGCCGCTATTGATATTGAAACCGAAGCCGCTATGGGCCCGATGGTAGTACCCACTACCAATTTGGTAAAAGGTAATAACAAGACTAACAATATAATAAAAGGGATGGAACGGATTATATTAATAAGAAAACTGGCTAAGAAATTCAGCACCTTGTTTTTCCAGAACAACCCGTCTCTAGTTGTATAAATTAGTAACCCAATGGCTGAACCTAAAATAATAGATAGCACGGTGGAGGTTACCCACATTAATAGGGTTTCGAAAAAGGCTACTTTTAAATAACTCAACAATTCTGCAAATGATAGACTATACATCTTCTAAACCTCCTCAATTTTAATCGTTTTATCTCTTAAATAATTTTCGGCCTGGAGTATCTGTTCCTTCGAGCCACTTAGCTGAACTACCAATATGCCATAAGGCTTATCTGTAATGTATTCTATTTTTCCGTGCAAGATATTCAGCTTAATACCATATTTTTCAATGGTGTCGGAAATAATAGATTCTTCAGCCGACTGTCCGCTATATACAATCTTCAACGTTTTTTTCCCTTCGGCTTGAATTAACCGTTCGGGCAAAGACAAGTCGAACGTGTGCTTTACCAATGCTTGTGTAAACTCATGCTTGGGGTTAGTAAATACGTTGAATACATTGTCCAGCTCTAATATGTTGCCATTGCTCATAACAGCTACGCGATCGCAAATCTTTTTTATCACATTCATTTCATGCGATATGATAACGGTGGTAATACCTAATTTGCGATTGATTTCTTTCAGCAAATCCAGTATGGCGTTGGTTGTTTCCAAGTCCAAAGCCGAGGTCGGCTCGTCGCAGAGGAGTATCTCCGGGTTGTTGGCTAACGCACGGGCTATGCCTACACGTTGTTTTTCGCCACCACTCAGCTTGGTTGGGTACGAAGAGCATCTATTTAATAAGCCTACCAGTTCCAACACTTCGGGTACGCGTTTATCAATCTCTTCTTTCTTTTTACCCACGGCTTTCATGGCAAAGGCAATATTTTCATATACCGTTTTTGAATTAATTAGATTGAATTGCTGGAAAATCATACCGATGTTTACCCGCAATTTTCGCAAAGCCTCACCTTTAAGCCCGGTAATTTCATTTTGATTGACAAACAACTGACCTTGTGTAGGCCTTTGCAATAAATTAATGGTTCGCAACAGTGTACTTTTACCGGCACCGCTGGTACCTACAATGCCAAAAACTTCTCCTTTTCGTATTTCTAACGAAATATTTCTTACTGCGTCTATATTTTTCCCTTTATAAGCAGGAAAGCTTACGCTTACATCCTTTAAACTAATTATGTTGGCAACACTGTTTCCCATCTTCTCTTTAATTATTAATTTTCCATTTTTTCACATACCATGCCGGTCTGTAATACTTGTGGAATATATACTGCTTGTTTTCCACCACATTTTTAAATTCTTCCGACTGAACTACTTCTACAAAATCTTTAGCCCATTGAGCGTTTAAATCAGCTGTTCGTACAGCAAAAATGATTAGATAGTAATCATCCGTATTTACTTCTTTCACTATACAGGAATCAAAAATATCGGCATAAATGGCTTCGGCACCAGATACCAACCCAAAGGCCACACTTTCCAACGATCGGGATACCTGCGGGCCTTCTATTGGGCGAATATCCAAACCATACGGATTTGATACAATATCTTTATCAGTAGCAAAGCGTTTATCAGGCCCTGCTTTTAATTTTATCAGGCCTAAGTTTTCAAGGAAAATTAATGAACGGGATAAGTTAGAGGGGTCGTTAGGCACAGATACTTTATCTCCTTTTTTTATTTCCTTTTTGAGCTCTTCCAGATTCTTTGCTTTTAGATTTTTGGAATAAATACCATATATTGCACTTGGAATGGTAATAAGTGGCGATAAATTCTGCTTGTCTCTACTTTCGGAAAAATCAAGAGCTCCTTTATGCTGACCTACATTAATATCTACTTCTTTGGTGCCCACTAATGAATTAAATGTTCGCAGATCGGTCAACGTCCGTTCCACTATCTTATACCCTTTTTTTTCTAATCCGGGTTTAATACCTTTCTCAAAAAGTTCAGTATATGTTGGGTTTTGAGGGAGCCCTACTACAATGGTTTTAGCATCTCTCTTTATTACTTTGGTTTGTTTGTCCTGTTTTTTATTGCAAGCTCCCAAGGAAAGGAGTAGAACAAAGGCCAACATCCATGAAAGCTTTTGTTTGTCCGTATGAAATCTATGTTTAATGTTCATGGTGTTCTAGCTGAATTTAGTTAATTATTAATTCCCCATTTCTTCACATACCAATCGGGCTTGTAATATTTGTGGAAAAGATATTGCTTGTCTTCCACCACATTTTTAAATTCTTCCGATTGAACTACTGCTACAAAATCTTTAGCCCATTGAGTATTCAAATCTGCTGTGCGCACGGCAAAAATGATTATATAGTAATTGCTGTCAATTTTCTCTTTTACAATACACGAATTATAGATGCCTGCATAAATGGCTTCGGCTCCCGATATTAAACCTATAGTTACACTCCCAAGCGAACGAGCTATTTGAGCCGATTCAATAACCCGGAAATCTAACCCATACGGGTTTTGTATAATATCTTTATCCGAGGCAAATCGTTTATCAACGCCTTCTCTTAGTTTTATCAAGTTAATATTTTCGAGAAAGATTAACGAGCGAGCTAAATTTGCCGGGTCGTTGGGCAATGCCACAATATCACCTTTTTTAAGCTCTTTCTTTAGTTCTTCCAAATTCTTAGCTTTCAAATTCTTGGAATAGATACCGTAAATAGCACTCGGTATGGTAATAAACGATGATACATTTTGTTTATCGCAGCTCTCGGTATAGTCCAGATAAGCTTTGTGCTGACCCACGTTAATATCTACATTTTTTGAGCCCAGTACGGTATTCAACGTGCGGCTATCGCTTATTGTTTTTTCTATTATCTTATATCCCTTTTTTTCAAGAAAAGGCTTTACGGCTTTCCTGAACAAATCGGTATATGCCGGGTTGGGCGAAAGGCCTATAACGATGGTTTTAGCATCGTGCTTTACCTCCTGCGCTTGCTTTGGCTGCTTCTTTCCGCAAGAAGCTGAAACGGTTAGTAATAAAATAGTTATTAGTGTCCATAAAATTTCCTTTCTTCCTTTTTGCATATAAAATGTAAATTAGTGATTCTGCCATTGCTTTCGGTACCAGTCGGGACGCTGAAATAGCTTGTATTGATTGTTTGGATTCTCGATAATGTTTCTAAACTCTTCCGATTTTACAATTGAAACTACATCTTTAACCCATTGCGAATTCAAATCTGCTTTTCTGATGGCAATCGTATTTATATTTTCTTGTTCCAATGTTTCGAGAGCAAGAGCGGTAGGGAAAATATGAAAGTCAATGGCTATACTGCCCCAAATGGCCGCTACAGATACATCTTGCAACGAACGTGGCAACTGAGCCGAATTAAGTGCTTTGATAACAAGTCCGTAAGGATTTTCCACAATGTCTTTTTCGGTATAAGAACTTTTATCCACGTCTTTCCTCAATTTTATGAGTCCGGTTTGTTCCAAAAAGACTAACGAACGGGGCAAGTTGGTAGGGTCGTCACACAGGGTGAGTACATCCCCCTTTTTCAATTGTTTTTTTAGTTCGTCCAGATTTTTTGCCTTTAGCTTTTTAGTATAAAGACCCATAGGGGCGGTGGGTACTGAAATTAAAGGATATATATCCGAATTCGTGTGTTTTGCTTCGAAAAGCATCGCTCTTGTATGTCCCGTTAGCATTCCGTCTATTTCTTTAGTATTCAATGCTTTGTATGGTGTGTATGAGTCGTTGAATACCACTATTTTCACCGTGTATCCTTTTTTCTCCAAAGCAGGCTGGATCGCCTTTCTGAACAGTTCTTCGTAAGGGCCGGGTACAAATCCGAAAACCAAACTTTTTTTATCTGCTGCTTCCGTGGTATTGGTCTTCTTGCATCCATTGAGGGATAAAGCCGTAAGGATAAGAATGAACAAGACTACGGCTTTTGCAATAACGATTTGATATTTCCTTTTCATACAATATACTTGTTTGTTTCAACATTAAGGATACTTGTTGCTTTGGCTAATGACACTTAATCGTGTCCGATTTTGTGGTGGTGTTTGTCGTATTTTTATCAGCGTCATCAGAACAAGCCGTAAATAACATGAATGCAGCTATAATGATTACTGATAACAGGTTGTAAAACTTAACTTTTTTCATATTATTCAGGTATTAAATTTGACACCTATTTTTTTACTTTATTCCCGCTACAACGTATCAAGCACCTGTTTCAAATCATTTATCAGGTCGTCGGCATATTCCAATCCGATGGACAGACGAATGATGCCCGATTCAAGATGTACCGCGAGTTGTTCTTCTCCCGTTAGTTCCCGATGCGTTGTGTTGGCCGGATCTATTATTAAAGACCGAGCATCACCTATATTGGCCTGATATGAAAACAACTGCAAGGCTTCAATAAATTTGTCGGTTGTAGCTTTGTCGCCTTTAAGTTTGATAGCAAATACGCCTCCGGCTCCTTTCTGGAAATATTTATTGTACAACGCGAGTTGTCCATTGGATTCTAATGCCGGATGGCTTACCCATTCCACCTTTGGATGGCTGTTTAAAAACAGGGCTATTTTCAAGGCCGAATCGCTTTGCTTTTGCACCCTTTCGCTCAACGTTTCGATGCCTAACAGCAAAAGGTAGGCACTAAACGGACTTAAAGCTGCACCGAGCAAACGGCAATAGTTTATTTTTACCCTGAATGTAAATGGACTGCTTGGAAAGACTTCCAACGCACTACGATTTCCTAAAGGATAAATTTTTTCGCTGAACTGTGGATGACGGCCGGACGACCAATCAAATTTTCCCGATTCAAGTATAAGTCCACCCAACACGGTACCTTGACCGCTAAGTGCTTTTGTGGCGGAGTAAACAACCACATCGGCTCCGAATTTGAATGGATTTAGCAAGTAGGGTGTTGCCAATGTATTGTCAACTATCAAGGGTAATCCATGCTCGTGAGCCAAATCGGCCAATGCCTGAATGTCGGCTATCGTATTGAGCGGATTACTAATGGATTCAATAAAGATTGCTTTGGTGTCGTCCTTTATCAGGCTACGAATCAGGCTCAGGTTATTTATTTCATTTACAATGTCAACTTGTACACCCAATTTCGGGTATAGCCTTTTGTACGCATCATAGGTTCCACCATACACTTCGGCAGCTACAATAACGCTACCACCTTCGCCTACATTAAGCAACGCATACGAAACAGCCGCCATGCCCGAAGCCACTGCCACCGCGGCGGTAGCTCCTTCTAGCTGGGCTACTCGCGATTCCAGGGCTGCTATCGTAGGGTTTTGTAATCGTGAATACAGATACCCTGGTTCTTCTTGATTCAATATCCGTTGAGCATGCTCAACGGTATATAAATCGAAAGCCGCCGTTTGGTAAATAGGCACTTGTGTAGCCCCATTATGTTCAGACGAATTATATCCGGCTCGAATTTTCAGCGTATCAAAGTGATAATTATTATTGTTACTCATTTTTTCTAATTATACGGGTATTTGAAAAGCCTCTATTGGCTTTTCAAATACCCAGTACTTATATAAAGAACCTAATTTCTAATTGAATTTTTGGAATACGCTTGTATATAAATCTTCAAGCAATTTTAATCCTCCGTGGTATCCCACATAGGAACTGTGAATAACTACTCGTTCGGCGTAAGGTGTGCTTACGCATAAAAAGGTTCCGTTTAGTTTGCTGGCCAGTTTCTTTTCATAAATACTACCCAATATCAGCGGTGTTCCGGCATAGTCGTCATTCTCTATCTGTTGATGTATTTGATAACCATCGTTGGAGAACACGACTTCGGCTTCAATTTCGTAGTTAAATTCTTTGAAATATTGTCTTATCCGGTCATAATGTTCTTCCGGCACACCCTCGGTTATGTATTGCTTGCTTGGCACCAGCCCCATGTCGTTTACAAAGAAACGGGATAAGGACAAGGCATAATCGGCGGAGGCTACCGTAGAGAACATTTTTGAACTAGCTCGGTTTTCGAAAAAGAAAGAGCAAGATCTTTCTATATAGTAATAGTATTCTTTTTCTTTCCGGGTTATCAACTCTTCCACCAAATTGCTATCTACATTAAACTCTTTGCCCACGGTTCTTAAAAAGAGTGATGTTTCGTGTGCTCCGATAGGTAATGTGGGATAATGCAAATAAGGAGTGCCGAATTTTTCTTTCAGGTTCTTTACATTTCCTAGTCCAACCCAAGGGGCTACTAACAGGTTATATTTTGCTCTTGGCACCAGGTTGATGTTGTCAATGCCCCGGTATTCTCCAAAGATGCAATTAGGAGTTAATCCTAGTTCACGAATAAGATTCTCCAATTCGCGGAAGTTACCAACCCAATGTGGATCGTATGAAGGCACCGGACCCCAGATGTTTACCAGGCCTTTTATTTTTTCGCCGAAATATCTTTTAGACAGATATTGGTCTATTATGGCATCAACAACCCATTCATGCCCTTCTATATTTGTTCCTTTAAAACCGGCAGTCGGTACAGAAAGAACAGGTTTTTCTGAATCCTTAAAAGTACCTACCACGTTATCAATATCATCACCTACAATTTCGGTAGTACAACCCGATAGCACAATGAAGATGTCGCCATCCATCACCTTCAATGAGTTTTCAATAACGTCGTGAAGTTTTTCTTCTCCACCAAATACTACCTCTGTTTCTCCGACATTTGTACAGGGTACGGTTTGGGTTCCAAGGTAGCCCGAACGGCCTCCGATTGAAACTTTTGCGGTACAGCCAGGCCCTGCATGCACAACAGGAATGGCTTTGTATATTGCTTCCACTGTTTGTAATGCACCTAACGCACATACATATCTCGGTTCATCTAATATTTTTGTCATAATCTCTTTGTGTTGAAAATTTATTAAATTAATATATTAATAAGGTTAGTTAATTAATCTACAAAAAAGGCATCAGCAGGTTGATGATACCACCATTCGTTGTAAGGTAATTTTACATGTTTTGCCAGGTTGTCGGTAAAACTTTTGTTTGTTACCGTGTAATACAAAGCCTTGGCAAAACGCAGGGTACCTACATACCCAAAAGAGGTATATTCATCACGCACATTGTAAGCAGGGATACCAAGCTTCATCGACCAAACAATCATTCCCGCTGGATGTCTTGTTATAAAAACATCAGGATTCAGCTTCTTCAAAATGTTTACAAACTCATAGTTTTGTAAGTCATTTACCGAGAAGGTGTAATCGTTTTCCGCGTTATCCATTTGGTACTGTAGTGCATGAGGTACAGTTCCGTCGTCATACAAGTCGTCCATGTGCCAGGAGGTAACATGCTCAACCACCATACCGAATTCCTGCAAAATGCGGGCATAGTTTTGCGAGTAACTTGGCCCCATGGCTATCATGGCGCGTTTGCCTTTTAGTTTCTTCGTGAATTCTTCTATCTGAGGTAAGTATATTCTTCTTTCTTCGGCTAGATATGCTTTTACCTCTTCTTCTTTTCCTAATTCTTTGGCCAGTTTTAACGCCCAATCTTCATAGCCCTTAATTCCGTGTGGCTGTAATGATCGGATAAACGGAACGCCAAATTCCTGTTCCAATCCATTGCCAAGGTATGAACTCAACGTACCGCAGGTACTAACTGTTGCTACTGCTTCTGACAAGTGTTCCAACTCTTCTATGGTAGATGTGCTCAATAGAAACGTGGGTTCTACCCCCATCACGGCCAACAGGCGGGTGACATCGGCTCTTGAGTTCCATGAAGTTCCTCCGGCAAAATTGATTACGTTTACCTTGTTGGTTTTCTTCTGTGCCGGCTTCACAATGTATTTCAGCACAGCATGAAAGGCGGCATCGAAACCGCTTGCCCATATTTGGGTTTTGAATCCTTCGCAATGCACGGGTGCTATCGGCACGGGAACGATATCTTTTAAGTCGTCTATTACACTTTCCATGTCCTCACCAATAACTCCACTCACACACGAGGCAGCCACAAAGATGGCTTTGGGTTTGTAGCGGTTATAGGTTTCTACAATTACATCTTTCAAATTCTCGATGGCTCCGAAAACGGTATCGGATTCCTGCATATCCGTACAGGTATAGGCGGAATGTTCTTTCGGTTTTTTGCCTACGGCTTTAACCAGCAAATCATTCATAAAAGCTCCCATGGCAATGGCTGCACAACCCGAAGGGCCATGCTGTACAATAGCTGCATCGTAAATGCTGAACAACTGACCTATAGCACACATATTGTTACACATGGACGATTGACTGAAGCATCTCTTTTTATCACCACAACCAGCGCAACCTGATTTCTCCGCAAAGTCTTTAATGGAGCCGTTATAAGCGGTAATAGAACCTAATCTATTTTCGCGTACAGCTACTTCATTGTTTTTTAAATTAATTTTCATAAAGAGTTGTTATTGAAGAAGTTTATATTATTTTTTTCTGAATTTCATATATAACGTATTACCTCTTGTAGTCCACCAGTATGTGTTGTTGCTTATAGGTCATTTTCTCATTCACACATTCAATGTTGGCAGATTAATTGTCCACAAAAAATGTTTCGGCAGGTTGTTGATACCACCATTCGTTGTACGGCATTTTTACGTGTTTGGAAATGCTATCCGTAAAGCTTCTGTTGGTTATCGTGTAGTACAATGCTTTGACAAAACGTAGCGTCCCCTTGTATCCGAACGCGGTATATTCATCACGCACGTTGTAGGCAGGAATGCCTAACTTCATCGACCAAACTATCATGCCTGCAGGATGTCGGGTGACGAAAATATCTGGATTCACCCGTTTCAGGATGTTTACAAACTCGTAATTTTGCAATTCGTTAACCGAAAACTTATAATCCTGCTTCGAATTTTCTATTATGTATTTTAAAGCATCAGGCATAGAACCATCATCATACTTGTCGTCCATGTGCCAGGAGGTAACATGCTCAATCTGCATTCCGAATTCTTCCAAAATACGGGCATAGTTGTGTGAGTAACTTGGCCCCATGGCTATCATGGCACGTTTGCCTTTCAGTTTCTTGGCAAACTCATCTATTTGAGGTTGATAAATTTTCTTTTCTTCGGCAAGGAATTCTGTTACTTCTTTTTCTTTGTCGAGGATTTTGGCCAGTTTCAACGCCCAATCTTCGTACCCGATTACACCATGTGGTTGTAACGATCTTACGAATGGTACTCCGAACTCTTGTTCCAATCCGTTTCCGAAATAGGTACTTAATGCACCACAAGTGCTTATAGTGGCACGTGCTTCTGACAGGTGTTGCAATTCTTCCACCGTGGCGGAATTCAAAATAAAGGTTGGCTCTACATCCATCACCTTAAACAGGCGAAGAACATCAGCCCTGGAGTTCCAGGATGTTCCTCCCGCAAAGTTCAGCACGTTCACCTTGTTGGTCTTCTTTTCAGCCGGTTTCACAATGTATTTCAGTATGGCGTGAAACGCGGCATCAAAGCCACTTGCCCATATCTGGGTTTTAAATCCTTCGCAATGAACCGGAGCAATGGGCACGGGAATTATATCTTTCAAGTCTTCAACAATGCTTTCCAAATCCTCGCCAATTACACCACTCACGCAGGATGAAGCTACAAATATTGCTTTGGGCTTATAGCGGTTGTAGGTTTCAATTATCACATCCTTAAGGTTGTCAATAGCTCCAAAAACAGTGTCCGATTCGCCCATATCCGAGCAGGTAAATCCGCTGTTTTCTCTCGGTTTTTTCCCTAGAGCCGTTACAAGCAAATCGTTGAGATAACTTGCCATAGCTATAGAGGCACACCCCGCGGGGCTATGTTCTACAATGGCTGCATCGTAGATGCTAAATAATTGGCCTATAGCACAACCATTGTTACAAGCTGACGATTGGCTGAAACATCTTTTCTTTTCGTCACATCCACTGCAACCGCCTTGTTTGCCGAATTCCTTTATGGAACCGCTATAGGCAACAATAGATCCCAAACGGTTTTCCCGAATAGGTACTTCGCTATTTTTTAAATTAATTCCCATATCGTTATTTTTTTATTTTTGTTACTTGATAAATGCATCAAAAGGCTGCTTCAAGCTCCATTCCTTGTAAGGGAGTTTAACTCTCTTTGCCAGGTTTTCGGTAAAACTCTTGTTGGTAATAGCATACAAAACGCTTTGAGCAAACCGAAGTGTTCCTTGATAGCCGAACGAAGTATATTCGTCGAAAACATTGAGGGCGGGGATACCTATTTTGTGCGACCACACCGTGGTTCCTCCATGACGACTGATTAAAATATCGGGAACCAAGCGGTTCAGAATATTTATATACTCAAAGTTTTGAAGATCGTTTACCGAGAATGAGAAATCGTTTTCTGAATATTCCAATTGATAGGCAAGTGCCGGAGGAAGTTGTCCGTCGTCATATTGCTTGTCAAAATGCCAAACCGACAAATGTTCTACCTTCATGCCAAAGCTTTGCAAAATGCGAGAGTAGTTTACACCAAATCCAGGCCCCATGGCAATCATGGCACGTTTGCCTTGGAGCTTTGCTACAACCTCATCTATTTTAGCCTGATATTTTTCTTTTTCCTGTGCAATGAATATTTCCGCTTCTTTTTCTTTGCCAAGTACTTTGGCTAGTTTCCTAGCCCAATCTTCATAGCCCACAATACCATGCGGTTGCAACGAGCGGATATATGGTACGCCATATTCTTTTTCCAACCCATTGCCTATATACGAGCTCAATGTGCTACAGGTACTAATAGTAGCAACAGCTTCCGACATTTCTTCCAGTTCTTCTACTGACGAACTTGCCAAAAAGAAGGTGGGTTCCACCCCTAAGGCATTAAAAAGACGTTTTACTTCACCGCGCGAATCCCAAGTGGTACCACCGGCAAAGTTGATCACGTTTACTTTATTCGTTTTTTTCTTAGGTGGCTTTACAATGTATCTGAGTATAGCATGAAAAGTGGCGTCAAAACCACTTGCCCATATTTGCGACTTGAATCCTTCGCAATGTATAGGTGCTATGGGTACGGGTACTTGTTCTTTCAAATCGTCGAGCACACCCTCCAAATCTTCACCAATTACACCACTCACACACGATGCTCCTATAAAAATAGCCTTGGGTTTATATCGATTATATGTTTCTATGATAACCTCTTTAAGGTTGTCAACAGCACCAAACACGGTATCCGATTCGGTCATATCGGTACATGTCCAACCGAAGTTATCACGTTTTTTACCTAATGTGTCGGCTAGCAGCCCCCAGGTGTTAGGTACATCCATCGCGGTGGCAGCACATCCTACCGGGCCGTGATGCACAATGGCCACATCATTTATTCTTGCAGCTTGATTTAGCGCACACATCGAATTACACATCGACGACTGGCTAAAACAACGCTTTTTCTCGTCCAAGCAACCGGAGCAGACTGATTGAGCACCAATATCTTGCAACGTGCCGCTATAGGTTGTTATGGAACCTAATCTAGCTTCACGTGTTTCACATTGAGATCCTTTTACATTTATTGCCATAATTTTTCCTTTCTTAGTTATATAGCACAAATACTATTGATATAAAATTCTTATTAAGTTTCCGTAAAAAAAGACAGCGGTATAAAATCGGTTATTGTTTTTCTTACATCAAAAAATCATCCACGCGGTGTATCTAAATAACCTTGATCCTGCCATTTTGGCGTTTTAACAGAGTAGTGAAAATACGATTGAGCGAATAGTTTACAGCGAAACTGGTTATCCCTTTTGCATACAGGTAAAGGGTTGCCTTTTGGCCTATCTTCAACACAAAAACAGCTTTACAGTCATGAAGAAGGGATGCCAACGTTTCCAAATTGGAATCCGAATGAGCTGCATCGTCTGTGTTTAGTCTCACCTCTCTATCCTCAACAAACTCCACCTTATCCTCAAGTACATCATAAATAAGGAAGTTCTTTGCCTGTCCGAAATGTTGGTCTACCGCCTCACCGGAACTGCTTGCTATAGCTATTCTATACGACATAATATTTCTAAATTTTCAAGAACAACTAAGGCTTAAACATGTATCCTTCCATTTTTAAATAACTACCTGCCAAGCGAAGCAGCATTTTGATATGGCTTTTGACATGAAATAAAGGGTTGGTTGCTTCAATCATCTGTCTGCTGACCACTTCAACAAAAATTCTTTCTTTCGGTTATCTGTTTCTAATGGTATTCCATTGGTTTCCCAACGGATTCTTATTGAAAACATATCTTTTGTCCGGCTGTGTTTCTATAATCAAGGTTACACTATGAATTGCAACATGAACATATTCTGTTTCACCAAACGAGTGATATATTTTCAATAAAGAATGCCCGTTAGATTGAAATATAGAATAGCCGATAGGGCTATTATCTTTTAAATAGAAGCTCTTTCACCACGTACTTCGCCGGCTTCAATAGCCAATAATTGATCGGCCCAACTGGCTGACCATTCTCTCAGCTCTTCTGTTTCAAGAGGCGTTGGTACTTTTGACTGCGTATGGGCGGCTATTTTTCTAGCCAAACTGCGGTAAACTTCTGCTTGAGGTGTATTTGGTGCAGCTTCGATAGTGGTGCGCCCGGACAATTCGGAAGATGTTACGGTTATCGACCGTGGTACATATTCCACAACCCCAGTTCCCGTTCTACTCACAAAGTCATCAATAATAGCTTTTTGATATGGGTTGTTAATTGAGTTGGCTATAATACCGCCAAACAAAGCTCCTCCCGCGTTGGAATATTTCTTGATACCCTTCATCAGGTTGTTCGATGCGTAAACAGACATAAAGTCGGAAGACGATACGGTAAACACATGTTCGGCAATACCTTCACGAATTGGTACGGCAAAACCTCCACACACTACATCACCTAGCACATCGTAAATCACATAATCAAGATCTAGTTCTTCGTAGATATTTTGTTGTTTTAGTAATTCTACCGCCGTGATAATACCACGTCCGGCACAGCCTACGCCCGGTGCAGGGCCACCGGCTTCCACGCAATATACTCCTTCAAAACCTTGGAAGATAGCATCGTGTGCATCCACTTTAGGATTTTTACGCAACAAATCAAGCACAGTAGGAATATATTTTCCATCTCTCAACGTATTGGTGGAATCACTTTTAGGGTCGCATCCGAATTGTAGCACTTTGTAACCGGCTTCTACCAAAGCAGCACTAATGTTGGAGGTTGTTGTAGATTTTCCAATCCCACCTTTGCCATAAATGGCAATTTTCTTTAGTTCTTTACTCATTTTTCTTTTTGTTTATATATTTGAATTTAGTTTTACTTACGGCAGTGTACCATCCTTTTGGTCAGGCATCTGCTACAAAAACTTTTGGTTATTAAAATATTTTCATGATGCAACATCTTATAAAGGTAGTGCAACACGAGTTGGTGTTTTTTTCAACAGCTAATACATTGATTGTTTACGGCAATCATCCTTTTTTGATCTACTACAGATACCGAAACAAAAGGTACGGAGGCTTCATTATCCTCAAGGCATTGTCTTAATTTCAACTTGTTCGTTTTCATCATCATTCCATGTATAAAATTCAACATTGCAAAGTTGAAGGAAATTTAATACCTGTACCATACCATTTTAAGGGCATTTTTATACCCGCATAAGGGTACTCGGCATACCATTGTTCGGGTATAAAACGCAAAAGAAGTTTTAATAAATAGGCGAGAGGTGCAGAAACGTAATTGCGGGTAAGATGTTCTTGCGGATATCTAATAAATTTCAAACCTTGAATCTATATATATATATATATATAATGTATATGCACTCCTAAAACCTTGTTTGTATTTTCCACCTTATTTTAATGAGTTGAAATTTATCCCATAAACAAGGTACGTAAATTACCCTGCATGTGGGATTTTATTCTGTTTCATGAATTTGCAATTTTGCAATAGATGAATAATGAACCAAAAGAAGAAAATTATGGACCTAAATAATCATCCTTGCTTTAACCCGGATGCCCGTCATAAAACGGGGCGAATCCATTTACCAGTGGCTGCTAAATGTAACGTGCAATGTAATTTTTGTAACCGAAAATACGATTGTGTAAACGAAAGTCGTCCGGGTGTATCCACCGCGGTACTGAAACCCGAACAAGCCGAAAAGTACCTGGGCACTATTTTAAAACAAGTACCCAATATAGCCGTGGTAGGTATTGCCGGCCCCGGCGACCCCTTTGCCAATGCCCCGGAAACAATGGAAACGTTGGAGCGCATACACGCCGCGTATCCCGACAAATTGTTGTGTCTTTCTTCCAACGGGCTCTATCTGTCGGAGTACATTCCACGTTTGGCAGAACTCAACGTGTCGCACGTAACCATCACGGTCAATGCCGTCGACCCGAAAATAGGTGCTGAAATTTACGAGTGGGTTTATTACGAAAAGAAACAGTACACGGGCGTGGAAGGTGCCAAAATTCTGTTGGAGCGGCAAACCGAATCCATCAAACTATTGAAACAATACGGCATCACGGTGAAAATAAATACCGTGGTAATACCCCGTGTAAACGAATTTCATATATACGAAATATCCGAATACGTGGCCAAGTTAGGAGCCGATGTACAAAACTGTATTCCGCTTATCCCGGTGGACGGAACCCCTTTCGCGGTACTTGAAGAGCCAAACCCTTCCTCCATGCGTTCAGTGCGGGCAAAAGCCTCCGTGCATATCAAGCAAATGTCACATTGTGCCCGATGCCGTGCTGATGCCGTGGGTTTGCTCGGTCAGCAGAATAGCGAACAAACATCCTATGCCCTGCAATATGCCAAAATTCAACCCACGTTTGCCCTCAAGCCTTATGTGGCCGTGGCCAGTTCTGACGGCGTTTCCATCAACAAGCATTTAGGCGAAGTGGATAGTTTGTGGATTTATGGTAAAAAGAATGGAAAAACGGAATTGATAGAAAAACGTCCTATTATAAATAAAGAAGGCGAGGGTTGGAAAGCCATGGCCGATACGATTCATGATTGCGAAGCCCTGTTAGTACTTGGTGTGGGGCGCATTCCTTTTGATTTCCTGAAAAAGAAAGGCGTGTACGTCGAAGCCGTGGATGGCCTTGTGAGCGAAGCCGTGAATGCCTTGTTCGAGGGAAAACCTATACCTGCAAGTTTATTAAAGATAGCCGGTAAGTGTGATGTAGGAGGCTCTTGTGGTGGAAATCCATCAGGAGGCGGTTGCCAATAAATTTGTTTTAATACAGAACCAATATGTCATATAAAATAGCCATAGCAAGTACTAACGGCGAATCGGTGGACGAGCATTTCGGACAAGCGGAAAATTTTCTCATTTATGAAGTGACCAAAGATACAGTGAACTTTGTAGAAGACCGGGCGGTGCAAGCCGCCTCTGCCGGAACGGAACATTCGGAAGAAGGCTTGGTTCGTTTAGCCGATAATTTGCAGGATTGCAAGGCCGTGTTTGTACTTAAAATAGGAGTGAAAGCCTCCCGCTATTTGTATCAACGTAATATTAAAAGCTTTCAGGTGAATTTCTCTCTGAATTATATTTTCACCTCCATGATAAAAAATGAGCAAAAAGGGAGAAATATTATTTAAGCGGCGTTCGATATAAAATAAAGTTGATGTCTACAGCTGTTTCTTTGCGTCCCTTGCGAAAAACTTTGCGATCCTTGCGGTAAAATATTCAACCGCAAAGCACGCAAAGGAAATCGCAAAGGACGCAATTTTATTTCACGATTACTGCTGTTGTTTAAATATCCCTCGTGTATGGTATGACAATACCACAAACAAGGTATTGAACAAACTCCGAATCCCATCTACCTTTGTAACAGTGATTTTGAAAGATTTATATGGCTCAAATTATAAGGCAAATAGAAAAAGAAGACAATGCATCCCTGTCTATCCTCATAAAAAATGTTTTCAGGGAATTCCATATAGATAAACCCGGCACAGTTTATACCGACCCCACCACGGATCAGCTATACGAACTTTTTCAAGAGCCCGGAGCCGCCTATTGGGTGGTGGAAGAGAATAAACAAATAGTAGGCGGGTGTGGCATTTATCCCACGCAGGGATTACCTGCAAATTGCTGGAGCTGGTAAAGTTCTATTTATTAAAATCATATAGAGGCAAGGGTATTGGGAAGTCGTTGTTGGAATTAACTGATAAGTCAGCTAAAAAATTAGGATATACCCACCTCTATCTAGAAAGTTTTCCCGAATTGGAATCCGCTGTATCAATGTATGAAAAAGCAGGATTCATCAGAATAGAAAAACCACTTGGAAATACAGGGCATCATGCCTGTTCTATTTGGATGACAAAAGAATTATTCACAGATAAAGAGTAGAGTTATGAGTGCTGAAACAACCATACAACAAATAGGCTTAAAGCATGGCTTTTCCGATCTTGGAAAAGGAGTGAAAATCCATTACGTGGAAAAAGGAGCACCCGATGGAGCACCCGTTGTTTTCGTTCACGGTTTTCCCGACTCATGGAATTCCTTTCGCCCCGTATTAAATGAAATTTCGCCCGCATTCCATTCGTTTGCCCTTGATTTAAGAGGCTTTGGCGATTCTAGTAGGCCTGAAGGTGGTTATGCTCAAGATGGTTTTGCACGAGATATTATCGCTTTCTTAGACAAACACAACATCCAGAAAGCCTCACTTGTAGGCCATTCAATGGGTAGCTTTATTGTGCAGCGTGTAGCATTGCTTTATCCCGAACGGGTGGAAAAAGTGGTGCTGATAGGTTCGGCCTCCAAGGGGAAAGGAAACCTAGTGTTGGGTGAGGCATTGGAAATAGTAAACACCCTGCACGACCCTATCGACAAGTCATTTATCGTAGAGTTTCAATCGGGCACCGTTAAGAAAAATGTGAGTAAGGAGTTTTTCGATACCATAATTAGCGAGAGCTTTAAAGCTCCGGTGCGGGTATGGGAGGAAGCGTTGACGGGCTTGACCGAATCCGACAACCGCGACCAACTGAGCAAAATAAAGCAGAAAACACTCCTTGTTTGGGGTGCGTTTGATACCATTTTCCCAAGAGAAGAACAAGACATCTTGCTCAAGGAAATTCCCCAGGCCACGCTTACTATTTACCAAAAAGCAGGGCACTCCTTAAATTGGGAACAGCCCGAAGCGTTAGCCCGCAATTTGGAGCAATTTTTAAATAGTTAATATTTCAAGAATAGAGAACAATCATAAAAAGGAAAAAAAATGATAGCAAAAAACATCCTCGAAACCATAGGTAACACTCCCATAGTAGAACTTACACACACGGATACTGGACTGTGCCGCTTGTTTATAAAGCTGGAAAACCAAAATCCCGGTGGTTCTATTAAAGACCGTGTAGGGCTGAGTATGATAAATGAAGCCGAAAAACAAGGCAAAATCAAACCAGGCGATACCCTCATAGAAGCTACAGCCGGAAACACGGGGCTTGGCTTGGCATTGGCATCACGCCTGAAAGGCTACAACCTTGTACTGGTGATACCCGACAAAATGAGTCAGGAAAAAATTAACCACCTGCGGGCATTGGGCGTAGAAATTCTGCTTACCCGTTCGGACGTGGGCAAGGGGCATCCCGAATATTATCAGGACTATGCCCTCCGTGTGTCCAAAGAACGTGGAGCCTTCTATATCAACCAGTTTGAGAACCCCGCTAATCCCTTGGCACACGAAACATCCACCGGCCCCGAAATTTGGGAACAGCTCGAACACGATGTTGATGCCGTGGTGGTAGGAGTAGGGTCGTCGGGAACACTCACCGGGTTAACGCACTATTTTCAAAAAGTGTCGCCTCAAACCCAATTCGTGCTAGCCGACCCAAAGGGTTCTATTTTGGCCGACTATATCAATGACGGTGTTGTAAAAACCGATGTAGGATCATGGTTGATCGAAGGCATCGGCGAAGATTTCATTCCTTCTATTGCCGATTTCGCTCTGACGCGAAAAGCCTACACGGTGAGCGATAAAGAAAGTTTTGATGCTGTGCGTGATTTGCTTAAAAACGAAGGCATACTGGCCGGATCGTCAACCGGAACGCTGCTAGGTGCCGCCATTAAATATTGCCGTGAGCAAACCGAACCCAAGCGCGTGGTAACCTTGGCTTGCGACAGTGGAAACAAGTACCTATCCAAGATGTACAATGACTACTGGCTGTTGGATCAGGGCTTGACCGAGAAAAAAAAATTCGGCGATTTGCGCGACCTCATTTCACGTCGTTTTGAGGATAATGCCATTGTATATGCGGTGCCCGACGATACGCTTAAAGCCGTGTACGGCCGACTCAAATTGTACGATATATCCCAATTGCCTATTTTGAGCGGCAATAAGGTAGTGGGTATTATTGACGAATCCGATTTGCTTTTGGCTCTTTACAGCAACGGCTCCACGATGGACACCCCTGTAAAAGAAATTATGACACGCCAACTTACTACCATTCCTTACACTGCCGATCAGAGCGAATTGGTTAAAATTCTTAATGAAGGCTTGGTTGCCATTGTGCAAGACCCTGAAGGCAATTTTGAAGGGCTGATAACCCGAATCGATTTCATAAACCATTTGCATCAAAGTAAAATCATTTGTTGAGTATGTTGAGTGTGATTTTTTCCCGGTATTTATAATGGTTTTAACTTGTAATAAATTAATAATAACACAAACGATGAGTACAACAAGCAAATACGGCTTTGCAACCAAAGCCATACATGCAGGCGAAGAGCCTGATTTCAGAGAAGGCGCAACAGGCGATGTGGTAGTACCCATCCATCTATCCACCACCTTTGCCCGCAAAAAAGTAACCGAACCCACCGGAGGCTACGAGTACACCCGATCGCTAAACCCTACCCGCAAGGCCTTGGAAACCAAACTGGCTTCGCTGGAAAATGCGGCCTTCGGGTTGGCCTTCAGTTCGGGCTTGGCTGCCGAGTCAACCATTCTGTTGTCCCTCCTTAATCCCGGCGACCACATCGTGGCGTTCGACGATTTGTATGGCGGTACCAAACGATTATTCAACCACGTGTTTTCCAATTTTGGTTTTGAAATCACCTACGTGGATGCCACCGATGCTTCGGAAGTGGAAAAGGCCATCAAGCCCGCCACCAAACTGGTGTGGATTGAAACCCCTTCTAATCCGCTGCTAAAAGTGTCCGACATCAAAGCCATATCCGCCATCACAAAAAAGCATAATTTGGTGTTGGTAGTGGACAATACGTTCCTTTCGCCTTATTTCCAGAAACCGTTAGACTTGGGCGCCGACATCGTGGTACACAGCTCTACCAAATACATTGGCGGGCATAGCGACGTGCTGGGTGGTGCCGTGCTGCTCAACAACGAAACGTATTTCGAGCGCATCCAGTATCATCAAAATGCCGTGGGTGCCGTGCTCGCCCCATTCGATTCGTATCTTACCCTGCGGGGAATTAAAACCTTGGCTTTGCGCTTGGAGCAACATCAACGCAACGCGTTGGAAATAGCCCATTACCTGGAGCAACATCCAAAGGTGCAAAAGGTAATTTACCCCGGCTTGGAAAGCCATCCACAACACGCGTTGGCTAAAGCGCAAACCACTGGGCTTGGTGGTGTGCTATCCTTCGAAATAAAAGGAACCACCGACGATGCACAAGCATTCCTCAGCAAGCTCAACATCTTTGCCCTGGCCGAAAGCTTGGGTGGCGTGGAGTCGCTTATCGAATTGCCATCCCTGATGACACATGCCTCCGTGGCGAAAGAAGTACGTGACAAAATCGGTATCACCGATACCCTTATTCGTGTATCCGTGGGCGTGGAAGACGTTAAAGATTTGATTGCCGATTTGGAACAGGCATTAGCTTAATTCTGCATTTTGTATCACACCCTGTCGGGTTGACATAGAAAGATTCATATTATCATTTTCCCCGAAACCTGCTAGGGCTTCAAATCCTAGCAGGTTTTTTTATTAAGCAGGTGAATTTAGGTGCAGAGCACCGTCATCTTTGTAGCCTTAGCTGTGCCTAGAAAAAATCTAAGGTGCAGAGCACCGAAACATATTCTTCTATCAAATTTGTGTGTGGGTTTTGTGATGTATATTCAATCCTGCAAGGTTGTCATAATCTATTCAATTACAACGATTTATGTTATTTTTGCCGAAGGAAATATATATCAATAGAAAAATAGATGCGGATGTAACTGTTTCCCCGAATGGGGATAGATAATTATGTATTCCCATTCGGGAAAATAGAGTTAGTGGAACATTTTTCTATTATTATAAATCTCCTTCGGAGAAGCAATTCAGCAGCCCTTTTGGAAAAAGACATTCCAAAAGAAAGAAAATTTTCACGTACCATAAACAGGGTATATAAATAGCTCGTTTTCGGTATTTCAAAGCCTGTAGTATAGTGGTACTTTTGTATCAGATAAAAATAGAATCAAAAATCGTCATGAGTAAAATCACCATACCCAACATAGGGGATCAAACCAAGGCTGTACATGCTGGCGAGTTCCCCGACCCCGTAACCGGGGCTTCGTCGCCCAACCTGGTAATGTCCACCACCTTTATTGCCGATGCCGATACCGGCTTTTCGGTGGAAGGCCTGGATGATGAAGAAAATTGGGTATATACCCGTTGGGGAAACCCCACCGTGCACCAGTTGGAAGTGAAGCTGGCTGTGCTTGAAGAAGCCGAAACGGCCGTGGCCTTTGCCAGTGGCATGGGTGCCATTACCGCGTTGCTGTTCCACTTGCTCAAGGCGGGCGATCATGCCGTGGTAAGCGATGTGGCTTATGCCGCCCTGTCCGAAATCACCAACGAGATGATACCCGAACTGGGTGTTGAAATCACCAAGGTAAACACCTCCGATATAGAGTCCATCCGTGCAGCGATAAAGCCCAATACCAAACTAGTGTATGTGGAAACGCCTTGCAACCCGTTGCTAAGGCTTACCGATATTGCCGCCGTGGCCGAGGTCGTGCATGCCGCGGGAGCACAGCTAGCTGTCGATTCCACGTTTGCCACGCCTGCCGCCACCAAACCGTTGCAGCTAGGAGCCGATTACGTGATCCATTCCCTTACCAAATACTTGGGCGGACATGGCGATGCGTTGGGCGGTGTTATTTTGGGTACTAAAAAAGATCTTTCGCCTTTGCGTAAAAAAACGGCCATCCGCCTGGGTGGGGTGATAAGCCCTTTCAATGCCTGGCTGATATTGCGCGGGTTAGCCACGTTTCCTATTCGCATGCGCGTACATCAGGAAAACGCGCTGAAAGTAGCCGCCTACCTGGAGCAACATCCGAAGGTGAAGCGGGTAATATACCCCAGCTTGCCATCGCATCCGCAATATGAACTGGCACGGCGGCAGATGAAAAACTTTTCGGGCATCATCACCTTTCAGGTGGAGAATGGCAAGGAGGTGGCTAAAGTGCTGGCGGAAAAATTACAGATTATCCATTACGCGGTGTCGTTAGGGCACCACCGTTCGCTGATATTCTACCTGCACAGTGCTGATTTACGGGAAACCTCGTTCAAATTTGCCACGCAAGCGCAGGCCGACTCGTGGGATGAATTTGCCGGCGAAGGCATTTTTCGTTTATCCATTGGGCTGGAGGATTACAACGATTTGATAGCGGATTTGGAACAGGCGTTGGGAGATTAGTAAATAGAACAAACATTGTTTACATTAACGATATGAATTTTATATTTTTTTCACCACATTTTCCTGAAAATTCAACTGAATTTTGCTTTTACTTAAAGGAGTTCGGGGCAAATGTACTGGGAATAGGGGATGCCGCTTACGATTCGCTGAACGACCGATTAAAGCAGTCGCTCACGGAATATTACAAGGTGTCCGACCTGGAGGATTACGATCAGGTGTTGCGAGCCGTTGGTTATTTTACCCATAAATACGGCAAGATAGACCGTTTTGATTCGTTGAACGAGTATTGGCTTGAATTGGAGGCACGCATCCGAACGGATTTTAATATATATGGTACGAAGAATGATTTCATCGGCAACCTGAAACGTAAGTCGAAGATGAAATCCTTCTTTCAAAAAAGCGGGGTGCAAACGGTGAGGTGTCACCAGTACGAGAACCGTGAAAGTGCCTTGAAGTTTATTGCCGAGGTGGGCTATCCGGTGGTGGTAAAACCCGATTCGGGTTCGGGAGCCAATTTTACGTACAAGATTAAGAATGAATTTGAGTTGGATGCCGTTTTGGCTAACAAACAGGTACAGGATGCTCAGTTTATTATAGAGGAGTTTGTGGACGGTATTATTCTCACCTACGACGGCTTGGTAGATAGGTTTGGCAACGTGGTGTTTGAAAACAGTCATCGCTTCGAGCAAAGCATTATGGACGTGGTGAACACGGACGACAATTTATACTACATTTGCCTGCCTGAGATTGCAGACAAGGTGCGCACGGCGGGGCGTAATATACTGAAAGCGTTTGACGTACGTGAAAAGTTTTTTCACATCGAATTGTTCGAGCGCAAACGTGACGGCGAAATTGTAGCCCTGGAGGTGAACATGAGGCCACCGGGAGCTTGGATGACGGATGCCATTAACTACTCCCACGATGTAAACGTTTACAGGAAGTGGGCTAGCCTGGTGGTGAGGAATAAGGTGGACGATCAACCCGAAGGGAAATATTTCACGGGGTATGCCAGCAGGAAGGATCATAAAACTTATAAATTCTCTCATCAGGAAATAATTGATCGGGTTGGGAACAAAATGCTATATTACAATCGGATAGAAAAGATATTCAGCCGTGCGATGGGCGATTTTGCCTACCAGTTTCGTACCGACACTTACAAGGAAGTGAAAGAGGTAATTGATTTTATACAAAGAGAATAAATAAACAACACAAAACGCTACTGTATGCAAATAAGCTATCACAACGAATACAGCAACAAACTAGGGAAACAGATGGAATACAAGGTGTATGGGCATCAAGGAAAGCCTGTACTTGTGTTCCCCACTTCAAACGGACGGTTTTATCAATACGAGGATTCGGGAATGATAGATGCTCTTTCCGGGTTTATTGAGGAAGGCAAAATACAACTGTGGACGGCGGACGGAATAGACTGGGAAACCTTCTTTTCCAACTCGTTGGACAAGATACAAAGTATCAACCGCCACGAACAGTATTTTGCTTATATAAACGAGGAACTCGTACCTTCTATTCTTTGGCAAAGTAAGGAAAACAACGGGGGAGCCGACCAGCAACTGGTGGTAACCGGGTGCTCAATGGGTGCTTACCACGCGGCAAATTTTTATTTCCGTTATCCCTGGGTTATTGATACGGTAATCGCGTTGAGCGGTGTGTATTCCACCAATTATTTTTTTGGAGCATACAAGCCCACGGAAATTTACCTCAATTCGCCGATTGACTATTTGAAAAATAATAACGATGCGTATTATTTGGATCGGTTCCGGGGAGCAAATCTTATTTTTTGTGTCGGGCAAGGGGCTTACGAAGAACCGATGCTTACCGACACGGGAGCTTTGCAACAGGTACTTGAAGAGAAAGGCATCCCGGCCTGGTTCGATTACTGGGGCTCGGATGCTGTACACGATTGGCCTTGGTGGCAACAACAAGCTGCCTATTTCTTTGGAAAGATCGTATAACACTTTTTGTTTACCACAAGGGGCACGAAGAAGGGACAAGGTACACTAAAATGGGTACTTAAATAGGTTCGATTACTATAAAAATAATTACAAGATAGTTGCCATAGACAATAACTATATTTTCATTTCTCTTAATTTTAAAAACGATTCATTATGCCTGTAAACATCCCTGATAGACTACCGGCCATCGCGTGCCTGAAAAAGGAGAACATCTTTGTGATGGGTAATTCGCGGGCATCCCGTCAGGATATACGCCCGTTGCGTATAGCTTTGCTGAATTTGATGCCGTTGAAAATTGTAACCGAAACCGATTTAGTACGTGTGCTGTCCAACTCGCCCTTGCAGGTGGAGCTCGATTTGATTGGCTTCAAAGGTCACACGTCCAAAAATACACCTATTGAGCATATTCGTGAATTTTATATTGATTTTGAGGAAATTAAGAGTCAAAAATACGATGGGCTCATTGTAACGGGAGCTCCCGTTGAATTGCTTGAATTTGAAGATGTTGACTATTGGAACGAAATAACAGAGATATTTGATTGGGCTAAAACGCATGTTACTTCCACGTTGTTTATCTGTTGGTCGGCTCAAGCTGCTTTGTATCACTATTACGGGGTGCCCAAATATTCGTTGGATAAGAAAAAGTTCGGCATATTCGAGCATAAACTCAACGACCCCTTAAATCCACTTTTCCGTGGGTTCGACGATGTGTTTTACGCGCCACATAGCCGTCACACAGAGGTGAGGAGGGAGGATATTGAAAAAGTGCCTGAGCTTACGATTTTGTCAGAGTCGGATGATGCCGGTGTGTATGCCGTGCTGGCACGCGATGGCCGTGAGGTGTTTATTACCGGGCATTCAGAATATGCCCCCGAAACGCTGGATAAAGAGTATAAGCGAGATGTGGACAAAGGTTTGCCGATAGAAATACCTTGCAATTACTATCAGGACGACGACCCTGGCAAACTGCCCGTGGTGCGTTGGCGAAGCCATGCCAATCTGCTGTTCTCCAACTGGCTGAACTATTTTGTATATCAGGTTACGCCTTATTATATCGGTTCCATACATTAAAGAAGAACCCCCTATGTGTTAAATAGTTCCGAATCCACGGAATAACGAAACGAGCCTCAAATAGCGATTTGGAGGCTCGTTTTTTTATGCCATAATTTTTCTCGTTGTTGCTTTTAAGTTCTGACAGACAGCCTAGTTTAAAATGGCTAAAAAAGAAATTAAGCTGTCCTTACAGGACGCTATGCGGATTTGTTTTCAATTCACCCAAGGTGTCTCTTCGCTTTGCCGTTAATTCCCGTTGGTCAGTGACCGTTGGTTGGGTTAAAATAAGTTGGGCTTACAGCCTGAAAAAGATCATCCATGAATATTCTTGGTGAGTATATAGAGTTGATAGATTTATAGAATACATATAACTACCCTCCAAAACAAAAAAATAGCCCTTCAGATGACCTAATCCCGAAGAGCTATTTTCCACAAAACTATAGAGAATCAATCAACCTTAAATTGCTGCGAATGCTTGTTCTAAATCGGCTTTAATGTCTTCAATGTTTTCAATACCCACTGATACACGCAATAATCCCGGTACAGCTCCAGAAGCAATTTGTTCTTCCGGCGAAAGTTGTTCGTGCGTGGTAGCCGAAGGGTGAATAATCAACGATTTGGCATCACCCACGTTAGCTAGGTGACTAAGTAGTTTCACGTTGTCAATCAACTTGTCAGCGTTGGTGGCGTCACCTTTTACTTTGAAGGTTAACACGCCTCCTGCTCCTTTAGGGAAATATTTCTTAGCCAACTCGTAATACTTGCTGCTTTTCAAGCCCGGATAATTCACGTATTCCACTTTTGGATGTTTTTCGAGCCATTCGGCCAAAGCCAGCGTGTTTTGCACGTGGCGTTCTACGCGTAATGAAAGCGTTTCAATACCTTGTACCAAGAGGAATGAGTTAAATGGACTGATGGTGTTACCCCAGTCGCGAAGACCTTCGGTACGAGCCCTAACATTGAAGGCAATATTGCCAAATGGGCCTTTTTCACCAAACACGTCCCAAAAAATTAATCCATGATAGCTGTCCGAAGGTTCGGTAAAGGATGGGAACTTACCATTACCCCAGTTGAAAGTACCACTATCTACAATAATACCACCGATAGAGGTACCATGACCGCCAATCCATTTGGTGGCCGATTCTACTACAACGGATGCTCCGTGTTCGATAGGACGGAATAAATAACCGCCGGCTCCGAAGGTGTTATCCACGATTAATGGAATGTCGTGTTTCTTGGCTACGGCAGCGATGGCATCAAAATCAGGAACATTCAATCCTGGATTTCCTATGGTTTCCAAGTAAATAGCCTTGGTATTTTTGTCTATCAACGCTTCAAACTCTTCCGGTTTGTCTTCCGTGGTAAACCGAACTTCTACACCCAGGCGTTTAAACTGGCTTTTGAACTGATTGTAAGTACCACCGTATAGGTGAGAGGTGGAAATGAAATTATCGCCGGCTTGGATAATATTATTCAACGCGATGAATTGAGCCGACTGACCTGATGAAGTGGCTAGCCCGCTTACACCACCTTCCAGTGCGGCGATGCGTTTTTCAAACACATCCGTGGTAGGGTTTTGCAATCGGGTATAAATGTTACCGAACTTGCGTAGACCGAAAAGGTCTGCACCATCTTTGGCATCTTCAAATACGTAAGAAGATGTTTGATAAATAGGTAATGCGCGTGAGTGGGTAGTTTTATCCACTTCTTGTCCTGCATGTAGCTGTAGCGTTTCGAAACGCAATTGATTTGTTGTTGACACTGTTTGGTCTCCTTTCTTGTTAGAGTTAATACTGTTTTTTTTATTACTTAAACTTTTAAACCATTCCGATACAATTGTAGGTGAAGCCATGATAGTAGGTTTTAAATTTTCGATTTCTTTCTGGCAAAGGTATGCTCCCTGAACATGCTAAAAAATCCCTTTTGTAAGGTATTTTCGTACCACAAATTTGGTACAGGTACTTACTATTACCCATTGCATACCAAGACTTTGGTATTAATATGCCACACGAATGGTATTTGCCGAAAAGGGCTTATATAAGAACTTTGTCTTGCGAAAAAAAAACAGGAAGAAAAAGCTGCTATATGGATAAACTAATTTACATTATATGTGATAATGAGGATCTAACCCGAATAGGGTTGGTAGCTTTACTTGATAAACATGAAAAAAATCCTGTAATAGAGCTAGCTATTGATAAAAAAGAATTGAAAATATTGCTGGATAAAACGGCTTTTTCGCTTGTTATAATCGACTTTGAAACCTTTGATTTTGATAGTTTGGAGGAAATAGATACTGTTGTAAATCAATATAAAGAAACACGTTGGCTGTTTGTAGCCCAGCATATTAACGAGTCCTTTTTTCTTCAATTAACGTCTATTATTCCGCATGCTAATTTTGTGCTTAAAACCGATAATCAGGAGGATATAGTTTCGGCTATCTTAAGTACACAGCAAGGTAAAAAATACTATTGTAGCGAAGCGTTGGAAATTATTTTAGGGCGGGGAGCCGATAAGGATACTAGAACAAACCCGATAAATCACCTTACCCGGACGGAGAAAGAAATAGTACAATTGCTTGCTTATGGAAAAACCACGAAAGAAATTGCCGTGGAGCGATGCTTGAGCTTCCACACGGTAAATACCCATCGGAAAAATATATTTAAAAAACTGGAGGTAACTACTGTACACGATTTAACCAAGCTTGCTTTGAAATATGGATTGGTGGATTTAACCGAATATTATATCTAACATGGATTTTACGGAAGACCAAATTCATCGATACAGCCGTCATATTCTTTTGCAAGATATAGGTGTGGAGGGGCAGGAAAAGATATGCAACGGAAAGGTGCTGATAGTAGGTGCCGGGGGGCTTGGTTCGCCCATTGCCTATTATCTGGCTGCCGCAGGGGTGGGTACTATCGGTATTATAGACCCCGATGTGGTAGATCTTAGCAACTTGCAACGGCAAATTATACATTTCACTGACGATTTAGAAAAATCTAAAGTTCTTTCTGCCAAGGAGAAGATCCATAAGTTAAACCCGGAGGTGAACGTAGTTACTTATCAAACACCTTTCGCAGTGGATAATGCTTTTGAAATCATACAGGATTACGATTTCATTGTGGATGGAACGGACAATTTTTCCACTAAGTATTTAATTAACGATGCTTGTGTGATGGCTAGAAAGCCTTTCTCGCATGGAGGCATTCTCCGCTTTCACGGGCAAACGCTTACCCATGTGCCAGGTTCGGCCTGCTATCGGTGTTTGTACCCTGAGCCACCCGGAGCCGATGCCGTGCTTTCTTGCTCGCAGGCCGGGGTGTTGGGAGCTATTACGGGTGTCTTGGGTAGTATTCAAGCTACCGAAGTACTAAAATACCTAACAGGAGTAGGAACTTTGCTTACCAATAGGCTCCTTACTTTTGATGCACGTGAGATGAATTTCAACACACTCGTGTTAAAGCATGACACTCATTGCCCTGCTTGCGGAACAAATCCAAGCATTATTACGTTACAACAAATAGAAGAAATTTCGTGTAAAATATAGTATATTATGAATGAGCAAAAGAAGCTTTCCATTATCAGTTTCAGTGGCGATTTTGATAAGCTCACCGCCGTCTTTACGTTAGCTACCGGAGCTGCCGCCGTGGGGTATGAAGTAAATCTGTTTTTTACCTTTTGGGGGTTGGATGCTATCAAAATAGAACAGGGTAGAAGCCCTGTGGGAAAAGGTTTTTTGCCACGGATATTTGGCTTGTTGATGGGTGGCTTGAAAAGTAGCCCGGTGAGCCGTTTGAATTTTAGCGGTGTCAGTCCGCACATCTTCCGCTACATGATGCGCAAAAATAATGTGGCTACTTTGGAGGAATTGGTTGAGGCAGCCAAAGAGCTGGGCATTAACTTTTATGCCTGCGAAATGGCTATGCACATACTTGGGCTTGAAAAGAAAGATTTTATTCCCGAAGTAAAAGATATAATCGGGGTTACCAGCTTCTTAAAAATCGCGGATGGTGGACAAACATTATTCATTTAGATATAGCTTAAAAATGCAAATTATTCATTCTCAATTATTCATTGCTATATGGCAAAATATCAACAAATAGATCTTACCAAAGAACATTGCCCGATGACTTTTGTTAAAACCAAAATAGCCCTGTCCAAATTACAGAAAGGCGAAGTTTTAATTGTTTTGGTAACAGAAGGGGAGGCTCTTGAAAATATTCCTTCAAGTGCAACCGAGCAGGGGTATGAGGTTATTTCTGTAACGAAAACCGAAAAAAACGGAGTGCATCAGATTGAAATTAGAAAGTGAGAATTAAACTAGCAGGGGGAAGAACTTAAAATAGCGGTATATTTGGTTTTAACATTTATCTTTAGGATGATTAATGCACGTGTTGTTTTATCTATTTAAAATAGGTTTTGGCGTTTATACTCATCAATTAAGTGCGCTTTTAAGGCTGTGTTTTATGTTTTTTTATCTTGTAATATATTGCTATATAGATATATATAGCAATATATTACAAAGCTTTTGTTCCTTATTTTTCTTTTTATTCCACCATATCGTTTTCTTTGGCTACCTTTGCGAGCATTTTTACTTATACATGCATTCTTACATTTTCTTTTTAACCTTTAAATAAAAAGTTAATTTGGTGTATTTCTAAATTATGATAATGTTTTCTCAAAATTGTTTTTAGGAAACATGTTATAATTGTTTAGGCTTAATTAAAGCCTCCCTGTTGCATCATTTTTGCCGAACTATGGAAAAAATAAAGTTCATCAAAAGTTTTTTGATTTATCTTTGTAAAGCTAAATACATTCATGGTCATGGAATTCATTCGCCTTTCGCGTATGATTTAATTTCCAATAGATTCGAGGAAAAGAATCCCTACTATGTGTATGAAACCATAGAAGGTGCACGTAAGCAGCTCCTTAAAAGCAAGGATTCGATTTATGTGTCGGATTTTGGAACGGGAAGTTCGCGGCAGCGGAAGGTAGCCGATATAGCAAAGCGATCTCTTAAAAGTAAAAAATATGCCCAATTAATATTCCGAGTGGCACATCAGGCAAAACCCGTATCCATTATAGAATTGGGTACTTCGCTTGGGATAACAACGGCCTATTTGGCAGCGGTAAATATCCAAACCCCCTGTTACTCTTTTGAAGGTTGCCCACAAACGTTGGCAGTGGCCAAATCGGTATTAGAAGCATGTGATATTAAGCATGTAAATTTAGTGCAAGGAGCTATTGACGAAAAGTTGCCTGCTCTTTTGAATAAACTGAATCAGGTAGGATTTGTTTTCTTTGATGCCAACCACACCAAAGAAGCAACACTGAAATATTTTTATTTGTGTTTGGAAAAAATTTCAAACGAAAGCGTTTTTGTTTTTGACGACATTCACTATTCACAAGGGATGGAGGAAGCTTGGTCGGAAATTATTAAAAACGAGCGGGTTCGGGTTTCTTTCGATTTATATGTTTTAGGAATTGTTTATTTTAACCCCGAATTGCAAAAACAACATTATATTTGTCTTTTTTAAAATATAAGGTTTTAAAATGAAAATATACACCAAAACAGGGGATAAAGGTTCTACCGGTTTGATAGGCGGAACTAGGATTGAAAAAGACGATATACGTCTGGAAGCCTATGGAACAGCCGATGAGCTTAATTCACACCTAGGTGTTATGCGGGCAAATATTAATTTTGAGGATGTGAAAAAAGACATCCACCGCATACAGAATTTTTTGTTTGATATAGGTTCGTATTTGGCCACCGATGCTAGCAAGTTGGCTCCTTTTTTATCAAAAGAAGTGGTGCAACAAGAAATAAATTGGGTGGAAAATAAAATAGATAGCATGAATGCTACGTTACCTATATTGAATAAATTCATTATACCGGCAGGTAGTGTGAGCTCAACTTATTGTCATGTATGCCGTTGCGTTTGTCGGCGGTTGGAGCGGCGAATTTATGAAACGAGTAAGCATTATCCCATAATGGATGAAGTGCTAATTTATGTGAATAGATTGTCGGATTTTTTGTTTATTTTGTCACGTTACGTGGCATTTCTTCTTAAAGAAGAAGTTTTTTTCAGAGAATAATTGTTTGTAAAATATTTTATTTTATTTTTGCAGCAAATACACAGGTAAGTGAAACATTGTTAAACCTAGTAGAATATGTATTGGACGCTCGAATTAGCTTCAAAACTAGAAGATGCACCATGGCCTGCAACTAAAGATGAATTGGTCGATTACGCAATGCGATCAGGTGCGCCCTTGGAAGTGATAGAAAATTTACAGGAAATGGAAGATGAAGGCGAAGTATATGAAAGTATAGAGGATATTTGGCCCGATTATCCAAGTAAAGAAGATTTCTTCTTTAATGAAGAAGAGTATTAAAAACATATTAAACATCTTGTTCCTTGATAAAAACGGCTGTTGTTGCATGTTTTTTTGAAAAAGATGTTTGATTATACAATATTTTATTACTTTTGTTGTTTATAAAGTATTGCTGCTTGAGGAACAAGAGGCTCAACCATGAGGAAATTTATATTCTTAATAAATTTTGTTTTGCTCTTGCAGTGTTTTTCTGTCAGAGGACAGTCAGAGGCTCAAGTGAGCCAATATATGTTTAATGAGGAAGGGTATAATCCTGCATCAATAGCAAATAATACAGATCAAATTAGTGCTTTTGGATTGCAGCGACTTCAATGGATTGGGTTTACTAATGCCCCGCAAACAACTTATTTTGGGGTAAATGCTCCAGTTGTTATATCCGGGCGAAAGCATGGAATCGGTATTATTTTTTATAATGATAAAGCTGGAATTTATGCTAATCAATCTGTAAATTTGCAGTACGCTTACCGGTATAAATTATCCGATGGCAATTTGAACTTCGGTGGAAATTTAGGATTTGTAAGTCAAACGATACATGGTGATAGCGTTCACCAAATAACAAGTGATTATCATGATATAAGTGGGGATGCTGTCATACCTACAACATCTGTAAATGCCATGTCTTTTGATATGAGCCTAGGTGCTTATTATTCTACAAAAGTTTGGTATGCTGGTCTTTCGGTTTTACACCTGTTTGAACCGAAATTTGACTTAACGGATTATTTGAAAAGCTACATAAGCCGGGCTATGTACCTTTCGGGAGGATACACGTTTCCATTACAAAATGATAGATATAAGCTTAAACCCACAATGTTGTTTAAAACAGATTTCGTCTCATATCAAGTAGATTTAGATGCCAGATTGGAAAAAGATAATAAATACTGGGGCGGATTAGGTTGGAGGTTGCAAGATGCAATCATATTTTTTATCGGAATGAATTTCTCAAACGGTTTGTCGTGGGGATATTCTTTTGATTTGCCTACAACAAAGTTTATATCAAATTCCTTTGGTTCTCACGAATTGTTTTTAAGATATTGTTTTTCTTTAGGAAAAAAGAAATCAAACAAATATAAGAGTGTTCGGATTTTATAATTGTGTACACATATTTTTAATAAAGTATATGAAAAAGTTACTTGTATTTTCTGCGTTCCTATTAGCCTTAGTTGGCTGTGGAAGTAATCAAGGCAATGGCGAGTTGGTTGGAGTTTTCTCTCGTGCGTGGGCCGATCCAACCCCATTCGGAATGGTGTTTATTAATAGAGGTTCTTATACCACTGGAACTAATGATCAGGAAGCAAACTGGGCTATGAACTCTCAGTCTAAAACAGTTTCTGTTGATGCCTTTTGGATGGATGAAACAGAAATTACAAACGGAGAATATCGTCAGTTTGTATATTATGTGCGTGACTCTATTGCTCGTGAACGATTAGCAAATCCAGCAATTGGTGGTGACGAAACGTTTAAAATTACTCAGGATAAAAAAGGAAATGAAGTTCCACCAAAGTTAAACTGGACTAAACCAATTCCTTGGGGAAAACCTAATGAAGATCAAAAAAGAGCTTTGGATAGTATGTTCTATGTAGGTGAAGATGCTATTGAATTGGTACCACAGCTAAACGGAACAATGCTCAACTACAAGTATGAATACATAGATTACAAGCAAGCTGCACTGAAGGTAAATAAATTCAATTCTTTAAAAAGTGGTTATGATAGAAGCACTGAAGGATTAGGCGTTACCAAAGATAGTGCAGATGTGATGATTAAAAAAGATACTACATATCGCGATGAAGGTGGTAATATTGTAAACAGAACAATTTATCGTCCATTGAGAAAACGTGCTGATTTTATTTCTACGAAAATTTTGAATATTTATCCTGATACATTATGCTGGATTCGTGACTTTACATATGCATATAATGAACCTTATATGAAAATGTATTTCTCTCATCCGGGATACGGTGAATATCCGGTAGTAGGTGTTACTTGGGAACAGGCAGTTGCTTTCTGTCATTGGAGAACAAGGTTGTTCAATACATATCAAGTTGCAACTAATGGACCTCTAGTACAAGATTGGAGACTTCCAACAGAAGCTGAATGGGAATACGCTGCACGTGGAGGTAGAGATTTGGCAATGTATCCTTGGGGAGGAAATTATATTAGAACAGCAAAAGGTTGTTTCTTAGCTAACTTCAAACCATTAAGAGGTAATTATACTGATGATGGCTACATGATTACAGCATTTGTTGCCGCTTATCCTCCTAATGATTATGGGCTGTATGATATGGCAGGCAATGTTTCTGAATGGACTTCTTCTGTATATTCAGAGTCAACATTGAGCTTTGTTCATGATATGAATCCTGATTATCAATTTAATGCTAAGACCTCAGATCCTGATGTAAAAAGAAGAAAAGTGGTAAAAGGTGGTTCTTGGAAAGACATAGGTGCATACTTACAATGTGGTTCTAGAACTTATGAATACCAACAAGAAAGCAAATCATATATTGGATTTAGATGTATTAGAAGCTTTATTGAAGGACAGAAGAAGTAAATTCTTATAAAACTGAAAAATAAAAAACTTATATATCAAACCTTAAATTATAATTATTATGTCAATTGGTGATTGGATGGATACACCGCAAGGTGGTAGAATTACAGGATATGCATTTGGTTTTGGTGCAGCTGTTGTTATCGTTGGAGCTTTATTTAAAATACAACACTGGCCTGGTGCAGCAATGATATTGACAGCAGGAATGGGTACAGAGGCTGTTTTATTCTGTATTACTGCTTTTGGAAATCCTCATAAAACTTACCATTGGGATAATGTTTTTCCTCAGCTTGCTAAAGACGAAGAAGAAGCAGACGGATTTGTTTCTCTTGGTGGTGGTAGCGGTTCGGTTAATGTAGGTGGTACCGTATCAGGTGGCGGAAGTGTGTCAACCGGCTTAGGTGCTCTTGAAGGGATTTCAGCTCTTTCAGAAGAAGATATTCAAAAGCTTTCAGCTGGAATATCAAAATTATCCGAAACGGCTGCTCAATTATCAGATTTATCTTCTGTTAAAGGAGCCACGGATAAGTTAGTTCAAAGTATGACTACAGCTTCTGAATCGGTTTCTACATTTACAACAACTCAACAAGAAATAAATTCGACATCAGCAACATTGGTTGATTCGTATAAAAATATTTCAACAGGCCTTTCATCTTTGACTCAGTCGTCAGGTGAATTTGTTAAAAAGGTAGATGATATTAATAAAAATTTATCTTCTATTAATGCTGTTTACGAAATTCAATTGAAAGTTATTGACGCACAAACAAAATCAATAGAATCAGTAGAAGCCGAATGGACTAAAGTGAAATCTACAGTAGCTCAGTCCGCTTCAGAAATAGAGTCTTACAGACAAGAAACTACCCGTTTGACACAACAAGTTGTGAATTTGAACAATGTTTATGGCAGCATGTTAAGTGCCTTATCTTAACGTAGTATTTAACAATATTATTTAAAAAAAATAAAGAGAAGATAATAATATTATGGGAGGTGCTACGAATTGTCCGGAAACCCCGAGACAGAAAATGATAGGAATGATGTACATCGTGTTGACAGCGATGCTTGCGTTGAATGTATCTGCAAGTATTCTAGAAGGATTCACGATGGTAGAACATAGCCTTAGAGTCAATACAAAAGGATCAGAAAATAGAAATAAAAACCTGTATGCAAAATTTGAGGATTTATATAATAGAAACCCTGCAAAGATTGGAGAATGGTTGACAAAAGCAAAAAAAGTAAAACAAGAATCAGACAAGTTGTATAAACAACTTGATGATTTGAAATTATTGATTGTTCGTGCGGCAGATGGATCAAAAGGTAATTTGGAACATATTGAAGCAAAAGATAACTTGGATGCTGCAGGTCGTATGTGTCTAGATCCAAGTCAGGGGGGGCAAGGTCATGGTAAAGAAATAAAAAAATCCATTGATTCTTATCGAGATTTCTTATTAACACTTGTAAAGGCTGATACGGCAAAGATAAGTTTGATAAAGAAGACCTTTGATACTGGGATGCAAGTTGGCCATGGTGGTGAAAAAATGCCGTGGGATGTTGCAACCTTTGAAATGATGCCGGTTGCAGCTGTAACTACTATTTTATCAAAGGTGCAAGCTGATGTTAGGAGTATGGAAGGTGAAGTTGTTACCTATTTGAAAGGTATGGTTGATGCTGACGATTTTAGAGTAAATAAAATTGAAGCAAAAGTAATACCTAGCTCCAAATATATTATTCAAGGTGGAAAATATGTAGCTGATATTATTTTAGCTGCAAGTGACACAACACAGAGACCCGAAGTTTATATTGGAGGAAATAGTGAATCAGGTGTAGGAGGTACATTAGTTGACAAAGGTCATTACGAAAGAGTTGCAAGCTCTATTGGAGACCAAAAGTATAATGGTTATATCCGCGTGAAAAGACCTGATGGATCTTCTAAAGTATATCCGTTTGAATCTGATTTCAGTGTAGGCTTGCCATCAGCAACCATCTCTGCAGATAAAATGAATGTATTCTATGCTGGTATTGATAATGATGTTAGTATATCTGTTCCAGGGGTTCCTTCAACAGCTGTTTCTGCATCAATGACAGGAGGATCTTTAATCAAGACAGCTAAAGGTGGTTGGGTTGCACGTCCGGCTAAAGTTGGTCAAGAATGTGTTATCTCAGTAATAGCTAAAATTGATGGTAAACCACAAAAAATGGGTGCTAAAAACTTTAGAGTAAAAATGTTACCGCCACCAATTGCATATATTCCTTACAGAGATGGAGGTGGAAATATGATGAAATATAAAGGCGGTGAAAAGATTGCTAAGCAATATTTACTTGGTATTTCAACTCTTAAAGCTGAATTGAATGATGCCGATATTGAAGCTAGATTTGATGTGTTAGGTTTTGAACTTAATATTACCGAAGCTATGGGAACAAGTGTAGAGGCATCTGCCGGAGCTAGTTTTACAGACAAACAATTGGCTTATATAAAGAAACTGGCTAAAGGTAAAAAGTTCTTTATTTCTGGAGTAAGAGCTAAAGGTCCGGACAATATTGAAAGAAAATTGCCACCGATGGAAGTAATTGTAAACTAAAAGAAAATATTTCTTATTAAATCATTGAATTATGAAAGCGTATAATCGAATATTATTTATCTTCTTGGTAGCTTTTAGCTTTGGAGTAGGGTCTGTTTACTCTCAAAGTTCTACTACGAATGATTTCTTTAATGAAAATGGAGAAATACCTTCAAACTTGCCTACAAGTTATGATATGAAGGCTTTAACCCCTATTGAGTTCCAAAATCCAAGAGCTGATGATATTTATTGGCAAAAGGTTGTTTACCGTGTTTTAGATTTACGTGAAAAGATGAACTACCCATTATACTATCCTGAAGAACCGGGAAATGGTCGTGAGTCTTTATTCTCTGTAATATTTAAATTGATGAAGGATCAAAAGGTTCCTGCTTTTAAATTTGAATTTACAGACGAAAAATTTACAAAAGCCAATAAAATAGATTTCGAAGAAGATGTATTAAAGAAATTCGAGATAATTTATAAAACTCAAGTAGATCCAACTACAAAGCAAAAAACTTTTGATGTAGATGAAAGTGATATTCCAAACAGAGAAGTTATTAAATACTTTATGAAAGAAGTTTGGTTCTTTGATAAAAATTCATCAACATTTAATGTGAAAATTATTTCAATCTGCCCAGTTATTGTAACAGATAGAGGTGTAGGTGTACAGAACTTCCCTTTATGTTGGATCCCTTATGATAATCTTCGTCCTTATTTAGTTCAAAAAGAGGTGATGATTACAGACAAAAACAATGGTGCGCGTATGTCTATGGACGACTTGTTTATTAAACGTAGGTTTGCAAGCAACTTGTATAAAGAATCTAATATCCAAAATCGTATGATATTAGATTATAATTCTACCCCTGACGAAGTTAAAAGAGAACAGAATAGAATTAAAACAGATATTATTAATGAAGAACAAGATTTGTGGGAATATTAATTATTATTCTCTCATAATAGCATAAGAAAGAGCTTACATTTGATTGTAAGCTCTTTCTTTTTGTCTGCTCTATGCCTTATCAAGTGAGAAATACTGGAAGAGACCTAAAAAATTTGATTGCTAATTCTAACTATGTCTTCTATATGCAGACCAAAAAAGGGGGTGGATAAATTCCGCCCCCTTTTTTGGTCTGCTTTATTATATGTTAGCACCTTGTTTTATTTCAAGTCAGCTTTTAAAATTGCTAGTCTCTCTCTGATTCAAAGTGTTTTTTCTATCCTTTTTATTGCTTTGATTCCTGTATATTGTTTGTTGCTTTTACCTTTTTGTACAAGTCGGATGCAAAAACAAAATCGTTTAACGAGTCATTGTTACTATCAAAGATTTGATGCCTGTTGCCTTCCCAAGCCTTTTCTCCACTTTTTATAAATATAATATTTTCTCCTATTTCCATTACGGAGTTCATATCATGAGTATTGACAATAGTGGTAATGTCATATTCTTCCGTGATTTCTTTTATTAATCGGTCAATAACTAAAGAGGTTAAAGGGTCTAATCCTGAGTTTGGCTCATCGCAAAATAAATAGCGTGGATTTAAGGCTATTGCTCGCGCAATGGCCGCACGTTTTTGCATCCCTCCGCTTATTTCTGATGGAAACAGGTTATAGGTACTTTCGTCTAGATTAACTCTTCCCAAGCAGAATTTCATCCTGTTTTCCATGTCAATTTGAGTCATATTGGAAAACATTTCAAGTGGGAACATTACATTTTGAGCTACTGTTTGTGAGTCGAATAGGGCCGAACCTTGGAATAGCATACCTACTTCTTGTCGGAGTTTTTTTATCTTCATAAACTGCATGTCTGGAATGTTTCTACCGTCGTAGAGTATTTTCCCGCTGTCTATCCGATGTAAGCCAATGATACTTTTCATTAGCACGGTTTTTCCTGATCCACTCTGTCCTATAATTAGGTTTGTTTTTCCCGATTCAAATATGGCTGAAATATTCTTAAGCACATTTTTACCGTCGAAAGATTTATATACGTTCTGAATTTCTATCATGATACAAGGCTGCTTAATTCAGCATAAAGTTCGTAATTACGATGTTGGATAATAGAATGAGTATGCTGCTGTTAACAACAGCGTTGGTACTTGCTTTTCCTACATCCAAAGCTCCTCCGTATGAATAAAATCCGTAATAGGAAGCTACAGAGGCTATAATGAATGCAAAAACCAAGGATTTTACTATGGAATAGAAGATATAGAAGGGCTGAAACATATACTGTATCCCGAATAAATAGTCGTTCTGCGATACAATGTCGGAAAAAACGCCTACCAGATACCCGCCAAATAGACCTACAGCCATACTTATAATTACCAGGCATGGAATCATGAGCACAAATGCTATAATTTTAGGTAAGATGAGGTAGTTGGCCGAATTTATACCCATTACTTCCAGTGCATCTATTTGCTCGGAAATACGCATTGAACCTATTTCCGACGCCACATTTGAGCCTACCTTTCCGGCTAGGATTAAACACATGATGGTGGATGAGAATTCCAGTAATAAGGTGTCCCTTGTTACTAATCCTGTGCTATATTTGGGGAGTAAAGGGTCGCTTGTATTTAATTTGGTTTGAATGGTCATTATAGCTCCGATAAAGGTGGATATAATGATAACTATACCTAATGAATCGAGTCCTAATTTCTCCATTTCTTTAGGTAATTGGCGGAAAAACATTCTCCACCGATCGGGTTTTGTAAATACACGAAGCATGAGGGAAGTATAGCTTCCGATGTGCTTTAGAATTGATAAAGTAATCATATACTAGATTGCTGTGCAAAAATGATTTAAAATGATTCTATGATACCCATAAAGTCGGCTGCCACAAGTGATGCTCCACCAATTAACCCGCCATCTACATCGGCACTGGAAAATAGTTCTTTCGCGTTGGATGGTTTACAACTTCCTCCATATAGAATGGTTGTATCGTTAGCAACTTGTTGTCCGTATTTTTTTTGTAATTCTTGTCGTACAAAAGCATGAATTTCTTCGGCTTGTTCTACGCTGGCGTTTTTTCCGGTTCCTATTGCCCATACAGGTTCGTAGGATAGGACTATTTTGCTGAAATCATCAGGTGATAGAGCAAATAGCGATTCGTGCAATTGTGTTTTTACCACTTCAAAATGCCGATTGCTTTCTCTTTCTGCCAATAATTCGCCAAAACAAAATATAGGGTTTAAACCTGTTTTTAATGCAATGGTAATTTTATTTTTGATAATTTCGTTCGTTTCATGGTAATATTGTCGGCGTTCGGAGTGCCCTATTATAACATGAGATGCTCCTGTCGATTTTATCATTTCGGCACTTACTTCGCCCGTGTAAGCCCCCTGTTCCTTGTCTGAACAGTTTTGGGCTGCAACTTTGATTAATTTGGGGTCAACTACTTGGGCGATGCTTGCTAAATGTGTAAATGGTGGTGCTAGTATTATATCGCAGGATACTTTTTTGTTCTTTAATATGTTGTTTAATTCTTCTGCTAAATGTATTCCTTCCTGGAGTGTTTTATTCATTTTCCAATTTCCTGCCACAATGTTTTTTCGCATGATTCTTAATGTTTTAATTAGGGAAAAATTAATCTCTTCTGTTCGTTAAAAACGTATCGATAAGGAATGTGATGAAGACCGGCACTAAAAATAGTATAGCCACTATTGCAATTGTGTTTTTAGCATCCGGTTTTTCTATGGTTCCTAATGCTGACTTCTCCAGAGGTTCTTTAAATCGGGGCAAATCATATACACTCCACATGTTGTACACGGTTGCACCTTTTATTAATACCAATCCTGGGTTTGAACGGATAATGGTTTTTAATGTAATTTTATCTGTCAGTACGATCGGATATTCGGCCTTTGCCTGTTTTTTATATGTAGCAATGTCGTCATCAGTAGATGCCGTCATAGCGTAGAAACCGTACCCATGTTTTTTTGCATAATGATAAATATCGTTGATTTTATTCGATTTAGCAATGTTAGTTTTTTTTAAATCGTATGAAATTAATAAGAAGGTATAGCCGGGATTGCTTAATACATCATTTGTAATATCTCCATGATCGGTTTCCATGGTGAAATCGTGAATCGGCGGTTCGTATCCTTTTTTTACCAATACTGATTTTTGATCTACAAATGTCCATGAATTGTCGTTTTTAGGATAATTTTGTAGGGTGAATTCTTTTTCAACACCATTTTTTGCATATATCAGTTTGATGTCGAACGAATCGGATGCCGCGTTGGCAGGTATTTCCATTCCTTTGGCAATGTTAGAGCCGATTTTATACGGGCGAAAATCAACCAACGGCAAATGGTAATAACAGTATGTAGACAATCCGATGGCAAATAGAAAACCGTATAAGGCTAAAGCCCATTGAACGTGATGCCCCACGAATGGTTTATGGCTTTTTCGAAGTAGAAACACGGATACCACCAAGGCACTTAATACTATGTTTTTCCAAAACGTAGCCCAGTTACTTATTATTAAAGCATCGCCAAAGCATCCGCAATCGTGCACCGGGTTTTTAATGGCAATCCAAAAGGTTAGCGGAGTCATAAAAAGCAGGAATAGAGCAGCAACCCAAGTTGTTTCCTTCAGTCTCGCACCAAGTATAAAATTAAGGCCGACAAGCAATTCCAGGGCGGAAAGAGTTACGGCTGCAATAAAAGCCACAGAGCTAAAGTTGCTTATAAATGGCCCCATTGCACTAAGGTAATCCTGAATTTTATAAGTAAACCCAAGAGGGTCAATAGTTTTTACGAATCCTGAAAAAACGAATACGCAACCTAATAGCAGCCTGAAAATGATTAATAAAACCCGCTTTATCATAATTTTAATCTCCAAATTCTAGTTTAATTAAGCCAAACACGGCATAATTTATCATATCTAAATAATTGGCGTCAATTCCTTCCGAAATAATAGTTTCACCGTTATTGTCCTCTATTTGCTTGGTTCGGTATAATTTCATTAAAATTAAATCCGTGTACGATTCCAAGCGCATGGAACGCCAGGCTTCGTCGTAATCATGGTTCTTCGCCAACATGAGCTTTTTTGCTTTTTCCGCGTACTTATTGTAAAGTCTAATTGCTTTTTCCGTGGCTAAATCGTCATTCTCGGCATAGCCTAATTCCAATTGTATCAACCCAATAATACCATAGTTGATGATGCCGATAAGCTCCGAACGAACACCTTCATCTATCATGGAAGTACCTTTGGTTTCAATGCTACGGATACGATTTGCTTTTATAAATATCTGATCGGTTACCGATGCCGGTCTCATAATACGCCAGGCGGCACCATAGTCTTTTAATTTTTTGGTAAATATATCTCTACAAATGGAGGTAGCCCCGTCAAATTGCTGTTCTGTTTGTTCCATGTTTTACGCGAATAATAAGGCAAATTTAGTCTTTAATTGTGAAATACATCAAACCATAAGCTTTAAAAGTAGTTCGAATGTTTGTAAAACATATTTTATAGGCTTAGAAAATGTTTGAAAATTAAATTAAATTATCTCGAAAACCCCGAAGGGGTGGTATTATTATAGAAAATCAAATGGGTTATTTATTTCAAACCCCGAAGGGGTGACATTATAATATCACCCCTTCGGGGTTTGAATATAAAATCTAAACAGTTATTAAGCTTCACCACCAAAAGAAATAGGAGGGATGGCAGTTTGTTCGCCTACTTTTATTTTACCATTGTGTTGCTCGTACTTGGTGATGTTATCCTGAAGTGCAAACAGCAGACGTTTGGCATGTTCGGGGGTAAGTATGATGCGCGACTTTACATTTGCTTTAGGTGTGCCCGGCATAATGCGCACGAAGTCTATCACGAACTCCGACGTGGAATGTGATATGATGGCAAGGTTGGAATAAATACCTTCGGCAATCTCGGCAGAAAGCTCTATGCTAAGTTCGTTTTTATTTTCCATGATTTTCGATTCTTTTTATTCATTTAATGTAGCAAAAATAAGTAAAATTTCGTGGTATACACAAAAAAGAGGATACCTTTTGGGTATCCTCTCAATTACTTAATATGGGCTACAATAAATTAGTTTTGAACTCGTAGGCTAATTACTACAGTGGCACTGCTGTTAGTACCGTTAGGGGTAATGCTATTTACCTTGAAAATACCAACTTTGCTTGCGGTTGTTGATGTACTTGCGGTTTTGAAGACTACAACACTTCCCGTTGGGATATTTGGAAGACCTTCAATGTAGGTTGCTGTCGCACTATTTGCTGCAGCTACGACGTCATCGTTTGATGCATTGTCATAGTCTAAGCTTGCTATTTTGAATACTGTCTTATTAAGAGGAGTCGGACTCCATTGACCTATATCAGTAGCTCCAGTACCAGTCGTTCCGATTGCACCAAGAGCTTTTGAGTTGGCATTAAAGTAGTATGGTGAGTAGAGACCATAACTTGTTCCTTTTGAGTTGAAATAGATGAAATCAACTTGATTAGCTGAGCCGTTTCCATTACCACTATTATAATAGGTTGTGTTATTCGCACTTTTTTGAGAAATAGAATAGCAACTAGATGATGATCCATCATCTACAAAACAATGAATAGTTTGATTTGTAAGCTCCGTAGATTGTGATTTAAATGTTACAACTGGTGGTGTTACATTTGAAGTTATAGTAACAGTTTGAGACGCAGAAGCTGCGCTAGCATTACCTTCGGTATCGTATGCTGTACAGGTATAAGTTGCACCTCCGGCAGGGACAATAAAGGTTGCTGTTGCTGTGTAGATTCCGTCTTTGTTCCAGTAACCGGCAGCTGTTTTGTCGCCAGTCCAGCTTTTTCCTAGTTTTACGTCATAAGCAGGTGCTCCAGTAGCAGAGCTTAAGATAGTAATGTAATTGATGTTTTTGTCTCCCGGGCTTACTTTAATAGAGATAGTAACAGTATCATTAACTGCAGCTACTGTTGTTGCGCTGGCTGTAAACGTGTTAATAATAGGGAAATTTGTTACAGTATCACCTTTTTTACAAGATGTAAAAATACTGCTTACCGCAACAAGCGTTACAGCAATAAATAGATTTAGTTTTTTCATAGAAATAATAGTGTTTTAATTAAACATGTGTTTGTTTGGATCAATTAATTTTTTCGCAGTCAAAGATAATTATTTTATAGAAAATTAAACTAATTTCAATAATAATTTTAATCTCAGATTGATGGATTTTTTGCACGTAATACCATAAACATGGTATCAAAATGCCTAACCTATGTGATAGGTAATAATCAAAACTCCTTTTATCTTTGTTGTATAAAAATAGAAGAATTTTTTTTCATCTTAAAAAATAAAAAATCATGGCAAAAATTGCTCACAAATTAACCGACTTAATAGGAAATACTCCTTTGCTGCAAGTTGAAAATTACAACAAAAAACATGGGTTGGCCGCCAACCTGATTGTGAAATTGGAATATTTTAACCCCGGAGGTAGCGTGAAAGATCGTATCGCGTTGGCAATGATTGAAGATGCCGAACAAAAAGGCATCCTAAAAAAAGGTTCAGTTATTGTAGAACCAACCAGTGGTAATACCGGTGTAGGTTTGGCTCTTGTAGCTGCAGCTAAAGGATATCGATTAATCATCGCTTTGCCCGAAACATTTAGTGTAGAACGCCGTAACCTGCTTAAAGCCTTAGGTGCCGAGTTGGTGCTCACCCCCGGCACAGCAGGCATGAAAGGTGCTATTGCCAAAGCTCAGGAAATTGCCTCAGAAACGCCAAACTCATTTGTTCCGCAGCAGTTTGAAAACCCAGCTAACCCCGAAGTACACAAACGCACTACCGCCGAAGAAATTTGGCGCGACACCGATGGCAAAGTTGATATCTTTGTGGCCGGAGTAGGTACCGGTGGTACCGTAAGCGGGGTGGGCGAAGCATTGAAAAAGCATAACCCAAACATTAAAATTATTGCCGTGGAACCATTTGAATCTCCCGTTCTTTCAGGCGGAAATCCCGGCCCACACAAAATTCAAGGGATTGGAGCCGGATTCGTTCCAGCCACCTACAATAGTGCTGTTGTAGATGAAGTGGTTAGCGTAAAAGGCGATTTGGCTATCAAAACAAGTAGAGAATTGGCCAAAACCGAAGGCCTTTTGGTTGGAATCTCATCAGGAGCTGCTACTTATGTAGCTACCGAGTTAGCTAAAAAACCTGAAAACAAAGGGAAAACAATTGTAGCTTTGTTGCCGGATACGGGCGAACGCTACTTGTCGACGGTACTTTACGACTTTGAGGGTTATCCTGTGGACTAATCATTTTTTAATTAATATAAAATAAAAAGTAGGGGTGAAGAAATTTGCCCCTACTTTTTTTATCTTTGTAGCTCCAAAAAGAAGGAGTTTATTTACATGAATATTGCGGCGTTGGTGTCAGGCGGGGTGGATAGCTCTGTGGCTGTGCATCTATTGAAGGAACAAGGATATAACCCAACCATATTTTATATTAAAATAGGGATGGAAGATGAGCACGGGTATATTGACTGCCCGGCGGAAGATGATATGACCATAGTGAAATGGCTGGGTAAACACTATGGGCTGAAAGTAGAGATGGTTTCGCTGCATAAGGAGTATTGGGATAACGTGGTGGCCTATACGATTGAAAACGTGAAACGCGGCCTTACGCCAAACCCCGACATGATGTGTAACAAGCTCATTAAATTTGGATACTTTGACCAAAAGTGGGGACACGATTTTGATAAAATTGCAACAGGGCATTATGCTACTACCACAGAGGTGGGCGACAAAACATACTTATCTACCTCTGCGGACAAGGTGAAAGATCAAACCTATTTTCTCGGTCAGATTAATAATATGCAGATAAGCCGCTCTATGTTCCCTATCGGCCATTTACCCAAAAGCGAAGTACGGCGTATCGCCGTGGAAGCCAAGTTGCCATCCGCCACGCGGAAAGACAGTCAGGGAATATGTTTTTTAGGCAAAGTGCATTACAACGATTTTATAAAAAGCTATTTAGGCGAAAAGAAGGGTAAGATAGTGAGCTTTGAAACCGGGAAGGTGCTGGGCGAGCACAATGGCTTTTGGTTTCACACCATCGGCCAGCGCCGGGGAATCGGCTTGAGCGGAGGCCCTTGGTTTGTAGTGAAAAAGGATATAGATGAAAATGTAGTCTATGTATCGCAGGGTTACGATCCCGAAGCTCAATATGGCAACGTGATAAATTTAAAAGGATTTAATTATATAACAGACCCTTACATGTTTGCTCCTCTTGAACTGGGTGAGAAAATGGATTGTAAGTTCAAGATACGACACACGCCTGATTTTATGGGTGGAACTATTGAAAAGATAGGCGATATTTATCGCATCCGGGCGGAAAAGAAACAACAAGGCATTGCCGCCGGACAATTTGGCGTGATTTATGATGTTGATGAACGGTTTTGTATCGGTAGTGGCGAAATTATTTGTAATGAATAAGTAACAAACAACAACGAAATATTGAGCGATTGGTGATTTTAATTATCAACTGTCAATTATCAAATATCAATTATTGAATAATTATGATTAACGAGAACATGGTGCTTCGCACCGAAAATTTGGTAAAAAAATACGGGAAGCGTACAGTGGCCGACCATGTTTCTATTGATGTGAAACAAGGTGAAATTGTGGGACTGCTAGGCCCTAATGGTGCAGGTAAAACAACAACATTCTATATGACGGTGGGTCTAATTACGCCCAACGAAGGAAAAATATTTTTGAACGATAAAGATATAACAGGCTATCCGGTTTACAAACGTGCCCATGCTGGTATCGGTTATTTGGCACAGGAACCATCCGTGTTTCGTAAACTAAGTGTTGAGGATAACATCAAGGCCGTGTTGGAAATGACCAAGTTTAGCCATGCCGACCAAAAACAAAAATTGGAAACCCTTATCAAGGAATTTAATTTGGAACACGTGCGTAAAAACTTGGGCGATCAATTGTCGGGAGGTGAACGACGCCGTACGGAAATCGCCCGTTGTCTTGCCTTGGAACCTAAGTTCATCATGTTGGACGAACCGTTTGCCGGGGTTGACCCGATTGCGGTACAGGATATTCAGGACATCGTGTGGCAATTGAAAGATAAGAATATCGGTATCTTAATTACCGACCACAACGTGGATGAAACCCTTTGCATTACCGATCGTGCTTATTTGCTTTTTGAAGGAAAAATCCTATTCCAAGGTTCAGCCGAAGAATTAGCTGAAAACCCAATCGTGCGTGAAAAATACTTGGGTCGCGATTTTGAATTGAAAAAGAAAACCAGAACAGAAGTCTAAATTAATGCAAGTCTGATATAATATATATTTTACAAACAGGCAATTGTTCTCCGAAGGAGATTAATATTAATAGAAAAGATACCACAACTAGAAACCTTTTTCCCGTGAGGGAATATATATATTTATCCCCTCACGGGGAATCGGTCTTTTTTGTATGACTTTTCTATTGATATGTATTGCCTACGGCAAAAGAATACATTGATTATCAATATTCTGAATGTATTTTTATATCAAACTCAGGTTAATTTATCATTTCGTCATATTTTCATCCTAAAATCCGTTTTTGCATGAGAAAATCCATCCTTTTCATATTCGTTCTTTTCGTGTTGGATGCTTCTTTGTGCGCCCGGACAAAAGCTACGGTAGATAAGCAAGAGGCTCAAGCAGCTTACGAATACCTCAATAAGGTGCGCCGCTCGCCTAAGGATTTTAGCAAGGAAATAAAACTAAATTTATCTTCGGTAAAGGCTATGCCTCTTTTGGTGTGGAACGACACGCTGGCACAAGTGGCTGAAGCTAGAGCCACTGACATGGCTGAAAAAGATTATTTCGCCCACGTGAACAAAAAAGGTGAGGCGGTGAATATTCAACTGAACAGAGCCGGATATGTGCTACAACCGGAGTTCTTTAAAAACAAAAAAGAAAATAGCTTCGAATCTATTGCCTTTGGCCCAGCCACAGGTGTGGAAGCCATTCAAGGATTAATTTTAGATAAAGGGATTAACCCGCCCAATCATCGCAAACACTTATTGGGTATGACGGATTTTTGGGCAAATTGCTACGATTGCGGCATCGGCTTTGTTCGCACCGACAACTCCAAGAAGCCTACCTACATTTGTGTGATTATTGCAAAGCATAAATTATAAACGGAATAACCTCAAAATATAAAAGGACGATAAACTATTAGTTTATCGTCCTTTCTTGTTGTTATTTGATTTGCTACAATAGGTTGCTTGCTAATTCGGATAAATAACTTCGTTCTCCTTTTATCAGGTTCACATGGGCGAAGATATCCTGACCCTTCATGCGATCTATCATATACACCAAGCCGTTGGATTGATGATCCAGGTACGGCGAGTCTATTTGCTGAATATCTCCTGTAAACACTACTTTGGTGCCTTCACCTGCACGGGTGATAATGGTTTTCACTTCATGAGGGGTAAGGTTTTGAGCCTCGTCCACGATAAAGAAGGTTTCGCTCAAGCTTCGTCCGCGGATGTAAGCAAGTGCTTCAATCACCAGTTGGTTATTCTTTTGCATATCATCGATGATGCGCACCTCTTTGCCTTGATAGGATAGGTTGTGCTTAATCACGTTCAAGTTATCAAATAGCGGTTGCATATAGGGCGAAATTTTTTCCATCGCGTCGCCCGGAAGAAATCCAAGGTCTTTGTTTCCTAATGCCACGATAGGGCGGGCAAGAAGCACTTGTTTATACACCTCGTTTTTTTGTAGCGCAGCGGCCAGTGCAAGTAGGGTTTTACCCGTACCGGAACGACCTGTAAGGGCAACCAGTTTTATTTCGTCATCCAATAATATATTAATGGCGAAAGCCTGTTCGGCATTACGAGGGTCGATGCCAAATATTTTTTCTTTTTCCACCCGATGTATTTTTCCTTCAAAAGGATTGTAGCGACACATTACGCTGGCACGGTTGCTTTTCAGTACAAAACACTCATTAGCTTCAACGTCCGATTTGAAATCAAATTCGTCGATGGAAATTCCATCTTGCGAGCTGTATAGTTTATCTATTACCCCCGGTTCGATGTTGTCAAACGTGCTGAATTCTTTTTCAAAAACATCCATGTTCGTTACCTTATCCGAAATATAATCTTCGGTAAGTACGCCCAATGATTTGGCTTTCATTCGCAAATTGATGTCCTTGGTAACCAAAATGGTTTTGTTCTTTGATTTGTTCTTTAGGTTGAATGCCGTTGCCAGGATGCGATGATCGGGAATCCGTTCTGCAAATGCTTTCGCAATTTCTTCGGGATAATCTTCCCCTGTTACGACAAACAATTTTCCTAGGGCAGGACCTAATTCGGCTCCATTCGTAAACAGGTCGTTATCCGTAATCAAATCTATCTCTCTGGCAAACTCCCGTGCATTGAAATTAATCTGGTCGTTTCCTTTCTTAAATTTATCCAGCTCTTCCAGTACAACAATCGGGATATAAATGTCATTTTCTTCAAAATTGTAAATACATTTGTAGTCGTGTAAAATGACATTGGTGTCTAGTACGAAATTCTTTTTTACTCCCATGGTCTTTTGTTTTTTTTAATGAGTCAACACTTGTTTTTTCTAGATCTGAAAGATAGATTGCTTTTTTTAATGTTCTGTAAATGTAAAATTTATTTTTAAAGATTGGAATCATTATCATTGGTATTTTATTAACAATCGCTATGTTTGGTAGCATTATTTCATAAAAATGAAATAAACCGCGAAAGTAGGAGTCTTTGGCAATTTTAGTTTTTATATAGAAATGAATTATCAGGAAACATTACAATACTTGTTTTCCCGTCTGCCGGTTTTTCAGCATGATGGACAATCGGCTTACAAGCCGGGGTTGGATAACACGAAACAATTAGACCGACATCTCGGCTACCCTCATACCAAGTACAAAACCATACATGTTGCGGGCACTAACGGCAAAGGTTCGGTGTCGCACCTGCTGGCTTCGGTGTTGCAGCACGCCGGTTATAGGGTGGGGTTATATACCTCGCCCCATTTAAAGGATTTCAGGGAACGGATTCGTGTAAACGGCCAACCTGTACCAGAACAATATGTATGTGACTTTACTGAACAGCACCGTGCTTTTTTTGAGGAAGTGAACCCTTCATTTTTCGAGGCAACCATGAGCATGGCGTTTCAATATTTTGCGGATGAGCGGGTGGATGTGGCTGTGATAGAAGTGGGCTTAGGCGGACGGCTGGATAGTACGAATATTATTACGCCTGAACTTTGCGTGATAACGAATATCAGTTTCGACCACATGAATTTGCTAGGCAACACGCTTGAAAAAATAGCAGCCGAAAAGGCGGGCATTATCAAACCGAATATTCCCGTGGTGATTGGTGAGGCTGAAGGTGCGATAAAAGAGGTGTTTTTGGAAAAAGCGAAGGCTGAAAAAGCACCTATCTTTTTTGCTCAGGAAGAAACGAGTGTGAAATTATTGAATAGCCGGGATGGCAAGCAGACGTATGATTGTACCGATTTTGCTTTGCTTACCATTGGCTTGGGTGGTATTTACCAACAGAAAAATACAGCCACGGCTCTCACGGCTATTCGTGAGTTGCGAAAATTGAAATTTAATTTGCCAGACCAAAGTGTACGCATGGGCTTTGAAACCGTGTGCGAAACTACCGGGCTGCAAGGTCGATGGCAACGTTTGCAAACCCATCCGCTGGTGATTTGCGATACTGGTCACAACGAAGGAGGTATTCGCTACATTGTGCAGCAATTGCAGTCTCTTCCGGCTAGGAATTTACGCGTAGTGTTTGGAATGGTAAACGATAAGGATATTCGCACGGTACTTAGTTTATTGCCCCGGCAGGCTATCTATTATTTTTGTAGGGCTAATATTCCACGTGCCTTGCCCTCGGAAGATCTTCAATTGCAAGCTTCTGAATTTGGCTTGAAGGGAGATGCTTTTTCTTCGGTGCAAATGGCTTTGAACACGGCAAAACAGGAGGCTGCTGCCGATGATGTAATTTTTGTAGGTGGTAGTACCTTTGTGGTGGCAGAGGTAGTGTGAGTAAAATAAAAAGCTCATACATTTCTGAGGTTAGAAACGTGTGAGTTTTTTATTTTAGAATTTGAACCAATTAGAGGTTATCCAGTTTTTTACACGCTCGCGGGTTGTAAGTTCTGATGGCACCTTGGTGCGAAGCATTTCTTCAATTTTGTGAGCACTTGTTTTTTGTTGAAAACCATAAGTGGCTGCAATTTTGTTGATAAAATACAGTATTTGATTTCCGTCCGTCCTGTTTAAAGGGGTAGTATCTAAATCTCCTTTAACGTAAGGACTTCTTTCATTATACTGTTCCCATGCATAGTCATTATAGACTAAGTCTGATTTACTAATGAGTTCCATGTTCATAATTACTTAAAGTTAAAGGTTTTTCTTATTTTTTGTTTTGAGTTCCCATTTTAAAAGAGAAGAAATACTACCAATCGTTATTTCCACATCATTGAAGGAACTTTTCAAATTTACTAAATAACTTAAAGAGACGAATAACTTTTCGTATGTTGTGCAGCATACATATGTAAATTAATGATAATGAAATACTTCTGTAGTTTTAATGCAATGCCAAATCGGTTTTAATTTTGGCTCCACAGGGTGGAATTTACAATAGAGATATTCTTGTTCCCGTTGAAAAATTCGATAATATTCCGGCAAGCATCCTTAGCAATGGCATTACGGGCATCGATGGTAGCCGTGCCATTATGTGGAGCCAGTACCACATTATCTAATTTCAATAGTTCCGGGGTAATATTTGGTTCAAATTCATACACATCTAGCCCGGCTCCCCAAATTTGTTTACGTTGTAACGCTTTCACTAGAGCCGCCTCGTTTATTACCGCACCCCGTGCCGTGTTGATGACAATAGTTGTTGGTTTCATTAATTCAAATTGAGGAGAATCAATCAGGTGGTGCGTTTCATCGGTAAGCGGCGTGCTGATGGAAATTACATCACTCGTTTTTAATAACTCTTCAAGTGACATATACTGTGCTTTGCATTCCGTTTCTTCTTGCTGAGATAACTGATGCCTGTTGTAATACACGATATTCATCCCAGAGGCAATAGCCCGACGGGCAATGGCTTTACCAATGCGCCCTAGCCCGATAATGCCCAAGGTTTTTTCATACAAACCCATGCCTAGATTTTTTAGCACGCCCCATTCTATAGCATCAGGTGTACGCAATTTTCGGTCGCATTCGGCTACGCGTCGTGCCACGGCATACAGTAGAGCCATTGCCATCTCGGCCGTTGGTTCGGTTACAGGTTGCGGGGTGTTGGTTACCACGATGCCTTTGCGGGTGGCATAATCCACGTCGATGTTGTTGTACCCCACACCGTAGTTGGCAATAATTTTGAGTTTGGTGGCGGCATCCATCACCTGGGCGTTTATTTGAAACACGAAGGTGGATAGTAACGCGTCATATTCGGGTATTAGCCGTATTAATTCTTCTTCGGTAAAGAGCTCTTTTTCAGGTTGGCGTACTTCAAACTGTTGTTGTAATTCCTGTAAGCCTTCGGGTAGTAGGCGGGTGGTGATTAGTACTTTTTTCATGTTCGTGTGCATTTATAGCACAAAAGTAAAATTTTTCTTAGCTATCGGTTATTTCATGTTGAGTGATTGATCCGTTTTTTTCAACTTACTTAAATCAAATCCGTTTTTTGTTAACGATCCTGTGATGCTGGTGTACACACTTTCATCCATTTGGGGTGTACGGCTAAGTATCCAGAGGGTTTTGCGTTTAGGGTCGGACACCACCGCCCACGAGTAATCATCAGCCAGGTCGATAATCCAGTAATTGCCTTTGAAGGGAAAAAAGAATTGCACTTTCAGCTTGGCGTTGCCCGAATTTTTCACCACAAAAGCTTTACCCTTAATGCTTTTCGGTTTGTCGTTTTTGATGCAAGCGTTTAGCACCTCCACGTATTTTTCTTTTACGGTGTAGGTAGCCGTTACGTTGCTACACCCTTTTTCAAACCATTGCGGATAGGCTCCAATTTCATACCATTTACCGGCATAGCGGTTTATGTCAACCTGAGCCACGGTTTGCAGGGAGGTGCTGCTTCTGCATGAACACAGGCTGTAAACTCCCACTAAATTTATAAGTATAAGCCTTAGCTTTCTCATAAGGATTTAGATATATATTATAAAATACAACAATACAAATACTCGGATTGTTTCCACAGGAAAAAATATGTACTTTTGAAAGCTTTAAAATGAAATAACTTATGATGCTAAATTATATTTGGGTTGGCTTTTTCCTGGTTGCTTTCGTGGTGGCTGTTATCCAATTCTTGTTTTTGGGCGATGCTACTGTTTTTGAACGTATTATTACCAGCACTTTCGATATGTCCAAGGTTGCCGTGATGGATATCGCGTTGCCATTGGCCGGGGTGATGACACTTTGGTTGGGGTTGATGAATATTGGTGAAAAGGCCGGAGCTATTAATTTCCTCTCTCGTATTATCGGCCCATTCTTTTCCAAGTTGTTCCCGGAAATTCCTAAAAACCATCCGGTGAATGGGCAACTGCTGATGAACTTTTCGGCCAATATGCTTGGGTTGGACAACGCGGCTACTCCGCTTGGGCTAAAAGCTATGAATGGCTTGCAGGAGCTGAACCCTGACAAAGAGACGGCTTCCAACGCTCAAATCATGTTTTTGGCACTCAATACTTCCGGTCTTACCATTATCCCTATTTCCATACTAGCCATGCGTGCCACGGTGCACGGCCCCAAGGGCGAATTGGCTGCCAACCCCACGGATGTGTTTATCCCTTTGCTTATGACCACGGCAGTGGCCATGCTGTCGGCCATTCTTTTTGTAGGCTTTAAGCAAAAATTGAATTTGTGGAACAAAACTGTGCTTGGTTGGATTGGCGGTGTGCTTGCCGTGCTGGGACTCATCGTGTTTGGCTTCTCACAGCTGAATCAGCAGGAAATGGTTACCGTGTCCAAAGTGGTAAGTAACCTGTTGTTGTTATTCATCATCGTCACATTTATGGGCGGTGCGCTGTACAAAAAGGTGAATGTATATAATGCTTTTATAGAAGGGGCTAAAACGGGGTTTGAAACGTCGGTAAAAATTATGCCTTTTATGGTGGGTATGCTTGTAGGCATCGGCGTTTTCAGGGCTTCTGGTGCTATGGATTTGCTGATGAATGGCATTAGAGCTGGCATTGGTTTCTTTGGTATAAATACTAACTTTGTGGATGCCTTGCCTACGGCCTTTATGAAACCTATGAGTGGTAGTGGTGCTAAAGCCATGATGGTGGAAACGATGAAAACCTTTGGTCCAGATTCTTTCCCCGGAAAGCTTTCTTGCTTATTTCAGGGGGCTGCCGATACCACATTCTATATTGTTGCCCTATATTTCGGTTCGGTGGGTATTAAAAACACACGCTATGCTATTGGGGCCGGGTTGTTTGTTGATTTAGTAGGTGCGCTGGCTGCCATCCTTTTTGGCTATTTGTTTTTTGGATAAGAGTTTTTAAGAATAAAAATACATAACGTACATGATCTCCTATTTTGCCGAAGATATTAAAGTTCCTAAATTCCCCAAACGGGAAATTTCTGCATGGATAAAGCAAGTGGCTGAATTACAAAATTTTAAGGTGGGAGATATTAGCTATATCTTTTGTTCCGATGAAAAAATATTGGAGGTAAATAAACAGTATTTGCAGCACGATTATTACACGGATATTATTACTTTTGACGACACTCAGGAACACACCATAAATGGCGATATTTTTATCAGTATTGATACGGTAAAAAGCAATGCCGAAGAATTAAAAATCCCCTTCGATAAAGAACTGTGCCGAATACTTATTCATGGTATTTTGCATTTGTGCGGACAAAAAGATAAAGCACCAAAAGATAAAGCGGAAATGACACGCAAAGAAGATGAGGCTTTAGCACTTTTAATCGCTTCAAAATAAGAAAGAATCCTTAACTAGAAACGGGTACCTATGTGATATTTTGTTAAATAGGAATTCAATGAAGTGTTAAAATAGCGTTTTTAAAAGAATATAATTACTTTTGCTGCAAGTTAGGCTTTTAGTCTTCTTTGTAAACATGATTATCGTGTAAAAAATTGAGAATGAGTTTTATTCTTTCCAAACGAATACTGGTGGTCGCATTTGTTCTTTGTCTCCTTTTTCCTGTTGCTCAGGCTCAGGCAATATGGGAGCTAGGGGCAAAAGGAGGAACTGATTTTTATTTGGGGGATAAGAATTCTGCCATATTCAATAAAATACAGCCTGTTTTTGGGTTGTATGTGCGGAAAAATCAAAATCCCCGTTGGGTTACAAAGGTGCAATTTGCGTCAGGACGTATTAATAGCCCAATGGAACAAAATTATGTGGATTTCTCACTTCAGGAGGAATTTAATTTTTTTGAATACGGGTTGTTGAATAGTGAAAGTTGGACACGCCTTTTTTCGCCATACATTTGTGCCGGGGTGGGCTTGAGTCTATTTACCGGAGCTAGTGACGAAAGTGTTTTTACTCCCAATATACCTTTTGGGGTAGGCGTTAAGTGGAAAGTATTGAAGCACCTAAATATAGGCTTGGAGTGGACAATGCATAAGTTATTCTCTGATAAGTTTGATTATGTAGATGATCCGTACAAGATTAATGGAACCTCCTATACCAGACAAGATTGGTATTCCATGTGTACACTGATGGTTGGTTACGATTTAGGAAACAGAAGTAGTTATTGCCGGTAAAGCCGATTTATAATATGAAAGATTCTTCCGTCAAAGACAAGATAGATACAAAGAAATTACCATGCCATGTGGCCATTATAATGGATGGTAACGGACGTTGGGCTAAAAAGCGGGGTTTAAGCCGTATTTTTGGACATCAGCATGCTATCAATGCCGTTAGGGATGTTACGGAAGCTGCTGCTGAATTGGGCGTAAAGTATTTAACTTTATATACATTCTCAACCGAGAATTGGGACAGGCCTTTGGATGAGGTAAACGCCTTGATGGATTTGTTGGTTAAAAGCATTGAAAAGGAAACGCCGACATTGAAAAAGAACAATATCCGTTTGGCAGCCATTGGCGATTTTTCCCGTTTACCACAATCCGTTTCTAACCGATTGCAATCATGTATAGATGAAACCAAAGATAACACACGAACCACCTTGGTGCTTGCATTGAGTTATTCCTCCCGGTGGGAAATTATGAACGCGGTAAAGGAAATAAGTAAACAGGTTTTGCGTGGAGACCTTAACGTGGATGATATTGATGAAGTTAAATTCTCTTCCTGTTTAACCACGGCAAATATTCCCGACCCTGATTTGTTGATAAGAACCAGTGGTGAATTAAGAATCAGTAATTTTTTGTTGTGGCAAATCGCTTATTCCGAATTATACTTCACCCCGGTTAATTGGCCTGATTTTAGCAAAAAAGAATTTTACGAGGCAATTGTTTCCTATCAAGCAAGAGAACGTCGTTTTGGCAAAACAGGAGAACAAATTGTTTAAAAGAAAAAAAGAAATATGTATCGAAAACAATGTCTATTACTTCTTTTGATTTTAATTAGTCAAATTACATTTTCGCAAGGAAAGTATAAGGTAGATTATTCCTTAACGCCAAAAACGTACTATATAGCGGCAATATCCGTTACCGGAGCCGAGAACTACGAAAACTCCGTTATTATTGGATATTCAGAACTCGGTATAGGCCAAAAAATAACTGTACCCGGTGATGAAATTTCGGGAGCAGTGAAGAAGTTTTGGAAATTAGGGCTGTTTTCGAATGTGAAAATTTCCGTAGAAAAAACGGATAGTGATAAAATTTGGCTGAATATAGATATAAAGCAACGCCCCAAAATATCGGAAATTAGATACAATGGAGCTAAAAAATCGCATATCGAAGATTTAGAGCCGCTTGTAGGTTTGACAAAAGGAGGGCAGCTAACGCCTAACCTTGAGAATCAGGCTAGAACAGCCGTGAAAAAATTCTATGAAGAAAAGGGATACAACAATGTAGAAGTATCTCTTTCCACCGAAAAGGATATTTCGCAACCCAACGCGGTAATAGTAACGATTGATGTAAACAAGAAAGAAAAAATAAAAGTAAATAAAATTACTTTTGAAGGAAATGCTAATTTGTCATCCCACAAACTTAAACGGGTGATGAAGAAAACAAATGAAAGACATAAACTACTCAATTTGTTTAGAACCAAGAAATTCGTTCGTTCTTTATATGAAAAAGATAAAGAGGCTGTTGTGGAAAAATACAATGAAGTTGGGTATAGGGATGCGTATATTGAGTCCGATACCGTAACCAAAGTGGTTTCGTATAAGGTACATAAAGTAAAACAGCAAGACGGAACCATTAAGTTGGATAGCGTTGCTAAATATAAAGACAACTTGGTTAATGTACGCATTAAAGTAAACGAAGGTAAAAAATATTACTTTGGAAAAATTACTTGGGTGGGTAACACGCTTTACACAAGCGATTTCCTTAATCAAAACCTACGAATAAAGAAAGGTGATGTATATAATGGCAAACTGCTGAATGATAGAATAATGACTGATGATGATGCTGTAGCTAATCTATATCAGGACAATGGTTATTTGTTCTCTAATATCGACCCTACAGAGGTAAATATCAATGGTGATTCTATTGACTTTGAAATGCGTGTTTACGAAGGCAAGCAAGCTGTTATCAATAAAATTGGTATTTCTGGAAATACAAGGGTGTATGAGCATGTGGTAAGACGCGAGCTTCGTACCAAACCCGGTCAGTTGTACAATAAATCCGACATTATGCGTACGTTGCGTGAAGTAGCCCAAATGGGATTCTTTGACCCTGAAAAATTGCAACCCGAAATTTTACCTAATGCCGAAAATGGCACGGTGGATATAAACTATAAGTTGGAAACAAAATCGAGTGATCAGATAGAACTCTCTGCCGGTTATGGAGCTACCGGTTTAACAGGATCCTTGGGTCTGAAATTCACCAACTTTGCCATTCAGAATATATTCCGCCCCAGCACGTATAAAATTGTGCCACAGGGCGAAGGGCAAACATTTAGTGTTAAAGGTACTACCAATGGTAGTTACTATACGTCCTTTAGTGCATCCTTCTTAGATCCTTGGTTCGGGAAAAAACGACCTAATTCATTATCGCTTACAGCCTATTATGCCTTGCAGTCTGGAGTAAGTAGCCGTAGTAGTACCTACTCAACAAGTTATTACTCTTCCGTTTACGGAAACTCTTATGCTTACGAAGTGGATCCAGATAAGTATATACATACATTTGGGGTGTCATTAGGATGGGGTACCCGTTTAACATGGCCGGATGATTATTTTACCTTCAATACCACCGTAAATTATCAACGTTATTCGTTGAAAAACTGGAGCTATTTTATTATGACTGACGGTCAGGCCAATGACTTCAATTTAGGTTTTACGTTAGCTCGAAATTCGATAGACAATCCGATTTATACACGTAAAGGTTCAACCTTCTCTTTGTCGTTGGAAATAACTCCACCGTACTCGCTATTGGGTAAAAAGAATTTTGCCGGGAGCGAAAATGCAACAGATTCCAACGAAGTTAAATATAAATGGATTGAGTATAATAAATGGAAATTTGCCACCAAGCTGTTTACACCATTATCACCAAATCAAAAACTTGTGTTGATGACGCGTGTCGAATATGGTTTCTTAGGGTATTATAATGGTGATTATCGTTCTCCATTTAAAACATTCTATATGGGTGGAGATGGTTTGAGTGGATCGTCCACATCATATTCTAATGATGTTATTGGGCTGAGAGGTTATTCAAATGGATCGTTAACTCCCTATACTTCATCTGGAGGATATAATGGAAATTTATACACGCGATTGAGTATGGAATTACGTTACCCTATTGTGTTGGAAAGCTCTACAACTATTTATACCTTAGCGTTCTTGGAAGGTGGAAACTGCTGGGCTAACTTTAGCGAGTTCGATCCCTTTAGCCTGAAGCGTTCTGCTGGTGTAGGTGTCAGGTTATTTTTGCCTATGTTTGGTATGATAGGCGTTGACTGGGGTTATGGTTTCGATACGGTTAAGAATACGCCTTCTTATAGTGGTGGTCATTTTGCATTCACTATAGGGCAAGAATTTTAGTTTGGCAAAAACGTTTTGCTAATCATTATATTTCATTTCGAGTTTTTATTTAATCTCTAACAAGTTATGAAAAAGATTATTTTAAGTTTTGGGTTTTTGTTTGCTATTATAGCAATGGCCAATGCACAAAAATTTGCCATGGTAGATATGGAATATATAATGAAAAATATTCCTGCTTATGAAACGGCAAACGAGCAATTGACTCAGGTTTCCAAAAAATGGCAGAAGGAAGTGGATGACCTGAACAAAGAAGCGGAGACAATGTATAAAAATTATCAGACGGAACTAGTATTTATGTCCGCTGATATGAAAACCAAACGTGAAAATGAAATTGTAGAAAAGGAAAAAGCGGCTCAGGATTTGAAACGTAAATATTTTGGTTCAGACGGCGAGCTGTTTAAAAAACGCGAAAGCTTGATGAAACCCATCCAAGATGAAGTTTACACTGCTGTTAAAACAATTTCCGATGACAAAGGATATCAGTTGATTTTAGATAAAGCATCGGCAATGAATATTATCTTTGCCTCTCCAAAAATTGATATTAGCGATGAAGTTTTATCAAAGATGGGATATTCAAAATAATTCTTTATTTTTGCCTTTTAAAAATTAGTCAGTATATTAAAATTAAAAATTTATGTTTAAAAAGATTACAATTATCCTTTTGAGTTTATTGCCTCTAGCTTTGATGGCTCAAAATGGAGCAGACCTTAAGTTTGGTCAGGTAAATTCACAAGAAATTCTAATGGTAATGCCTCAAATGAAAGAGGCTCAAACTCAATTAGAAGCTTTGGCCAAACAATATGAATCGGAATTGTCGAAGATGAATGATGAGTATGAAAAGAAAGGTAAAGATTTCATGGCTCTTAAAAATGTAGATGATGAAATAAAGAAAACAAGACAAGCTGAGTTAGCCGGATTAGAACAACGAATTGATTTGATGAAACAAACCGCTAACGAACAAATACAAAAGAAGCAAGAATCATTAATAGCTCCTGTTATAGAAACAGTAAAGAAAGCTATTAAAGAAGTAGGTGATGAAAACGGGTTCTACTATATCTTTGATATGAGTGTACCTGCTATCGTTTACGCTTCACCTAAAAGCATAGATGTTACCCCGTTGGTAAAAAAGAAATTGAATATTCCAGCAAATGCCAAACCAATTTCTACTACTCCAACAGCTGCTCCTGCAACAAAATAAATTTACACCGAGGAAGGATGATTTTTTTAGAGTCATCCTTCTTTATTTTCTTTCCGTCTCGTTTATTTTTTGCAAATTTGTAGCACAAAAATAAATGCATCTATGCCACACTATACACAAACACCCGCTCCAATTGGAATTTTTGATTCCGGCTACGGAGGTTTGACTATTTTAAACGACATCCAAAAGTTATTGCCGCGATATGATTACATCTATTTGGGCGATAATGCGCGTACCCCCTACGGTTCGCGTTCGTTTGATGTGGTGTATGAATATACCTTGCAATGTGTGAAACAGCTTTTTGAGCAAGGTTGCCATCTTGTTATTCTAGCCTGCAATACAGCCTCGGCCAAAGCTCTTAGAACCATTCAGCAAAACGACCTCGCTCAGTTGGATCCTCACCGCAGAGTGCTTGGCGTAATTCGCCCCACGGTGGAAGAAATAGGCAACATTACCCACACCCGCCATGTTGGCTTGTTGGGCACGGTTGGCACCATTCAGTCCGAATCCTATCCGTTGGAAATAAAGAAACTCTATCCCGATATTCGTGTAGTAGGCGAAGCCTGCCCTATGTTTGTGCCCCTCATTGAAAACAATGAGCATAACGATGCCGGAGCCGATTTCTTTGTTCAGAAATATATTTCCGAATTATTAGCAAAGGATAACAAGATAGATACCATTATTTTAGGTTGCACGCATTACCCGTTGTTGCAACAAAAAATCAAAGCAATACTACCGGATAAAATACAAGTTGTTTCTCAAGGGCGATATGTGGCCGCCTCATTGGCTACCTACCTGTTGCGCCACCCTGAAATAGACGCAAAGTGTACCAAAGGCGGAAAGGTAAGCTACTATACAACCGAATCGCCCGAAAAATTTATTTCTTCCGCTTCCATCTTTCTAAATATAACTATTGATGCCCAACGTGTTGCTTTGGATTAACACTATGTTACATTAAAGATAAATAATGCCTTATCTTAATATATTCCTCATCTTTCTGCAAATTAATGCCTATCTTTGCACCCTAAAATTTCAATTAATAATTAAACTCGATGCAAAACATCAGAAACATTGCTATTATTGCCCATGTGGATCATGGGAAAACCACTCTGGTGGATAAGATGCTGTTAGCAGGCAAACTTTTCCGTGAGAACGAAGAACATGCCGACCTATTTATGGACAACAATGACCTTGAACGTGAACGAGGAATTACCATTTTGTCAAAAAATGTATCCATTGTATATAATGGCGTAAAGATTAACATTATAGATACTCCTGGGCACTCCGACTTTGGTGGTGAGGTAGAACGCGTACTTAATATGGCCGATGGCGTGTTGCTATTGGTAGATGCTTTTGAAGGCCCTATGCCACAAACTCGTTTTGTGTTGCAAAAAGCTATTGAACTAGGATTGAAACCTATCGTGGTTATCAACAAGGTAGATAAGCCAAATTGTACCCCCGATGAAGTACACGAAGCTGTGTTCGATTTAATGTTCCAATTAGATGCAACTGAAGACCAATTAGATTTCCAAACCGTTTACGGTTCGGCTAAGAATAACTGGATGGGTGCCGATTGGAAAAAACAGGAAACTGATATTACTTATTTGCTTGATACCATTGTTAAATATATTCCGGCTCCAGTTCAATTGGAAGGAACACCTCAATTATTAATCACTTCGTTAGATTATTCTTCCTATGTAGGCCGTATTGCCGTGGGACGTGTGCATCGTGGCGAACTGAAAACAGGACAAGATGTAGCGTTAGTAAAACGCGACGGAACCGTACAGAAAACCCGTATCAAAGAAGTACATATTTTTGAAGGGTTGGGTCGTGCTAAAGTGGATAGCGTAAAATCAGGAGACATCTGTGCCTTGGTAGGTATTGATAATTTTGATATTGGCGATAGTGTTTGCGATTTGTTAAACCCAGAACCACTTACTCCGATTGCTGTAGATGAACCAACTATGAGTATGTTGTTCACTATCAACGATTCACCATTTTTCGGTAAAGAAGGAAAATTAGTTACATCTCGCCACATCAACGACCGCTTAATGAAAGAACTAGATAAAAATCTAGCCCTGCGGGTTAAAAAGACCGAGAACGACGATGCCTGGATTGTATATGGTCGAGGAGTACTCCATTTATCAGTACTTATCGAAACCATGCGTCGTGAAGGCTACGAATTGCAAGTAGGTCAGCCACAAGTACTTTTCAAAGAAATTGACGGCCAAAAGAATGAACCAGTAGAACAACTGTCCGTCAATGTGCCCGAAGAATCATCCGGTAAGGTAATTGAATTAGTATCCGTTCGTAAAGGTGAAATGGTATCGATGGAAAGCAAAGGCGAACGCATCCAAATGGAATTTATAATCCCTTCAAGAGGTATTATCGGTTTGCGTACCAACGTGCTTACCGCTACTGCCGGTGAAGCCGTGATGGCACACCGTTTCTTGGAATATCAACCATACAAAGGCGAAATTGAAAAAAGAACTAACGGTTCCATTATTGCTATGGAATCGGGTACCGCTTTTGCCTATGCCATTGATAAACTACAAGACCGTGGTAAATTCTTCATCCATCCACAAGACGAGATTTATTCAGGACAGGTGGTTGGTGAACATGCTAAGGAATCAGATTTGGTAGTGAATGTAACCAAATCCAAAAAACTTACTAATATGCGAGCTTCCGGTTCTGATGTCAAAGTGCGTCTCGTACCGCCTATCGAATTTAGTTTGGAAGAAGCGTTGGAATACATCAAGGAAGATGAATACGTGGAATTAACTCCAAAATCAATCCGTTTGCGTAAAATCTATTTAGATGAAAACGACCGTAAACGTTACGGTAAAAAATAATTTAGCGTAAAATCTAAATCTAAAAACACGAAGGCATTTGCTTTCGTGTTTTTTGTTTTTTAGTAGGTGCCCTATCAACGTTGAACAATCTGATCAATCTTGGTTTTGTATTTCTACCCCAACGGGGTTCTACATTATTAACCCCGGGTGCAAACCCGGGGTTAATGCAATAAGTACAACCCGAACCCCCAAGGGGTTCAACATCGTCTTCTTTCCACATGCAACCTTCGACAAATAAAATTTGCATATCAATACCGAAATCTCTATTTTTGATAAAAATCAAACGAAAAAACAATTCGCAACATGAAGATAATATCCTACAACGTCAACGGCATTCGTGCCGCACTCACCAAAGGCTTAGCCGATTGGGTGAAGCAAGAAGACCCCGACATCCTCTGCATACAGGAAACCAAAGCGCAACCCGACCAAATAGATACCTTCCTTTTTGCCGACATGGGCTATAAAGCCTATATGCACTCGGCGGAGAAGAAAGGGTACAGTGGCGTGGCCATTTTCACCAAGCAGGAACCCGATAGGGTGGTGGTGGGTATGAACAACCCACGCTACGATGCCGAAGGACGGGTTATCCGTGCCGATTACGGCGATCTATCCGTTATGTGCGTGTATGTGCCTTCGGGCACCACGGGAGGCGTGAGGCAAGAGTTTAAAATGGATTTCCTGGATGCCTTCTACAAGTTTGTGGACGGTGTTCGGCGTGAACGCCCCAACCTCATCGTGTGTGGCGACTTTAATATCTGCCACAAGCCGATAGATATTAACCATCCCGAAAGGCAAATCGGAGTATCCGGCTTCCTGCCTGAAGAGCGGGAGTGGGTGGATAAGTGGGTGGACAATGGGATGGTAGATTCCTTTCGTGAGTTCGACCAGAGCCCTAGCCGTTACAGTTGGTGGAGCTACCGTGCCGGAGCCCGTGCCAATAACGCGGGCTGGCGTATCGACTACCTCTATGCTACCGAACCCTTACGCGATAAACTCAAAAGCGGTGCCATCCTCGTTGATGTGGTGCATTCGGATCATTGCCCGGTGAGGCTGGTGATAGAAAAATAAATGAATAGAAGTAAATAAGCATTCTTATTTAGACCTTCCATATTTTTTAGATATGGAAGGTCTTTTTATTTATCGAAAAGTGTACTTAGAGGAATATTTAATGCAGTACAGATTTTGCAAAGTGTTTTAATCGTAATGTTAGTGTGGCCTGCTTCTATGCGGCTCATGTTTGAGCGTTCCATGTCACATTTATAAGCAAGATCTTGTATGCTCATATTTTGAGAGCTCCTTATCTCTTTTATTTTAGTAACAATATGATTTATTTCTTCATTATAGTTCATTTTTTATCTGTATCATATTTGATACGCAAATGTTTTGTTTTATATTTGCATCGTGCGTATCATATATGGTACGAATGTTTAAAAGAAAGAAATCAAGTGGAAATATTTCTTAATAATTAATTTATAAATCATATGATCATGAAAAAGGTAAGATTATTCTATTCAATTAAATCAAATTTTAATATTTTTGTATTTAGTTTAGTCCTTTGTGTAGCTTTATTTTCGTCTTGTAGTAAAGATGAAGATATAAAAACGAATAGTTCGAGTTTAACTACAACGCCTACGGCATTGGCTATAAATGATAATAGTAGTGCTGGTGTTTATAAAGGTATTGTTGTTGGTTCTACAGGCTATTTTCAAGTTAAAGTAAAAAATGGAGATGATAGTATAACTTGTAAATTAGTTTTTGATAATATTTCGTTAAATTTAACAACGACATCATTAAGCAAATGGAGTTCTAGGCAACCAATAAAAAATGCTGTGTTTTCCGGTATGTTAAATAGTCAGTCAGTTAGTTTAACCTTTAGCTGTGATTCTGATGGTTCTAACCCTGTTGCAGTAATTGATATACCAGGCCATACTACTTATGTGTCAATAGTTAAAGAAAAATCAAATATGCTTGTTGAATGTTTTGAAGGAAGTTATATCCAACATAGTTCTTCTGGTGATGTTAGTGGAATATGGAATTTCGTTTCTTATGGAGAGAATGTAGACGGTTGGCATGTTAATTCATTGGGCCGTGATCATGCTAAATTTACAGGCACAATATCTAATTCTCGTTTGATTATCGATACTGATAAATTGTTAACTATCGGGAAGGATCTTTTATATTTTAATAATAATCTTTTATCTGGTACGGCTGTGAGTTGCATAGGTGAAACTATAAATGTAACAGGAACTCGTGTGTGGTAGAATGTTTAATGTAGATAAAAATGATAACAGATATTAATTTTAAAAGCGAAATCAATAAGTTTGATTCATCTGATAAAAAATTAAATTCATATTGGAATCAATATCAAGATTTTGAGAAAGATATAGTTCTCTTAGAGTTGTGTCGTGATGAATTATTAAAAGAAATAAACTTAGTAAAGAAAAAAGCTAAACCTTATATTGATTCAAAAGTCTTGATTTCTGATCTTCTAACAAAATTTGGAGAAAAGCATAATTTTCATAGACAATTCAATGAAAGACATCAAAATTTACATAAAGAACAGGTACTTGGAATGTTATTATATAAATTAATGGTAGAAGATGTGGATGTGTGGATTTATTATCCAACGTTACATAAAGGACATGTGTATCCAAATGCAACATATACTTTGAAATTATAGTATAGATAAATATTTTAATGAATCAAATAAGGAATACAATTTTGTATTCCTTATTTTTTGAATAATATATCACTTTCTCTCCTTTTTTAACACCACCCTATCAAAAACATTTATATCTTTGTCTCACTTTTTTTAACAGAAAAGGGGTGCCTGTTTTAGGCTGAGATTATACCCTATGAACCTGAGCGGGTAATGCTGCTAAGGGATTTCATCCAGTATTTCCTCCTACCATAGTTTTCCCTTTTCACAATTTATAGATGTTATGCAAATAATCTTAAATGAGAAGGGGATAGACATTCAAGTTCAAACCTCTTTACATGCTATTTTGGAACAATATAATTTTAGCACTCAAAAAGGTATTGCCGTGGCTGTAAACAACGCGGTCGTTCCACGCTCGGAATGGCAAGCTCACCTATTGCAGGAAAACGATAAAATCTTAGTAATCACTGCCACCAAAGGAGGATAGAAGCCTCCCCAACCCCTCCACGGGAGGGGCTAAATTCACCGAGTCAAAATAAAAATTCACAAAACTTAAAGAAAACCTACTTCCCCTCTCCCGATAGCTATTGGGAGGAGGGGGCTGGGGGAGGCATTATATGAAAATAACAACAGGGAGTTTCCCGAATTCCAAAAAAGTTTATGTAAAGGGCACCATGCACGATATACAGGTGGCCATGCGCGAAATAACCCTGTCGGCATCCACCGATAGAGACGGCAATGTGTATGTAAACCCACCCGTAACCGTGTATGATACTTCCGGCTCCTATACCGACGATAGTTACGAAGTAGATTTAACTAAAGGCTTACCCAAGCTTCGTCAGCAATGGATTTTAGACCGTGGCGATGTGGAAGAATTACCCGGCTTGTCGTCGGAGTACGGACGTATGCGTCATGCCGATAAGTCGCTGGATTATTTACGCTTTGAGCATGTAAACACCCATCCGCTCAAAGCAAAAGCAGGCCGATGTGTAACTCAATATTACTATGCCAAGCAAGGCATTATTACCCCCGAAATGGAATACGTGGCCATTAGAGAAAATCAGCGCATCGACGAGCTGAAGGAAAAGTACAAACAACATCCCGGCTGTCCGCTCGGTGCAAACATTCCCGCTACGCACATCACGCCCGAATTTGTACGCGATGAAATAGCCCGTGGTCGTGCATTCCTGTCTGCTAACATCAATCACCCCGAAACCGAACCGATGATTATCGGCCGCAATTTCTTGGTGAAAATCAATGCCAATATCGGAAATTCACCCACCACGTCGAGTATTGACGAAGAGGTGGAAAAAGCCGTTTGGGCATTCCGCTGGGGAGCCGATACCATCATGGATTTATCCACCGGGAAAGATATTCACGAAACCCGTGAATGGATAATTCGCAATAGCCCGGTGCCGGTGGGTACGGTGCCGCTATATCAAGCCTTGGAAAAAATTGATGGCGACGTGAAAAATCTTTCGTGGGAGATATACAAAGACACACTGATAGAGCAATGCGAGCAAGGGGTGGATTATTTTACCATCCATGCCGGATTGCTTTGGAAACATATACCGATGACACTGCATCGCACCACGGGAATCGTGTCGCGAGGAGGAGCCATCATGGCCAAATGGATGCTGCAACATCAGCAGGAAAGCTTTTTATATATGCATTTTGATGAGATATGCGAAATACTTGCGTCGTATGATGTAGGCGTTTCCTTGGGCGACGGCTTGCGCCCCGGCTCCATTGCCGATGCTAATGACCGTGCCCAGTTTGGCGAACTCGAAGTGTTGGGTGAACTCACCCACATAGCTCGAAAACACCATGTGCAGGTAATTATTGAAGGCCCCGGACATGTGCCCATGCACCTGATACAGGAAAACATGGAGAAACAACTCAAGGTGTGCGACGAGGCTCCGTTCTACACCCTCGGCCCCTTGGTGTGCGATATTGCACCGGGCTACGATCATATCACGTCCGCCATTGGTGGGGCGATGATTGGCTGGATGGGCACGTCCATGCTATGCTATGTTACGCAAAAGGAACACTTGGGCTTGCCTGATAAAATGGATGTAAAAGAAGGTGTAATCACCTTCAAGCTAGCAGCCCACGCGGCAGATTTGGCTAAAGGATTCCCCGGAGCGCAATACCGGGATAATGCCATGAGCAAAGCCCGCTTTGAGTTCCGATGGAAGGATCAGTTCTCGTTGGCGTTGGATAGCGAAAAGGCCATGCAGTTTCACGACTCCACGCTGCCCGACGAAGGCTACAAGTCAACCCACTATTGCTCCATGTGTGGTGAGCATTTCTGTTCTATGAAAGCATCAATGGAAGTGCGTGAACTTGCCTTGGAACAAAAAATGGAAGATGTGGAAATATATTTGTAAAAGACTAAATGCTAAGACGCAACGACGCTAAACTAATTTTATTTCTTAGCGTCTTCGAGTCTTAGCGTTCAAATTAATTTTAGCGGTTAAATTTAAAATGCAAAAAATAATCATCACATATCCGACAAATTTTATTGGTGAGCCGGAGCAAATAAAGCAAGTGTTGCAGGATGAAAACGTGATACTGCATTTGCGTAAACCCGATGCCACGGAAGCTGAATACGAAGCCTTGCTGCAAGCTATCCCGGCAACGTTTCACAAGCGGGTAGTGCTGCACGATTATTATCATTTGCAGAAAAAATATGATGTCGGCGGGTTTCATTTTTCCACCAAGAAAAGAGCTGAAATTAGCAATTTAGTCGATTGGCGGATTGACAAATTAAGTTTGAGTACATCCACGCATTCGTTGGAAGAACTTGAAAAATTGGATGTCCATTTTGATTACGCTTTTCTAAGTCCCATTTTCCCCAGTATTTCCAAACAAGGATATGAAGGTAATTTGGACATGCAAGCCGTACAACGCTATTTGCAAAAGCCACATCACACGAAGGTAATAGCCCTAGGTGGAATTGATGAAAGAAAAATGCCGCAATCAAAAGAATGGGGATTTGACGGTATTGCGATGCTAGGGAGTATTTGGATGCCTCCCCCAGCCCCTCCAAAAGAGGGGAGATAAAATGCACGAGCATTCTTGTTATTGATATTATTATAAAATGACAAACTCAAATAACATACAGCAAAAGCAATACCTATATCCAGCTCCCCCTCCTTGGGAGGGGGCAGGGGGGAGGCCTTTCGTTCTCTCCATAGCCGGACACGACCCTTGTGGTGGCGCAGGCGTGCTGGCCGACATCAAGGTGTTCGATCACTTGGGCTTGTCGGGCTTAGGAGTGGTGTCGGCACTCACTTTTCAGAACGATAGCTGTTTTGAAGGGGTAAAATGGTGTACGTTGGAAGAGATTGAAAAGCAATTATCTCCCTTACGCAAATATCCGGTGAAGGCTGTGAAAATTGGTTTGATTGAAAACTTTGAACACTTGCAGCAGGTGGTGGATTTGGTGCGAAACTATTTTTCTGCAGCCTACCTCGTTTGGGATCCTATTCTCAAAGCCAGTGCCGGTTTCCGTTTTCATAGCGAAACCTCTTTTGCCGAAGGCCTGAGTAAAAAAATAAACCTGATTACGCCTAACTATGAGGAATACCTGCAATTGCAGTTGGACAAAACCCCGGTAGCCTGCCCGGTATTACTCAAAGGCGGACATCGGGACGATAAAAAAGGAATTGATATGCTGTATTCCAATGGAAAAGAGACGGAGATTCCCGGTATAGAATTTAAGGATAAACACGATAAGCACGGTACCGGCTGTGTGCTTTCGGCAGCCATTGCAGGATATGTGGCGTTAGGTTTCCCTGAATTGGAAGCCTGTACAAAAGCAAAGTCGATCGTGGAACAACTGATATTATCAAATGAAACGAAATTAGGATATTTATCCCGATGATTATAATTGAAAATGTGTTATGATAAATCAAGATAGTATTCAAGTCCCCTCTCCTTTGGAGAGGGTTAGGGTGAGGTCTATTGCCCAAATACAATACATCACGCAAGATAACCCCAAGCTCACGCATGCACAGCAAGCGCAGCTGATGTACGAAAACGGAATTTCGTGGGTGCAACTTCGGATGAAAAATGCCTCGAAAGAGCAATTTGTTGCCGAGGCCAAGGAGGCTTTGACCTATGCCCGAAAGTATAATGGCATTCTGCTTATTAACGACCATGTGGATATTTGCAAGCAAGTAGGGGCGCATGGCGTACATGTGGGCTTGAAGGATATGAGCGTGGCCGAAGCACGGGCGATATTGGGCGACGGCTTTATTATCGGTGGTACGGCCAACACGATTGACGATATAGCGTGGCATGTGCAAAACGGTGCCGACTATATTGGCCTGGGGCCTTTCCGTTTCACCACCACCAAAAAAAACCTAAGCCCAATTATCGGACTGGAAGGATACAAAAAATTAGTGTCCGAAATGAAAAATCGCGACATTCATATTCCCGTTGTTGCCGTGGGCGGAATCACGATGGATGACATCCCCCACATACAAGCCACGGGATTATATGGTGTGGCTATTTCTACAGCGTTGTTAAAGAGCCTCACCCCAACCCTTTCCTAAGGAGAGGACGGTTGAATACATTTAATTAACTCTTTTATAGCTCAAAAATGGAAAATATGAAGGCATTAGAATATTAACTTAATATCAACCTAAATCCGATTCCCTCCCCTTTGGGGAGGGTTAGGGAGAGGTTTAATTTGTATGGAAAACTTGATTTTAGGAGATAAAACCTTCTCCTCCCGTTTATTTACGGGTACAGGTAAATTTAGTTCCAACACGTTGATGCAGCAAGCTATTGCCGCTTCGGGTTCCGAGTTGGTAACCGTTGCGTTGAAGCGTGTGGACGTGGAAGACAAAAACGATGAGATGTTGAATCATATCGCATTGCCCCATGTAGTTCTCTTGCCTAACACTTCCGGTGTGCGTAATGCCAAAGAAGCCGTGTTTGCCGCTCAATTGGCACGCGAGGCATTAGGTACGAATTGGATAAAGTTGGAAATTCATCCCGATCCACGGTACCTGCTCCCCGATGGTGAAGAAACTTTGAAGGCTTCCGAAGAATTGGTGAAACTGGGCTTTATTGTGTTGCCTTACGTGCAGGCCGACCCCGTGCTTTGCAAGAAATTGGAAGAAATAGGTACGGCAGCTGTGATGCCTTTAGGTTCGCCTATCGGTTCAAACAACGGATTACAAACACGTGATTTCCTGCGTATTATTATCGAGCAAAGCAAGGTGCCGGTGGTAGTGGATGCCGGAATTGGTGCGCCATCGCATGCAGCCGAAGCGATGGAAATGGGGGCTGCCGCGGTAATGGTGAACACGGCGATTGCCGTTTCGTCCGACCCGGTACAAATGGCCGAAGCGTTCAAACTAGCCGTTCAAGCCGGACGGATGGCTTACGAAGCCAAATTGGGCAAGCAGTCGATGGGAGCACATGCCACCAGCCCGCTCACAGCCTTTTTGTCAGAATAAAATAATTATTCATTGTGAATTATAAATTATGAATTGAAAATTATGTTTTCAGACGAGTTAGAAAAAATATCGTGGGAAGAAACCACCCAAACCATCCAAGCCAAAACGACCAAGGATGTGGAAGATGCGCTAAGTAGAGCACACAATCAATTGACGGTGGATGATTTTATGGTGTTGATATCACCCGCAGCCCAACCTTATTTGGAAGAAATGGCTCAACTAAGCCGCCAATATACACAGATGCGTTTCGGAAAAACCGTTTCGATGTATGTGCCGTTGTATCTCACTAATTCGTGCACCAATTCGTGCATTTATTGTGGGTTTCAGCATAGCAACCCCATCAAGCGGATTATCCTTAGCGATGATGAAATAATGAACGAGCTCAAGGCTATTAAAAAAATCGGGCCGTTTCAAAATCTGCTCTTGGTTACGGGCGAAAATCCTCGTGAAGCAGGTGTTGACTACATTGAGAATGCTTTGAAATTGGCACAGCCGTTGTTCAATAACCTTTGCATTGAAGTGATGCCGCTAAGCGCGGAGGAATATCATAGGCTTACACAAGCCGGACTTTACGGCGTGGTCTGCTTTCAGGAAACCTATAATAAAGTCAATTATAATATTTACCACCCAAGGGGGATGAAATCGAAATTCGAGTGGCGTGTAAATGGTTTCGACCGCATGGGGCAGGCCGGTGTACATAAAATAGGTATGGGTGTGCTTATCGGGTTGGAACATTGGCAGACGGATGTAACGATGATGGCTTACCATTTGCGCTATTTGCAACGCAACTACTGGCAAACGAAATATAGTGTGAATTTCCCCCGCATGCGACCTTCGGAGAACGGACATTTTCAACCCAACGTGATTATGACGGATAAGGAATATGTACAGGCTATGCTGGCTTTCCGGTTGTTCGACCACGATGTGGATATTTCGGTTTCCACCCGTGAAAATAAAGAGTTCCGCAATAATATCCTTCCACTGGGGGTAACCTCTATGAGTGCCGGGTCAAGAACTGATCCGGGTGGTTATGCCACTTATCCGCAAGCCTTGGAGCAATTTGCCGTGAGCGACGAGCGAAACCCTGCCGATGTGGAAAAAGACATCCACCAGCATGGCTACGAAGTGGTGTGGAAAGATTGGGATGTAATATTACAATAAATAGAGGTGAGGAGTGAGAAGGTAAGAAGTGAGTAGAAGAGATTGCGAGAGGTGAGTAAGCTAGTAAAATTCAGTATTATATTTACTCACTTGCTGATTTCTCTTTTCTTTCTTCCTTGCTGATTTTCTCACCTGCTCACTTACTATTTTTCTCACTATCTAAATATATGGAGCGTTATAACAGACAAATAATTTTACCCAAAGTAGGCGAAACGGGGCAGCAAAAGCTGGTCAACGCCCGTGTGCTCGTTGTGGGTGCCGGAGGCTTGGGATGCCCCGTGCTGCAATACCTTGTAGCGGCGGGTGTCGGTTGTATTGGTATCGTGGATGCCGATGTAATAAGTATATCCAACTTGCAGCGACAAATTCTTTTTCGTGAAAATCAAATGGGGTTGCCTAAGGCGGAACAGGCTAAAGAAACTCTTTCGGCTCTCAATAGCGAATGTAGGCTGAATACCTATGCCTGCCGTTTGACGGAAGAAAATGCCGAATCACTAATCAGCCACTATGACATCGTGGTGGGAGCGACTGATAATTTTGCTTCCCGCCTGCTGATAGACAAATACAGCAAACAATTGGGCAAGCCTTTTGTGCATGGCTCCATCTGTGAGTTTGGCGGACAGGTGTCGGTGTTCAATTACAGGGGTAGTATGAGTTATACCGACCTCTTTCCCGACCAGCCGGAGGAAAGCACCTTGCCGTTGGGGGTAATAGGGGTGTTGCCGGGAGTGATTGGCACCCTCCAAGCTGCCGAGGTAATTAAAATTATACTTGGAATAGGAGGGGTGTTGGCAAATAAACTACTTTTGTACGACTTGCTGAAAGCTGAATCGCGAGTAGTTAATTTTTGATTGTATGAGTCTTACTCTTATCTCTTCGCCCCTGCAAGGGTTTACGGATTATCGTTTCCGAAATGCCTTTAACAAACATTTTGGCGGTATCGACTATTTTTATGCACCGTATATTCGTTTAAGTGGTACGCAGGAAATAAAAGCGTCCTATAAGCGTGATATTTTGCCGGAAAACAACGCTGCACTAACGGTGATTCCGCAGGTGATAAGCAAGGATGCGGACGACCTGCTGCTAGTGGCCGAATTTGTGCAGCAAATGGGTTACCGTGAGCTAAACTGGAACTTGGGTTGCCCCTATCCGATGGTGAGCAAAAAAGGCATGGGTGCCGGCTTGATAAAGGATAAAGAGAAAATTGTAAAGATATTGGAACTCGTTTCAGCTAAATCAGATATTGAGCTTTCCATTAAAATGCGTCTAGGTAACGAAAGCCCCGAAGAAGGTGAGCAACTGCTCCCGCTTTTGGATGAATTCCCAATCAAGCATATTATTATTCATCCGCGTCTTGGTACGCAGCAGTACAAAGGGCATGTTAATCTCACGGCCTTTGAGCGTTGCCTACAACTGAGCAAACATCCTATTATTTACAATGGTGACATTAATTCGGTAGCTACTTACCGTAAGTTGCAAGGACGGTTTCCCGACATGCAAACATGGGTGCTTGGGCGAGGCATCATTTCCGATCCCTTTCTTCCTTCCATGATAAAAAGTAACAGCCTGGAATACCCGACCAATGCCAACGAAATTTTTAGCAAGTTTCACGACACGTTGATGCACGAAAATAGTTTGGCTCTATCGGGCGACAAGCACTTGCTTCTTAAAATGGCTGCCTATTGGGAATACTTCGCCCTGCTATTTACCAATGCTCACAAGTGCCATAAGAAAATAAAAAAAGCTCAAAGCCTAAGGGCGTACGAAACCACCGTGAATGAAATTATACGTGGTGAGCAAATTGTGGGGATGCAAGACTAAGTATTGTTTTGTGAATTATTTTCTATATAGTATTACCCCAACTCTTTCAATATGTTCCACCAAAGCAGGTTCGGTGATGCGGTCGAAAATAACAAGATCGAATTTGTAGAGAAGCGGGAGTTCGTCCAGCATGACATAAAGCGTGGTGAGTTCTTGTAAGCCCAGTTTGTCGCCTTTTAAAGCCAAATCAATATCTGAGCCATTACGATAAGTGACCTTGGCACGGGAGCCAAACAGGATAGCTTCTGTGATATTGTCCACCTGCACAATGGTTTGCACTATGGTATCAAGTTCGGTTTGGCTTAATCCGTAAGGCATGGCATAGTTCATTTAAGATTAATATCTACAAAGATAATTTTTTCTGTAAAAAGTTGAGGCTGGGTGTATCTGTATATTTTTTAAAAAAAGACATGGTAGAATTTGCATTTCAAAAAACATCAACTATCTTTGCATCCGCTTTTGAGACGAAGTGTACGGGCGTTTAGCTCAGCTGGTTCAGAGCATCTGCCTTACAAGCAGAGGGTCGGCGGTTCGAATCCGTCAACGCCCACTTTTAAAATTCATACACTTCGTTCAAACTTTTTACAAAAAAGGGCGTTTAGCTCAGCTGGTTCAGAGCATCTGCCTTACAAGCAGAGGGTCGGCGGTTCGAATCCGTCAACGCCCACTTTTAAGAATTAAGCCTCATGTAAATGGGGCTTTTTTGTTTTCCTAACTTTCCTATAAAATACTATCTTTGCCCCGCAAATGAAAACAAGATCATTCACACATAAAGTCACGCTGCGTTTCCGTAGATGGTGCCGTAAAGGGTATGCCGCTTTTGGGTCGTTAGGCCGAAGTGTAACCATTGGCTGTTTGCAGGCGGATATGTGCGATAAGTCGTTGCAGAAGCAGACTAAGATTTGTTTACCCTGTGATATGTGTTTTTCGTTTGCAGAGATAGCTGAGGCGGAACAACCCGATTTGCTGCCGGATGACCTACTATCTTTTTTCTTGTTGGCTCCTGTTGTAAATATACCTAAAGCGGTAGTCCCTTTTTCTGTAAAAGAAATAGGCTTTCGTTTTTATGTGTTATGATATAAGCGGTTGTTGAGGTTTATCTTCGGCAGCCGCTTTTTTATTAATTTTTTAAATTCATCAAAAAAATGGAAAAACAGAAAATGTGTTTCAAACGCTGGACGTGTAAGAGGTATGGCATCTTTGCCTCGTTGAAAAAAGATGTTAGAATGGGCGTGATTAGTTTAGGTTGCTCTTTGTTGGTAATGGCTTCGCAAGAGGGTTTCGCGCAGACGAAAACCGATTCAATGCAAAGTATCAGGTTGTCCGAAGTGGCGGTAACGGCTCAACGACAGCAGGTGTACTCCAGCCTGGCCGGTATGGTAACGGTGATGGGTAAGGAGGAAATAGCCAAAGCTCCCGTGCAAACCTTGTCCGACCTGTTGCGCTACGTGTCAGGCGTGGATATTCGCCAGCGTGGGGCAAACGGGGTACAGTCCGATCTTAGTGTGCGTGGCGGTTCGTTCGACCAGGTGTTGGTGTTGATTAACGGGGTGAACATTACCGACCCGCAAACGGGGCATTACGCGCTTGATGTGCCGATAGACCTTTCGGCTATCGACCGTATTGAGGTGCTGCAAGGTCCTGGTTCGAGGGTATTAGGCCCTAACGCGTTTAGCGGGGCTATTAATATCATTACGGGCAGCTCGGAAAAAAGTGGAGTAGGGGCTCAAATAGTGGGGGGCGACCACGGGTACATTTACCAGGGTGCCAATGCCACGCTTCGCACGGGTAATGTTACCACGTTTGCCACGGCGTCCAACAGTCGCTCCAATGGGTATATAGATGATACTGACTTTGGCATAACGAATGCTTTCGGGCAGGTGCGTGTGGATTCTAAAACGCTGGGTAATGTAAATATTCAAGGGGGATATCAGGATAAGGCGTATGGAGCGTATGGCTTTTATTCGCTAAAACCTGCTTATGCCAACGAGTATGAACATACGCGTACTTTTTTTGCCTCGGCAAGCACGGAAAGGTCTTTTGGTAAATTAACCATTGCCCCCAAAGTATATTGGCGTAGGCATAATGATGAATTTGACCTGTTTAGAGATAACGTGGGTGCATACGTAGGATACACACCAAACTACCATCAAACGGATGTAACGGGGGCTGCTGTAACGGCTTCGTATGTTTCCGGGTTGGGTAAAACCTCTTTGGGCTTGGATTATCGCTACGAGCATATTTACAGTAATACGTTGGGAGAAGCGATGTCGACTAAGGTGCATGTGCCGTTTGAGGCGGATAGCGTATATTTTACCAAAGAGAAATCAAGAAATAATTTTAATGTTTCGTTGGATCATGCCGTGTATTTTGATAAGTTTTCGGCATCGGCAGGTGCGTTATGCAATTATAGTAACGATTTTGGCTCTAATTTTTATTTCGGTGGCGATCTAGGTTATGCGTTTACTTCAGCTTGGAAAGCGTATGCCTCCGCTAACCAGTCGTTGCGACTGCCCACGTTTACCGATTTGTATTATGTTGCTGCTACCCAGCAAGGTAATCCTGATTTGAACCCGGAACGGGCAATGACTTACGAGCTGGGATTAAAGTACCATCAAAATCGGTTTAACGGTGGCGTGTCGGCCTATTACCGCTTAGGCAAGAATGTAATTGACTGGGTGAAGTACACGAGCTCGGATGTGAAATATGTGGCGGTGAATCATGCCGAAGTTGACGCGTTGGGTGGCGAAAGCTTTATTGAATATTTGCCGAAACAATTTGTGCAACGGGTAAAACTAAGCTATTCGTATTTGCATCTTGATAAGCAAAGCGATGGCTACGATTCCAAGTACGCGTTGGATTATTTGAAGCATAAAGTGTCGTTGGATATTGACCACGATTTGTATAAGGGCTTCTCGGCTTCGTGGCGTTTTAATTACTCCGATAGAGCGGGTAATTATACTGATGCTAATAACGCGCTGGTGGATTATAAACCGTTTTTTTTGACGGATTTACGTTTGCAGTGGACAAATAAAAAGATTACCATTTTTGGTGAGGCTACCAATTTGTTCAATGTGAAGTATGCCGATTACGGGGGCGTTGAGCAACCGGGACGATGGATAAAATCGGGAATAAGTGTGAAACTATAAAACAAAATAGAAAAGGCAGACGGTTAAGTCTGCCTTTTTTTTGAAAAACTTTTGGGATTGGTTGCAAAAGTTTTTCATGATTGGTTGGTAGCCAGTATCTTTATATGCCTTTAAAGTTGCGGATATTATAGCTGAATGTTAGTAAAACATATTGTCGAAGGGTTTCCGTATTGGTTGTTTCAATATACGTGTCATTCACGGTTCTGTTTATGCTTTTGTTTTGGTTGAGCAGATCGTAAACGGTAAGCCGGATTTCGGCGGCATTGTTCTTCATGAATTTATAGGCAAGGCTAGCATTTAATAGTATGGTAGCTTTGTCATACTCCTCACCTAAGCCTACATAATGATTGAGGTTGGCATCCGATGAAATTACGATATGTTTTGTTGGAACCAGGGTCACTTTAGCTGTGGCGTTTCCCGAATAATAATTCTCGTTTCCTGTTGTTTGCAGGCTGTTGTTTACCATGTTGTAATTCCCTCTGTACGAAAGGTTAAAGTCAACGTTTTCGCTTATGTTACTGGCTATGCCTACCGAGCCATTCACACCGTTGGTGGTGGCTATATTTTTCGTTTCGTTAATTATTCCCGGCAATTTCGTGTAGGCATATCCTCCGTTTAAATTCAGATTGCTTTTAATAAGGTAGATAGGTAAGCTATACCCGGTAGCCACGTTAGCCGTCATGTATCCGCTTAGGTTCATCGGGCGGGTTAACTTTGCGCCGGAGGTAAGGCTTGCCCCGTTTATGATAACATCGTTTGTTGCCGTGTAGGTTGAGCTGCCTATATAGTTGTTCGAGAAGCTCGCGTCTGCTCGAATGAAAAACACCTTGGTAAGGGTATAATCCACCGAGCGAAACATGCCCCTAAAGTTGTGGGTATATTGTTGCTCCAAGTCAGGATTTCCCTGCGTTTGACTTAGGGCGTTGCTATTATCGGTAACGTTTTGCAACTGGGTGATGCTTGGTGTTGTTGTTTGGGCGTTATATCCTGCATGTACAAAAGTGCGCTTGTTGATGGTGTAAAACACATCGGAGTGCATCAACCAGTTACGAAAATTCTTGTTGGTGGTTACTGTTTCTGGAAATGTTTCTTCTCCTTTCAAGGTTTGAACCTGATAATTTCCTTCTATATTAAAATTGAGTTTTTTTCGGTTGAAAAGATACCCTATACCACCTTGTTGCGTGTTGGTAGTTACAGTGTAGTTGGTGGATAGGGCTGAATCTATTTTGGTGTAATCGGCTGCCGTTTCATTGTAGAGCTTGGTTGTTTTGTCCGTTTTGTTTTCGGCGGTAGAGGGGTTGTAGTTGAATCGCAGCAAACTGTACTTGCTTAATGGTTCGGTATAGCTGATGCGGAATGACAAATTCAAATCACTGGCGTTTGTTTTTGCTTCTTGATTGCTTAGGCTTGAAATGGATTGGCTGGTTCCGTCTTTATTGTTGGCTGTTTGGGATAGGTCAATAAATAAAGATCGGCCTTTTTTAGCAAATCTGTGGCGGTAAATAATGTCGTTGGAGAAGTTATACCCGCTGTTATCGCTGTTGGAAGTAGTGGTGTTGCCGCTCAACAAGTTGTTGGCGTTGTCGTACGAACCGACTTCCGTTTTACCCGAAGCGTTATTTTTTTGTATGCTCAACGATGGTGTAATAAGCAAGCTGCTCATAGAATCCAACTTACCTTCTACGCGCATGTTAAATCGGTGATTGTAGTTGTTTGATGCAGTTGTTGATTTTTCTTTGTAGTATTCGCTAGTGGAATCGTTAACGAAATAAGTCCGGTCTGTTTCGGTGCTTGTTTTATTGTTTGTTTGGTTGTAAAAATAGCTTCCTGTTACTTTCCATCGGTTATTCCATTCGTCGGAGTAATTCATCCCCACGTTGGTATTGGTATTTATCCCGCTGTTTTGGCCTACCATACTATTGGTGGTTGAGCCTTTGCCACCAGGCATCCCACCCATTTTGCCTACAACCAGAATATCTTGTGCCGAAAAGTTTTGTTCGTTCATGTTGTTGGTGCCTCCAATAAATGATATTCTCCTTACCCCGTTGAAAAGATTTAAGTTTCCGTTAAATTTATATTTATCGTAGGAACCATACCCGGCCAAAAATTTACCAAAGATGCCGTTTCGTTTCTCTTTCTTTGTTTTAAAGTTCAGTGTCTTGGTTGTTTCGCTATCCTTGAATCCGGTGAACTCGGATTCCTCACTGGCTTTATCGTATAGTTGCACTCTATCAATGATTTCGGCAGGCAGGTTTTTTAGAGCAATGGATGCATCGTTGCCAAAAAATTCTTTATTATCCACCAGCACTTTTTTTATTTCTTCGCCGTGGGCTTTAATCGTGCCATTTTCCACGGTTATCCCCGGTAGTTTTTTTACCAGGTCTTCGGCTACCGCGTCTTTGTTTACTTTAACTGCCGCGGCGTTAAACTCGGTAGTGTCGCCTTTCAATTCGGCAACAACTGTTTTTTGTGTAAAAACAAAAGTGGATAGCACGTGCGCTTCTTCCTGCATGGCTATCCTCCCGTATTGTATCTTTTGAGGTGATTGAATGCTTAGGTTTTTGTACGTGATTTTATATCCTAATGATGATATTCTAACAACATAATTTCCGTTTGAAATTTCTTTTAGGATAAAATCACCACCGGGGGCGGAGACAGTTCTTCTAACTACGGAAGAATCACTCTTGCGTAGTAGGTTCACTGTAACTCCCACCAGCGGCTCATTTTTACTCCCGGCAAGAACACCTTCCACTGAAGATTGTCCAACCACAGCCGTACAGAGTAAAAAGTAAAAAAAAACCAGAAAAACACACTTCATTACAATCTATGAAAAAAATTAATCACTAGATAATATCTTATTGAAACGTAGGCCTTAACTCAAATCTGAAAATGGATGGTGTTTGGTTGCTTTGATTCATCCCTTCTCCTCTAGGCATTCCACTTCCTTCGCCCGAACCACCATGTCTTCTGCCTCCATGTCCTTCTCCATCGCCACCGAAGCCTCCGCCACCTCCGGGAGGTGGACCGCTGGGCATGTCGCCACCGCCAAAACCGCCGGGAGCTCCGCCATTGTCCAGGCTACCGGGACCTCCGCCTTTAGGCATTTGTATGTCGCCCATTCGCGAAGCTTCCAAGGTTACTTCAAAGAAAATGGCTTTAGTTGTATCTGATGCCACGATGGTTCTTTTATATAAACTTGAGAATGGAATTTTTAACTCGAAAAAGAATGACTTGGGGTCGTTGAGCATTTCGGCTTCGATGCCATATTGGTTTCCTTTAGCCGAGATGGTATCGGCTTCTTTTCCTCCCCAACCGGTTAATTTGATGCTAGGAGTCATTCGTGGTCTGTTGTTCATTTCTTTCGGATGGAATGAACTGTCAGGCTGTTGTGGCATGTCCTGCTTGCTCATCATATCGGGTCTCATTCCCATTGGACGGCCTTTATGAACGGGAAATGTTATAGCAGCCGGGTAATCGTCTTTACCATAGAGGGTATCAATAGCTATTTTTACACCTCTTTGTTTTGCCCGCATGATAATGTCATTTTCGTTTGCACTAAAGGCGATGTAAATGTTTTCCCTGTCATTTTTTATTTCGTAAAACAGCTTACTGTTTTTGTCGTAGTAGCGAAGCGGGGTTCCCCACCCGTCGGCTTTGCCATCTATGGCTACCGGGGTTGGTTGCCATATCATGCTATTGTAGGTTTTGGGAGCACAGGCTCCTAAAAGAATAGCGAATGGAATGAATACAAGAAATCTTTTCATCGTTTGCTAAATAGTAGTTATTCAATTTTGATGAAACAAAACTATTCACAATGAGTATGGATTGAAAATGAAATAGACGAAGTGGATATTTTTATAGACGAAATGGCGTTTATTTTAACAAATAAGGCAGGAACCGGTTTTATGTTAAAGTGTTTTGCCTGCAATAAATAGGCTAAAGGCTTCTTTGTATTGGTCGGCAACGGTGATACGCTCTTTATTTATAAGAATTTGTCCGCGTTCCACAGCTTGGATTTTGTTTAGTGCCACGATAAATGAACGATGAACGCGCATGAATTTATTGGATGGTAATCCTTCTTCCAGATGTTTTAAGCTCATGAGGCTAAGAATTGGTTGTGGTTGGTTTAGTATCCATATTTTTACATAGTCCTTCAATCCTTCAATGTACTGTATGTCGTCGAGCTTTATTTTTAGCTGTTTGTATTCCGATTTTACGAAAATAAAATCTTTATCAATATCATTGGTAGCTGTTTGTTTGTTGGCTGTTAGTTCAAACCATTCTTTAGCCTTGAGCGACGCTTTTAAAAATTCCTCGTAATTGAAGGGTTTTAATAAGTAGTCCAGCGCGTTTACTTTATACCCGTCCAACGCATATTCGCTGAAAGCGGTGGTGAAAATTACTTTTATATTGCTACTTAGCGTGCGTGAAAATTCGAGGCCGCTTAAATCGGGCATCTGTATATCAATAAACAATAAATCCACAGATTCCGAATTTATTGTTTCAATTGCTTCAATAGCACTGTTGCAACGTCCTTTTAATTCCAAAAAAGGAGTTTTAAGTACATACGATTCCAGTAGGTCTAGTGCCAGCGGTTCGTCGTCAATAATTAAGCAGTTTATTTTTTTCATGCCTTTGTGTTTTGTGGTTCATCTTCATTTCCGGTTAGGTCGATGCTTAAACCTATCCAATAAATATTATCTGTAATTTTTTTTGTTAGGATATATTTCTGAGGGAAAAGCAGTTTTAATCTTTTCTCAAGGTTGTCAAGTCCGATGCCAGACCCGCTTTTGTCGTTCGATTGTTTGGGCAAATTTTCATTTTCAGCTACAAAATAAAGATTGGAATTAGTAAGCATCAAGTTGAAACTGATTTTTGTTTCCTTGCTCGCGGAAACGCCATGTTTGAATGCGTTTTCAATTAACGAAATAAATAACAGCGGCGGAATTTCCACATCTTGGGCTAAGGTGGGGAACTGGTATGAAACGGATGTTTTGTTTGAACTGCGCATGGCCATGAGGTCAATGTATCGTTTCATAAAATCAATTTCTTTCGATAAAAGCACCTTATCCGTGTTCGATTCGTATAGCATGTAACGCATTAGCTTGCCCAAAGTATGTATACTTTCTTTTGCCCGTTCGGGGTTTGTATCTACCAGTGCATAAATATTATTCAGCGAATTGAAAAAGAAGTGTGGTTGAAGCTGATATTTAAGATGTTGTATTTCTGATGTCAACCGTTCTTTTTCGGCTTCTTTTTGTAGGGATTCGGCTTTGCTCCAACGCATAGTAGCCCTAATGGCAACGGCAAATATAACAGGGATTAGATAAGAAATTATATCCTTGTACATAAACAATGACATGGATGGTTGTCCTCTAGGCCCCCGGTGCATATGCATGTGCGGTGGAATATCATGTTTAAAGATAGTAATACGTAAAACAAAATTGAGAACTAAAAAAATCAGGATAAGGGCTATGTTTAAACAAATAAAGACAATTCGTTCTTTTTTGTGAAAAAGTTTATCGGCCAACCAACCATAATTGATATAAAAACTGATGGCATAAAAGATTATGGGCATCCATGAGAATTCTATTAAATGATCTTCGAATGTTCCTGACGATAAAAAATAGGGGATGCTGAATAGAACAATCCATATTAGTATGTGGATGGATATTTGAAATGTATTGGTTTTTTTGAAGGAGATATTCATAGTAATAGTTATTTTTTACAAATATAAGTTGAATTAATATAATTAAATCCTGTTATAGATGTTTGGCTTTTTTTTATCGACCAATGGGTTCGTGAAGGCGAATGGAATTTTGTTCAGGTGGGGAGTGGAAAGGTAGTCCGAAATATTGTCGGAGAAAAGTAACGTATGCTATGGATCTTAAATTTATAGAAAATGAACGTTGGGGAAACTTTTAGTTTCCCCAAGGCTATTTATACCAGCTTGCATACATCTCATAATTATGGGCAATGCGTTCATTCATTTCTTTGGATTGTTGAGGCTCTATTTTTTTTACGAATTTAGCCGGAACCCCGGCCCAAAGGGTAAATGGTTCTACGATAGTGTTGCTTAAAATAAGGGCATTGGCAGCCACTATAGCTCCTTCGCCAATTACGGCATGATCCAGTACCGTGGCACCCATGCCTATAAGGGCATAGTCTTTAATGGCTGCCCCGTGTATGGTTACGTTGTGCCCCACGGATACATAATTGCCGATTTCGATGGTGGATTTTTGGTACAAGGTGTGTAGCACGGCTCCGTCCTGAACATTCACGTGATTGCCTATGCGGATGGAATTTACATCGCCTCGTAGCACGGCGTTGAACCAAATGCTGCATCCTTCACCCATTTTTACATCACCTACAATGGTGGCATTTTCGGCTAAAAAACAATCTTCACCTATTTCGGGGGCGAATCCGCGCACTTCTTTTATTAAAGCCATAACCGTTTCTATTTGTCGTCTTTGTTTTTGTCGTCTTCTATTGTTTTGCCGTTGATTTCAAAATCTAAGATTTTGTCCAACGATTTAGCATCAATTTTTTTCGCTATGATTTTTTTATCCTTGTCCAGTAAAAAGACTCCGGGTGTAACCGATGTGTCATAAAATTCCCAGTAGTGCGAATCGCGGGTAGGATCCCACGCGTTTACCCAATCGTATAACTTATCTTCGGTTAAGAAGTCAGTCCATTCCTTTTTATCCGTCATCAAGTAAATACAAACAACCTCAAATCCCTTGTTTTTGTATTTTTGATAAATGTCGTGAATTTTCGGGGTTGTTTCCCGGCAATGTCCGCATGATGGTTCAAAGAAATATACCAAGGTGAATTTACTGTTTATGTCGTAGATATTAAACGGTGATCCGTCGAATTTTATCAAAGGTAAATTGGCTGCTTGCATCCCTATCAGGTTGTAGCGCACTTTTTTTACTTCGGAGGTGATATTTTTCATTATAGTGGAGTCGGCCCACGGTGCTTTGCCTGAGAAATAATAACGATCAGCCAAGGCAACAAACAATTTATCCATACCCATCACTTTGCTGGTTACTGAATAGTTTATCATGTAGTTGGCCATTAAGTTATAGCAAATGGAGTCTTTCTTGCTTGTTTCTATCAAGTTGATTACTTCTGGAATAATGCTGTCGGGGATTTGAATAAGTAAATGTTGGGTAAACTCATCCAGCTTTTGATTTAACAGGTTTAATCGCCACGAACGCTTGTCAGTCAGGTCTATATTGTCAAAGAAATGTCTTTTTGCATACTCGTATCTGGCCAGCAAAAAGTCTTTATTTTTCATATCTCCTTTAATAAGGTTATCAGGGAACTGTGGCGTTTGTAGTGCTTTAGTAAATAGGCCTACTATTTTGCCACTGTTTTCTTGAGCCAGTTTTTTTTGATAGGCAATAACCTCTTCGTCGAGCTTTTGCATCTGGAGGCCGATTTCTTTTATTTTTACACTGTCGTTTTTAGCCGCTTCTTGTTTTTTTCGTAACGCTTCTTGTTCTTTCTTTTTTCCGGTCATGAATTTTCCGAAATTCATAAAGGCTTCGGTTTGTGGAGCCCCGGTAGCTTCAATTCCGTTAATGTTACTAGTTGTGTCTATTTTTACTTTGATGCTTTGCTCTTCGCCCAGCATGAATTCAAAATATTTGCTGGCTGTGTAATAAACAAGGTACATGCCCTCGTCCAGTTTTTTCTTTTTCGTGAATGCACCTTTTCCTTTTGCATCTAATTTTAACGTATCGAAAGCGTAAATTTTACCGTTGAAGTAGCCTGCAAGGTAAACTGATTGGTTGGCTAATTGATTGGCGTTGACATCAATGTGATAACTGCTTTGTTCAGCATTGGATAAACTGAAAACGCTTAAAAGTAAGCTCGCGATTAATAATAATTTTTTCGTTTGCATAAGAATAAATATAGATAAAGACTATAAGTTAATGATGGATAGCTTGACATTTTTTTTGTAGCCATGTTTTTTCTTCTTGATTCAGTAGGGGTGATAGTTTGTTGAATACCGTTTCGTGGTACGTATTCAGCCAAACTGTTTCCTCTGCCGTCATTAAAGAAATGCTGATGGCTTTGGTATCAAAAGGGAACAAAGTTAATGTTTCAAAGCAAAAAAAGTCATTTTTATCAGAAAAATTACAGGATTGAACTAATACCAAATTTTCCAGGCGGATGCCGTGCTCTCCCGTGCGATAAATACCCGGTTCGTTGGAGATAATCATTCCTGTCTCCAGCGGTGTTTTATTCGCGTCGGGGCGGATGGCTTGCGGGCCTTCGTGCACGCAAAGGAAGCAGCCTACGCCATGACCCGTTCCGTGTCCGTAGTTCAATCCGTTTTTCCATAAAAACTGGCGGGCTAACGCGTCAAGTTGATACCCGCAGGTTCCGGCCGGGAATACGGCTTGGGCTAAGGCGATGTGTCCTTTTAGCACCAGGGTGAAGTCGCTTTTTTCTTTCTCTGTGGGGCAGCCTAATGCAAAGGTGCGGGTGATGTCGGTTGTGCCGTGTGGAAACTGTGCACCGGAATCGATTAGCAGTAATCCATCCGGCTTTATTTCGGCGTTGATGCTTTCGCTTGCACTGTAATGCACGATGGCTCCGTGCGCCTTGTACCCCACAATGGGGGCGAAGCTTTCGCCAAAAAACAAATCTTGTTCGGCTCGGAAGCCACGCAATTTGTTGGCAGCCGATAGTTCGCTCACGCAGAGTCCTTGTGCAAAACTGCTTTCCAACCACATTGAGAAACGGGTTAATGCCACTCCGTCTTTTAGCATAGCCAGTCGTGTACCCTTAATTTCGGTGTCGTTTTTGAGGCTTTTTAACTGTAGCACGGGAGAGGTCTCAAATTTCACCTGATTTTTTCCTGTTAGTTGTTCGTAAATGGCGTAATTCATCTTGCTTTTGTCCAGCAAAATAGTTTTGCCTTGAAGCGAACTTAGGTATTCTGCAACGGATTGATATTCTTTTACTATGATGTGATGAGTATCAAAATAGGTTTTGGTTGCGGCTGTTAATTTTTGAAGATCAACAAAGAGTATGGCTTGGTTCGCTTCTATGGCTGCATAGGCTATGGTTACAGGGTTAAAGTCAACATCGGTGCCACGGATATTGAATAGCCATGCAATTTCGTCCAACGCGTTAAGCAATAATAAGTTTGCATTGACTTTTGTCATGAGTTTGCGTACCCAATCAATTTTTTCTTCACAGCTTTTTCCTGCAAATCTTTCTTCATGTATAAATAAAGGTGCGCGGGGTAGTGCCGGTCTGTTGTGCCAGGCTGCTGAAATCAAATCCGTTTTCGTGTCCAAGCAAATTTCTAATGCTGAAAAGTATTCGTGGTACTGTTGAATGGTGGCTATCGAAAATAAATCGGCATTCATGGCTATCAGGTTTCCTTTTTCAAGTTCGGAGCCGAGCCATGTTGCTATCGTGGGTACATTTGCTTCTCCCATTTTGAATAATTCAATGGTGGAGCCTTGCAATTCGTCGGCTGCTTGCAAAAAATAACGGGAGTCAGTCCATAGCCCGGCTTTTGATGTTGTAACAATCAGCGTGCCTGCCGAACCGGTGAAGCCCGAAAAATAGGTTCGTGCTTTCCAATGGTCGGCTACATATTCGCTCGCGTGTGGGTCGTTTGTCGGTATGATGCAGGCTGCTATGTTTTGTTGTAACATCGTTGCTCGCAAACGGTTTATTCTATTAGAGATTTCGGTCATAGTAGGTTCTTTGTTGAAAGATACAAAAGTACAAAATATATCAAGCCGATGGCAGGTTTAAGTCTTAACTTCAAATAGATTATCTCTAGATAATAAAATTAGTAAGCGGGTGTTTTGTATTTAAAACTTTTATATATTTGCAATACTTGATACAAAACAACAACAACCAAATCAAACACACCTAAACAATCACGGCTAATTAATTGTTGATTATTGAGACTTCTTGATAAAGCTGTGAATTACGATCTTAGTACATAACGTTTTCTTTTGTAATTCGTGAATAATCGTTTTTTATATAATCAACTAAAATGAATAAATTATGAAAAAGATTCTATTATTTATCCTTGGTTTAGGGTTAGCTTCGGTTAGTATGGCTCAGACTAAAGAGAATCCTTGGACCATAGGTGTGTATGGTGTTAAAACAGAATATTTAGGCGATTTGGCTAAATACTCCAATGAGTGGACAACATCCAATAAGGCAAATGATACTAGAAATACCATCTTTAATTTTAACTTGCTTTATGGAGGTGGGGCGTTGTCTTTTGATCGTTACATGAATAATTATTTTGATTTGGGTATTTATAGTTCCTTTGGAACCGTAGGTTTTAAAGATAAAAGTAACGTGGAACGAGTTCCTAGAAGTTTCAAAGCTAATCTATCTAACACCAATGCGCACGTGAGAATTAAAATTTTGGGGCCTGATGACGATGCTCGTTTCGTTCCTTATTTGAATTTCGGTGTTGGTTTCCTTGCTTATTTCAAGGATAAAGGAACCACAACAGATAATATAAACGAGGGAGACACCATCGCAGTTTCCGGTAAAACTTCTTTTGGTATGATTATCAATGGTGGAGTTGGATTGGAATACAGAATTAATAGTCATATAGGTGTTCGTTACCAAGCCGATTTCGGATGGACTACCCGTGATAATATAGATTTTTATACCCGTGATGGAGCCAACGATTGGCAATTGCAACATAGTTTGGGTGTAACCTATAGTTTTAACTTCGATAAAAAAGCAAAAGCTATTGTGCAACCAGCTCCGGTAACAGATGTTGTAACTCCGGCAAAATAAGGGTTGAATAAAAATTATTTATAAAAGCCTCTATGATTTCTGTATCATGGAGGTTTTTTATGTTTTCACTTGAGATTTAATGCAATTATTCAAGGCTAATATTTTGCAGTTCAAAAAGGATTACCTATTTTTGCAGCCCATTTTGGAAAGCAGAATCTAATTTATTTTACATATAAAATTCAACTTATTATGATCGTAGTTCCTGTAAAAGAAGGCGAAAACATCGAAAAAGCATTAAAAAAATTCAAAAGAAAATTTGAAAAAACCGGTGTTGTTAAAGAATTAAGAAGACGCCAATGTTTTGACAAACCATCCATTGTAAATCGTGAAGCAAAATTACATGCTATCTACGTGCAACAATTGCAACAAACTGAAGAATAAATAAAGAAGGAAATTCTTCTCTTTTTTACTTTTATTCCTTATCTTCGTTGTAGAAAAGCTATAAGCCATGCTGGTAGATGAATTTCTGCAATACTTACAGTATGAGAAAAATTATTCTTCGCATACCGTTTTGTCATATAAAAATGACATAGCTCAGTTTAGTCTTTTTCTTGAAAAAGATTTTTCTGAATCAGATGTCTCTCAGGCTTCGCCTGAGCAGCTTAGAGAATGGGTTGTTTTTTTGATTAGTAGTGGGCTTACGCCGCGTTCGGTTAACAGAAAGCTATCAGCATTAAAATCGTTTTTTAAACATTTGATACAGAAAGGCGATCTTAAACGGAACCCGACAAAGAACATCATTCTGCCAAAAGCAAAGAAACCCTTACCCGTGTTCTTTAAAGAAAAAGAAGTTCATACCGTATTAACAGATGTTATTATCGGTCAGTCGTTCGAGAATTATCGCGACAGATTGATAATTGATTTGTTTTACGAAACCGGAGTACGTGTTTCCGAATTATCCAACATTAAGGATACGGATATTGATAAATATACAGGCACGTTGCGCGTGATTGGGAAACGAAACAAAGAACGGATGATCCCGGTAGGGAGAAATTTTCTTCAGGTTGTTGTTCAATATATGGCGATAAGGGATAAAGAAATTCAAGCGAAATCAAGTTATCTTTTTGTTCGTAAAGATGGACAAAAAATGTACACCAGGTTAATATATAATGTAGTGCATAAATACATGTCCCAAGCAAGCTCACTTTCAAAAACAAGTCCGCATGTGTTAAGGCATACCTTTGCTTCTACATTATTAAACAATGGGGCGGATCTGAATGCCGTAAAAGAATTGTTAGGCCATAGTAATCTTGCCGCCACGGAAGTTTACACCCATACATCTTTTGAGCAATTACAGAAAATATATAAACAGGCTCACCCAAGAGCATAACTAAAAATTAAGGAGAAAAATAATCATGGATATAAAGATTCACGCCATTCATTTTGATATTTCCGCAGAATTAGAAGCTCATGTAAATAAAAAAGCCGCTAAATTAGAAAAATTGAGCGACGAAATTACGAGTGTAGATGTGTTTTTGAAAGTAGTGAAACCCGAAACATCTGAAAATAAGGAAGCTGAAATAAAAGTAAAAGCACCTAATGCTGAGTTCTTTGCAGCTAAGGTGACCAGCACATTTGAAGAATCTGTAGATACCGCTTTAGAGGCTATTGAAAAACAGATTGTGAAATTCAAGGAAAAAGCGCGAGCTAAGTAAAAAATGCAAATATTTTTTTGTTATTCAAAATAAATCCTCTACATTTGCAAGCCGTTTTAGCAGGTTCTGTTAAAACGGCTTTTAATTGGTGTTGCGATTGAGACATAGGCCTCTTTAGCTCAGTTGGCCAGAGCACGTGATTTGTAATCTCGGGGTCGTTGGTTCGAATCCGACAAGAGGCTCAAAAAAGGGTAGTTACCAGAGTGGCCAAATGGGGCAGACTGTAAATCTGCTGGCTTCGCCTTCGGTGGTTCGAATCCATCACTACCCACTTGCTTGACGACAGCGTTCGTGTCAAGCAGTATTGCGGAAGTAGCTCAGTTGATAGAGCATCAGCCTTCCAAGCTGAGGGTCGCGGGTTTGAGCCCCGTCTTCCGCTCGTATTTATTGCTGTTGTAGCTCAGTGGTAGAGCACTTCCTTGGTAAGGAAGAGGTCACGGGTTCAACTCCCGTCAACAGCTCTAGTGATGATTTCTGATTTATAACAAATATAGTTTTTTGAAAACATTAATAATCTTTTAAATTAATAATCTTTGAGTTATGGCAAAAGAACATTTTGACAGGTCGAAACCTCATGTTAACATCGGTACAATTGGCCATGTTGACCACGGTAAAACTACATTAACTGCCGCTATCACCACTGTGTTAGCAAAAAAAGGTCTTTCCGAATTGCGTTCATTCGATTCTATCGATAACGCTCCTGAAGAAAAAGAAAGAGGTATTACCATTAATACTTCTCATGTGGAATATCAAACAGCTAATCGTCACTATGCACATGTTGACTGTCCGGGACACGCCGATTATGTAAAGAACATGGTTACAGGTGCTGCTCAAATGGATGGTGCTATCATCGTAGTAGCTGCTACTGATGGTCCTATGCCTCAAACTCGTGAGCACATCCTTTTGGCTCGTCAGGTAAACGTACCTCGTATCGTTGTTTTTATGAACAAATGCGATATGGTTGACGATGCTGAAATGTTGGATTTGGTAGAAATGGAAATGCGTGAATTGCTTTCATTCTACGATTTCGATGGTGACAATACTCCTATCATCCGCGGTTCTGCTCTAGGTGCACTTAACGGTGTTGCCGAATGGGAAGATAAAGTAATGGAATTGATGGACGCTGTTGATACTTGGATTCCAATTCCTCCTCGTGAAGTAGACAAACCTTTCTTGATGCCAGTTGAAGACGTGTTCTCTATCACAGGTCGTGGTACAGTAGCTACAGGTCGTATTGAAACAGGTATTATCAAAACAGGTGAAGAAGTTCAAATTATCGGTCTTGGTTTAGAAAACAAAAAATCAGTAGTTACCGGTGTGGAAATGTTCCGCAAAATTTTGGACGAAGGTCAAGCTGGAGACAACGTTGGTTTATTGCTTCGTGGTATCGATAAAGAAGAAATCAAACGTGGTATGGTTATCTGCCATCCTGGAAAAATTACCCCTCACACTACATTCAAAGCAGAGGTGTATATTTTGAAGAAAGAAGAAGGTGGTCGTCACACTCCATTCCACAACAAATATCGTCCTCAGTTCTATATTCGTACATTGGACGTTACCGGTGAAATCACTCTTCCAGAAGGAACTGAAATGGTTATGCCAGGTGATAACGTAACAATTACAGTAGAATTGATTTACCCAGTAGCTTGTAATGTAGGTCTTCGTTTCGCTATCCGCGAAGGTGGTCGTACAGTAGGTGCAGGACAAATCACTGAAATCGTTAAATAAATTATAAACACACATCGGTAGTGTTGAGCTACCGATGCGTTTTTACGGGTCTAGCTCAGTTGGTAGAGCACCGGTCTCCAAAACCGGGTGTCGGGAGTTCGAGCCTCTCGACCCGTGCAAATTCTTTTTATTGAAGATGAAGAAAATTATTAACTATATCAAAGAGGCTTACTCAGAACTTGCCCATAAAGTTTCTTGGCCAACACGTCAAGAATTAACAAACAGCGCAGTGGTTGTATTAGTTGCTTCCCTAATTATTGCACTTGTAGTCTGGGTTATGGATTTAGGTTGTGAGAATGTAATGACCTTAATTTACAAGGTACTCTAATCAGGAGGTAATAAAAATGGCGGAAACAGTTAAGAAATGGTACGTGCTACGTGCCATTAGTGGCAAAGAGAACAAGGTAAAGGAATATATTGATGCTGAAATCAAGAATACCGATCTTGGTCAATATGTTTCTCAGGTTTTAATACCCACTGAAAAGGTGTATCAAGTACGTAATGGAAAGAAAATAACGAAAGAAAGAAGTTATCTGCCCGGTTATGTGCTAATTGAGGCCGCTCTTGTTGGCGAAGTTCCTCACAGGTTGAAAAATGCTCCAAATGTGATCGGCTTTTTGGGTGGAAAGTCAAATGAACCCACTCCATTGCGTCAATCAGAAGTAAACAGAATTTTAGGTTCTGTTGACGAGCTTCAAGAAACCGGTGAAGAAATTAGCATTCCTTATTATGTTGGCGAATCAGTGAAAGTGATTTTTGGTCCTTTTAGTGGTTTTAGCGGCGTTATTGAGGAAGTAAACAACGAGAAGAAAAAACTCAAGGTTATGGTTAAAATTTTCGGGCGGAAAACCCCGCTCGAATTAGGTTTCACTCAAGTTGAAAAAGAGTAGATTGTTGGAATTATTGTTACGCGCAATCTAGTTTATTTTCACAAAAATCACAAAAATCAAAATTATTATGGCTAAAGAAGTTGCTGGACTTATAAAATTACAGATTAAGGGTGGAGCAGCAAACCCATCTCCTCCAGTAGGGCCTGCATTAGGTTCTAAGGGAATCAATATTATGGAGTTTTGCAAACAATTTAATGCCAGGACTCAAGACAAAGCAGGTAAAGTATTACCTGTTGTTATCACCTACTATGCTGATAAATCGTTTGATTTTATTGTAAAAACTCCTCCTGTGGCAATCCAACTATTGGAAGCGTCAAAACTTAAAGGTGGTAGTGCAGAGCCAAACCGTAAAAAGGTGGCAGAAATCACTTGGGATCAAGTGAAGACTATTGCAGAAGATAAAATGACTGATTTAAACTGTTTTTCATTGCCATCAGCAATGAAAATGGTAGCAGGAACAGCAAGAAGTATGGGTATTGCTGTTAAAGGTACATTTCCCGACAATAATTAATTAAACTTCAATTGAAACGATGAGTAAACTTACAAAAAATCAAAAGTTAGCTTTTGCAAAAATTGAAGAAGGGAAAAGCTATTCATTAAAAGAAGCAGCTAGTTTAGTGAAAGAAATTACTACAACTAAGTTTGATTCTTCTATAGATGTAGATGTGCGTTTAGGCGTTGACCCTCGTAAAGCTAACCAAATGATTCGTGGTGTGGTATCATTACCTCACGGAACAGGTAAAGTGGTAAGAGTCTTAGCATTATGTACTCCCGACTTAGAAGCAGAAGCTAAAGCAGCTGGTGCTGATTATGTTGGCCTTGACGAATATATTGAAAAAATAAAAGGCGGTTGGACTGATATTGATGTTATCATCACTATGCCTTCAATCATGGGTAAAATCGGTGCTCTAGGTAAAGTTTTAGGCCCTCGTGGTTTAATGCCAAACCCTAAAAGTGGTACTGTTACCAATGAAATCGCTAAAGCGATAGGTGAAGTAAAATCTGGTAAAATTGATTTTAAAGTAGATAAATCAGGTATTGTACATACTTCTATCGGAAAAGTTTCTTTTTCGACAGATCAAATTGTGGGCAATGCTAAAGAATTTATTACTACTATAATTAAAATGAAGCCATCCACAGCTAAAGGTACTTATGTTAAAAGCATTTATCTTTCAAGTACAATGAGTCCGGGTATTAAAATTGACCCTAAAACGGTAGAAGAAATTTAATAAATTGAACTTATGAAAAAAGAAGATAAAAGCCTAATCATAGACCAGATTAAAGAAACATTGGGTGGCTATGCACACTTTTACATCGCTGATATTGGTGGATTAAATTCTGCTCAATCAAGCGACTTAAGAAGATTATGTTTCAAAAATGATGTTAAGTTAGTAGTAGTAAAGAATAAACTTCTAGGTAAAGCGTTAGAAGCTACAGGAAAAGACTTCTCTGAAATCTTTGTTGCGCTTAAAGGTGAATCATCCATTCTGTTATCTAACACTGGAAACGGACCTGCTAAGTTAATTAAGGAATTCGCTAAAACCAATGAAAAACCTATTCTTAAAGCTGCTTATGTTGAAGAAAGCTTCTATATCGGAGCAAATCAACTAGAAACGCTTATTAACATCAAAAGTAAAAACGAACTTATTGGTGAAGTTATTGGATTACTTCAATCTCCAGCCAAGAATGTTATTTCCGCTCTCCAATCAGGAGGAACAACTATCCATGGCGTGTTAACAACATTAGCCGAGAGATAATTTAAACAAACAATAAATTTAAACTTAATTTAAACAATAAGTAAAATGGCAGATTTGAAAGCTTTTGCAGAACAATTAGTTAACTTGACAGTGAAAGAAGTAAACGAGTTAGCTCAAATTTTAAAAGACGAATACGGAATTGAACCAGCTGCTGCAGCAGTTGCAGTTACTGCAGGCCCAGCCGCAGGCGGTGATGCCGCCGCTGAAGAAAAAACATCTTTTGATGTAATTTTGAAAGCCGCCGGTGCAAATAAATTAGCTATCGTAAAAGCAGTTAAAGAACTTACAGGTCTTGGTTTGAAAGAAGCTAAAGATCTAGTTGATGGTGCTCCTTCTGCAATTAAAGAAGGAATCACTAAAGACGAAGCAGAAGCCTTGAAGAAAACTCTTGAAGAAGGCGGAGCTGAAGTTGAACTTAAATAAGGATTAACCTCCTGTAAAAGGGAGTTACGGTTTAGAATCTCACGGTTGTGAGACTCTAAACCTTTTTATGTATTAAAAAACTAAGTTCAATTAATATCTTTGACAAATGTCTTCAATTACTGAAAATCAAAGAATTAACTTTGCCTCGATTAAGAATCCGTTTCAATACCCAGATTTTTTGGAGGTACAATTAAAATCGTTCAAGGATTTTTTCCAACTTGATACACCGGCTGAAAAAAGAAAAAATGAAGGCCTGTACAAAGTATTTGCAGAAAACTTTCCTATTGCAGATACGCGTAATAATTTTATACTCGAGTTTCTCGATTATTATGTAGATCCTCCTCGTTATTCAATTGAAGAATGTATTGAGAGAGGTTTGACTTATAGCGTTCCGCTAAAAGCTAAACTTAAATTATACTGTACCGATCCTGAACATGAGGATTTCGATACAGTTATTCAAGATGTATATCTTGGGCCTATCCCTTATATGACGGCCAAAGGTACATTTGTTGTAAATGGTGCCGAACGTGTTGTTGTCTCCCAACTTCACCGTTCACCAGGTGTATTCTTTGGTCAAAGTGTACATGCCAACGGTACCAAACTTTATTCTGCAAGAATTATTCCTTTCAAAGGTTCTTGGATTGAATTCGCAACAGACATCAATAATGTGATGTATGCTTATATTGACCGTAAGAAGAAGCTTCCGGTTACTACCTTGTTGCGTGCCATCGGCTTTGAAAGTGACAGAGATATATTAGAAATCTTTGGCTTAGCTGAAGAATTTAAGGTTAACAAAACCAATTTAAAAAAGATTGTTGGTCGCAAATTAGCTGCTCGTGTTTTAAAAACATGGGTGGAAGATTTCGTGGACGAGGATACCGGTGAGGTAACCACTATCGAACGTAATGAAATTATCATTGACCGTGAAACCATTATCGAAAACGCCCATTTGGATGAGATTTTGGAATCAGGGGTTCAAACAGTTCTTCTTCATAAAGAAGACCAAAATCTGAATGACTTTGCCATTATTTACAATACGCTTCAAAAAGACCCAAGTAACTCTGAAAAAGAAGCTGTATTATATATATACCGTCAACTTCGTAATGCAGAACCTGCAGATGATGCAACTGCACGCGAGGTTATTAACGGATTGTTCTTTTCTGAAAAACGCTACGATTTAGGAGATGTAGGCCGTTACAGAATTAACAAAAAGTTGAACTTGACAACAGAAATGAATGTTCGAGTTTTGACTAAAGAGGATATCATTGAAATCATTAAATATTTGATTCAGTTGATTAACTCAAAAGCTGACGTAGATGATATTGACCACTTAAGCAATCGTCGTGTAAGAACCGTAGGCGAACAATTGAACAACCAGTTTGGTGTTGGGTTGGCGCGTATGGCGCGTACCATTCGTGAAAGGATGAACGTCCGCGATAATGAAGTGTTTACTCCAATTGATTTGATTAACGCGAAAACAATTTCATCTGTAATCAATTCGTTCTTTGGAACCAATGCCCTGTCTCAGTTCATGGATCAAACAAATCCGTTGGCAGAGATTACTCACAAACGCCGTATGTCAGCACTTGGGCCTGGTGGACTTTCACGTGAGCGTGCAGGTTTCGAGGTTCGAGATGTACACTATACCCATTATGGTCGTTTATGCCCTATTGAAACTCCTGAAGGGCCAAACATCGGTTTGATTTCTTCTTTATGCGTATATGCTAAAATTAACGATCTTGGATTTATCGAAACACCTTATCGTAAAGTTGAGGATTTAAAAGTCGATTTATCCGAAAACGGTATCATTTACATGACTGCTGAAGAAGAAGAAGGCAAAATTATAGCACAAGGAAATGCCCCATTAACTGAAAAAGGTGAATTTATCAACAACAAAGTAAAAGCTCGTTCTGATGCTGATTTCCCTGTTGTAGAACCACCTGAAGTAGAATTGATGGATGTGTCGCCTACTCAAATTGCATCTATTGCAGCTTCGTTAATTCCTTTCTTGGAACACGATGATGCTAACCGTGCGTTGATGGGATCAAACATGATGCGTCAGGCAGTTCCACTGTTACGCTGTGAATCGCCTGTTGTTGGAACCGGAATTGAAGGCCAATTAGTTCGTGATTCAAGAACTCAAATTGCTGCCGAAAAAAATGGTGTTATCGAGTTTGTTGATGCAAAATGTATCAAAATCCGTTACGAAAGAACCGAAGACGAAGAATTTGTTAGTTTCGATTCTAATTTAGTAACTTACAATATTCCTAAATTCCAAAAAACGAACCAAAGCACCACCATTGACTTACGTCCTATTGTGAAACGTGGTGAGAATGTAGTTGCCGGTCAGATTTTGACAGAAGGTTATTCTACTGAAAATGGTGAATTGGCAATTGGAAAGAACCTGTTGGTTGCCTTCATGCCCTGGAAAGGATATAACTTTGAGGATGCTATCGTAATTAACGAGCGTGTTGTAAAAGAAGATATATTCACTTCTATCCATGTTGATGAATACGCCTTGGAAGTGCGTGAAACAAAACGTGGTATGGAAGAATTGACTTCCGATATACCTAACGTGAGCGAAGAAGCAACAAAAGATTTGGATGAAAACGGTATTATCCGTGTAGGTGCTCATGTAATGCCTGGAGATATTTTGATAGGTAAAATTACACCAAAAGGAGAATCCGATCCTTCGCCCGAAGAGAAACTGTTACGTGCAATATTTGGAGACAAAGCCGGCGATGTGAAAGATGCCTCTTTGAAAGCATCTCCATCATTATCGGGTACGGTTATCGAAAAAAGATTGTTCTCGAAAGCGGTTAAAAATAGAAAATCTAAATTATCAGATAAAGCGATTCTTCCTAAACTTGACGAAGAGTTTGAAACAGAAGTTGCTGTGTTGAAATCCGTTTTAATTGAAAAATTAATGGTATTAACCAGCGGAAAAACTTCTCAAGGGGTAAAAGATTACTTAGGAAATGAAATTATTCCTAAAGGAAGTAAGTTTACCCAAAAAGCTTTGAACGAAATAGATTTTACAACCGTACATGTTACCAAGTGGACTACGGACCAACACAAAAATGATATGATTCGGGACGTTATTGTTAACTTCCTGAAAAAATATAAAGAATTGGATGCGCAGCTAAAACGCAAAAAATTCAATATTACTATTGGCGACGAGCTTCCAGCCGGAACCGTACAATTGGCCAAAGTATATATTGCTAAGAAACGTAAAGTACGTGTAGGTGATAAAATGGCCGGTCGTCATGGTAACAAAGGTATCGTTTCGCGTATTGTTCGTCAGGAGGATATGCCTTTCTTGGAAGACGGAACTCCTGTGGATATCGTGTTGAACCCATTGGGTGTGCCTTCTCGTATGAACCTTGGACAGATTTTTGAAACTGTGCTTGGTTGGGCGGGTAAAAGATTAGGCGTGAAATTTGCAACTCCTATTTTCGATGGTGCCAGTATGGACGATTTGAATTCTTGGACTGACAAAGCAGGCCTTCCTCGATATGGTAGAACCTTCCTTTGCGATGGCGGAACCGGTGTACAATTTGACCAACCAGCAACAGTAGGTATAATCTATATGTTGAAATTGGGTCACATGGTTGAAGACAAGATGCATGCTCGTTCTATTGGGCCATATTCGCTTATTACGCAGCAGCCACTTGGAGGTAAAGCTCAATTTGGAGGTCAACGTTTTGGTGAAATGGAGGTTTGGGCACTCGAAGCATTTGGAGCTGCTCATATTTTGCAGGAAATCCTTACCATCAAATCAGATGATGTGATGGGACGTGCCCGTGCTTATGAGGCAATTGTTAAAGGTGATCCTATGCCTACACCTGGTATTCCTGAATCACTCAACGTGTTGTTACACGAATTAAGAGGTTTAGGATTAAGTATTAATTTGGAATAATAAACTGCATAGAATGTAAGGGGTTGAATTCTTTTTCAACTCCTTATGCTCGAAGCTAAGCTATTAAATTTTATGGCTTTCAGAAAAGATAATAAGACTAAAACTACATTTAGTAAAATTTCCATTGGGTTGGCCTCTCCAGAAGAAATTCTAGAATTGTCAAGCGGAGAAGTGCTTAAACCGGAAACAATCAATTATCGTACTTACAAACCGGAACGTGATGGTTTGTTTTGTGAAAGAATCTTCGGCCCGGTAAAGGACTATGAATGTCATTGCGGAAAATACAAACGAATCCGTTACAAAGGGATTGTGTGTGACCGTTGTGGTGTTGAAGTTACCGAGAAGAAGGTTCGGAGAGAACGCATGGGGCACATTCAATTGGTGGTTCCGGTGGCTCATATTTGGTATTTCCGTTCGTTGCCAAACAAAATAGGTTATTTGCTTGGAATGCCTACTAAGAAGCTGGATGCAATTATTTATTACGAAAAATATGTAATTATCCAAGCTGGTATGCTAAGTACTCAAGAAGGAATTGAAGAAGGCGAATTGCTTTCTGAAGACGAATACTTGGATATTTTGGAAACTCTTCCACGCGAAAATCAGTTGTTGGAAGATACCGATCCTAATAAATTTATCGCCAAGATGGGTGCTGAAGCTATCTATGATTTGTTAGCCCGCATTGATTTGGATACTCTTTCTTATGATTTGCGTCATAAGGCAGATACCGATACATCTCAACAACGTAAGAATGAAGCATTGAAACGCTTGCAAGTAGTTGAGTCGTTTAGAGTATCAAGAAACAGAAATAAACCACAATGGATGATTGTAAAAATCGTTCCTGTGATTCCTCCAGAATTGCGTCCGTTGGTACCATTGGATGGAGGTCGTTTCGCTACTTCCGATTTGAACGATTTGTATCGTCGTGTTATTATTCGTAATAACCGTTTGAAACGATTGATTGAAATCAAAGCTCCCGAAGTTATTTTGCGTAATGAAAAACGTATGCTTCAGGAGGCTGTCGATTCATTATTTGATAACTCACGTAAATCAAGTGCTGTTAAAACCGATGCTAATCGTCCGTTGAAATCCCTTTCCGATTCGTTGAAAGGTAAACAAGGACGTTTTCGTCAAAACTTACTTGGTAAACGTGTTGACTATTCTGCTCGTTCAGTAATTGTTGTAGGCCCAGAGCTTAAAATGCACGAATGTGGATTGCCAAAAGATATGGCGGCAGAGCTTTACAAACCATTTGTAATCAGAAAATTGATTGAACGTGGTATTGTAAAAACCGTAAAATCAGCTAAAAAAATTATAGATCGCAAAGATCCTGTTGTTTGGGATATTTTGGAATACGTGATGAAAGGTCATCCGGTATTATTAAACCGTGCTCCGACTCTTCACCGTTTAGGTATCCAGGCATTCCAACCTCACATGATTGAGGGTAAAGCAATTCAGTTACATCCACTTGCTTGTACTGCGTTCAACGCCGACTTTGATGGTGACCAGATGGCTGTTCACTTACCTCTTGGTAATGAAGCCGTGTTGGAAGCTCAATTATTGATGTTGGCGTCTCACAACATTTTGAACCCTGCTAATGGGGCTCCTATTACAGTACCTTCTCAGGACATGGTGCTTGGTTTGTATTACATTACCAAACCACGTACAGGAGCTAAAGGTGAAGGGTTGATTTTTTATGGAACGGAAGAAGCCGAAATCGCTTACAACGAAGGCATGGTTGCATTGCACGCTAATATCAAAATTAAAGGTCAAGACCTTGATGAAAGTGGCGTGTTAGTGGAAAAAATGATTGAAACAACCGTAGGCCGTGTAATTGTAAATAAATTCGTACCGAAAGAAGTAGGTTTCATCAACGAAGTTCTTTCCAAAAAATCATTACGCGATATTATTGGTAAAATTATTAAAGAATGTGGAGTAGCTCGTACTGCCCAATTCCTGGACGATATTAAAAATCTTGGATACCAAATGGCCTTTAAGGGTGGTTTGTCTTTCAACTTGGGAGATGTAATTATCCCGGCAGAAAAAGAAACATTGGTACAAGAAGGTTATGCCGAAGTTGAAGAGATCTTGAATAACTATAACATGGGATTCATTACCAACAACGAACGTTATAATCAGATTATCGATACTTGGACTCACATTAATGCCCGTTTGTCTAACATCTTAATGAAACAGCTTTCTACTGATAATCAAGGGTTTAACCCGGTTTATATGATGTTGGATTCCGGTGCTCGTGGTTCTAAAGAACAGATTCGTCAGCTTTCCGGTATGCGTGGTTTGATGGCAAAGCCTCAAAAATCAGGTGCTGAAGGTGGTCAGATTATTGAAAACCCAATTCTTTCTAACTTTAAGGAAGGTTTATCTGTGTTGGAGTACTTTATTTCCACTCACGGTGCTCGAAAAGGGTTGGCGGATACCGCTTTGAAAACAGCCGATGCTGGTTATTTGACTCGTCGTTTGGTCGATGTTTCAAATGATGTAATTATCTCGGAAGAAGATTGTGGTACACTGCGTGGTCTTATTGCAACAGAGTTGAAAAACAACGAAGAAGTTGTAGCTTCACTTTACGAAAGAATATTAGGTCGTGTGTCGGTTCATGATATTTTCCACCCTCAAACAGGCGATTTGATTGTTGCTTCGGGTGAGGAAATCAATGAAGATGCCGCAAAACAAATACAAGAATCTCCTATCGAACGAGTTGAAATTCGTTCCGTGTTAACTTGCGAATCAAAACAAGGGGTATGTGCCAAATGTTATGGTCGTAACCTAGCCACAGGTCGTATGGTTCAGCGTGGTGAAACTGTGGGTGTAATTGCAGCACAATCTATCGGTGAGCCGGGTACTCAGTTAACACTTCGTACATTCCACGTTGGTGGAGTTGCATCCAACGTTGGAGCAGAATCCGGTCTTGTTTCAAAATACGATGGTATTTTGGATATTGACGAGCTTCGTACGGTAGATGCTGTCGATTCTTCAGCTCAAGTTCCATATCAGGTAGTGGTTGGGCGATTGGCAGAAATGCGTATCGTTGATCCTCACACTCAAATTATCCTTACAACTCAAAACATTCCTTACGGATCGAAATTATTTGTAAAGAATAAAGAATTGGTTGCCAAAGGAACTAAGATTTGTGAATGGGATCCATTTAATGCCGTAATCATTTCCGAAATGACCGGTAAGATTAAGTTTGAAGATGTAATTGAAAACGTTACATTTAAAACAGAGTCGGATGAAGCAACCGGTTTGCGTGAAAAGGTTATCATTGAATCGAAAGATAAAAATAAGATTCCTTCGGCTCATGTTGTTGATGCTAAAGGAACCGTATTGAAAACATACAGTTTGCCGGTAGGTGCCCACTTGGTGCTTGATGAAGGCGACAAAATCAATGCCGGTGAATTATTGGTAAAAATTCCTCGTGCCGTAGGTAAAGCGGGCGATATCACGGGTGGTCTTCCTCGTGTAACTGAATTATTTGAAGCTCGTAACCCATCCAACCCTGCTGTTGTAGCAGAAATTGACGGGGAAGTAAACTTCGGTAAGATAAAGAGAGGTAACCGTGAAATTTCCGTAACCTCAAAAACAGGTGAAGTTAAGAAGTATTTGGTTCCTCTTTCCAAACAAATCCTGGTACAGGAAAATGACTATGTACGTGCAGGCACACCTCTTTCCGATGGTGCTGTAACGCCTTCTGATATTTTGGCTATTAAAGGGCCTACTGCCGTGCAGGAATATATCGTGAACGAAGTACAAGACGTGTATCGTTTGCAAGGTGTGAAAATCAATGATAAACATTTTGAAGTTATCGTTCGTCAGATGATGCGTAAGGTGGAAATTCTTGAACCGGGCGATACTCGTTTCTTGGAAAAACAGATCATTGACAAACATGATTTCATGGAGGAAAATGACAGAATTTGGGGTAAAAAAGTGGTAGTTGAAGCCGGCGATTCCCAAGTGTTCCATCCAGGTCAGATTGTTACCGCTCGTAAGTTGCGCGACGAAAATAGTATTTTGAAACGCAAGGATTTGAAATTGATTGAAGTACGTGATGCTATTGCTGCTACTTCCAGTCAGATTTTGCAAGGTATTACACGTGCCGCCCTTCAAACAGCCAGCTTCATGTCTGCTGCATCATTCCAGGAAACTACAAAAGTACTGAATGAAGCTGCTATCAATGGTAAAACAGATAAGTTGGAAGGCTTGAAGGAAAATGTAATTTGTGGTCACTTGATTCCTGCCGGAACAGGTCAACGGGATTTTGATAAAATTATCGTAGGTTCGCTCGACGAATACGAAAAATTGATGCAAGCTCGTAAAAGTGTGCTGGATATGGAAGAAACTGCCATCGTGGAATAAAAAAACACCCATTAAGATAGAAAAAGGTCGAAGGAATTTCCTTCGACCTTTTTTTGTGTTGTAAAGCATCTATTATATTTGGTATATTTTGAAATTAATTAGTCACAAATTTTTAAATTGCATAGCATATCAATGTTTGTCAATTGCTTATTTACAGTTACTAATTTTAAAATCTATCAGGTATGAAAGTATATCAATCAAATGAGATAAAAAACATCTCGCTTATTGGGAGTTCTGGTTCTGGTAAAACAACATTGGCTGAAGCAATGGTTTTTCAATGCGGCATTATAAAGCGCAGGGGAAGCATAGAAAATAAAAACACGGTATCCGATTTTTTCCCCGTTGAGCAGGAATATGGTTATTCTGTTTTTCCCGGGGTTATTCATGCCGAATGGTTAAATAAGAAATTGAATATTATTGATTGCCCGGGGGCTGACGATTTTATTGGAGGCGTTATTTCCTCCTTGCTGGTAACCGATACCGCTATCATGTTGCTAAACGCCCAGTATGGAGTGGAAGCAGGTACGCAAAATCATTTCCGATACACGGAGCGACTAAAAAAGCCGGTTATTTTTCTCGTTAATAAGTTAGACCAGGAGAAGGCTAACTATGATATGGTGTTGGAGCAATTGCGCGAAAACTATAGAAATAAAATAGTTCAAATTCAATATCCCATTTCCGTGGGGCCATCTTTTCACGCGGTAATTGATGTGCTGATGATGAAAATGTATCAATGGAAACAAGAAGATGCCATACCCGATATATTGGAAATTCCCGATAATGAAAAAGAGAAGGCCAACGATTTGCACAACAAACTGGTAGAAGCTGCCGCCGAAAACGACGAGGGCTTGATGGAAAAATATTTTGCAGAGGGGAATCTTACTGAGGATGATATGCGTTTGGGCATTCGTAAAGGATTAATCAAGCGCGATATGTTCCCTGTTTTTTGCGTATGCGCGGGGAAGGATATGGGCGTGCGCCGTTTGATGGAGTTCTTGGGCAACGTGGTGCCGTTTGTTTCCGATATGCCTTGTGCCGAAACCGTTGACGGAAAAAACATTACGCCTGAAACGAATGCACCAACCAGCCTTTTCGTGTTCAAAACCAATATAGAACCCCACATAGGTGAAGTAACTTATTTTAAAGTGATGTCCGGCAAAGTAAAGGAAGGTGATGATCTTACCAACAAAAATAGGGGGAGTAAAGAACGAATCAACCAGCTATATGCTGTGGCCGGACAAAATCGTATCAAAGTAGAAGAGTTGGTGGCCGGCGATATTGGCGTTACCGTGAAACTAAAGGATACCCGCACGGGGAATACGCTGAATGGTAAGGGTGCCGATTTTCAGTTTAAAGAAGTAGCTTATCCGGCCTATAAATACAGGCGGGCTATCCGGGCGGAAAAGGACTCGGACGAAGAAAAGCTGAGTGAAGTATTAACCCGGATGCACGAGGAAGATCCTACTTGGAACATTGAGTATTCAAAGGAATTGAAGCAGACTATTGTTTATGGTCAGGGCGAGTTTCACCTACGCACGTTGAAATGGCGGATTGAAAATAACGATAAAATTCCTATGGTTTATGAAGAACCTAAGATTCCGTATCGGGAGACGATCACGAAATCGGCTCGTGCGGAATATCGACATAAAAAGCAATCGGGTGGGGCCGGCCAGTTTGGTGAGGTGCATCTGATTATTGAGCCCTACGTGGAAGGAAGCCCGGCACCGACAAATTACAAGTTCAACGGGCAGGAATATAAGATAAGCGTGCGAGATACGCAGGAAATACCATTGTCATGGGGCGGAAAGCTCGTCTTTATCAATAGCATCGTGGGTGGAGCTATTGACAACCGCTTTATGCCTGCCATATTGAAAGGCATCATGGAAAAGATGGAAGAGGGGCCGCTCACGGGGTCTTATGCCCGCGATGTGCGTGTGATAATTTATGATGGCAAAATGCACCCCGTGGATAGCAATGAAATTTCTTTTAAACTGGCCGGACGTAATGCCTTTAGTCAGGCATTCAAGGAGGCGGGGCCTAAGTTACTGGAACCTATATACGATGTGGAGGTGCAAGTTCCAACGTCAAAAATGGGAGATGTGATGAGCGATTTGCAAAATCGTCGTGCTTTAATTTTGGGAATGAGTTCGGAAAACGGACTGGAACAGATTACTGCTAAAGTACCGCTAAAAGAGCTATCAGGCTATTCTACCACATTGAGTTCCCTTACTGCGGGGCGTTCGTCCTTTAGTATGAAGTTTGCCAACTATGAATTAGTGCCAACCGATATTCAGGATAAGTTGCTAAAAGAATATCAAATAAAACATCAGGATAAGGAATAATAAATATAATTTATTGTAAAGAACACCTGCTCCCAAGGCAGGTGTTCGTGTTTTAAGGTTGCCGAAGGTTTAATTTTCTTGAATTTGTGTGTTATTTAATCTTTTTGAATGAACTGGTTTAAATTTTTATATGCAATTTTGTTGACGAATTAGGAAAACATAAGATAGAAAAGAATAATGAAAATAGTTAGATTGTTCGCTTTATGGGTCGGGCTTGCCGTTTCGTCTCAATTGATGGCTGAAAATGCGATAAACGTGGCCGAATCTACCGTTCCTGTAGGTGGTTTAGGAAAGAAAGAATTTAGTTATAAGTTTGCCGAAGGCGACCATATCCTGTTTAGTTTTGAAACTACGGATGGTAAGGAATTGAAGGAAATAGAAATTATAGAAGAGCCTTCTTCTATGAAATTTATGGGGTACAAAACTAAGAAACTGGAAAATAAAGAGTTGAACGTGCCTAAAACCGGGGTGTATAAGTTTATATTCACCAATTCGTCGTTGAGCGAGCGTATTTGTAAATTTAAAATACAGCGGATACCTGCCGATGAGTCAACACGTGGGTTTAATACCAACATCAATTTAAAAACCGTTTACGATACCACCTACGTTACCGAGGATGAAAATTATGTAATAAAGGCGGATACAAGCTTTCAAAATTTTTATTCGAGCACCATTCAGGTGTCGGCTCAAAATGTGCTGAATAATACGGCAAATTATCAGGTGGTTGATATTGCCTTGCCCGAAAATACAGCTTCGTGGAGTTTCTACATCGGAACGGGTCGTGAAGGACAATCGGAGTATGAAAGGGTGGTAAAAAACTTTACCCCTCAGGCTATTGCTTCCATTGCCAAGTTACCCGGTTATGGCCCGTTGGCTGCTTTGGCTCTGACCGGTATTTCTTATTTTGGTAAGATACAGGGAGAGGATAATGTAAAATATTGGTTTTTGAAAACACCCGATGATGTAACTACATTTAAGCAAGGCCGATCGTTTACCTGTTATAAAACCGGGAATGTGCTTAATGAAGCATCGAAAATGAGTAACCCGGTAAATGGTAAACTATACTTAGCTTTGCTGAATGATAATGCAATAGAACCAATTGTAGTAACGGTTAAACTCTCGGCAGTGGTGGTGAAAAAAGTATTAGGTACACGGCCTGTGCGGAAGATGCACCTAACATCGCGTCAGGAACCCACTGATAGCAAAACGAAAAAATAACAAAAGAAGGCGAGATATTCATACGAATTTCCCGCTTTCTTTATTCTATCTTATTTCTTGAATTTTATTCCCACTCAATAGTTGCCGGTGGTTTGGAACTAATGTCATAAACGACCCGGTTCACACCTTTTACCTTGTTGATAATTTCGTTGGAAACCTTGGCCAAAAAGTCGTAAGGCAAATGAGCCCAATCCGCAGTCATGGCATCGGTGGAGGTTACGGCGCGCAATGCAACGGTGTTTTCATAAGTCCGTTCGTCGCCCATTACCCCAACGGAGCGAACCGGGAGTAAAATGGTTCCGGCTTGCCATACCTTGTCATACAAATCCCAATCGTGCAGGGCTTTGATGTATATATGGTCGGCTTCTTGCAGAATGTGTACTTTTTCGGGTGTAATATCGCCCAGGATACGGATGCCCAATCCGGGGCCGGGGAAAGGGTGACGCTTAATTAAATGAGGCATCATACCCAATTCGGTACCCACGCGGCGCACTTCGTCTTTGAAGAGCAACCGAAGTGGTTCTACTAGTTGCAGGTGCATGTCTTTAGGCAGCCCGCCCACGTTGTGGTGCGATTTGATGGTTGTGCCCGTTATGGATAGCGATTCTATAATGTCGGGGTAAATGGTCCCTTGCCCCAGCCATTTCACGTCTTTCAGCTTAATAGCTTCTTCGTTAAAGATGTCGATAAAACCTTTACCTATAATTTTGCGTTTTTTTTCGGGGTCGGTTTCTCCAGCTAATTCTTTGTGGAATTTTACTTTGGCATCTACACCTATCACGTGTAAGCCCAAGTGCTTATAGTCTCTTAGTACGTTTTCAAATTCGTTTTTGCGCAACAAACCGTTGTCAACAAATACGCAGGTAAGATTTTTGCCAATGGCTTTGTTTAGTAATACGGCGGTAACGGACGAATCAACACCACCCGAAAGGGCTAGAATAACCTTGTCGTTACCCAATTTTTCTTTTAGTAATGAAACTGTTTCTTCGATAAACGAAGCCGAAGTCCAATCCTTTTTGCACCCGCAGATGGTAAGGAAATTGTCCAATATCTGTGTTCCACATTCAGTGTGAAACACTTCGGGATGGAACTGAACACCCCAGGTTTGTTCGTCGGTTACCCTATACGCTGCAATTTTTACTTGTGGCGTACTGGCTATGATGCTGAAATTGGAAGGAATTTTTGTAATGGTGTCTCCGTGAGACATCCATACCTGTGCTTCTTTTTCTACTTCTTTTAAAAGTTCATCTTGCGTGTTGACTTCCGAAAGGTGTGCACGTCCGTATTCGCGAGAACCGGCAGGTTCTACTTTCCCCTCGGAGGTGTGCGCGATCAACTGGGCTCCATAGCAAATGCCTAACACGGGATATTTTCCGCGTATTTCGGATAAATCTATTTTAAAAGCTTTGTCGTCGTACACCGAAAACGGGCTTCCCGAAAGGATAACTCCTTTGATGTTGTTTTCCCCAAATGGAAACTTGTTGTATGGAAGTATTTCGCAATAAGTGTCCAACTCACGTACTCTACGTGCAATTAATTGAGTGGTTTGCGAACCAAAATCGAGGATAATGATTTTTTCGTGCATGGAATGTGGCTTGAAGTTTTTTAAAAGTAGCAAAGGTAAAAAATTTCGGCAAGAGATGAAAGTAAAACCGAAGAAGCTTAGTGCTATATAATAAATAAGCCGATTTATTTAGTTGTTATAAATCGGCTTATTACTTTACGGAAAATTATCTCCTAGATGGCATTTCTTTTCCTTTGTCTTTGGGACAAGGTTTGCCATCTTTACATTGTTTTGGGTCACAGCCTTTTTTATTACCACAAGGTTTCCCGTTTTTGCATTGTTTCGGATCACAACATTTTGGATGTGTTTTTCCTTGTGGACAATTTTTATGGCCTTTTTCTCCGTGGTGCATGTCTTTTGATTCGGGTTTATCACCTTTCTTCATTTCTTTTTTCACCTCTTTTTTCTCAGATCTTGATGCCGGTGCTTGTGCGTTTACTGCTGTTGTAATAGCAAACAGTGCGCCTACGGCTAGAATACATAATTTTTTCATATAAAAATAATTAGTTACAACTTAACATGTGAGTTGTGTTTGGTTTTGACATCGTTTTTTTTACGAACATGCTCGTATTTATACAAATATAGGATATAAAAAGCATAAAATAAAGCTTTTATATTAATATTTGCAGGGGGTAAAATAGGGTCTATTTGTTATTTTTTGCCCTGATAATGGATATTTGAAATATTTATTACATGTTGTAAATAAATTTGTTTGTATATTTAAAAACTTTTAGCTCACGAGAAAATGGCGGGTGAAAAGGTATAATTGCTTAACGTGTAAATATGCTTGTATTTAAGGTTCTTCATAATATAGGACAATATACCGGTTTGATGAGTCGTGTCTTTATTCGGCCTGATAATTGGCGTAAGTCTTTGATACAGTTACCTAAAGAGATAGAAAAATTCGTGTTGAATTCGTTAGTCTTGGTCATTATTGTTTCGGCATTTATCGGGGCTATTATGGCTATTCAAATTAAATTGAACACGCGAGGTACGCCTTTGATGCCTCATTATGCAACGGGTTTTACCACACGCGATGCTATTTTACTTGAATTTTCGGCTACTATTATGTGTATTATTCTAGCTGGAAAGGTGGGTTCGAATATTGCTTCTGAAATAGGTACGATGCGTATTACCGAGCAAATTGACGCGTTGGAAATGATGGGTGTTAATTCGGCCAACTATCTTATTTTTCCTAAAATAGTAGCATTTGTTGTTATGATGCCTTTTTTAGTTCTTGTAAGTATGGCGTTGGGTGTGTTTGGTGGGTACTTGGTATGTATCTTGTCGGATATTATTTCGCCTTCGGAATATATATATGGTATTCAATATAACTTTCATCCTTTTTATATCCTTTACTCCATAATAAAGTCATTGTTTTTTGCCTTTATTATTTCTTCCGTTTCTTCTTATTACGGCTATTATGTCAAAGGCGGAGCTTTGGATGTAGGTAAAGCAAGCACAAAAGCGGTTGTAAATAGTAGTATCTTGATTCTTTTAGCAAATATATTGCTTACTAACTTTATGCTTACTTAAGGTTGCATTAGATTTCAAATATGTTGCCATCTTCAGTGGCAAAGGTGTCCTCAAAAACAGATTTGGCTTCTGCCAGGATAGTTTCGTAGTTACGGTAGCGTGCAGAATAGTGCCCAATGAGTAATTTCTTTACTTGAGCTTTTAGAGCGATTTCGGCGGCTTGTTTGGCCGTGCTGTGAAAGGTTTCTTTAGCTCGTATCGTTTCCTTTTCGGTAAAAGTGGCTTCGTGGAATAGGCAATCAGCTCCTTGTATAATAGGAATCACTTTTTCAAAATAAGCAGTATCTGAACAATAGGCGTATTTCTTTGCAGGCTCTCCGGCTTTAGTCAGTTGGCTGTTAGGTATAATCTTTCCATCGGGGCAAACAAAATCAGCCCCTTTTTTCAATAAATGTAATTGCCGTACAGGAACTTTGAAAAAATTGATTTTTTCGCGAATCAAATGCCGTTCTTTTTCTTTTTCTTCAAACAGGAAGCCACAGGTGGGTATGGCATGTTTCAGCGGAATAGTGGTTACTCTTATGGTTCTGTCCTCAAAAATAACTTCGTTAGCTCTGGGATTGATGTGATTAAAGATAACCCGATAGGGCATTTCCTGACAAAAATAATCAATTTGAGGTTGTAGTATTTTTTCCAAATCGGCATGCGCGTAAATGTATAGGTTTTCTTTTCGTCCCAACATACCTAGCGTGGAGATAAAGCCGATTAACCCGAAACAATGGTCGCCATGCAGATGCGAAATGAAAATATGGTTCAACTTGGAGGTTTTAATCTTTAATTGTCGTAACCGAATTTGAGCACCTTCGCCGCAATCAATCATGAATAGTTTTTCGCCTATATTTAGTACTTGCGAACTATTGAAGTGTTTTTCGGTAGGTAGGGCGGATCCGCACCCCAGTATGGTTACTTTCATCTTACTCATGCCCAAAGATAAAATTTTTCATGCTGAAAAAATATAATTCAACTTAAAATATCTTCTAAATAATGTAGCTTTGTGAAAAATGATACACTAAACAAATAGATTGGATATGGATGATGTAATACTTGACAGAAATTTTAAGGCATTGGTGGTGGAGGAAGTGGATGGCACTTTCCCTCGTGGAATAAGAGAAAAAACGATTGACGAATTGCCTCCGGGTGATTTGCTGGTGCGGGTTCATTACTCTTCGTTGAACTATAAAGATGCGCTTTCGGCTTCGGGAAATAAAGGGGTGACTAAAAGTTATCCGCACACGCCGGGTATTGATGCGGCAGGTGTTGTAGCCTGGTCGGCTTCCCCAGATTTTAAGGAGGGCGACGAGGTAATTGTTACTGGAAACGATTTGGGCATGAATACCGCCGGAGGATATGGACAATATATACGTGTGCCTTCATCGTGGGCGGTAAAGTTGCCTCTGGGATTGAGCCTGAAAGAAAGTATGATACTCGGTACGGCAGGTTTTACAGCAGCTATCATGGTGAAAAAACTTACTGATGTGGTAGTTCCTGCTGATGGTGAAATTGTGGTTACCGGAGCCACGGGTGGCGTAGGTTCCGTGAGTATTGCTTTGTTGTCAGCCTTAGGATATCAAGTTGTAGCCGTGTCGGGCAAAACGGAAGAGTCCGATTTCTTGAAGAAACTGGGTGCCTCTCGTATCATCCCTCGAACTGAAATTATGAAGGAGGAAACGCGTCCGTTGTTAAGTGCTTCTTTCGCTGGGGCTGTTGATACCGTGGGTGGGGTGATGCTCGAAAATATTCTCAAAGCTATAAAACCTTACGGGTTGGTAACTTGCTGTGGCAACGTGGCTTCGCCAAAATTGAACTTGACCGTTTTTCCGTTCATCTTGCGAGGTATTTCGCTGATGGGTATTTCTGCTCAAAACACGCCTATGCCTTTGCGCAAAGAGGTGTGGAATAAGTTAGCTGGCGATTGGAAACCGGCTTCGTTACTTGATTTATATACCGAAATTCGGTTGGAAGAATTGAGCGTTTATATTGATAAAATACTAATGGGAAAAGTTAAAGGTCGCACGCTGGTAAACATGCAATAAGCGTACAATGGGCAATATATCTTTGTTTTTCCGGAATAATGGAGGCATAAAAAGCGTACCTTTGTAGTCCGTTTTTTATGCCTTGTTTTATGAAATCGCAAATTTGGAATAGGAATTTTGTATTGCTCACTGCATCTAACTTTTTGATGTTTATCACGTATTATGCCGTTCTTTCTACACTGCCATTGTATCTTGTTTCCAATTTTCACGCGGGCAAAAGTGTTGTAGGGCTTATCGTTTCGGTTTATACCATAGCCTCGGTTACAGTGAGGCCGTTTTCAGGTTTCGCGTTAGATCGTTTCGGGCGCAAAGCCATTCTTTACACCACGTTGATGCTCTATGCCGGATTCTATTTGGGTTATTTGGTAGCCTTGAGCGTGGCGGCTTTGTTGTTGTTGCGTATCGTGCATGGTATTACCTGGGGGGCGGTTACTATTTCCAATACCACGCAAGCTATTGATATTATTCCTGTTGAACGTAAAGGGGAGGGTATAGGCTATTTTGCTTTGTCCACCACGATGGCTATGTCAGTCGGCCCAATTGTTGGTCTGTTCTTTTTCCATCAGTTCGGTTACACCGTGATGTTTATTACCACCTTTATTATAGGGCTTATCGGGTTTACATGTGTTATGCTTACGCATGTTCCGGCCTATATTCCGCCCAAGGAAAAAGTAAAATTTAATTGGCACAATTTGTTTGACAAAGGCTCCGTGTTGCCTTCGGTCAATTTGCTTATTTTTATGCTTAGTTATGGAGGTTTGATTTCCTTTATTTCTTTGTATGGAAAGGAAATCGGGGTGCACAATACGTCTTTGTTCTTTCTCGTTTTTGCTTTAGGTATAGCTATTTCCCGTTTTACTTCAGGCAAGGTGTTTGATAAACACGGGCCTCGCAACATACTTTCTTTTTGCGCCTTGTTCCTAATTGCCGGATTTTTGGTGCTGGCTTTGTTTAAAACGGTTGCCGGCTTTTATTGTGCTTCGGTCATTATCGGTTTTGGTATCGGGGTAGTGTTTCCTATCTTCCAAGCTATGGTGAATAACCTTGCTCAACCTGAACACAGAGGATCTGCCAATTCTACCGTTTACACGGCGTTGGATTTGGGTATGGGTATGGGCATGTTGCTCATGGGTGTCGTTTCGCAACATACGTCCATCTCAACGGCGTTTATGTTATGTTCCCTTATTTGTGTGATTGGGCTATTGTTTTTTCGCACGGTAACGGTGGTTCGGTACGAGCGAAAAGTGGAAAGGAAGAAAACGATATAATATCAGGATAAGCAGGATAAAGAAACGCCTAAAAAATGATTTTTAGACGCTTCTTTTGTCTCTTATTTTAATATTGTTTTTTTTCAGTAGAACCTAAACTAACGTTCAAAGATGGGCTGTAAGTTACATTGCCTTTGTTATCAAAAATAAAGTTCATTGCAAATTGTCCCCAAATTCCATTTGTGATATTAAATATACATCCAATGGATGCTGTAGCTCCGTTCTCTTTATGCTCGTATTTATATTCTCCTTGAACAAAGGCTCTTAAATTATTCGACCCATAGTAGTAGCGGGTACCAATAGAGAAATTTTTGTTCCATTCGGAGGTAGAGTCAACGATAGAAAATTTACAGCCAATTAATAATTGATCTTTTTTTGATAGGTGAGTGCCATAGGTTGTCCACAAGCTTGCTTTGGAAAATTTGGCATTATTGATTAAAGAGTCGTTGGAACTTTGTACTGATCCTATTCCTACTTCCCATATTGTAGCATTCCATAGTTCTTCTTTTCGTAAAGATCTGATTTTGTTTATAGAATCAGGATTTATCATATTGTTTGTGTAATATTTTTTTGATAGCTCCTTTATTTCTTTTTTAAAAACAGTATCCTTTTCATAAGCCAGATTCGCGTCGATTATATTGTGGTATTTCCCGTTTCCGCTTCGTATATATTCCGCTATGGCCTTGTTTGTAGCAGAACTGGAATTTGTGCAACTTTGATATAGCTGGTCTAGGAAATAACTATCCGATCTTAAATCGGTTTTATCAATAATGGTAAATCTTAAGCCCTCTGCAATTTGGTATGATCCATTGTCAAGAATATTTGTCCCGGCCGATATACGCATGCGGTATAAAAATTTATGTCGATTGTAACTATTTAAAGACACTTTTGGATTCAGCAAAAGAGGGGATATTTCCACCCCGAAGTTTTTAGGGAGAGAATTTCCTTTGGTTAGATAAAAATTCCCAATATTGACGGCAATGCTTCTTACTGAGGTTGGTTTAAGTATGTTGTCAGGATTATTGCCTAGCATACTAAAGGCAGGCGATTCCGGCACGGAGTAATCTAAGTTACCCCATCCTACTTTTATGCTATCTGTTTCTGCCATTATATTTGAGGCAAGTAGCATCATGAATAAAACGAATATACTTTTTTTCATTTTCATTGTTTAAATTAAGTGAAACATTTCTATTCTATTATCCTGCCCATTCTTTGTGGTTCCGGTTATCGAAATGTTGGGGCTAATTATATTGTTGTCTTCCAGTATAGAGAAAAGAATGGAATAAGCGTAATCTTTTCCGTCGGGAGACATTACGGTAAATGATCCCGTAATGTATTTATCTTTACTGTTGGCCGGACTTGTTGATAATGCAAGAGTCGTTGGATTGCTTATCTTCGTATCTCCTTTGGTTTTTTCAATCACGGTATTTTTATCAGAATCAACTACCGTTATTTCAAATCCCAACGCGTGAAGAGATTGGGATTCAATCCTTACCTCAAGTTGAGATTTTGATGGATCAATAAAAAGGTCTTTCATAAGTTTTAATGATTAAAATTATAGAATTTAGTCATTTGTAAAATAGGCTAACTCGTGGGTGCTTGGTTATTTTGATCTGGAGGATTGTTATTACTTTTCTTTCCTTCAAAATAAGATTGTGTAGCTTTTGCTCCAAACACAAAGGCAATAACACCCATCCACCATTGGTCGAGTCCTATTTCTGTTAACGAATTTTTTGCTATTCCCATTTTTAGTAGTAACATGCCTATAACACAGGCCATCATAAACACAATGATGCGCATGGTGCTGATGTCGCCACTACTGGCCTTGAGCATTGATGGAAAAATAAATGCAAGGCTAAGTATTGTTAAAAAGAAAAAGATGGATATATTTATGCTTCTAGTTTGAATCTGCGTGTCGCTGCAAACCGTGTTGCATATTAATCCAATTATACCGATAAATAGCAATAAGTACCCGATTAGAGAAATGAATTTCTCTTTTTTAAATTGAATTTTGTTGTTCATGGCAAGTTGCTTTTAATTATTAATGATACGCAAATATAAACAAACAATCATTAGTTTGCTATATGTTTTGAGAAAAAAATGAGAAGAAAGTAAATGATAAATAGGTTATAATCATTTACTTTTGTATATATACTAAAAAATGAGTAGCCATGAAAACGAAGGAAAAGATTATTATCGTAGGCGGAGGGTTTGCCGGATTGCATTTGGCTCGGAAACTGAATAACACAAATTTTGAGGTACTGCTTATCGATAAGCAAAACCATCACCAATTTCAGCCGCTTTTTTATCAGGTGGCCACGGCACGTTTGGAGCCGGCCAGCATCTCTTTTCCGTTTCGTAAAATATTTCAGCGTTCGCCCAATATTCAAATCCGGTTGACCGAAGTGAAACGTGTTATTCCTCAGGAAAACAGGATAGAAACCGGTATCGGCTCGTTTGATTACGATAAGCTGGTAATTGCCACCGGATGTAAAACCAATTTTTTTGGCAACGCACATATGTCGGAATTCGCACTGTCCATGAAAAACACGGAGGAAGCCATCCATATTCGCAACAAAGTGTTGCTAAATTTCGAGCGGATTATTTCCGCTCCCGATAATGAGAAGGAAGCATATGAGAATATTGTGATAGTAGGAGCAGGGCCTACCGGGGTAGAGCTGGCGGGAGCTTTTGCCGAAATGAAAAACAACATATTGCCCAAGGATTATCCGAACATCGATTTTTCACGGATGAAGATACTCTTGGTGGAAGGTAGTAACCATACCTTGAATAGTATGAGCGAGGGTGCTAGGGTGGCTTCACAACGATACCTGGAGGAACTTGGCGTGAGCCTGGAATTGGAAGTCTTTGTAAAAGATTATGACGGAACTACCGTAACCTTTAGCAATGGAGAAACCATACGAAGCAAAAATGTGATTTGGGCAGCCGGGGTTATGGGTAATGTAATTGATGGGCTGGATGAGGCTTCGGTTCTGAAGAGTCGCTTTATTGTGGATAGGCAGAACAAAGTAAAGGGTTACGATACTATTTATGCCCTGGGTGATGTGGCTTATATGGAAACGCCCCTTTATCCGCACGGACACCCTCAATTAGCTAATGTTGCTATCAATCAGGCGAAAACCCTGGGTTGGAACTTGCTGCATCAGGATAAAAAGTCCTTGGATTATGAATACAAAGATCTCGGTTCTATGGCAACTATAGGGAAAGATAAAGCGGTGGTAGATTTACCTTATATCCAATTTCAAGGCCGTTTTGCCTGGTTCGTGTGGATGTTTCTGCACCTGATGCTTATCCTTAGCGTGCGCAACAAGCTTATTATTTTTATCAACTGGGCTTGGAGTTATGTAACCAAGGATTCTTCTTTGCGTTTAATTACCCACACGGAGGATAAATAAAACACTAAGCGACCAACGTTATGCCTCTGAAAAAGGATATAGTTTGCGTGTGCTTTCAGCGAAGCCGAGAGCAAATAGAAAAAGTGATTCGGAAAAAGAACCTGGTACGTGTGCTTCAGGTAGGGGATGCCATTCAGGCAGGTACTAACTGTGGCCGTTGTAAACCACTCCTGCAACAAATTATAGATGATATATATACCGTAAACGAAGGCCTGTTTGCCAACACAGATAATGAACAACCATGATAGATACCCATTCGCATATATACCTCGAAGAGTTTGATGCTGACCGTGCTGCCGTGATAGAAAGGGCAATGGCTGTGGGGGTGGAACATATAGTACTGCCCAATGTGGATAACACCACGCTTACCCGCATGTTGCATCTAGAAGCCACCGATCCCGTTTTTTTTTATGCCGCTATAGGGTTGCATCCCACTTCGGTAACCGCCGATTTTGAAAAGGAACTGGTTTGGGTAAAGCAGGAGCTAGACTGCCGCCCTTATTGTGCCATCGGTGAGGTGGGCATGGATTTGTATTGGGACAAAACGTTTGTGACGGAGCAAGTGCGTGCATTTGAACAGCAACTGCGATGGGCGGTGGATTATGATTTGCCTGTAATTATTCATGTCCGCGATGCCTTTGAGCTTGCCATTGCTTCAGTTGAGAAGTATAATAACGCATCTTTAAAAGGTATCTTTCACAGCTTTGGTGGTACCGTGGAGGAGGCTCAACGAATAATGCGGTTGGGTGGTTTTAAAATGGGAATAAACGGTGTGGTAACATTTAAGAACTCAACGCTGGGTAGTGTATTGCCCCATGTTCCGTTAGAATACATTGTTTTGGAAACCGATGCACCCTATCTTACCCCCGTGCCTTATAGAGGAAAGCGTAACGAATCGGCTTATTTAGAGTACATTAAAAACAAGTTGGCAGAGATTTATAATTTATCTCCCGAAGAAATTGCAAAAAAAACATTTCAGAACAGTGTGGAAACACTAAAAATATTAACTTTGCCTGCTCAAAGCCGATAAGGCGTTTGAACAAAGGAGAGATGCAAGAGTGGTTGAATTGGCACGCCTGGAAAGCGTGTGTACTCCAAAAGGGTACCGGGGGTTCGAATCCCCCTCTCTCCGCACCGTTCGGCGTTTCAGCCACATTCTTTTCCTCCCAATGCTGTTCTAATGGTAGGCTTCGAACATCCCATTAGTCTTGCCAGCTCTTTTTTTTCACCTACTTCACCTAAAATTTTGTTTGCCATTATCTTTTTATTAAGTTTGTTTTGTTTTCACTTTGTTAATGCAATGCATATATATATAATTTCTAATCACTAAAAAAGAAAATGATTAGAAATTTTATTCAAAATGAGTTATTTATAATCATTCTAAATAATAAAACATGCAAACAACTGTAAAAGAGAGGCTTATACAGTATTTAAAATATAAGAGAATTAGTCAAAGGCAGTTTCAAGTTGAAATAGGGCTTTCAAGTTCATACGTTACAAACATAAGCAGGTCTATCCAGCCGGACAAAATAGATAGAATTTCTAATCGTTTTACTGACCTAAATACGGGCTGGTTGCTCACCGGAGACGGTGAAATGTTGAAGAATAATATCGAAATTGTTGTAAATTCTATAAAGGGAGTTCCGTATTTCAATGTAGATTTTATCTGCGGATTTGATATTGTTGAAAACAATCAGTCGTCTATCCCGGATGGATATATAAATTTTCCGCAATACGATAAGGCGGATTACTGGGTTAATGCCACGGGTAATTCCATGGAGCCATTAATCTCTCACGGGGACATTATTGCTATCAAAAAAGTAGAGGAATGGGATTCTCACTTGCTTTATGGAGAGGTTTACGCAATCGTTACGGATGGATACCGAACGATTAAGAAAGTAAGAAAGTCGGCAAAAGGGGAGGAGTGGTTAAGAATAATACCCGTGAATGTGTCTGAATATGACGAACAAGATATACCTAAGTCTATAGTTATTAATATGTTCCAGGTTCTTGGAACGGTAAAAAAAATATTTTGATTATGATAAAAAGATTTGAAAACCTAATGTTACGGCCCGCTCAAGTGGCATTTGTAGTATTTCTCGTGGCATCGGCTATTAAAACAATGTGGGATGGAGTTGCATTGTCTTTTTTTGAAATTTTGTATCTTGGATACATCGGACAGTCGCTTCATCCAAAGGAGACCACGAGAGGATTATTTAAAAAAAGAATGGGGGAATACCAAATCGGAGACGAAGAAATTAATAAAATGTTTTTATCAAAGGCTTGTACTCATTATGGAATAATGATTGGAATTTTTATGTTGTTTTTTCTACATGGGCATATTAGCTGGTATTTCTACATACCGGTAACTTTATTCTCCGTATGTCTGATTGGTGGTGCTTTGAAATTTGTATATGTTATTCATTATAATGACATTTAAAATATTAGAAAAGAAGTTATGAAGAATCTTAAACGAACAATTCTTACGTTATAATGCATTAACGTAAAATTAGTTGCAAATTAAAAGTAGTATGTATTTAAGTTATTTATTTACATGATTATACAAATATATCTTTACGCCTGGAAAGCGTGTGTACTCCAAAAGGGTACCGGGGGTTCGAATCCCCCTCTCTCCGCTGTTTACAGGCTTTCACGATAATTCCATCAAAAAAAAACACCCCACAAATTCATTGAATTTTGCACAGAATTGCACAAATTTGGTTATTTTTGAACAAATAATCATGCAAAAAACGTGCAAATTTTTTTAGTGATTCTGTTTTTTTACTTCCTTTTTACTTCCTTTTTTGAGTATTCGTCTTCCCATAAGCGTTAGAATTTTATATTACACCTTACGATTGAAATATAACAACCTGCCAAGGTTGACATTATATCTCCTTGGCTAGCATGTTTGTCAGTGGCTTCCTTTATCCCTGCCGCGAGTGTCATTATGGCAAGTGGTAAAATTTGCTTTAATGGCTCGGACATATCCGTTTTTTGAAAGCAATAGTGTAACACGTTATGCCCGAAATATCCTACATAGTAATGCAGAATCCGGTCATCATGATTGCCATTATCCGCGTAATGATAAGCTATTCCACTGGCCAAAACTCCACCGTCGAAAGCTATTTGCTGCCCGTTTATTCTGATTGCAAACGCCGCTATTAAAGCGGCAATGAGTAATATTTTTTTCATAGTTTGGGGTATTTATTATCCATGTATTAAGGGCCTTTTGTTTTAATAAAATTGGGTTAAAGTTTTACAATGCCATCATCGTTTGCGATAGTCCATAGTTTTGTTCGCTTGGAATGAGCCAAAGTTCTGGCTACCGGGAATGCAATTGGTAAGAGGAAACTATAGTTTATTCGCGATACTCATCCGGGCGATAGCCCATTATCTTGCGACTAAAATATCCAGTTGCTTGTTTTTTATATTAATAGAACAAATATTTTTATTAATAGTTTTATGGCTATTCAATTTTATTTTATTTTTTAATTAGACGGGTGTGATTAATAGGCTGAATACCTTTAAATATCCAGTAAAAATGCTTTGTTCTGATTCATCTTTTCCTTTTCAAAAAGCAGGTTGAATGCTGAAGTATATCACGAATTTACTTCATTTCACATAACCGGAATATTAACTATTGGTGATTTAATAAAAATCAAGAGCTGAGAGTCTTCGTTTTTTTATAAATTTAATGCTTCTCAGTCAGTTAGTTTTTCCGTGGTTCGATAAAAAAAACTACATTTGTAACTGATATATTTTTTAAATTTCAGGTTCGGTTTATAATATGAGTCATCCCCTTCAACTGTTTTCATTCTGTCCCGTTTGTGGTGACCCTCGTTTTGTCGAGAACAATGTGAAATCGAAAAAATGTCTCCATTGTGGTTTTGTATATTATTTCAATCCATCGGCTGCGGTGGTTGCATTTATCCTCAACGAAAAAGGAGAGTTGCTTGTTTGCAGTAGAGGGAAGGAGCCGGCCAAAGGAACCCTTGATTTGCCGGGTGGGTTTGTGGACATGTACGAAACGGGGGAGGAAGCTCTGTGCCGTGAAGTAAAAGAAGAAATCGGGCTGGAGGTGGACACCATGCAATACTGTTTTTCACTGCCCAACCTATATCTATATTCTGGTTTTGAGGTGCAGACACTCGATATGTTTTTCGTGTGCAACGTGCAGCCGTGGACGGAACTTGTACCCGCCGATGATGTTGCCGAAGCCTTCTTTTTGCCGACGGCGGATATTGATGTGAAAAAGTTCGGGTTGTCATCCATTCAAAAAGGACTTGAAATATTCTTGAATGATACCTTGATAGCTAAAAAATAATTTATTTTTGTAGAAAAATACTCAACAATGAAGAAGTGTATCTTGTTTTTGTTCTTGCTCATTGCCGGCATTTTAGATGTAAATGCACAAGAAACGTTTACGTATGCAAACCCCGATAGAGATTTTTTTGACGGCAAGGATTTTTTTGTACAACGAAAGTTTTCAGCCTCTTTGGCCAGTTTTGAGCGTTTTGTAAAGCAACGGGATGCCAAGGCTGAGCCCTATTTGTTGCAAGAAGCAGCCTACTACATAGCATGCGATGCTTACGAGCTTCGAAAAGAAACAGCACAAGGCTTGTTGCAAAATTATCTGCAAAAATACCCTTACACCCAGTTCGAGGATAAGGTGTGTTACATGTTGGGCAATCTTGCTTTTGAAGGAAAACAATATGACTTAGCACTGAAATATTATACTAGGGCAGACGAGAAGCATCTGACTAAAACCGAAGCCACCGAAATTACGTTTAACACCGGCTACTCTTACCTTCAAACAAATGATTATGCAAAAGCAAAACCATTGTTTAAAAATTTGAAAGGTAAAAAATCTAAATACGAAAGTTCAGCATCTTATTACTATTCCTATACCGAATATTCGATGAAGAATTACGATGCTGCTTTAGATGGTTTTTTGGCTATCGAAGGTCAGCCCGAATATTCAGGCTTTGTGCCTTACTACATCATACAAATATATTATTTTCAAAAGCAGTATGATAAACTGATGCCGTATGCCGACAAAGTAATAGCACAAAACCCAAGCAGCCCCAACAACACCGAGGTGTATAGAATACTGGGCGAATGTGCATATCAAAAGAATGATTACAAGAATGCAATTTCATACCTCACCAAGTATTTGAAAGGTGCCCCCAAGGCCATTCGCAACGATATGTATATTTTAGGCGTATCGTATTACAAAACACAGGATTATGAAAACGCCGCGAAATATTTGGCCAAAGTTACCACGGCCAAAGATTCGTTGGCTCAAAATGCTTACTTGCATTTAGGAAACAGCTACGTGCAACTAGGCAACAAGAACAATGCCCGCATGGCATTTAGAACGGCTTCCGAAATGAATTTTGATAAAAACATAAAAGAAGAGGCCGCTTATAATTACACCCTTTCCACGTTTGAAACCACAACTCCTTTTGGCGAGTCAATCAAAGCATTTGAATCATTCCTGAAAGATTATCCCGACTCAAAGTACCGGGATAATGTTTACGAAAATTTGGTTACAGCCTATATGTCATCCAAAAATTACGCCGCGGCCAGTGCCTCGTTGGAGAAATTGAAGTTATTGAGCCCTGCCATGAAAGACGTGAAGGCATATATTCAATTCCAATTAGGAACGGAAGAGTTTGTGAAGGGCAATTACGACAAGGCAATAGAATTATTTCATAAATCGATAGATGAAGCCACGCCTCAATTCAAAAGTGCACAGGTATATTACTGGCTGGGCGAAAGCAATTACCGTTTAGGTAAATATGATGAAGCACGAAAGGCGTACAATGAATTTTTAGATCAAAAAGGGTCAGCCGAATTTCCTGACTATAATATGGTAAATTATGGATTAGGCTATACCCATTTCCAGCAAAAACAATATAAGGAGGCAGTTCAACCGTTTTTGAAATACGTGAACAATGAAAAAAACAACACGCTACCAAGTTACACGGATGCATTGAACCGCTTGGGCGATTGCTATTTCATTGCACGCGATTTGATTAATGCCGAGAAATGTTATACACAATCCATGTCAAAAGGAGGTAAGGATGCCGATTATGCCTCCTTCCAACGGGCTATTGTGCAAGGGTTGCGTAAAAATTATAATGGTAAAGTTAAAGGTATGTTGCGGTTAATAAACGATTACTCACGCTCATCTTATGTGGATGACGCGTATTACGAGTTAGCTCGTGCATACGTGTTGCTGGAGGATCAGGAAAAGGCGGTGGAAACATACCGTACCTTGATTGAGAAATTTCCCCAATCGCCTCTTGCTCGCAAAGCCGCGGTGGAAATTGGTATGTTGTATTACAATGCCGGAAAGGACGATGAGGCTATAGAGGCATACAAAACGGTGGTGTCCACTTACCCCAACAGCGAAGAAACCAAAACTGCGTTGGAAAGTATGGAAGCCATTTACGTGGAAAAGAACAAGGTGGATTCTTATTTTGATTATACCCGCAGCCTAGGTAAAGACATTGTGGTAACCGATGCCTCCAAGGAAGATTCGCTTACTTATCTAGCTGCTGAAAAATTGTATATGAAATCGAACTTTGAAGCGGCTGCTTCCGCTTTTGATAAATATATTCAACGGTTTTGTCCCGGAAGCCGCTCTTGCATTTCCGCTCGTTATTATTTAGCCGATTGCTATTATTCAACCAATAAAATGGATAATGCAATAGAGCAATACAAGGCATTAGCCCAATTGCAGGGAAATCAGTACATGGAAAAAGTGTTGGTACGGTTATCACAAATTGCTTACGATAAAAAAGATTACCAACTGGCGTTGGAGTCATTCAAACAATTGGCTGTAATTGCACAAGAGCATGAAAATGTAAATGCAGCTAAGATAGGTATCCTTCGTTGCAGCTATCTGCTAAATGATGTAACCAACACCGTTGCTAGCGCAAAAGAGATATTAGCTAATAAACAGATTGATCCCGATTTAGCTCGTGAAGCCCGTTTCCATCTGGCTAAAGCCTATATACAAACCGGAGAACCGGATAAAGCCCAGACTGACTTGCAACTGTTGGCTAAAGACCTTCGCACGTCGATGGGGGCTGAGGCTAAGTATTTATTGGCCGATTACTATTTTACTTCGGGCAACGACAAGAAAGCCGAAGAAGAAATTAACGATTATATAAATAAAGGAACACCGTATCAATATTGGCTAGCACGTTCGTTTGTGCTATTGGCCGATATTTATATCAAGCGTGGAGATGATTTCCAAGCCAAACAATACTTGATGAGTTTGCAAGCAAATTACACAGCCAAGGATTCTATTCAAGATCTGATTCAAGAACGCATGGATGGCATACAATCTCGTGAAAGCAATACAATATCTAATTAATTATATTGAAATGAAACAGTTGAAATATTTCATAACAAGCCTGTTTATAGTTAGTTCGGTGGCCGTTTTTGCCGCCGAACCCGATTCATCCCTGATAAAACGAAATGTTACCATAGAAAAAGAATATATCCCCACTATACAGGAGGCCGGCAAGGTAAATGATATTCCATCGGTAGTGGAGCCTGAACTTAAAAAGATAGAGGTCAATTATTCAGGATATTCAACGCTTATTGATCCACCGTTTGAAATTCGTCAGCTTGAATCGGCCCGGTTAACCTACCCGGCTCTTCCATCGCAAAAAGACGGGTACTTGCGTTTGGGTATCGGTAACTATTGGACTACATTGGGTAACTTTATGTACCCGATAGTAAACAAACCGAAATCAAGATTGGAAGTAAGCCTTAACCACGAGGGTACTTTTGAAACCAAGAAGCATACGGATAACACACTTGGTTTGAATTATCACCGTTATTACACCTCGGGCGAGTTCTTTATGAATGGCGGGTATGAATATGAGGGTTTTAACTATTATGGCTCAAACAAACTGGATGAGAATACCGCGTATAATATGGGAACCTATAGCTTTATCGGCAACCAGTATTTCAACAAAGATGCCACTATTTCGGGATGGAATTTTGCCACGGGCTATAATTCTATTCCTACCGAAGAAAAGGAATATAATTTCTCAGCTCAATTTAAATATGGAGGTTTTTCGCCAAACGAAGGGCTGAAAGAACATAATATCAATACAAAGATTTTGTATGAAAAAAAGGTTGATGAGAATAAAGTGGGTATTGATGTAAATCTTCAAAATTTAGTTTACAATTCAAACAACGTTGAATATACATCACTTGCTCAGAAAAGTTATTCTATTTTTTCTTTAAATCCGTATTTTGATTATCAACAAGAAAAATGGAACCTTCATTTAGGCATTGTCGCCAATTTTTCAGGGCAGGGGAAAGGATTTGCTCCGACTCCCGACATAAAGGCTCAATGCACGCTGATAGATAAAACTATGTATTGTTATGGCGGTATAGTGGGCGATTTGCAGGCTAACACCATGAAAGAAATGGTGGGGTTGAACCACTATATAGATTTGAACGAAAAAGTAAAAAACACTTATACCCCTTGTAATATATATGGCGGCATAAAGCTTAAATTATTGTACGATTTTGTAACCGATTTTTCGCTTAGCTATAAAACCATTAAAGATCAGTATTTCTTTGTAAACAAGATTGTTACAGATTCTACAGGCCAGGTTAACAGTAATGTTTTTGGAGCCGAGTATCATGATGCTAATTTATTTTGTACATCCTTTAAAATAAACTACAATTACAATCAGGAATTTAGTTTTGTATTCAATTGGAAACATAACGCGTGGAAAGTAACCGATGGTACGGCATGGCAAATGCCTAAAAATGAGTTCGATTTCGCAACGGATATGAAACTTACCAAGCGGACTTCGGTTAATATCAATACGTATTTCAAAACCGGCAGGGTGGCACAAGCGGCTGATGGTAGCAGTGTTTCACTTAAATCGATGGCGGATGTGAATTTCGGACTGTTCTACGCTCACAGCAGCAAAGTGTCCAGCTTCTTTAGGCTAAATAATATCATCAACCGTCATTACGAGCAATGGTATGGCTATGAAGTAAACGGCTTTAACGCCATGTTCGGGTTGGTATTTGCTTTCTAAAGGAGGCGAGGATTCTACAATTATCTACATTTGATATCCCGAAAATTATTCTCCGTAGGAGATTAATATCAATAGAAAAAGGTTTCTTGTTGAAACCTTTTTCCCGTAGGGAATGTATATATTTATCCCCTACGGGGAACAGGTTAGTTCGTTTAGTTTTTCTATTGATCTATATTGCCTACGGCAAAGAATACATTGATTATCACTATTCTAAGAATAGCCTTAATCGAACTCACGTTAAAGAGGATTTCTTTACGGCTTTGATATTAGCACCACCGCTTGGGCTGCAATACCTTCCATGCGGCCTACAAAGCCAAGCTTTTCGGTGGTGGTGGCTTTGATAGATATGTCTTCCTGACTGATATTCATAACCGCGGCAAGCGTTTGTTGCATAAGAGGGATATGGTCTTTCAATTTCGGCTGTTCGGCACACACGGTAGCGTCGATGTTTTCAATAGCAAACCCTTTTTCTTGAATAAGTTTTACGGTATCGCGTAATAATATCTTACTGTCGATGTTTTTATACGTCGCAGAGTTATCAGGAAAATGATAACCTATATCCCTGAGGTTTGCTGCACCCAACAGTGCATCACAAATGCTGTGAATGAGCACGTCGGCATCGGAATGGCCTTCCAGCCCTCTGCTGTATTCTATCTTGATACCACCCAACCAAAGATCCCTGCCTTCTACCAGACGATGTACATCGTAACCTAAACCAACTCTTAGTTTCATAGTTTCTATAAAATAAAAAAACAAGTTACTGTAAAAGTAACTTGTTTTTAATTATATCTTAAATCAATGGATTATTTATTTGGCGAAATCTTTCATTCCGTTTAAATCGAAAGCAAGAGAGAAACGTAATGTTTGATCCAATGGGTTTGTTTGAGCCGTAGCAATTACGTAAGAAGCATCTAATTGGAACATGTTTAATTTAAAACCTACACCGGCTGTAAAGTATTTGCGGTTACCTTTTGTTTCGCTTTCGTGGAAATAACCGCCTCTTACCATGAATTGTTTGTTGTAAGCATATTCAAGACCAAATGCCCAAGCAATTTCTTTCATTTCTTCAGAGAATCCGTCTCCAAAAGATTTAAACATACCGCTTATAGGTGATTGGTTGTCGTATGTGCTTAAGTCATTATTATAGGCCGTTGTGTCTGAATAATTAGAGAGTAACGGTTTGCTAGGGACTAACAATTTATTCAAGTCTAAGCTTGCTGTTAAAGAGTTATATTGATCTATAGGGTATAAGAATGAAGTTCCTATACGTAAGTTGGTTGGAATGAAAGTATTATGAGCTCCTTTGTCGTAAGAAACTTTAGAGCCGATGTTTGAAATATTAGCACCAAAGGCTAAAGATCCATCGGAAGATGATAATTGTATTGGTTTCTTATAAGTGGCCGAAATATCTGCAGCAATAGAAGTTCCTGTATAATAATTATCAACCATTCCTCCAGTTAAGTTTGATGAAATATAACGAAGAGCTACACCTGCAGAGAATCGTTCGGTAAGTAATCTTGAGTAAGCCACGTCAATAGAAAATTCGTTGGGTGTTGTACTTCCTATTGAACTTCCATCTTCGTTGGTTAAGTCGATAGATCCAAGAGAAAAGTAACGTAATGATGCACTTATTGCCTGTTTGTCATTTAGTTTGTAGTAACCGCATAAATAGGCCAAGTTAATATCTTTTACAATTTTACTCATCCAAGGCGTGTAGGATAAGGATACTCCGGCCGGGCTATCCATGAAAACATACTTGGAAGGGTTCCAGTATTGTGAATTGGCATCAGCCGAAGTGGCTGCACCTACATCACCCATACCGCCTGATCGAGCATCTGGGGTAATGGTAAGTGATGGTACCCCAGTGTAGATTGGGTTCAGTTGATCTTTTGACCCAGCGAAAGATAAAGAACTAAAGCATATAGATATTAATAAAAGCTTTACAGATAATGAATTTCTCATTTTGTTAGAGTTTATTTTTTTACAATTATACACAAATAATTTAACACTGAATATTTTTAATAACGAAATTTAATTGATTTATTGTTATTTGACAATTAGTTTGTTTGCTTTTGATGCTACTACACCGTCGGCTTTAGTTTCTACCGAAATCCGATAAATATATATGCCGGGGTTTATTTTTCCGTTGCTTGTTTTCAGATCCCAGTATATTTCTGTTGTTGAACTGTCAGCATAAGATGTTGCTGAATTATTCCATAAAAGTTGTCCTGCCAAATCGAAGACTTCTACCTTTAAAGTTAATATCGATTCCGGTTGATCGTGCTTTAGAATAAAGTTCACATAGGATGTTGCCGGATTCGGTGCGGCATATAAATCATATATATCGGGTGATTTGGTGTTGTCAACTTTGAACGTGATAATGCCGGTGCTTGAGTTGTCAAGAATATCCCAAGCTCTGAGTGATAGCGTGTATGTACCATTGCTCAAGGTGGGTAGAGTATAAGCAACGGCACCCGATTTATAATCATCTAACGAAGATTCGTAGTAATCATTCAGCACATAGCTTGAGTCGTTGTTGAGCGTTAATAGTAAATCATGACCAATGCCGCTACTACCGGTATTAATTCCACTCTTGTCGCTAAGTTGCGCATAGAACACGGAGGTGGCATCCACGGTGTTGCCCGACTTAAAGTTTGTTGAATTTAAGTACATGTTAATAATCGGTCCATTGTTCTCAAATTCAAAATTAGAATTTGTACCCCCGATGATAAAATTCTCATTATACCCGTTGGCTTCTAAATTATTCACGGTGTCTGCGGCGTAATAATTAATTCGTCCTGTTCCGTAGCTATAGTTAATGTCCTTCGGAATTATGAAGATAGTTGTGAATTTACCATTTGCTACTCTGGCTCTTCCTGTAAATAAAGTATTAGGTCTATCCGTGTAGTTGTATTTTTTACCCGCGTTGTTTCCCAAGGTGGTTATGGTTTCTTTTTTGTCGTAAACGGTAAGGGTAACAATGCCGTTGAAGTTACTTAGCAAATTCCCATCTAGATTCTGTATTTCGCCTTTAAGAGTAACGGTTGTTAATGCTTTTATCGTATCCGAATTTATATTTGTAATTATGGTGTCGGTAACCACTTTGTTTAAAGGAATAGTGAGTTTTAACGCCGGGTCTCCCAGTAACATATAACTTAACTTGTTGGCATTTCCTGAATATTTATTTTTAGCTCTGCGTGAAATTTCTCCTAACCCTAAAGGTTGCCCGTTTTCTATTTTCAATACGTAATTATTGAAATATTTATTTAAAAAGTAATTACTGTCTTGCCATACAGTTCGGGCTGCCGAAAATAAACCGATGGCTCCACCATTAGCATTAAGCAAAAGGTCTTCTCCCGAAGAGGAGTTTGTTTGGTCAAAGCGACTGAAATTACATGTTGCCGTAACAAAGAACGGGTATCTTTTGTTATACATATTGGCAATATCTGCTCTTGTTATGATTTTTTCAGAGGCTAAACCTTCGCTACTTCCATGTCCTACGTAGTCGATAAGAAGTGCTCCTGACTTAATCAGGTTAAGTATTTGTTCTTTTGCCAAAGGATAGGATTCTGTACTGGCACTAACTTCTTGGGTGTAGGCGTCTAAAAGGAATCGTTTAGTTTGATAGTTGGGATAATATTTTTCTATGTATTTTGCTAATGAATCCGTTTGATATGTAAAGGGAATATCTCCATTGGTGTCAGCATCATCACCAATAAAGGCTAAATAGTTTTTCCAAACGCCTTTCAAATCATTATTCGTGTACGTTATTATTTTATTCACCACATTGGTTGCTTCTGTTGTTGAAGATGCCGGTAGCCGTCCGACTCCAATATCCATCGAGGCACCAGGAATATTAGATCCTTCAGTGTCATCCAATAAAGCAAAATAATCATCGGTTACATAGGATGAAGTGGCATTTAAAGATAGTCCGGCTTGATAAGTCAATAATTTATTGACAGATGAATTCACAGCATTAATAGCCCGGTTGTCATAAGTACCATCTCCAAATAAAAGCAAATATTTAGGAGCTGTAGAAGCTGAATTTCTATCATAAAGCATTTTCATTAACCATCTGTATGCTGTAGCATCGGGGGTTCCTGACGAAAACTCGTTATAGATCTGAGTCGGAGTGACAATAAGTACCGACAGCCCATCTTGTTGAATATGCTTGTTGGCCAATATTTTAGCTTGATCCATGTAGTCGGGATGAGTAATAATAACCAAATCCGCTTGTGTTATGGCATGTAAGTCCTGATTTGAAACAGTGCCGACTAATGTTGGTGATGAAAAACTTGCGGAGGTATTTACCGCAACATATTCCTGCAAGGTAGAAGCTGAATCCACAAAAGAGTAAATGCTATTATTGTAAGATGTCGGCAGTTGTTGTATGTTAGCCGGATTAGTTATATTCCAAAAGCTTAACCCTGATGCCCCCGTGATGTTGTATTGGGCAAAATTGCTGCTGCCTACCACATCAGGATTTCGGAAGAACATACTGTTATCCGTCATTGTTAAATACCGATAAGCACTCAGTACAATATAGTTCAACCATGCCGTTCCGCTAGAAGTATTATTATACGCGGTTTTAATTGTTAACGCGGTCGAAGCTGGTGTAAATTGGTAAGTAGCAGAACCGGGAGTAGCCATGTCTTCGGTAGCTAGTTGAGCGAAAGTTAATGAACCTAAGCTTTGACTATTTTCATAAACACTCATTGTTGTTACCGTCGATGATGATCCCGCCGCATCTATTTGAACTGTGGCTTGTTTGTCATAGCAAATGTTAGGAAAATCAAAACTAAAAGAGTAGTTGGATGTCGTGCTGAACACTTCACCATACCATTCTTGTCCACTTGAACATATATTAACGGCTTCTTTTTCATGTATTTGATGGTCTAAAAAGTAATCAACAGATTTGGTTGGAGCATCCGTTATACTTGTTTTTGTGCTAATAAGCTTCTCCACACCCACATCGGAAGTGATAAAATAATAGCCGTAAAAAGAATAAGGATTTAAGGCTCTAGTAAATTTATTGCCGGAAGAGTTGTAACTCCACGACGTAGGCCCTTGTGCATAAAAAAGGATATAATCACCAGCATTGAAAACTCCGTCCGAACCCTTTTCTTTAAAAACACTAAGTTGGGGCAAATCATCTATTTTACTTTTTTGAAAATCTTCAGGTAGCATAGCTCCACCATAACCAAAAATATGTGCATTGGCCGGGTTGGAGATGCCCCATTTTACTAAATCCTCATAAGTGATTTTATAGATGCCACTCTCCGGTACTGATATTTTAATCCATTTACCAGTTTCTAATACAGAATGATCGGCATAATGGTGCAGCCCGGCTGTTGCAGCTCGTAATGTAGGGGTAGTGGTTGTTTGATATACCAAATCGAAGGCGATAACTTTTTTTAATATACCATTTTGCTTGATGATGGGTATGAATGAGATAACTGCTTTTTTTTGTTTTCTATCAATAGTGTAATCTATCGTTGCTGATATTTTTTCAGAGATAGCAACCAAGGAGCTGGTTATAAGTTGCTTTTCTTCGTCAGTGAAATCTCCCAATACTATATTTTGTATGGAAACAGAGTCGATTGATTGATTGTTTTCTATCGAGAATATTTTTGAAATATAGGGTAATTTGCTTGCATCTAAAGAAATAGATTCGTCAAAAACCAAAATTTTTTCAGTAGAGGGACTTTGAATCGATATGCCTTTCCATTGAATTGTGTATGACGTTTTAGAAAGGTTACTTTCGCTACCAAACACACCTATTCCTAGCAGCAAGAAAAAGAGTATGCTTAAAGCTCTATGTTTCATAATGAGTTTGTGTTTTTTTAAGGACGTTAATATAACGGGAAAAAGTAAAATATAGCCTTTACGCTAAATATAATTAACTATTTAATCATTAAATCCAACATCTTTTCACCTTCAATATATCCTTCAAGGTGGTTGTTTATGAAAATCTTACCTACGCCAACGGGTGTGCCTGTAAATATAATGTCACCAATTTTAAGTGTAAAGAAACGACTGACGTATGCAATAATCCGATTTATATTGAAAATCATATCTGCCGTGTTTCCTTTTTGCACCGTGGAGCCATCAATGTCCAATCGAAAATTCAAATTGTTTACATTACCAAATTTTTCTATTGGATAGAATTCACTAATCACAGCCGATCCGTCAAAGGCTTTGCATATCTCCCAAGGGTATCCTTTCTCTCTGAATTTACGTTGCATATCTCTAGCTGTAAAATCAATGCCAAGCCCCATGTGACTATAATAGCGAGGAGCAAATTTTTCGGAGATATTTTTCCCCAATCGGTTTATTTGTACAATGACTTCCGTTTCATAATCTATTTCATCCGAGAAATCGGGTAAATAGAACGGCTTATTATTTTTAAGCAAAGCCGAATCCGGTTTCATGAAAATAACCGGTTCGTCGGGCACCGGGTTGTTTAGCTCCTTTGCATGATCGGTGTAATTCATTCCTACGGCAATAATTTTCATCAGCAGTATTTCCTATAAAATTGATTTATTCATTGATGGTGGAATGTAACCGATTAAACATCAATGCTAAATGAGCGTATATGGATGTGTTTTGTACAATAATATTTTCCGGCACCCGTATTCTAAAAGGAGTGAAATTCCAAATAGCTTTAATACCACCCTCGATCATTAGTTCGGCTACCGATTGTGCATTGTTTACAGGTACGGTGAGGATGCCGATGTTAGTCTTTGTTTGTTTCCGTAATTCAAAAAAACGATCAATATGATGGATCGGAATTTGATTGATTCTAGTGCCTGATAATTCGTATTTTATGTCAAATCCGGCACAAATTTTTAATCCATATTGAGCCAACCCATTGTCTTGTATTAGGGCTCCACCTAAATTTCCAATGCCAAATATAAATGCATTGTGTGTTTTTGTAAATCCTAAAAAATCTTCCAGTACATTAATTAATAATCCAGTATCGTATCCAACCCTTGTTTTTCCCGAAATGTTAACATACGAAAGATCTTTTGCCACTTGGGAAGCGTCAACTGCTAAATCTTTCGCAATTTGGGTGGACGATAAAAAAACCTCACCTTGTGTTTTCGCTAATTGTGCATAGGCCAAATACCAGGGAAGTCTTCTTAAAGCCGGTTCCGGTATTTTTATATGGTCAATAGAAGAAAAATCACTCATTATAACAATATATTACTTTAGTATCTGCAAAAATAATACATTTCTTGGAGCTATTTTGTTGCAACCTTGTTTATTAAACATTATTTTTGGTCGCTAATTTATAAAAATATGAAAAATACCGATTGGAAGAACAGTTTAAGTGCATTATATGCCGGCGATCCAGAATTTGAATCGTTGAAAAAAGAAGGAGAAACGCTACCTGAAAAAAAATCTATTTTACCACAACAGTTGCGTATAGAACTCGATAAAAAAGGCCGGAATGGAAAGCAGGCCACGTTGATTACCGGATTTGAAGGCTCTGATGATGAATTGAAAATTTTTGCGAGAGAACTGAAAACTACCTGTGGAGTAGGGGGTTCTACCCGCGATGGAGAGATCCTTATTCAAGGAGATGTTCGTGAAAAGATATATAAACTGCTTACAGCACAAGGACATAAAGTAAAAAGGATAAACTTTTAATTTCTCCTTTTTATAGTCTTACCTCCACGCCTTCGTTACGTAGAAACGTTTTCAAGTCCGAGATGTCTATTTCTTTGTAGTGGAATATGCTTGCAGCTAGAGCTGCATCGGCTTTCCCTTGTTTGAATACATCCGTGAAGTGTTCCATTTTTCCGGCTCCACCACTGGCTATAATGGGTACATTTACGGCTTCCGAAACGGCACGGGTAATGTCCAGTGCAAAACCGTCTTTAGTTCCGTCATGATTCATGGAGGTTAGCAGAATTTCACCCGCACCCAGGTTTACGGCTTCTTTCACCCAATCCATAGTTTTGATGGGAGTGGCAATCCGTCCACCATTCAAATATACATACCAATCACCGTTCTCGAATTTAGTATCCACCGCCAATACCACGCATTGGCTGCCAAATTGGCTTGCCAAATCGTGAATCAGTTGCGGGTTTCTTACCGCGGCCGAGTTTACCGAGATTTTGTCCGCCCCGCAATTTAGCAGCACGGAAACATCTTCCACACTACTGATGCCACCACCTACGGTAAATGGGATGTTGATATGTTTGGCTATGCGGGTTACCAGTTCCGATAGCGTTTTACGCTTTTCGTGAGTAGCCGTAATGTCCAGGAACACTAATTCATCCGCACCCATTTGGGCGTATAGTGCTCCAAGTTCAACAGCATCGCCCACACTTTGGATGTTTAGAAAATTGATGCCCTTCACGGTTTGTCCGTCTTTCACGTCAAGGCAAGGGATTATTCTTTTGGTAAGCATATATCGAATTTCTTTTTTTACGGAATTAAAGGTTGATAAAGTTGCGCAACATCTGTTCGCCCACATCGCCCGATTTTTCAGGGTGATATTGCATGGCATAGAAATTATCTTTGTGTAATGCCGCACTGTAGTTCATTGTATAATTGGCAGTTGCTATTGTGTTTTCACCTGATTCCGCGTAATAGCTGTGTACAAAATACACGTACGAATGCTCTTTAATTCCATCCAAAACAGGACTCTTCAAGTCAAAAATGTCATTCCATCCTATTTGAGGTACTTTTTCTTTTGGAGGAAAAAGTTTCACCTGTTGAGGAAAAATACCCAAGCAATCCACATCACCTTCTTCGGAGTGTGCACACATAAGTTGAAGTCCTAAACAAATACCTAAAACAGGTTGTTGCAGTGAGCAAATCACTTTGTCCAACCCTCTTTCTCTAATATATTTCATGGCGGATGTGGCTTCGCCTACTCCGGGAAAAATCACTTTGTCGGCAGAGGCTATTACATCAGGGTCATCGCTAATGGTAGCTTGTATTCCAATTCTTTCCAAGGCATAGATTACCGACCGGATATTGCCTGCGTTGTATTTTATAATGACTACATTCATCGAGGTGAAACTGATTTAATTTTAGGCAAAATTGAAAATAAAAATGCCGACATTCCTTTTTCTCAAGTAAATATCGGCAAATTTACGAAATGATTCATCGAATTTGAAACAAAAAACTAAATATTAACTGCTGCTTGAAATATTTTGAATTTATTTTTTTATCATTTTTTGAAGTTCGGCTACAGATATATTTCCGTTAAGCCAAATAAAATGTTGTACGGTATCTGATTTTGAGAAAATGAGAATATCTGTTTTGTCTTTTTTTATCACCCTGCTATATACCTTTGTATGTACTCCGTTTTCGCTTGCTTCCATTAAGCTTTCAAAGGGTGCGGATGAAATAACTTTTTCTACATCTGTAAAAAAGGCTTTTGTCTTGCTTGCTTTTCGCTTGGCTTTTAGTGTTAGCACTTTCATTTCGTCCACCCTTGAAATCATGGCATTGTTGCCGGCATCTTCCTTGCCAAACAAACTGGCTAGGTTTATCATCCCCTTGGAGATGGAAACATATCTAAATGATTTATTTTCGCTGTATTTACTGAATATTTTTTCAATAGTTTGTGCTTGTACTGTTAATGATAAAAAAAGACTTATTATTATAAGACTTGAAATATTTTTCAATTTACTCATATTATAATTTATCGTTTACTAAATGCTGAATCGTCATATACATTGGATATATTGCTGTTTTCAGAATCTTTCTTTGCTAGTGAATTTTTCTTATACGATGGGGTTAATGCCCCTTCCAATCCTTTGATGGGTTGGAGTGATTGCATACTTTGTTTCAGTGGTGCAACAGCTTCACTCATAGCCTGATCGGCACAATTGATAGCTTTTTCCATATCATCATACCGTACACCTTTTTCCACCACGTAGGCTTCTCTTTTTTGATTCAGGTTGAATAACCCTACTGCTAAAATAATAGATGCTGCAGCAGAGTAGGTGAGAATGTGGAATAACCGTTTGTGATTTTGTTTTTCCTTATGTTGTAGTGTAGCTATCAAATTTGTTTCAAAAGAAGGATTGTTTAAGTGAATATTCCCAGCAGCATTCAATCCTGCAAAAAAAATCTTTTCCACATTCTTTCCATCCAATTGCGGTTGGGACAAATGTTGCTTAATTATCCGGTCTTCTTCCAAGTTGGTTTCACCAGCCCAATATTTGTCTAACAGTTTTTCAATGTCATTCATAAAGGTTGATATTTTAAATTATCGTTCAGATGAAAAATAATCGCGAATTTTTTTTCGAGCTCTTGATAAATTCACCTTGATAGCATTTTCGTTTAAACCTGTTATCTGGGCTATTTCATCAAATTCAAGTTCTTCAATATCTCTTAGCGTTATAATAGTCCGTTGCATTTCGGGCAACAACTTTATTTGTTGCTTTACAAAGTCCAACAAATTCCGTTGCTCCGTTTGTTCGTGAGGATTAACCATCGTTTCTTCCACCACGTTATTGGATGAGTCAACTTCTTCTTGTCGTCGGTTTAGTGTTCTTAGTTTATCCAAACACAGGTTTCTAGTTACTCTCAACACGAATGCCTGTATATTTTCTACTGAAGAAAGGTTGTTTTTATGGTTCCACAATCTTACAAACACCTCTTGAGTTGCATCTTCAGCCTCTGCCTTGTCGGAAAGCAGAAAAAGAGCAAGCCTAAAGATTTTATCTTTGAAAGGGAGTATTTGTATTTCAAATTGGTGTAAATCCATTCTTGTTAACTGTAATATAGACGAACGAAAATAAAAATGATTACATGTTTAATCTAGATTTTTTATGTGAATGTAAAGAAATGAAAATAATCGCTATGTTTTTTATATAATACGTTTAAAAACATAATTATTGAAAAAACGTAAATGTAATCTTCATTTAATTGCTCAGAAATAATATAATTTAGTTAAATTTGTGGAAACGACAATAAAATTATGCCTCCAGTATAAAATATTTTGGTATTATTCAAGTTTTTACTACAGAAACTTAGCTTTTTTTTTGCGTAAGCTTTAATATTATTTATATTTGTGCAATTTTTGTGTAAAGTAGATAAATTATCTTTGTTTTACATGAAAAGAATAACCTTAAACTGTTTATAAATACTTATTTTTTAAGTGTTTAATATTAGAAATAATTTTAAAACTAAAAAAATATCAACATTTTGATAGCTATGAAAAACATATTTACCAAGTGGACAACATTTGTTCTGCTTACCTTTCTAACTATAAATGCGAATGCTGTTGAAGTTCAGGTGTTGGATGTTGTAGCTTCCGGCTACGCGGCAGCTACAAGTTCGGGTACCACTACTTGGGTGCAATCTGGAACTTCTGGCCTATATGTCGCGAAAGCCACAGTAGTGCCAGCTGGTGTTAAATCATATGCTCCAGCCGGAGTTACAGGCTATTTTTCAATTGATGGAGGTAGTGGAGGAATTAAACTTCCCCCGGTTGATTTTAATAATGGTGGAAGAATCGTTGTTCGTTGGGGCTGCGAAAACAACAGAACTATATCTTTGAGTGGTGTTACTATAACTGCCACTACTGGTGTTACTGCTGTTACAACCAGTGCCGGACGTTCAATGTTAAATGAAGCTACTTTTACTATAAGTGATAATGGACTTACAACAATTCAAGTGTTGGGTAGTGGAAGTAGTGACTTTATTTTTGAAATAATTGTATATACAAATTCAAAAGGCCCGATAATTGATGCCTTTACCTTAGCTGGAGTTCCAGCTACGGTAAGCATTGTAGATGCTACAACCGGAACAATTGCCGTTAAGGTTCCCTACGCAATAAATTTAACATCTTTGGTACCAACGATAACATTAGCAGCAGGAACTACTTTTGTGAATGCGGGAGATGCTACTGCAGCTAAGAATTTCACTTCCGCTGTAACTTATCCTGTTACTAATGGTACCGATACTCGTACCTATACAGTTACAGTTACTAAGGATCTACCTAGCACCGCGTGTGATATTTTAACATTTGGTATATCTAATCAAGTAGGGACTACTACGTTTTTGCCTAAATCAACTTCGGGCGGAACGCTTGATTCAATACTTGTAACCATGCCCTATAGTTCTAGTTTAACTAGCTTGGCTCCTACATATACCATATCCCCTTTGGCATCTTCGTCAACGCCCGCTAGTGGTGTTGCTCATGATTTTACTTCTCCCTCGGTTTATACTGTTGTTGCTCAAGATGGAACTACAACTCATTCCTATGGCGTGAGAGTAATAAAGACAGGAGCAAGCAAAGCTTGTAGTATTTTAGGATTTAGCTTAGGGTTAACCGATGAATCCGTGCAGATAAAAGAATCGGATACTACAATTCAAGTTATTGTTGGGTCTTCCGATGTTATTAGTAATATAACTTCTGTAGTAACAACTACCACGCCTTCGACAACTACGCCTTATATTAAGATATCTCCTATAGCAACAGTTACATCTCCATCTTTCCCGATAGACTATACGAATAGTAGTACTGTTCCTGTAAAGATTAAGGTGATGGCGGAAGATAATTCTGTTTATAAGGTATATTCAGTGAAAGTGATCAGAGACATTAATCCTCCGGTACTTTCGGCAACAATTCCATTAGATAAGGCTACAGATGCTTCTTTGGCCGGAAATATCATGTTAACCTACACCGATACTTATAGTCCTACCTTGAAAATTGTAGATGCCACTAAAATTACGTTAACAGGAGGAGCCGGTTCTTTAGGAACAGCTTCTGCTTCCGGATTAGTAGCTTCCATCTTTTTCAAAGGTTTGACAGCCCAAACAACCTATACCTTAAAAATTGGTGCAGGTGCATTTTCTGATGCATACGGAAATTTAACATCCGACACAACCATTACATTTACAACCGCCAGTAGTGTTAATTCAACGTTGCCTTATGCTTCGCACATGAATGGAGCAAATTTCGCTTTACCTGCATTTATTACCGACCCTACTACATACGATGCTACTTTCGATACAAAAGCTACCGTAACAACCGAGTATGGAGCGTATAAATTGAATCCAGGTGATACTTTATGGGTTAACACACAAAGCATCGGATCCATTTATGCAAACATATATGCTTTAGGTATCAATAGATATTATTCTATTGGTAGTAGTGTGAATGCAACTGTGACAACTGATACAATAACTTATTATTCAGCAACAGGTGCCTCTGTAAAGCAAAAAATAGATTATACGGGAACAGCAACTACTCCGGCTAAAATTTATATTACAAATTCAGCGACTTCGTCGGGGGCTATTTATATCCCTTATATTTATTTGAGTGCCGTAGGTGTAGATCCTTTGACCGAAAAACAAGTTTGGTGTACTTCTAAATAATGAGATTATAAAAGTGCTTAGTTTAAACTGAAATAAAGAAATCAATATAACGCTATGAAAAAGATAATTCTGTTTATAATCTTACTATGCTTCTCTTTTTTTGAGGCATTTGGAGCTCTTGAAACACCGAGTACGCAGGGTACGCAGTTCTTCTTTGGCTTTATGCCCGCCTCTTCAAAAGACAAATTGTTAATTCTTACAGTTTCATCCCCGAAAGCAGGTGTTGCAAAGTTTACAAGTTCAACAGGTGTGGTTACTACGCAGCCAATTAGTCAAGGTATTACAGAAATAACGTTGGCGCAGCTTAAAGGTAGTGATAATTCTGTAATGAGTGGTTCTTATGGCAATTGTTATACTACCGTTCCTAATGCTGTTCAACAAGAAGGATATATGGTGCAGACTTTTTTGGCTGATGGAACAACCCCGTTGAAGGTATCCTTGTATGCAGGACTAAGCCATCAATCCTCGTCCGATTGTGCTAACGTGTATCCTATCGAAGCCTTGGGTAATGAATATTATGTGATGAGCCGATCTGGTAATGCTGTAGGTTATCGTTTTGTTGGAACTGCTAACCAGCAATATAACAATGGAACTTACCCTTCAGAGATGCTTATTGTTGGAGCCGATACTACAAGTGCCGGAGGTGGTATAGATATTTATCCTACTTGTTTAATTGTGGGGCAATCAGAAACTGATGATGTGTATTCCAAAATTCATATTACCCTTAAAAAGGGTGAAACTTATTTGATTCAGGCCTTAAGCTCGGATATAACTAAAAAAGGAGAGACCGATTTGGTTGGAACACGTATTGTATCAACTGATGATGGTAATTTAACGGGCAATAAGTGTAAAAAATTTGCCGTGTATTCCGGTTCTATGCATGGTTCGGGAGTTAATTCTCCGTACAATAACGGTGATTATGAGTACGACCAGCTATTTCCCGTTAATCTTTGGGGTACGGATTATATTGTTGGTTCCACAACTAAAGGACAAGTAGATGATGCTTGTTCTAAAAGAGCCGGGCGAGATGAGATACGCGTTGTTGCTTCTCAGCCCTGTACCGATGTATACATTAATAACAAACTTGAAGCTACGTTGAATCCTGGCGATTTTTATTCGCATCGTGACACCTTGGATTTAGGTACATTCGTGCATGCCACAAAACCGGTGGAGGTAGGTTTGTTTACAACCGGAGAAGATTTATTGTGTAGTGATGGTGGTGCTGATGGAGGGCCTGCTCTGATTGTATTGGCACCATTGCAACAATATTTGAGAGATATAACCTTTGCTGTATATAAAGCAGCATACGATTTGAAAGGAAGCACCAATGTTACTCAGCACAGTTTAATGATTACTTCGTTAACTTCCATCGAGGAGCAAACCACCTTGAATGGTGTGGCTTTGACCAATGGCTCTACGCTACCATTGACCGGTCAAACCATTTCGTGGTCGCCTATTGCCAGTAACCCAAAATATTCTCAGTTGATAATAGTGCCTTTGGATAAAACAATCTCTTACACGTTGAAGAATGCTGCACCAAAGGATTCTTTAGGAGGGTTTACCGCCATAGTGTATGGTTCGCAAGGTAAAAATGCCGGTTATGGATATTCAGTAGGTGCATCTGCAGCAACGGATAGTATAACATTTAATTTGAATGGAAGTGCAGCCCTAAATTCTTCTATAAAGACTAAAAAATGTGTTGATAAGGACGTTACTTTTACCCCTGACTTTCCATCGGGTTTGTCTATCGCTACGGTAGAATGGGATTTTGATGGCGATGGTGTTCCTGATACCGTTACCACATCAACAAACAGTTACATCGCCGAACATATATATGCGAAATCAGGAACATATACGGTTTCAATGATCGTGCATAAATCGGTAACTGGTTGTTTTTCAGCATCAACTTCCGATACAGCTTCAACGCAAGTTACGATTAGAACAACGGTAACACCTTCAGGTTCAGCACCAATAATTTCAATTTGTAAAGATACAATATATAAAGCAGCTCTTCCTACGGCATTATCTGCTGTTGATCGTTCAAAAATAAACTTCAGGTGGATGACTACTTCGGCTTCAGGAGGTGACTCTATTATTGATGCCAAATATCAACCCTCGATGGATACGATAAAACTCAGCCTGGATTATGGTCAATATAGAAAATTTTGGAGGCGATCCTGGTCTTCCGACGATAACTGTACCCAATACGCTGACACATTTAAGATACAAGTATTGCCCAAAACAGTATATCCTACAATACCAGAACTTGATCGTTGTTATGGAACAACTATTTCAAGTCAACATCAAAGTGCCACCAATACATATACATGGTATAAGAGTGATGCTACCGGAACAGTTCTGACTCTTATAAAAGATAGTGTTAGAGCAACGCTTACGCTTAATAGTGCCATGGGCTTAACGTATGGATCTGCTGGTATTTTTAGAGTTGAAGCTAAGGCTAACACAGGTTGTGTATCTGTGGATGTTTTCGATGTATCAATAAAGAAAAAACAAGAGTTCTCTGCGAATTCATTAGGTACTGTTTGTCTAGGTGCTACCGTACTTACTTCTCTGCACCAAAATTCCACACAGGCACCCGATTTGGTTGGAACTCCAACATATACATGGTATAATGCTTCGGGAGCAATTGTAAAAGATAGTGTGCGTGCTTCTCTTTCTATTGATGCTGCATTGGGTTTAGCCTTGGGTACTTCAACGGAATATAGTGTAGAGTCGAACACCGGTTGTGCGTATATTGATAAATACACATTCACAATACCGGCTAAAATAACCAATAGCCTAGCCGCTTCTTCATATAAAGTTTGTGGAGATGGACGCACGTTGGTAACGGTAAATGCTACGCAAGCAGGTCCAGCTAACTCTAATTCGTGGGACTTTAGTACCAATGGAGGTGCATTTGTTTCACTGACTCAACCCGCTGGAGCTTTGACCTATAATTATTATCCGACCGAACAAGAGTCGTTTAGATTTACTTCTGTCGGTCAGTGTGAAACAGTGACAAGTAATGATGTAACCGTATCTGTAAACCCTCCGTTTACAGCTACTCTGGATGCTTCTAGTGCTGATTTCATAGCACCAAATATGTTGCCAATATCCGGTGGTACGGTAACTCTTGACGTTTCCGAAAGTTTGCCGGGTTCATATAAGTATAAATGGTATTCTACGGATGAAGTGGCAGCTAAAAATGTTACAAACAAATACTCGGCTTCAATAAGCAGCGATTACACTTATTTTGTTGTCGTTGCAGATGCCGATGATTTATGTAAGACTGTAACCGACACGATAAATATTACATTAGGTAGTATTGTATTGCATACAATTCTTATTCCATCAAGTTTTAACGACTTAAATAAAACTTTTGCTAGATATAATGAAGATGGCGATCAGTTGTCAAAAACATTTAAATACGGTTATACGATAACAATTTTCAATCGTTATGGACAAAAGATATTTGATAAGACGAATGATGGTTGGGATGGTTCTTACAATGGTAAAGCAGCCGATGCTGGAGTCTATTTCTACGTGTTGGAATATTCAACCAGTGACAACAAAACCAAAACTATAAAAGGAACTATCGAAGTTGTTAAATAGACCTTAAATTACTTATAAAAGCCAGAATAGATAAAAACAATGAGAAATAAGTTAATTAACCTATTGTTAGCGTCAACAATAGTTTTGTCCTCAATAATGCATGCAACCGATATTGATGATAAATACCGGAAAGGTTATGATTTAGTAGCAGCGTCTATTAATACGGCAGCAAAGGAGAATAGTATTTCTTTTTACAGGAATAATCAAATTATATTATTGAAGCCCGATCCTAAAGGAAGAAATAATAAGCCGGTGCCATTTACCTCTACAATTAAAGAAAATGGCGATCTAGGTAAACCTAAATTATCAAAAGAATTAAGTAAATTAGGAATATCGGGAACGGTGGCCTTTGACAGTGTAGCTGGGAAAATGTATTTCTCTAAATACAATAGTGTTGAGAAAGACTACGCTTTATACGAATCTGCGGTGAAAAAAGGTAAATGGCAAGATCCCGTACAAATGAAGATTGAAGGAACCGGAGGCCAAAGGAAACAAAATTCCTTTATGACCAGTGCAGGTTGGAGCTACAAGACCGTAGGTTTATCAGGCTTTAAGAATCCATCCATATCCAAAAATGGCAAACGAATTTACTTTACAGCTAAAATTCGTCCGAAAGAATACGGAAATGTCGGAGGTACCGATATTTGGTATATTGACCAAAGAGAAGATGGTACGTGGTCTAGACCAATAAATGCAGGTAAAGGTATAAACACCTCGGCAAAAGAGGATTATGCCTTTTGCGTTGGCGATACTCTTCTGTATTTCAGTTCTATGGGTAAAGGCGGTATTGATATATTCAAATCAAAACTCATTAACGGGCAATGGGCTAAAGGTGTCAATTTGAATAAACCATATTCATCTAGCTTGAATGATTTTAATTTCATCGCGAATGATAAATTTATTTATCTAGTTTCCACTAGAAACATGAAAGGAAAGGATGATATCTATTTGTTTAGAAAACAACCTGACCCTGTTGTGATTCCACCTCCTGTAGCAATTCCACCGGAACCGGAACCTGATCCGGTTGTTGAAGTTAAACAAAACTGGAATTTCGTATTGTTCTATTTTGATTTTGATAAAGATATTTTGACAGATGAGTTTACCCGACAATTCAAAGAATTAGTGGAAGAAATGAAGCAATTCCCTGGAGAAACCTTTGAAGTAGCTGGGCATACCGACCAACGAGGTTCTGATAAATACAATCAAAAGCTATCCGAACATCGTGCCAACTTTGTTAAACAGTTGCTTGTAAAAGAAGGATTCCCTGCTGATAAAATTATCGCTAAAGGATTTGGTAAGAAAATGCCGGTTGTAGAAGATCCTAAATCGGAAGATGACTATGCACAAAACCGTCGTTGTGAAATTCGTATCATTTCACAAGAAGTAAAGAATCCATCAAGTACAGATATAAATAAGGCGGCTACTCCTACTGAAGTAGTTGCTCCTGAAAATGCAGCACCAGCAGACACAGCGCCTGCTAAAGATCAAGCGGTATCTAAAAACACGACAAATGTAAAACCTCAGGAAAATAATACTGCTAAGGATACAAAAAAGCAAGGAGCAACCGATACCAATGTAAAAACAAACAAATCAACAGCACCGGCAAAAGTTGGTGTTGCTAAAAAAACTAAATAATTCCGTGCAATAATACCATGAGAAAAATTATTATAACCCTGTTGTTCTCAGTTATAGGAATAAGTGAAATATTTTCACAACATGAAATCGCACCGGCACTTTCATCTCAATTATTTTCAAGAATAAATTTCAATCCTGCTGGTACTGGTAATAGTGAGAAAATTAACATATTCAATTTGAACAGGTTGCAGTGGGTTGGTTTTACAGGTCATCCTACTTATTCTATATTAAATGTTCATTATTTTAACGAACAACTTAAGTCTGGTTTTGGTGGATCTATTACGTATGATAAGATAGCCAATTCATCAGCAACCAATGGAAAGTTTACCTATTGCTATAACTTGGATATATCTGATAAAAGTTTACTTGCCCTAGGTGTGGCTGCCGGTATTGAACAAATCTCTGACAACCATAGCAGTGATATTTATGATGTAACATCAGATTATCTTCCGAATCTAAGCAAAACCAATCCTGATTTTGATTTTGGTTTGGAATATTCCATACCCCAGTTGTTGTTAGGTGCATCAGTGAATCATATCGGACAAATGAGTGCGCCAACGTCAACAACTCCCACGCAAACTTATTACGGTTATGCCCGTGGTTCTTTACCAATTAATAAAGATTGGCTTTTAACACCATCCCTTTTATATTCAAAATCAAGTCAAACAAGCATCGTCAACTTGAGTGCGGTTGGATTTTATAAAGGGCTATATTGGGGCGGCTTAGGTATGCGATTTGGCGCAGCCATGTCCGTGATGTTAGGCCTTGAATGGAATTTCTTAAGGGTAGGCTATACCTATGAATTAAGTTTAGGTAAAACAGCTAATATAAGTAGTAATACGCACGAATTAATGTTGTCCTTTGTTATTCCCACAAAATCTGAAAACTCAGGGGTTAAAGGTAAAAAAGGTAAAACAACTGCCAGCAAAAGAAGAAAATAAATATAGAGTAAAAGCACTGGCTTATTTCATGAAGAGAGGTGCTTCTATTTTATAGTAAATCGCCATAGTTTGTTCCGCCAAACTTCCGAAGCATAATCAATACCTATGCGTGGTGCCGTTGTGAAGTCAACTTTTTGAAGTTTATCTTCTATCCAAATCCGATTGGATGTAGCGAGATCTTCGCCATACAATGATTTGTCAAGATGAAGCACCTTGCCAACTCGGCCTGGGCCGTTGATATTCTCCAACGCCCGGATAAGAATGGCTTGAGGATGATTTTCTTTCCCGGTTACAAAGTTTAGCATCCAATACATCCCATAAATGAGATAGACGTATATTAAACCTCCTTCGGCATACATCACCTCCGTTCTGTCCGTTCGGCCTTTTGATGCATGACAGGCGGCATCCTCTTCGCCCAGGTAAACCTCCACTTCCGTTATGAGGTATTCTCGTTTTACTCCCTCTATTACACGTATTAATTTCTTGCCTAAAAGCAACGGAGCGATGTCTAATGCTTCCCTTTGGAAAAAGGTGTTGGTTAATCTTTTCATCAAAATAACTTTAGATTTCAAAAATATATATTATTTCCAACATTAAATTTCAAAAAATAATAATATAAAAGCCTCTATTTGTTTTGAGATTCAAAAAATAGCAGTATTTTTGCAGTCCGATTTATTGTCCGATAGTATAGTTATTTCATTTTTAGATAGATAGCTTCGCGGATTAGCCTACGTGAATGCATTTGACTTTAAAAGGAAAAGATTTTTAACAAAAAAAGAAGATAATTACAGTGGATACATTAAGTTACAAAAGCATCTCAGTTAACAAAGCTACTGCTCAAAAAGAATGGGTTGTGGTAGATGCAACCGACATGGTATTAGGTCGTATGGGCTCAAAAGTTGCAAAACTTTTAAGAGGTAAATACAAACCAAGTTTTACACCTCATGTAGATTGTGGTGATAATGTAATCATTATCAATGCTGACAAAGTGAAACTAACAGGCAACAAGTGGTCTGATCGTATTTATTTGTCTTATACTGGTTATCCAGGTGGACAAAGAGAAATGACTCCAGCCCGATTGTTGGAAAAAAGCCCTGAAAAGTTGATTAAAAAAGTATTAAAAGGGATGCTTCCTAAAAATCGTTTAGGCGCAAAGCTATTAGGAAACCTTTATGTTTTTGCAGGTGCAGAACATAATATGGAAGCTCAAAAACCCAAAGTTATTGATTTAAACGCTCTTAAATAATTATGGAAGTCATAAACGCTCTAGGTAGAAGAAAAGCGGCAGTAGCTCGTGTTTTCGTTAGCGAAGGAAAAGGTCAAATTACAATTAACAAACGTGATATTGATACCTATTTCCCATCAAGCATACTACAATATGTAGTAAAACAACCTTTAAACAAATTAGGTGTTATTGAAAAATATGACATCAAAGTAAATTTAGATGGTGGTGGTTTCAAAGGTCAAGCAGAAGCATTGCGTTTAGCTATTGCCCGTGCATTGGTTAAAATCAATCCTGAAGATAAATCAGCTTTGAAATCAGAAGGTTTTATGACTCGTGATCCTCGTGAAGTGGAAAGAAAGAAACCGGGTCAACCAAAAGCTCGTAAGAGATTCCAATTTAGCAAGCGTTAATCCTATTGGATTATTTTTGCGGAAAATAAAATTGCGTTTAGTATCTAAATCTATAAGATGCCTATTGGCCTACTTAAGGATTGATTAAACCAAGAATGTAAACGATTAATAAAATAAACATGCCAAGAACAAATTTTGAACAATTATTAGAAGCCGGTTGTCATTTCGGACACCTAAAAAGAAAATGGAATCCGGCTATGGCTCCTTACATTTTCATGGAGCGTAACGGTATTCATATCATCGATTTGCACAAAACTGTTGTGAAAGTTGATGAAGCTGCTGCAGCTGTGAAACAAATTGCCAAATCAGGTAAAAAAATCCTTTTTGTAGCAACTAAGAAACAAGCAAAAGACGTTGTAGCAGAAAAAGCCGCTTTAGTTCAAATGCCATATATTACAGAACGTTGGGCTGGTGGAATGTTAACCAACTTTCCAACTATCCGTAAGGCTGTTAAGAAAATGACCACCATAGACAAAATGGCTACTGATGGTACATTTGATAACATGTCTAAACGTGAAAAACTTCAAATAACTCGTCAAAGAGCCAAATTGGAGAAAACCTTAGGTAGTATTGCCGATTTAACCCGTCTTCCAGCTGCTCTATTTGTAATAGACGTAATGAAAGAAAACATCGCGGTTAAAGAAGCAAAACGTTTAGGTATTCCTGTTTTTGGTATTGTTGATACAAACTCAAATCCTTTGAATATCGATTTCGTAATACCTGCCAATGATGATGCCACAAAATCAATAGATGTAATTCTATCGGCTATGATGGCTGCTATCGAAGAAGGTTTACAAGAAAGAAAAGCAGATAAAGCCGAAACTGAAGAAGGTGAAGCTCCTGCTTTAAAAGAAAAGAAAATGCGTGTGAAGAAAGAACGCGCTAAAAAAGAAGACGAAGAAGCGTTAAATGCAAATGTTGCCCATAAATTTATCAAAGATAAAGAAGAGTAATATTTGATTCAGAATACTTGACGCTACAAACCAATCGGGACTTCAAATTACTGATAGTTTGTAGCGTTTTTTTAATAACAAATAAATTTTTTTTAAAATATAAGATTATGGCAGTTACAATGGCAGAGATCTCCAAATTGCGCACCATGACAGGTGCCGGTATGATGGATTGTAAAAATGCATTGACCGAAGCTAACGGAGATTTTGATCAAGCAATTAAACTTATTAGAGAAAGAGGACAAGCTATTGCTGCAAAACGTAGCGACCGCGAAGCTTCCGAAGGTTGTGTGTTAGCCGCTACAAACGGTTCTTTAGCAGCAATCGTTGCCGTAAAATGTGAAACTGACTTCGTGGCAAAGAATGTTGATTTTGTAGCGTTGACTCAGTCTGTTTTAGACGTGGCTTTAGCTCAAAAACCAGCTTCTATTGAAGCATTGGCAGCGTTGACTGTTGATGGTCGGGTTATTTCCGAGTTGATAGCTGAAAGATCGGGTATCACGGGCGAAAAAATGGAATTAGGCTTTTATGAAACCGTAACTGGTGAAACTACCGTTGCTTACATCCACCCAGGAAACAAATTGGCTACAATTATTGCCTTTGCCGAAGCCGGTGTAGATGCTCACGTGGCTAGAGACATTGCCATGCAAGCTGCCGCTATGAATCCGGTTTCATTAGACAGGGGTTCTGTTCCTGCCGACGTGATTGAAAAAGAATTGGAAATTGGCCGCGAAAAAGCACGTCAAGAAGGTAAACCTGAAGGCATGTTGGATAAAATCGCTCAAGGTCGTTTAAATAAATTCTACCAAGAATCTACGTTGTTGGAACAAGCATTTATCAAAGACGGTAAAATTACAGTAGCTCAATATTTGAAAGACAATAAAGCTACAGCTACTTCATTTAAACGTGTAACGTTGAATCAAGAGTAAGAATATTTCTCAAAGATTATTATTGTAAAAAGGCAATCAGGATTTTTTCCGATTGCCTTTTTTTATTTTTACAGAAATAGCGAACACCAATGTTCAAATCGTTGTAGCTGTTCCGTTCCGAATTTTGCTAACGATTTTTTCACCTCTTCTACTGTCTTTTCTTTTTGTATCTTTGTTTTGGAATAGAATTTATCGGCAAAGCAAATAACTTGTTCTTCCAGCGTTTGCGGTATCATATCGCGATGCGGAATGGGCATTTTGTTGTTTAAGATGAGTTCCAGGCTTAGCCCCGTGCCCGTGTGCCGTTCGCACACCAAAGCATGCTTCGGGTAGCCCTCATTCCTTACTATGTCAGCCCCCAGATAGCCGTGGCAGATGTAAGGGTAGGTGCCGTGGCATTCTATATCCGGCGCATCCGTCAGGTATATGCCGATGTCGTGAAGCATGGCAGCCTCCGCTATAAATTGTTCGTCCATGTGCAGTTCGGGGTGGGCTTTAGCTATCGAAATAGCCTTTTGTGTCACGTGTCGGCTATGAGTCAGCAGTATTTGGTACAAGCAGCTCTTGGGGTCATAATATTTTTCAATTATTTTAATCGGTTCCATATCGCACTCTAATTTTTATTGCAAAATAAGCCAAAAGCTTTATAATAACAAGGTATATGAAAAAATGTTTTCTGCTTTTACTGTTCTGTTTGCTGTTCATGCTCAATATTCAGGCACGGGTGCGTGTAGGTGCCGAGCTGATACCCGACTATCTGCCTCTGCTGAAAGGAAAACAAGTGGCATTGGTTGTTAACCAGACATCCACCGTGGGCAAGGTGCATTTGCTTGATACGCTTTTGCGTCTTGGTGTGAATGTGACAAAGGTATTCGCTCCCGAACATGGCTTCCGGGGAAATGCGGATGCCGGCATGGATGTGAGTAACGACAAAGATACGCGCACGGGAATACCCTTGGTGTCTATTTACGGTAAAGAAGTAAAGCCCAGTAAAGAGCAACTGGCGGATGTGGACGTGGTGGTGTTTGATATTCAGGATGTGGGCACGCGGTTCTACACCTACATCAGTACCATGCACTATGTAATGGAGGCTTGTGCGGAAAATGGCAAAGATTTTATCGTGTTGGACAGACCGAACCCGAATGACTACGTAGATGGCCCCGTACTGAAGGATAAACGTTTCAGCTCTTTTGTGGGTGTGGATGCTCTACCTGTTTTGCATGGATGCACGGTGGGCGAATTAGCCCGTATGATGAACGGGGAGGGTTGGCTTGCCAATGGAGCCACCTGCAAGCTGCAAGTGGTTAAAATGAAAGGATGGAGGCACGGGCAGCCTTATTCGTTACCCATTAAGCCGTCGCCCAACTTGCCGAACGACAGAGCGGTGCGTTTATACCCATCTTTGTGCTTGTTTGAAGGCACGGTGATGAGTGTGGGGCGGGGCACGGATTTGCCTTTTCAGGTGCTGGGCTATCCTAGGGAGAATATGGGTACTTTTTATTTTACCCCGCAGCCGTTGCCCGGCATGGATAAGAACCCGGTGCTAAACGACCAAAAATGTTATGGCGTGGATTTACGGTTGGATAACGAAACGAAAGGCTTTAGCTTAAAGTATTTAAAATATTTTTATGCAAAATCCGCCCTGGGTGAAAAGTTCTTTTCCAAACCCGATTTTTTTGATAAATTAGCGGGTACGGATGCACTGCGTAAACAAATTACACAAGGAGTTTCCGATGCTTCCATACGAGCATCCTGGAACGATGATTTGAAGGCGTATAGACAGATACGAAGTAAGTATTTGTTGTATTAATTGTTGATCGCTGCGGAGATTCAAAAAGGTAAGAAAATAGTATAAACACATATAAATTAAGCATCATGAATAGTAATCAAGTCGTTGATTTGCAGGTTCGTATAGATAATATTTTTGAACTAAATATTGATGAAATTATTTCGTCTATTTTCGTTAATCAAAATTATGAAGAAATAACCATTGGTCAGTATAGTGTAGCTGAGTATGTTTCAACTTTTAAAAGAGTATTTAAACAATTGAAAGAAGAGTTAAATGAAAACAGTAAACATTTGCCCTTTCAATATAATTTTCAAAATGAATTTGGTAATGGAACGCTAGATAATGATATACAAAACATATATGCAAATATAAAATCTAAAACTCAGTCGAGTTTAAATAACACAATAAGTTATATAAATAGATTAGTCTATTATCAAGTGGTAAATGGCTTTTGGAATAAATCAGAAAAGAAAATACAAGAACCAACTGAAATTAAAATTGTTGAGCTAAATGACCAACTTAATTATATTAGTAAACAATTACATACTAATCTTAAAAGCTATAATCAATTATTAACTGATTATGCTAAAGAAAAAGATAATTTACAAGAGTTTATTAAACAGAAGAATGATGAATTAAGACAAATTTCAAATAATTTAGAATCATCTAATTCTAATACAACCCAAATTAATCAATTGTTAAATACAAGTGTTTCGACAAATGAAAAAATAAATAGTCTTCTTAATCAACAAAATCAACAGTTTGAGAACATTAAAGAAAAAGCTAAAATTGAAGATATGTATTTTGTTAAACAGAAAGACATGTTTGAAACTTTAGAATTGTTATTAAATGAAAAGAATAAAGTTTCTGAAGAGCAAATAAAAAAAATCAAAAAGCATCTTGATTATGTTGAAGGACAACGAGAATTTTTTGAAGAAAGAACTGATTATTTAAATGAATTAATTGGACGAGAAGTTGGAGCCTCTTTGTTCGAGACTTTTAAACAGAGAAAAGGCGAACTTGAAAAACCAGTAAATAAGTGGTTGTGGATTGTAATAGTAATGTCGGTATTTACTTTTATTGCAGTAATGGCAATTTTTACAAATATATTTGGTTTGTTTAGTTCTTCTTCAATTGACAACATAACGATACGATTGATTTCAAATTCAATTAAAACATTGCCTTTCTTCTTTTTATTGTTTTATTCAATAGCACAATATAATAAAGAACGTAATTTCCAAGAAGAATATGCTTTTAAGTCTGCCGTCGCTTTAACCATAAAAGCGTATTCTGATATTATCAGTGATGATAATTTAAAAGATAATTTAATAGTTAATTCTGTTTCCGGAATTTATAAATCCCCTACTATTTACAGAACAAGAAAAACAAAGGAAGACAATACTATTTTTGATACGGCAAAAAGCTTGTTAGCAACAGCATTAGAAGTTTTGAAAAAGAAATAAAGGCACTATAAATCAAAATTGATTTCTCTATCTCTTTTAATAGTAAAGTTTTCTGTCTTGTTCGTATGGTATATAAACACACTAACCCGGTCAGCGACTTTCGTCCTAACCGCGGTTGCAAAATACGATAATACAGAATGAGGATACGAATAGAATATAACCGCTGTCAGACTTTTCAAGTGCTGACAGGGTTAGTATATGTTGGGGTTATTCTTCTTCTTTTACAATTTCGATAGGGGCATATTCGTCAAGCTTTTTGTTCCAAAGATATTTCTTCGTTTCAGCCACCACAACGCCACTTAATAACACCAAGCAGATAAGGTTAGGAATAGCCATCAGTCCGTTGAAAATATCGCCTAGATTCCATACCAAATCCAGTGAAAGGATGCAGCCCAGATAAACCGTTATCAAGTAAATAACGCGGTAGTAAATAATGGATTTTCTACCGAATAAATATTCCACGGCTTTTTCCGCGTAGTACGACCACCCGATGATGGTGGAAAAAGTAAACGTTACCAGCGCGATGCAAAGAAATATACCACCCACGTGAGGGATGTGGCTAAAAGCCAGTTTGGTAATCTGCATGCCTTGTCCGCCACCTGCCCATGCACCCGTGTTGACCAGTACCAGGCCTGTTAAGGCACAAACCACCACGGTGTCCCAAAACGTTCCGGTGGAAGATACCAGTGCCTGACGCACCGGATTGCGCGTTTGTGCTGCTGCCGCCACGATGGGAGCGGAGCCTAAACCCGATTCGTTGGAAAACAACCCGCGTGCCACGCCATAGCGTGCAGCCATCATAATGGTGGAACCTACAAACCCACCAACGGCTGCTTGACCCGTGAAGGCTGTTTTTGCAATTAGAATGATAGTATTCAATAGATTGCCATAACCGCTAATGAGGATGTAAAGGCAGCCCAGTATGTAGAAAATAGCCATGAACGGTACCAAGGCATTGCATACCTTGGAGATGGACTTGATGCCACCCAACGTTACCGCTGCTGATAATATAAACACGACGATAGCGATGTAATACTTATCGAATCCGAAGGTGTCGTGCATGGCCGCCGTGAGTGAATTTGCCTGTATGGATGAGCCGATACCGAAAGAGGCCACAGCGGTAAATATGGCAAACAGTACGGCCAGTGTTTTGCTCTTTAACCCGAATTCGAGGGCGTACATGGGGCCGCCGGAAAAGGAACCGTCGTCATGCTTCACCCGGTACTTCACGGCCAGCAAGCCTTCTGAATATTTGGTGGCGATACCCAGCACTCCGGTGAGCCATGTCCATAGCACGGCACCGGGACCTCCAATAGCCACGGCAGTGGCTACACCCACAATGTTTCCTGTGCCGATGGTTGCTGCCAGGGCGGTGGATAATGCACTAAATTGACTAATTTCTCCTTCTGACTGTTCGTCCTTGGTTACGGAGAGTTTAATAGCTTTGCCAATGTGGCGTTGCACGAATCGTAACCGAAAGGTGAGAAATAGGTGGGTACCCAATAATAAAACCAGCAGCGGCCATCCCCACATAAATCCTGCAACATCGGCTGTTAGTTTCGTAAATTGTTCCATAGGTTATTAGTTGTTAGTTACCAGCTACGAGCTATTAGGAAATAGCTACGTGCTACGAGTATTTAGTTAAGATAGTTAAGCCTTATTTATTTCCTTGTTTTTTATTGTAAATAAAATAACATTTTAGCTCGTTAGTATTTTAATATCAACCTGAGTTCGATATAAGAAAATATTATATATCTGATAAACAGATGATTGTTCTCCGAAGGAGATTAATATTAATAGAAAAGAGTTTCCACAAGAAACTTTTTCCCGAATGGGAATACATAATATTTATCCCCGTTCGGGGAATAGGTTATATCTATGTTAGCATTTCTATTAATATCTATTGCCTACGGCAAATAATATAACCGCCCGTTAAAACGACTGCATGTCGCAAAGCCGTTTGTAATAGCCGTCCATGGCAATTAGTTCGTCGTGTTTGCCACGTTCCACTATTTTACCTTCGTGCATCACGCATATCAAATCCGCTTTTTTGATGGTGGATAGGCGGTGAGCCACCACGATGGTGGTTCTGTTCTTCATCAAATGGTCAATAGCCTCCTGCACCAGTTTTTCCGATTCCGTGTCTAGTGCCGAAGTAGCCTCGTCCAAAATCAAGATCGGTGGATTTTTCAGCAGCGCGCGGGCAATGCTTATACGCTGCCGTTGTCCGCCCGAAAGCTTTCCACCACGGTCGCCTATGTTGGTATCATATCCGTTTTCGGATGCAACGATAAAGTCGTGAGCGTTAGCAATTTTAGCTGCTGCTATTATATCTTCCCGCGTGGCATTTTCCACCCCGAAGGCTATGTTGTTGTAAAAACTGTCGTTGAACAAGATGGCTTCCTGATTCACGTTGCCCATCAGCGCACGCAGGTTGTACATGCGGATGTCTTTTATGTTCTGCCCGTCAATTAGAATTTCACCTTCCTGCACATCGTAGAAGCGAGGCAATAAATCCACCATGGTAGATTTACCGGAACCCGATTGCCCTACCAAGGCTACTGTTTGCCCTTTCTTAATGTTCAAGTTAATATTATTCAGCACCCACCAATCTTCCTGGTATTGGAATGATATATTTTTGAATTCGATGGAGTCTTTAAATTCTTTTACTTGAATGGCATCTTCTTTATCCTGAATAGCCACTTCGGCTTTTAAGATAACGTCCACGCGTTCCAACGAAGCCAATCCTTTTTGGATGGTATATGTGGCGCGCGAAATATCTTTAGCCGGATTGATGATGCTGTAAAAAATAATAAGGTAGTAGATAAACGATGCCGCTGTGATGGCACTGGTGTGATTTATAATAAGCGTACCGCCATACCACATCACGATTACAATAATGGCCGTGCCTAGAAATTCACTTACCGGGTGAGCTAAAATGTATTTGCGGTTCATACGGTTGAACGTGCGTCGCACCCGTTCATTAATCTCCGAGAAGCGGTTTTTAACCTTGGTTTCCGCATTAAAGGCTTTGATAATTCGTAGTCCGCCCAGCGTTTCCTCTATTTGCGAAAGCAATTCGCCCGTTTGTGTTTGACCCAGCAGGGAACGTTTCTTTAGCGATTTCCCGATGTAGCCAATGAGCCCGCCACTTAACGGCAGCAGAATTAATACAAACAATGTGAGTTGCCAGCTCAAGGCGAACATTACTCCCAGGTAAATGATAATCATGATGGGGTTTTTGAAGATAATGTCCAGCGAGCTCATGATGGAATTTCCTATCTCGTTCACATCGCCCGTCATACGAGCCATAATGTCGCCTTTGCGTTCCTCTGAGTAAAAGCCCATAGGCAGAGCCAGCACTTTTTCGTATAATGATTTACGAATGTCGCGCAACACTCCGTTTTGAATAGGTGTAAGGTAGTATCCGGCCAAAAAGGCGGTACCCGTTTTGAGCAACGTCATAAAAATAAGGAACGCTCCCAATATCAACAGCGTATTACTAGCCCCGTATGTCTGGATAAATTGTTCTATGGTATAGAATAAATTGTTTTTCAGGGCGAGCGTAATGTTCTTGAGGCTGTCGTTGGTAGTCCAGGCCGTGTAACTATACTTGCCCCCGTCCATGCCGAACAGAATTTGGAGGATAGGAATAATGGTTCCGAACGAGAATAAACTGAAAATGGTTGACAGCAAGTTGCACACGATATTCCCAACAACGTACTTGGTGTAGGGTGGCAAAAAGCGTCGGAAGAGAACAAAGAAATTCTTCATTTAGATGTTTTTATATGCCGGTATAGGTAAATGGGCTTATTTTTCGCAATTCTTCTTTCACGCTTTCGCTCACGTTTAATGTTTCGATAAACGCTTTGATTGATTTTTCGGTGATGGCTTCATTCGTGCGGGTCAACGCTTTCAAAGCCTCGTATGGTTTGGGGAAGCCTTCGCGGCGAAGGATGGTTTGTATCCCCTCGGCCACTACCGCCCAGGTGTTGTCCAAATCGGCAGCAATGGCTTTTTCGTTGATGATCAATTTACCCAAGCCTTTCATGGTGCTTTGCAGGGCGATTAGCGTGTGAGCAAAAGGCACCCCGGCGTTACGCAGCACGGTGGAGTCGGTCAAATCACGTTGCAAACGAGATACCGGCAGTTTGGCCGAAAGATGTTCCAAGATGGCATTTGCTATGCCAAGGTTTCCTTCCGAGTTCTCGAAGTCAATCGGGTTTACCTTATGTGGCATGGCCGATGAGCCTATTTCGCCCGCTTTAATTTGTTGTTTGAAATATTCCATTGATATGTATGTCCAGAAATCTCGGTTCAAATCTATCATAATGGTGTTGATACGTTTGGTGGCATCAAAGATGGCCGCCAGATTATCGTAGTTGGATATTTGGGTTGTCCATTGTTCGCGGGTCAATCCAAGTTTGTTAGTTACAAACTCGTTGCCGAAAGCACGCCAGTCGAAGTCAGGGTAAGCCACATGATGAGCGTTGAAGTTTCCGGTGGCACCGCCGAATTTTGCCGAGCATGGAATTTGCTTGATGCCATCCAGTTGCGCTTGCAAGCGGCTCACAAAAACCTGAATTTCTTTTCCCAAGCGGGTGGGCGAAGCGGGCTGTCCGTGGGTTTTTGCTAGCATCGGTATGTCTTTCCAGTCGGAAGCCAATTGTGCTAGTTTATCTACCAGTCCTTGTATCTCAGGATACATCACTTCGTTTAGCGCGTCCTTAATACTGAGTGGAATAGCCGTGTTGTTAATGTCCTGCGAAGTCAATCCGAAGTGGATAAATTCCTTGAAAGGTTCCAATCCAAGTAAATCGAATTTTTCTTTGATAAAGTATTCCACTGCTTTTACATCGTGGTTGGTTACTTTTTCTATGTCCTTTATTTTTTGAGCATCCGCCTCGGTGAAGTTTATATATATGTTGCGCAGTTCGCCAAAAAGTTTAGCATCAACATCCTTTACCTGGGGTAATGGTAATTCGCACAAGGCGATGAAATATTCTATTTCCACCTTTACGCGGTAACGGATTAAGGCATATTCTGAAAAATAATCAGCCAGCTTTTCGGTTTTGTTGCGGTAACGTCCATCAATGGGCGAGATGGCTGTAAGTAAGTTTAGTTCCATGATTTATGATTAAAAAACGGGTTTTGTAAATAGAATCGCAATAAGCTTGCAAAATTAATGTTTTGAGTGGATAACACAACAATAAGAATTGCTTAAATTTGCAAACGTGATTTCTATTAACTCATTAATTAACTATCAGAATATGAAACTAAAACTTATCCTTGCTACATTTTTATGCGGTTTTTTCTTGAATATGACTGCTATTGCTGCTCTTCAAAGTGATGCTGACGGACAAACGGGTGCTACCACCTCTTATAAAAAGAAGTCCAAAAACAGTACACCTGCAAAAAAGGACACCACGTCAACTAAAAAGAAAGCTGCAAGCAAAAAGGACACGAAAAAGAAAAAGTAACCCTGATGGCTATTCAAGTTGAATTTTCGCTTACAGCCAAACGAAGAGGGTATCACCTGATTACCCGTGAGGTATTGCAACATCTGCCGGACTTACCACAGGCGGGGGTGTTGCACCTTTTTATTAAACACACCTCGGCTGGGCTAACCATTAACGAGAACGCCGACCCCAGCGTGCACCACGACTTTGAAACGGTGCTCAACCGCATGGTGCCCGAATTGCAACCCTACTACACGCACACCCTGGAAGGGGCTGACGACCTGCCCGCACACATCAAAAGTAGCCTGATAGGATCTTCCGTAACCATTCCCATTACCAACGGCCGATTAAACCTTGGCACCTGGCAAGGTATTTACCTCTGCGAGTTTCGCGATTATGGTGGCGAGAGGGAATTGGTGGCTACGGTTGTGGAGTAAGAAGTAACTGTTTAAGTTTTTATTAAATAGTGTGCTTTGTGATTTTATCTTTGTGCTCTCTGTGGTACAAATAACCACTAAGTACACAAAGGAAACCACCGATATCTATCAAAATACGATAATTGGAAATTTTTTTCGATATAAGGATTCATTTGAGTGTAATTGTTATAGGGATATGGTCACTTATCTGTATCCATTCGTCAAATGAATCTATTTCAATGTTTTGTACGTTTGAACTAATAGCCTTTGATGCGAAAAAATAATCAATATGGTAGGGCTTTTCTTTCTTGCGTTGTAAGTAAAATGTTGGTGTGGTTTCTTTCCCTAGCTCTTCGTTGTGGAATTTATGGTATAGACTGTTAATCCCAATTGTATTAAGTTCAGTTACTACATCTGAATGATTCCACCACCGATCCCATTCGTCCCAAATACTATTGCTATTGAAATCTCCCGCTATAATAATGTTACTAAATTCATTTTTATTAATTTGCAAGTATTTCCAAAATTGCCCAATATATCCAAAATTAGGTGAGTTGTTAAAATGGTTCCATATCCCTAATAATTGAATATCATTGTTTATGATACAAGGTAAAAAATATTTAACAGAGTGGTCTGAATATATATTACTCCAGTTTAATGGCTTTAGCTTAATGTGATTTTTAGCAAAGATACCTACCCCTTTATTCTTAGAATCACCAATCCATAAATAATTTTCAGCCCATTTTGTGTATTCAGCATCTTTTGTTTCTTTTGGATTTTCACATTCTTGTACAATGTAGATATCAGAATCCTTTTTAAGCAAAAACTTAAATTTTTTACGAAAAGCTCCATTGCAATTCCATGTAGTTATTTTCATGTCAAGATGAATAAGTTATTTTTCTTGTTGTTGAATGTGTTAAATCTAATTTCAAATATAGTCTAAAAATAAATCTTTCTTCGGTTGTTATTCTCTATTTTTTCTCCCAACCCTATTGCATATTAAAAATAATGCTTATTTTTGCATCACGAAAATAAACGGTATGTTAGAAACTCGCTCATATTTCTTCTTTTATTTCTTTTACTTTTACTTTAAAAAGTAAGAGCGGGATGTTATTGTTTATAATGAAAAAGAAAAAAAGTAATTAAATAGATAATCCCGCTGATGAAGCGGGATTTTTTTGTTTTATACCTGTTGGAAAAATTAATATCGAGTAACCAAGCAGTATTTGTGTTTTATCTCGTTTACTTGTCTACTCGTCTACTCGTAACTCGTTTACTATGATTATGATGAAAAAAATAGCCATTCAGGGTGTAGCCGGATCGTTCCACGAAAGTGCAGCACATCTTTATTTCCCCGATGAGGAATTGAAGATTATTTCTTGCGCCACGTTTAAGGATGTGTTTAAAACGGTGAAGAAGGATAATAGTGTAATAGCTATCGTAGCGATAGAAAACACCATTGCCGGTAGCTTGCTGCCTAATTATGATTTAATAAAAAATAGCGGACTGAAAATTATAGGCGAACATAAGTTGCGTATTAGGCACAGCATTTGTGCTTTGCCGGGGCAGGAACTCAAGCAACTTACCGAGGTGCACTCGCACCCCATCGCCTTGATGCAGTGTGCCGACTTTCTGGATAAGCACCACAACCTGCGGGTGATAGAAAACGAGGATACCGCCGGCAGTGCGCGCATGATAGCCAAAAAGAAAATGATGGGTGCCGCTGCCATTTGTAGCACCTTTGCCGCCAACATGTATGGCATGGAAGTGCTTGCCGAGGGCATCGAAACCAACAAGCATAACTTTACCCGTTTCCTAATCCTAGCCTCCGACGAGTTGGTGCCCGAATTGCAGCAGGGCGGGGTGAAGAATAAAAGTTCGCTGGTGTTCACGGTGTCGCACCTGTCGGGAGCCCTATCCAAGGTGCTGTCTATCTTTTCCTTTTACGGCATTAACCTAACCAAGATACAATCGCTCCCCATTATTGGCCGTGAGTGGGAGTACCAATTTTACATCGACTTGAGTTACGACGATTACGAACGATACCGTCAGGCCGTGGATGCCATCGACCCGCTTACCAAAGATGTTATTATCTTGGGCGATTACGAAGAGGGGAAACAAACGGTTTAAAATAGAGGCGAGAAATATAGTAGGTGAGAGGTGAGAAAAAAATCAGAGGTGAGGAGTGAGAAAGAAAGGAAAGAGTAAAAGAAGAACGAGAACGATAAGAGAAAAAAGAAAATTTAATAAAATAGCCAATTCCCTCTCCTTCGGAGAGGGTTAGGGAGAGGTCGGCAGTTTAACCCCACCTGATAGCTCTCGAAAAAGAGAGCTATCAGGTGAAACGAGAACAATAAGTAAAAAAGAAAATTTAATAAAATAACCAATTCCCGCTCCTTTGGAGCGGGTTAGGGTGAGGTGAAATTATTATGAATATAAAACCGGCAGACCGATTGAATTCGGTGAGCGAATATTATTTTTCAACCAAGTTGAAAGAAATCGCGCAGCTCAATGCGCAAGGTAAAGATATTATTAGTTTAGGTATCGGAAGTCCTGATATGCCGCCTTCGGATGCTACCATCGATGCTCTTTGTGAGGATGCACGCAGAACGGATGCACACGGCTATCAGCCTTACGTGGGTATTCCGGCTTTAACCCAGGGCTTTGCGGATTGGTATAAAAAATGGTTTGGTGTGGAGTTGAACCCAAATACCGAAATTCAACCGCTAATAGGTTCCAAGGAAGGCATTATGCATATATCGTTGGCCTTTGTCAATCCTGGCGACGGGGTGTTGGTACCCAACCCCGGTTACCCCACCTACATGGCGGTGAGCAAACTGGTGCAAGCCGACGTGCTTACTTACGACTTGGACGAGAATAACAGCTGGCAGCCCGATTTTGAGACGTTGGAAAAAATAGATTTGAGCGGTGTGAAATTGATGTGGGTTAATTACCCCAACATGCCTACCGGGGCTTCCGCTAGCCGTGAGCTGTTTCAAAAACTGGTGGCCTTTGGCAAAAAGCACAGCATCATCATCGTGAACGATAACCCCTACAGCTTTATCCTGAACGAAAACCGATTGAGTATTTTGTCGGTAGAAGGAGCGAAGGATATATGTATAGAGCTCAATTCGATGAGCAAATCGCACAACATGCCGGGTTGGCGTATGGGTATGCTGGCCTCCAACGCGCAGTTTATCACCTGGGTGTTGCGGGTAAAGAGCAACATGGATAGCGGTATGTTCCGCCCCATGCAAATGGCCGCAGTGGCTGCCTTGAAAAATTCGGAGGAATGGCACAAGGAAATGAACATCCAAGTTTTTGCCAAACGCCGGGCTTTGGCCGGAGCTATCATGGATAAGCTGGGTTGCACGTACGACGAGCAGCAGGTGGGTATGTTCCTTTGGGGTAAGATACCCGGCAGCTATGCCGATAGCGGTGAGTTGGCCGACAAGGTACTGTATGGTGCGCGTGTGTTTATTACTCCCGGATTTATTTTTGGTGATAAGGGAAATCGTTATATTCGCATCTCACTTTGTGCCAAAGAAGAAATGTTGCAGCAGGCATTGGATAGAATTGCTAGCATAGGTGTGTAAAAATCAAAAATGAAATTATGAAAAATTATCTGTTCTTACTTGGTGCTATTATTTTAGAAACAATAGCAACTTCGGCATTAAATAAGTCGGAACAGTTTTCTCGATTAGTACCAACTTTAATTACGTTGTTGGGGTATGGATTGTCATTCTTTTTGATGAGTTATGCTTTAAAAACAATTCCAGTTGGAATAGCTTATGCCATTTGGTCGGCGTTAGGAATTGTTTTAATCGTAATTGTAAGTGCTATCGCTTTTAAGCAAATTCCTGATTGGCCTATGATATTAGGCGGTGGGTTGATTATTGCAGGTGTTGTGATAATTAATTTATTCTCAAAAATGACAGTACATTAATGGAAAAATATTTGAAAAATTAATTAATAATAAAACTATGGCTTTAGAATTAGAACCAATCGCGTTACCGGGAGTATCTACTGATCGCCCCATGTTAATTGCCGGCCCATGTAGTGCCGAAACCGAAGAACAAGTAATGGAAACCGCCAAGGAATTGGCCGCCAACGGCGTGAAAATATATCGTGCGGGCATTTGGAAACCTCGTACCAAACCGGGAGGTTTTGAAGGTGTAGGAGTGGAAGCCCTTTCCTGGTTGAAAAAAGTGAAAAAAGAAACCGGCATGTACACGGCTACCGAAGTGGCAACTGCCAAACATGTATATGAAGCGTTGAAATACGGCGTGGATTTGCTTTGGATTGGTGCCCGTACCACGGCCAACCCTTTTGCCGTGCAGGAAATCGCGGATGCACTTCAAGGGGTGGACATCCCCGTGTTGATTAAAAACCCGGTGAATCCTGATTTGGAATTGTGGATTGGTGCTATCGAACGTGTACATAATGCAGGGCTTCGCCGTATCGGGGTTATTCACCGTGGCTTTAGCTCGTACGACAAAAAGATTTATCGCAATTCACCCCAATGGCATTTGCCCGTGGAGCTAAAACGCCGTTACCCTAACCTGCCTATGTTTTGTGACCCAAGTCATATCGGAGGTAAGCGTGATTTGATTTTGCCTCTTTCACAACAAGCTATGGATATGCAGTTCGACGGGTTGATTATCGAATCCCACTGCAACCCCGATTGTGCATGGAGCGATAAAGATCAACAAGTAACACCTGCCACCTTGAAAGAACTGATGGGTAAACTAGTTATTCGCGATATGGCACAAAGCACTGAAAGTTTAGCCGATTTGCGTCAACAAATTGATGAAATAGATAATCAATTGTTCGAAACGTTGGCTCGCCGTATGCGTGTGTCCGAAGAAATAGGTATGTACAAAAAGGAACATAACATCACAATCCTTCAAACTACCCGTTATGATGAAATCTTGCAAAAAGGAGTTAAATTGGGTGCTAGTTTGGGCTTGAGCGAAGGTTTTATGCGTGTGTTTCTCGAAGCTGTACACGAAGAATCGGTGCGCAAGCAAATGGACATTATGAATAAGTAACACACCGTTTTCCTACCCTTCCGCAAGAGGGGTAGGGGTGTTTTTAATATTATTACTGTTATTATTTTATTTTCGCCTCTCCGGTGTGAGGGGTTGGGAGAAGCCAATTATGAAAATATTAATTCTTGGTGCCGGAAAAATGGGTACCTTTCTCACGGATGCTTTGTGTTTGAAGCACGAGGTTGCTTTGTTTGATGTAGATCCTTCGCGATTGCGTTTCGTGTTCAACACACAGCGATTGAGTAAGCTGGAAGAGATAAGCGAATTTAAACCTGAATTGCTTATTAATGCCACTACGCTTAAATATACTGTTGAGGCTTTTAAAATGGTGCTGCCTTACTTGCCTGATGATTGCATTTTGTCGGACATTGCATCGGTGAAAACCGAGTTGCCCGATTTTTATGCCAGCACTGGTAAACGCTTCGTGTCCACTCACCCGATGTTTGGCCCCACGTTTGCCAACTTGGATAACTTGAGCACGCAGAACACGATTATCATTACCGAGTCCGACGAGCAGGGCAAAGCCTTCTTTCGTGAATTTTACGGTTCGTTGAAGTTGAATATTTTTGAATATAGCTTTTTGGAGCACGATGAAACCATAGCGTATTCCTTGTCCATCCCGTTTGCTTCCACCTTGGTGTTTGCCTCGGTGATGAAGAAGCAGGAAGCTCCGGGTACCACGTTTAAGAAGCACATGGATATTGCCCGTGGTTTGCTGTCGGAAGACGATTACCTGTTGACTGAAATTTTGTTCAATCCGTTTACGCCTGAGCAGTTGGAGAAAATCAGAGAGCAGTTAGCCGATTTGTTAGCCATTGTAAATGAAAAGGATACGGATAAATTGCAGGCTTTTTTGAAGCAGATAAGAGAGAATATTAAGTAGAGATTTTTTTTCTGAATTTGAGAAAATCAGAGATGATATAAAAGACACAAACAGGGAATACAATAAAAATCAATGGATTTTGATTGTAAGCTCCAATAATATCAAATTTTAGTAATGAAATAAGAGCTCTAGTTAATCCACAACCAAAACAAGGATGTCCTGTTATTAGCTTAAAAAGGCAAGGAACACAAAGGTCTATCTCAGTGAAGTATTTTATACTAACAGAGAGAAGAAAATAGGCAATTACTATACTTGCTATTTTATTGTGCCAAATGTATTTAAAAAAGATCGACATAGAGTAAAAAGAGAAAAGGGGATTTTGTCCCCTTTCTTTATTATTTGTCAAGAGGTCGTCCGTCTGCCATGTTCATTTTTCCTGTAGCAATATTGACAAGGTCAATTAAAGCCCAAATTCCGCAACCACCGCCGGTGATTAACATTACCCACCAGTTTTTGTATCCCATCATTAAACGATGAATGCCCCAACCACCTAAAAATAAGCAGATAATAATCATTGTTGTTTTCGATTGGAGTTGTTTTTCTTCAGTCATTTTCTTCTTGTTTTTATTTTGTGTTGCCTACTCTTTTAATGGTTTTCGGCATGCCCATTAATGCTGCAAATATTATAAAAAAATACAATAGAAAAAAACTTTCGGATGTTGTTTAATCGAATTTTGAATAATTTACAGATTTCTTTTTCTATGCAGACAATATAATAAATAGCAACCGATATGTGTAAACAAAAAAGTTCCACTACAAGACTTAAATCAGTAGTGGAACTTTTTTGTTAAGTATGTGTTTGGTCTATTTATCCAAAATGTTGATATTTTTGCACCCATTAGTTTGATAAACAGGATCTTGAGCATTTATTTTTACATTTTTAAGTGTAATGTCTTCGGCATCCTTGCAGATAAAACCACGGTCGGTTTTCATGTCCAGATTTTCAAAGTAAATCTTTGTCGTTTTTTGTTCGGGTAGTCCGTTTACAACAATAGCTGTTCTTGCCCCGGTGCATTTAATGTTGTTGAAATGAAACTCGGTAAAGAATGGTGTTTTTTCGGCGTTTACATCAGTCGAAGATTTTTTCGATTTTCCCACGGCCTTATCTTCGTATGAAGTTTCAAATAAAATTGCTTCGTTCGGGATATTGCTCATCGTGATGTTGTCCACGTAAATATCGCGCACCCATCCGCCACGGCCTTTGCCGCTTTTAACACGCACACCTACATCCGACCCAATAAAGTTACAATCGGTTACGTAAATGTTTTTCATGCCACCATCGGTGTTACTGCCGATAACGAATCCTCCATGAGCACGATATACAGTACATCCTGCAACAAGAACTTCAGACAGGTTGGCTTTGTCGTCCGCATCCGGTATGCCGCTTGACTTCATACAGATACCGTCATCGCCAGCGTTTACAGTACAATTATAGATGGCTACTTTTTTACATGCACTGATGTCTATCCCATCGCCGTTTTGCGCCCACCATTCGTTGAAAATGTGAACACCGTCCATAAGCAGGTTGGTGCAATTGTTTGGGTAGAACAGCAGCTTAGGTGAGTTTCTGAATGTAACGTCTTCTACCAAAATATTTTCGCAGTATGATAAGAATACCATGTACGGACGAACGTCGTTCGACATCATGGCAGGATCTGGCCACCACACTTTTTTATCTTCGCTAAGTACGCCTCCACCTCTGGTAGATAGCTCCTCCCATTTGGAAGCAGTTACTTTCGATTTCTTTACAGGACGCCAACTCTCGCCAGCCCCGTCGAAAATTCCTTTTCCGGTTATAGCTATATTTTTTGCCCCGTAAGCATAAATAGGAGAGGCCGGACCTTCTTTGGTACTTTTGTTCCCGGCTTTTACGATAGGGTATTTGGAGTGGTCGTCGGTGAATTGAACCAAGGTTCCTTCTTCCGTGCGCAATTCAATATTGCTTTTTAGTTCGATAGGGCCGGTTACCCATGTTCCTTTAGGTATAAGCACCGTTCCACCGCCCGCTTCCGAGCATGCCTTAATGGCTTTGGCTATAGCCTCGGTGTTCAATGTTTTACCATCAGCTACAGCACCAAAGTCGGTTATCGGAAATGTTTTTTGTTGGAAAACGGGGGCTGTAATTGTTGGCATTTTAAACGGGGCTTTTGCCGTGTAGTAAGCCAAATCTTTTATTTGTGCGCCGGCATTGGTTGTGATTCCTAGTAATAGGAATATACCCGTGGTGAGAGTTAATAATTTTTTCATGCTATTGTTTTAAGAATTATGTTTTGATTTTATAATCAAATATAATGCCTTAATTTTTAATTTTGATAAAATCGGATAAAAAACATCCGATTTACAGCTCCTTTTAGTCTTTTATATATCCGCCTTCTTTTAGAATATGGAAAGCACGTTCGGCTTCCTCGGTAGGTACTAACAGCTTAATACCTCCAATTATATTGGAGAACAGGCTGAACACTTGCGAGCTCATTTCGTCTTTCAGAAAAACATGTATTTCTTCCGATTCCAGTAATGCTTTAGCCATGTAGGCATCTTGTGCAAGATTAAACTCTTGTATTTTTATCCATTCTTCCATAAGTTTATAATATTTGATATTTGCTTCTCGATATTATTAGATATTTGCCTTGCAGGGCGATATTGCAATTAATATCTTAATATCGCGACTGCAAGGAGCTAATATCAAAGTTTTCTTCTATTTCTGTTTTCGCAGCACCACAGCCGAGCGAGCAGGTAGGTACAGATACAGCCACTCTTTGTCTTTTACATCGCTTTTTTGCGTAATGTGAACGATGCTGTCGTCGGTCAACCCGAATCCGCCAAAGTCTTTACTATCGGTGTTTAGCACGGCTTTGTATGCTCCTTTTTGGAGCAAGATGCCGTAATCGGTGTACGAATTTGTCGGGTTGAAATTATAAACGAAAATCAAGTCCTTGCGTTGGTAAGCCAGCACCTGATCGTCCTGTTTGTCCCACAAATGGATAATATCCGAAGCCTCGAAGCCTTTCACATCCTTGATAAGCTCTATCATTTCCTGATCGAAATCGCCTAGCCAATGATATTTCAGGTCGTGGTCGTCTTGCAAGTGCCATTGGCGGCGGGCATGTTTGTAACTCCATCCATTCCCTTCACGTGGAAAGTCAATCCATTCAGGGTGACCAAATTCGTTCCCCATGAAATTAAGGTATCCGCCGTTGATGGTTGACGCGGTAATCAAGCGTATCATTTTGTGTAAGGCCAATCCTCGGTCAACCTCCAACGTGCTGCCACCTTCCACTTTTGACATGTGCCAATACATATCTTTGTCTATCAGGCGGAAGATGATTGTTTTGTCGCCCACCAACGCTTGATCGTGGCTTTCAGCGTAGCTAATCATTTTTTCGTCTTTCCTGCGGTTGGTTAGTTCATACAAAATGTGTCCAATCTGCCAATGTTGGTCTTCTTGTTCCTTGATAGTTTTAATCCAGAAATCGGGTATCCCCATTGCTAACCGGTAATCGAAACCCATGCCGCCGTCCGCTATTTTGCAAGCCAACCCCGGCATGCCACTCATTTCTTCGGCAATGGTAATGGCATTTGGGTTTACTTCGTGTATCAGTTTGTTGGCAAGGGTGAGGTAGCAAATAGCATCGCCATCCTGACTACCGTTGTAATAAGCATCATATCCGCTGAAGTCTTCGTTCAGCCCGTGGCTCAAATATAGCATGGAAGTTACCCCATCAAAACGGAATCCATCGAACTTATACTCTTCTAGCCAGAATTTACAATTGGATAGTAGAAAGTGCGAAACGTTGTCTTTTGCATAGTCAAAACACAGCGAATCCCAAGCTTGGTGTTCCCGCCGAGCCCCTTCGTGGAAATATAGATAGGAAGAGCCGTCGAATTTTGCCAAGCCTTCCTTGGTGTTTTTCACTGCGTGGGAGTGGATGATGTCCATGATAACAGCAATGCCTAAACTGTGAGCTTCGTCAATTAATTCCTTCAATTCTTCGGGAGTGCCGAAGCGGGATGAGGCGGCAAAAAAGTTGGACACGTGGTAGCCGAACGAACCGTAATACGGATGCTCCTGAATGGCCATTATTTGAATACAGTTATACCCAGCCTTGGCCACGCGGGGTAAAATATTTTTGCGAAATTCAATATAGGTTGAAACTTTTTCTTTTTCGCCCGACATGCCAATGTGGCATTCGTAAATGAGTAATGGCGATTGGTTGGGTTTGAATTTTTTTATTTTAAATTGATAAGGCTTTTCGGGTGCCCAAATCTGAGCACTGAAAATTTTTGTAAGGTCATCCTGCACCACGCGGCGTGTCCATGCGGGGATGCGTTCGCCAAAACCGCCCGCCCAATGCATCATTAGTTTGTACAGGTCACCATGACGCATGGCTTTCGCCGGAAGGGTAATCTCCCATGCACCGTTGCCAATGTTATTCAATTGGTATTCAGGGCCTTGCTGCCAGTTGTTGAAATCACCGATGAGGTAAATCTCGGTGGCGTTTGGTGCATATTCGCGAAACACCCAGCCTTCCGGCGTGCGATGTAGTCCGAAATACAAATAACCCGTGGCAAAATCTGATAAACTTTTAGCTGAGCCAATCAGTTGTTTCTCTCTTTGTAATGCATAATTGTAACGACCTTCAATAGCCGATTCGTAAGGTTCCAGGTACGCATCTCTTTTTACGATATTCAATGTTTCCATACGCTTGATTTTGTGGATTTTTGTTGTAGAGAAAAACAAATTATTTTGCAAGTGTAAGATAGCAGGTTTTTTTGAATTTCAATTCGAAAAATGAAGCGAATTATTAAAAGAGGTGCGAAAATATTTTTCACAAAAAGGAAAGATGATGGCGACGTATTCTGTAAAAAGAAAGACAGGTAACCAAAGCTACCTGTCTTTTCTATGCTGAATTCTGTATTTCGAATTCTTAACTTTTTATTTCACTTTCACTTTCACGATGATTTTGCGGAAAGGACCTTCGCCAATACCGGGTTGGTGTCCATCTTCAGGGAAGAAGATAGCAAACTGGCCTGGTAGCACGGTTACGAAAGTAGTGGCTTTATCTTTGAAAAAAGTGATGTCTTTTTCAGCATTGTAAGCATCCATTGGGTCTTTCAAGTCAACGGTTGGGATGTAGCCCATAGTTTCTACCGAGGTGAAAGGAATTTGAATGTCGATGTAGTCGATGTGTGTTTCCATTTTAGCCACTTCGGGTGTTTTACCGTTACCTTCGGCAAAGTTTACGAATAGGTTTTTGCCGTCGATTTGAATTTTGCCCGGTTCCAGTTTAGAGAAGTCGGTGTTTTTTACAAAATCGAAAGCGGCTTTAAAACGTGGGTGTAATCCTTCGTACAAGGCTGAGTTTTTTAATGAATCTAAAATCATTGTTGTTTTAATTTATGTAGTTTGAAAAAATTGCAATGAGAGCCCTTTCTAATTGATGTTGTTGGGGTAATATTATCAATCCAATACTTCGTCCACCGTATAATTCAAAAACTTATTCAAGGGTTGCATGCGTTTGAATACTTCTACGGCTTTTTCCATAGAGTCGTCGGAGGCAAAGAAATCGTCGCTTACCATGTGAGCTACGGTGTAATGCTTTTGTTTGAGGTATTCCGCGTCAGGGAAATCTTTGGGGAATCCTCGTGGCACAGTTTTCAACTTGTCCGTTTCACCTATTACAAAAGTTTTTGCAAATGTTAGGTTTTCTACAATTCCTTTAAATTCTTCGATGTTGTCATACACCGCTTGTCGCAATGCTTTGAGCACTTCCGGTTGCGGACAGTATATGCCGCCACTTAGCATGCAATACCCTAGTTCCATGTGAATATAGTATCCTGCCCGTTGGCTTTTACGTCCGCCTTTGGATGAGATGTAGGCTCCAAAATGGTTTTTGTATGGCGATTTGTCGTGCGAGAAACGTATATCTCGATAAATGCGGAAGGTGCAATCTTTGGCCTGTAATCCGGCTATCTCTTTGTCAAATTCGGCAATGTGGACAATGAGGTAATTTACCATCTGTTCAAAATCGGCCAACGCGTGTTGGTATTTTTCCTTGTTTTCGGCAAACCATTCGCGGTTGTTGTGCTGGTTGAGCTCGGCAAGGAATAGAAGTATGCTTTTTCCGTTCATAAATTTAAGTCATTTAAACGCTAGGACACGAAGACGCTAAAAATAATTTCTTTTGACATTAAGTAAGGCAAAGTTAATTTTTTCCTCAAATTAATTTATAATTATCCCTTATTTATTCGTCGAAAATCTTTTGCGCCTTAGTGTCTTCGCGTTTTATTTTTCGTATTTTTGCAATTCATTTTTAGACTTATAGCTAGATGCAAGAAAAAATCAGTCAATTATCGGTCGCAATCGATTCGTTTACAGCCTCTTCGGTAGAAGAAGTTGAGGCTCTACGTATTAAATATTTAAGTAAAAAGGGTGAGATAACCGCATTGTTCAACGACTTCCGTAATGTCCCAAACGAACAAAAACGTGAAATAGGTCAGTTGCTCAACCAGTTGCGCGACAAGGCACAAGATAAAATTAACGCCTTGAAAGAATCTTTTGAAAATGCTCAGGTACATGTTGCCGGGTCTGATCTTACCCGTACGGCAGACCCTATTGCCTTGGGTACACGCCATCCGCTTTCTATTGTTAAGAACGAAATTATAGATATATTTTCACGTATCGGCTTTACCGTGGCCGAAGGCCCTGAGGTGGAGGACGACTGGCATGTGTTTGGTGCGCTCAACTTCGCACCTGAGCATCCGGCACGCGATATGCAGGATACTTTCTTTGTGGAAAAAAATCCAGATGTGCTGCTTCGTACGCATACATCCAGCGTGCAATCGCATATAATGACTACTCAAAAACCGCCTATCCGTGTGCTTTGCCCTGGTAGGGTGTATCGCAATGAGGCTATTTCGTATCGTGCACATTGCTTCTTTCACCAAGTGGAAGGGCTGTATATAGATAAAGATGTATCGTTTGCCGATTTGAAGCAGGCGTTGTTATATTTTGCCAAGGAAATGTTTGGCGAAAACACTCAAATACGTTTACGTCCATCCTATTTTCCATTTACCGAACCTTCGGCAGAAATGGATATTTCGTGCAACTTATGTGGCGGAAAAGGATGTAATTTCTGTAAACACACCGGTTGGGTAGAAATTTTGGGTTGCGGTATGGTTGACCCGAATGTACTCGAAGCTTGTGGCATTGATAGTAAAGTTTATACCGGATATGCTTTCGGGATGGGGGTGGAGCGTATTACCAACCTTAAATATCAGGTGAAAGATTTGCGTTTGTTCTCTGAAAACGATGTACGCTTTTTGCAGCAATTTAAATCCGCTTTCTAGTTTTTTGCAAATTTAATTTTCCCCTATAATAGAGGCTTCCGATGAATATCGGAAGCTTTTTTTTTGGTTAAATTAAAGAGAGCGTATGTTTTATAACATTTATTATAATACGAAGTAAAATAATTAATATATTTGTATCGATGAATATCAAAAAAAATCTTATACATCTAAAAACGAAAAATATCGAAAAATTTTACAAAAGAAAGACCTACTAGAAATGAAAAAAGAACAAGAATTGAGAGTAAAAATTTCCCCTAAGATTGTTTTACTGACAATCGTGGCCGCGTTTATGTTTAGCCCTCTTTTCGGGGGTGGAAACATTGACATGACACTGGTAAAGGGAGGCACTTTTAAAATGGGAAATACATTTGAAGAATCATTTGAAGATGAACTTCCGGTACACGAGATTACGTTGAGTGATTTTTACATCGGCAACTACGAAGTGTCTCAAGCAGAATGGAAAGCCGTAATGGGAACTAATCCAAGCCAATTTAAAGGCGACAACAAACCGGTTGAAAGCGTTTCCTGGTTTGATGCCATTGATTTTTGCAATAAGCTTTCGGTAAAAGAAGGATTAACCCCCTGCTATACCTTGGGTAGAAATAAAGCTGTAACGTTTAATCAACTAGCCAATGGTTATCGTCTGCCTATCGAGGCCGAATGGGAGTTTGCCGCTAGAGGAGGCGTGCAATCAAAGAACTATGTTTATGCCGGAAGTAATAATTTGGACGAAGTGGGTTGGTTTAAAGATAACAGTGGTGGAGCTTCCCATGATGCGGGGCTTAAACGAGCTAATGAATTGGGTTTGTATGATATGGGCGGAAACGTGTGGGAATGGTGTTGGGATTGGTATAGCAGTTCTTACAGCCCTGCAAAAGATAAAAATCCGCTAGGCGTTACCGTGGGTACGGAACGTTGTCGCCGTGGTGGAAGTTGGCAACAAGTATCCAAATCGGCACGAAATTCAAATAGATTAGGAACACCGCCTAATTTATCATTTCCTTATGTCGGATTACGAATAGTTCGTAATGCGAAATAAAAAGATAAGCTATTAAAAAAATTCAACGCTTCTTAATTTATTAAGGAGCGTTTTTTTTATCTTTGGCATAGCTATTGATTGAATAGGATTTGATTACAATCAGTTCAAATTAAAATTAATATAACTTGCTGATAAGTAGATTTTTAAATGCTTTCCCGAGCAAAGACAACCTTAACTCGGGATTTTTTTTTCTGACAAAATGGCTAGAATGAACGAATATTGGCAGTTTGAAATATAAATAAATTTTATGAATATTAAGATAGAACAAATGTTTGCAGATGATTTGCAGGACGATCAAGGCGAATTTATTCCTTTAATTTCTGATGGAGATAATAATTTCGAATTTGAAATGAAGGAGGGCGATTTGCTTCCCATATTACCTTTGCGTAACATGGTGCTATATCCCAGCGTGGTGATGCCTGTTTCTGTCGCTCGAAATAAATCGTTGCGTTTGGTACGCGAAATCTACAATCAGAATGGCGTTTTGGGTGTTTGTGCCCAAAAAGACATGAAGGTGGATAATCCTCAACGTGCCGATTTGTTTGATATAGGTACAATTGCGCAAATTGTGCGTATCTTGGAAATGCCCGATGGTTCCACAACGGTTATTTTGGAAGGTAAAAGGCGCATGCAACTACACGAGATAGAGGAAACCGATCCTTATTTTAAAGGTAAGGTAACTTTGTTGGACGAGGTGTCGCCCGGTGATGAGGACCGGGTATTTGCCGCTTTGATAGAGGCGATAAAAGAATTGGCTGTAAAAATCATCAAAAATTCAGGATCTATACCTCCCGAAATATCTTTTGCAATTAAAAATATCGAGAATAGAGGCAGCTTGATAAACTACATCTGTGGAAATTTTGGTTTAAAGGTTCCTGATAAACAACATTTGCTAGAAATAGAAGATTTGCAGGAACGTGGGTATCAATTGCTCGAATTGTTGAACAAAGAATCACAGCTATTGGAAATTAAAGCTTCCATTCAGGCAAAGGCCAGGGAGGATATAGAACAACAGCAACGTGAATATTTTTTGCAACAGCAGATGAAAACCATTCAGGATGAATTAGGTGGCGATTCTAAACAGCAGGAAATAGAAGAGCTGAAAGCAAAAGCAAAGAATAAGAAATGGACTGATACGGTTAAAGCTATTTTTGAAAAGGAATTAACCAAGTTGGAAAGAATGCATCCGCACTCGCCTGATTTTGGTGTTCAAACTAATTACGTTGACACTATTTTGAATATCCCTTGGGGTGAATATACCCAGGATGATTTTAATTTGAAAAGAGCACAGAAGATTCTGGATAAAGACCATTTCGGAATGGAGAAGGTAAAAGAAAGAATCATAGAGCATTTGGCTGTTTTGAAGTTGAAAGGTGATATGAAATCGCCCATAATATGTCTTTATGGCCCTCCGGGAGTGGGAAAAACATCGTTGGGAAAATCTATTGCCAAAACGCTTAATCGTAAATATATACGTGTGTCGTTGGGCGGTTTGCATGATGAGGCTGAAATTCGCGGACATCGACGCACCTATATAGGGGCTATGCCGGGGCGTATTGTTCAGAATCTTATCAAAGTGGGCTCCGTTAACCCTGTGTTTATTTTAGATGAAATAGATAAAGTGAATTCCGACTATAAGGGTGATCCTTCTTCCGCTTTGCTGGAAGTGCTTGATCCTGAGCAAAACAGTGCTTTTCACGACAATTTCTTGGATATTGATGTCGATTTGTCTAAAGTGTTTTTTATTGCCACGGCAAATAACATTAATACCATAGCACAACCGTTGCTCGACAGAATGGAGCTAATTGAAGTAAGCGGCTACATCGTGGAGGAAAAAATAGAAATAGCTTCCCGTCATTTAGTGCCAAAGCAAATGGAAAATCATGGCGTTGAAAAAGGGCAGGTTACTGTCCCGAAAGCAACATTGAGACAAATTGTTGAATCATACACCCGTGAATCCGGCGTTCGTGAATTGGATCGGAAAATAGCGAAAATTATGCGCCGGGTGGCACGTAAAATAGCGATGGGTGAAGAGCTTAACGCGGAAATAAAGGTGGAGGACTTGAAAGAGTATTTGGGAACGGTAGAATATTCGAAAGACAAATACCAAGGCAATGATTATTATGGTGTTGTTACCGGTTTGGCATGGACGGCCGTGGGGGGCGAAATACTCTTCGTAGAATCAAGTTTAAGCAAGGGCAAAGGTTCTAAGCTTACGCTTACCGGTAACCTTGGCGATGTGATGAAGGAATCGGCCATGTTGGCTCTGGAGTATATCAAATCGCATGCAGCCACCTTGGGCATAGATGAAAACATGTTTGAAGAATGGAACGTGCATGTGCATGTACCCGAAGGAGCGATTCCTAAAGATGGCCCTTCCGCCGGTATTACCATGGTAACATCATTAGCTTCGGCCTTTACCAAGAGAAAAGTGAAAAAAGCGTTGGCTATGACGGGTGAGATAACGCTTCGAGGTAAGGTATTGCCTGTAGGCGGAATCAGGGAAAAGATTCTTGCAGCCAAACGCGCCGGAATAGCGGAACTTATTTTGTGTGAGGATAATCGTAAAGATATAGAGGAAATAAAAGAGAGCTACATAAAAGGGTTGACATTCCATTATGTGAAAGATATAACAGAAGTGTTGAAGTTGGCCTTGTTGTAGATTTAATATCTGATTATCGGCAACCACTATATAGAAATAGCAACTAAAGGAGGAGTTAACAGCTTCTCCTTTTTTGTTTCCGGTAAAACTAGGGTTCTAAACTTCAGAAAAGAGAGTCTCAATAGCATTCTGTCTGGTTTTACGGATAATAACAAAAGGTTTGCGGAAACGAATTTCCGCAAACCTTTTTGTGTAGAAATAAAAAAGGTGGTTTGAAATTTCAAACCACCTTTTTCTATATGTTCAGAGTGTTATTATTTTTTGATAACAACTTCGATACGACGGTTTTTAGCACGTCCTGCTTCAGTATCGTTACATGCAGCTGGTTTTGTTGCAGAAACGCCTAGAGTAGAGATTCTTGCTTTAGCAACGCCTTTCTTTACTAAGTATGCTTTTACAGCACCAGCTCTTTCTAAAGATAATTTTTTGTTGACAGCAGCACCACCTACGTTATCAGTGTGACCTACAACTTTAATTAACCAAGCTGTGTTTTGTTTCAATTGAGGAACTAAAGAATCAAGAGCAGCAAAAGCTGTTTTGTTCAATTTAGCAGAACCTGTGTGGAAACCGCTTGCCGAAATATCAATTTGAGTGCTGTCGCCTGTAAGACCAGAACCGTCAGTAGCTGTACTTAGGTGTTTGTAAAGGTCTTTACGAGCTTTAGTCAAAAGTTTGTTTAATTGTTCCAATTGATATTGTTGACCAACAACGATGTCTTTGATAGAAACACCATCAATACTATCATTGCTTCCTTTTGCTTTCAAGATTTTGATTTCTTCTTCTTGTCTAGCTACTTCGTATTGGATTTTGTCTATAGCTTGTTTGTTTGCTGCAACATCTTCGCCTAGTTTGTTAACTTTGCTTGTTGATGCACAACCTGTAATAAGACCTAAAGCTAATAATGGTAAAAGAACTGTTTTTTTCATAAGCCGTTTTTTCATTAAGTTAAAATTATATTTAATAACATTTGTTTAAAAATCGAAACACTTGACAAACATAGAAAAAAAAAAGATTTAAATCAACAAAATAATGACTTTTTTGATGTCATTATTTTATTGAATATTAAATATTTATTCAGCTGCCGATTCTGGAGCCTCTTCTTTTTTGTCTTTTTTAACCGTTTTTTTAGCAGGTTCTTCAGCACTTGCGTTATCTAGTTGATCTTTCAAATCAGCCAATGATTGGATGTCACCTAACGTGGTTTTTTCCATTACTGAAGTAGGAGCTGTTTCTTTTTTAGCTTTTTTAGGAGCTTTTTTAGCTTCACTTCCGGCGGCTTCGTTTTTATCTTGTCGTTGAATATCTTCGTGGATACGGCTGTGAGAAAGGATGATTCGTTTTGCATCTTTGTTGAATTCGATTACTTTGAATTCAAGTTTTTCTTCAACTTGTGCTTGCGAACCGTCTTCTTTTACCAAATGTTTAGGAGTTGCAAATCCTTCTACCCCGTAAGGAAGAGAAATTACGGCACCTCTGTCTTGCATTTCGATAATTGTTCCTTCGTGGATAGAATCTACGGTGAACAGTGTTTCAAATACATCCCAAGGGTTTTCTTCTAATTGTTTGTGTCCAAGGCTTAAACGACGGTTTTCTTTGTCGATTTCCAATACAACAACTTCTATTTCGGCTCCGATTTGAGTAAATTCGGATGGGTGTTTGATTTTCTTTGTCCAAGAAAGGTCGCTGATGTGGATTAATCCGTCTACACCTTCTTCTATTTCAACAAATACACCGAAGTTGGTAAAGTTACGCACCTTAGCAGCGTGTTTAGAACCTACTGCATATTTAGTGTCGATAGTTTCCCAAGGATCGGATTTCAATTGTTTGATACCCAATGACATTTTGCGTTCGTCGCGGTCTAATGTAAGGATTACAGCTTCTACTTCGTCGCCTACTTTCATAAAGTCTTGAGCAGAACGTAAGTGTTGTGACCATGACATTTCCGATACGTGGATAAGACCTTCTACACCTGGAGCAATTTCTACAAATGCACCATAGTCAGCCATAACCACTACTTTACCTTTTACTTTGTCGCCTACTTTCAAGTCAGCGCTCAAAGCATCCCAAGGATGAGCGGAAAGTTGTTTTAATCCTAATGCGATACGTTTCTTTTCGTCATCGAAATCAAGGATAACAACATTTAATTTTTGGTCAAGTTTTACAATTTCTTCTGGGTGGTTTACGCGACCCCAAGAAAGATCGGTGATGTGGATTAATCCATCTACGCCACCAAGGTCGATAAATACACCGTAAGAAGTGATGTTTTTAACGGTACCTTCCAATACTTGTCCTTTTTCCAATTTAGAGATGATGTCTTTCTTTTGAGCTTCCAATTCGGCTTCGATAAGAGCTTTGTGAGATACCACAACGTTTTTGAATTCGTGGTTGATCTTAACAACCTTGAATTCCATTGTTTTACCAACAAATACATCGTAGTCGCGGATTGGTTTAACATCAATTTGAGATCCTGGTAAGAATGCTTCTATACCGAATACATCTACAATCATACCGCCTTTAGTACGGCATTTGATAAATCCTTTGATAATTTCGTCGTTGTCAAGGGCAGCGTTTACACGATCCCATGAGCGAGTTGCACGAGCTTGTTTGTGAGAAAGGATAAGCTGTCCTTTTTTGTCTTCTTGGCTTTCGATAAATACCTCTACTTTGTCACCCACTTTTAAATCTGGGTTGTAGCGGAATTCACTCATTGGCACTACGCCGTCTGATTTGAAGCCGATGTTAACTACCACTTCTCTTTTGTTCATGGTAATTACAGTACCTTCTACAACTTCACGATCTTTTACTAGGTTAAGTGTTTCATCGTAAGTTTTAATTAATTGTTCTTTGCTAACGCCACGGTTGGTTTCACCATTTTCGTAAGCATCCCAATCGAAATCTTCGGTGATGGCAATGCTCGCGTTATTAGATACAACTTCTTCTTTTGCAACCGAAGATGGAGCTTCTTCAATTACTTCTTCCACGGTTGGATTTTCGTTTTGTTCTGACATTTTTTGTTTTTTGTTACTAATCAAGTTAGTAGGTTAGACATTATGTTGTTTAAAAAGCGGGTGCAAAGATAGGAATTAATTTACAAATTACATATTTGCAATTTGTTTTTTATCTCGTTTAACATGAAAGAATTAGCTTTTTATAGCTAAAAAATTTTGTATCTTTGCATTCGCTTATTTCGGTTAAGGGAATCCCGTGTAAATCGGGGACAGTACCCGCTGCTGTAATTCTTGTCCTAATTCATTAGGTTTTTCGCGTACAACCACTGTCTTTATCAACGAGATGGGAAGGTAAGAAAGTAAAAGATAAGTCAGAACACCTGCCTGAAAGATGCATCATTATTACCTAAAACTTTCGGGAGAAAAAAGTTTAATGGATTATTTTCAATCAATCTTATTTTTTCTAAAAAAGCCCACGTTAAGCACATACCTTACTTTAAGGTGTTGCTGTTTGCTGCTATGTTTTTCTTCGATAGCCTTTTCTCAAAAAGACTCTATCGGGGGGAGCATCCATTTGCAGGAAGTGCGTGTGGTAGATAAAGGTGTGGACAAGTTTTATACCCAGTCGCGCTTTAGCCTCGGCACCCGTTTGCAGGTGGCCGATAGTGCGGTTATTGCCCAAATTCAAAATAGTAGCCTGTCAGAATATCTTTTACGCAACACCTCTATTTTTATCAAGGAAAGTGGAAATGGTATGCTGTCCAGTATCTCGCTCCGGGGTACCTCCTCATCCCATACCGCCGTGAGTTGGAATGGGTTGAACATCAATCCGCTTACCATGGGGCAGGTGGATTTTAGCCAGTTGCCCTTGTTCTTTTTCGAGAAAATAGCGGTGCATCCGGGTGGGGAGAGTGCCTTGTATGGCAACGGATCTATCGGGGGCAGTATCCTGTTAGGTTCGGATGCCGAATATAAAAAGAGGTGGACGGGGCTTGTGCAGGAATCAGTGGGTAGCTACGGCTATAATTTTTCGGGAGCAAAGGTGCAGGGTGGAACCAATAAATGGCAAATGCGTACAGCGTTGATGTACACCTATTGTGAAAATGATTTTGACATACAGAGAGCTTCTTTTTCCGGTACTAAAAAAGAGAAACAGCAAAACGCGGAATATTGGAATTATGGTTTTTTGCAAGATGTAGCGTGGAAAATTTCTACCCGGAACGAATTAACCGTGAACGCTTGGCACACCTATTATTACCGAGAGATACAGCCTTCTATTCAAAACAACAAAGATACGGCCTCGTATGACGACATTACAAGCCGTAACACGCGTGTAGTAGCCACCTTTAAGCACCGGGGCTCTATTAGCTGGACATCCCGAATGGCTTACATTGACGATTATCAATTGAACCAGGGGGATGTAATTGCAACCAGTAATTATATAGCCGGAGCCGATGCTGAAAAATCGTGGAAGTGCTTTTCCTTCAAAGGGGGAGCATCGGTGCAGTACATAGCCCCCCACGTGTATTCCTACGATTCGGGTGTAACCGAGTGGCGCGAGAATTTTTATTTGCTTTCGCGTTGTCAGCTTTCATCCCGGTGGGATGCCGATGTGAATTTGTGTCAGAACTTCGTGTCGGGCATCCATGTGCCGTTTACCCCTTCGGCGGGGACTTCGTATAAACTATTGCGGACAGAATGTAATGAATTGTCAGTCCGGGGTAATTGCTCCCGTAGCTTTAAAGTGCCCACGCTGAACGACCGATATTGGGGCGGGCTGGACAACCGCTATTTGAAACCTGAAGATGGGGTTAACACGGAGATGGGGTTGGATTATCTTTTTCATGCAAAGAAATATACCACACAGCTTAATGCTTCGGTTTACTATAACCGGGTGAAGAACTGGATTATGTGGATGCCTCGAGGAAACACCTGGAAGCCGCAGAATGTAGATTTGGTAGCTGCCAAAGGGATAGAGGCCAGCCTGAAGCAAACGTTGAGCATGCAAAAGCTTACGGTTAACCTCACGTTGAATTGTGCCTATACGCTCACCACGGTGCTGGAGGGTTTTGATGATATGACTCCGTTCAACAACAGGCAAATGCCTTTGCTGCCCAAATACACAGCTAACGGCTTGTTGCAGGTGAATTATAGCCGGGCTTATTTCACGGTAAACACTTGCTACGTGGGCGAAAGGGCTACGTCCAACGTGTATGATATTATGGATGCTTACGTGGTGACTAACCTCTCAGCTGGGTATAATTTCCATATTGGGAAACAAATTCTGTCCCTTTCAGCTCAATTGAATAATGTTTTTGACCAAGAATATGAAACGGTTCCTTTCAGAGCGATGCCATTACAAAATTGGACTAGCACCTTGAAGTGGATCTTTTAAAAAAAATAGGCTATGAAAAAATACTTTCTTTACTTCTTCCTGATTTTGTCTCTAGTGTCGTGTCATCACGACAAGGATAGTGAGGATTCTACTTCCACTACTACAACATCTTCTTCGGGCACCACGTATAGTTACACTTGCATTGTGGTAAACCAAGGTAATTATTCCGAATCCAATGGAAGTATTAGTTTGTATAATTCGGCTACGGGAGCCGTAACGCAGGAGGTTTTTACCACGGCCAACGGGTATAAACTGGGCTCTATTATAGAATCGGCCACGTTGCATGCCGATTTGATTTTGCTTATGTGCAACAACGAGGATAAAGTGGTGTTGCTCAATTCGTCCACCATGAAGGCCGTGAGCGACCCTATTACGGGTATCGGCATTCCCCGTTATGCAGCCATCCACGGAAACTATGCTTACGTGTCGTGCTGGCAGAAGAAAAATTCATCGGGCACGGTTACGGTAGCGCAGCACGTGGCCAAAATAGATTTATCTACTAAAAAAGTAGTGGGCTCGCTGCAAACCACGGGGCAGCCCGAGGGCATGCTGATAAAGGGCGACACGCTATATGTGGCCTCCGGTTCGGGCATGGATGTATATAATGCCAACACGGATGCGCTGATAAAACATATCGACTCCCAGTTTACCACGGCCGATGCCCAGCAACTGGTGGTGGACAAAAACGGTTGCGTATGGTTGTCGTTAGGCACCTATTCCACCAGTAGTGCAGGCGGCTTTATGTGTGTGGATCCATCCTCGTTAACCATAAAAACGCAGTTTGCCGAATCGAAACTCACTTACGAGGGCGATATGGCCGTATCTCCGGCGAAGGACAAAATCTATTTTCTGTATTCCAACGGCATCGTTAGCGGGCAAACGGCAGATGTTGCCACTTCCATTTATTCGTTGGATGTGAGCTCGTATCAGGTTAGCTCATCACCTGTTGTTACGGGAGTAGGGTTTTACGGGCTAGGAGTAGAGCCCTCCACGGGAACCATTTACACGGCCAACGTAAACGGGTTTATTACCAACAGCATGATGTATTTGTATGACACTTCGGGCAATAAACTCACATCGTTGATGACCGGGGTGGGTACTTGCCGTTTTGTGTTTAAATAACACGACGGCCTGTTTTTATTTTGTTGCTTTTTATATCTTTGCCTTATAAATTTTAAAAAATAGAAGACGATGTTTAAAACGAATGAATATTTCGATGGAAAAGTAAAATCGGTCGCGTTGGATTCTGCCGAAGGCACAGCCACTATTGGCGTTATGGCTGCCGGTGAGTACGAATTTGGTACATCTACCGTGGAAGTAATGACCGTTGTTTCCGGTAAACTGTCAGTGAAACTACCTGACGAAAACGAATGGAAAGTGTACAAGAAATTTGAAACTTTTGTAGTAGAAAAAGGCGTGAAGTTTAAAGTAAAAGCTACGGAAGATACTCCTTATTTGTGCTTGTATAAATAAGTTGCAATGAATTAAAGCATGGAAGCCCCCGAAATTTTCGGGGGCTTTTTTGTGGTATATGTTGACTAATATTGTATGTTATAATTTCCGGGGAGAATTATTCTCCAATTTGATTTGTTTTTAAGAAACTCATCGAACCCTTTTTTGTAAATAAATTTTCTTTCATTTGCATCTTTCATCCAAAACTCATTTTCATCAGCTTCTTTGTTAATGAAATTTGCAACTTCGTTAAGTCTACTAAATTCATTTTTGTCAATATTATTATCCGTATCTGCAATGGTAATATGTAAAAACTTACATTTATTCCATGAAGTTAAAGTAGAAATAATAGAGTTTATATGTGGATCAGAAAATGAATAGCCTACTGTAATTATGCCAACACAATCATTACAATCATTTGCAAAAGCATTAAATGATATATTTAAGGGTTCGCTAAATGCTCTTTGAGATTTATTATACCCTGTAATAATAGGTGAATATAACAGCATTTCGTTTGGATTTCCTCCTTGAGCTCCTATTGCATATAACTGTTGGCTGTAATATTCTGGTTTCCTAATGTTAATGTATTTTCCAAATCCCATATCATATTTGTATCCATTATAAATTGCTCCATGTAAGTTAATATAGCTCAGTTTAGCAAGCTTATAATGTTCTAGGTTCTTGTCAAAAAGCCATTCTATATCATTGTATTTTACTATACCATTATAAATAGGTATTTTTTTGCTAATAGATTGAGTGACTAATGAGTCGTAGTTAGTTGTGTAAAATTTAACAGAGTATCCTTTTGATAAATAGTATTTTATAAAGTCAATTAAATTTTTGTTTAGTTCTGTATGTTTTTTATCATTAATTTGAATATCATATTCATATATTTTGTCAATTACAACGTTTAAATAATGGGTGTAAATTTCATAAATATATGCTCTGCTTTGATCGTCGTCTTTTTTATCAAAAAGATCATTGATGAGATTCTTTAGATCATAAATTGAAGGTGAAAAAGAAGTGTTTTGTATATTTTTTCCTTCTGTTGTCAAACTAAGTTTATAGTTCAATATTGATTCAAGGGTTGCTAGGAATGTTTCAAAATTTGATTTATTGGGATCGTAATAGTTGTCTAATATTTCAAAAATGTATTTGCCTAGAGTTTTCCCATTAATTTCATATTTATTGTTTTCAATGAAGCAATTTTTTATACTATCACTGCTTATACCGTTCCAAGGAATAGCTGCTCCTGCTCCAAGTAAGATCACAATTTGTTTTCGTTGTCTTCTTTTTAATTTCCAATAAGATTTTGAGAAAATAGTCGTATTCATAAAATTATTTTTTCAAAAATAACTTATAATTAAATAATAAGATGTCTTTTTTTTAAATATTTCTTTTTTTTGGAGAATCTGTAATCTGAACCCGTTTTGGCATAGGTAGAACCTATGTCGAAGCAAAAGGTAAAGCTCTCTCTTTGTACATTAAAATCTGCTAGATAAAAAACAACAAAGCTCGATATAATTATCCCGTTAAATTAAAACTCAACTCGTTTCTTCAACGCGTATTTTACTAATAACAGCATCACCGGCACTTCTACCAGTGGCCCTATCACGGCGGCAAAGGCTTCGCCGGAGTTAATGCTAAACACGGCTACTGCCACGGCAATGGCCAGCTCGAAATTATTACTTGCCGCGGTAAACGATAGCGTGGTGGTTTGCTCGTAATTAGCCCCGATCTTTTTACTCATATAGAAGGACAGGAGAAACATCACTCCAAAATAGATGATAAGCGGAATGGCTATTTTAACCACGTCCAAAGGCAAGGCTACTATATATTCGCCTTTCAGAGAGAACATCACGAAGATGGTAAAGAGCAAAGCGATTAGCGTGAGCGGACTAATTTTCGGGATGAATCGGTTGTGATACCAGTTCTTACTCTTCACTCGTATCAAGACAAACCGGGTAAGGAACCCGGCAATAAAAGGGATGCCTAGGTAAATAAACACACTTTGAGCTATTTGACTCATGGTGATTTTAGACACCGCGTCGGTGGTAGGCACGCCAAACCAAGCCGGCATCACCGCGATGAACAGGTAGGCATACACGGAGAAAAACAACACCTGAAAAATGGAATTGAACGCCACTAACCCGGCTGCATATTGCGTGTCGCCCTTCGCCAAATCGTTCCACACGATTACCATGGCAATACACCGAGCCAACCCGATAAGAATAATACCATACATGTAGGGCAAATTGGAGTTGTGCTCCCCCGGAAAGAGCTTGAAAAACACGATGGCGAGGGTAAACATCAGCACGGGCCCTACAACCCAGTTCTGAACCAATGAAAGAACCAGTATTTTGGTGTTTTTGAAAACATCGCCAAGCTCTTCATACTTCACTTTGGCCAGTGGCGGGTACATCATCACAATTAAGCCGATGGCAATAGGGATATTGGTAGTGCTATCGGGCGACGTTTTCAGCGAATCCCAAAACCCGGCGATAGCAGGATTTAAAAATCCCACGAGCACACCCATGCCCATAGCCAGGAATATCCACAGGGTGAGGTATCTATCTAAAAAGCTTAATTTCTTTTCCATCTGTTTTTTTCTTTTCAAATTAATTTAGCAACAAGCGGAACTGCCGGAACAACTGCACGTAGGTTCCGTTCCTTTCAACACGCCTTTTATTATGCCGGCAGCACAGCCCACCCCCGTTTTTACGCTCAATGCTTCCGATGCACAGTTTTTGGCACAAGCTCCACATTCCATGCACTGATCGCGATTTACAATTTCAGCTTTCCGATTTGTTATTTCAAACACTTCGTGTGGACATACTTTGGTACACATACCGCATGCTATACATTTCTCTTTATCCAATTGAAGTGTAACCACATCCTTTAAATAAACTAACTTTTTCATAATCAAATCTCTTATTTAATTAAAAAAACGAGATACCGTAAATAACACCAACCCGGCTATGGCTCCTGCAGCCTGAATAGGAATGCCTATCTTCATTTCTTTCAACACGCCCGACAGGGATGTGTAGGTAGATGCTCCGGTAAAGTTCATGGACAAAAAAGAGGACATGGAAGTAAAGATCAGTACCCATGAAATGTTTTCCAAGTAATTGATTCCTAATAAATTAAAGGCGAATAAAATGGCTGTAACAACGATGCCCACGGATAGCCCTTTTGCCGAAAAACTCCGAAAAGGAAGGTAGGGTAATAGCAAAGGAGCCAAGAGCGTTCCGGTTAAAAAAGCTACAATCACGTTTGCAAACACGGAAACCCATTTTTCGGAAAGAACCGACAGCGAATAGCCCCCGGCATGAAAACCCGAAAGCCCGATTAAGAGCATCAGGGCTGCAAGCAAATATTTGTAGCTTAACACAATTTCAACAGGCACTAATTTCAACCGCTCAAACCAAGGGAACTCCACCCTGCGCATGGTGGGTGTGGCTTTGTACCCGTTTTCCACGTAGGGGCGAATATCTTGAGCCCGCACCGGGCCATAGGTAACGGTAAAGCCTGTTTGCTCTTTCACTTTGTGAGCCGCTACACCCACCGCTCCCAATTGTGGCAGAATAAGTTTTTGGTGCGAAACAATATCTTTGAGCGAGGTTTCATTGATTCGTTTCACCAGCTCCACCGTGCCGAATGTACCTTTGCCTGCGGCACACCATACATTGATTCCCTTGGTATCGAGCACTAGAATCCAAGCGTTGAAACCTGCCAGATTTTTGCGCACCACATCGAAGGTTAATTTGTAATTGGAAGTAACAAATACATCCGAAGTTCGGCTGGGGTTGCCAATAGCATAAAGCCCCGGATTAACCATGTAGCCATAGCGATTGATTGCTAAACGTACTTTTACGGCTCCTAATTTGTCTTTCCAGTTCAACTTGCTTGTAACCCGTGGTACACGAGCAGCTAAAGGCATGAGGTTAACAGGATTTAAGATCGACTGCGTATTCATATAATATATAATTTGGTGATTTTCTTTCTGTTTATGTTCAAATTTGAGGTTTGATATTTTCTTCATAGAATTTATAGAAACCTTCTTTTATCTCATCCCTCACCCTGACGAATTCACTCCAGATAAATTCATCCGTTCCCGTGGCGTGCGAGGGATCGTCAAACCCGATATGCAAGCGGTGCGCTACTCTCCCGGTAAACGCAGGGCAACTTTCGTTGGCTCCACCACACACGGTAATTACATAATCCCATCTTTCTTTGATGTATTTCTGCACCGAGTCCGACGTATGCTTGCTGATGTCAATACCCGCTTCTTTCATCACTGCCACGGCTTTTTCGTTCAACTTGCCCGAAGCATTCGTTCCGGCGGAACACACGGTAATATTGGGATCGAACGATTTCAACCATCCGTGTGCCATTTGGCTTCGGCAACTGTTGCCGGTACAAAGAATCAATACTCTAATCATATTGTAAAATAGTTTAAGAATCAATTTATTAATATTCCATTATTCAACTTTATCCGAAGCGTACCATACTCCGCCGCTACAGGGCTATGTGTAACCATCACAACCGTAGTGCTTTGTTTTTGGTTTATTTCCTTTAAAATAGTTAGAATTTCTTCGGATAAACCAGGGTCAAGATTTCCCGTAGGCTCATCGGCAAGGAGGAGGTCTGGGTTGTTGGCCAATGCGCGAGCTATTGCTACACGCTGTTGCTGTCCTGCCGAAAGTTCTTTGGGATAATGGGTAGTGCGGTCTGCCAAACCAACCCATTCCAACAATTCAATGGCTCGTTTTTTATTTTCATGCTTATTTTTATTCTTCACATTCAACGCTATCATAATATTTTCGGTGGCAGTGAGGTATGGAATCAGAGCAAAGCTCTGCATAACAAAGCCTACATGTTTGCTACGAAAAGTAGCCAAATCATTATCGTTGTGCAGGTTTATTTCCTTTCCGTTATATATTAACGAGCCGGTTGTAGGTTGCAATAAACCGCCAAGGATTAACAGCAGCGTAGTTTTTCCTGAACCGGATGTCCCGGTAATGGTGACAAATTCTCCTCTCGGAATGTCAAGAGAAAGATTATCAACTGCATTAATAGCTCCTTCTAGTCGTTGATATGTTTTGGTAAGGTTTTTTATTTGTATTAGCATAATTAATCCTCCTGCATGTTAGAGAAAGGTTCAATTTTACCCGCCATGTAGGCAGGAATCACGGAACCAATAATGGAAATAATGATAGAAATGGCAATGGATAGGAACAATAACGAATAAATAGGGCTTACTTCTATGCCAATAAATAAAGGCCCAAGCCAAATAGCTGCCAAAGTACCCAATACATAGCCCAAAACTCCACCAACGATACCTATAATAAGAGCCTTGAGTATAAGAATATAATACACTTGTTTTTTATGATACCCAATCATACGAAGAATACCAATTTCCTTCCGACGTTCGTTTACATTAGCCCAAATATAATTACCAATGGAAATGCTTCCGACAAAAAGAATGATGATGAGAAATACCAAGGATATTTTATTCATCATGCGGTTAGTTTCTATTTGGGTAGAAACAATTTGCCCAATAGTAGTGATGCGAGTATCTGGTAAAATATTGCGTAATTTACTTAACAAGCCTTCGGAAATGGCACTACAGCAACCCATAATTTCGATAGCAGATATTTGTTCGCCTGTACCTAAAAGGGCTTGTACCTCATGTAAATTTGCAAAAACACGGTCGTCGTCTACTGTACCAGTTTCGGGTAACACTTTCACCACATTAAATTCTTTTCCTTGAATGGTAAGCTTTCCGTTTTCTTTTAATTTGAACTTTTGGGCAACAGCAGAACCAAGAAAACAATCATTGGAAGCCAGAGTTTCTATTCCTTTGCGTTGCAACTTGGGGTCTATGTTTTTAGTCTTTTCTGCTCCTGCTTTGGGTGCACAACTTGGGTTCACTTTATTCCCAAGCAAGCCTCCACTTTGCCATATAGGTTTTGATGCTATTTCACTTTTGGGCAAAATTCCTGTAAGTACAATATTCTCATTACCAATTTTAACCCGGCGTGTTAGTTTTGGCGACATATTATCAACTCCCGGCAAGGTGGATGTGACAATTTTCTCTACATAACTCTCAGAAAAAGTAGGGGCATCAATGTCTGCCGCATAGTAATTGTCAACACTGGCCGCTTGTGGTAACACCAGAATATTAGCACCTAGATTATCAAGGTTAACGGCAACGGCCTTTTCCGATACTACCGAGATAGAACGAATACCCACGATAACACCTATGCCTAACGTAATAGCCAATAGACCAGAAATAAGCTGCGACTTACGATGCCACAATTCTTTTATGGTTAATTCCGTTAAAGTCATCCTATTATTTTTTAGGAGAACAAGATCCTCCACCCGCGCAACAACTTCTAATTACTTTGGTTGCAGCTGTTACTAACTCTTTTGTTTCCATTTCCCCTGAAAAGGTGCCGGTAGATTGGCCTGATGCATTAAACACAAAAACAGAGGATGTGTTTGGCGTGTTTTTATAGTTCAGCATTTTAATGAATTTTTGTTCTTTAGCGTCGGTAGGATCAATTTCAATAATTGTTCCCGCACTTTTCAGTTGAGTATTTGCGGCTTTACATTTTTCCAAGACAATAGCTCTGTCTGTGTTCGTTTTTTTAGCAATCACTACAAAAACAGACTTTTTATTATTCAACGCGGCATATACTTCATCTTCTTTGGGGGTTGGAACGATATTAAGAAGCTTCTCAACCGTTGCTTCTTTCAATTCTAATCCGCCGACGGGAGTCCCTTTTGGCGAAACAACTAAAATAAGCGGAAGCGGTGCGCCTACCAATCTCCATTGATTCACTAAGTTAGCATTAGCAGCATCATCTCTATTTAATGTAACTACCGTAGCATTTTTGTATTTTTCATTCGTTTTGTTTGCCAGTGTAAGTGCTTTGCCTGCATCGGGAACACCCGTTGCGGTTACAATCAGAAATACAGCCTTACCTGCTTTCTTTGCTCTGTTTAGCTCTGCTTGAATATTAGCCGTAGCCTTGGGAGTTGGGGCAACTACTGTTCCTGTTTTGGGTTGAGAAACATTAACCTTGCTGTTTTTTTTCGTCGATTTAGCACAGGCATTTAATGTTGATAATAATAACAGAAGCAGGATAATAGGCTGCAATTTGTTGCGATTTTTCATGTTCGTTTTATATTTAGTAGGTTTTGAAAACGCAATTTAAATTCTTATTTACAATCAATAACACAATCAACATCCATTGATTTGATAGTTTCAAAGAAAACATCAAACTTTTGTAAGTATTTACCAATGCTAGAGCAACACAGGCAGTAATTAATTTTCAGCCCATCAATCTCTCCATGTATCAAGCCCAAATCGCGAAGCTCTTTGAGGTGCTGCGAAACGGTGGTACGGCTCAAGGGCAGTTTCTCCGAAATGTCGCCGGATATACAAGTCTTTGTTTCAGCCAAATATTTCAGAATGGCCAACCTTGCGGGATGCGAAATAACCTTTGCAAAGCCTGCCAGCTCTTGCAATTCTACGTCAAATCCTTCTTTTTTATTCATAACAATGTTTTATGTCGCAAACATACGACACAAAAAGCAGAATACAAAAAATAGGATGTTAAAATTTTATTACGAAAGAGAGCTGGGTAACTAGTCACGTTTAAAATATCCAATTAAACAAATACCCCACCAGCATAATACCCACACCCACTACCCCAACAAAGGTGAGCAGCAAGGGCATTTTCAATACCTTTTTCAGGATAATCATTTCGGGGAGCGAAAGAGCAATTACCGCCATCATAAAAGCCAACGAGGTGCCGAGTGCCGCCCCTTTTTCCAAAAGCACGGCTACAATGGGCACAATGCCCGCCGCGTTGGAATACATGGGGATACCGATAAGGACTGACAAGGGTACGCTATACCAAGCCGATTTACCCATAAGCGAAGCCATAAAATCTGCCGGCACATACCCGTGAGCCCCTGCACCCACGGCAATACCGAGGGCAACATAAATCCATACCTTGCCTACAATCTCCTTTACCGCCGTGAAACCCAACGAAATTCTATCCGAAAAACTCAAGCATGTTTCCGCTTCACTATCCGCTTCTGAATGAATTTTGAGCACCCAATCCTGCAACCATTTTTCCAGCTTTAGTTTGCCAATCACCCATCCTGCTAGGATGGCGATAAATAGCCCCGATACAATATAGATAGCAGCCACCTGCCAGCCAAACATGCCGAAGAGAAGCACCACGGCCACCTCGTTAATCATAGGAGAGGCTATAAGGAATGAAAAGGTAACACCCAAGGGCACCCCGGCCTCTACAAACCCAAGGAATAGCGGGATGGCGGAACAGGAACAAAAGGGAGTAACAATACCTAGCATGGCAGCCATGATATTGCCCGTGAAAAGAGATTTCCCGGCAAGGAGTTTCCGCGTTTTCTCCGGCGAAAAATAAGAGCGGATAATGCCCACCACAAAAATAATGAGCACTAAAAGCATCAGTACTTTGGGGAATTCAAAGATAAAGAACCGCACTGCTTCCGTTAAGTGAGTTCCTGCTTGCATACCCAAAGCAGTGTCCACCAAAAAGTTAGCCACCCGCTGCAAGTTCACATACAGCACCAGCCAAACAGGCAAAAGCAAGAAGGCTAGCCGAAAATTACGGGATTTGAAAACAGGTGCATTCATTTTTATTTTTTTTACGGTGATTTATTTTCTAATTAAGCTAACAACCTGAGTTCTATATAGAATTATATTTAGAACACCGATAATCAATGTGTTTATTTGCCGTAGGCAATATATATCAATAGAAAATCGATACGAAAAGAACCAATTCCCCGTGAGGGGATAAATACATGTATTCCCATTCGGGAAAAAGGGTTCTTGTTGTGGTACCTTTTTCTATTAATATCAATCTCCTTCGGAGAACAGTTGCCTGTTTATCAATATATAATATCTTCTCTTATATCGAACTCAGGTTAACAATATCAACCTATAATTTGCACGAATATATAATAAGTCCCCACCACGATAAACAGGATAGATACCACCCGCCTGAACCACAACTCAAACACCTTTACCGTGTGGTAAGCCCCACCAATACCGGCCACGGCATACGCGAAAATCCAAGCGAAAATAATAACCGGGATGCCGGTGGCCAACGCGAAAATAACGGGCAGGTACAAGCCCGACGTACTGGTAATAGTCATGGGCACCAACATGCCAAAATACAGCACGCCACTATAAGGGCAAAACGCCAATGCGAACACCATACCCAGCAGGGTGGCATCCAGATAGCCCCAACGTTTTTTCTTTTCCATCCGGGAAGTAAGCTTATTCATGCCGGGGAATTTAATCTTAATCACATCTAGCATAAACAACCCGATGATAATTAATAGCGGGCCGATAAACTTATCGGCATACCGCTGAAAAAAGCCCGAAAGCTGAAACTGATCGGCACCCAGAAAAAGGATAAATGCCAACCCGGTGTAACTGATGGCTCGCCCTAGCGTGTAGAACAGCCCATTGAAAAACACCCGGTTGCGATTCTCAATATCTTTGCTTATAAAGCCCACCGCCGTAATGTTGGTGGCCAGCGGGCAAGGGCTGATAGCCGTCATAAGCCCAAGCAGGAATGCGGAGAGCCAAGGCATGGTGCTAGTTGAAAATAATCCGGTGAGGAAATCCATACCCGTTATTTTAAAAGTGAATCAATTTTCTCTTTGATAATGGCTTTAAACTTGGCCGCGTCGGAGCGGCAATACAGGAAGCCTTCGTTAGTAAGGTTAATCTGTTTGTTGCCCTTCACAATAAGCAATGTTTGACCCGACACTTTTAATTTACGAGCCAATGCTTCGCTCGATTTATCGTCCAGATTTATGCTTTGAAAGGTTATTTTTCCCGTTTTTGCCAGTTCTGGATAAAGCGTTTCCGCATCCTTTTTGGCTTCTGCTTCCAATGTGCGACAGGTAACGCAACGGGCGGTAAAGTGGAAATAATAGACTTCAATTTTTTCGGTTTTTGCAGCCGGTTTAGTAGCAGCTTTGTTTTGTCCATTGCCCGCAATGGATGGAAGAAGGATAGCCAGCACGAGTAAGAATCGCATAGTTTTCATATTCATTATTTTTTAAGTGTGAAGAATGATTTTAATTCTGTTACCGATGGCACGGCACCTTTTATCACCACCTTGCCATCTACTACTAGCGCGGGCGTGGTCATTATCCCATATTTCATAATTTCAACAATGTCTTCTACCTTTTCAATATTAGCGGCTAAATCTAGTTCGGCTAACGCGTTCAACGTGTTTTGATACAACGTTTTACATTTAGGGCAACCAGTGCCCAATACCTTGATTTCCATATTCTTTTTATTTTATAATATTATTCGTGCTTTTCGTTATTTGGTGCAGCATACTTTAGGTGGTTGCTGCGCGAAAAATTCAGTAAATAAAGCTTGTGCTAATGCCCAGTTTTCTTTATTTACGCAATATTTTACTTTGGGAGCTTCGATGCTGCCTTGAATGAGCCCGGCTTCACGTAATTCTTTCAGATGCTGTGAAACCGTGGCTTTTGCTATGGGCAATTCGGCATGTATATCGCCAAAATAACATGCGTTGAGGTTTACCAGGTAATTCATAATAAGTACACGGGTAGGATGCCCCAATGCTTTTGCAAATCGGGCAAGTTGTTTTTCTTTTATGGTTGTCATATTACGAATAGTTTGTTGTTCGCAAAATTACGAACATTTTTTGAAAAAACAAGAACTTGGAGAATTTTTTGTATTACATCCACATTGTTGCGTGGGAGAGGAAGTCTGTTTTGATTTTTTTTAAATTGATAGTTCATGATAGCGCACGCCTACCAGCTAAAGGATAGCAAGAATTTGACATTATACCGGATTGCTATCTTTTAGCGTAAAATGTCGGATTTAATAATAGTAAGGATGCTTTTGTGTACTATAAATAAAAAAAGCACTCGTGGATACTATCCACGAGTGCTTAAATAACAATAGTTGCAAGAGGGTTTTTACTATGCACTTGTGCTAATAGCGGTAGTGTAAATTTTATCAAGCAAATTCAACGCACCACGATACCCAACATACGAGCGGGATAAAACTACTTCGTAAGAAGCCGGGAATCCTATTTCTACAATAGAAGCGTTGAGTTCCTTCGCCACGTCGCGTTCCCACGTGGTGGCAAAAAGCACAGGCGGCTTGTGCCCAAAATCGGTATTTCGCAAGGATTCCAAAATAAGATAGCCGTCCTCGATAAATTCCACGTCGGTAGAAACCTTATCCGAAATATGCTTGTATTCGTTGCGTATCGCTTCCTGATATTCTTCCGGTGTGTTTTCGGTGATAATTTGTTTGCCCGGGATTAAGCCTAACTGGGTTATCAGGAATTTAGTAACGGCTAGGTTGTAAGCACTATCGCCCACCACGGCAAATTTGGCGGGAAGTCCCCACCACCATTCCGCATAGAAGTCGGCAAAATGCTCCAGGTAATAGTAATATCTCTTTTCTTCTTTTTTGATAAATGCTTCCACCTTTTCTTTGTCAAGCCCCGCAAAGTCGCTTACTTCATGCAAGAAGCGGGTGGTTTCTTTTGCGCCGATAGGTACTACCGGAATATGCAGAAAAGGCTGATTATATTTCTTTTCCAAATGTTTAGCCGTTTCCAATCCCAACCAAGGCGAAAGCACCAGGTTGAATTGTGCTTTGGGTATGGATTTCCATTCCGAAACGCCTTCCGATTCTGAGCCGAACAGGATATTTACTTTCAACCCGATACCTTCCAGTACCCGTTTGATTTCTTCCAAGTCGCCCCGCCAAAAGGTGTTCTGAAAAGGAAGTAGCGACCACACGTTTACCGAATGTTGTTCTTTTTCGCCATCATAGTTGCCCACGTATTGGTCTATAATGGATTTTACCACCAATTCGTGTCCGGTAAAGTTATTGCCTCGGAATCCCCCGGTTTCGGCATAAACAATATTTACGCCCCGATCCTGAAATTCACCTACCACCGAGCCCACATCGTCGCCTACCAAATCGGGCACACAGCCTGTAAGTACCACAAACAAATCGGCATCTATTATTTTCAACGATGATTCTATCAACTCCCGCAGGCGATCTTCACCACCAAATACCACTTCGTTCTCACTCACGTTCACACTGGGAGGCACGGCTCCGCCGGAATATCCTCCGCCTTGAAATCCGTTGTAAAAGGCCAGAGCCAGGTATTGCTTATCAGCACAACCGGGGCCGCAATGGGTGATGGGTACCACTCCCGGGATGGCTGCCGCCGTGTATAATGCACCGATGGAACAACCATATCGTATTTGGCTGATTGAATTGGTTTTTTCTTTTATAGTTTCATTTATAGATGACATATCTTATTCTTTTTTCATTATTGACTAACGATATTGGGTTCTTTTGACAAGATAAACGGGTCTTCCTGATCCAACCACCATTTTTTATAGGGCAACTTCACATGTTGGGCTAAATCTTCGTGGAAGGTTTTGTGTGCCAACAAATCGAGGATGGTTTCACCCAAGTTGATAATTCCGTCGTAAGCAACGGCTATATGTTCATCGCCAAGTGGAGCAGCCGGAATGCCCAACCGGGATGCCAAGGGGGCTAACCCGTTGTGGCGGATGATGATAAAATCGGGATTCACCCGCTTGAGTAAGCCGTAAAACTGGAATTGCTGACGGTTACTCACGCTGAACGACGGGATGTCGCCATAATTATCAATAACATGTGCCAACGAATCTTGCTTTGGATCGCCACTATCATAAACAGGGTCGTGGTGAAACGTGAGGGAGCCGTTAACTTCTACCCCCAGTTCTTTCAGCACGGCAATAATACCGTGAGCATAGGCCGAACCGGTGGCTACATATCCTTTCACGCCTTTCAGTTCTTTACGTAATTCATTTAAGCGTTTCTCTATTTTTTTATGACTTTTTTCGATGTATGCTTCCGCTTTTTCCTCACGGTTTGTTACGCGCCCTATTTCTCTGATCCAGGCATCGGTACCTACCAACCCGTAAGGTTGGGGTGCTTTTATTTCGGGCACACCGAATTCCTGTTCGAGCCCGGCAGCCAGGTAGGACGACAGGGTGTAGCAGAATCCTACCGTACAAGCTGCTTCGGATAGTTGAGCTAGCTGTTCCACCGTGGCTAAATCCACGATGTAGTTTACCCGCAGGCCAAGTTCACCAAGCATGGGTGTGAAAATATCCGAACCCCACAGGTTGATTACGTTCACCAGGTCTTCCTGCTTCTTTGGGTTTTTGCGTACTATTTGTCGTAAAATACCGTGTTGGGTAGAATCAAACCCGGTACTCCAGTGTTTAGATCGGAACCCTTCGCAATGCAATGGTACAACGGGTATTTTAAGTTTCTCGGTAAATTCGGTGGCTACCCCGTCAATATCATCACCAATAATGGCGGTGGAGCATGAGGTGGAAATAAATATAGCTTCGGGTTTATACCTGTCCCAGGCATCCTGTACAGTGTTTCTCAATTTTTCTACCCCGCCAAAAACCATATCGCTTTCTTTCAGGTTGCTACAAAGAATGCGAATACTTTCCACGGGGAGGTTGCGTTGTGCCAAGCCGTTACGAAAAAGGGAGTTCCATTCTACCTGCCCGGCACCGCACCCGATGGGTGAATGCTGAACGAGCACAGAATTACGCACATTCCCGGCCTGACAGCCCACAATTTGTTCACTACAAACAGAGCCTTGTGTAAATGGGCCGCGCACTTCGCACAAGTTGCATTGATTGCCATCTCCTCCGCCACAACCTTGACGGGAGAAAGCAGATTCTTTAGCCAAATCGGAAGCCTTCCCGTCCCATGCAATGATGGTGCCTAGGCGCTGTTCGCGATTTTCTACTACTGTTGTTTTCAGGTTTATTTTTTTCTTAGCCATAGTTTTGTTTTAAATAGGTTGTAAATGCATTTTGAAAGTTGAATTGACGGGAGAAATAGATAAGAATAGATAAATTGTCAATGCCCAAAATGGTATTTCACAATTTATCTATTCAGGTTATTCAATAAAACCTAATACTATGCAGTGCAGTAGATCAAGCCTCCGGTACTCAATCCATAACTATTGAGTGTATAATCCTTCTCCAGGTATAATTTAACTTGCATCATCGTTTTGATCTTGTTTTTTTCTAATTATAAATTAGAGCTATCCAACGATTTGTATTGCTTGTCAATTTCCTTTACATCAGTTTTGATGTTTTGACCGATTTCAGGATTAATTTTCTTAGCAATAAAGAACCAAACCACACCAAGCACTATGATACCTAAAAAGATATAGGGCAAATAATTGAGCGGTGCGGGTGGCACGGGATAAACACTGCCCACGATGGCAACGCCTAAAAAGATAATGGAGGCCGCGGATATTAAAATGTTTTTCAGCTTTAATTTTTTGTTATGAAACAAATAAACAGGAGCGGCAACCGAAACCAATATATATGCCACGATAAATGCCAGTGTAGCAATTGTACCCACCAATCCGTAAATATCAAATGGTCCAAAGCCTTTTAAAATAAGAACGGCTGCCGGAATAAATGTTACGATGGCCGAAATGGTGATGGCCTTTGCCGGTGTTTCATTCTTTTCGTGGGCTTCGCCTATTGATGAATGGAACAGACCGTGACGGGACATGTGGAATATAATGCGGGCTCCGGCATTGATACTGGCAAGCACACAGGCAAAGAAACTTACAACTGTGCCCAATGCAATTAACGGGATAAAGAAGCTTACATGGGCTTTCTTAGCTAATACATTGAATGGTGCCGTGCTTTGACCCAAGGTTTGTGCATTGCCTGTAAATCCGAGTGTTTCGGTATATGAACTGAACACAAACAAGGCTCCGATGGCAATAACACTTATGGTTAATACACGAGGAATAGTTTTCAATGGGTTTTTTGCTTCTTCGCCCAGCGTGGCGGCACTTTCAAAGCCGGTGAAGCTGAATATAGCTAATACTAATCCCAATCGGATGCTGTCGAACGACACTCCTTTAAGGCTTAATTGATCGAAGTCAATTTTGAACCCATGTATCCACAAGGTGATAAATAACAGAATCAAAATAAGAGCCACTGACGAAAATTCCAAAATTAAGGCTACTCGTGTAGAAAGCTTAATATCCTTGAATGCTACAAACCAAGCAAGGCCTACTACAACGGCTGTAAGTATAAGTTCGGATATATGTGGCAACCCGAAGTAGGCGAATAACACGTTAAAGTAATTGGTAAACCCACCTGTAACCGAAGAGGCACAAGCAATGTAAGCGATAAACAATACCCAGCCGGCTATCACCCCAACGCGGTTGCCCAAGCCTTTTACAATGTAAATATAGAAAGAACCGGGTGATGCCGAATCTTTGGCAAATTCTTTGATATTTAAAGAAACGAATAATACAGCGATGGTTGCAAATAAATAAGCGAACCAGGTTCCTGCTCCAGCTAAGGCAAACACCAATGGAATTACCACGGTGGGTGTGCCCGACGGGGCTATATTTGCCACCGACTGGGCAAATGTTTCTATGGGCGATAAGGAATCTTTTTTTAAGCCGTAAGTTCCTTCATTATTAGTTGTACTCATTGTGATATTCTCCTTTTAATTATAATGTTACACCAAACACCAGGTAGATTGTTTCTTTCTGTGGATTGGTTATTAATGAAGCTGAAACAGGCAAAGAAAAGCTGTCGGTAATTTTGATAGTTCTATATCCTTTAGCTCCAATATTTACAAAACCTGCCCCGTTGCCATAATATCCTGAACTTGGAGTGAAGCCGGCAAACAGATCCAAATTTTGTCCTGCTAATTTAGCGGTGTAACCCAGTTCTAGATAGGTTGAATAGTAATTTTTGGTATCGGCATCTTTCTTTGCATCGTAACCGTAGCTATGGTCATTTCCATATAGGTAAGTGGCTGCACTTAAACTTATAGGGAATGATGCAGGTCCTTTGTAGGCTAATGCTAATTCACCCACGCTTGCAGTTGTTTTACCATTAAAGTTGTAGAATCGGGTGTTTGAAGAAGTAGAATCTCCTGTAGGAGTAATGGGGTCGTAATAATTAGTAAAGGTAAGGGTAAATCCTTTTACCGAATACTTTACATATTCATCTACTTCGGCATAATCGTTATTTACTCCGTAAGTTCCCCATGTACCTAGTTCAAACCCGCTGTTTGAATAGGATAGGGTTGGTTGGATGTGTACACTCGAACCTCCCACATTTTGACCTCTCCAGATGAATCGGTTCACGATATCGGCAGTAACATTAAGACTTCCTTTTGAATCTTGGGCATAAATAAAATTTACTTGTGATAAAAGAAATACAACTAGGCTTAATTTAATAATTCTATTTTTCATAACTTTATGTTTTTTAATTGATTATACAAAGCTCCCTTTGTTCGTATATAAAAATAACGGGCTATTCTGTATAGATAATTCTATCAGAAGGCTAGGGCTATTTTTGCTTTTTGAATAAAATTGATGTTTATGTGAAACCAACAGAAACGAACGAGTGGAGCCGGGTTTTATCGTTTCTTATTATAGTTGATTTCACCTACGACAGTAGTTCTTTGGAATGAAGTAGCACATGATTTTTTTGTTTAGTGTTTGTTAATAAATGTTCTATTTCTATTCTATGATAATGACTTAAATGCTTGTTCTATATCCCAAAGCAAATCGTCAACATCTTCGGTTCCGATAGAGAAACGAATTTGTTCAGGTTTCACCCCGGCCAATCGTTGTTCAGCTTCGGTTAGTTGCCCGTGAGTAACCGTGGCCGGATGCACTACCAGCGATTTGGAGTCGCCCACGTTGGCTAAGAAGGAGAATAGTTTCAGGCTTTCAATAAATTTCTTGGCTTGTTCAAAACCACCTTTTACGCCAAAAGAGAGTATTGCCCCTGGGCCTTTAGGTAAGTATTTTTTTGCTAGTTCATTATAGGGGCTGCTTTTAAGTCCGGGATATGAAACCCATTCCACGGCGGGATGCTTCTCCAAATACTCTGCAATGAATTGAGCACTTGCCACCTGACGTGTAATGCGGAATGAAAGCGTTTCCAAACCTTGCAACAACAAGAAGGCGTTGAACGGACTCAAGCTGGCACCAAAATCGCGCAGGTAATGCAAACGGGCTTTAATTATGAAAGCTATGTTGCCCGCTCCAGGGTAGTTTCCCCATTTATCCCAAAACACAAAACCACTGTAAGCAGAATCGGGAGTGGTAAAGTCGGGGAACTTGCCGTTAGCCCAATTAAAATTACCACCGTCCACAATCAGTCCGCCAATGCTATTGCCATGTCCACCAATATATTTAGTAGCCGAATGCACAATGATATTAGCCCCGTAATCAAACGGGCGAAACAAGAATGGGGTGCCAAATGTATTGTCCACGATAAGCGGAATACCATTTTCTTCGGCAATGCGGGCTACCTTTTCAAAGTCGATAATATTAATATCCGGGTTACCGATGGTTTCAATAAAGATGGCTTTGGTTTTATCCGTGATGGCTTTACGGAAATTTTCAGGATCGGCCGGATCGACCAACGTGGTATGAACACCATGTTTGGGCAACGTGTTTTGAAATAGATTGAAGCTGCCTCCATAAAGGGTTTTGGCTGCTACAATTTCATCCCCGGCATGCGTGATATTTAATATGGCGGTTACTGTTGCCGCCGAACCCGAAGCTACTGATAAAGCACCACTACCTCCTTCAAGTATGGCAATACGGTTTTCAAGCACCTCATTGGTAGGGTTGGTAATGCGGGTGTAATCGAACCCAAATTCTTCTACCGAGCTAATCAACTTTGCTTGCTCAAAATCTTTGAACACAAAGGAGGTGGTTTGATAGATGGGTACGGCACGGGCTCCAACGGCTGAATCAGGCTCTTGTCCTGCATGCACCTGTAGGGTGTCGAATTTATATTGTCTTTCGCTCATAAACGTTTTTATTTTTCGGGTTGATAATGTGATGATCCTGAAAATGCTATTTCAGGTTGTATTTTATAGTTATTCAGCGACTCGTCGATGTCAATTTGCAAGGCACTGTTAAATACATTGTTTACAATCATTAATGCTCCAAAAACAGTGAGGTCGATAATTTCTTTTGCAGACAAAAAGGCTTCCAGCCTGCTATATAATTTAGATGAAACCCGATTGGGGTTTTTTGCCAACTGACGGCCATATTCAATAATGGCTTCATCTTTTTCGTCGAGTACAAGGTTCTCGTGGTCTTCACCGCCTTTCACTATGGATCGGTGCATAAAAGTGGAACAAAGCACACAAGCGTTTTCGCGCGAAATGGCATCGCAAAAAAGAATAGCCCGCCTATCGCCGATTACGGGTTTAACCACATCATAGAGTTTATACCATTCCAACACTGCGTATAAAGCAACAGGAGAATGAATCAAGGTGGCTTTCATGTTTGTTAGTTCGCCATGTTCTTTTACCACATTTTTATATACTTCCTGAATTTCAGGTGTTGCATTCTCGAAACTTAGTTTTGCTATTCGTGCCATAATTTTGTTATTTAAAAATTCAAAATAAAGATTACCCTACCACCCCCTGAAAGGAGGGCTCTGCGTCTGTACAATCCTTTTTCTTGAATATCTTTTTATTCAATCCTTTTTATTAGAAAAATGGCTATTGCTCGTGTTAGGCCAAGTCACTTTGGGGGGATTTAGGTATATCTTACTTTAATTGATTATTTACTTAATACTGTATTGATTGATGCTATTACTATATCCGCTATTTTGTCAATTTCTTCTTCGGTAGCGGTTAAAGGAGGTGCGAGGCAAACAATTTCACCAAGAACACGGGTACATAGTCCTCGCCGAAGAAGTTGTTGTCGCACCTGAGTCCCAATACCGGCGGATACAGGAAACGATTCTTTTGTAACCTTGTCGGCCACCAGTTCTATGGCGAGAAGCAAACCCAAGCCTCTTATTTCGCCCACGTATTTGTTTTCATTCAGTACCTGCAACCGCTCCAGTAGTTTTTTGCCTAATAGAGCCGAACGCTCTACTAGATGTTCTTCTTTCAGGATGCGTATGTTGGCAAGTGCCACCGCCGTGCCTACGGGATGGGCAGAGTAGGTGTATCCATGCCACCACCGATGAGGCGAATCCACCGAATCCAATACATTTTTTATCTCTCCCGAAATACCAATACCTCCTAACGGGAAATATCCGCTGGTGATGCCTTTGGCAAATTGCACGATGTCCGGTTGTACGCCCCAATGTTCGAGGGCAAACCATTTCCCAGTTCGGCCAAAGCCGGTAATCACTTCGTCGCTAATTAGCAGTATATTGTATTTCGTGGTGATTTCTCTAATTCGTTGAAAATAATCGGCAGGCGGAACTATTATTCCACCACCGCCACCTTGAACGGGTTCTATAATGAAGGCAGCAATGGTATCGGCTCCCTCTCTAAGAATAGCTTCTTCCAGCAAATCGGCAGCAGCCACGCCGGGATTAACATCTGTTCTTGTGGTTTTAAACCTATAGGGATTAGCCGACTCTATATGAACAAAATTAGGTAAGCGTGGGCCAAAGCCTTCGGAAAATTCATCTACGCCTGTGGCTGATGCCGACCCCACGCTCGAACCGTGGTAGCCCAACTTGCTAGCTATAATTTTTAGTTTTTCGGGTTTCCTTTTTGCTTTCCAATAGAAGCGGGCTGTGCGTATAGATGTATCTGTTGCATCCGAACCTCCAAGGGTAAAATAAAACGCTTCGATGTTAGGATAAATCAGTTCTTTGAGTGTCTCCGCCAATTCAATGGCAGGCAGGTTGCTCGACCCCGCGTAGGCCGTGGCAAAAGCCAGGCGTTGGAGTTGCTTGGTGGCGGCATCCGCCAATTCTTTCCGTCCGTGTCCCACGTACACGTTCCACATACCGCTTAACCCGTCTATATAGGTATTGCCTTCATAATTGGTTATATAGATTCCTTTTCCTTCCACCCAAATTTGCGGATCATCATATTCGCTTGGATGATGCTGTGGATGTATCAGATGTTGACGGTCAATATCAACAAGAACTGATTTATCGGTTTGTGTTAGTTGTGTACTCATGTTGCTGTGAATAATTGATTGATTGACAATGCAAAGTTGAAGGAAAAACAAACGCTATGAAATACCGCTTTGGGGGCATTTAAGTGCCATTGTTGTGGTATATATTTATACCACAACAATGGTATTTCTGCTGATGGATAGATTGCTAGTATCTATTTTTTTATGAGTAAAGAGCAAAAAAAAGCACCTATGAAGATTTTCATAAGTGCTTTATTGTTATATTTTTAAAGTAGCTATCCTTTGTATTTTTTATGGTCTATCGCGAATTTTTCCATTCGTAAGCCTAGCATCCGGCGTGTTAGACCTAATTCGTCGGCAGCCGCCGATATGTTCCCTTTGTTGTTGGTAAGTGCGTCTATAATCATTTCGTATTCTACTGACTCCAGTTTGATGGTGAGACCCTTTTTTATTATTTTTCCATCGGATAAAATCGGTGTTTGTAAATACAGAGGCAGATCATAGCCATGAATAACGTTGTCCTCGGAAAGGATAACGGATCGTTCAATAATATTTTCCAATTCGCGTACGTTACCCGGAAAGGAGTAGGCCAGTAGCATTTCCTGAGCGGGTGTTGAAATCCGTTTAATTTCTTTCCCGAAGCTTTTGGAATACTTGTGTACAAAGTATTCCGCTAGGTAAACAATGTCGCAAAACCGATCACGAAGCGGTGGAATTATGATTGGGAAAACATAGAGACGATAATAGAGGTCTTCACGGAACGTACCGTCTTTAACCATCTGTGCCAAATCCTTATTCGTGGCGGCTACAATGCGTATATCTACCTTTATTGGTTTATTACCACCCACTCGTTCAAACGTACGCTCTTGCAATATTCTCAAAATCTTGGCTTGTGTGGACAACGATAATTCACCTACCTCATCAAGGAAGATAGTGCCGCCGTCGGCATCTTCAAAGCGACCTATTCTTATTTTATCGGCTCCGGTAAATGATCCTTTTTCATGGCCAAACAGCTCGCTTTCCACCACGCTTTCGGGCAAGGCGGCACAGTTGAATTTCACAAAAGGTTTGTTGGCCTCCATACTATTGTAATGGATGGCATTAGCAACCAATTCTTTACCCACCCCGCTTTCGCCGAGAAGTAGCACGGTGGATTTCGTTTTCGATATTTTATTTATCAGGGAATATACCTCCAGCATGGGTTTGGAATTGCCTATAATATTTGATGGTCTGAATTTTTCTTTCAAGGCATCTTTTAGTCGCTCGTTTTCCGTTTTCAGAAAATCGCGTTCATCATTTTCTATCAAGTATAATTCCACGGCTTGGGCTATCATGGCGGTGATAATACCGAATATTTCCACGTCAAAGTTGAGCATCTCCGGGTTTTCATATTTTCGCTCCACGCTGATAGCTCCCAGCACCTTGGTGCCATGTATAATAGGTACGCATACAAAGGAGAGCTCTGATTCCGCCGTGTTTTTATGGCTCTTTGTTCTGTTAAGGAAATTGGATTCCTGCCCGATGCGGGGTACCACTATTGTTTTGCCTGTTTCCACCACCTTGCCGGTGATGCCTTCGCCAATAGAATAAACACCTCTGGTTTTTTCTTCCTCCGTAAGGCCAATGCTATCGTGAATGAATATTTTGCCGGTTCTACTATTGTATAAATTCACCATTCCACGCATTACGCCCATGTCTTCTTTCATTATTTTCAGAAGAATTGAAAGCGTTTCGGGCAGGCTTTCGCTAGCAATTACCACCTTGCTCATTTGGAACAAGGGCAAAAACATTTCTCCTCGACAAATAATATTGCTGTGCTTACTTTTATCGAAGCAAAAATGTATGGGATCCTTTATTAATTCGGTTTTCATATACTTTATGTGTCCTTTTTCTATATATGATTAAAAGATAACGCTATTAATGACTATTTGAATGATATTTGTTAAATAAAGAATCACTATGAAACTAATATAGTATATATTTACGACAAATGTATTGATTATATCATTTCGTTATATCTATTTGAATTGTTTTATTTTGCTGAAATATAATTATATATACGTGTTTACCTTCCTATTTTATTTGTCAAAATATTGATACTATGACTATTGCAAAAATTTAATCCAAAATATTAAAGCAGAAAGAATCCGATATTTTATAAAAAATTAAGTTTCAGCACATTGCATTTGTACGAAAAGGGACGATAATCTGGCAATTTTGTTCAGATATGTACAAAATAGAAAGTGTATTCCAACTATAAATAAGTTATTACCCAATAAATTAACACTTACCATAATCATTTTCCTCTTAATTCTTAGATCAAAAAATGAGAACCTCGCGTTTTGCATTTGCTTACACGATGTTCTTAAATTTTGATTTTAATTCATTGAAAAAATAGGAATTGATATCTACCTAGAATCAATATCATTTTTCAAAAAAACAGAACAAAAACAAGTGTTTCCGAAATGTACATACACGAACACTCCGTGTTTAAAGTGTACGTATCCGTTTATTTTAGGGACTTACAGAAAAGCTCGTTTGGAGGCCGAAAAACTTTTTTCAAAAGAAATCCTCCTTTTTTATAAACATCTCAAGATGAAATAAATAGATAAGCAAAAAAACATATTAAAGCAAGAATATATTACATTTTGAAACTTATATTTTCGTTTATGGCACATTTGTTGGCTAGTGTATTGAAAATAATTTCAAAATGACAGTGTTTGGAGTTCGTTCTTGAATCCTGTTATATGTTTAATTTAAAAACTTCAATTGTTATGAAAAAAATTGCTTTCTACGGGAAAGGTGGTATCGGAAAATCTACAACCCAACAAAACACAGCAGCTGCAATGGCTTTTTTTCACGGTCAAAAAGTATTTATTCACGGATGCGATCCTAAGGCTGACTCTACCCGTATGATTTTGGGTGGAATGAACCAGAAAACAATTATGGATACCTTGCGCGACGATGGTGCCGAGCTGGTAACTATTGAGAAAGTGGTAAGCACCGGCTTCGGTGGTATTAGATGTACCGAATCAGGCGGCCCGGAACCAGGTGTAGGTTGTGCCGGTCGTGGTGTAATTACGGCTATCGACTTAATGGAAGCACACGGAGCCTATACTCCAGAATTGAATTATGTATTTTACGATGTATTGGGCGACGTAGTTTGTGGTGGTTTTGCCATGCCGATTCGTGATGGTAAAGCACAAGAAGTTTACATCGTTTGCTCAGGTGAAATGATGGCTGTGTATGCTGCCAACAACATTTGCAAAGGGTTGGTAAAATATGCCAAACAAAGTGGAGTTCGTTTAGGCGGTCTTGTTTGCAACAGTCGTAAAGTAGATAGAGAAGAAGAATTTATCAGAGAGTTTGCTGCTGCAATCGGAACCCAGATGATTCACTTCGTACCTCGTGACAACATCGTTCAAAAAGCCGAATTTAACAAAAAGACCGTAATTGAATACGATCCTGAATGTAACCAGGCTCATGAATACAGCGAATTAGCAAGAAAGATTATTGAAAATACAAATTTCGTGGTGCCAAAACCAATGTCTATGCCTGAACTGGAAGCTATGGTTGTAAAATATGGTATTTCAGACTAATTCAAAATAAAAAAGACAAACCTGTTTCAAACTTTAAAAACATAACAATATGAAAATGATTAGAGCCATTGTCCGTCCTGAAATGGCAGATGTTGTAGCTGACGGATTAGCTGATTCCGGTTTCAATTCGATGACCAAGATGTCGGTGTTTGGTAGGGGAAAACAAAAAGGCTTAACGGTGGGCAATGTTCACTACGACGAGCTTCCAAAAATACTTTTTATCATCGTGGTTGACGACAAATCCGTAGAAGAAGTGGTTAAAATTATTCAGTACAAGGCATATACAGGAAACGAAGGAGATGGAAAAATATTCATTTCGCCTGTGGAAAGCGTGCTGACTGTTCGTACCGGATCTAAGGAAATCTAAAAAAAAAGAAAACGATATGAAAGAAATAATTGCCTTCATACGTCCGAGCAAAATGAATGAAACTAAGAAAATACTGGACAGCCTTAATGTTTCTTCTGTCACAGCAATTCCTGTGTTAGGAAGAGGAGCCCAACGAGGTTTAAACCCTATTCTTAGTGGCATTGAAGTTAGCAAGGATATATTGCTTAAAGGATCTGTATCGGGGATGAAATTTGTACCAAAACGGATGCTTGTAATTGTAGCTAAAAACGAAGAGGTAGACGTAATTGTAGATGCCTTGGTGAAAGTAAATAAAACAGGTTACATAGGCGATGGAAAAATCTTTGTTTGTCCAACCGACGATGCTCAAAGAATTAGAACAAAAGAAAGTGGAGATGCCGCTTTGTAGTTAGTAATCTTTAAAAATTATTATCATGCCATATCATCAATTTAAGTGTAGTGAATGTATCCCCGAGCGTCTGCATCATGCTGTAGACAAGGGGGAGACTGAGGATCTTACCGATGCTCTGCCTTTGGGATACCTAAATACCATTCCCGGAACAATTTCGGAGAGAGGTTGCGCGTACTGTGGTGCAAAACATGTGATTGGAACTCCAATGAAGGATGTAATCCACTTAAGTCATGGCCCGGTGGGTTGTACTTACGACACATGGCAAACCAAACGCTATATCAGTGACGACGGAAACTTTCAGTTGAAATATACTTTTGCTTCGGACATGAAAGAAGCTAATGTAGTATTTGGAGCTGAAAAAATGTTGAAAAAAAATATTGTAGAAGCATTTAAAGCCTTCCCTGAAATCCATAACATGGCTCTTTACCAAACCTGTGCTTCGGCCTTGATTGGTGATGACATCAATGCCATTGCCGAAGAAGTGATGGAAGAAATGCCAGATAAAAAAGTATTTGTATGTAATGCTCCAGGTTTTGCAGGGCCTAGCCAATCAGGTGGTCACCACAAAATCAATATAGCTTGGCTAAACCAGATGGTGGGTACCGGTGAACCTGTAATTTATAGCAAATATGTTATTAATTACGTGGGTGAATACAATATTCAGGGCGACCAGGAAATAATGAAAGATTATTTCCACCGTATGGGAATACAAATTAATGCAACATTTACCGGAAATGGACGTTTTGACGACCTTCGCTGCTTGCATAAAGCTCAGCTAAATGTATTGGAATGTGCCCGTTCTTCAGAATATATCTGCGATGAGTTGCGTACACGCTACGGAATTCCTCGTATGGACATCGACGGTTTTGGTTTCGAAGCAACTGCTGATTCTTTAATGAAAGTAGCTCACTTCTTTGGGATAGAAGATAAAGCCCAAGAAATTATCGATGCGGAATACGCCCGTTGGAAACCCGAATTAGACTGGTATGCTGCCCGATTGAAAGGCGTAAAAATGTGCCTTTGGCCTGGAGGATCTAAACTTTGGCACTGGGCACACATGCTGAAATCAGAAATGGGTATCAATGTAGTTTCTGTTTACACTAAGTTCGGTCACCAAGGAGATATGGAAAAAGGTGTTTCGCGCTGTGAACCCGGAACTCTGGCTATTGACGACCCGAATGAGCTAGAAAGTGTGGAAGCTATGTATGAGTTGAAACCTGATCTTATTATGACAGGTAAACGCCCCGGTGAAGTAGCCAAGAAAATTCGTGTACCCTATCTAAATGTTCATGGTTACCACAATGGCCCTTATAAAGGATTTGAAGGCTGGGTTCGTTTAGCACGGGATATTTACAACTGTGTTTATTCTCCCGCTCATCAGTTAGTGAATTTAGATATCAGCAAGGACGAAATTCCTACTGACAAGGGTTTTGTAACACGTGAATCATTGTCGGATGCAAACTTGAGCGACGAAATCAAGAACTCAACAGAGTTGAGAGAATACACTGGTGCATACGACCCCATCCCTGCATTACGCAAAAAGGCAGAGAGCAATGTTTATACATTCCCTGATCCTGAAACCGGCGAATGGAGAGTTGTACCTGTTGAAACGCTGAGAAATAGCAAAATAGTTGATGTTGAATAAAATCTAAAAAAAAGATTATGGATAAAAATGTTGCCGAAGAAAAAATGGCTCAACTAGAATGGTACATCACCAAGCACTGTTTATGGCAATACAACTCACGAGCATGGGACAGGTTAATTCAAAACGAGCGAATCTTAACCAAAACCAAGCAATTGCTTCGTGGAGAAAATGCCAAAGATGAAGATACTACTGCCGATAAATATTATTGGAGTGAAGCAATGTCATTGCAGGAAGGATTTAAAAGATATTTCCCCTGGGTTGCTGAAACATCCAAAGATGATATTGCTCAAATCTTGGACTTATTGAAGGAAAGAATGGATCACACCATGGTTCACGCCTCATTGAATCAAGAACTTGTTAAGGAACATTATTAATAAAAGTTGTAGTTTTTGGTAAGCAAAATCGATAGGGTTGACACATTTTTGTTTTGAATAATCAGTTGACATAGCTGAAAAATAATTATTTCAACCCTATCGATTTGCCTGAAAAATATTTAATACACTAAAAAAATTAAATCATGAGTTGTGAATTAAAAGCAAAAGATAGAACCGGAGTAATCAACCCGATTTTTACCTGCCAGCCGGCGGGAGCTCAATTTGTAAGCATTGGTGTTAAAGATTGCATTGCGCTTGTTCACGGAGGCCAGGGATGTGTAATGTTTGTGCGATTAACCATGTCGCAACATTTCAAAGAAAGTTTTGAGTTAGCATCCTCATCAGTACACGAAGATGCCGCCGTGTTTGGAGCATTAAACCGGGTAGAACAAGGGGTGGACGTATTGTTGATGCGTTATCCCGACTTGAAAATTATTCCTATCATCACTACTTGTTCTACCGAGGTTATTGGTGATGATGTGGATGGAGTAGTTATTAAACTGGAAGAAGGACTTCTAAAGACCAAATATGCCGATAGAGAGGTGCACTTAATCCCGATCCATACGCCAAGTTTTGTAGGTAGTATGATTAGTGGATATGACATCGCGGTAAAAGATTTTGTGGAACACTTTGCAAAAAAAGCAGACAAAACCAACGGCAAAATAAATTTGCTAACCGGTTGGGTCAATCCGGCAGATGTTACCGAATTAAAGTCATTAATAGGTGAAATGAAGGTAGATGCCACCGTGTTGTTTGAAATTGAAACATTCGATTCTCCCATCATGCCTGATGGCAACCATGTATCGCATGGCGAAACAACCATTGAAGATTTGGAAAGCACTGCAAATGCCATTGGAACTATTGCCTTAAACAGATACGAAGGTGCAAAAGCTGCTCAATTTCTTGAAAACGAGTTTGATGTACCTGCTATTATCGGGCCAACCCCTATAGGTATCCGTAATACCGATACATTTCTTGCCAACGTGAAAAAGATGACGGGCAAAGCCATTCCCGAATCATTAGTTCGGAAAAGAGGTATAGCCCTTGATGCCATTGCCGATGTGTCGCACATGTTCCTGGCAGGTAAAAAAGTGGCTATTTATGGTAACCCTGATTTGGTTATCGGCTTGGCTGAATATTGTATTGACCTGGAAATGGAACCCGTATTGCTTCTTTTAGGAGATGATAATGCTAAATACGGTAATGACCCTCGCATCAAAGCCTTGAAAGAAGGCGTCGGCTTCAATATGGAAGTGGTTACTAACGCCGATTTTTGGGAATTAGAAAACCGTATCAAAAATGAAGGCTTGGAATTGGATTTGATTCTCGGACACTCTAAAGGCCGCTATGTGGCTATTGACAATAACATCCCGATGGTAAGACTCGGTTATCCTGTTTACGACCGTGCAGGAGGCTTCCGCCATCCTGTGGTTGGTTATGCCGGAGCAATTTGGTTAGCCGAAGAAATGGCAAATGCCATCTTTACCGATATGGAATACAAACACAACAAAGAGTGGGTTTTGAACGTGTGGTAATAGTTATAGTGTTTAAAAATAAGCTTTAATCAGCCGGTATGAGGCATTCAAATATCGGTTGATTAAAACTAAAAGAAAGATAATTAGCCATGATCGAACAAGAAATAACGGACATAGATTTAGAGGCTTTTGAAACCGATTATAGTGATGCCAACGCCTATTACCACCGGGCATTACAATTTCTAAAAGAAGGAACGCGCTTCAGCCTGGTATTCAATATAGCCTCGGTAGCACTCGAACGGTATTTGTTGGCCCTATGCGATTTGTATGGTAAAGAACCTCGAAACCATAACTACATGGCTCTTATGCAAACGGTGGAAACGGTGATAGATGTACCTGCGGAATTGAATAAAAAAATTAGGTTTCTGGATTTTATCTTCGGGATATGCTCTATAGACGAATACCGACATCCAGACCCTAACGAAGCCGATATGGAAAATGTGCTATACCTGTGTACTGAAGTACAAAAGCTATTTGATACAAGCAGAATAACAACAGCCCGATCTGTTTCGGAAAACTTGGTTTAATTAACCCTAACAATAATACAAAGGAGAGCCCTTTGGAGGAACTCTTTTACTCAAAAATAATCTTTATGGAAAAACATATAGAAGGCCATCCTCATGGCAAAATGCGCCGCAAAGAAAGAGAAATTACTGATAATGCCGAAATAGATACCATTATCTGTTCAGCCAAGTTGATGCACATCGCCTTGGTAGATGGCAACATGCCATTCTTGGTTCCTGTGTTTTATGGCTACGATGGCAATTTCATTTATTTTCATTCGGCCAAAGTAGGTACCAAGATGGAGATACTGAAACGGAACAACAATATTTGCTTTGAAATAAGCATAGACCACGGCGTGATAGAAAGTGACAAAGCTTGCGATTTTGAGGCCAAACACCGCACCGTGATAGGCATAGGCAAAGCCATTTTTGTGGAAGACGAAGCCGAAAAAATAAAAGCACTGGATTTGATCGTGTCACAGTTTACCGACACCAAGTTCGAGTACCCAAAAACAAATCTTACCCACACAGCTGTAGTCCGAATCGAAATTGATTCAGTAAAAGGAAAGAAACACGGTTTTTAATTATCAAACAAGAAGAAAGGGGGCAAGTATGAAAATAGCAGTGTTTGTAAGCAAAAGCGGAAACATATTTCCATTATACGAAAAAGGAACCGTTGAATTATATTCCGATGAAACCGGCCAATGGCAATGTATTAAACACATACCCTTTGCCATTTACAACGATATGAATTTTGTACAGGTGCGTGAAGCCATTCAAGCTATGGTAGCACAAATCGACGACTGCAAAATGTTTGTAGTAGATACCATCAGAGGGTTCCCATTAACCATTATTAGCGAAAATAGAATAGGCGTTTGGAAACATAGCGGTGTGTTTTCATTACCACTGCTCGATCATATTAAAAACGAACTGGAAAGAATAGAGCGCGAACAATCCATGAATAGTACCTCTCCCATAGTGGTGGGTGATGCTAAAAATGAGGAGTTTATGTTTGATTTGGCCACCGTACTGAAAAATGACAGCACACTCAATTCTAGAGATTTATTATTTCCATTTTTAAAAGATACCCCGTTCCAGAAGCTCGAACTCATTTGTCAGCACCTACCCAAATGGTTAGGCAACGCACTGGAAGAGCTGAATATACAAGCAGCACAAGCCGAATCGAACGACGGTTTATGCCATGCCATAATTACGCCTAGCACTCACCCTATAGCAGAAAATAATTTAGCCCCATCCGTTCATCCCTGCTTTGACGAAAGTGCCAAACACATGCACGCCCGTGTACATTTGCCGGTAGCACCCAAGTGCAATATTCAATGTAATTATTGCAATCGGAAGTACGACTGTGTAAACGAAAGCCGCCCCGGAGTAACCTCCGCCGTGCTTAGTCCACAGCAAGCGTTGCAGTACATGAAAGTGCTCAATAAAAAACTCAAACAACTTTCGGTAGTGGGTATTGCCGGTCCCGGCGACCCGTTTGCCAACCCGAAAGAAACATTGGAAACCATGCGACTGATAAAGCAAGAGTTTCCCGAAAAAATATTCTGCCTCTCCACCAATGGATTGGAGCTATACCCATACATCGACGAACTAGCGGAAGTCGGCGTAAGTCATGTTACGATAACCATCAATGCCGTTGACCCCGAAATAGGAGCCAAGGCATACAGTTGGATACGCTATGATAAAAAAGTTTACAGAGGAATAGAGGGTGCAAAAGTGCTGTTGGAAAACCAGTTGAAATGCATACCCAAGTTGAAGGAAAAGGGCATTATGGTAAAAATTAATTCCATTATTATACCTGGAGTTAATGAAAATCATATACCCGAAGTGGCGAAGAAATGTGCAGAGCTAGGTGCGGATGTGATGAATTGCATCCCTCTTATTCCTACCGAAGAAACTGATTTTGCAATGCTTCCGAAACCTGACAACAAGATGATATCACAAGTCAGAATGGAGTCGGTGAAGCACCTGAAAATGATGAACCATTGTGCCCGTTGCCGAGCCGATGCCGCGGGGTTACTCGGCCAAGATATAGCCGAAACCTATACACTTTTGCACGAAATATCCACGGGTAAAGAGATTAGCAATTGTACCCGCCCTTATGTAGCGGTGGCCACTATACAAGGCACGCTTGTAAACCAGCATATGGGTGAAGCAAAAGAACTCTGCATCTATAAGCAAACCCCGAATGGCTTTCAATACGTGGAAAAGAGAAACACGCCGGCTGCCGGGTTGGGTGATAAACGTTGGGTGGAACTAGCCCGCATGCTAGCCGACTGCCAGGCAATATTAGTATCCGGTATTGGCGATAACCCTAGAACTATGTTAAACTCCTGTGGAATAAAAGTGGTGGAAATGATGGGGTTGATAGACGACGGACTGGATGGCATATTCAACAATAAACCCATCAAAAGCATAACCAACGCGGATGACTTTAAATGTGGAAGCCGATGCAAAGGCAACACCAGGGGTTGCGGGTGTGCTTAATTAACTAGCAATAAAATATTATTATAATAGCTTTTAATTCTTAACCTTTATCTGTTTTGTTAAACACAATTTGCCCCAACCCCTCTTAACTAAGTTGAGAGGGGCGAGGGAAAAAAAGTTGCCGAAGTGCCTAAAATAATCGGTATTTCTCTTTTGAATTATTCAACATGAATAGAAAACTACACATAATAGACACCACCCTCAGGGATGGCGAACAAGCCCCGGGGGTGGTATTCGGTTTGGAGGACAAACTGAAAATTGCCACCCTGCTGGATCAGGCCAAGATTCCCGAATTGGAAATTGGCACACCTATTATGGGTAAACAGGAACGTGAAGAAATGCGTGTGCTTATCTCGCACGGATTTAATTTTAAAACGTTGGCATGGTGCAGAGCCACACACGAGGATATTGATGCAGCGGAGGAAACCGGATGTTATGGCATAAGTATTTCCTTTCCCGTTTCCAATATTCAGATAAAAGCGATGGGCAAAAACCGGGCATGGGTATTATCACGTCTGAAGCAAATATTAAGTTATGCTCAAGACCGATTTTCCTTTATAGCCGTAGGTGCCCAAGATGCTTCCAGAGCAGAGCTCTCTTTCTTGTTCGATTTTATAGAGCAAGCGCAAGTAGTAGGTGCGCAGCGGGTAAGGATTGCCGACACAGTCGGCATCCTCAACCCGTTTTCAACCACGGAATTATTTCAACATATAAAGAAATATTGCCCGGATATGTCACTTTGCTTTCACGGGCACAACGACCTGGGTATGGCCACGGCCAATACCATTGCAGCTTTCAATGCCGGAGCCGATGCCGTGGACGTTACCATCAACGGGCTAGGCGAAAGAGCTGGAAATGCAGCCTTGGAAGAAGTGGTTATGGCGTTGGATCTTAGTATGCGAATACCAACAACCATAAAAACCGAATTGCTTTGCAAAATGTCTTCCACGGTTGAAGCTCTATCAGGAAGAAAATTACAGGAGAGTAAGCCTATAACCGGACATGCCGTGTTGATCCATAAATCCGGTATACACACCAACAGCTTGATAAACGACAGGAAGTCCTATCAAATTATTGAAGCAAAAAAAATAGGTACCAAAGAGCATGAATTTGTATTTGGTAAGCATAGCGGTAAAGCTTCGATTGTTAACTTCTTTCAAAAAAGAGGATTAAAGATCAATGAAAATCAATGTGAATGGATATTAGGCTACGTAAAACAATATGCCAATATCTTTAAGCGGGAAATAATTGATGACGAATTAATGCGACTTTATCTGCATATATCCAAAAGCCCCCATGATTCAGTTTAAATAGTCGCGATGTGAATCGAGACAGTGAAACGAGCCTTGAATAGCGATTCAGAGGCTCGTTTTTAATTTTGTTGCTAGATATATGAAATCTACATTACAAACTTCGAGACAAAAAAAGGCTGAACTTAATTAAGTTCAGCCTTTTTAAATTGTTGTCCTGCTAGGACTGTCCAAATGCAATTATGACACTTCCTGAAAGCCTTATAAATATCAGGTATTTTTATTATAGTTAAATGAATACAAGGACTTTGCAAATATAAAAACAATTGCATGAAGTTGTAATAAATTGCAAAGAATCTTGTATTTGTTGTGCAAATTATTTATATTTGCACAACCATTATTGATATTATAATAATTATTCTACCATGCCAACGGTTAAAGCATTTATTAGAACAACCGCAAAAAACCTTAACGATGTTAATGTCCGCTTTAGATACACAGACGGGCGCACTGTTCAATTATTTCATAAGAGCGAGATACTTGTGCGGCCTGATACGTTTGATGTTGAAAAAGGTTGCATAAAGGCCAGAGTTGTTTTTGATAACAAAAGACGAAAACAGATTGATAAGAGTATTAGCGACCGCAAAGAATTAATCAAAGAAATGTGTATAGGAGTTGCCGATAAAAGCGTTCTAACTTCAAAATGGTTAGATGAGACTATTGATAAAAAACTTCACCCGGAAAAATATGAGGTTGAACCGGAAATAAAAACCCTTTTTCAATTTGTTGATAAATTCATTCTGCACGCTCCCGAACGAAAAGACAAAGGAACCGGTAGGGCTCTATCCCCAAAAAATATACAGCAATACAATGCGACTAAAAAACGCTTGAAAGAATTTGCCCAAGAAATAGGTAAAAGCGATTTCGAGTTTAATGACCTTGACCAGTTATTTTACGATGAATTTGTTTCTTACCTTCAAAAATTAGGGTTTACCCAGAATAGTGTAGGTAAGCATATAAAAGTATTAAAGTTGATGCTAAATGAAGCCACAATACAAGGCTACAACTTAAGCAGATACTACAATAGTTATCATGTGTTTAAAGAAGATATTGATACAATTTATTTGGACGAGGCCGAATTGCAGCAATTGAAAGGTTTTGATTTTGCCAACACTCCATACCTTGACCGTGTGCGGGATTGGTTCTTATTACTTGCCTGGACAGGGTGCCGTTTTTCTGACCTTGAAAAAATAACCAAGACAGATATTAAAGACGGTTTTATAACTTTTCGACAGCAAAAGACTAATGCCAAAGTAACAATACCCTTGCATCCGGTAGTGGTGGAAATATTAGAGAAATATGATTATCAAATGCCGGTACCAGTTACAAACCAACGTTTTAACGAGTACGTCAAAGAGGTTTGCAGGCTTGCCGAGATAAACAGTGTAGAAACAATGACCCGAACCGTTGGGGGTAAACTTATTACGGAAAAATTCGAGAAATGGGAACATGTTACCAGCCATACAGGGCGGCGTTCCTTCTGTACGAATATGTACAAGCGTGGTTTACCTACTTTAATGATAATGAGTATTAGCGGGCATACAACGGAAAAATCATTTTTGAAATACATAAAAGTAAAACAAGAAGAACACGCCGAAATGATGGCGAAAAAATGGAAAGAAATTTATAAATAAATACCTGAAACGATATGAGTATAGAAAGCAATAACAAAGAAAACGGAAACGTGCTTATTTCTCCTGAAATATTTCGTGCATTGTTGGAAAAGGACGAGATTATTCTAAGACAAACCGAAATGCTTCTAGATGACATGAAAATAATTGATAGGTTGCAGGAAACAATACGGGAGCTGACGACATTACAATTTAACAACGAAAAGACCACTATCGGTTGCCGTTATGGGGTCGTTGGTAATACTCGTGTCGAAATATTAATTAACTGATTCTCATTAAATAAAAACAGAACTCGTTAAAATGTTGGAATTAAAGAATAGAAAGAAATTTATAAATTAGATTTGAGGTTGCAATTTGTAACCTCAAACAAATTCAAAATAGCATGGAACTACAACTTATTCAAAGTAAAATTTATGAAATTAGAGGTCAAAAAGTAATGTTAGACTTTGATTTAGCAGAAATGTACGGGGTTGAAACAAGGGCATTAAAACAAGCGGTTAGACGTAATATTGAACGTTTTGAGGGTGATGATTTTATGTTTGAACTCACCAGACCTGAGTACGATTGTCTAAGATCACAAAATGTGATCTTAAAAGGTGGCAGAGGGGAACACTCAAAATATTTGCCTTTCGCCTTTAGCGAATTAGGTGTGGCTATGCTTAGTAGTGTGCTTAACTCAAAAACAGCCATAGAGATAAACAGAAACATTATGAGGGCATTTGTAGCTGTTAGGCAGTTAATAACAAACCTGCCTGTGGACAAAGTGGGAGAACTCCAAAAAGAGGTCAGAGAGCTAAAGCAATACATGGATGAGGTGATGACCGACCAAAACGATATTAACGAGGATACCCGTATGCAATTAGAGATAATCAATCAATCTTTGGCGGAGTTGCAAACCGACAAGCGATTAACTGACAAACCACGTAGGCAGGTCGGTTTTCATAGGGATGAGGAAAGAAATTTATAAATAAGTTACCATGAATATAAGAGAGTTAATAGAAACCGTGGAAAATTTGGGCGGTATTGGTTCAACAGATAAACGAAATAGAGAGTCAATACATTTTGGAATTAAAAGAGATATTTATAAAATAGTAGCATACAGGCGAAACGAATGGAATATTGACAGACCCACTACCCTTAATAATATTAAAAAAGGAGTAAAAAATAGACTTGATGAATTAAAAGCGGCTTGCCCGAATGCTTATGATGTGCATAGTTGGGACGACCTTGAAAATGAGGAAATTGATTCAGAAACCTTTTTTAAAGAAGCCGAGATTTACAATAAAATGCTTCATTTAGAGGAGTTTTTAAGTGTGCTTAATGAGCTATCAAAAGACGACTTTGTTAAAAATGACATGGACTTTATTACGGGGGAAATTACTTTGTGTTTTTATCCACAAGGCAATAGCGGTTATTTTGAAGTTGAAAAAGATGGGATTAAACGTAATTATTCAATATCAGAATACTATGATTTACATTTGCATAATTGGGAAGTTTTAATTGGTAGTTTAGATTCTAAAACGGATAAATTAAATGCTATTGCAAATGCTATACTTGAACATCAAAAAGAAAAATACGGAGAGGGAGAACCTGAAATATTAAAACATATTGATAAAAATATTGAATATTTAGAAAGTATTCGTGATTATCTCAATACTCACGAATATTCACCATTACATCAAATATTACAGACCACCGACACAGGAAAACAGATACAAGATGAACAAACCACAATACCACCCAGCACAGGAAAAGGAAAGAAACCGATACCGGACTTTGTCTCCTTATTACAACACGAGAACAAAGATGTTTTGATGGCTAAGCTCCACACCATTTTGGATAATAGCAGTGCTGGACGTAAAATCGCTAAGGTATTAAAAGCACTGGAGAGTAAAAATATTTTAGTCAAGCAATCATACAATATACCGATGGTTATTGAAACATTCAATTTGCAATGTACTAAACAGGCAATAAGCAAATACATGGTTGATAAAATGCTCCCAATAGAAGAAATACAACAGTTGATTAATATTTTACCATAAACAATTGATCTTTAATTAATTTATAAATGCAACAGGCAAATAGCTTGTTGCATTTTTTTTGTCTTTTAGTTGTCGTTGGTTGTCTTTAGTTGTCGACAACCAACGACAACTGCAAATAACTGTATATTAACTAATTACATTTTATTTTTGTATTGTCTAAATGGTTTATGGGTAACGACCGAAGCCGTGAGCGTGGAGTGGCGTTACACATTCCACGCTGACATTAAAACAAAAAAACATGTTAGTAAAAGAATTAATTAACAGCGACCTAAATGTAACTATTGCAGTAAAGAAAAGTGATTTGTTTGATTTGTTCAATGAATTTACGGCACAAAAAACAGCACTCGAAACAGCATTAAAGAAAAGCGAAACAAACGAGGTGTATTACAGTCCGGCAGAAGTAGCGAAAACCTTACAGGTGGATTTATCAACTCTTTGGCGTTGGGAAAAACAAGGGTATTTAACTGGTGTACGGGTAGGCGGCAAAAAGCGTTATCGGCAAACTGACCTCAATAAAATTTTGGAGGGGAAATAGTATGAAGACAAAACAAAAGGCGACCGAAGCCGCCCCTATAAACCATAACAAAGATACCACTTTGTCAATAAAAAACAAAGTTTTAAGTGCATTTTCTACCGGAGCAAAATATACGGCAAAAGAGTTAAATGTTCGCTTCTTTTTCAATGACAGCCGAAAAGTAATATCCAAGTTACGCCGTGAAGGCCACAATATTGTTGACCGCCGTTTACCGGATGGCCGGAAAGAATATCAACTGATCCCTGACACTCAATTATCATTATTTGCTGAAGGAGGGGCTTTGTATCATGGCTAAAGAAAAGAAAAAGCCCGGAATTATAATTCAGGAACAACACCGGAAAGCGTGGGAAAGCCTATCCGATGCCAAATGTGGCGAACTTCTGAAAATATTGATTGAATACCAATTCGATGGCGGCGAATTGCCTTCCGACCTTAGCCCCGATTTAGAAATGGCACTTAATTTTCTTATTCCGGTAGTTGACCAGCAGCGAACGGATTATGAAAACACTTGTGAGGAAAGAAGTAAAGCAGCTAAAAAGAGATGGGTAAATGGAACCGATGAATAATATAAAGCTATGCAATTGCATCCAAATGGTACAAATGGATACAAACGATGCTAATAGAATAAAATAGAACTGAAGTGAATAGAATTGAATAGAAAAATACTTAGGTAGAATTATTATGTGTACATCAAAAAATAAATTTTGTGTTTCGTTATTCGAGAGCTTTACAGAAATAAAGCCAATATCAACTATCAATATTATTGACTTCTTATTTAATGAGAAATATAAGAATAGAGTAAATGAGGTGCGAAGCTGTAAAGATAAGGAACAACGAAAAGCCTTAAAATCAAAATTGCCCTGTATAACGCCTTCGGGCGTATTCAGCACCCGGAGCAATGCCGGATTAATTCAGCATAGTGGCCTCATCTGTATTGATATTGACGGCCAAGACAATCAACACATTAAGGATTGGAATTTGATTAAGAAAAAGCTATCAACATTTACGGGTTTGTATTATTGTGGTTTGTCGGTAAGTGGTAACGGTTTATTTTGCCTTATTCGTATAGCAAAACCGGAATATCACGCACGGCATTTCACAGCCTTAAAAGTTGATTTTAAGAAATTGAATATTAACATTGATGAGGCTTGCAAGGATATTGCTCGTTTACGCTGCATTAGCTTTGATGAAACCCCAATTTACATGCCAATGGCAGGGGCTTACGAAAAACGTAAGGAAATAGCCCCTAAATGGCTTAAACGCCCCGTTAAATTAAGCTCTAATGCAGACACAACGGAAATACGGGTAAAACGGCTTATTGAAACTATTCAAAATAACCATATTGATATTACGGATAGTTATTTTGACTGGTATGCAGTTGGTAGAGCTTTGGCAGCGGAATTTGGAGAAGGCGGGCGGGGTTTGTTTCACATTGTCAGTCAGCAATCAGTTAAATATGTTCCGGCTGAATGTGATAAGCAATTTGATAAATGCTTAAACACATGCACCCAAACAGGCATAAGTACATTTTTTTGGATGTGTAAACAATTTAATTTAACAACAAGATGAATGATATAAAACAGCTTTTAGAAACCTATCCGAAGCGTAAAACGCCTAAAGCAAAATACAACAAACCAAATAGTATAAAGCTATTTGAGCGTGAGTATGACAATTGGTATTACAAGGGTAAGGATGTTCCCTATAAAGTGAAATCCTCTTTTAGAGATGACAAAGCGAACGAACTCACCAAATTGATAGTTGCTTACTGCAAAGTACATGGCTATTTTGCTGCACGAGTAAACAGTACAGGTACATACAGCGCAAAGCTTGGCAAGTACATTCATTCCGGTGCAAGGGCTGGTATGGCCGACGTTACGGCTGTAATTAATGGCAAACATGTAAGCATTGAAATTAAAGCAGGACACGACCGCCCACGCCCCGAACAATTGAAAGTACAAAACGAAGTAGAGGCTGCCGGAGGTCGATACCTTTTTGTACACTCATTTGATGACTTTTTAAGCAAGCTTTAAAATAATAAGATATGTACAACAAAAATAATTTGTATTCCGAAGCCAAAGAAATAGCGAAAAACAATTCTGTTTATTTCATTGAGGATATTGTTGGGCTTTTGCCGTGTTCAAAAACAACGTTTTATGAATATTTTCCGGTGGATTCTAACGAATTGAACGACTTAAAAGAAATTTTAGAGAGAAATAAAATAAAGACAAAAGCAGAAATCAGGGGAAAGCTTTTGCGTTCTGAAAAAGCAGGTGAGTTGCTAGCACTCTATAAATTAATAGGTACACCCGAAGAACGAAAAGCATTGAGCCAAAGCTACACGGAGCCAACCGGAAAGGACGTGGAAACCGTTCACGAACAAACTATTAAATACGGAGACATAGAAATTCCAATTTGATAAATTATAGAGGACAAAAAACAAAATTTTAATCTAAAATAGAATAAAATAGAATGAAGCTAAAAGGAATGCCTAAAACAGGCGGAAGGGTAAAAGGAACTCAAAATAAAACTACCACAGAATTAAAAGAAATAATCAATTCTTTTGTATCTAATAACTTAGAAAACTTGCAATCTGATTTTGACAGACTGATGCCGGCTAAAAGATTTGAGGTACTAGATAAAATGTTGAGATATGTGTTGCCAAACAAAGTAGAACAAACCGGGGAAAATGGTAAAGAATTATTTTCCGATTTATCGGATGAGGAAATTCAAAAGCAATACGAAGAAGCAAGGCGAATATTGGACGAATAACCACCGCTTTATTGAAATTGAAATCTAACAACAATAAAATATAATAATCTTGTTTTTTTAAGAATAATAGACATTAAAAATTAAGGAAATATAATTTTCATATATTATTTAATTTTACTATCTTTATAGAAATAAACTACTTATTATGAGTGATATAATAGGACATAACGAACCGATAACAAAAATAACTTGTAATTCTTGTAAGCATTTTGATAAAAAGAAAATGGATTTTATCTGTGATGCTTTCCCGATTCGCATTCCTAAGGAAATTCTTAGCGGGCACAATATGCACACAGAGCCATTACCCAATCAGAAGAATGACATTGTGTTTGAACCGGTAGAAAATCCAAAATGGATGACACCGGAGTACATCAAAAAGCATACGGATGAAATCAAATAAACTTACTTATATCGACGGGGCAAAATCAATTCTTTTTGGTGTAGCTGTTGGTGATGCTCTTGGCGTTCCTGCTGAATTTAAAAGCCGACAAACAATGAAAAGGAATCCCATAAAGGATATGCTTGGTTATGGCACTCATAATATGCCGAAGGGGACTTTTTCAGATGACAGTTCCTTGTCTTTTTGTCTTGCGGAAGCATTAACAGGCGAATTTGACCTAAATAGCATCGGACAGAATTTTGTAAAGTGGCTTTATGATAATTATTGGACATCGAATGGAAGTGTTTTTGATGTAGGTTTTTCTACTCGGCAAGCTATTTCCCGACTGGCCAAAGGAGCACAACCGGATTTAGCAGGAGACAACGGGGAAGCTTCTAACGGCAATGGATCATTAATGAGAATTGCACCTTTATTGTTCTACTTATTGGACAAGCCAATCAATAAACGATTTGAAATAACAAAACAAGTATCTTCAATTACTCATGGACATATTCGTTCGGTTATTGCCTGTTTTTATTACCTTGAATTTGCCAAACAATTGTTTGAAAAGAAAGATAAGTTTGAAATTTACAAAAGCCTTCAGACAGAAATAAACGATTACTTATATTCCATGTCAATCAATCCTATGGAAATTGCCATTTTCGACCGCTTGTTTAACGGAAATATTTACGAGTTACGGGAAGATGACATTTATAGTGATGGTTATGTATTACACACACTTGAGGCAAGTGTTTGGTGCTTGCTAACCACTGATAATTATAAAGATGCTGTATTAAAAGCGGTTAATTTGGGAGACGATACAGATACGACGGGAGCAATAACGGGCGGTTTGGCTGGCTTGCTTTACGGTTTCGATAAAATACCGGGTAAATGGATAAAGCAAATAGCACGCAAAAATGATATTGAGGACTTAGCAAAACGCCTTGGTGAAAAACGAACAATAATTTCCGATTGAGAGGGTGGACTAATTTTACATTTCAAAAGGAATATATCATAAAATTTTCATTGGGTATAACTGCAATTATTTGATTATCAGATGTTTTTAATTTAATCAACTTCCTACATAGGAATTTCTGGATACAAACTTCCCTTGTCTCCCCTTCGTTCCCAGTACAGCATTTCTATACGTATCATCCCTTCTTTCCCTTCTTTTGAAAATCGATGATACATATTGCTTGTTTTTTCTAGGTAATCAATTACCCATTCTCTTGTTTTTGCCATTTTTATTATAAAGATAGTAAAAAAAAAACGTTACTACAAAGTGCTACTGAAATAATCCATAAACTGATCGTAATCTTTTTCAACATCAAAGACCCCATGAAATTGAAATCTAAATGCCAAAGAAATCTAAATCTTAAAAAATAAATTATACATTTGTACAGCTAACTAAGTTAGCATTTTTTACATAGCATTATAGAAAGCGTTTAAAATATTATCCTGTTCTGAAATCTGGACAATTTCAATGTAAGTAGGGTGATAGCAACAAACGCTCTACGTCTGTATATCAATATGGGCGTGGGGCTGTTGCTTATCTACTTACATGGGAGTCCAGACCCTCAGAACAGATAAGTTTAACAGTTCCCACGCCTTCTTTTTTATATTAACCTGCCATTTGGGGAATGAGGCATAAACTTTAGATAATGAAAAAATTAATCTTACTTTTTGCTACCCTATGTATTACAGTAAGTACATGGGCGTATGACTTTACATCTGGAGGTATTTATTATAACATTACCTCGTCAAGTTCCCCTTACACCGTGGCGGTTACTTATGCGCCTAATATCAATAACTATTCTGGTGCGATAAGTATTCCTTCCTCTGTAACTTATAATAGTATAAGCTATTCGGTTACTTCTATTGGAATTGAGGCTTTTAAAGAATGTAGCGGCTTAACATCAATCACTATTCCATCCTCGGTTACTTCTATTGGAACTCTTGCTTTTGCATATTCCGGTTTAACCTCAATCACTATCCCGTCTTCTGTTACTTCTATTGGAAACTATGCTTTTGAAGGCTGTAGCGGCTTAACATCAATTATTATTCCTTCTTCAGTAACTTCTATTGGAGACTATGCTTTTGAAATTTGTAAAGATTTAACCTCAATTACTATTTCATCCTCGGTTACTTCTATTGGATATGGTGTTTTTTTTGATTGTACAGGTTTAATAACAGTAGATGCAAGTAATCCAAATTATTCGAGTATTGACGGAGTGTTATTTAATAAAGCTCAAACTACCTTAATTCAATGCCCAATCTCTAAAACAGGAAGTTATATTATCCCATCCTCAGTAGATTCTATTGGAGACTATGCTTTTGCATATTCCGGTTTAACCTCAATCACTATCCCGTCCTCGGTTACTTCTATTGGAACTTTTGCTTTTGAAAATTGTAGCGGCTTAACATCAATTATTATTCCTTCTTCAGTAACTTCTATTGGAGACTATGCTTTTGCGGTTTGTAAAGATTTAACTTCAATCACTATACCATCCTCAGTTACTTCTATTGGAAATGGGGTTTTTAATAATACTGGTTTAACATCGGTTACTATACCGTCCTCTGTTACTTCTATTGGACAACTGGTTTTTGCAGATTGTAGCAGTTTAACATCGGTTACTATACCATCCTCGGTTACTTCTATTGGAAATGGGGCTTTTTATGAATGTACTAGTTTAAAATCAATTACTATTCCTTTATCAGTAACGGCTATTGGACAAGGTGCTTTTGCATATTGTACAGGTTTAAAATCAATATATGCTTATCCAACTACCCCAGTAAATTTAAGTTCTAGTATCAGTCCAGATGTTTTTTCTAGTGTTGACACAACAGCTTGTACCCTATACGTGCCTACCAGTTCAGTAAGTTTATATCAAAAAGCAAATCAATGGAAGGCTTTTTATAATAGGACAGTAGGCTTTACCGCTGGTTTACCAACAAATACAATTGAAGCTATAAATCTTTATCCTAATCCTGCAACAGACGGGTTTAATATCAGTGGCTTAAACGGTGTATCCTGTATGATAACTATCATAGATGCAAGCGGTAAAACAGTACTTACAAAAGAAATAATGGGCAATCAGTATGTAGCTATTAGTGAATTACCCCAAGGCTTGTATATCGTGAAAATAAAAACGGACAATGAAACTATTGAAAAAAAGATAATTAAAAAATAAAAACGTTGAACTATGAAAAAATTAAGGTAACGATATATTTGGATGTACAAAGATTCATTATTTGATACCTTCCTGTTTTAGGGGTTAATTTTTAAGAAGCTTCTTTTACTTTTTTAAGATAGGGTTTGATGGACTTCTTTAAGTCTATTTTTCCTTTCTCGTATTTTTCTATGAGTTTTGTGTCGGATAATTTTTCCTTATTTTTCATAATTTAGAATCTTTATTTTTTTCTTTATTTTCTTTGGGGAAAAGATATTGCATTACTAAAAGGAAAAATCCAAAAAAGTTAATCGTTGTTGATGTTATTAATGTTACTATTACAGTATCTGAAAGAGTTAAAATTTTTAATCCTAATAGAAAAATTGTTAAAACAAGGAATATAGACCACGAGCAAGTTAGTATAAAGGTTAATCTAGCGTATTTTTTTCTTGCCCCTTTATCATCTCTTAATATTTCTGTTTGAAGCGTGAATCTAGCTAGTTTAGCTTCTCTGTCATATTCTTTTTCCTCTTTTTCCTCAACAAGAGGATTAGTTGGAAATACATTTATTTTTTGTCTAATACTTTCAGAAGTAGGCGCACTTAGGTTATTAGTCATTATTTTAATTCTTTAAGAAAGTCTCGAAATATTTATTCATACTACTTTCTGATATAACGCTATTCGTCCCACTCTTTATTGCTTGAGACCAAGGAGAATTATCATAATGAGTCCAATTTGATAAAGCAATAGCACTCACACCCTTCAATGCTTCCCAAGTGAAATTAATTGTTTCTATAGCTTCTTTTCCAATTGACTTGCAAGCCCTTTCGCTAAAATATTTGTCATCTGCAAATAATTCGAAAATATACAAATCTTCTATTGGAGAACTTCCATATATTTTACAAGCTTGATAAACAGCAGGAACGACAGGACCGTATTTCCATGCTTGGAAATCCGCTTCAATTAATGGAGTTTTATTCATAACAAGATGATAACCTTGAGCAAAATACAACATTTTTTGCAATTTCATTTGTGTTAATGGATTTCCCTCCGATATACCTCTTTTAATCAAGATGTATGCTATTGTTATTGCCGAGTTCATATTATTAATTTATTTCATTATCAGTTGTTTATAACTTAACGTTTCATCTGCATTAGTCAATGCTAATGAAAATCTATAACCATCTGTAAGTTTTCTTGTATTATATCTATAAACAAATTCATCACAATATTTGTTTAAGTGCTTTGGAGAAGATGAGTGATAAATGCCAAATATACCTCTTTTTAACAAACTCCAAAAACCTTCAATTGAATTTGTATGAAATTTATTACTGTTTACAAATAGTCCTTCGTTGTGTTTTAAAACTTCATGTTGATAGCTATTTGAAAGGCCATTATATGCCACCCATTCGTCAGTAACAATAATTGAACCCTGTTTAACCAATTCTTTAATGATAGGCTTTAAAGTGGAAGCCTTAGTATTTGGAACAACTTGTGTGCTTACTTTACCTTCACTTATCAAACCAAACACGGGCGTTTTATCCTTTACGCTTCGGCCTTGTGAATCATCTACTTTTTTACTTTCGTGCCTATTTTTATTTTTACCCCCTACATAGGTTTCGTCCGCCTGTACAATACCGCTAAATTTAACCTCTGTTTTGTCTTTAATATTGGTTCTTAATCGTCCCAACATAAACCATGCACTTTTTTGAGTTATCCCCAAATCTCTTGCAAGTTGATGCGAAGATATTCCTTTTTTATGAGCTGAAAAAATGTAAACAGCAATAAACCATTTACGTAAAGGAATATGTGAACCTTCAAACATCGTACTTACAGTTACTGTAAAACGCTTTCTACAATCTTTACACTTATATAATCCGCTAAACTCACCTTTTTGATTCAATTTGTAGTGGTCTTTACTTTTGCTTCCACAATGAGGACAAACTGGTTCACCATTCCAACGAACTTGCTCTAAAAATTCTCTACATGCTTTATCAGTTGGTAATAATTCGAGCATTGAAGCAAATGATTTAAAAGAGGTTTCGATAGTTTCCATATATATATGTGTATTTGATTATTACACTACAAATATACATAAAATAATTTGTACATCCAAATATATCGTTACCAAAATTAATTTTTATACCTTTAGTCTTATTAATTTCATTTTCTTATATTAATTGTTTTGGACAAAAAACATTTACTGATTCTACTGGAAGAATATATGAAATTAAGGAATTTAAAAAACAATATACAATTGATTCTTGTCAATTTATTGGAAAAAACAATATTGGATGGACAATTCCTGACACAGTTCAAATTAGGTATATATTTAAACAGTGGTTTGGAAAATCACACATACAATACATCAAAGTGAATAGAAGTGTTACAAAAATACAAGATATTGAGGGCTATCACTTTTTGACCTCAACAAAATATCAAGGTGAAAATTTTCTTGAAGGAGAAATAAGGGGTGATAAGCTTATATTTCAAATAGCAATAGAAATGAATATAAATAGTCCGGCATTCTATAATTTGCTTTTAATTAAACCCAAAGAATATTAATACAAAGTATGAAGGTTATACAATTCTGACATAGAAATGATTGAATTTATTCCAATAAATTAATTAAAAATTATCATGAGAATGTTATCAAAAATTATTTTTATATTTTCAATTACTTTTTTTTTGAATATAAAAATCCATGCTCAAACTGTACCAAAAGAAGATTATATTAGTACCAAAAGTGTGGTAGCAACACAACTTAATAATTCTGATGCAGATACTTTTAAAGGAGGTGCATATTTATATTACAATGATAGTGTTATCATTTTAAATATTGGTGCTGCCAATAAAAAATCAATGATTTTCTTAATCTATAAAAAACATTGGAATAACGAAGACCACCATATTGTGATTACTGGATTCAATCTAAAAACATTAGCTAAAATTTCCAATATAAACGAACTAAAAGATGAAGTTCCAGATATAGTAATTACAATAAATTATAAAGGTGGTATGACGACTGAATATGGCCATTCAAAATCAGTTACTAAAAAATTTATTGATGTAGATTGTATATTCTATAAAGGTAATATAACTGTTGGTTTTGGAGATGGTGGAAAATCAGAACCGAACTATATCCCAATTATTAAAGCAAAATATCAAAAGAATTTTATAGAAATTGAAAACTGGAAAAGTTTAGCAAATAAAAACAATTAAGAACCATAGCCTCAACTAATATTAAGTTGAGGCTTTTTTATGCTATATTGATTATCACAGCGGCACCAATGCCAACACCAACCATAAGCACCCCAACAAATACCATACAACCAAACGATGTTTTATTATACACTTTGTTGTAGGCAGCTTTCTTTGGGTTTGTAATCCATCCGTAACCCTTTGGAGCTTTCAATCCTAAATTTTGCCTTATTGCACGTTTCACCGACGTACGGGCTGCAATTCTCTTATTGATTGATGGCTTTCTTAATCCAAATTTCATAAGCTTTAATGTTAGAGATGTCAAAAATAAAAAAAGTTTGTATCTTTACATTAGAAATTGATGCCGAAAGGTGTTATTTCAAAAAGCTATTAAAGCACATTAAAAACAGAGGTTTTTTAGTGTGCTTTTTTTATGAGTTGTGCAAATGTTGTGCATATTTCCTAAAACAATAATGCTAATAAGCTTATTTTAAGCTTGTTAGCATTATTTTGTGTTGTCCTGCTAGGATTCGAACCCAGACATACAGAACCAGAATCTGCAGTGCTACCATTACACAACAGGACAGTGTTGCTTTTTCGACTTCAAAAATAAGAATAACTTTTTAGATAAAAAAGGAGGTGTAATGTTTACACCCCCTTCTAGTCTATTTTTTGTGATTATTTTTCTGTTTTTGCAGTTCCACTTGTTTCCGTTGAGCATCTTCCAATCTTGATAGGAACCCTGATTTTTTTTGCTTCTTAGGGTTCTTCGCGTTTTCATGGAGCTGTTGTAATAGCTTATCTTCATCCACGAAGTTGCGTATAATAATGGTTTGCAGGATGGTTATCAGCGTGGCAATAAAGTAGTAGTAACTCAAACCTGAAGCATAGTCGTTGAACATGAACAGGAATACCACCGGCATCAAGTACATCACATATTTCATTCCCGGCATTTGCTGTGAGTTGTCCATGCTCGTTTGCATGTTGATATGAGTATATACCAAGTTGGTAATAGTCATCAGCAAGCAGAAAAGACTTAAATGGTTACCAAAATATTGCGATAACAACGGTATTTGTGCATTCCATGTAAGTACCGCGTCATAAGACGACAAGTCCTTTGCCCATAGGAAACTTTGCTGGCGTAGTTCTATAGCCGCCGGGAAGAAGCTAAACATGGCAAACAGTATCGGCATTTGCAGAAGCATAGGCAGACAGCCTCCCATTGGGTTTACGCCTACTTTTTTATACAGAGCCATGGTGGCCTGTTGTCGTTCTTGAGCCTTTGAAGCCGGAATATGTGCATGAATTTCATCAATTTGAGGTTTCAATACACGCATTTTGGCCGTGGACAGGTACGATTTATAGGTAAGCGGAAATATCACTATTTTAATAACGATGGTCAGCAATAAAATGATGATACCGAAACTGGTGATAAAGCTGCTAAAGAAGTTGAACAACGGGATGATAACAAACTGGTTGATCCATCCGAAAATGCCCCATCCTAGTGGAACTAATTTTTCCAAGTGCAGTTTTTTGTCAGACTCGGTTCCCTTGTCGTAGTGATGAAGGGTTTGAAATTTGTTCGGGCCAAAGTAGAAACGGAATCCGGTTTCTTTTTTACCCGTAGGGTCAAAAGCCACGTTCATATCCGCCTTATAGTCTTTTAAATAGCTAGAGGTTTTTTCTTCCATTTTGCTACTTAGCTTGGAGGAGGTAAACGCATCATCGGCAATAAGAATGCTGCTAAAGAATTGATCCTTAAAGGCTACCCATTTAAGTCTGGTAGAAACGGATGTTTGATCGTCTTTGCCCTGACTCAAATTGTCCATGTCTTCACCTATATGTTTGTAATATACTGCGGCATAGCGGTTTTCAAACTTATTGCTTCTTTCTTGTTGTTTTATTTTTGAGTTCCATTGAAGCTCCAGCGAGTTAACTCCCAGCGGCATCACCGTTTCCATTTGGTTAGCTTTTACTGTGAAGCCGATCATGTAATCATCCGCTTTAAGCGTGTAGGTGTAGTCTATGTAACCCTTTTCGCTTGTTTTTAATCGGAAAGTAAACGACTTTTCCCCATCCGTTACCACCGAAGCGGGGGTGATGTTGACACCGTCGAAATACATGTCGTTGGTTCTCACCAATCTGTTGTTCGCTGTAACTAAATTAAATCCGAAAGACGAACTATCTTTTTGACTGTCAAATAAAAAGAGCGGTTTCCCGTCGTTAGTCTTATAGTTTTTTAGTTGAACAGATACAATTTGTCCTCCTTTGGAACTCACTGTTAATTTAATCAACTTGTTTTCAATGGTGTAAAGCTTGTTTTGTCCAGTAGCCGCGGGAGCAAATGCGCCATACTGGTTGATGGCTTGTTGCGCCTTGGAAACGGTATCACCAGCTACCGAATCCGTTTTGCCATTTGCTGCCGTTTTTGTGGCCGCGTTCACTTGGCTTTTAGCTTCATTTATAGCTGCAATGGAGTCGTTGTATTGTTGTTGCTGTTTAAGTTGTGCTTGTGTTGGTTTGTTATACCATGCAAAACCAAATAAGAGTGCGCCGATTATTAAAAATCCGAAAACTGTATTTTTATTCATACGTTGTTCTTAGAATGAAAGTGTTTTTTATTTATTATAAAATCAATTTCTTATGAAATTACGGTTTTGATAAAGTTTACAAATAGCGGATGTGGCTTTAATACCGTGCTACTGTATTCCGGGTGAAATTGAGTACCCAAGAACCATTTTTTACCAGGTAGTTCTATTACTTCCACCAAATTGGAGTCCGGGTTGGTGCCACTACATACCAAGCCTGCTTTTTCAAATTGTTCTTTATAATCGTTGTTGAATTCAAAGCGATGGCGATGGCGTTCTTTAATCGTTTCCTTGCCATACACATTATAAGCCAAGGTGTTTTTCTTTATGGAACATTTATATCCACCCAAGCGCATACTTCCACCTAGGTTTAATATGTCTTTTTGTTCAGCCATCAAGTCCACCACGTTGTGTGTAGTGTTCGGGTCTATTTCGGTTGTGTTTGCATCCGCGAATCCTAATATGTTTCGTGCATATTCGATCACCATACATTGCATACCCATGCAAATACCGAAACAAGGGATATTGCGTTCGCGGGCATATTGTATGGTGGTTATTTTTCCTTCAATACCTCGGTTACCAAAACCGGGAGCTACCACAATACCGTCCAATCCGTCGAGCTTCTTTTGCACGTTATCTGCATCAATGTCGTCTGACAGGATAAGTTTCAAGTTTAGTTTACGGTCGTTATACGCGCAGGCGTGAATCAACGATTCTATAATGGATTTGTAGGAATCCGGTAGTTTTACATATTTTCCCACCACCCCGATTTTTACCGTTTTGGTAGCTTTTGTCATTTTTTCCAAAAATGCATCCCATTCCTTCATGTCGGGTTCGGTATCCGTGGGCATCCCCATTTTACTCAATACGATTTTATCCAAGCCTTCTTCACGCATTTTTTGCGGAACTTGATATACGCTGGGTACGTCGATTGATTCGATAACAGCTTCGGTAGCCACGTTGCAAAACAAGGCTACTTTTTTTCTAATCTCAGGGGTTATACGGTGTTCGGTACGTAGCACTAAAATGTCGGGTTGAACACCTTCTTCCAATAATGCTTTTACCGAGTGTTGTGTCGGTTTTGTTTTTAATTCCTTGGCTGCGGCTAAATAAGGCACATAGGTTAAATGTATGCAAAGAGCATTTTTACCCAGTTCCCATTTAAGCTGACGCATGCTTTCTACATAGGATAGTGATTCTATGTCGCCTACGGTTCCGCCAATTTCGGTAATTATAAAGTCGTAATCGTTTTTAGTCCCCAACAGTTTGATGTTGCGTTTTATTTCATCGGTGATGTGGGGGATAATTTGAACCGTTTTGCCTAAGAAATCGCCCCGGCGTTCTTTGTTGATTACGTTTTGATAGATACGTCCTGTGGTGATGTTATTCGCACGGGAGGTTTCTACATTAAGAAATCGTTCGTAGTGACCTAGATCCAAATCAGCCTCATGTCCATCCATAGTAACGTAGCATTCGCCATGTTCATAAGGGTTTAATGTACCTGGATCGACATTGATATACGGGTCGAGTTTTTGATTGGTTACTTTGTAACCTCGGGCTTGCAACAATTTACCGAGCGATGCAGATATAATACCTTTCCCTAAGGAAGAAGTCACACCACCAGTGACGAAAATATACTTTGTATCTTTCACAATGAAATGAATTTATCTTAATAAATAACAGTTTGATAGCTATTTACGTGTTTTATTCGGCTTTAAATCAACAAACTGCAAAGGTAAGCAAAAAAAGGAACTCCCAAAGTCAAAATTTCGTAAAAGATAACAAAAAGGGCTTTTGTAATTAATAATTCACAATTCATAATTATGAATTATTCCAGTGGGCGGATTACCATGATACCCGTGTCGTGGCTAACGCCCGCGAGGTAGGAGTATAGAGAGCCTTCGGTAATCATCACCTTTTTTCCGGTGGAGGAGGCGTGCATAAAATGGAGCGTACCTTTTTGCCAAAGGGCGTATCCCACGTGTGTGATGTCCAACCCTTCCATGTTGGTGGTGATGGCTATAATGTCGCCCGATTTGATTTTCTTTTCCACCTCCGGCAATTTTTCTTTTGGTATATAATAATAGGTGCGGGCATTGATTTCTTTTTCAATTTGGCGCATTCGGCCTACTGAATTGCTGTCGGTAGCAAACATGGGGTACTTGCCGGTATGGGTAGTCATAAACCCTACATGTATGGGGAAGGGGATGCCTCCTATTGCTTGGGTCATATCCTTGATAATACCTATTTGCTGTTTGTTGAAAATCCAATCCGTGAAATAGTGAAGCCGAGAGCTGTACCCGTCTATCTTCCCGTCGCGGTAGCGGCTTTGTGTCACCTCCGAGGCAAAATGCGCCAAGGTAATATCTCCACTTTTCACCGTGCGAGCCAGGCAAAAGCAATTTTCCACGAAGGTGGTGCAATCCAGTTCGCTGAAATTCAGCACCAACTGTTCCGAGGTGTTTCTGTCCAGTGTGTGTGCTATATAGGGGGTGCCCATAAATTGTTTCCCTGTTTTGATAATCAATTTGTTGAGAGGTAATTTATCCCATTTTTGTGCCGAGGTTTTGTATCGGGAAAAGAAGAGGCTGTCTTGAGCTGAAACTACGATGGCTTTGCCCGATGGCTGTTGCCCGAAAATGACCGTGCCTACGAGTATAAATAAAAATAGAGTGGTTGCTATTTTTTTCATCCGTTCTTTTTGTTTTGCTTGCAAAGATACAGACAAACTGAGGATGAAACAATTTCTTCTATAATATTCCATACGAACCAGCCAAGTTTTTAAAACTTGGCTGGTTTTAACAAGAATAGAGTTAAAAGAAATAGAGGCTGTCCTTGTTTTTATAAGGGACAGCCTCTATTTGTATTGTTAATGCTAGGGTTACTTTATTTCGTATTTTTCAAATTATGCCCCATGCGTTCTTTTTTAGTTTTCATGTAGAACAGGTTGTATTTGTTCGGTTCCACTTCGATGCTTACGTTTTCCACCACCTCAAGGCCGTAGGATTCCAACCCGATGCGTTTCACGGGGTTGTTGCTCATCAGGCGCATTTTGCTAACGCCTAATTCGCGTAGGATACTGGCTCCCACACCGTAGTCGCGTTCGTCCGGGTTAAAGCCTAGGTGTATATTAGCATCCACGGTGTCCATCCCTTGCTCTTGTAGTTTGTAGGCTTTAATTTTATTCATTAGCCCGATGCCCCGGCCTTCCTGATTCATATATACCAGCACACCTTTACCTTCTTTTTCGATGGTTTGCATGGCTTTGTGCAGCTGTTCGCCGCACTCGCAACGCATGGAGCCGAATATATCGCCCGTCATGCACGATGAATGTACGCGCACCAGAATAGGTTCGTCGCTCTTCCACGTTCCTTTTATTAAGGCTACATGTTCTAGTCCGTTCGATTTCTGGCGGAAAGGAATGAGGCGGAAGTTACCGTAAGCGGTAGGTAGTTGCACTTCTTCTCCTTTTTCAATAAGCGATTCCTGTTTCAAGCAGTAAGCAATCAAATCCTTGATGGAAATAATTTTGATACCGAACTTTTCTGAAACTTTCATCAAGTCGGGTAGGCGTGCCATCGTGCCGTCCTCGTTGATAATTTCAATAAGAGCTCCGGCAGGTTGGAGCCCGGCCAAGCGGGCTAAGTCCACCGTGGCTTCTGTATGGCCAGTGCGGCGGAGTACACCTCTGTTTTTAGCCCGTAGCGGGCTTACATGTCCGGGGCGGGCTAAGTCGGTAGGCTTTGTTTCCTTGTCGGCCAGTGCCAGTATTGTCATGGCGCGGTCGTACATAGATACGCCGGTGGAGCATCCTTTGCCTAGCAAGTCCACCGTAGTGGTAAATGGAGTTTCGTGTAAGGATGTGTTATCGCTCACCTGCATGTTAAGCTCCAGTTCTTTACAGCGATCTTCGGTGATTGGGGCGCAAAGCACTCCACGTCCGTAGGTCATCATAAAGTTAATTTTTTCAGGGGTGACTTTTTCGGCTGCAATAATGAAGTCGCCTTCGTTTTCGCGATCTTCATCGTCAACCACGATTAAGAATTTGCCTTCTTTGAAGTCCTCAATAGCGTCTTCTATTTTGTTTAAAATGAATTTTTGTTCGTTCATGGGTTTATGCTTTTTCTTGAGTTTTTTTTCTGAATAGGGAGCCTATTTTTCTGAAGAAATTCAAGTATGTTTCCGAATTAAGTATTGGCGAGTCTTTGGCTGCTTTGTAGGTGAAAAATATACCGACAGGCAACAGGCAGAAAGAGCTTAACCAAATGCCTTGCCATACAGGCCACACATCTTCGCGGGCTAATTTATATCCGGTATTGTCAATAATGTAATATATGATAAACAGTACAACCGATATTACAGTGGGTAGCCCCAATCCGCCTTTTCGGATAATAGCTCCTAGTGGGGCTCCGATAAAGAAGAATATAAGACAGGCAAACGAGAGTGTAAATTTGTGATGCCATTCTATACCGTGCCTGATACCGGTAAGGCGTTCTGATTTTTGATAGTCTCTATTGCTTTCAATGTCCGATTCTACTGATTTTGCTTGATTTAAAGCATAGTTCACTGCATTTTTCTTTTGATCGGTATTTAAGCTTTCGTACAAGGGATTTTTCTCCGCGTATTCCAGTTTAGCTTGTCGCGAATCCTTGAATGTTTTGCTTATAAACGTTTGACGGTCGAAAAAATGGTTGCGCATAAACAAATACGAGTATGATCGGCAGATGCTGTCCACACGCAAATTAATGGAGTCTATGGAGCGTTGAAGCTGGCTTAGATTCTTGCTTATATAGTCGTTCTTTAACACGTTCTGATCTATTTTGGCAAAGTTGGCATTGAAATTTATAATGATTTGCTTTTCGCCAAAACTTTCCCTGCGGTAGGGGATGCTTCCTGTAGCACTTTCGCCCTCCACTTTTTTAAGGTTTTCAAAAGATTCTCCGTTGTACATGTTAATTATCAGGTACGTTTTATCGGATGCCATTTCCATACGAGCCGAATCGGCAACCATAACACTGGCGTTGTTGAACCCGTTGGAAAAGTTGTACACCATCACGTCTTTCAGTATCTTCCGCTTGTTGTCCTTGTCTTTTACATATATGTTATAGCCGGTTATACCAGGGTAGAATTCACCAGTTGGGATTTCAAGTTCGGGTGACGTTTGCTTGATGGCCATAATCAACGTCCAAAGTTTCTGTTGTGAAACGGGCAGTACGTTGTTCGAAAAGAAGAACGCCCCGACACTAATCATGCTGATAAATACCATCAGCGATAGCATGATTCTGAATAAGGAAATACCGGCAGCTTTCATGGCTAGCAATTCCAGCCTTTCGCCTAAGTTACCGAAAGTCATCAATGAGCCTAGCAGAATGGCTAATGGTAATGCTAGTGGAACCACTGATAGCCATGAATATAAGAAAAATTGGGCTAATACATCAAAGTCAAGTCCCTTGCCAATAATATCGTTAATGTGCCGCCATAGAAACTGCATTAATAAAATAAAACTACAGATGAAAAAGGTGGCTAAAAAAACTTCTATGAAGCGTAAAAATAGATACTTGTCTATACGTTTTAATCCTAACATGATATGCTTTTTTAGAATGGGCTTGCAAAGTTAGCGTAAAAATCTGAATCAATTTTAAATCAGAGTGAAAGAATATTTAAAAATACAGGTAAAAGTTAGCCACCTGTTGGTGGCACCTAATAAGAAAGGCTGTTTTCTTGTTGTCTAAGAAAACAGCCTTTGAACTATTTTTATACAAGCGGCTTATATGCCGATGCTTCTGAAAAGATCTCTTATTTGTTTATTCCATAATTCTTTAGCATCCTTCATGTCTTCGGGAGCTGCAAAATCGGTTATTACCAAAGCCAATTCCTCGGTGAGCTCGTCGATGGTGATTTTAAATTCAAAGTAACATTTTTCGGTTATGTCTTCCAGCCATCTGAAACGAATGAAACTTCCTACACGTATGGTTACCAATTCTGCTTCCTGCTCGTTATCAGACCATTTAAAAATATATTTTTTACCATTGACTATCACTCTGTCGGCAAACCATTCTTCCAATCCGCTACTGGTGCTTAGTGAAGTCCACAATAAATTAAGTGAGACTGATTTTAAATTATATTCGAGTTGAAACTTTTCTTTAGCCATATTTTATACGTATTTCATTATTGGCGCAATATATGTACTTTTTTTCTAATGACAAGAGTCGTATTCAAAAAAAAATTAACACAAGTCGGTTGCTATTAATCTCCTTTTATATTACGATATTGATAATTAGAAATTTGTTATTTAAACAAATTTTTATTTGAAAAGTTTAGGGGTAGCAGATGGGAAGCTTTTTTTATTAAATAAATTTCTTTTTCGCCATACATTATTATTTCCAACTCTTGGCCGAAACGGCTTTCTGTTTCCAACAATACTTGTCGGCAAGCACCACAAGGAGTTATGGGTGTTTGTAAAAATCCACCGTCGGTAAACGCGGCTATTGCCAATGCTTTTACCTTTTTATCCGGGTATAACGCGTTGGCTGAAAACATGGCTACCCGCTCGGCACACAGCCCCGAAGGGTAGGCCGCGTTTTCCTGATTGCTGCCACACACGATGGTGCCGTCGTCTAAAAGCACGGCTGCCCCAACCTGAAATTTGGAGTAAGGGGCGTATGCTTTCCGGGTTTGTTCTTTAGCCTGTTCTATTAATTCTTGATAAGAGTTGGGTAGCTCTTGAAATGAAAAAATACGAACGGGGATTTCTATGTTTTTTTCTATCATGATTTTTCTTCTTTAATGTTTGGAAACAAAGATATAAAAGTATCGTATTTTTGGAAAGAAGTTCTATTTTTGCAAGAGTAAAATATATTTTATATGAGAAAGCTGTTCGTGTTAATTATCTTGCCTTTTTCTATTTTTGTTTTCGGACAAAATAAAAATAGCCAATATTTGGCTTATATAGATCAATATAAGGATGCCGCCATAACGGAAATGCAAAATTATGGTATCCCGGCTAGTATTACCCTTGCTCAGGGTTTGCTCGAATCGGGTGCGGGTAAAAGCGAGCTCACGATAGAGTCGAATAACCATTTCGGCATCAAATGTCAGAAAAATTGGACGGGTGCCACTGTTTATTTTGACGACGACCAAAAGCATGAATGTTTCCGAAAATATAACGCGGCTATTGAGTCGTACGAAGATCATTCGCAGTTTTTGAAAAAGAATCCCCGGTATGCCTCTTTATTCACGTTAGATATTAAAGATTATAAGGGATGGGCTAATGGTTTGAAACAAGCGGGATATGCCACGAACCCGAACTATGCTCCGCAGTTGATAAAAATTATTGAGGATTATGGCCTGTCCGAATACGATAGCGGGAAAGTATCAAAAGACAAAAACAAAAAAGCGAGCAAGAGCAAAATCTCGGATAAAACAGTAGAAGCACCTAAGAAAAAGAGAAGCCTTTGGGAAATTATATTTGGCCGCAAAAAGGATAAAAAGGAAGATCAGCCTAAGGATAAAACGAAAAACAACACGTCGGGGAGACAGAAAAAAGATAGCGCATTTATAGCCGAAATTCCGGCATACCGCACCCATGTGGTGAAAAAAATAAATGGCGTGAAATACGTTGAAGTGCTTCAGGGAGACACGTATGAAAGCATTGCCGAGGAATTTGACATGTTTGAAAAAGAATTGTTGAAGGCTAACGAACTGCAATATGGAGCCACTCCTCAACCTGGCGACATCGTGTACTTATCCAAAAAGAAAGGTGAGGGCGATGAAGAAGCTTATACCGTGCAACAAGGTGAAACCATGTACCAGATTTCGCAGAAGAAGGGAATTAAAGTTCGTTCATTGTATCGATTGAACAACTTGGTGTATGGCAAGCAAGTTAACGCGGGCGACGTGATTAAACTACGCTAATGAGACGCAGGGAAACCCAAACTATTGGCGACGTTTTGCGTGAGGTGCTGCACAATCAGCATTTGGATGGAAAGCTCAACGAAACCAGGCTGCTTAATGCCTGGCCGGAGGTGCTAGGCCCAGCCATTACAAAATATACCGGCGAAGCCTATATCAAAAATAAGGTATTGTATGTAAAAATAGCCTCCTCGGTGTTGCGCAATGAGCTGATGATGTCGCGCGAAAAACTGATAAATTCGCTAAACGAAAAGGTGGGAGCGAAGGTGATTACCGATATTCGTTTCAATTAGCTTATGGATGCCGAAAAAATGTTGTTTGAAAAATTATCCCGATCAAAGGTTGATGTATTAGTTTTAGAAGCAATCCAAAATCAACCCTTGTTTGATAAATTGATTTCACTCTCTTTTTCGGATAATAAACGTCTGGCCTGGCGGGCAGCTTGGGTGTTGTCGCATTTGCACGAGAAACAACCGCAACTATTAGAACCGCATTTTGCCCAAATAATGGAATTTGTGCCTCAATCACAAATAGATGGGGCACGAAGGTCTTTTATTTACATCCTATCTAATACATCTTTTAATGAGTATCCGGTATCGTTTATCAATTTATGTTTTGATTGGATGCTTTCACCGAAACAGCCCGTTGCTATACAGGTGTATTGTATGCGTATATTGGTTCGCGTATGCAAGGTGTATCCCGATTTCAAGAGCGAGTTGGTAGTCTGCTTGGAAAGCGTGAATACGGTGGATTATTCCAAAGGCTTTGCTTCTGCCAGAAGGAATGTATTAAAATCGTTGGGTAAAGGTTAAAAAGATATACTGATTTCCATATTTGGGCGTTATTGTTTTATCTGTAGTAATAGTGAGATGAAAAAGATAGTTGTGTTTCTTGCCCTTATAAGTACCATTAATATACATAGCCAGATAATTAATAAATCTGTTGTTTTTCATGTGGGTAAAAATAAATGCTTGCAAAAAACGGATCTCGACAGATTAATCATTGCTCCTTATACCGAAGCCGAGGGGCAGGAGTGGGTCATAGTGCCATCGGACGAGTCGGGCTACTATTACCTGAAAACGAATAATAATTATTACTTAAAGCTCAATACTGATACTACGGCCGAGGGCTGTTTGTTCTCCACAGAGATTCCAGCCACGGACGACAACAAGTTTAAACTTAGCCTGCTTGCAGAAAACAACTGGCAAATAGCCAATAAATTAAAACCAAATAGTTATCTTCAACCCAATAATGATGAGAGCTTTATTTGTGTAATTCCTCCCGGTTCGGAAACGGAAATCGGTTCGTTCCGTATAGATACGGTTGCTTACCGCCGACCGAAACCTCGCTATACTCATTTTGAGGAGTTGGAGTCTGATGCCGGTATTTTAATTGATGAAAAGGAAGAGCCTGTTTATGGAGCGGATGCTACTTTTTACAAAGGAGGAGGGGCATATCCTACTCAATTGATAGTGCGGATCTTTACTAGTACAGACAGGAAAGATAGAATAGAAATTTATCTCTTTGATGATATTTTGAGAATCAGAAAAACAAAAACCTATACCTTGTCAGCTAAAGTTAATAATAAGAAATTATTGACCGTACTGGTTTTTAAACGGGATAAAATAGCACAACGATTAACCGGGCAAACGTGTAAGCTCTCCAGTATTAGTTTTAAAGCCAACACGATGGAACTTTGCTTGGAAAAATGGGAGCTAGAGTATAAAATGTTGAAACCGCTTAGATTGCCTGTTTTTGATATAGCGTTTAAAGGCGTAGTGAGAATACAATAAAAAAACTTCAATATGAAATTAATATCAACACATACCGTTATGACCAGCGATTTGGGCGTGCGCGGAAATCTGTTTGGTGGCCAGTTATTAGCGTGGTTGGATTTGGCCGCGGCGGCATTGGCCGTACAAGTTATCAAAAGCCCGAATGTTTTAACCGTTAAGTTCTCCGAATGTATTTTCCATCGTCCGGCAAAAATAAACAACTTGATAAAAATTTACGGGGATGTAACTCACATAGGTCGAACATCTATCACGCTTGCCGTTGAGGCTCGCCGGAGGGATGTAGTTTCGGGAGAGGAAGATTTAGTTTGCTCTACCAGTGTGGTGTTGGTTCAGATTGACGAAAATGGTACACCTGTGGAGATAAAAGAACCTAGATTGGAATAGAATAAAAGAGCTGCCAAAACAGGCAGCTCTTTTCTTTTCCATTTTCCTTTTTGAATCGTGTTTCTTATGCAGGATGGATAGCTTCTGAAGGACAAGCTTCAGCACACGTACCACAATCAGTGCAAACTTCAGGATCAATAACAAAGATATCTCCTTCAGAGATAGCTTCAACAGGACATTCGCTAATGCAAGATCCGCATGCGATGCAATCTTCCGTAATAATGTAAGCCATGGTTTTTAAATATTAATGTATTAGTACTAATTAACCCTACAAAAATATCTTATTTTACCTGTTATCAAAAAACTTTTAACAACAATTTTATCAAAGTATCTAAAAAAAACGTTTAACGACCGTATTTTTGAGAAAAAAATATAAAAGTAAGGGGATATTAAAAAAACTCGATATTTTTGCACTGCAAAGATTAATAGAAAATTAGGAGATTAAAAAACGCCCTAATTTTCTTTAAAACAAAGTACTTTGAAAAAAACGCTTCTCATTCTGTTTTCCTTGTTCGCACTAACCTGCGCTTTATTGGGGCAAAAGAAGGAGGTTTTAAATCTTCAACAGGTAGATTATAAACCCATGCACTTTGGCTTTGTGCTAGGGCTGCATACGCAAGACTTTTCTTTACAGCCTTCGGGTGTGGCAGATGCTAATGGCGTGGTATGGAACGGAGAGGTAGCCTCTCCATCTCCCGGCTTTACCGTGGGGATGATTACCGATTTCCGCTTGTCCGAATATTTTAGCCTTCGTTTTATACCCACGTTGAATTTTGGCGATAGAAATATAACGTTTGCAGGGTTTAAAGATGGGGTTAAGGTGGATTCGTATACTACGAATGTATTGTCAACCCTAGTTTCGTTGCCCTTTTATCTCAAATACCGTTCGTTGAGGCTAAATAATTATCGGCCATATCTTATTGTTGGTGCAGGGCCTATGTTCGACCTCGCCCGTAAAAAAGATTTGGACATCCTGCTGAAACCTGTCGATTTTTGTATTGAATTTGGGGTGGGTTGCGATTGTTATTTGCCATTTTTCAAACTTGCTCCCGAATTTAAAATGAACATCGGGTTTAATAACATGATAGAACGCGACAGGCCTATGATAGCTAATGAAAAGAACATTAAATACACGGAAGCGATCTCTCGATTAACCTCTCGATTATTTATTCTTACCTTTAACTTTGAATAACGGAAAAATAGTTGCTTTGTGCTGGATTTAATTCTTCTGAAAAAAATAAGAGATATTCCGTCAAGTCATTTCAATCGATTATGTTTTTTTAAATAACATTCTTAATTGATAAGCACTATTTTTGTGCATCCAAAAAATAAAATTCACAACAAGATATGAAAAAACAGATTTCCATTTTATTGATTTCAATATTAGTTTTAGCCTCGTGTTCTAAAAACAGATTCAAGATTAACACGGACAAAGTTGATTTGAATGTTAAAATAGAAAGGTTTGATCAGGATTTCATGCAGATGAACCCCGCTCATTTAAATGAAAGCGTGCTGTCTATGAGAAAGAAATACGGCGATTTCTTCGATCGCTATACGGCTAATATTGTTAGGATGGGTTCGCCAGATTCTGCGAACTATATACCCCGTTTGACAGGCTTTTTGAGAGATAGTATGGTTCGCGAGGTGTTTAAAGAAACACAAAAGGTATTTGCCAACGTGTCCGACATTCAGAAAGAAACAAACGACGCGTTTAAGTACGTGAAATACTATTTCCCCGAAAAGAAAATTCCGCGTATTGCCATGCACATTTCGGGCTTCAATCAATCAATTGTTGCCACGAAAGATATTCTTTCCATCAGTATTGATAATTATTTAGGAGCCGATTATGCTCCATACAAAGGCATCGTGTACGAATACCAGTTGCAAAACATGACTCGTAGCAAGGTGGCTCCCGATATTCTACTAGGCTACTTAATGAGTGAATTTCCCGTTGAGAACACAGGCTCTTTGCTAGGTTGCATTTTATCACGAGCTAAAATACTTTATTTACAAAGTATATTTATGCCACAACGCCCCGAACAGGATGTGATGGGTTATACCAAGGCACAGGAAGATTGGTGCGTGAAGAATGAAAAGAACATGTGGAACTTCCTGGTTGAAAACAGGCAGCTATATAACACTTCGCAACTTATTTGCGCCAAATATATTAATCCGGCACCGTTTACTTCCTACTTTACACAAGACTCTCCCGGTCAGGCGGGTATTTGGATAGGCGTGCAAATTATTAAAAGCTACATGGATCATAACACGTCCGTAACGTTGCCCGAACTGATGAAGGACACCAACTACCAACGTATTTTGGAAGAATCCAAATACAAACCTTAGGGTATGGTAATGGATAAATTACGTTTTATCAGTTTTGCCAGTGGTAGTAGCGGAAACTGTTATTTTATAGGGAACGCTGTTCATGGCATTCTGATTGATGCTGGCATAGGGGTGCGAACCATTAAAAAACGACTCAAGGAAATTGGCATTGATTTCTCCCAAATACTAGGTGTGTTCGTTACCCACGATCATATCGATCATATCAAAGCTGTGGGTGCTTTGGGCGAGGTACATCATATACCTATTTATGCTACTCGCCTTGTACACGAAGGCATATCCAAAAGCTATGGAGTGACGGTGCGTTTGAACGCGTCGCGGAAGTATGTAGAAAAAAATGAGACTATCTCGGTTTTTGATTTTCATGTTACGCCTTTCGCTGTTTCGCATGATGGAACGGATAATGTGGGTTATACCATCACCTACCAAGGTAAGCGGTTTACCGTTGCCACCGATCTTGGCTATATTTCCGATCAGGTGGCCCTGCATATCAAACGAGCAAATTACTTGGTGATAGAAGCCAATTATGATGAACAGATGCTTCTTACTGGTCATTATCCAGCCTATTTAAAGTCTCGGGTGGCAAGCAAAACGGGGCACCTGGATAACAAAGAAACGGCGGAATTTCTTTCGGAGAATTACCACGAGGGATTGGACTATATTTATTTATGTCATTTGAGCAAGGACAATAATACGCCACAAAAAGCACACGACGAAGTTCAACACCTGTTGGAGGAAAAAGGCATCGTGGTGGGGCAGCAAGTCCAACTTTTTGCATTGGAACGAACTACCCCATCCGAGTTGTTTATTTTTGAGTAGTTACTTCTTTCATAATCGTTTCTGCCAAGGCCGTGGTATTGTTGTTGTAATGATGAGTGCCCGGCAGAGTAAGAACTTTTGCTCCTGTTTTTGCAAACTGTTCCCGTATTTTAGCATCCTCATCTTGTCCGAAAATAAACACGGGACGTATGGCGCATTTCTGGGTTTCTTCCACCACATTGTAGTTCCTTTCTTTAGTAGAACCAAGCATATCCATCAGGTGTATTTCAAAGTCAGCCGTTACGTCGGGTGATAGGCTGAATGATTTTCTCAAGCATTGTTTTACATTGCCCGCGAATCGGTTGGTAATAAATGGTATGATGCTTGCGCCAAAAGAATAGCCTGCTAACACGAAATTCTTTTTATGCCACTGCTCCATGTAGTGAATGGCGGCTTTGCCAATATCGCTAGAAGTTCCTTCGGGGGACTTATTACTCCAAAAATATTTTTGGGCATCTAATATCACCACGGGCATACCTCTGGATGCTAAGGCATCGCAAAAGCTCGATTCAAATGAAGTCCAACCACCATCGCCGGAGATTAAGAAAACCATAGGCAATGAATCGTCTTTCTTGCTTGAAGGAATCAAAACCACGGGGAAATTTCCCGGTAGAGGGGTAAGGTGTTGAGCTTGAAGCGTTTTGTTTTGCTGTTGATTTTCTTCGGCAAGCGAGGGATGATATACAATAGCTTCATACACGTCCCTGAATTTTGCCACCCATTGCAAAGAGTCTTTTGACCGTACTTTGTTGGGGCAATAAATTAATTTTGCCAGTTTTATATTTTTAAAGAACTGGTAGGCACAATTGAATGAAAAAACTTTATTCTTTTCATCATGGAAATCGAAAAATGGTGACGAAAGTTTATCCACCGGATCCAAATAATATGTGACGTTTTCTTTTATAGCATGGTATTTCAATCCCGAACCCGCGTTTAATGGTTTGTCAATATCTATTTCGGGCGAAAAATTAAAAGCGATAACACCTTTGAAAGTGCCTGCCGGAGCCTGAGCTAATGTCCCATACACGAAGGGTGCCCCCGCGGAATAGCCTATTAAAATAGGTTTTAGGTATTGCGGAAATTTATATTTTTTCTGAATGGTAAAGCTAAAGTCTTCAATATCGCCCGCGGGGTAATAACGTTTCAGTTTGATCCGTTTTTTAAGTCCGCTCAAATACTGTTTCAGGTTGATGTTTACCACCAATCCCCCTTGATTAATAACGCTTTTCATCATGATGCTTACCTTGTGGTTTGCTTTGCCATCCACGATGAAAAAGGCAATGGAATTAGGTGTTCCGGCCTGTTTGTATATGGTAACGTTGCCGAAGGGTTGTGAAGCAAGATGTTCCACCTTTACTGTTTTTGCAATAGAGCTTATTGCTAATGAAACGACTATGGATAGTACGAATATTCTTTTTAACATAAAGTGAGTTATGGTTTAATTACCTTGGATAAAGCAATAGGTATTTGCAACAGATCAAAATCGTGTTCGTAAATCAAATACATATTGTTCCATTCCGGGTCAAATTTTTCTTTATATTCTCTTAAGCCTTTGTATTGCGAGAACGATTGTATTTTGTGGTAAGCAAAATTCATGGATTTCTCTGGTAGGTTTTGAGGGCTTTCCATGCCCGAAAGCGGTGCGAACCCCACGTTCAAATATTTTTTTCCTTGCGATTGTGTATATTTGAACAGTTCGATGAGCATAAAGTCGATAACTCCACCTGGAGCATCTTCGGCTTTGCGTATCAAATCATAAGTAGCCTCGTCTGGCGCGTAGTCAGGTATAATATTCAAAAAGCCCACAATTTTTTCCTCCGTGTTTTCCACTACAAGCACGGTTTGTTGTTTCAGCTCCTCCCAAACGAACATGCCTTGGGAGAATACAATTTCCTTTCGTTTATTATAGGTCAGCCATTCGTCGGATACCGCTTTGAGCTTTTGCAGCAAACCGTCCTTTATAGGTGGTGTTTGTACCGAAACGGTATATCCCTTGTCCACCATTTTGTTCACGGCATTTCGTAGCGATTTTCGGCAGGTGCCTTGCAGTGTGAATGTATCCAAATCAATAACGCCTTCCTGTCCAAGAAACAGGTGTTTCTTTTTTAAACTTTTGAAAACCGGGAGGCTGCTTTCAGGTACCCTGAAGTAAATACATTTCAATCCGTTGTTGTAGCAATATTTGTCAAATAGGCGGATGCATATTTTCATCTGTTCCTCGTTTTCGGCCACGGGGGTTTCGAGTACAACGGCAAAATTGTTGGCTATTTTGTAGGCAATAAAAGCATTAACTCCATCCGGCAAAAAAATCATTTTATCCTGATAAGTTTTAAAATAATCTAACCCGGATTTCCCATATTTTTTAATAAATTCTTTAGCCTTTGCTATTTTTTCGGTATCCACGAATTTTTTCATCACGTAGGGCCATATCATGGTGTAGAACAGGAATGACATGGACAAAATACCACTGATGTTTATAGATAATAAAAATCCACTTGTGAATTTATCATGCGGAACCAATTCTGGGGTTTCTATCTGGAAAAAATGCTCGAAAGTGTATTTCACACTTTGCCACATGTTGAAATCGATGTTTAGATGACTTTTATCCAAGAAGTAAAATCCGATACTTCCGTACAAGAATACGGCGAGGATGGAGATTAAAGCCGTCCAGATGCCAACATAACGCAAAAAAGGATTCGTTTTGATATAGTATTCTTTTCGGGAATAGATAAGCATAACGATAACCAGCAGTGCTACCGAAGCCTCTTCGTAGTCAATAGCTTTTGTTAAATGCCCTACAAGTGATATGATACTTAAAAAGAGAGCTATCCACCAAGCGTTTTTAAGTCCTTTGAGCATAAACGTGGCCGTGAGGATAAGAAAGATGCCTGCCAGTAGTACAAAATAATTGGAGGCTAAAATGGCTCCCGTGGGTACGAAATCCTGTAATCGTTCCAATCGATCTGCTATGGCTGGTGTGAGCACCGATATGATGTTGATAATACCTAATGCAAGAATAAGTAGCGCTGGTACAATACGCATGAAAATTTTGTTGAGCTTGGTTAGAAAACTCAAGGCTCCTATTAAGAGTGGCGACCAAAACTCAAAGAAACGATACAGGAAGGTGATGGAAATAGCTTCGATGCTTGAATAGCCCAGTTGGGTTAACACAAATGCCATTGACACCTCTATGGCTCCCAGCCCGCGCATAAATGGCGATACCAGCAGGAAAATAACCGCCGTGAGGTAAACCATAGATGCTGCAAATAGTGATGTGTGAAATCCGAGCGCGAGCATGGAAACGTAGATATGAGCAACGCCCGTGAAATCAATTAGAATAGAAATAAGTATGGTGTATAAAATAGATTTCGTGTCGATGGTGTGGCTGGACATGTCCTCTAAAAAAACTTCGGAAGAAGGAAAAAACCTCACAAGCAATTTGTACATGTAACCTTTGCCCGTGATAGATTTATAAACAAAGAACAGCAAGCCCAAGCCAAGCGAAACCGAGATGAGTGCTATCCATTCGTTTGAACTCTTGAACCCCATAAACAGGGCATAAATGAAAATAGGAACGGCAATAATAATTACCGAAAGAATGCCTACAAAGGCGTAAATAGAAGATGCAAAATGGATCTTTGTTTTTGATATTCCTTTTTTCTCAATAGCCCCGGTAAAAAAAGCCAGAGAAGTAACACCTCCGGCGGGAATGAACACGCTGATAAAGTTTCGCTTTAAAAACAGAATAACGGTGGATAATATGGACACTTTTTTGTTTACCGCACCAAACGATGTTTGGTACATCAGCCCTTGCAGGTATATGTAAACGATAACGAGTAAACCTCCTAAAACGAGATAGCCCGGTTTGGAGCATTTAAGGGTGTTTTCTATTTGCCCAAATTCCGCTTGCTGATGATTGAAGAACCAAATTCCGAGTGCTACAAAAAAAGAAGCGATGATAAATTGGACAATTTGTTTCCAATTTTCGTATATGAATCCGAATTTTCCTTTTTCTATTTTTTTTAATGAGAAGATAGATCGTATTTTATTATCCATAAAGAACTGGTTTTCAGTATGATTTTAACTAATTTGGAATTTTATAGTTTTCTTTTGGTTGAAAATGTTTTAACCATCAAAAGTATAAAAGATGTTTCAATAATTTATGCTTCCATTTATAAAAAGAATGATTATGAGTTTCGGGCAAGGGCATTTCCAATAGATGTAAATATAACAAACATTATTTAAAGTTGTTGCCTGTAGGCGGACGCCTGTTTATTTAGCCCTTCAATTTATGTGTTTTTGACGCAGAAATAACGAGGAGATGTTCTTTAATATAAATAGGTAATGAATTTACAACATCCGGTGCATGGAGGCATACACGAAAGCTTCGGAGAAATTTGTAGTATGTGTTTTTTTATAAATGTTTCGTTTGTGCGATTTTACCGTGTTTACAGATATATGCAAATTGTTGGCGGTATCCAGTTCGGTATAGCCGCGTGAGTTGAGCAGTAGTATGAGCTTTTCTTTATCTGTTAAAGTTTCCATTTTGGCAGGCATGAAACATTTTTTCGCGAAAGAATAATTCAGCCGTTCCAAGGTGTCGCTTATTTCTATGTAAGCTTCCATCTGTTGGGCTTTGGGTGAAAAAGAGGCCGTGCCCAGCATCATCCATATATATCCCTCTTTGTTCAACAAAAAGGGGGTGAGCCTAATATCTACCGAAAACAGAGAACCTCGTTTGTCTTTTATATGGTGGTTCATAAACAATGTTACCTTACTTCTTCGTTCTAGTGGTAGCGTGTGGATGTATTCAATAAACAATCCCTGTACGTGTCCTATAAATTGCAGATCGTCTTCAGTAGTTATTTTTTGAATAAAGGCACTACCCATTTTTAACACTTCATTCTCAGTGTAACCACAGTATAAATATTCTTTAGATGAAACGTAGGCATACTCTCCTTTGTAGTAATCTAATATCATTATATTCTCGTTGCAGATGCGAAGCATGTCTTTGATAATTTGAAGTTTGGGTTCAAATAAATTGTAATCCGGCGCATCCGTAAAGGGGAGTAGAGGGTGGTTAATTTGGGATTTTTCCATAACGTTTCATGTCTTAAGGGTGAATAAAGATATGAAATACCGATTAGAAAACCACCTGATTGGGTGATATTTTAATCGTTTTTTGCAAAATTTATTTTTTTGAGTTTAAAATAAACTAACGGGTTTCTTTAATTTTCGTTAAAAGTTTCTTGTTTCGTTTGAATCTAATTTTAGTTCAAATCCTCTAATCTATAAGACAATTAGATCTCGATTATTTCTTTAAACTGTACACGTAGGCATTCCTTATCAATAGCTTTTTTGTCTATTTGTCTATCGTGTCTTTTCCCCGAGCTGGGATATAATTTATTTATCCCCCCCGGTTATGCATAGCTAGCAATTTACTCCGAATGGAGACATCCGTTGTCTAAGCGAAGCCGATGTCACAGCCTAATAATCCGCTTGTACCCCCCCCCTTGGTGTTGAAAATTAATTTACTTACTTTTGTAGCGTAAAAATAAAAAAGAGAGCTATGTCGAAAATTATAGATAGGGATGCTTTCGCGCCCGATTGCCCCATACGCAATATTCTGTCGCGGATAGGCGATAAATGGTCGGTGCTGGTGCTATATACGCTTTCGGTGGTTGGCGTGAGGCGATTCAATGAGTTGCAAAAGGACTTGCCCGATATTTCGCAAAAGATGCTTACCGTAACCCTGCGTACGCTGGAGGAGGATGGCCTGGTGAACCGCACCATTTACCCGCAGGTGCCACCCAAGGTGGAGTATGCCCTCACGGAGCGGGCACGCACGCTATTGCCACACATCAATTCGCTGATAGGCTGGGCAAAAGAGAATATGGATGGCATTTTGGTGGATAGGGAGCAGAAACGAATGGCTATTTAAGTGATTACATAGCTTAAAATAAAAAAGGTGTTCTTGTTGTTATTTAAAGAAAGCATTTAATCCATCAATATCGGATAAATAGGTTTCAATTTTAGAAATTTTTCCATTAAGAATGGTGCAAACTGTGGCTAAGTGTTCATCCAGAATAAGGTCGCCTCTTGATGCTTGGTTATGAACGGATAATGTAACATTGTATTGCCCGTATAAAATATATTTAAGCTCTAAGCTAACGCCATAACTAACTATTTGTTGAGCTCTTTTTATTATTGCATTTGCGTCGTTAACTTCGCCGGAAATAGCACTTGCTCCGGGTAAAGTCCAAGAGATATCTTCTGTAATAATAGAATGGAGCAAATCCCAATTTTGGGTTCCAAGTGCATGAAGAAATGTTTCGGCTAATTGTTTCTTTTCCAAATCGGTCAATAACTGATTGGTGGAGGCCGGTTGAGTTGTTTGTTGCGTATTCATAAGAATGATTTGAATAATGTTATTTAAAATGCAAAGTTATAACTTCAGATTAAGGAGTACAATATGAGTGAAAATTATCCTATAGTGATAATTTTACCCTGTAATTTTAGTATTACACACCTAAAGTGAATATTATGTATGAGAAGAAAATTCCAAAAGACTTGAATTGTGGTATTGTTGTTACCATGGAAATCATTGGTGGAAAATGGAAAACGTGTTTAATTAATGATATAAATAAAGGCATCAAAAGACCGAGTGAATTACATAGGTCGCATCCCGAAGCTTCATTAAGAGTGATTAATCAGCAACTTTTTGAATTGGAAAAGCACAACATAATTGTAAAGAAAATTTTCCCCGTGTTACCACCGAAAGTTGAATATTCTTTGACCGAAACAGGAAAAACACTCCTACCCTTGATTGATCTCATGTTAAGTTGGGGAAATGAATATAGAAGTCTGACAACTGTTGCGGATTAAAAACAGTCAAGCACCGAATCCCGGTTAAGCGTAGGCTCTACACAAGTTTGAGCAAAAAGCAAGTCTTTTTTGACTTGCCTATCTATGCATCTTTTTGCAAAGTTGGAGCTTTGCTTTTAGCCATGACGTAGAGTCTACGCCGAATGGAGAGCAAATTCTTTTGCAAATCTTTACCAGGCTGTTTCTCCTTCTTCGTTATAAAATTTTCCTGTTTCCCCGTTTTTGTCAAGCGTTGCATATTTCACTATTACGCTTGCGCCTTGTGCAACCGATTGTGTTCCTCTATACTGATTTAAGTCAGTTGCGGTATAACCAGGACTAACACTGTTTATTTTAAAATTTGTGTTTTTGAATTCATAAGCTAACATGACAGTAAAAGCATTCAATGCTGTTTTTGAAGAACAGTAGGCAGTCAATTTATAATCATAAAATTCCGAATCAGGATTACTCTGAGTTACTAAAGATCCCAGTTCGCTTGAAACATTGACTATTCTAGGTTCATCAGACTTTTTTAAAAGATCTATAAATTGTTGCGTAGTTTGAATCACCCCGAAAAAATTAGTTTCAAAAACCTTCCGTACATTTTCAAGTTCAATGCCCGAAGCATTTTGAGGTCTCTCTCCGCTAATACCCGCATTATTTATTAAAACATCCAACACTTCAATCTTGGTTTCCAGTTCTTGTTTTGCTTGTTTAATGGAATTAATATCTGTTACATCCATCTCAATTAATTCCACATTTGAAATTCCTAAACCTCTCAATATATTTATAGCATCTAATCCTTTCGCCTTGTCTCTGCTTCCCAAATAAACAAAATAACCCAGTTGTGCCAGTTGTTTTGCGGTTTCAAAGCCAATTCCTTTGTTAGCTCCTGTGATTAATACTGTTTTCATTTTTTTCTTTTAATTTTGTAAGTTACTATTGATTATAAACTGCCGCAAATTCTTTTGCATAATCTGCCAGCTTTATTTTACCCAGGGTTGGTTTGTTGCGAAAATAATCTTCAAATAAATCTCCGGTATTTATGTTTGCATTCATCTCAACCATTCCTGCGGCAACTTGTGGGTTCATTCCTGCTGCTATCATACCATTTAGCAGTTGTTCATCCGGGATAACCACCCATTTCAAATCGGGTTTCCCGATAGCTGTACCTAACAGGCTTGCCAGTTCGTTACAGCTAATTTCATCACTTGCTACATACCGTATTTTTCTACCCTCAAGCGGCGTTACGAGTTCTTCAGCAACCGCTACCGCAATATCCAGGGGAGAAACCCATGGTTTTTTGCTGTCTCCACCATAGTTTGCGACTATAACACCTTGAGTTTTTATCGTGTTTATAAAGCCCAGTAAATTGGAGTAGAAACTAACGGGACGCATAAATGTAATGGAAACATCGCTTGGCAATTGATTCAAAATATTTTCCACATTATAATGAAAAGCCAGAAGTCCATTGCCTTTATTGGTATGAGCACCAATGCTGCTGAGATGCACCACACGCTTTACGCTCGACTGTTGGATAGCTTGTTTGTAATTATTGCCAATCTTGGTAATAGCAGCTATGGCATCAATCTTTTGGTCAAAGAAAGCACCCGCGCCAAGCGTTTCCATTACATATACTGCATCTGCACCTTTGAAAGTGGCTGATAGAAAATCTGCATCTTCCATTGTTCCTATAGCCGCTTTTGCGCCTAGTGCTTCAATGTCTTTTTGTCTTTCAGGATTACTACTTATGACGGTAACCTGATGTCCTTTTTCCACTAACTCTTTTGTTAGCGGTTTGCTGATGTTCCCTAAAGAACCTGTTATTGTTATTTTCATTTTCTTTCTGTTTTTTTTGTTTTTACAAAGATCTAAAGAAGTGAAGAAATTGATGTTGCCAAATCTACTATTATTGTATTCAAAATAAGGCTTTAATATTTCATTTAAAAAAAAATAGTTTTGGAGAATAATGTAAATGAAGTATAAAGTTAAGAAAATATTTTCCGTTTTCGCATTTAGAGTAGTGTAAAATGAAAGTAGATTTACTACAATAAAAAAACTCCCTGATAAAAACTTATCAGGGAGTTTCGTTATATAATGAGGTATATGGGTTCTATTTAGCTTCTTCCACGGCTACGGCCACGGTGACCCACCATAGGGTTGTTGCCCATACCCAGGAATCTCTGTTAAGTGTAGGCTCTGCCTACGTTTAAGCAAAAAGTGAGTCTTCTTGACTTGCCTATCCGTGCCTCGTTTTGCAAAGCAGGAGCTTTGCTTTTAGCTTTGACGGCTATTAGCAGAACCTATGCCGAACCTTACGGGGGAAAAGAGTTCGTTTTTGCCAAAGATATGGAAAAAACAATATGACGATAACCAATGCTGCTGTTCCTTGCAACAGGATGGTGACTTGTGTGCCCGCGTAGTGCGAAACGCTTCCTATAAGTAATGCACCGAGAGGTTGCATGCCAAAAAACGCCATGGCAAAATAACTGACAACCCGTCCTCGCATTTCGGGTGATGCGGTGGTTTGCAGCAATGTGTTCACCAAAGTTGAATGAGACATCATACCAAAACCGGCTATGATGGCAAAAAATAATGCCGGCCATAAACTATGGGCTTGTGAAAAAAGAATCAGTCCGATACCCAGAATGATGGTAGCTACAATCAATGCTTTCTTTAGGTTTACGTGTGTTCTTAACGATGCGAGTACTATGGCTCCGCTAATGGCTCCGATTCCGGTAAAGCTGTTTAGTAAACCGTAGGTGGATGCATTGCCGTGCAATGTTGTTTTTGCAATGATGGGTAGTAGGGTAATGTACGGTATTACCAGGAAGCTGCACAATGCTATGAGTAAAATCAACCGATTTAAAGAGGGCGTAGATTTTAAATAATTCAGACCTTCTTTCAGCTCCAGCATTGCTTTTTGTGGCTTTGCTTGCGGGATGTATGCCGGCAACCTCATCATTAACAGGGAACTGATAACGGCTACAAAACTCAAGGCATTCATCATAAAGCATACGCCAGCACCCAGTTTATCAAGCACGATGCCCGAAATAGCGGGGCCCAAAAGCCGAGCCAGATTATTCATGGAAGAATTCAGGGCAATGGCATTTCCAAGGTCGTCTTCATTGTCAACCAATTGATGTACCAACGATTGCCTGGCAGGTACATCAAACGCATTGATTATACCTAGCAGGATGCTTAATACCAGTATTTCTATTACGGAGTAGTGGGTAAAGATAACGACCAACGTGAGTAAAACGGCTTGTATCATGGATGCTATTTGAGTGATGAGTAACACCCGGTATCGGTCATGCCGGTCGGCCACCACGCCTCCTATTAAGGAAAATAGGAACGATGGAAATTGTATGGCAAACACGGCTATCCCCAGCATAAAGGCAGAATGTGTTTTGTCGTAAATAACCCAGTACACCGCTGTTCGTTGCATCCATGTACCTATCATCGAAGCCGATTGACCGGAAAAGAATAACCTGTAATTGCGATTTTTGAATGCTTTAAATGTGCTGATATTCATCCCTTCTGCTCTTCCTCTTTTTTTAAGATTCTGTATTATAATTTTCCTATGATGTCCGAAGTTGTACCCGATTCGCCTAAGCGGGGGAAAATGTTGCGTATGCTGTTTTGATGTGCTTCAGGGTTTTGGTCGGTCATGGCATCAATGGCAAAACTGATGTTGTAGCCCAATTCGGCGGCGGCTCTGGCTGTCCCTTCCACCCCGATGCTGGTGGCTACCCCTGCCAGTACAATGCCGGTAATGTTGCGCTTTTGTAACTCCTCGTGCAGCGGTGTGTTGTAAAAAGCATTCCATGTTTTTTTTGTAATGAAAATGTCGGTAGGTTCTGTTTTAATTTCATCCAGGATGTCAAGAAAACCACCAATGGATATACCCACTTTGGCTATGGTTTGGGTTCCTTTGTTGGCCAGCATACTTTTTTGATCTTTTCGTGCATTGAGCCAGGAGGCTCCTATGGGATTTACGTTTACCACCACGATGGGTAGTCCTTTTTCACGAAAAGCATCTATCAAAATCACTGATTTTTTCAGGATTTCGGTTGCCGATTGGTAAGTGTCTTTTTTTACAACTCCCTTTTGCAGGTCAATCAGCACGAGTGCGGTGTTTTTGTCAATAGCTGTTATCATAAACTAAAATTTTTATTTGTATTCGGCTAGTTTTCTTAATATGGGCAGGGCTTTTTCCAGCAGTTTTATTTCTTCTTCCGTGAGCGATTTTTTAATGGCATTTTCCAGCCATTCGTCGCGTTCATACCTTACTTTTTGCACTATTTCCCGTCCATGCTCGGTAAGCGAGATATATACTTTGCGTTTGTCTGTTTCCGAAGGCGTTCGCCGGATCACGTCCTGTTCTTCCATTTTTTTTAGGATTTGTGACATGGATTGAGTCTTGATCCTTGTTAATGCAGCCAGTTCGGTGGGCAACAGGGATGAGTTTCGGATTAAATGTTTGATGGTTTCTATCTCGGTTATTGAGTACGTGTGAAACGAGATCATTTGTTTACGCAACCCTTTGTGAAGAACCGAAATGGTGGTTCGTAATGATGAAGATAATTCCGTTGTATCCATAATATGTTTATTAACTTATAAGTTTACCTTACAAATATACTGCTTGTTTTTAAGTATGAAAACAATAGTCTCCAAAATTTAGGAATAATTAAACATTGGTTTGTTCTGTTAAGCGTAGGTAGAACCTGCGCCGTACCCAGTCACTCAAAAGAAACATGACGAATAACAAGCATAAAAAAACTCCCTGATAAAAACTTATCAAGGAGTTTCGTTATAGTAAGAGGTAATAGGTTCTATTTAGCTTCTTCCACGGCCACGGCTACCGCCACGGTGGCACCTACCATAGGGTTATTGCCCATCCCGATGAATCCCATCATTTCCACGTGAGCCGGTACGGATGAAGAGCCTGCAAATTGAGCATCGCCGTGCATACGTCCCATAGTGTCCGTCATACCATAAGAGGCCGGGCCGGCAGCCATGTTGTCAGGGTGAAGCGTACGGCCAGTACCACCACCTGAAGCCACAGAGAAGTATTTCTTGCCTTGCTCTAGGCGTTCTTTTTTGTAAGTACCAGCTACCGGGTGTTGGAAGCGGGTAGGGTTGGTAGAGTTACCGGTGATGGATACATCCACGTCTTCAGAGTGCATGATGGCTACGCCTTCGCGTACATCATCCGCGCCATAGCATTTTACTTTTGCGCGAAGCCCCGTAGAATATGCTTTTTCCTGTACTACTTTCAGTTCGCTGGTGTAGTAGTCGAATTGAGTTTGCACGTAAGTGAACCCGTTGATGCGGGAAATAATCATGGCGGCATCTTTACCCAGTCCGTTCAAGATCACACGAAGCGGGTGTTTGCGCACTTTGTTAGCCATTTCGGCAATTTTGATAGCTCCTTCGGCAGCTGCAAACGATTCGTGTCCGGCCAGGAAGGCGAAACATTGAGTGTCCTCACGCAGCAGGCGGGCAGCCAGGTTACCGTGTCCGATACCCACTTTGCGGTCGTCGGCCACCGAACCGGGAATACAGAAACATTGCAGGCCGATACCGATGGCTTCGGCAGCCGAAGCGGCATCTTTGCAACCTTTTTTGATGGCGATGGCGGCACCCACCACGTAAGCCCATTTCGCGTTCTCGAAAGCGATGGCTTGTGTTTCCTGACAAATAGTGTAAGGGTCTATGCCCTTTGCATCGCAGATAGCTTTAGCTTCGTCGATGTCTTTGATTCCGTATTGATTAAGGGTCGCATTGATTTGTTTTATGCGACGGTCATAACTTTCAAATAACATAGTTTCTAGAATTAATAATTGATAATTGAAAATTGATAATTAATAAGAATATTATAATGAATAATTATGTTTCACTTTAGCTGTTAAGCTTTAAAGAGTTTACCCCAACCCCTGAAGGGGCTATCGATTTTGCAAACAGTTTGTATTAACCTTTAGTCCACTCCCGATAGCTATCGGGAAGGGGATTAGGGGTGTGATGTTTGCTAATTGGTTAGTATCCTCTTTTTTGAATCTTAATGCTTTTTCTGTTTTCATAATTATGCATTATGCATTATCAATTATTCCTGTCTTGGGTCTATATATTTAACTCCTTCGGCAAAACGGCCGTAAGAAGACGTCGCTTTTTTTAATGCTTCGTTAGCATCAGTACCTTTTTTTACATCGTCCATAAATTTGCCCATGTGAACAAATTCGTACCCGATTACTTCGCCGTCGGCATCCAATGCCATACGAGAGCAATAGCCTTCGGCCATTTCCAGGTAACGCACGCCTTTGGCTAGGGTACCAAACATGGTTCCTACCTGGCTGCGAAGACCTTTACCTAAATCTTCCAAACCTGCACCAATAGGCAATCCACCTTCGGAGAATGCTGATTGAGAACGTCCGTACACGATTTGCAGGAACAATTCACGCATGGCCGTGTTAATGGCATCGCAAACCAAGTCGGTATTCAACGCTTCCAGGATGGTTTTTCCGGGTAGGATTTCGGCAGACATGGCTGCGGAGTGGGTCATACCTGAGCAACCAACGGTTTCAATCAGAGCTTCTTGAATAATACCGTCTTTAATGTTCAGTGTAAGTTTGCACGCACCTTGTTGAGGCGCACACCAACCTATACCGTGGGTTAAGCCTGAAATATCTTTTATTTCTTTTGCTTTTACCCATTTACCTTCTTCTGGGATAGGCGCAGAACCGTGGTTAGGTCCTTTTTTTACAACACACATGTGTTCAACTTCGTGAGAATAAATCATACTATCTGTATTTAATTTAAAATTGGTTATAAAAAACGATGGAAAAAGGCTCTGTTTAGAGAGACCCATGCAAAAATAATGAAATTTTTCTCTATTTATTATATCGTTTTTTTTTTTAATAGTTAAGAAACACTTTTATTGTCATTTTGTGAATTTTATCTTTTATTTTTGCAATTGATAATTATTGGTTCTTTCTGTGAAAGAATATTAAGAAAGCTAAATCTTTAATTTGTTGTTAAAAAACAAAAAATAAGTTATTGTATAAATAATAAAACGTGTTACCTTTGTCCAAAACTACTCATCCCGAATTATATATGATGAAGAAATTTATACTTTGTTTATTAGCTTTAGGAAGTGCTTTCACCGTGTTTGCACAGTCGGGGTTACATAACTTTACCACGTATAAAGGTAAAGACTATTTAACACTTGGCATAGGTCCCAACTATATGTTTGCCGACGTTGGTGGGGCTAAATTTAAAAATTTATGGGTAACGGAGTGGGATGTGTTGTACACGCGGCCTTCTGTGTTTTTTGGCTATCAGCACGATTATAATGATTACATTGGTAATAGGCTTTCTGTTATGTATTCTCTATACGGAGGCAATGATGCTAGTTCTCGAAATGCGGTACGTGAGTTTAATTATAATTGTACGGCATTGCAGGCATCTTTGCAAACACAAATATATTTTTTAAGGCTCAAGTTTAAACGTACAACCTACGATATATATGGTTACTTCGGTATAGCTGGGGTGTATTATAGTACGTATTGGAAACATACAGATCTTCTTACTGGTGAAGTCGCTCCTGGTAGAACTTATGCTGATACATGGCCGGGCAAGGAATTGTACACATCAGGTGTTAAGTCCGATATGGATGCGTTTAATGAAAAGTATTATAACGAATCAAAGAAAATGTACGAGTATTCGGCTCCCACGTTGGCTTTCCCATTTGGTATCGGTTTTCGTTTTCCGGTTACATACAGCTTGTATTTAGGGGCTGAATTCGGATGGACTTATCCGGTAGGAAAGAATGCCGATTATTTTGATGGCTTTAATACCAAATGGTCACACATGAACGATTCGTATGCTAACTTGAGTTTTGTGCTTACTTATAGATTTGCTGGTGATGACGATTGTTATGCAAAATATGGTAAGAATCAATTTAAATTTAGAAAATAGAATTTAATAAGTAAAGACATATTTTAACAAGCAAGGCGTTAAGGAATTTCCTTAACGCCTTGCTTGTTTATTCCGATATTGTAGATCAATAAAATTACATAATAAAACCCGAATGGAATGATATATACTATCACGCCATTCGGGTTTACAATATTGTTTGAAAGATAATGTCAGTCTCTAGTATTCAAATCGTCCGTAAGGGCTTTCTATAATAAGCTCTTTCTTAGTTGAAGCCTCGCAGTATCCTACAATTTGACCGTCGATATTGAACGATTTGGAAATGGCAATAACCTGTTCGGCATAATCCCGTGGAAGATATACTTCCAATCGATGCCCCATGTTGAATACCTTGTACATTTCTTTCCAGTCGGTTCCCGATTCTTTTTGTATAATTTCAAATAGAGGAGGAATAGGGAATAAATTGTTTTTTGTAATTTTCAGGTTGTCCACGAAATGCAGAATCTTTGTTTGTGCACCTCCCGAACAGTGTACCATGCCATGAATATGCGGGCGAAGCTCGGTGAGCAATCGTTTCACCACCGGAGCATAGGTGCGGGTAGGCGATAGTACCAGTTTGCCGGCATCAATGCCTAATTTCTCTATCTTATCGGTGAGCTTGTAACTGCCGGAGTAAACCAAATCAGCAGGCACCGCGGCATCATAACTTTCAGGATATTTTCGGGCAAGGTAGTTGGCAAACACGTCGTGGCGTGCGGATGTTAACCCGTTGCTGCCCATACCCCCGTTGTATTCTTTTTCGTAAGTAGCCTGTCCGCATGAGGATAATCCTACAATAACATCTCCTGCTTGTATGTTGGCATTATTAATAATGTCACCACGTTTCATGCGGCAAGTTACCGTGCTGTCCACGATGATGGTACGCACCAAGTCGCCCACATCGGCGGTTTCACCACCTGTGGCGTAAATGTTTACGCCCATCTGGCGTAGTTCCTGCAATAATTCGTCCGTGCTATTAATGATGGCTGCAATTACATCTCCCGTTATCAGGTTTTTGTTTCGCCCGATGGTGGACGAGAGCAGGATATTATCCGTGGCACCAACACAAAGCAAATCGTCGATGTTCATAATCAATGCGTCCTGTGCAATACCTTTCCACACGGAGATATCTCCCGTTTCTTTCCAATATATATAGGCCAACGATGATTTGGTACCCGCCCCATCGGCATGCATAATATTACAATAGTCGGGGTCGCCGCCTAAAAAATCGGGGATTATTTTACAAAAAGCTTTTGGAAAAATGCCTTTATCAATATTCTTGATAGCATTGTGTACGTCTTCTTTTCCAGCGGATACGCCGCGTTGATTATATCTCTGATCGCTCATGAAACGGGTTTTATTTTATGCGTGTTGCAAAGGTATGGTTTTCTATCAAAAGTGAAAACATTATTTTGTAGGTGTACCGATAACTTTAAAAATCGGATGGAAATAAAAGGTTGTTTATCTATACAATACAGTTACTTATCTAAAATGTTTTTTCTTTAGTACGAGTCATTCTATTTTTACGGTATAGATTAATAAAAAGGAAATAATTATGAAAAAAATTTGTGTGTTATTAGGTCTGTTGGTAGCACTTCATCTGTCCGCTCAAAAAAGAGATTTCGATCAACGTCCGGATGATCGAAAATCATTTGCACTTACCGAACAAGGAGCTTCCGATATGAATAATCAAAAAGGAATGTCAATGAGTCCACGGTGTGACAAAGGCCGTCAGGACGAAGAAGGCTTTAACCGGGAGAGACCTCCGTTTGATTTCGGCCTGCAAAAGTTGAACGATAAGGAAAAAGAACAGTTCATGTCTATGCAAAAAGAACTTAGAAAAACAACTCGCCCAATGGAGAATGAACTTCGGCTTCGTAGGGCTGAATTGGATTACCTTACACGTGTAGATAATCCTTCTATTGACCAAATTGCTGAAAAACTGGATGAGGTGAGTGCCCTTGAAAAGAAAATTAAATTGGAAGAAATTAAATTCAGAATGAAGCTTGCAAAGGTTATTCCTGAGTTGGAAGCAGATTCACCAAGACCGATGCATTAATTTCGCAGCATTAATTTTGCAAAGGTGAAAAGTAGCGTTGACTCAATCAGCGTTGCTTTTTTTGCATCATGTTATATTACATTTCCATTTTCAACCGTAAAAATATGTGTATCCTGATTTACACCTTTAATAATTTCGTCCAAATGCTCCCGGTTGGTATCCGTGATAAATATTTGTCCGAAGTTGTCCTCGCTCACCAGCTTAATGATTTGTTTCACCCGGTTCGCATCCAGTTTGTCGAAAATATCATCCAGCAACAGGATGGGGCAGGTGCCCGATATTTGCTTGATGAAGTTGAATTGGGCTAACTTGAGTGCTATTAAATAGGTCTTGTTCTGACCTTGGGAGCCAACGCGCTTGATGGGGTATTCGCCCAAGTGCATGTCCAAATCGTCTTTATGAATGCCCTTGGTGGTATAGCCTAAAATTCGGTCGCGCTCCCGGCTGAGGTTTAGTAACGACACTAGCGATTCATTTTTCAGTTGCGAATCGTAATCCAGTTTAACCTCTTCATTGTTAGTGGATAAAAATTTGTAAAACGATTGGAATACGGGTAGAAATTCGTCAATGAATTTAACCCGTTTTTCAAAAATACGCGTTCCATGTTCGGATAGCAATTCTTCCCAAATCTCGTACACCGAAATGTCGGTTATCTGGCCTTTTAGTAGCGAGTTGCGCTGTACCAGTGCATTGTTATATTGGATGAGGCTTTGCAGGTAGGCTTTGTCGTATTGAGATATAATGGAATCGATAAACTTTCGTCGTTCCTCGCTGCCATCCAGTATCAAGCGGTTGTCGTCGGGTGAAATTAGTACCAAAGGAAGTAGCCCGATATGTTCGGACAGGCGTTCATATTCCTTCTTATTACGTTTGAATTGCTTTTTTTGTTTTCGTTTTAACCCGCAATAAATATGTTCCTCCTTGTCGTGTACAAGGTATTCACCTTGAATTACAAAAAAATCCTCGTTATGCGCGATGTTTTGTACGTCAATGCTGTTGCTGTGGCTTTTACAGTAGGATAAATAGTACACGGCATCCAGTATATTGGTTTTGCCGGCACCGTTTTGCCCTATAAAACAGTTTATTTTGGGCGAGAAAGATATTTCCGCCTGAGAGATGTTTTTATAATTGACTAATGAGAGCCGTTTGAGATACATAAACTGTTTTTGCAGATACTTTTATGCAAAGATAAAAAAAAGTGCGGGTTTTTCATTCGCGAAATTTTAGTCTCCCAAACATGGGTCTGTTTTGTTTATTATGGTCTGTTTTTGTAAAAAAACACTTCAATATTTCTTTAATAAGCAATAATAATATATTTTTGCCTTCGATAAAAATTAAAACCAAAAATCAAATTTTTTATGTCAAAAGATAAAAAATCCAAGTCCACAGGTATTGGTGAAGACCTTGAAGTTGCGATAGGTAGAACGGAAGCCTTTATTGAGAAATATCAAAAACAATTAATTTACGGCGTAGTTGCTATTGTTGTAGTAGTGTGCGGTGTTTTATTATTCAACAGGTTTTATTTAGCACCTCAGGAGACTGAGGCTCAGGCTCAAATAGCCAAGGGTGAACGTTACTTTGCTGCCGACTCTTTCAAGTTGGCAATCAACGGAGATGGTGTTGATTATATCGGTTTTAAACGGATTATTGAAAATTATGGTATGACAAAATCGGTCAACGTGGCAAATGCTTATGCCGGAATTTGTTCGTATAAATTAGGTAACTACCAACAAGCCATTGATTATTTGGAAAAATTTAAAGGACATGGTAGCATTAATGTAAGCCCCGTGTTGATTGGTTTAATCGGCGACTCGTACGTGGAACTGGGAAAAACAGATCAAGCTCTTGAATATTACAAGAAGGCGTATGATTCTGATAATAAAGTATTCAGCCCTATTTTCTTAAAAAAAGCAGGCTTGGTCTACGAAAGCAAAGGCGATTTTGCCAAAGCAATCGAATTCTACACACAAATTAAAGATAAGTATTTTCAAAGTGCGGAAGCTCAGGATATAGATAAATATATCGAACGGGCTAAACTGAAAAAGTAAGATTCGAAAAAATTAAACATAGTAGGCCACGGTGTTCTTTTTGAAAGAAGAGAATATTGTGGCTTTTACATAAATAACAATAACGTATGGCAACAAAATATCATAACCTTTCCCACTACGATGCTTCCAAGGTGCCCGATGCTTCCAATATGAAGTTCGGCATAGTAGTGTCCGAATGGAATTCGGATATAACGACGGCTTTGCTTAAAGGAGCCTATGACACGTTAATGAAAAACGGGGCGAAGGAAGAAAACATCATGGTAAGCTATGTGCCCGGTGCTTTTGAGCTCACTTTTGGAGCAAAAGCATTGGCCGAAAACAAAAAACCGGATGCAATTATCGGTTTAGGCTGCATTATTAGAGGTGAAACACCACATTTTGATTTTATTTCGCAGGGGGTAACAAAAGGGTTTGTGGACTTGAATATGAAGTACTCTATACCATTCATCTACGGAGTGTTAACAAACAACACCATGGAGCAATCGGTGGATAGAGCGGGTGGAAAACTCGGTAATAAAGGCGATGAAGCCGCAATTACTGCAATAAAAATGGTTCAATATGCTTTGGAGTTACAAAAATAGTATTATTTTTGCAGCCGCTAAAGGGTAGTTACCAGAGTGGCCAAATGGGGCAGACTGTAAATCTGCTGGCTTCGCCTTCGGTGGTTCGAATCCATCACTACCCACAAAATTGAGAACATTTCAATTTTGTGCTTGCGGAAGTAGCTCAGTTGATAGAGCATCAGCCTTCCAAGCTGAGGGTCGCGGGTTTGAGCCCCGTCTTCCGCTCAATACCGGAATCCGATTTTTCTTTTTTAAGAAAAATCGGATTTGGTTTTTAGAAACAAAATAGATACATTTGTTTGCTGCTAAAATTAAAAGAATAAACTATTAAGCTCATGGCAAAAGAAATTGTAAACAATAATGGTATAGCCCATAATGCACTTGCATGTGGAAGTAGGGTGAATGGAAATATTGTTTCTGATAGTGATTTTAGAGTTGATGGTGCTGTTGAAGGTAAAATTGAATGTTCCGGTCGTGTTATTATTGGCCCCAAAGGTTCTATCGTGGGAGATGTAGAATGCTCTAATGCCGATATTATGGGGTATCTGAAAGGTAATCTTATTGTATCGGATACATTATCATTAAAATCGACCGCTAAAGTAATTGGCGATATTAAAACAAAAGTATTGGTGATAGAGCCCGAAGCTGTTTTTTCAGGAACATGTGATATGGGCGACGAAAAGCTTTTCACGCAGGAATACGTGGTGAGTGAAGAAAAAGAATAATCCTTCTATATAAAAATATAGAGCGAGGTTGAAATCGAAATAAGATTTAGCCTCGCTTTTTTATTTTAGATTTATAAAAAAGGATAATCCATTTAAAAAATAAATTAATATTTTAGACGAATAATTACCTTTGCAAATAAAGTGTCAATTCAAAAAGAATGCAGATGAAAAAAATATTGGTTCTTGTTTTTATTTCTCTTTTAGCTGGAAATATTTTTGGTGAAGAACTTTCGGACAAAGCTCAGGTTAGCCTGCTTACCTGTGGTTCGGGAAAAGAATTGTACGCGCAGTTCGGGCATACGGCTATCCGGGTGGAAGATCCCGCGCTGAATATCGACGTGGTGTTCAACTACGGGATGTTTAATTTTCATACGCAAGGTTTTTATCTGAAATTTGTAAAGGGATTAACTGATTATCAATTGGGGCTAGATTTTGCCATCGACTTTTTCATGCGCTATCACGATGATAATATTCCGGTATGGGAACAAAAGTTGAACTTGACCAAAGAGCAAAAGCAACAAATTTTTAATGCTTTGATGGTAAATTACGAGCCTCAAAACAGGTTTTATCGCTATAACTTTGTTTATGATAACTGTGCCACTCGCCCTAGAGATATGATAGAATCCGTTTTCACTGACAAAATTACGTATCCCAAGCGTAAGGTGAAAGATACGTTTAGAGAATTGATAGGACAATATACGGGAGAGGATTCGTGGACGAAATTCGGTATAGATTTCGTGGTCGGAGCTTCGGCTGACGTGGTGGCTACCCCACGTGAACGTATGTTTCTGCCCGCCGAGCTGATGGCGTATTTGCAAGGAGCCAGGCAGGCCGATGGACAGCCCGTGGTGGCGGAAAAAACGGTTGCCGTGGATGTGCCTTATACTAAGGATTTAAAACCGACGATAACTCCGGTACTGGCGTGCTTTATCGCTATGATAGCTGTATTTTTGATTACCTATTTTTGGAAAAACAAATCGTTGTTGTGGCTAGATGTTGTTTTGTTTTCGGCAACAGGGCTTATGGGCGTGATTGTTTTCTATTTGGTTAATTTTTCGGTTCACCCGTTGGTTCATCCCAACTATAATTTGTTGTGGGTTCAGCCTCTGGATTTGCTGTTTGTGCTCTTGCTTCCGTTTAAAAAGTTGTATAAAATATTGTCGTATTACCAACTGCTCAATGCTGTGGCTATTGTTGTGGCCTTGGCCGGATTTATTTTCCTTCCACAGCATTTTAATATTGCCTTTTTGCCGTTAATGTTGTTGTTGCTTATCAGAGCCATCCATTTTATACGTCTGCAAGAGGTATTCTCACAAACCAAGTAAGTTCGTCATGATGAAAAAAATAGCCATTCTCTTTTTCTCTCTTTTTGCTTTTGGACATTTATTCGCACAGCAGTCAACAGATACGGTAGCCCGCCCCCGATTGATTGTAACCATTGCTATTGACGGGTTGCGCTCCGATTATCTTTCCACGTTATGGGATGAATTTGAGCAAGGCGGGTTTCGTCGGTTGATACGCAATGGCGCGTATTGCCGCAACATGACTTATCCGTATTGGAGCGTGGGCAACGCGGCTGATTATGCTACTGTTTACACCGGAACAGTGCCTGCGGATCATAGCATTTGCAGCGATTATTATTGGGATCCTAAAACCAATCAAGATTTCCTTACGCTGGTTGACAAAGAAAAAAGAGGGATCGGAACCAATATACGTGTTTCTCCTAAAAGCTTAAAAGCAAGTACTTTTGTAGATGAACTCAAACTAAATACCTTAGGTCGGTCTAAAGTGCTTACCATAGCCATTAATCCCGAAGAAGCCGTAGTAATGGCTGGTCATGCAGGAAATGCCACGGTGTGGATTGACGATACTACCGGCACTTGGGCTACATCCAGCTATTATACGTCCTCGCTGCCATCGTGGGCAGCTAAAATGAATGAAGCTAGTCCGGCACAGGATAATGTGCAACGCAACTGGACAAACTTATACATAAGCTCGCAATATAAAACCATGTCGGCTCAAAGTAGGGCAAGTGCCTTCTTTGCATACCCTGTGACCGACCCATCGGGGAAAACAGCTCCGTTCAAAAGGTTTAAGGAATCGCCATTTGCCAACACGATGGTGAAAAATTTGGCTATTAACTCTCTCAAAGAAGAGTATATTGGCATTGACGAGAATCCTGATATTATCAATTTGCAGTTTACCGTACGAGGATTCAATCAATCCACCACGGGCGTTTTGACTTCCGAAACCGAGGATATGTATTTGCGTTTGGATAAAGAGCTTCACCAGCTGATGGACGCGCTGGATGCCACATGTGGTACTTCCAGGGTAATGTACGTGGTGTATGCTCCGCAAACCGATTATGTGTCGCCCGACTTTTTAAGCTTGTATAATGTTCCTTCCGGCTATTTTGTGGTGGACAGGTCGTTGTCGCTGCTCAACACTTATTTGATGGCAACATACGGGCAAGGTGATTTTATACATGGATATGCCAACCGCCAAATTTATTTGAATAAAGATGAAATACAGGCTAAAAAGCTGGACGTGAAAGAGGTGGAACAAAAAGTAGCCGACTTTATGACACGCTTTCAAGGCGTTCAGTTTGCTTTCCGCTCGGAGGACTTGCTTACCATAGCTTGCCAAAATGAACGGATACAAATGATAAAAAATTCGTATAACAAAGAGCATGCTGGGGATATTATGCTATATCTTCAACCCGGATGGGTGGCGGTAGCTACCGAAAATGTAAAAGTGGGCTTGTCAACCCGTGTCAACAACTATGCACCGTTTATCATAAGTGGCTGGCGGGTGAAACACCAAACGATAAATCAGCCGTTTTCGGCTATAGATATAGCACCTACTATTAGCAACGTGTTGCGGATGAGTTATCCAAGTTCCAACACGGGCAAACCATTGTTGGATATTATAGAATAAGATTATGGATGTAAAGATAGAACCCTCGTGGAAAGCCGTTTTACAATCGGAATTTGATAAACCGTATTTTGAGTTGTTAACTTCGTTTGTGCGAAACGAGTATGCGCATACTACCATATTTCCACCCGCGAAACTTATTTTTAATGCTTTCGATCAATGTCCGTTCAATCAAGTGAAGGTAGTAATTATCGGCCAAGACCCTTATCATGGGGTGGGGCAGGCGCATGGTTTATGCTTCTCGGTAAACGATGGGGTGGATTTTCCTCCATCCTTAATAAATATTTTCAAAGAGATTGAGCGTGATCTGCAAATTCCGCTCCCTCCCTCGGGCAACCTGGAGCGATGGGCTAAACAAGGAGTGCTGTTGCTCAACGCCACGTTGACAGTGCGGGCGCATACCGCGGGTTCTCATCAAGGAAAGGGTTGGGAGCAGTTTACCGATGCGGTGATAGAAAAATTGAGTCGCGAACGCGAACATATTGTTTTTCTGCTGTGGGGTTCGTATGCTCAGAAAAAAGGAGCGGTGATAGATACCAGTAAACACTTGGTGCTAAAAGCAGTACATCCTTCGCCTCTTTCGGCTTACCGTGGTTTTATTGGTTGCGGACATTTTAGCCAGGCTAACGAATATTTGCGTAAACAAGGCTTATCGGAAATTCAATGGTGAGTTTTTTAAAATTGATATATAAAGAATTTTCTTCCAAAGGAAAATTTTTTTTTTTGTTTGGATGAAAAACTCTAGTTTTGAACTTGAAAATTAAATGATTCGAGAGGCTGTTTTCTTGGGCTTAAAAATATTGAAAATGAAGAGAATTTTATTTATCGCATTATTAGTTGGAATAGAGATTACGTGTTTGGCTCAAAATGAAGATTGGTTACCGGGCTTTATTATAAAAAACCAAGGAGATACAATTTCTGGTCTTATCGAAAACAAAGGTTCTCGTAGCTGTTCCCAATACTGCAATTTCAAGAAAACAGAAACGGATGAGCCTCGACAGTTTTTACCGAGTGATATACAAGGATATCGATATAAAGATGGAAAGTTTTTTGTTTCCAAAAATATTTCTGATTCAAAATCGTCTAAAAATTCAAAATTGTCTAGACTCGTATTTTTAGAATATCTTATTCATGGGAAGATTAATATGTATCATTATTTATCGAATGATGATCATTATTATGTTGAAAAAAATGGTGATTTGTTGGAATTAAAGAGTACGGATATTACTTCAGAAAATTTTGGCAATGTTACAATTCTTGGAGAGAGGAAAGACTATATTCCTCTTCTTTCATATCTGATGCAAGATGCTAATATTGATTCTACTGATATTCAGGAAACCGAACTTGACGCAAAATCGTTAATTAAAATTGCGGAGGAATATCATAATAAGGTTTGTACGAATGAGAAATGTATTGTTTACGAAAAAAAAATAAAACCAATGCATGTTGCATTTAGTTTGCAAATGGGTTTGACCTCAAATAAGTTTGATATTACAGATTATACTGTAACTGATTATAGTACTTCAGGTTTAATCGGTTGCAGGGCTGAATTCCAAAATGCATTTGTATGGGTGAGAAACATTAGTTTTTCAGTAGATGCTAATTTGCAATATTTTTCAAATTATAATTTAAAGGGTGGAAATTCGTATTCTGAAATATATTATGGCGGTCCTGATATACAATATAATAATACGAACTATCATTTGAGTGACTATTATGTATCGGATGGTGGAACTGTTAATAAATTAAAGGCAGATGCTTCGGCGTTGAAAGTTAATTTAAAAACATGGGCATTAGTGATTCCTGTAACTGTAAATTATACGTTCTCAAAAAAGAAATTAAAACCATATATTGGTGCTGGTTTATCTAATATGTTTATACTATCATCCAATGATAAATTTGTTTATACCGTTTCTGAGTATTATTATGGCAGATCTCTTCCTCTTTACAGCATTGGATTTAATGGTAGGGCGGGATGTAAGTATCCGTTGAAGGATGACAAAGCTATCTATTTGGAATTTAATTTTCAATACATGGAAAGTATGTTAGACAGACCACAGTTTAATTTATACACTAAATTATTTTCGTTAGATGTTGGTTATACGTTTTAAGCGTGAAGAAATAAATTAAAGAAGTTTAGGAACTTATGAAAAAGTAAACAAGTAGTTCATGCCGAAATTCCAAATAGTGACAACTCCTATTGCCAGTAATTTGGAAAGGTAAAAATTTAGTTTTAATTTGTCGTTCAACAGATATATTATCAGGTTATTAATTCCCAATCCTACTAACGAGATAACCAAAAAGGAGAGATATTCGTGGGTGATTTGCTGGTTATGACTTTGAAAAGTCCAAATACGATTGAACCAGTAGTTGGATGTAGCAGCCAATATAAATCCTACCGAATTGGCTATGTATTTATTTATCTTGATTTTTTCTTTCAGCACCCAAGTGCACCCAAAATCTATCAGCATGCCGGATCCACCTACCACACAAAACTTGACGAGTTTTAATATTAAATCAGGATTATTCATTCTTCCAATATCTTGTTTATTAAGCTAATATTATTATTTAGAAGAAATTTGATGGGTGCAAATATGATTTTTCCTATTGATTCTTCCTCTACGTGTTATAAATGCAAATATAATAAATCTTGGTACAAACAATATAGGTAAACATTTTAATGAAGATTCTTTTCTCCCTCAATTGATATTGGATTGTTGTTTTTAATTTCTATCAGGAAGGTTGGTTCCAATGTATGTTCGCGAGTTTTGTAATAGAAAAAATCTTTTTTTAGTTTAGTGATATGGTATCCGTAAAATGTTTCGATTTTATGGTATTGGATGCCTGTTGTTTGTAGCGTGTCTAGAAAATGTTGATCGACATAGTAAATTATTTTTTTGTTTTGATCCGTTTTTTTCAACCGGCTTAAATCATTGTCGTTGATGTAGCCTACGTTGTTCTTTGCCGTAAACTCCATCAAAGGTTCTTCAAACGTGTTTACTATCGTGTTGTGTGGATAGTGTGCATTTACATATTCGGCTGCGTTACCTGCTGATTGATACGTTAAAAGCTTGGGGTAAAATACGAGATTCAAATACAGTAGAAACATCATGGTGCACACGAGCGATGCTGAGAAGAATTGTAAAATAACAGTATTGAATTTTCTCAGTACGAATACCAACGAGATACAACTGGCTATTATAATTAACCCGGTTAAAATCCAATTGTCAGCCCGGAAGAATATAATTATAAGCGATAACATAATGAAATAGACTCCTATATAAATTATTTGGGATACCCTGAATGTTTTCACAAGCCACTTTTTGTCTTTATTGTCCATAATGTATTTTGCACACATGATAGAGAGAAATGGGAATAGTATATTTGTGTAGTGTGGTAACTGAAATTGCGAGGTGGAAAAGACTATAAACATAATCAAGAATCCACAGATTGAAACATATTCTGTCAATCGTTTCCGTTTAGCCAGTTTGTTTAGCGCGTTGAAAAGAGCCATATACCCTACTATAGCCCAAGGAGCAAATGCCCACAAGAGAGTGTGAAAGAAGAAGAATGGATCGCCGTTGCCTTTGATTGGCCCCGTGTTAACAAACCGTCCGAATTGGCTATCCCAAAGAAAGAATTTTATCCCTGATACATGGGTTTTTCCAAATACTATTTTTTCGGGGTGTAAATCGAATTGAGTGTACAGCACGTATAATTCGGGTAGGATGAAAATAGCTGTCAATACGAAAACCAGAAGCCATTTTATTTGTAAGAGTTTGGCATATTCCTTTTTGAATAGTAAATGTCCGAATACCGCCGAAAAAACAATAATCAATACGAATATTCCTTTGGTCATAATAGCCATTGCACAGAACAAAGAGCCTAATAGCAGATCCTTTGTAGCGTAACGTTGGCTCAAACTAAATAAGTGATAAACGCTGCCCATGATTAACCCGATAAGAATTGCTTCCGCTCTGGTATCGTTATTAGAAATAATAATATGCACCGAGGAGGCCAACATCAATACCGCAATTCTAGCTGTCTTTTTGTTGTAAAGCTTTTCAGCGAGTTTGTACGTGTAAAAAAGGGAGGCTAAAAATAATAGAATGGATGGTAATTTGTAGGCAAAAGAATTTATGCCAAAAAGCTGCATGGAAATAGCGCAGAGCCAAAAAGGGAAGTGCGGTTTATCCAGCCAATCGTGTCCGTTTACATAAATATCCCACCAATTATGCGAAGTGACAAAAGATTTGGATATTTGGGCATACAATGACGAGTCGCTTAAAAAAACTCCAGTATAAAGCCCCGTGATATTAACTAAAATAAGAGCCGTGAGGAAAAATAGAAATGGGGTTGTCTTCATTGATCCGTATATGTTAAGCCTGTTCACTTTTTAAGTGTAAACATAAACAGGTTTTAATGCATAACGGATTACAAAATGTTTAATTTATAAATAATATGCTGTATGAATTGCTGCAAAAGCAACTCCCAAAGACCCCTAGCGGTTAAATAAAACTGGTGGAAAATTTGTCCGGAATAGATTTTAATAGTTATAGCCAATTTCTTGGTTCCACTTAAATGGTGGATTTTCCTTCATCTCTTTTATTATATGTTCAACTTCTTCCGGGGTAATGGATTTGTTCAACCAGTTTATAGCAGGAGCTAATTCCCTAAAAAACTCCATTTTTTGGTTGGCCTTTGCAAATTCTTTTTGAACAATATAGGTATAAGCTAATTGGTGAGGCGAACTGTAAGTAGCTATTTTGTTTTTATTGGAAATTGCTCCGTTGAGTTCTAGTAATTTTCGTACATAGATTTGTACATCAGAGATGACAAAATCCCAATCCATATTGCGTGTATCGATTAGAATATCAAAGTCTTTGTTCCGTGGTTCATCCTCCAAAATGAATTGGTCGTACGCGATAAGACTATCTATACTTATGGCACCAAAACGGGCACCAATAGTAAGTTGCATCTCCGGCAGTGTTTTGGAACCTGCCGTAAAAAGGATTGTGTTTTTCATGTAATTATTTCTTTTCAAAAGTAATGAATTGAAATAAAGATGAAATAGCTAAAAACATGTTATTGAAAACAAAAAAAGCCTATTTTACATCATTAGCAACGAACTGTCGCCATAACTCAAGAAACGAAAATCGTGTGCCAACGCGTAATCATACATCTCCCTCCAATTACTTTTCAAGTAAGCTGAAATAAGAAGTAGTAACGTGCTTTTGGGTTGGTGGAAGTTTGTTATAATGGCATTTACCACTTTAAACTTGTAGCCTGGTGCAATAATAATTTGCGTGGCGGTTTGTAGTTTGTCCTTGTTGTTCTTTTTCAGGTAAGACAGAATATTGCTCAATGCTTGCTCCGTGGTAAGCTCGGAATTGGTTTGGTAAGGAGTCCATTGCTGCACGCTTAGTTCGTGCGCATCGGCATCCGGGTGTGCTTGCAGATATAACCCTATGTAATAAAGGCTCTCCAGTGTACGCACGGAAGTGGTACCCACGGCAACCACCCGCCCTGTTTTTCTTATCAAGTGCTCTATGGTTTCCTGTTTTACCGAAATAACTTCGGAGTGCATGGTGTGCTCTTTTATCTCTTCCGATTTTACAGGTTGAAAAGTACCTGCACCCACGTGCAGCGTGAGTTCCTCCAGCTCAATTCCTTTTGCTGGTAATGCAGCCAATACCTCCGGGGTAAAATGCAACCCGGCTGTGGGTGCTGCCACCGAACCTTTTATTTTGGAGTACACCGTTTGGTACGTTTCCTTATCCCGTTCGCAGGTGTGTCGGTGCAGGTATGGCGGGATGGGCAATTCGCCCACCTTGTCCAGTATATCGGCAAAAGTTAATGACGGGTCTTCCCACGTGAAACGGATAATATGCGTGTTGTTGTCCGTAGAAATGCGCTCGGCCTCTAGCAGTACGTCCTTTCCATTATTTAGTTGCAACGAGGTTTGTATTTTGCCCGCTTTCCATTTTTTTGAATTACCCACCATACATTTCCATTCGCAGGCTCGTGTTTGTTGAAACGAAAGAACGTAATCATTAGGGCTGTATGGCTCAAGGCAAAATACCTCAATTTGAGCACCCGTTTCTTTCGTGAAAATTAAGCGGGCTTGTATTACTTTCGTGTTGTTGAAAACCAACAGGCTGTCAGCCGGAAGTAATTCGGGCAAATCATAGAAATGATATTCACTTAGTTCACCGTTTTTATTTAAAAGTAATTTGGAGGCATCCCGTTTCTCCAATGGAAATTTAGCTATTCGCTCGTCCTGCAACGGGTAGTTATAATCCTCAATTTTAATATGTTGGGTATCTTGTAACATTTCGCTTGTTTTGATGGACAAAAATAGTGAAATTTGCAGGAAGATGGTGTGCCAATTTGCTTGTAGGCTTGTTTGTTCATCAAAATTAGATGTAAGAATGTATTAACCCCTTCTGATAGAGGGAATTTGTGGAGGCTAAAATGGTAAAAATAGGAGATAGAGTACGGTTTCTGAATAGTGTAGGAGGCGGTATCGTGCGCAAGTTTCAATCTAAAGATATTGTATTGGTAGAGGAAGAGGATGGATTTGAAACACCTGTTCTGGCTCGCGAGTGCGTGGTGGTGGAAACTATTAGCTCTGAAACAAATCTGCCGGAAATAAAGAAACAAGCCTCGTCGGCACCCGCTCCGATTATTATCCGTGAGGAACCCGAAGAGGATGACGACTATGATTACGACGGCGATGAAACGCCCGAAGGTGAAGCTCTCACGGTTTTGTTGGCATTTCTTCCTCAGGATAGCCGACAGATGCAGAGTACGGATTACGATGCCTACCTGATTAATGATAGCAATTATTTTTTGCATTATAATATTGCCACCTTGGCCGACGGCCAGGCTATTGCTCGAAATAACGGTATAATAGAACCGAACACTAAATTTAACTTTGGTACGTTGAACAAGGATTCGCTTAACGATTGGGAGCGAATTAGTGTGCAAATGCTAGCGTTTAAAAAGAAAAAATACGAGCCAAAATCACCTGTAAATGTAGAACTGAAACTAAACCCGGTGAAGTTTTACAAGTTGCATAGTTTCACTGAAAATGATTATTTTAAGCAGGATGCAATGGTGCTGGAGGTCGTTACAGGGGATATGCCTGCTTCCGCCTTAAATTTTGACCCGCAACAATTGAAAGACGCGTTGGGGCAGAAAAAAGAGGATGTTCGTCGTCGCACACGTATTGAGAAAAATGATGTGCTAGAAGTGGATTTGCATATAGACGAATTGCTTGATACCACGGCAGGAATGACGAATGCCGATATGTTGCAATATCAGTTGGATAAATTCAATCAGGTGCTTGAAGAAAACAAGAACCGGAAGGGGCATAAAATTGTGTTCATTCATGGAAAAGGCGAAGGTGTTTTGCGCAACGAAATTATGAAGCAACTTAAAAGCAAGTATTCCGGTTATTATGTACAAGATGCTTCTTTCCGTGAATATGGTTTTGGAGCCACGATGGTAACGATACGATAAATAATGTAACAGCATAAACGAACTTTATATGGATAAGTTGAAACCTAAATTTTTGAGCGTGGTATTGGCCTTTGTTTTTCTAGGAGCGATGGTGTCTTGTTCTAAGTACGATGATACTGCCAGTGATTTGTCAACAAACACAAATACCCATAGAACCACAAACACAAAAAATAAGACAACTCTAGATACCTCGGCTTTTATTACCAAGGTATATGATTATGTGTATGCACCGGGGCAATATGCCAGTGTAGCCTTTTCCAATTCGGCATCCAATTTTATTGGCATTCCGGGCTATCTGACAGTACCCACTACTACCAAAACGGTTATTTCGTTAGGCAGTTGGGGTGGATATATCGTTGGCGGGTTTAATCACAACATAACCAATGTGAGCGGCAATGATTTTATTGTTCTTTGCGGAAGCTCCTCGGCTCCCGAACCCGGAATCGTATATGTAATGGAAGATACCAATGGCAACGGGTTGCCCGATGATACCTGGTACGAATTGAAAGGAAGCGAATCGGCTAACGCGTCAACGTATAGGAACTACACGGTGACGTATTACAAAACAAAATCCGATAGTGCCAATGTTACCTGGAAAGACAGTAAAGGAAATACCGGGAGTTTAGTGCCGGGTTATGGAAGTACCTATTCCAGTGGATGGTGGAAGTATCCGTTGAAAGATTCACTGGTATTTACAGGTACCCGTTTGCCTGATGCTTACTACAATTCAGGTAGTTCAACCAAGCAAAACTGGGTGGTTTATTCCGGTTTATTTACTTGGGGTTATGCTGAAAATGCGAATGGAACAGATTATAATACTACCTACATGGGAAATGAATTTGATATTTCCAACGCGGTGGATGCATCGGGTAATGCCGTTAAATTAAATAGCATCCGTTTTATTAAGGTTCAAACCGGAATTTTTCAGCAAGCCGGATGGCTAAATGAAATTTCCACGGAAGTATATGGGGCGGCTGATTTAAGTAGGCTAAAATAGAAATATAGTTGACAAAATCTTTTTATTTAACAAAAAGAGCAACAATATTTTTTCTTTTGGATCCATTTCGTTATTTTTGTAAGGATTTTGCCCAGACATGACAGACGAACATATTCAATTATTACAAAGCTTGCATCTGAAAATAGAGCAATTAAAGGCTCTTTATGAAAAGGAGAAAGCTAAGAATCAGGTTCTTGTGCAAGAACTTGAGAAGGAAAAAAAGGAATTGATGTATGCTCACAAAAAAATGCTGGAGCTTCAAACCAACTATGATAATCTGCTCACGGCAGGTTTACTTTCCGTTAACGAAGACGAACGGAAGAAAGCCAAGTACAGATTATCGAAAATGGTGCGGGAAATTGACAAATGTTTAGCTCTTCTTAATCAATAGAGCAATGAAAGAATCTGATTTGCTGACAATTAATTTAAATATCTTTGAGAAACAGTTGCCTTTGCGACTTACTATTCCTCGCGAAAAAGAGGAAACATACCGTAAGGCAGCCGATTTAATTAATACAGCAATTAAAGAATACAGAAAACAGTATCAGGTAATACCATTAGAAAGCATTCTTTCGATGGTATCATTAAATTTTGCAGTAAAAAGCCTAACCTCGGCCAACGATAAGGATATGCAGCCTTTATTGGATGAGCTTAACGTGATGGATGCCGGATTAAAATCATACTTGGACACTCTGGTTTCAGAATAAACATAAACAAATATATTACCCGCATTATTTCATTGATAAACAGATGTTTGTTTAATGAGATAGTGCGTTTTTTTTAACCATTAATACATATATCACATGCCAACAATTGTAATAGGAGCTATTGCTTTATGTTTGGGGGGAGTTGGAACCTTTATCGTGATGAAATTCATTGTAAAATCCAGTTACAACAACCGTCTAAAAGAAGCAGAGGCCGAAGCAGAAGTTCTGAAAAAGAACAAGTTAATAGAGGTCAAGGAAAAATATCTAAATCTTAAGGAAGAGTACGAAAAGCAGGTTGCACAGCGCAATCAAAAGATTCAACAAGCTGAAGTCAAGATTCAACAGACAGAGGCCAAGGTGCAACAACGCGAAATGCAGCAAAATCAACTGCAATCCGATTTCAATCGTAAAAACAGTGAGCTGGAAGCCATTCGTTCTAACTTGGATAACCAGTTGGAAGTGATTGAGCATAAGAAAAAAGAGTTGGACAAGTTGCACAAACAAGAGTTGGATCAATTGGAGCAAATTTCCGGTTTATCAGCCGATCAAGCTAAGGCGAAATTGGTGGAATCGTTGAAAGAAGAAGCAAAAACAGAAGCCATGTCCTACATCAACGAGATTATGGATGAGGCCAAAATGACTGCTAACAAAGAAGCTAAACGGGTGGTGGTACAAACCATTCAACGTGTAGCTACCGAAACGGCCATTGAAAACTCGGTTACCGTGTTCCATATAGAGTCCGACGAAATGAAAGGACGTATTATCGGTCGTGAAGGTCGTAATATTCGTGCGTTGGAAGCTGCTACCGGTATTGAAATTATCGTGGACGATACCCCCGAAGCCATTGTGCTTTCAGGTTTCGATCCTATCCGTCGTGAAGTAGCTCGATTAGCTCTTCACCAATTGGTAACCGATGGACGTATTCACCCTGCCCGTATTGAAGAAGTGGTGGCCAAGGTGAAAAAACAAGTGGAAGAAGAAGTTATCGAAACAGGTAAACGTACTACCATCGATTTGGGTGTACATGGTTTGCATCCTGAATTGATACGTATGATAGGGAAGATGAAATATCGTTCGTCTTACGGACAAAACTTGTTGCAACATGCGCGTGAAACGGCTAACTTGTGTGCCATCATGGCATCCGAACTTGGGTTGAATCCGAAGAAAGCCAAACGTGCAGGTTTACTTCATGATATTGGTAAAGTGCCAGATGATGAGCCGGAATTGCCACACGCTATTTTAGGTATGAAGTTGGCTGAAAAGTACAAGGAAAAACCTGAAATATGTAATGCAATAGGTGCTCACCACGACGAAACCGAAATGACAAGTTTGTTATCACCAATCGTTCAGGTATGTGATGCTATTTCGGGAGCCCGTCCGGGTGCACGCCGCGAAATTGTGGAGGCATATATCAAACGTTTGAACGACCTTGAAAATCTGGCTCTTTCATATCCCGGTGTGTTGAAAACATACGCTATTCAGGCCGGACGCGAATTGCGTGTAATAGTTGGTGCGGATAAGATTGACGACAAGGAAACAGAAACGTTGTCATTCGACATCGCGAAGAAAATTCAAGATGAAATGACTTACCCCGGTCAGGTAAAAATCACGGTTATCCGTGAAACCCGTGCGGTAAGCTTTGCAAAATAGAATAAAGATTTAAAGAACAAAGAGCAAAGACGCTGGAGCGAAGACCTTTTGTCTATATATCTTTGCTCTTTATTCTTTCATCTGACAAAAAATGGGTCTGTTTGGTTTTGACTTGACTTGCCCATTTTTCAGAGAAAACAAAATACTAAAAAAGTAAACTAAAACTCCTAATTAATAGTGGTTTAAGCTAAATTCACAAAGAGTAGCAAAAGAATTTATTTTCCTTTGTTACTCTTTTTTTTGCTTTGTTACACCAGGTTTACACCTCGAAACGAAATAGCAATTAGATTTGTACATAGCTTGTAACATAATGGTTAGAAAAGTGAGACAGAGAAAAATAAATGTAGCAGATACAGGAATAAAAGAACCCGTCAGATTATTAGTGTACACGCTACCAAGAAACGACCAGGCCAATGAGATACTAAATAATAGCGGCAGGGATAACAAAGCCTATTACATTTCACTGTAGCCGACACACGGTGGCATGCTCTTACGTTGGGTGTTCGCAAGCTGTTAAGACACACCAAAAGAACCACTACCCAAGAGCCAAGATAGTAAACGAAGTACGGCGGGCGGCTGTAGATAAACAAAATGTGATATTTGAATAGCATTACAATTTATCATTATGGAAATACAACTTATTTAAAGCAAAATTTATGAAATGGAAATAGCTAAAGAACTGTCTGTTAAGTTCTATTTTGCTAGGCTTTATCATAGATGGGAAAGAGGTAGTAACGAAAATCTTAATGGCTTAAATTAGACAATATATCCCTAAGGAATCTGATTTTTCTTCTATTTCTGATGATTTTATTAATTTTGTTGAAGAGCAATAAACCTAAGACCTAGGATATAATTTTCTGTGCCCTTATTTTATGTTTAATTTTAAAGTTGCATTTGTAACTTGAATTTACCAAGCAGAGTCAATTAAATAGCAGCAATTTTTCAAAAAGGAAATTAGTTGGATTGTAAGCCAAAATCAGGATGAATTGTTTCACATTCAATTTTATAGCATAAGGCTACTTGACAAAAAATAATAAAACCGTTTCGAATTGAATACAAACGTTTTTTTTTGTCTTTTTCAAATAAACTATTCAAATATCTTTAAGGTGAAATTCTTGATTAGGATAATTTAATATGTACCACTGAAAATATGGTATATATTTGATTTTTAGTTACTTTCAAAAAGAACAATTGTTTTTTTGTAATGAAATGTTATTTCCACACGTAAAAAAAATTAAAAATGAATAGAATATTAGTTGTTGACGATGATGTTGCATACATCAAGTCTATTGTATATATCTTGGTGAAGAATCTGGACTGTGATGTGTTGTCGGCTACAACAGGAGTTAACGCAATTAATATTGTTAAAAGAACAGCTCTCGATTTAATTTTGATAGACTGGGATATGCCTGAAAAGAGCGGGATAGAAACGATAATAGAGCTAAAGAACGATGATATTTTATGCGATATTCCTGTCATTATGATGTCTGGGGTAATGATGACATCTACCAACCTAAAGACTGCGATGCAAATTGGTGCAGTTGATTTTTTGCGGAAGCCAATTGATGAAATTGAACTGGTTTCACGAGTTCGCAATATGTTGCAAATTTCCGAAATGCAGAAACAAATAAAGCAACAAAACATAGTGTTGCAAAACCAGCTTGCTTCTAAAATTGTTTCTATCCAACATTTTTCGGAACGAAAAAAATTAGTATACAATAAGTTGCAAGAATTAAAAAAACATATGTCTGGAAGCGAGAAAACAATAATTGATTTTATTAATTCATTGGAAGAGTTGATAAACTCTAATTCATTGGAATGGAATGAATTCCAGACAAACTTTGAATTTATTTACCAAGGTTTTTTTCGAAAAATAAAGCAGTTATATCCGAACTTAACCACCTCAGAATTGCGCTTATGTGCTTTTATTCGCTTAAACATGAGCAACAAAGAGATAGCAAAAGTTATTTGTATTTCACCAAACTCCGTGAATACAGCTCGGAAACGTTTTAAAAGAAAAATCGGATTGGATATGAATAGTGATTTAACTGATTTTTTGATAAATTTATGAAGCAAAAAAATAACTAAAAATAATGACGGCGGATTTTTCTTATGTATTTTGTTTCTTTTCTCGTATAAGGAAATAATCAGCACCCAAATTTAGATGTAAAAAATGGTTAAAAAAATTAATTGGATCTCGTTTTTTGTTAAATTGCATATGTAATAGATGTTTCTTCTGGAGTATAGTGATGCGGCTGATTCTAACCATTTTAACACATACAACTCATTATGAAGCTTCTGTTAAAAGATCTTTTTCTGAGCGCATCATTAATCAATTCAGTTCGTCAACAGAACATCTGGTTGATCAGATTGATTACTATTGTGACACTGATAGGCTTAAATTTGATGCTTATAGCCTCAATTGGGAAATGCCTTATCTTTAATTTATACGGATTCTTGTTATTTGTGTGTGTTTTGTTCTGTATCAGTCTTTTTTCTTTGATTTTTATTTGTAAAACAGATCATATTCTGTTTGGTTATATTGCCGTTTACGAACCACTTATTCTACTTTTAACCTCGGATTTATATTGCATAAGTATTGGTATGTATGTAGAACAACGAATCTTATTTTCCCAAATTGTACTCATTCTGTTTATTTTTATTGCAGGCGTGATTATTAATCCTAGACATGTTATTTATGTGGGGACATATTCAATCATTAAGATGCTTTTTTATGCCGTTGTGTTTAAACCCCCATTTATCGTTGATATATTTCCATATTATATCACCATTCTAGTAGGCATAGTTGTTAGTTTTTTTATTATCATTAGAACGCTGTATGTTTTTTCTTATCAATCTCTTGTTGATTCGAAGTTGATAGATAAAAAAAATAAAGATTTAAATCAATTGATTAATTTAAAGCAAGATATGATTAGTATGATTTTGCACGATATTCGCAATTCGTTAAATACTATTTTATTTGCATCTCAGGAAAATAAATTGCCGACTATAGTTTTTAATTCAGTACAACATATATTACAGATGGCCGATAATTTTATCGATGTGCACCGAATGGAAGAAAACGAGGTTATTATTCATCCCAGTAATGAATTTATTAAAAACACAATTTACGGGGCAATAGAACAAGTTGATTATTTATTACACGAAAAAAACAATTGGGTAAAGTTTTATGGAGTTACTTCTTTGCAGTTGAATGCTGATCACCGACTTATTGAACGCGTGTTTGCCAATATACTGACTAATTCAATTAAACATTCTTTACCCAACACTCCTATTGAGTTTCGTTGTGAAATTCTATCCGGGCATGTCCGTTTTGAGATTATCAATAGCGGAAAACCCATTCATCAAGATGAAGTTCAATCGTTGTTTGATAAATATGTTTCAAACGACCAAGAGCTAAAAACAAACTACAATTCAAAAGGTCTTGGTTTAAGTTTCTGTAAAATGGTAGTTCAGGCTCACGGAGGAAGTATTGGATTTGATACAAATTATCAAAAAGGTGTCTGTATCTGGTTTACGCTTCCTGATCAGAATAAATACTCTTCTGTTACGGTGGTAGAGCAAGACTTATTGTCCCGATTACAATTGAGCCCGAAAGAAAAAAAAATCATACATCCATTCTCTGTTCGCATCAACCAATATGAAATATACGAAATCAGCAGTATTATGCAAATTTTAGACGAATTGACAGCTCTCGATCATCCCAACATTGAATACTGGAAAAAAGAGTTGTTAAATGCTATTTTGGTATGGAATAAAGAATACTATGATAATCTAATGGCAATGGTCGAAAATAGTGAGGCCGATTCCTAATTTTTCAGAAGTAAAGCATCATTAATATTTGCAGTTGATGAAAAACAAAATATATATAAAATGCAAAGTACCGAAACGTTGATAAACGTAAAAACCCAACCGATTTCTATCAAACAGAATAGTGTTATTTAACATACTTCTGGCATTTTATGTACCCCGTTTGTACCCTCCTTATCGAATAAATACTATTTACAGATAATTTTTCAACAAATCAAAATATCCATATATCTTGATTTTTTAGCTGTTTTTGCATCTGAGGCATGTGTCGCTTCATGCAAAAGAGGCGTTTTTTCATGTACCCATTTTGTACAGTTCAAATTGCTTATCATTTAGTCGGTTGTATTTACATTTGTACACATAAATAAATGTTTTTTTAATCTTCGATAAAAACAACATTAAAATGCCTACAAATGAAAAAAATAATTCTAGTTGGAGTCCTTTTAGGGAGCTTTTTGCTTGCATTGCAGGCAAAGCCAACACCCATACAATCCTCTTCAAGCTTGCAATTTATGGCTAACAGGCATATTCTATTATTTAAAGATAAAAGCATCACCGTGGCTTCTACAAGCCATGCTATGACTATAAAATTTGTAAATGCACGCAATGTGCTGCCAAAGGTTGATTTCTTGTCTCTTTCTCCTTCCGTGCCTGAGGTGCCTAACATGCCTGGTTCTATGCCCGGCATGAAGGATAAAATCCCCACCTTGGGCACGGTAACTTATGCCAACTTATGGAAAGGCGTTACGCTGGAATATGCTAACTCCACTCAAGGCATATACGAAAGTACCTACCGCCTGCTTCCCGACAAAAAGGGACGGGTACATGCCGAACGCGTACGGCTGGCTTACAACCGCGACTTGACATTAGACAAAAACGGCAACCTGATAATCCATTACCCCAACGGTACCCTAACCGAAAGTGCTCCCGTGGCCTGGCAAGATATAGATGGCAAGCGAATGCCCGTACCCGTGGCCTACAAGCTACGTGGACGCAATTACGTAGGTTTTACACTCGGAGCATACAGGGCAGGCATACCCGTAACCATTGACCCAACTTTAAGCTGGAATACATTTTTAGGAGGAAGCGGAGATGATTTCTGTGTCGGCGTTGCTACCGATATATCCGGCAACGTGTATGTAGCTGGACATAGTACTGCCACGTGGGGTAGCCCGATACAGGGATACTCTGGTGGTTACTATGACGGCTTCGTGGCCAAGCTCACCTCCGCGGGAGTGCTTAGCTGGAATACTTTTCTAGGCGGAAATGGAACTGATTTGTGTGGGGGAGGAATCACCACGGATGCCTCCGGCAACGTGTATGTAGTTGGAATGAGTACCGCCACATGGGGTTCACCCATACGCGCATATTCCGGTAGCGATGCCGGCTTCGTGGCCAAGCTCACCTCTGCGGGAGCACTTAGCTGGAATACATTTCTGGGTGGTAGTGGAGCTGGTGTTTGTTACGGAATTACCACAGATGCCTTCGGAAACCTGTATGTAGCAGGGGCGAGCACCGCCACCTGGGGTACACCCATACGAGCATTTTCCAATAGCAGAGACGGCTTCGTAGCTAAGCTCACCTCCGCGGGAGCACTTAGCTGGAATACTTTTCTGGGCGGGAGTGGAGATGATTGCTGTTACGGAATCACCACAGATGCCTCTAGCAATGTGTATGTAGTTGGGTATTGTTCAGCCACCTGGGAGTCGCCCATACGGGCATTCTCGGGTTCCGTTGATGACGACAGTTTCGTGGCAAAGCTCACCTCTGCGGGAGTGCTTAGCTGGAATACTTTTCTAGGCGGAAGTGGAGATGATTCCGGTCGCGCAATCACTACGGATGCCACTGGCAACGTGTATGTAGTTGGAGAGAGTTCAGCCACTTGGGGGACACCCATTCGCGCATACTCCGGTAGCTATGACGGCTTCGTGGCCGAGCTCTCTTCCGCGGGAATCCTTGTTTGGAATACATTTCTAGGTGGGAGTGGAAGTGATTCCAATTATGGAATAGTCATGGATGCTTCCGGCAACGTGTATGTAGCGGGGTATGGTTCAGCCACTTGGGGTTCACCTATACGGGCATTCTCCGGTGGTAATAGAGACTGCTTCCTAACTAAACTCACCTCTGCGGGAGCACTTAGCTGGAATACATTTTTTGGCGGAAATGGAGATGACGTGTGTACCGGAATAACCATGGATGCCACCGGCAACATGTATGTAGCAGGGTGGAGTGATACCACCTGGAGCTCACCCATACGGACTTATACCTCTGGATATGACGGCTTCGTGGAAAAAATTGTATTCTCACCAACCGTAGCCACGCAGGCAGCTACTGCGGTAAGCACCACTACCGCCACGCTTAATGGCAGCATCACTAATTTTGGTGATACTACTTTGGCTACCGACTATGGTTTTTGCTATAGTAGTACCAACACCACACCTAGCACGAACGATATACTAGTTAGTTTAGGAACCACCTCTACCACGGGTGCCTATAACTCGTCCATCAGTGGCCTCTCCGCCGACACCAAATACTACATGCGGGTTTATGCCACCAATAGCTACGGTACCGGCTATGGCGACACGGTAAGCTTTACCACCGCCAAGCAGCTCAACCTAAAAGTGTACCTGGAAGGCCTGTGGAATGGCAGCAGCATGAACAAGTGTAAAAAATGGGACAATGCCTTAGGCGATCTAGTCGATCTCTTTAGCGGTACGGTGGTTGACACAGTTTCGGTAGAACTACACGACCCTACTACTTACGCCACCATCCTATACAAAGCACATGGGCTGGAGCTCAATGCCGATGGAAATATCAACACCATGGGTAAATCATATATAGAAATACCCGGCATGTATGCAGGCAGCTATCGCGTAACGGTGAAACAACGAAATCACTTGGAAACCACTACCGCTTCGGCCGTATCGTTTGCCGGTAGCACGGTTAGTTACGATTTTACCGATGCCTCCACCAAAGCATACCTATCCGATGCCTCATTTACCCCCACCAAGCAAGTAAATAGCAACTGGATGCTGTATGCCGGCGATGTGGTGGTAACTACCTCTTACCCGGAGATAGACCTGGACGACATTTACGCTGAATTTAACCAGAACTCAGCAAAGACAGGCGTGTATGGCTATTTAATGTCCGATGTTAATGGTGATGGAGTGGTGGACGATACCGATTTATATATCGTAGTTGCCAATAGAGATAAATTCTTATACATACCGTGATAACGAAGTTTTTTAAGTAACGGGTTGAATTTTATCTTTAAAACCCGAGGGGTGACTTTATAATATCACTCCTTCGGGGGTTAGAATAAATAATTCATTTGATTTTCTATAATAATACCAACCATTCGGGTTTCGAGATAATTTAATTCGATTTTTTAAACAATTACTCAAAATGAGATTAATACCAGTAGCTATGAAAAAAATAATTTTAGTAGGACTCCTTTTTTGGAGCACGTTGCTTGCATTGCAGGCAAAGCCAACAGCCGTACAGCCCGCATCGGGCATGCAATTTACCGCCAACGGGCACATCCTGCTATTTAAAGAAAAAAGCATAACCGTGGCCTCGGCCAGCCATGCCATGACGGTGAAGTTCGTAAAAGCCCGAGGCGTACAGCCTGTGGCCGACTCTACATTAACTACCCCTTCTCTTTCCGTGCCCGGAGCTATGCCCGGCATAAAGGATAAAACCCCCGCCCTAGGCAAAGTAACCTATACCAACCTATGGCAAGGCGTAACGCTGGAATACACCACCTCCGCCCAAGGCATATACGAAAGCACCTACCACCTAACGCCCAATAAGCAAGGCAGGGTAGAAGCCCGGCGGATACGCCTGCAATACAACCGAGACTTGACGTTAGATAAAAACGGCAACTTAACAATACATTACCCGGGCGGCACCCTAACCGAAAGCGCCCCCATAGCCTGGCAAACAATAGACGGCAAGCGGGTGCCCATACCCGTGGCCTACACCCTGCGTGGACGCAATTGCGTAAGCTTCACCCTAGGAGCCTATCACGCAGGCATACCAGTGACCATAGACCCTACCCTTAGCTGGAATACATTTCTGGGCGGAAGCGGAGATGATCTGTGTACCGGAATTACCACGGATGCCTCCGGCAACGTGTATGTATGCGGGCAGAGCTCCGTCACATGGGGGTCGCCCATACGGGCATTCTCCGGTGGCACCTATAATGGCTTCGTGGCCAAACTTACCTCCGCAGGTGTACTTAGCTGGAATACATTTCTAGGTAGTGGCTATGATTTGTGTTGGGAAATTACCACGGATGCCTCTTCCAATGTATATGTGTGTGGTTACTCCTGGTCCACCTGGGGGTCGCCCATACGGGCATTTTCCGATAACGAATCCGGATTCGTGGCCAAGCTTACCTCCGCGGGAGCACTTAGCTGGAATACATTTTTAGGCTCGGGCGGAGTAAATGAATGCTACGGAATTACCATAGATGCCTCCGGCAACGCGTATGTAGCTGGAATGAGCTCCGTCACATGGGGTTCGCCCATACGGGCATTCTCCGGTGGCACCTATGATGGCTTCGTGGCCAAGCTCACCTCCGCGGGGGTACTTAGCTGGAACACATTTTTGGGCGGAAGTGGCGGAGATGATAAGTGTACCGGAATAACCACGGATGCCACCGGCAACGTGTATGTATGTGGATGGAGCAAAGCCACCTGGGGTTCGCCCATACGGGCATACTCCGGTGTCTATGCGGGATTTGTAGTCAAGCTCACCTCTGCGGGAGTACTTAGCTGGAGTACATTTCTAGGCGGAAGTGGAGATGATGAGTGTACCGGAATAACCACAGATACCTCCGGCAACGTGTATGTATGTGGATATAGCATTGCCACCTGGGGTTCGCCCATACGGGCATACTCCGGTAGTAATGACGGATTCGTGGCCAAACTCACCTCCGCGGGAGTACTTAGCTGGAATACATTTCTAGGCGGTAGCGGAGATGATGACAGTTTCGGAATTACCACGGATGCCTCCGGTAACGTGTATGTATCTGGAGAGAGCGGTGCCACCTGGGGTTCACCCATACGGGCATACTCCGGTAGCTATGACGGATTCGTGGCCAAGCTCACCTCTGCAGGTGCCCTTAGTTGGAATACGTTTTTGGGTGGAAGCGGAAATGATAACAGTTTCGGAATTACCACGGATGCCTCCGGCAACGTGTATGTATGTGGAGAGAGCTCCGCCACATGGGGGACGCCCATACAGGCATATGCCGGTGGTGCCTATGACGGATTCGTGGCCAAAATAACATTTACTACCCCAAGTTTAATCACTCAGGCGGCAACCGCGATAAGCAATACCACCGCCACGCTCAACGGCAACATCCTCGACTTTGGAGGTACCACTTCGGCTACCGACTATGGCTTTTGCTATAGCACCACCAATACTACCCCCACCACAAGCGATACAAAAGTAAGCAAGGGAACCACCTCTACCACGGGTGCCTATAGCTCGGCACTCAGTGGTCTCACCGCCGGCACCAAATACTACGTGCGGGCATACGCCATCAACAGTTATGGCACCGGCTATGGCGACACGGTAAGCTTTACCACCAGCAATACCAAGCAGCTTACCCTCAAAGCATACCTGGAAGGCCTATGGAATGGCAGCAGCATGAACAAATGTAAAAAATGGGACAATGCTTTGAGCGATGTAGTCGATCTCTTTAGCGGAACCGTAGTAGATACCGTCTCCGTGGAGTTGCACGACCCTACAACTTACGCCACCATCCAATACAAAGCACATGGGCAGGAGCTCCATGCCGATGGCAGTATCAACACCACAGGTAAATCATATATAGAAATACCCGGCACGTATGCAGGCAGCTACCGCATCACCGTGAAACAACGCAATCATCTAGAAACTACATCTGCTTCGGCCGTATCATTTGCAGGCAGCACGGTTAGTTACGATTTTACCGACGCCTCAACCAAAGCATATCAATCCGACGCCTCATTTACCCCCACCAAGCAGGTAAATAGCAAATGGATGCTGTATGCCGGCGATGCGGTGGTAACCACCTCCTACCCGGAAATAGACATGGACGACCTTTACGCCGTATTTAACCAAAACTCGGCAAAAACAAGCGTGTATGGCTACTTGGCACCCGATGTAAATGGCGATGGAATAGTGGACGATACCGATTTGTATCTCGTATTTGCCAATAGAGATAAATTCTTATACATACCGTGATAAGGCTTTTTTAGCCCATTTAAATATAAATTAATCAGCATTTAAAAATTAATAACAATGTTAAAAAAAAGAATCCTTTATCTGCTTTTGTTTGGACTACAAAGCGTTATGTTCGGACAAAATGCAACCACTTCATTAAATATTAATGTAAGTAATGTTCGATTGAGTACCAATGCAAAAACATTGTCATTCGATGTCTATTTGCAACGTATCAATCCCGACACCGTTGTAGCTATTCCCGGTTTTTTAATTCGACTTGCCATACCGCAAGCGGATTTAGGAACCAATACAAAAAGAATAACTGTAACCAATACCACAAGAGAGTTGGGAGTGAGAGGTGAAGCAATAACCGAATCGGGAAGCGACTGGCTTCTTCAGTTTCTAAGTGGAAATTTAATCCTATCATACTCAACAGCTCTTGCCGTAAGTACCAAGAGTCCCGGCACACGTGTTGGAACCGTGAATGTGATGAATGAAGATGGTTCGGCCTTTGCAGACCCATTAACGTTCACGCTGGAATATCCGGGTTCGGCCATTAAAACCAAAGCCACCTGTTCTGTATTCAAACCGAATCAGATAGTACTGGCCACAAACTCAACTAAAGCTCAGCCGGAGGCTAATTTTATCGGGCTAGGCACCTATAAAGTAGCAGCAGCATCTGCCGATACAATAGCTAATTTCTCTTTTTACCCCAATCCTGCCAACAATAGTTTCTATATAAACATCGGAAATAAGAGTGAAGAAGTAAACATATTCGACATGAAAGGCAATAAGGTGCTATCGCAATTGGCGACGGGCAGTACTACTATAGATATTTCGGCCTTTGCCAATGGCGTTTACATGGTAGAAGTGAACGGAATTCAGAATAAACTAATTAAAAAATAACAGCACATTAACACACTAAATTTAAAATGTGATGAAAACAAACAACTTATTTTCAGCCAAGACCATTTTTGTTGCTTTGTTTGCTTTGATGCTTAGCGCACAAGTAACCTTTGCCCAAGATGCCCTAACCTCAGTAAAAATCAATGTTCAGCACATTACACTGAGTACGGATGCGAAAACGATTTCATACGATGTGTATTTGCAAAATGTAAATCTATTAGATACCGCGGTAGCAGTGCCCGGGTATCTGTTCCGCCTGGTTGTACCACAGGCAGATATAGGAACCAATGCAAAAACAGTAACGGTAACCAATGGAACCACCGAATTAGGAGCTACATCTGCTACAATGACTGTATCAGGA
>JARLGW010000006.1 GCA_031292565.1 Paludibacteraceae bacterium
CCAAAACCCCAAAACCCCAAAACCCCAAAACCCCAAAACCCCGCTTCGCCTAACAATGAAGTCTACAATGTAAAGTGGGCTCTAGTTTAGTTTGGCTCAATTTCTTAAATTTAAGTCTTAATAATGGGAAAAGAAGGCGTAAAACCATGTAAAATAGTACTAGCTCGTAAACTAAGGCGGAAATGAAAAATGTGCTTTATACGAAAGCTATCCAGGGACGTTGCCAGTACTTTGCGCTTGTCGTACTTGAGCTGCCTTCAACGCCCTATGAGGAGATACAGTCGCAAGTTTCGGTATCACAGAGATCAGTGACCACTGGCTCAGCAGCAGCCAAGCTGACAGCATACACAGCCGCAGCATAATCAGAGGCGAGTCAATAGGTAGCGTTCAAGTAACCAATTAGCTTGTTAGAAGACACAAGGCGTCAGGCAGTTCCCTGATCACCCCCTGCATGATTGGCACATAAGGGCCTGCGATCTTGCCTCTGTTCTTGAGGCACTGAACTATCCTCTGTGTCTTCCTCAGCGTCGTGTTGAGGTCCCTCCTGGGGTCGAAGGACTTCCCTGGTATTTTCTAGTTCTCCAAAGCGCACTCTTCCGTTCTAATTGCCTTTTCGTTTGGTCTTCCTTATGTATCATAATAGGCCACCAGGGTGTATACGACCTCACTGTAAACAGCAAAACCACTGTGTTATTTTTGTTATTTTCAACAAGCCCAGCAATTAAAGTGCGATAATCGCCAGAGATCACATTATGACTCTGTCTACAGAATTTGGAGATTTTCGCAAATAATAAATTCCGATCATAAGTATGCAAGTGTAAAATGCTAAGGTATACCATTATGTCAGATAAGCGTTGTAATTAGCATGCATAAATACTAGTTGCCTTATGTACGAATATACAGCAAATTATGGAAGTCAGATTGTATTCAACGTGTCCTTGTGGTCATGGACCGTTCTACTGGTCGCATGTCCGGGAAGGTGGTGCGACCTATCTGAACACGGACGGGGACGTGCGTTGTGCCGCGTGTGGGAGGAGCGATTTCATAAGAAATTGGGCGTTCAACTGCGGTGGTGAAAGTAGCGCTCTGCATCATCACTTTAGGCCATGAAAGAGTTTCGTGGTTATCGTTCAGCACAGCAGGCGATTTCGTGTTTGCACTTTCAATGGCGATGAAGTCGATAGAAAGATCCGGTCGATCCTCCGCTGGCTACGCCAAGTTTATTGCCATACTCGTTCCTAATGTTTCCAGCAGATGGTCCTAATAACAAACTTTAATTCTTTCGCTCCGCTTGAACTGATTTGTTAGAGCGACCCGCTTAAGCTTAGTTGCGGGTTGTGCATTTACCCTTCGCATAAGTGGTTAATATTGTTGTACTTCCATCCGAGCTAGCGCGTTCAGAACAGATATACGCGTGACACTATATCAGAATTTGCAAATGGCGAATTAATGCGATTTGTAGATTTTCCCACTACTATGAAATAGTCTACAATATATCAATTTATTGTAGAAGGCA
>JARLGW010000007.1 GCA_031292565.1 Paludibacteraceae bacterium
ACCATCATCTGTAGATTCTATTGAAGGTAATGCTTTTTTTGGTACTGGTTTAACCTCAATTACTATTCCTTCTTCGGTTACTTATATTGGAGAAGGTGCTTTTTCTGGTACTGGTTTAACTTCGGTTACTATCCCTTCCTCGGTTACTTATATTGGCAGGGGTGCTTTTGAAGGTTGTAGTAGTTTAACGTCAGTCACTATCCCGTCATCAGTTACTTCTATTGAAGGTAATGCTTTTTCTGGCTGTACTGGTTTAGCCTCAATTACTATTCCTTCCTCGGTCACTTACATTGAAGAAGGTGCTTTTTCTGGTTGTAGAGAGTTAACTTCAATTTATGCTAATTCTACTACTCCAATTGATTTAAGTGGGGTTAATAATGTTTTTGAAGATGTGGATGTTAGTACTTGTACTTTGTATGTACCTTCTAATTCTGTAAATTTATACAAAGCAGCTCCACAATGGAGTTCTTTTCCAAAAATTGTTGGCATGTAGCCATTTTATTTTGAATGTATTTTTGATTAATCACAGAAAGCCGCTTTGAAAGGAGCGGCTTTTTTTATGTCTTTTGTCATGTAGTACAATTTTAGTACACTGGCATAAAAGTAAAACCCCTGAAAATCAATAGATTAACAGGGGTTTACCGTACCCAGAGCCGGGATCGAACCGGCATGGAAGTGAATCCACTGGTGTTTGAGACCAGCGCGTCTACCAATTCCGCCATCTGGGCGATTGCGGATGCAAAAGTAATCAAAATTTTCATATCTCAAATTATTTCCGGCAAAATTAGCCAAAAGGATGCTTTCTGTTGTGCAACTAAAAAAATCGGTTTACCTTAGCACGTTGAAAAGAAAAAATACGTGCATATTCATAATCAGTTAACAGAATGAAAGATAACTATTGCGTAATAATGGCTGGCGGCATTGGAAGCCGTTTTTGGCCATTCAGTAGAAATAATAAGCCAAAACAATTTCTCGACTTTTTCGGAACCGGTAAATCGTTGTTGCAAATGACGTTCGAACGCTTTCAGGAAGTAGTTCCTACCGAAAATATACTCATCGTATCCAATTACCTGTACAAGGATTTAATATTAGAGCAACTGCCTGCTATCAAGGAAAACCAGATATTGCTGGAACCGATGCGCAGAAACACTGCACCCTGTATAGCGTATGCCGTGAACCGGATCAAGGCCATCTCCGAAAAAGCAAATATCATCGTAGCCCCATCCGATCACCTCATTTTAAAAGAGAACGATTTTATCGAAACCATAAAGCAAGGGCTCGACTTTGTAGAAAAAAACGATTGCCTACTCACGCTGGGCATCCAACCTAGCCGCCCGGAAACAGGCTATGGCTACATTCAAGTGGCCGAAGGCGACACCAACCTGCGCAAGGTAAAAACATTCACAGAGAAACCTAATTTGGAATTAGCTCAAGTATTTCTCGAAAGCGGTGAGTTCTATTGGAATTCAGGCATTTTCTTATGGAACCTGCAAACCATCGACAGCGCGTTTAGCAGCCTGCTGCCCGAAATAGCCTCCAAGTTTGAAGCCGGCAAAGGGCTATACAACACCGATAAGGAAGCCGCCTTTATACAAGATATTTACCCATCCTGCCAAAACATTTCCATCGACTACGGCATTATGGAAAAATCGGCCAACGTACACGTTTTATGTTCCGAATTCGGCTGGTCGGATTTAGGTACATGGGGTTCCTTGTACGAACTGTCGCCTAAAGACGAGCAACAAAACGTTTCGCTGAAATGCCACACGCAATATTACAACAGCAAGGACAACATGGTGGCACTGCCCGAAGGCAAACTGGCCGTGATAGAAGGGTTGGAAGGATATATTGTGGCGGAATCGGACGACGTACTGCTCATTTGCCGGAAGGACGAAGAACAAAAGATAAGACAAATAGTAAACGATGTGACCGTGGGTTTCAACGGCGATTACATTTAATAGAACACAAAAGGAGAACCGCGATATAAATATATGAGCGATATAATACATCTTCTGCCGGATTCGGTAGCCAACCAGATAGCCGCGGGCGAGGTGATACAACGACCCGCCTCGGTGATAAAAGAATTGGTTGAAAACTCAATAGATGCAGGAGCAACTTATATCCAGGTGGTGATAAAAGATGCCGGGCGAACGCTGATTCAAATTATCGACAACGGCAAAGGTATGTCAGAAACAGATGCCCGCATGGCTTTTGAAAGGCATGCCACCTCGAAAATAAAGAGTGCCGACGATTTGTTTTCGCTCCACACCATGGGTTTCCGTGGCGAAGCCCTGGCTTCCATCTGCGCCATAGCCCAAGTGGAATTGCGTACCCGGCGGGAAGAAGATGAACTGGGTACTTTCATCGAAATGGCAGGCTCAAAAGTAGAACAGCAGAAGCCTATTAGCTGCTCTAAAGGCACTATTTTTTCGGTAAAAAACCTGTTTTTCAACATTCCGGCTCGACGGAAATTTTTAAAAAGCAACGCCACGGAACTAAACCATATCCTCACGGAATTTAACCGGATAGCCATTATATACCCGGACATCGCGTTTAGCCTGACTCATAACGACGAGGAAATATACCAGCTACCCGAAAGCACGCTGAAACAACGAATTATCAACATCTTGGGAAAAGGGTTGAGCAATCATTTACTAAATATATACACCGAAACGAGCTTGCTAACCATAAGCGGATTCGTGGGCAAGCCCGAAAGTGCACGCAAGCAAATGCACAACCAGTATTTCTTTGTAAACGGGCGGTACATGCGTCACCCCTATTTTCATAAAGCTGTGATGAAGGCGTTTGACAATATGTTGGCTCCCGAAACAAGCCCTAACTATTTTATCTGCTTCAATATCGACCCGGCTAATATTGATGTAAACATCCACCCTACCAAGACGGAAATTAAATTTGAAAACGAGCAGGCCATTTGGTCTATTCTCCTTTCGGCGGTAAAAGAGAGCTTGGGGAAATTCAGCGTGGTGCCCGATATTGATTTTGACACCGACGGGTCGATGGACATTCCGATACTAAATTCGGCAACGAAAATTCACGCGCCACAAGTGGATTTTAACCCTGACTATAATCCTTTCAAACAAGAATACGCCTCACCCTCAACAGGTGGAAATTACAACAAACGAGAACAGTTTGATTGGGAAAAGCTATACGAGGGTTTTGAAAACGAAAAAACACCCGAACCCATTCAGGCGGAAATTACGTTGGATTCTCATATTTCCGATGCCGCCGATACGAAGCACGAAGAAACGGCTTCGCTCCACCAACCGGGGGTGGAATACTTCCAGTTTAAAGGTAAATACATACTCACTTCGGTAAAATCGGGATTGATGTTTATCGACCAGCATCGTGCGCACATGCGCATTCTTTTTGAGCAATACCTGCAATTTATCACCCAACGAAAAGGATTGTCGCAACAAATCTTATTCCCCGAACTGATAGATTTGTCGGCAGAAGATAGCCTCATCATGGAAGAATTGAAAGAAGATCTGGCTTTCGTTGGTTTCGACATTGACAAGTTTGGTAAAAACACCTACCGCGTAAATGGCGTACCTGCCAACATGGATGGCATGAGTTGCCTACCGGTTTTGGAAGAAATGATTTCAGCCCAAAAAGAAAGCACCCTGTCGGGAAAGAATATTATACAGGAACGGATAGCCCTTACGGTATCCAAAGCCGCCGCCATTCCTTACGGCAAGGTTTTATCGGCACAGGAAATATCCAATATGGTAGATTCCTTATTCTCTTGCAAAAACCATAATTATGCACCGGACGGGAAGCCAATTATCAACATCCTATCAGAGGAAGAAATTGAACATCGACTTTAACCAAGCCCTTTTATTTTAAGAAAAAATAGCACGCCATTTATTTGGAGTGCCATCATACCTATTTTGGTTAATAATCCGCGTTTTTATTCTTATATAAGTTGTCCCAATACTTGTTTGTACTTTTTAGGAAAGCACGTTCGTCGAGCTTACTATTTAACCGTTTCTGGGTCTTTGGTTGAATCCGTCCTAAATCAATAATCTCATGAGTTGCCGAGCGTAGAGCTTCCATGAATTTTTTCAGCTTCAGGTAATTAAACGGATTCTGTAAAAGGAATATGCCTCCGGGTCTATATATCTCTGCAATTAGAGGCGAATGCGAGCTATGACTGTACAATTTGAAAAATGGTTTCACGGCATCGTACTGGTGAAAACTTGGAAATCCACAAATCGAAAACACAACAAAAGCCTTATTTGCATGTACGCGTCGGGGATGCCTTATTTGCGATGTTCCCTTTTCAAAATAAGGATATTGTTTTATTACCCCTCTATCCATGAAGTTTTTAAGCATTCCCGGCACTCCATAAGCATAAAGAGGGAAAGCATAAATAATCAGATCGGACTCTTCATACAATTTATAAAGATCTTTTACATCGTCCTTTAATATACATTCGCCATCGGTTTTTAGCCAACATTGCAAACAACCTAAGCAGGGTTGAATGTTATATTGAGAAAGCATGATATGGTTAACCTCAACATCTTTCTCTTGCAGAAAGCTTACCATATTATCGCAATAAAGTTTTGTATAACCCTTTGTTCCTCGTGGAGAGGAGTCGAGCAACAACACCTTACGGGGTTTTTCCCATTCTTTTGACGGGGCAACCTCAAATGCTGTAACTTTATCGGAAACGGATGTTAAATCAACCGCGTATAAATCTTTGGGAATTATTTTTTTGAAATATGAGACATCACCTGTGAATTTTAATCGTCTGAATAGAACGCCTATAACCGGATTTAATCTATTATCGGCAAGAGCAAGCCAATTGGCCAACGAACAGTCAAGCCTCACGTTATACGTGTCACTAATGCCTTCGGTAAATGTCAGTTCGTCTCCATTGGCTGTAAAATAACAATTTATTTTTTCAGATCCTTCGGTGAGACAAAACTGCAAAACGCCTTTTTCTTTCAAGGATAGTTCTCTATACGCATCGGCAATATAGCGATGCATCATCCGCATAACGTGAATGGGTGTAGGAACCTCTTTCATTTTGAGTATTTATTTAAAACAAAAACTCCTTAGATTTAGCACTGCTATCTCTAAGGAGCTATATTGGTTAAGTTAAACTACTTCCACGCCTTGTTCTTTGCATAATTCAAGGCTCATTTCCCGCAGCTTAAATTTCTGAATCTTACCACTTCCGGTCATAGGGAACTCATCTATAAAGAACACATATTTTGGTATCTTGTAACGAGCAATTTTACCTTTACAAAATTCGCGTACATCTTCGGTGGTCATATCCACCCCTTCGTGTAGAATAATAAAGGCTCCTACTTCCTCTCCATATTTTTTGGAAGGCACACCGGCCACTTGCACGTCTTTCACGCCTTCCAAATGGTACAGAAATTCTTCTATTTCCCGTGGATATATATTTTCACCGCCACGAATAATCATATCTTTAATACGTCCCGTGATGCGATAATAGCCATCTTCATCTTTCACACCCAAGTCTCCCGAATGAAGGAATCCATTTTCATCAATAACCTCGGCAGTAGCCTCCGGGTTGTTATAATAACCCTTCATTATATTAAAGCCCTTGCAGCACATTTCACCTTGCACGCCGACCGGGCATTCTTCGCCTGTTTCTGGATCAATTACTCTCACTTCTACAAACGGAAAATCGCGACCTACGGTGGTGCAACGTACTTCAAACGGATCGTCGATACGTGTTTGAGTCATACCCGGTGAACTTTCGGTTAAGCCATATACACTGGTTACCGAAAGGTACATCTTTTCACTTACCCTTCTCATCAATTCCACGGGGCAAAGTGAACCCGCCATAATACCTGTACGCAAGGAACTCATATCAAACATGCTAAACATTGGATGATTGAGCTCGGCTATAAACATGGTAGGCACGCCATACACGGCCGTACAACGTTCTTTATGAATGGAAGCTAACACCACCAAAGCGTCAAACTTTTCAACCATTACCTGCGTGCAACCGTGGGTAAGGCAATTCATGGTGGCTAGCACCACGCCGAAGCAATGGAACAAGGGTACACACACGCAAAGTTTATCATCTCGCGTAAACTTCATGTTCTCTCCCGTTATAAGCCCATCGTTCACAATATTATGATGCGAAAGCATTACTCCTTTAGGGAACCCGGTGGTGCCGGATGTATATTGCATGTTTACCACGTCGTGGCAGGAAATTCCTTCTTTTGCTTTTGCCAGAATTTGATCGTCAACATTTTCGCCTAGCAGCAACAGCTCTTGCGTGTTATACATGCCCCGGTGCTTTTCCTGACCAATGTACACCACGTTTTTCATTCTTGGAAAACGTTTGCTTTCCAAATGTCCACGTTGTGAGGTTTTCAATTCAGGCAACATTTCGTAAGTCATCTTCACGTAGTCGCCATCCCAAGTTCCGTCAATAATACAAAGGGTATGCATATCCGAGTTTTCCACCAGATATTCCAATTCCGTTTGCTTATAGTTGGTATTCACGGTAACCAATACGGCACCAATTTTGGCACAGGCATATAAGAATGTCAACCAATCGGGCACATTGGTAGCCCAAATACCCACATGTGAATTTCGCTCCACACCGATAGCCAACAGGCCTTTAGCCATTTCGTTTACACGGTTGTCAAACTGCTTCCAGGTAAAACGAAGATCTCTATCTGAATAAACAATATATTCTTTCTCCGGGGTGTTTTCTGCCCAATATTCCAACCATCCGCCAAGGGTTCTTTCTGATAATTCCATAAAACAACCTTTGATTTTAAATAGGTGAATATACTACAGCTAAAATTTTGGCTCCTTTTTCGCAATCGCCTTCCACGTGATGCTCTACTATAGAATCGTAAAATATACTATCTCCTTCAAACAGGTTATATGTTTTTTTACCATAGGTTATTTTTATAGCTCCTTCAAGCACATATATAAACTCCTCTCCTTCGTGAGACGACATGATAAAATCTTTTGCAGTACAAGCCTGAATATTAATAACAAAAGGCTCCATCTGACGACCCGATTTTGACTTGGCCAACGAATAATAATTCATGTGCCGGCGAGCACTTGTTTTGTTGTTTGAGAAGCTGATGCTTTCTTCGGATTCGTCTTTACGGCAAACCACAGGACCCAACGAATCGTCGTCGTCCAAGAATGTACCCAAGCGAACTCCTAATGCCCTAGATACCCGAATAAGAGGAGCTAAAGATGTTAATACCTCGCTATCCTCCAACGCTACTAATTGTTCCAAACTTAAACCCGCTTGATCGGCTAACTGCTCTATCGTCATATTTTTCGATTCACGAAGAGCTTTAATTTTATTCCCGATTATAATTCCTTTTCCCATGTATATCTTTTGTTTCAATTTCTAATTAATAAGGGCAAAAATATAAATTATTAGCAGAAAACAAATGCCTTTAGTTATTATTTATAAGAAAAGATTGTTTCCTTCTCTTTATTTTATAGTTTCAATAGCTCTTTTAAGTCTCGTAATTGTTTCTTCCTTACCTATTAAGGACGTAATATCAAACATGTGAGGGCCTTTGCCTTCGCCAACTACGGCCAAGCGGAAAGCATTCATCACCGCTCCTGTATTATACTCTTTTTGGGTAATCCAGTTCATCACAACCTCTTCGGAATTGGATACAGAAAAATCTTCAATACCTTCAAGCACCGTAATTAATTCTTGCATTAACGCGGGAGAATCTTCTTTCCATCGTTTCTTTACCGTTTTTTCGTCATAAGTGGTAGGTGCTTCAAAGAAGAAAGACGTTTGTTCCCACAACTCAGAAACAAAGTTGACCCGTTCCTTCACCATCCCCACCACGGTTACAACCTTAGCTATAAAAGCTTGGCTATTATCCGTAAATGGATGTTCGTTTAGGAAAAGAGCAGCCACTTCTTCATTGGTTTTTGCTTGTAAATATTTATGGTTGAACCATTTTGCTTTTTCGTAATCGAACTTGGCTCCAGATTTACTAACTCTATCCAGACTAAAAGAATCAATTAATTCCTGCAGGGAAAACAGTTCCTGCTCTCCACCCGGATGCCAACCCAACAAGGCCAAGAAGTTTACCACCGCTTCGGGGAAATAGCCGGCCTCACGATAGCCGGAGGATTTTTCGCCCGATTTTGGGTCATTCCAATCCAATGGAAAAACAGGGAAGCCCAGCTTGTCACCATCCCGTTTGCTTAATTTTCCATTACCTTCGGGTTTCAGCAGCAAGGGTAAGTGTGCAAATTGAGGCATCGAGTTTTCCCACCCTAAGTATTTATAAAGCAGCACATGCAAGGGCGCAGAAGGCAACCATTCCTCACCACGTATTACATGGCTTATTTCCATTAAATGGTCGTCCACTATATTAGCCATGTGGTAAGTAGGTAGCCCGTCGGATGATTTGTACAACACTTTATCATCCACGATGGATGAATTGATGGTTACATCGCCACGAATAAGGTCATGTACGGTAATATCCTCATCCGGTTCTATTTTGATACGCACCACGAATGGTTCACCGTCGGCAATTCGTTTTTCAAGCTCTTTCTTCGGAAGGGTCAAAGAGTTAATCATTTGCCCACGGGTGGAAGCATCGTATTGGAAGTTTTTAATTTCGGTGCGCTTTACCTCCAGTTGTTCGGGGGTATCAAAAGCCTTGTAGGCCAAGCCTCCATCTAACAGTTGATTTACATATTGGAGGTAAATTTCTTTACGTTCGCTTTGACGGTAGGGTGCATGCGAGCCTCCTACCCCAACCCCTTCGTCGATCTTAATACCCAACCAGTTGAGCGACTCAATAATGTAGGCCTCCGCACCGGGTACAAAGCGTGCGGAATCGGTATCTTCAATACGCAGCAGCATATCGCCACCACATTTCTTGGCAAACAGGTAATTATACAACGCGGTACGTACACCACCAATATGCAAAGCCCCTGTTGGGCTTGGAGCAAAACGAACTCTAACTTTTGTCATAATAAGCTAAATAGTAAACGAGTAAACAAGCTACTGGTAAATCAAGAATACAGTTTACAAGCCACAAGTTTATTCATCGTATAATAATATATAAGAATGAGGTTGCAAAGATAATAAAAACAAGAGCCTTTTCAAGCATCATTTATTCAGCTTAAAAAGGCTCTTATCGCAAACAAAAAAAACAGATTATTTTTCTTTTATCATAGTAAGCAACATTTTAAATTGTGCCAAGGCTTTCAGCGCGTGAGGCACTCCGGCAGGCATAATTATGCTTTGCCCTACCGAGAGTACATAAGGCTTACCGCCAAGGGTAATTTCCACCTGTCCGTCCAGCACCTGTACTAGTGCATCAAATGGTGCGGTATGCTCGCTCAAGCCTTCATCTTTGTCGAAAGCAAACAGCGTAACATTACCCGTTTCTTTTTTGATAATCTGCTTGCTTACCACCGCGTTGGGTGAATAAGCAATGCTGTCGGTGAAATTAATTATCTCTGTCATGTTCGTATTATTTTAGTGTTCATATTATTTTTACCGAATTATATTAGCATATTACACCCATTTTTCTTCTATCACCTGTCCTTCGATAGACACGATAGCCAATTTGATAGGAATTTTTCGTCCAGCTTGAGACACGGCATCTTGTGCCACTTGCAGCAGACCCCGGCAACAGGGCACTTGCATAATGGCCACCGTAAGTGTGTTGATATTGGATTGATCTATCATCGCCGTAATTTTTTCCCTGTAAAGATCCAGCCCGGCATCTAACTTAGGGCAGGCTATGGCTAAGGTTTTGCCTTTCAAGAAACGAGCATGAAAATCGCCCATGGCAAAGGCCACACAATCGGCAGCCAACACCACATCGGCATTTTTAAAATAGGATGCGGCAGGGTTTAGCAAATGCAATTGTACCGGCCATTGGCGTAATTCCGAACTTGCATTAATTTCAGTAGCGGTAGGTTCGGCAGCACGCACAATGGTTCTTGCTTGCGATCCGGGACAACCGCCACCACCATGAGCATGTGCCATAGCCGCTACCTTAAATGGCTTGGGTTTATCCTCTACTTCGGCTAAAACGGTTTCGAGGCTGAATGGCAATGAAGCCGACTGCTTGAGCACGGCAATACCTTGGTTCAAATAAGCCGTTTCGTTGTGGTCTTTCAGGTGCTTCAAATGGGCTACCACGGTGTTTGCTCCTTTGTCTATCATCAACGCCATCACTTTTGCCTCATCGTAAGGTTCCGCTTCACGGGTTTCTATCTCTATAGCTCCCACGGGGCAATGACCGATGCAGGCTCCTAAGCCGTCGCACATAAGATCACTTATCAGGCGGGCCTTTTTATCAATAATCTGTATGGCTCCTTCGTGGCAGTTGGGCACGCAAACGCCACATCCGTTGCATAGTTCTTCGTCAATTTTTATTACCTGTCTTTCCATAAGTCAATTCAATTAAGCTATTTTGGTACTTGTTATCCTATTTAAGGGGCAAAAATAAACTGAAATAAATTCAGCTTACTTTATCTATATTTTATATGTAACTTTCTAACGTACGGCTTTTTAAATATTCCCGCACCTGCAAAGTCATTGTTTGAGTCAAGTTACTCATCAAGCATTTATCAAAAGCACATATTTGATGATCCATCGGACAGGAGGATATTTCAATTTTACCTTCAATACATTCGTATATATCCAATAAATTAATTTCAGTAGGTTTCTTTTTCAACACGAACCCTCCACTTGGCCCCCTAGTAGATATCAAAAAATTATCCTTTGCCAACCGTTGCATAATTTTAGCCACATGATGGCGTGACGATGCCGTGAGATCGGCAATGCTTTGAACATTCATTCCTTCCTGAGAGCGTGCAATCAAAACCATTGAATGTAACCCAATTGTAGCAGCTTCGGATAAAGAAATAATTTTAGACATAAATTTCCCCCTTGATATTCATAATTTAAGTATTCAGGTGCCAAATATATTAATAAAAACTCGGATAGCAAAATTTCTAATAAAAAAAATCATTAAAAATCAAGCATTTAATTTATCTTGCCCGCTCACCCTTCTTATTTATGTAATAAGTGGTACCAAAACGAATTACCTTGGCTTTGCCTTTAAAAAAGCTGTTTGCTTCAGCCATGTCACAAGGGAGTATTTCTTTTCCAGTTTTATCTACATAGGTAAATTTCAATGGTTTTCCTCTACCTACCACGGCAAGCCCTTCGCTAAAGGGATAAATATATTCGTATTTGAATTCGGTTAAGATTTTACCATTCTCATCAATCAATGCTTTCAACTTATTTTGCTCCACGGATGAAAACCCGTCGTGAAAATCATCCGCATTGTCATACTTAGTCGCAATAACAACAGTTCCAGTAGAGTCCACATAGCCCCATTTTCCACCTTTACACACATAATCCATAGCATACTCCTTATCATAAGCCACCTTTCCAGCAACGTTAACGGCACCCAACCCTTCGGAAAAAGCCCCGGCAAATTTATATTTAGCAGGTACAAGTATCTTTCCTGTCTTTGTGTTTTTATATCCATACATGCCCGTACTTTGATCGCGAAACGGCACTATCACTGGTTTGGCATTTCGGGCTACAATGGCTTTTAACGACATGTCCTGCGCCTGTACCTGAATACTAGCGGAGAAAAACAAAAGACCTAGTATTAACGCAGAAGTTATTTTTTTCATTAAACTAAAATAGATTTTAATAATTAGATTTAGAAAAGCGGCAAAGGGGCTAATAAAAGCACTTTCATATAAACGGCAAATTATGAGAAGTATTATTTTTACATCAAAAAAAATCCATCTAATCTGCAACAAAACAAATTAGACGGATATTTCTATATAATATCTGATTTTTAGAATCTGATTCCTATATACAATCTTGAGTTATTAATTTTATAAGAGTTGGTTTGCACTTTAAAGCCGCTGGCAGCACTTATCTCCTTGAAATCTGGTTTTCCCCAATTAAGATCGAAACCAATGTCGAACAGAGAGTATCTCATTTCAATGCCCCACAACCCGTTTATGTTAAATCCACCTCGGGCAACAGTTTTGAGTATAGCAGCGTCTGAAGAAGACACCGGAATCGCAGTGCCGTCTTCATAAAAGCCCATCTGCTCTTCGCCAACAGCAAAATTAAACGATGGCATTGCTTTTACATAGGTAGTAATAGCCAAGCGTTTTACGGGAGCCACACTCACCATAGGGCCAACACCCAACAAGGATACAATTCCCGAATGCCCGTCTTTTACATCCAACTTGGCATAAGAAAGATCAAACCAGGAAACATCCAAGCCAAATCGTAAATAGTTAGCAACTATAGGCCCGATATAATATTGAGAGCCTAATTGAAAATTATACCCGGTTTTAGGGTTTTCAATCATATAACTGCTTGAGGGGTTCATCAAACCGAGACGAATGTAAAAGCCTCCTTTTAGGGTTGACGACATGTCAGCCGAAACCGAGTTGCTTGCTGCTACAGGTTTTGCAACCTGTTCTGTACGTTGGTTATTGCTCACCGGGGCAGCTACGGGAACCGGTGTTTGAATTGTTTTGGAAACAGTATCAATAACGGGTGCTTGTACCGGTTTTGACAGGGTATCCAACGTTGTTTGACTTGGAGTTTCCGATTGAGCCGGCTCTACTGTTTGAGCATAGAGTGCTGAACCAAAACAGAATAATAAAAGGGGTAAAGCTGTTTTTAAATTCATAAACTTAAATTATTTGGTAATAAACTTTCTCAAATGTAAAAAATATTCACATAGAAACAACTATACATCAAAAGAAAAAATAACCCGTTTCTCTTCTTGAAAATGCTTGTATTACGAAAAAACAAAACTATCGAGTGAAAATAATTATACTCGTCGAACATATATTGATATATTTTAATATTTTTGAAGAGATAAAAATGGAGCTGAAAAAACCAACTAAAAAAACAGGGCGGACCTGAAAAGCCTTACGAGTAGGGAAACTAATATTTTTAAAGTATCATGGAAAAATCTATGCTCTTTGCTACGCTTTTTGGACTTATTTTCGGACTTGCTATTGGCGTATTTCTTCTCATTGCCGAATGGAAAGTTTACACTAAAGCCGGAAAACCGGGTTGGGCTGTTATCGTGCCTATTTACAACATCCTGATGTTACTGGAAATTATAGGTAAACCTTGGTGGTGGTTGCTTCTTATGCTTATTCCGGGAGTAAACATTGTATTCCTTATTTGGGCTATGAACTTATTATCAAAAAGCTTTGGCAAAGATGAAGGATTCACTGTCGGCCTATTATTTCTATCCATTATTTTTCTTCCCATATTAGGATTTGGAGATGCCAAATATGTTGGCCCTGCAGGAGAAGCTAAAACAGCATAACCAACACAGCTAAGAAAGAATGCAACGGAATAGAATCTATATTTTCGTTGCATTCTTTTTACAAAAAATTTAATGCCCTATGAAAGTTTACAAAGCTACTCAAGACCAAATTAAAACCACTCATGGCTGGAGTACCTGGAGCAAAGAACCATCAGTGTTTCCGTGGTATTACGATGAAAAGGAAACTTGCTATATTCTGGAAGGCGAAGCCAAAGTAAAAGACGATAAAGGCAACGAAATTTACTTCACCGTGGGCGATATTGTGGAATTTCCCGTGGGATTGGAGTGTGAATGGAATATTCTTAGAGCTATTCGCAAAAAATATAAATTTGGGTAAGCAACAGATTAAAAATAAGAAGGCGTTTGAAAATATTTCCAAACGCCTTCTTTATCTGTTTAGCTTTAGTTACTTTACCAACAGAGTTCCGCTGAAATTAGTGTCCCCATAGAGGTTGACAAAGTATATACCCGGTTGCAAGTCGGCTCTTTTCAAGATACAGCTTCCCGTGTTTATATTCTCAATCTTTTTTACCACCGTTCCAGCCGGGCTGGTAACTGTAAGCGTATAATTTCCTCCTTGAGCGTTATCAAAACTGATTACCGATTGCATTACCATCGGATTTGGAGTAATAGTTAACCCTTTGGTTCCGGCCGTGGAGGCAAAGTATCCAGAGGCAGCTTGTATTTCGTCGGCACCTATATCTACACGACTTCCCGAAACACGTGTTTGCCCGTCGATATCCGTTTCACTAGCACCGGCTGCAAACGAAGGATCGCCTACATTAATGGCTGGCGAAGTGCTTTGTATATGAAAATCGGTTGTACTTACAAACAAAGGATTTACAAAAAGGGAATGCGAATCGTTGCCCGATGCCGTTTTATACGCTGCAAATGTACTATACGAACTCTTCACCCACTCGAAATTCAACGCATCGGCACCACCGGAATAATACCAAATGTTGTAGTCGAACTTATTGTTGTACGAATAGGTTGACGAAAACGGATTAGAAGTACCTACGTCCTCGGTAACACAATAAAAAATGTTGTTTTTGAATACATTATCGTGCGACTTCTGTATCATTACCTCACCCGAACCCATTTTCTGAATACCGTTGTCGTATAGCGTATTGTTCAAAAATTGGCAGTTGATAGTCCACCCCCTACCGGTATCATAACCACCAAAAGCAATCCCTGTATTATCACAACCTGAAATAAAATTATCGCGCACCATCACGCTATCGGTTATTTTATTGGAATGTTCGCTGGCTATTTCTATTCCAACATTAACATTATGTACAATATTTTTTTCAATAACTATACAACGACCACCATCCACGTAAATACCATCGGCACTATAATCTCCCGAAGAATACCCTGCATTACCTTCGCAGGAAATATTGTACACCGTATTTCCACGGCACACACCATTTCGAGCTTGGTCGTTGGCTGACGCGGTTCCTTCAAATCCAATCATATCAATACCGATGTTGTCGTTATCATGCACCACGTTATTTATAATCTGAAAGTTGGTAACGTTCCCATTCATCACCATCGACTCACTGGTACCTAGCTTGCAATTATACACCTCGTTGCCATCAAAAATCACGTTGCTGTAAGGCGTAGTTCCATCTGTGGCATACAAAGCTATACCGTGAGCATCGGTTCCTTTATTTACAATATCATGCACCTTACAATTTTTAATTACCACGTTGCTACCTTTCCCCGTAATATACATACCACAAGGCAAGCCTGTTGTAGAGCAATTCTGAAGCTCCAGCCCGATAATTTTTACATAACTCTTACTGTCGATATAAAGCATATAATCACCACTCACACTCGCACCATCCACAACTACTTTATCAGTACCATAATTTTGGAAGGTAATAAACCCACCCGTGGACGAACCCTGTACGTTCAACGTATCTTTTTCAGAATACGTTCCGGCTTTGATGTTTACCACATCACTTGCCGCGGCGGTGTTGAAGGCTTTTTTAATGGTTTTCCACGGAAGAGCTTCCGTTCCGGCATTAGAATCGCTACCCGAAGTGGAAACATAATACGTGGCTGCCGGTGCTATATGAGCAATAAGCAAAAAAGAGACTAAAGTCAATGACTTTAAATAATGGTTTTTCATAATTTATAAAGTTAGATTATCAATTATGACAGCAAATATATTTTTGAAACATTAGAAGAAGATTAAAAACAAGGGAGAAGTCTTTTTTTTAACATTTGAGCAAAGATACCATTACCACGGTACCCTTTCCATCTTCACTTTTCACTTCGATGGTTCCTTGATGCAAATCAACAATAGACTTCACGATAGCCAGCCCCAAACCGGAGCCTTTTATCTGGCTGGAACGTGATTTATCCACCCTGTAAAACCGATTAAAAATAAACGGAATTTCAGCCGACGGGATTCCTATACCCTCGTCAATAATACTGATTTTTACATCGTCACAATCTTGTTGTAACGTTATGAAAACAGAGCTTCCGTCGGGTGAATACTTGATGGCATTATCCAGCAGATTCATTAGCAATTGCTGCAAACACGCCTTATTACCAATAAAATAGATCGGTTCCGTTTGAGAAAAAGAACAGGTTATTTGCCTACCATGTAGCACAGTTAAAAAACGATCGATAACCAATTGAACCATTTCCGTCAGGTTCAAATCTTCTTTTTCCAAAGCTCGCTTGCTTGAATCCAGACGGGTTAACGCGATCAAATTCTCGGTAATAGCCGAAAGGCGATGCACTTCTTCCAAATTACTATTGAGTGTGTGGCGGTATTCCTCTATGTCATGCGGCATACGAAGCGTAATTTCTATTTCACCCTGTATAATGGCAAGAGGTGTACGCAACTCGTGGGCAGCATCGGCCACAAACTGTTGCTGCGAATTAACAGCTTCATTCAAGCGATCTAGCAATTGATTAATGGCAATGGTGAGCTTACCTAATTCATCTTGGGGATTAATAACGGGCAAACGACTTTCATTCAGCTCCTTGATGGAAATTCGTTGAGCCGATTCGCTAATTACCGCGAAAGGCTTTATCAGCTTGCGGGTAAGAAATAGCCCGATTAGAAGCGACAGCAGCAACAGAACGGGGATACTCACTGATATCCAACGGGTAACACTATCCAGCGTTTTGGTAATTTCCCGTTCCTGCATGGCCACTTGCACGAAGCCGCAAATTCGGCCATCCACCACCCCCGTGCCATTGGCTAGCAGCATAGCTCCATAACGCGGACTTTGGTAACGAGTAATCACTACATTATCCAGTTTATAAAGGCTATCGGCTAACGCTTTGGGTATGGGCAACGGGGCTTTCAAGTTATCGGTTCGGCCTATCACCTTCCGGTTTAAATCAGTAACCTGAATAAAAATGGCAGATTCTTGCGATTGCTGATAGTCATTCACCTGATAGTTGATATCCTTTATGTCAAAATTAATCCAACCACCCACGGCAAAGTTTTTATCCCGAACAAGTCGCTCAGCATCGGAGTACAGAACATTGCGCATAAAGAAATAGAAGGACAAGGCCGACAGCATGAGTACGATAAACAGGGCGAGCACAAACCAGCTTAATACGCGAGTGCGTATAGAACGAGCCCTAATCATCGGCTTTAAGTATATAACCCTTGCCACGAAGGGTATGAATAAGAGGAAAAAATGGTGCTTTATCTATTTTATTCCGCAGGTAGCACACGTACACATCCACCACGTTGGAAAAATTATCCACATCCATGTCCCACACGTGTTCCCAGAGTTGAGTTCGGGTAACCACTTCATTCTGATGGCGCAGCAGAAATTCCAGCAAGGCATATTCCTTGGCCGAAAGGTCGATAAGCTGTTCCGCCCGTTTCACCTCGTGGTTGAGCAAGTTCAAGCTAAGGTCGGAAACCCTCAGCACCGATTCCTGCTCCCCACTCCGCCCCCGGCGAAGTAATGCCCGGACGCGAGCCAGCAACTCTTCAAACGCGAAAGGCTTTACCATATAATCGTCAGCACCCATGTTGAGCACAGTCACCTTATCCTCCACCGCATCTTTTGCCGTGAGCATCATCACTTTCGACTGGCAATTCCTACGGCGTATTTCCCGCAGCACTTCCAACCCGTTGCGTTTGGGCAACAGGTAATCGAGCAAGATAATATCATACTCGTTTACCAAGGCTTTTTCCACGGCCTCATCGCCGTCCGAAGCAACATCGGTCAGATAGGTTTCCGCCTTCAAGCCTTTAGCCAGCAGGGCAGCCATTTTAGGCTCATCTTCTACCACGAGTATTTTCATATCTTTTTTCGGAATTGAACATACAAGTGTAAAGATTCCGTTTGATATTTCCAAATATTAGAATTTATCTATTTGACTTGAACCCACGGATTAAAATTCGTTTTCTCCTACAAAACAAGCCAAACAGAGGGCTCTTACAAAAGATAAATTTTGTAGAAACGAATTTTAATCCGTTGGAGAAATTTACTCTATCGGCACGTAAATCTCCGTTTTCAATTTTTCGGGAGCCGTATTTTCCGGGTTGCTGATATACTTCTCCATGCAGGGTGCCGACCGCAGCGAACATCCGCTTTCGGGCAGCCACTGGCTGAAAATGGTATCGTACACCGCGTGTAGAAATTCATAACTGCCTTGGTACAAGAACACGGCATATTTCCCCGCCGGAAGCGTACGCACTCCTATCTCCCCTTGTGGCTGGGCAGGTTTATGCACTACCAGACAAATATCGGTGCGCAATTTGGCTCGGTCGGTTACATCCGGGTCGTCCTGATACACGGCCATGTGCTCAATGCCCGCGCTAAAGAGTTTCTGCTCCTTCACGCGTTGCCACAAGCGAGCCCACGTGCCGCCAAAATCGATGTCGGAATAATTACCCGTAACACGGATGTATATCACGTTTTTTTCTTCCATCTCTATTATCTTCGGAGCTTTAAGGTTAAGCTCCGTGCTCACTAAAGGTCGTTCCATAATTACAAAATTTTTGTTGTTTCTAAATTGAATGGGCGAAATACCATAATACAGCTTAAACACTTTGGTGAGCGACGATGGCGAATCGTAGCCCACGCTAAAGGCAATGTTCTGCACCGTGTTACCCGTGTATCGCAAGGCTCGCGCTGCCTGTTCCACACGCAAACGGTTGATAAACGCACCCAGGGGCTCACCCAAAAAAGCTTTCACCACCCGGTGGAAATGATAGGGCGAGAAGTTGCTCTTTTCGGCTAAGGAATGCAAGTCCAGCTCTTCGGCCAAATGAGCATTGATGTATTCCGTCAGTCGGTTGATGCGTTGCAGGTAATCCTGCCGAGTTTCGTGTTTACTGGTCATGGTTTTTCGTTTTCTTGATAATGCAAAGGTAGAACGACATCAATATAACACCTTTTCCGATCTTGCTGTTTTTGATTGAAAAGAAAAAGTTCTAACAAATTGATTGATATGATGCTTTTTCTTACTTTTGAAAAATAATGTAGAAAACACATTTATTTTACACAATGATATAAATGAAACAAAAAGTGGAAAAGAAAACATATACAAATCTATCATTATTAGAAAATGCATACAACTTCATATCTGAATCAATTTCACAGTATAATAAATCAAAAAAGGATTCAAAAAAATGGCCTTTTGCGATTTTTCTAATAATACAAGGACTTGAACTACTAATGAAACAAGTTCTTAAAGAAGAGCATCCATTATTTATCTATGAGAATATTGATAAGCCTAGAAATACAATTACAATAACGCAAGCTCTAGAAAGGCTTATATCTATTTCTAAAGATACGTTAGATGAGAAAGAAATCTGCTTAATAAAAAAGGCAATTAATTATAGAAATAAAATCCTTCACTATGAAATATCTTTTAATAATAATGAATTCAAAATCATTTATTCTCAGCTCTTTGAATTCTTGCATTATTTTCATAAAAGACATTTTAACACGGATCTTCATAAGAAAATCCCTGAAAACTTATGGAAAAGCGAAGCTGATTTAATGATTTCTTTTGAAAAAGAAACTGCTTTTTATAATGGCATTGAAGTACACAAATCTACTCCTTTAGAAATAATAAAATATCAAAAATATGATGGTCTTTTATTTAAAAATAAACTTTATAATAGAATAAGATACGGAGATGAAAATAATCCTAGGAATAGCGACGCTTGTAATGATTGCGGATGTTTAAAAGGGCAATTTCACACTGAAGGTTGCGATGTAGAACAATGTCCTATTTGTGGTGAACAATTTTTAGGCTGTTCGTGTAGTTACGATAATGAATTATTCTATGTAAATTTAAAAAATTATAAACAATAATGTCAACCCTTTTGGTTTATAAAATCTCAATTTCTCGAACGGATTAAAATCCGTCCCTACAAAATCAATCGAGCCTACGGCTCTTGCAAAAACACAGGGGTAAGAGGAGAACACGAAAATCCCGTAGGGATGATTGCATCTTGTAGCAACGGATTTTAATCCGTTGTAAAATAATCAAAGATGTTTATTTAATCCGTTGTAAGCAAATTTCGCATACACACCTTCATAATCTGTTGGTGAAAGGGCTTTACAAAAAAGAAATAGAATCGGCCAAAGAAGTTATTGTAATGCACAATGGTGGTGAGATACACTTCACAATCTTCACCACGCCTCACTACCGAAACCGAGGTTCGGAAATTAAGGTGTTTATCCTCCTCGGCCATCACTATCTCGTTATCATTCCGAGCGGATATGGTAAAAATATCCGTCTTATCGCCCACTTCATACTGATTTTTCGGGGGCACTTTACCTCCTGTTTTCAGATTGAAAACGCTTACAATGGCATTGCGAACAGCCATTAGCGTATCCACCCAGCGGGGCGATTGGAATACACGATTGAGAATCTCGTCCACCGTTTCTTCTGTCTTTATGCAAACCTTGTAACTGTCCACGTAATCCACGGAGCCAAACGTGCCATTATTTAGGATAATGGAATGCGAAGGAATTTCGTATTGCTTACTAATCTTTTCCATTTGTTTTATACATTTAGTTTAGTAAAGATCTTCAACTTGCATAAAATAGAAAACTCCCCAAAAGATAATACTTCCGGGGAGCTTCTTCCTAGCTATTAATTAGGTTGGCAGACCTAGAATTAATCTTTTATTTTCGCGCATAAGAACTCGCGGTTGAGGCGGGCAATGTGCGAGATGGAAATACTTTTTGGGCATTCGGCTTCGCAAGCTCTCGTGTTGGTACAGTTACCAAAACCAAGCTCGTCCATTTTGGCTACCATAGCTTTAGCACGAGCGGCAGCTTCTATCTTACCTTGTGGCAACAGAGCCAACTGGCTTACTTTAGCTGACACGAATAGCATGGCCGAACCGTTTTTGCAAGCTGCAGCACACGCACCGCAACCGATACATGCAGCAGCATCCATAGCCTCATCGGCTATTGGCTTTGGTATAGCGATGGCATTGGCATCAGGCACCCCTCCGGTGTTGATAGACACATAGCCTCCGGCTTGAATAATTTGGTCGTAAGCATTACGGTTTACCATCAAATCTTTGATAACCGGGAATGCTGCCAAACGCCAAGGTTCAACGGTAATGGTTTCGCCGTCTTTAAACTTACGCATGTGCAACTGGCAAGTGGTTACATCTTCGTCGGGTCCATGAGGATGTCCGTTGATGTACAAGGAACACATACCACAAATACCTTCACGACAGTCGTGATCGAAAGCGATAGGTTCTTTGCGCTCGGTAATTAATTTTTCGTTTAGGATGTCCAACATCTCAAGAAAAGAAGTGTCGGTAGATATTCCATCCAATTTATATGTTTCAAAAGCTCCTTTTGCTTTCGCGTCTTTCTGACGCCAAACTTTGAGCGTTATATTAATCGATTTTTCCATATTACTTAAAGTAAACGAGTAAACGAATGTACAAGTAAACAACGTAGATTATTGACAAATCTTTTACTCATGGGTTAATTTATTTTTTTAAATCTTATGATTTGTAGTTACGTTGTTGTCTAACAATAAATTCGTAATCTAGAACTTCTTTAATAAGTTCAGGATCGGACTCTTCACCGGCATATTTCCAGCATGAAGCGTAGGAGAACTTATCATCCTTACGAAGGGCTTCGCCTTCTTCCGTTTGATATTCTTCTCGGAAGTGACCTCCACAAGATTCTTCACGATTCAACCCGTCTAACGCCATCAAGTTTCCGATTTCGATAAAGTCGGCTACACGAAGTGCTTTTTCCAATTCGTTGTTCATTAGGGAACCGTCTCCTGGAATATATACATTACTCCAAAATTCTTTACGAATTTCTTTGATGCGAGCTAATGCTTTTTCCAACGTTTCCTTGGTACGACCCATACCTACACATTCCCACATTACATGACCTAATTCTTTATGAATGGAGTCAACAGAGCGTTTGCCTTGGACGGACATTAATTTCTTAACCTTATCATTTACTTCTTTTTCGGCTGCAACAAATTCGGGAGCATCGGTACTCAAACGAGGTACCCTGATTTGATCGGCCAAGTAGTTTTGAATAGTATATGGAAGCACGAAATATCCGTCGGCCAATCCTTGCATCAAAGCGGATGCACCCAAGCGGTTTGCACCGTGGTCGGAGAAGTTGGCTTCACCAATGGCAAAAAGTCCGGGAATAGACGTTTGTAATTCATAATCCACCCAGATACCACCCATCGTGTAGTGAATGGCAGGATAAATCATCATAGGGGTTTCGTATGGATTTTCATCTACTATTTTTTCATACATTTGGAATAGGTTTCCGTATTTGGCTGCTACCACATCTTTACCCAAGCGGTTGATGGCTTCGGAGAAATCAAGATACACGGCCAAGCCGGTGGCGTTTACACCAAAACCAGCATCACAACGTTCTTTGGCTGCACGGGAAGCTACATCACGTGGCACCAAGTTACCAAAAGCAGGGTAACGGCGTTCCAAATAGTAATCTCTATCGTCTTCTTTTATTTGTGTTGGTTTCAATTTGCCTGCCCGTATGGCTTCGGCATCTTCTTTTTTCTTTGGCACCCAAATACGCCCGTCGTTACGAAGTGATTCGGACATCAAGGTCAATTTGGATTGAAATTCGCCATGCACGGGAATACAGGTTGGGTGAATTTGCGCATAACAAGGGTTGGCAAAGTATGCTCCTTTTTTATACACTTGCACGGCCACCGAACCGTTGGAAGCCATTGCATTGGTGGAAAGGAAGAAGGCATTACCATAACCTCCGGTACCAATTACCACGGCATGAGCAAAGAAACGTTCTATTTTACCTGTAACAAGGTTACGGGCAATAATACCACGAGCACGGCCTTCGATGATTACTACATCGAGCATCTCGTAGCGGCTATACATTTTTACCGAACCTTTTTTAATTTGGCGACTCAATGCGGAGTAGGCTCCTAACAATAATTGTTGTCCGGTTTGTCCTTTAGCATAGAATGTACGTGAAACCTGAGCTCCACCAAAAGAACGGTTATCAAGCAAACCGCCGTATTCGCGAGCAAAAGGAACTCCTTGTGCTACACATTGGTCAATGATGGAGTTTGAAACTTCGGCCAAACGATACACGTTGGCTTCGCGGGCACGATAGTCGCCCCCTTTTATAGTGTCGTAGAACAAACGGTAAACGGAGTCACCGTCGTTAGGATAATTCTTTGCAGCATTGATACCTCCTTGTGCAGCAATGGAGTGTGCACGACGAGGTGAATCTTGAATACAGAAATTAAGTACATTGAAACCCATTTCGCCAAGAGAAGCGGCGGCAGAGGCTCCGGCTAACCCGGTACCTACCACGATAATATCCAAGCGACGTTTGTTGGATGGGTTAACCAATTTTTGGTGGGCTTTATATTCTTTCCATTTTTCGGCCAAGGGGCCTTTAGGAATTTTAGCGTCAATAGTTGTCATATCTATTTATGATTTAATTTTTCAAAAAAAATTATTTAAGCTGCTTAGCAGCAAACACTTTTAACGAAATAGGCAATTGCAACAATGGCAAAACCGAACACAATAATGGTAGCATAAATGGTACCGATACATTTCCATCTGTTGAACCACAATTGATTATTGAACCCGATTGTTTGCAACGCACTCCAAAATCCATGTGTTAAATGGAACCACAACGCTCCCAACCCAACTAAATAAAGGATAACATAAATAGGATCTTGAAAAGTAGCTGCAATATGATAAGCTCCATCGGCTGATTTGGATAATGCATCACCACAAACATTCACACCCAACTGGTGCATTAATTCTACCAATTGCATTTTTGCCCAAAAGTTGTACAAATGCAACAGTAAAAACGCAGCCACGACAATACCCAACACCAACATGTTTTGGGATGCCCATTCAACCTCTTTTGGCTTTGCACTCACGGCATACGCGTTGTTTCCACGAGCTTTTTTGTTTTGTAAAAACAATAGAAAAGCATATGCCATGTGGATAATGAACCCAAGAGCCAAGAAAATTGTTGCTACAAGAGCATACCAATTGGCTCCCAAAAATTCACATACCAAGTTGTACCCTTTCGGAGAAATGAGAGCAACCAAATTCATCGACATGTGAAATGTCAAAAACAAGATCAAGCAAATACCCGTGATGCTCATCACAAGTTTTCGACCAATAGAAGAGTTAACAATAAATAAATTCATAGATTGTTCTTAATTTATATTGATTGATTAATAATTTTAAGGTTGAAATAAATTCCAATTAGAGAAGTGGCAAATTTAGACGAAAACATGTTTTTAAACAAGTGATTAGAGAAAATTTTCCGTAATTTTTTTCTTTCTATCATAAAGTGCCTTTCGATGCTGTGTATTAACGATTTACATTCATTTGTAAAGAATACCAATTTAATTATATAAAAAATGTATATTTGTAGTTACTGTATTAATAGCAGAAAAAGCAATTCCAATTAATCAAAAAATCGCTCATAATTAATAAGTTAATTCTCTCTGTTTAAATATTTATAATAGCATATTTATGAAAAATTTTACAAAGACTTTATTTTTTACCTTGACCTTCTTTTGTTTCCATCAGCTACTATTAGGAGAAATAAAAGAGAATAGTTCCCCAGTCACGATGACTGACCCTACCTGCGGTTGTCCATACACTATAGCCGAACAACAAGAGGCTAGGGAAAAAGCCGAGGAGGAATTGATTTTACATGCGGACACTGTGGCATCATTTCGAGGTGGCGAACAGGGATTAAAGCAATATGAAGAAAGATTGATACAGAATCCGGCTCACAATGCTTCGGACAGTACAAAATACAGCATCTTGTGCAAATTTATTATTGAACGAAACGGAAAGACTTCGCATGTTGAGCTTCTAAATCACTCGGACAAAATATTTGAAGAAGAGGCAAAGCGGTTTATAGAAACTATGCCTACATGGAATCCGGCAAGAAAAGATAACAAGGCTATTAGATCGTGGCACTCGTTACGACTATTTTTTGGCTATCAGAAAACGAATTAAACTCATTCTCACATAGAAAATGATGAGGTTAATAGATACTTGCTCTTGAATGATTTTTTTTCGTCCACCGATAATGTTTACAAACATATTATTTCTAAAAGCTCTTATTTCAGGAACTTTCAAGCAAAAACACCTACAGTTTGCCATTCTTCTGAGAGAGAAAATTAATTATTTTAACAAAATTAAATTATATATTTACAAATGAAAACAATTTCAATTAGCGAAGAAGACGAAATTAAATCCATTATTAAGTCTTGTAAAACTTGCTATTTAGGAGTAGCTGATACAGACGGGACGCCTTATGTCGTACCTATGAATTTTGGGTACAACGATGGCATTGTTTACCTACATTCAGCACCCGAAGGGTATTTAATTGACATTGTAAACAAAAACAATAAGGTTTGTGTCACTTTTTGCACTGACTCTAAATTGGTATTTCAACATCCAGAAGTGGCATGTAGCTACCGGATGAAATCAAAAAGTGTAATAATTTGGGGCAACGTGGAGTTCATTGATGATATTGCAGAGAAAGAGCAAACACTTAACATTTTGATGGCTCAATATTCTGATGCCGAGTTCAAATATTCGCTTCCGGCATTGAAGAACGTCAAAATATGGAAAATAAAAGGAAGTAAGATTTCATGTAAATCTTTTGCCGAACCGCATAAAAAACAAATCTAAAAAAACTCTTGACGTGAGCTCATAAAATAGCAATGTGTTTCTCCTCACCACAAAAAGTTTTTTGGATTTATTATGTTGAAAAATAAAAGTATTGTTCAACCTAAAAAAGGCAAAATGCTTATGAAAATTGAAGAAATACACAAAATTTTAAAAGAGCACGGCCTAAAAATCACGCCTCAGCGAATAGCTGTTTATGAAGCTCTTTGTATGTTAGGGCATCCGTATGCTGAAGACATTGTAGCCCATGTGAGGCAAAGCAATCCAAACATATCTGTTGCAACTATCTACAACACGCTGGAACATTTCAAAGCTAAGAACTTATTATGTAAGCTTGAAACCTGTCAGGACAAAATGCGGTATGATGCCGGCATGAAAAAGCATTATCACATCTGTAACCCGGATAATGATACGATGATAGATTATTCTGATCCAGAATTGGATAGTTTGTTAAAATCTCATTTTGATAAAAAAAACAATATCAATATTACCGACATTAAATTATTAATAATTGGGAACATTGAATAAAAGAATCAATTGCGTTTTGAAAACTTTTTTTTATAAATTTGTGTTTTTAGTGTGTAACTAGAATTATCAACAATTATTAATAACATGGAAAAATCGATTAAAGGAACACAGACAGAAAAAAACCTGCTTACTTCTTTTGCAGGAGAATCGCAAGCGCGCAACCGCTACACTTTTTTTGCCAGCACGGCTAAAAGTGAAGGATACGAACAAATTGCAGCTATTTTTGAAGAAACAGCTAATCAGGAAAAAAGCCATGCAAAACAAATGTTCAAACATTTGGAAGGTGGCATGGTGGAAATCACAGCCAAATATCCGGCTGGAGTAATCGGGACTACGCTAGAAAACCTAAAGGCGGCTGCCGCAGGCGAGCATGAAGAATGGACATTAGACTATCCAGGCTTTGCTAAAGTAGCCGAAGAGGAAGGCTTCAAGGAAATAGCCACCATGTATAAAATGATTGCCAAAGTTGAGTACGAACACGAACAACGCTACTTGAAATTGCTGAAAAGCATAGAAGACGGTACTGTGTTTGAAAGAGAGGAAGAAATAGAATGGCAATGCCGCAATTGCGGATACGTGCACAAAGGGAAAAAAGCACTAGAAAACTGCCCGGCTTGTAAACACCCTAAAGCTTATTTCGAAGAAAAGAAAACTAATTATTAAGCTAAAATAGTAAAGCCTTTATTGAAAATTCAATAAAGGCTTTTTTTTACGATTAATATTTTTCTACGTCTTTTATACCATCTCTGTTGAACACGATACGATAACGCTTATACTCCGATTGGGTTTCATGTTGTAAGTGTAGTACCATGTTGATAAAATACACTTTTTCTCCTTTTACATAATGATAGGTATTTCCACCAACGCCCATATGGTATAAAGGTACTTCCGGGTTATCCATTTTTTCCAGAAACGAATTCAGATTAAGCCGGATAATGTTGTTGATTCCAGCTACTGGATATTCATTATGCTCATTGAGTAAATTATTATTTGTTTCCACTTGCATCCTGTAAAGCATAATTTGTTCCTGGTTGAATTTGTTATCTGCTTCGAGCAAAGCCGAGCGGTTACGTTCCATCATTACTTCTATCGGAATTTTTTCATTTTTGATTATATCAAAACTTTCTTTACAAATTCCTAGAGTATCATTACCGATGCTTATCGTGGTTTTTAAATCGAAATATTTATTACCTAATTTGTGGGCAAAATAAAAGCGACTAAGTTCTTTTATCCGGTCTTTTAGCATATACCCTACCACTAACGCTGCAAAAACAGGCATGGTAAAACTACCATATTTCATTTGAAATGAAAAGGCTACAATGGTGGCAAATATCATAGACAATCCTGCGGCCAGACTATATACAAACTGTCTGATTAAAAATGCATCTTCTTTCTTCTCCGTGTTAAGAAATAATTCACTCTCGGAATATTTTTTGAGTACACTACGGCGCAAAATTACGGAACGATTCTTGTCGGCACTATCCCGCTCCACCATCAAATAGCCTTTTTTCTTTTTATATTTGAGTTCTTCCTTAATTTGCTGCAATAGTTTCAATACGGGCAGGTCATCTTTCTTAACTTTAAACGTTTGTTCCAACGTATGTAGCAATTTAAAGCTGTGATTTTCTATAAGGACACTCATAAATTCATCGCTAAAAAGGAAAAAGTCATGTGCTTGCGATGAAACTTTAGGTTGAGCAAGAGCAGCTTCGAGCAAACGGAATTTTGTGGATATTATTTGTACAAATTCCACATACAATTCTATGAGTTTCACCCCGGTTTCCGAAGGATAATTTTGAATAATCAACGCTTCATCTTCTCGCAAAGAACTTTTTAAAATAGAATTAAACATCTTAAACTGATATTCTAACTCTTTCAATGGGGCTTTGCCGTTTCCTTCGAGCAAATCTTTAATTGCTTTCTCGATGGCAACAATTGGAGAATCAGTACCTTCGGCAATTTCCTGCAACGTATAAATTGGTGTAATAAGACGAATATTGGATCTTAAATCATGATAAAATTGTTCCTTGGAATAAGTGGACGGATTTATGTCCAAACTATTTGGAACAAAGAACCAAGTATTGACTTTAAATTGATTGTTGGGTTGATGGACATTTCCTATGAATCCAACCTTCAATTCCAATGAAAAATTATCGTGAATTTTTATTGTTTCTTCTATCATGCTAGCTACAAGTTACAGGCTATTAGTTACATGTAAAAACAAAGATAATTATATTTTCCGGTTAACAGCAACTACCACTAGGCTATACCATTTCACTTAATTCTAACCATCGCATGGTTTTCTGGTCAACCAATTCCATTAGCTGCCCCATCCGTTCGGATAACTGCCTGATTTTTTCAGCATCCGTTTCTGTTCCCGAAAGTTGAGTCTCTATTTGTATTTTTTCTGCCTCCAACCCGGCAATTTCTTTTTCCAATTTCTCAAATTCCGTTTTTTCCTTGAAACTCATTTTCCGAGGTTTGCTCGAAACGGGTTGGTCTTTTGTGGTTTTTTCCACTTTATTTTTAACCTTTTCCCGTTCGTTATCCTCCTGCTCCTGCTCTATTTGCAGTTGCTTCCAGTCACGGTAATCAGTATAGTTGCCTGGGTAATCTTTTATCTTCCCATTGCCTTCGAAAGCAAGTATATGATCTACCACCTTATCCATAAAAAATCGGTCGTGCGACACCACAATTACACACCCGCGAAAGCCTATCAAGTATTCTTCCAGCACGTTGAGCGTAGCAATATCCAAGTCGTTAGTAGGCTCATCAAGCACCAAAAAGTTAGGGTTACGCATCAACACGGTACAGAGATACAGCCTACGGCGTTCGCCACCACTAAGCTTATACACAAAATTGTATTGCACTTCGGGTGCGAATAAGAATAATTGCAGGAACTGTGAAGCACTAAGCTTTTTACCATTGCCCAAGGATATTTCTTCAGCAATGTCGCGCACAACATCAATTACCTTCATTTGCTCGTCAAACTGTAGGCCATCCTGACTATAGTAACCAAACGCCACGGTTTCACCAATATCAAAAGTTCCGCTATCGGGCTTTACAATACCCATCAGCATTTTGAGAAAGGTAGATTTTCCCGTACCGTTTTTGCCTACAATGCCTAGTTTTTCATAGCGCGAAAAATTGTAATAAAAATTATCCAGCAACTTAAAATCGCCGTATGACTTGGATACATATTGTGCTTCAAAAATCTTTGAGCCCAAGTAAGCGGCCTTCACTTCCAGCTCCACTTGTTTGTTTTCACGGCGTTGTTTAGCACGGGCTTCTATATCGGCAAAAGCATCTACTCTCGATTTAGCTTTGGTGGCACGTGCCTGCGGCTGACGGCGCATCCAGTCCAGCTCCTTACGGTAGAGGTTGTTTGCCCGTTCCAGTTCTGAATTGAAGTTTTCTACACGCTCCTGATATTTTTCTAAATAGTAGCTGTAATTACCCCGATAAACAAACATTTTCTCGTGGTCTATTTCCAAAATATCCGAGCACACACGGTCGAGAAAATACCGGTCGTGAGTAACCATGAGCAATGCCATTTTACTGTTGCTCAAAAAGTTCTCAAGCCACTCCACCATTTCCAAATCAAGATGGTTGGTAGGTTCATCCAAAATAATTAAGTCGGGTTCGGCAATTAGTACGTTAGCCAAAGCCACTCGCTTTAATTGTCCACCGGAAAGTTCTTTTATCTTTTGTTCTAAATTAAGAATCTTCAGTTTGCCAAGAATTTGTTTAATACGCGTTTCATATTCCCAAGCTTTCAGTTCATCCATACGCGCCAGCACTTGTTCATAGCGATTGGCATCCACATGCTTACCCGTGGCTATTAACTCCGTAAGTTCCTCGTACTCGCGTATAAGTGCAGTTGCCTCATTGTCGGTACTCAAACAGGCATCTATTACACTTAATTCGGGATTAAAAGATGGGTCTTGCCGCAAATATCCAACACGTAAATCGCGGCGGAAGGATATGGTACCAGTTTGGTAGTCCTCCTCTCCCGCCAAAATGGAAAGCAGGGTGGTTTTTCCAGCCCCGTTTTTTGCTATTAGGGCTATGCGCTGCCCATCGGCGATTCCAAAAGATATATTCTCGAACAAACACTTATCACCAAATGATTTGGTTAAATTTTCAACTTGTAAACAGCTCGCCATTAATTTTTCTATTTTTGACAAAGATACTAAAAATGAAAAGTTCCCGAAGGGATTTATTTACAAGCACTTTTTATACAAAAAAAGGTGGCTACTTTTTTATAATTAATTTCTTTAAAAAAATATACAATCATTCGTTTTTATCCAAGTAAATATATATATTTGTAACTGTTTAATCGTTCTATACAAGGGTGTATTAGAACAAATGCATTCCTAAAAAAATAATGAGAAAAATCATATATTATAATAACAAAAAGAGTTATTACCATTTTGATAACCAAATATTAAGGAATAAAGACATTTTAAAATCTCCAAACTCATAGTATATCCTGTAGCTATTTAAAAAGTAACAAACAACACTTTTATCAAGCAAAAAATAGTCTAAAGTTTTTTGGATCCACCAACTAAGAGTTGCAATTTCTCCACACTGATGATTTTTTTGGAGAAGAACCATCAATTTTCTGCCAACACACCTTCCTCAAAAAAGGAGAATAACCTAAATTATTCTCCTTTTTTTTAACACAACACTTCAAATATATATCGTCTGACTTTCAAATCTACAATAAAAATAATACATTTGTAATGTAATTTAAATAAACAGGTAAAACACAATGCAATGAAGAAACCTTGTATCTATTTTGCTAAAAATTACAACTTTTTCATGCGTCTAAAAGCATATTCTCTAAAATTCCCCACTGTTTTTACAAATTAGACAAACCACACGAACACAGGCTCTCTTATCAAAAAATACGTCTAAAAAGAAGCAAAGTAAAAGGCCAAATGCTTAATATAATAGAGTTTAAATATTTATTTGTTTTACACATGTGAAAATTATTTGATAATTTCGACCTCTAATAAGTAAACCAAAAGCATATATATATTGTTTATAATATATATTAATCAATTTTTCACCTTAAACACTTAACGAATCATGAGAAGATATGTAATTAGTTTCAACGAAGATTCTTCTTCAGGAAACGCATTAATCAAGTTTCTTAAAACCCTTTCTTTTGTTTTAGTAGAAGAAGAAGAAAATGCGAAAGAAGGTAAAGGTAGTCTGCTAACGGAAACAAATGATATTGTTTATAAAAGCAGTAAATCTAGAAACCTAAAAACGCCCAAAGATTTCTTTGAAGATTTTTGGTCGGGAAAATAAGCTAAAAATTCATTTTGCTTAACTATAGAGTACAAGAAGACGTTTTCAGGGAAGGAGCTTTACAAACTTGTAATTTGTTACAACAGAGTAACCCAGTAACCCTTTTTTTAAAAGGTACTCTACTCCTATCGGTTTGCCATGTTCCGTATCCATAAAAAAGAAAAAGCGCACGCCGCTATAATTTTTTAATTCATCATGGTTAAATTCCAAGAGAGTGTCTTCTTGTACTTTTCTGTCGAAGTAATAGGTTGCCGTCCGGTTATCGTTTGAAATAAAAAAATTCAAACAAAGCAACACACTTATTATCGCGGCAGAGAATGTGATTTTTCTATACACATCCAAGAGTTTGTTGGTTTTTGTTTTGACTACAAAACAGATTATTAAAAAGCTTACGCCATAAACAGCCAAGAGTATTGGCAAATAAATGAGTGTGAACAATCCCACCCGAACAAAAACGATAGCATTAACGACAAACAGTACAAAAACGAGGAATGGCCGAAGTTTAGCATGCTGAAAAATGACTCTAGATGTTTTCACGGGTTGAAGATACTGCCCCAATATGTTTTTCCTAGTCAGAAAAAGAACAGTTGCAACGCCTATTGCCAAGCCCATTATTACACCTATCACACCTCCTCCTATTTTCCAACCGGCAACAAGGGGGAGAATAAAAACTACCGACAAAATAAACAGAGACATGAAGAAATCGCCAACGGTAGTTACATCCATCAGTTTTTTATATTCATCCGAATGAATCCACTCATTATATTTCATCCGGGCAGCTTTTTGGGCATCCGCGTAAAACTGTGCACGAGATGTTGAATCGTGGCTTACTGATTTCCTGGTTTTCACTTATCAACCTTCCAAAAGCCTCATAAAGAACTAAAAATTCTTCATGCGCACGTGGCGATTTATTCACATCAGGATGCAGCAACTTGGCTTTTACTTTAAATGCTTTTTTAATCTCTACAGGAGATGCACTCACGGAAACACCTAATATGTCATAATCAGTTTTAATATAAAGAGTTGTTAAAATTAAATTTTAACATCAGGCGGCAGAAAAGCCGAAATATCTTTTCCATAAGCAATTAAATCGCGCACAACAGTGGATGAAATAAACGAATATTGAGCTTCAGTAAAAAGAATAATTGTTTCTACCCCACTTAACTTCTGGTTGGCATCAGCCACCGTATGCTCATACTCAAAATCACTTACAGAACGTAAACCTCGTAGAATAAATGCAGCATCTTCTTCCCGTGCAAAATCAATGGTAAGACTCGTGTATGCTTTTATTTTCACTCTCGGTTCGTCTTTAAACGCTTGCCGAATTATATCTATTCTTTTTTCCAGTGGGAAAAGATTCTTTTTGGCCTGATTTACACCTATGCCGATAACTATTTCGTCGAACAACGCCAAGCCTCTTTTCACTACGGAATAATGGCCTATGGTAAATGGATCGAACGACCCCGGGAAAATTGCTCTTTTCATAATTTAATATTTTGGGATAACTCGTTCGCCCTTGGTATTAACCGCGAAATCTTCGTCATCAGTACTCACAGCAGCCAATCCACTGTAAAAATCGGACACTTCAATATAGATACAAGGTACTATCTGTTTTCCTTTACTGTCAATAAAACCCCATTTTTTATTTACACACACGGCGGCCAACCCTTCCTGAAAATCGTGAGCATCGTCAAATTTCATCGTAGTCACCTTTATTCCTTTGCTATCAATATACCCATATTTTTTATCCAACTTCACCCGCACAATATTTTCTTTAAAAGTATAAACTTCATCATACCGAATAGAAACAATAGGGCGCCCCGTAGGGTCTATCAACCCATACTTTTTATTCATCTTGACTAAAGCCATCTTACTTTCAAATTTGTTTACCGATTCATACTTGGCTGATGTTATTTGTTTCCCACTGATGGAATCTTTATAACCAAACAATTTTCCTTTTTGATATGGAACAGGATATACCACCTCTTGTTGCGCATATGCTGATAAGGCAGGTAAAATCAAGGCAAGACCAACCAGCCAAAACCGAATATAGTGTTTCATTAGTGAATTAGATTTTTTAGGTAATTCGAGCATTCTTAAATTTATCTCGTTGTTATTTGTCCTTTTGTGTTGATATAAAAAGATTTGCCATTCATTTCAACTAACGACAACCCATTCTTAAAATCTGTTACCATATCGTATTTAAGTGGGATAACTTCAGCCCCGGTTTTATCTACAAAGCCCCATTTACCATTATAACTTACACCGGCAAACCCTTCGGAAAAGCTATACGCATCGTCATACTTCGGAGCTACAATTTCGTTTCCTGACTTATCGGCAAAACCGTACCTGTAATTGTTATCCACCCGAACAATGTCCTCGTGGAAATCAAGCACCTCATCGTATTTGCAGGGTATAACCTCCTGCCCTTTATCGTTTATAAATCCATAGGCATAGTTATTTACAACTTTCGCCATCCCGTCGGAAAAAGGCCACACGCCATCATACCTTGGTGACACCGTTTCCACACCGTCGTGATTTACAAAACCCAACTTACGTCCGAGTTTTACTTTTGCAATTCCGTCGTGAAAATCGAAAGCACTATCGTAACTAAAACGTACAATTTGCTTTCCTATTTTATTTATGTAGCCCCATTTATTATTTAATTTAACAGTAGCCAACCCTTCACTGATTGAATTAGCCTGTTCATAAGCTGGTACAATAACAATTTTCCCCTCTTTATTTATAAAACCCCATTTTCCAGCAAGCTGAATAGCCACAAGGTTATCTTTAAAATTTAATGCTTCATCATACTTAGGCTTAATCACTTCTTTTCCTAAACTGTTCACAAAACCCCATTTATTTTTCAACTGTACTAACGCGAAGCCGTTCACTATCTCCCCCGCTTTATCATACTTGGGTTTAACAATTACTTTATCTAGCACCGAATCCTTAAACCCATACAGCCTGTTCTCCCCCATAAAAGGGACCGGATTTTTTTCCATGTTATTTTGCGCTTGCACATGTACCAAGAGCAGGAAAATTAGGCTTATAATAAAAAAAATCTTTGTTTTCATACACGAAACTTTATTTTGCCTAGAACGTTCCTCTTTTTGTTAAAAAATAAAATTCATAACAAAAAGAGATAAACTCATATAACATTGAAAGTTAAAATTTTCACACACAAAAGTAATATAGTTTTATGTCAAATTAACGTCAATGTCAGCAAGATTTAATAAAAATTTAGGGCAAAATGTTTTTTTTACATTGTAAATACAAATCTATTCTTATTTTTGCATAACATTTTTGTAAAAATTTCGTTTATAAATTTTAAGGAAACAAAGAACTTGCAAATAATGTAGCACAAACCTAAATCTAATTATACATATATGAAAAGTTTACTCAAAAAAAACTTATGTAGGGTTACCCTTGCCCTATTTTTTGTACTGACGCTCCCGTTTGCAGCACAGGCACAGAAAGAAATTTTATTGTATTCCACGGACTTTACTGATTGGAATGCAATTGCAGAAGATGATGCCAAAACTGCAGATCTTAATTGCGGAGGGGTTGGAGGTGCTGGCTTTATAGTAGCCAAAGGGTCAAAGCCCGTTTTAACACCATCAGGCGCCTCATTCTGTTTTAACAATAGTACCTCTGCATTAACATTCCGCCCGTTTACCTTTATATCAGGAGGTGCTGTTGAAATTACTGTGAATGTAAATAAAAAAAACAAGACATTAATTTTAAGTGGTGCTACTGTTCTAAGTAGTACAATTGATGCTCAACCAACCACACCGGTACCTACATCAACAATTGCAGGAGCAACATTTACCTCAGGAAGCAATCTTGGTACCCAGACAATTACGTATATAATTTCCGGCTCAGGGGCTCAAACATTGAAACTATCATCTACAGCAAAATGTGGCGAAATTGATTTAAAATCAATTAAAGTTTATTCAGGTGTAGGTTCAGTACCTTACGTTGTTTGTACCGATTATCCGCAAGCCCCGGCAAGCGGACTATCTCTTTCAGGCACAGCCGCTGGAGCTGCTGTAACCAAAAATTTGAACATTAAAGCTTATAACATTACGGGCGATGTTACGCTTTCGTTCTCAGGAACTGGAGCAACAAGATTTTCATCAACAAGCATGACTATTCCAATGGCATCAGCCAAATTAGGTATCCCGGTTCCAATTACCTTCACACCCTCGATAAAACCAGGAATAGCTAACGCGATAGCAACATTTGCCTCCACCGGAGTAGCTTCACCATACCCGGTATCATTAACAGGGCTAACAGCAACAGGTGCAGCCCCGGAAATAATAACCGACACGGCAACTATTCCTTTTTACGCGTTAACCGTTTCCGAAGTAACCAACACACTGGATATTGCCGGAGTGAACCTTGCAGGAGACCTCACGCTGGCTCTTTCGGGACCCAATGCTGCTCAATTCGCACTTTCAACCACGAGTTATACCAAAGCTGACGCAACCGTAGGAAAGACACTTACCATTACCTATACCGGCGATGGCACCTTCCCCTCTACCCAAACAGCCACGTTGACAATTTCATCTCCAGGAGCGGCACAGGTAAAAGTTCCTTTGGTTGGATATACTACCGAAACAAGACCGACTCTTTATGATTTAAGTTTTGTTGTAGATCCCCTGGGAAGCGGTATTGTATCAACAAGCCCTCATGGAACCAAATTTGCCAACAACACCAAAGTTAATGTAACGGTTACTCCCGAAAAAGGTTACTATGTAACAAAATGGAGTGACATCGGAGTGTCGGGAAAAACAGCAAGAACTATCCAAGTAGGAGATAAACATAAAGGCCAAATAACAATAACATTAAGCAACACGTGTAAAACATGCGATTGCTCTCCCGGAGGATGCGCCTCCCCACAGGGCAATCTTGTAGCTTACGATGTGCCACAATCACAAATAACTGATAATAGCTTAGCCGTTTCATGGTCGGCTGTAAATGGAGCATCAAGTTATATGGTTACCGTGTATAACGCCGACAATTCCATAAAAACCACGATACCTATTAACAGCGGAACTACAACTTCCACCACGATAACAGGCCTAGATAAATATACTGCTTACAAGTATAGTGTAGAAACAACCGGGGGAGTAACTCCGGCACAAAATTCAGGCATCAAAGGGCCATATAGAACAACCGGACACACATCTATTTGCCAATAAAATTTTATCAGGAAAAAAATAAAACGAATATGAAAACAACTAAATATTTTCCACTTAATAAGGAATGGCAAATCAAAAGCTTAGTGATTGCTTTATTGTTAGGAACATTTGCCTTTCCGTCTTTTGCTCAACTGACTGCAAGACCTGCCTTGGGTGTGAAAGGCCAATATGATATAAAAATGGTTTCCGGTCAGGTATTACAATCCGTTTGGTTATCAGCCACCAATCCATATACAGCTATCCGTCCGTTAACCGATGATGAAATGGCTAGAGACTATACTTGTCTTAACAACGAAACAGCATTAGGAAAACAAGCCTTTAGTGCAACGGGGACATTATTAGCTACAAAACCTGCAACCGCGGTAGATATATCTCAAGTTTACGCGGATTGTGATGATGACATGACTACATGGGAATCGTCTGCCGCATATTTGGACTTTGGTTCGGGTAATGGATGTACAACCATATACAAAGCCTATTTATACTGGACAAGTTTTGCCGGTGTATCCTCTACCACCTCTTATGCGGCACACGTTAACGTGGGGCCAACGCTAAAATCAATGCCGGCAAATTCCAATGAAGGGTTAGGTGGAACAGCTTATCAATCGGTATTATTCAAAGCTCCCGGAGACAAACAATATTCTACCGTAAAAGCCGATAGAATAGATGTTAACCCTGATGCCAGTGGCGAAAGAAAAGTCTGTTTTGCCGATGTAACTAAATACGTAAAAGGCAAAGGCAACGGTCTGTACTGGTTAGCAAACGTACATTCAGGAACAGGTACAGGAAAAGGTGGAGCAGCTGCCGGATGGACATTAGTAGTTATCTTCACCCCGCCCAACTGTCCTCCTCGAACTATTAAATTTTGGGATGGGATGTATGAAATTGGTAGTGGTAGCTCAATGCCCATCGGGTTCACATTCAATGCCGGAGAAGTTCCCGCGTCAAGCAACAGTATTTCATACTTAGGTATTGCTGTGCTTGATGGTGAAAATACAGCAACATACCTATCTTCTAAACCAACAGCACCTGAATTTTTGGAGTTTTCATCAAAAAGTGCTACAGTAACAGGATCTGTATTTAAAATCAACCCTTTTGCTCCGGGTCAAACGGCACCTTTCGTTGGTGAACCACAGGCCTGCTACCCTACTTATTCAAAAGCAGGGGTGCAATACTCCGCCTGTGCTTACGATGGTTTTTCCTGTTCGCGAATTTCAACATACGATGCCGATTCTGCAAAGAATGGAGTTGCACTAACTAGGATACCCAATCAGCGCAACACGCTTGGATATGATGCACACCATTTAAGGCTTCCTACCGGAGCAGTAGTTCCAAACGCATCGAGTGTTAATATGACATATTATGCAGGGCCACAAGGTGGTACTGCACCTTATATGGCTTACATGGCAATACAAACATTGGAACCCGATTTGAAACTATACTTGAGAGCGGAAAATTCAACCACAGCCCCAGGAGGTAAATTAACTTATGTTCTTAGAATTGAAAATATAGGGCCATTAGCATCAAAACCGTTAGCCACAGTATCCGATACGCTCGCTAAGATGCTTGATTTTGTTCCCGGATCAATTCAATATGTACGAGGCACAGCACCTCAAGCACCCGAAACCAATAACGTGGGTACGGATGTGAATGAAAACTTGAAATTTTATTTACCATCCATAGCAGCAGGTAATGGTACCACGGCAACAGATTCTGTAGTAATCAAGTTTGATGTACAATTAAAAGACTTATCAAGAACTGATATTTGGGCTTACGGATGCAACAGAACCGTATATAACAGAGCTTCAATAGTTTACAAAGCTGATGATAATTCGGATTTGAACGGCGGAAGTAATTCTACCGGAGGATGTGACGGGCAAGGATCATACTACAACACGCCCATTTCGTCTACCGACCTAGATGCTCAATATATTAAAACGCATAAGGACACATTATTGCTAACTAAAGATGTAAATGCAGCAATAAAAAGTGGCACCAAACTATACATTGTACAAACTATTAAAGATTCGTTGGCAAAACAATTAGGAATCCTTAAGTTATCTACTGCTGATACAATTAAATACACCATATATAACGATGCTGGCATCGCGGTTCGAACAACTGAAGGATTTACCCAAACGGAAGCATATCAAACATATACCACCGAAGCCGATTTAGGTGATGGATGTCTTGAAACATTCACCTTTACATGTCTTGTAGCCAAAGTGCCGAGCTACACGATAGATGCTTCTACTATAAAAACGCCAAAATATGTAGGTGATGCAAGTGGAGAAATAAGCCTCAAAGTATATGATGGTACAGCGCCTTATACAGTGAACATATACGATGAAACGGGAACAGTAGTTTACTCAAGCTCATCTGCTACCGACAATACATTTATTGCAAACACCTTAAAAGCTGGAAAATATACAGTTACAATATCCGACCAAGGACCTATCGCTTCTAATGGTTCATTTACAATAACCGAACCTGATCTATTTACAGTTTCATTAGGAAATGACACAAGTAAATGTAAGGGAACCTCAATAGATTTAAAAGCAGGAGTAAAAGGCCGTACAGGAGGTATTGTATATAAGTGGGAAAAATCGACAGATAACCTACTTATACCGACGTCCACATGGACAACCGTAACCGGTGCTGTCAGCTCGGCGTCAACGCTAAATATAGCATCAGTAGATCAAACAACCTACTACAAAGTAACTGCTTGTGACGGTTACAGCACAGCACTTGATACTATTCAAGTCACAGCCAGCCCGATACCGACAGTAACGCTAATGAGCGACACTTCAGTATCGATAAGTATAACCCCAACAACGGCAACGTTCAGAACCAAGGTAACCAATGCCGTGGGAACAATGAAGTATCATTGGACCAT
>JARLGW010000008.1 GCA_031292565.1 Paludibacteraceae bacterium
ATGGTCCAATGATACTTCATTGTTCCCACGGCATTGGTTACCTTGGTTCTGAACGTTGCCGTTGTTGGGGTTATACTTATCGATACTGAAGTGTCGCTCATTAGCGTTACTGTCGGTATCGGGCTGGCTGTGACTTGAATAAAAGAACTTGTGCCCGAACATGTATTTACATTTCCTATGGCTCTGAAATAGGTATTCGTATTTATTGTTTGAATCGTTTTGGATGAAGTCTCACCTAAGAGATTACTCCAAGTTGTTCCATCTGCAGATTTTTGCCATTGATAAGACACGGTACCACCGGTAGGGCCACCAGATACACCGGCTGTCAAGGTATCAGCACTTCCGATACAAACTGCAGCTTTACCAGAAATCGTAGTAGTAACTACGATAGGTTGAGTAATTATAATATTTTTATACGTTGTAGGTATTGCCGTGTTAATAGTAGGCACAGCTACCGCAGTATAGGAACCTGCACCCAACAAATTAACAGTACCTATATTTACTGTTGTAGAACCACCGACGTAGGAAATAGGGCCTAATAATGCCGTGGTACCTGTTGGCACGGGGTTAGAAGTAGAATACGTTCCGACATACACATATATTTTATATGTTTCAGTTGTACTACCATCGGTAGCTTTTACATTTATGGTTCCATCAGCCAATCCATTACAGGTTGGTTGGGTTGCTGTTAAGGCCATGTTTGGTACCTTGCCAAGAATAAGTGTTATTGTATATGCTTTTGTACAGGTTCCGTTTATTCCATCCGTGAAAGTTTGGGTTGCTGTAAATACCTGTATTGGATCACTAGTATTGAAAACATCCGAAGAAGTAATTGTAGTACCCGATGCATTAGTAATTACATAGGATGACGTACTTGCTACACCTGCACTATCAGTCAAAACCTGATCAACGGCACTTAAAATAGACATACTAGGATTAGCAATAACTGCTTGAGAAATATTTTTAGTAAACGCTAACTTAGAATCGATAGTTGCAAACGAAGCCGGATCAGACAAGTTTACTTCTGCATTTGCTCCGGGCTCTCCGCACGAACCTCCATTACTCATGGTTGAAACGGGAGTTGTATAAGTGGCATCTGGTTTAAAATACAAATAGGCCCTGTTTCTAACCGTTCTTCTACAAGGAACACTCCAAATATCTGTTCTTGATAACGGTTTGAGTGTTACTTTGAAGGTATATACCACCGAATCGTTTGACGTGATTGATTGCATATTAGTTAACGCAAGGACTTGTGCATCTGTACCTAGACCGGTTACAGTAGGAGTAATTGCCGAACCTCTAACCACTTTAAAACTACCGGGCACGTAATCACATTGAATACCCAATGAGTCATACAGATACGCATCTCCTGCCGTTGAAGCCAATGACCCCGCATTTTTTATTTTCAACTGGTATGTAATGGTATCTGCCAAAGTAACTGTAGTTGAAGATGTTATTGGTGTTTTATACAGCATTAGTCGTGGTTGGTTCGTTTCGATGGCAATAAAGGCCATAAATGGCGTCGTTCCTCCTTGCGAACCGGCATATACACGCATGGTAGCTGATGTTGTACCACTAGCGATAGCTGTTTTAGGCAGCAACATCATATGAGAGTCATATCCCATCGTGTACCGCCCGGAAGGCTTCCGCACTATTTCATTACCATTGGTATTGGTTGTTTCGTCGTAGGTCGAAATACGTGACGAAGAGGCACCATCAAAACCATAGCCCCATGTAGGATCGGTATAAATCGGTATTTTACATGCATCAACTATACTTGCAGATCCATCAGGAGATGGTTCTCCTTTTTTATTATAATATCTTACAGTGTCACCATAAAACGGATTTAGATAAACAGAGGGAGCTCCTCCGTTGGCAGTAAACTGAACACATTCGGCAGCCGAATTATTGGCAATATTAGTTCCATCTAATTGCGTTACAGATGGAGTTAAAGCAAAATTTGATTTACCAAGAAGCTCTGGAGCACTATTTTCACCGTCAAGTACAGCATAACCTAAATAAGACTTAAAATTACTGGTAGAAGGAGCCGTTATTCCTGAAAGTGAAAAATCAAGATAATCGTTTGAACCACTTACAGAGCCAACGCCATCATATAATACCAAAGCTCTAGGAGCTGAAATTGGTGATTTGTAAATGATAACCATAGTCCACCCACTTGAAGACCCTCCACCACCATCAGCATCTTCTGTGGGATACGTACGAATATTTCCAACCCAGTAATTTCCGGCACTTTTACCCTTTATTATACTGGTTATATCAGCTATGCATATATAAGTATCAGTCATCGTAGAGCCTTCGTAGGTTTTTATGGCAGTAACATCTGAATATGATGTCATTCCGGGAGCTTTTAATTTTACTGTTTTATAATCAGAAGAGCCAGTCACCCCCGTACGATAAATATCACCACTACCGGTATAACTTGCAGTAGGAGTATATGCAGTAATTAACGGATTTGTACCTTGTTTCATTCCGGCCCAATACAGATAAGCCGCCTGCACCTCAGCACAAGACGGGATATCTAAATATGCATAAGAAGAGCTAAAGGTGGAAACATCGGCATCATAGTCTGGATAGGCCATTGAAACCGTAGGATCTGGAGTTATATAATTTATTGTTCCCCATTTTCCAGCAGGACAAGAACCGCTTGTTGTTATTGTATATCCAGCAGCACAGGGTGCTTTTCCACTAGGACATAATACTGCAGACAAAGGAACTTTAGCTGTTTTCGGAAAGGGTTTATACCTGTTGTTTATATCAAGTAAGGTACTTGTCAGCATAATAGTTTTAGGATTAATTACGCTATCCACTTTCATAACCTTTGAAGCGGCTTGAGCGGCATCAATATAAACCGGCTCCAAGTTGGGAGCCGCAATCATTTTAATGTCATATCGTCCACTATATTGTGCTCTAATCGAAAATGGATATATAATAGCACCTTGCATATCTTTTGCAATAAAAAAAGATAACAAACATAGGATTATCCCTTGTTTAAAAAAAATATTATGTCGTTTCATATATCTATTTCCTTTAATTTATTATTGATTATCTTCTTGTTAAAACACATAACAAATATATTTATTCTTTAGTAAGAAGCCTTCAAAATTATACATTGTCAACCGTTTTACAAAATAATATCATATATATAACAAAAAAATAGGATACTTATTGTCAAGAATCCTATTTTATTTATATCATGATTGTTACATCTTTAATTACCTACAGAATTTCTCGGTGTAGCACAATGTATATCCGAGCATCAACTCATGCGTGCCATAATTAAACCGCACCAATTTATTCAAATCCACCCCATAGGCATAGGCCAAATGGATTTTATTAAACTGAAATCCCACTATCGGCTTTAATGATAAAGCCTGATAGTTGCCTTTGTCTAAATTTTGCCTAAGGGTTAATTGTATCCAATAAGAATATTTTTCTTTAGCTATATCTCTGGAATATCGCAAATTCAAATCCATAGCCATATCCTGCTTGGTATCAAACATATACATCAACGACGGTTCTAAAGCCTCGCTTTTACCAACCGTAAATTCATTTCCCAAAAGATAAAACCCGGTAAGTGGCAATATCGGTTCTATCGCAGCCTCTGACGAGGGCATTTTTATTCTTGCTAAATTTGTAAAACTCAAGCCCGTGAAAAAACCATAAGAAGTGTAATAAGCTCCAACATTAGCATTGAAGGCCGTAACACTATTTAGATTTTGCATAGCAGGATCGGCTCCAGTAACAACGCGATACAATTCACTATCAAAACCATAATTGAAAAACTTAGCAGAAACGGCTAATGATAGTTGCCTGTCTCTGCGAATAGATTTTGTATAATGTGCTCCAGGAGTTAATGGTATATGGTAAGCCACGGTTAATTGAGCTCCCTGCTGCGTAGAATACCCGTTTTTATCGTTAAAGATATACGAACCCACTCCAAAATTATTTTTCAAGCGTGTTTGAAAACTAAAGGAGGTAGTGTAAGGTGCATCTTGCATCCCCACCCACTGCTGTTCATGCGTCAGCATGAAATAAGAACAGTCGTTTACTCCCGCTAAAGCAGGATTTACCAAGTAATAATTAAAATAATATTGATTGTAAACCGGATATTCCTGCCCTTTCACGGTTATCAATATAATTTCAACAAATACAAAAAAGATGATTAATGGGAGTATGCGTTTATTCATACCGTATTTTTTATATAAATTTAAGGCTCTATCTCTTACAAATTTAATACTTTTTCAATACTACCCTCTTAAAAGAGGGTAGTATTTTTCAATTAAAATGTATCAATTATTTTTTATTCAAATCATCGTTTCAACAAGAAGTGTCCGGTTAACCGTTTTCCTGTTTCCCTAACAAGAATCACATACCAATAATCAGTTGATGGCAATGGATTTCCTAAATAAACTCCATTCCAGCCTTCAAAATCGGCTCCTTTGTAATAGGCCACTTGTTTTCCAAATCGGTCATAAATATAAATCTCTGATTTAGGATAGTAGGCTATATTTTCAATAGTCCATGTATCATTAGAACCATCTCCATTGGGTGTAAAGTATTTTGCCGGATTCAATGGCACTTCTTCTATCACAAAACTTGTATCTGCTTTACAACCATTGGTATCTACTACTGTTATTTCATGCAACCCAAAGCCGACAGCTCCCAAATCTGCAATTTCACTAAACACGCCTGCCGACGATCCCATTGCATAGTTATAAGGAGCTGTTCCTGAAATTACTGTTAATTTGATATTATTTAAGTCTGTCTTATCCACACTTGTTATGTTAGGGTTTTCATAAACAGTAACACTTACGGGCACTGCCGGCGACTCACATCCAGCAGTAGATACAACACTGGCATACAGAGTTGTTTTTTTCGGCGTAGATTTACTTACATTTATCGGGTTAATAGTTGTCGTTTTTGCCGAAGAGTCATACCAGTTAACGGTTCCGCTTGATGTCTTCACCAAATTGTTCCACGAAACTAAGCCTGATGTTGCACAAGTGGTATAGTTTCTAACAAATGGGAAAGATGGCACTGCATTTATTGTACCTGAGGCAGACGCCGAAAGAGACTTACATCCGTTAGAACCGGTGACAACCACTGATGCCTGAACTGCTTGAGCGGATGTTTTATTGCTAACCGTATAAACACTTCCTGTTTGACTTCCATCTGTAAATGACGATGATAATGCCGGTTTAATTGTCCACTCATAAGCTGTATAAGTTGAAGGACTTGCTTTGAATACCAATGAAGAACCCTCGCATACCGATGTAAGAGTTGATACCGTTACTGTAGGTAACACGTTTACTGTTACCACATAATTCACGTTTAGTCCAACACAACCATTAGCTGTTGGTTTGATGGAATAAGTAACAGTACCGGAAACCGTACTATTAACGCTAATAGCCTGTGCACTTAAATTACCAGTACCCGACGTATAGCCACTTACCCCCGGAGTAGCGGAGCCCGTCCACGTATAATTAGTATTAGCGATACTCGAAGTTAGAGTTACAGGGGTAGTGGTACTACCTGAACAGATGGTTTGGCTTAACGAAGTATTCGTCACGCTTGGCAACGAATTGATTGTAATCGTACCACTGTCCTTGGCTGCTGCACATGGGCTATTACCACCAGTAGTGGTAATAATGTATCTGTATGTACCCGTGGTAGTAGCAGTTCCACTAATAGTTAATACGCCACCGGAAACGCCGTAGCTTATGCCTGCCGGAAGAGGTGCGACTGAGGCTCCGGTGGCTCCGGTTAGGCTATACGTGATATTCGTAATCGTTGGAGAACTGATACATAGGGTCTGACTAGCAGTACTAGCAGCACTTGTGAGCTTTATTACGGCAGCCTGATTGATAGTAATAGTGCCGCTGTCCTTGGCTACTGCACACGGACTATTGCCAGCAGTAGTGGTAATAATATACCTGTATGCCCCTGTTACCGTGGTGGTTCCACTAATAATCAACGCACCGCCGGAAACACTGCCGCTTATACCTGCTGGAAGACCGGTTATAGAGGCTCCGGTGGCTCCGGTTATGCTATATGTAATATTCGTAATCGTACCTGAATTGCTGCATAGTATCTGACTATTAGTGCCTGCAGCACTGGTAAGCGTGATTGCGGCTGCTTGATTGATTGTGATTGTGCCATTGTCCTTTGCTGCTGTACACGGACTACTCTCGCCCGTGGTGGTCACAATGTATTTGTATGTTGATGCAGCGGCACTGGTTATTGTACCTGATATTGTTACTGTTTTAGCCGTTGCATTAGTTGTTGCTGTTAATCCTACTGGCAAACCTGTAACAGAAACTCCATTCGCTCCTCCTCCGTATGTATAAACTATATTTTCGATGGTTCTATCCGATGCACATAATACCTGATTGTCTGATCCGCTTGTCTTTGTCAGTGTTGCCGGAGTATAAATATCCACAGTGGCTGTAAAATCAGGCACGGTACAATTATTTACATCTTTCACACTGAACGTATAGGTACCTTGAGATAAGCCTTTCACTGAATCTCCATTTGCGAATGAAGTCCAAGTTCCAGTGGACAGTTTATACAAATACTTACCACTAGCATCAGGAGTACCTCCGCTTACACTCAATTTCACAGCACTAGTTCCTGTCGAGCATATTGGTGCGGCGGCAGTTGCACTCGCGGCCAATGCTTGTGTAGGTTCTTTAATCGTAGCTTTTGCCGTAGCTTTACAGCTATTGATATCGGTAACAGTAACCTGATAAGTTCCAGCTAACAAGCTACTTGCTATTTGTGTGCTTTGTGCAGCAGCGTCGTTCCACAGATACGAGAGAGTACCTGTTCCTCCAGTTGCCGATACCGTAATAGAACCTGTATTATCACCTTTACATTTTACATCCGTTGTGGATGAAATAGAAGCAGTTAACGTATCCGCTTGTGTAATAATTACTTTAGCTGTATCCTGACACAACAAGCTGTCGGTAACAGTCAGAATATAAGTTCCGGCTTTAAGATTTACAGCATTCTTGATAGTCTGAATTGGATTCGTATTCCAAGAATAACTATAGCTATTCACTACACTTGGAGTTCCACCGTTCACATTAACCTGAACGGCTCCGGTAGCTCCTCCATGACATTTTACATTGGTTTGACTAACAACGCTTGCCACCAGCAGTGCAGGTTCTTTAATCGTTACCTGAGCTGTATCCTGGCAACCGTGGTCGTCCGTTACTGTTACTATATAATTACCAGCCGTTAAGTTGTTGGCAGTCGCTGTGTTTTGTTGAGGTATTGTATTCCATTTGTACGTGTAAGCCGATGCAATGGTACCACCACTTACTCCTACCGTTGCCGATCCATTATTGCCGGATTTACATGAAACATTTTTAGAAGACGTTATCTTTGCAATCAAACTATCAGGACGAGTAATAGTTACCTTCGCTGTATCTTGACAACCGTAAAAATCGCTAACCGTAACGATATAATTCCCAGCAGTCAAATTCTTTGCTATCGAATCCGTTTGAACAGGTGTCGAATTCCATGAGTAGTTGTAATTTCCAACTTTTGTACCTCCTATTACGGATACTTTAGCCGAACCATCAGCCGATGACCAACAGGTCAGATTCGTTACTTTTGAACTTTTCGCAACCAAACTATCCGGTTGATATATTACAATATCAGAGGCCACTACCGCTTCGTTGGCTATTGGTGTATTATCATCTTTTACCTTTACGCGATAAGTCCCTGCAGGTAGATTGCTAAACTTGTGAGTTGTATCGGAGGTTATGGCTCCATAGGCATAGCCGGTGTATGGAGTATAAACTCCCGACACCTTTTTCTCTAACTGATATGTATAACCATGAATTTTATTACCCCCAGTCACCTTCGTTAAATTGATAGTTGCAGTACTTGCACCAAAACAATGAACCGAATCTTTAGTTACAACGCCCTTTATATCTCCCGGAGAAAGAATGTCAATCGTACCCAAGTTAAACACACAGGTTTGACCTACATTGCGTGCATACACAGTGTATTTTCCTGATGCTAAACCGGTTAAAACCGAAGTAGAATCTCCATATCCTTTTGCTACAGAATTTCCTGAAATAGTTTCCTTGCCAACTATCTTAAATTCAATAGAAGCTTTATTTCCTCCTGAGAGATTTTTATAGGTTATAGCACCATCAGTATATCCGAAAACTGTTATATCCATTTTATTTAAAGTCGCCGATATTGAATCCGGTACAGTTATCGAGGATGCAATTGCTTTTGTACAACCATTGTAATCCATTATAGTTACAGTAAAGGATCCTTTAGAAAGGTTACTAATCACATCTCCATTACTAATATTTGTCCAAGGAGCTCCACCTGTTAAGCTATATTGGTATTGAGGTTTTCCTCCACTTATGGAAACCGTATCACTTCCTAATGCTCCATAGCAAAGAGGATTATAGACTGAGTTCTTTACTACAATAGGAGCAGGTACTAATACCTTAATACTTATCGTATCAAAATTTCCACAAAGATCTGCCACCTTTACAGTTACTTTTGTTGTGCCTGTAATAACAGTATTTTCAGCAGGGCTTTGAGTAATAGTTAACAGAGTTCTGTCTGTTGTGCAATTGTCAGAAGACAGTTTACGTACAACTTCTTTAAGATCAGGAATTTTAAACACGCATGAACCTGAAGATAAAGCCATCGTATCAGCAACAGTTCCAGTTATCTTTGGCTTAATGGTATCTGCTTTAACAGATACTGTAACATTATCAGAATCACTACATGTACCATTTACAATTTTCCACTTGAAGATATAATCACCGGCCTTTAACCCTGTAACGCTTGAAGTCTCGGAGTTTGGTGAAACAATGGTTGGATTAGATGCACTTGCAGATTTGCTAACAAGAGACCAAACTCCAGTACCATGTGTAGCCGCGATAGCATACATGTTTATACTTGTTGTTGCTGCAGAACAAATACAAGTTATAACAGTATCTTTTCCGGCTTTTGCGGTAACAGCTTCGTTTACCGTAACAGTTGCACTACCAGTTAAATCGGACGACTCGGCATTGCATATAGCATCCGAAAAACTTACTAATTTATATGTTTTGCCAGCCGTTGGCGTTACTGAGAATGTATAGGCATTAACATTAATTCCGGGTACCGGAACTACAGTTGTTCCTCCATCAGGGCTGTACGAGAAATTAAATGGGGCTGTGCCTTTAAACTTAACTTTAATATTAGCTGAAGAACCTTGACAGATTGTAGTGTCACCCGAAATAACGGCACTTGGTCTAGTTTTAACTTCAACGGTTACTTTTGCTCTTGCACTTATACAACCCGCAGCATCAGTAACAGCAACCCAATATGAAAGAGTATCAGGAGTACTTATGCTAAAGGTAGAAAGTGCAGTTGGACTTGCAGATGTTGTATCGGCATACCAAGCTTGAGTACCGGAAGTAGTAACCCTACTGCTCCATGCAATTGGAGTCCCACTACTTATTGCACATGCGTTATAAGGAACTACTGACGGCTTAACCGGCGAACTTGAAATTTTAACATGAACTTTAGCTCGAGGTCCCTCACACCCATTAATTGTTTGAGACACCCAGAAAGAAGTATCCTGAGAAACCGCCTTATCAAAATCTGAAGGTGCTGTTGCCATTGCTGTAGTTGTCAACAGACTATCTTTATACCATGACAAACTTCCCGTTGCAGTTATCAAACTAGTCCACGGCTCCATCGTACTTACGGTTAATGGGCAACTTACATAATTATTTATAGTAGGAATAGCTGGTGTAGATTTAACCGTGACTTTCACGGTGTCGTTTCCACTACAGCCGTTGGCACTGGTGGTGAAGATGTAGGATACGGTCACGGGGGTGCTGCCGGTATTGGTGAGGGTTTCACTGATTGACCCGCTAAGGCCGCTGCCGGAGGTATTGCTGATGCCGGCTACTACGGCTCGTGTCCAACTATAGCTGGCTCCACTGGTGGCACTGCTGGCGGTATAGATAAAGTTGGCTGCGGTTTTTGAACTGCATATGTCGCCCGGGGTTAGGCTGCTGCTTAACCTTGGGGTGGGGTTGACGGTGGTCGTTATATAGAAAGTATCCAAACAAGCCGTTGGTGTAGTTGCTATTATTTTATATTGTACATTGATAGGCGCACTCGTTGAGTTTGTCAACGTATCACTTATTGCTGTTTTTGAAGTTCCGGCCGACAAGCCACTGATACCTGTTATTGGAGCAGGTGCAGCCCAAGTGTAAAGGGTACCTGTAGGTACTATATTTCCATTAACACCATTCGTAGGTTGTACACTGAAGGATTTTCCATTGCATATCGTGTCTTTTAAATCTTTGATCGATGGCTTTGTATTCACATGAACCTTTACATCTATAGAATCGGCACATCCCCCGGGCGTAATAAATATAGCTCTATAGAACATTGTAACGATAGGACTAATAACGAGGGAATCTGCTGTTTCCGTTCTCTTTGACCATGTAATGCTGTCGGCTGACTGACGCCAGATTCGAGAACTAATAGTTTGTGCCTTGGCATCTACCGGTTTAATTGTTACTTTATCTCCACCACATATCGTTTTATTTGCACACGAAAGCTGCGGTGTTTGCGAAAGTGTAACGGTTAAGGTGGCACTTCCGGTACAAATTACATCAGCACATTCGGCGGTTAACGAATACGCAACTACTTTCATTGTCACCGAGGTTTGTTGCGAAGTTACATCGTATTTATCCGGTTGGTTTTGGCAATCAACCTGGGTAAAAGTAGCTCCGTTATCGCTGGAACGATACCATTTATACCCATAATAGGTTCCACTCACGCCACCGGAAGCTACTGCTGTAAATTCAATACGCTCTCCAACGCAAGCTTGGGTTGAAGTTAAATTTACAGCGATTGGAGCTGGATCGGATAAAGTTACAGGCGATTTTTGCACACAGCCTAGACCATCTATAGCAAATACAGTATAGGTACCGGCTGACAAACTACTAAACGTATAGCTGGTGTTTCCTGTTCCTGTTGTTTCACCTGATGTTTTTACTAAATTAGTGGTATTTACATCCGAAATGCTTGCAGGCATACCTGTAGCAAGAGTATAAATCATTGTGGTTCCCTGGTTCCCGGATACGGATGGTATTATCTTTCCGTTTTGAGCAGCTGCACATACAATATTTTCTGGAGTCACAGCCAAACTAAGCGTGTTGTTACTACAATACACTAATTTAATGGTGTAAGTTTCCGAGCACACTGCCGGTTTTCCCGGATGTGTTGCTACAGTTCTAGTTGCAGTGTAAATTCCATTTCCATTTGTATAGTTACCAACGGTAGCCGTAGTTACAGAAACACCTGATGCAACAGTGCCTGTAGATGGCCCTGTTGTTTTTGTAAATGTAAAATCGCTTATTCCAGTCGTTGTTCCCAGATGGTTACTTAAAGCAAGTTGCAAATACGCTTTTAAATCTAAAATAGTTAAATCAGAGGGAGAAACTACTTTAACTACATCACTTGGCTTTGTAAACTGGGTAAAATCGGCAACAATAGGTGTCACCGTGTAGTCTCCTATATTACATCCATCTTGGCCTGAAGAAACTTGAAATTGCTTCGATGGAGTAACCCCGTCATCATAATACGTTATATTAGCTTTATTGTAAATGTCATGCATACAAGACATCCGCCATAAGTCGGATCTACTTGCATCGGGAACTGTTACTTTATAAGTAGCCACTAAAGTTCCACTTTTTGGAATAATAGGTAGATTTCTAAGTTCCAAGGCTCTCGTGGTAGCATTCCATGTAATATCTGATTGGGTATTATATGTTACTGCAACACCGTTTATTTTTACAGTTATATCACTAACTAAACCTGAAAAAATCACGTTATAATCCAGGGTATCTCTTAACATATTTTTTTCTGCTGACTGACTCGAAGTAGCTCTACCTCCAATATTTTCAGCTATTATCATGTATTGGTAAGTCTGACCAAACTGTACGGAAGACGAAGATGCTACTTTGGTAACACGCAGTTGAGATTGGTTTTTTATTATACCCATATATAACATAAATGGATATATTGATTGGTCTCCGCTTGAAGGTATAACCGTAATGGTTGCGGTAGTTGCACCATTGGTTACCGAGCCGTCGGGTAAATCTAAATGGTGGGCATCATAGCCAAAGGTATTAATACAATCTGGGTAACGGGGAAACTGATTTCCATCATAGGTCATAGTACTGGACAAAAAGTCAGTCACCCCCCGTATGGTATTCAAATTTTGTAATGGTCCACCATTGTTAGACTGAAACGTTAGTGATTCTGCTTTAGATGTACCATCACTTACGTCACCATCCATAGCAGCAATACCTACAAATGAACTAATATCACCACTTGCAGGAGCAGTAATCGGAGCTGCTTTAACCAAATTTACACCATCATTTGATTTCCAAGTTATACCGTCCCACAAATAAAAATCCATAAGAGGGTATTCTGTGGACTCGTACATAAGAATCAAATTCCAAGCACCAACAGTTCCTCCTTCTGTACCTGAAACAATATTAAAATCAACATCTCCAATGGTAAACACCCCGGCTCCGGCATTCAGCAATTGCGTAGTTACATCGGCAAAGCAATAATAAGGGGTTCTATTATCGGTAGAAGTACTATTAGTAGGGATACCCCAATTTTGAGCCGTTACCGTTTGCCAAGCTCCGCCGGGAGCTTTTATTCTTATGTTCTGATTCCAGTATGTATAATCGGAAGTGCTCATATCGTGTCCACGGGAACCTCCCCAATAAAGAAAAGCTCTTTTCACTTTCGAGGTACAACCATTTCCCAACTGACTCTGCAAAACGGTGGCCGAACTCGCATTATCGGCACCAATTGTTACTTTCTGAACGTTGGTTCCGGCATCATTATTAGGAGCTTCTGCTCCTAGACAAACACCACTGGTTTGCTGTACGGATGAAGATCCAACCATTATAACTTTGTATCGTTGACCGGTTATTGTAGCTGCTGTACGGTTAAACGGAGCTGTTGAAATATTTTGAGTTTGAGATAACCCAAGAATAGAAAACCCTAGCAAAAGGGAAAGAGAACCTACTTTTTTTATAAATGGGGCTGAAATTAATGATTCCAATGCCTTATTTAGAACTTGTATTTTCATAGTTGTTTCCTTTTATGCAGAGTTACTGTACTGTTACATTAATCGTTGTGGTTTGCCCACCAGCTGTTGCAAGCGTGATAGTACCACTCGTTGCAGTCGTTTTTTGCCGGATATAAAGGATACCCTTGAGATCACCGAGTTTAGCACTGGTAATGGCTACGAAATCTCCATAAGTAGGATTTCCCATCGATACGTCAAAATCAGGACTCGTAATCGTTACCGTAGTTGCATCTGGCAAACTACCTGCTTTCCATACATTTACAGTTCCAAAACCGTTAGTGGCAGCATATTTCACTGCTGCATTATCTATAGCAACACCATTGGTTATACTGGTTACTCCTGTCCATATCAGGTTAATCGTTTTGGTAAAGGAGCCTGAAGTCAAAGTCAATGTACAATTTAAATTAGCACCCGGTGTATATTTTAAATACAGTGTTCTGCTGGAATCATCCACGGCAAAGGTTGTGGTTGCAGCATACGTTCCACCCTTACAATTGGAAAGAGTTAATGAACTACAATTGCTACTTACAACAAGCGGATTACAAGATACTCCACCCACAATAGGAATAGAAAAAATGGATGCTACTCCCGATAGTGAAGAGAAATTAACTACAGAGGGTACTTGTATATCTGAGGGTGGTGTTACCGTACCCGAAAGCAAAAGCGCTGCCGAACCGGCTCCTCCATTCGTTATATTAACAACTTCACTCGCGGCGAACCCTGTTGTAGCTGATGTTCCTTTTTGACGCACATAGACCTTCATTCCTCCAACAGGAAATGGCCCGGTATAAGTTAATTTTGATACATTATTAGCATCTGCTGTTACCCAAGCAATACCGTCTTCAGAAAACTCGTAGAGGGATGAGGTAAAGTTTAAACTACTATTATCGTCAAGGCATGTTCCTAATACCATTAGCGATTGTATCGCCGAAGGACAATCAATGGAATATGAGACAAAACCGGAAAGCGTGGCCGTGGATAAATTTATCTGCCTCTTAGGAACTCCCGTTACTACAATATCCCACATTTCAATATTTGTCTGGCTACCATCCGTAAATGTCAAATAGAAATTATCAGTAAAACCGGCCGTACTCAAATCTTGAGTAAAAGTATAAGGTGTAGTTTGCGACCCGGAAAAAGTAACAGGAGAAAAACTACCACCATCACCAAAGCAAGACAACGCCATGGTCATAGAAGTAGAGTTTGAAGGCTGAAAAGAAAACTTAACACTCTTTAGGTCATACTCACCTAAAGAAATAGTAGGTGAAGTTAAAGAAGCTCCTTTTGACAAAAGAAAGTGATTATTCTTTGTTGCAGAAGTTGCAATCCAGTTGGTACCAGTAATAGCATCTAACAATATATTGCTTTCATTTGTCCCTTTCATGTTTAGTAGGGTTACTTCTTCACCACAAGGTAATGTATTGGGCAATAGAGTTACTTTACCTGATAATTTAAGTGTTGGCGCCACTTTGGTATAACCGGGACAACTGAAGGCTATGGTGGTAGAATAATCGGCAACAGCTAAACCAGCGGCTAAACGAACCATTACCGATTGAGCAAAAGTTGAACTAGTATATGGCAAATTAACACTTGAGGTGCTACTCCATGTGGTTCCATTATCGAACGAAAGCTGAAAGTTACCCAAGTTTGACAAGGTAATGTTACCAGAAGCATTTGGCAAATCGGTTCCTGTAACGGTAAATGTATGAATACTTGACGGACCCAGATCCACCACATAGTTCATGCCCGAGGCGTTGGGCGATGCGGTTAAAAGCATAGAGCTACATTCCACGGTAACATCGTCAATCCAAATATCCATACTGGAATCGCCAGTAACTGCAAAACTGAATGTGTTTTGAGTATTAGAAGTTAAATCGACCGACACTTTGTGCCATCCTGCACTTGAAAACCTAATTAAACCATCTGCTGTTGTGTAAGCTATGTCATCTATTTTAATATTCGAAGTAATAGCCGAACCATCCAAGTATAATGTCAAGCCTCTTGCCGTATTGGTCACAGCACCTTTTGCATATACATAGAAAGTAACTGTACGAGGGTTATCCAGCGTAGGAAAAGTTAAAGTTCCACTGGTATTTCTAACATATAAAGATCTTGAGCTACCACTATGACCGGCACCACTGGCTGCCAAATAATTTCCATTTGGCCATGTACCTGAAGGTAAACTTAAACTAAATGGCCCCGTAGAACAATAACTAGTACCACTCGGAGTACCGGAATCGGCATTATACCTTAATTCGTTAGTAGTTGCTCCTGAAGCAGGACAAGCACTACTATTGGTATTTGCCGAAGGAGACAACGTTTCAAAATCTTCCGTCCAACAAGTAACTTTATTTGAACTTGGTGCTTTAAGGGTTGTAAATGATTGAGCGGCACATTCTACAGAATTTCCAGATGTAGAACCATTGCCTATCACGGTGACGGTAACGGTATAGGCCGTCAACTGATCCAACCCAGCAATGCTATAAGTGGTAGTGTTGAGAGCCAAAGTTTGAGCCGAACCGACCAAAACACCTCCTTTATATACTTTAACTATATATCCATTGTTACCAGTGACGTTTGTCCAACTAAAAATAGCTCCTGAATAAGTTATGCTACTAACGGTCATTGTTCCTGGGCAAGAAATCGGTGTTAGGTTAACCACCTGGCCACTTACTGCAACCGAAGTGATGGAAGCAACATCGGCTTGCGAAAAAGTTATATTTCCTGATACCGTTCCAACTGTTGTGTACGTTGGATCTATGCGCACATAAATTACTTTATTGATGGAATCGGCAGTTGGCGAAACGGTTGCCGTAGTTCCCCAACCTCCGGTTCCGGTTAAAGATATTTGAAAACCGGTAGGAGCTGTAATTGTTGCCGTGTTAGCAGTAGTAAGATTTTTCCCTTTCAAGGTAAATTGCCCCATACTTGGGTTACCTCCTGTATTATCCGTTGCACCTGCTGTATTATAATACAATGATGAAACAGAAGTTGGAGTCGGTGCAAGAGTTGGAGTTGTAGTAGTTCCTGAAAACACTATAGTAGTAGCATATATTGAAGAAGAGGCACTAGAAAAATAAAATGTACCATCAGACGTAGCAGTCCATGTAACACTGTAAAGTTTTTTAGTAGTTGCAATTGTAAATGCAATTCCAGATTTAAGAGTACTTGTAACTGAGTCTGAAACATTTATAGTTCCAGAACCTGTTCCTGTAGCATAAAAATAAAGTTGTATTGTTTCGCCTGATTTAGCAGTACACTTTACATAATACTTACCACCTTCAAGAGCAGATCCAAGATTAGAAGTAGATGCCAGTTTAGATCCTCCAGTTGTTGTGATATATCCGTCAGCTGCAGCTGTCAATGTTTGAGCGTCACCACCATTAGAACGAATTGATAAACGCCGCGTGGTTCCGTCTGACATTGTTCCTGCACTATATGTTTGTGTCGTTCCTGAGGCGATTTGTCCAAAAGTAACAGTAGTAGTAGCCGATTTTACGGCTAACGAAGAAATGATTAATAATAGTAGACAAAAAGTGTTTTTAAGGTTGTAGATGTGTTTCATAGTTTCTCTCTTTATGTTTTATTTTCCTTCTGTTGCTAGTATTAGCATGGAATACATTAAAGTCAATATTAAATGAGATATAGAATAAATCTAAAAACAAGCAGAAAAAAATTAACACTTGTTTTGAAGAAATAAATAAGAAACCTTTAAATCAACCACACAAAAAAATAATTTCTAATTGGCAATAACCATAGCTTAAGAAATAGCATCTACAAAAGATTTCAGAAGATTCTTTAAGGTTCATTAACCTTGTTTCAATATCTCTACATGAAAATTCTTAAATTTATAACATTATTTTAATATAAGCGTAAGTTTTTTTAGAGAAAAAATACATTTAACAACATATAATTGGGGGAAAACGCACTAAATAGGAATGTTGATTATGCTCAAAAAAGAAAGTATATGTTTTCAAACATATACTTGACCGACAATTTTTTATTTAAACAAAAAAAGAGGCTAATCTTTTCAGATTAACCTCTTCGCCTAAGAATAAATTCTTAAATTACTTTCTAATACCTAACTCTTTGATTACAGAACGATATCTTTCAACATCTTTTTCTTTTACGTAATCCAATAATTGGCGGCGTTTACCAACCAACATTCTTAAAGCGCGCTCAGTACTATAATCTTTTTTGTTTGACTTTAAGTGTTCAGTCAAATGGTTGATACGATATGAAAACAATGCTATCTGAGATTCAGGTGACCCAGTATCAGTGTTAGACTTTCCGTATTTACCAAAGATTTCTTGCTTTTTTTCAGCAGTTAAATACATAATGAATAATATTTAGTGAATAATTTGAGGGTGCAAAGTTAAATTAAAAAACAATATAGAACAATGAATATGAAAATTTTATCAGTAAAAAATAAGAATACATTAGCCCCTTAGTCTTAATAAAGATTTGTTCATCCAATCTTTATGCCAACGATTATGAAAATACATGTAGATTAATACAAATAAAACACCCATTACACTTCCTCCCAAAACGTCTCCGGCAAAGTGTTGTGACAAATAGACTCTTGAATAAGCAACCCCCACGGCCAAAATGAAAAACAACACTTTTAAAAAAGAGTTGTTTTTTACAATGAAAGACAAGCCTAAAAACATGGCAAAAGCAGCTGTGGTATGACCTGATGGAAAGCTATTGGTAACACAAAGATCAACTCCCGGAACCTGTGGAAACTTGAGATGCAAATCTTGGAAATAAACCACGGGACGTGGCATATCCAACCATTGTTTTAATCCATATAACGGAATTGTTATCAATAACTGTGGAATCAAAACAATCATGGCTGCTCCAAAACGATAAAACAACAAACAACCTCCCACTATAAAAGGGAGAGCCCCTCCTACCTGCGTGAAATTAATAAAAATGACATCCAAAATATGATTGTGATACATATTCAGGAGCAAATGTAATTTCGCCTTAGGAATATCGACAATCAGAACCAAGAGCAAAATCCAAAACACAACGGTAAGGATTAAAAAAAGCTTGTTTTCTTTTAGTAGTTTCAACATAGTTTTATCGTTTTATTGCTCGTAGCATTTCTCTTTTACCTGCCGGGCCGGGTATTCGCTCCACCTCATAGCCTGCATGCTGCATAGCCCTGCGTACTGAACCTTTGGCACAATAGGTGGTTAAGATGCCTGACGCCTTTGTATGTATATAAAGTTTTTCAAATATTGATTCCGACCACAATTCGGGTTGTTTCTCCGGCGAAAAGGCATCATAAAAAATCAAATCAAATTGCTCTTGCAAAAATAAGGAAGAAAAATCACCTTCAATTTTATACAAATAAAAAGTTGGTGTCAACTTTGTTTCAATGTTCCAAGGAGAAGTATGTAGGCGTTCAAACAGGCTTTGATCCTGCCCATACATTGCTGGATAATTAACCGATTGCCAAAGCTCTTGAGGTAACGGATATTTTTCCACCGAGGCATAATGAACGACCGTCTTTGAAACAGAAGCCAAGGCCGTTAAATAAGCATTAAGGCCAGTGCCGAAACCAACCTCCAGCACACGTAAGTCCTCTTTAGAAGTTTGCTCAAAACCTGCACGCATAAACACGTGCAACGATTCATTTATCGCCCCATGCGTAGAATGATACGTTTCATCTATCAATGGCGCATACAACGTATGCGAACCATCCTCCGTTTGCAAAAGCTCTATATGAGTATCCTTGGTCAAATTTAAAGGTTATATTGGCACAAATATAATATATTGTGTTGTTGTTTACCGCCACACTAACGACTTTATATTTTATTTACATAAATTATTTAACCATGCCTGAAAAACCATAGCCAACAACCCGACGGTAATTAAAAAAAGAGAGGGCACCTTGTATGATTCCATAGAATTAAGAGATAAGAAAGAGATAAGAAAGAGATAAAAACACAAGATATAGAAATCTTGGACAAAATTCAAATCCCTATATTTTACTTATCTTTGCAGTCCTAATTTTTACAACTGTATGAATAAAACTACTGACGGAACGGACTTTAAATCCGCGCAAGTCGAAAAAAAATTGTTTATCGAAACGTATGGCTGCCAAATGAATGCTGCCGACAGTGAAGTAGTAGCCTCCATCATGCAAATGGATGGATTTTCAATTACCGAAAACATGGATGAAGCCGATGCCATTTTTGTAAACACCTGTTCGGTACGCGACAATGCTGAACAAAAAGTGCTATCAAGGCTCAAGCACTTCAGCGCAATGAAAAAAAAGCGACATGGAAAGCTCACCATCGGGGTAATAGGTTGCATGGCCGAACGGGTTAAAGACGAACTGATAAACGAACACGGCGTTGACGTGGTGGTAGGCCCCGATGCTTACCTGGACATACCCAATCTGGTGGGTGCAGTGGAAAATGGCCAAAAAGCCATCAACGTGAATCTTTCCACCACGGAAACGTACAAAGACGTGATTCCTTCCCGCATCGGGAATCCACTATCGGGATTTATATCCATCATGCGCGGGTGTAATAACTTTTGCACCTACTGCATCGTGCCTTACACCCGTGGGCGCGAACGAAGCCGAGATGTAGCAAGCATTATTAACGAGCTGAAAGACCTTGAGCTGAAAGGATACAAAGAAGTTACCCTGCTGGGACAAAACGTGAACTCGTATAAAGTTACAGAACAGGATGCTATTGTAACCTTTCCCGAATTGCTGAAACGGGTAGCCGAAGCCGCACCCGGCATGCGCGTCAGGTTTACCACCTCGCACCCGAAAGACATGAGCGACGAAACCCTTGAAATGATAGCTTGCCACCCAAACCTGTGCCGCAGCATACATCTGCCGGTGCAATCGGGCAGTAACCACATATTAGATTTAATGAAGCGGAAATATACCCGCGAATGGTATCTAGATCGGATTGCAGCTATACGCCGGATTCTTCCCGATGCCAGTATCACCACCGATATCTTTGCAGGCTTCTGTTCTGAAACGGAAGACGACCACAAGCAAAGCCTTTCGTTGATGCGTGAAATAGAATTCGATATGGCCTTCATGTTCAAATACAGCGAACGCCCCGGTACGTTTGCCTCCTCAAATTTGAAGGACGATGTGCCGGAAGAAGCTAAGATAAGCCGTTTAAGCGAAATTATAGCACTTCAAAACGAGCTATCACTTAAACGAAATAGAGAAGATATTGGAAAAGTATTTGAAGTGCTAATAGAAGGATTTTCCAAACGATCCAAAGAGGATTTTTTCGGACGAAACTCACAGAACAAAGTGATTATATTCCCTCGCGAAGGCCAACGTATAGGAACCTTTATCAAAGTAAAAGTAACCGAAGCCTCATCAGCTACCCTGAAAGGAATAGTAATAGCATAAACAAAAACGCTTGCCCATCATAGGCAAGCGTTTTTGTTTCAGATAAAAAACAACGTATGGTTAGGCTTCTTTTTCTGGAGTAATTAACTTATATCCTTTTCCGTGGATATTGATAATGCCCACCGATGGATCATCTTTCAGATGCTTGCGAAGCTTGGTGATATACACATCCATACTACGGGCATTGAAATAGTTATCATCAATCCAAATTGTTTTCAAGGCATAATTACGCTCTAATATGTTATTAGCATTAGCAGCCAACAGCGTAAGCAATTCCGATTCCTTGGTTGTGAGTTTTACATCGTGTCCATCAATGCTTAACAATTGTTTTTGGGTGTCAAAAACAAAATTACCGATGGTGTACACGCTCACATCTTTTGCCTTCTTTCCTTTTACTCGGCGAAGAATTGCTTCCATACGGAACATCAACTCTTCCATGCTGAAAGGTTTTGAAATATAATCATCCGCACCAAGTTTAAATCCTTCCAAAATATCTTCTTTCATCGACTTTGCAGTCAAGAAGATAATTGGCATTTCTGAATTTAAGTTACGAATATCCTGTGCTAAAGAAAAACCGTCTTTCTTAGGCATCATCACGTCCAATACGCATAAATCGTATTTGTCCTTGGTAAATGCTTTTAACCCGGCTTCTCCATCTGGCATTAAATCCACTAATAAACCTTTTGCCTGAAGATACTCCCGAAGTAACATCCCAAGATTTTCATCATCCTCACATAGTAGGATTTTTGTTTGTTGGTCCATAATTTTATTGTTTTAGGGTTGGTATAGAAATAATAAATTTTGTTCCGATATTTAATTCACTTTCCACGCGAATTGTTCCTTTATGATCTTCAATTATCTTTTTCACATACGAAAGGCCTAATCCAAACCCTTTCACATTATGCACATTGCCTGTAGGCACACGATAAAATTTTTCAAAAATACGTTTCAAATGTTCTTTCTTTATTCCAATTCCATTATCCTGTACCGATATAAATAGATGATCTTTTTCATCCCATGTTCTTATAATTAAAACCAAGGGGCCTCTTCGGTATTTCAAGGCATTTTCCATCAGGTTGTAAATCACATTGGTAAAGTGAACCTCATCTACCATCACCCACGCGTTATCGGCCGTGAGTTCCGATATAATTTTTCCATCACTATTTTCAACTTTCAAGGAGAAATTGGAAATACTATTTGTTATCAACTCGTTGGCATCCAGTTCTACAAAACGCAGCATTTGTTTCTCCCGTTCGAATATGGTCATTTGCAGCACCTTATCTACCAAGAAACGCAGTCGTTTCGATTCGTCGGCTATTACCCCCGATATATATTTCAACTTGTCCGGCGTTTTACCAATCTCCGTATCCTGAAGCATCTGCGATGCCAGCGAGATAGTAGATATAGGTGTTTTCAATTCATGCGTCATATTATTCATAAAATCATTTTTAATGATGGACAAATTCGTCTGCTTAAAGATGATATAAATAGTATAAATAAATATGATTAACAGAATAAGCATCATGACCAACGACGGTATCAGCATAGACATCGACCGGATAATAAAACTTTTCTTCGTCGGGAAAACAACTTTTAAATAATATGAATTTCCGCCGCCCTCGCTAGGGAACAAACGTTGTGAATAAAAGCCTAAACTTTCGTTGGCATATAGGCTATCTTCTCCTTGATGACAGGAGTATAATATTTTTCCATCTTTATCCACTACACTAAAATGATAGGGAAGATAGATTTCATTATTGTCAAATTCAGTTTTTATTAACTGCCCCAGTTCAGGAAAACTTATCCTTTCACCCAAGGGTAAGGCTGATGATTGTTTCATCCATTGCAGAGCCACCTGATCCAACAACGCCTTTGACTGATAGAATCGTTGCTTATACTGATCGTACAACGCTTCCGATGTACCTTGAATAGAACTCACCCCGTGCTTTTCAGACAACGAAACTCTTGGTGCAAGAAGTGTTTGGGTTAAATCAACCGTATCTCCAGTGTTTATCGGTTCAGACTCAGCAACCGTATCCAAATCAATTATTTCATCTTGCAACGCTTTCTTTACTTTTCGGCGAGTATATTTTTGTATAGTCTCGTCCAAGTAATGCTTAACCTCGATTTCTTCTATCGACTTTGATACTTGATATAAACTTCTGTTTACATTATCATCAAAATCAGTCTCAATATTTTTGGAGGTTTGAAGCAAATAATTTGCTTGCAACAGAACCAGACCCAAAAAGGCTAAGATCATGATAAAAGCCAATACCCAAATTCTCGTTTTCTTCATATAACCTAACGCAAATTTAACGAAAAAAGATTAACATTTAATGTTAATTTAACTAACATTAACTATGCAAATAATTGAAAACCTTAATTGTAGGGATTTAACATGTTTGAATGTTAAACGGGTAAACAATTCTTACCTAATATTTGTTCCAAGTTGCAATAAAAAGCTACAATTATTGAAATTCTTGAGCTAAAAATTGGGCCGTATAGCCAACTTTTCTTTTAATTAAATCAGCAGGCAGCCCGGCAAAAAGCAATTTTCCGCCTCCTTTTCCTCCTTCAGGACCCATATCGATAATATAATCGGCCACCTTGATTACATCCAGGTTGTGCTCTATCACAATCACGGTATTTCCCTTGTTTACCAATATATTAAGCACACCGAGCAACACACGGATGTCTTCAAAATGAAGTCCAGTAGTAGGCTCGTCCAAAATATACAATGTTTTCCCCGTATCTTTTTTTGATAATTCCGTTGCCAGTTTCACCCGCTGGCTTTCACCACCCGAAAGCGTGGTGGACGACTGCCCTAACTTGATATAACCTAACCCAACATCCTGAATTACCTTTATTTTATGCAAAATAGAAGGAACGTTTTCAAAAAACTCCACCGCTTGATTAATAGTCATATCCAACACATCGGCTATCGACTTCCCTTTATACCTCACCTCCAATGTTTCGCGGTTGTAGCGTTTGCCATGACAATCCTCACACGGGATAAGCACATCGGGCAGGAAATTCATTTCTATGGTTTTATATCCGTTGCCCGAACAAGTTTCGCAACGACCACCCGTGGTATTAAAAGAAAAACGCCCGGGTTTATAGCCTCGTATTTTCGACTCCGGCAAACTCACAAACACGTTGCGGATGTCGCTAAACACCCCCGTGTATGTAGCCGGGTTGGATCGTGGCGTACGGCCGATGGGAGCTTGATCTACCACCACCACTTTATCTATATTATCTATTCCCTCTACGTTTTTGTAAAACAGCGGATCTTTCAACGAGCCGTAAAAATGCTGACTTAAAATGGGGTGCAACGTTTCATTAATAAGCGTGGACTTGCCACTACCCGAAACCCCGGTTACACAAATAAAAGTGCCTAACGGAAATTTCACGGTTACGTTTTTCAGATTATTACCGGCAGCACCTTTCAACACTATTTCCGTACCATTTCCTTTTCTCGGTTCGTGCGGTATTTCTATTTTTTTCGACCCATTCAAATAGGCGGAGGTCAATGTGTTTAGTTTTAGCATTTCAGCCGGAGTTCCGGCAAAAACCACTTCACCACCCAACCTACCTGCACGAGGGCCCATATCCACCACATAATCGGCAGCTAGCATCATATCCTTATCATGTTCCACCACCACTACCGAATTGCCGGTATCGCGGAGTTGCTTCAACGAATTTATCAACCGCACGTTGTCACGCTGGTGCAGCCCGATACTGGGCTCATCTAAAATATAGAGTACATTAACCAATTGCGAACCTATCTGCGTAGCTAGCCTGATACGTTGACTCTCGCCACCGGACAGACTCACCGAAGAGCGATTCAACGAAAGGTAGCCCAATCCCACATCAAGCATAAATTGCAAACGAGAGCGTATCTCTTTCACTATTTCGGAAGCAATGCGGGCTTGCTTATCACTCATAAACGGCTCCATACCGTTGAACCATTCCAGCAAATCCGAAATATCCAGTTCAGCCAGTTGGGCAATATTTTTATCATGTATGCGGTAATGCAAGGCCTCTTTGTTCAAGCGGGCTCCGCCACAGGTAGGGCAAGCTATTTCTTTTACAAACTGGTTGGCCCATTTCTGTTCCGTGGCCGAAGCAGCACTTTCCTGCTGCAAGTTGATATATTTTATCACCCCCTCGTAAGTAGAAAAATAATTGGAGTTGCCCAGCGAAGCATTCTTGATATTCAATCGCTCGTCGCTACCATTCAAAATTTCGTCCAGCCCATCATCAGGTACATCTTTCAAAGGCGTTTTCAGCGTGAAACCATATTTATCACCAATGGCTTCTATTTGCCAAAAGATAAGTGAATTCTTGCCTTTACCCAAAGGAACGATCCCCCCTTGCGCGATGCTTAATTTCCTATCGGGAATAATTTTATCTATATCAATTTCATTAACCACCCCCAGTCCTTTACACTTAGGGCAAGCACCTTGAGGTGAGTTGAACGAAAAATTATGCGGAGCAGGGTCAGCATACGACAGCCCGGTGGATGGACACATTAGCTGACGACTGAAATAACGCACCTCGCCACTATCTTTATCCATCAGCATAATAATGCCGCCTCCATGTTTCATGGCCGTTTGGATAGAGCTTTTGAGGCGTTTCTCATCCTCATCTCGCGAAACAGGCAGTTTATCAATCACCACTTCCACGTCGTGATTTTTATATCGGTCGAGCTTCATCCCTCGGCGAATTTCCTGCAAAACGCCATCCACCCGCACGTTCAAATACCCACGGCGCAAAATTTGCTCAAAGAGTTCTTTGTAATGTCCTTTACGTGATTTTACCAACGGGGCTAGGATAAACACTTTTTTGCCTTCGTAGTGACTATATATCAGGTTCAGAATTTCTTCCTCCGTGTATTTTACCATTCTCTCACCCGTATTGTAAGAGTAAGCCTCCCCGGCACGGGCAAAAAGCAAGCGGAGAAAATCGTACACCTCGGTAGTAGTACCCACCGTGGAGCGCGGATTTTTATTCGTGGTTTTTTGTTCGATGGAAATAACGGGACTCAAGCCGGTTATTTTATCTACATCAGGGCGTTCTAAATTACCTAAAAAGTTTCGGGCATATGCCGAAAACGTTTCTATATAACGACGCTGACCTTCGGCAAAGATAGTATCAAAAGCAAGTGATGATTTTCCGCTTCCACTCAAGCCGGTAATTACCGTCAGCTTGTCGCGCGGAATTTTCACATCAATATTTTTAAGATTATGCACACGGGCACCATATACCTCTATTTGCCCGTCATCATCTAATATCTGGTTGGAATTTGAAATTTCTTTCGACATAATTTAATCACCTCAACAAATAATCTATTTTTTTATACAAATTTAGCCGTCGAAGTTACAAAATTTTAGTCAAAAAAGCGAGTGGAAGAATAGAAGAAATAATTATGATTTACATCCTTTTGCGTAAAGGAAAACCGCCTTGGTTTTTATAAAAAAAGAATGGAAAGAACCAGAAGGATGTATTCTTCAGGTTCTTTCCACTACAAACATCAATTATTTATTTATAAAAAGGCAACGATTTTTTGAATCTGATTAATACATCGCTACTCCGTTTCAACTCTTATCGAACAACGATTTTTTTAGCAACAACAGTTATGTCAGTCACTACTTTTATTATATAAACGCCTTGTTTTTCATTTAGGTTAAGCGTGTTTTTTATTCTGGATTGTATTGGAAAGCTTTGACAAACTCGGCCGGACAAATCAAGAACTTCAGCCGTACCACTTTCGGTTAGATTATCAATAGTAACAACATTTCCATTAAAGGATATTTGAACACGATTATCCTTGCTTGTTAAAGCATCTCCTGTTGGTATAGATGTTGTATCAGCTGTAGGCGCAAAAGCTATTCCACGAAAAGCTTCATTCGTAGCAACTGTAACCCGTGTTGTTAAAGACCCGCTAAGCGTTCCGTTATAACCCGTTGAATCTACCACCGAAAAAACTGATGTAGCTGTTGATGCGTATAAAGTAACTTTGCCATTATTTTTTACACCTGTAAGACCTCTCACGCCTGTAGCGGTAATACTTCCGGTTTGAGTCCAAGAGCCACTAACCAAAGAATATTTAAGTATGCCTTTCGCATCATCGGCAAGGTACAACACATCCTGACCCGATACGGAATCAACTTCATCAAACATTACGTACGCGTAAGGAGAACCCGATGTAGGTATTCCTGTCAGGTTAGTCAACGTTTGTCCACTTGCTGTAGGCAAGCCGCTTCCAACTGTTCCTAAACGATAAGCAGAACCGCTACCAGTAGTAAAATACAGTTGACCGCCAAAGATTTCGAGCACCCGCACATTTGTAAGCGTTGAATTTAGTTGTGTAGAAGTTGTTGCTCCCAAGGTGGCATAAGCAATACCCGTTGCACCTCCTGACAGCCAAAAGGCAGAACCATCTACAGATGTAACCGAACGAATATTATTAGCTGTTGAAAAATCAGTTAATGCAGTAGTGGCATTAATATCTCCCGAAGCATCCACTCTAGCTACTACCCTATTAACAGTAGCACTCGCTGTTGATGCAACACCAGTGGTAGCCGAATCGGCATCATAACCACCAAATACTAAATATTTACCGTTTGCAGATAAACTTAAAGCACCTTCACTAGTTGCGGAGCCACTCAACATAAATCGTTTATTAGAGCCTGACACAGCTTTAGGCATCTCTATTGATTGCACAAAAGAGCCTAAAGGTGTATATTCATCTAAATAAACAGGAGTAGCTACAGAAGATAAAGCAGCAGAACCACTACCAACACGAACCACGACTAGATTGCCTGAAGTAAAACCGGCGGCAAAAACTGAATTTTCAAACAAACAGGCCAATAACAAGGATAGCACTAACAGTAAAAAATGAGATTTGTTTTTAAACGTAATTGTTTTCATAAAATTTATATTCTTTGATTATAGTTGTCTGCAAAAGTTGTTTTTACTGAATAAAAATCAGCATTTCAATACTTTGCAAAAATAGCAGAGTGCTATGCAACCAAGAATAAATTACAATTACAATTAGGTTAAATAAAAAAGACAGGAAAAGAGATGTTTGACATTCAAAACAACAGCTATTGCACAGACCAGTTTTTTTGGTACAACTGGATTTTATTCACATTGAAATCCAAATCTTCTTTATTCGGAATAAGTATCTTATACGTTTTCTTTGCCTTGTTTTGCAATCTCCGATCACGAAGCCACGTGTTGAAATCCTTAAAAATGCCGTAAGGCACCCCTTGTGCTTTGGCAAAAGAAGCCCAATCCTCCACAGCACTGTCCACCTGCAATTCCGCACAACGCACCGTGGGGTAAAACTCTTCCTTTTTCAAGCAATAGCCATACTTCTGCGGTTCAGCCAAAAAAGCTTTCATGGCCAACAGACGAAACACGTAACGGCTGGTTTCATCATTCATCCACAGATCGTAAAACTTTGCTTGCTGCTGCTTTTGCAATTCTTCTGACAGACGACCCATACCCGCATTGTAGGAAGCAGCCACCACCACCCAATCGCCAAACTTGGCATAAGCCCGTTTGAAATAACGACAAGCCGCTTCGGTAGATTTTTCTATATTGTACCGCTCGTCCACCTCATCCGTAACTTCGAGCCCTAATTCTTGAGCCGTGGCGGGCATCAATTGCCAAAATCCGGCAGCCTTAGCTGGCGAAACCACCCGGTTGCTAAAATTGCTTTCAATCAATGCCAAATATTTAAAATCAGTAGGCACCCCGTTCTTTTTTAGGATGGGTTCAATAATGGGAAAGTATCTATTTGCCCGCTTCAAACTAAGCAACGTAAACGAATGCTGATAAGCTATAACCGAAATTTCCCGGTCAAAGCGTTCTCTCAAATCGAACCGCGTTAAAGGAACGTTTTCATCGGCAAATTTAATAGAATCAGGAATTGCGAATGACTTTATTTTCTGCTCAATTGATTGATCTTCGCCATTGTTTTTTTCTGCAGGAGTGAAAGAATATAGTGCAAAAAGGGTAACTGTTACGCTTACAATAAGCAGCAGTCTATTTTTTAATTCTAAAATTTTGTTTTCCATAAAATCTTTTGAAATTTTTCACAAAGATAAAACAAATTACCCCGCCAGCATTTTACTCCTCACAGAAAGCCACTAGAAAATTGAAATCAAATCCACACTACAACGATCTGTAAAATTGATTGTTAATAACTTCCGATCCTTTAAAGATGAAAAATTTGAAAGAAATATCTATTTTTACAGGTTAATATAGAATTTGTTGCAAATTCAGCTTATGAGACCCGAAGAAGAAAAGTTAGACGAAGAAGAAAAAATTAAGCAAGACGAGAATCTGGAAGTTGATAATTCAGACGAAACCGTTATTGAAACCAAGCATTCTGGCTACAAAGTTCCAAGCCTGAACAATGATGTCACCAAACATCATCTGTCCGGCATGTACCAATCATGGTTTTTAGACTATGCTTCGTATGTAAACCTGGAACGAGCCGTACCGCACATCAACGATGGACTGAAACCGGTTCAACGCCGTATCCTCCATTCTATGAAACGGCTGGACGACGGGCGTTACAACAAGGTGGCCAACATCGTGGGGCACACCATGCAATTTCACCCGCACGGTGACGCATCTATCGGCGATGCGCTGGTTACACTAGGGCAAAAAGAACTGCTGATTGACACGCAGGGTAACTGGGGAAACATCCTTACCGGCGATGGGGCTGCAGCACCTCGTTACATAGAAGCACGCCTATCCAAATTTGCGCTCGAAGTACTATTCAACCCTAAAGTTACGCCGTGGAAACCTTCCTACGACGGAAGAAATAAAGAACCCATATCGCTACCCGTAAAGTTCCCCTTGCTATTAACGCAAGGCACGGAAGGAATCGGGGTTGGACTTAATTCCAAAATTTTACCGCATAACTACAACGAAGTAATAGATGCCGCCATCAACTACCTGAAGGGTGAAGTCTTTGTGCTACTGCCCGACTTCCTCACCGGCGGTTCGGTTGACGTAAGTAAATACAACGACGGACAACGGGGCGGAGCCGTGAAAGTAAGGGCGAAAATAGGTAAACTGGATAACAAAACACTCGTTATATCTGAAATACCGTATGGTACCAACACCAGCACGTTGATTGAAAGCGTTATCAAAGCCAACGAGCGGGGCAAGATAAAAATCAGAAAGGTGGACGACAACACGGCGCAAAATGTAGAAATACTAATACACCTGCTCCCAGGTACCTCGTCGGACAAAACCATTGACGCTCTTTATGCCTTCACCAACTGCGAAGTAAGCATATCGCCCAACTGTTGCGTAATTAGTGACAACAAGCCCTTATTCCTACGGGTAAGCGACGTGTTGCGCCATAGCGTAGATTTCACAAAAGAGCTTTTAAGGCAGGAACTCGAAATTCAGAAAAGCGAATTACAAGAGCAACTGCACTTCTCCTCTTTAGAAAAAATATTTATCGAAGAACGTATCTACAAGGATAAGAAGTTTGAAGAAAGCAAATCGCTGGATGAAGCCATCGTACACATCGACAGCCGATTGGAACCTTTCAAGAAGAATTTCATACGCGAAGTAACTAGCGAGGACATTGCCCGGCTGATGGAAATAAAGATGGGACGGATACTTCGTTTCAACTCCGAAAAAGCCGATGAGCAAATAGCCCTGATGAAAGATAATATTGAAGAGATAGACTATCATTTGGGGCACATTGTGGAATACGCCATCACCTGGTTCGCCGGGCTAAAAACGCGCTATGGGAAAAACTTTCCCCGCCGTACCGAAATCAGGAACTTTGAAACCATCGTGGCCACCAAAGTGGTGGAAGCCAACGAAAAGCTATACATCAACCAAGAAGAAGGCTTTATAGGCACAAGCCTGAAACGGGACGAATACGTGTGCAATTGTTCGGACATCGACGATATTATCGTGTTCTTCAAAGACGGCAAATACAAGGTGGTAAAAGTGGCCGACAAAATATATGTAGGCAAAAACATACAACACCTGGCCGTGTTCAAGAAAAACGACAAGCGCACGATATACAACACCGTGTACCGCGACGGCAAAAACGGAGCCTACTACATCAAACGCTTTTCGGTAACGGGCGTAACGCGCGACAAGGAATATGACATCACGCAAGGCACGGCAGGATCGAAATTAATTTACTTCACGGCCAACCCCAACGGCGAAGCCGAAGTTATTAAAATCACCTTGAAGCCTAAGCCTCGGCTTAAAATACTCGTTTTTGAAAAAGATTTCAGCGACATAGCCATCAAAGGTCGGCAGTCGATGGGTAATATGCTGATAAAAAACGACATACACAAAATAGTACTCAAACAAAAAGGAGGCTCCACGCTAGGAGGTCGGAAAGTATGGTTCGACCCGGATGTGCTACGACTCAACCACGACGCACGGGGTAAATTCCTAGGCGAATTTCAAAGTGACGACCTAATATTGGTTCTCACTAAAACGGGGGAATACTATACCACCAACTTCGACCTGAACAATCATTACGAAAACGACTTGAAGCTCATCGAACAATTCGACCCTGAAAAGGTATTTTCAATCGCTTTGTTTGATGCCGAACAAGGATTTCCGTACATTAAACGATTCCAACTGGAGCCTAGCCAGAAACGGCAAAGCTTCCTGGGTGAAAATGCCGATAGCAAATTAATGCTACTCTCAGCGGAAGCTTACCCTCGCTTTGAAGTGAAATTCGGCGGGCATGATGAGCATCGGGAACCTATTGAAATAGATGTGGAAGATTTTATCGGCGTGAAAAGTTTCAAGGCTAAAGGAAAAAGAGTAAGCACACATGAGGTGGCTGAAATAACAGAGCTGGAGCCAACACGATTCCCCGAACCGGAAGATACGAACGAAAACACAAACAACGGAAACGAAAATATAGAGCCCGACCAAGAAACAGAACCTACCGAACAGGAACAACCAATTAAAGAAAAAGAAGAAACGCCTAAGGCCGAAACGAAGGTGGTGAAAAAAACGGCTCCAAAACCCAAACAGATAGAAACACCAACGGAAGAGGAACCCGACAATAAAAAAATTATTGACGACATCACAGGGCAAATGACATTATTCTAAACCAAGCTTTTTATACTAAATGAAAATATTAATTACCGGGGCAAGTGGCTTTGTAGGCAACCATTTGGTGCATCACGCGGCAAAAAGCGGGTTTGAAACCTTTGCCGGAGTGCGTGCATGCAGCAACCTAAGCAACTTGCAGGATATACCTTCGGTTACGTTTATTGACTTACCATATCAAGACAAGGGTAAACTGAAAGCCTACCTGCTTGAATGCAAATTGAAATATGGCAAGATGGATTATATCATCCACAATGCAGGCTTAACCAAATGTAAAAAGAAGTCAGACTTCGACCGGGTAAATTACGAATACACGCGCAACTTTGTGGAAGCGTTGATAGAAACGGACTGCGTTCCGCAGAAATTCATCTACATGAGCAGCCTCAGTGCTATTGGGAGCGGCAACGAGCTGACGATGGAGCCTCTACTAGCCAACGAAACGCCTCACCCCAACACCTTGTACGGGTACAGCAAGCTTAAAGCCGAACAGTTTTTGCAAGCAACCGCAGGCTTCCCCTATTTAATTGTACGCCCCACAGGCATTTATGGCCCCGGAGATAAAGATTACACTATATACGTGGAAACGATAGACAAAGGCATAGAGCCCTATTTAGGCTTCAAACCCCAATACATTTCGTTTATCTATGTAACGGATTTAGTTAGTATCATTTTCAAGATACTGGAAGGCGATATTACCCGGAAAGCATATTTCGTTTCCGACGGCAAAAGCTATACACAGCAGGAATATGCAAGCATTGTAAAAAAACACCTGAAAAAGAAAACCATCAAAATCACCGTACCGTTGTTTATCACCAAAGCCTTGTGCTACACGATGGACGTGGTAGGCGGATGGTTCGGGCAAGTGCCCACGCTTAATGCTGACAAATATAAAATAATGAGCTGCCGCAACTGGCTATGCGATATTTCAGAACTGGAAAAAGACTTCGGGTTCAAGCCCATGTATTTTTTAAATGAGGGGGTACAAGAAACCGTAAGCTGGTATTTAGCTCAAAAAGCCTCATCGAAAAAATAAAGATACTTCAACCAAAAATTCTATCTTTGTAAAAACAAGAGTCGTATGTCCTTTGTACCTTTAATAATTATAGCCGTATTACTAATTCTTTCCAGCATCAGGAAAAAATCGAAAGCGGATTCGCAACAAAATATTCCACCCAACCCCACCCCATCGACACCAAACACGTGGGCGGAAATTTTACGCGAATTAGGAAAGACAGAAATGCCGGCATCACAACCCGCAACCACAAAGGAACCAGACATCACGGCAGCCGCAAGCCCAATAATAGAGAAAAAAAACAGAACACCCGAAACGGAAAGCATGCCTCAATTTAAACAAAAAGAAACAGCGACTTCCATAAACGGAAAAAGCCCTATAAAGGATACGGAAATACAGGACTACGAACCAGAATACAGCTTAAATGACCCTGACACATTAAGAAAAGCCGTGGTTTACGCTGAAATACTGAATCGAAAATATTGCTAAAAAATAAACTCTGCTTAAAAGCATAAAAAGAAAATACACGTATTTTTAAAAAAATTGTATATTTGCAATACAAAAATGATCGCAAGAAAGAGTTCCGGCTTTGGTCGGAATTCTTTTGTTTTTTAACCCTATTAAAAAGAAACAATAAATTTAAGATACCATGGCCGTAAGTTACATGACAGAAGAAGGCTACAAAAAGTTGGTTGAAGAAGTAAACCGCTTGGAAAGCATTGAAAGACCTGCTATTTCCAGACAAATAGCTGAAGCACGTGATAAAGGTGACCTTTCTGAAAATGCAGAATATGATGCAGCCAAAGAAGCCCAGGGAATGTTGGAAATGAAAATTTCACAGCTAAAAACAATCATGGCTAATGCCCGCCTGATTGATGAAAGCAAGCTAAAAACCGACTCCGTACAAATATTGTCGAAAGTCAAAATTAGAAATACAAAAACGAAACAAGAAATGACTTATACCATTGTTTCGGAAAGCGAAGCCAACCTTAAACAACAAAAGCTATCGGTAACCACGCCTATTGCTAAAGGACTGATGGGTAAAAAATTGGGCGATATTGCCGAAATTACCACGCCTAATGGTATAATACAATTTGAAATTGTTGACATCTCCCTATAAGAATTAGTATGGCAAGCATTTTTAGTAGAATTATTGCAGGTGAAATACCTTGCTACAAAGTGGCCGAGGACGACCATTATTTTGCTTTTTTAGACATTTCCCCGTTGACCAAAGGGCATACCTTAGTTATACCCAAAACCGAAGTAGATTACATCTTCGATCTAGATAACGAAACATACACGGGGCTCACCTTGTTTGCAAAGAAAGTAGCCGAGGCTTTAAAGAAAGCAGTACCTTGCCAGCGTGTAGGTGCGGCAGTGCTAGGACTCGAAGTACCTCATGCACACATACACCTGATTCCGCTACAAAAAGAATCGGACATGCTATTCAACAAACCACGCTTGGAACTATCGGCTGAAGAAATGACAAAAATTGCACAGGCCATCCAACAAAACGTATAACAGATCAGTAAGATTACTTTTGAAAAGAGTAATCTTGCTGACTATTTACCTATTCTACCCCTCTTTATTTTCTTAATTTCAAAAGTTCATTAACCTAAAAACAACAAAGCATATCCATCCTTTGTTATGCTTGTTTATACTCTTTTTTTTTCGTTCTTTTTGTAAAAAACAATCTCCTTTTTGCAGTAGTATATGTTTGTTTTCATTCTTTAACCAAGAAGATTGTTGCTGTCCAAAATATTCAGACTAATTTTGTATTAACAATTTTGTTAAACAAGAATGTCAAACATGTCAACATTAAACACAAACACGGAGGAACATATAAAAACGGTTGCCCGACAGATTTTTTTCGCCGAGGGAAGGCTTAATGCCACAACACAGGAAATAGCCGATGCCGCAGGCGTAAACAGAACGCTGCTCAACTATTATTTTAGGTCGAGAGACGCACTTTTCGATCAGGTTTTCGATGAAGCTATGCAGCATCTTCGGCACAGGATAGAATCTTCTATTTCAAGTGCAGCTCCATTCAGAGAAAAAATGGAAACATTGGTTGATATTCTATTAGATGAAATAACACAATATCCTTATCGGGAAATATTTATTATCACCCAAATCAATCAAAAAGAAAACAAACTAAAACCGCCTACCGACAAAAACAATTGGCCATCCTTTTTAGCAGAAATAAAGAAAGAAATGGATGCAGGCACCATCCCCACGATGGAACCTATTGATTATATATTAAATATTTATTCCATGTGCATCTTCCCTATCCTAATGAAACCGATATATTCTCACATGCTACGAATAACGGTGGATGAATATCAAGAAAAATTGAACGACAGGAAAGCTAATATCATGGCCTACGTTTTCCCACAAAACAAATAACTTTTTCTATCTACCAACTGTTATAAATAACATAAGCAAATAAAAAATAAAGTATGACGAATTTATTAAAAAAGAATAGCCCTATAATAGGGGTTCTTATCGTAGCAGCATTCTTTTTTTCCTCATGTGGAAAAAAAGATGGTAAACAACGTATGCCGGGAATGCCGGGACAGGATCAGGTTCAAACCTATAAAGTAGTAAGCGTGGCTCCTCAAAACATAACGCTGAACACTTCTTACCCCGCCACCTTGCAAGGCAAACAAAGCGTGGACATCAGACCCAAAATAGACGGTTATTTACAAGCCATCTGCGTGGACGAAGGTGCCAGTGTAAAAAAAGGACAATTGCTCTTTAAAATAAGCAGCCCGCAATACGAAGCAGCCGTGCGAAACTCTCAGGCAGCTATCAGCAGTGCCGAAGCCGCAGTAGCTTCGGCCAAGGTAGAAGTGGAAAAAGTAAAACCGTTGGTAGCCAAAGATATTGTAAGCAAATATGAATTGGAATCAGCGCAACTAACATTGAAGTCAAAAGAAGCCGCGTTAAATCAGGTTCGTGCCGATTTAGCAACTGCCCGTGCCAATTTATCTTACACCCGCGTAACCAGCCCGGCAAACGGATCTATTGGCTTAATACCTTATAAAATAGGAAGCTTGGTTAGTAGCAGTTCAGCAACTGCACTTACCTCGGTGTCGGACATCAGCACCGTTTACGCCTATTTTTCATTCAACGAAAAGCAATTGCTCGATTTCTCTCGTACCTATCCAGGCAAAACATTGAAAGAAAAGCTAAAACATCTTCCGGCGGTAACGTTAGCACTTTCGGATGGCAGTGCATATCCTGAAAAAGGAAAGATTGAAGTTGTAAGCGGACTTCTTGACACAGAAACCGGTTCCGCATCCTTCCGGGCTACTTTCCCTAACCCGGTAGGCTTACTCAGAAGCGGTGGAAGTGCCACGTTGCAAATTCCAACTCAATACACCTCCTGCATCATAATTCCTCAAAGTGCCACAACGGAACTACAGGATAAACGATTTGTATATGTAGTGAAAGCAAATAATACCATAACAAGCACCCCCATTACCGCGAAAGCAAGTGATGACGGACAGTATTTTGTAGTAACAGAAGGATTGAAGGCTGGTGACAAAATCGTGTTGGAAGGCGTCAATTTACTTAAAGATGGAGCCACTATCAAGCCCAAAGCAGTAGCCCCTGCCAGTATTTATAAAAACATAAAATAACGGTTAACAATAAGAATACGATGTTTAAGAAATTTATAGAACGACCTGTACTTAGCACGGTTATATCCATTATTATCGTTATACTAGGTATATTGGGGCTTGTTAAATTACCTATTTCGCAATACCCGGATATTACACCACCTACCATACAAGTGTCCGCAAGTTACACCGGGGCAAATGCCGATGTGGTACTAAAAAGCGTTATTGTTCCGCTGGAAGAAAAGATAAACGGGGTAGAAGGCATGACATACATGACATCCTCGGCTACCAACGAAGGATCGGCTACCATCAGCGTATATTTTGCAGTGGGGACAGACCCTAACCAGGCAGCAGTAGATGTGCAAAACCGTGTGTCCACCGCCACTAGCTTACTGCCTTCGGAAGTAACGCAAGTGGGTGTGACTGTTACGAAACGGCAAACCAGTATGCTGCTTATCACCGGGCTATACAGCGATAATCCGAACTACGACGAAGCTTTTCTGCAAAATTATGCCGAAATAAACTTAACTCCTCAATTACAACGTGTTAAAGGGGTAGGTAGTGCCTCGGCATTTGGTACTAAAAACTATTCCATGCGCATTTGGCTTAAACCGGATGTAATGGCTATATACAAATTAGTGCCAAGTGATATCACTTCCGCTTTGGCAGATCAAAACATTGAAGCCGCTCCCGGAAAATTTGGAGAACGAGGTAACCAAAGTTTTCAATACGTGATCCGCTACACCGGAAAACTAAAAACGGTGCCGGATTTTGAAAACGTGGTGATTAAAACAGGCTCGGATGGGAAAATTCTCCGCTTGAAAGATATTGCCCGTGTTGAATTAGGTGCTCTGGCCTATAATACCAAACTATGGGTAAATGGAAATCCGGGAACCAATATCGCCATATACCAAACCGCCGGTTCCAACGCGCGGGATGTAATTAATGATTGTAAAGCAGTAGTTGAAAATGCTTCCAAGTCTTTCCCCAAGGGCATACATTATGCCAACGTGGTGGATGCCAATAAATTTTTGGACGTGTCCATCGAAAAGGTAATTGAAACGCTACTCGAAGCATTTGTTCTGGTATTTATTGTCGTATTCCTGTTTTTACAAGACATACGTTCCTCTTTAATTCCGGCCATTTCGGTTCCGGTAGCTATTGTAGGTACTTTCTTTTTCTTATACATGTTCGGGTTCAGCATCAATTTACTTACATTATTTGCACTGGTGCTAGCCATTGGTATCGTGATAGACGATGCCATCGTGGTGGTGGAAGCCGTACATGCTAAGTTAGATTTAGGCTACCAATCATCGCGCAAAGCGTCTATCGATGCCATGAGCGAAATAACCGGTGCCATTGTTTCTATCACACTGGTTATGGCTTCCGTATTTATACCTGTTACTTTTATTTCGGGTTCGTCGGGTGTTTTCTTCAAACAATTTGGAGTTACTTTGGCCGTAGCCATTATTTTATCGGCAGTCAATGCCCTTACATTAAGCCCGGCTCTAGCCGCCTTGTTTTTAAAGCCTAAAGGAGAAGAACACAAAAAGCAAAAATTCGTCCAGCGATTCTACGACTCGTTTAATGTGGGCTTTAACGCCGCCAGTAATAAATACACACTGGCTGTAAGAAAACTTGCGTCAAGGAAAAAAATAGTAGCCGGCATTGTTGTTTTCTTCGCACTTGCGTTATTCCTTCTTATGAAATATACCTCCACGGCTTTCGTACCGGAGGAAGATATGGGTACCGTGTTTGTAAATATTAGCCTACCACCCGCTTCATCAATGGAGCGAACGATGGTTGTAGCCAAGGAAGTGGACAGCATTGCCCGCAAAACACCTGGAGTACACAATGTGCTGCGTATGGTAGGACAGAATGTAATTGACGGAAGTGGAAGCTCTTACGCCATGGTAATTTTGGAACTTAACAACTGGAAAGACAGGCCGGGAATGACCAATACCGATATTATCGGGAATTTAATGAAACAAACCTCCGGCATCCGTAATGCCAAGATTATTCCGTTCTCACTGCCAACCATTACAGGGTTTGGAATATCAAACGGATTTACTTTTGAGCTGCAAGACCGTGGCGGACATTCTACAGAGGAATTTTATCAGGTATCCAAGGACTTTTTAGCTGCGGTAGCAAAACGCCCTGAAATACAATATGCCACCACGTCGTTCAACCCAAATTTTCCTCAATATTTATTAACTCTCAACGTGCCTAAAATAAAACAAGCAGGACTAACCGTGAACGGGGTGATGAATGCCATGCAGGTTTATTATGGTGGTTTATATGCGTCTAACTTCAACCTGTATGGAAAACAATACAGGGTGATGATACAGGCGGATACCACTTATAGAGCTAACGTGGGTGGGCTAAATAAAATTTACGTGCGTGCTGGAGATAACAACATGGTGCCGATAACGGAGTTTGTTACCGTTACTCGTGCATATGGGCCTGAAAGCATGTCCCGGTTCAACCTATATTCATCCATGACGGTAAACGGCTCGCCCAACAGGGGGTACAGTTCCGGTCAAGCACTTCAAGCTATTAAAGAAGTGGCAGCCACGAACCTGCCTCAAGGATATGGATACGAATTTTCAGGCCTTAGCCGTGAGGAAGAAAACAGCAGTTCGCAAACCATATATGTGTTCGCACTAAGTATTCTTTTTGTATACTTCCTGCTGAGTGCTCTGTACGAAAGTTATTTACTGCCTTTGGCCGTGTTGCTCTCTCTGCCAATCGGCTTAACGGGAACTTTCGTCTTTGCCCAGATATTTGGCATCAGTAATAATATTTACACGCAAATATCATTAATCGTGTTAATAGGGCTGTTAGCTAAAAATGCCATCTTAATTGTAGAGTTCGCCCTAGCCCGAAGAAAGAAAGGCATGCCTATTGTACTAGCAGCCATTGATGGGGCGAAAGCACGATTCAGGCCTATCTTGATGACTTCGTTTGCCTTTATTTTCGGAATAATGCCGTTGATGTTTTCATCAGGAGCGGGAGCCAACGGAAACCGGTCTATCGGAACCGCTGCCGTGGGAGGAATGCTATTTGGAACAATATTCAGTATTCTTATCATTCCCGTGTTGTTTATAATATTCCAAACCTTGGGCGAACGATTCAGTAAGGATAAAATTCAGGACATAAAAGAAGAAAATGAAGGCGCTCATGTTATTGAATAATAATAAAAAAGAATTATGAATAAGCAACTAAAATATATAGCTCCGGCACTACTATCAGCCTGCCTGTTAGTATCCTGCGGAGTGGTAACCCCGAAATACAAACAGCCTAAAGACATGGGTACGGACAATCTGTTTCGCGACACCACGGTAACCGATACCAGTTCGATAGCAAATACACCTTGGAGGAGTTTGTTTTCCGATCTGGTGCTCCAAAACTTAATTCAAGAAGGATTAGACCAAAACCTGGATTTGAAATCAGCAATGGAGAAAATGAAGGAGGCTAAAGCCAGCCTCACCCAAAGCAAACTGGAATATTTACCTTCGGTAAGCGGAGCTGCAAACGTTACCCGAAACAAATTGTCGGAACAAGCAACTCAATCCACCAGTTACTATTCCACCACCTGGCAAGCCGAACTTAGTGCGAGCTGGGAACTGGATGTGTGGGGGAAGCTAAACAGCTCTCGCAAAGCAGCATTGGCATCTTACCTAAAAACAAATGCGGCCCGCCGTGCTATACAAACAGAATTGATAGCAACCATAGCCAATAATTACTACACCCTACTGGCATTGGACGAAGAACTAACTATAACCCGACAAACAATAAAAAACAGAACCGAAGACGTGGAAACCATGAAGATGCTGAAAGAATCGGCCGTGGTAAACGGGGCTGCCGTGGTGCAAAGCCAGGCCAACCTATATTCGGCAGAAGTAAGCATCCCCGATTTGGAGCAACAAATACATGAAACGGAAAATGCCTTGTGTATTTTACTGGGAAAAGCTCCGGGGTCAATCTCTCGTGGAAAACTAGCGGAACAAACGCCCTACACGGATTTAAAAACAGGCATTCCAAGTCAATTGCTCAAAAACCGCCCGGATGTAGTGGAAGCCGAACTTGATTTCCACAAAGCATTTGAAGAAGTTAACGTTGCCCGTACGGCTTTTTATCCATCGCTCACCATCACAGCCGATGCCGGGTTAGCAGCCTTTAAGTTGAAGGATTTTTTCGATCATTCCCTGTTTTTTGATTTAGTGGGAGGCATAACCCAACCTCTTTTCAACAAAGGTAAAAATAGGGCAAACCTAAAAATAGCGAAAGCTCAACAACAGGAAACTTTTTACGCGTATAAAAAAACCTTGTTGATAGCAGGACAGGAAGTATCCAACGCCTTATATTCTTACCAAACGGCAACGGAAAAAGAAGCTACCCGGAAAAAGCAATTAGAGTCGCTGGAAAAATCGGTTGACTTTACCAAAGAATTGTTGCGTTACAATTCGGCCACCAATTACACGGATGTGCTTACTTCGGAACAAAGTTTACTATCCGCCCAACTTTCATCGGTAAGCGACCGGGTACAGAAGTTACAAGCCATTGTATCTTTATACAAAGCCTTAGGTGGTGGTTGGAAATAAGGAATAGCTAACATATTGAAATGAAATGGCTATCGGATTCTTGATAGCCATTTTTTATGATTAGTTCTCTTATTTATTTCTAATATAAAACTAAGCCCTTGCAAATAGTTGTTTCATCGGGTAAAAACTTTCATTGATCGATTAAGTATTTCTCTCTTCTATTGTTGAGTTTATTTTTGTACCATATCCGATTGAACTATTTTACTATAATTCGGGTTTTTCTAATAAGGCTATTTATAAAATTTGGCAGAACATTGAAGTCATAAATTAATATAAAAGTTAACGGCAAAATATACTTACAAAACATAATAGTTATACTTTTGTAACCATTATAGTAATATAATAATTATGTTTTTGTAATAAAAATTTAATAATGCCAGAATCTAGTGTAAATATCATTATTGAAAATTTGCTGATACTTCAGCCCCTATTGTATAAAAATTTATTGAAGCCGGCAAGGTTTAAATCGCCGTTAACTCCGGGTGCTATATTTATAATGGGAATGCTTAAACGGCATGGCAAAATGTCAATGTCCGAAATCGGACGGATGCTACACATGCCCAAACCCCATGTTACCCTATCGGTGGATAAATTGATTGCAGAGGATTTGGTGGAACGCATCAACGACCCTAATGACCGCCGGATAGTAAACGTACAAATAACAGAAAAAGGAATAGTAGATTTGAAGGAAATAAAAAAAGAAATAAGCGAAAATTTACGCAACAAACTGTTAACCTTGGATACCGGCACCATAGAAACTCTCATGGTGGCTTCGCAACAAGTGAGAGAGATTCTCACCCTGTTGCACAACCAAGATGATTGTTGCTGTATAAAGGAAAATAATGAATAGAAAATAATACAAATTATATAAACAAAAAATCTTTTTTAAACATGAACAAGAAGAAAAATTGGAAGGTGTATATCCCTTTAACTGCCGTTGTTGTAATAATTCTTATAGCGGGAATTGTTTGGTATATAGATTATTCTAAGTACGTGAGCACAGATGATGCGCACGTGGATTCGGACAACGTGTCAGTAAGTGCCAAAATTTTAGGCCGTATAAGTAAAGTGTATGCCGAAGAAGGTGACTCTGTAAAAGCAGGTATGCTACTTGCCGAATTAGATAGTACCGATTTGCAAGCTCAAAAGCAACAGGCCGAAGCCGGTAAAGCTCAATCGGAAGCAAACAAAGCACAATCGGAAGCAAAATATTTGTCCGACAAAAAGAATTTAAACGTACTGGTGGTAAACCTTAGCCGCGCTCAGGAAGATTTTGATCGTGCTAAAAGCCAGTTTGCAGGAGATGTAATTTCCAAAGAGCAATACGACCACACGAAAAAATCGTTGGAATCGGCAAAGGCTCAATTAGAATCGGCCAAAGCACAATTGGAAGTATCCAAAGCACAGGTAACAAGCTCGGCTAAGACAATTGGAACTTCAGTCGCACAGATTAATATTATCAAAACGCAATTGTCCAACACAAAACTGTATGCTCCTATAACCGGTATAGCTGCGAAACGTTGGTTGCTACCGGGCGACATTGTACAACCGGGTCAATCAGTTTACACGATAAACAACAACAAAAAGTTTTGGATCATCGTCTATTTGGAAGAAACAAAAATGGGCAACATGCACATAGGCCAAAACGCCCAGTTTACCATTGATGCTTTTCCCGGCGAAACCTTTACCGGCAAAGTATTTTCCATAGCATCCAATACAGCATCACAATTTTCATTAATACCATCAAACAATGCTTCGGGTAACTTTACGAAAGTAACTCAACGTGTACCTATCAAAATTTCTATTGATGCCACGGAAAGTGGTAAAAAGGTATCCTCGTTCAATTACTTATCAGGCATGTCCAGTGTAGTTAAAATCAGTAAAAAATAATGCGTAAAGTTTCCGTATCACATAAAATACGCCGCAAGGTACGTAACCGTGATTCCAAATTTCACCCACAAAACGACTTATATAAGTGGTTTGTGTTAGGAAATGTGATGATAGGAACGTTTATGGCCGTGCTCGACACTACCATTGTAAACGTGGGCTTACCTAAAATCATGTCTTCCTTTGGGGTTGGCTTGGATAAAATAGAATGGGTTATTACGGCCTACATGCTTGCTATGGCGGCCATGCTCCCCACTTCGGGTTGGATAGCCGATAAATTCGGATTTAAACGAATCTATTTTTTGGGGCTATTGTTTTTCACCATCGGTTCCCTATTATGTGGGTTATCGAACGATGAAAATACGTTAATCCTTTCACGTATCATACAAGGTCTCGGTGCCGGCACCATCCAGCCATTGGGTATGGCCATTATCACACGAGAATTTCCAGTCAAGCAAAGAGGTATAGCTATTGGCTTTTGGTCCATTGCGGCAGCGGCTTCGGTGTCTTTCGGGCCTCTTATAGGTGGATATTTGGTGGATAATTTCAGTTGGCAACTTATATTCGATGTAAACGTTCCCGTAGGTATCGTGGCTATGTTGTTTACCATTATTATCCAGAAGGAATATATAAACAAAAAGATTAAGGACTTTGATTTTATAGGATTCATTTCAGTGATAATTTTTTTACCGGTGTTGCTTTATGCGCTATCCGAAGGAAACGCAGCAACCAATTCAGAAGGATGGGCAGCTCCGTATATTTTAGCTTGTTTTGCCATATCAGCAATTGCGTTAGCCGTGTTTATTACACACGAGCTAACCACGAAGCATCCGCTTATTGAATTGCGCTTACTTACCAATTATAATTTCGGATTTTGCAACCTGGTATTGTTTGTTTTTAGCATGGGTATGTTTGGTAGTACTTTCTTATTACCTCTTTATTTACAAAATTCGTTGGGTTACACCGCGGTACAATCGGGAGCCGTATTTTTGCCGGTAGGTATTATCCAAGGATTCATGTCTCCTATCACGGGTATACTTTCTACCAAAATAAACCCTAAATCACCCATGATATTAGGAATTCTTTTGTTGGCATTTAGTTTTTATCTTAATTCCAATTTATCCTTTTTGACAGAGCATCATTTTATTATGACCTCTCTGTATATCAGGGGGTTTGCCATGGGTATTATATTTACGCCTTTGAGCACCTTATCGTTGCTTACCTTACCAAGAGAGAAAATGGCTCAGGCATCAGCTATTACAAATACTATTCGTCAAATTGGCGGAAGTATCGGGGTAGCTGTTTTTACAACAATGCTTACGGCAAGGGTGAATTTTCACAGCCAAATTTTCGGCAATGCCATTCAATCCGGCACTCAGGATTTTAGAAATGTAATAGCTAACATGACGTATCAAATTCAGGCACATGCCGGAGGGTCTATTGCCACGGCGATGAAGCAAGGACAGAGCCTCTTAATAAGCAATATTAGCAAGCAAGCTTATATACAAGGCATTGACGACGATTTCTTAATCGCGGCTCTTATTACCATTCTAGCCTTGATTCCGACTCTTATTTTACAATCAAAGAAAAAAACAGAAACTATAACTAACGCATAAAGAATGTTATGAAGCGAATACGATTTTTTATTATATACACGGGCTTGGCATTTGCTTGTTCTACGGTTTCGGCACAGTCCGATTCCATCTCCTTGAACGGCATATTAAAACAGGTTATTAGCAATTATCCTTCCATGCGAAAAGTGCAGCAGGATATTAACTCGGCTAATGCCCGCGTGGCTTATGCTAAAACAGGCTATTTACCCGACGTAAGTATAAATTCCTATTATACACACATTGCACCTTCTTCGTTTATGTCTTTTCCAGGGTTCGGCTCTTTTGAGTTATATCCTACCGAAAATTATTCGGCCTCGTTGGACTATCGACAAACGATTTACGATTTTGGAAAGACATCCAAGTCCGTAGATCTGGAAAAAGAGAATCGTGAATTGGTAAATATAACATCCAGCCAAATTAAACAAAAGCTTTCATCCGGTGTCGTTTCCATTTACTACGCCATCGTTTACTTGCAAGAGGCTGTTAAGATTAAAGATGAAGAACTACGCACGCTAAAAGAACACTTGTCCTTCGTGGAAAAGAAGAAAATAACCGGTTCGGCCACGCAATACGAGGTGTTAACTACGCAAGTGCGCATTTCGACTACCGAGAACCAAAAAACCGATTTATTAAACGCGCTTAAAGTACAAGTATGTCAACTAAATTCGTTGCTCGGACAACCGGAAAAAACAACCTTATTGGTAAAAAAAGAATTACAATCAATACAGGGAATTTCCTCTACCGATTCGTTGTTGAATCAAGCTCTTAAAGCTCGACCGGAAATGAAATTTGCGCAACAAAAAATAGCCGTTTCCGAAATGAAATATAAAACAATCGGAACACAGAATAATCCTGTATTAAGCTTTAATGCTTCTGGAGGTATCAAAGATAGTTATGAGCCCGATCTTTATAAAGGGATTTGGAACTATGCCGTGGGCGTGGGCTTAAAAATACCACTATTCGATGCTAACAAGACTAAATATACAAAAGTGCAGGTAAAAGCGGACATCGAAAGCAACAAGGAGGATCTTGAATTAGCTCGCCGCAGCATCGTAAACGAGGTGGTGGAAGAACAAGCCAACCTACATTCGTCATTAGAAAAAATACAGCAATCTGAATTGCAACACAGACAAGCTAAGGAAGCTTATGGTTTGGCTGAAACCAGTTTTAAATCGGGGGTAATTACTAACCTGGAATTACTGGATAGTTCCACCTCACTTTCCGAAGCCGATTTATCGTTGTTGAAATCGAAGATTGACTACAGTTTAAATTTACTAAAAATAAAAATAGCGTTAGGACAGGATATTTATTAAACGTTTGAATGTTTTTTTGATCCGCAAATAGGGATACCTTCATCAGAAAGTATCCCTATTTTATTTCAAAACTTTCAAAACAATAGGGATTGAGATAAAACACCCTAATCACGGATAATACACTGTAAAACAGATTTTTCCAATTGAACAAAAAATATTTCGCATTGATATCTTTAACTTATTTTAAATACAAACGTAGCGTTTTTTTAAAATATAATATAGAGATTTGAGAAGTTAAAATGTGATGCAATGTAAAGTTAGGGGAGCAGAATATTACGTTTTGAATAAAGCCTATAATTCAAGTAACCATATATTGTTTCAGTAAAATAGAGAAACATAAAAGCAGAGTCTTCTGTGGAAATGTTTTTTATTTTGCGAACAAATAAACCTATCGTTTGTTTGTAACTATGAAAATATAAAGCAGTAGAGATAAGATATACGCTTAATTATTAATACAATAAAATTTCTAAGTCATTAAAATTCGCATACTTCTATTACCATTTTAATAATATAAAAAATATCTTTTGAAAATTATTTCGCACCAAAATAAACAATCAGTCGCTGTTTTTCAACATACGCAATTTCAAAGAAAAATAGGACACAAATATTTCACTTTAATGTAAACCTTGAAAGTGCCATTACACAAAGAATTATAGCATAAAAATAAAAGTGGAGTTCAGAAACCACTCTAATAAACGGGGCGGAACCTGAAAAGCCTACGAGTAAGGAAGAACAAAAATCGTGAATTATGAAAACAGAAGATTTATTGTCACTTGCAGAAGAAAAAACAGGTGCGAAATTCATTGGAACATTAAGAAAAACCGCCAGAATTAGACATGGTATCGGTAGTTCTATTGAAGACGTCTTAGGATGGGATACCATATTAAAAGCCAAAGACGGAGAATGTTATGAATTTTATGCAGCTCAAGCACCTTTGATTGGATTAACTCAAGCACAACCAATCTCTTGTCCACTAGGGATAGTGGCTTTTGACAGTTTTAAAATTGATATAAAAGAAGCAATCAAGATTTTCCATTCTCAAAATGGCGGCGACAAATTCACTCATATAACATTAAGCTGGCCTTTGGTATATCCTGAAGCTAAAGAACCATTCTGGTACTTCAGAACAAACTTAGGAGTTGAGGTTATTATTGGTGCAAATTCAGGCCAAATTAAGAACGTTCTTCCAACAGTAATTCTTTACATGGCTAAACCTCAGTAATATAAAAAAATGCCTGGTACAGAATCCAAATCTGTGCCAGGCCTCTTTTACAAAATCATTCATCAATGAATCAGAATAACTATACTCCCATTTTCTGCGTTTGGGAAATCACATTAAAATGTAACATGAATTGCCTGCACTGTGGCTCTCGTGCAGGACGAGCACGAGAACATGAGTTATCATTGGATGAAGCATTCCTTGTGGCAGACCAACTGATTGCACTTGGATGCAAACAAATCTCATTCATAGGTGGAGAAGTGTTTCTCTACGACGGATGGGAGAAAATAGTCCGCAAACTTACTGACAATAATGTTACGGCTAATATTATTACAAACGGATTCCTGTTTGGAGACAAACAAGTGGAAGAAGTTAAATATTCACGGATTGCGAATGTTGCCATTTCCATCGACGGAATGGAAGAAAATCATAATAGAATACGAAACAATTCTAAATCATTCAGCCAAGTAAAAAAAACAATAGATAGACTCAATGCCGAAAACATCCCGATAGGTGTCAACACCACCTTACTCGACAGTAATATTTCCGATTTGGAGCCACTATACACTTTTCTGATAGAAAACAACGTAAAGATATGGCAACTGCAGTTAGCCAATCCGATGGGTAATCTCAAAAATTCCAAAGAGCTACCTATTAGCTTGGAAAACATAAAAAAGCTTCCCGCTTTCATCAAGCAAAAAAGGGATGAAAACAAAATAAATGTCTATACCGGCGATAACATCGGATATTATGGTGAAAACGAAAGATACATACGAGGTATGATAGGAAAAATAAATTACTGGTCGGGCTGTCAGGCAGGATTAATGGCCGTAGGCATAGACAGTGTAGGAAATATAAAAGGATGCGAATCATTATATGATGAAAAATTTATTGAAGGAAATCTGAGACAAGAAAGCCTTCACGATATATGGCACAAGGATGGTAATTTCTCCTACAATAGGAACTTTGACACCAGCCTATTAAGCGGAAAATGCAAACAATGCGATATGGGAGCATACTGTAGAGCCGGCTGCCGGGGAGCTTGTTTTTTCACCAAAGGCAGATTTTATGAAAACGCCTATTGCATTTACAACGAATAACGAAACAAAAAATAGATGCCAGTGCAATAAAACTGCAAACAGGCCATCCCAAGACTAAAGACTAGAAATCGAAACCACTAAAAAATGGGATGAAACCCGAAAAGCTATACGAGTAGGGAAATTTAAATTATTAAAAAAACATGGGAACAGATCAAAAACCCTTTGAAACACCAGTTATTGTTAATGAGAACATTTCCGGTTTTAAATGTACCGGAAAAACAGGTATCATGTACGCGTTTTATATGAGATTCCGTCGGTACAATGGAACAGAATGGATTGAGTCCGACAGAGGTCCATCCGTGTCAGTATGGTGTACAGGAGGAATAAATCTTGACGAATGGGCTCAAGGCATAGGTCTTAAAGAAGGAGAATACGTTCAGCTAGAAATAGAAGTAATGGCAGGAGGAAAAGTAACTGTAAGCCAATGTTTCATTTACAAAAAAGGCATAAATAAATTTGCGCACTACAATGCTACCGGTGCGGTTTGGGATGCATCAATCACGTTTACAGATATTGAATAAAAACAACAAAGCAATACAACATTCAGACATGGAAGAGGCCTCCTGTTGGTTGGATCGCTCTTTGTTGAAAGTGGAGACCAGAAACCACTCTAAAAACGGGGCGGATTCCGAAAAGCCCTATGAGTAGGAATTTATTAAAATCAAACAGTTATGAATATAGTTGGAACTGTAATACCCTATGCAGGTATTGTCGATACACAAGCCAAGCAAGAACTAAAAAGCAAAGGATGGCTTTTTTGTGATGGAAGTGCTGTAAGTCGTACCGAATATAATGATCTTTTTAATGTTATTAAGATTATGTATGGAGGTGGCGATGGCGTTAATACTTTTAATTTACCCAATTATCAAGGACAATTTTTAAGAGGAGTATCTAACAATTCAGGTGTTGATCCTGATGCAAACACTAGAACTCCTCAGCAAAATGGAAAAGATGAGCCGGGAACATCAAAAGGAAATACGGTAGGAACTTTTCAACAAGATCAAATCATTCGGCATAACCATCCTATTAAACTCTGGAGCCGTAGTTTTAAAGGAGATGATGATTCTGACAGACCATTTGATAACCTTGGTTCGGATAGAGGTTATTCTGAAATAAATGAAAATGGTGGAGCAGAAACACGCTCTAAAAATGTTTCTGTCAATTATCTAATATCATTTAAAGCATAACAAATAGAGGGTATCCAAAATCTTGCGATACCCTCCTTTTTTTACTACTTTATCGGTGCCAACAATTATTGGGCACCGATAATATTTTTGAAGCAAACATTACTTCCACTATAAATGACGATTGGAACAAACTGCACCCAAAAAGCATCCTTTTCTATTTTACATTCTACCGGACAAAGTTCGTCATTACCTTTCTCACAGGTGCAGGAGCCGGAATAGAATCTTTGGTAGCCTCCCGCATGCGAAGTTGCCAAACCATATTATTACCCAGCACATCCATAATCTGTACCCCTTCGGCATCTTGAAGCACCTCACCCGGAGTTCTACCATGTATAATATTCCAATAATTGGAAGATGCAATCATCATTTCCGAATAAAGCAGGTAATGGTTGAGGTTATCGAATGTTACAGACCCACCCGTACGTCTTACAGCCACAACCGAAGCCGCCACTTTGTTGCGAAACAGCCCACCATTGCTTCCCGCCACGTAAAAAGCACGGTCAAGAAAACATTTCATCGTACCCGCGATGCCCGCGTAATACACCGGTGAGCCAAGCAAAATACCGTCAGCCTCTTTCATCTTTTGGATGGCATCATTCACCCCATCATCCTTCATTGAGCACTTTTCATCCCTGTTTTTAAAGCACTGCCCGCACCCAGTGCAGCCATGTATGGCCTTGTTGCCAATGTGCACAATTTCAAAATCAATACCGTTATCAGTTAATTGCTTACCCACGATAGACAGGGCTTGGAATGTATTACCCTCCTTGTGAGGACTTCCGTTAATGGCTACTACTTTCATCTTATTGAATTGTTATTTTTTAAGGTTTATTTCTTTATTGTTATTTTTGTACTGCAAATCTCGGATATTAATACTAAATATACAAGTACTTACCAAATAGTGTTATAGTTACCAAAAGGAGTAAATTATGGAAAATGAAGGCCGTATAGAAAAATATATATTCAAAGAAAAAAAATATTTCTGCTCGTTGGAGCTGGTAATGGATATGTTGGGTGGAAAATGGAAGCCCATTGTACTCTTCCATCTACGTGGAGGCAAAATGCGTTCGGGCGAGTTACAACGCACTCTAACAGGCATTACCAACAAAATGTTCACCCAAACCGTTCGAGAATTAGAAACATCAGGATTGGTGGAACGGATTGTTTACCCCACTGTACCACCTAAAGTGGAATACCAACTATCCGAGATGGGGGAATCCGTTCTGCCCGTTTTAGATGTATTAAACGGCTGGGGTAAAGAAATATGTAAGAAATACAATCACATGTGATTATAGAGATTTCATCATACAATCCACCACCATTATAACAAGGAAAACAGTCCGTCCCGTTTATTCAATTTGTTAGTACACGTATTATTTTTTTCTTACCTTTGCCACCGACAAAAAAGTTATAAAAATTTTAAACTATTTGAAGATGAATGTAGTTACTAAAACCATCACATTGGGTGATGGACGCACCATCACCATCGAAACAGGTAAGTTGGCCAAACAAGCCGATGGAGCCGTGATGGTTCGTATGGGCAACACCATGTTGCTAGGAACCGTATGTTCCGCCAAAGATGCCACTCCCGGCACTGATTTCATGCCACTATCCGTGGATTACAAAGAAAAATTTGCCTCTGCCGGACGTTTACCAGGAGGATTTACTCGCCGTGAAGGTCGCCCTTCCGATTACGAAATTCTTACATCCCGTTTGGTGGATCGTGCATTACGTCCTCTTTTTCCTGACGATTTTCACGCGGACACTTTTGTTAACGTAACCCTTTTCTCTGCCGACGGAGAAGACATGCCCGATGCCCTTGCAGGCTTGGCAGCTTCAGCCGCGTTGGCAGTATCCGATATACCGTTCAACGGCCCTATATCCGAAGTACGTGTAGCACGTATTGACGGGAAATTTGTAGTTAACCCTACTTTCTCACAACTGGCGAAAGCCGACATGGACATCATGGTAGCCGCTACGATAGACAACATCATGATGGTAGAAGGCGAAATGAAAGAAGTAAGCGAAGACGAGTTGCTGGATGCAATGAAAGTGGCTCACGAATCCATTAAAGTACATTGCCAAGTGCAATTAGAATTGATGGAAGCCGTAGGCAAAACCGTGAAACGCACCTATTGCCACGAAGACAATGACGAAGACTTAAAAAAAGATGTTTGGGCTAAAACGTATGACAAAGCTTATGTTTTGGCTACCGCTTGCAACACGGATAAACATTCGCGCGAAGACAATTTCAATGCCGTAAAAGCAGAATACATAGCAACACTCGATTCCGAAGTTGCAGCTGAAAAGAAAGCATTAATCGACCGTTATTATCACGCCGTGGAAAAAGAAGCCATGCGTCGTTCTATCTTGGACGAAGGCAAACGCTTAGACGGACGTAAAACTACAGAGATTCGCCCTATTTGGTCAGAAGTAGGTTATCTTCCTGGCCCTCACGGTTCAGCAGTCTTCACCCGTGGTGAAACACAATCAATAACCACCGTTACATTAGGAACCAAAATGGATGAGAAGCTTGTTGACGAAGCTCTTATTCAAGGCAAAGAACGTTTCTTGTTGCATTACAATTTTCCTCCATTTTCAACAGGTGAAGCACGTGCATCACGTGGAACAGGCCGTCGTGAAATCGGTCATGGAAACTTGGCACTCCGTGCGTTGAAAACCATGCTTCCCGATAACTATCCGTATGTAGTACGAGTAGTTTCAGATATATTAGAATCAAACGGTTCGTCGTCTATGGCTACCGTATGTGCCGGAACACTAGCGTTAATGGATGCCGGGGTAAAAATAAAGAAACCGGTATCAGGTATTGCTATGGGGCTAATCTCTGAAAACAAAGGAAAAAACTTCGCGGTGCTTTCGGACATCTTAGGTGATGAAGATCACTTGGGCGATATGGACTTTAAAGTAACCGGAACCAAAGATGGTATCACAGCTACTCAAATGGATATTAAAGTAGATGGACTTTCTTTCGAGATCTTGGAGAAAGCCTTGAAACAAGCCAAAGACGGACGTATGCACATCCTAGGCAAGATACTAGAAACCATTGCAGAACCTCGTGAAGACTTGAAACCAAATGCACCTCGTATCGTGGTGATTATGATTCCTAAAGAATTCATTGGTGCTATAATAGGCCCCGGTGGAAAAATAATCCAAGGCATCCAAGCCGAAACAGGTGCAACTGTGGCCATAGAAGAAATAGAAGACGGTGGCCGAGTAGAGATTGCTGCAACCAACAAAGAATCGCTTGACGCAGCCGTAAGCCGCATAAAAGGCATCGTTGCTATCCCAGAGGTTGGCGAAGTTTACCCATCCAAAGTAAAATCTATCATGGCCTACGGTGCTTTTGTAGAATTTATGCCTGGTAAAGAAGGTTTGCTTCATATTTCCGAAATCGATTGGAAACGCATCGAAAAGATGGAAGATACAGACATTAAAGAAGGTGATATGATTGATGTAAAATTACTTGACGTTGATAAAAAAACAGGCAAATACAAATTATCACACAAAGCACTTTTACCTCGTCCACCCAAAGAAGAAAATACAAACGAAGCTCCAAAAGCAAAATAAGGTTAAAACTTCTACATATATACAAGAACCACCTCCATCTCGGAGGTGGTTCTTTTGTGTTAAGCCACTTCCCGCCAAAGTGTAAAAAAGCAAACAAAAAATCGAACATGTTTACTTCTTCTTTTCTACCTTTGAAAAGAAACTTTTCAACACGAGAAAACATGAAAAAATTAGTAGTATTAACAGGAGCAGGAATGAGTGCCGAAAGTGGTATCAGTACATTTCGAGACAGCGGTGGTTTGTGGGAACAGCACCGGGTGGAAGACGTGGCTACTCCCGAAGGATGGATACGAAACCCCAAGTTAGTGCTCGATTTCTATAACGAACGCCGTAGGCAGCTTAAAGGCTGCACGCCCAACGCCGGGCACACGGGACTGGCAGAATTGGAGAACGACTTTGAAGTACATATTACTACCCAAAACATAGACAACCTACACGAAAGAGCCGGAAGTTCGCACGTGATACACCTCCACGGAGAACTAACCAAAGCTTGCGACGAATATAAATCCGTTGTAAAAGACATTGGCTACAATGACATACAACTGGGAGACAAACTGGGAAATACGCAAATGCGTCCGTTTATCGTTTGGTTTGGCGAAGCCGTTCCCGCCATAGAAGAAGCCATCGAAGCAACTCGCGCGGCCGATATTTTCGTGGTAATAGGCACTTCGCTTAAAGTATATCCGGCAGCAGGATTACTAAATTACATATCATCCGGCATTCCTATTTATCTGATTGACCCTAAAGAAGTTGATTCTTGCAAAGCCGTTCATTTTATTCAAAAAGGAGCATCGGAAGGAATTAAAGAACTGAAAGAGATACTACTCAAGAAATAAGATTTTCCCATCAAAGGGAAAAAAGAAAAAGCCATATCCAAAGGATATGACTTTTTACACCAACCAAAAATATTTATTTAAGCCAACCAATCCTAATTAAGAAGGCCTGGACAAAGGTACTTCACAGATAAATAATAAACAATCACCCAAAAGGGTGATTTTTCATAAAAAAACAAACTTTTGTTATTTTCAAAATAAAACAGTTCATGGTTCGCCTAAAAAGATGACAATAAATAAAAAACAGGCTTTTAGCCTGTTTTCTATTTTAATCCTTCCGCTCCACCTACAATATCCAAAATTTCATTGGTAATTGCTTCCTGACGAGCCTTATTATATTTAAGTTTCAATTCCTGTATCAATTCCTGAGCATTATCAGTAGCCGTTTGCATGGCCGTGGTACGAGCACCGTGTTCCGCCGCGATGGAATCTAGCAAGGCACTATACAGGCGTAAACGCATCACCTTCGGCACCAGTTGATTCACCAAATAATTTTTGTCTGGTTCTAATATATAATCGGTAGTGATATGTTTATTCTTAGAATCCGTTGCACTGGGTATCATGGGCAGAAACATCTCATACGTGATTTGTTGTACCGCTGGATTTTTAAAGTGATTATAGACCAATTCTACACAGTCAATTTGCTTCGTAATGAAGAGGTCGATCAACTCATCTGCGATGGCACCAATAGCATCATAATTAGGTTTTTCAGCCAAAGAGATAAAATCACCTTGAGGTGTATATCCTTTTTTCTTGAATGATTCGGCTATCTTTTTCCCTATAGGATAAACCAAAATATCTTTGGGTGACAACGAATTATACTTTTCAAGTACTTCATCCGATTTTTTGATAACATTACTGTTAAATGCCCCACAAAGGCTACCATTGGAAGATATGGCTACAATGGCAAGGTGCTTGACCTCTCGCTGTTGAGCCAACGGAATGCTTAAATCGTCGGTAGAAGAAGCGATAAAATCTTCCAGCACCTTTGTCAGTTTTTGTTGGTAAGGCAGGTAATTGGCAATGGCATCCTGCGCACGGCGCAGTTTGGATGCCGAAACCATCTTCATTGCACTGGTAATTTTTCTTGTAGAAGTTACCGATGCTATTCTACCCCTAACTTCTTTTAATGAAGCCATATACTTTTTTTTGAACGATCAAATAAACAATTAAAACACTATTTTTTGCCGTATTCAACTTCAACAAGTTGTTTGGCTTCTTTTTCCAATATTTTGGTTACTTCATCCGTAATTACACCGGATTTAAGCACGTCAAGCACATCCGCTCTATGTTTCATTTCGAGTTGATCCAAGAATAGTTTTTCAAAATTCACAACTTGATCCAATGGAACACCTGACAACAAACCTTTTGTTCCTAGATAGATAATGGCAATTTGTTTCTCAACAGGAACGGGTGAGTATTGTTTTTGTTTCAAAATCTCCACATTCTTGGCACCTTTATCCAAAATAGATTTTGTTACAGCATCCAAATCGGAACCGAATTTAGAGAAAGCTTCCAACTCACGGTACTGTGCCTGATCCAATTTCAAGGTACCTGCCACTTTCTTCATGGCCTTACTTTGAGCATTACCACCTACACGGGATACTGAAATACCAATATTGATAGCAGGACGGATACCGGAGTTGAACAAATCGGAATCCAAGAAAATCTGACCATCAGTAATGGAAATTACATTGGTAGGAATATATGCTGACACGTCACCCGCCTGGGTTTCGATAATAGGTAATGCTGTTAACGATCCGCCTCCTTTAATCAATGGTTTCATGGATTCGGGAAGGTCATTCATTTGTTTAGCTACCTCATCCGATTTAATAATTTTAGCCGAACGTTCAAGCAAACGGGAATGCAAATAGAAAATATCTCCCGGATATGCTTCACGACCTGGAGGACGACGCAAAATCAATGACACTTCACGGTAGGCCACGGCTTGTTTGGACAAATCGTCATATATTACTAATGCATGACGACCCGTATCCCGGAAGAACTCACCAATAGCAGCTCCTGCATAAGGAGCGTAGAATTGCATGGCTGCAGGATCGGATGCTGAAGAGGCTACGATAATGGTATATTCCATCGCACCATGCTTCTCAAGCGTTTTCACCAAGTTAGCAATGGTAGAACCTTTTTGTCCGATACCCACGTAGATACAATATACAGGTTCACCTTTCAAAAAATTGTCCCGTTGGTTTATAATAGTATCAATGGCAATAGCGGTCTTTCCTGTTTGACGGTCGCCGATAATTAATTCACGTTGTCCTCTACCAATTGGAATTTGCGAATCAATTGCTTTTAAACCTGTTTGTAACGGTTCATTTACCGGTTGACGAAAAATTACACCGGGAGCTTTACGTTCCAAAGGCATTTCATATAATTGACCTTGAACAGATCCCTTACCATCTATTGGATTTCCTAATGTATCTACCACACGGCCCAAAAGTCCTTCACCTGCCATAACGGAAGCAATACGACCTGTACGTTTTACGGAATATCCTTCTTTAATTTTTTCAGTGGAACCGAACAATACGGCACCTACATTGTCTTCTTCCAAGTTAAGAACAACGCCCATCATCCCGTTTTCAAATTCGATAAGTTCATTTGACTGCACATTATCCAATCCATAAATACGGGCAACACCATCACTTACTTGTAGTACTTTGCCGACTTCTTCCAGTTTCAGGGTATCTTCCAAGCCTGCTAACTGTTGTTTCAAAATATCGAAAACTTCACTTGGTTTGATATCGGACATAGCGAATAATATTTTATGTTAATGTTAAGTTTTTTCTAAAAATCAATTGAATATCCGTTGCTACAGGCTTACCATTTGTTTTTGGATATCCTCCAGTTCCTTTTTAGCACTGACATCAAAACGGAAGTTGTTTACTTCCATAATAAAACCTCCAATAAGCGAAGGATCTACGTGCGTAGTCAGCAATAAATTAGAATCATAATGCTCTGCTATATATTTTTTTATTCTAGTTAAAGAATCCTCATTCATCTGCCGTGCGGAAGAAATTTTTCCTAATACTATTCGCTGCTCTTTCCTGTAAATATCCTGATAAGACATGGCTATAAATACCATAAACTCTTCCCGCCCTTTTTCGATTACAAATCGGAAAAACTGTGTAAGAATAGGCGAAATACTGATGCCCGCCGCTGTTTCCAATAACTTTTCTTTATCATCAGCCGAATACATGGGATTAGCTAATGCTTCTGTCAATTTAGGTAGTTGAATGAAAGAATCAGACACCACACACATTTCGTTATATATGTTGTGATGCACCCCTTTTTCTTCGGCTAAATTGTATAAAGCACGGGCATAACGAATAGAAATTTTTCCTAAATTCATAAATCCTAATTATTTAGAATTTTTACTTCGTCGAAAATTTTGTTTACCAATTCCAATTGAGCTTCATCACCTTCCAGATTTTTGCGTAATACCCTACCAGCAATATCTACCGAAAGACGAGCTACCTGATTTTTCACTTCTTTCAACGCTTGTTCTTTTTCAGCATTGATAGACTGACGGGCATCTTCAATCATTTTTTCGGCTTCAATTTTTGCCTTGGTCTTGGCTTCTTCTATGAGTTGCTCTTTTAGGGCTTGAACTTCTTTGAGGATATTGTTTTGCTCTTCACGGGCTTTACCCAATATTTCATTACGTTCGTCTTTAATACGTTCAAGCTTTTCGTTTGCCTCATCGGCCACACGAATGGCATTGGCTATGTATTGCTCTCTTTTGGCAATAGCACCGGTAATGGCTGGCCACGCGTATTTCCCCAGGACAAAAAGCACCGAGAGGAAAACAATGAGCATCCATATAATAAGCCCTGTTTCCGGATTAAAAAGTTCCATACTATGTACAGTTTAAAAAATTTGTACTCAAAAAAGCAGCTAAGTGTAAATAAATATTCATCTACACCCAGCCCCTATTATTTTTTACATTACGATAGCAAGTACGGCAATGATGATGGCAAAAAGAGCAACCCCTTCCACCAATGCAGCCGCGATAATCATATTTGTACGAATATCATTAACGGCTTCTGGTTGACGGGCAATACCTTCTACGGCTGAACCACCAATACGTCCGATACCAATACCTGCACCAATAGCTGCTAATCCTGCGCCAATAGCTGCTCCTAATTTTGCGAATGCTGCGAAACTTGCACCTGCGGTTGCAGCTTGAAGAATAATTGCTGTTAACATAATTGTAGTTTTTTTTAAATGTAAGTGTAAATTTATTTTTTAATTTAAAATGATTTTTTTCAATGATGATGAGCTTCCTCATGGTGAGGCTCTACACGAGATAATCCTATAAACACAGCCGAAAGTAAGGTAAATACATAGGCTTGGATAAAGATTACCAACAGCTCCAATACATTCATACAAATGGCAAAAAGAACTGAGAACACGCCTACGCCAGCACCTATAAAAGGGCTCACACTGCCAAAGATAAATATTAATGCCATAAATACCAGTGTAATCATGTGTCCGGCCAACATATTGGCAAAAAGACGAATCATGAGGGCTACCGGTTTGGTAAGGATTCCCATAAACTCAAGCATCGGCATCAACGGAATAGGTAGTTTCAACCAAGTAGGTACACCGGGCACCAAAAATATTTCACGCCAGTATTCTTTCGTGGCGAAAACATTTACCATGACAAAGGTACACACGGCTAACACCAAGGTGATAGCTATATTGCCTGTGACGTTGGCTCCACCGGGGAAAATAGGTATTATACCTAACACGTTGTTCAACAAGATAAAGAAAAACACGGTGAGCAAATAAGGCGTATAGCGTGCATAATCTTTACCAATACAAGGTTTTATTACTTCATCTAGGATAAACAACACAAGTACTTCCATGGCCGCACGGAAACCTCCGGGTGCCGAAATTGGTTTGGCTTTATACGTTTTAGCCATGCTTAAGAATATCCAACAAAGAATTATGACCGAAATTAAAAGCGAAAACACATTCTTTGTAATAGAAATATCAAAGGGTCGGACTTCCGAGCCATCAGGCAACATTTCCATTATTTTACCGATATGTGCCTTATCCTGAGATATCTTAAACCCTAGATAAACGTCTTTGCCATGATTAAATTTGGTGGACATAAACACGAACCAACCTCTGCTTTGACTTTTTATAATCACAGGAAGCGGAATTGATAGTTCATGTTCGCCTACAGAGGTGATATGCCAACTGTAATCGTCGCGAATATGTCCGAAAATAAATTTTCCGGCATCAAATTTCTTTTCAGGTTCCGCGTTTGCGTTGGCAAAAGCTGATGGTATCAGTATGAACAACAGCAAGAAGATAACTTGCCAATTTTTTATTACACGATTGCTCATATAGTAGATTTATTTTTCTTATTAATAGCCGAAAGCATCCATGTCTCGAAAACGAGAAAAGCCATAAAATAGATTAAATAGGACATCAAAAATGAAACGGCTTGTTCTTTAATAAAAAAGACATACACCAGTATAAACATTAATGATAACAATATTTTCACCATTTTCACTCCCATCAGGGCGGCGACACTACTTTCCTTTTTTGAATAAACAAACTTTATCGCGGCAGTACCCAATAAAATAAAAAATAGAGGTATAGCCGGCAGCAACAAGAAGCTATGCCCTTTGAGAAAGAACTGAAGAACAATTTCCTCCACCCCCCAAATGGCCAACATGAGTGCTACTAAAATTCCTATAAAACGATTCATTTCCCCTTTTCTTCAACGGGAAGTAATCGCTCGATACACACGGATACAATATCATTTTTCACTTCGGCAAAACCACCGTCAACCAAAAACTTTTGTTCCAAGTCAGCTGTTTTACACACTACTTCTCCTTTTTCGATGGTAGTGATTAAGGACGCATGATGAGACCACACGGTAAACATCCCTTTGGTGCCGGGGATGGTAACCGAATCTACGTCACCGTCAAACAGTTTCTTTTCAGGAGATAATAACAAGAATTTCATGTGTATGGATTTGCAAAAAGTTCAACAATCTGTTTTTAGCTATGTGCTGCCTCGGCAAGCAATTTCTTTCCTTTGGCAATAGCGTCGTCAATAGTACCCACAAGGTTAAATGCCGATTCGGGATACTCGTCCACCTCACCATCCATAATCATGTTGAAACCACGAATGGTTTCTTCAATAGGCACAATCACACCAGGGATACCCGTGAATTGCTGAGCCACATGGAATGGTTGCGACAAGAATCGTTGTACACGACGGGCACGAGATACAATAAGCTTATCTGCATCGGAAAGTTCTTCCATACCCAGAATAGCGATAATATCCTGCAATTCTTTATAGCGTTGCAATAGCATTTTTACTCTTTGCGACGTGTTATAATGCGAGTCACCAATAACATTAGGGTCAAGAATACGTGAACTTGATTCCAACGGATCAACTGCCGGATAGATACCTAGCTCGGAAATTTTACGGCTCAACACCGTGGTGGCATCCAAGTGGGCAAACGTTGTAGCCGGAGCAGGGTCGGTCAAGTCATCAGCAGGCACATATACCGCCTGTACCGAGGTAATAGAACCCGTTTTGGTTGAAGTGATTCGTTCCTGCATAGCCCCCATTTCGGTGGCAAGCGTTGGTTGGTAACCCACGGCTGACGGCATACGGCCTAACAACGCGGATACTTCGGAACCTGCTTGCGTGAAACGGAATATATTATCAATAAAAAACAAAATATCTTTTCCGCCACTTTCGCCTCCGGCATCACGAAACGATTCGGCAACCGTTAGCCCTGATAATGCCACGGAAGCACGTGCTCCGGGAGGTTCGTTCATCTGACCGAACACCAAAGATATTTGCGATTTCAACAATTCGTTGTGATCTATTTTGGATAAATCCCAATCGCCGGCTTCCATGCTTTTCTTGAATTCATCGCCATAACAGATTACGCCCGATTCAATCATTTCTCGAAGCAAATCGTTTCCTTCACGAGTACGTTCTCCAACTCCCGCAAACACGGAATATCCATTGTAACTTTTAGCAATATTGTTAATCAACTCCATGATAAGAACCGTTTTCCCAACACCGGCACCACCGAACAATCCGATTTTACCTCCTTTAGAATAGGGTTCCAACAAGTCAATTACCTTGATCCCTGTAAACAGAATATCTTGCGTAGTGGCCAAATCTTCATATTTAGGCGGCTCGCGATGGATTGGATAAGCACCTTCTTTGGATAGTGTTGCCATACCATCAATAGGAGCTCCGACCACATTCATCATGCGTCCTTTTATCTGATCTCCGATAGGCATCGTAATTGGCGACCCCATGGCTCGCACTTCCATTCCTCGCACCAACCCGTCGGTGGAATCCATAGCAATGGCACGGACTGTATCTTCCCCGATGTGTTGTTGACACTCTACAATAAGGTTTTGTTGATCGTTGCCTTTAATTACTTCCAACGCATCGTGGATATTAGGCATTTCTTTACATCCTTTGGCGAATGCAACATCCACCACAGGACCGATTACTTGTACAATATGACCAATAATTTCCGACATAAAACTTTTGTTTTATTTTTTTATATTTTTACTCCCCTGTTTACGGATATTTTTTCAGTGAAAAACACCCCAAATTTAGCGATATTTTGAAACCAGCAAACTTTTTACCAAAAAAAATGAGTATTTTAACATTACATTTTATAGTTGAAAAGTTCTAATTTTATACAGATTAATGCTTTAAGCGCTTTTCTGTGTTAATTTTCTAGTCAATTATACAAAAACATAACAATATGACACGTATAGGGTTGCTTTCTGATAGTCACGGGTTCCTTGATGACCGTGTGTTTGAACACTTTACAAACTGCGATGAAATCTGGCATGCAGGCGATATTGGCTCCGTGGAGGTGGCCGACCGCCTTATGGCCTTCAAACCGCTAAAGGCCGTGTTCGGGAATATCGACGGACACATTATCCGCTCCATGTTTCCACAACACAATCGTTTTCATTGCGAGGGCGTGGACGTGTGGATAACCCACATTGGCGGATACCCCGGCAAATATGCTCCCGAAGTGAAACCGGATATAACACTACACCCACCTACCCTATTCATCTCAGGGCACTCGCACATACTAAAAGTACAGTACGACAAACGGCTGCATCTATTACACATCAACCCCGGAGCTGAAGGCAAATACGGTTTTCATCAAGTAAGAACGCTGGTGCGATTTGAAATAGACGGAAGCAACATCCAAAATCTGGAAGTTATTGAATTGGTCTGAATCAAAAAAGACAACATTTCTATAAACGCAACGGAAAGATTTTCATTGTGTAAGGGGTCATTTTTTTTTGTAGAGGGCAAAAACAATAACAGAAGTTTTCTGCCTAAAAAAGGACTAAACCAAGCAAATTGATTTAATCAGAAAGCATGAAGCACTTACAGTCGGCACAAATTCAGCGAGTTAGATTTGGATAGCACAACATAAATTCATATTTTAAACCTGACATCTTATTTCTTTCAACCGTGCCTAAAACTATATTTATTATGATGAAAAAAACAAAACTTTGTAGCTACCTACTGCTTTTTGCCTTACTGGCAGTTCCCTTTTCGTGCAAACAAGGAACCACGCAAAAAGACCCCCTACCCTCGTGGAACGAAACACCGCAGAAGAAAGCAATCATCTCCTTTATGGACAGTGCTGTGAAGGTAATACCGGACTCTGATAGGATAGCCGTGTTCGACATGGATGGCACCATTGCCTGCGAAACCCCCTTGTGGTTCGAAATGTATGCCGCCGTAAACGGCCTCAACCAACAATCCAAAGCCAACCCCGCCCTACTGAAACAGTCCGAATACCAATATGCCCAAAAACTGGCTATAAACCCGACTGACACTTCGGCAACCAACCACTGGAAAACAGATTCGATGGTGTGGAAAGCGTACGCGGGCGTGGACAACGAGGCTTATGTAGATTCCGCACGAGCCTATTTATCCCGCACGAAAAACACGAAGTACAACATCGTCCTGTCGGACATGTTCTATCAACCCATGCTGGAGCTGATACAATACCTCAAGGACAATCATTTCAGCGTATATATCGTATCCGGCTCGGTGCAAGGCGTGATTTGGAGCGTGTGCCCGCAAACCATCGGGCTGGGCAGGTCGCACCTCATTGGTACACGGCAGATACTAAGCCCCACTTACGACCCCAAGGCTAAGAAAACATCGTTTATTATTCAAGAAGGGATATTTCCACCGTCGAACAACAAGAATGGCAAGAGCATAGACATATACACGCAACTGGGCAAAACGCCCGTGTTCGCGTTTGGCAACACGGTGGGCGATTTCGGTATGCTGCACTTCGCCTCCACCAGCAAATACCCGCACGCGGCCTTCCTGCTGAACCACGACGATGCCGCACGCGAATACGCCTACAAGCCCTACTACACCAAAGACACCATCTATTGGCGCGACAGCCTGCGCATCAACGGTTGGCATCTGGTAAATATGAAAGAGAATTTTAAGGTGGTGTGGATGAAGAAATAAATTTTGTTTTGGAAGAAGGATATAATAGAACCCAAGGTTGTTTGACCTTGGGTTTTATGTTACAACTTATCTGCCTTTACACCCTGACTAATTTGTTTGTATTATCTATTTCTTACCCGTAGTGCATTAATCAGACAATGCACTACGGGTATTTTTCTATATATTTGTTTAAGAAAAATCACTTATTTCATCATGACCCTATCCGACTTCAACTACCACACCCTACCCCTTCGGGACGATTACGAAGGCAAGGTAATAGCTACCCTGACGGAAGCAAAAAGTAACACGGGCAGTCGCCCTGCGGTGCTATACCTGCATGGCTTTATCGACTATTTTTTTCAAGCACATCTGGCGGAAGCCATCCTATCAGCGGGGTATGACTTTTACGCGTTGGAGCTACGCAAATGCGGACATTCGCTACTACCCCATCAGCACCCCAACTATTGCCGCCATATAGAAGAATATTTTGAAGAAACCGATACCGCCCTCCAATATATTTTCAGCAAAAGCGGGAAGCCTATCAAACTACTCGGTCATTCCACGGGTGGACTGATAGCTGCCCTGTATATGCACAAGGGAGATAAACGGGAGTTGGTAGATCGGCTAATTCTTAATTCGCCGTTCTTAGAATTTAATATTCGACCACGGCTGCTACGCGCCTTCGGCAAGCTTATTGCCCCGCCACTGGCCACCGTGCTGCCATACAGCAACCTGAAAGGAGTGGTTAACCCCATATATCCAAGCAGTATCCATAAAGATTACCACGGCGAATGGGATTTCGACCTCACGCTAAAACCCATCCAAGGCTTCCCGGCTTATTTTGCATGGATACACGCGGTGGACATGGCGCAAAAAGAATTGCGCCAACATGCTGACATCAAGGTTCCCGTACTGATATTGCATTCCGACCGCTCTTTCATCCCCCGTAAGGAGGTTGACAACGTGCATGAGGCCGACATCGTACTGGATGTAAAGGACATCACTTCCATAGGTTCCCGCTTGGGCAAAGATGTTACGCTGCAAGCCGTGACAAAGGCCAAACACGATGTATTTCTGTCACGCAAGCCGGCTAGGGAAATGGCTTTCGCACTGCTTATGAATTGGATGAAAAAATAAAACCTGCTAAGTTTTGAAAACTTAGCAGGTTTGCAGGTAAGCAACAAAACAGAACAATTACCAAACAATTTTATTCTTGTAACTTTCTGCTACCTTTGCAACTCACAAACACCAGATTCATGATACAGCAAGTAAGAGCAAAAAAACACCTGGGGCAACATTTCCTTACCGATTTGAACATTGCCCACAAAATTGCCACCAGCCTACCCGAAGGCACCACGATACCCGTGCTTGAAATCGGCCCCGGCATGGGCGTGCTTACCCAGTTTTTGCTCGAAAACCCCGACACGAATCTTTCGGTGGTGGAAATAGACACCGAGTCGGTGCAATACCTGCACGAACACTACCCACAGCTAAAAGTGATTGAAGGCGATTTCCTGAAACTAAATTTAAAAGAAATGTTTCCCACGCCTTTTTGCGTGATAGGAAACTTTCCCTACAATATTTCCAGTCAGATATTTTTCAAGGTACTCGAAAACAAAGAGCAGGTTCCGTGCTGCGTGGGCATGATACAAAAAGAAGTGGCCGAACGCCTGGCCGAACCTCCGGGCAGCAAGGCTTACGGCATATTGAGCGTACTGCTACAAGCGTATTACGACATCGAATACCTGTTCACGGTAAACGCCAACGTGTTTTCGCCACCACCCAAAGTTCAGTCGGCAGTGATACGACTTACCCGCAACAAGCGCACGAGCATTGGTTGCGACGAGAAACTTTTTGTCACAGTGATAAAAACAACGTTCAACCAACGACGCAAACAATTGCGCAACTCGTTAAAACCGTTGTTAGGGAAAGACAATCCGGTGTTTGCCTCACCCCTTTTTGACCAACGCCCGGAACGACTGAGTGTGGATGACTTTATCGCTTTAACCAACCTTGTTTCAGCGAATATGGAGAGCCTTTAACTAAAAGATTTTTTTGAAAAAATATCATAAAACTTCACGTTTCGGCTTAAATTTTATCGTTTTGTAATATGAATAAGGCTTAAAAAGCCTACTTTTGCAACGCAATTCAAAATTCATTTTAAATGGACGCAGACCCTGGCAGTAAAAATAGTATGAACCTGATATAGCAGGGTAACGCTCCTACCGGAATGCGCACGTCCCTGCTATGTAAAAAGCATGGAGGTGACTTAATGACAACTTTCACAACCTTTTACTTGAGCCGTATTCTCGGCAAAAGAGTAGTAGATGCTCGTGGCAAAACCATTGGTATCGTCAAAGATTTACTTATCCCATCCAATCACAATTCCAGCCGAGTTGTAGTACACGGAATCAGCCTAAAGCAAGGCGATAAAACCGTTATTTACAATTTCGATTATTTTCAGGTAAGAAAAGTCAACAACAAAATTATTGTTAGCTGCACCGACTTGATACGTCTTTCGGAAGAAACCGTTTCCGACGGCATTTTTCTAGTTGAGGTCATTCTGGACAAACAAATCGTGGACATGAACGGGCGGAAACTGGTGCGGGTAAACGATGTGCGGATGGTTAGCATCGGCGAAATAACCTACGTGGTGGCTGCCGATATTGGCATGGAAGGTCTATTGCGAAGAATAGGCATTGCCAAACCGCTGAAATATTTACTACTGATGTTCAAGGTATCCATTCCATCAAAATTTATTCTTTGGGAGGATGTGGAAGCTGTTGATTTTTCCAACCTGAACATCAAACTATCCAAAACTTATTCAAAATTAAATACTCTTCACCCATCAGACTTAGCCGATATTATTGAAGATTTGGGCAAAAAATCGAGTACCGAGGTATTCTCCTCGCTTGACCAAGAAAGAGCTGCCGACGTACTGGAAGAACTCGAACCTGAAACTCAGGTTTATATCGTGGAAAATCTGCCTATTGAGCATGCCGCGGATGTACTTGAAAAAATGCCCGCCGATGAGGCTGCCGACATTTTGGATGCGTTGGAGGACTCGAAAGCAGAATTGCTGCTAAAGGAAATGGAAATGGACTCGTCCGACGAGGTGCGGAAGCTGCTTGAGTATGAAGATGATATGGTTGGTAGTATCATGTCCACCGAGATGTTGGTATTCAACAAAACGGATACCGTGCAAGAGGTGCTCAACCGCCTGCGTGAATCGAAACCCGAAGCGGAAGAAATGTATAGTCTTTTTGTGGTGGATGATGATAATAAACTAATAGCCACCTTCTCGCTGCGCGACATCGTGGTGTCAGAACCGGAAGTACCAATTAGCGAGATCATGAAAAAATCGCCGGTACACTTGCACGACTACGAAGAGATTGACGAAATTGCCGAATTCATATCCAAGTATAACCTGCTGGCCATACCGGTGGTAAATGATGCAGGCGAACTGCAAGGCATGGTAGTGATTGACGACGTAGTGGAGGATTTGATAAATAAACGAAGAACAAATAAATAAAAATAGGGAGAGCTTACGATGTTTAAAGATAAAAAAAGCATTCTTAAACGCATCGGGTTTTTTTTGGCCATCCTTGGGCCGGGAATAATTACCGGTAGCGTGGACAACGATGCAGGTGGTATCACCACTTACTCAGTGGCAGGAGCCATGTACGGATACAATCTATTATGGACGCTGATTCCCTCGTTTATTGTGCTGATTGTGATACAGGAAATGAATGCCCGCATGGGTATTGTAACCGGAAAAGGGTTGGCCGACTTGATTCGGGAAAACGCGGGGGTTAAAGTAACCTTCTTTATTTTTATCGGGCTGCTGATTGCCGACATTGGCAACACCACCACCGAATTTGCAGGTGTGGCAGGCAGTATGGAAGTGTTTGGGGTGAGTAAATATATTTCGGTACCCATAACCGTAGCTATAATATGGATTCTGGTGGTAAAAGGAACCTACAAAATAGCAGAACGGATTTTCCTCATTTTCAGTATATCCTTGCTTACCTATGTGGTTTCGGCTATTATGGGGCATCCGCATTGGGGCGAAATAGGGCATTCTATCGTACATCCTAAAATGGCATTCGACTCTCAGGGCATAGCCATGGTAATAGGTATCGTAGGTACCACCATTGCACCTTGGATGCAGTTCTACATGCAATCGTCGGTGATAGAAAAGGGCTTAAAGATGAAAAACTACAAATACACCTTGATAGACATTGTAGTAGGGTGTATAGCCACGGTAGTGGTGGCATTCTTTATCATTGTGGCTTGTGCTTCCACCCTGCATGAAAATCATATTCAGATAAACGAAGCTAAAGATGCCGCGCTGGCTCTGAAACCTCTTGCCGGAGCTATTGCATCACAAGTGTTTTCTTTCGGGTTATTTATTGCATCCATTTTTTCAGCCACCATTTTACCATTAGCCACCTCTTTTTATATCTGCGAAGCTTTTGGATTTGAAGCGGGCATCGATAAAAAATGGGATGAGGCAAAAGAATTTTATGTACTTTATACCGGTATTTTAATTCTTTCTGCAGGTATCATATTAATTCCGAATGCACCGTTGATAGCCATCTCGTTGGGATCACAAGTGATAAACGGATTATTGCTTCCAGTAGTGTTAATTTGTATGATTCTGCTGGTAAACAACAAAAAGATTATGGGGGAATATGTGAATAAGCCACTTAACAACTATATAAGTTGGACTGCTATTGTTGTTCTTATCGGCCTTTCGCTAACGTTACTTGTAATGCCATTATTCACATAAGAAAAAGAATTAAACGCTAAGACACAACGACGCTAAGAGAAACAAAACTCTTAGCGTCGTTGTTCTTTAATATCTATTCAATCCTGTCTATCAAATTTTGCGGCAATGATTTGGAAGCATTTGCCCCAAGCTTTTTTATTCGTTCAAAACGGCCTATAATGGTATCGCCTTTTTTAGGAGAGTCAACCAGTTTGTTCATGGCTTCGCGATATGTTTTTTGGGTGTCGTCCATACTTCTACCCACTTTAATTAAGTCGTCCATAAAGCCCACAAACTTATCATACAAGGCACCGCTTTCTTTGGCAATTTCCACCACGTTACGCTTTTGGTTCTCTTGCTTCCAAATGTAGGAAATAGTACGAAGAGTAGCCAACAAGGTGGAGCTGGAAACAAGCACGATATTTTTATCCAACGCTTTTTCATAAAGCGACAAATCCTGTTTCAGGGCAGCCGTAAGGGCTGGTTCCAATGCCACGAACATCATCACATAGTCGGGCGAATTGATGCCATACAGCTGCGAATAATTCTTGGCACCCAACTCGTTGATGTGTTTATTCAACGCCGCTAAATGTTCTTTCAGGAATTTTGCTTGAAGGATTTCATCCTCCGTGTTGTAATAATTCTCGTAAGCCACCAATGATAATTTTGAATCCAACACCAGGTTCTTATTATCGGGCATGTTAATAATAAAGTCCGGGCGAAACATATCGTTATCCTCGTTGCGCAAGCTCTGCTGTTTGAAGTAATGGATGCCATCCTCCAAGCCGGCTTTTTCCAATATCATTTCCAATTGCACCTCACCCCAGTTACCTTGCAGCTTTTTATCACCTTTCAGCGCGCTGGTAAGTCGGTTGGTATCCTCGCTCACCTGGAGGTTTAGTTTTACAATCTGTGCTATTTCCGTCTTCAGCGAAATACGTTCACGGGTTTCCTCTTTATATGTTTCGTCCACCTTCTGTTCAAAGTCTTTTATCTTCTCCCGAAGCGGATTCAAAATATCACTCATGTTTTTTTCATTGATCTCCACGAAGCGTTTACTTTTTTCTTCCAACAGCGAATTGGCCATGTTGGTAAATTCCAAACGCAACACGCGTTGGCGTTCTTCCAAATCCTCATTGTTTTTGATGATTCGTTCCTGCAAATATTTGTTTTCGGTTTCAGTGCGTGCCAGGCGGTCGTTTAGTTGGCGGAGTTGTTCCTCCTTTGCATCTTTCTCCTTGCGCTCCGTTTCGTACACCTCCTTTCGGATGTATTGTTCGCCTATGGTTTGTAGCGAAAGCCCTTTATCTCCCGAAAATTTGAATTTTGCAATAAACCATGCGGCAGCAAACCCAACCAGAATGCCGATTATTAAAAATAAAATATCCATATTCTTTTTAGTGAAATTAGTAATGACACAAAGTTAACTTTTTTGGATTTGATAAGAGCTATTTCACATTTAATGTACTTCGATTATGTTAAAAAAAGCACATTATTAAAAAATAACGAAATATGTTTAAGCATGTTAATATTTTTTATTTATATTTGTCTTTATCCTTAAAAATATCCTTAAAATAAGAACTATGAAAGAAATGGGCTTCCTCTTGGAAAAGAAATTTTCATTCTATTTCAAGGCATTCTCAGTAGGCATTCTTCTTTTTTTATTATCACTTTCGGCATTTTCAATTACCCGACCGACTTTTAGCGACACTCCTTTCGGATTTGCCAACGTAGGAGGAACGTTTTCGATTCCAACCTGCGGATCAACGCCTACTTATTATGTAACCTCGGATGCCCAAATGACATCTTATTTGGGGAGTAACCGTATCCTTATTGTTGCCGCCGGGCAATATTCATCAGTAACCATAAGTGGTTTAACTAATTTATCTATAATTGGCGAAAGCGGTGTTGACATTAAAAATATATCTATCAAAGGCAGTTCTACTCAAAATATTCTTCTTCGCAATATTTCCATTACCCGTTACCCGACAGACGGCTTATCCATAACCGGAGGCAAAAACATTTGGATAGACCATTGTACCATTGGCTATATAGTAACAGCTCCAACGCGCGACACACCCGATGGGGCAATGGATATTACCAGTGGCCCGGACTATATTACCGTGTCATGGTGCTTGCTTCGTGATGCATGGAAATTTGGATTGCTCGGTTCAAGTGATACAGATTCGAGCGATCGGCATTTTACTTCTTATTGCAATTATATTTATAATACATTTCAACGCACGCCACGTATTCGGTACGGACATACACACATTCTCAACTGTATGTATGAAAATAGTGGTTGGTGCAGGCCAACGTCAATCACGGCAAGCGAATTTACCTGGCAGGAAACGGCAGGGTATGCCGACGATGGCGAATATCTTAAAAATCACAGGGTGGTTTGCATAGGCTATGGTGTAATGGCAGCCTATAATGCGAATGTAGTAGTTGACAGTTGCTTTTTCTACGATGTGCGTTGGCCTATCGTTGCCAGCCGGGATCAAGCCTCTTTTATGTCCATTTATGGTGATTTACAATCGCCGGATATTAACAACAAGACACCGATAGCTCTTAGACAAACCGGTAACGAATATGACGACAGCGGGCTTTTAGCCACTATGCGTGTAAAAACTGATACGGTATCTAGTACCCTTTGCAGCACGGAGGTGGATTCGTTAGGGTATCAATATGCCCCGGGTAGGTACATCATTAATCCAACCGCGTTAAACCCCAGCAAAAAATCAATAAAATTTGACGAGTATAATCCAAGTGGAGCTTTCGATCCGGCATCTTATTCGGGCTACTATCCTTCGGGGTTCACGGTCATGACAGCCCAAGAGGTGAGAACCATGATTCCTCAATACGCGGGTGCGGATAAGGTTCAGTTTTGCCCCTCGGGAGCAGCTCCGACACTTACAACACCAACCAATAAGGATCAAACAGAGGTAACTACCATTACCAATATCGTTTTCACATGGGGAGGCGGAACCATGGATTTGAAAGTTTTTAATCTACCATCAGGGCTTACGATCACCAAGGACACGACAAACAAAACACTTACTATAAGCGGCACACCAACCGCAAGCGGCACCTACACCATCATGACCGAAGGTGGTACCGGCAGCTCTGTTTCAGTAAGCGGCAGCATCACTGTTAAATCAGCAATAAACTGTGTTTCAATGGTTAAAATAGCTATTAATAATTTAACCACTGCGGGAAAATATAAACTAGTTCTGTTTGACACAAGCGGAACTACAGAGATTCAAACCTTGGTAAATGGTTCTTTTGTGACAGGAGATACTGAATTTTCTTTTATTCCGGGTACGCTAAGTTCGGGAAGCTACACGTATAAATTATTAAGCGATGCTACCGTTGTAAAATCGGGAACGATTAGCATCCCGTAAAAAATAAAATCTTAAAAAAAGTAAGAAAGGTTGTCTTTTTTTGACAACCTTTCTGTTTTTATCCACTTTCTATCCGGAAATGATATTAATTTAATAAAAAAGAAAATATAATGCGCTCTTTGTTTGAAAAAAAGGTTTTAAATTTGCAAACTTATTTTTTATAAATTAGGAATAAGAGCGGGGTACCTATTTACAACTATTTAAACGATTTTTATATGTGTGGATTTGTAGGAATGTTTGACCTGAAAGTTGATTCAAAAGAATTAAGACCACAGGTTTTAAAAATGTCAAAAAAAATTCGTCATCGCGGGCCAGACTGGTCTGGGGTATATTGTGGCGAAAAGGCAATATTAGCCCACGAAAGACTTTCGATTGTAGACCCAGAATCGGGTAGTCAGCCATTGTACAGCAAAGACGGAAAATTAGTTCTTGCTGTAAACGGCGAAATATATAATCACCAGGAAATACGAAATCGGCTAAAAGATCAATACGAATTTCTAACCGGATCGGATTGTGAAGTTATCCTGGCTCTATATCGTGAAAAAGGAATTAATTTTTTAGAAGATATAAGTGGAATTTTTGCTTTTGCTCTATATGACATCGAAAAAGATGAATATTTAATCGGGCGAGACCACATCGGTATTATTCCATTGTACATCGGATGGGATTCGATGAACCAATTCTATGTAGCTTCCGAATTAAAATCGCTTGAAGGTATTTGTGTAAAGATTGAAGAATTTCTTCCCGGTCACTACTGGTCGAGCAAAGATCAAAAAATGACTCGTTGGTACGCGCGCGACTGGATGAACTATGACGCGGTAAAAGACAACGAAACAAGCATTGATACACTTCGTCAAGCATTGGAAGATGCGGTAGAACGCCAATTAATGTCCGACGTGCCTTACGGGGTATTGCTTTCGGGTGGGTTGGATTCATCTATCATCTCCGCCGTTGCCAAGAAATTTGCCACTCAACGCATCGAATCGGGCAATGTAAAAGCAGCCTGGTGGCCTCAACTTCACTCGTTTGCTGTGGGCTTAGTGGGTTCGCCCGACTTGGCTGCCGCACGTAAAGTGGCCGACCATATTGGATCCGTACACCACGAAATACATTTTACGATAGAAGAAGGGTTGGATGCCGTAAGTGACGTCATTTATCACTTGGAAACATACGATGTGACTACCATTAGAGCCTCCACCCCGATGTATTTGATGGCACGTGTTATCAAATCAATGGGCGTAAAGATGGTACTTTCGGGCGAAGGTGCCGACGAAATTTTCGGTGGCTATTTGTACTTCCACAAAGCTCCATCGGCTCAGGCTTTCCATGAAGAAACCGTGCGTAAAATAGATAAACTTCACTCCTACGATTGTTTAAGAGCGAACAAATCACTTGCCGCATGGGGTGTAGAAGGCCGTGTGCCATTCTTGGATAAAGAATTTTTGGATGTAGCCATGCGCATCAACCCAAAAGATAAAATGGTAACCCCTGAGCACAAAATGGAAAAATGGGTTCTACGCAAAGCGTTTGAAGATTATTTACCTGAATCTGTAACGTGGAGACAAAAAGAACAATTCTCGGATGGTGTAGGCTATAGTTGGATTGATAATTTGAAACTTGTAGCAGAACAACGCGTAACAGATGAAATGATGGCAAATGCAGCTAAAGTATTTCCATTCAACACACCAGAAACCAAAGAAGCGTACTTGTACCGCAAATTCTTTACCGAACATTTCCCAAGCAAAACAGCCGAAGAAACTGTTCCTTTCGAGAAATCGGTAGCATGTAGTACTGCTATTGCTCTTGAATGGGATGCCGAATTCAAAAAAATGGCAGACCCTTCGGGTCGTTCTGTGAAATCAGTCCACACGGATGGTTACAAATAATTAAACTAAGTACCAAACATACTTCTCAAAAAAAGAGTGTCAATTGAATTGACACTCTTTTTTGCTTGCGTTAAGAACGCAAAGACACGATTGGCATCTTATGCCATTGCCAGGGTAACAATACTTACACGGGCTTTATTCTGCCCATCTACAACAGTTCTCGCGCAAGCCTCTAACGTAGAACCCGTGGTTAGCACATCGTCAACAAGAAGTATATGCTTGTTTTTAAAAGCTTGGGTATCCACAAGGGCAAATATTCCATTCGTGTTTTCCCAACGCTCAAACACGCCTTTCTTGGTTTGTGTTGATGTCTCCACAGCCCTAATTAAGGTTTTGGTATCTACCGGTTTTTTAAGCACGGAAGAAATGCCTCTTGCTATGCATTCACTTTGATTGTATCCCCGCTTACGATACCTGTTTTTGTGCAACGGCACTGGCACTATTACATCTATATCCTTGTAGAAAGGCGATTGTAAAAGCTCCATACCCAAATGAGAGCCGAGCATTTCACCTATTTCTTTATTACCCCGGTATTTTAATTCATGTAAAAGTTGTTGCACCGAAGAGCCTTTTTGAAAATAAAAGAGCGACGACGCATGCTCTACTTTTACTTTACCCCAAAAACGTTTTTCCACCGGATTGTCTTGCTGCAAATGATAACTCGTCTTAGGCAAACTAAACAGGCAAAACAAACAAACATGCGATTCTGTTTTTACAAGACTTTCGCCACACAACAAACAGTTATTGGGATAAATTAAGTGGATGAAATCTAAAAACAAATTTTTTATGCTCATGTCGAATTTTTAGAACTGAAACAATAAAGGGCATTACGATAAAGAAGAGACACGGAAGTAATTGTTTAATAACAGCTTATGATTTTTACTTTTTATTTTAATAACTCAAATTCACTTGTACCTATCTACAAATGTTTATATTTGCAAATAGACATATTTTTTCACAAAAAAAGGGAAAAATCAAAGAAAGATGAACAAATTATTTTATCAAACGGCTGGGCTTGTAAAAAATATACCTCTCAAATATTTCATCAATATAACAGGGAAAAGAATAATAGTTCCTTTTTACCATTGTGTGTCAGACGAAAGCACATTACATATTAAGCATTTATATAAAGCAAGAACAACAAAAAGTTTTGAGAAGGATTTGGATTTTCTCCTAAAGAACTATACTCCAATAGACATCCATACACTTACCCGAAAATTGAACAATAACGAACGAGTAAAAGACAATTGCTTTTTGTTAAGCTTCGACGATGGATTAAGAGAATTTTATGACATCATAGCTCCTATTTTAAATAAAAAAGGTATCCCTGCCATTTGTTTTCTTAACTCGGATTTCGTTGACAACAAGGACTTGTTTTTCCGATATAAAGAAAGCATTATTATAGATAAGATAAACACAGGCTCTTCAGAAATAGAACGCCAAAAGATTGAGCAATGGCTTTCAGAAAAAGGATTGTATAACAACGACATTGAATCATCTATCAAAAAAATCAATTATTCTCAAAAAGAATATTTAGCCGAATTGGCGGAAATTGTAGCAGTTGATTTTGATGATTATCTTGAAAAACACAAGCCTTATTTAAGTTCAGAGCAAATTAAGCAATTGATTAAGCAAGGGTATGCTTTTGGGGCTCACAGCATAGATCATCCTTTATATAGCGATTTGGATTTAGAAGAGCAGCTACGACAAACGAAACAAAGCTTGGAAGAAATTGCCGCATTATTTAAGTTGAATTACAAGCTATTTGCTTTCCCATTTACTGATTCGGGCGTTTTTAAGGATTTTTTTGAAACTATCTTCTCCCGGACAAATCCTATCGCGGATATAAGCTTCGGCACATCGGGTCTTAAAAACGATCCTTGCAATAGAAACATACAAAGAATACCCATTGAGGTAGATAACTTTTCGGCTGAGGAAATTATTTATGGAGAATACCTTTACTTTGCAGTAAAAGCTTTACTAAATAAAAATAAGATAAGGAGAGACTAACTCCGTTGATTAACATAGCCGTAAGACATCCATAACTAAAAATCAAGATTACTTCCTTTTGAAATGCATGTATCTTACTTAAATTTAGATTATTTTTGTAGAAACTATGATTTAATATGTCAATAACGAATAAAGACAAATATAGGCAGCTTTGTCAGGAACAATATATTCCTTTGTTTATGCAAGCATGGTGGATGGATGCGGTTTGTTCGGAAGGGAAATATTGGGATGTGCTGCTATATGAAAAAAAAGAAAAAATATTAGGAGCATTACCTTTTCATATAATTAAAAAATTTGGATATAAAATAATTGTCCAGCCAGTGCATGCCCAATACAATGGCGTGTGGATTAATTATCCAACAAACATAAATGAAGACAAAAAAGAAAGTCTTGAGAAAGAAGTAATGGATAATCTGATTGACCAATTAAAAAAAATGGGCATTCATTATTTCAATCAAAATTTTCACTATTCTATAACTAATTGGCAACCTTTTTTTTGGAAAGGTTTTAAACAAACAACCTATTATACTTACCAAATAAAAGACATTTCAAACGTAGATGAGGTGTATAATTCTTTTAGCTATGCTAAAAAGAAACAAATAAAAAAAGCCTCAAAGAATTTCATCGTCGATTTTTCTATGGACTTAGAAGAATTCCACGAATTGCATAAGCAATATCTACTACAAGTAGGCAAAAAAATATGGTATTCAAAAATCTTGTTTAAAGCCATATATCAAGCTTCCGTTTCAAAAAATCAGGGAACTATTATTCGCATTCGGGACGAGAACAAAAATATGCATGCGGCTCTTTTTTTGGTTTGGGACAAACGAACAGCTTACAACCTTATTTCAGTCATTAACCCGGCGTATAAATCAAGTGGCACTTCAACCCTAATTGTTTGGGAAGCCATCAAGATGTTATCGAATAAAACGACGATTTTTGATTTTGAAGGAAGCATGTTTGAAGGCGTTGCCCGGTCATTTCAACAATTTGGAACGGAGCAAATACCTTATTTCAAGATAGAAAAAAGCTATTCTAAGACACTGGATCTACTATTAAAAATAAGAAAAACAGTAACTCGGATAAATAAATCTTAGAGTAAATCTTTAGTATACACTCAAATATGGAGCAAATAACCAAAGAAGAATTTTTCAGCCTGACGAAGAGATTTTCGTATATCCCTTTCACGCAAAGTGAGGGTTTTTGGTGTATGCACTCCATCGAAAGGGCAGACCGATTCGTTTTCTTTATCAATAACAAAGAACTACCTCAAATAGGATGTATGGCTTATGTAACATCTTTCTTTAACAAAAAGATGTTGCAAATAGAAGGTGAATGTTTGTTATCCAAAACAATAGAAGAGGAACTAATTTACAATTTCTACGAAGAAATAACAAAAACGGGATATGATTTCATCGAAATAAATTCCTCTCTTCAATATAACACTAATTATGAAATTGGGATACGAAGAGCTGGATACCTTCGACCAGTAGGACTATTTTCTACCACGTTAAGCATCCTTGTTGATTTAACGAAACCGATAGAATATGATAAAAACTGGCAAAAAAATTCAAAAAAAGCTGAAAATCAAAATCTTTCTTTTCGTACCATTACCAACCCTATAAAAGATGATTTTCAAGATTATCTTTTAATGGAAGGAGAACTGAAACACCGGAAAAAATTTCACAATGGATTATCAACAGTCCAACAACTAGAAGCTCTATTTTTTAAAAATGAGTTCTTTTTATTTTTTGTGGAAAATGAGCAAAAGCAGCGTGTGGCAGGAATGATTATCCATACACATAATTCGAGAGCAATATCGGTTTATTCAGTTACTACTAAAGAGGGAAGAGCCGTTTCTGCTTCCTTTTTTCTTAGAAAAAAAATGTTTTCTTATCTAGCTGAATGCAAAAACATAAAAGATTGCGACATGGGTAGAATATCGCCTTCTTCCTCACAAAAAAACAATCTCTATTTATTTAAAAATGGAGTAAAAGGCGAGCATATCGTTTATAATGGAGAATGGAGTTGGTATAAAAGACGGCTATATAGACCTCTAATGTATTTTGTAAAGAAATATCTATTTAAAAGAACCGAGGTATAACTATTTTTTCAGCACTTGCTCGTAAACCTCTATCAATTGATGGGTTACTTCTTTCTTGCTTACTATTGGCTGAACATAGTTGGATATTTCGTTTCCATCAAAATTACTTTTAGTTTCAACCATTTTCACCATTCCATCAGCTAATTTACTTATGTTCTCTACTGGCACACGATAACCGCACTTTTCAGTTAATATATCCGCCGGAATTACTTCGGTGCCCACCACAGGAAGTCCTGTACTCATAGCCTCTAACGTGGCTACCGACTGTGATTCTACAATGCTTGCAATAACAAAGGCATCAGCTTTCCAAAGCTCCTCGCGTACACCTTCTTTATCCAATTCGCCCGAAAAAGATATCCGGTGTAAGCTATTACTTTTCTTGAGTATTTTCTGAAATTGCTTTTTCTCAAAATTTTCACCCACAATACGGAGATATACATTCTGTTTCTTCTTACAAACCTTATCAAAAGCAGGAATAAGATATTCGTATCCCTTCACAGAATTAAATCCATTTACACTAACAAAGGTAAATCGGTCGTTTTTATCAGATACCTTAGTTCCCAACGGATAAAAATAGCTTGTATCCAATATATTCGAAATTGCTTTTATCGGCACATTTTTGGTTAAATATTCCGATATTTTACCTATTAGCTGATATGAAACAGGAATAATATAATCCGCATTAGAAAACGCTTTTATCAAATATGGCTTATAGCTTTTCTTGAATTTTTGTTTAGCATATTTTGTTTTAACGCCAAAAATACCTCGATGTTCGGTAATTACATAAGGCACTCCGTATTTTTCTTTTATTCGCGATGCTGCATAGCCACCCCACATGCTGCTATGCACATGTATAATATCGGGCAACCCGTATTTTTCTTTGTATTCATCGAATAAGTCCACCGTTTTCTTTGTCCATTTTTCGATATTCAGTTTATCTACAAAAGGATATTTCCACGAGTAGTAACGATAAATAGGAATGCCATTCTCAATCGCAAAAAAAGATTTCAAGGGATAGCGAAACACTGACAATTTATATCTTCGCCAAGGCAAAACAACATTAGCAAGGATATGAACTTCTAGCCCTTGCTCTTGCAAAGCCAGGCTCTGATCTAAACAAAACTGGCCGCCTTCAGGTAAATACCAAGATGGAAGTTGTAAAATTCTCATAATTTATCGTTTTTTGCTAAACGAAGATACCAAATTAATAAACCACTGATGTAAATTGTATTTACAAAAGAAAACAAAACGATAGCTAATTTAATGTTTTGATGCCATACTCCTATAAAAAGAGCAGAAATTCGCAATATAGCGTAAACAATCTCTAAAACCATTGCTTTTAATTGCTTTTGAGCCACCGCGGGCATAAAACATAGCGATGAGGATATTAATGCAATTAAAAACCAAGGCAACATCAATTGTATATATTCCCCGGACTTGATCCAAGTTGCTCCAAATAACAATTTAACCAACACAGGTATAGAAAAATAAAGAATAATAAAAGTAGGAATCCCAATCAAAAGCGTCTTTACACAAAAATTCTTTAGTAATGAATAGCTATTTATTCCCTCCGCTTTGTTTTGAGATACCTTTTGAAAAAACACTTGATTTACCGACCCCGCAAAGAGCGTAATCGGTTTAAACCCCATGGTAATGCCTAGCGAAAAAAGACCCACCTCCGTCATATTAAAATAAGCCGCCAATATCATTATGGGCAAATTGCCAGAAAGCGTATTAATAAATGCATGCGGAAGCGTAAACTTTGGGAAGTTGGCTTGCCTTATTGCAGCTTCTTTCATTTGTTTTTTTTCAAACTTGAAAAGAGAACTATAGTCCGACTTTTTGAAAAAAACTGAAATAACGCCGATCAATTGGCCAAAAATACTGGCAGCTATCAATCCCCACTGAGTAAAACCTAAAACACCAAAGCCCACCTTGAGAGAACTGTTTGCAGCACTTTGCACTATATTGTAACGTGCACTTACATTGAAACGATTTATTCGATTGAGCCAATATGTGAAAACAAGCCCAAGGGTGGACAAAAAAATTAACAGCGGAATATAGTTCACATAGTCAGCAATACTCTCTATATGAAATATCTTAATTGTGAATGGTTTAAAGAAAATGAAAGCGACTAAAAAAATAAGACTAACCCCGATGTTTATTAAAAAAGATAAATCAAAAACAGCCGCGGCCATCTTTCGTTCTTTTTCAACCATTATTCCGGCTTCATATTTCCCCGAAGCAAGAATAGAACCAATACCAACGATGGAAAGGAATAAACTCAATACACCAAGTTCGTTAGGGTTATATTGCCTAGTTACTATCGGATAAACAATAATAGCAATAACCTGACTAAGAGAACTAGCCGACAGAAGAGTTATACTGTTTTTTACAATTCCGGATCGCATGAATGATTTTATTCGTGGAAACAACTGGCTAATCATTTATATCCGAATTGATTTATAGTTTATTTACCCGTTAGCAAATTCTGTTCAGCCGTAAAGGTTTTTTCAAAGCTAAATTCTTTCAGCGATTGTTGCATCAATTGTTCTATTTGTTTGTTACACAAATTACCAATGCTACCCTCGTGTGTATGTGCTATGTTCTTGTGTGGCGTGAATTTTCCGTTTTCAATGTCCAGCCCGACTTTTTTATAAGCATCACGGAATGGCATTCCTTCTTCAAACACCAACCGATTCACCTCTTCCACACTAAACATTAAGTCATACTTATTATCGTCCAAAATATACTCGTTTACCTTCACATCATTCATCATGTGGGTAGTCATGTTAATGCAATCCAACAAACTGTCGAAAGCAGGAAGAAATATTTCTTTAATTAATTGCAAATCGCGAAAATAACCAGAAGGCAAATTATTGGTTATCATCAAAATATCATTAGGAAGACTTTGTATGCGATTGCATTTGGCACGAGTAAGTTCAAACACATCCGGGTTCTTCTTATGCGGCATAATACTCGAACCCGTGGTATATTCGTCCGCCAATTTGATGAATCCGAAGTTTTGGCTGGAATACATGCAGGAATCAAAAGCAAGCTTAGAAATAGTTCCTGCCACAGAAGCCATAGCATAGGCCACAGAGCGTTCCATCTTTCCGCGACCCATTTGTGCATATACCACATTATAATTCAACCCATCAAAACCGAGCAAATCCGTAGTCATCTGTCTATTCAAAGGGAAAGACGACCCATAACCGGCCGCCGAACCAAGCGGATTGCGGTTGCATATTTTCCATGCAGACAATAATAGCTGTATGTCGTCAGTCAGGCTCTCGGCATAAGCCCCGAACCATAAACCGAAGGACGATGGCATAGCTACCTGCAAATGCGTATAACCGGGCAACAATATATTTTTATAAGCTTCACTTTGGGCAATTAAAACAGCAAAGAGCCTGTTGGTAGCTTGTACAATATCGTAGATTCTCCGACGGGTATAAAGCTTCAAATCCACTAATATCTGGTCGTTGCGCGAACGTCCGCTATGGATTTTTTTTCCAGCATCACCAACTTTCCGGGTAAGCATAAGCTCTATTTGGGAGTGAACATCTTCAACACCTTCTTCAATTATAAATTCACCTTTCTCGGCTATATTATAGATTTCCCGTAGTTCGTTAAGTAACAACGAAAGTTCTTCTTTTTCCAACAGCCCCACCGATTCCAACATGGTGATATGCGCCATTGAGCCTAACACATCGGATTGTGCTAAAAAAAGATCCATTTCACGGTCAAGCCCCACGGTAAATGTTTCTATATCCTTATCTACAGGTTTCCCTTTGTCCCAAAGTTTCTGTGCCATATAAATTTAATATTCTATTTTGGTTAACCCATTAGCAAATTGATCGATAAAGTCTTGCAATTTACTGCCAAGCATCATCTTTATCATCATCGGTAGGTCAGCTTTAAGCGTAACTTTAAGTTTTGTATCGTTTTCTGCTTTTTCCACAAGCTGAATCCAAAGATTAAAGGCAATGGGCGAATTTTCAGCCTCGAATTTGATCGTTTTATATTCCACTCGTTCCACAATTCGCAACGTAATTTTTCCTATGGCATTTACATTAAAAGACACCGTATCCGTATCATAAGTCATTTCGCTAACGCCCGAATCGGCAGGAACTTTATCTTTTAGAGTTGCTAAATTATTGAGGTCTGATAATTTAGCAAAAACCATCTTGCTATCTGACAAGATGGTCTTTATTTCGCTTTCGTATGTTGTCATATAAAGTGTTTATGCTTGTTCCCAATGAGCCGGATCCTTGCGCCATTCTTGCAAAGTTTCCATTTCATTGTGTGCAATATAGTCTGTATCCAACGCAACTTCCAACACGGTATTGTAATCGCAAAGAGTGGTTAGCTCCACTTTATGCTTTTTAAAGGCCTCTGCCGCCACCGGAAATTCGTAAGTAAATATAGCTACCATACCTACCACATCAGAGCCATCGTTACGAATAGCCTCAACAGCTTTCAAACTACTGCTTCCGGTTGAAATAAGATCCTCGATAACCACTACCTTTTGTTTCGGTTTTAAATCGCCTTCAATGAGATTTTCCAATCCGTGATCTTTAGGTGCCGACCTAACATATATAAACGGAAGACCTAATTCTTCAGCCACCAAAGCACCTTGAGCAATAGCTCCAGTTGCAACCCCAGCAATAACCTGAGCATCAGGATATTTTTCTTTGATAACATGGCAAAATTGCTCTTTGATATATGTTCTTATATTAGGATAGGATAATGTTTTACGATTATCACAATATATGGGTGATTTCCAGCCTGATGCCCAAGTAAAAGGCATTGTTGGTTGAAGTTTGATTGCTTTAATCTTTAGTAGCTTTTCGGCTACTTTATTGCCTACTTTTTTCATAGTTTTCTAAATATATTAAGTTGGATACAAAAATATAGATTCTGTTTAACATTCTTATTAAAGAAAGCTGATTTAGTATTGAAACTTTTTACGAATTAAAATTTAACTGCTACAAAAGCCTAAAATCCAGCCATCAGCAAGCCAATATCATTGGACGACAAATTAAAATGACTCCCGATAAGGCGATTAACCAATATCCCGTTGTAAAGATAAAGTCCATTTCTGAATCCAGAGTCCTCATTCGCCGCGTTTCTAACGTTTCCAGAGGCCGCGATCCGAAGCATCAGCGGAGCAAAGATATTACTTAATGCCATCGATGCCGTACGCCCTACCCTTGAAGATAAATTAGGCACACAGTAATGAATAACGCCACAACGCTCATACACGGGATCGGAAAGCGTGCGACACTCCGATGTTTCAAAGCAGCCGCCTTGATCCACACTTAAATCAATGATAATAGCCCCTTTCTTCATGGTTCTTACCAAATCTTCCGACACCATAAACCGTTCCGATCCATTAATGTAACGAAGCGTCCCTATCACGGCATCAGCTGATTTCAATGCTTTGAAAAGCACGCGTGGATGGATAACGGAAGTAAAAATATGTTGCCCCATTTGCTGATGAAGCTTGCGCAATTTATTTATATCATGGTCGAATATTTTCACCTGTGCTCCTAGCGACATGGCTGTTCGTGCCGCCACGGATCCGGCTATGCCGGCTCCTAATATCAGCACCTCGGTAGCCGAAACTCCAGCAATACCACCAAGCAACAAACCTTTCCCGCCATTTTCATTAGACATGTATTGAGCGGCAATGGATACAGACGTAATACCGTCTATCTCGGAAATGGAACTAACCACAGGGAAATTTCGTTGCTCATCTTTAATCAATTCGTAAGCAATGGCAGTAATCTTTTTTTGTATCATCAACTGAATGCTTTCTCTTGAAAACTGACTAATTTGCAGCATCGAGAATATTGAAGCCCTATCATTCATCAACGCTACTTCCTGTTGTGTGGGTGGTGCAATTTTAAGTACGATATCAGCAGAAAAAGCATCTTCGGGCGACTCCACAATCGTTGCCCCTGCCTCGGCATATCTAAGGTCGGTATAATTCATTCCCAATCCGGCTCCTGTTTCCAGCAAAACTTCATGCCCCTCTTCCACTAGAATTGATACTGCTTCAGGGGTTAAGGCAAGTCGCGTTTCAATAGACTGGTTTTCTTTCGGAATACCAAAAACCAACTGCTTATTGTTTTTTATTTCACGAAGCAAACATTCTTGCGGTTGTAAATTTTCTTTTGCAGTGAAAAAATGTTCCATATTCTTATAAAATTATTAATCAATTCTTGATGATAAAAATTCCTTGATTTTCTTACTCACCGGTTCCGGGTTATCATCGTTATTCTGAACGATATATGTTGATTGATTGTAATATGGTTCGCGTTCGGTCAGTTTCTTTCTAATGAACAAAGGCAATTCCTCTTTTGTTATATTTTTAATGAGCGGACGAGTGTTTCTTGCACTCAAAAGGCGTGCGGCTAACTTTTCTGGTGTAGATTGAAGATAAATACTAACACCATGCTGATTCATAATTTGCATATTGTTGAAAAAACAAGCAGCACCTCCGCCGGTAGAGATAATTACATTATCCATTTCGGCCACTTCTTTAAGTAACCGATGTTCTATTTCACGAAATTTTTGTTCTCCTTGTTCTGAGAAAATTTCACTTATTTTTTTTAAATATCTATTTTCTATATAACAATCCAAATCAATGAACGAACAACCTAACTCTTTGGACAGCATGTGCCCGATAGTTGTTTTACCCGAGCCCATGAATCCTACTAAAAATATATTTCTCATATTAAAAAAGGATATTCTCTTACCACACCTAATTAAACAACAAAGGTAACATTTATGCAGCAAAGATTATAGACAGTTTTCATCGAAAATGTATGTTATGCAAAATAAAAACAAATTAGAATCATTCTTGTTTCCCTGTTTTTTTCAAAAAAATGATGTACTTTTGTTAGCATCATTTTAAAAGTATATCAAACCGTTCCTGTTTATATTGTACTTAATGAGATTGAAAATGTCACTAAAATCGATGAATAAAAACAAATTAGCCATATTATTGCTACTAAGCTTTAGCTTTATATTTTTTTCGTGCAATAGAAAAAACAGTTCTCTAAAAGGTCTTCCTGTAGGTTCCACTATTCACTTATTTGAAAACGATCAAGACTCATCAAACCAAGAGCCGCTTAAAACAAAACAATATAAAGTTGGCGACTGGGTTTTCTCGTTTGAGAGAATAGACAGAGATCAGTATGAAGTGGAAAAAGTAAAACAAAAAATTCCTTCCGCGTTAACGTTTGAACAGCTACCTAAAAACATTGCGTCCAGAATAGGTATTGGCGACGACGGATTAATGAGAAGCTTACGCTTCGATAACCAGATAATTAAATATTTCCCCGTAAAAAAGGACGATGATAAGGAGGAATATCATTTCTATGCATACTATCCACAATTAAACATGGTATCCATTTCTTGTCGGTATGCCGAAAATTTGGATATTACATCCTACATCATGAAAAACGGACAAGTTTCGGATATATCACCCGAAGATTATTGCCCGGATGCTTCTGCTTGTTTCACCATCAAAGAAGACAGCACTAGCCTATCGGCACTATTCATGGATGTAAAAAAACAAAAACAAATTGTTACCTTCATGATAGATGACATCGAGAGCGGCTACGCTTCCGATGCTTACGAAACGGTGTGGATTGACAACAATACCGCCTTGCTGAAAGTAGAAGCAAATAATCAGGATGAAGATGAATACTGGATTTTAAAAATCCAACGATAACTTTTTGAGAACAAAATCAGTAAATTTGTGGACTTTTAAATTTTAAGTCCCCGAATGTTATGTCTTGGAAAGATTATTTTTATTTCACCAAAAGTCAGCGGGTCGGGTTATGGGCACTCATCATAGCCATTGCAGGGATAATGATTGCAGATGTATGCCTGCATCACATCAATAAACAAACTGCCATCACTATTCAGGACACGGCGTTCATCAACAAAGCCGCCCGCTTCAAAGCATCTTTAAAGGAAAACAAGCCCCACTTTTACGAAAAGAACTACACGGATAAATACTCCTATCCATCAGAAAATAGCGAGCCACAGGCTGCACCCCAACTTTTTGCTTTCAACCCCAACCTATTAGACTCTTCTGGCTTCGTTAAGCTTGGTTTAAAACCATTTATAGCGCACAACATCCTAAAATATAGAAGCAAAGGAGGACGGTTTAAGAAAAAAGCCGACTTTGCTAAAATTTACGCCCTTTCACCGGCACAATTTGCCACACTGGAACCCTATATAAATATCCCCACGGATAATAAAACGAACGTTACCGAAATAAAAGCAAAATCTATTGAGCTAAATAGCACTGACAGCACACAACTTAAACAAATAAAAGGCATGCCAGGCTGGCTTGCCAAACGGGTTATCACCTACCGGAAAAAGCTGGGTGGATATGCTTCGGTAAATCAACTGGCTGAGGTTTGGGATATGCCTCCCGAATTGTTTCAGAAAATAAAACCACTATTTATCATTGACATCTCCAAAATAAATAAAATACAAGTGAACGAAGCCACTATAGACGGATTAAAAAAACTTCCGTACACCAACTATTATCAGGCTAAAGAAATTTATGAATACCGAAAAAAGAAAGGCAAAATAAAAGCAATAGAAGAGCTTAAAAGCATTGACGAAGAGCTAATAAACACTACTTATTTGGAAAAGATAAAACCATACCTCGCATTTTAATTTTACGGTTTTGGCAAAAAATATGTTATAAAATATATTTTGTATGTGCGTTAATTATTTACCTTTAGTTCTTTCTAAAAATTTAACACAATGAATGTAAATACGCCAAAAACAGAAGTAAAATTTTATTCGGGCGAAGAAATTCCGTTGGAATTGCATAAAGTCCGTATCGTTCAAAAACTACATTTAGTTCCTATCGAAAGAAGGCTTGAAGCTTTAACCGAAGGTGGGTATAACACGTTTCAATTAAACACCACCGATGTGTTTCTTGATATGCTTACCGACAGTGGCACCAACGCGATGAGCGACAACCAACTGGCGGCCATGATGCGGGCTGACGACGCGTATGCAGGCTCGCAAAGTTTTATCCGCTTACAAAAAGCTGTGGAAGAAGTGCTAGGCAAAAAATATTTTTTACCCACACATCAGGGACGAGCTGCCGAAAATATTTTAAGCGTGGCCTACGTGAAAAAAACCAGCTTAATTCCAATGAACTACCATTTCACCACCGCACTTGCGCACATCACCGAAAATGGAGGCCATATTATAGAGCTACTCTACCCTGAAGCATATAAAATAGACTCAGTTCACCCGTTTAAAGGGAACATGAACGTGGAAGCATTGGAAAAATGTATTCAGGAAACTGGCAAAGAAAACATTCCTTTTATACGTATGGAAGCCTCAACCAACCTGATTGGCGGACAACCGTTTTCCATTCAAAACCTGCGTGACGTACGTGCCATTGCCAGCAAACATGGCATTCGGTTAGTGCTTGATGCCAGCTTGCTGGGTGAAAATGCATATTTGGTAAAACAACGGGAGCCGGAGTTTAAAGACAAATCGATGGCCGAAATTATTTTGACCATGACAGGGCTGTCCGATTTGGTTTATTTCTCGGCACGCAAATTAAGTTCTTCCCGTGGTGGTGGTATTTGTAGCAACGAGCTTACCATCTATCGCGAACTGGAAGCATTGGTACCTTTGTACGAGGGCTTCCTTACATACGGGGGCATCTCCATCCGCGAGATAGAAGCCATGGCCGTAGGTTTATATGAAACGCTGGATGAAACCATGATTTCACAAAGCCCGTCGTTCATAAAATATTTGGTAAACGAAGCTAAGGCAAAAGGCATCCCGATGATTACCCCTCCGGGTGTGCTGGGTGCGCACGTGGATGCCATGTCGTTTTGCGCCCACATCCCGCAAACCGAATATCCCGCGGGAGCCTTGGCCGCTGCCTTCTTCCTGATTTCGGGTGTGCGTGGTATGGAACGTGGCTCCATATCCAACCAACGCGATGAAAACGGAAATGAAACGTATGCCGATATGGAATTGCTTCGCTTGGCGGTACCACGCCGAGTGTTTACCTTATCGCAAATAAAATATGTAATTGACCGCCTATCGTGGTTGTATGACAACCGCCAGCTGATAGGTGGGTTAAAGTTTACCTACGAACCCCCCGTACTTCGTTTCTTCATGGGTAAACTCTCGCCAACCAGCAATTGGCCTGAAAAGCTGATGGCAAAATTCCGTCAAGATTTTGGCGATAGCTTATAAAGCAGCACGAACCTAAAACAACGATACAAATAGAGGAGAATTAATTTTGATTCTCCTCTATTTGTGCTCTTATGTAGAATATGATTAATTACTCATCTCTCACTCCTGTTTTTCGTCATTCTTCGCGACAACCACATTTCTCTCCAAGCTTTGTTTTGGAAAGGATATGGAAAAATGAACTATTTAAGTGAAATAATTTATCTTTGCATCTGCAAAAATTACAAAGCAGGTTCTATGCATACACGATTAACTCAATTTATCGACCTTTTTTACCCTCCCTTTCGCAAGGTTATGCCTGTCACGGTGTTCCGGTATATCGTTTGCGGAGGCAGTAACGTGTTGTTCGACTGGGCACTATACTTTGTTTTTTACAACTTCATTTTTCAAAAAACCATTTTAAACCTAGGCTTTATAGCATTTGCCCCGCATATTGCGGCGTTGGTTTTCACGTTTCCCATCACGTTGCTATCTGGCTTCTATTTGTCGCGCAACATCACATTTCAAGATTCCAATTTACATAGCCGAATACAGCTATTCCGTTACTTGGTAATAGTGGGTGTAAACCTGCTAATCAATTATGTTTGCTTGAAGTGTTTCGTGGACTATTTACATATTTTCCCCACGCCATCAAAAATGATGACCACGGTTTTCACCACCATTTTCAGCTATTTTGCACAGAAACATTACTCTTTCCGAAAAATTAAACCCGACGAAGTTGAAAACACCTTTACCACGTAATTTTTCACTATGCGGTTATTAAAAAAATATTACACGCTTCTAAAATGGTCAATCGTGATCGTTGCGAATGTTTTTTTAATTTATTCATTGGTAAATTACAAGGGATACGACAACTTATGGGCTCAATGGAGCCGAGGAATGGCATCCGGTATTTGGTGGCTCATGTTGGTGTTATTACTGGTTCCGTTAAACTGGTTTTTGGAAACCAGGAAATGGCAAATCCTAGTAGGTGATTTGGAACCAATGCCGCTAAAAAAAGCTTTTCGCTCGGTAATGGGTGGCAACACCACGGCTTTCTTCACTCCCAACCGGGTAGGCGAATTTCCCGGCCGAAGCATTTTTCTGGAAGAGGGAAATAGATTAAAGGGGATTGTATTAGGTGTTATCGGCTCCTTCTCTCAAACATTTGTTATTTTGCTAGGAGGCATTCCCGCCGCCATTGTTCTTTTATCGCTATTTGATGCAAAAAATTTCAACGCGATATATTTATCCGCGGCCACCTTCTTTTTTGTGCTATTTCTTTTGCTTTATTTTTTCTTGCCTGAAATTTGCAAAAAGCTTTCTTCATATTCGTTTCTACATAAAATCAAAAACATATTAATCCTTCTTAGTGAAACAAGTAGAACCAAGCTATTATATATATGTGGCGTGGCCTTGCTTCGTTATTTTGTTTTTTGCACCCAACTTTATTTTATGTTACGCTTCTTTTGTGTTGACTTAAATGTATGGTTAGGCATCATTAGTATTGCTACAAATTATTTATTTGTTACCTTTACGCCCTCATTTGCATTTTCAGAAGGAGCTGTAAGAGCATCTATGGCTGTTTTAATTATAAAAGTGTTTTCGGGCAACACGGTGGGAATTGCCGCTGCCGGTATTTCCATTTGGCTGATTAATTTTGTAATACCAATGATTGTTGGATCTTATTTTTTATCGAAGACAAAACTTTAAGTTCTAAAAAACCATTTCTGAATTGTATTTTTTATTACATGGAACAATCTTTTAATTTTGACGAAATACGACCATACCGCGACGAGGAAGTTCATCCGGTATTAATGAAACTCACAAAAGAGCCTCAGCTGTTAGCTCTATTCCCGAAGCTCTTCCCTGATATCCCCACGCAACAAATTGTAGATTTTTTACAAAGCATTTACACGGTAAAAGATTTTCAGAAACAAGTTATACACACTTATATAAACAGGGTTGAAGACAAAACAACCCAAGGAGTTCAAATTCTCGGAAGAGAAAATATAAGTAATAAAAAAGCTTACTTATTTATTTCCAATCATCGAGACATCGTGTTGGACTCAGCTTTTTTAAATTCAAATTTTTTCAGAATAGATTTACCCCTTACCGAAATTGCCATTGGCGATAATCTACTTATTTACGACTGGATAAGGGACTTGGTGAAACTGAACCGAAGCTTTATCGTGCAACGAAATTTACCGATAAGGCAGATGTTGGAAAGTTCGGAAAGACTTTCAGCCTACATAAGGCAAACCCTTACCGAGCGAAATCAATCCGTTTGGATAGCTCAACGCGAAGGACGAGCCAAAGACTCGAACGACAGAACGCAAGAAGCTTTGCTCAAAATGTTTAACATGAGTGGAACCAAAGGGTTTGTGGAAAACATGACAGAATTATCCATTTGTCCGTTATCCATCTCATACGAATATGACCCTTGCGATTATTTAAAAGCAAAAGAATTTCAACAAAAACGGGATAATCCTGACTTCAAAAAGACATCGCAGGACGACTTGACTAACATGCAAACCGGAATTAACGGATACAAAGGCCATGTGATATTCTACATCAAAGGAAATATTAATGAGGAGATTGAGCTTATAAGAAATCAGCCAACTGCGAACCGGGCAGAGCAACTTGCCCTAATGGCGGAGTTGATTAACAAACATATACACCTCAATTACACCATTTTCAGCAATAACAAAGTGGCATATGATTTATTGACGGGTGCAAATAGATTTGCTACCGAATACGATGGCAAAGAAAAATCGGCATTTGAAACATACATCCAAATTCAACTGGATAAGATTTCTTTACCTAATAAGGATGAAAATTTTCTTCGCGGAAAAATCTTAGAAATGTATGCCAATCCGTTAATAAATCAATTGAAAGCAAAAGATTTATAGAAAAATTGTATTAGGAATATACAAAAACAGCTATCTTTGTAGCATCAATTTGTGGATAGATTTGGACTGCTTGCAACCACACAAAAAAATGCTAAACACAGCTAGTCTGTTTGCTCCCCATCCAAATCGAATCCCGACCAATACAAATGTTTAACTTGGATTGCATGTTTGTGCTTTCCTAAATAATTGCTTGATTATGGGATACTTTTTTTCCTCAGAGTCAGTGTCCGAGGGACATCCTGACAAAGTAGCCGATCAGATTTCGGATGCTGTTCTAGATCAATTTCTTGCTTTAGATCCTAATTCAAAAGTAGCTTGCGAAACCCTTGTTACAACAGGACAAGTGGTATTAGCCGGTGAAGTAAAGTCAAATACTTACGTTGATGTACAGGATGTTGCACGAAGGGTAATTAACCGAATCGGGTACACCAAAAGCGAATATATGTTTGACGGAAATGCCTGTGGTATTTTCTCCGCGTTACACGAACAATCAGCCGACATTAACCAGGGTGTTGAACGCAAAGACCCTATGGAGCAAGGTGCAGGCGACCAAGGTATGATGTTTGGCTATGCCACTACCGAAACGGAAAACCTGATGCCTATCGCACTCGACCTTTCTCACGCGCTAGTTCGGGAGTTGGCAGCTATCCGCCGCGAAGGTAAGGTAATGAAATACCTTCGCCCCGATGCAAAGTCGCAAGTAACCATCGAATATGGTGATAACAACAAACCTAAACGAGTAGATACCATCGTGGTATCAACCCAACACGACGATTTCGTGAAACCAGGCAACGGCAAAACGGAAGAACAAGCTGACAACGAGATGTTGGCTAAGATTAAGGATGATGTAATAAAACACCTTATCCCCCGTGTGAAAAAATTAGATAAAAAATATGCTGCCCTTATCAAAGCTGATTACAACCTATTTGTAAATCCAACAGGTAAATTCGTTATAGGAGGCCCTCACGGAGATACCGGTTTAACAGGCCGTAAAATCATCGTGGATACTTATGGCGGTAAAGGTGCACACGGAGGTGGAGCATTCTCAGGCAAAGATCCATCGAAGGTTGACCGTTCGGCTGCTTATGCTGCACGCCATATTGCAAAAAACATTGTAGCTGCCGGATTGGCCGAAGAGGTATTGGTACAAGTAGCTTACGCTATCGGTGTGGCTAAACCCATGAACTTGTATATCAACACATACAAAACTTCAAAACTAAAACTATCAGATGGTGAGATAGCTAAAACTATCGAAGGTATTTTTGACATGCGCCCCAAAGCTATTGAAGATCGATTGAAATTGCGTAACCCTATTTACGAAGAAACAGCCGCTTACGGACACATGGGCCGTACACCGGAAACAGTAACAAAACAATTTAAAGCTCCCGACGGAAAAATAGTTGCCAGAGAAGTAGAATTATTCACTTGGGAAAAAACTGATTTTGTAGATCAAATCAAAGTAGCGTTTAAGTTGTAAAGACACGCTTAATAAAATAGAGGAACAGCACAAATGAAATTCATTTGTGCTGTTTTTTATTGTACCAAGTCAATTTTTTCACCTCAAGGATAAACTTCTTTCTCAAATATTCCTTAATTTTGAAATGCATTTTCAAGCAACAACATTGCACATGAATTTACGATACGGAATTGTCGGCGTTGGTGGTATAGGAGGCTACTTTGGAGGAAGGTTAGCCGAGAGAGGATATGACGTGCATTTTTTGTTTCATTCGGATTATGAATATGTAAAGCAAAACGGCCTGCGGGTAGATTCGATAGATGGCGATTTCAGCTTACCACGAGTTAATGCATACCATCGGGCACAGGATATGCCCGTGTGCGATGTTATTCTTGTATGCCTCAAAACCACACAGAATTATCTTCTCAAGGATATTTTACCTCACATTACCAATTCTCAAAGTTTGGTAATATTAGTGCAGAACGGCTTAGGCATAGAAGCCCAGTTGGGGAAAACTTTTCCCGACATGAACATTGCCGGAGGACTTGCATTTATAGGTACCGGAAAAATCGGCCAAGGGCATATTTCGCATACTGACTTCGGACGGATAAAAGTAGGTATGTTTCAAGGCAAAGGAGAGGACAAATTACAGCAAATGCAAGAGGACTTTAGCGAAAATAAAGTAAAAATAGAAATATCGGAAAATCTGCAAAAAGCCCGTTGGGAAAAACTTGTATGGAACATTCCGTACAACGGGCTTTGCGTGGTAATGAATACTACTTGCGACTTGCTACAAAAACAACTCGACATGCGCCAGTTGTCTCACGATATGATGCTCGAAGTAGTTGCCGCCGCCGAAGCTTGTGGCACCCCCATGTCTGCAAACATAGTGGATAAAATGCTTGCCCTCACGGATGGTATGACTCCCTATTCACCTAGCATGAAACTAGATTTCGACCATAAGCGGCAAATGGAAATAGAAGCTATATACACCTTACCCATAGCCGAGGCCGCTGCACACGGCTATAATATGAGTAAAGTAAAAATGCTGGAGCAACAGATAAAATTCATTCAAAGCCAATACTAGGTTATTTTATCCGAAATAATTTAAAAGAATGCGTTTTTTAACACGTAACCTATTTGTTATTACGGAAATATTTCTTTAATTCGTCTGCTCTCTTTCAAAAAAATTCTATTTTTGTAAACTAAACACTGAAACTTTGAGGCTTTAATCGCATTATAAACATTTAAAACATTTAAAACATTTAAAAATGGCAAATTTGGATTTATCAAAGTATGGCATTTCGGGGAATTTTGAGATTATTCACAACCCATCTTACGAAGAGCTTTATCAAGCCGAAGTCGATCCTAAAAACGAAGGATTTGAAAAAGGTACAGTAACAAACACAGGTGCAGTATCAGTTGATACAGGTATTTTTACAGGTCGTTCTCCTAAAGATAAATATTTTGTTAAAGATGAAATTACAGATAAAAACATGTGGTGGGACGGCAAAATCAACCGTCCGATTAATTCCGATGTTTGGGATTCCTGTAAAGATTTAGTAGTTAAAACACTCGGCTCTACAAAAAAACTATATGTAGTAGATTGCTTTTGCGGAACAAACGTAGATACCCGCATGAAAGTGCGTTTTATCATGGAAGTGGCATGGCAGGCACATTTTGTAACTAACATGTTTATCCGCCCTTCACACTACGAATTGAACAATTTTGGAGAACCTGATTTCGTGGTACTGAACGGTTCCAAAGCAACTAACCCGAAATGGAAAGAACAAGGATTGAATTCCGAAGTATTCGTTCTTTTCAATTTAACTCAAAAAATGTCAGTTATCGGTGGTACTTGGTACGGTGGTGAAATGAAAAAAGGAATCTTCTCCTTGATGAACTTCTATTTGCCATTAAAAGGTATTGCATCCATGCACTGCTCAGCCAATGTGGGAGAAAAAGGAGATGTAGCTATATTTTTTGGACTTTCGGGAACGGGTAAAACAACGCTATCAGCCGACCCCAAACGTTACCTTATCGGTGATGACGAACATGGCTGGGATAAACACGGGGTGTTTAACTACGAAGGTGGTTGTTACGCAAAAGTTATCGATTTGAGCAAAGACAACGAACCTGATATTTGGAATGCCATCAAACGTGATTCTTTATTAGAAAACGTTACGGTAAAAGCCGATGGCACTCCCGACTACACAAAAGAAGGATCTAAAACGGAAAACACCCGCGTTTCCTACCCTATTTATAACATTAGCAAAATCGTTCTTCCTTCCAAAGCAGGACATGCAAGCAAAATTATCTACCTGTCGGCAGATGCATTTGGAGTATTGCCCCCTGTTTCTATTTTGGACGAAAAATCGGCTCAATATCACTTCCTTTGCGGATACACATCAAAATTAGCCGGAACCGAACGCGGTATTACCGAACCTGTACCTTCTTTCTCACCTGCTTTTGGTGAAGCATTCCTAACGTTGCATCCGACCATTTACGCTAAAGTATTGGCTGACAAGATGAAAGAACACAACGCGAAAGCTTACTTGGTAAACACCGGATGGAACGGAACGGGAAAACGTATTTCCTTGAAAAACACCCGTGCAATTATTGATGCAATTATTGACGGATCAATAGATAAAGCTGAAACAATTAAAGTACCTATCTTAAATTTGGTTGCACCAAAAGCATTGAACGATGTAGATGCCGGTATTCTTGACCCTCGCGATACCTATGCTAGCAAAGCGGAATGGGAAGAAAAAGCAAAAGTGTTGGCCGCTAAATACATCAAAAATTTTGAACAATATTGCGACAACGAAGCTGGGAAAGCATTAATTCCGGCAGGCCCTCAATTGTAACATTAAATGATTTCAATATAAAAAATAAGGCTGTCTTGTATTTACAAAGACAGCCTTATTTTAAAATGAAAAATAATAAACCGCCAAGTTGACCTCATAAAGTAATACTATAACTATGATAAAAAAGATAGGACTTTTGGTTGGATCCTTAAGAAAAGATTCGTGGAATAGAAAAGTTGCATTGGAATTAACACGTCTTGCACCATCATCGCTCCAGCTACAACTAACTGAAATTGGAAAGTTGCCTTTCTATAACAGCGATTTGGACGACGCAAAATCTGCCCCAGAAAGCTGGACAAGTTTTCGTTCGAAGATAACAGAAATGGATGCCTTAATTTTTATAACGCCCGGAGGTTTCGGCGCATTTGGAGCAAACCACATTTTAAGACAATCTATGGTATTTTTAAATGTGCCAATGATGCAACAACCGGAGATGTATCTTAGCCATATAAATACCTGTTTCAAAGAAGATGGACATGTGGAAGAAAAATTGGAAAAATTATTAACTGCTTTTCTTACTGCTTTTGAGGAATGGATTCATCATTTTTAGCAACATTGCTTTAAGAGAATTTATCGTGATAAATATAAAAAACAGGGCTATCCAATATCGGACAGCCCCTATATATTTATACAATAGAATGTTAGTTGCTTGGGCTGAATTCTACATTCGCAATTATACGTATGTTATTTTCAATAATTGATTCAGGAAATTTTCCGCCTAAATTAAAATCTGATCTTTTAATCACACCGTTAATCTGAAAACCAACCGTTTTCTTATTATTCATCGGATTTACAACTGATCCAAAGAAGGTTACATCAAGCACAACCGGTTTAGTTACACCATGAAAAGAAAGTTCTCCATAAAGCTTTGCCTTTGTTTTAGATTTTTTTACCAATGCCGTACTTTTGAACGTTAAAGAAGGATACTTTTCAGCGTCAAAAAAATCGGCACTACGCAAATGGTTATCTCTCATCTCCACATCAGTGTTTATACTTTTCACATTAGCTTTCAAGTCAATATTTGCGTCAGAATAATCTGGCTTCAAGGTCGTTACTGTTACATTAAATTCAGAAAAACGTCCTTCAATCTCAGAAATTGTTAAATGTTTTACTACAAAACCTAGACGAGAGTGTGCTGGATCATTTGTCCATGTTGTAATCTGAGAATATCCTAACAATGAATACATTGTTAAAGCGGATACTAGTAATAACTTTTTCATAATCATATAATTTTGATGTGAATATATATTTTTAATTCTAATGCAAATGTAATGAGTATTTGAGTATTTGTATGCCTTTATTTTTGATTAATCTCATAAATTTTTAATTACAATAATGATAGCATTTACATTAGAATACTAACATCTTGATTTAAAATGTGTTCAACAGAAATTGATAAATTCAAATAAATAAATTTATCATCTAAAATCTTCTCATAGTTAAAGACAGAGACAGAAAACAACCGGATTGACCAAGATGGCTGGGAATCTGCAACTGTAATAATCTATAACTCGCAATAATCTATAACTCGCAATAATTTATTTGAAATATGTGATGTATAGTATTTGTCAACTCAAGTTATTATAAAAAAAGCAATTCCTTTGCAATATTTACATTTTTTAAGAATAGAACAGTGGAACTCTAATATCTTTTGCACTAATTTTGTTATACTGTGGATAAAATTAAATAGAACATTAAATAATCATTATGAAAAAATTACTCATTGTCTTTCTTTCCATCTGCGGAAGTTTATCTCTTTTTGCCGAGAAACAATTGGATGTTTCCAACCCATGGGATGCCGTTAATGATGTTTTGAAAAACATCAAAGATCCTGAATTTAATAAGGATAGGGTATTTAATATCTTAGACTTTGGTGCAAAACCCGGGGTTGAGGACTATAAAATTAATGCCATCAACAGTGCTATTAATGCCTGCTCACAAAAAGGTGGTGGCATTGTACTTGTGCCTAAAGGCATCTTTTACACCGGGCCTATCACACTAAAAAGCAACGTGAACCTACACCTTGAAGACGGTGCTGTGATAAGATTCTCAACAAACCCTAGTGATTATGAGCCTTTTGTACTTACCCGTTGGGAAGGTTGGGATTGTATCAATTTTCATCCATTAATTTACGCGTATGGCGAAACAAACGTGGCCATCACGGGGAAAGGTACGTTGGACGGACAGGCGAATAACTATAACTGGTGGCCTTGGAAAGGAAAAAAAGAGTTTGGATGGAAAGAAGGCATGACAAGTCAGGAATGGAATCGATCAGAAGAAAACGGCGGACGAAACCGTTTGTCCAAAATGGAAGAAGACAACGTTCCTTGCCAAAAACGTATTATGACTCAGGAAGATTGCCTACGCCCTACTTTTGTAGAACCATATAACTGCAAAAACGTTTTGTTGGAAGGTTTCACCCTTATCAACTCACCATTTTGGTGCCTGCACCCATTTATGAGCGAAAACGTAACCGTAAGAGGCGTAACCGTAAGTAGCCACGGGCCAAACAACGATGGTTGCGACCCTGAATCATGCAAAAATGTATTAATCGAAAAATGTTCTTTCAATACTGGCGATGACTGTATTGCCATCAAATCAGGTAAAAACAACGATGGACGGAGATGGGATAAACCTTCTGAAAACATTGTAATCAGAAATTGTGAAATGAAGGATGGACACGGAGGTGTAGTACTAGGTAGCGAAATATCGGGTAATGTACGCAACGTTTGGGTAGAAAATTGTACTATGAATAGCCCGGAACTGGATCGTGTAATCCGCATCAAATCAAATCCGATTAGAGGTGGAAAATTGGAAAACTTCTTTATCCGCAACATCAAGGTGGGGCAATGTGCCGAAGCCGTGTTCCGTGTTGAAATGAAATACGAAAAAGTAGTGGATGGACCTAACATGCCATTGGTTAAAAACTTCATCATTGAAAACGTAAACTGTGGCAAAAGCAGATATGGCGTTTACATCGACGGTTTTGATAAAACGCCTCAAAAACAAGTAACGGGTATTACCTTTAAAAACTGTATATTTAATAATGTAGCCACTCCTTACAAAATTGTAGGTGCTGAAAATATAGTTTTTGACAACGTTTTAATAAACGGCGAAAAAGTAAATTATCAAGAAAAATAAATACAATGTTGGCATAAAAAAGGTCGTGTTTTTATCCACGGCCTTTTTTATGCTTATCCCTATTCATTTAAATAATTTACGAAACTCATTTTTATTTGTTAAAACCCTCCCTGTACAAAATATTTTTCTACTTTTGCATAATTTTTCCAGTAATCGTACCTATTCAGAATCAAATAAAATATTATGAAACAAAGTATTGGCAAAAACTACTGGCCACATATCGTTGCAATTATTTCATTTCTAGTTATTTCGTTCTATTATTTCTCTCCGGTACTGGATGGGAAAGAGTTAGTTGGTCACGATACCGAAAGCTGGATCTGGATGTATCAGGAAGCAAAAGTGTATAATGAAACTCACGACGAACCTACATTGTGGACAAACAGTATGTTTGGCGGTATGCCTACTTATCAAATTGGGGTGCCCAAACACGTTAATGTTCTAACTATTCTCAACACCCCAATGAGTATTTTTCCTCGAACGGTATACACGCTGTTGGCCTATTTAATCGGTTTTTATATTTTACTAATCTGTTTGGGCGTTAACCCATGGCTAAGCATTGCTTGCTCATGCGCTTTTGCATTCGGCTCCTACAACTTTATTATTCTCGCCGTGGGGCACAACAGTAAAGCACTGGCAATAGCCTATATGGCTCCTTTAATAGCCAGTGTGATTTTATCTTTCCGAAAGAATAAATGGGTTGGATCCGCACTTTGCGCGTTATTTTTAGCGTTAGCCATTAGTGCCAATCACCTCCAAATTCTTTACTACACGCTCATCACGTTGGCCATTTACGGAATTTCAGAATTAATATATGGCATCATCGAAAAACGTGTAAAAGATATTCTTATAACGCTCGGATTATTAGTAGGTGCCGCGGCCATTGCCGTTGGGCTCAACGCATCCTTGCTTTTAACCACAAAAGAATATAGTGATTACACCATGCGTGGTAAATCCAACGGGTTATCCACCGCGTTGGATAAAGACAGCCATCAAGAAGGCTTGAACAAAGACTATATCACCCAATGGAGCTATGATATTGACGAAACCATGACATTGCTTATACCTAACTACAAAGGCGGTGCCAGTCAGGAAAAACTTTCGGCCACATCCAATACTGCAGCAAAACTACGGGAAATGAACGTGCAGGATGTGGACAACATTATGCAAACCACCCCGATGCCAACATACTGGGGTACACAACCATATACATCAGGACCTGTATATATAGGAGCCATTGTCTGCTTCTTATTCGTGCTAGGATTATTCTTGGTGAATGGCCGAAACAAGTGGTGGTTGCTGGCGGTAACGGTAATAGCCATCATGCTATCATGGGGGAAAAACTTCATGCCGCTTACCGGCCTTTTCATCAACCATGTGCCGATGTACAACATGTTTAGAGCCGTGTCGATGACCCTTGTTATGGCCGGGTTTAGCATGACGGTAATGGCGGCTTTGGCGTTGAAAGAAATATTTAACTCCGAAATAAACAAAGAAAAGAAAACAAAAGCCTTATATATTTCTGCCGGAATAGTAGGCGGAATTTCTTTGATCTTTGCTCTAATGCCAAGTCTTGCGGGCAACTTTAAGGGTGCTGGCGATGCCATGCTAACCAGCTACGGATTCCCTGAATTTATAACGAAGACGTTGCCAATGGATAGAGCCGATTTGCTCCGTTCGGATGCTTTCCGCTCGTTTATTTTTATTGCGCTTACATTTGGTGTACTTTGGTATTGGGTAAATAAAACCATCAAACCACAAATTGTTTACGTGGCCTTGGCTGTGCTATTTTTAGCAGATATGGTTCCTGTTGCAAAACGTTACTTGAATAAAGATAATTTTCAAGAAAAACACGTTGGAGAATATTTTTCACCATCGAATGCTGATAAATCAATTCTACGAGATCATTCTGATTACAGGGTGCTTGATATTACCGTTGATATTTTCAACAGCTCTAAGCCCGCTTATTTCCATAAAAGTATCGGAGGGTATCATGCCGCTAAATTGCGTCGTTATCAAGAATTAATTAATACACATCTTTCACGTGAAATATCCAACATTGGAGCATCATTCCAATCAGCCCAAAAAGCTCAAAGTTTGGAACCTGTAACTCAAACCCTGATGCAAAGTCAGGTATTGAATATGCTTAACATGAAGTATCTGATTTTCAACCCGCAGGCCGAACCTTTAGTAAATCCTTTTGCTAACGGAAACGCGTGGTTTGTTAATACTTGCTACATAGCCCAAACGCCTGATGAGGAAATGCTTAAACTGGGCACTATCAATACTAAAAAAGAATTGGTGGCCGATAAAGAATACACGGACTTGATTCCAAAACAAATACAACCGGATACAGCGGCAAAAATTGCATTGACAAGTTATGCTCCTAACGATTTGAAATATAAATCAGAATCGAAAACCGATCAAGTAGCCGTGTTCTCCGAAATTTATTACGACAAAGGCTGGAATGCCTACGTTGATGGAAAATTAACACCGTATTTCAGAGCAAATTATTTATTACGAGCGTTGCCTATTAAAGCAGGAGCCCATGAAATTGAATTCCGTTTTGAGCCCAAATCATACAATACAGGGAATGCTATTGCCGACGTATCGTCCATTCTTTTAGTATTGGCCGTGGGTGGAGTTATATTTTTTGAATACAAGAAAAGGAAAACAAAAGTTTAATGGAATATATTCATATAGACACATGTCCGGTTTGTGGCCATAATCATTCAGAATTAGCAAATACCTGTATCGACTATTATGCCACAGGTGAAAAATTCGAGATTTTCCGGTGTGCAAATTGCGGTTTTTTATTCACACAAGATTTTCCATCGGAAAATAGTATAGGTCGCTATTACGACACGAAGGATTACATTTCTCATTCGGACACGAACAAAGGCATCGTAAACAAGTTATATCATATGGTGAGAAACCACATGATGAAGAAAAAAGCCGATATAGTAAGAACCCATACCCACAGCAGTGCACCCTGGTTGCTGGACATTGGTTGCGGGATTGGCGTTTTTTTGTCCGAAATGGCCAAAAGAGGATGGTCTGTAAAAGGAATAGAAAAAAACAAAGAAGCACGCGAATTTGCACATAGAAATTTTGGAGTAGCCGTAAATGGCCCCGAAATGCTAGATAAATTTGAGGAATCGTCTTTTGGAGTAATAACGCTTTGGCATTCGTTAGAACATCTTGAAAAATTAAACGAAACGCTAAAAAGCATCCATAAACTGTTAGTTGAAAACGGTACCGTGTTTATTGCCGTACCTAATGCAGCTTCGGAAGATGCAGCCCATTACAAAGAGATGTGGGCAGCCTACGACGTTCCGCGTCATTTGTGGCATTTCACCCCCGACACGATGCGTTTGCTAGTTGAAAAAAACGGGTTTGGTATTGAAAAAATTTATCCGATGCCTTTTGATGCTTTTTATGTGTCTATGCTTACTGAAAAATACAAGAACAACAAATTACATTTTTTATCAGGAGCCATCACCGGGTTAAAATGCTTTTTTAAGGCATCTAAAAATCCGGGGAAAAGCAGTTCGGTAATTTATGTCCTAAAAAAAGCAGAAACAGTTAACTTTAGAGTTTAACACGTAAATTTCTTTATTTTCAAAATAATTGCAAAAAGCAATGCTATGAGAGACAAACAAAAAGTCAAAACAACAAAGTTCTTCAATTCAAACTTAACCACAACCATAAGTATTTCATTAGTGCTTTTTTTGGTTGGATTGATTACTGTGCTTAGCCTGTTGGCAAATGAGTTGACCTCTTTTGTAAAGGAAAATATCAGTTTCACCATTGTGTTGAACGATCAAATATCAGGTCAAGATGTTCACAATCTTGAAGCTGCATTAAAATCAGCACCTTATACAAAATCTATTGAATACATTTCAAAAGAACGAGCGATTAAAGAACTTGCTACCGAATTGGGAGAAAACCCGCAGAACTTTCTGGGTTACAACCCCTTATTGGCTTCGATAGAAGTGAAAACACATGCAAAATACGCTAATGCTAAAGACATGAATACCATCGAGAAACAAATAAAGCTGCTTCCCGGTGTGAAAGAATGTATTTATCAAAAAAACATGATTAACCTGGTGAATGATAATATTCAAACTGTTTCCGTTTTTCTTTTAATCATAACCGTATTATTACTTTTTATTTCTATTGGACTGATTAATAATACTATAAGATTACAAATTTACTCCAAAAGGTTCACTATAAACACCATGAAACTGGTTGGAGCAACCTCATGGTTCATACGCAAACCATTTCTTGCCAAAAGCATTGTCAATGGCGTTGTGGCATCCGTTGTTTCGGCCATCCTGTTAGGTGCGTTGCTTTATTATTTACAGACCTATCAACTGGCTATGGTAAGTTTATGGAACGCACCGATGATATTAATCACATTTGGTGCAATGCTATTCATGGGCATCGTAATTTCATTCTTCTCTTCCCTGTTTGCAGTAGGAAAATATTTAAGATTCAAAACAAACGATTTATATTACATCTAAAAACCAAACTAATATGAGCTCTGAAGAAAAAAAAGGGTTTGCTCTAGGTAAGCAAAACTTAATTTTAATGGCTGTTTCATTTGTACTCATTGTATTAGGATTTTTACTTATGACCGGAGGTTCTACCCAAACAACCTTCAATCCTGATATTTTTAGCACACGTAGAATTACAGTGGGTCCAATGCTTTCGTTGTTCGGATTCTTGGCTATGATTGTTGCTATTTTGTGGAAACCTAAAAATAAAAAATAATGACTTGGATACATAGCATCATTTTAGCAATAGTAGAAGGCATTACGGAGTTTTTACCCATTTCATCCACCGGGCACATGGCATTGGCTTCGGCTTTTATGGGGATTGAGAAAAACGATTTTACCAAACTTTTTATAGAGAACATCCAATTTGGCACAATTCTATCGGTAATTGTGCTTTACTGGAAAAAATTCTTTGATTTCAACCGCTTGCAACTATATGTAAAATTACTTGTGGCTTTTATTCCTGCTGCAATTTTTGGTCTTTTATTCAAAAAACATATCGATGCAGTGCTAGGCAATCCGCTATTCATTGCCTGCACGTTATTTTTCGGTGGCATTGTTTTATTGTTTGTTGACAAATGGTTCAACCATCCAACTATTGAATCAGAAGAGAAAATAAACTATAAACAATCATTTATCATCGGATTGTTTCAAGTATTAGCAGTTGTACTACCCGGAATAAGCCGTAGTGCAGCAACCATTGTAGGTGGAATGCAACAAAAACTAACAAGAAAGGCGGCGGCCGAATTTTCATTTTTTCTTGCAGTCCCCACGTTAGCTGGAGCATTTGCAAAAAGCTTATGGGATGCACATAAAGACACCCCTGAACTATTAAACCATCACAACATAACTATATTGGCATTAGGCAATTTGATTGGGTTCGTTGTTGCTATGCTAGCCATTAAATTCTTTATAACCTTTTTAACAAAACACGGGTTTAAAGTATTTGGATGGTACCGAATAGCTATGGGTGGATTTATTTTGACTTTACTCTGTTGTGGTTATAACTTAAATATTGGTTAATGAATTTTCTCGAAGGAGAAGTACTCTACTTTGACAAACCGTTACACTGGACATCGTTTCAGCTGGTAAACAAAGTGAAGTACGCCATTTTGCGAAGCGAAAAAATAAAGAAATTAAAGGTTGGACATGCCGGCACTCTCGATCCTTTGGCCACAGGGGTGATGATTATTTGCACGGGTAAATCGACCAAACAGATAGAGAGCTATCAAGCTAAAACAAAGGAATATATAGCCACACTGAAGCTGGGTGCAACAACACCTTCTTTCGACTTAGAGCACGAGGTTGACCATGAGTATGAAACCAACCACATAACACCGGAGTTGGTAGCACATACTTTGGGACAATTTATAGGAGAGATACAGCAAGTACCTCCCGTTTTTTCAGCAGTGAAAGTAAATGGGAAAAGAGCTTTCAGCTATGCCCGTGAAGGCGAGGCTGTTGAACTAAAAGCCAAAACGTTGGTTATAGATGAAATAGAGGTATTGGATTTCACCCTACCCATCTTGAAAATCAGGGTTGTTTGCAGTAAAGGCACATATATCCGGGCATTAGCTAGAGACATAGGTTTAGCCCTGCAAAGCGGAGCACATTTAATAGGCTTGCAACGTACCCGAGTGGGTGAAATTACACTTGATAAATGCCTAAGTCTGGACGACTTTACAAAAGAATTAGATAAAAAAACTCAATCATTATAATTCAAAAAAACATGAAGCTTTCAAAGTTTAAATTCGTTTTACCTGAAGAGCAAATAGCTCTACACCCAACGCCTAATCGAGACGAATCCCGGTTGATGGTTGTCAACAGAAAAACAGGGGAAATAGAACACAAAACTTTCAAAAATGTATTAGAATACTTTGATGATAAAGATGTATTTATTTTCAACGATACAAAAGTTTTTCCAGCCCGCTTGTACGGAAACAAAGAAAAAACAGGGGCAAAAATAGAAGTATTTTTATTGAGGGAACTTAACCATGAATTGCGCCTTTGGGACGTGCTGGTTGACCCTGCTCGCAAAATTCGTATCGGAAACAAATTATACTTTGGCGAAGATGATTCGTTGGTAGCAGAAGTAATAGATAACACAACATCCCGTGGACGTACGCTTCGTTTCCTTTTCGACGGCGACCACGAGGAATTCAAAAAAACACTTTATGAATTAGGAGAGACTCCTCTCCCACGGTTTATAAAAAGAGACGTGGAGCCCGAAGATGCCGAACGCTATCAAACAATTTATGCCAAGCACGAAGGTGCCGTGGTTGCACCAACGGCTGGGTTGCATTTCAGCCGCGAATTGCTAAAAAGAGCTGAAATTAAGGGAATAGATTTTGCATACATTACGCTACATGCCGGTTTAGGCAACTTCCGCGAAATTGACGTGGAGGACTTAACCAAACACAAAATGGATTCGGAGCAAATGATTATTACCGAAAAGGCCACTGAAATTGTAAACAAAGCTAGAGATGAAAAACGCAATATATGTGCAGTAGGTACAACCGTGATGCGTGCCATTGAAAGCAGCGTGGGAAGCCAGGGTCATTTAAAACCTTTTGACGGGTGGACAAACAAATTTATCTTCCCTCCTTACGAATTCAGCGTGGCCAACTCTATGATTACAAATTTTCATCTACCCTACTCCACTTTGTTGATGATGGTATGTGCTTTTGGCGATTATGATAACATCATAAACGCTTATCAGGTAGCTATGAAAGAAGGGTATCGGTTTGGCACTTACGGTGATGCTATGCTTATTATTTAAATAAATGTGTGGGTTCTTGTAAATTTCATCTGACTTTAGAAAAAGTTTTTCTTCACAAAAGTTATCATTATGAATAAAAAAAATTATCTATTTATATTCTTGGCAGGTATTTTTTTCATCAATGCCAATGTTTTTGGCGAAGAAAAAAAACAGTCGGAACGCAATTTTGAGATCAGCAAGAACCTGGACATATACAATTCTTTATTTCGGGAACTCGATCTTTTTTACGTGGATTCCATCAAGCCTAAAAAGCTTATCACGGAAAGCATAAATGATATGCTAGGAACCTTAGATCCTTATACTGACTATATCCCGGAGGAAGAAACGAAGGACTTAAAGTTTATGACCACGGGCGAATATGGTGGCGTGGGTGCACTGATTTCGCAAAACAAGGACAATGAGATTTGCATCGCCGAGCCTTATGAAGGAAAACCTGCTGACAAGGCGGGACTGAAAGCCGGAGATATAATCAGGGAAATAGATGGGGTAAAGCTTAAAGGAAAAACTGTTTCCGACGTAAGCGATTTATTAAAAGGGCAACCTGCCACTTCGGTGAAAATTACTATAGAACGTTACAACGAAAAAAGCCCCATAGTAAAAACCATCAACAGAGAAAAAATTCAAATAAACCCGGTAAGCTATTATGGGGTAGTTGGGGATAAAATAGGTTACATCCTGTTGAACCAATTCACCGACAAAGCCGGAGACGGAATAAAAGCCGCCATCCTGGATTTAAAAAACAACCATCATATTGAATCTCTCGTTCTTGATTTAAGGAGCAACCCAGGTGGATTGTTGGATCAAGCTGTGGCTATTACAAACTTCTTCGTTCCTGAAGGGTTGGAAATACTATCAACAAAAGGGAAAGTGAAACAATGGGACGTTACTTACAAAACAACCCAAGCTCCTATTGTACCGGATATGCCTCTTGCCGTATTGGTAAACAGCAATACGGCTTCAGCTTCCGAAATTGTTTCGGGTGCCATGCAGGATCTTGATCGTGGTGTTGTAATAGGAACCCGTTCTTACGGAAAAGGATTAGTACAAGCCACACGCGAAATAAGCTATAACGGACATTTAAAGGTGACTACGGCAAAATATTACACACCTAGCGGCAGATGTATCCAAGCCATTGATTACGCTCACCGTAACGAAGATGGCAGTATTGCTCGCATACCGGATAGCCTTACACACGCATTTAAAACTAAAAACGGGCGTACTGTAAAAGACGGGGGTGGTATAACTCCCGATATAGAAGTAAAAAATGAGCAAAAAATGAATATTTCTTACTACTTGTACAGCAAAAACATGATTTTTGATTTTGCAACTCAATACGCTGCAAAGAATAAAAAGATAGCCAGCCCTGAAGAATTCAAATTGACGGATAAAGATTATGACGACTTTAAGGCATTCTTAAAAAGCCGGAATTTTTCTTATACTTTGAAAAGTGCGGAATCTTTACACAAATTAAAAGAGATGGCTGATTACGAGGGTTATGGCGATTTATCAAAAGATGAATTTTCAGCTCTTGAAAAGAAATTGACGGCCAACACCGACCGTGATTTGGATTTATTCAAATCGGACATTGAGGACATGCTTAACGCCGAAATTATCAAACGCTACTACTACCAACAGGGAAGCATACGTTACACCTTAAAATCAGACCCAGAGCTCAAAAAGGCACTTGAGATTTTAGGAGATAAAGAAAAGTACAAGTCTATTCTAAATCCGAAGAAGTAGATAATAAAAAAATGTCTGAGACACTTAAAAAGAAAACTGTTTCTGCTCTTGTATGGAATGGTGTTGATAAAATTGGAGTACAAGTCATACAGTTTAGCGTTGGTATTCTAACCGCACGCATACTATCACCCAAAGACTTTGGATTAATTGGGGCACTCACAATATTCATATTTTTAAGTAACCTATTGATTACTAGCGGATTTACGTCTGCATTAATCCGGAAAGAAAATGTTACGAACGAGCAATACAGTGCTGTTCTATATTTAAATATAACAGTAAGTATTGTTCTTTATATAATACTTTACTTTTTAGCTCCAAGCATTGCAAATTTCTTTGAAATGCCTGAATTGACAAGCCTTTCCAGATTAATATTCATTTCTATTATCTTTAATTCGTTGGGGGTTGTACAAGTAGCAAAACTCACCAAAGAATTTAAGTTTAAAGCCTTAACCGCTGCTGACTTAAGTTCGTACATTCTAACCGGGGTTGTTACTATTTGGTTGTCGGTATCAGGATATGCCTATTGGGCTATTGCCTGGCAACAAGTGTTACTGGTAGCCCTAAGTATGACTATACTTTGGATAACACATCCGATAAAACTGTCCTTAAAACCAGAATTCAAAGTTATCAAAGAGCTTTTTAAATTTAGTTCTAATCTTCTTTTCACAGGTTTTGTTAGCCTTGTTGCCACCAATATTTACAATGTAATTATTGGAAAAGTATATAAAGTAAATGAATTAGGGTTCTACTCTCAGGCAAAAAAATATCAGCAAATTGCAAACAACACGATTACGTTGACGTTACAAGGGGTAGCTTATCCAACTTTTACAAGTTTAAATAAAGAACCGGAAAGGCAACTTTTGTATTTAAGAAAGATGACAAGAGTAGCTGCTTTTATTATCCTCCCGATAACGGCAATAGTTTTGGCAATGGCCGAACCCTTAATAACAATTGTTTTATCCTCTAAATGGTTGCCTTTTGCTGATTATTTACGGATTTTAATGATTGGTGGATTAACGTACAGTTTTCATGCACTATTTATCAGTATGTCAATGGCAAATGGCAAAATGAAGCAATATCTATTTCTTGAAATTTTTCGGAGCACAATTTTATTAGCATCTGTTCCTTTTTGCTTACATAGTATCTATACACTTTTGGTAGGTTCCACTATCGCCTATTTTGTATCTTATTTTTTCGATTTATTTATTATTCAAAAACAATTTGGATATAAAACAATTGAACATGCAAAAGATATTGCTCCATACATAATATTATCAATAGCTATGTATGTGATTATAAAACTGGAAAGTGCTTTTATTCCATTGGGAATTTACTCAAAAACCACTGTTCTGTTGTTAAGTTCGATGGGATTTTATTTGCTATCACTACATTTGTTGAAATCACAAATCTTTATCGACATCACAACAATAATTAAACAAAGAAAGCAAAAAAAATAATTACATTAAAACTTGTCTAAAAAGACCTACAATAGATGATTCCGAATATTTAGTCAAAAATACGGAACGAGCATATTGATTAAACTTAGGTCTTGAGTTGGCCTCATAATCTTGGAGTTTTTCAATAAATTCATCCTCTGTGTTACAGCACCCACCTACCAAATCAAAAGCTAACTCATAACCTTCAAAAGCTTCGGTGGTTCCTATAATATTTTTTCCATACATCAGCGATTCGCATGTTTTCACTTTCATACCGCTACCTTTAAATATAGGGAGTACCATAATATCCGCATTCTCAAGGTAAGGAATTAAATCGGGTACATCAGAAATCAGCTCAATTTCTTTAGGCAAAGAAACATCTGTTTTCAGCTGATTCATTCCTTTTCCCACAATGACAAGTTGAATGTTTACTTTGGGATAAACATGCTGAATAAACCACTTAATACCATCGGCATTAGCGGGAAAATAAGTACCTAGAAACAAGCATTTAGGTTTATCCGACGTTAACTCTCGCGAGTAAGCCTCGCGTTGATAGGTATCTTTCAGCGCAACAGGTATTAATACATCTGCCGCTCTGTTGTAGCGAGTTTTTATTTCGGTAAAATCCCGTGTATTTAATGCTATAATGGTATCGGCATATCGGCAGGAGAATTCATCATTCTTATCAACGCATTTTAATACCAACCATCGCCAAGGTGCCCAAACCGGTATTTTCGCTTTAAAATAAGGCACTTCCACATTGTGAAAGAAACAGATAATCTTGCCTTTATAGCCCATTTCCTTCAGCCGTTTAGCAATAATACCAAACACTGAACGATCGATAAATATATAATCAAAATCTTTTGATAAGGCTAAAATCTCATCTACTCTCGATTTCGTCAAGCCAAAGAAGTAGAAACGAAAAAAATTAGCAACACCTTTTGCATAATCAAAAGCCGTTTTCTTCTTGGTTTCATCATTAATATAAAAAGGATGGACGTTCTCGACTCCTAACAATCGGCCTAAAATATCAAAGGTTCTTTTACTTTGCACTTCACCCCCCTCAAGAATTTTTCCGGGCTTCTTATATCTAATAAAAAGGAGCTTTTTCATTTGTTTTTGTATTTAAACTATTTATGCAATACGTTTAATGCTTCGCTTATACGATGACTAAAAGTGTGGTTTGAATACACCAAAGCTTGAGCCGCTTTTGCAGAATTTGCTTTATCATTTTTTAATGCATCTGCAATGCAATCGATAAGTTCTTTTTGATTACCATATAACGCAATTTGATTATCGGGGAACAAGGCGGATATATATGGATTTTTATCACAAACCTGATAGGCTCCCGATCCACAAATTTCAAAAACCTTAGGATTGGCACCGTTTTGCGATTGTTCATGATGTATATTCAGCACCACCTTGGCTCTGTTGTACAAAAGATTTACCCCTTGGCGCGGCACATTTTTATTCATGTATATATCTCTGCGCTCTCTAAACAAACATTTTAACGGATTCTTATAGTAAGGCTTATACACTCCGTAAATCAATATTTTGTTGTTAGGGAAAGCCTTTATCACGCCCTTCAAATATTGAATTCGTTTTTGGTAACCGTATAAATTGCCAACAAACAGGATGTCAATATCTTTTTTACATTCCAACGGGAAATAAACGTTGCTGTCGCATGCCTGCGGAAGGAAATAAGCCTGTTTTCCTTCGTTAATATACATATTCACATCCTCCTGCTCGAAACAGAAAAAGGCATCTACATGGTCGATGTGATTCTTGCAAAGAGGATAATGATTTACACTATCAAGCATCCAAATGGCAACCTTGGCTTTGCGCCTGAAATAATCGAGAGTATGAGTCAATAATATATCGCCATTATAAATAAAAACTAATTCAGGTTGGATTTCATCGAACCTTCTGGCTATAAAAGACGCATAATTTATTCGACTCCGTTCTCGAAGTTTTTCTTTATTTGAGAAAAATTTATGTTGCCACTTCGTCCATCCTTTGAAGGGATGAATTGGGTTATCGTAAGACTCTATATAAGTAGTCCAACCCATTTGAGTAAAAGCATCGGCAATGCTTTTGTTAATCTCAAAAAAATTAGGCCCGATAATGAGGACTTTTTGCATAGGATTTGAATTTTTCTACATCAAATTTATCAAAGAAAGCTTCTTTTATATCCTTTTTAGGAGCATCGTAAGCTTTTTCAAGATCATCGATTCCATCCAACAAATAAACATTGGGATGATTGAAACAACCAACCTGCGATTCATAGTTAACTTTCTTGTAAATGGCCACTTTCCCTCCTTGATTGAGCGTCTCGTACAAAACCGTGGAATTAATAAGCACAACAATCGTTGCTTTAGCTATTAATACAGGCAACGTTATTTCATTTCTCAAAAGATGAATATTCGGGTATGCCGCAAATCTTTTTATATATTTTTTTTCATCCCTAAATTCATTGGGATGGAGTTTGAAGTTAATAGATATAGATGGATTCTTTTGCACAAAATCAATGGCTAATGCCGACAAATCCGCTTCATGAATGATAGAAGAAATAAAAAGTATGCTTCCATCGGGCGTTTCATCACAGGAGGTATTTGCAAAATAATCATTTCCCACCGGAATTATCGGAGTTGGTATATTTACATCCGCCCCCCACAAAGCACCCATAGTATAAAACACATCGGGAAAGATAACTGCTTTATCCCGCTTCTGAATAAATGATGGATAGGAATATGCCAAATGGTCACGTTCAAACATTCCATGCTGTATTTCCTCTATTTGTATGCCTAAAGAATGTGCAGCAGCCACCATTCCTTTTTGAAGTCCGTTGCCAATAAAATATACTTTCTCAGGTCGTTTAAGCCGAAAGAAAAAGCGGTAATAGGTATATCCCTTAATAAAGTCGGTATAAATTCTGTCCAATTCATCTTTAGTAACCTTGCTTTCACCAAAACTTTCGATCAAAGCTTCAATTATTTTATTTGCTATTTCATCGGATATTTTTACCTTTTCCCTCGAAAAGTTTTTATAGAACTGCACAAAATTATATTCGATGGGGTAACGGTATTTTTTCAATGCCCGAAACCGTTCCACAATCAAATAACGATCTGTTTGCCGTATTATATTTTCACAACATTTGTCGAATAGTTTTCCATTTTCATCAATATTTCTTCCATAAGTAAAAAAGATAACCGGAGCTTTTTTAAAGCAAAAAGAAAACAAAGAGAAAAATATTCTTAACAAACCCACACTGTAGATGAAGGAAAGTAATAATTTATTTCTACCTATATGAGAAACGGTGGGAAATGTATATTTTTGATAAATACTAAAACGGAGAATATCCCAAACAGGGAAACCTTCCTCTGATTTCAAATCGAAGAAACTATGTTTCTTCTCCATCTCAAAAAAGCCATCTACAAACATATTCTATAATCCAAATAAAATTTTATCGGCCAGTTCCCTTACGGCTCCATCTCCACCTTTGTTATTTAGAATCAAAATATTGGGAATCGCTTTTATTTTATCTAAAGCATCACAGGGGCATGCAGGAAAACCTACCGATGAAAGCAAGTCAAAACAATTAATATCGTCACCAATGTAAGCTACCTCATCCAATGAAATACCTTCCTTGTTACAAATTTCAATAGCAGAGGCAAGTTTACCACCTTCCCGTTTACCTTGGTAAAGGTAATCAAGCTTTAGTTTCCTCGCCCGATTCTCCACAATCTTGGTGTTTTCTGATGTAATTATTCCGGTTTTTATTCCAGCCTTCATCAAAAGTTGGAAACCCATCCCATCGCGAGTATTAAATTTTTTAAGCTCGTCACCATTCTCGGCATAATACATTCCCGCGTCGGTTAAAACTCCATCTACATCAGTAAGGAAAAGCTTTATATTTTTCTTAGATTGGGTTGATAAAACATGGCGATGCATAAGGTTTTCAAGTATTGCCCAATCATCAGGTTCATCAATTTCTGTTGCCGTATATTCCGGCATTTCGTATATACCAATTTTCCCGCTCAAGCGGTTACCCGAAGCAAGGATATTAGCAACAGTATTGATGTAAAATGCACCGTTCTCCATCAACTCTCCTTTAAAATTCTGTCGACGCGGACGATTTCTATAATCGTAGTTTTTGGATGTACCGTCCTCGTTCCAAAAGAATCGGAAATTGCGGACACAGGTTAAAATAGAATCGTAGTCTCCGGTAAGATATTTGGCCAAGCCTTGTTCAAAATGCACGGCCTGCGTCAGTGGCGAAGTAGCCTGCACAAGCATAAAAATGGTTTCGAGCGGAAGTTTGACCTTTTCGATATATTCCAACATCACGCTTTCGGTAGATGCGGTATCAACAGCATTTTTTGCCTCACGACGATAAATTTTCACCTTGCTCAACTTAAATGAACTTACAGCTTTTTCAATTTCGTCGGAATCCGTAGCTACCACAATTTCGTTCACGTTGGCAGTCTGCTGCAACGCACTCACCGTCCAGTACACCAAAGGTTTTCCACAAAAATCTTTGATGTTTTTCAATGGAATAGATTTACTTCCTCCACGCACTGGAATAAAAGCGATTACTTTCATTTCTTAACTTTTATTTTTTATAAAATAAGGCCTGATTCTTTGCCACCCAACTTTATTGGCAAACAACCATAGACAATGTTTGAGCCACACAGGGTTAGAAAACCGATTTTTATACCTTCTATCGCAAGAAACTAGATAGCTTATAATCTTTTGTTGATGAGCTTGTAATGAGCTATCCCATACTATAGGCTTAACATCATCTAGTTTCCAGTTAACAGGCTTTTGGCAAATAAAAGTACAACGTTCATCGCCGTATAAAACTTTTAATCCCAAACTTTTAAAAAATACGCTCAGATAATCGGAATAATAGTTGAAAACATGAGCATTTTGAAAATACCAAATAGGATTAAAATACCCCTCTGAAATCCAAAATACGCCAGGAACCTCAACCAACAAATATTTTCCAGCCTTAATCTTCTTAACAATCTGGGTCATTTCATCAATGGGATCTAAAAAATGCTCCATTACATGAGAAAGAATAATCAAATCGAGGCTTGCATCTTCAATCTGTTCATATCCGCCACAATGTAAATTTAAACCTTTGGCAATTCCATATTTCAAATATTCTTGTCCATAATCATATCCATCCACCCTTTTTCCTTCTGCTTTAAAAGGCATCAATATTCCACCGGCACCGCAACCAATTTCAGCAAGGTGGTCTATATTATCAAATGGGATATTCTGTTTTATAAACTTTATAAATTGGTGTCCTGTTTTTATTTGTTGATTAAAAAAATCATCTGTAGGTTTCTCACTAGAATATATAGGACGATAGTATGTTTTATAGAACTCAGCATTCGACTCTTCATCAAAAGTAACACCACTACGTATAAGCCCACAATTGCAACAAAGAATTTGCGAAATCGGCAATCCATATCTATCTTTCTCAGCCACCACAATATCATTTTCTCTATGAGGATTACCACATAAACAATCATTGGGATGAAGCTGCAATATTCCTTCATCAATGGCCTTATTCAGTTTATCAATCCATTTTCTTTGAGATGCAGATAGTCTGACAACCGGTTTACCATCCTTGACAGACAAAGGGAACTGTGTACTATACAATTTGCTTACCATTTCACCTGATTTTTTTTAAGTTTATTTCTTTGAACAGACTCAATTTCAAGAATATCTTCTTTTTTATATTGCAATGCTTTACATACAGCTTTACAATCACGAGCCAATTTACGCACCCCTTCAGGCTCCAACGAAGCCGCATGGTCAGTTCCTTTCCAAGTACGGTCAAGAGTGAAATGACGTTCTACCCACTCGGCTCCTAAAGCCACAGCTGCCGAATCGACAGCAATACCCAAATGATGACCGGAAAAACCAATAGCCTTTACTCTATCCGAATATAATTCTTTTAATCGAGATATTTCAAGCAGACAAATATCTTCAAACGGCACTGGGTAACCCGAAGTGCAACTGTATATAACCAAATCCTTATTCCGTTCTTTGGATTCGAAAAAAGAAACAATTTCTTCTTCCTCAGCCTTGGTAGTCATACCAAACGAAAGATGAATTTCGCCTTCATAATTATCACAAAGGTATTCCAATAATCCTTTATTCAAATTACAAGCTGATGGTATCTTAATCAATTTCGGTTTAAGGCTAGCTATTTCTTTTGCAGAAGTAACATCCCAAACAGAAGTGGAATACTCTATTCCAAACTCCTCACACCAAGCCTGCAACTGACGATGTTGCTCCAAATCAAATTCCAAAAACTCACGGTGAGCCCCATACGTCTCGCCATAAGCATTCGCTGGATTTGGATGCGGGGCACTGTACTCTTCAGGAGTAAGCAACTCCGTATTATTTCTCTTCTGAAATTTCACAACATCAGCCTTACAATATGTTGCCGCAGTCATTATCATTTCGCGAGCAATATTCATATCACCTTTATGGTTGCAACCTATTTCAGCAATAATTTTAGGTTCTTTCATGAGTTTATATTTTTTGGTTATTAACCTACAATGTTTACTATTTTTCCGGGAACTACAATTATTTTCTTTGGTGTCCGGCCAGCTAGGTACTTTATTGTTTGCTCGTTAGCCAAAGCCGTTTTCTCCACCGCCTCTTTACTCATATCTGCAGGGAGTTCCAATATGAATTTCACTTTCCCATTGAATGAAATAGGGTATTTCACGTTGCTTTCTTTCAGATATTCCTCGTTGAAAACGGGAAATTTGGCATCACACACGCTGGCAGTGCTACCAAGCGCAAGCCAAAGTTCTTCGGCTATATGTGGTGCATACGGAGCAATAAGCACGATTAAATCAGATAAGATTGCTTTCTTATTGCACTTCAACGATGAAAGCTCGTTTACACAAATCATAAAGGCCGACACCGAAGTGTTGAACGAGAAGTTCTCTATATCCCATTCAATTTTCTTGATGGTTTTATGCAGCGTTTTTAATTCTTCTGCAGTAGGAGCTTCATCGGTAACAATCAATTCATCACCTTTGTAGAATAACGCCCAAAGCTTTTTCAGGAAGCGGTGCACGCCATCAATACCATTCGTGTCCCAAGGTTTGGATTGCTCCAACGGACCGAGGAACATTTCGTACAACCGAAGCGTATCGGCACCAAACTTGTCCACGATGTCATCGGGATTTACCACGTTGAACATGGACTTTGACATTTTTTCTACCGCGTAACCGCAAACATATTTGCCATCTTCCAATATAAATTCAGCATTGGCGTAATCGGGCATCCACGCTTTGAATTTATCGGTGTCCAATATATCATTGCTTACGATGTTTACATCCACGTGAATAGTAGTAGTCTCGTATTGATCTTTTAAGTTATAAGAAACAAAGGCATTGCTATCTTTGATACGATACACAAAATTACTTCGACCTTGAATCATTCCCTGATTAATCAGTTTCTTGAATGGCTCGTCTTCACAAATTTCGTTGATGTCGAAAAGAAACTTATTCCACACGCGGCTGTAAATTAAGTGCCCAGTGGCATGCTCAATACCGCCTAAGTATAAATCGACCGATTTCCAGTAATCATTATTTTCTTTGGCTACCAATCCTTTGTCGTTCTTCGGATCCATGTAGCGCAGGAAGTAAGCCGACGAACCTGCAAAACCCGGCATGGTATTAAGCTCCAACGAAAATATGGTTTTATTGTCCACCTTCGAGGTTTCCACAATTTTGCCATTAGCCTCGTCCCAAGCCCAGCAAGTGGCATGACCCAGTGGAGGTTCTCCGGTTTCAGTAGGCAGAAACTTATCTATTTCCGGCAGCTCCAATGGCAAAGCTTCCACAGGAAGCATTTGCGGCATACCATTTTTGTAGTAAACAGGGAATGGCTCGCCCCAATAACGTTGGCGACTGAAAATGGCATCGCGCAAGCGATAATTTATTTTTACTCTACCCAGATTATTTTCCTTGATATACTCTTTGGCCTTCTTGATGGCGGCTTTCACATCAAAACCATTCAAAAAGCCGGAATTTATCATAATTCCTTCTTTGGCATCCACGCTTTGCTCACTCACATCAGCCCCTTCAATCACGCTAACAATAGGCAGCTGAAATTTTTGGGCAAAAGCATAGTCGCGCGAATCGTGAGCAGGCACTGCCATAATAGCTCCCGTACCATATCCGGCCAATACATAATCGGAAATCCAAACCTGCACCTTATCGCCCGTAATTGGGTTAACCGCGTATGAACCGGAAAACACGCCGCTCACTTTTTTATCAGCCAAACGTTCTCGTTCGGTACGGCGTCTTACTTTATCTAAATAAGCACCAACTTCAGCCTTTTGTTTAGGAGTCGTAACCATCTGCACATACTCACTTTCAGGAGCAAGCACCATAAAGGTTACACCAAAAATAGTATCAGCACGCGTAGTGAAAACAATCAGGCTTTCAGCCTGATCTTCGATTTTAAAGCTTAGTTCTGCTCCTTCACTTCGTCCTATCCAGTTTTTCTGCGCCTCTTTCAGCGAATCAGTCCAGTCAATTATTTCCAAACCGTCGAGCAAGCGTTGAGCATAAGCCGACACACGCAAGCACCATTGGCTCATTACTTTTTGCTCTACCGGATGACCGCCTCGCACGGAAACACCTTCACTTACCTCATCGTTGGCCAACACAGTGCCCAAAGCAGGACACCAGTTTACCATAGTGTTGGCTTTGTAGGCAATACGATAGTTCATCAGTATTTCTTGTTTTTGGAGCTCCGACTTGCTATTCCATTCCACGGCGGTAAAACTCACTTCTTCGCTAAAAGCTGCATTTACCCCTTCCGTTCCATTCGTTTCAAAAGCTTTGATTAGAATTTCAATAGGTTGAGCCTTTTGCAACTTGGTATCGTAATAGTGATTGAACATGTTGATAAACGCCCACTGTGTCCATTTGTAGTAAACGGGTTCACAGGTACGCACTTCCCTATCCCAATCAAAACAAAAACCTATTTTATCCAATTGTTCCCTATAGCGGGCAATGTTCTTTTTAGTAGTGATAGCCGGATGTTGCCCGGTTTGAATGGCATATTGCTCGGCAGGTAAGCCGTAGGCATCGTAACCCATGGGGTGCAATACATTAAATCCTTTCAAGCGTTTGTATCGGCTAAAAATATCCGAAGCAATATAGCCCAGCGGATGCCCCACATGCAGCCCCGCCCCCGAAGGGTAAGGAAACATATCCAGCACATAGTACTTAGGCTTGTTTTTGTCTATTTTCACATGATAAGTTTTGTTTTCTTTCCAAAACTTTTGCCATTTTTGCTCGATCTCGTTAAAATTGTATTCCATATAACCTAAAGTAAGTAGCGTAAAAAGTTGTCAATCAACAACAACTCAGCACTACATCATCTTAAATAATTTGTAAAGAGCGCAAATTTACTGAAAATTTGGCAAAATAGATAAAAATACTTTTTCCGTAAAATAAACACGCTATTAAAGATGCTTTCTGCTCCTTAAATTCTTTTCTTTCAACTAAATTGAGTACTTTTGGAGGTTTTATTGAAAACTATACACGGAACAAATGTGTTTCATGCATAATTAACTAACAATTTTTAAATGAAATTTACCGAACTGGGCTTAGATGAAAACATCCTGGAAGCCATCTCTCAAATGGGTTTTGAAAACGCAACCCCCATACAAGAATTTGCTATTCCAAACATACTGGCCAACAAAGATTTGATAGCATGTGCACAAACAGGTACAGGAAAAACAGCCGCTTACGTGCTACCCATATTACACAAACTTTCCAAAAAACAAGATACAAACACCGACACTTTAATACTGGTTCCAACACGCGAACTGGCTATTCAAATTGACCAAGAAATTCAAGGCCTGTCTTACTATATTTCGGTAGGAAGCATTGCCGTGTACGGTGGAGGCGATGGCATCGTGTATGCCGAACAAGAACGGGCATTAAAACATGGCCGAGATATTATAGTGGCTACTCCCGGACGATTGATTTCGCACCTGGCTCAAGGTTATGTTAACTTTAAGCACGTGAAACATTTAATTCTCGACGAAGCGGATAAAATGCTAGACATGGGATTTTTGGAAGATTTGGAAAAAATTATCAACTATCTGCCCAAAGAACGTCAGACATTGATGTTCAGTGCCACCATGCCAAGTAAGATACGGGTGTTGGCAAAAAAAGTAATGCATCACCCCGAAGAAATTTCAATATCAGTATCAAAACCGGCGGAAGGTGTGAGCCAATTTTTATACCTCTGCTATGATGCACAAAAGATAGGGGCTCTTAAACTCATTATCAACCAAAAACCGGAATATAATAGTATCATCATTTTCACCTCCGCCAAAAGTAAGATCAACGATATTGTGAAGGAACTCCGTCATGCCGGATTTAAGGCTAGAGGTATTTCGTCCGACTTGGATCAGGATCAGCGGGAAGAAGTATTGATAGGGTTCCGCTCAAAACGAATACGCATTTTAGTAGCAACGGATGTGATGAGCCGGGGAATTGACATCAAGGAAATTAATATGGTAATTAATTTTGATGCGCCTCACGATGCCGAAGATTACGTGCACCGCGTAGGCCGTACCGCCCGTGCAAATACCGAGGGCGAAGCTTATACACTGGTGAACCCAAAGGATATGATAAAACTGCAACGCATTGAGAAACTCATAGAAATGGAAGTGCCCCGCCTTAAATTGCCTGATGAAATGGGTGCACAACCCGAATGGCGTACTGATGCCCCTCGCGATAAGAATAATTTTAGGGGACGGCGCGATAACCAACATGACAAGAACCGACAAGGCAACCCCAGACAAAGATCCGAAAGAAAAAAATAATAAGAATTACGAGTGCCATTCATGAAAAAAATTCATCAATGGCATTTTTAATTTATTTATTCTTCCACAATTCCATCATGATGCTGGGATATTTAAGATTGTCGAAACCAAAAGTCCGATACAAAGGATGTGCATCTTTGGTGGCAAGCAGCCAATGCGATACCCTATGAAGTTCAGGCTGGTTGAGCATGACACGTAACATATCCGAAGCAATGCCTTGATGTCGATACTCTTCTGCCACTATTACATCCATTACATAGGCCAGCCGAACTTTGTCTGACACCACACGGGCATAACCAACAAGCACCCCGTCCTCATTAAAAGCCCCTACTACCAAAGCTGAGTTTTCGGCACTAAGTATCACATCTTCTTTGGAAGTGTCTTTACACCAATAAGTAGCTTGCAGCAAGGCCGTAACAGCATCAAAATCCATCGCAGAGAAACCGGAAGAAATAGTATATGTTTTCATCGCGTTTTTTAAATATATCGATAGAATTTCAGATTAACTTAAACCGCAGTCGTAACCGCCCATCCTCGTAATCATGACTAATGATTTTAAATTGGCCGATTTCGGAAGTGTTTTCCACGTGGGTACCAATGCAGGCACAAGTATCGTAATCGCCTACCCTCACCAAGCGAATGGTTTCGCTCACATCTTCAGGCAGTTTATATACCTCCACCCCGGCAGGGATGCTATCCTGAGTAACAAACTCAACCGTTATATGCAGATTTGAAGCTATCACCTCGTTTACCTTTGCTTCCACGACTTGAATTTGTTCTTCCGTGGGTTGAGCAGAAAGAACATAATCGCATTTGCTTTTTTTACGTTCAATGTGAGCATTCACCGCACGGGTGCAACCAAAGGTACGCACCATCGTTTGGTTAAGGATATGTTCAGCCGTGTGCATCGGCGGATATTCCTGCTTATTATGAGCATTTAATTCAACTGACTCCATAATCAACTATTTATTATAAGTTACTATCCCAATTTCATGCCAAACTCCCAAATTACGATACCGGCGGTAACCGATACGTTGAGCGAGTGCTTGGTGCCATACTGGGGAAGTTCGATACAAGCATCGGAAACATCAATTACTTCTTGCTGCACCCCTTTCACCTCGTTACCGAGAACAACGGCATATTTCTTTGTTTTATTCAAAGCCAAATCGGGCAACATGATACTGCCTTCGGCTTGCTCAATGGAGTACACGGTGTAGCCATCCGCCTTGAGTTGCGCCACGGCATCCTGAGTATGCTCCCAGTGCTTCCAATCCACGGTGAACTCTGCCCCTAATGCGGTTTTATGTATTTCCGCGTTGGGAGGCGTACTGGTAATGCCACATAAATATACGGCTTCCACCAAATAAGCATCCGAGGTGCGAAACACTGCACCCACGTTGTGCAAGCTACGTACATTATCCAGCACCACAATTAAAGGCGTTTTTTCAGCCTGCTTAAATTCTTCGGGCGATATGCGGTTAAGCTCTTCTAATTGTAATTTCCGATTCACTTGGTAAGGTTGTTAATTTCTTCTTGAATAGCAGTCCAACGCTCGTCATTCATTTTAGCCCCAACTACTTCCACCACATTTCCAGCCAACAGCGAACCTAATTTAGCACAAACATCATAAGGCTGTTTTTCCGTTAAGCCATACAAGAAACCTGAGGCAAACAAATCGCCCGCTCCCGTGGTATCAATGCAATTGGCCGAAATGGCACTTACACGAAACTCTTCACCATAGGCTTTAATGTAAGAACCCTCTTTCCCTACTTTCACTACTGCTATATCACATTGTTCAGCCATTTTCTGTAATGCTTCGTGAGGCGAAAGTCCTGTGTATGCATGTGCTTCTTCTTCGTTGGCAAAAATAATATCGACATAATCCCGTATAATTTCCTTCAAAAAGTCGAGGTTTGCTTCTACTACATTATAGCTGGCCAAATCTAACGAAACCTTTAATCCTTCCTCTTTCGCTAAGCGCACGGCTTTACGAATCAGGTCGTGGTTTTGCACCAAATAGCCCTCGATATGAAAATAGTCGTACCCACCAAACATGTGAATATCCAAATCCTCGGCATACAATTCACAAGCAGCACCTAAATAAGTACACATGGTTCGTTCGCCATCGGACGAAACCAAAACAATACATTGACCGGAAAGTAATTCGGAGGTTTGAAGGTGCGGACGCACTCCATTAGCTACAGAATCGGACTTAAAAAACTCGCCAACGGCATCATCTCCGATTTTTCCAACAAAACCTGTACGAACTCCTAACTTTCCCAGCCCGGCTATCGTGTTGGATGCCGAACCCCCTGTAACCATATAGCGTTCGCACTCAATTACCCTATTAGTGAGTTCTTCAAGCGTTTCGTTTTCAATTAATTGCATACTTCCTTTGGGCAATTCTAGTTCTTGTAATAAAGCATCATCTTCTATAAAAGTTAGCACATCTACAATGGCATTGCCCATTCCTAATACCTTTTTCATACGTTTTTCTTTCTATTTTTTTACAAATATATTGCATATTTCAAAACAACGCATTACCTTTGCCACGCAAAACAGAAAAAATATCTCTTTTTAATGTTTTTGCAAACATAGAAAATTCTTCAGTAGCTCAGTTGGTTAGAGCACCTGACTGTTAATCAGGGGGTCCTAGGTTCAAGTCCTAGCTGAAGAGCAAAAAGGAGTCAACGTGTAGTTGACTCCTTTTTTTATAATACCTTTTACAGAAAAACAAAAAAAATATCTTCTTACGGTTTTGTTAGCATCTTATTTTTATATTTGCAATTAAAAATAAGTGTTTTACAATCTTGCGATATTATGAAGAGTCCGTTTAAATATATTTTTTTCGTTTATCAATGGTTTATCCTTTTACCGGTATCAGCGGTTGCTACGATTCTCACGGCTGTTATCACCATTATTTTTTCCTACACGACAAAAAACATTACCGTTAAATCAATTCCCGCCAAATGGTGGTCTAAATTCATGTGTTATGCTTCGTTCATCAGTGTTTCTGTTGAAGGAATGGAAAACATAAAACAAAATCAATCATACGTTATTGTAGCCAATCACCAAAGCATGTTCGATATATGGCTTATTTACGGATGGTTGGACAGGCCTTTTAGTTGGGTGATGAAAAAAGAATTACGAAAAATTCCTTTTGTAGGACTGGCTTGCGAAAAAGTGGGTCATATTTTTGTTGATCGGAGCAATGCCATCGAAGCCAAAAGGAGCATTCTTGCGGCGGAAAAGAAATTACAAAATGGAAATTGTGTAGCAGTCTTTCCCGAAGGAACCCGGACTAAGGATGGAAAAGTAGGGTCGTTCAAACGAGGAGCATTCAACATGGCTTCTGATTTACATTTACCCATTGTACCAATATCCATTATAGGTGCTTATGAGCGTATGTCGCGTTACGACTGGCAGGTAACCCCGGGAAAATTAAAAATGAAAATTCACGAACCTATACCGTGTGACACGAACTTAACAGAACAGGAAATACGCGCACTAGCCAACCGGGTAAGAGAAATAATTATAGAAGGTATGGCCTAGTTTTTTTTACCTAAAAAATCTATCTAATATATCATGAAAAAAACAATTGCACTACTGTTTCTTCTTACGCTAACATTTTTACCTTCTCACGCAGACAAACTGACCGGAAAACAAAAAAAAGCCAGGGAAATATTCACGGAAGCTCGATTAATTTCCGACGAAAAAGAGCGTATTAAGAAATTAAAAGAAGCGGTTGAAATTGACAATGAGTTTGTTGAAGCTCACTGGCTTATATCCGCTACCTACAAAGAATTAGGCGACGAAGTAAATATGATTGTCTGGCTGGAAAAAGTTTGCCGTCCGAAATATAAAGACTACGAAAAAACATGCTATAAGCTGGGCAAAGAATATTACGGCATCGGGCAATATGAAAAAGCCAGGGAATGTTTCGGACGTGGCAACGGAAAATTTAGCGCATGGCAAGACAAATGTACCACGGCCATTGAAATAAAGAAACACCCCGTGCCCTTCCAACCGGTGAACCTTGTACGTGTAAATACAGATTATGACGACTACTGGCCAAGTATAACTGCCGACGGTAAAAACATATCCACCACCGTTTTGGTAGGGCAACGCGAAGGAGCTCGCTCCTTAACAGCTCAAGAAGATATTTATCATAGTTCTCTGATGGAAAACGGTGAATGGTCCAAAAGCGAACCGCTAGGCCCTCCTACCAATACACCTCAAAATGAAGGAGCTCAAAGTTTTTCGGTGGACGGACGTTACATGTTCTTCATCGCTTGTGACCGCCCTAGCAGCGTAGGTGGTTGCGATATTTATTATTCCATCAGACAAGGAAATCAGTGGAGCCCAGCCATCAATCCAGGCAAGCCGCTAAATACTCAATATTGGGAAACAAACCCATCCTTCTCTCCTGCCGGTGACGAATTATTCTTTTCCAGCAATCGCCCCGGAGGTGTTGGAGGTAAAGATATTTGGGTGAGTAAAGTTACCATTCAGGAAAACGGACAATTGCAATTTGCAGAACCTAAAAATGTAGGTGCACCAATTAACACAACTGAAGATGAATTTTCTCCATTTATCCACGCGGATAATAAAACCTTGTATTTTTCCTCGACAGGGCATCCGGGTTTGGGTGGATACGACATTTTTTATGCCAAAAGAGATGACAACGGAAAATGGAGCGAACCCCGCAATATTGGATATCCAATTAATACTCACCGCGATGAAATAGGTTTTTGTGTTAACGCACAAGGAGATAAAGCATACCTTTCGTCCAACGGTATCTTGAAAAACGGACGAGGAAAAGATATATATGAAATAAGCCTGCCCGAAGATTTACGCCCCGAACGTATGGATTTCTTCGATGGAAAGGTGTGGGATTGGAAAACCAGGAAACCAATTCAGGCTAAAATTGAAGTATATAAACTAAAAGATGATAAAACCGTGTTCCAATCGGTGTCCGACCAAGTTACAGGCGAATTTCAGGCATTCCTTCCTGTTAACGATGAGTATGGATATACCGTGGAAAAGAAAGGTTATTTATTTGTGTCAGGAAACCTGCAACAAAGGGATAGCTTGCACGCTTCACGGAAGATAATTGATTTGCGCACGATTGCCGTTGGTGAAAAGGTTACGCTGAACAATATCTTCTTCGACTTCAACAAATCCACCTTAAAAACGGAATCGTACAGCGAATTGAAACGTGTAGCGAAGTTCTTGAAAGTGAACTCGAAGGTTTCCGTGGAGCTTGCCGGGCACACGGATAACGTGGGTGGACACGAATATAACATGCGCCTGTCGGAAGCTCGCGCCAAGGAGGTGGCCGACTTCTTATTAAAACAAGGCGTTCCGCCGGAGAGGATTACCTTTAAAGGTTACGGGCCTGACAAACCGATTGCCGATAATGCCACCGATGCAGGAAGGGCTAAAAACCGAAGAACGGAAATTATAATTACAAAAGCACAATAAAATAGCAAAGGCGAACCTCTCGAAAAAGGTTCGCCTTTTATTTTTTTCCAAACTAAGGTTACTTATTATTACCTAAACAACTAGCTTCATATACGCGGAATACTTCCACTATACTGTCAGTCCGATATATCTCTTTTATTTTAGCTTTAGATGTAAGATAAGCATCCTGTAAACTAAAATAATCGCCTTCCACCAAACAATATACCTTTTCATTATAATAGGTTTGGTTGGACATTAGTATCACATGCTGCCCATCAATGGCTTTCACTTTAACCAGCTTATAAGCTAACTGATGCCCGCCTACATTATGGCATTCCATCTGATACACATCACCTACCTGCGGATTATCTATCATATCCTGCTCGGTGGTGCAAGAGAATAACCCTAACAGAAAGAATAAAGCAAGTGTTTTGAAAAAGAATCTTGTTTTCATACGGAAAGGATTTATAATTTACACTAAATACAAGTTATGTATATTTTATTTAGCTAATTGCTGAATGAAATCTAAGGTTCAACAAAAACTTAACAATGAAACAATTTATCAAAATAAAAGTTTATGGTTTAGTGAGAATAAAAAAGCGCAAAGGAAAAAATCCTTTGCGCCTTCGTGTCTTTGCGTTTACTATAAATCTTAAAACAAATTCGGTTTCTTGCTACGAGCCTCATCCAACGAGGTGAGTTGCAGGGTTTTTTCACTACGCTTATCACGCAAGTGTTGATATTCCGTGTCTAGGTTCTTTACAAATTCAGGCTTGTTAGCCGGATTAAGAAGTTGCCCCAAAATGAAAACATTTTGGGAGGCATCCTTCACATACACAACGGGGTAATTATAGTTTGGTGCAATTTTTACCGCTGTGTGAATTTTGGATGTAGTAGCTCCACCTATCAGCAACGGAATGGTAAGCCCCGCCCGTTGCATCTCGGCAGCCACGTGGGTCATTTCTTCCAGCGAAGGTGTTATAAGTCCACTCAAACCTATAATATCCACCTTTTCATCGATGGCTGTTTGTATGATTTTTTCCGATGGCACCATCACCCCAAGGTCTATTACTTCATAATTGTTGCAAGCCATAATTACACTTACAATATTTTTCCCAATGTCGTGCACATCACCCTTCACGGTTGCAATAAGCATTTTACCCGCCTTGGTGCTGCCACCTTGAGCATTCTGTTGCTCAATAATGGGTTGAAGTATAGCCACGGCCTGTTTCATGGTGCGGGCGGTTTTCACCACCTGCGGTAAAAACATCTTACCCTGCCCGAACAAGTCGCCCACCACATTCATTCCATTCATCAAGGGTTTTTCAATAATCTCAAGAGCGGTAGGATATTTTGTTAAGGCTTCGGCCAGGTCTTCTTCCAAATATTGAGATATACCTTTAATCAAGCTATAAGAAAGCCGATCCTCCAACGGTTTGGTTCGCCATTCATCAATTTTATTTTCCTTGATTTCACCAGACTGTTCGGCCTTTATTTCTTCGGCTTTTTCTATCATCCGTTCCGTGGCATCGGGGCGGGTATTGAGCACCACGTCTTCACACAAAGCAAGCAAATCTTTTGGGATGTCCTCATACACCTGCATCATGCCGGCGTTAACGATACCCATATCCATACCCGCTTTCACGGCGTGATAAAGGAATACGGATTGAATGGCTTCTCGCACGGGGTTGTTCCCCCTGAATGAGAATGAAAGGTTACTTACCCCACCGCTTATTTTGGCATGAGGCAGATTGACTTTTATCCATTTCACCGCGTTAATAAAGTCCACCCCATAATTATTATGTTCCTCTATACCGGTAGCAATAGCCAATATATTGGGGTCGAAAATAATATCTTGAGGGGGAAAATCGGCTTGCTCGGTTAAGAGCTTATAAGCACGGGCGCATATTTCCTGTTTACGTTCCAAGCTGTCAGCTTGTCCCTTTTCATCGAAAGCCATCACCACCGTGGCAGCTCCATAACGACGAATTTTTTTCGCTTTCTTAATAAACTCTTCTTCGCCTTCTTTCAAGCTAATGGAGTTTACCACCGCTTTGCCTTGGAGGCATTTGAGTCCGGCTTCAATCACATCCCACTTGGAGGAATCAATCATAATGGGCAGGCGGGCAATTTCGGGTTCGGACATCAACAAGTTGAGGAACGTTACCATTTCGGCCTTGGCATCAAGCATGGCATCATCCATGTTGACATCAATTATTTGGGCTCCATCTTCTACCTGTTCACGAGCAATGGCTAATGCCTTGTCATATTTTTTCTCGTTGATTAGGCGTAAAAATTTACGCGACCCTGCCACGTTGCATCGCTCACCTACATTTACAAAATTATTTTCGGGACGGATTTCAAACACTTCCAGTCCTGATAATTCGGTGATGTACGATTTCGGAGTGGGTTTCCGTATGGCATCAACATTGTTTGATAATTGTTGGTATTGGGCAATATGAGCGGGAGTGGTACCACAACATCCGCCTATAATATTGATGAGTTTTTCATCAAAATATTCTTTCACCTGTTCGGCCATAAGTTCGGGAGTTTCGTCGTATTCACCGAACTGATTGGGTAAGCCTGCATTAGGGTATGCACTTACAAAGCAAGAGGCATGAGTGGCTATTTCTTCCAAATAGGGTTTAAGGTCTCTTGCTCCAAAAGAGCAATTCAAACCCACTGATAGTAGATGTACATGCGAAACGGAAGCCAAAAAGGCACGAATGGTTTGACCAGAAAGGGTTCGTCCGCTTTTATCGGCAACCGTGGCGGATAGCATGATGGGCAACCGGAGGTCTTTTGCTTGCATCACTTCTTCGGCGGCATAAATGGCGGCTTTAGCATTGAGGGTATCGAAGATTGTTTCGATTAAAAGGACATCTATGCCTCCTTCTACCAAAGCTTGGATTTGTTCTTGATAAGCGGACACCAAATCGTCGAAAGTAACACCACGTGCTCCGGGATTATTTACATCGGCGGACATGGAGGCCGTTTTATTAGTTGGGCCGATAGAACCGGCCACAAAACGAGGCTTTGACGGATTGGCCGCAGTATATTGATCGGCGATGGAACGGGCAATTTTTGCAGCCTCAAAGTTAATTTCACTTACCAATGATTCCATACCATAGTCGGCCATAGAAACACGTTGTGTATTAAACGAGTTGGTTTCGATAATGTCGGCTCCTGCATCCAGGTATTTGGCATGGATGGCACGGATAATTTCGGGTTGTGTCAGGCACAACAGGTCATTGTTACCTTTGACAAGGGAAGTCCATTGGGCAAAACGTTCGCCACGATAATCCGCTTCTTGCAGTTTATAGTGTTGAATCATGGTACCCATAGCCCCGTCGAGGATAAGAATGCGCTTTTCGAGTTCGGTTTGTAACTTGCTAATCATTATATAGTTTTGAAGAATTTGAACTGCAAAGATAACAGGATTGATTGGTGCTTCCAAAATAGGGTTAGAAAAAGAAAAGAGCGGATAACATAAAATTACCCGCTCTCAATCATATTCATTACAAATATTATAGAATCTCATATATCTTATTAAGGTATTTTTTTAATAAGTTGTCCATTTTTCCAAAATCCTTTAGCTAGAGTTTTTCCATGAGAATCGAAATATTCACCGTAACCATTTGGTAAGTCATTCGCAAAATTCCCGACAAACCTTCGTCCATCCTGATAGTTCACTTCTCCTTTCCCCTCACTTTTACCATTCACTGTTTTGCCGGAAAATCCCCATTTAGGGTTAAATTCTACAATATAGGTAGGATTTAATTTCTCTTTGACATTAAATTCTCCAATTTTTTTCAGCATTTTAAATTTATCGGGATATTTTAAAACTGCCGGATAAATGGTTATATACCCGTGCCTAAACCATCCATCTATAATAACGTGTGTAACTTTTTTACGAATAAAGAAATTAAGCACTGAATCGGGGCTTGCATATAAGGGAAAACATTCTGCACGTCTATAGCCTGAAAATATATAATATAGTTCGGGCTTTCTACACATTACGCGGCTGTTGGCCGGAAGATTTGCCTTACACCAATCTATAGCCTGAAGGTATTGTACCGCTTTTACTTCAGGAAACTCTTCCCAAGAGTCCATTTGACTGGACAAATGCAATGAGTCCCTCATTTTTGCATAGGTTGGAAACATGAAAATCATAGGGAAAACAATTACCAAAAGAGAAATAACGATAACCGATTTTTGCTTCTTTTGAAACTGCTGCCATACCAACGCTACAAGTTGAGAAAAACCATAGATGGTGAGGAAAATAAAAAACGGAATGAGGGCGATATAATAACGGCTCCCTCCAAATTGCTCGGGATAAAAAATCAACACCGCCATGGTAATAGCCATATAAAACAGAATGAGCCATCGAGCATCTTTTAAGAACCAAATACCGGTAAGCATAAGTGCAAGAACAAACAACCCTCGCAACCATTCTGTTGCTGTTACATCTTTACCCAAATCAACATTGGAGTAAAAAAGGGTGTTGGGCACCCATCGGGTGATGTAATTCTTAACATTACTTTCTATCCGAACTTCCCAATCTTGGGGAGTGGACATGGTTTGTCCAAATTGTTTTTTGCTAAAATTTTCGGCATAAACCGAGCCGTGTACTCCTAACCGCTCATTTCTAGTGTCCCATGAAAATTTGGAGATTGAAACAGAAAGCAGCAACAGTAAGGTAAGTACAAACAGCTTAACCATTCTTGCTTTTTTTGTTGCTATTTCATCCGTTTCTTCCTTCCGTTTGGCTTTATACCAAACCAATAAACTTCGGAAGAAACGGATGCCGACCCACAATATGATAGAAATAATAATGGACAAACCCATGGTACGAACAAAGTAGGTGTAATTAAGCAACATGATAAGTGCTATGGGGATGCCATACTCCAACCACTTTTTATCCAAAAACAACTTACGCCGAGTTATTTCCAAAACGAGCAGAACTAATAACAGACTAAGGAAGAGATACAAAATTTCGCTCATCATAATGGTTGCCCAACGCAACAGTTCGGGGTGTGCTGCACAAAGCATCCCGGTGATAAACGCAACAATTATATTGCCTGAAATCCGCTTAATAATGTAAAACAATAGAAGAATGGAGCCATACAGAAGCAATCCGTTAAAAAGCTTAACGGCATCGGTACTGTTTGGGAAAATTTTCATTATTCCGGCAATGAAAACGGGATAGCCGGGTGGGAAATGCGTATGCGGTTCGTTTTTAAACCCGATGGTAGATGTATAGCCATTACCCTCAGCAAGCGATTTTCCCAAAGAATAGTATTGCACGTTATCTCCATTCAAATCAATTTTCTTATCAAAAATGTAAGCATAATTTGAGAAGTAATAAATTGATAAAAGAATGATCAATGCCAATCGGACAAATCTATTTCCTAATAATTCGTTAACCCTTTCAGTGAAGTTTTTTTTGTGTAAGATTTGTTTTTTACATGTAGTAACATTTTTTTGAGTAGAATTTTGTTTCATAAGCTGCAACTATTAATGTGATTATAATTTGCATAAAAGAATAATTCAAATTAAACAAACTGACTAACATCATCTACAGAAATAGTTTGCCCACCTAAAATGATGAGCCGTTCAACCACATTACGAAGTTCGCGGATATTACCCGTCCACGAGCGGTTTTGGAGAGCTTGTAAGGCTTCTTCTTCGAAAATTTTAGGGCTAATGCCCTGTTCGGCTGAAATTTGATTGCAAAAATGATTAACCAACAAGGGGATATCTTCCTTGCGCTCGTCCAAAGCCGGAACATTTATCAATATTACGCTTAGGCGGTGGTACAGGTCTTCGCGAAAGTTTCCTTTTTCTATTTCAGCCTTGAGGTTCTTATTTGTAGCCGCAATTACACGCACATTGATTTTAATATCTTTATCGCTACCCACGGGTGAAATTACATTTTCCTGAAGGCAACGCAACACCTTGGCTTGTGCTGAAAGGCTCATATCGCCAATTTCGTCCAGAAAAATAGTTCCGCCGTTGGCTTGCTCAAACTTACCGCTCCGTTGCTTAATAGCGGATGTAAAGGCACCCTTCTCATGCCCGAAGAGTTCGCTTTCTATCAGCTCGGAAGGTATAGCGGCACAATTTACTTCTACAAAGGGGTTATTGCTCCGGCCACTTTGTTGATATATCTGGCGAGCCACCACTTCCTTACCCGTACCATTGGAACCGGTAATAAGCACTCGTGCATCAGTTGGAGCCACACGATCTATCATCTCACGCACTTTATCCAAAGCAGGTGCAGAACCAATCATTTCGTATTTCTTATCCACTTTCTTTTTCAGCACTTTAGTTTCAGCTATCAGCGTGGTTTTATCCAACGCGTTGCGCACCGTAACCAAAAGCCGGTTCAGGTCAATGGGTTTTTCAATAAAATCGAAAGCTCCTTTTTTAATACATTCTACAGCTGTCTCAATATTGCCGTGGCCTGATATCATCACAATAGGGGTTTCGGCATTGTGCTCATGGGCTTTGACTAACAACTCTATACCATCGATTTCAGGCATTTTAATATCGGAAAAAATGAGATCGTAAGCATTGGCACGAATTTGTTCCAAGCCTTTAGTTCCATTCTCAGCCAAATCCACCTGATGTTTTTCAAACTCCAAAATGTCTTTCATCGTGCTACGAATGCCACGTTCATCATCAATTACCAATATTTTAGCCATAAGTCTCTCTCTTTTTTATTGTACACACAAAAATAGCAATAAAATTTCGATGTTAAAAGTAAAAAAAGAACATTAGCAAATGTTAAGTAAAAAAAGAATAATATGCTATTATGCCCATAGTTAAACATATTTACAATATTTTTTATCTAAGATTCCAAAAATGTTATAATTTTGGCATATAAAATTCAACGTCATCCCCTACTATAATGAAAAGAGTCTTTACTTTCTTTATTAAATACTATCTTTTTTGGTTTTGCTATTTTATTTTTTTCAAGATTCTTTTTTTGCTAATAAATTTTAGCAGCAGTTCCTCTCTTGGTTTTCAAGACATTATCGGTATCTTTTGGCACGGGTCTAAAATGGATCTTTCGGTAGCGGGTTATTTTTCGATGCTACCGGGAGTGTTATTAGCACTTATTCCATTCATTAAACCTAGACTCATTGAAAAAATCATACGAATATATACTCTGATTATACTTATTGTGCTAACCATAATGGGTTTGGCTGATGCTGCTCTTTATGGCTCGTGGGGCAACAGGTTGAATGCACAGATTTTACTTTACTTGCAAAACCCCCGAGGGATATGGGCGTGCTTGGAATGGTGGCAATGGATAATGGCGGTGGTTGCCGAATTGGTAATTGTGGTTTTCACGTATGCTATTTATAATAAAATATTCGAGCCTTTGTATTTCGACCGGACGAAACTGAAATGGTATTTGGTTCCTACCCAGCTTCTATTATCTGCGGTATTGATTATTCCTATCCGTGGCGGCTTCGATATCTCTCCGCTGAATTTCAGCAGTGTATATTTCAGTGAAAGTTTATATGCAAATCATAGTGCATACAATTACTTTTGGTCTTTTTCTTATGCTATGCTTAATAATGATATGGACAAAAATCCTATTCATTACATGGATGATAAACTGTGTGCTCAAGCAATGAATGGACGGGAATATGAAAATCAGGAAAAAGTGCCCCAATATATAAAAAGTAAAGATGGAAAACCGATTAATGTAGTGTATGTTATTCTAGAATCGTTTTCCGACAAGGTAATTGAATCGTTGGGAGGCAGACATGGTTTAACTCCAAATTTAAACCGTTTTTGCAAAGAAGGTATTGTTTTCTCTAACTTCTATTCTAGCGGATTACGTTCAGACAAAGGCATATCCGCATTATTGTCTTCTTATCCGGCATTGATGAAAGCTTCAGCTATCATCAATTTCCCAGATAAATTAAATAACCTGAATTACTTACCGAACTATTTCAAACAACATGGCTACGAGCTTTCGTTCTATTACGGTGGCGACGTAACCTTTTACAATATGAAAATGTTCCTCATGAAGTCGGGTATCAGCAATGTCATTTCCAAAACAGAGTTTCCTCTATCAGTAAGCTCTTTGCAACGATGGGGAGTGCCTGACCAATATCTATATCAACGGGTATATGAAGATTTGATGAAGAGCAAACAGCCTTTTATGAGCATGGTGTACAACATTAGTAGCCACGAGCCATACGACATGCCTGCATATAGTAAAATTAAAGGCATGGGGGAGGAAGAAAAATACTGTAACTCGGTGGCATATACCGACAGCTGCTTGGGACATTTTGTGGATCAATTGAAGAAAAGCCCACTTTGGGGACATACCTTGGTAGTAATTACAGCCGATCATGCTTCGTTGCATCCTGGAAATACATCTTCGCAGGAGTTAGTTAGCTTCAGAATACCTTTAATCTGGCTTGGAGGGGTGATTGATTCCTCGTTAGAAGTTAAAAGCATTGGGTCTCAAACAGATGTAGGTTCTACCTTGGTTCAGCAAATGGGATGGAAACCCAAACCCAGTTACTTTGCCAAGAACCTTTTTGGGCAAAAGAGTTATGCTTATTTCTATAATATCGACGGATGGGGTTATGTATCACCCGAAATAAGTTTTTACATGAATCTCGATTCAAAAAGCCAACAATTCTTCTACGGTGAAAAATATCCTCAGAAAAATGCTATTGTACATGCAACGGAAGCCTACACCCAATTTTTGTATGCAGACTTTTTAAAACGATAAAAACAAAAACGAGCTGGGAAAAATCCTTGCTCGTTTTTTTATGCAGTATTGAAACCAAAGTTCCTTTATTTTTTAGGTAGGGGGTTCAACGGATACAATGTATTTGTAGCCGTGGTGAGCATGGCTTTAATAGAGCCTACCCTGATTTTTGATTCAACCATAATCGGAATTCGGTTTCTATCATCGGAAAGGAAAATAGTCATACCTTCTTGATCTTTAAACACCTTTCCTTTAATTAATAACGGGCGCAACATGATGCATCTGTATTTTTTCCCATTACGAAGTTCGGCTTCTCCTTTTCCCAAATAGCGGAAATATAAATTATATGGGTTTTTGTCGTTATCAAATACAATGGCAAACGGATGTTTTTCGTTTATCTGCATCCGGTCAAAATCCAAATTCCTGATACGATAAAAAAGAGTAATTAAATCGGTAACGTGGCCATTGTACGAAATTGTATCTACCGTTCTCACCCCTTTTCTTCTTTTACAATCGGCTACAAGGGACGTCCGCTTACTGGTAGTAGTGGTAAACAAATATTCATCCTGTGCCCAATAAGAATCTTCTCGTGTCACTCTTTTATAATAATACGGCAGCAGGCTAGCCTGATCGGCAATACTCATAAACGTATCCCTAACGTGGTAAAAATGGTCGAACGTGCTTAAACTTCTGCCCGACACATAGAAACGGTAAGCGGGGCGTTGCTTATAATTGACCTCTTCCACCGAGAAATTGGCACTTCCGGCATGTATCCATATAAAACCCCAGTTGTAATAAACATCGTAACCAACAAGTTCGCCAACACGAAAAGAAGTGTTTTTCACTACAACACTATCAATTTCGCCACTGGTAAAGAATAATATAGCTGTAGCTACAAGTATTCCGATTTTAATGTTTACTGTTTTCATAGTAATGGCTTTTTTATGAGCATTGCTATTTCAAAAGTAACCTACTTCTTTTGAAATAGTTGCTGTGGTTTTTGACTTGGTAACGGAATGGAAGAATAATCCCACTCTTGTTCAAGTTCCCAGTTTTGACGAAGATGTAATACCTGATTAAAATAATACATTTCTTCGGGCTGCCGCTTTCCCTCATAATCGCCAACATCCCATTGTCCGTTCTGATTAGAATCTATAAACAATCGAAGATAATAGTCTCCCGGATTAAGATGTTCAAAAGTCGTACCTTTATTTTTAACTCGAAGCTGTTTTACAACACTTTCCTTACTATCTATTAGTTGAATAACGGCTTTGTCGTTGTAAGTCAAAAGAGAAACCGTTAATGTAGCATATTGATTCGCGTTTTTTGCCTGGAAAGAATTTTCAATTTTATCGTTATGTGTATTGTACAAGCTAAAGATAGCAGCCGAGTCAACCGTAAATTTATAATCCACTTCTGGTTCCCAAGCGTTTGAAATGCTATACTTGTATTGTAACCCTATCGTGTCATATCGTTCCACCTTTATGGGGATTTCTTTCCACACGCTATCTTTCTTGCTTTGCAAATGAATCTTCTTTTCGTCAATCGACCGCAGCGGCATATCAACGGTTAGCTGAATGGGGCTATACAAATCAAACGGACTCTGTATATTAGTTTCCACTTGGAGGAATTGAGGGGCTGCTGCCACTCGTTTTGATTTTTTGCTTTTTTTGGTGCTTGTTTTTTGAATATTCACCGCATTGATGGTGTCTGTACCCATTATTAATCCACCGCCTTTTAAGGTGTTTGTTTTTTTGTATTCCAACGTAAATTTGAGGGTATCGGCTTTCATCGTAGCCGAATCGGCCACCCAATAGGTTATGGTATCATATTTGGCACTGTAGCGAACAACATCTCCTGTTGAAGCCTTAAAGTTGAATGGCTTTACCACCGGTTTTTCTTTGTTATAGGTATTGAAAAAGAAAGATACCTTATTAGGGTCTTTCCGTTCCGTCTTTTGGTAATATTGCTTATACACATCCTTTTTAAACGCTTTCAATACCAAATCATTTGGATAGAATATCGTTTTCTGCACCGAGATAACGCTATCCTTCTTTACCGCGTTTTTATTTTCCTTAGTCCCTTTAGGTGCAGGGGCGGGTTTAATTGTATCTATCACGGTTTCAGTTTTAGCAGAAGGGGTTACCAGCGCATCACCAAATGCAATCTGTTCGTTCGGATCGTTGTACTTATAATCGGAATTCAAATCGTTAAGCGCGAAAATATGATAAGATCCCGCCCTTACATTCTTTATACAAAACCTACCAAAGTCATCCGTTTTGGCAATACGCAACGGCATCGTTTTCTGAAAAGTACTGTCGTTTACATGGTCATATATTCCCACTATGACTTTCGCCAATGGATTCAAATTAGAAGCATCCAACACGGTACCTGCTATTTGGAGGGTATCTAGCGTAGATCCGGTAGAGAAACTAAATGTATAACCGGGCAATGGATTTTGTTCGTTCAAATCAACAAGGGAATTCCCGAAATCTATGGTATAGGTAGTATTGTCTTTCATCGTATCTTCTAATATAACAGATACTTTTTTAGAACTCGACAAAATTGTGGCAGGAGTAACTTGAGGTGGAGATATAATGACGTTTTCCTGCGTTTTATTTAAAGATATATATTCATTAAAACTAATATCTATCTTTTTTCCTTTAAAATCTACAGCTCCATTCTTTGGGGTGGATTTTACGGGGTGGGGGGGCGTTAAATCCTTAGGACCTCCCTGCGGACCTTTTGCACGATTGGCACAGGCTACAAACAGTAAAAACAGTGTAGCCATAAACGCACGAACTACAAATCGAAACATAAATCTTTTATTTTGTTGTAATAGTAACATAACCCAATGATTATTAGCTAAATTTTATTGTTCTATTTTATTTTGCCAACCAATGTTCAGGATTTACCAACGTGGAATTTTTATACAGCATAAAGTACAATTCCGTTTTGTTATTATTTTCCTGTTCAACATCAATGCGGCCTAATCGTTGCCTTGCATTTACATGAGCCCCCACCCTAACATACGTGGTGGTAAGGTTGGCATAAACGGTTCGGTAAATTCCATGCTTAACAATGATGGCATTATTATTTCCGGGTATGGCAAACACTTGCGTAACTTCACCCTCATACACGGCACACGCGTCGGAGTTTGGTTGCGTTTGGATATAAATTCCTTTGTTATTTATCTGCACATGCTCCAGTACCGGATGGTTCTGAATACCAAAATGCCCCGTTATCACCCCCCTTACCGGCCAAGGCAAACGACCCATATTTTTTTCAAATCCGCCGGCAATAATACCTTCCTCCTTAGTCATTAGTTGCGATGGCGAAATAATCGGAGCCGCTTTAATTGTTTTCCTAGTTACACTAGTGGTGTTTGTATTGGTATTTGCATTGTTGTTATTTGTATTGGCACCTTTTTTCCGAGAGGCCGATTTTTGCTTTTGAGCAGCCTTGGCTGCAGCAGCAGCTGCAGCTTCTTCGTCTCTTTGCCTCTTTGCTTGAGCCTTTTTCTCGGCAGCAGCAATTTCGGCAGCAATCAGTTGCTGTATCTTAGCATTAAACTCATCAACCTGTTTTTGTTGCTTTTTAAGTTGATCGCGTAAATCTTTTTCCTTCTTAGTAAGGTCGCCAAGCATTTTCTGCGTATTGTCTTTTGCAGCCTGTAGCCGTTGATTTTCAACTTCCTTTCCTTGAAGCACTCCGGCTTTGGTATTTTTTGTCTCTACCAGTTGATTCTCTTTCTGGTACAATTCTTCGGCAACATTTTGTATCTGAATGGTTTGATCTCTCCGGTATTGCGAATATTGTTGCACGTAACGTATCCGTCGATATGCCTGACTAAAACTCTCGGAAGAGAAAATAAACAAAAACTTGTTGTATTCATGCTTGAAAAAATAAGCATGATATACCAGCTTGGCATATTCGGCTCTCAAAGCACTTAACCGTTGCTGCAAAATTGTTTTTTCTGTATTCAAGCTTTGCAGGTTAACATCCAGCACCGATATTTCAGAGTTCAAAGCCGAAATAAGATTTTCACGCTCGGTTATCTGTTTCTTTAAAACGGTTAAGCTTGAAACTGTTGTTTTCTGCGTCTTTTGGGTTTCTCTAAGTAATCTATTAGTTAGCTCAATTTTTTGCTTTGCCTGCTGCTGTTTTCTTTTCAGCTCATTAATGCTTTCGGCATGTGTGTGAGCAGCAACAAGAAAAAAAGAAACACATAAAATAAAGAAGTAACGACACATATCTAGTTCGGTATTATTTGTTCTATCTTATCCACTCGTTTATAATCCGATAAATCAACCGTATTTATTTTTACTTTTTTGTTAAATTCCACGCTATTAACCGTAATTTCGGCTTCGTTTATTTGAGGGCCGTTTATCAGCATTAATCTATATTTAAAAGGGAAAACGATTTCATCCTGTTGTGTAAACGAACTGTAAAAACAACGCAAAACCACGGTGGGTAAAGAAATGGTTGTTAATTTGATTTGCGAATCTTTGTCCAGCATAAACTCGGTGGCGATTCCTGTAGAGGGTTTGCTTCTAAGTATAATACCATCATAATATAATGACTTTTTCAACTTCGGAATCATGGCATCTGCAGGCGAAGGGGGTTCGGCCAAGATGAACATTTTATTCAACAACAATGCCTGCAAATCGTAAAAGCTAGCCTGCAAATTTATTTTTGTCAACAACGAATCATAGTCGGCCGTAAAATATCGGTTGTTGATTTTGTCCAACAACAGGAATCCTTTTTTAGTCAAATTAATTCGTGCCACTTCTATGCCCAACATCGGCTGTATGGATATTTGCACAATGCTATCCTTAATTATTCTCATGGAAGCCCTAGTGCTCATGGACGAACCGTTTACATTGAACGCAACGGTTATGTTACTAAAGTCAGCCGTTTCAATTTTAGGATCGCAAACCTTTATATTATCCAGGCTCAAAGGCTTTGCAGGTTGGCCGTTTGGCAAAGCAGAGGCTACTGACTTGGTTGTTTTACAAGAAGCCAACGAAGCCAGCACAAAAGCTAACATTACTATATGATGCGCGTATTTCATACCGGAAATCTATTTTTCATGGATATATGTTTTAGTTTCAATTTTCTGCTGCAAAGTGGGCGAGTCACTACCTAGGTCTTTGGCCTTTTGCCACCACTTCAAGGCTTCATCCTTCTCGCCGTTCAAGTATAGAATGTCGGCATAATGCTCTACCACCACCGAACTTTTATCGCCACCTTTATCTATGGCCTGCTGTATGTACATACGGGCTAAGGTTGCATTCCCTTCTATAAAAAATATCCAGGCATACGTGTCTAAAAACGAAATATTATCTGGGTATGCCTGCACTGTTTTAGCACTCATCAATTCGGCTTTTGATAAATCCTTGCCGGCCAACGAAAGATAATAAGCATAGTTATTCAGCAACATGGCATTATTCTGGTTCAACTGGTATGCTTTTTCATAATAGGTAAAAGCATCGTCCATTTTCTTCAACTGTGCATACACGTCGGCTATTTGCATGCTAAGTTGTGCCACACTGTTTGTATCTTCTTCCGACACTTTGTCCAAGCCCGTTTTATAAGCTTGCAAGGCATCTTCGTATTGTTTTTTATCAGTCAAGGCCATGCCTTTAAAAAGGTAAAAATTCGATTCGTCGGGCATATTTTTAATAGCCCGGTCGGACACGGCAAGCACTTCTGCCATATTTTCCTGCTCCAACCGGAGTTTAATCAGCTCCAACCAAGCCTCTTTATTCTGAGCATTTACTTTCAGTAAAAATTCAAGTTCGGATGATGCTGCATCATAACGATGCTGCATAAGTAAAAAAGAAGCATAATAAGTATGCAACGCTTCATTGTCAGAATACATCCCCAACAATAATTTAAAATACTCTTCGGCTTTTGTTACACTTTGATTTTCGATAGACAGAAACTGGGTGAGTATTCCCACTTTTTCATCCACCACAAGGCTTTGATTCTTGAAAGCTTCTTCAAAGACGCTATTGGCTTGCACCGTATCGCCTGTCGATTTATAATATTCATACAGAGCCATTATAAGCATCCCGTTGTTGGGGTCGGAAGCCTTTACTTCATTGTATATTTTCAATGCCTTTTTAGGCTCCTTATCATCCATGTATATTCCACCACGAAGAATTTTGTATTTAGGTTCCATCGGAAATTTGGCAATGAGCTTATCTATTTCGGCATCTGCTTTTTTAGTTTCTTTTAAAGATTTGTATAAACGATATTTCTCAAACGACAACGTTTCATTTATCCCAAACTTCTTTTCCACCTTATTTAATGAAGAAATACTGTTTTTCAAATCACCCGTTTGCTTGTACAAAGAGGCCAACATATAATCCACATCCTCTTTATCGGGATGATTCTTGGTAATATCTTCGTAAACCGAAATGGCGGTTTTGAAATCATTGTTTTTGATACACAATTCGGCAAACCCGATTTTGTACCAGCTATTGGTAGGGTCGAGCCGGGATGCCAACGCCATAAATTTAATAGCATGTGGTGTATCCTGAATGGAAGTATAGGCCATGGCAAACTCGTAGGCCACGGCACTGCTTCGGGGGTTTATGTAATAACATTCGGTGAGCAAATCAATAGCCTCGTTGAGGTTACCCAACTGCCGTTGACGAATGGCTTCGTAAAAATAGTAATCCATCTTCCGTTGGTCTTCCACGGGTACCGGAGCGGCTTTGTTTGCTGTTTTTTTATTTACTTTTTGGGATGTTGCACCCAAACCAACCAGTTGCACACTGATTAGTAACAAAGTAACAAGAAATATTTTCCGAATGTTTTTCTTCATACCCGTTTTATTAATTTTTTCCCGTGTGCCCAAAACCGCCTGCACCCCGATCCGTATCGTCCAATACCTCTACCTGCTGCCATTGAACCTGGGCATGTTCGGCTATCACCATTTGGCAAATGCGTTCGCCATCGGTAATTTCAAAATCCTCCGACGATAGATTTACCAGAATAACACCTATTTCCCCTCTATAATCAGCATCAATAGTTCCCGGAGAATTAAGCACGGTTATCCCCTTTTTCAACGCCAACCCGCTACGAGGCCTAATCTGTGCTTCGTACCCGGCGGGAAGTTCGATAAACAATCCGGTAGGAATCAGTTTTCTTTCAAGAGGTTTTAATACAACAGGATTTTCTAAATTAGCCCGTATATCCATCCCGGCGGACAAATTGGTTGCATAAGCCGGCAACGAATGCTTTGACTTGTTTACAATGTTGATTTTCATTAGAAAAGCAATAAGTTTTTCAGTTTAATTATAAAAGGCGAAAATAATCATTTTTTGGGAAGCGACAGTTGTCTTGGGCAAATTATATCGCTAAAAAACAATAATCAGCCGTTTTTTATCTTTCATTCCCTGTCAGCCTGTTACTACATTGGCACATTTAATTTATCTTTGTGTTCTTAAAATTTAATTTCAATTCCATGCCCAACCAACAAGTAATCATTTGCCATAATTTCATTGCCGACTTAGAAAATGCCATCGGCGATCAACCGAAAGACAGCATTTATATATTAACCGATTCTCACACACAAACGCTATGCTTGCACTTACTTTCTGGAAACAAAAAGTGCGCGAATGCACGTGTTTTCAATATACAACCAGGGGATTCGCACAAAAATATAGAAACATTAGCGTCAGTTTGGCAATTTTTGTGTGATAATGGGGCTACACGAAAATCGCTACTGATAAATTTGGGTGGAGGCATGGTAACCGACCTTGGAGGCTTTGCTGCATCCACCTTTAAACGGGGCATGCGGTATATTAATATTCCCACCACCCTGCTAGGTGCGGTGGATGCTGCGGTGGGTGGAAAAACGGGTATCAACTTCAACGGACTGAAAAACGAAGTGGGTGTGATAAACCCGGCCGAAACGGTACTTATAGAAACATCGTTCTTTGAAACACTGGATCACGAGAACCTCGTATCCGGGATGGCCGAAATTCTTAAACACGCGTTGATATACAGCCGGGAAGAATGGGCAAAAGTGTCGGCTTTCGATATGGAAAAATTTGATCTAAAGCAATTTAAGCCAATACTGGCAGCATCTATCGCCATAAAAGAAGGCATTGTGGAAGAAGACCCTCGCGAGCAAGGCATACGCAAAGCGTTGAATTTCGGGCACACGGTAGGGCATGCTTTTGAAAGCATCTCGTATGAAAAAGGTATGCCAGCACTACACGGGTATGCCGTGGCGTGGGGTATGATTTGCGAATTGTACCTATCGCACAAATTGCTTGGTTTCCCCAAGGACATTCTAATTCAAGCAGTGTCTATAATTAAAGATACTTACGGTGCACTGGCCATTTCGTGCAAAGATTACGATCGGCTTTTTGAACTGATGACACACGATAAAAAGAACGACTCGAAAGAAATTAATTTCACGTTACTTGGCAACATTGGTGATATTAGAATTAATCAAAACGCTTCACAGAAACTTATTTTTGAAAGTTTGGATTTTTATTGTGATAGCGTCGGACTATAAAATACAAGGCAACAGAAAGATTTTCACTGAAACATCTTATCTTTGCCACTTAAAAACAGGAAATTTACAAAGATGAAAATTGCATTAATCGGTTATGGTAAAATGGGGCAAACCATTGAAAAAATTGCCCGAAGCAGAGGACATGAAATCGTTTCAATTATTGACATAAACAACTATCAGGATTTTGATTCGGAAGCATTCAAAAGTGCGGATGTAGCCATTGAATTTACCCGCCCTGAAAGTGCTATAGGCAACCTGCGTAAATGTTTTGCAGCTAAAGTTCCCGTGGTATGTGGTACCACCGGCTGGGTATCGGAAATTGAAGCCATTAAAAAAGAAATGGCACAAGCGGACAGCACCTTGTTTTGGACATCCAATTTCAGCATCGGAGTGAACATATTTGCTGCTGTAAACAGCTATTTGGCCAATATTATGAATGGCTTTAACGATTATAATGTTTCCATGACGGAAACACACCATATCCACAAACTGGATGCTCCAAGCGGAACAGCCATCACCTTGGCCGAAGGCATTTTGGAAAAAATAGAGCGAAAAACTCAATGGGTGAACGAACAGGAAACCCAACCATCAGACATTGCCATCAAAGCCATTCGCGAAGGAGAGGTGCCTGGCACACACACTATCACATACGACAGCGATGTGGACACCATCACCATTACCCACGAAGCCAAGAACCGCCAAGGGCTTGCCTTAGGAGCCGTGATTGCAGCCGAATTCACTGCCGGAAAGAAAGGTTTTTTTAGCATGAAAGATCTATTCAAGTTTTAATTAATCAACTAATAAACATGGACAAATTAAAGGCACCTCGTAAACAATGGATAAAATTTTCCATTGCAGGGTTTATCCTAATTCTTTTCACTATTTGGTTAGGCAATTTCTGGGTTCTTTTTCTGTTGCCTTTTCTTTTCGACATTTACGTCACCAAATTTATTCCCTGGTCGTGGTGGAAAAACATTAAAAACCCTCAAATCCGTAAAATATTTGAATGGGCTGATGCCATTCTGTTTGCCTTGGTAGCCGTTTATTTTATTAATTTGTATTTGTTTCAAAACTACAAGATACCATCCAGCTCGTTGGAAAAAACGCTGCTGGTTGGCGACCACTTATTTGTAAGCAAAGTGGCTTATGGCCCCCGCACACCTAACACGCCGTTTGCATTCCCGTTGGTACAGCATACATTCCCGATGCTGAACTGCAAATCATACCTCGACATTCAATGGAAATCGCACCGATTAGCCGGATTTGGCCAGGTGCAACGAAATGACATCGTGGTGTTTAACTTCCCTGCCGGAGATACCGTTTGTACTGGAAGACAGGAAGTTGATTACGACGGGCTTTGCTACGAGGCCGGCTTGAGTAAGCTAAAGAACAATCAGGTAAATATAGATTCGCTTCGCTCTAAAGGTGTTGATGTAAGAACGCTATGTTTCAAAATAGGACGACAAATTGTGCAGAACGACCGTGCAACCTATGGTAGAATCGTATATCGCCCGGTTGACCGACGAGAAAATTATGTGAAACGTTGTATTGCTACTGCAGGTGACGTGTTGGAAGTAAGAAACAGGGAAATATATATTAACGGTAAAAAGCAAGAACGCCAACCCGGTGTGCAACATTACTGCGAAATTATTTCCACTCAACCTCTTACGCAGGAAATTTATGATAACCTGGAAATAAGTAACGAAAATTCGGGGCATGCCCTGCTTGGCAACAACCAAAGCGGAAGCTTCGTGTACGTGTTGCCTTTGACACTTCAAAATCAAACCGATTTGCGCAAAGTGCCTTTCGTGAAATCAGTAACAGAAAAGAATGTAAGCGAACTAATTTCGAGCGAACAAACTACCTTCCCTGCCGGATATAACACCAAATGGACAGTGGATAATTACGGGCCTCTTTGGATTCCTAAAGCAGGCAAAACAATTGCCTTAACGGTGAAGACATTGCCTTTGTACGAACGGGCTATCCGCAATTACGAAAAGAATAAGCTAGAAGTAAAAAATGGAAAAATATACATAAACGGAAAAGAAACAAACCATTACACCTTCAAGATGGATTACTTCTGGATGATGGGTGACAACCGTCATAACTCCGCCGACTCCCGTATATGGGGCTACGTGCCGGAGGATCATATTGTAGGTAAACCGTTGTTTGTATGGTTATCATTGAGCCCTGATAAAAGTTTATTCGGCGGAGGTATTCGTTGGAACCGATTCTTTAAGTATGCAGGAAAATAACCCGATAGAAAATAAGAAAGAACAAATAGCAGGAGAGATAGCCGACACGGTATATCTCTCTTCTGCTTATTTAGCCCCGGTGCAATACTACAGCAAGCTAATGCACTACAAGCAGGTGTACCTGGAAGCGCACTGCAACTACGTGAAGCAAACCTACCGCACCCGGTGCGACATTGCCGGCGCAAACAGCACACTTACGCTCTCCATCCCCGTGGATAAAGGTGATATGATTAAATGCCCCACAAAGGGCATTAAAATATCATACGACACGGATTGGCAACGCTTGCACTGGAAATCAATAGAATCGGCCTACCGCACTTCTCCTTTTTTTGATTATTATGAAGATGATTTTCGTCCTTTCTATGAAAAAAAATGGAATTTTCTTTTCGACTTTAATATTGAAATTCAAGAACTGATATTATCTTTGTTAAGTATTGACATAAAAATACAACAAACACACACCTATAAAAAAGATTTCGCGTCCAACGAGTTGGATTTGAGAGAAATTATTCACCCTAAGAAAAGTATTAACGCAGACCAACAGTTTGAAGTAATACCTTATTATCAAGTTTTTCAGGAAAAGCTTGGGTTTTTACCAAACCTGAGCATTATTGATTTACTTTTTAATATGGGCAACGAAGCCCGGTTAGTATTACGAAACAGTTGGCAACCTTCATCTAACATTATAATTTAAAAAATTATGAAGCGTACTGTAATAAGAATGATTCTTATCTTTCCCTTTATGCTTATGTTTTTTCAAGCACAAGGACAGGTAGGAGCAATCAAAACGAAACATGTTGTAGGTAAGCAAGGAATAAGAATAAGCATGCCTTCTTTCAACAAGAAAGAATTACTTAAAGAGGACAGCATAAATGAGCAATATAAAGAAGGCGGCATGCGCTTTGCCCAAAAATTCACAGTTGACCTAACGCCTGACAATTCGGGCGAATCGGTTTATGCCGCCGATGGCTCCCGCACATGGAAGGTAAATATTGTTTCGGACAGTGCCTACTCCATAAATATATTGTTCACCAAATTTCATTTAGTAGCAGGCGATACGGTGTATGTGTACAACGTGCAAAAAACCAGAGCATACGGGCCGTTAACGGAAAAAGACAATCTCAAATCAGGGCAAATGCCTATCCCTCCTATTGATGGCGATTCTATCATCGTGGAGTTCCGCCAGTCGGCCACCACATCCAATTTAAGAAGTTTGCAAATAGGAGAAGTGAATCACGACTATCGTGGATTTAGAGCTTTACCCCAACAAATAGGTATAACGGCTGACTCTTGTAGCCAACACGCGTCGTGTGTAACATCGGTTTCTACCGTCAAACAAAGTGTATGTTTACTCATCATCGATGGTAGTACATTATGCTCGGGCACCTTGGTAAACAACACCGCCCAAAACGGCAAACCGTATCTGCTCACCGCCTCGCACTGCTTCGGCGAAAACACAACCTATACCGCAGCTAAATCATTGGCACCAAGCGTTATTGCATTTCTCAACTACGAGGCACCTAATTGCACCCCGACGGTGAGAGGTTCCATCGAATTTTATGTGGCCGGATCAACGCTTAGAGCCCTTGCCGGGGATATTGATTTCGCTTTGCTGGAACTTTCATCAACCCCTCCGGTAGATGCCCGGCCTTATTATGCCGGATGGAATATCAGCACAAGCCCTACTCCCCCATTTAGGGGAATCCATCAACCTTACGGAACCGTAAAAAGAGTGGCTACAGAGAATGATAATATCACAACCGCATCTTATGGCAGCTACATTTTATCCGACAGCCACTGGAGAGTAGCTAAATGGGATATTGGCACAACAGATGCAGGTTCATCCGGTTCAGGTCTTTTTGATTCCTCTTTAAAACTGGTAGGAGCTCTCACGGGTGGAAATTCGGTATGCAGCAACCCTATAAACGATTATTATTACCGACTAAATAAAGCTTGGACTTATTACAGCAGCGATTCCACCAAACAACTTAAGGTATGGCTTGACCCTACGGCTTCGGGTGTAACTTCATTAAACGGGTTGAACCCTTACGGAAAAGATTCGGCTGTCAGGGTAAGCAATTTTACGCTATCGGATACACCTAAAAAAGCTTATCTATCCTCCGGTTCAGGTTTAATAGCAGGACAAAATTCCTTAAAATCTACTAATTACGCTGAAAAATTTACACTTTCAAAAGAAGCCTATTTATATGGTGTGTATCTCATGCCTAGTATAGCCAGCTCAACCAGCGTGGGCAATCTCACGCTATCGGTTTATGCCAGCGTGAATGATACCGTTCCCGAATCTGCCTATTTATTAAGCTATACAAATGTAAGTCTAAGTGCCTTGAGCTGGAACAGTACAAGCAGTTCTTTTTCTCCTTCAACAAAAACTATATTCACTAATAATGAAAACTATGTACGGTTTAGCACCCCAATTGCTGTAGGAAAAAAATTCTTTATCAGTTACAATGTATCCTATTCAACCGACTCTTTTGCCATATTTACTGCTGCCGGCAGAACAAGTGGAGGAACAGCCTATGTGAAAAAAGAAAATGGCGAATGGGTTTCGATGTATAATTTTGCCGGGTTACATACCTCCTTGTGGATTGACCCGGTTATTCGTTACGACACCACCGCAAAGGTTATTACCGATTCATCGTTAATCCGACGCTCGGAGAGTACTGTTGTTTACCCCAACCCGGCCAAAGACATTATTTACGTAATGACAAGAGATAACGTGGAAGGAACGGGTACATGTACCGTAAGACTTTACAATTTCACGGGTCAACTCATCTCTACAACAGAAGGAAATATTGTATATCAACCAATTTCCATAGATCTACATGGAGTTAACTCAGGAGTATATTTCTTGCGGATTATATACCCTGACAAATCAGAAACACACAAAATAATCGTCAATAAATAGAAAGAGCATTTAAGCAGCCTAAAAAAGTGAGAATCATGGAATAATGTTGGCTCAATTTTATTAATTTTGTGCAACAAATTGCTTATGCTTATTCAAATATGAAAGAAATTGACTGGTCTAACATTCCTTTTGGCTATATGCCAACAGATTTTAATGTTCGTTGCCATTACCGAGACGGTAAATGGGGCGAAATAGAAGCTACGAACTCCGATACTATTAACTTACACATGGCGGCCACGTGCCTGCACTACGGACAAGAAGCCTTTGAAGGATTAAAAGCTTTTAGAGGTAAAGATGGTAAAGTAAGAATTTTTCGTTTAGAAGAAAATGCCAAAAGGCTACAATCATCATGCGATGGTATTTTAATGGCAAAACTTCCGGTTGAAAAATTTGTTGAAGCAGTAAAAAAAGTTGTTAAACTAAACGAACGATTTATCCCTCCTTACGAAAGCGGTTCGTCACTTTACATCCGCCCATTGCTAATTGGTACAGGTGCACAAGTAGGCGTTAGCCCCTCCAAAGAATATTTATTCTTAATATTTGTCACTCCGGTAGGGCCTTACTTCAAAGGCGGATTCAAAACATCACCCGTGGTAATATTACGCCAGTACGATAGAGCGGCTCCTCTTGGCACCGGAATATATAAAGTGGGTGGAAATTATGCTGCCAGCTTAGTTGCAGGTGAAAAAGCGCATGAAATGGGCTATGCCGCCGTATTATATTTAGATGCAAAAGAAAAGAAATACATTGATGAATGTGGCCCTGCTAATTTTTTCGGCATTAAAAACAACACCTACATCACACCGGAATCAACCTCTATACTACCATCCATCACGAACAACAGTTTGATAACGTTGGCAGAGGATATGGGATTGAAAATTGAACGCAGACAAATACCGGAAGACGAACTTTCTACATTAGAGGAAGCCGGACAATGTGGTACAGCTGCTGTGATAAGTCCTATTTCAAAGATTGATGATCTTGACGAAAACAAATCATACGTTATTGCAAAAGACGGTAAACCGGGGCCTGTTTGCACCAAACTTTATCATAAACTTAGAGCCATTCAATATGGCGACGAACCGGATAAATTCGGTTGGATTACTATTGTAGAATAACTACGTTTCTAAAAATAATATTTACTAAACCCAAGGCAATTGCTTTGGGGTTTTTTGTGTAGAATAAAAAGGAGAGAAAGCATCTCTAAAGAAATACTACACGTTGAGATGTAGATTCTCCAACGCATTTCTATTGACATGTGCCCTAGGCAAATAAATACTATTGAAAAACCTATAAAAACAGAAGAGGCTGACAAATTATTTGTCAGCCTCTTTCTAATTTATTCTATTAAGACTATTTTTTCTTCGTCACAACAACATCTTCATCACCTTTTGTGGTTCTCTTTTCTTTTTTCATCACTTCATAAGCAGTTGGAACGGCAATAAACAATGTAGAATATACACCGGTAACAGTACCCACTAACATCGCAAAGACAAATCCACGAATAGTTTCACCACCAAAAAGGAAGATAACTAACAACACCATAAATATGGTGAACGTTGTACTAAAAGTACGACTCAACGTGGAGTTGATAGAATCATTCAATAAATGCAACGTTTCCCGTTTTGGGTATAGTCTGCGGTATTCTCTCACACGGTCAAAAATAACCACCGTGTCATTAATTGAGTATCCTATTACCGTAAGGATAGCCGCAATAAATGTTTGATCTATTTCCAACGAGAAGGGCATTATTTTATATAATAAGGAATAAACACCTATTACCACAAGGGCATCATGTGCCAACGAAGCAATACCTCCTAAAGCAAATGCAATATCTCTATATCGGATGAAGATATATAAACCAATACCAATAATAGAAATAAGTAATGCCCAAATAGCAGAGGTTTTAATATCATTAGCAACGGTAGGGCCTACTTTTTGCGAACTACGAATATTTGTTTTTATAAATTCTTCCATCGTAGCGTTTTTCTTTAATAGAGGCTTCAAACTCTTGTACAATTTACCTTCAATTTCAGTATCAATAGTAGATGCTGTGCTATTAATCTTATAGTTAGTAGAAATTCGCACCTGATTGGCAGACCCAATAGTGATAACACTTATTGATTGTTTTCCGAAGTCTCCTTCCAACATTAATTTTACATTTTGAGTTTCAACAGGTTTGTCAAAACGGACAACGTAATTTCGCCCACCACTAAAATCAATACCCTCATTTAATCCTTGTCCCGGAGTAAACAATGAAATTAAAGAAACCAAAATTATAGTTCCTGAAATTATATATCCATATTTACGTTTACCAATAATGTTCAGGTTATTCTTTTGCAACCAGTTGCGTGAAAGTTTTGTATAAAACGTTTGTCCACTGGCTTGTTCGCGTTCGGATATTTTTTCATGAATCAATCTTGATAAAATAAAGCCGGTCATGAAAGAAGCAACAATACCAATAATCAACGTGGTGGCAAATCCCTTGATAGGGCCAGTACCAAATGTAAACAATATGATACCTGAAATTAACGTGGTAATGTGCGTATCAATAATAGCGGTAAATGCTCGCGAATAACCTTCGCTAATAGCCGTTCGCATATTCTTACCTTCTTTGAGCTCCTCTCGAATTCGTTCATAAATAAGCACGTTGGTATCCACCGCCACACCTAAGGTTAACACGATACCCGCGATACCCGGAAGAGTAAGTACTGATTTGAACGAGGCTAATATACCCATCATCAAGAACACATTGATGAAAAGTGCAGTATCTGCAACTAATCCCGGAATCAAACCATAATATAAGATCATATAAACCAAGATCAACACAAAGGCTATAGCAAAAGATATAAATCCACTTTGAATGGACTCTTGTCCTAACGAAGGCCCTACTACATCTTCCTGTACAATATGAACCGGAGCAGGCATACGTCCTGATTTCAACACGTTAGCCAAATCCTTTGCTTCTTCCACAGTGAAGTTTCCGGTAATTTCGGAACGTCCTCCTGAAATCTTATCATTAACACGAGGTGCGGAATATACATACCCATCCAACACGATGGCAATAGAACGGCCTTTATTGTCTTCAGTTAATCTCGACCAAATATTAGCCCCGTCGGTATTCATTTGCATCTCAACAGTAGCATAGGCTGAATGCTGACCAAAATCGGTAGAAGCATCTGTCACTACATCTCCTTGCAAAGGAGCTTTTCCATCTCGGTTTGTAACCTTAATGGCATATAACTGATAGTATTGTTCTTTTTCATCCAACGCTTTTACACCCCATTTAAAACATAAATCGTGAGGCAAAGATGCTTTTACCTGAGGAAGGTTGAAATAATGATTAATTTTTGTTGTATCGGTATAATGAGCAACACCTACTATTGCTCCGGGTGCAACTTGTCCGTTCTGTACATTCAATTGAAGGATGCTAAACAAAGGATTTTCTTTTTCCTGTTTTGCTTTGTCTTGTTTTGCATCTTTATTATTAGCAGTGGTTCCTGCTTTTTTTCCGCCACCCATTGCTGCAGCTAAACTATCAATAGCTGATTGTTTAGTGTTTTTTGAAGAGGCTGCAGCCGTAGAAGGATCTTTTGCGGTAGAATCTTTTGTTGTTTTATTTATGCTTGCTAACAGTTTATTGACAGATTCCAAATTTTGGGTAATTTCAGACAACTCATAGGTTTCCCAAAATTCAAGATTTGCAGTACCTTGAAGCAATTTTCGTACACGTTTTGGTTCCTTAACACCCGGAAGCTCTACCAAAATACGTCCAGTATTTCCCAAGCGTTGAATGTTAGGTTGAACCACACCGAAACGGTCGATACGAGTACGCAGAATATTAAAAGAATTGGAAACAGAACCATCAATTTCGGTTCTCAACACTTTCATTACCTGTTCGTTGGTAGAATTCAAGGATATTTTGTCCTTTAACTCAAACGTACTAAATATGGTTGATAAACGCACGTTAGGGTCAATCTCCAAATAGGCTTGTTCAAACAAAGTCAAGTAGTCTGCCTGACTATGAGCCTGTCGTTGTATTGCTACTTCTATAGCCTTATTAAAATTAGGCGATTTATTTTGATCGGACAACGATTTTACAAGATCCGGAACGGATACTTCCAAAATAACGTTCATACCTCCTTTAAGGTCAAGGCCAAGATTAATTTCTTTTTCACGGCATTCCTTAAGAGTGTATCCCATCCAAACTTTTTGCGAAGAAATGGAATCTAAGTAAGTATAATACTTTGCATTGTTCCCTTTAGCATATTCTTCGGCGTTGCTCTCATAATGATTGGTTATAAAGCTGAACGAGAGATAGAATCCACTCACCAATATTAAGGCGATTGCAATCAGTCTAACAAATCCTTTGTTTTGCATCTGAAAATTTAATTTTTAAAAGTTTAACTATGTTTTTTCAACCAAGGTGCAAATATAAATCTTTTTTTTCACTTTGGACGGTGAGGATTAATATTTCGCCTTGATTGTCAATATAAGCGATTTTTTGTTTTCATTCTTTTGTAGGAATATTCGCCAACGTTTCTATCAAAAAATACCAGAATTTGAGCACCGAAGGTATATTTACCTTCTCGTCGGGCGAATGCGGATGGCAAACCGTGGGGCCGAAAGAAATCATATCCAACCGCGATTCAGTAGCACCTAAAATACCACATTCCAAACCGGCATGAATCACTTTCACCACGGGCTCCTGACTCCATTTTTGTTGATAAATTTCTTTCATCTCTTTCAAGATGGGGGAATCAAAATTGGGTTGCCAGGCCGGGTATCCACCTACAAATTCAACCTTTGCTCCGGCTAAAGAATATACACTCTCGAGCATGGAACATAATTCGTACTTTTTAGATTCGACAGCACTTCTTATCAAGTATTTTATGGTAATCTTTTTTTCTTCCGTTTCAATAATGGCCAAATTATTGGATGTTTCTACCACGGAAGGAATTTGCGGGATATGACGAAAAACACCATTTGGTGCAGCATAAATAGCATTTATCAAATCGTCCTGCACCTCTTCGGGCAAAACGAATTCAGGCAGTGAAACCGTTTCCACATTTAAACGAATATTGCTTTCCAAGCCTTCATATTCTTCATTGAACAAATCTTCGGTTTCGGATACCAAATCAATAATATCCTGTACCCCATCCGAAGGAACCGTAATAACGGCAAATGCTTCGCGAGGGATGGCATTGCGCAGTGAACCTCCTGATATTGAAGCCAATCGAGCTTCATACTCGGCTACTGCAATTTTCAGGAACCGAATCATCAACTTATTGGCATTGGCTCTTTCCAACTGGATATCTAAGCCCGAATGCCCGCCTAACAAACCCGTAAGGCTTACTTTCAACGCCACATCGCCTTCCGGTAGTTCTTCTGGCATGAATCGGAATGTAATATCGGCATCCATCCCACCGGCACAACCTACAAACAGTTCACCTTCTTCTTCCGAATCAAGGTTTAATAAAATATCGCCTTTTAGAAATCCTTTTTTAAGGCCGAAGGCTCCATACATGCCCGTTTCCTCATCCATAGTGAAGAATGCCTCAACAGGGCCATGCACCAAATCATTCGACTCCAAGACGGCTAATGCCGCGGCTACACCAATACCATTGTCAGCACCTAATGTAGTATCTTTTGCTTTTACCCAATCTCCGTCAACAAAAACCTGCAAAGGGTCTTTTTCAAAATCATGATCGATTCCCGTATTTTTTTGAGGAACCATATCCATGTGAGCCTGCAAAACAACAGGCTTCCGGTTCTCCATCCCAGCAGTGGCTGGTTTGCGTATAAGTACGTTGCCCGCCTCATCGGAGAGAGACTCCAATCCTAAATTCTTTCCAAAATCAACCAAAAATTGCCGCACTTTTTCCGTATGCCCCGATGGACGTGGAATTTGGGTCAGCGAATAAAAATGCTGCCAAAGCGGTATTGGTTGAAGTGTATCAAATGGAGTATTCATTATTTTAAATATTCAGAGTCGTATTATAATTGTTTTATAAAAGCTCGTCTTTTTTTGTGATTTTCGTATTCAAAAGTACCCCACTGAGCCGTAATTTTTACATTGCTTTCCAGTTCAGGATTACTTTCGGCGTATTTAAAGCCACGCTTAATGTATTTAGGAATCAAATCGCCGAAAAGAAGCGAGATAGCTCCTTTATTTTGATAGGCAGGATGAATACCCACAATGAGCAAATCGACCGTATCATTTTTCCCTTTCCTCAAGGCATTTAGCACGTGAATAATACCAAATGGCCATAAATAACCTTTAGCTTTACGAAGAGCTTTTGTTAAACTTGGAATGGACACCCCGAAGCCTACCACGTTATCATCCTTATCAACAATAAGCGAAAGTGTATCCAGGCAAATAAAGCTCAAATATATTTTCACATAATGGTTTATTTGCTTTTGAGTTAATGGCGAAGCACCATATAATTCGGAATAGCAAACATTCCACAAATCGAATACCTTTTGCCCGTAATTTTTCACCAACTCTCTTCTACTTTTAAACTCTACCGACCGTAGTCCGTATTTCTGTTTAATAAGCTCCACACCCCGGCTAAAACGTTCGGGCATCTTGTCTGGCACCGAAATAAGATATTCGTTCCAATCCACTTCTTTTACAAAACCCAATGCTTCAATATGCGAAGCATAATATGGATAATTGTATATGGTAGCCATAGTACTCATGCGATCGAAACCTTCGATAAGTAAACCTTCAAAATCCAAATCGGTAATACCGAGAGGGCCTACAATAGCCTCCATGCCTTTAGCTTTGAGCCAACTTTCGGCACTTTGAAATAGTGCCGCCGACACTTCACGGTCGTCGATAAAATCAACCCACCCAAAACGTCCATTCTTGTTATTTCCATGTTCGTTGGCCGAATGATTGATAATGGCAGCAATACGTCCCACAATTTTCCCATCTTTATAAGCAAGAAAATATGCCGATTCACAAAAATCAAACGCGGGATTTTTCTTTCTATCCAAAGTAACCAATTCGTCCGCCGTAAGTTTTGGAGCAGCGTATTCATTACCTTTATATAGCTCTAAACTAAATTTGATAAAACGCTTCAAATCTTTCTTAGAAAGGACTTCTTTTATTTCAACAGACATAAGTTTCTTTTTATTTCAGAGTGCAAAGAAATAGAAAAAAAATGACTTATAATGCTTTTATTAAATATTTGCTAGTGAATATGAATTAGTGTACATTTGCTCTATTCTTTTAAAAATCTTTGAGAAAACACTATGAATAAAATCGTTAAAAAAGAACAGTTTTCAGCCAATGTCGTGCGTTTGGATATTGAAGCTCCACTAATTGCCAAATCACGCAAGGCAGGACATTTTGTAATGGTAAAGGTGGACGAACATGGAGAACGAATTCCGTTGACTATAGCCTCATCGGACGTAGAAAAAGGTACTATCACTTTGGTGATACAAAACGTAGGGCGTTCTTCCGCAAAACTCTGTGCTTTGAACGAAGGAGATTATATTGCTCACGTGGTAGGTCCCTTGGGAAAAGCAACTCACATTGAGAATTTCGGCACCGTGGTTTGTGCTTGCGGAGGTGTAGGCACCGCCCCTATGCTTCCTATCGTGGAGGCACTGAAAAAAGCCGGCAACAAGGTAATTACCGTGCTGGCTGCCCGAACGAAAGATTTAATCATTTTGGAAGAACAAATGCGCCAATTCTCTGATGAAGTTATTATCATGACTGATGATGGATCTTCTGGAAAAAAGGGATTGGTTACTAACGGCGTAGAAGAAGTAATAAATAGAGAAAAAGTAGATATGTGTGTTACTATCGGCCCAGCTATCATGATGAAATTTGTTTCTCTTTTAACGAAAAAATACGAGATACCTACCGTGGCTTCGTTGAACACCATCATGGTGGACGGAACGGGTATGTGTGGAGCCTGCCGTGTAACAGTGGGTGGCAAAACCAAATTTGTTTGTGTTGATGGCCCCGAATTTGATGCACACCAGGTAGATTTCGACCAAATGATAAACCGTTTGGGGGCCTATAAAGAAATAGAAAAAGAAGAAAACTGTAAAGCCATTTAAAATATAAAAATATGTCTGAAGATAGAACTGCTAACTGGCGGGAAGAATTACGAAAAAGCATCAAGGCTAAAGATCGCATGGCTATAGAAAGAGTACACATGAACGAACTCGACCCTACTTATCGTAGCCACAATAGAGAAGAAGTAAATCAAGGATTAACCGCCGAACAAGCATTAGAGGAAGCACAACGTTGCATTGATTGCGCCGATCCGTCGTGCATAAAAGGGTGCCCTGTAAACATTAATATTCCGGGATTTATCAAAAATATAGAAAGAGGTGAATTTCTTGAAGCTGCCAAAGTGCTGAAAGAAACCAGTGCCCTACCAGCGGTTTGCGGACGTGTATGCCCACAGGAAACCCAGTGTGAAGAAAGATGTATTCACCTAAAAACCGGTAAAAAACCGGTTGCCATAGGTTATCTGGAACGATTCGCGGCCGATTACGAACGTGAAAGCGGCAAGATGTCGATCCCCGAATGCGCACCTGCCAACGGAATTAAGATGGGCATTATAGGTTCCGGCCCTGCCGGGCTGGCCTGCGCGGGCGACTTGGCAAAACAGGGATATGACGTTACCGTTTTTGAAGCGCTTCACGAGATTGGAGGCGTATTAAAATACGGTATTCCCGAATTCCGCTTACCAAACGTGATAGTGGATGTGGAAATTGACAATTTACGCAAAATGGGTGTGAAATTTATTACGGATTGCATTATAGGAAAAACCATCACCACGGATGACTTGAAAGCTGAAGGATACAAATGTTTCTTCGTGGCCAGTGGAGCAGGATTGCCTCGATTTATGAATATCCCGGGCGAAAACCTGATAAATGTACTATCCTCCAACGAATACCTAACCCGCGTTAACCTGATGGATGCGGCAAACCCAGACTCGGACACCCCCGTGTTCTTCGGTAAAAAAGTGGCTATCGTGGGAGGCGGAAACACGGCTATGGACTCTGTGCGCACGGCTCTTCGGTTGGGTGCAGAAAAGGCCATGATCGTATATCGGCGTTCGGAAGAAGAAATGCCTGCCCGTATAGAAGAAGTGAAGCATGCCAAAGAAGAAGGCGTTCAATTCCTCACCCTACACAACCCGATTGAATATATCGGGGACGAAAGAAGTCGCGTAAAACAAATGAAATTACAAAAAATGACCTTGGGCGAACCCGATGCATCAGGTCGCCGCAGCCCGGTGGAAATTCCGGGAGCCATTGATACTATAGATGTAGATATGGTTATTGTAGCCATCGGTGTTTCACCAAACCCTTTGGTGCCAAGCTCCATCCAAGGGCTGCAAGTAAGCAAATGGGGCACCATCGTGGTAAAGGAAAATATGCAATCAGCCGAAATACCTACCATCTTTGCCGGAGGCGACATCGTACGGGGTGGAGCAACCGTTATTCTTGCCATGGGCGATGGGCGTAAAGCTGCTGCCGCCATGCACGAATTTGCACAAAAATAATTAACCCATAATTTTTTAAAGAGGGAGTAACGAATTTACTATTCATTACTCCCTCTTTAATTTTCATCCGCCATAACGATTGCAATAGATTTGTTATGTACTTTACATTTCTACATGTTTTGTTTTTTTAACATTACAAACAAATCGCTGATTCCACTTTAAATAAAGCATTTGGAGAAATATTTAAAATATTTATCCGTCTCAAGCCACGACCTTCCGATTGTATTTAACTTTTTTTGATTACATTTGTTTTCTTATACAATTTGGGGGTGTTTTCGTGTTTTTTAAAAAAGATAGAAGATGAATTGTATAAATAGCTGAAATCCAATCTAAAGAACCTTATAATCAACTTACAGACTTAATAGATACCTTTTTATAGAGTTTTCAATGAGAAAAAAGGAGAATTTATTAGATATAAAAAAGAGCAAGCTGATTTAAACAATCAGACATTTTCATTGTTATTTAATTATTTGTAAATAATTAGTATTTATAAATAATTATTATATAACTATCGTTTGTGTTTTACTTGTTTAAAAAGAGGAAAATTATGAATAGAAAAATTATTATCGACTCGGTTGATAAGCTACTAAATTGCAAAGACGATTTTAAGCAGATGAGAGAATCAACTCATCAGCTTTATCAAATCTTCAGCCACATTACAGGTATAAATATCAACGACCAAAATCTGGACAAAGATATTATGCTTCCCGAAGGAAAAGCCATTTCATCTGTTAGTGCAGCTCATTGCCTGTTAGAAATGAAACGAACCGCTTCTTTTCTTAGAGGAATACAAAAAGCCATCACGCTAAAACTAGAACAAAGAGGAAAAGATCCCATCCGAATACTCTATGCAGGCACTGGTCCTTATGGAACATTAGTTATTCCACTACTATTATTATACAAACCGGAAGAAATTTGTGTTGACTTGATTGATATAAACCCTCAATCGCTGAATGCATTGAAAAAGATAATCAATGCGCTGGAATTAAATAAATACATAGGGAACAGCTATTGTTTGGATGCAGCTACATTTACCTGCACCCGGCAATATGATATTGCGATTTCGGAAACCATGCAGTCATGCCTGAAAAAGGAACCACAAGTTGCCATCATGCAAAACCTGATTCCACAACTCAAAAGTGACGCTGTTTTTATCCCGGAAGAAATTTCGATAGATGCGGCTCTTTGCAACCCACGAATGGAAATGGACAGACTCTTCTTCAGACTTGGCATACAAATGCCTTTTCAACGAATATCATTAGGAAACATATTCAAAGTAAACAAACAAACGCTGAATACAGAATCAATGAAAAAAACTATTGAGATTCAGGAAAATTACACAGAATTTCCTGAATTAAAATTATATACGACCATAAAAGTTTTTGATGATGAAGTTTTGGGCGAAAACGAATCGAGCATAACCATGCCTATCCGGTTTTACAATTTCAAGGATAAAGAAGCTGCCACACAAATAAAATTTTGGTACACGCAAGGGACAAATCCGATGATTGAAAGCGAAACGGTAAAAATACATGAAATGGTACTCTAACCGCTAACGTTTCTTATTTAATTAAATATTATGTTTCACTTTAAAACTTTAAGATTATGGATCCAATTTTAGGGCAAATTACGCTTTGGCCAGTAAACTTCATTCCACAAGACTGGGCTGCTTGTAACGGTCAGTTATTAAACATCAATGCTAACACAGCCTTGTATTCTCTTTTAGGTACATTTTTTGGCGGCGATGCCAAAAACACGTTCGGGTTACCCGACTTCAGAGGAAGAGCTCCTATTGGTGTAGGCCAACTTCATTACAGTTCCAGCATGGTCGGACAAACATATACGTTCGCCCAATTTGGAGGGACAGAAGCTGGAACCGCTACGTTGACCCAAGCTAACTTACCAGCGCATATCCATGCCGCCGTTGCAGATTTTACGGGAGTTTCGGTTACCATTTACGCCAGCAATGCAGGGGGTACAGACAATGTTCCAGGCACCAATAACTCCACAACATTGGCCGCGTGTATGAACGGACGTAGTGCTGGTTATGCTATATACAACAGCCAAACGCCAAACACTGCATTAAAAGCCAATGCAGCTATTACAGGTACGCCTACTGTAGCTATCGGGGCAACTGGAAACGGGGCTCCTTTTCAATTTGACAACAGAAGCCCTTATTTGCCAATAAACTTTATTTTAGCCACGGTAGGCATTTATCCTACAAGAAGTTAAATATTAAAATATGCAGCCGGTAATAAAAACCGGCTGCTAAATTCAAAAAGTCGATGCTTTTTAACCAACAAATAAAAATAGGCTTTTTAACGCCTTATTCTTCAATATATCCAGGTTTAACACCTAATATCGTGAACGGGTTTTATTGCTCCATGCCGGAACAATACCAAAACATGTTTCACTTTCAGCCCGAATACGTAAAACAAGGTGGTGGAAATACGGTTAAAGATGCCATTTTAAAACTTATACAGTTTGACAACGTGGACATTATTTCCGGGCTAGTAAGCTACCGAAAAATACCCGAAATAGCGGGCATAATGGAACAACGTAAAAAACTGGCATTCTTTTTCGACATGGGTGAATATATACCATACACCCAACATATTTCCAATCACTTATTTTTCAACAGCTTCCAACTTTGGCAGTCGGAATATGCACTTGGATTTTGGGCTCAAAAAGAATTTGGCGACAAAGGTGCCGTTATAATGCCTATTTACGACGCGGGATACCACCTGCACAGTTCATTCAGGCAAGGAACAGTGTCGGCCGGTTCAAAATTGATTGACTACCACATTCTACCATACTCGGAAGGGAAATCACAAGTGAAAGGACAATTAAAACCTTTCTTTGAAAAATTAAAAAAAGAAAAGCCTTCTTATATCCACGCACTATTTTGCGGCACCGAAGCTCTCGATTTTTTCACGGAATTTGAAGAATCAGGATTGGCAGGAAAAATTCCTTTAGTAGTAAGTGCACACATGGCTACCGAGGAGATGTTGGACTTAGTAAGTAATATTAGCTTGAAAATGTATTCAGCATCAATGTGGGATTGTAATTCAACTGATGTTTTAAACACAAAGTTCAAACAACAATATACATTACACACAGGTGCTAAAGCCGATTTATTTTCATTACTCGGCTATGAAATGGGAGTTCTTTTTGGAAAATTGATTCCTGACTTAGCGAAACGGGACTGGGATTCGGTAATTCAAAATATGAAAAATGAAACGATCAAATCGCCAAGAGGTGATCGTAACTTTTTTCTTGATTCAAACTATTCTACTCCTATTATCGACATCGAAAAAATAGAAATCGGAAGTGGAAAAGTAAATAAAATGGTTATCAATCAAGGATGTTCACTAAAATATAATCACGAAATATTTTCAGAAATACATAACGAATGCGTAAGTGGGTGGCAAAACCCTTATTTATGTGTATAAAACTCAAAAAATTATTCATATGAAAAGAAAATTATTTTTAACCAAGCTACTACTAACGTTAGCATTTTTCATAACGGCAAGTAGTCTTTTTGCGATCTCGCTTCCTACCAACATCACGGTGAGCGGTATAACAGGCACATATTCAGCGGCCAATGGCACATATACCATATCCTCTACTACATTAAAAGCTAATACCTCAGGATCGTCATCTTATAATTATTATTATTGGACTTTCACAAATGGAGGAACTACCTACTACATCTATTTTCAACAATACAACACCGTATATTATTGGAATATAGATAATGATTTGAACAGCCAAAACGATATACTATTTTATAGTCCAGAATATCAGATGAATGGAACAACGTATGAACCAGAGCAACCTAACGGTTCTACTTTTACTGATTTCTCGCCCAATTTAGTTACTAGTTGGACAGCTTCTTTAGGAAGCGGTACTGCTACTGTAGCCATAGCAGCATCGCTTCCAACTGTAACAACAGGAACAACTACAAGCAAAACCTCTACTACAGCTACATTAAACGGTACTATAAATGCAAATGGAGCTAGTACAACCGTAAGTTTCAGCTATGGCACAAGTACAAGCTACGGTTCTATAGGAACTCCAACACAAAGCCCGGTTACAGGTTCTACTGCAACAGCCGTGAGCTATTCTCTTACAGGACTAACACCTAATACCACGTATCATTACCGGGTAAGCGGAACAAACTCTGCAGGTACTATTAACGGAGCGGATTCTACGTTTACTACTTCGGCAATCGCACCTACCCCAGCTACAAAATCGCCTAGCAGCATTTCTAGCACAGCGGCTACGCTGAACGGCACGGTGAATCCAAACAATGCTACTTCGGTGGTGACGTTTGATTATGGTACGTCTACTAGTTATGGGTCAAGTGCGACTGCAACTCAAAGCCCCGTTACTGGCACTTCGGCTACTTCGGTCAGTGCCGCGCTTACAGGGTTAACGCCGAATACTATTTACCACTTCCGGGTAAAAGCGGTGAATACAGCAGGTACCACTTTTGGAGCTGATTCTACGTTTACTACTTCGGCAATCGCACCTACCGCAGCTACAAAATCGCCTAGCAGC
>JARLGW010000009.1 GCA_031292565.1 Paludibacteraceae bacterium
ACTTCCATCCGAGCTAGCGCGTTCAGAACAGATATACGCGTGACACTATATCAGAATTTGCAAATGGCGAATTAATGCGATTTGTAGATTTTCCCACTACTATGAAATAGTCTACAATATATCAATTTATTGTAGAAGGCATAGCCTATAAAAGGGAATCGAGATGGATATAAATTATGGAATCTCATCTGCAACGCGGAGGGCACTACAAAGGAGGTGACATGCAACAAGTTGCTCAAATTCAGCAGCTGAAATCGATGGAGAAAGCTTATATGGCGAGGTTTGAGGACCTCATCGCACTGGTCTTAGAGCAGTTCCAGAACGCCATCGACGCGTACTATGCCAATGACAAGGCAAAGTTCGACCTAAGCATAATTATTCTTGTGACTCATATGCAGAGTACCCAGACCCAGTTCTTTGACCTAAAACGCTACAGAATCCAAAACAGTGATCACATCAAAAGCTTTCTCGCAAAAAAGGTCAAGACTATGCAAATCCGCGCCAGTGAGCTGCCCGAGGAGCTGGCGAAACCTCTACGCTACTATATTGACAGCTTCGTACGAATTCTAAAAGGCGAGCGAGTGACCTTCAAACTTCCATACGAAGAATGGAAGACAGAGATCAAACCTGAAGCAATGAACGACGTGGTTGGTTTTTACGCTAATGCGACCTTAAAGGCTTCCTACGGCAAAAAAATGGCAGTGCAGAACCCAGCGTCTACGGTTGGATCGTTGCGTGTCACACAAGAAAAAGACTTCGTTCCAGGCAGACTCACTGGTCAATATTTTCCGAGGACAGATTTCGTGGATCGTCCATACAATCAAGATGCGAAATTGCCCAATTCGAGCCAGCAAATGGATGAGCTGCACAACTCACTTGAAGGATCCCTGAACGTTATGTTGTCCGAAACAACACTCTCTGAGGACTTTTGCATGGCTCTAGGCGATTGCTGCAAATGTGTCGATAAACTCGACGAACTAGGCGCGCGCGTCAACGACAACCTAAAGATGTGGAATGCAACTAACCTCGCGTACATGCTAGAGCTAGGGAAGAAGGCAACAGTGGAAGTACAGCAGAGACTAAAGAAAGTATTGAATTACCTAAACCCTGACTCGCTTAAGTAACCCGCATACTATCCCAACTCTAATTGAGAACTAGTTTGTACGTGTGATAAGTGCATAGGCATATAGCTAACTCAGAGTGATGCATGCACAGCTTATGTCTCATGTTGGTGGCAGTTCGGCAGGCCCCGCGGTCAGGTAGTGGCAACAAAATCGCAAATTTCACATGGTGAGTCGTTGATATGGAAAGCGAGGCAGGGAAGGGTATAGGCGGGGAGGTTGTGGGAGTGGAGGAGGTCGGAGCACCTAAACCGCAAATTCGAGGTCGAG